>NZ_JAHVJO010000015.1 GCF_019801215.1 Fictibacillus nanhaiensis | reverse complement strand
GAAATCCCCGGATCAATGCTTACTTACAGCTCCCCGAGGCATATCGGTGTTCGTCCCGTCCTTCTTCGGCTCCTAGTGCCAAGGCATCCACCGTGCGCCCTTTCTAGCTTAACCTTATAACTTACGATAAACATCGAACTTCTTCGTTGACTTCGTTCTTTCGGTGCTCATGTATAAAAATACACTCCGCTCCTCCAAAACTTTGTCGCCTCGAACTTCTCGCTTCTCGTAACTTATTGATGCATACACATCAAAGATTCTTGCTTTGGCGCAGATCAATATATCTATCTGCCTTGCATTACTTTGTTTGGATGTCGATATCTAGTTTTCAAAGAACAATCGTATTTAGCGTCAAAAAAAGGCATCATCTCGTAAGATGTGCAATGGTGGAGCTTAGCGGGATCGAACCGCTGACCTCCTGCGTGCAAGGCAGGCGCTCTCCCAGCTGAGCTAAAGCCCCATAAATATGGGTTATATGAAAATGGTGGGCCTAAATGGACTCGAACCATCGACCTCACGCTTATCAGGCGTGCGCTCTAACCAGCTGAGCTATAGGCCCATAAAGGAAAACAAGTTCCTTCAAAACTGAACAAAAGAAGAATAGGTGTGCTTACGAAACAGTCGAAGCTGTTTCATAATCTCCATAGAAAGGAGGTGATCCAGCCGCACCTTCCGATACGGCTACCTTGTTACGACTTCACCCCAATCATCTGTCCCACCTTCGGCGG
>NZ_JAHVJO010000014.1 GCF_019801215.1 Fictibacillus nanhaiensis | reverse complement strand
TCCCATCACGTTAAGTGAGTAAGACCCCTTAGAGATGATGAGGTTGATAGGTCTGGTGTGGAAGCGTGGTGACACGTGGAGCTGACAGATACTAATCGGTCGAGGGCTTATCCTTAAAAGCATGAAACGTTTGGAAACGTCGTATCTAGTTTTGAGAGAGCAATAATTGATTTATAAAATCAAAAAAATCTCTTGCAATTAACAAATACATAGAGTATAATTTTATCTTGTCGAGATAAATTACTCGCTTTCTGGTCTAGTGATGATGGCGAAGAGGTCACACCCGTTCCCATACCGAACACGGAAGTTAAGCTCTTCAGCGCCGATGGTAGTTGGGGGTCTCCCCCTGTCAGAGTAGGACGTCGCTAGGCTGGAAATTTCATATGGAGGATTAGCTCAGCTGGGAGAGCACCTGCCTTACAAGCAGGGGGTCGGCGGTTCGAACCCGTCATCCTCCACCATTTACTTACTTGCCGGTTTAGCTCAATTGGTAGAGCAACTGACTTGTAATCAGTAGGTTGGGGGTTCAAGTCCTCTAGCCGGCACCATTTTGCAAGAGCCATTAGCTCAGTCGGTAGAGCATCTGACTTTTAATCAGAGGGTCGAAGGTTCGAGTCCTTCATGGCTCACCATTTTTAACGCGGGTGTGGCGGAATTGGCAGACGCGCTAGACTTAGGATCTAGTGTCTTTGACGTGGGGGTTCGAGTCCCTTCACCCGCACCAATTTCCTTTTAAAAAAAATAATGTGTTTGCGGAAGTAGTTCAGTGGTAGAATACAACCTTGCCAAGGTTGGGGTCGCGGGTTCGAATCCCGTCTTCCGCTCCAAAAAGTTATTGTATGTGCCGGGGTGGCGGAACTGGCAGACGCACAGGACTTAAAATCCTGCGGTAGGTGACTACCGTACCGGTTCGATTCCGGTCCTCGGCACCACATACATGCGCCCTTAGCTCAGCTGGATAGAGTGTTTGACTACGAATCAAAAGGTCGGGAGTTCGAATCTCTCAGGGCGCGCCATATTTTTTTATTTTTTTACGGGAAGTGGCTCAGCTTGGTAGAGCACCTGGTTTGGGACCAGGGGGTCGCAGGTTCAAATCCTGTCTTCCCGACCATTATATACTATTATGATATTTGGGGCTTTAGCTCAGCTGGGAGAGCGCCTGCCTTGCACGCAGGAGGTCAGCGGTTCGATCCCGCTAAGCTCCACCATTTTTCAGAAAATGTTTCTGACATTTTCTTTTTTATTGCTTAAAAAGTTCTTTGAAAACTGAACAAAAGAAATAGGTAAGGAATTAAATTAATTCCGTCAGTATTAAACAAGAGCAAGTCAAACACTTTTATGGAGAGTTTGATCCTGGCTCAGGATGAACGCTGGCGGCGTGCCTAATACATGCAAGTCGAGCGAATGATGAGGAGCTTGCTCCTCTGATTTA
>NZ_JAHVJO010000013.1 GCF_019801215.1 Fictibacillus nanhaiensis | reverse complement strand
CTTACGAAACAGTCGAAGCTGTTTCATAATCTCCATAGAAAGGAGGTGATCCAGCCGCACCTTCCGATACGGCTACCTTGTTACGACTTCACCCCAATCATCTGTCCCACCTTCGGCGGCTGGCTCCCAAAAGGGTTACCCCACCGACTTCGGGTGTTACAAACTCTCGTGGTGTGACGGGCGGTGTGTACAAGGCCCGGGAACGTATTCACCGCGGCATGCTGATCCGCGATTACTAGCAATTCCGGCTTCATGTAGGCGAGTTGCAGCCTACAATCCGAACTGAGAGTGGCTTTTTGGGATTGGCTTGGCCTCGCGGCTTCGCAACCCTTTGTACCACCCATTGTAGCACGTGTGTAGCCCAGGTCATAAGGGGCATGATGATTTGACGTCGTCCCCACCTTCCTCCGGTTTGTCACCGGCAGTCACCTTAGAGTGCCCAACTGAATGCTGGCAACTAAGGTCAAGGGTTGCGCTCGTTGCGGGACTTAACCCAACATCTCACGACACGAGCTGACGACAACCATGCACCACCTGTCACTCTGTCCCCCGAAGGGGAAAGCTCTATCTCTAGAGTGGTCAGAGGATGTCAAGACCTGGTAAGGTTCTTCGCGTTGCTTCGAATTAAACCACATGCTCCACTGCTTGTGCGGGCCCCCGTCAATTCCTTTGAGTTTCAACCTTGCGGTCGTACTCCCCAGGCGGAGTGCTTAATGTGTTAACTTCAGCACTGAGGGTGGAACCCCCCAACACCTAGCACTCATCGTTTACGGCGTGGACTACCAGGGTATCTAATCCTGTTTGCTCCCCACGCTTTCGCGCCTCAGCGTCAGTTACAGGCCAAAAAGCCGCCTTCGCCACTGGTGTTCCTCCACATCTCTACGCATTTCACCGCTACACGTGGAATTCCACTTTTCTCTCCTGCACTCAAGTCTCCCAGTTTCCAATGACCCTCCACGGTTGAGCCGTGGGCTTTCACATCAGACTTAAGAGACCGCCTGCGCGCGCTTTACGCCCAATAATTCCGGATAACGCTTGCCACCTACGTATTACCGCGGCTGCTGGCACGTAGTTAGCCGTGGCTTTCTGGTTAGGTACCGTCAAGGTACGAGCAGTTACTCTCGTACTTGTTCTTCTCTAACAACAGAGCTTTACGACCCGAAGGCCTTCATCGCTCACGCGGCGTTGCTCGGTCAGGCTTTCGCCCATTGCCGAAGATTCCCTACTGCTGCCTCCCGTAGGAGTCTGGGCCGTGTCTCAGTCCCAGTGTGGCCGATCACCCTCTCAGGTCGGCTACGCATCGTCGCCTTGGTGAGCCGTTACCTCACCAACTAGCTAATGCGCCGCGGGCTCATCTGTAAGTGTCAGCCGAAACCGACTTTCAAAAAGAGGAAATGCTTCCTCTCTTATTATCCGGTATTAGCCCCGGTTTCCCGGAGTTATCCCCGTCTTACAGGCAGATTACCCACGTGTTACTCACCCGTCCGCCGCTAAATCAGAGGAGCAAGCTCCTCATCATTCGCTCGACTTGCATGTATTAGGCACGCCGCCAGCGTTCATCCTGAGCCAGGATCAAACTCTCCATAAAAGTGTTTGACTTGCTCTTGTTT
>NZ_JAHVJO010000012.1 GCF_019801215.1 Fictibacillus nanhaiensis | reverse complement strand
TGATATGCTCCCCTTTAGGTAGACAGATGAAATAAAAAATCTGTTTTACCTTAAGGGGAGTTTTATTTATGGGGTATTCTAAAGAGTTTAAGTATAATGTGTTGCTCACTTATGAACATGGTAATTATTCAGTAAGAGCACTATGTAAAGAATTCGGAATTTCAAAAAACTCATTGAAGAAATGGATGAATCAATTTCAAAAAGAGGGACTTGAAAGTTTGAGACCTTCAGGAGCTTGGAAGGCCTACTCTAAAGAGCTCAAGATCACAGCTGTAAGGGCTTATTTGTCCGGTCAATACTCACAAACTGAACTTATAAGTATGTATGATATTTCAAGTACCTCCGTCCTCAAAAAGTGGATTAAAAAGTATAATAGTCATAAAGAACTTAAAGATACGTCTTTGGGAAGGACGAGCTCTATGACTAAAGGAAGAAAAACGACACAGGATGAACGAAGACAGATTGTACTTTCTTGTTTGGAGAACGGGAAGGATTATCAGAAAATAGCTGAAACATACAAGGTCTCCTACCAACAGGTGTATCAATGGGTAAGGAAGTTTGAAAAAGATGGAGACGAAGCACTTAAAGATAAGCGTGGAAGAACAAAGCAAGAAAATGAGTTAACACCTGATGAGGCATTTAAGTTACAGATGAAAAGATTAGAACGAGAGAATGAACGGTTACGGGCGGAAAATGCATTCTTAAAAAAGTTAGAGGAGATCGAAAGGAGGCAAAAGTAGCCTATATTCCAAATGAAAATAAATATAGGGCCATTCAGGAATTACATGTTAAAGAAAAAGTAAGTATTCTTTTGCTTTGTGAAATTGCAGGCCTCTCACGAGCTGCCTATTATAAGTGGCTAAACCGAACGCCTTCTGAGCAAGAGCTGCAGAATATTGAGATTATAGAAGAGCTGAAAGCTCTCCATAAGAAAGTGGAGGGCATCTACGGCTATCGTCGAATGACTATGAATATAAATCGCATCTTAAACCAGAACTTTAATCCTAAACGGATCTATAGGCTGATGAGTGTGGCGGATATTCAGTGCGTGATACGAAAAAAGAAGAGTAGATTTAAGCGTTCAATCCCCCAACATGTGGCGGAGAATGTGCTAAATCGTGAATTCACAGCAGAAAAGAAGAATACAAAATGGGTAACGGATGTCACAGAATTAAAATACGGTTCACAAAAGAAAGCTTATTTAAGTGCCATATTAGATTTGTATGATGGATCAATCGTAAGCTATGTAGTAGGACATTCGAATAATAATAGCCTCGTGTTCCAAACGCTAGACCGAGCTATGGAACAGTTAGAGGAAGAACAACCGCTTATTCACAGTGATCGAGGCTTTCAATATACTTCTCATGGGTTCAAACGCATGGTGGATCAAGCCAATATGACCCAAAGCATGTCACGCGTGGGTAGGTGTATAGATAACGGTCCCATGGAATCGTTCTGGGGAACCCTCAAGTGCGAGAAGTATTACTTACATAAATATAATACATTTGAAGACCTGTCCCTCGCGATAGATGAGTATATTCATTTTTATAATTATGAAAGATATCAAAAACGACTAAACGGCCTCAGCCCTATAGAATATAGAGTTGAAGCCGCTTAGAGTGTTTTATTATTTCATCTGTCTACTTGACGGGGTGCAGTTCAA
>NZ_JAHVJO010000011.1 GCF_019801215.1 Fictibacillus nanhaiensis | reverse complement strand
TATAAGGTTAAGCTAGAAAGGGCGCACGGTGGATGCCTTGGCACTAGGAGCCGAAGAAGGACGGGACGAACACCGATATGCCTCGGGGAGCTGTAAGTAAGCATTGATCCGGGGATTTCCGAATGGGGGAACCCACCATCCGTAATGGGATGGTATCCATATCTGAATACATAGGGTATGAGAAGGCAGACCCGGGGAACTGAAACATCTAAGTACCCGGAGGAAGAGAAAGCAAATGCGATTTCCTGAGTAGCGGCGAGCGAAACGGAATCAGCCCAAACCAGAGGGCTTGCCCTCTGGGGTTGTAGGACACTCTATACGGAGTTACAAAGGAACGAAGTAGGTGAAGTGGTCTGGAAAGGCCAGCCGAAGAAGGTAACAGCCCTGTAGCTGAAACTTCGTTCCCTCCAGAGTGGATCCTGAGTACGGCGGGACACGTGAAACCCCGTCGGAATCCGGGAGGACCATCTCCCAAGGCTAAATACTTCCTAGTGACCGATAGTGAACCAGTACCGTGAGGGAAAGGTGAAAAGCACCCCGGAAGGGGAGTGAAATAGATCCTGAAACCGTGTGCCTACAAGTAGTCGGAGCCCATTAACGGGTGACGGCGTGCCTTTTGTAGAATGAACCGGCGAGTTACGATCCCGTGCAAGGTTAAGTTGATAAGACGGAGCCGCAGCGAAAGCGAGTCTGAATAGGGCGACATAGTACGTGGTCGTAGACCCGAAACCGTGTGATCTACCCATGTCCAGGGTGAAGTTCAGGTAACACTGAATGGAGGCCCGAACCCACGCACGTTGAAAAGTGCGGGGATGAGGTGTGGGTAGGGGTGAAATGCCAATCGAACACGGAGATAGCTGGTTCTCCCCGAAATAGCTTTAGGGCTAGCCTCGCGGCAAGATTCCTGGAGGTAGAGCACTGATTGGACTAGGGGCCCCCACAGGGTTACCGAATTCAGTCAAACTCCGAATGCCAGAGAATTATCCGCGGGAGTCAGACTGCGAGTGATAAGATCCGTAGTCAAAAGGGAAACAGCCCAGACCATCAGCTAAGGTCCCAAAGTATACGTTAAGTGGCAAAGGATGTGGAGTTGCCCAGACAACCAGGATGTTGGCTTAGAAGCAGCCACCATTTAAAGAGTGCGTAATAGCTCACTGGTCGAGTGACTCTGCGCCGAAAATGTAACGGGGCTAAACGTATCACCGAAGCTATGGCTTGTACCACATGGTACAGGGGTAGGGGAGCGTTCGAAGTGCAGTGAAGTCAGACCGGAAGGACTGGTGGAGCGCTTTGAAGTGAGAATGCCGGTATGAGTAGCGAAAGACAAGTGAGAATCTTGTCCATCGAAAGCCTAAGGTTTCCTGAGGAAGGCTCGTCCGCTCAGGGTTAGTCGGGGCCTAAGCCGAGGCTGAAAAGCGTAGGCGATGGATAACAGGTTGATATTCCTGTACCACCTCCTTTCCGTTTGAACAATGGGGGGACGCAGTAAGGTAGGGTGAGCGCACTGATGGAATAGTGCGTCTAAGCAGTTAGGCTGTTGGATAGGCAAATCCGTCCAACGTGAAGGCTGAGCTGTGATGGCGAGGGAAATTTTAGTACCGAAGTCCCTGATCCTACACTGCCAAGAAAAGCCTCTAGTGAGGAAAGAGGTGCCCGTACCGCAAACCGACACAGGTAGGCGAGGAGAGAATCCTAAGATGATCGGGAGAACTCTCGTTAAGGAACTCGGCAAAATGACCCCGTAACTTCGGGAGAAGGGGTGCTCTGATAGGGTTTATCGCCCGAGAGAGCCGCAGTGAATAGATCCAAGCGACTGTTTAGCAAAAACACAGGTCTCTGCGAAACCGCAAGGTGAAGTATAGGGGCTGACACCTGCCCGGTGCTGGAAGGTTAAGAGGAGGGGTTATCCTTACGGAGAAGCTCTGAATTGAAGCCCCAGTAAACGGCGGCCGTAACTATAACGGTCCTAAGGTAGCGAAATTCCTTGTCGGGTAAGTTCCGACCCGCACGAAAGGTGTAACGACTTGGATACTGTCTCAACGAGAGACCCGGTGAAATTATAGTACCTGTGAAGATGCAGGTTACCCGCGACAGGACGGAAAGACCCCATGGAGCTTTACTGCAACTTGATATTGGATTTTGGTACAGCTTGTACAGGATAGGTAGGAGCCTGAGAAGCCGGAGCGCCAGCTTCGGTGGAGGCGTCGGTGGGATACTACCCTGGCTGTATTGAAATTCTAACCTTGGACCGTGATCCGGTTCGGAGACAGTGTCAGGTGGGCAGTTTGACTGGGGCGGTCGCCTCCTAAACAGTAACGGAGGCGCCCAAAGGTTCCCTCAGAATGGTTGGAAATCATTCGCAGAGTGTAAAGGCACAAGGGAGCTTGACTGCGAGACCTACAAGTCGAGCAGGGACGAAAGTCGGGCTTAGTGATCCGGTGGTTCCGCATGGAAGGGCCATCGCTCAACGGATAAAAGCTACCCTGGGGATAACAGGCTTATCTCCCCCAAGAGTCCACATCGACGGGGAGGTTTGGCACCTCGATGTCGGCTCATCGCATCCTGGGGCTGAAGTAGGTCCCAAGGGTTGGGCTGTTCGCCCATTAAAGCGGTACGCGAGCTGGGTTCAGAACGTCGTGAGACAGTTCGGTCCCTATCCGTCGCGGGCGCAGGAAATTTGAGAGGAGCTGTCCTTAGTACGAGAGGACCGGGATGGACACACCGCTGGTGTACCAGTTGTTCCGCCAGGGGCATAGCTGGGTAGCTACGTGTGGACGGGATAAGTGCTGAAAGCATCTAAGCATGAAGCCCCCCTCAAGATGAGATTTCCCATCACGTTAAGTGAGTAAGACCCCTTAGAGATGATGAGGTTGATAGGTCTGGTGTGGAAGCGTGGTGACACGTGGAGCTGACAGATACTAATCGGTCGAGGGCTTATCCTTAAAA
>NZ_JAHVJO010000010.1 GCF_019801215.1 Fictibacillus nanhaiensis | reverse complement strand
CCATACCGAACACGGAAGTTAAGCTCTTCAGCGCCGATGGTAGTTGGGGGTCTCCCCCTGTTAGAGTAGGACGTCGCTGAGCAATGAGGAAGATGGATGAATATCCATCTTCTTTTTTTGTGTTTAAAAAGAATCAATGAGATATAAAAGAAAAAATGAGGAAGATGGTCAACACCATCTTCTTCTTTGCATTTTAAAGGTGTAAGTACGGATTTTAGGTTTTATAAACTTTTCGACAAATCGACATCTAACAAGAGTCATTTAAAGTGTATTTTTTGTATGAAGCAATTGACCGAATAGGTAAGGGATTTTTATGCTTGTTATATTTAGGAACTGATTTATAAATGGCAGTTCCTCGGAAGAATACGTGTGGAATAGTTCGCTCCACCATTCTGTATCATATCGACTAATCATACTTAGGTTGTATAAGAGTACATAATGAACCATCAATTCATTCATATGGGGTAATTGCAAAAGTTCCCGGTTAACTGGAAAGTAGTATGCTTCTTCGCTTATGTGATAGCTGAATGGAAAACAGTGAAAAGGTGTAAGTGGTTCTAAAACATGCACCATGAACTGATTAGTATATTCTTTTGAAGTCTCAAATGTTATTCTGGAATTGAAATAACTTTCGATATAATCCACAAACCGTTCATTAGACATATGTAAAAGGCTAGAGACATCTTTTGCAATGGTAAAGGAATGGGAAGTTTGATTGATCATTTTCACTTGGTGTATGGAACCATTCATTTGTTTGTAAAGTGGACCAAGTTCAGGAACCATTTGAAGCAAATGATCCATCAAAAATTTTTCACCTTCAATGTGTTTCATGTGAAACAATTTTTCACAAAAATGATTAAATAAACCAGTTTTTTGGACTCTCACTTCATCCAGAAGAAATTCATAACTTCTTTTCTTTCGTTTTCTTGTAGAAAGGCCGTGTGCCAGTACGGCACTGGAATCTGGATAATCGGGATCAGCGCACAATATACAAGCCTTCATAAGCTGAGTCATACCATAAAACAGCATCACGGGTTTTAATTCAACAGGGGCTTGATCAGCTAACTGATAATAATTTTTTCCATGTTCAATATAGTAAATAAAGCCATACGTATTATCAAAGCTCTTTCCGTTATAGTCTTTTACGTTCAACTTTTCATACTGTTTGGCTAGAAAACGCTGTGTTTTTTGTGAGGAGAAGAACATATCAAACAAAGGCCAGCTATTATTTATAATCACCATAAGCTATTTTCCTCCTCTAATTTAAATTATTTGAAAAATCGAACATATCTTGTATTCCTTGACACTAGTTTACCCAGTTGATAATCTACAAATAATATTTTTCTGGATGATAAAATTGAAGGGGTGGTTGCGGTATGTGGCAAGACAAGTTTGCAAAAGAGGGTTTAACGTTTGATGATGTGTTATTGATTCCTGCAAAGTCTTCGGTTCTTCCGGGGGAAGTTTCCATTAAAACAAGATTATCTGATTCCGTTCAATTGAACATTCCGATTATTAGTGCAGGAATGGACACGGTAACAGAAGCAAACATGGCCATTGCAATGGCGCGTCAAGGTGGACTAGGTATTGTTCATAAGAATATGTCTATCGAAGAACAAGCAGAGCAAGTAGACCGTGTTAAACGCTCAGAGAGTGGAGTAATTACCAATCCATTCTATTTAACGCCAGAGCACCAAGTTTTTGATGCAGAACATCTAATGGGGAAGTTTCGTATTAGCGGCGTTCCAATTGTTGATGCAGATAAAAAATTGGTTGGCATCCTTACAAACCGTGACTTGCGATTCATCCAAGATTACTCCATAAAGATTTCAGATGTGATGACGAAGGAGAATTTAGTAACTGCTCCTGTTGGTACTACATTAAAGGAAGCTGAAAAAACGCTTCAAAAATATAAGATTGAAAAGCTGCCATTAGTAGATGAAGAGGGGATCCTGCAAGGTCTTATCACCATCAAGGATATTGAAAAAGTAATCGAGTTCCCTAACTCAGCAAAAGACTCTCAAGGCCGACTTCTTGTTGGTGCTGCAGTAGGTGTAACGAAAGATGCCCTTCTAAGAGTTGAAAAGTTGGTTGAATCGGGCGTAGATGCCATTGTTATAGATACTGCACATGGCCATTCAGAAGGCGTTTTGCAAAAAGTAAGAGAAGTAAGAGACCATTATCCTGATTTAACGATTATTGCAGGAAATGTTGCGACTCCAGAAGCAACTCGTGATTTGATTGAAGCTGGGGCAAGTGTTGTAAAGGTTGGAATCGGACCAGGTTCGATATGTACGACTCGAGTTGTTGCGGGTGTAGGTGTTCCTCAAGTGACCGCTGTTTATGACTGTGCGACAGAAGCGAAAAAATATGGTGTTCCGATTATCGCTGATGGAGGAATTAAGTATTCTGGTGACATCGTTAAAGCGATCGCTGCAGGTGGACATGCAGTTATGCTTGGAAGTATGCTTGCAGGAGTTTCTGAAAGCCCTGGAGACCGTGAAATCTTCCAAGGCAGACAGTTCAAAGTTTATCGCGGAATGGGTTCTGTTGGCGCGATGGAGCGTGGAAGCAGTGACCGTTATTTCCAGGAAAATAATAAAAAGCTTGTACCAGAAGGGATCGAGGGACGCGTGCCGTACAAAGGACCTCTCGCTGATACGATTTATCAACTTATCGGCGGTATTCGTTCAGGAATGGGCTATTGTGGCACAGCAACCATCGATGAATTGCAAAATGATTCCCGTTTTGTAAAAATTACGGGTGCTGGTCTTCGAGAAAGTCACCCTCACCAAGTGCAAATTACAAAAGAAGCACCAAATTATTCGGTCTAAAGGCGCATTTTTAGGACAGAGGGTTATCCTCTGTCTATTTTTTTGAAAATGGGTATGTTACAATAACGGTTGTGTAAATGGGTATGGAGGTGCAGTTTTTTGAACAGCAAGATAAAACAATTATTAGCGATGACGCTAGTATTTTCTTTTGTTATTGGAAGTTTGTTTAGTTTTTCTCAATCAGCAAGTGCAGCACCCACATTAGATGTGAATGCTGAAGCTGCTATTTTGGTCGATGGTGAAACGGGGAAAATTTTATATCAGAAAAATGTAGATATGCTTCTTCCACCTGCAAGTATGACTAAAATGATGACCGAATATCTTTTATTAGAAGCGATCAAGAAAAACAAAATTTCATGGGATCAAAAAACGCGTATCTCTGATCACGTACATAAGATCTCACAGAATCGCGGACTTTCTAACGTTCCATTAAGAGTAGATGAGCAGTATACGGTTCGTGAACTATATGAGGCGATGGCGATCTATTCAGCAAATGGTGCAACCATTGCATTAGCTGAATTGTTGGCTGGTTCTGAAGCTGAATTCGTACAGAAAATGAACGATAAAGCAAAAGAGTTAGGTATGAAAGATTATCATTTTGTTAATTCCACTGGGCTGAACAACAAAGACTTGATAGGCAAGCATGCAGCTGGAGATGCAAATGAAGAAAACATGATGAGTGCTCGCTCTACTGCTATACTTGCTTTCCGTTTAATCAATGATTACCCGGAAGTACTTGAAACGGCAAGTATTCCTAGAAAAATTTTCCGTGATGGTACAGATGATAAAATCAAAATGGAAAACTGGAACTGGATGCTTCCTGACCTTGTATACGGGTATCAAGGTGTAGACGGATTAAAAACAGGATCTACAGATCTAGCTGGTTTTGCATTTACGGGTACGATTAAAAAAGGCGACACACGTCTATTGTCTGTTGTCATGAAAACAAACAGCTATAAAGCAAGATTTGATGAGACGAAAAAATTATTTGACTATGGTTTTAATAACTTTGAAAAAGCTCAAATTTTACCTGATAATTATCAAATTAAAGGCAATAAAACCGTTCCTGTCGTAAAAGGTAAGGAAAAGGAAGTTAAGGTTGCCACAAAAGAAGCTTTATCACTCGTGGTAAAACGCGGTGAAAAAGAGAACTACAAACCTAAATTTGTTGCAGATAAGAAAAAAATGACCAAAGAAGGTGAATTGACAGCTCCTGTGAAAAAAGGCGAGGTTGTCGGACACGTTCTTATCGATTATAAAGGCAAAGGTGAAGACCACGGTTATCTGCTAGATGCTGATAAAAAAGGGAAAACAGAAGTCGTAACAAAGGATTCTGTTGAAAAAGCCAATTGGTTTATCCTTGCATTAAGAGGCGTAGGCGGTTTCTTTGGTGGAATCTGGTCTGGTATTGTCGATATGGTAAAAGGTTTGTTTTAATCCATAATTTTGAAAAGCTCTTTAGCGTATGCTAAAGGGCTTTTTTTCTGAAAATATAGAGTGCTTGCGCTTTTTATGATTTACGTTAAAATAGATGAGGATACTAGTTTTATTATAAAATCACCGATTTAATCGGTAATTCCAACATATAATCAGGGGGTAGTATAGCATGTTAAAAACAGGTACTGAACGTGTAAAACGAGGAATGGCAGAAATGCAAAAGGGCGGCGTCATTATGGACGTTGTAAACGCAGAGCAAGCCCGTATCGCTGAAGCTGCAGGAGCAGTCGCAGTTATGGCACTTGAACGCGTTCCATCAGATATTCGTGCTGCTGGCGGGGTAGCTCGTATGGCAGACCCTACGATTACAGAAGAGGTTCTTAATGCTGTTTCTATTCCTGTAATGGCAAAAGCACGAATCGGTCATATCGTAGAAGCACGCGTGCTTGAAGCAATGGGTGTTGACTACATCGATGAGAGTGAAGTATTAACACCAGCGGATGAAGTATTCCACTTATTGAAGAGCGATTATACAGTACCATTTGTTTGTGGTGCACGCGATCTTGGAGAAGCGGCACGCCGTATCGGTGAAGGTGCCTCAATGCTTCGTACGAAAGGTGAGCCTGGAACAGGAAACATCGTTGAAGCGGTTCGCCACATGCGTATGATTCAAGGTCAAATCCGTAAAGTTGTAGCAATGAGCGAAGACGAATTGATGACAGAAGCTAAGAACTTAGGTGCACCATTTGAAGTTCTTCTGCAGATCAAAAAAGCAGGTAAGCTTCCTGTAGTTAACTTTGCAGCTGGCGGTGTTGCAACACCGGCTGATGCTGCACTCATGATGCAGCTTGGAGCTGACGGAGTATTCGTTGGATCTGGAGTTTTCAAATCGGAGAACCCTGAAAAATTCGCACGTGCAATTGTTGAAGCAACAACTCACTACCAAGATTACAAGCTTATCGCTGAGCTTTCTAAAGGTTTAGGATCTGCCATGAAGGGGATCGACATTTCTACCTTAAATCCTGCTGACCGTATGCAGGAGCGAGGCTGGTAATTAGATGCTGAAAATAGGTGTTCTTGCTTTACAGGGAGCAGTTAGAGAGCATATTCAGGCGCTTGAGTCTTGTGGAGTACAGGCAACAGCGGTAAAGCGTGTTGAAGAATTAGCTGAACTAGACGGTCTTGTTATGCCAGGTGGCGAAAGCACTGCGATGAGACGTTTAATTGATAAATACGGTTTTTTAGAACCGTTAAAAGAATTCGCCAAACAAAAGCCTGTGTTCGGAACATGTGCAGGATTGATCTTGATGGCAAAAAGAATTCAAGGTCAAGACTCAGCTCACCTTGAACTGATCGACATGACTGTTGAGCGCAACGCGTTTGGCCGTCAAGTGGACAGCTTTGAAGCTGAACTTATGATTCACGGCGTTGGTGAAGACTACACAGGAGTATTTATTCGTGCTCCGTTTATTGTGGAAGTGGGTCCTGAAGTTGAGATTCTTTCGAAGCATAACGACAGAATTGTTGCAGCGAAACAAGGACATTTCTTATGTGCTGCTTTTCATCCAGAATTAACAGATGACTATCGTTTGCATCAATATTTTGTAAAAATGGTACAAACCAGCAAAGAAGTAGTTGCATAAAATAAGAAAATGCTGTACATTACTATAAAATCATAGTAAAAAATCAATGACAGGAACCAGTAGCAAAAAGAGCTTTGTCTTAGAGAATCGGTGGCTGGTGAAAACCGATCAAAGCGTTTTGTGAATCCATCCTGGAGTGAAAAGCGGAATGTTAGTAAGCTTTTCCGGTGAAGAACCGTTACAATTCTAATTAAGCCGGCAAAGGGCATCTATGTCTTTTGCAATCAGGGTGGCAACGCGGGTTAACTCTCGTCCCTATTTCTAAAGTTCTTAGGAGTAGTGGGCGGGAGTTTTTTGATTTTTTACAACAAAAAGGAGGAAGTAAGCATGTTGGATTTAAAATTTGTACGTTCGAATTTTGAAGAAGTAAAAACAAAGTTATCTAAACGGGGTGAAGACCTTTCTGGACTTGATCAATTTGAAGCGCTTGATCAGCGCCGCCGTGAATTAATCGGTGAAACAGAAAACTTAAAGTCAAGACGTAATGAAGTTTCTAAGCAGGTTGCAGAATTTAAGCGTGAAAAGAAAGATGCCGATCATTTAATCGTGGAGATGCGTGAAGTAGGTGACAAGATTAAGACGATGGATGATGAACTTCGCCAAGTTGAGGAAAATCTAAACGCAATCATGCTTACATTGCCTAACATCCCACATGACAGTGTTCCTGTTGGGGAGACAGAAGATGATAACATACCTGTACGTCATTGGGGAGAGATACCTGAATTTACATTCGAACCAAAAGCGCATTGGGATATTGCAACAGATCTTGACATTGTAGATTTTGAGCGAGGTGCAAAAGTTACAGGCAGCCGTTTTGCCTTTTACAAAGGCCTAGGAGCACGGTTAGAGCGAGCACTCATCAATTTTATGATGGACCTTCATGAAGATGAGCATGGCTATACAGAAGTGCTACCACCATATATGGTTAACCGTCAAAGTATGACAGGAACGGGGCAACTTCCTAAATTTGAAGAAGATGCTTTCAAGATTCGTGAAGAGGATTATTTCCTTATCCCAACATCTGAAGTTCCTGTGACAAACATGCATCGAGAAGAAATTTTAACGAACGAAGAACTGCCAATCACATATGCTGCCTACAGTGCATGTTTCCGTTCTGAAGCAGGTTCTGCAGGACGTGATACACGAGGATTAATCCGTCAGCATCAGTTTAATAAAGTGGAGCTTGTACGCTTTGTGAAGCCGGAAGAATCTTATGATGAGCTAGAGAAGCTGACTGGACATGCAGAGAAAGTCTTACAGCTTTTAAATCTTCCTTATCGTGTATTGAGCATGTGTACGGCAGATCTGGGCTTTACAGCTGCTAAAAAATATGACATCGAAGTTTACATTCCAAGCTACGGTACGTACCGTGAAATTTCTTCTTGCTCTAACTTTGAAGCATTTCAGGCTCGTCGTGCTCAAATCCGTTTCCGCAGAGAGTCTAAAGGAAAACCGGAATATGTTCATACATTAAATGGCTCTGGTCTTGCTATAGGACGCACTGTAGCTGCGATATTGGAGAATTATCAGCAGGAAGATGGATCTGTAATCATCCCTGAAGCACTTCGTCCATATATGGGGAATAAAGAAGTAATTAAGTAAATTATTAAGTCATCATAAAAAGAGGGGAAAATTCATTCCCTCTTTTTTTTATTTTTTTCATAAAATCCGTTGACACTTAAACAACTCACATGTTAATATAGTTTTTGTCAGTCACACGGAGGTATACCCAAGTCCGGCTGAAGGGATCGGTCTTGAAAACCGACAGGGGTTTAACGACCCGCGGGGGTTCGAATCCCTCTACCTCCTCCATATACATATTCAAACCTCATCTGTTAACTCGGATGAGGTTTTTTGTTGTACCTTTCGTTCCTATTAACTTGCAAAAGGTCAGATTTAAAAACCAAAGCAATAATCTTTAGAAGCCTATAGAAAAAAGTAATCATGGCTTTTCAAGAATCTTTAATGTAACGTAAAATAAATAATCCTTTTACATCCATATATGTAAGCGCTAACACGTTAAAGTGATAAAATTTAATATTGACAGAACTTTTAGACAGATAGTATGATGACAACTATACATAATTCAATATGAAATGCTTATTAAGAGAGACCGAGGGATCAGGCCCTATGACGTCCGGCAACCTCCATTATGGAACGGTGCCACTTCCTGCAGGATGATATGTTCATTCTGGAAGATAAGTCGATATTTGTTTATTCGCCCTCTTCCATGAAATGAAGAGGGCTTTTTTATATGTTGAGGGGGAAGACAGATGATTGAGGTTAGAGACGTAACCAAAATATATAAAGTAAAAGGGAAAGAAATTGTTGGTGTTAAAAATGTGTCACTTTCGATAGACAAAGGGGAGATCTTTGGGATCGTCGGCTATAGCGGTGCAGGGAAAAGTTCGCTCCTTCGCTGTCTAAATTTATTGGAAAAACCAACATCAGGTGACATACTCATCGATGGAGTATCGATTACTACGTTAGGGAAAAAGGAGCTGAGGGAAGAGCGTCTTAAGATTGGCATGATTTTTCAACACTTTTATCTGATTAGTGCGAAAACTGTTTTAGAAAATATTGCGTTTGCCTTAAAAGCGGCAGGAAAATCGAAGGATGAGATTATTCGTAAAACGCTTGAGCTCTTAAAAATGGTCGGATTAGAAAATCAAAAAGATCAATATCCATCTCAGTTGAGCGGCGGGCAGAAGCAGCGAGTCGGTATCGCAAGAGCGTTGGCAAACGATCCAAAGGTATTGCTTTGTGATGAAGCTACCTCTGCACTTGATCCGAATACTACGAAATCAATCCTATCGCTCTTAAAATCAATCAATAAAAAGTTAGGTATTACGATTGTACTCATCTCGCATGAGATGGAAGTCGTAAAAGAAATTTGTCACCGTATGGCTGTCATGCAGGATGGAGAGATTATCGAATTAGGTGATGTGTATAACATTTTTGCAAATCCTGAAAAAGAATTAACAAAAACATTCATCAGCTCCGTTATACAGATGGATTTACCTGAGCCATTGCTGAAGAATAGAAAAGGCACCGTGATTAAGATTCAATTTAAAGGAGCGATCGCAGAAGAAGCCGTCGTTTCTGAGCTCTTCCAAAACTTTCAGGTAAAAGGAAATATCCTTCACGGAAAGATTGAATATATCCAAGAAACACCGCTTGGCATTTTTATTATGGAACTGATCGGTGATGAAACAGAAGTAAAACGAGCGATTACGTATATTGAAAGTCGTATAGAAAATCTTGAGGTGGTGAAGAAAGTTGCTTGACCCTATATTTACCATTCTTCCAGATTTAAATAAGGCATTTTTTGAAACGTTATATATGGTTGCCATTTCACTAGGTGTTTCTTTGATCGTAGGGCTGCCACTGGGGGTTATCCTTTTTGTTACGGATAAGGGCTTGCTGTTTGAGAATGTGTTGGTTAAACAAACGGCAGGAATAATAGTCAACTTGATTCGCTCAGTACCGTTCATCATCCTGTTAGTTGCTCTGTTACCGCTAACTCAGCTCATCACGGGAACAACAATCGGACCTACTGCAGCATCTGTTTCTCTGTCTGTTGCAGCAATTCCGTTCTTTGCCCGACTTGTTGAGACTTCTTTACGAGAAATAGATAAAGGAGTAATAGAAGCGGCTGTCGCTGTTGGAGCAACACCGTGGATGATCATTAGAGAAGTACTTCTTCCTGAAGCAAAACCGGGCATTGTTCAAGCCATAACAGTAACCGCGATAAGCTTATTAGGCTATTCGGCAATGGCAGGCATTGTCGGCGGCGGGGGAATTGGAGACTTTGCGATTCGTTTTGGTTATTATCGCTATGACAACACGATTATGATAACAACCGTCGTGTTATTGATTGTCATCGTTCAGCTGATGCAAGTCATCGGAGACGGTGTGGCGAAAGCTGTGAATAAAAGATAAAGTTTTTTTCATATGCAATAACTGAATGCTAAGAGACATTTATTAAGGCTCCTCTCTGAAAGATAGTTGCTTTTACGCTCTTTGTTATTCACTTCAATGACAATGGGCTCACCGGTCCGCTGAAAAGTGAAGCACCTGCAATGGAACCAACAACTTTCAAAGAGCATCTAGTATTCAAAAAAACAATTTTAAAGGGGATCAACATGAAAAAAATCATACTTACATTATTAACGGCATTGCTTGCTTTTGGTTTGGCTGGCTGCTCTTCTTCATCAGAGGCATCTAAAGACAAGGAAGTTACGCTTGGAGCAACGGCAGGTCCGTATACAGATATGGTCAATAAAGCGATCAAGCCAATACTTGAGAAAAAGGGATATAAGGTTAAGGTAATCGAATTTAGTGATTATATTCAGCCGAACATGGCACTTTCTAAAGGTGATCTGGACGCCAACCTTTTTCAGCACAAAGTTTATATGGAGAATTTCGCAAAAGAAAAGAATTTGAAACTATCAGAAGTCATAATTGTACCAACAGCACCTATGGGGTTATATTCAGATAAATTTAAATCGATTGAGGACATTAAAGAAGGCAGTACATTAGCAATTCCTAACGATCCCGTTAACTTAGCGCGCACCTTAATCATGCTTGAAGACGCGAAGCTAATTACTATCAAAGAAGGAGTTAACCAACTAACTGCATCTGAAAAGGATGTTCAAGACAATCCGAAGAACTTAATATTCAAACCATTAGAAGCTGCACAGCTTCCACGTGCTGTACAAAGTGCGGATGTTGCAGCGGTTCCTGGTAACTTTGCTCTTGCTGCAAAAATGGACTTGTTAGATGCTATTCAATTAGAAAGCATGCCGGATACATATCGTAACCGCGTTGTTGTAAATACAAAAGACGTAGAATCCACTTTTGCAAAAGATATTAAAGAAGTAGTAGAATCAAAAGAGTTTGAAGAAGTGATTGATAAAGAATTCAAAGGATTTGGCAAACCCGAATGGATGAAGAAATAAGACACATTAAAGCCCCGGCTCAATATTTTGAGTACCGGGGCTTTCTATGTTTATAAGCGAACTTCTCGTTTCGCTTCAATTTTCTGGGCGATTTTTTCAACAATATGATCAATGGATTCAGGGTTTTGACGCAGATCATAATCGTTAATGTTCACTCGCAGTACAGGACATGAATTAAAGGAATTGATCCACTTTTCATAGCGATCGTACATTTCTTCCCAGTAAGTTACCGGAGTTTCCTGTTCCATCTTGCGTCCGCGTTTTTGAATACGAGCTAAAATATCATCTAAAGATCCTTCTAAATAAATCAGGCAATCAGGCTGAGGGAAGTACGGTGTCATCACCATCGCTTCAAACAGGTGGGTATATGTATCGTAATCCACCTCTGACATGTTTCCTTTGTCATAATGCATACGAGCAAAAATTCCTGTGTCTTCATAAATGGAACGGTCTTGAACAAATCCACCGCCATAATCAAACATTCTTTTTTGTTCTTTGAAACGCTCGGCTAAAAAGAAAATCTGAAGATGAAAGCTCCAACGTTTAAAATCATGGTAGAAGTTTTCTAAGTATGGATTGTTGTCGACCTTTTCCATGGAAGTACGGAAGTTTAATTTATTGGCAAGAGCGTTAGTGAAAGTAGATTTACCGGCACCTACCATTCCCGCCACTGTTATTACGGCATCATTTGGAATACCATATTGGATAAGCTTGGTCATTTCGCAACTTCTCCTTTTTTCAAAGTTGCATCTATTAAGGAAAAGATCTTCTCTTTATCCGTTTCATACGCAACAAAATCTAAATCGTCACCATTAAAGGTAAGCACCGGGATTTCAGGATGCTGTTTTTTAAAGGCAGACATAAATGTATCATAATCAGCTGCTAGTTGTTCTAAGTATGCAGGCTCCATGTTCTGCTCAATAAAACGTCCGCGCTGTTTTATCCGTTTTAACAATGTATCCAGACTGGCGTTTAAATAGATAATCATGTTTGGAACGGGCATATCTTCAGTCAGGATATCGAAACATTGCATGTATTTATCATAATGGCGATCCTTTAACGTACGACCTGCAAAAATCTTATTTTTAAAAATATGATAATCAGAAACGACAGGTATGTGCTTACCTAAATATTGATCTTGAATGTCTTCAAGCTGTTTGTATCTATTACAAAGAAAAAACATCTCGGTTTGAAAACTCCACTCATCAATATTGTCGTAAAATTTTCCGAGAAAAGGATTCTCTTCGACAATTTCCTTCAATAATTGAAAATCAAAGTGTTCTGCTATGGCTTTTGCCAGTGATGTTTTCCCTACGCCTATCGGCCCTTCAACTGCGATAAAGGGGGTTGAACTCATCTTTCTTTTCCTCCCTTTCTTTTAACAAACGAAAAATTACAGACAAAGAATATTGTAGCATACGTTTGGAAAAGGTGGATAGAGAATCGGTCAAAATAATTCGATAATCGCAACTTCTAGTACATCATTCTTTGTTTGTTTTTATTAGCTTGCTGAATAATGGATTCGAGATGTAGTTCGTGACTCGGGCGTATACAGGCATCTAACGTTTTCTCCATTAAAAGCAACGCTCTCTTATTGTCTTCTTCTATATTTGATGCACAACAGTCAGAAGGGACATAAAGGGTAAAGCCTCTCATATAAGCATCGTTAGCTGTAAAAAGCACACAGATGTTTCCAGCAACTCCACATATGATTAATGTTTGTATGTTTAGCTCGTTTAATAATGTGGATAAAGGCGTAGAAAAAAATCCCGAATGCTTAGGTTTAATCACAAAATAATCGTCATCTTCTGGCTGCAGCTTAGTAACAAACTTGCTTCCTGCCTGTTGTGCACAATATTCAACAAGCTTTTGTTTGTCTGACTGCCATCGACCAAAATTGTCGTTTACATAAATAACAGGGATGCCTGCTGCTTTAGCTTGCTTTTTTAAATTCACGATTTTCTCAGCAATCGGCTCAGCTGTTTTTAATAAAAGAGGAGCTTCTTCAAATTTAAAATCGTTAATGACGTCAATAATAAGTAAAGCAACAGGAGTTTCGTTCATCACTTGAGTCATTTCGTCCCTCTCCTTCTTTTTTATAAAAACATTCCTTTCTTTATTATTGGCAAAACCTCTTGTATAATCTCTAACAACTAAAACTTTGGAGCTAAAAATCATGGAGATATTAGAAAAAGATGAATATTATATGGATCTGGCCTTAAAAGAAGCCAAAATAGCAGCTGAGCTTGGAGAAGTTCCGATCGGTGCTTTGCTTGTAAAAGATGATAAAATTATCGCTAAAGCTTACAACCTGCGTGAAGCAGAACAACGATCCATTGCCCACGCTGAGTTATTAGCGATCGATAGCGCGTGCAAAGAGACGGGTGCCTGGAGACTTGAAGGCACAACTTTGTATGTCACACTAGAACCATGTGCTATGTGTGCAGGTGCTATCGTTCTCTCAAGAGTAAATAGAGTGGTTTATGGAGCGGCTGACCCAAAAGGTGGCTGTGCTGGGACGTTGATGAACCTTTTGCGAGAGGATCGTTTCAACCATCAATGTGAAGTAGTTGCCGGAGTAAAAGAAGAAGAATGCAGAGAAATTCTTTCAAGTTTTTTTAGAAATCTTCGCGACCTTAAAAGGAAAGAAAAGGAAGATCGAAAAAGTGAGCTTTAAGGCTTGTACGGTTGATTTTTAATGAGAGGCATAGTATACTAAATCTTGCACATTTGATTGTGCATCTAACAATGTTATACACTTTGTCGCGCTAGATGGGGAGGTAGCGGTGCCCTGTACTCGCAATCCGCTGTAGCGAGGTTGAATTCCTCTCCTCGGTTAGTTCAACGTATGGTCTGACGATCGTAAGTGGTGTTGATGTCCGGGTCCTACGCAACGAAGACCCATGAACCCTGTCAGGTCCGGAAGGAAGCAGCAGTAAGTGGATCACTTCGTGTGCCGTGGGGCAACCTGGACTGAGCTAACTGCGTTTGTACGCATAGGTTGACTATTCCAAAGAGAGGTGCGCGGCATTCTTATATAAATAAACAATAACTCATCCCACTCAAGGGGTGAGTTTTTTGTAATGTTTCAGTATAATAAAGAAAGAATGAAACGAGTAAAGGGAGGCAAAGGGATGAGTTATCAGGCACTCTACCGTGTATGGAGACCACAAAGTTTTGAAGATGTGGTCGGACAAGAACACATTACAAAAACGATTCAAAATGCCTTGATGCAGGACAAGCTTTCCCATGCCTATCTGTTTTCAGGACCAAGAGGAACGGGAAAAACGAGTGCGGCTAAAATTATTGCAAAAGCAGTGAACTGTGAAAAAGCTCCAGTTGCTGAGCCTTGTAATGAATGTGATGCTTGCCGAGGCATAACGAACGGTACCATTTCTGATGTTCTCGAAATTGATGCTGCATCCAATACAGGAGTCGATGATATTCGTGATATCAGGGATAAGGTAAAATTTGCTCCATCATCTGTCACGTACAAAGTCTACATTATAGATGAAGTACATATGCTATCAACCGGAGCATTCAATGCTTTGCTTAAGACACTTGAAGAGCCGCCAAGTCATGTCATTTTTATTTTGGCAACGACTGAACCGCATAAAATCCCTGCAACCATTGTTTCAAGATGCCAACGATTTGATTTTAAAAGGATCTCTTCAAGCTCTATTATTGGACGGATGAAGAAGGTAATCGATGCAAACGAAACGGAAGTAGAGGACGAAGCACTTCAACTATTAGCACGAGCTGCAGAGGGCGGCATGCGTGATGCACTCAGTTTATTAGATCAGGCTATTTCATACAGTGATGACAAAGTTAGAGTTGAAGATGTTCTCTCGGTAACCGGATCGGCATCTCAAAAGCATCTTTCTGACATGGCGGAAGCTTTTTTAGAAAAAGAGGTTTCTAAGGCTCTGGCAATCTCTTCAGATCTTTTAAAAGAAGGAAAGGATCCTGTCCGCTTTTTAGGAGACCTGATCTATTATTATCGAGATATGCTGTTGTATAAAGCAGCTCCGCAACTTGAGGAGTTATTAGAGCGTGTTTCAACAGACGAAGCTTTTGAACAATTAGCTGCAGCTACAGAAACAGAAAGCATCTATTCCATTATCAGTCAGTTAAATCAGGCACAACAAGAGATGAAGTGGACAAATCACCCGAAAATCTTTTTAGAAACAACCTTCATCAAAATTTGTTATCAAAAACAAGCAGGCGGATCCATACAGACGGAAAACCCTTCGGTTGAACCTCTTATACAAAGAATTGAACAGCTTGAACAAGAGCTTGCTAAAATGAAGCAGAGCGGGTGGAGTCAAAATGCTACATCTGTTCCTGGCGAACAAGAAGCACCGAAAGAAAAAAGAGTGGTTCGCGGACAAGGCGGAGCTTCTCACGGTCAAGTAAAAGAAATGCTGAAAAAAGCGAAGAAACCAAATCTTGTTCAACTAAAAAGCATGTGGGGAGAAATTTTAGATAAGATTCGCTCTGAAAAAGTCAGTGCTTATGCTTTATTGTCTGGAGCAGAACCTGTCGCGTGTTCTGACCAAGTATTCTTGCTTGCTTTTCAGCATGAGATCCACCGCCAGATGGCATCACAAGATAACAACAGAAGCTTTGTTGAAGGGGCAGTTTATAGTACAATAGGGAAGAACCTGTCTATGCTGTCCATTTTGGACCCAGAGTGGCAGAAACTTAAAGCTGATTTTATTAAAGAGCAACAGCAAGGCCAGCCTACTTCTGAAGAGCAGGATAAAACGGATGATCCCCTCATTTCAGAGGCGATCAAATTGGTTGGCGACGAATTAATCGAGATAAAAGATGAGAACGAATAGGGAGGAAGTGTAAATGATGAAAGGCAACATGAACAATATGATGAAACAAATGCAAAAAATGCAGCGTGATATGGCGAAGGCTCAAGAAGAGCTAAAGGATAAACTGATCGAAGGTACAGCAGGCGGCGGAATGGTGACTGTTAAAGCAAACGGACACAAAGAAATCGTAGATATTATCATTAAAGAGGAAGTTGTTGACCCAGAAGATATCGAAATGCTTCAAGATCTTGTGTTAGCGGCTACGAACGATGCACTTAAAAAAGTAGACGAAATGGTTTCACAAGACATGGGCAAGTTCACAAAAGGGCTTAACATTCCTGGATTATTCTAGGATTAACTCATGCATTATCCTGAACCGATATCAAAACTGATTGAAAGCTTTATGAAATTGCCGGGCATCGGACCGAAAACGGCGGTTCGCCTGGCATTTTTCGTATTGGAAATGAAGGAAGACGACGTGTTGGATTTTGGCCGAGCACTGGTTAATGCGAAGCGTCAGCTCATTTATTGTTCCAATTGTTTTCATATTACTGACCGTGACCCTTGTATGATTTGCGATGATTCGAGCAGAGACCGCTCTACCCTCTGTGTCGTTCATGATTCCAAAGATGTTATCGCTATGGAAAAAATGAAAGAATATCGCGGCCTTTATCACGTTCTTCATGGAGCGATTTCTCCAATGGATGGTATCGGACCAGAAGACATTAAAATCGCTGAACTCTTAAAACGTTTAACCGATGAAGGAGTCCAGGAAATAATAATGGCTACGGATCCGAATATCGAAGGTGAAGCAACGGCCATGTACGTGGCTAGACTTTTAAAACCGACCGGTATCAAAATCACCCGCATTGCACACGGGCTCCCTGTAGGCGGAGACTTGGAATATGCAGATGAAGTTACGCTATCAAAAGCGCTTGAAGGCAGAAGAGAAATTTAACTAAAGGGGTTTGCTACATGTTTTTTTCCCGTAAAGGGCGCTTGAAGCGGTCCGGAGATCAACAGTTGCTCCAAAGTCTAGACGAACTTAAGGTTGATTGGATGCATCAAAAGGAAATGGTGGAACGCAGTGTTGAACCATCTGAAGAAGTTATTTTTAAACTCCAATTAGCTGAATCTAAATATTTCTTCTTATTAAAAGAAGCGAAAAAAAGAAATGTCACAACCAGCAGATTAAAATAACTGCTGGTCTTTTTTTTGGACAACTCCCATACAATGACTAGTAAATAAAACAGGATATTTTTATAGGAGGTATCAAGAAGTGGAGCCTATCACAGTTATTGCAATTCTCGGAACCATTATTTTCGTTCTATTATTAGTAGGTGCTCCAATGCGGCCTTTACGATGGCTCGGATTTGGCATTACACGTTTTTGTATAGGAGCGTTGCTTCTGTTCTTATTAAATGCAATCGGCAACTCTTACGATGTTCATATTCCAATCAATGCTTTTACTGCATTAATATCAGGAATTGCCGGTTTACCTGGGTTAGCTTCATTGGTGGCAATCGAATTCTTCATTCTTGGATAACTAGAAAACACAAGGTTTTGCGACGTATCGTAAGGGTTCAGGTGGGCGTGTCATTTCCCCTCGTGGACCTTTTTTATATGAAAAGCAAAATATTTTAAAATAACGATTGACACTCAAAATGATGCGTGATATATTATTAAAGTCGCCAAAACGAGCGACGCACTTAACACTAAGTTCTTTGAAAACTGAACAAAAGAAATAGGTAAGGAATTAAATTTAATTCCGTCAGTATTAAACAAGAGCAAGTCAAACACTTTTATGGAGAGTTTGATCCTGGCTCAGGATGAACGCTGGCGGCGTGCCTAATACATGCAAGTCGAGCGAATGATGAGGAGCTTGCTCCTCTGATTTA
>NZ_JAHVJO010000009.1 GCF_019801215.1 Fictibacillus nanhaiensis | reverse complement strand
CCATACCGAACACGGAAGTTAAGCTCTTCAGCGCCGATGGTAGTTGGGGGTCTCCCCCTGTTAGAGTAGGACGTCGCTGAGCAATGAGGAAGATGGATGAATATCCATCTTCTTTTTTTGTGTTTAAAAAGGAGTCCACTGGGGTGAAGACTCATAAATGAAAAATGAGGAAGAAGATGGCCAAACCCATCTTCTTCTTTTCATTTAAAAGGTGTAAGTACGGATTTTAGGTTTTATAAGCTTTTCGACAAATCGGCATCTAAAACCAGCCCCAATAATAAGATATTCTGCAAACCAATCACTTAAATCACCTCCCCACAGCTTTCTCAAAAAAGTCACCCTTAAAGTGGAAGATGGGCAAATCGATCTTCCTTTTTTTTATAAATGACAAGCCGCGATGTCATATGCTCCTCGTTTTTTTATGCTACACTAGGAGATAAAAACCAATGGGGAGGATATAGAAATGAAAAATGTTCACTTTGATACTTCCGCTGTTCATGCTGGTGGTCATGCAAGCGTAAAATCAGTTAGTAAAGTAAAGCCGCTCTATCAGACATCTGCCTTTTCTTTTTCAGATTTAGATGACTTAGAGGATTATTTTCGTGGTAAGAATGACTTTTTATACACGAGGATGAACAATCCTAATCAAGACGACTTCGCTAAAGGGGTTGCCGAACTGGAACAAGCTCCTGCTGGTGTAGTTACTTCATCAGGCATGTCGGCTATTTTAGTTGGAATTCTGGCTGTTGTTCAAAGTGGCGACCACATCATAGCATGCGAGGATTTGTACGGAGGTACATATAAGCTTCTATCAGATGAATTAAAAAGCTTTGGCGTTGAAACTTCATTTGTATCGTTTAGTGACGCACATGATATCGAAAAAAATATCAAACCCAACACGAAACTTATCTATTCCGAGTCTGTAACAAACCCTCTTCTTAGAGTTGAGGATCTTTCAGGGCTCGTTACTTTAGCAAAAAAGCATGGAATAACCACAATGATCGACAATACATTCGCAACTCCATATGTTTTGCAGCCATACACTCAAGGGATTGACCTTATCGTTCATAGTGCTACGAAATACTTGAATGGCCATAGTGATGTAACTGCGGGAGTCGTTGTTGGGAGAGAAGATCTCATTGCAAATGCTAAATCTAAAATGATTCATCTTGGATGTAATCTAGGACCGTTTGATGCATGGCTTGCGTCTAGAGGATTAAAGACGTTAAGTGTTCGAATGGAGCGTCATTTAACAAATGCTCGTGAATTAGCCAGACAGCTTAAAGACACAAAAGGCATTAAAACGGTTTATTATCCCGAGTTTGTAAGTGAAAAAGGCAATGGCGCGATCGTAACCATTGAGTTAGATGATAAAAGTGATGTTCACACGTTTTTCAAATCACTAGACTGGGTGCATATTGTTCCTACACTTGCTGGCGTTGAAACGACTGTATCTTATCCATTAGGTACATCTCACCGTGCATTACCGATAGAAGTGAGTGAGAAATTAGGAATCCATAAAAATGTTATTCGAATCTCTGTAGGCATCGAGGATAAAGAAGACATTTGTTCAGTCTTTAAAACAGCTGCAGGAAAAGCTTTAGGACTTTAAACTGTAACAAAAAAACAAATTGTTATCCCTTGTCGAATCGTGTTAAGATACCTTAGCGAAAGCGCTTCATCAAACACAACGAGGGAGGCATAAAAATGAAGCCGAAAGAAGAATTACACCGCGGGCTAGAGGAAAGACATATCACACTTATGTCACTTGGGGCCGCCATTGGAGTGGGCTTATTTTTAGGTTCAGCTTCAGCCATTAAAATGGCAGGACCAGCGATTTTATTCGCATATGCTCTAGGCGGAGCCGTTATGTTTATGATTATGAGAGCACTTGGAGAAATGGCGGTACATCAGCCGGTTGCTGGATCCTTTAGCCGATATGCTCGAAATTATCTTGGACCATTGGCCGGTTATTTAACAGGGTGGAATTATTGGTTCTTATGGATTGTGACGTGTATGGCGGAAATCACAGCTGTCGGGATTTATATGAAGATGTGGTATCCAGATGTAGCAACATGGATATGGGCATTAGCGGCACTTGTCATTATGGCTAGTGTGAACCTGATCGCCATTAAAGCTTACGGAGAATTTGAATTTTGGTTTGCATTGATCAAGATTGTTGCGATTGTTTTAATGATCATCGTTGGATTCGGAATGATCATATTTGGTTTTGGAAATGGCGGAGTAGCTACTGGTATTAGCAACCTGTGGGAAAATGGCGGGTTTGCTCCAAACGGCATTAAAGGTGTTTTAATGTCGATGCAGATGGTCATGTTCGCATATTTAGGTATAGAGATGATCGGTGTAACAGCAGGGGAAGTGAAGAACCCTGGAAAAGCGATATCGAAAGCCGTGAATACAGTGTTCTGGCGTATACTGTTGTTTTATGTAGGGGCATTGTTCGTCATCATGTCCATTTATCCGTGGGATCAGATTGGAACACAAGGAAGTCCTTTCGTTCTTACATTTGAGAAAATTGGGGTCGGACAAGCTGCAGGTATTATCAACTTTGTTGTGCTCACAGCTGCCCTTTCAAGCTGTAACAGCGGGATTTTCAGCACAGGACGTATGCTATTTAACCTAGCTGAGCAAAAACAGGCACCTTCTAAGCTAAAAAAGATCGGAAGAACAGGAGTTCCATCTGTAGCGATCTTAGTATCAGCAGCAGCATTGCTTATAGGGGTTGTCCTAAATTACCTTGTACCAGAAAAAGTATTTATTTGGGTAACGAGTATCTCAACTTTTGGGGCGATATGGACGTGGGGCATCATTCTATTGTCACAGTTGAAATTCCGTCGAAACTTAAGTGAAGAAGAAAAGAAGGACTTGAAGTTTAAAGCGCCGTTTTGGCCGTATGGATCCTATATAGCATTAGCTATTCTTATCTTTGTTATTGGGTTAATGGCGTACTTCCCAGATACAAGGATTGCGCTGATCGTTGGCCCGTGCTGGCTTGTCTTATTAACGGTCATTTACTATGCAAAAGGCTTTCATAAGACTTCTGAAGATCATAAAAAGGCAGCATAAACAGGAAAAAAAGAAGGCACTGGAAAAAAAAAAGTTTCCGGTGCCTAATAATTAATTAACACTTGCATCATACTAACAAACGTGTTATATTAATAAATGTCCGAAACAAGTTGTTATCTAAAACAGACTTTTAGAGAAAAAAACAACCTTTTATAACGTCGCGGGGTGGAGCATGGAGCAAGTGCTTCAGAGAAATTACGACGACATGTCTCGACGGATACACATCATGAGATGCTTGTAGAGGAAGAGACGACAAACTTGGACACATCGTCCATATACTTTTATAACGTCGCGGGGTGGAGCAGTCTGGTAGCTCGTCGGGCTCATAACCCGAAGGTCGCAGGTTCAAATCCTGTCCCCGCAACCAATTTTTATTCTTAAATCATTACCACTAAATTACATACTAGCTGGACCCGTGGTGTAGTGGTTAACATGCCTGCCTGTCACGCAGGAGATCGCCGGTTCGACCCCGGTCGGGTCCGCCACTAAAATAACGAAACAAAGGTTTCGTGTTTTTTTATGTCTACAGATAAGTTACACTTAAATAGATTACCGTTACCTTAGGAGCTCGATATGACCCTAAGGCTTTTTTATAATGATTTCGCTTAAAATGAGGTGAGTCCGGATGATTCATGATGAATTTGAATGGATTAAAAGCATTACCCCTTCTTCTTCCTTTCAAAAAGAGTTGATTGTCGGTATAGGTGATGATGCAGCTCTTTGGTCTGTGGACGAAAAGATGGAGCAAGTGGTTTGTGTCGATACGATGGTTGAAGGTGTTCATTTTACAAAGGATACGTTAAGTCCTTATCAAATTGGCCATAAAGCACTTGCTGTTAACTTAAGTGATTTAGGAGCTATGGGTGCGATTCCTCAATTTTTCTTAGTATCGATCGCGATACCAAATGAGTGGAGTGAACAAGACCTTCAAGAGGTTTATGAGGGGATGAAGGACCTCGCAAAGAAATACAGGACCGATTTAATCGGCGGTGATACAGTAAGCACGAAAGGGCCGCTTGTATTAACTGTCACGATTATTGGAAAAGTAGAGAAAGGGACTCATTTGCTTCGAAGTCATGCGAAACCAGATGACATTGTCTTTTTAACAGGGGTAACAGGAGAATCCGCAGCAGGACTCCATCTTTTATTAGAAAAAACGCGTCATCATTCATTTAGTGAATCAGAAAAAAGGCTCGTTGCACAGCACCAAATGCCTTTACCGCATATTGAACAAGGGCGCATTCTTTCAAAAAGCGGTTTTCGTATCAGTTTAAATGATGTGAGTGATGGGATTGCTAGTGAACTAAACGAGATTGCGGAGTCAAGTCATGTTACGATACATATTGATGAAGATAAGATACCTGTAAGTCCATTTCTAGAAGCTTTTTCAATAGAAGAACGGCGAAACTGCCAATTGTATGGCGGAGAAGATTATGTGCTGACGGGAACAGTCTCCCAACAGGATTATCAGGCACTTGCAAGCCTGTTTAAACAGCAATCACTTTCACTTTTTGTAATTGGGAAAGTGGGAGAAAAGGAAAATGCATCCGTCTATTTGTATCATACTAACGGACGAGCATCTAATCCGCTCACAAAAAAAGGATTTAATCATTTTAGGGAAAGGTAAGGGGAAGTCATGAGTCTATATCATATTCAATCAAAGTCAGCCGAAGAAACGATGACTTTTGCCGAAAAAATGGGGTTAACCTTAAAAAAAGGAGATGTTCTTACCCTGGCTGGCGATCTTGGTGCCGGTAAGACGACCTTTACGAAAGGGTTGGCAAAAGGATTGGGCATCACCCGGACTGTAAACTCCCCTACGTTTACCATTATTAAAGAGTACAAGGGCCGTTTGCCTCTTTACCATATGGATGTGTATCGCTTGGAAGACTCTTATGAGGATTTAGGCTTTGAAGAGTATTTTTCAGGAGACGGAGTATGTGTGGTGGAATGGGCGACATTTATAGAAGAGTATCTCCCTGATGAAAGACTGGAACTCGTGATCTCACATAAGGGAGAGGACGAGCGTGAAATTCAGTTAAAACCATTAGGCGAGCGATATGAAGAACGTGTTAAGGAGATTATGAAATGAAAGTACTGGCAATAGACACATCCAACCTCGTTATGGGGATTGCCGTATTGGATGAAGGAAAAGTGCTCGGCGAGTATATTACAAATTTAAAGAAAAATCATTCGATCCGCGTGATGCCAGCAATTGAACAACTATTGAAAGAAACGGGTGTTAAACCTGCTGAGCTGAATCGGATTGTAGTAGCGAGAGGTCCAGGATCCTACACAGGGGTCCGTATTGGCGTAACGATTGCGAAGACACTCGCGTGGACGTTAAAAATAGACTTAGTAGGGGTATCTAGCTTAGAAGTCCTTGCTCAATGCGGAAAATACTTCAATGGCTTTACCGTTCCTTTGTTTGATGCAAGACGCACACAGTTGTTTACGGGCCTTTACGGACAGCATGAGAATGGTGTATTTCAGAACCTTTGGGAAGACCAGATTATTTTATTAGATAGTTGGCTCACAAAGCTTCAAGAAACGAATGAAAAGCTATTATTTATAGGTAATGATCTTCCTATCCACCAAGAAACCATATCAGAAGTTCTTGGAAGTCAGGCCGTGTTTGGACAAGTATCTGATCATAACCCGAGACCGAGCGAATTGGGCCGTATTGGGATGGATAGAGATCCTGAGGACATCCATACGTTTACACCAAGCTATCTTCAGTTGGCAGAAGCAGAAGTGAACTGGCTGAAGTCGCAGGGGAAGTAGGTGTATCGAATGGGAGAGGCCTATACGTTTAGACTCGCTACCGTAAGTGATATTGAAGATATTCTGGGGATTGAACAATCTTCTTTTGCCGTTCCTTGGTCAAAAGAAGCGTTTTACAGAGAAATTGAACAAAATCAATTTGCGTACTATTTGATTGTGGAAGATTCCTTTCAACCCATTGGCTATTGCGGCATTTGGCTTGTTATGGATGAGGCTCATGTAACGAATATTGCGATACTTCCTTCTTACAGGGGAAGAAAATTAGGAGAACAGCTTATGAGAGAGGCCATTAAGCTCGCAAAAAGACAAGGTGCTTTGACGATGACCTTAGAAGCTCGAGTAAGCAATCATGTTGCGCAGAATTTATATAAAAAACTTGGCTTCCAAGCCGGTGGAATCAGAAAAAACTATTACAGTGATAACGGTGAAGATGCTTTAGTAATGTGGGTGGAACTATGATAAAAGATGAGATCATATTAGCAATCGAAACAAGCTGCGACGAAACGGCAGTAGCGATCGTTAAGAACGGTACTGAACTGTTAGCGAACGTTGTGGCATCACAGATCGAGAGTCATAAACGTTTTGGCGGTGTAGTTCCAGAAGTGGCGTCTCGTCATCATGTCGAACAAATCACGATCGTGATAGAAGAGGCCCTTAACAAAGCCGAGCTTGAACCAGCTGACTTAACGGCAGTAGCTGTAACAGAAGGACCAGGATTGGTCGGTGCGCTCTTAATCGGTGTAAATGCCGCAAAAGCCTTTGCGTTTGCACACGGTCTTCCGCTCGTTCCCGTGCACCATATTGCGGGTCATATATACGCAAACCGACTTGTAAAAGAAATGACGTTTCCGTTGTTGTCACTGATCGTTTCAGGTGGACATACGGAGCTTGTTTTGATGGAGGAGCACGGTTCGTTTAAAGTGATCGGCGAAACAAGAGATGATGCAGCGGGTGAAGCGTATGATAAAGTGGCTAGAACGCTGAATATGCCGTACCCAGGTGGCCCGCATATCGACAAGCTCGCACAAGAGGGTGAAGCGACTATTGACCTTCCGAGAGCCTGGCTGGAACCGGAATCTCTTGATTTTAGCTTTAGCGGGTTAAAATCAGCGGTTATCAATACGGTGCATAATGCGACACAGCGCGGAGAAGTGATTAAACCAGAAGACTTAGCAGCAAGCTTTCAAGCAAGTGTTGTGGATGTCCTTGTGGAAAAAACCTATCGCGCTGCAAACCGATTTGACGTTAAACAAGTGCTTTTAGCTGGTGGGGTGGCTGCAAACAAAGGTCTGCGAGAGAAGCTTGTGGTACGCTTTAAAGAAACGGATTTCGATTTGGTAATTCCGCCTCTGCATTTATGTACAGACAATGCTGCAATGATTGCTGCAGCAGGCAGTGTTGCTTACCAAAAGGGAACACGTGCAGATATGGCCTTAAACGGTGTGCCAGGTTTAGATTTAGAAGCGCAATAAGTGAGTGAAGTCCTTTTCCCCATTTGGAAAAGGGCTTTTTTGTAATCGACTTATGACGACTTAATCCGACAAATGGGTTAAATAAGACTGTGGAAAAGTTATACACAGTTTTGTGGATAATGTGGAAAAGCTTTTCAATACTTCTCTATTAAAGGTTTCATGTTATGCACAATTAACAAGATGTATACACAGAGAATTGTGGATAAGGTGGATAAGTTAACAAAAACCATATAAAACCTTAACAAATCCTGTGGATAAATAAAAAGCTGACAATCCTTCTCTTTTAAGGATGTCAGCTTAGTTTTAAGCGTTCTGGAGTTCTTCCCATTCTTCCATTAACGTTTCCATTTCTGCATTCAATGCATCTAACTGTGATTGAAACTCTTGGGTCTTTTCATAATTCTGAAAAACTTCTGGTTTGCACAGTTCGCCTTCTGCATAAACGATCTTACTCTCAAGTCCTTCGAGCAGTTCTTCGATTTCCTCAATGCGTCGCTGGCGTTTACGATCCTGCTTTTTCGCTTCTTTATCAATCGAGATCTTTGAACCGTTTGACGTAGTGCTTGACGGGCTGGCAGCTAGACTTTCTGCCTTCTGACGTTCCGCAATTTCTTCACGAGCTTTCATCTCGTTCTTTTTTTCTGTGTAATAATCGTAATCTCCCAGATACTCGGTTATGCCGGACGGAGCGAGTTCAACTACTTTTGTTGCGATTCGATTAATGAAATACCGGTCATGGGAAACGAAAAGAATCGTACCCGGATAATGAATCAAAGCCTGCTCCAGCACCTCTTTGCTATCCAGATCAAGGTGGTTCGTTGGCTCATCCAGCAATAAGAGATTGCCTTTTTCCATCATGAGTTTAGCAAGGGCAAGACGGGCTTTCTGACCGCCGCTCAATTCAGTTACGAGCTTCAGTACATCATCACCGCTAAACAGAAATTGGCCAAGAATGGATCGAATCTCTTTTTCGGTTTTTTCCGGATAATCATCCCAAAGCTCATTGAGTAACGTTTTTCGGGAGTGAAGATCGGCTTGTTCCTGATCATAATGCGATATCTTTAATTGGCTTCCATAGCGAATATCACCTGTTAACAAAGGCAGATCTTTTCGAATTACTTTTAAAAGAGTTGATTTTCCGATGCCGTTCGGTCCAACGATTGCCACGCTGTCTTGACGATTTACGGCTAATTGAACGTTCCGAAACAGCGGGGAGTCACTTTCGTAGCCTGTACTGACGTGTTCAAGTTTCAATACATCGTTGCCGCTCTGCTTTTCAATTTCAAAGGAAAAGGAAGCCGCCTTTTCAGAACCGGCAGGTCTTTCTTTCAATTCCATTTTTTCAAGCTGTTTACGCCTGCTTTGTGCGCGTTTTGTAGTGGATGCCCGTACGATATTTCGCTGAATAAAGTCTTCGAGCTTTGCCACTTGATCCTGCTGCTTCTCAAACTCTTTCATTTCTTGGGCATAACGCTCTGCTTTTTGCTCCAGGTAGTTGGAGTAGTTCCCGGTAAATCGGTAGCATCGCTTTCTGGACACTTCATAAACAGTCGTTACGATTTTATCAAGGAAGTAGCGGTCGTGAGAGACGATCAAAATACCCCCTGGATAACTCTGCAAGTATTGCTCTAACCACGTTAACGTTTTGATATCTAAGTGGTTTGTAGGTTCATCAAGGATAAGCAGATCAGGCTTCGTTAATAGGAGCTTGGCAAGAGCAAGTCTCGTTTTTTGCCCCCCGCTTAGCGTGTTGATCCGCGTATCTCGATCAAAATCGGCAAATTGAAAGCCATGAAGCACGGTACGAATTTCGGCTTCATATTGATAACCGCCTTCATCTTTAAACTGAATCTGCAATTCATCGTAGTCTTTTAACAGACGCTCGTATTCTGTGGCATTTTCCAGTACAGAAGGATCTCCCATTCGTGTCTCCATCTCACGCAGCTTTTTCTCTTTTTTTCGAAGGTGTTCAAAGACAGAGAGCATCTCATTCCAAATCGTCTCTTCTGAATCAAGACCGGCATCTTGTGCAAGGTATCCTGTCTTTACGTCCTTAGGAATCATGACATGACCGGAATCATACGAATACTCGCCTGTTATTACGCGAAGAAGTGTGGACTTGCCTGCGCCGTTCCTTCCCACTAATGCGATTCGTTCTCCTGTTTGAACTTCTAATTTTATATTTGATAAAATAACGTCAGCACCAAAGGACTTAGTGACGTCTTGAACTTGTAAGATAATCATTTGCCTTCACCTCTATAAAAAAGGGGGTGATAGTATTGAGCGATCTACCCCATGTCTACTAGTAGTTTAGCGCAGTTTGACGTTTATCGCCAACTAATGGGAAAGTTCAACATTTTGCAATAAATACAAGTAAAATCATAACGACAATAAAAGCGGTTTCGTGTATATTCATCATGAGGAGGGGTTGTATGAACGGGTTAACCCATTTTAACGGAGAAGGCCGTGCCAAGATGGTAGATATTTCGGAAAAAGAAACGTCTCACCGGACAGCGGTTGCGGTCAGCGGGATAACAGTATGTGAAGAAGTCTTCCTTAAGATCAAAGACAATGGATTCAAAAAAGGGGACGTTCTGGCGGTTGCTCAGGTAGCGGGTATTATGGCTGCGAAGAAAACCGCTGATTGGATACCGATGTGTCATCCACTAGCACTAACAGGTGTTGATCTATCTTTTCACTGGGAAAAACAGAGTGAGGATGGATACAAACTTAATATACAGGCAGAGGTAAAGACAAAAGGAAGCACCGGGGTAGAAATGGAAGCACTCACTGCTGCATCTGCTGCAGCACTGACTGTTTATGACATGTGTAAAGCTGCCGATAAAGGAATGATTATCGGACAAACGTATCTTCTATCAAAAACGGGAGGTAAGAATGGGGATTTTGTACGTTCTTCAAGCCCTGATAAAGTATGATACAATAGGGAAGAATCCGCTTTCTACACATGGAGGGCTCTATCTATGAACCAAGATCAGTTAAAGATACCACATGCTACAGCGAAACGGCTGCCATTGTATTACCGGTTTTTAAAAAATCTATCCTCTTCCGGAAAGCAAAGGGTGTCCTCTGCTGAATTAAGTGAAGCGGTAAAAGTAGATTCTGCCACGATACGCAGAGATTTTTCGTATTTTGGCGCATTAGGAAAAAAGGGTTATGGCTACAATGTTAACTACCTGTTATCTTTTTTCCGAAAAACACTTAATCAGGATGAAACGACCACAGTTGCTTTAATCGGAGTAGGAAATTTAGGCACTGCCTTTTTGCATTACAACTTCACAAAAAATAATAACACGAAGATAGAAGTGGCATTCGATGTCGATCCTTCTAAGATTGGCACAGAGATCGCAGGAGTATCTGTTTTTCACACGAATGACATTGAGAGCGAGCTGAAGAAACGAGGCATAGACGTAGCGATCCTTACTGTACCAGTGGGTGCTGCACAGCCGATCGCAGATCAGCTGGAAAGAGCGGGCGTAAAAGGGATTCTAAACTTTACACCGGCACGTCTAACCTTAGCTCCTGATATCCGCGTCCATCATATTGATCTCGCGGTAGAGCTGCAATCACTTGTTTATTTTATGAAGAATTACTCTTAAAAAAATCAAATTAAAAACCAAAGGAGGCAAACCCATGTTAGGTGCAGGAAGTATCGCATTAATCGCAGGAGCAGCATTGATTTTATTCGGACCAAAAAAGCTGCCTGAGCTAGGAAAAGCAGCAGGAAAGACATTGCGTGAGTTCAAAAATGCAACAAAAGGAATTATGGATGACGATGATGATGTAAAGAAGGAAAAAGACGAACCGAAGAAGTAAGGATGTTTTTCAATGAGCTATGAAAAAAAGATGACGATGTATGATCATTTAGGTGAATTACGAAAACGAATCATTTTGACGGCACTAGCTTTCTTCGCGTTTCTAATCGCGGGTTTTTTCTTTGCTAGGCCGGTGATCGTATATTTGCAAAGTGATCCGATAGCAAAAGATATTCAAATGAACGCCTTTCACTTAACAGATCCGCTGAATGTATATATGTCATTTGCCTTTATTATCGGGCTTGTGTTGACAGCGCCGTTCGCGTTGTATCAGCTATGGGCATTTATCAGTCCAGGACTGTTTGAAAATGAACGCAGAGTTACACTGATGTACATCCCGGTCTCTTTTCTCTTATTTTTAACGGGACTTGCCTTTTCCTATTTTATTCTGTTTCCGTTTGTCGTTGGATTTATGGGGAATGTCGCTACCGCTTTAAGTGTTGAAGGGGAGTACGGAATTCAGGAATACTTTTCATTTTTATTTAACATTACGCTTCCGTTCGGATTGCTGTTTCAATTCCCAGTCCTTGTTATGTTCTTAACACGGCTTGGAATTGTTTCACCTCAATTCTTAAAAAGCATTAGAAAAGTAGCGTATTTTGTTATATTGGTGATTGCCGGATTGATCACGCCGCCAGAACTCATTTCTCACTTGATGGTCACCTTCCCTCTCATTATTCTTTATGAGGTGAGTATCGTTATTTCAAAAACCGCCTATAAAAAAAGAATGAAAGCGGAAATGGAAGCTCTTGTGAAGGAAAGAGAAGAAGCAGCTGAATCGGCTTATAACGAATAAAGGTGAAGAGGGTGCCATAGCTTTGGGCATTCTCTTTTTTAAGTGCAAAAAAACTGCCTCCTTCTGGGGGCAGTTTCGTTTTGCATGTATCTATTTTTTTTGTTTTCTTTTCAAGTGGTTGTTCAAAGCGAAATAGCGGATGCTGTTTGCGAAATCAAATGTGGCAACGACCATCGTAATGATTGTCCAGATGCTCGTCATTCCGTATTCATTCGCATAATGGACAGCCAGATACGTAAAAACAAAGCCGATCGCTAAATACAAAAAGGCCATAAACAAAGGTGATGTCTTCATAGTAGTCCTCCAATAATCAATTGCGCTGTTTCTAGCTGTTTCTCCATTTCCTTAATTTTATCAGCAAGGAAAATCTGGACGATTAAAACGAGTGTATTCATCGCAACGTGTGCCGCAATCGGAACAAGCAGACGTTTTGTTCGAACATAAAGATACGCAAAGGTAAAGCCCATTGCCGTGTAGATTAATAGATGTGTAAAGTCCGCATGAACAGCAGCAAAAATAAGAGAACTGATCAAAGCAGATACAAAGAAATTGAATCGTTTATGAAGGGATCCGAAAATAATTTTACGGAAGATGATCTCTTCAAGTATCGGTCCAACAATTGCCGTGACAATCATAAAGTATTTAACATCTTTTACAATCTCGACTAACATTTCCGTGTTTTCTGAACCTGGCTGGATACCGAATACATTCATTTCGATAAGGCTTGCTATAATCTGTGCAGCATAAGCCATGAAAATACCGATAATGGACCAAAGAACAGCAGAACCTTTTGAAACACGTTCAGAATCGCGATGACGGCTTCTCATTTCAGGGATGAGCATGTATAGGATGATAACAAGAGCAGCGATAAAGCTGATCGTTCCCCACATACCAAACAACTGCTTTTCCGGAACACCTAGTTCGTTTAAAAGAGGTATTCCAAGGAAACCTGAGAATTGCATAGCGATGTATATAAAAATGATCCACCAGTATTTTTTCTTCAAATTAAGTTCTCCTTTAATTCCTTACCCATAATACAATCTTCTTGTTATTACTCTCTATATGCTAACCCATTTTAACATAGAATAGGCATGGCTCGCGAGGATATCGTTTTTGAGAATTTTTTTCTCATTTCCCGCTTGCAAAGTTTTAAAGTTTTATTTATTATTAGAAATGGAGTTAGCACTCACTAACAAAGAGTGCTAATAAGAAAACTTTTTAACTATTTAAGGAGGGTGTTTCACTTGTTAAAGCCATTAGGTGACCGTATTATTATTGAGCTTGTAGAAGGTGAAGAAAAAACTGCAAGCGGCATTGTATTGCCAGATTCAGCAAAAGAAAAGCCTCAAGAAGGAAAAGTTGTTGCTGTAGGTACAGGTCGTGTGACGGATAACGGCGAGCGTATCTCTTTAGAAGTTTCTGAAGGAAGCACGATTATTTTCTCAAAATACGCAGGTACAGAAGTGAAGTACCAAGGCAAAGAATATTTGATTCTTCGTGAATCTGACGTTTTAGCGATCGTAGGCTAACGTTCTAGAGAATGGGAGCTTCAATGATTTGAAGCTACATAAATTAAGAGCATATGTAAGTCACTAACTTTTAACAATTAATGGGAGGGTTTTTACATGGCTAAAGATATTAAATTTAGTGAAGACGCACGCCGCTCAATGCTTCGTGGTGTTGATGCATTAGCGAACGCTGTAAAAGTAACGCTTGGACCAAAAGGACGTAACGTCGTTCTTGAAAAGAAATTCGGTTCTCCGCTAATTACGAATGACGGTGTAACGATTGCAAAAGAGATCGAACTTGAAGATGCATTTGAAAACATGGGTGCTAAACTTGTTGCAGAAGTAGCTAGCAAAACAAACGACGTTGCAGGGGACGGAACAACAACAGCAACGGTTCTTGCACAAGCGATGATCCGTGAAGGATTAAAGAACGTAACAAGCGGTGCAAACCCAATGGTACTTCGTAAAGGGATCGAAAAAGCAACAGCTGCTGCAGTTAAAGAGCTTAAAGCGATCTCTAAGCCAATCGAAGGAAAAGAATCTATCGCACAAGTTGCAGCGATCTCTGCTGCTGACGATGAAGTAGGTCAATTGATTGCTGAAGCGATGGAGCGCGTTGGAAACGACGGCGTTATCACGATTGAAGAATCAAAAGGATTCACAACTGAGCTTGAAGTGGTTGAAGGTATGCAGTTTGACCGCGGATATGCATCTCCATACATGGTTACAAACTCTGACAAGATGGAAGCAGAGCTTGAGAACCCGTACATCCTTATCACAGATAAGAAGATTACAAACATTCAAGAAATCCTTCCAGTTCTTGAGCAAGTGGTACAACAAGGGAAATCTCTATTGTTGATTGCTGAAGACGTTGAAGGGGAAGCACTTGCTACATTAGTAGTTAACAAGCTTCGTGGAACATTCAATGCAGTAGCTGTTAAAGCTCCTGGATTCGGTGACCGTCGTAAAGCAATGCTTGAAGACATCGCAGTACTAACTGGCGGTGAAGTGATTACTGAAGAGCTAGGTCTTGATCTTAAGACGGCGAACATCACGCAGCTAGGTACAGCTTCTAAAGTTGTGGTAACGAAAGAAAACACAACAATCGTTGAAGGTGCTGGCGAATCTTCTAAAATTGCAGCTCGTGTTAACCAAATCAAAGCTCAATTAGAAGAAACGACTTCTGAATTTGATAAAGAAAAATTACAAGAGCGCCTTGCTAAATTAGCAGGTGGTGTAGCGGTAATCAAAGTTGGTGCAGCTACTGAAACTGAGCTAAAAGAGCGTAAACTTCGTATCGAAGACGCTTTGAACTCTACGCGTGCTGCGGTTGAAGAGGGTATTGTATCCGGTGGGGGTACAGCTCTAGTTAACGTATTAAGCGCGATCTCTAAAGTAGAAGCGACTGGCGATGAGCTAACAGGTATCAAACTTGTTCTTCGTGCATTAGAAGAGCCAGTTCGTCAAATCGCACACAACGCAGGTCTTGAAGGATCTGTAGTGGTTGAGCGTCTGAAGAACGAAGAAATCGGAATCGGCTTCAACGCAGCAACGGGCGAATGGGTAAACATGTTCGAATCCGGAATCGTTGACCCAACTAAAGTTACACGTTCAGCTCTTCAAAACGCAGCATCCGTATCAGCAATGTTCCTAACAACAGAAGCAGTAATCGCGGATAAGCCAGAAGAAAACGCTGGCGGCGGAATGCCTGACATGGGCGGAATGGGCATGGGCGGAATGGGCGGCATGATGTAATATCTGCCTCTCTTCCCCCTTAATAGATAAGGGTTTTTGAGAGTGAACTAAAAAGCTCCTCACGAGTCAATTTCGTGAGGAGCTTTTTTCTATTTTTCCACCTTCTCCCCAAAAGCCTCCGGAATCATCGTAAACCCTTCAATAACTGTATCTTCTTCTACTTCTATCATAAGGTAGCGTTTACCGCTAAGTTGAACTTGTTTCACGTACCTTAAATCTTGCGGGCTAATTGCAATTTTAGCTACCTTTGTATCGATTTTAATCGACTTCGAGTTGTATTTCGGTACAACACTGCTCGCTTTTATCTCATATTTATCATCATCAATCACTTTTTGGAAAGCTGATTCTACTTTTTCCACGCTGATATCTTCAACACCGCTTGCTTTCAAAACTCGCTCAACGTCTTTGGAATCTAATCGTGGATGTTCCTCTTCTTCGTTCTCTTCAATCATACGGTTAATCTCTTCATACACGTTGGAGAGGGTAGACGTGTTCAACTGATCCTGTGTTACGTCTTTAATAATCTCTTCAAACACGATCTTATCGTCTTTGGCCGTCATGATTTCTTCGCCATTTAAGACGTCTACAATGAATTCATAATCAGGCTCATGGACTTTTCCGGCTGAGTACAGAATATGGTTAACGTCTGCTGCATTATCGCTGAAACAAGGGAAGAGAAATCCTCCAATCGGTGCGTTCAGATTGATGATAGGATCGACCACGAAATTGTACTTGAACTCTTTTTCCACATAATCAAAAAGCAGTTCTTTTTTCGGTTCTTGTGTATTGTTTATGCTGCACAAAATAAAGGGGAAAGAGTAGACGGCATCTCGTTCACTAATTTCAGCCTCATCATTTTTGCGCTTTGTGGGCTTATAGTATTCTCCCTTAATGAAGGTAATCACGATATCCTTTTCGTACTGACGGTTTAAGAGCATTTTTCCTACCATTTGAAGCATTCGCTCTTTCCAATCTTCTGTATCACTTGCAAGTAGCCCTTGATGCAAAATAAGCTGACTGTTGTTTTCAGCATTTCTATTAAACTTTAATTCAAAAAGCTTTTCGTCGAGATTTCCACCAAGCAATTTTTTGAAGTTATTAAAAAAGAGTTCTTGTTGCTCGGTATCAAGCATTTCGAAAGGCTGGCTCACGTGATGATAGATGTCACTTGATTCTTTCGTTATATACACATTAAAGATGCTGGAGATTTTCAGTAGATCATTCTCTTTTTTGAACTGTTTTCGTATTTGAGCGATATCTTTTTTGTTCATGCTTATCTAACACTCCTATATGGACTGATATGTTTGAAACACCATTCATTTTAACATACATGGTATTGTATACTTAGAGGTGTAAAAGAGAATTTTTGGAACAAAGCTCATAAACGAACATTTTGTCATCGAATCTTTTAGGGATCGTATCGCTGGGCGATACAACTTATGTAGATACGTTACAATCAAAAATATAAGGAGGTCCGATATGTGACGCGATATACAACCGAATGAACAAGCATTCTCCACAAAGGAAGTGGCAGAAGAAGTGGGGATTGCCACACCAACGGTTCGAAAGTACGGTCAAATCCTGGAGCGAAACGGATATGAGTTTTTAAAAGACGGCGACCGACGTATATTTGTTCAATCTGATATCAGTGCGCTTATAGCGCTCCGCGATACGGACAAGCCATTAGACAATACAGCAAAAAATCTTGTGGAAGAGCAGAAAGAAAGACTTGAAACCCCTCCATATACAGATGTAGCGCTACCCGATACATATGAAAACCTGCCACAAGACCCTAATCAACTTAAAGAGGTCTTAATGGTGTTGGCTAATGAGCTTGCTGCGGCACGTGAGATGAACGTCCAACTAACAAACGATATGTCACACCTTAAACTGACGGTATCTCGTCTCCAGCAGGATCATCATGCCATCGGAGCTGCGGTAGGGAACGCAGCGCAGAAAACCAACGCCAAAATTGAAAAATTAACAGAACAACAAAGAAAGCATTATGAAAACTTGTTGGAGCAAGAAAAACAAAAAAGCGATATTCTGCAAAAAGAGATACAAGATTTAAAGGATGAACAGAAAAAAGAATGGCGATTGCAGAGTGATTTTAATCAACGTTTGGAAAAAGTGATACAACGGACAGAAAAAAGAAGCTGGCTTTCCTCATTATTCCGAAAATAAACGGGCATATCGCTGGGCGATATGCTCTAATAAAGACAGGGTGTATTTTAGAGTCATATATCGCCACCCGATATGATGCAACATCCGCATACCAAAACCACCATATCGCTACCCAATACATATTAAGCTAAAAGTATACCTACACATTTCTTAATTTCCCGAGAAATATCTACATAATCCGAGTTTTGCTCTGGACTACTTCTAACACTCAATCATCAGACAGACGAAATTTAAACTGCGTTTGTCGAAAATCGGATAAATGGAAAATAACGTGGAATTATTTCATCTAACGTAGGAGAAAACCAATTTAACGTGGAATTATCTGAAATAACGTGGGAATAAGCTGCTCCAGTCCTTGTTTTACCGTCATTACACTCCTCTCACAAACTCTCAATCCCTTTCCTCCCTTTGTTCCTACCAATTTAACCTCTTCCGTACTTGTTTTCATCAAAATATACCGAATTTTCTCTTTTTTTGTAAAAAAACAAGGATTATAGATTCTCCGATGCGAAATTAATAGGAAGAAATAAAATTATAGAATATAGAGACAGAAATGTTAGAGGGGAGTCTATCATGAATGCTAGAAATGAAAGGTCATATGAATATCACCCGCAGCTTAGAGAGGTTATCGCCAATGTTGAAAAAGTAATGGTAGGTAAAAAACAGGTAACAGAATTAACGCTTGTTTCTTTATTAGCGGGAGGGCATGTACTGCTTGAGGATGTACCTGGAGTAGGGAAAACGATGATGGTCCGATCTATCGCGAAATCTCTTGGTCTAACCTTTAACCGTATACAGTTTACACCTGATTTATTGCCGTCTGATATGACGGGAGTTTCGATATATAACCAGAAAGACATGCTTTTTGAATTTAGACCGGGTCCTTTGGTGGGGAACGTCATTTTAGCCGATGAGATCAACCGTACCTCTCCAAAGACACAGTCGGCATTACTGGAATCGATGGAAGAGATGAGCATGACCGTTGATGGCCAAACACACATTTTACCTGATCCGTTTTTAGTTATGGCCACGCAAAATCCGATTGAATATGAGGGGACATATCCGCTTCCTGAAGCTCAGCTTGACCGTTTCTTAATGAAACTGACGATGGGTTACCCGACGCCAGAAGAAGAGTTTAACGTGTTAAACGTAATTGGAAGTGAACACCCGATCCATCAGTTAAGACCTGCGATTTCAGGAGAAGAAATTGCTGAACTGAAAACGGCTGTAAAGCAGATCTTTGTTACGGATTCTGTAAAACGATACATTGTGGATCTCGTCAACCGCACGCGAAACCATAAGTCCATTGCTTTAGGAGTAAGTCCCCGCGGCTCGCTGGCTTTATTAAAAGCAGCACAAGCTTATGCGTTATTAATGAACCGTGATTTTGTAATCCCTGATGATATAAAATATTTAGCCCCGTTTGTACTTGTGCATCGTGTGCTATTAAAACCCGAAGCCCGTTTCGAAGGTGTAACCGCTCAAGAAGTGATTAAAGATCTTCTGGCTCGTGTTCCTGCGCCTATTCATAAGGAACAACATGCGTGATGAAGGCATTGCTCAAGAAATTTTGGGAGCGTTTTAAAACACCAATAGGGTTTTCAGGGATCATTTTTTTATTAGTTGTTACGTTTTCTTTTGCCATGTTTCAAGGCGGATTCGTAAGCTGGTTTTTATTCTACAGTGTTCTTCCGATTGTTCTTTACTCGTTAGCGATGGCTTTCTATCCGATTCACCGGCTTAAGATCGAACGTTTTATCTCAAAGGATAAATTAATGGCTGGAGAAGAAGTGGAGATTACGATCCTCGTTACGCGCCGCAGTCATTTTCCGTTGTTTTACGTTGTATTGGAAGACGTGCTGCCAGAAGCATTGCTTCGGGAAACCCGCTATGACGGGAACACTCATCAAATTCAATCCCGCATCCTGATGTTTCCGCTGTTTCGAAAAAAACTCGAGTATACGTATACGATCAATCCTGCACCGCGCGGTTTGTTTAAGTTTGATCAGATCAGGGTGAAGACCGGTGATATTTTTGGTTTCGTCTTAAAGAGTACGAGTGTATCCGTTCACGATCAGATTTTTGTTTATCCGCAATATCAAGAGATTGAACGGTGGGAAACCGGGAAAATGCTTCAGACTGGTATGAAAAAAGTAGGAAAGCGTTCCTTTACCGATTACACGTCTACGGTTAGCGTTCGGGATTATGTGGCAGGAGACAGAATGAACTGGCTGCACTGGAAAGCAAGTGCTCGATCGAACAAGCTCTTGACGAAAGTGTTTGAACAGCAGAGGAATGACGATTTTGTAATCGTTCTGGACCATTGTGAAAAAAGCTATGAAACGAATGATTGGCTGTTTGAACGCGGCGTTTCCCTTGCAGCATCACTTGTTCACTTCTCGATATTAAAAGGGGGATCCATTGGCTACCATCCTTTTAAAGGAAAAGAAATACCGATGAACATCGGCATTGAACAAGAGTGGCGTATCTTTCATGAACTTGCAAAAGTAAAAGCGGACGTGTCCGACTTTTTTGAAGAGCGGCTTAAGCAGGAATACATGGTAGGTCATATGGAAGGGAAAACGGCGCTCATTGTTTCACCTAATTTAACGGAATATACGATGAAGACGCTCGAGCTTTTGGCTTCCCGTCAGCAAACGAATGTGATCTTCTTCTATCTCGCATTGGATACGAAGCTCAAGAGCCAGGAGCTTAACTATATTAATCGAATCAGGCAGTTTGGTGTTCCGGTAACACCGATCATCGGTTCTGACTTTAATGAATCATTGAAGGCAGGTGGCATGTATGCCTCAATCTAACCAGCAGCAAGCTTCAACGTTGCACACCCTAATCCTTTACGGTCTTGGATTCCTTTTATTATGGGAATGGTTAAGACCGCTGAAAGACATAACAACAACGGATGACATTCAAATCTTTGTGATGTACACCTTGTTTTTGTTCATTGTGACTTATTTTCAGCTTCCATTCTGGATTTCGTTTCCAGTAAAGCTTGGTGCACTGCTTTATGCGCTGCATTCTCTTTATTTTTACGAGGTGTTCCTATCCTTTAAGTGGGTTCCCTTTCTTAAAGAGGATATTACGTATAACGTGAACCTTATTATGGATCGCAATTGGGATGACATGACGTCTTTAAGCCGATCTTTATTGTTCTTTGTTCTATTATGGCTCGTTAGCTATCTGATGCATTATTGGCTGATCCAGACGAGGCGCATCTTCTTGTTTTTCTTGATCACCATCATTTATATATCCATTCTTGATACGTTTACTGTTTATGATGCGAAGTTCGCCATCATAAGAACTGTGTTTATCGGTCTATTGCTGATCGGAATTTTACGAATGATGAAGATCATCGAACAAGAAGGATTTTCTTTGTTAAAAGGGAGGTTCCCGGTATTATGGGTCGCACCGTTATCCGGGGTAATCGCACTATCCTCTGTATTAGGATATGTCGCACCTAAAGCCTCTCCTATTTGGCCTGATCCTGTGCCTTTCATTCAAAATATGTCTGGTAAGGGTGATGGAGAAGCACTTGGAGAGGGTACGGGTGGTATCGCGAAGATCGGATACGGTGAGAACGACAGCCAGTTGGGTGGTCCTTTTCAATTCGACTATACACCCATCTTTACATCCTATGACAGTGGAAGACACTATTGGAGGATTGAAACGAAAGAGTTCTATTCCGGCAAAGGGTGGGAGAACAAAATACCGACTCAGGCTGTAGCTGTTGAACCACAGTTTCCTGATGCAACTACGAATTATACACGTGTTTGGGAAGACGGTCTTCAGATGGAGAACCATCAAGCTCGAATCGAAGCAAAGAATGGAAAAGAGTACTCTTTCCTCATGATTCCTGGAAAGCTTACAAACATTAAGGGTGATCCAGAAACAAGCTTCCAGTTGGATGGTGTGAGTGGAAAGATCTCTGCTTTCCAAGGGGGAAGAGAAGAGAAACTCTTTGCTTACGAGATGGATTATCAGCTGCCGGTCTTAAAGGAAGAACAGCTGAAAGCTTCAACGAATCAGTACCCGCAATATATCACGGATACGTATCTGCAGTTGCCTGAAACCTTGCCAGAGCGTGTGAAAGATCTCGCTCAAAAAGAAACCGCCAGTCAACCGACCATCTACGATAAAGTAAAAACAATTGAAGGGTACTTTGCAAAAAATGCATACGGGTACAACACGATCGAAGTAGCCGTACCAAAAGGCGACGAAGATTATGTGGACCAGTTTCTTTTTGATACGAAAAAAGGCTATTGTGATAATTTTTCAACCTCCATGGTGGTAATGCTCAGGTCAATTGGAATTCCCGCACGCTGGGTAAAAGGATTTACACCAGGAACATTTGAACGGACAGGTGAAGATGGTCTTCGTGAACATACCGTTACAAATGCGAACGCCCACTCCTGGGTGGAAGTTTATTTTTCAGGAATCGGTTGGGTGCCGTTTGAGCCGACACGCGGATTCGACAATCCTTTTCAGCCAGAAGAAGATAAAGAAGACTCCACTTCAGTAGATGCAGTTCCTGAACAGCCTGACAAGCAAGAAAAAAATCTTGAAGAAGGATCATCCTCTTCAGAAAATAAAATCGGCTTCTCTGCACTGAAACTTGCAGGATATACGATTGGGGGACTCTTTATTTTCCTTGCTGCAGCTGCACTTTTAGCGTTTATATTCCGAAAAAAGTGGCTGCGTCAATACACGATCTGGCGTTATAAACGCAAGCAAGGATCTGAAACCTTTGAAGAAGCTTTTGAAAGGCTGCTCTGGCTGTTAAACGTATATGGCATTAGAAGACAGCCCGCTTTAACACTAAGAGAATATGCGTTATATGTGGATCGTGCGCTCGATTCCAAAGATATGAAGATATTAGCAAAAGTGTATGAGGGCGTTCAATTCAGCCCGAAAAAGAAAAGTGATCTATGGAACGATTTCCATCGTGAATTGTGGGAAAATTTAATTAAAAGAATCCGCTCTTGACCGCTATAACAGGCATTGTTAGAATGTCTTTAAGATTATAGCGTCAGAAATATTCTCCTTCGTATATCCTCGATAATAAGGTTCGAGAGTCTCTACCGGGTCGCCGAAAATGACCTGACTATGAAGGCAGGGTTCTTTATAGCTACATTTAAGGAATTCTGCCTTTGTTTTTTTGTGGAAAACAAGGGTAGAATTCTTTTTGTTTTATAAAGTAAGACAAGCTGACGGATACTATAGCTGACATTAATAGATGGGGTGAGTACATGAGCGTAACGAATGATTTGCATGTAATGAGCGAAATGATCGTTGTGTTAGATTTCGGTGGACAATACAATCAGTTGATTGCACGTCGTATCCGTGACTTAGGAGTATATAGTGAGCTGCATCCGCACACAACAACGGCGGAAGATATAAAAAAGATGAATCCAAAAGGAATCATTTTCTCTGGCGGACCAAACTCTGTATATGCAGAAGGGTCACCAGCATGTGATGAAGCCATATTCGATCTAGGCATCCCTGTTCTTGGTATCTGTTATGGTATGCAGCTGATGAGTCATCACTTTGGCGGAAAAGTGGAACGTGCAAGCCATCGTGAATACGGGAAAGCATCAATTAAAGTAACCAACACAAACAAACTTTATGATAACCTGCCAGAAGAACAAGTGGTTTGGATGAGTCATAGTGACCTCGTTGTTGCACCTCCAGAAGGTTTCGTTACAGATGCAACAAGCATCTCCTGCCCCGTAGCTGCAATGAGTGATGTGTCGCGCCAGCTTTATGGAGTTCAATTCCACCCGGAAGTGCGTCACTCTGAGTACGGCATCGAGTTTCTGGATAACTTCGTGAAGTCCGTTTGTGAATGTGAAGGCAACTGGACGATGGAAAACTGGATCGAGGATGAAATACAGAAAATCCGTGACGTTGTTGGAGACAAAAAAGTCATCTGTGCGATGTCCGGCGGAGTGGATTCTTCCGTTGTAGCTGTTCTTGTTCATAAAGCGATTGGTGATCAGCTCACATGTATCTTTGTAGACCATGGCCTACTTCGTAAAGATGAAGCAGATCAAGTGATGAAAACGTTTAGCGAAGGATTTAACATTAACATCATTAAAGTTGATGCCAAGGACCGTTTCCTAAGCAAGCTTGAGGGTGTGTCTGATCCTGAGAAAAAACGTAAGATCATCGGTAATGAATTTATTTATGTATTTGATGAAGAAGCTTCTAACCTTCAAGGAATTGAGTATCTTGCACAAGGAACACTTTATACAGATATCGTAGAAAGTGGAACAGCAACCGCTCAAACGATAAAGTCTCACCACAACGTGGGCGGACTACCTGAAGATATGCAGTTTACGTTAATCGAGCCGCTTAACACTTTATTTAAAGATGAAGTCCGTAAAGTAGGTACAGAGCTTGGCATTCCAGAACATATCGTTTGGCGTCAGCCGTTCCCTGGACCTGGTCTTGGTATCCGAGTATTAGGTGCGATTACAGAAGAAAAGCTCGAAATCGTTCGTGAATCAGACGCGATCCTTCGCGAAGAAATTTTGAATGCCGGATTAGATCGTGACGTTTGGCAGTATTTCACGGTGTTGCCTGATATCCGAAGTGTAGGGGTAATGGGTGATGCTCGTACGTATGATTACACGATTGGAATCCGTGCAGTTACGTCCATTGACGGCATGACATCCGACTGGGCTCGTATTCCGTTTGATGTATTAGAGAAAATCTCTACTCGTATCGTAAACGAAGTGAATCATATTAATCGTGTTGTTTATGATATTACTTCTAAGCCGCCGGCAACCATTGAGTGGGAGTAGGGTAAAAGTTAAAAACCGAACGATTATAGTGAAATAACATAAAATCATTCGTAAAAAAGGTTGACGAACGACAAAATTCGACCTATACTCAAGATATTAATAAATTTAATGAAATTCCTACGTATAATATCGGGGATATGGCCCGAAAGTTTCTACCAGACTGCCGTAAATGGTCTGACTACGGAGGATTATTGAAATAGTAGCATGCGCTATTTTTGTGGCATATGTACGGTTTCTTTAACCTTTTCGTATTCAGACCCAGGGGCAAGTCCCTTGGGTCTTTTTGTTTGTTTCATGCGTAGGCGCGTATAGGGGGAAAAGAGAGATGGAACGTTATTTTGGCTTTAAGGATTTTAATACGAGTTACAAAAAAGAAGCAACAGCAGGTTTAACAACGTTTCTTGCGATGGCTTATATCTTGTTTGTTAACCCGATGGTTCTTGGTGACGCTGGTATGGATAAAGGCGCCGTATTCACAGCAACGGCACTTGCAGCAGCTCTTGGAACATTGTTCATGGGAATCGTTGCAAAATATCCGATTGCCCTTGCACCGGGTATGGGACTCAATGCATTTTTTGCATACTCCGTTGTTCTGGTGATGGGTATTCCTTGGCAGACTGCACTTGCAGGAGTATTGATGTCTGGAATTATCTTTATTTTTATTACATTATTCAAGATTCGCGAAACAATCATTAATGCAATTCCGCAAGATTTAAAATTTGCAGCAGCATCTGGTATTGGACTGTTTATCGCTTTTATCGGTTTAAAAAATGCAGGAATTATCGCTGAAAATAAAGCAACACTCGTCTCTCTTGGCGATTTAACGCAAGGACCAACATTGCTTGCGATCTTTGGTTTCATCATTACTATTCTGATGATGATCCGAAATATCCGGGGCGGAATCTTCTACGGAATGGTCATTACAGCGGTTGTCGGTATCTTTGTTGGCTTAATTGATAAGCCGGATAAAATTGTCGGGGCTATCCCAAGCCTTGCACCAACATTCGGACAAGCGTTCAGCCACTTCGATCAAATTTTTACAGTAGAAATGATGATTGTCGTCCTCACATTCTTTATCGTTGATTTCTTCGATACAGCTGGAACGCTTATGGCCGTTTCATCTCAAGCTGGAATTATGAAAAACAATAAACTGCCTCGTGCAGGTAAAGCATTGCTTGCCGATTCATCAGCGATTGCAGTTGGAGCGGTTCTAGGAACTTCTTCTACAACAGCTTACATCGAGTCAGCTTCAGGTGTAGCAGCAGGTGGGCGTACTGGATTCACATCAGTCGTAACAGGAGCATTTTTCTTATTGGCGTTATTCTTCTCCCCTTTATTAGTTGTTGTAACACCTTCTGTAACAGCGCCTGCTTTAATTATCGTTGGTGTCTTGATGGTTTCAGTATTAAGCAAAATTAAGTGGGATCGTTTAGAAATCGCAGTTCCAGCATTCTTAACACTGATTGCAATGCCACTCACATACAGCATCGCAACAGGAATTGCATTAGGGTTCGTGATGTATCCTTTAACGATGACTGTAAAAGGCCGAGCAAAAGAAATTCACCCGATTATGTGGGTATTGTTTATCATCTTCATAAGTTATTTCGTATTCTTAATAGAATAGAGAGAATCAATAGCAGGAATGTCCGAAAGTGGGCATTCCTTTTTTGTATTTCAGGAAAACGAACGGAAAAATAGCCGATAACTTTAAAGAAGAAAGGTGCTAAATTATAGTTTCTTCATTATAATAGTGTGCAGATTGACCGTTAAGGAGAAGTGGGAAAATGGAAACGATGTGGAGCGTTTGGTTTTTTATAGTAGGAGCGGTACTGGCATCATTTGGCGGAGTGGTTGGTTATCGTCTTCCAAAGGGAATGAAGGTCATTGGCGTAGAACGCTCACAGTGTGACCATTGCAAGAGGCAGCTGAAATGGTTTGAACTGTTTCCGATTGTTTCTTTTTTTGCTGCTGGTGGCAAGTGCGTGATGTGTAAGAAGCGGATTCCTTTCATCTATACAGTTGTGGAGTTGTTAACAGGTGCTCTATACGCGTTTTCCTACATAAAATATGGATTTTCAGTGGAGCTGCTTTTAGCGTGCTCGCTCATTTTGTTATGCGCCATTATTTTTGTATCAGATATATTGTATTTCATCATTTCAGATAAAGTATTGATCGTGTTTTTGGTTTGGTTTTTGATATTGCAAATCGTGTTTGAATATAGAAGCTGGCTGGATGCAGTGGCGGGAGGTTTGCTTGGATTTTGCTTTTTGTTGCTACTTGCGATTTTATCAAAAGGCGGAATTGGCGGCGGGGACATTAAACTGATGGGTGTGCTGGGGCTGGTGCTAGGGTTTCAGGGGGCATATCTTACATTGATGATAGCATCTGTTGTTGGAGTATTAGTCGCAATTGTGGGATTGCTGGCGAAGAAATATAATCGGAAAACAGCGATTCCGTTTGGACCATACCTAGCGATCGGAGCATTAGTGACGTTTTATTATAGTGTGGAGTTGTTAGGGTTGATTTTTTGATTATTTAGAAACTTCAATTGTATTTATTCGTAAGGATGTAAATGAAATATTTAAGTAGTCCAGGTGTAATAGAGATTATATCTGCAAATGATGATCAAACCAGGAGAGAAGATAAAAGTCGAGTTTTTTTGTTGAATACTCTTGGAATTAGATAGAGGTATTAATATCACATAAACGTATTATTATCTATACAGAAGGAAGAGGGGAAAATGGGTATTTATCATCTAACGGGTGTGTTCTGGTTCAATATAGGTGCATTTGCGTTTGGCCTTATTCTGGCGATTACATCATTCAACTATTACAAAAAATTAAATAGAATGAAGACAGGTGTTTATTGGGCAATCGGTTGTATCACAATATGTTTACTTTTTGTAAATGGAATAATAAAAGTTGTGGATTTAATGGATGAAAACATGAAAGAGGGAGCTTTCGAAACACTACAAGAAAGATATGAAGACCGAGGAGATCATAAAAACGAATCTTATGACAACTTAGAGGTGGTCGTTATTCCTCAGAAACTAAAGTGGTCTACTTCTTATAATATCTATATAGGTAATTTCAACAAATTATATACTTATACAGGGAACGTTGAAATTACGATTTGGAATAAGAAAGACAAAAAGGTTTTTACACATGTCACTGAAAAAGTGACTATAAAGCCTGGAGAGAAAAAAGAAATTAAAAATGTGAATTATGATACATGGCACTCCGGATATTCCTGGAAATGGTTAGGAGAACTGAAAAAATGAATCAGATAAACCATCTAAACAAACGTTTAGGTGGTTTTTGATATTTAAATCGTTTTTCCTAGTAAGTACGGATTGGTCCGAAAGTACCAAAACCCTTTGTGTATGGCATTCTAGGTTTTAAATAGTAATTTTAGTGGAATTTAAATTTTAGCATTAATGGGTATTTATGTATTTTAGGTATGAATATATTCCTAGGATAATTATTAGATGATCGCAGAAAAGGTCTGAGATGGAAGGGAGGTAGTAAGAAGGTTGTGGATAAGTCATGTAAACCTTTATAAGACAAGGATTTAGATGCATTGACGCTCTTGGGAAATCTGTGATAGTTTTGGCTTAGAAAATTGGCATATACCCAGAATGAACTTAAAATTTTATCGAAATAGCAATTTGGAGAGAGAGGTCACACATACGCATGCTTGAGTCTAAGAGAAAAGCCATTATATTTATTACCTTATCCGTTTTACTAGCCATACTTGCTGGAGTTATGTTTCTTCAGAAAGTTAAAGCTCTTAATAATCAACTAGGTGATACAACCCCTGTATATGTAGCTAAAACGGATATTCCATCTCGAGAACTGATTAAACCAAGTCAAGTTAAGACAATAGAATTGCCTAATAAATATATAACGGATAAACATATTGTTGATAAAAGCAAGTTAGCAAATATGGTATCAATTGTACCGCTTTCTCAAGATGACATCATAACAACAAGTATGTTAAAAGAAGCTTCAAGCGTAAGAGATCAAAATAACAGACTGGTTACAATAGTACCTTCTGAAAAGGTAAGTTTTGATCAAGAATTAGAAATTTCCGATCGTGTGGATATTATTGTTTCACACAAATTTGAAGAAAAACCCAAAACTGAATTATTCATGAGTGATGTTCTTGTTTCTATGGTAGCAAAGAAGGATGGGAAATTTAAAGGAGTTAGACTAGAAGTATCTGTAGAAGACGCTGCAAAGCTTATTCATATGCAAAATTACGCAGATAGTGTTCGAATATTGAAAGCAAACGTGGGTAAATCTGAAACGGCAGATAAACAAGGAAAACCGGTAGTACCAAAGACTGAGACACCTGCGCCTGCACCAGCATCAAAAGCTCCAGAGAAGACACCACCTGCTGAACCTAAGCCAGCGGCAAAACCAGTTCAGGCACCAGCACCAAAAAAAGAATAAACCAATACATCTACATCTGATAAGTAACACGATCTGGAGGTTCCTATAAATGAATACGCGTCAAAAAATTGTGGTCATTAGTGAAGATACACTATTAAAAGAAAATATTAGTAATTCATTACATGAATACGAAAAAGTAGAATATGTTTTGCCGTTTCAAATGGCTAAAGAAATTGATCGTCTCTCACCCGATATAGCGATTGTAGCTAAGCTTTCACTCGAACAAAGCGTTGAAATGGTTCAGAGCATCCACTCTATCAACCCTTCTGTTCAAATAATATTTGTGTCAGATGTACCTGACTTCGAATTATTAAGAGAAGTTATCAGAGTAGGTGCAGTTGATTTCTTTGTCCTTCCAGAGGAGCAAACGCTTATGCATGATTCTTTGGATAAGGTGTGCAAAGTAATTGAACAAAATAAAAAACAAGAAGGCAATGCACATAGCTTTAAAAAAGGAAAAGGTACGATTATTTCTTTTTATAGTGGAAAAGGTGGCAGCGGGAGAACTCTTCTCTCCACTTCCTTTGCCCAAACGTTAAAACTAGATTCTACTGCGCAAGTGTTATTCATTGATTTAAATCTTCAATATGGAGGGGCAGAAGCCTTTTTAGGGTTGGATGAGAGCAGATCTATCGTAGATTTAAAACCAGTTATTGAAGAGTTGAACGAGGGCCATATAAAAAATGTTACACAAAAAGAAAAATATTCTTCATTAGAAGTTTTGTTAAGTCCTTGTGATGCAGAATCTGCTGAAGTGGTAGACACAGAATTTATATCGAAGCTTTTACGAACATGTAGAAGAGCTTATGACTATGTGATTGTGGATCTGCCGGCTTACATGAATGAAGTGAATGTCACGGCACTTGAAGAATCAGACTTGATCTATTATGTAATGAACCTAGACACACCATCTTTAAGGGTTTACAAAAATACGGAAGAACTTTTTGGGCGTCTAAGTATTAATACAGAAAACCGTTTATTCTTTGTTTTTAATCAAGTTGGTAAAGAGAATGAACTTACGATAAAAGATTTTAAAAGCCTTTTATCCAAACCAGTCGTTGCAGAAATTAATCGGGACCTAAAGGGCATACAAACGGCAATAAATAATAGCACTCCATTAAGAAAAGAGCCGAATGAAAAGAAAATTTCAGTTGCGGCTAAAGGAATAAAAAAATGGGTTGCTTCGACCTTGAAGTAGAGAGGAGAAAAAGTATATGTCGCTCTTCAATAGAAAAATTACAGAGCCACGAAACGACAGTTCTAATCAAGAACAAAGTTTTTCTTCTTATAATAACCCTTTTATTGACGAACTTGTGGAACACTACAAAACCCGGTTATTGAATGAGTCAAATTTAGATCAAATCACAAACTTGTCTAGAGTTGAAATGAGACTCGCCATTGAACGAGTGGTTACACAATTTATGCAAGAAGAAAAAGTTGTTATTCCAAGAAGCGATAAAGAGAAGTTATTAACGAAGCTTATCGATGAATCTGTAGGATTCGGCCCTCTTGAAGCCTTGCTAAATGACGCTGACATTACAGAGATTCTTATTAATGGACATGATGAAGTCTATATCGAAAAAAAAGGTAGACTCGAGCTTACGAATATGAAATTTAGGGATGAAGCCCATGTGCGTCATATTATCGATCGGGTTGTTGCTCCTTTAGGGCGAAGAATTGATGAAAGCTCTCCTATGGTCGATGCCCGATTACATGATGGTAGCCGTGTAAATGCGGTAATACCACCTGTTAGTTTAAAAGGAACTTTAGTTTCCATTCGTAAATTTAGAAAAGATCCTTTAACGATGGATGAGTTAATCAAGCTTGAATCATTAAACGAAGAGATGAGTACATTTTTGCAAGCAATCGTTACAGCAAAGATGAACATTATTATTTCTGGAGGAACAGGTAGTGGTAAGACAACTCTCTTAAACGGGGTTGCTCGTTCCATTCCATTTAATGAACGTGTCATTACAATAGAAGATTCAGCTGAATTAAGACTTAACCGACCGAACGTAGTAGGAATGGAAGCTAGACCAGCAAATGTCGAAGGTTCAGGTGAGATTACAATAAGGCAATTAGTTAAAAACTCACTAAGAATGCGCCCTGACCGTATCATTGTCGGTGAGGTTCGTGGACCTGAAGCGTTTGATATGCTACAGGCCATGAATACTGGTCACGAAGGTTCATTGACTACAGTCCATGCTAACTCACCTCGAGATGCTTTAGGACGTGTTGAGGGGATGGTCATCATGTCTGGTATGGACTTGCCGACTAGCGTCATCCGAGAATATATCGTGGGGGCCATTGATTATATCGTTCAAGGTGAAAGGTTAACAGATGGTAAAAGAAAAATTGTTTCCATTTCTGAAGTGGTGACTGATTCAGAAGGTAAAGTGCAGATTCAAGAAATCTTTAAGTATAAAAAAACAGGCATGGGAAGCTCTGGTGAAGTCAAAGGGTATTTTACCCCTACTGGAATCGTTCCTAAATGTCTTGAAAGGTTAAAGATTTTTGGACTGGATATTGATAAAGAAATGTTTAAGCCAGTAGGAGGTCAGCTCCATGAGTATAGCCGCACTATTTAGTTTAGCCATACTGTTTCTTATCTTTGGAATTTATAGCTACTTAGGTTATAGAGCTCAAAAAAAAGAATGGAAAAGAAAAACACAATCCTGGTATGGAACGACAAATAAAAGAAAAAGTTATTTAGTGGTTCTAGGAGATCGATTTGATCAATCTCCATATGCGGTCAAAATGTATGAAAAACTTCAGCAAGCCAATGTTCCATTAACGCCTTCTGAATTTTACTCGATGCTTATCGTTGGCGGAATGGCCGTAACCGTTCTTTCAAGCACGATGTTTAATATACACATGCCAATTAATCTTCTAATTGCCATTGCGTTAGTCATTGTTGCTTACTTTTCATTGTTCGCCATTCGTAAAAATAAGTATCAACAACGTTTTGATTCACAATTAGCTGAAGTTTGCCGTCTGCTTGGAAATGCTGCAAGAGCGGGTATGACTATAACACAAGGCGTAGAGCTGGTGTCTAGAGAAGTAGCCAATCCTGCAGGAGGAGAGTTTAAAAGACTTGCTAATGAAATTAGACTCGGTGTTGATTTTGATAAAGCTATGGTGAATTTTCAGAAGAGAATTCCGTCGCGTGATTTCAAATTATTTATTGCAACACTTCTTATTCAAAAAAGAGCTGGTGGTAACCTACATTCTATCTTAGATGGAATGGCACACACCCTTGAAGATCGAAAAATATTAAACCAAACTATTCAAACCATGACAGCAGAACAAAGGTATATTTCATATATTTTGCCAATGATACCCATATTTCTCATTTTAATCATGAATACTATTATGGATGATTTCTTGGCACCATTGTCTACCTTACCAGGAATTATTTTACTAGTTCTCTTTATGATCGGAACAATTTTAACCTTCTATCTTGTTAAAAAAGTAACCAATATAAGGGTGTAATCAGATGGATGCCATAATCATTATTTCTGTTTTCTTACTATGGTTTTTATTAATGATTGGTTTATATAATTTGTATGTTTACAAAAAAAAGAAACAAGCCTTGATCTCTCACGTGAGGGAAGTAACAGACACCTATCAATTTAACGTGAGAAAAAGAGAAACAGCTAGTACAAAATTAATAAAAAGAGTTTTAAAGTATGCTGATGATTTCTCTTCTCTTGGCCAACGAATCAACTTCTTTTGTGAACCTCATGATGTAGAAGATTGGCTAAGAAAAGCAGCATATCCTTATGATTTAACCGTAGAAAGGTTCCAAGGGACAAAGATGTTTTTTACCATAGTAGGATTTGGTGCTGGACTGATTGCAATGTTATTAGGCTTACCTTTTTCACAGCTTGGTGTAATTGTTCTCCCTCTAGCAGGATATTTTAGCGCAATCATGTGGCTAAAAAACAAAGCGAAGAGAAGACAAGAAGAACTACGTTACGATTTGCCAGACTTTTTAGATACAGTGAGTGTAAGTTTAGAAGCAGGTATAGGTCTTGATAAGACTCTTAACGAAGTCGTTAAGTATTTTCAAGGACCAATTAATGAGGAATTTTCTAGGTTCAACCAAGAAATTAGCCTTGGGGTCCCAAGAGAAGACGCATATCGTGAACTTCTTCATCGGAACGATAATCCTGAATTCCAAACGCTCATTAAATCTTTAATACAAGGTCAAAAGCTAGGGGTGCCTATAGCTACAACTTTTAAGGCACAGGCTTTAGATATGAGAGTTATCAGGCGAGAATTGGCAAAAGAAAAAGCTGCTAAAGCTTCACCTAAAGTTACGTTGATTACAACTTTCATTGTTGCACCAACCGCAATTATTATGATTGCTGGTTTGATGATATTAAACATGTTTTTTGGTGATGATAGTCTATTTAACTTTCTTTAAGTTTAAACGGAGGTGAGAGGACAACAAGATTTTGTTTACAAAGCAGTTCGTTCTATTTTAATAATTTTTAAAACTACATTCTTAGGAGGAAACAAAAATGAATTTATATGTTAAATTGATTAATCAATTATTCAACGAAAAGGGATCACAATCACTTGAATGGTTAGGAATTGCAGCTGTTATTGTAATTATCGTAGGAATGATCTCGCAAGTATTTGGTGGAGATACTGCTTTTGGTGAGGCTATTAAAACAAAGTTAGTTGAAATGGTTAAAGATATCGGATAATTCCTAGTAAAAAGTTTACTCAATGCTATATAACCTGCAGATTTTTCTGCAGGTTATAAGCATACATACAATTCAGAGGAGTGAGAGCGTTGAGTAATATTATAAAACTATCATTTACTTTTGCATTAGCCTTATCTGTTTTATTTGGATGCTCCAATGACGATACAAAAAGTAATGCCTATTCGGAAAAAACTAATAATCAAAGCAACGAAACTAATAAAAAAGATAGTCAAAATAAAGAAGACAAACAAAATACATCTGCTAATCAAGAAGATATTAAGATGAATCAGGAAGTAAAACCTCTCCCAACCTCAACAAACGAGATCTTTACATACCCGAATGGGAGTCTAGCTGGAACATCTGTTTTTGGTTCAAAAGAAGCAGAAGAACAGCTGTTTAAAACAATGCCAAAACTACCTGAAGATGCAGATGAAGAAACAATTGAATTGTATTTTAATAATGTTGTGGCTATGTATTGGAGCGGCTTCACCAATCCATCAACCCTGGTAGATAAATGGAAATTATATTCTCTAGGCTCACCTGATATGGAAGATCCACGATATCAATTCAAAGAAAATTATAATGTCGAGATCGTACTGGATGCTAGTGGAAGTATGGCTAAAAAAGTTGATGGAAAAACTCAAATGGATTTGGCGAAAGACGCCATTGATAATTTTGTCGGGGCGCTGCCTGATAATGCAAAAGTCGGTTTAAGAGTATACGGTCATAAAGGTACGGGCTCTGATGCAGACAAGCAGCTTTCATGTAACAGCTCAGAGTTGATCTATCAAGTTTCACCCTATGATTCGTCTACGTTTAAACAGGCCTTAGACTCAGTTCAGCCAAAGGGATGGACGCCTATTACATTAGCTTTAGAAACAGCTCAAAAGGATCTTGCTAAATACCCTGCTGATAAAAGCAATAATATCGTGTTTTTAGTTAGTGATGGTATTGAAACATGTGACGGTGATCCTGTAGCAGCTGCAAAAAAATTAGTGGACTCCAATATCTCTCCTATTCTTAATGTCATTGGATTTAATGTAGATGCTGACGGTCAAAAGCAATTAAAAGATGTAGCAAAAGCTGCAAATGGAATCTACACAGATATCAGCGACCAAAAACAACTAACAGAAGAATTTAAACGTGTAGAAGAAATTGCGAAGAGATGGGAAGAGTGGAAAGCAAATTCAATGAGAAAAGCTGATGCCCTAAAAGTTGAAAGAAGTTTTGAAGCACTTGGCTTCACGAATGAATGGTACAGCAAACAAATCAAATTAACCAACAATATTGGTGGATCTATCACAAAACTATACAACAGCGATCGTATCTCCAAAGAACAAAGAGAAGCACTAGAAGCAAAAGAAGATGAATTTGAGTTGTTTTTAGAAGAGTCTGGAAAAGAAGTGGAAGACTATTTAAACTCTATGAATGACAAATCTTTTGAAACAATGAAAAAAGAAATAGATGAAAAATATCAAGTTAAATAAGAGTGTTTTAGAGAGGAGATCATGAGGTGAAAACAAGATTAAAACCCTTTCTAGCCGGTTTTGCTGTTTTTACGCTATTAGTGATTCAGTTTACTCCTGTTGTAGCATTGGCGTCCATCAACCCTTGGGAGGGAAATCCGTGGGAAGGAAAGGAATTTGAGGGTAATCCATGGGAAGGAAACACGTGGGAAGGGAATACCTTTGAAAAGGATTCTTTTGAGAAGGACTCATTTAATAAAGACTCTTTTAATAAAGAGCCTAACAATACAAATCCTAATGATCCTGCAAATCCTAACAATCCAAATAATCCAGGCACAGTAGATCCAAATAACCCTAGTAATCCTAGTACTGTTGATCCGAATAACCCTAATAATCCAGAGGGACCAGGAGATTCGAATAATCCTGACCCAAGTGATCCATCGAATCCTGACCCTAATTCTCAAGATTCAGATTCAGGTGATCAGCCGGCTGGGAAAGAGAGTGGTAATTCAAAAGATCCGTGGGATGGAATAAAGTGGGCAGGTCAGATCTTCACCGATCAGTTTGCATTTGCTAGTAAAATGTTGGAAGACCAAAACACAATGGAATGGAAACTTTCTCGTGGTGAACTAGCAGAAGACATGAGTATAAAAAATTTAAAGTATCTTGGTTTAGATACAGCCTTATTGTTTGCGAAGAATCTATCCAAAGGAACGTTCTTAGAAACACCATTTGATATGGCCTATGATGGCCGAGATATTGCTAAAAATGTGAGTCCTGCTGCTCAAGCAATGAAAGATAGCTGGGCTGCAATTACTAAAACTCAAATCGTTAAAAACCTTACTGGTGGAACGGGTATGTTTACTCCGCCTGCCACTCAAGCGGCAGCTCCCGTACTAGGAATTGTCTCAAAATTAAACGTAGGTGTAGCAGCAGCGGGAACCATTATGGGAGGAATTGATACGTTTAAATCTTTCCAAAAAGGTGACACAGTCGATGGTATTGGAAACTTAGGAAGTACATTGATGAATGCCGGTGTTGTTGCTGCGGCAATTCCCGGGGTGCAAGCCGCAGCTCCGTTCATTATCGCTGGTGGAGCCGTTCTTTACGGCGGAGCAATGGTTGTGAAGCATAGTAAAACAATTGCCAAAGCTGCTCAGAAAACCTATGAATTTGCTAAGAGCGGTGTTAAAGCTATTGGTGATGGAGTAAAGAGTATCGCTAAAGGATTAGGTTCACTCTTTGGCTAAGGAGATGAAATATGTCAATTGAAGCAAATTTTAAAAAACATAAACGTTTTTTAGAAACAATAGATACAGCAAAATATGATGTTATTTCGCATGATAAAGCCTATAAGGTATCGGTTTACAATAAACTTGGGAAACCAAAAGGATATTTAGTCTTACATTCTGATGGAAAAGAGTGTGGTAGGGAGGAAGCGATTGCTCCTTATCGATTATTTATTACGTTCAATTCTTTTTTGTCTGGAATCGTAAATCAAGGGCAATTGGAAATGAATAAGCCAACAGCTGTATTTAAGGATACGATTGACTTACTTGAGCAAGTGAGGCCGAATATTCGCAGTAATTCCGATAACGTGGAAAATGTTACTGCCAAGATTACGGAATTAGAACAAGGCTATAAGAAATATAAGGACCTTCACGATCAGGCACTAAAAATATATGAAGAAGTAGTAGCAGCTGGTCAACTTGATGAGAAATCAGTAGAAAGAGTAGCTTCTCTGATGGATGAGTTTACATTGACCCAATACAAAAATTTACATTTGCAACTTAAATCTAAAGAAGATTTCATGGTAATAACACAAGAATTAAGAGAAATAGATGGTAATGAGAGCGATCCTAAAATCATAGAAAAAGCCATTGATGTTTTTGGTTATCTTACCAGCGAAAAATATATTACTGAAGTTCATGAAAATTTAAAGCAGTTTGAGAGCAACGAGCAAGGTGCTCAAGTAAGTTATTACGACCAACCGGAATGGGAAAAAAAGTTTATAGAAAGTACCAATCAAAGAAGCGAGAATCAGTTCCAAAAAGATGCGCTATCTATGTTAAGAAATTAAAAAGCTGGCAAGGGATTAGGATCTCTTGCCAGTGTAAATAACAGAAAAGGAGGTTCATATGAATTACGTCAAAGAAGGATTCAAAATTTATGTACAAAACATAGGTCCCCTATTACTTCTTTCTTTATCTATAGTTTTACCTGTGTTATTTATGCACACCATTTATGTGAATTACATTTATGCCATTACAGTAGATTTTGCCTCTACCTATATTGGGGACTTTGTTAATGCGTTTCTTATCATCATGTTAGTTGTTGTCATTCAATTACCCTTTATTCAATATGTAAACTCCGATATTGAAGGTGAAGAGAATAAACTTAAAAAAGCCTATGTTGCTTTATTTAAATATGGTTTTTCTATTTATGTATTTGGTCTAATTTATTCCTTTTTGACAATCATGGGACTTGCATTATTCATTATTCCGGGTGTGTTACTTCTCGTTTTCTTTTTTCTAACTCCTTATCTGACGGTTCTACGTCAAGAATCAGCATGGAAAACGTTTAAATTGGCCTTCACATACGGAAAGAAAAATTTCTTATCATTGTTTACGATCATTCTATTAACAAGTATGGGTGAATTTATAATTAGTATTATTTCTCTTTATGGAGTGGCCCTAATTACAGCTAACTACTTTGCTATTTTATTTAGCCAACTTTTGTTGAATATGCTTTTACTCCCGTTGATTGTTTGTATGATTACACTCTATGCTAAAAACCTCGAGCAAGGTGTAGTACCTGCTAGAACATTTAATAAATTTGCTGAAAACTAATAGAGAAAATAAATAAATGGAGTGAATTGTGATGTATCGTATTCCTAAAAAGTTAAAAAGTGAAAAGGGTTCAGCTGCCATTGAATTTTTAGGAATGGTACCACTAGTTTTGCTATTAATGGTTGCACTATGGCAGTTTTTTGCTGGAGCTTATGCGTTCATCGTTACACAGTCAGCAGCAAATGAAGCCGCTAAGGTCTATGCGATGACAGAGAATACAGCTGAGGCTACTAAGGCAGCACAAGAGGTTGTTTCAGTTGCAGGTGATAGCATTCTTTTTAATGCATCAAGAACTTCTATAAGTTCTTCATCCGATAAACAATTTTCAGCAAATGTGGGAGTTGATTTTGAACTCTCATTCTTAAAAAAATTATTTAAAGGAAACACACCTAAAATTCCTTTAGATGCTGAGGTAAGCAGCAGGGTGATAAAATGATAAATAAATCTAAGAACGAAAAGGGAAATATCAGTTTGCTAGTCATGGGGTTATTGGGAGTAACCATAATCATGTTTCTGGTGGTGTTGAGTTTTTCTAAAGTATTTGCAATTAAAGAGAAAGCCTCTACAGCATCAGAACAAGCCAGTTATGCAGCTACATCAGTTATATATGAAGTCGCGATGGAATCTGTTGAAGAATACGATAATTCTTTACCTGGAAAAGTAGACGAAGCGATTGATAAAACATTACAAGAAAAAATTGAAGAAAAGAAAGAAGAACGATTAACGTTCAATCCTTTTCTTTCTGAAAATGAAGCTAAGGTTGAGGCTATTAATGAAGTCATTAGCAATGAATTAAAAAATGGTAGTGGACCAGGTCTAGACCTGGGGTTAGGTTTAGGAGTACAGAAAGAATTACTTAATAGAATCTTGTTAGACAACTTAACTAGTGAGTCTACTAATCAAAGAATAAGGTCTGCAGTAGCTAATGTTGTTATTAACAATGATGGAATTCTAGAAGGAACCATTATTGAATATTTAGATGAATATCAAGTTAAAGTTGAAACTTCTGCTCGTTATGAAGCATTAAAATATGATGAACTTATTCCTGAGGATAAGAGAAAACTTAAACAAAAAGCTAAAGGTCCGGAAATTAGGTTTATCAAAGAGATAAGCGGTTGGTCTGATTATTCGATTGAATTTTAAATGAGGTGCTATTCATGTCTAAGAAAGAAAAACGCTGGAGAGTGTTTTATAAAGTTATGTATGTCTTCTTTTATGGATTCATCATACCTTTATCTTTGTTGCTATTTTTTATGGGTGAAGAAAAATTCCCTTATACACTCCTGCCTGTTGCAGTAGGTTTACCATTAATGAAAAGTAATCATATTCAAAGAATTAGAGAAAAAGAACAAACTTATTGAAAGAAAGGGGAGTATTCTAAATCTCTCTTTTTTATTCTATAAAATTACTTTAACAGCCTTGTAGAATATTTCCTGAAACTCTTATTAGTTCTTATTTTCAATGATTTTTATTGCGTTAGCACTTATGAAAAAACTGCTAGATTAATAACCATATAAGGAGATCAACCATGAAAACGATGCTTAAAAGCAAACTTGCTTTAAAAATAATCCTTCTATGCCTAATCGCTGTGCTTTCTGCTTGTTCTGATTCTGAATCGGCTTCTACAAAAGAAAAACAGGAGAAGAAGGCAGAAGAGAAAAAAGAAAAAATACCAGAAGCTGCAACTAATGTGGAAGATATGATCAATGAAGGACCAGGCTTTGCACTGGAAAAAGAGGACGAAGAGATAAAGGAATAGCTAGAGAAATTTCCTAAAAAGCTAAAAGGCGAAGATGCATACAATCTAGCTGTTTATCTTGGTGCTGCTGAACATCAGAAAGTCTTTAAGCTTTATGATGAATACAATCCTGGTTTTAATGATGTTGAAGGTGCGCCTGGCAGTGATGCTAAACCGAGAAATTTAGTACTCCTTCTAGATTCAAGCGGAAGTATGAATGGAAAAGTAGATGGCGGCGTTAAGATGGATTTGGCTAAACAAGCCATCTCTAATTTTGCTTCAAAAGCGAATAAAGAAGATCGTGTCATGCTAAGAGTGTATGGACACAAAGGAACGAGCAAGGACAGTGATAAAAAAGTTTCATGCGAGAGTCATGAAGTGGTGTATCCATTATCTGAATATGATCAAGCTGGATTCTCTGAATCTCTCAATACATTTAAGCCAGCAGGATGGACACCGATTGCCGGATCTATCCAACAGGTTGAAAAAGATTTAGCTGGGCAGGCGAATCCTGAGACCGAGACGATTGTATACATAATCAGTGATGGGGTTGAAACGTGTGATGGAAATCCTGTTGAAGCGGCACGTGCGCTGTACAATTCTTCATTAAAAGCCCAAGTGAATATCATTGGTTTTGATGTGGATGACAAAGGGCAGCAGCAACTGAAGGCGACTGCAGAAGCTGGCGGCGGTGAGTACAAAACCGTTCGTAATGCGAGCGAGCTTAACAACATCTTCAAAACATTGATGGAACAAGCATGGGAAGGTATAAGGAAAGATCAGTGGGCAGCAAACTCAGGTACACAAGTGAACTATGCTTATGTAGATAAGCTTGAGGTACTGAACGAACTGAAATTCAGAGTATCCGATGTTGTCTCCACAGAAGCAATGGCTCTTAATAATATAATAGGTGTCATGGAACAAGAGAAAATGATTACTTTAGAAGAAGCAGAGAAAGCGAGAGCTAAAGTAAATGAACGAGAAGAAAAGATTAAAAATTACAACGAAGAGAAATATGCAGAACTGAAAAAACAAACAGATGAAGAGAAAGATAGAGTCTTTAAACTGATTAATGAAGCATCACAAAATTAGTACGTACAACTAGAGATGGAAACCCCATCTCTTTCTTTTTGAATACGTTCAGAGGAGATTAAGAAAATGAAAACTAAACTTATGAGTATGGTTCTTTTACTTTTTGTTCTTGCTTTGACCGCCTGCAGCGCCGATCAGAATGCTTCTAATCAACCAGAGAAAGAAGAAAAAAAGGACAAATACACCGCTCTTGCTGAAGATGCCAATAAAGATGAAAAGTTAGAGAAGCTTGAGTTGCTTCCATATGCAAAAGAGGTTGAAGCTTCATTATCAAGCCCGAAACATAAAGAGTTTACGGCAAACTCTAGCGTTTTAGTTAAAGGGAAGACGAAAAAGTATAGCGGCTTCAAGTCTGACTACGTATGGATCAAAGTGAGAAGTGAAGAAGATGGTCCAGGTGGCCGTGAATTTAGCTACTATACACCGATTAAAGCAGGAAAGTTTGAGCAAACAGTACAGCTGTTTAACGGGAAGGGCAACTATTCTGTAAAAGTCAGTGTGCCTAGTGATACAGCAGAAGATTATTTCTATGATATCGCAGAGTTTGATGTTGAAAACGTAAATCCTGAAGTGAAGCGTGACGTCGCATTAACAAAGAATGCGCTTGAGCACGGACTGGTGTTAAAAAATTCCATAAATGGGTATATGGAAAGTGATGGATCTTTTGAACTCGAAGGGGAAGTGGAAGATACCCGTGTAGAACAGCTCATGGTGGAACTGAAAAAAGAGAGCGAATCTACAAAAATCATGATTCCTGTGGAGAACGGAAAGTTCAGCAAGAAAATACCTCTTTATTATGGAAAAGGCATCCATGATGTTCAGATCATGACACCGAAAGACGGCATGACTGACTTTTACTCTGAAGCAGCACATCTGTATGTTACAAATCTTTCAAGTGAGTCCTTTGAACCTATAAGGTATTCATCCGAGTACAAAGAAAAGGGGTTTCATCTGGAGACTCCTGAAGTCAGCGGTGAAAAGACAGACTTAACCTACAGTATAAAAGGAAGTATTGATTCTAGCGGAAAAGATGCCAACAAAACAGATGTCGTATTTGTGCAAACCGAAAAAGATAACCAGAAGGCCATGTACGCCATTCCGGTAAAAAACAATGAATTTGAAGGAGACTTCTTCCTTCGTTTTGGTCCTGGTAAGTACGAAGTCTCATTAATGGCTCCAGATTTCACATTAACAAACGGGTATGTGCAGCATTTTGTTGGAGTAGCAGGTTTTACAGTAGAGAACACAAATGCACAGGATCAACGATTTACACTACCTTCAAGAGGGATTCAGTCGGATGCACCAGCGATTAAAAAGTTAGCCGATGAACTGACAAAGAATAAGAAAACAGAAAAAGAAAAAGCGCTAGCAGTATACGAATATGTAGCAAAAAACGTGAGTTATGACGTGGATAAATTGAACAATCGCACATTCGAATTTGATGATAGTGCATTGAAAACATTGGATGAGAAAAAAGGCGTCTGCCAGGACTTTGCTTATTTAGCCATCGCATTACTGCGAGCAAGCGGAATGGAAACTCAAATGGTGACAGGATACGCAGGCCAAAACCATGCATGGGTGGAGACGAAGGTGGATGGACGATGGTTGACGATGGATCCGACGTGGGGTTCAGGATATCTTCAGAACAACAAGTTCGTACCTAAATTCACGATGGAATACTTCGATCCAAAACCAGCAGAGTTTCAAAAAACACATAAGAAGCAAGAAGTGGAGTTTTAATGGGTATTTGTGATCGCGTAAAGAAGAAAGCGACTCAAAAAGGATAGAAAAGAAAATATCCATTGTGAAATAATCGTTTGCCCGGCTCTTTCAATAGCCGGGTCTTTTTAAAATGTTTAACAATGGAACAATAAGAGAAAAATGTACAAGAGAAAGGCGGGATTCCGAGATGAGCTATGAAGATTTAGCACTCCATACAGACAAATATCAGATAAATATGATGTACGCCCATTGGAAAAACGGAACGCATAACAATATTAGAGTGTTTGAAGCATTTTTCCGTAAGAACCCTTTTAAAAGCGGATATGCTGTATTCGCGGGTCTTGAACGTATTATCCATTACGTAAACCACTTGCGGTTTAATGATGATGATATAAATTATTTAAGAACACAAGAAGAACAATATGATGAAGACTTCTTAAAGGAATTGAAGAACTATCAATTTACGGGGGAGCTTTTTTCCGTAAAAGAAGGGACGGTTGTCTTTCCAAACGAACCACTTATTCGAATTAAGTGTCGTGTGTTCGAAGCTCATTTGCTGGAGACTGCTCTCCTCAACTTCATGAACTATCAGACGCTAATCGCTACAAAGGCGGCACGTATCCGACATGTTGCGCAAGATGATCAGTTGATGGAATTCGGTACACGGCGTGCTCAAGAAGCGGATGCAGCGATATGGGGCGCACGTGCCGCTTACATTGCAGGGTTCGATGCTACTTCCAACATGCGTGCAGGAAAGCTCTTTGGCATTCCAACAAAAGGAACGCACGCACATGCATGGGTTCAAGATCATGAATCTGAAGAGATGGCATTTGAACGCTTCGCAAAAGCATTGCCTGATCAAAGCATTCTTTTAGTTGATACCTATAATACGCTAAAAAGTGGAGTCCCTAATGCCATAAAAGTAGGTTTGAAGATGAAGGAAGAAGGAAAGTCACTAAAAGGCATCAGGTTAGACAGTGGCGATTTAGCGTACTTCTCAATCCAAGCTCGTAAAATGCTGGATGAAGCAGGCCTTCGAGACACCATAATTGTAGCAAGTAACGATTTAGATGATGATGTTATTACAGACCTGAAATCCCAGGGTGCCCAAATCACATCTTGGGGAGTAGGGACACAGCTCATAACAGCTGCAGATCAGCCCGCACTTGGCGGCGTATATAAGATTGTAGCGAAATATGAAAATGGACAGTATGTACCTACGATTAAAATTTCTTCTAATGTAGAAAAGATAACCACACCTGGATACAAGAAGGTCTTTAGAATCATTAATTCAAAAGGGAAGGCTGAAGCAGATTATATCGCCATGGAAGATGAAATCATTCCTGAAAAAGACATCAAGCTTTTTGATCCGGTTCACACCTATAAAAATAAGGTTGTATCTTCCTTTACTGCAGAAGAGCTGCTACAACCTATATATATAGAAGGTAAGCTTGTTTATGAGCTCCCAAAACTTGAAGAAATCCGTCATTATCATAAGGAGCAGCTTCAGTTGTTCTGGCCGCAGCACTTGAGGCGGCTTAATCCTCAAGAATACTTTGTAGACCTTTCTGAAGAAGTGTGGAAGACGAAGAACGCCCTTTTAGAAAAGTACTCTTTATAGACTTCACAGCCTCTTTTCCATAGCGAAAAGAGGTTTTTTAATAAAAACGTTAAAAAACCGTTGACGGTCCTCATAAACGCTGATATAGTAATAAACGTTGTTGCTTTTCTTACATACATTCGACAAAATTAAACAAAACTTTTTCAAAAAAGTTGTTGCATCACATACACGATATGTGGTAAGATAGTTTTTGTCGCTGCTTTAAGAATGTAACGCGATAAAGTTCTTTGAAAACTGAACAAAAGAAATAGGTAAGGAATTAAATTTAATTCCGTCAGTATTAAACAAGAGCAAGTCAAACACTTTTATGGAGAGTTTGATCCTGGCTCAGGATGAACGCTGGCGGCGTGCCTAATACATGCAAGTCGAGCGAATGATGAGGAGCTTGCTCCTCTGATTTA
>NZ_JAHVJO010000008.1 GCF_019801215.1 Fictibacillus nanhaiensis | reverse complement strand
TCCCATCACGTTAAGTGAGTAAGACCCCTTAGAGATGATGAGGTTGATAGGTCTGGTGTGGAAGCGTGGTGACACGTGGAGCTGACAGATACTAATCGGTCGAGGGCTTATCCTTAAAAAAGCATGAAACGTTTGGAAACGTCGTATCTAGTTTTGAGAGAGCAATTTCTCAACTTAATCATTCATGGTGAAAGTCATGAGTAGGTTCAGTGATGATGGCGAAGAGGTCACACCCGTTCCCATACCGAACACGGAAGTTAAGCTCTTCAGCGCCGATGGTAGTTGGGGGTCTCCCCCTGTTAGAGTAGGACGTCGCTGAGCAATGAGGAAGATGGATGAATATCCATCTTCTTTTTTTTGTGTTTAAAAAGGAATCAATGAGATATAAAAGAAAAAATGAAGAAGATGGCTAAAACCATCTTCTTCTTTGCATTTTAAAAGATGTAAGTACGGATTTTAGGTTTTATAAGCTTTTCGACAAATCGGCATCTAAAACTATGACTTAAAACAGGTTTTTCGACAAAACCATCCGCTCAAATTTAATTCTATATAAGCAAACAAGTTCAAGCACATCGAACTGTTTTAAATCCTGATACAGCGGGGATTAAACGTACATGAAGGCGCAACTTGGTTTATTTTATTGAAATGCGAGAAGACAGACACAACGAGAGCCAGAGTTTCATACATTTTAAAGAACCTTTAAATTATCTGAAAAAACGTATATGGATAAACTATTCTGGCAACAATGGCATTATGGAGGTGGAAGAATGAAAACGACACGACAGTACGGGGAAACATGTATGGTTTGTGAGGAGCAAAAGGATCGGGGATTACACATTCTTCATCAATTTATTTGCCAAGAATGTGAGCAGAAAATCCTTACTGCCAAAACAAATGACGAATATTATAAACATTACTTATCCCAACTGAGAAAATTAAAATTAGTAAGTGCGTCTTCGTAAAAACAGGCTGTTAAACGGCCTGTTTTTTTATGTTATAAAATTCTTTGGACCTGGAACATGTGTTAGAATGGAGGTATATCAAGGCAAAAACGTATAAAAAATAAGAGGATCTTATAAGATGAACCGTGCACCGCTATTTGAGGCGTTGATTCAACATACAAAGAAAAGTAAATGGTCGTTTCACGTTCCAGGTCATAAGAGCGGACAGATCTTTGAAAAAAATGCATTCTCTTTTTTTCAATCTGTGCTGCCCTTAGATGTAACAGAGCTAACAGGATTAGACGATTTGCATCATCCCGAAGGAGCTATTCAAGAGGCTCAAGAGTTATTAGGATCACTTTATAAAGTGAAGAATAGCTACTTTCTTGTTGGAGGGAGTACGTCTGGCAACCTTGCAATGATATTGGCTTCATTCGGACATGGTGATGTTGTGCTTGTTCAGCGAAACTGTCATAAATCTGTTCTTAACGGACTCGAACTCTCTGGGGCTTACCCCGTCTTCTTATCCCCAGAAATGGATGTTGAAGGTGGGTTTCCTTTAGGTGTTAATGTGGATACAGTCGAAAAGGCTTTGGAAGTCCATTTAGACATAAAAGGAATTATACTGACAAATCCTACTTATTACGGCATGCAGCAGGATATTCAAGAAATATCAGATATCGTTCACCGTAAAGGGGGAGTTGTTCTCGTTGACGAGGCACATGGGGCACATTTTGGATTAAAAGAAATGCCAAAAAGTGCGATACATAAAGGGGCGGATATTGTTGTTCAATCTGCACACAAAACGCTCCCCGCATTAACGATGGGTGCATTCTTACATGTAAACAGTGATCGGATAGATAAATATCGCTTATCTCATGCTCTTCAGATGATCCAGTCTAGCTCGCCATCATACTTAATCATGGCTTCTCTTGACTTAAGCCGTATGTATATGGAGAAATTAACAGCACATGAATTAGGAACAATTGCTCATCAGTCCGAGAGATTTAGAATGGATATCGATAATCTCGAATGCCTTCAAACTGTTAAGACGCCAAAAGGATACGTATTAGATCCATTAAAGGTTACTGTTCAAACAGACAGGGATATATCAGGGTATGAACTGCAGCATATGTTTGAAGAAGAAGGTTTGTTTTCAGAGTTAGCAGATGAGAGAAACGTGCTGTTTATTCTGCCTCTCGGAATGATGGATGATTTAACACAATTAAAGGAAGTTTTCAGCAAAATATCTTATAAGCTTTCACTATATAAAATAAGAAAAACGTATTCAAAACCTCTCTTGCTATTTCCATCTGTCAGTACGTTATCTGTATCTTACAACGATATGAAAAAAATGAGCGTTAAAGAATTGTCAATACAAAAAGCAGATGGTTTTATTGCGGCGGAAGCTATAATTCCATATCCCCCAGGCATACCTTTAATCGCAAAAGGTGAAAAGATAACATCAGCATGCATTTGCCATTATTTTTTCTTAAAAGAGAAGGGTGCCAGGTTCCAAGGAGTCAATGAGCTTGAGGAGATGTACGTATTTGATATTAGGTAAGGAGCAACAGCTGTGAAGGGTTTATTTATTACATTAGAAGGCCCTGATGGTTCAGGGAAAACGACTCAAGTTAGAAGAATTGCTGAGTATTTAACTCAGAATCAAATAGATTTTATACAAACACGTGAGCCAGGCGGTACAAGAATCAGTGATCAGATCAGATCACTCATTTTAGATCCGGAGCATAAAGAAATGCACGATCTTACTGAAGTGTTGCTTTATGCGGCATCCCGTGCTCAACATGTACATGAAAAGATCATTCCAGCTCTTAATGAGGGTAAAGTGGTTTTGTGCGACCGATTTGTAGATGCCTCTCTTGCTTATCAAGGATACGGACTGGGTGTAGGTGAAGAGCCGGTTTTACAGGTGAACAAGATCGCTACAGGCGGCTTAGTTCCGGATCGGAGCTATTTTATCGATGTATCTCCCAAAATAGGACGAGAACGAATGAGAGCCCGTTATGGTGAAGGAAGCCTGGATCGAATCGAACAAAAGGATTTTTCATATCATGAACGAGTGAGAGAAGGGTTTCATAAGATTTTTGCCGATCAGTCCGAGCGCATTGTTCGGGTCAACGGAGAGCAGGATGCTGAAACTGTGTTTCATGAGATTGCAAAGGATTTAGACAGACTTTTAGCGAATCATTAGGAAAAGTAAAAGGAGGCATTTGCCATGAAAATGATTATAGCCGTTGTTCAAGATAAAGATAGCAGCCGACTGCAGGATTCCCTTGTTGAAAAAAATTACCGTGCAACGAAGCTTGCGACAACAGGTGGATTTTTGAAAGCCGGAAATACAACGTTTATGATTGGTGTGGAAGATGCTCAGATAGAAGACGTTATGGAAATTATTCGTGAAAATTGCAAAAGCCGCAATCAGATGGTTGCACCCGTTTCACCGATGGGTGGAAATGCAGACGCGTATGTGCCATATCCTGTTGAAGTAGAAGTCGGCGGTGCGACAGTATTTGTACTGCCTGTTGAAAGTTTTCAACAATTTTAATAAATTTACGCTTTACTATTGAGGGGTTATTATGAAAATCGGCCAAGACATAAGACCAATTCTTGAAACGAAACAGAATGAAGGAAAAGCGGACAAGAAGCCTTCATTATCGTTTGGGGAAGCTGTATCTAAGCAGAGTGAAAAGCTGCATTCTGAGCAGTTAACAAAACTGTTAGGGGAAATTGAAACACAGGGGAAAAGACTGATGCAGTCCCAAACAGTTAGAGATCTGCAGGCATATAAAAATTTAGTGCAGCGCTTCGTAAAAGAAGCGGTTCAATTCGGTATGCAATTAAAACAAAACAAAAGCTGGAATGAGCAAGGACGATCGAGAACGCTCAAGCTTGTAAAAGAAATTGATGAACAGCTTTTACAAATTACAGAAGCGGTATTAAGCCAAGAAAAGGAATCTATCCATCTTTTAGATAAGATTGGTGAAATAAAAGGGTTATTAGTAAATTTATATACGTAGTAGGTGAAATGTATGGTGAGCTGGGAAAATAGCAGCAAGACACAACCGCGTGTTGTGAGACTTTTAAAAAACAGCATCATAAAACAGCGCCTCGCTCATGCATATATATTTGAAGGTGCGCACGGGACCGGAAAGATGGCGGTGGCAACGGTCTTAGCAAAAACATTTCTGTGCAGAAACGCGATGGATGGAAATCCGTGCGAAAACTGTTCCAATTGCAGAAGGATTTCGTCAGGCAATCATCCGGACGTACATATCCTTACACCCGATGGCCAGTCCATAAAAATTGACCAAATAAGAGAGTTGCAGAAAGAATTTGCCTATAGCGGGATGGAATCTTCTAAAAAAGTATATATCATTGAGCACGCTGATAAAATGACAGTCCAGGCAGCAAATAGTCTTTTGAAATTTTTAGAAGAACCTGGTGCGGATACAATCGCCATTTTATTGACAGAACAAGTGCATAGTTTGCTTGAAACGATCCGTTCACGTGCGCAGACACTTTCTTTTGCAGCCCTTGCGCCAGAAGGGATCTTACAGAAATTACTAGAGCAAGACATTCCGAAGCCAATCGCAGCATTGGCCTCTTCACTTACGTCCGATTATGCAGAAGCGCTCGAAATTTGTAGGGAAGAGTGGTTTGCACAAGCAAGAGCCAAAGTGATACAATTGACGGAGGAACTGCGACTGCGGCCAGATTACTGTCTTGTTGTTCTGCAAGAACAGTATCTTAGCTTTTTTAAAGAGAAAGAACAGTTGCGTTTAGCTTTAAACTTACTTTTGATCTGGTATCGGGATCTTTTATCTATACATTTATCAATGTCGGAAAAAGTCGTGTTTTTCGACCAGCTTCAAGCTTTAGAGCAGCAGGCGCTTCAAACGTCCGAACGGAAAACAGGAGAAGCTCTGCAAGCTATACTGACTGCTCAAGCTAGATTAAGGAGCAACGTCAGCCCCCTTATGGTGATGGAGCAGTTGGTTTTACGATTACGGGAGGGATAAAACCTTGTATGAGGTAGTGGGAATCCGCTTCAAAAAAGCGGGTAAAGTATATTATTTCGACCCCGGCGACCTTGAAGTGAAAAAAGACGCGTTTGTTATTGTGGAAACAGCGCGTGGAATAGAATATGGCAAGGTAGTTATCGACAAGAAACTAGTCGGGGAGAATGATGTGGTTCTTCCTTTAAAAAAAGTCGTTAGGCTCGCGACACAGAAGGATATTTTGTCTGTAGATGAAAATAAAGCGGCCGCTAAGGAAGCGTTTCAAAGTTGTGAAGAAAAAATCATTGAACACCAGTTGGACATGAAGCTGGTCGATGTTGAATATACGTTTGACCGAAACAAGATTATTTTTTATTTTACAGCAGATGGAAGAATTGATTTTCGTGAACTCGTTAAAGACTTAGCTTCTATTTTTAGGACAAGAATAGAACTTAGACAAATCGGTGTAAGAGATGAAGCGAAGATGCTAGGCGGGATTGGCCCATGTGGCCGGATGCTCTGCTGTTCAACATTCTTAGGGGATTTTGAGCCGGTTTCGATCAAAATGGCAAAAGACCAGAATCTTTCCTTAAACCCTGCAAAGATTTCTGGCTTATGCGGACGTTTGATGTGCTGTTTAAAATACGAAAATGACTATTACGAAGAAGCAAAAGAAGAAATGCCTGATGTTGGTGAAGAAATCATGACCCCTCATGGTGTTGGTCGCGTTGTCGGCTTGAACTTGCTTGAAAAGCTCATTCAAGTTAATATTCCTTCAATGGAGAGAACAACTGAGTTTACATGGGACGAGCTTGCAAGTAAGAAAGAGGAATTATACAGTCAGGCCACAGAGTAAAAGAGGTGGAATTCGTGGAAAAGAAGACTATATTTTCCCGCGTAGTACAGATGGAGGAACAAATCGTTGAGTTGTCTCAGCAACTAGAAGATTTTAAAACCCATTTGGCTGCATTAATTGAAGAAAACCACCATCTTGTGATGGAAAATGATCATTTACGAAACAAACTGAACCGTGATGAAAAACGCACATCTTCTAAAAAATCTTCTGTCTCTAAAGGGAAGAAAGAGCCTACTGATATCGGAGAAGGCTATGATAACCTGGCACGTCTCTACCAGGAAGGGTTCCACATTTGTAACCTTCATTATGGCAGTGTACGTTCAGAAGGAGATTGTTTGTTTTGTCTGTCATTTTTAAATAAGAAATAAACGCCTTTCCAAATGGGAAGGCTTCTTTTTATATAGAAGAAAGGGGAGTTATTGTGGAAAACCAGCTCCTGCCAGATGAGCGTATTGACTTTTTAGTACACCCAGAATTAAAAATTATTCAAAGTCCGTCTGTCTTTTCGTTTTCTTTAGATGCCGTACTCTTAAGCCGTTTTGCATGGGTTCCGATTCAAAAGGGAAAAATTATAGATCTTTGCAGCGGCAATGGTGCCGTTGCCTTATTGTTGAGTAAACGCTCCAAAGCGCACATTACGGGTGTTGAAATACAGGAAAGGTTACATAGTATGGCAAAAAGAAGTGTCGTATTAAACGATTTGTCTCAGCAAATCCAGATGGATCTCTCTGACATCAAAGATGCTCCAGCTCATTATGGATATGGCACCTTTGATGCATTAACGTGCAATCCGCCTTATTTCGCCTCCGTACACGATGAAGATCACAATCAAAATGAACATTTAGCAATAGCCCGTCATGAGATACATTGTTCGTTGGAAGATGTCATTCGTGTAAGCAGTCAGCTTGTTAAACAAGGCGGAAAAGTAGCAATGGTACACCGTCCTAATCGTTTGATGGAGATATTAGCATTCATGCGGCAATATAAACTGGAGCCTAAAAAGCTCCAATTGATCTATCCAAAGTCAGGCAGTGAAGCGAATATGCTTTTAATAGAAGGAATGAAACATGGAAAGCCAGATTTGCATATCCTGCCACCGCTGACCGTGTATGATGATAAAGGTGAATACACGGCTGCTTTGAAAAGGATGTTCTATGGTGAGCAATAATGAACATGTTGTGTATATTTTGGAATGCAAAGACGGAACGTACTATACAGGTTATACGAATAAATTAACTCAACGATTGCGGATGCATGAGGAAGGAAAAGGCGCAAAATACACAAGAGGAAGAGGACCCCTCAAGGTTGTTTTTCATCAGCATTTTTCATCCAAACAAGAAGCAATGCGTATAGAGTTTGCGATTAAGAAATTGAACAGAGCAGCAAAAGAAAGAATAATAAAAGAGGGAAGTGTTTCATATGTGGCAGCAAAAGAGCTACCATGAAGGCAGCAGGACGGGAGCGTTATTTCTTGTTCCAACACCAATTGGCAATTTAGAAGATATGACGTTCCGTGCTGTTCGGACGTTAAAAGAAGCCGACCTGATAGCAGCAGAAGATACTCGGCAAACTAAAAAATTGTGTAACCACTTTGAAATCAATGCTCCCTTAACAAGTTATCATGATCATAACAAACAGCAGAGCGGGATAAAGCTGATTGAAGCATTAAAAGTGGGAAAACAGATTGCGCTCGTCACAGATGCAGGGATGCCAGGGATATCAGATCCAGGATATGATCTTGTCGTCCAATGTGTAGAGGAAATGATACCAGTCATTCCTTTACCAGGAGCGAATGCTGCATTGCCTGCACTAGTCGCATCAGGATTAAACACGGATTTGTTTACGTTTTATGGCTTTTTGCCAAGAGGAAAGAAAGACAAAAAGGCAGAATTAGAAAGACTTAAACGTTTCCCGTCGACTCTTTTGTTCTATGAAGCACCTCACCGTTTAAAAGATACGTTGCAAGCGATGAATGAAATATTTGAAAACCGAAAGATTGCTGTTGTTCGCGAACTCACGAAGAGATATGAAGAAATTATTCGCGGCACATTAGACGAGGTATCGGAATTCCTGAACAAGGAAGATGCTGAAATACGAGGAGAATTCTGTTTGGTTGTTGAAGGAAGCGGCAATAAAGAGTTTGAAGAAGAAGCATCAGCTGAATGGTGGGAAACTTTATCAGTTGTCGATCATGTGGATCATTATGTAAATGAAGGTGAAAAGCCGAAAGATGCAATTAAATTAGCAGCGACCGATCGGAATGTTCCAAAGCGTACGATTTATCAGGAATACCATGGCCTATAAGGACAAATAGAGAAAGAGCCTTCTAATAGAAGGCTCTTTGTTGGTTAATTTATTTTGATGTTTGAAGTTGCTTTTGAAGTTCATCCATAACTTCTTTAGCACCTTCACGGCTAAGAATGATTTTACCGCCAGCAACTGTGTAGTTATCATCAGAAACTTCCCCAGTAACTGCACAAGTCATGTTTGGCTTGTATTTTTTAAGAATGATGCGGTCATCATCAACGTAGATTTCTAGAGCATCCTTTTCTGCAATTCCTAAAGTACGGCGTAATTCTATCGGAATAACGACACGTCCTAGTTCGTCCACCTTACGTACAATTCCTGTAGATTTCATAATAAAATCTCTCCTCCCAAAATATATAAAAGATTTCCCTATCTATTTAAATCGTCAGAATTCGACAAAATCCTACGAGAACATCTTACCAAGATTTCCAATTGTCGTCAATAGTTTTGACTTAAACATTTTATTTTCTTTTACCAATTGAATTCTCTAGTCTATACCCATTTTGTAATACTTCTTAAACCATGGATTGGAAAAAATATTCATATATTGTCATAAAAAATTCAAAAAAGTGTAAAAGTTGAAAGAAAATTACTGGAAATCAAGGTTAGAATTATCGTCAAATTTCGACAAAACTAACAATGAAAAAATACTGTCCATGTTTTCTTTTCTTCCATTTGCTTCTTAACCTTGACACACTTTCGATGCATTAGGTATATTTTGAAGGAAGAAAAGAGAATAATGAAAGTATTTACATAGAGATTGTTTCGCTTACTTTTTTACTTTTATGTCCTAGTGCAAACAGTTTTTTATAGTTTTTGTAAAAAAGATACATTTTTTAGAGATGTATTTCTATTTTCCAATCATTAATAAAGACAAACAGTCCCTAAATGGAGGGGCTTTTTTTCCTATTTGAGTATACTTTGAGGAGGCGGCATAAGTGACTAAACCCACATTTTACATTACAACACCGATTTATTATCCAAGCGGAAAGCTTCATATTGGCCACGCGTATACTACGACAGCAGGAGATGCGATGGCGAGATACAAACGTTTAAGAGGTTTTGACGTTATGTATTTGACCGGATCTGATGAACATGGGGAAAAGATTCAAAAGAAAGCGAACGAACAAGGGCTTCACCCACAAAAATATGTTGACGGAATCGTTGATGATATTAAAGCGCTATGGAAGAAAATGGACATCTCATATGATGACTATATACGGACAACAGATGAAAGACATAAAATCGCTGTCGAGCAGATTTTTCAGCAGCTGGTTGACCAAGATGATATCTACTTAAGCGAATATGAGGGATGGTATTGTACAGATTGTGAATCCTTCTTTACCGAACGGCAGCTTGAAGATGGAAAATGTCCAGACTGCGGACGCGAAGTAAAGAAAGTGAAAGAAGAGAGCTATTTTTTCCGGATGAGCAAATATGCTGATCGTTTATTGGCTTACTATGAAAATAATCCTTCTTTTATTTATCCTGAATCGCGCAAGCGTGAGATGATCAACAATTTTATTAAGCCAGGTTTAGAGGATCTTGCAGTTTCTCGAACTTCATTTGATTGGGGAGTAAAGGTGCCGGGAAATCCGAAGCATGTAATCTATGTATGGATTGATGCTCTTTCTAACTATATAACGGCACTCGGGTACGGCAGTGAAAACGACGAAAAATATAAGAGATATTGGCCCGCAGATGTACATCTAATGAGTAAAGAAATCGTTCGTTTCCACACGATTTACTGGCCGATTATGCTGATGGCGCTAGGACTTCCGTTACCAAAGCAAGTTATTGCACATGGATGGCTGTTAATGAAAGACGGAAAAATGTCGAAATCTAAAGGAAACGTAGTTGATCCAAATGTGTTAATTGATCGATACGGTTTAGATCCTCTCCGTTACTATTTGCTTCGTGAAGTACCGTTTGGATCTGATGGGGTGTTTACACCTGAAAGCTTTGTAGATAGAGTGAATGCGGATTTGGCTAATGATTTAGGAAACCTGTTAAATCGTACAATTGCGATGATTGGTAAATATTTTGATGGAAAGATTCCTTCCTATGAAGGCCGCATTACTGAATTCGACGGTACACTTGAGGATTTTGCGATGGAGACCGTAAGAAAAACAGAAGAGGCGATGGAAAATCTAGAGTTTTCAATTGCACTTTCAACGATTTGGCAGCTGGTAAGCCGAACCAATAAGTATATAGACGAAACTCAACCATGGGTACTTGCAAAAGACGAAGCAAAACAGGGTGAATTAGCAAGTGTCATGTATCATCTTGCAGAATCTATTCGTATCGTATCTGTATTGATTCAGCCGTTTATGACGGAAACGCCAGCAAAAATCTGGAACCAGCTCGGTTTATCAGATTTGAATGTAACGAACTGGGAATCATTAAAGGAATTTGGTGTGATCCCTTCTCAAACGGAAGTAACAAAGGGCGATCCAATATTCCCTCGACTCGAGACAGAAGTTGAAGTTCAATTTATAAAAGAATCTATGGGTGCAACTGCTTTACCAAGAGAAGAACCAAAACCAGAACCTAATAAAGAAGTTCAGCCTCCTGATGAAAAGCCAGAGATATCAATCGATGACTTTATGAAGGTTGATCTGCGAGTTGCAACTGTTATTGCCGCGGAACCTGTTAAAAAAGCAGATAAATTATTAAAGCTTCAATTAGACCTAGGATATGAAAAGCGCCAAGTCGTTTCGGGCATTGCACAGCATTATAAGCCTGACGACCTTGTGGGCCAGAAAGTAATTTGTGTAACGAACTTAAAACCAGTGAAATTACGCGGAGAGCTTTCAGAAGGTATGATTTTAGCAGGATCCACTGATGGCCAGTTAACATTAGCAACGGTAGATCCGTCACTTCCAAATGGGTCAAAAGTAAAATAAATAAACGAAAGCGGGGAGTATATCCCTGCTTTTTTAGTGCCTAAGACAGAAAAACAGCTAGATATAACTGATAAAAAGTAGGTCTTAATACCTACAATGTAATTATATTGTAATGCTACTGTTACCCGAATGAATGGAAAATGTGATAAGATTTGTAAAGTTGAAAGGAATGTCCATTATGTTTGATACACATGCACATTTAAATGCAACACAGTTTGAAGAAGATCGCCAAGCGGTCATTCAGCGAGCTTTAGATGAAGGTGTTACACACATTGTTGTCGTTGGTTTTGACCGTGAAACCATAACAGGAGCAATGAAACTTGCTGAAGAGTATGACTTTATCTATGCTTGCGTAGGTTGGCATCCGGTAGATGCAATCGATATGACGGATGAAGATTTGGACTGGATCGAGGAGCTTGCAGCACATCCTAAGGTTGTTGCTTTAGGAGAAATGGGACTTGATTATCATTGGGACAAATCGCCGGCAGATGTTCAAAAAGAAGTATTCAGACGTCAGATACGACTAGCGAAAAAAGTGAAGCTGCCTATCGTTATTCATAACAGGGAAGCAACACAAGATGTTGTAAACATATTGAAGGAAGAAAACGCCCATGAGGTTGGCGGGATTATGCACTGCTATAGTGGCAGTATAGAAGTTGCCCGACAATGTATGGACATGAATTTTTACATAAGCTTTGGTGGACCTGTAACATTTAAGAATGCCAAAAAGGTTAAGGAAGTTGCTAAAGAAATTCCGATGGATCGTCTATTGATAGAAACGGACTGTCCTTATTTAAGCCCTCATCCACTAAGAGGCAAAAGAAATGAACCGTCTTATGTAAAATATGTAGCTGAATCACTTTCAGAAATAAAAGCTCTTCCACTTGAAGACATCATAAAAAAAACTTCCGACAATGCTTTTCAAATTTTTAGCATAGACCGTTAGGATATGCTGTCGGAAAATAGCAAAGCATGAAGAATATCTCGTTAAGCTTTCAAAAAATGACAAAAGGGACAGGAAATTTGTCAAACGTTTTTTCTTCCCTTTTTCCTTCTTATCCGGTCATAATTATGCTTGGGTCAATTAATGACGAAAAGGAGGGGTATTTGACAGAGAGAAAAAAGATATTTATAATGCAGTCCTTGTAGGGGAGGAAAACAGATGTATAAAAATATTACAGCTTTGTTCTCGAGTTTTACTAGAAAGAAACTTTATCTTTCTATAGCCGCTCTTCTCGTTTTGGCGGTAACTACTGGATTCGTAGGTTATGAAACTACGAAAGCGGAAGTAACACTAATGCTTGACGGAAAGAACAGGCAAGTTAAGACACATGCAGATACTGTAAGAGAACTTCTAAGCGAACATAACATAGAACCCAACCAGCATGATCTAGTAAAACCTGGGCTAAATGCAAAGGTAACGGATAATATGAAGGTTGATTATCTTGAAGCGAAGAAAATCGTCCTTTCTGTAGACGGAAAAGACAAAACGGTATGGACTACAGCGAAAACAGTTGAGCAAGTCATTAAAGAACAACGTTTGACGCTAAAGGAACATGATGTTATTAAGCCAAGTCTGACAGCTGAAGTTGAAGATGAGACAAAAATCAACATTGATTCAGCATTTCCGGTTAAGCTTGTTGTCGGCGGGAAAGCCCAACAAGTATGGACCACTTCGACTACCGTCGCTGACCTTTTGAAGCAACAAAAGGTATCATTAGGTGAAATAGACCGAGTATCTCCTGCTAAAACAGAAAAAATCACAAGTAAGACGCAGGTAGAAGTCATCAGAGTAGAAAAGGTCACCGATGTAGTGGAAGAAGAAACACCGTTTGCTACCGTTAATCGTAAAGACAGCGGATTAACGAAAGGCAAAGAGCGTGTCGTGCAAGATGGCAAAAATGGCAAACTTCAAAAGCGCTATGAAGTCGTTATGGAAAATGGAAAAGAAGTTTCTAGAAAATTGCTAGGCGAAAAAACGTTATCAGACAGCACAGATAAAATCGTGGCTATAGGAACAAAAGTACAGCCTCCGCCGGTTGTATCACGTAGCAAAGCATCCAGCAATTCAGGCGGCAGAGAGATATATGTAACAAGTACAGCTTATACGGCAAACTGTAAAGGCTGTTCGGGTATTACTGCTTCAGGGTATAACTTAAAAGCAAATCCGAACGCGAAAGTAATTGCAGTCGATCCAAATGTTATTCCGTTGGGCTCAAAAGTATATGTTGAAGGGTATGGATATGCCATTGCTTCAGATACTGGAGGAGCGATAAAGGGTAATAAGATAGACGTGTTCTTTTCTTCTCAATCACGTGCAGAGTCTTGGGGAAGAAAAACAGTTAAAATCCGTATTATTAATTAAGTAATGAATGAAAGTCTTAAGAGAGCACGGGGAAAATCCCTGTGCTTTTTTTGATGAGTAACGAATCCCTTATTTTTGTTAACCTAGACTTTCTTGACGCCTGGGGTATACTAGTAAAAGATGTTTTTTCGTTCAAATAATTAGACGTTCTAAGACCTAAAAAGGTTTCACCGTTTTGGAGGAAATCATGAAAAAAATTAAAGAATTTATTATTGTTGAAGGAAAATGTGATACGCTCGCAATTAAGCGATCAGTTGATGCAGATACAATAGAAACAAATGGCTCAGAAATTAGTATAGATACCTTAAATCGTATAAAAAGAGCTCACGAGATTCGAGGAATCATTGTTTTTACAGATCCTGATTTTCCTGGAAAAAGAATTAGGCAAATCATCTCAGAGTATGTTCCAGGGTGTAAGCACGCCTACTTAGCAAAACAAGATGCAATTGCTAAGGGTGACAAAGGAGTAGGTGTTGAACACGCTTCTAATGAGGCTATTGTAGAAGCTCTTTCACATGTCAGAGAAGAGATGATGGAGCCTGAATCTGAGTTGATTTCTTGGGAAGATCTCATAGCAGCCGGCTTGACAGGTGGCGCTGGTTCGAAAAGAAGGCGTGAGATGCTTGGGGCAGAGCTGCGTTTAGGCTATATGAATGCTAAGCAATTATACAAACGTCTGAATATGTTTCGCGTAACTCAAGCAGAATTTCAGCAAGCTCTAGAGGTGCTTTATAGAAATGAGGAGGATTAGAAGGGTATGAGAAAAGATATTTCAACTCCCCAATCAACAAAAGCCATACTTGAAAAGCATGGTTTTACATTTAAGAAAAGCTTAGGTCAAAACTTTTTAATTGACCGCAACATATTAAATAATATCGTGAACGCAGCCGATTTAACGGAGACTTCGGGAGTAATTGAGATCGGTCCTGGTATCGGTGCACTAACCGAGTTTATAGCAAGGGCTTCAAAAAAAGCGGTCGCGTTCGAAATTGATCAGCGCCTTTTACCTATTCTAGAGGAAACATTAGCCCCTTATCCGCATGTCGAAGTCATTCATTCCGACATTTTAAAGGCAGACATCCATCAAGTGATAAATGAACACTTTGAAGAAGGACAAGACTTAATGGTAGTGGCAAACCTGCCTTATTACGTGACTACACCCATAATCATGAAGCTCCTTCAAGATAAACTTCCGATACGGGGTATTGTTTGTATGATTCAAAAAGAGGTAGCAGACCGTTTAGCAGCCTCTCCTGGCACAAAGGATTATAATTCTCTTTCTATTGCCATTCAATATTATGCAACAGCTGAAACGATGATCAAAGTCCCTAAAACGGTTTTTGTTCCAGCTCCGAATGTAGATTCATCGGTTATTAAACTGACGATTCGCAAAGAGCCTGCTGTAATTGTTAAGGATGAAGCCTTCTTTTTTGACGTTGTACGATCTTCCTTTGCTCAAAGAAGGAAGACATTATGGAACAATCTGACGAGTCAGCTTGTTTCCAAAGAGAAGAAAGAAGAGCTGCAATCGATTTTGGATGAAATAGGCATCGATCCAAAACGACGAGGAGAAACTTTAACGATAGAAGAATTCGGTAAATTGGCAGATGCACTTTTACCTCTTGTAAAATAAACCTCATTTTTCCCCCTATGTTCTCATACTCTTATAAAAGGAATGGTGGGAGCTAGTTACTCCAAATAGGGGGAGTAAAATGAAACTAGAAATCGGATCAATTGTAACAAGAGACTCTTACAAAAGGGATTTGCTTTTTCGAATTGTGGGTTTTAGTGAAGACAGGACGATTGCGGAACTCGCTGGTGAAGAGCTTAGATTGTGGGCAGATGCTCCAGTGGAGGATTTATTTGTTGTGGACGATAAACAAGTGTCTGAACATCGTCAAGTTGTAAAGGAGAAGGAAGAATCTTCTTTTAAATTATTCAGACAAGATTATTATTTGTTAAGACAAAAACGGGAGTACCTTTCCACGAACGGGTATCAGTATGATCAATCCTATTTTGAGTTACCCGGAAGAGTATTGCATGTAGATGGCGATCCCCTTTATTTAAATAAATGCCTAGAGCTATATAAAAAACTAGGTGTTCCTGTATATGGTATTCATATGAAAGAGACAGACATGCCAGAGAAGGTTCCAGCATTGGTTGATGAAGTTAGACCGGATATTCTCGTCATTACCGGTCATGATGCTTATATGAAGTCTAAAGGTGATCATTCGGATGTAAATGCATACCGGCATACAAAATACTTCATAAGAACTGTTCGTGAAGTTAGAAGAAAATATACACATTTGGATCATTTAATGATTTTTGCTGGAGCATGTCAGTCTCATTTCGAATCATTAATCAAAGTTGGATCGAACTTTGCAAGCTCACCTGCACGAATTAACATACACGCTCTTGATCCGGTGTACATCGTTTCAAAAATTAGTTTGACTTCATTTATGGACCGTGTAAATGTTATGGACGTATTAAGAAACACGCTCACTGGTAAAGAAGGACTAGGTGGAGTAGAGACTAAAGGGTTTCTGCGAACAGGAATGCCAATTAAAACGAAACCATAATCAAGAGCTCCGGATTACCGGAGTTTTTCATTTTATTTGTTTGGATTGTTGTGTAATCCGTATTGCTTTTTTAAAGAGCATTTTCTTTAAATTACAATGGAAATGGACAAAAAGTAAGAGTAGAAAATTAAAAATTATTCATTCTGCACATAATTGTCGAAAAAAAACACATACTAAAAAAGCAAAAAAAGGATATTTGGTCATTGACATGAAAATGCTTTAGTTGCTATAATGAAAATTTTAATTTGACAAAAAAACACGATTTGTGTTATAATTTGTCTAAGTGAGGTGGAGCCTAAAATGGGTAAAACAATTGTGGACATTAGACGCTCTTTAGAGTCCAACGTGGGTAGAAGACTTTCTTTACGTGCGAATGGCGGTCGACGCAAAACGATCGAACGACTAGGAACACTGGAAGAAACATACCCTGCGGTTTTTATTATCAAATTAGATCAGGACACCAACGCTTTTGAACGTGTTTCTTATAGTTACGCGGATGTACTCACAGAAACAGTAGAACTTACATTCTTAGAAGATACACAAGCAGCAATCGGGCAGTAAGAATTCTTTACTGCTATTTTTTTTACCTATTCTCTTCGTGTATCAGCATCTAAACATATACATAATGGAAAGTTAGAAATGAAAGACCCTATTTTGGAGATACTAATATGTATCGCATATGAAAGGGGTCTTTTATTATGGCGCAAAACAAACAAGGAATGATGTCAGAGGCCTTAAAGACCGAGATTGCTAAAGAGCTTGGTTTTTATGATAAAGTTCAACGCGAAGGATGGGGCGGAATCAGTTCCAAGGATGCAGGCAATATGGTGAAACGCGCACTCGAAATAGCCGAGCAAGGTTTAAATAAAACAAAGAAGTGAATATGCGATATTATGAAGCCGGAGACGCTTACGTTTCCGGTTTTCGACTATTCATTTTATCTACATACAATACGTATAACTGTGTTACTATTAAAAATATCAAAATTGTGAAAGATTTTTAGGCAGGGATAATGATGATTAATAATAAAGTATCCATTAAAGCTCCAGCAAAAATAAACCTTTCTCTAGATGCTTTGAAGAAAAGAGAGGATGGGTTTCACGAAGTAGCCATGGTCATGACCACGGTTGATCTTGCTGATCGGATCGAACTGACTTTATTAGAAACTAATGAGATTAAAATCGAGAGTTCTGGTGGCTTCGTCCCTTTAGATGAGCGGAATCTGGCTTATCAGGCAGCATTGCTTCTTAAGAAGATGTTCGGTATTAAGCAAGGGGTATTTATACATATTTCAAAACACATACCCGTAGCTGCAGGATTAGCAGGTGGGAGCAGCGATGCAGCTGCAACTCTAAAAGGTCTTAACCAGCTTTGGAACTTAGGGTTGTCACTTGATGAGTTAGCAGAACTTGGGGCAAAGATTGGCTCTGACGTATCGTTTTGTGTATATGGCGGTACTGCACTTGCTACTGGACGAGGAGAAAAAATTCAGCACATCTCATCACCTCCTCCTTGCTGGGTCTTATTAGCAAAACCGCCGATCGGAGTTTCGACAGGTGAAGTATACCGCAATCTAAAACTTAAAGGTATTGATCACCCTGACGTAAATGGGATGGTTAAAGCGATTGAAGATAAGGATTATGACCAGATATGCAAGCTGTTAGGAAATGTATTGGAATCGGTCACGCTTGAAATGTACCCAGAAGTAAGGCACATTAAGGAGCAAATGATGAAGCTCGGCGCTGATGCTGTTTTGATGAGCGGAAGCGGACCGACAGTGTTTGGGCTATTCCAGCATGAATCAAGACTTCACCGAGTATACAATGGACTAAGAGGCTTTTGTCATGAAGTTTATGCTGTTCGTTTAATAGGGGAATGATTGATAAAATCCGTATAAAAATGGTATATTATCTTCAAACATTCGGTTTTGGAGGAAATTATGAAATTAAAAAGAAGCGGAAGAATGGTGGATTTAACAGCCTACCTACTTCATCATCCCCATCAGCTCATTCCTTTATCTTATTTTGTAGACCGCTATGAATCAGCTAAATCCTCTATTAGTGAGGATCTTGCTATCATTAAAGAACATTTTGAACAGCACGGTTTAGGACAAGTTCAAACCGTTCCAGGTGCTGCAGGCGGTGTTAAATATATCCCTGGTATTGATCATGCAGAAGCGGAAGCGACGGTTAACGAACTTGTTCAATTGCTCGAAGATCCTAGCCGTATATTACCAGGAGGTTATTTGTACGTTACAGATGTAATCGGCAATCCAAGGCTCGTTAATATGATTGGCCGGTTGTTTGCCTCTGTATTTTCGTCACGTAAAATTGATGTGGTGATGACGATCGCAACGAAAGGGATACCGCTGGCTTATGCTGTAGCTACCCACTTAAATGTTCCTGTTGTCGTGGTAAGAAGCAACAGCAGGGTAACAGAAGGCTCCACAGTAAGCATCAATTATGTATCTGGATCTACGAAGCGCATCCAAACGATGGCGCTTGCCAGAAGAAGTATAAAGCAGGGTTCACGTGTCCTCATAATCGATGATTTTATGAAGGCAGGCGGAACGATTAAAGGTATGATCAGCTTAATCGATGAGTTTCAAGCACATATTGAAGGAATAGGTGTACTCGTTGAAGCGCAAGAAGTTTCAGAACGTCTAGTTGACGACTATGTTTCAATTGCACGTCTTTCTCAAGTTAATGAAAAAGAAAACCGGATTGAAGTAGAAAAAGGTAATTATTCTCTAGATGGGAGAAATGCATAATGAAAAAAATCCATACTATAGAAGCACCGGCAGCGATCGGACCGTATTCACAAGGTATTGTATCGAACCAATTATTTTTCAGTTCAGGGCAAATCCCGCTTACAAAAGACGGGGTTATGATTGACGGAGATGTTAAAGATCAGACACATCAAGTTTTTCGCAATCTACAGGCAGTTCTTCAAGAAGCCGGCTCCTCGCTTGATCAAGTGATCAAGGCAACCGTTTTTATAAAAGACATGAATGAATTTGCTGATATTAACGAGGTGTACGCCCAATACTTTGCTGATCACAAGCCAGCAAGATCATGTGTAGAAGTAGCCCGACTGCCTAAAGACGCTAAAGTAGAGATCGAAGTTATTGCACTTACTAGTTAAGCTCCCAATAGGGGGCTTTTTTTGTCCACAATAATAACACCGTGAATGTTTCAAATTGACAATAAAGACGAACATGCGACAAAATATCTAAGCCGAATTACTCACACCATAAAATTTTCAAGACTTTTCTCATTGAATCTCTAAAAAAATATGCGATTTAAACGTTGATGCAGTGCGGGTTAACAAATTTTTTAAAAATTTTTATTTTTCAAAGAAGGATTTTGTAAAATGTTGAAGAATTGTAGTATTACGTTCTTATTATTGGAAAAAGGTGGTGTTTGTGAATGGAAGTGACTGACGTAAGATTACGCCGTGTAAATACAGAAGGCCGTATGAAAGCGATTGCCTCCATTACAATCGATCATGAATTTGTTATTCATGATATTCGAGTAATTGATGGCAATAATGGAATGTTCGTAGCTATGCCAAGCAAACGAACACCAGATGGGGAGTTCCGAGATATCGCACATCCGATTACTTCAAGTACTCGAGAAAAGATTCAAAATGCGGTATTAACAGAATATCACCGTATGGGAGAAATGGAGTCTGCTTTAGAAGAAGCAGGAGCTTCTTAATATCCTAATAAGAATCAAGAGCCTGGTCAAAAATGATTAGGTTCTTTTTTATTGCCTATTTTTATCACAAATTTACCCGATATCATCTGAAATTTACTCAACTTTGTATCAAACCATTGACAATCCCGCGTCACTTCTTGAAATGACCACTCGTTTAAGATATATTCGTAATGGTATATTAAGAATTAGGAAAATGGATGGAGGTTCACTATGACAAATCGCTATGCGGTCATTCTTGCTGCGGGTCAGGGAACAAGGATGAAATCCAGATTATATAAAGTATTACATCCTGTTTGCGGTAAGCCGATGGTTCAACATGTAGTTGACCAGATCAGCTCACTTCAAATGAAGCAGATGGTTGCGGTTGTCGGTCATGGAGCAGAAAAGGTTCAAGACCAGTTAGGTGACCATATCGAATATGTTCTACAAGAAGAGCAGCTTGGAACAGCACATGCTGTTATGCAAGCCGAGAGAGTATTAGCAGATAAAGAAGGAATCACGCTTGTAGTATGTGGTGATACTCCGCTTATTACTTCTGGAACAATGGAAAAACTGATTGCCGAACATGTTTCTCTTGATGCTAAGGCTACTATTCTTACTGCAAAACCGGAAGATCCAACAGGCTATGGACGTATTATTCGCAATAGTGAAGGAACGGTTGAGCGAAACGTTGAGCATAAAGACGCTACAGAAGAGCAACGAAAAGTGAAGGAAATAAATACAGGAACGTATTGTTTTGATAATAAAGCGTTGTTTGAAGCACTTAAGCAAGTAAACAACGATAACGTTCAAGGGGAATACTACTTGCCTGACGTGATCGAGATTTTGAAAAACGCAGGGCAGGTTGTAGCCGCGTATCAAACTCCAGATTTTAATGAGACATTAGGGGTGAACGACCGTGTGGCATTATCTCAAGCTGAGAGCTTCATGAAAAAACGCATCAATGAGCGCCACATGAGAAATGGTGTGACACTAATCGATTCTGAACAAACGTACATTTCCGACGATGCTGAAATTGGCAGTGACACGGTTATTTATCCAGGCACTGTTATTTTAGGGAAGACGAAAATCGGCGAAGAAAATGTAATCGGACCACAAACTGAAATAAAAGATAGTGTGATCGGAAACGGGAATACCATTCGCCAATCCGTGATTCACGATAGTGAAGTAGGTACAGAAACAAATATTGGTCCATTCTCTCACATTCGTCCAAAGTCTGTGCTTGAGGATAAAGTAAAGATTGGGAACTTTGTAGAAGTAAAAAAATCCGTTATGAGTACGGGAAGCAAAGCCTCTCATCTTAGTTATATCGGTGATGCTGAAATCGGCAAAGATGTAAATCTGGGCTGTGGATCCATAACCGTCAATTATGATGGGAAGAATAAATTTCTCACGAAGGTAGAAGATGGGGCATTTATAGGATGCAATTCCAACTTGATCGCTCCTGTTACAGTCGGAAAGAACGCTTATGTCGCTGCTGGTTCTACCATAACGAACGATGTGCCAGCTGAATCGCTGTCTATTGCAAGGTCTCGTCAAACGGTAAAAGAAAACTATGTTCAAAAACTTAATGAAAAACAAAACCAATAAATATTAAGAGTGGGGAAGGATGAAGCCATCAATGAGTACGTATGTAGATCCTACGTTAAAGGTTTTCACGTTAAATTCAAATAAGGAATTGTCGAAAGAAATTGCACAGCACATTGGTATTGAACTTGGGGAAAGCTCTGTAACAGAATTCAGTGACGGAGAAATTCAAATCAATATAGAAGAAAGTATCCGCGGATGTGAGGTTTATGTTATTCAATCTACGAGTGACCCTGTAAACCAACATTTAATGGAGCTATTAATCATGATCGATGCACTGAAGCGTGCGTCTGCAAAAACAATTAATGTCGTTATTCCTTATTACGGTTATGCTCGCCAAGATCGTAAAGCGCGTGCTCGTGAACCGATTACAGCTAAACTCGTTGCAAACTTGCTTGAAACAGCAGGAGCAACGCGTGTTATTGCCATTGATCTACATGCCACTCAAATTCAAGGCTTTTTTGATATCCCAGTAGACCAGCTATTAGGCGTGCCGATCTTAGCCAATTATTTTGACAATAAAAATCTCGATGACATCGTAATCGTTTCACCTGATCATGGCGGAGTTACGAGAGCTCGTAAAATGGCAGATCGTTTAAAGGCGCCAATTGCGATCATCGATAAGCGACGTCCACGTCCGAATGTTTCTGAAGTGATGAACATTGTAGGTAATATTGAAGGGAAGACAGCGATATTAATCGACGATATTATTGACACAGCAGGAACAATAACACTAGCTGCTAATGCACTTGTTGAAAACGGCGCTAAAGAAGTTTATGCATGTTGTACACATCCTGTTCTTTCGGGACCAGCTATGGATCGCATCCAAAACTCTCAAATTAAAGAACTCGTTGTAACAAATACGATCGTTCTACCTGAAGAAAAGAAGATCGATAAAGTAACACAGCTTTCTGTAGCCCCATTGTTAGGCGAAGCGATTATTCGCGTACATGAACAGCTTTCTGTTTCAAAACTGTTTGATTAAAAACTTTGCCAGGAGATTTTTAACTTCGCGTTTTAAAATCTTTCACTTCGGGTAATCCTTTAAAGAGACTCGAAATAGGAAAGGTGGATCTCTATATATGGCAACGAATCTAACAGTCGAAAAACGCAATACGGACAAACGTTCCATGCTGACGGAGTTAAGAAGTAAAGGACATGTTCCTGCAAACCTATACGGATACGGAACCAAGTCTGTTGCTCTATCTGTGGATGAACCTGAATTTATTAAAGCTTACAGAGAAGTAGGCAAAAATGGAGTCCTTAAACTAAAAGTGGATGGAAAAGATTATTCTGTAATGGTACAGGAAATGCAAGTTCATCCATTAAAGAACGCTGTTACACATATTGATTTTATAGCGATTGACTTAAATAAAGAAACAGAAGCCGATGTACCGGTTGTTCTTACTGGTGAATCTGCAGGTGTAAAAGAAGGCGGTATTTTGCAGCGTGTACTCGCTACAGTTTCTGTTAAAGCGTTACCTGCTGATTTCCCAGAACAGCTTGAAGCCTCTGTAGACGCATTGGAAATTGGTGATTCTTTAACAGTGAAGGATCTGCCGACAGGGAAAAATTACGAGATTCTTCATGAAGAAGATGAAGTCATCGCAAGTGTTACACCTCCGAAGATTCAAGATGAAGAGACGGACGAGGAAACAGAAGAAGCGGATGAGGCTGGAGACGCACCTGAGTCTTCAGAATCTGTAACACAAGACAGTCAGGAAGAAGAAAAGTAAGACGAATAGAGTAAATATAAAACGCAGCAGTGTGCTGCGTTTTTATTCTGTTTAGAAGAATTCATGTATAATTGGGTGTATGACTAGTTGAAGGTTAGGTGAACGAAAAGTGAAATTGTTTATTGGACTCGGGAACCCTGGATCTAGATTTGATGGAACCCGGCATAATATAGGGTTTGAAGTCATCGATAAGCTTTCCGAATCCCTGAACATACCGATGCAGAAAACGAAATTTAAAGGGTTATACGGAACAGGAATTGCAGAAGGCGAGAAGATATTCATTTTAAAGCCATTAACTTATATGAACTTATCAGGTGAATGTATAGGTCCTTTTATGGATTATTTTCAGATCCCGGTTGAAGATATTTTAGTGGTATATGATGATCTTGATACTTTACCCGGAAAGTTAAGACTGCGAACAAAAGGCAGTGCTGGCGGACACAACGGGATAAAATCCATGATCGCTCATCTCGGTACTCAGGAGTTTAAACGTATCCGTTTCGGCATAGGGCGTCCAACGAACGGTCAGCCTGTTCCCGATTTTGTACTTAACCGTTTTTCAAAAGAAGAACAGATTGATGTAGAACATGGTATAGAAAGAGCTGTAAAAGCAAGTGAAGCCTTTATGGAGACTTCATTTGATAAAGTAATGAATAAGTTTAACGGGTAAAGAATAGATTACACATGTTCCGCTCATAATGGTTAGTATAATGCTAACCGAAAGGGGACCGTACATGGCTATTCATTACCGGTGCAGGCATTGCAAAACACATGTTGGCACTATAGATCATCATTCTGTAAATGCATCCAGCCTTGGATTTGAAGCGTTAAATGCAGAAGAACGGCAGGAATTACTCTCCTATAAAGAGAATGGAGATATAGATGTAACGACCACTTGTGAAGATTGTCAGGACACATTAGAACGCTATCCTGAATTTCATACACTGAAATCTTTTATTCAATAAGGTGTTGCTTTGGCCTTACTTCATTAGGGCCAAAGCCTTTTTCTGTTTATTATTTCACAACGATATAGAATGCGAGATTAGCGCGCGTGAGAGGGGGAGAACGCTTTGTTAGGATTGAAGAAGTATTTTAGTCAGGGAGAAGATTTTGACTCCATTGTAGATGGCATACGTGCTGGATTAAAAGAACAGCTTGTAGCGGGACTTTCGGGTTCTGCACGGACGATGCTTATCAGCAGTCTTTATGAAAACACAGGAAAGCCACAATTAGTCATCACACATAACTTATTTCAAGCCCAGAAACTATATGAAGATCTAACTTCTCTTCTATCTGAAGATGAGGTTTATTTGTATCCCGTCAATGATCTTATTTCTTCGGAGATGGCGATTTCCAGTCCAGAGCTTAAAAGTCAGCGAATTGAAGCATTAAACTATTTAAGCGCCGCTTCAAAAGGAGTCATCATCACACCTATAGCAGGACTTAGAAGGTACTTGCCTCCCATTGATACTTGGAGAGAAGCAGGCCTGTCTTTCCGCATGGGAGAGGAAATTGAACCTGAGCGAATATTAAACAAATTAGTAGCAATGGGTTATGAAAGAACTTCAATGGTACAAACACCCGGTGAATTCAGTGTTCGGGGTGGAATCATTGATATCTACCCTTTAACGTTAAAAAATCCGGTCCGGATTGAGCTTTTTGATACTGAAGTGGATTCTATCCGCTACTTTGAAGCAGAAACTCAGCGGTCAAAGGATAAAGTACAAGAGATCTCAATTGCTCCGGCTGAGGAACTCATATTATTTCAGGAGCATTATGAAAAGGCTGCCGATAGAATTGACGAAAAACTTGCATCCACGTTAAAGCATATAAAAGATGATTCCCTAAAAGAATTGCTTGTTGAAAATATTAGCTATGAAACAGGACGTTTGCGAGAACACCAGAAATTTCAGAGCATGTATAAATACGCTTCGCTTTTTTATGAGAAACCGGGAAGTATTTTGCAGTATGTTTCTTCAGATTGTTTAATTATCATGGACGAAATCGGACGTATTCAAGAAACGAGTCAGCAGCTTGATAATGAAGAAGCAGAGTGGCAAACGGCATTGCTGGAGCATGGAGAGCTCGTACAAGACCTGGAGTTATCACCAGACACCAATGCGCTCCTTGGCGATAAGAAAAAGTTTCCCATTATTTATTTATCTTTGTTTTTAAGACATATCCCGCATACACAGCCACAGAACATATTGAATGTAGAATGCAAGAGCATGCAGAACTTCCACGGTCAGATGAATGTCTTAAAAGGTGAGATGGATCGGTGGAAAAAGCTTGGTTTTGCGATTGTTTTTGTTGCGTTAAATAAAGAACGTGCAAACCGGCTTGAAAGAGTTCTCGCTGATTACGAGATGGATGCCGGATTAATAGATGAGAAAAAAGAGGTTCGTCCAAAAACGAGCCAGATTATGATTGGAGACCTAGCTAGCGGATTCGAATCGGCCAAACAAAAGCTAGTTGTGATAACAGAAGAGGAAGTATTTACGAAAAAAGCGAAACGCCCGGCAAGAAAGCAGCGGATGACAAATGCAGAACGAATAAAGAGCTACTCAGAGCTAAAGGTAGGCGACTATGTCGTTCATGTTAACCATGGGATCGGAAAATATTTAGGTATTGAAACGCTAGAGATTAAAGGTGTTCATAAAGATTATCTGCACATCAAATATTCCGGCAACGACAAGCTCTATGTACCTGTAGAGCAGATCGATCAAGTTCAAAAGTATGTAGGCTCGGAAGGTAAAGAACCGAAGATTTATTCATTGGGCGGAAGTGACTGGAAAAAGGTTAAAAACAAAGTTAAATCTTCTGTTCAAGATATTGCAGATGACTTGATAAAGCTTTATGCCGAACGTGAGGCAAGCAGAGGATACGCATTTGCTGAAGATGGTGCTGAACAAAGTGAGTTTGAGAGCAGTTTTCCTTATCAGGAAACCGAAGATCAGCTTCGTACGATCGATGAGATTAAAAAAGACATGGAAAGCATACGTCCAATGGACAGACTGCTCTGTGGAGATGTTGGATACGGAAAAACAGAAGTGGCCATACGTGCCGCATTTAAAGCAATCATGGATGGAAAACAAGTGGCTTTTCTTGTCCCGACAACCATACTCGCCCAACAGCATTTTGAGACGTTCCGGGAACGATTCTCGGAGTTTCCGATTACGATCGGGAGCTTAAGCCGTTTTCGTTCAAAAAAGGAACAAAATGAAGTTATTAAAGGTTTAAAAGCTGGAACTGTTGACATTGCAATCGGTACGCATCGCCTGCTTTCTAAAGATGTGCAGTATAAAAATCTGGGACTGCTGATCATCGATGAAGAGCAGCGATTTGGCGTCACGCATAAAGAGAAGATTAAAACGTTAAAATCAAACGTGGATGTGTTGACGTTAACAGCCACTCCTATTCCTCGTACACTGCATATGTCAATGCTTGGCGTTCGTGACTTATCAGTGATCGAGACACCACCGGAAAACCGTTTCCCTGTTCAAACGTACGTGATGGATTATAACGGATCGCTCGTTCGGGAAGCGATTGAGCGGGAGATGGGGCGCGGAGGACAAGTTTATTTCTTATATAACCGCGTGGATTCGATCGAACGAATGGCTGAGCAAATTTCAATGCTCGTCCCAGATTGCCGGGTTGCCTATGCACATGGTCAAATGTCTGAGAACGAGCTAGAAACCGTCATGCTTGAATTTTTAGAAGGAAATTATGATGTATTGGTTTCGACTACGATCATTGAAACCGGGGTAGATATTCCAAACGTAAACACACTCATCGTCTATGATGCAGACAAGATGGGCTTATCACAGCTTTACCAGCTTCGCGGACGTGTTGGGCGTTCCAACCGTGTAGCTTATGCGTATTTTACGTACCAGCGCGACAAAGTCTTAACAGAGGTTGCGGAAAAACGTCTTCAGGCGATAAAAGAATTTACAGAGCTTGGTTCAGGCTTTAAGATTGCGATGCGAGACCTTTCTATACGAGGCGCAGGGAACCTGCTCGGGGCTCAGCAGCATGGATTTATTGATTCTGTAGGTTTTGATCTGTACTCTCAAATGCTTGAAGAAGCAATAGAGGAACGCAAAGGAACAAAACCGAAAGAAGTGGAGGAAGAAGTCGAGCTTAACCTAGAAGTGGATGCTTACATCCCTACGAGCTACATTGCCGATGAGAAACAAAAGATAGAAATGTATAAACATGTTCGTGCGGCCAAAGCACTAAAAGACATATCGGATCTAGAAGAGGAATTTGTAGACCGGTTCGGCGATTACCCTGTTGAAGTGGAATGCTTGCTGCTCGTTGCCGGCATTAAATTGAGAGCAAAAAGAGAAGGCGTTAAATCAATCGAACAAAAACAAGATACGGTTACGATGCTTCTTCAAGAAAAAACAACAGCATCACTTGATGGCGGAAAAATGTTTGAGATCGCCAACAAGATCGGAAGACATGTTAATCTCGGAATGCAAAATAATTTAATGAAAGTCACCATTGGACGTAAACGTCTTAAGGACTTAGAGCTATTAAAACAAATTGATCTTTTCCTAAAAGAGATAAAGCATGCTAGGAAAGAAAAGACAACAAATTCACCATAAATTTCCCTTAACCCCTCTTAATCATGAATAGAACAAGAGATGTAACAAATAATAAATCTAGAGAATGGAACATTCTTCAAAAGAAGGGACCATTTTGTTGTTACATCAGTGAACTATCATCCGAAAGAGAGGGCTTTATTTATATGAAAGCGACTGGTATCGTTCGACGCATTGATGACCTTGGGCGCGTTGTTATTCCTAAAGAAATCCGCAGAACATTGCGTATTCGTGAGGGAGATCCGCTTGAGATTTTTGTAGACAGAGATGGAGAAGTTATCTTAAAAAAATACTCTCCTATTAACGAGCTAGGTGATTTTGCGAAAGAATACGCGGAAAGCCTTGCTGACAGTACAGGACATGTTGTATTAATTGCTGACCGTGATACATACATTGCGGTAGCTGGCGGATCCAAGAAAGACTACCATAATAAAGCTATAGGCAAAGTAGTGGAAGCATCCATGAGTGACCGGAAGACGTTAGTTGAATCCAATGGCGCGGATGCCGAGCTTATAGACGGGATTAAAGAAAATACATCCCATGTTATCGCACCAATTATTGCAGGCGGAGATCCAATCGGTGCTGTGGTCATGATTGGGAAAGAAGGAAAAAAGCTTACTGAACTAGAGCAGAAACTTGCTGAAACTGCAGCTGGTTTTCTAGCCAGACAGATGGAGCATTAAGAAAGGGCGATTTTTGCTCTTTCTTTTTTTAGGTAGTTTTCGCAAATTTTGTTGTTCCTGAAAGTTATTGATTTCCGTTTCAGGATACTCGCTTTCCGGGGGGCGTGCGGTGAGCATCCTTGGTGCAAGCACCATCAGGAGTCTCACCTGCCCCGCTTCTCCCCCAGGAGTCTCGCACCTTGCTCTACAATCAACTTGTCAAAGAAGAAAATAAAAAATGACCCCTTAGCTACAATCTTTTAGAAAAGAGTCTCTCTTTGATGATATAATCCGGCAGCCCCGATTTCATGTATGGTATAATACGTTGAATTAACGAGAAAGAAATAGGTGTGTCGATATGTGTCGTCCTGGGAAATAATTAGATGGATACACCATAAGAAATATTGAGGTATCACATGAACCCAAAGAAAACTTCTGTGTGGGAAGGTGCTTTACTGCTGACCGCAGCAGCCCTTGTCGTAAAATTATTGAGTGCCATATACCGAATTCCCTATCAGAATATGACAGGTGATTTCGGTTTTTATGTATTTCAGCAGGCTTATCCATTTTATGCAATTGCAGCTGCAATTGCTTTTACCGGATATCCCATGGCATTATCGAAAATGATTGCCTCCGAAAAAAATAACAAGGACCATCTTATAAAAACTTCTTTTTGGACATCCTTTTTGTTAGGCATTGTAACATTTTTGATGCTGTTCCTTACAGCCCCCTTTATCGCACGCTTGATGGGAGATGACGAACTAAGCTTGCCAATACGGGTGCTTTCAGTCCTGTTTTTGTTCATTCCGCTTTCTGCTTTCTTCAGGGGCACGTATCAAGGCTATGGAGACATGCAGCTGACAGCTGTTTCACAATTGATTGAACAGACCGTGAGAGTGTCTGGCATATTATTGATTTCTTTCTATTTTGTTGCTCGTGGATATACCAGCTATGAAACGGGAGCAGGTGCCTTAACAGGTTCTGTACTAGGAGCAGTTGCTTCAGGGTTATTTCTTTTGTTCTTTTGGAAAAAAGGCATAGCTCCAGCTTACAACCCTCAGGCTGAAATCAGATTTTTATATGGAGCAGAATTGCTTAAAACAAGTATCTATCTTTCTTTAAGTGCACTCGTATTAGCATTACTTCAGCTCGTTGACGCCTTTCTGTTTGTAAACGTATGGGTGAATAGCGGAATGGAAGCTTATGATGCAAAGCTTTTGAAAGGGATATTTGACCGTGGACAACCTCTTATACAGCTAGGTACGGTGGCCGCAGCAAGTGTTGCACTGGCCGTTGTACCAGAAATGGCTAAATTAGTTCAAAAAAGAAAAAAAGCCGAAATTCAAGCCTTAGCGAGGCTTTCTATAAAAATTTCTTTTGTTTTTGGAGGAGCTGCAGCTGTAGGTCTGATTAGTATCATGAAGCCAGTAAATGTTATGCTTTTTAAAAATGAAGATGGTTCGTTAGCACTTGCCATTTTGTGTGTTTCCATTGTCTTTGTTTCTCTTATTTATACATCTACAGGTCTTTTACAAGGGCTTGGACATGGAAGGTATACCGCGTTTACGGTATTACTAGCTGTACTGATTAAGATTGCAGGAAACCTATACTTGATACCGGTGTACGGTATGGAAGGCGCAGCCCTTTCAACGGTGCTGGCAACATGTACCGCATCTGTATTACAAATGATAAAGCTGCAGCATGCCACTCAGTTTTTGACCGGTGCACGAATATGGAGTATCGTGTCATTCCTAATTTCATTATTTATTATGGCAGCGGTCGTTATGCTATGGGTCACAACCGTCCAAAATGTTTTCTTTGAAGAAAATAACAGGGTTGTCGCGATGTTTACGAGTATCAGCTCAAGTATAATTGGTGCCGTAACCTATCTGATAAGTATGACCAGACTAAAACTTTTTTCCAAAGAGGAATGGGAAACTTTATATCATTCTGTCAGTATAGTTAAAAAGATCTTGAACCACCTGAAAAAAAGGAGACCTACATGAAAAAAATCACAGTTATAGGCTTAGGTGCAGGAGACTTAGATCAAATGACACTCGGTATTTACCGGATGTTAGAGAATGCACAAACGGTGTATGCAAGAACGAAACATCATCCGGCGATCGAAGAACTCTCTAGGCAAGGAAAAGCATTTGTTACATTTGATGATATCTATGAAAAACATGATCAGTTTGAGCCTGTCTATAAAGAAATCGCAGAAACACTTTTCCAAGCAGCACATACATACGGCGATGTACTGTATGCCGTTCCTGGTCATCCTTTAGTCGCTGAACAGGCTGTGCAGATTCTCCTCCATACGGCACATGAACATGGTGTAGAGGTTTCGGTAGCAGGCGGAAAGAGCTTTCTTGATGAAATGTATACCGCTTTAAAGATCGATCCGATTGAAGGATGTCAAATACTAGATGGAACTTCATTAAAGAAAGAAGAAATTCAAATTCGTCATCACCTTGTCATCGTCCAAGTGTATGACGCTTTTATTGCATCGGATGTTAAACTAACGCTTATGGAGAAATACCCGGATAATTATGAAGTCTCAGTCGTTACTGCAGCTGGAAGCAGTGACGAGACGATTTTCAAGGTTCCGCTTTATGAATTGGACCAGACGGTAACGCTTAACAATCTTACTGCTGTATATGTCCCTCCCGTTCATGAAGAAACCCTTATGTATAGAGACTTCTCTTTTTTAAAACAGGTTATTGAGAAATTAAGAGGTCCTGGGGGATGTCCTTGGGATCAGAAACAAACGCATGTCTCATTAAAAAAATATTTGATCGAAGAAGCATATGAAGTGCTAGACGCGATCGATGAAGAAGATGATGAAGCGCTTGCTGAAGAGCTTGGTGATGTGCTTCTGCAAGTTCTGCTTCATGCCGAGATCGGAGAAGAAGAAGGATTTTTTTCAATGGATGATGTGATTAGCACATTAACCGAAAAAATGATTCGCCGCCACCCGCATGTATTTGGTGATACAAGTGCTGCTGATGCAGATGAAGTCGTGGCCAATTGGGATGCTATAAAAGCGCAAGAATCAGGTAAAGAAGATCGAGAGTCTCTCCTGGACGGTGTGCCTAAGGGGATACCTGCTATTCAAAAAGCTTATCTATTTCAGAAAAAAGCGGCAAAGGTCGGATTTGATTGGAAAGAAGCAGAACCCGTTTATGATAAGATCTTAGAAGAACTAAAGGAATTTCAGGATGCAGAAGGCGAAGAACAGCTAAAAGAACTTGGGGATCTTTTGTTTTCGGTTGTAAATCTAGCGCGTTTTTATAAAATAGACCCAGAAGAGGCTCTGAATGCCACGAACAAAAAGTTCTACAAGCGATTTCGCTATATAGAATCAGCTTTAAAGGAGAAAAACCTTTCGTTTGAAGACGTTACATTAGAGGAAATGGACCGTTTTTGGAATGAGGCAAAATAATTTTTTTTTCAACAAAGAAGGATTATAGTGAGAAATAGAGAATATTTTCTCGAGAAATATCATGAAACCCTTAATTATAAAGGGTTTCTAGCGAATTCTTTGATAGAAACTTTAGGAGGTAATTAAAATGAACAAAAATGAATTGGTAACAAATATCTCAGAAAAGTCAGGTCTTACGAAAAAAGATGTAGAAACAGTCGTTAATGGCGTAATCGATGAAATCACTTCCGCTTTAAAAGGTGGAGACAAAGTACAGTTTGTTGGATTTGGAACTTTTGAAACTCGCGAGCGTTCTAGCCGTACAGGCCGCAACCCTCAAACAGGTAAAGAAATTCAAATCCCTGCTGCTACCGTTCCAGCATTTAAAGCAGGCAACAAGCTGAAAGAAGCAGTAAAATAAGCATGCGCTTAGACAAGTTTCTGAAAGTCTCCCGTCTGATTAAGCGGAGAACCGTGGCGAAGGAGATTTCAGATCAAGGGCGTATCTCGATAAACGGACTGCAGGCTAAAGCGTCTTCTGATGTGAAGATAGGAGACGAGCTTACGATTCGTTTTGGACAAAAGCTTGTAAAAGTAAAAATCAACGAGCTGAAAGATACGACCAAAAAAGAGGACGCGGATAACATGTACACCGTTCTCGAAGAAAACCGCATCGAAACGACTGAATAAAGAACCTGAATTCTTCAGGTTCTTTTCCTTTTTGTTAATAAAGGAAAGCTCTCTGCCAAATTATCATTGGATTAGGAGAAGTTTTGGAACAAAACTTTACCTTTTTTATTTTTCGATAAGCCACCATGCAAATCTGACTGGTCTGAAGAGGCAAAAACAAGTAGGCGATTGCCGTTTTGAAGGGCCACCGAGGTTGAATCCTAAAGTTTTGCCTGTGAATCCAAAAATTTTGGGCCTGAATCCACGAGTTTTTATGCTGAATCCAAAAAAAATGAGGATATATCCACGAGTCTGCAAATATCGACAAATATCGCCAACCACTCGCCAAGTTTCCGGGGCTAACCGGTCATTTCAGCTTTTCATTGTCCAGCTTCAGCGGCTAAAAGCTCGAGTCACATTCTCTCCTTCCAAGGATACAAAAAGCGTATCCATTGTCAGGAGATTATGTGTTTGTCGCTTTTAAACGAGCCGCTTCAGCTTTTTTATATTGTCCAGCTTCAGCGGCTAAAAGCTCGAGTCACATTCTCTCCTTCCAAGGATACAAATAGCGTATCCATTGTCAGGAGATTATGTGCTTGTCGCTTTTAAACGAGCCGCTTCAGCTTTTTTATATTGTCCAGCTTCAATGACCAGCCCCTCGAGGTCACTTTCCTCTTTCCTTGTGACACAAAAAGCGTGTCTTCAGTCAAGAGTGAAGTGCTTGTCGGGGCTAACCGGTCATTTCAGCTTTTCATTGTCCAGCTTCAGCGGCTAAAAGCTCGAGTCACATTCTCTCCTTCCAAGGATACAAAAAGCGTATCCATTGTCAGGAGATTATGTGCTTGTCGCTTTTAAACGAGCCGCTTCAGCTTTTTTATATTGTCCAGCTTCAATGACCAGCCCCTCGAGGTCACTTTCCTCTTTCCTTGTGACACAAAAAGCGTGTCTTCAGTCAAGAGTGAAGTGCTTGTCGGGGCTAACCGGTCATTTCAGCTTTTCATTGTCCAGCTTCAGCGGCTAAAAGCTCGAGTCACATTCTCTCCTTCCTAGGATACAAAAAGCGTATCCGTTGTCAGGCGATTATGTGCTTGTCGCTTTTAAACGAGCCGCTTCAGCTTTTCTATACAGCTTGTTCTATTCTCCTTCGTTGTTTCATACATATGTATGGAATAGAGGAGGGGAATGTATGGACCAACGATATGATTTAAACGGATATAATCAAAAAGTTAATGCTCCGGCCCATGATGTTAGAATGATAGGAAGAAAGAATCTGGAGATCACGGGTGTCAAACAAGTGGAAAGTTTTGATAATGAGGAATTCCTGCTGGAGACATCAATGGGCTTTTTAGCGATACGCGGGATGAACTTAAAGATGAAGAACCTTGATGTAGAGTCTGGAGTAGTCAATATCGAGGGAAAGGTATTCGACCTCGTGTACTTGGACCAACAGAGTACGGATAAGAAACAAGGCTTCTTCGGCAAATTGTTCAAATGACCTTAACTGTTCAGTTTCAAACAATGCTGGCTATGGTTTTCATGGGGATTTGGATCGGCATGGCAGTAGACACGTATGGCCGGTTTATCCATGAAAAGCGGAAATGGCACTGGTTTCATTTTTTAAATGATCTCCTTTTTTGGCTTGTACAGGCTTTACTTGTATTTTATGTGCTGCTCCACGTCAATCATGCTGAAATCCGTTTTTATATATTTATCGCCTTAATTTGTGGTTATGCGGCATATCGAGCTTTATTTGAGTCGATTTACAAAAAGCTTCTGGAATGGTTTGTAACAGTCGTAGTTTCTCTGTTCGGTTTTTTGTCTCGCCTTTTTCATGGGTTAATCGTTATGCCGATCAAATGGTTGTTCATGATCGTTACGGGTATTCTTTTATATGTATTAAGAATTGTCCAAAGAATCGCTATCATATTATTAAATATTGTTCTTGCACCATTTAAATGGCTTGGACGACTTGTATGGCGTTTCATTCCGAAACAAAAATGGTATAATTTAAAAGATAAATCTTTAAAAGTTGCAGGGTTTTTGAAGTCTGTGAAGAATAGATTGAGCAATTGGAAGGGAAATAAGAAGTAAAGGAGGGGAAGAACGAACAAATGCGCCAAAAAAAAATTACAGAGATTCACTCACAATACATCCAGAATAAAGAACGCCATGAAAAGGTGGTCGCTAAACGTAAACGCGGATTATATAGGCGTTTAACGGGGGCTTTTATCGTATTTTCCTTTTTTGCTTTTTTGATTATTACGGGTATTGCAGAGCAACTCTCCCTTTTAAACGAAAAACAGTTGGAACAGGAAGAGCTTGGTGAAGAGTACAAAGCTCTTCTGGAAGAAAAGGCACAACTTAAAGATGAAGTGAATAAACTAAAAGACGTAGAATACATTGGAGAAATCGCCAGACGTGACTTTTTTATGTCAAAGCCCGGTGAGACCATATTTAAACTTCCAGAATAAAGCATAAAGCGTTGATTGACACGCAGATTTTTTCAAATGTATAATAAGTATTGATATCTTTTGAGATTTTTTAAGGAGGAGCATTTTTTGCATGTCAATTGAAGTAGGCAGCAAGTTGCAAGGGAAGGTTACTGGGATTACTCATTTTGGAGCGTTTGTTGAGCTGCCAGGGGGTACTACAGGCCTCGTGCATATTAGCGAAGTTGCGGATAATTACGTAAAGGACATCAACGAATTTCTTAAAGTTGGTGACCAAGTCGAAGTTAAGGTTATGAGCATCGAGAAGGATGGAAAGATCGGTTTATCTATTAAGAAAGCAAAGGAAACTGTTGCTTCTACTAGACCGGCACCTTCTAGAGGCGGATTTAACAAATCTAGAAAAGGTCCAAATCGAGGCGGAAACAGCCATCCTACAGCATTAACTTTTGAGGATAAGATGAATAAATTCCTTAAGGATAGTGAAGACCGACTCACAACTTTAAAGCGTAGTACTGAATCAAAAAGAGGTGGCCGCGGCGGCCGAAGAGGATAATTGTTGCATTTTTAATGCTCATTCATCTATATATGGCTAGCATCCTATACATAGGGTGCTTTTTTGTTTGTTGATACACAAAAACTTTTTTGACAAAACTTTAAAGTAATCGTTGACAGGTGTGCCGGATTCTTGTAATATACTACTTGTGTCTTTTACAAATGGCGGTGTAGCTCAGCTGGCTAGAGCGTACGGTTCATACCCGTGAGGTCGTGGGTTCGACTCCCTCCGCCGCTACCATTTATTTTTGACATTTACATCATACATAAATTTTTTCAGAAAGAGCGTCCACTAGGGCGCTCTTTTTTATTATAGAAATGGAATCGATAGCGCTTCGGAATGAATAATTATTTATAATCCCCGAAAGATATATCCTTAAACCAATTATTTTTCTTCAAAATTCTTCTATATATCGTTTAATTCCTAGCTGTTCTATTCTTTTTTGTTCGAATGGTGTCCGCTTTTGCTTTTCTTTCGTGCATTATTGGGGAAGTCCGTCGAGAAGTTTTTAAACCAAACACTGTTCGTTTGACAAAATCTTTGTTCTAAACCTGTTTATAATGGTTACACAAATTGGAAACGGGTGGTGTATGGGATGTGGCAGAAAGTTGAACAGGAAGTACTCGAACCGATCAGAGGAATGGTGTGGGTAGAAAAAGGTCAGCAAGCTGTTTATAAGACGAGTAAGAGGTGGCTTCAGCTTTTGAACCAGAGCATTTTTAATTGGAGAATGCTGTTGTTTGGAATAGGCTTTTTGTTAGGACGAGCTATGATCTTGGCTGAAATGTCTCCATTTGCGTTACCTTTTGTAGCAAGTGTCTTTGTCTTAAGAAAAGAGCGGACAGGCATCGCTGCATTTGCCGTAATGGCAGGGGCTATGACCTATCAGCCGATGAATGCCCTGTTCTTTATAAGTGCTTTACTTGTTTATGCTTGTTTGCAAAAAGGGGCAGATCTCTTTGTCAAAAACAGAATACAAAGCTTGCCTCTATTAGTGTTCGGATCAAGTCTCATTACAAGAACGGTTTTTTCCTTTTTTGGTGAAGGAGGACTTGAACGGGTTGACACGATGCTTGCTCTCGTTGAGGGAGGATTAAGTCTCGTGCTTACGTTAATTTTTCTTCAAAGTATCCCATTATTAACCTATAAAAAAATACCTCAATCATTGAAGAATGAAGAAATCGTTTGTTTGATGATTCTTCTCGCCTCGGTGATGACTGGAACAATAGGCTGGAGCATCAATGATGTTTCCATTGAACATGTCGTATCCCGTTACTTAGTATTATTGTTTGCTTTTGTAGGGGGTGCAGCTATAGGTTCTACAGTAGGTGTAGTGACAGGTCTGATTTTGAGCCTTGCACAAGTGGCGAGTCTGTCTCAAATGAGCTTGCTGGCGTTTTCCGGATTGCTTGGTGGTCTCTTAAAAGAGGGCAAACGGTTTGGAGTTAGTTTAGGTCTGATCATTGGTACGGTTCTAATCGGCTTATACGGCGAGGGCAGAGAGGCGATCACATCGACTTTAATGGAATCAGGCTTTGCTGTTCTGTTATTTCTCTTAACGCCAAAGACAGCAATAAGCAATATTTCGAAATATGTCCCTGGAACGAGAGAGCATTCCTTGCAGCAACAGCAATATTTGAAGAAAATACGGGATGTTACCGCGAGCCGGGTGGAGAGGTTCTCAAGTCTTTTTCAAGCCTTATCCCATTCGTTTCAATCTGTAGGATCTTCATTGAACGAAGAAGAAAGTTCGCGCGAAGTAGATTTATTTTTAAGCAACATTACGGAAAAAACATGTCAGACATGCTTCAAAAAGGAACAATGCTGGGCACAGAATTTTGCAACGACTTATGACTTAATGACAAAAATTATGGTTGAGCAAGAAGATTACAGCGATATTAAAGACCGAAAATTAAAGAGGGATTGGGAAAAGCATTGTATAAAGCCCCAAAAAGTAACTGATTTGATGAAACAGGAATTGTCTCAATATAAAGCCAGTCAAAAGTTAAAGATTCAAGTTCAGGAAAGCCGCAGGTTAGTAGCAGACCAGCTTATGGGTGTTTCCCAAGTGATGGGTGACTTTGCAAAAGAGATTCAGCGTGAGCAGGAGAATCATCAAATGCAGGAAGACCAGATTAAAGATTCTTTGTTTCAGGCAGGGATTGATGTTGGGCATGTTGATATTTACAGCTTGGAAGCTTCGAACGTGGATATTGAGATGACGATCCCGTATTGCAACAGTTCAGGAATTGCTGAGAAGTTAATCGCTCCGATTCTTTCTGATATTTTAGAAGAAACCATTCTTGTCACACACGAAGAATGCGCAAAATTTGCAACAGGCTTTTGTCATCTTTCTTTTCATTCAGCTAGAGAGTATGTGGTTGAAACAGGAATTGCATCCGCGGCAAAAGGAGGAGCGTGGCTCTCAGGAGATAGTCATTCTACCATTGAAATAGGTGCCGGCAAATTTGCAGTCGCTATAGCTGATGGTATGGGCAACGGCGAACGTGCTTTCCTTGAAAGCAATGAAACTCTTCAGCTGCTGCAAAAAATCCTGCAATCTGGAATTGAAGAGGAGGTGGCGATTAAGTCAGTAAACTCTGTACTTTCGCTGCGCACAACAGATGAGATTTTTTCAACATTGGATCTAGCGATGATCGATCTTCAAGATGCGTCTGCCAAGTTCTTAAAAATTGGGTCAACACCGAGTTTTATAAAGCGGGGAGACCAGATTAAAACGGTAGAGGCGAGCAACCTGCCAATGGGTATTATTCAAGATTTCGATGTAGATGTTGTGGACGAGCAATTAAAAGCAGGTGATATTTTAATCATGATGAGTGATGGCATCTATGAAGCGCCTCGTCATATTGAGAACATTGATGCTTGGCTCAAACGTAAGATCAGAGAGATCGACACGGAAGACCCGCAAGAAATAGCAGATCTTATTATGGAGGAGGTTATTCGATCAGGTAACAATGGGATTGAAGACGACATGACAGTGGCTGTTACGAAGATCGAAAAAAACATTCCAAAATGGGCAACAGTGCCGCATTATCCAAAAGTAAATATCCCTCGCAAAAAAGCGCAATAGTTTATGAGAATAAGAGGTGTCTCTTTTTCAAGGAGAAAGAGTGCCTCTTTTCTGTATGTTTAGGAGTCTTTTTCTGTATAAACCCTGTCTTTCTTGACGATGATGGTAATACGTAAAATATCGTGCCTGAGAGGGGTTAGAAGAATGCGGAACAAAGGAACACTGCGACAAATTCTATTAATTACAGACGGATGTTCGAACCAAGGTGAAGATCCAGTTGCTATGGCGGCCCTTGCACATGAACAAGGCATTGCGGTTAACGTTATCGGTGTTTTAAATGAGAATGCTCCTGAATATCATAGGCAAGGATTAAAAGAGGTGGAAGACATTGCGATGGCAGGCGGCGGAATCAGTCAGGTTGTCTATACAAAGCAACTCGCCCAAACTGTAAAGATGGTGACTCAAAAAGCAATGGCGCAAACGATAAAAGGTGTCGTTAACGCTGAACTTCAACAAATACTTGGGAGTAAATCAACGATGGAAGACCTTCCTCCAGATAAACGAGGTGAAGTGATGGAAGTGGTTGATGAGATGGGAGAAACGATGAATCTTGAGGTTCTTGTTTTAATAGATGCATCTGGGAGCATGGAAGACAAGATGCTGACCGTTCAAGAGTCGTTACTCGATCTATCTATCTCTTTAAATTCCAGAATTGGTGACAATGAGTTTTCAATCTTTGCTTTTCCGGGCAAGAAGAAAGAAGTTGAAGAACTGTTAAGCTGGTCGTCTAAAATGGACTCGATCGGCAAAATTTTTTCTAAGATCACATTAGGTGGAATTACACCAACAGGTCCTGCAATTAAAGAAGGGATCGCTGCTTTTAGCCGTAAGCGATCTGCGAAAAGGAGCTTCTTGTCCAGTGATACCCCAGGATATACGAACGAGTCCGGTATGTAAATTGAGTGTTGGAGAGGAAATTCGCGGGAAGTGGAATCATTCAAGGTACCGTGTACGCCGTCGTTTAGGCTATGGGGCCACAGGAGCAGTCTATCTTGCTGATTCTGACCATGGTGTGGTTGCACTGAAAATCGGACATGACCAGATGTCGATTACATCTGAAGTGAATGTGCTGAAGCGTTTTTCTAAGGTCCAGGGGAAAGTCCTTGGACCTTCTTTAATCGAAGTGGATGATTGGCTCAAAGGAAAAGTTACGTATCCGTTTTATGCGATGGAATATTTAAAAGGTGAAACACTGTTTGAATTTCTGAGAAATAAATCTACGGAATGGGCTGGCATTTTACTTGTACAGCTTTTAACCGATCTTCATACTCTGCACCAGGCAGGCTGGGCTTTTGGTGATTTAAAGCCTGACAACCTGCTTGTTACTGGGCCTCCCTATCGGATTAGATGGATTGACGTGGGGGGTACTACCATCATGGATCGATCGATAAAAGAATACACGGAGTTTTTTGATCGAGGCTACTGGGGCAAAGGGTCGAGAAAAGCAGAACCTTCATATGATTTGTTTTCTGCCGGAATGGTCATGATCAATCTTGCGTATCCTTCTCGTTTTACAAAAGGAAACAACCCTGACAGACAGCTTCAGGAAAAAATTGCAGCAAGCCCTATGCTTAAGCCTTATGGTGCTCTTTTAGAAAAGGCGTGGAACGGAAAATACAGATACGCTGAAGAGATGAGAAACGAACTCGTCCTTTTGTTGAACGCAAATGTGAACAATCAAACACCTCAGAAACTAAACAATTCTGTCCATAAACCTCCATCGAGACAAGCGCAAAAGAAGAAAAAGGGAAGTTTTCTCGTAGAAACATCCTTAGTATTTATGTTCGTTTTTATCGTTTATTTGTTCTATATGCTTGGACAAACGATGTAAAGCTGTAAGTTAAAAGAATTCTTTGTTATGATTTTATGGAGAAATTGGAACGAAGGAGCGGGTAATGTTGCAGGACGTGGAGCAATTTATTAAAAAACACCGGCTTCTTTCATCCGCAAAAACAGTTGTTGTTGGTGTTTCGGGCGGACCAGATTCGTTAGCCTTATTGCACTTTTTATGGAAACGTTCATCAGTTTACAACATTTCTGTCATTGCGGCCTCATTCAATCATAAGCTTAGAGGTGAAGAATCTGAAAACGAGCTAGCGTTTGTAGAACGTTTTTGTCTCGAACGGAACATTCCGTTTGAAGGCGGTGGGGAAGATGTTGCGCACTATCAAAAGAAAAACCACTTATCTCTTCAAACAGCGGCGAGGACATGCAGATACCGCTTTTTTGAGCAAATCATGAAGAAACATAAAGCAGATCATCTAGCTCTTGCTCATCATGGTGACGATCAAATTGAAACGATGCTGATGAGGATGACAAGGGGAAGTGAAGGGTATAGCCTTGCGGGAATACCTATTAGGCGGCCTTTTGCTGAAGGAGAAATTATTCGTCCGTTTTTAGGAATAACAAAAGACCAAATCGAGCATTATTGTAAAGTAGAAAAACTGTTTCCTGTTCATGATCCTAGCAACGAGAGCGATACATATGTACGAAATCGGTATCGCAAACACATACTTCCCTTTTTAAAGCAGGAAAATCCAAGCGTGCATGAAAGATTTCAATATTTAAGTGAAACCATTTCAGAAGATGAAGCGTATATATCCGAACAGGCTGAAATAGAGTTAGAAAAGGTTTTAATAGTTAAAACAGAGGGGAAAATAGAGTTATCCGTCTCCTCTTTTAACAAGATGCCTATTCCTTTACAAAAAAGAGGGATTACACTAATATTGAACTATCTGTATAAATTAAATCCTTCATCTCTTTCCTCTGTACATAAGGAAAACTTTCTAAGTTTGCTCGGAAGTGAGCATCCATCCGGATTTTTGCATTTTCCGTCAGGTCTTTTTGTCAGCCGAACTTATGACAGATGCACGTTAAGTTTTGAGCCGGTCAAAAACGAAGAAGAGTCGAGTTATGATTTCTCTTTAGAGCTGCCGGGCCGTGTAGAATTGCCGAATGGCATAATGACTGCTGAAATAACGGATTGTGAACCCCTTTCAACTAGAGGGAAAGATGTTTTTGTGTTTTCATGGAATGATGTAAGTCTCCCGTTACGAGTTCGAACCCGTAGGCCAGGTGACCGGATGGCGATTGCCGGCGTTGGTACGCGGAAATTAAAGGATATCTTTATTGATGCTAAAGTGAGACAGGAAGAACGAAGCGTATGGCCGATCGTAGTTGATGCGAATGGCAGTATTATATGGATTCCTGGACTGAAACACACGAACCGCAGCACGATGAATCATTCTAATTCTGAACAATGGGTAATCTTACACTTTCAAAAAAATCGCCATGACGTCTAGGAGGCTTGTTGAACATGCATGAAGAAATTTTAGAAACACTTATTTCCGAAGAAGCGATTCAAGGAAAGATCAAAGAACTTGGAAAAGAGCTATCAGAGGAATATAAGGAAAGTTTTCCATTAGTGGTCGGTGTTTTAAAAGGAGCACTTCCTTTTATGGCAGACCTTATCAAACGCATGGATATCCATCTTGAAATTGATTTGATGGCAGTATCCAGCTATGGAGCTTCTACCGTTTCTTCCGGGCAAGTAAAAATCATTAAAGATTTAGATACTTCCTTAGAAGGACGAGACGTAATCATTGTAGAAGATATTATTGACAGTGGATTAACGCTTAGCTATTTGGTTCAGCAGTTTAAACACCGCAAAGCTAAATCAGTTAAGATTGTAACATTGTTAGATAAGCCAACAGGACGAAAGGTTGATATTAAGCCTGATTTAGCAGGGTTTATCGTTCCTGATGCTTTTGTTGTCGGCTACGGCTTGGATTATATCGAGAAGTACCGCAACCTGCCTTATATCGGCGTGTTAAAACCAGAGATTTACGAAAAGAAAGACTAACAGAAACGCTTACGAATTGATTGTTCGCCTAAGGAGGTAAGGAATGAATCGCATCTTCCGTAATACTATATTTTATTTACTAATCTTTTTAGTTGTTGTTGGAGTTGTCAGCTTTTTTAACGGCAATAACAATGAGGTCAAGGAAATTCGCTATGACCAGCTGACAAAGTACATCGAGGGTGGCAAAGTTGAAAGTATTGTTTACCAGCCTGAGGGTGGCGTATACGTTGTCCGAGGTAAACTGGCAGGAGCAAAAGAAGGAGAAGTCTTTCAAACAAATGCTCCTCTAACAGGTAACACGCTTGCTGAGATCGAAAAGCTGGCTGATACGGCCAATGTAGAATTTAAACAGCAAGAACAGACGAGCGGCTGGGTTACTTTCTTTACATCGATTATCCCGTTTGTCATTATCTTTATTTTATTCTTCTTCTTGTTAAACCAAGCTCAAGGTGGCGGAAGCCGTGTAATGAACTTTGGGAAAAGTAAAGCGAAACTTTATAACGAAGAAAAGAAGAAAGTAACATTTAAGGATGTAGCCGGAGCGGATGAGGAGAAACAAGAACTTGTTGAAGTTGTTGAATTCTTAAAAGACCCGCGCAAATTCTCTGCACTAGGTGCTCGTATTCCAAAAGGTGTTCTTTTAGTAGGACCTCCGGGTACTGGTAAAACCCTTCTTGCACGTGCAGTAGCAGGAGAAGCTGGCGTTCCGTTCTTCTCGATCTCAGGTTCTGATTTCGTTGAGATGTTCGTTGGTGTCGGTGCATCACGTGTTCGTGATTTGTTTGAAAATGCAAAGAAAAATGCACCTTGTATCATTTTTATTGATGAGATTGACGCAGTAGGTCGTCAACGTGGTGCCGGTCTTGGCGGAGGTCACGATGAGCGTGAACAAACCTTGAACCAGTTGCTTGTTGAAATGGACGGTTTTGGTGCGAATGAAGGAATCATCATCATCGCAGCTACAAACCGTGCTGATATTCTTGACCCTGCCCTACTTCGTCCAGGACGTTTTGACCGTCAAATTCCGGTTAACCGCCCAGACGTAAAAGGCCGTGAAGAAGTTCTTCAAGTACATGCACGCAATAAGCCGTTAGATGAAGATGTTAATTTAAAAACCATCGCGATGCGTACACCGGGATTCTCGGGTGCTGATCTAGAAAACTTGTTAAATGAAGCGGCATTAGTAGCTGCACGTACGAACAAGAAGAAGATCGATATGGACGATGTTGATGAAGCGATTGACCGTGTAATTGCCGGCCCTGCTAAAAAGAGCCGCGTGATTTCGGAAAAAGAAAAGAATATTGTAGCCTACCATGAAGCAGGTCACACTGTAATTGGTCTCGTTCTTGAAGGAGCAGATACGGTTCATAAAGTAACCGTTGTCCCGCGCGGGCAAGCTGGTGGTTACACCGTTATGCTTCCTAAAGAAGACCGTTATTTCATGACAAAGCCTGAATTGCTTGATAAGATTGTTGGACTTCTTGGAGGACGTGTTGCCGAAGAGATTACGTTTAACGAAGTAAGTACAGGAGCTCACAATGACTTCCAGCGTGCAACGGGTATCGCCCGCCGCATGGTAACGGAATTTGGTATGAGTGACAGACTTGGACCGATGCAATTTGGTTCTTCACAAAGCGGTCAAGTTTTCCTTGGCAGAGACTTCAACAATGAGCAAAACTACAGTGATGCGATTGCGCATGAAATCGATTTAGAAGTTCAGCGCATCATTAAAGAATCTTATGAGCGCTGCCGTCAGATTCTTACAGAACATAATGCTAAATTAGAAATCATCGCACAAACGCTATTAACAGTAGAAACGCTTGATGAAGAGCAAATCAAGGAACTTGTTAAGACAGGAAAGCTTCCTGAAAAGAAGATTATCTCAAAATCATCTGATGATGTTAAAGTTACACTTAACAAAAAGGATGAAGAAGAGCCAAAACAAGATTAATGATCAAAGGATACCTCAAATCTTGAGGTGTCCTTTTCTTTTTGCTTAAATTAACGTGTAAACCATTTACTTGAGAAAACATGATTGATTAGTTGATATTGAGTGGAAGGTGCGGGACTCATGCGGGAATAGTATGGCTCACCGACACCCCGCGGAAAACGAGTACCTGGAGTGGAGATTAACTGCTATCCATACATCTGTAAGAAGACGCGTTGCTTTACTCCTAATGGTTTTGTGTTATAACTAGTATAGAAACTTAAGATAAGAAGCGGGGACAAATTCCATGATTTTTGTGTTTGATGTCGGAAATACGAATATTGTTTTAGGGCTATATGAGAATGATGAACTAAAGCACCATTGGAGAATTCATACATCGCGTGAAAAAACGGAAGATGAGTATGGCATGCTGATACTGGATCTGTTTCGCCACGTTCATATTCATAAAGAACAAATTGAGGGCATTATCATATCTTCTGTAGTACCTCCGATCATGTTTGCATTAGAACGGATGTGTCTAAAGTACTTTAATCAGCGTCCGTTGATCGTAGGGCCTGGCATCAAAACAGGCTTGAATATCAAATATGAGAATCCAAGAGAAGTGGGAGCCGATCGTATTGTAAATGCGATTGCTGCCATTCATGAATATGGATCACCTCTTATTATTGTCGATTTTGGAACGGCCACAACCTATTGTTATATCAATGAAAATAAACAATATATGGGTGGGGCTATAGCACCGGGGATCAATATTTCAACAGAAGCACTGTATACAAAGGCAGCGAAACTTCCACGTATCGAGATTGCAAAACCTGAAGGCGTGATCGGCAAAAATACCGTCAACGCTATGCAAGCGGGTATTCTTTATGGATATGTCGGGCAGGTCGAGGGTATTGTAAAAAGGATGAAAGAACAATCAGTAGAAGAGCCGACCGTTATCGCTACTGGAGGACTTGCGAATTTAATCGCAGCCGAAAGCAGTGTTATTGATCATGTGGATCCTTTCTTAACATTAAAAGGTCTTCTGCTTATTTACGATAAAAACAAGAACGGTTAAAAGGATGAGCGTATATGAATGATTATTTAATAAAAGCCCTTGCGTTTGACGGGCAAATTCGAGCTTATGCAATCTCCACAACTGAGATGGTTGGAGAAGCTCAAAAAAGGCATGATACATGGCCAACTGCATCAGCCGCTTTAGGTAGAGCGATGACTGCATCAACGATGATGGGTATGATGCTTAAAGGGGACGATAACAGCATCACGGTTAAGATTGAAGGCGGCGGACCAATCGGCGTGATTCTAGTCGACAGTAATCCAAAAGGTGAAACACGTGGATATGTTACAAACCCTCATACTCATTTTGAACTAAACAGCCAAGGCAAATTGGATGTTGCGCGCGCGGTCGGTAAGAATGGATTTCTATCTGTTTTAAAAGATATCGGTATGCGTGAGAAATTCACTGGCCAAGTACCAATGGTTTCAGGAGAATTAGGCGAGGACTTTACGTATTACTTCGCATCGTCTGAACAAGTGCCGTCTGCTGTAGGTGTTGGGGTTTTAGTTAATCCGGATAATTCAATAAAAGCTTCAGGCGGATTTATCGTTCAAGTTATGCCGAACGCGTCAGACAGTATCGTTGACCTTTTAGAAGAGAGAATTAATGCGATTCCTCCTATTTCGCGCCTTATTGATAAAGGTATGACACCTGAGGAGATTCTTTTTGAGCTGCTAGGAGAGGATCAAGTAAAGATTTTAGAAAAGTCTCCAGTTGGTTTTAAATGTACCTGTTCACACGATCGTTTTGGGCAAGCAATTGTAAGCCTTGGGGAACAAGAAATTAAAGATATTATAGAAGAAGATGGGCATGCCGAGACGAACTGCCAGTTCTGTAATGAAACATATACGTTTTCAAAAGAAGAGCTTCAAACTTTGCTGGATCAAGCAAAATCTTAAACCCGGAATCTTTCCGGGTTTTGTTTTACACATGAAATGGAATTTTTTGCGTACGATTGTAATAGATGGCTTACACATGCAATAAAATTGACAGACGATTTCCATGGTTGTTACAATTAATCCAATAAAAATACTCGGTTTTAGGAGTGATGGCGAATGGCTAGAGTGGCGCAATCGATAACCGATCTTATCGGTCAAACCCCTGTTGTAAAATTGAATCGTTTAACAACGGAAGATATGGCAGATGTTTATTTAAAATTAGAATTTATGAATCCAGGAAGCAGTGTGAAAGACAGGATCGCATTAGCGATGGTGGAAGCAGCTGAAAAGAGCGAAAAGTTGAAGGCTGGCGATACTATCATCGAACCGACGAGCGGAAATACAGGAATTGGTCTTGCTATGGTAGCTGCTGCCAAAGGTTATAAAACAATTCTTGTAATGCCAGAAACCATGAGTATGGAAAGACGCAACCTGTTAAGAGCGTACGGAGCTGACCTTATCTTAACCCCAGGACCTGAAGGAATGGGCGGAGCAATACGGAAAGCAGAAGAACTTTTAAAAGAAAAAGGATACTTCATGCCGCAGCAGTTTAAAAATGAAGCGAATCCTGAAATCCACAGAAACACAACTGGACAAGAAATTGTGGCCCAATTTCCTGACGGTCTTGATGCTTTTGTATCTGGAATTGGTACAGGTGGGACGATTACGGGTGCCGGAGAAGTATTAAAAGAAAAATATCCTGACATTAAGATCTATGCCATTGAACCGGCAGATTCCCCAGTACTCTCTGGCGGAAAACCTGGTCCGCATAAGATTCAGGGTATCGGTGCCGGGTTTGTTCCGGACATATTAAAAACAGAAATCTATGATGAAGTAATAACGGTAGCAAATGAAGAAGCGTTTGAAATGGCAAGAAAAGCAGCCCGTGAGGAAGGACTTTTAGGCGGTATTTCTTCCGGAGCAGCTATTTCTGCAGCGTTAAAGGTAGCCCAAAAACTAGGTAAAGGGAAAAAAGTACTCGCGGTTATTCCGAGTAACGGTGAAAGATACTTAAGTACACCTCTATACCAATTCGAAGATTAATCAAAAAAGCTCCCTTTTGGGGGCTTTTTTATTAACGAAAATGAATTTGAAAATGCAGGAAATTAGGAGAAAGATGTGCCAAAGTGAAACACCTCATGTACAATGTAAGCAGAAGATTTTTGGGAGAGTGACCAAATGGAGAGAAACAAGAAATGGCATGTACTGAACACGAGTATTCCACTTTCTAAAGAGGAGTGGTTTTATAAATATAAATCTTTGTCAGTCACCGAACCTCGTCACGTATTATTAGAGAGCGGAAGAACTGGCAAGTACAGCATCATTGGATTATCTCCGTTTGCTGAAGTGTCAGGAAAAGATAATGTGTTAACGATAAAAACCGATGATGGAATATCAAAAAGAAAAGGACCCGTGTACAAAGAATTTCAAGACTGGTTCAAGCATTTTCAATTAGAATCCATAGAAGGTCTGCCAGACTTCACTGGTGGCGCTATCGGATACCTCAGTTATGACCTGGCGCGTGAATTCGAAAAGCTTCCATGTACATCAAAAGATGATCTTGCGTTGCCAGACCTATATTTTTTATTATTTAAAGATGTTTTTGTTTACAATCATGAAACGAACAAGCTGTGGATTCTTGTGTTAACTGAAGATCAAAATGATTCGTATAGCTTGGACAAGCTCCGTGCATTTGAAGAAATGTGGAAAGCTCCTAGCTCTTCTAATGAATCGGAAAAAATGAATGGCCAAACGTACCCGAACGATGAGAGCTATAAGCATGTATCGATGACAGAAGACATCTTTGTCAAAGCTGTAAAAAAAATACAATCCTATATTTCTGATGGTGATGTTTTTCAAGTGAACCTATCTGTTCGGCAGTCTAAAACGCTTCAGACTACACCGTTTAACGTATACGAAGAACTGAGAAGAATTAACCCTTCACCTTATATGGGGTACCTTGAAACACCTGACTTTAAGCTGGTAAGTGCTTCTCCTGAATTGTTGGTCAAGAAAAAAGGAAAAGTGATCAGTACACGTCCTATTGCGGGCACGAGACCGCGAGGCAGAACAGAAGAAGAGGATCTTGAGCTTGCCAACACATTGATTGAAAATGAGAAGGAACGCGCCGAACATGTGATGCTTGTTGATCTTGAAAGGAACGATTTAGGTAAGGTTTCAACTTATGGTTCCGTTCATGTCGATGAATTTATGGTGATTGAGAGATACTCACATGTCATGCACATTGTTTCTAATGTAGTCGGAACATTAAGACCTGAATGCGATGCCTTTGATTGTATAAAAGCAACATTTCCTGGAGGTACGATAACAGGTGCTCCAAAAGTAAGAACGATGGAGATTATTGAAGAGCTGGAGCCTGTAAGAAGAGGTGTATACACGGGAAGCATCGGTTGGATTGGATTTAATGGAGATACAGAAATGAATATCGCAATTCGTACGATGGTATGTCAAAATGAAACTGCACACGTTCAAGCAGGTGCAGGTATTGTGATTGATTCAGTACCAGAGAGTGAATATAAAGAGTCGTTAAAAAAAGCAGAGGCGCTGTGGCGAGCAAAAGAACAAAGTGAGCTCGGTCCTATTTTGGTGTAACACACAGCACATGAGAGGAGATGAGACGAGATGATTTTAATGATTGATAATTATGATTCCTTTACGTATAATCTCGTACAATATTTAGGTGAGATGGGCGAGGAATTAATCGTAAAACGAAATGATGAAATTACAATTAAGGAAATAGAGCAATTGAACCCCGATTTTTTGATGATTTCACCAGGTCCATGTTCTCCTAATGAAGCGGGCATCAGCCTTGAAGTTATCGAGCACTTTGCAGGCACAATTCCGTTGTTCGGTGTATGTCTCGGTCATCAGGCGATCGCCCAAGTTTTTGGCGGTGATGTTGTACGAGCTGACAGATTGATGCACGGAAAAACTTCGCCCGTTTTGCATGACGGAAAAACAGTGTACGAAGGACTTGAACAAGGGTTTCTCGCAACACGCTATCATTCGTTAATCGTGAAGAGAGAAACACTGCCTGATTGCTTTGAGATCTCTTCCTGGACAGAAGAAGGCGAAATTATGGGAATCCGCCATAAAGAGCTCCCAATTGAAGGGGTTCAATATCATCCTGAATCCATCTTAACGGAGGATGGGAAGAAGCTGCTAAAGAATTTTATTGATTTTTATAAAGGCAAAAACCTATGTACATCTATTTAAACGACCGTGTTCTATCGAAAGAAGAGGCTGTTATATCTCCTTATGATCACGGCTTTATGTATGGTCTAGGTGCTTTTGAAACGTTTAGGACTTACGGCGGTTTTCCGTTTTTAATCGATGAACATATGGACCGGCTTAATGAAGCGTTGAATGAGCTAAATATTTCATTGAAGTTAGATGGATCTGATGTGATTGAGATGGTTAACACTCTTTTAGATAAAAACGGTTTAGAAGATGCGTATTTCCGGTTAAATGTTTCAGCTGGCGCAGGAGATATCGGGCTTCAAACAGATCCATACGAGGCGCCGAATGTGATTCTTTTTACGAAGCCGTTAATACAAGCAAAACGCATGCCTGAAAAAGAACTGATTCGACTTAAAACAGTTCGTAACACGCCTGAAGGAGAGAAACGGTTAAAATCTCATCATTATTTAAACAGCATTCTCGGTAAAAGAGAACTGACGGACCCGATTAAACATGAAGGTGTCTTCTTAACAAAAGAAGGATACATCAGTGAGGGAACTGTCTCCAATCTGTTTTGGATGAGGGATGGAAAAATGTATACGCCGGGACTTTCAACGGGAATCCTTAACGGCATTACAAGAAAATGGGTTATAAAAGCTTCACATGAATTGAACATTCCTCTGCAAACAGGGAATTATAAAATAGACGAATTAAGCAAAGTGGATGAAATCTTCTTAACAAACTCCATCCAGGAGATCGTACCGGTTAAACAATTTGAACATAAGAAGTATGCAGGTTGTGAGGGTGAATTTTTTCTGAAATACACAGCGCTTTATAACAAGCATACAAAGGAAAGACTCCGAAAGATTTGATGTTTTATGAAAGGGTAGATTGTCAATGCGCGAATTGATCTTAAACGAGCCTAAGCTGATTTGTGGAGAATACGTACTCGATTTTTCTAAAAAGACCTATGTGATGGGAATTCTAAACGTCACTCCAGACTCTTTTTCGGATGGCGGTCATCATAACCGCGTTGAACATGCTGTCAGACATGCGAAAGAAATGATCGAACAAGGCGCTGATATCATTGATATTGGCGGAGAGTCGACAAGACCGGGTGCAACAAAAGTAATGCTTGAAGAAGAACTCGAAAGGGTTATCCCCGTTATCGAAGCGTTAAAAAACGAAGTGGATGTGCCGTTATCGATTGATACGTACAAAGCACAAACTGCCTATGAAGCGGTGAAGGCTGGGGCTCATATGATCAATGATGTTTGGGGTGCGAAGTTCGACCCGGATATGCCGCGCGTGATGGCGGAAACAAATGTACCGGTTATCTTAATGCATAACCGATTTGATAGAGATTATCAGGAGTTTATGGCTGATCTTATTGCCGACTTAGACCATAGCATAGCCATAGCCGTAAAGGCTGGTGTTAATCCTGAGAATATAATCCTTGATCCTGGTATTGGATTTGTTAAAACCTTTGAACAAAATCTTGAAACGATGAGAAGATTGAATGAAATAACGAATAAAGGCTACCCTGTTTTATTAGGAACTTCACGGAAGTCGATGATTGGAAAAGCTCTTGATCTACCGGTTGAAGAGCGCATGGAAGGAACGGGCGCCACGATTTGTTTAGGAATTGAAAGAGGCTGCTCGATCGTACGCGTTCATGACGTGAAAGAAATGAGCAGAATGGCCAAAATGATGGATATTATGCTTGGAAAAGGTGCAGTTGCCCATGGATAAAATGTATGTGAACGGTATGAAGTTTTATGGATATCATGGTGTTTTTCCAGAAGAACAAAAGCTTGGTCAGCGTTTTAACGTCGACGTTACTTTACAGATGGATCTTTCCAAAGCTGGACTTACAGATGATCTTGAACAAACCGTCAATTATAAAGAAATTTATGATGCGGTAAAAGGGATTGTTGAGGGAGATCCGGTAAAACTTTTGGAGTCACTGGCCGAAACAATAGCAGCTCTTTTACTCGTTAAGTTTTCATTAATTGATGAAGTAACTGTAAAAGTCATTAAACCAGACCCTCCCATTCCCGGTCATTATGATTCAGTAGCTGTTGAGATTCACAGAGGACGCAAGTAGATGGAACAAAATCATACAGCTTACCTGTCTCTTGGTTCAAACATGGGGGACAGAGAACAATTTTTGAAAAAAGCGGTCGTTGAATTAAATAGAGATCCTGAAATTACGATCGAAGAGATTTCTTCTATATATGAAACAGATCCAGTAGGTTATACGGATCAGCCATTGTTTTTAAATTTAGCTATAAAACTCAAAACCTCTCTTCCTCCACAGTCACTTTTGAGTAAAATGCAAGAAGTGGAGACGAAACTGAACAGAAAAAGGGTTCGAAAATGGGGACCGCGAACAATAGACCTTGACATTTTATTGTATAATAGTGTAAGTATACAGACGGAAGTGTTAAACATTCCGCATCCACGTATGCTTGAAAGGGCATTTGTTCTCATACCTCTTAGTGAAATTGCGCCTGATGATGTATATCCAGGCGGATCAGTTTCTTTACATCAAGTCCTTTGCGAACAAAGAGATAAAGAAGGTGTACGCATATGGAAGAAGATCGACTGGGAAGACGCATACGTGCGTTCCGAAAATTAAAAGGTTATACACAAGAACAGCTTGCTAAAGATATCGGCATTTCGGTATCGGTTCTTGGCGAGGTGGAAAGGGGCAGTCGAAAGCCCAAAGGAGATCTGCTTCAAAGAATCGCAGAGCAGTTCAGCATTAACGTTGAAGAGTTACAGTAAGCAGATAAATAAAGAGAAAGTATGTTACATGTGAAATGAGGTGATTATGTATGTTGAAAATAGGCGATATTACATTGAAAAACCCTGTAGTCTTAGCACCAATGGCTGGTGTGTGTAATCCTGCATTTCGTCTGATCGCTAAAGAATTTGGTGCAGGTTTAGTATGCGCGGAGATGGTAAGTGACAAAGGGATTCTTTACGAGAATGAAAAATCCCTAAAGATGCTTTATGTGGATGAACGGGAAAAACCACTTAGCCTTCAGATCTTTGGTGGAGAGCGTGAATCTTTAGTAGCTGCAGCTAAATATGTAGATAAGAATACGAACGCAGATATTATTGATATTAATATGGGCTGTCCGGTTCCGAAAATCACAAAGTGTGATGCAGGAGCAAAATGGTTGCTTGACCCAGATAAAATTTATGAAATGGTTGCGGCAACTGTTGATGCGGTGCAAAAGCCGGTAACAGTAAAAATGCGTATCGGATGGGATGATGATCACATCTATGCAGTGAAAAATGCACAAGCTGTTGAACGCGCAGGCGGCGCAGCAGTTGCAGTTCACGGCCGAACACGCGTACAAATGTATGAAGGAACAGCGGACTGGGACATCATCGGTGAAGTGAAGAAGAATGTTTCTATTCCAGTAATCGGTAATGGGGATATTTCTACACCTCAAGAAGCAAAAGAGCGACTTGAGAAATATGGTGTTGATGGTGTAATGATCGGCAGAGCGGCTCTAGGAAATCCATGGATGCTTTATCGTACCGTTCAATACTTGCAAAACGGAGAAATCGCTCCAGAACCAACTGCTAGAGAAAAAATGAACATCTGCATGCTTCATATGGACCGTTTAATCGAGCTTAAAGGCGAAGATGTTGCGGTTAGAGAAATGAGAAAACATGCAGCATGGTATTTAAAAGGACTGCAGAAAACCGGATCTGTTCGTAACGAAATCAACCAGACCACAACACGTGATAATATGAGTAAGCTATTGTTTGGTTACGTGGACCAATTGGAAGAAAAACAACAAAGAATTAGCTAACTATAGTGACATACAGCCAGATCATCAGATGACTGGCTGTTGTTTGCTTAATTGCTCAAAGGTGATATAGATATAATGACAGCAGGTGTTTTCTTTTATTAAATGTACAGGGGGAATAGCATATGAATATGCTAAAACTCACACATGAAGGCACCAGGAAGCTAGAAGAAGAACTTCAATTACTATTAAAAAGCAAAAGAGAATTTCGGCATTCTCCTGAAAAAGAATTTCTAAAGAGCCGAACGGACGAAATCGAAAATTTGTTATCACGTGCTGTTACATGGCCGAGTGTAAGAGAAGCAGGGGATTTTGTAGAACCTGGCTCTAGCATTACTATAGAGGAAACGTTTCATAAAGAACGATACATCTATACCATCGTTCATCCTTTTGAAGCGGATCCCCGTGAAAATATGATTTCTGTTCATTCCCCTCTTGCTAGGGCTGCCCTTGGAAAATCTGTAAATACCTTGATTTCCATTAAGGTGCCAGCGGGCGGAAGGCTAACATACACCATAATAGATATCCAAAACTGCAAAAGCTAGGAGTGTTCTCATGAGTCAAGAAGTAGAATTAAATGATTTGCTGCGTGTGCGCCGTGAAAAGTTAGCGGCTCTAACTGAAAAAGGTTTAGATCCGTTCGGAACAAAGTTTAACCGTACGCATACAGCTGCCGACCTTGTGTCTGAATATGGAGAGGTAGAAAAAGAAGATCTTGATAGCCAGGAGATTGAAGTAACCCTTGCTGGCCGAATTATGACTAAGCGCGGAAAAGGGAAAGCTGGCTTTGCCCACATTCAAGACTTAACGGGTAAAATTCAGATTTACGTAAGAACTGACGCAGTCGGTGACGACCAATATGACTTGTTCAACACGATCGACATTGGTGACTGGGTAGGTGTAACAGGACTTGTCTTCAAAACAAAAGTTGGAGAGCTTTCTATTAAAGCAAAAGATTTTCAATTGCTTACTAAATCCTTACGACCGCTTCCAGATAAGTTCCACGGTTTAAAAGATGTTGAACAGCGTTACCGCCAGCGTTATGTTGATCTAATCATGAACCCTGAAGTAAAAGATACATTTATTTCACGTTCAAAAATTATTCGTTCAATGCGTCGCTATTTAGATGACCATGGCTATTTAGAAGTTGAAACACCAACGATGCATTCGATCCCAGGCGGAGCATCGGCTCGTCCCTTCATAACCCATCACAACGCTTTAGACATGGAACTGTACATGCGTATTGCAATCGAGCTTCACTTAAAGCGTTTAATAGTAGGTGGACTTGAAAAAGTGTATGAAATCGGCCGTGTATTCCGTAATGAAGGAGTATCTACGCGACATAATCCAGAATTCACGATGATTGAATTGTACGAAGCATACGCAGACTACCTTGATATTATGGAACTAACAGAGAACCTAATCGCACACATTGCTGAAGATGTGCTGGGCTCTACTACTGTTACTTATGGTGACTATGAAGTCGATCTTAAGCCTCGCTGGAAGAGAGTTCATATGGTTGATGCAATTAAAGAAGCAGCGGGAGTTGACTTCTGGCCAGTAATGTCTGACGAAGAAGCACGCGAAATGGCTAAAAAACATAATGTGCCTGTTAAGAACAATATGTCTTATGGTCATGTTGTAAATGAATTCTTTGAGCACTTTGTTGAAGAAAAGCTTATTCAGCCTACTTTTGTTTACGGGCATCCAGTAGAAATCTCACCACTTGCTAAAAAGAACCCAGAGGATGCACGTTTTACAGATCGTTTCGAACTATTTATCGTTGGCCGTGAACATGCAAATGCGTTCTCAGAGCTTAATGATCCAATTGATCAGCGTGAGCGTTTTGAAGAGCAGTTAAAAGAACGTGCTGAAGGTAATGATGAAGCCCACATGATGGATGAAGATTTTGTAGAAGCATTAGAATATGGAATGCCGCCTACAGGGGGACTTGGTATTGGTATTGACCGCCTCGTTATGTTATTAACGAACTCTCCATCCATCCGCGATGTGTTGTTATTCCCTCAAATGCGTCATTCAGAGAAGTAAACATTCAAAAAACCAGCCATAAGTGCTGGTTTTTTTAGTTTGTTTTGAGAGTTGTATGAAGTCTTTCTGAATTGAGAATGATAAATGAGGTGTGATTTAAAGTAAACATCATTTCACAATATCTTGTGTAGACTTCTTTTTGTTTTAGCTTATCTTGAGAAAGCTGGTTAATCACTGCTGGACAAAAAAGAAAAGTATCATTTTTTTATTTAAAACTATTGTACAAGAGCGAAAATGATGGTATATTATTCTTCGTCGCAAGAATTACTGACATGTTGAAGCTTTAACAAAAACAATTAAAAGTTTTTGAAGAAAGCTGTTGACAATAAGGGTTCTGACATGTTAACCTAATAAAGTCGCCAAAACGAGCGGCAAGCTTTAAACACACTAAGTTCTTTGAAAACTGAACAAAAGAAATAGGTAAGGAATTAAATTAATTCCGTCAGTATTAAACAAGAGCAAGTCAAACACTTTTATGGAGAGTTTGATCCTGGCTCAGGATGAACGCTGGCGGCGTGCCTAATACATGCAAGTCGAGCGAATGATGAGGAGCTTGCTCCTCTGATTTA
>NZ_JAHVJO010000007.1 GCF_019801215.1 Fictibacillus nanhaiensis | reverse complement strand
GTTCAGTGATGATGGCGAAGAGGTCACACCCGTTCCCATACCGAACACGGAAGTTAAGCTCTTCAGCGCCGATGGTAGTTGGGGGTCTCCCCCTGTTAGAGTAGGACGTCGCTGAGCAATGAGGAAGATGGATGAATATCCATCTTCTTTTTTTGTGTTTTAAAAGAATCAATGAGATATAAAAGAAAAAATGAAGAAGATGGCCAAAACCATCTTCTTTTTTGTATTTTACAAGGTGAAAGCAGCGTAATCAGCATGGTTACCTCATTCGATGGGAGAACAAAAGCCCTAAACGATAAGTTAAAGGCCTTCAAATACGTTTCTAGGCCCTCAAATCAACTTTAAAGGCTTTTCGACAAAAACGCTTCCTCATGATAACCGATACAAAAATCTTTTCGACAAACTCCCCACAAAGACCCATCAAAAAGGATAAGAACTGCACAAAATCCGGCTTCTTTTTATTTCCAAACAAACCTCCAAAAGCACCATCTTTTCGACAGGATCATACAGGTTAAAGAACTGGATAGGGGGTAATAATGGGGACATAGAGATTTGCATTTTCGTCAAAAAGCAGGCTATAATAACAATATAGTCAAAGTTAGTCAAAGTCAGAAGGGGGAGGGGAAATGAGGAATATTTCAGACGTGATTGAAAATTATTTAAAGCAAATTCTCTCAGGCACCAATGATTTGTCCATTGAGATAAAACGGACAGATATTGCTGAAAGGTTTCAGTGCGTTCCTTCTCAAATAAATTATGTAATCAACACGAGATTTACGATTGAAAAAGGTTTTGTAGTGGAAAGTAAAAGAGGTGGAGGCGGTTATATCCGGATTATGAAAGTCCGTACCGAAAGCTCTGCCCATCTCATCGATCACTTAACCACTCTGATCGGTGAAAGGATATCACAGGGGAACGCAGAAAATGTAATTAAGAGACTTTTGGAAGAAGAAATCATCCGTGAACGCGAAGCGAGGCTCATGCTAAGTGTTATGGATCGTTCAATTCTAAAACTTAATCTTCCAGAGAGAGATGAATTACGCGCAGAACTATTAAAAGCTATGATAAAAACATTAAAATATCGAACCACATAGCCCTTTTTTTCATTCTATATAAAAGGAGGGAGCAGAATGAATTGTGAAGAGTGCCATGAACGGGAAGCGTCATTGCATTTTACAAAAATCATAAATGGGGAGAAAACTGAATTTCACATTTGTGAACATTGTGCCAAAGAAAAAGGAGAATTCCTGCCGGGGTCGAATTCATTTTCCATTCACCAATTGCTTTCTGGTCTTTTACATGGTGATGGACATGTTCCGAATACTCCATCATCCAACTTTATTCCACCATCATTAGCATGTGAAAAATGCGGGATGAGCTATTACCAGTTTGCCAAAATAGGCCGTTTTGGATGTGATCATTGCTACAAAGCCTTTGACTCGAAATTAAACCCTATCTTTAAACGAGTTCATGGCGGCAACACCTTACATGCAGGGAAGATTCCGAAACGGGCAGGAAGCAGCATTCAAGAAAAAAAGCAGCTTCAGCAATTAAAGCAAGCTATGCAGCAGTATATATTAAATGAGGAATTTGAAAAAGCTGCGGAAACAAGGGATGAAATCAGAGGAATCGAGAACCGTTTGCAGCAAGGGAGGGATTCGTAAGCGATGTCTTTGGAACGATTTATCAGTGATGCGATCAGTCCCTGGATGAAAAGGGAAGGACCAGAATCAGATATAGTTCTTTCAAGCCGTGTCCGCCTTGCAAGAAATGTCCAACAGTTTGTTTTCCCCATTGTTGCACAAAAAGAATCGGCATATGAACTGATTGAAACGGTTGAAGCATTTTTAGCAAAAGAAAAAAATGAAGCCGAAGCAGGAAATTTGGAAATACTGATGATGGAAAAGTTAAAACCCATCGAAAAACGGGTACTTGTTGAGAAACACCTGATTAGTCCAAATCTTGCGGAACAAGCAAAATATGGTGCGGTATTAATGAATGAAGATGAGTCCGTGAGCATCATGCTGAATGAAGAGGATCATATCCGAATTCAATGTTTAGCACCGGGGTTTCAGTTAGAAGAAGTGCTTCATAAGGCAAACGAGATCGACGATTATTTTGAAAAAAATGTGGATTACGCATTCGATGAAAAACGAGGGTATTTAACTAGCTGTCCAACAAACGTAGGTACAGGATTACGTGCTTCGGTTATGATGCACTTGCCCGCTTTAGTTCTTACAAAAAAGATGAGCCGCATAATCCCTGCAATTAACCAGCTTGGTTTAGCTGTGAGAGGGATTTACGGGGAAGGAACAGAAGCACAAGGTAATATATTTCAGATTTCAAATCAGATGACACTTGGTAAGTCAGAAGAGGATATTATGGAAGACCTAGCAAGTGTTGTTATGCAGGTGATTCAGCAAGAACGCGCGGCAAGAAAACAGCTGCAGGACGGTTTGAAATTACAGCTTGAAGACAAGTTATATCGTTCATTAGGAACATTGGAGAACAGCCGGATTATCCAATCGAAGGAAGCTGCTAAATGCTTATCAGATGTGCGGCTTGGTATCGATTTAGAGATTTTAAACGGAATATCTAAAATGATTCTAAATGAACTTATGATACTTACACAACCAGGTTTTCTTCAACAATATGCAGGTGAAGTTCTAACTCCAGAAGAACGTGACATAAGAAGAGCCACATTAATCAGAGAAAGAATAAAATTGGAAAACCGATAAGGAGCGTGAAGAGTATGATGTTTGGCCGTTTTACAGAGCGAGCTCAAAAAGTATTGGCATTAGCACAAGAGGAAGCAATCCGATTGGGTCATAACAATGTTGGAACAGAACATATTTTGTTAGGATTGATCAGGGAAGGCGAGGGTATTGCTGCAAAGGCCTTGCAAGTACTTGGCTTAGGTCCTGACAAGATTCAAAAAGAAGTAGAAACGCTGATTGGTCGTGGACAGGAAGCTGTTCAGACGATTCATTATACACCACGTGCTAAAAAGGTAATTGAGCTTTCGATGGACGAAGCTCGTAAACTAGGACATTCCTATGTGGGGACGGAACATATTTTATTAGGGTTGATTCGTGAAGGTGAAGGCGTTGCAGCCCGAGTTTTGAACAATCTTGGTGTCAGCTTAAACAAAGCGCGTCAGCAAGTACTTCAACTGCTAGGAAGCAATGAATCTTCTTCCAGCCATAGAGGATCTTCTGCTAGTGCGAATACGCCTACATTAGATAGCTTAGCGAGAGATTTAACGGCGATTGCACGTGATGGTACACTAGATCCGGTTATCGGTCGTGCAAAGGAAATTCAGCGTGTCATTGAGGTCTTGAGCCGCCGTACTAAAAATAATCCTGTGTTAATCGGGGAGCCTGGTGTAGGTAAGACAGCCATTGCGGAAGGACTTGCACAGCAGATTATAAATAATGAAGTTCCGGAAACACTTCGCGACAAGCGAGTAATGACATTAGATATGGGTACGGTTGTAGCGGGTACAAAATATAGAGGTGAATTTGAGGATCGTCTGAAAAAGGTAATGGATGAGATCCGACAAGCTGGGAACATTATTCTTTTCATTGATGAACTTCACACATTGATTGGTGCGGGTGGAGCAGAAGGTGCGATTGATGCATCAAATATTTTAAAACCAGCACTTGCCCGTGGCGAACTACAGTGTATTGGTGCTACGACACTTGATGAGTATAGAAAATATATTGAAAAAGACGCTGCACTCGAACGCCGATTCCAGCCGATTACGGTTAATGAGCCGACGAAGGATGAGAGTATCCAGATTCTTCAAGGACTTCGTGACCGATATGAAGCCCATCATCGTGTAACGATTACTGATGATGCGATTGAAGCGTCCGTTCAATTATCTGACCGATACATCTCAGATCGTTTCTTACCGGATAAAGCGATCGATCTCATTGATGAAGCAGCATCTAAAGTGCGTCTTCGCTCTTATACGGCACCACCGAATTTAAAAGAGCTCGAGCAGAAGCTTGAAGAAGTTCGCAAGGAGAAGGATGCAGCTGTTCAAAGTCAGGAATTTGAAAAAGCAGCTTCACTTCGCGATTCTGAACAGCGTTTACGAGAAGAGCTAGAAAAAACAAAAGACGTTTGGAAAGAGAAGCAAGGAAAAGAAAACACTGAAGTAACACCGGAAGATATCGCACAAGTTGTATCTTCATGGACAGGAGTTCCCGTTTCAAAGCTTGCTGAAGAAGAAACAGAACGATTGCTCAAGATGGAAGAAATTCTGCATGATCGGGTAATCGGTCAATCTGAAGCGGTAACGGCTATCTCAAAAGCGATTCGACGAGCGCGTGCCGGATTAAAAGATCCGAAACGTCCGATCGGCTCCTTCATCTTCTTAGGGCCGACGGGTGTAGGTAAAACAGAGCTTGCTCGCGCTGTAGCTGAAACGCTGTTCGGGGATGAAGATGCGATTATCCGAATCGACATGTCTGAATATATGGAGAAACATACTACATCTCGACTTGTTGGTTCACCTCCAGGATATGTCGGACATGAAGAAGGCGGTCAGCTAACGGAGAAAGTAAGAAGAAAGCCATATTCTGTTATCTTGCTTGACGAGATCGAGAAAGCACATCCTGAAGTATTCAACATTTTACTTCAAGTGCTTGAAGATGGCCGACTTACAGATTCAAAAGGTCGTACAGTCGATTTCCGAAACACGGTAGTCATCATGACTTCAAACGTAGGTGCGAGCACGTTAAAACGTAATCGCTCACTCGGATTTGCGGTCCACAACGAAGGTCAAAAATACAACGATATGAAATCCAAAGTAATGGATGAATTGAAGCGAGCGTTCCGACCAGAATTCTTAAACCGTATTGATGAGATCATCGTGTTCCATTCTCTCGAAAAAGAACACCTCTTAAAAATTGTGAGACTTATGTCCGACTCTTTGAAAAAGCGTCTGAGTGATCAAGGAATCGAAATCGAACTTTCTCAAGCGGCTTTAGAGAAGATCACGGATGAAGGGTATGATCCTGATTATGGTGCTCGCCCGTTAAGAAGAGCTCTTCAACGGAAAATTGAAGACCGTTTATCTGAAGAACTTCTAAAAGGGAACATCAACAAAGGGCAGACGGTAAAGATTGATGTGGAAGAGAATGACTTTGTAGTAGAAACGGTATAAAGAAAAACATCAAATACAGCTCATCGGAAACGACAGGATATAACAGATGATGCTTAATATGAATAAAAGATACAAATGAAACCCGGAAGACAGTCATGTCCTCCGGGTTTTTGTCGAAATAATTCTTACGTTTCGCCTTTTTTTGCAGAGCGCAAATGGAAAGAGTTGTTAGGTTTTATGTTATGATATGAGTGAATAACTATTTTTATTTTTATCATTTAATGGTTGTATATATAAAAGCTTCAAATTGTATAAAAAAGCGTGTTTTATGGTGTGAAGTTAGGAAGAGGAGTTTTTTTGATGGCGAAAGTAAAATCAATCTTTCTTTGCCAGGATTGCGGCTATGAATCTCCAAAATGGATGGGGAAATGTCCGGGTTGCCAGGCGTGGAATACGATGGTAGAAGAGACGATCCGTCCTGAAAAAAGTGTGAGAGGACTAAGCTCTGGAGATTCGAACCTCAAGCAAAGACCACAGTCGATCGTAGAAATAAAAAGTGAGCAGGAACCTCGAATTCCTACAAACTATCAAGAGTTTAACCGTGTATTAGGCGGGGGAATCGTTCCAGGCTCTTTAGTTTTAGTTGGAGGGGATCCGGGAATCGGAAAATCAACCCTTCTCCTGCAAACTTCGGCCCAACTCGCTCAAAAAGGGGAACGTGTTCTCTACATATCTGGTGAGGAATCTGTAAAGCAAACAAAGTTAAGAGCGGACAGACTTGATATTGCAGCAAAAGATTTATTTGTTTTAGCAGAAACGGATATGGAACTGATCGAACAGGCGATGAGTGACGTAATGCCATCTGTCATGATCATTGACTCCATACAAACCGTATACCGGTCAGAAGTGACATCGGCACCAGGAAGTGTCTCCCAAGTTAGAGAATGTACCTCCCATTTAATGCGGATGGCCAAAACAAAAGGAATTGCTATTTTTATCGTTGGACATGTTACAAAAGAAGGAAATATAGCAGGTCCTCGTCTCTTAGAGCATATGGTGGATGCCGTATTGTATTTTGAAGGCGAAAGACATCATACTTTTCGAATCTTAAGAGCGGTAAAAAACCGATTTGGCTCAACAAATGAAATTGGTGTATTTGAAATGAAGGAAGAAGGACTTGAAGAAGTATTGAATCCTTCTGAAATATTTCTAGAAGAGCGATCAAAAGGGGCAGCGGGCTCAACGGTTGTAGCTTCACTTGAAGGTACCCGCCCAATGCTTGTTGAACTTCAGGCGCTCATCTCACCAACAAGTTTTGGGAACCCTAGAAGAATGGCAACAGGTATAGATCATAGCCGCGTCTCTTTATTGATGGCTGTATTGGAAAAAAGAGTAGGACTGCTGCTTCAGAATCAAGATGCATATTTGAATGTGGCAGGCGGAGTAAGACTGGATGAACCGGCGATTGATTTGGCTGTTGCGGTAAGTATCGCTTCAAGCTTTAGAGATGCACCTACAAAGCCCACAGATGTTATGATAGGGGAAATCGGATTAACTGGAGAAGTACGACGAGTTTCGCGAATTGAACAACGCATACATGAAGCAGCAAAGCTAGGATTTACGCGTGCAATTATACCTGATAAGAACATAGGTGGATGGACTGTGCCTAAAGGAATTAAGGTCGTAGGTGTATCTACCGTTTATGAGGCATTACAAGCAGCGTTAGGAGGGTAAAGCATATTATGGATCATGCGATTAAAGAAGCGATCATTAGCCAGATGCTACAGCTCGTTGCCCCCGGAACACCGCTTCGGGAAGGAATCGATAACGTTTTGCGGGCGAATACCGGCGGACTTATTGTTGTTGGCTATAATGATAAAATAAAAGAAATCGTCGACGGCGGTTTTTCAATAAATTGTAAGTACTCGCCAGCATCCCTTTATGAGCTTGCTAAAATGGATGGTGCGATTATTCTCAATGAAGATGCAGCGAAAATACTATTTGCAAATACACAGCTGATACCGGATACGGTTATTCCTTCTACTGAAACAGGAATCCGGCATAGAACGGCAGAGCGGGTTGCGAGACAGACAGGTAACCTAGTTATCTCCATTTCTCAGCGCCGAAACGTCATCACTCTATACCAAGGGATGATTCGTTACTCGCTAAAAGAAATTGGTGTTATCTTAACCAAAGCAAATCAGGCCATTCAAACGCTTGAAAAATATAAAGTCGTTTTTGATCAAAGTGTTACCAATCTTGGTGCGCTTGAATTTGAAGAGCTCGTCACTTTCCAGGAAGTAACTCAAGTTATTCACAGAATTGAAATGGTTTTACGCATAAAAAATGAAATCATTAAATATGTTAATGAACTTGGTGTTGAAGGAAGACTGATCAGAATTCAGATGGAGGAGCTCGTTTCCAACATCGAGGAAGAAGCTTTGCTCCTTATAAAAGATTACATGAAGGACAGTGAAAGTGATCCTTATGCGATTCTTCGCCAATTAAACAAACTTTCCAGTGAAGAATTATTTGATGAATCCGTTATTATGAAACTTTTAGGCTTTTCAGCCGGTATGAACATACAGGATGAGACAATCCATCCTCGCGGGTATCGAATCCTTGGGAAGATTCCAAGACTTCCAGCTGTAATTATTGAGAACTTAACAGATGCGTTTGAAAACCTTCCACAAATCTTAAGAGCTTCGATCAATGAGTTGGACGAGGTAGAAGGAATTGGGGAGATTCGAGCTAGGAAAGTAAAAGAAGGCTTAAAAAGAATACAAGAACAGCTTTTCGTAGATCGTCACATTTAGCTCCTTTGAGAAAAGGCAAGAATACAAAAGGCTAAAAATATTAATAAAAATATCCATTTGCTACGTTTTTAAAGCAGTCATTTTGTAAATAATGATTAGGGGAGGTGAATCAGGCATGCTAAAAAGAATTGTTCAATTGTTTTTTATAATCATAGGGGGCATGCTAGGCTATCTGTATATTCCAGATCTCATTCGTGTTCTTAACTTTGGTGACTTGCCGAATCAAGTAACATCCCCATATGTTGGGGCAGTGATTGGTGCACTTATATTATTTTTATCTACATTTTGGCTGTCCGATTACGTGGTAGGATTAATTCGTTGGGCAGAAGAAACGGTAGTTAAGGCCCCTGCAACGGATCTGTTATCAGGAACGATGGGACTTATTTTCGGACTTATTGTCGCTTTTTTAATCCAATCGCCGCTTAACAACATGGATATTGTCGTTGTAAGCTCAATCTTGCCTATCGCGATAACGTTCTTACTCGGTTACTTAGGATTTCAAGTCGGTTTTAAAAAGAGAGATGAAATGATTCAGCTCTTTTCATTAAACCGCCAAGGAAAAGAACGAAAGAAAGAAGTGGAGAGCGAAAAGCCTAGAGGTACGTATAAGATTCTGGATACGAGTGTTATTATCGATGGACGTGTGGCAGATATCTGCCAAACTGGCTTTTTAGAAGGTCCGCTTATTATCCCTCGTTTTGTTCTAGAAGAGCTTCAGTATATCGCCGACTCTTCAGATGTGCTGAAACGCAATAGAGGTCGCCGTGGCTTGGATATTTTAAACCGTATCCAAAAAGAGCTATCGATGAAAGTCGAAATCTATGAAGGTGACTTTGAGGAAGTAACCGAAGTTGACAGCAAGCTTGTAAAACTCGCTCAGCTATTAACGGGTGTAGTCGTGACAAATGATTTTAACTTAAACAAAGTGTGCGAACTGCAAAATGTTGCGGTTCTTAACATCAATGACCTTGCTAATGCGGTAAAACCAGTCGTCCTTCCAGGAGAAGAACTCGTTGTACAAGTAATTAAAGACGGGAAAGAGCAGAATCAAGGTGTTGGCTATCTAGATGATGGAACGATGATCGTTGTTGAAGATGGACGAGAATATATAAGCAAAACGATTGATGTTGTCGTTACTTCTGTTCTTCAGACATCAGCAGGACGAATGATTTTTGCTAAAAAAAAGCTGTTAGAAAAAGCATTGTAATGAACGGTGGGGAAAGCACGTGAATTATTGGACAGTAATTCCTGCAGCCGGACAAGGCAAACGAATGAATGCTGGTGTTGCTAAGCAATGGATTGAGCTTTTAGGAAGACCCGTTCTGGCACATACACTTGACGTTTTTGAAGATGACCCTGATTGTACGGGGATAATCCTTGTTGGCAGCAAACAGGAATTAAAGCAGATGCAAGATTTTGTTCAAACCTTCCAATATACAAAAGTGCGCCATATCGTTTCAGGCGGAAGTGAACGTCAGCAAAGTGTGTACGAGGGAATAAAGAGGGTTCCAAAGGATTCTGGACTTGTCCTCATCCACGATGCTGCACGTCCTTTCATCACAAAGCATCATATTAACGAGCTCGTTGAAAAAGCGGCTGAAACAGGCTCTGCGGTTTTAGCTGTTCCGGTAAAAGACACGGTGAAACGGGTTGTTAACGATCAGGTGGAAGAAACGATCGACCGATCCAGCTTGTGGGCTGTTCAAACCCCGCAAGCTTTTCGTCTTTCTATCGTAAAAGAAGCACATCGAAAAGCGGAAGACGAAGGCTGGCTGGGAACGGATGATGCGAGCCTTGTGGAACGATTTGGACATATAGTCGCTATTGTAATGGGAGACTATCATAATATAAAATTAACTACGGCAGATGACTTGTTATATGGAAAAGCGATTCTTTTAGATAGACAGGGGGAAAAAGCATGATGCGTATCGGACAAGGTTTTGATGTTCACGCCTTTTGTGAAGACCGCCCATTGATTATTGGCGGCGTAACGATTCCTTATGAAAAAGGACTTTTAGGACATTCCGATGCGGACGTACTGCTGCATGCAATTACAGATGCACTGCTAGGAGCAGCGGGTGAAGGAGATATTGGCAAGCATTTTCCTGATACAGACCCTGCATATAAAGGTGCTGACTCGAAGCGTTTACTTCTAGATTCATGGAAACTTGTCGAGAAAAAAGGGTATCGTTTAGGGAATATAGATTGCACCATTATTGCTCAAAAGCCAAAGATGCTGCCATATATTGAAGAGATGAGAGCAGTCATAGCCCGGATTTTCGAGGTTTCTCCCGACCAAATCAATGTAAAGGCAACAACAACAGAGAGATTAGGATTTCCGGGACGCGAAGAAGGCATTGCCGCTCAAGCGGTTGTGTTAATTGAAAAAGCTTAAAATTTTATATCTATAGAGGTGAAGCAGGATGGCAAACGAAGTTCGAGTACGTTATGCACCAAGTCCAACAGGACACTTACATATTGGGAATGCACGAGCGGCTTTATTTAATTATTTATATGCACGCCACACAGGCGGAAAATTCATTATTCGAATTGAAGACACGGATCAGAAACGCAACATTCAAGGCGGAGAAGAAAGTCAGTTAAACCACTTGAAATGGCTCGGTATGGATTGGGATGAAAGCGTAGATATCGGCGGAGACTACGGTCCTTATCGCCAGATGGAACGCTTAGATCTTTATGAAAAGTATACAGATGAACTTCTTTCAAAGGGTCTTGCATACACTTGTTATTGTACGGAAGAAGAGCTTGAAGCGTCTCGTGAAGAGCAAATGGCAAAAGGGGTTACACCTGTATATGACGGCCGCTGCCGAAACTTATCGGTTGAAGAAAAAGCGGCGCTTGAAGCAGAAGGAAGACGTCCTAGCATCCGCTTCTTAGTACCGCAAGATCGTACAGTAACGTTTGACGATATGGTTAAAGGTGAAGTTTCGTTTGAATCAAGCGGCTTTGGTGATTTTGTAATCGTAAAGAAAGACGGTGTCCCGACTTACAATTACGCGGTTGTTATCGATGATCATGAAATGGCGATCTCTCACGTACTGCGTGGTGATGATCATATTTCAAACACGCCTAAGCAGCTTTTAATCTATGATGCGCTAGGATTTGAACATCCGAAGTTTGGTCATACAACGTTGATCGTTAATGAAAACCGAAAGAAATTAAGCAAGCGTGACGAGTCCATCGTACAATTCATCGAGCAATATAAAGATTTAGGATACCTGCCAGAAGCGTTATTTAATTTTATCGCTCTTTTAGGCTGGTCACCAGGCGGAGAAGAAGAGATCTTCAGCCGTGAACAGTTTATCGAAATCTTTGATCCTAGCAGGTTGTCTAAAGCGCCAGCTGTTTTTGATACGCAGAAACTGGAATGGCTGAACAATCAATATATGAAGCAGCAAAATGTGGAGCGCATCGTTGAACTTTGCTTGCCTCATCTTATCAAAGCTGGAAGAATCTCTAAAGATCTAAGTGAACAGGAACAAGAATGGGTAACTAAGCTTGTCGCTCTTCACCAAGAAAAGATGAGCTATGGCGCAGAAATTGTAGACCTTACTGAGCTGTTCTTTAAAGAGGAGATCGAGTATGAAGGTGAGGCTCTGGAAGTTCTACAAGGAGAAGATGTACCATCAGTGATGGAGGCTTTCTTAAGTCAGGTTGAGAATAGTCAATCGTTTGAAGCGGAAGACATTAAAGCGATGATGAAAGCTGTTCAAAAGGAAACCGGGCAAAAAGGGAAGAACCTGTTCATGCCCATCCGTGTTGCTACGACAGGTCAGCAACATGGTCCAGACTTACCAGCTGCTGTTTCTCTTTTAGGGAAAGACATCATTGTAAAACGCCTAAATGCTGTTTTATCAAAAACTAATAAGTAATAAAAGTACACATTTTGCAAAGATTATAATATAGTAAAAGAAACTTAAATTTAAAGGTAAAAACGTAGATGAGGAAAGTAGGCTGGCGCCTTTTCATAATAGAGAGAACCATCATCGGCTGAAAGTGGTTTATGAAGAATGCCTGCTGAAGTGCCCCTCGGAGTCTCATGCTGAAAAAAGAGTAGGCTTGAGCGGATTCTCCCCGTTAAGGAGCTTAAGGGAACAGGTGAGTACAATAAACCTGTTAAACAGAGTGGAACCGCGTCTAATTCAACGTCTCTGTGTCATTCGGCACAGGGGCGTTTTTTATTTTATTTTTAGCCGTTTCCGCAAACATTTTTTCTCTATTAGAAGATGTTGATTTCCAATCCAGGATGCTCGCTTCAACTAATCAAGGAAGAGCATTCCACAAAAAATGTTTACTAATACAATCTTTTAGAAATGAGCCTATTTTTATTAAGCAAGGAGGTTGAGGATATGTTTTCAGCCATGAAAGAAGATATTAAGGTTGTTTTTGAAAAGGATCCAGCAGCGAGAAGTTCGCTTGAAGTGATATTAACGTATTCTGGGTTGCACGCGGTATGGTCGCACAGATTGGCACATAAGCTTTTTAAACGAAATTGGTTGTTCTTAGCTCGAATCATCTCTCAGATCAGCCGGTTCTTTACAGGTATTGAAATACATCCGGGTGCACAGATCGGAAGGCGCTTCTTTATCGATCACGGAATGGGAGTCGTTATTGGTGAAACCTGTATCATCGGTAATGACGTGACGTTATATCAAGGAGTCACACTAGGCGGAACCGGTAAAGAAAAAGGGAAACGGCATCCAACGTTGGAGGATGATGTCTTAGTTGCTACAGGCGCCAAAATATTGGGATCCATTACAGTAGGGAAAAATTCAAAAGTCGGAGCGGGTTCGGTTGTATTACAAAATGTACCGCCTAACGCTACCGTTGTCGGTATTCCGGGACGCGTCGTAATTAAAGACGGGAAAAAGGTTGGCTGTGACCTTGATCACCGTGACCTGCCAGATCCAGTTGCTGATAAATTCAGAGAACTGCATGAGGAAATGAGAAAGTTATGTGAAGAGTTGGAAAAACTGAAAAAAGGGAGTGAACTTTAATGAGTATTGTCATTTATAACACATTGACTCGTCAAAAGGAGCCTTTTGTACCGTTAGAAGAAGGAAAAGTGAAGATGTACGTTTGCGGACCGACTGTATACAATTATATTCATATCGGTAACGCCCGTCCTCCCATTGTATTTGATACGGTAAGAAAGTACTTGGAATATAGAGGATATGAAGTTCAATTCATCTCTAACTTTACGGATGTCGATGATAAGCTTATTAGAGCTGCAAATGAGATGGGCAGTGATGTGCCGACCATTGCGGAGAAATTTATCAATGCTTACCATGAAGACACATGTGCACTTGGTGTCGAAAAAGCAGACGCACATCCTCGTGTAACGGAAACAATGCCTGAGATTATCGAGTTTATCGAGAATCTGATCAGAAAAGGCTTTGCTTATGAAGCGTCAGGAGATGTTTATTTTAAAACACGTTCTTTTAATGGATATGGAAAGCTCTCTCATCAGTCCATAGATGATCTAAAGTCGGGAGCCAGAATAGAAATCGGAGAGAAAAAAGAGGATCCTCTTGATTTTGCCCTTTGGAAAGGTGCGAAAGAGGGAGAGATCTACTGGGAAAGTCCTTGGGGTAACGGCCGACCAGGGTGGCACATCGAGTGCTCGGCTATGGCAAAAAAATACTTAGGGGATTCCATCGACATACATGGAGGCGGACAGGACTTAGCATTTCCGCATCATGAAAATGAAATCGCGCAATCCGAAGCATTAAATGAAGCTCCGATGGCTAAATATTGGATGCATAATGGGTATATTAATATAGACAATGAAAAAATGTCTAAATCATTAGGAAATTTTGTGCTCGTTCATGACCTTGTTAAAGAGCAGGATCCACAAGTAATTCGTTTCTTTATGCTTGCTGTGCATTATCGCAATCCGATCAACTTTAGCAAAGAGCTACTTGATGCGGCTGAAACAGGCTTGAACAGAATTCGGACAGCGTATGAAAACTTAAAACACCGCTTAACCGTTTCGGCTGATTTAGCCGATGACAACGAGAAATGGACATCTGTGATCGATGGTACGAGAGCGCAATTCGTTGCAGATATGAACGACGATTTTAATACGGCAAAAGCCATTTCGACTTTGTTTGATTTTTCAAAGGAAGCCAATGTATATCTGCAGGAGAAAAATACGTCTAAAGCTATTATCACGAACTTTATCAGCCTTTTTGATGAGCTCTCAGGCGTACTAGGCTTAACGCTTCATAAGGAAGCCGAGCTTTTAGACGAACAAATCGAAGCTCTAATCGAAGAGCGGAATCAGGCACGTAAAGAAAAGAATTTCAGCCGTGCTGATGAAATCCGAGATCTTCTTAAAGAACAAAACATTATTCTTGAAGATACCGCACAAGGTGTTCGGTGGAAAAGAGACAAATAAATGAAACTTTCTGATGGTGATTTAAAACAACTGAGCGGGACAACGCTTGCCTATATGGGAGATGCAGTTATGGAACAGTTTGTCCGCGAGCATTTGATCCGAAACGGACAGGTGAAACCGAATAAGCTTCACGTGTCTGCGACAAAGTTCGTATCTGCCAAAGCCCAGGCAGGCATGATCAATCAGTTGCTCGAAGAACATTTTTTTACCGAAGATGAAGTGGCTGTCATCAAGCGGGGACGAAATGCTAATCAAGGCACCGTTCCAAAAAATACAGACGTTCAAACATACAGACATGCTACGAGCTTCGAAGCAATCATCGGATATCTGTATCTGTTGAAGAAGCATGACCGCTTAAAGGCGATCATGGATCAAATTCTTTTAGATAATTAGAATAGGGGGAGGGTTTAATAATGAGTGAAGATAGAGAAAAAGAACAAGAACAAGAACTGATAATTGGAAGAAATCCAGTTTTGGAGGTACTGCGCTCAGGGCGTGATATTAATAAAATCTTTGTAGGAGAAGGGTCTCAAAAAGGACCGGTAAGCACGATCGTTTCGATGGCTAAAAAACAAAATGTGCTTGTTCAATATGTGCCTAAGCAAAAGCTGGATTCATTAAGCGGCGGAGGAAACCATCAAGGCGTAGTAGCTGGTGTAGCAGCATACAGCTATGCTGATATCGATGACCTCTTTAAGGTTGCAGAAGAACGAGGTGAGGAACCATTCTTTATTTTGCTTGATGAACTAGAGGACCCGCATAATTTAGGGTCGATCATTCGTACAGCCGATGCGGTTGGTGCTCACGGTGTTATCATCCCCAAAAGACGTTCTGTCGGTTTAACGGCAACCGTTGCAAAAGCTTCAACAGGTGCGATTGAATACATGCCAGTTGTTCGTGTAACAAACCTTGTTCAAACGATGAAAGAGTTAAAGGATCGTGGAATGTGGTTTGCCGGAGCGGATATGAAAGGAAAAGAAGATTACAGAGAAGCAAAATGGGACATGCCTTTAGGGCTTGTTATTGGAAGTGAAGGAAAAGGAATGGGAAGACTCGTATCGGAAACGTGTGATTTTCTTGTCCAGCTGCCTATGAAGGGAAAGGTTACTTCACTTAATGCATCTGTTGCAGCGAGTCTTCTCATGTATGAGGTTTACCGTAACCGCTATCCGTTAAGCGCCCGAAAATGAAGACACGCCAGTATTTGATTGTTGATGGGTACAACATCATTGGCGCATGGCCTGAACTTCGAAATTTAAAACAAACCGATTTTGCAAAAGCTAGAGACCTGTTGATTGAATATATGGCAGAATACCAAGGTTCTACTGGATATGAAGTGATTGTCGTGTTTGATGCCCATCTCTCACCAGGTACTGAAAAAAAAACAAAAAACCATCGTGTGGATGTCATTTTTACACGTGAGAATGAAACGGCGGATGAGCGGATTGAACGGCTGGTCGGAGAGTTAAAATCTATTGAGACGCGCATATATGTTGCTACATCTGATTCAACTGAACAGTGGCAGATATTCGGAAAAGGAGCCCTTCGAAAGTCTGCCCGGGAATTAAAGAACGAAATGGACGAAATTCAAAAACAGATTCATGTGTCTGTCGGAGAAAGAAAAAGATCCCAAAACCCCTCATCTATCCATCTATCAGAGGAAATTGCCGAAATATTTGAAAGATGGAGAAGAGGGCAAAAATAAGGAATGTTGACGCTTTTGTGAAATATGAAGTATAATATTGCTATATTTTGCCGGTAAAAACCTGGTCGGGGGGATTGTCGTGAACATAGATCTCAAGGAACTGTCAGTAAGCGATTACGAGCTAATGGAAGATGAAAGCCTTGTGGAACTGGTTCATGAGGGAGACAGCGCAGCACTTGAATATTTAATCAATAAATATAAAAATTTTGTTCGTGCCAAAGCAAGGTCATACTTTTTAATCGGAGCAGACCGAGAAGATATTATTCAAGAAGGTATGATCGGGCTGTATAAAGCGATTCGTGATTTTAAAGAGGACAAGCTGTCATCCTTTAAAGCTTTTGCCGAACTCTGTATTACAAGGCAAATGATTACTGCTATCAAAACCGCAACAAGACAGAAGCATATACCGCTAAATTCCTATGTGTCGCTGGACAAGCCTATTTATGATGAAGAGTCTGACCGCACACTTATGGATGTTATTTGTGGTACAAAGGTCACTGACCCTGAAGAGCTTATTATCAATCAAGAAGAGTTTGATGATATTGAAGTGAAGATGGGTGAAATCTTAAGCGACCTTGAACGGAAAGTTCTTATGCTTTACCTAGACGGAAGGTCGTATCAAGAGATTTCAGTGGATCTCGACAGGCATGTGAAATCAATCGATAACGCACTTCAACGGGTAAAGCGCAAATTAGAGCGGTATTTGGAACTAAGAGAAATAACATCTTAAAAGCAGGGAGCCCTCCCTGTTTTTTGTTTTGTTCGTTATTAAAACTGTTCTCGTTAAGATTGCAGCAATTGTGAAGCCGTTGATTTCCGCTCCAGGCTGCTCGCTTTCCGAGGGGCATGCGGTGAGCCACCTCTCTGCTTCTCACCGTTATGAGTCTCACCTTGCGCTTCAATCAGCAGGAAGCACATTAAAGGATTGGTCCAAGTAACTTCAAACCAGTAAAATTATCGTACTTGTTTCTTGTTTGATAAATACCACAGGATAAAAATCAAGGAAAAAAGCATGCAGATCTTCGTTTTTCCCTTTATTGACAAGCGTATACCCCTATGTTAATGTTTTAAAAGTAACATTGTAACGTGGATGAGTGGGTTTGTCGCACGAAAGGTGTTTATTTAGCATGAGAAAAAAAGTATTTTTAGCCTGTAAGCAATGCTCAAAACGGAATTATACAACGATGAAAAACCAGCAAAACAATCCTGAACGAGTCGAGGTTAAAAAGTTTTGCAGCTACTGCAACGCTCATACCATTCACCAGGAAACGAAGTAAGCGAAGCAAGCTTTTTTTATAAATGTTTGAATGAATTAAAGGCATGGGGGTTTGTGAAGATGGCGGATGTTGCAGAAAAGACAAAAAAATCACCAGCAAAGTTTCTTTCTGATGTAAATAAGGAAATGAAGCGTGTCAGCTGGCCTAAGCGAAAAGAATTATTTCGCTATACGGGGATTGTACTGTCAACTGTAGTAGTTATGGCTTTGTTCTTCTGGGTTGTGGATCTTGGTATCTCACAATTAGTAGAGCTTATTTTAGGGTAGATTAGATACAGCTTCTTTTGGATAGAATGCTAGAGAATTATCCATTTTAGGAGGGAAAGGGCACGGGTCCCATCGTATGGAAAAAAATTGGTACGTAGTTCATACCTATTCAGGCTATGAAAATAAGGTAAAAGCAAACTTGGAAAAGCGTTTAGAATCTATGGGGATGACAGATAAAATTTTCCGTGTACTTGTACCTGTAGAAGAAGAGACCGAAACAAAGAACGGCAAGACGAAGACGAGCATGAAAAAGGTATTCCCGGGTTATGTGTTAACGGAAATGATCATGACAGACGATTCATGGTACGTTGTTCGAAACACGCCTGGAGTAACTGGATTTGTCGGTTCTGCTGGAGCGGGTTCAAAACCGACGGCGCTATTGCCTGAGGAAGTTGAACATATTCTTAAAGGTATGGGTATGGAAGCGCCTCGCGTTGAAGTAGATTTCGAGATTAAGGAATCTGTAAAGGTGAAAGAAGGTCCTTTTGCTGATTTCGTTGGAACGATTGAAGAGATCGACGCGACGAAACATAAGCTGAAAGTTCACGTCAACATGTTTGGCCGTGAAACACCTGTAGAGCTCGATTTTAATCAAGTTAGTAAGTTATAATGGAAAAAGACTTGTAATCACCACTAAAAGGTGATAGAATTTTTTATGTTTGATATTTCTAATCAACTGCTTCTTCTCTTTTAGGAGGGGAAGCGTATTTTTGAGTGGGAGGGTTTCGGCCCATAATACCACATCACGGACTTAAGGAGGTGTGTCGCGTGGCTAAAAAGGTTATTAAGATGGTAAAATTGCAAATCCCTGCTGGTAAAGCAAACCCGGCACCGCCAGTTGGACCTGCACTAGGACAAGCTGGGGTAAACATCATGGGATTCTGTAAAGAATTCAACGCTCGTACTGCTGATCAAGCTGGTTTAATCATTCCGGTAGAAATCACGGTTTTCGAAGACCGTTCATTTACATTTATCACTAAAACTCCTCCGGCTGCTGTTCTTTTAAAGAAAGCTGCGGGAATCGAGTCAGGTTCAGGTGAGCCGAACAAGAAAAAAGTTGCGACTGTAAAACGTGATAAAGTTCGCGAAATTGCAGAAACAAAAATGCCAGATCTAAACGCTGCTAGCGTCGAAGCTGCAATGCGTATGGTTGAAGGTACAGCGCGTAGCATGGGAATTGTCATCGAAGACTAATTCCATGATTGATGTCTAACAGGTTGCGAGTAAATGGATGAGATCCTGCCGGTAACACGGTTCGCAACCTTTATTCATGCGTTAAGGTTGTGCTTTGTAAAGAGCGCAATAAGTGGGAGGAATATCCGCTAAACCACATAAGGAGGACAATTACAATGGCAAACAAAGGTAAGAAGTACCAAGAAGCGGCTAAATTAGTAGACCGCACAAAAGCATATGAGCTTGCAGAGGCGATTGAGCTTGTTAAAAAAGCTGCACCTGCAAAGTTCGATGAGTCTGTAGAAGTTGCAGTTCGTCTTGGAGTAGATACTAAGAAAGCTGACCAACAAGTTCGTGGAGCAGTAGTGCTTCCAAACGGAACTGGTAAAACTCAACGTGTTCTAGTTTTCGCTAAAGGCGAAAAAGCGAAAGAAGCAGAAGCTGCTGGAGCAGATCACGTTGGAGATTCTGACTACATCAACAAAATCCAACAAGGTTGGTTTGAGTTCGACGTAATCGTTGCAACTCCAGACATGATGGCTGAAGTTGGTAAACTTGGACGTGTTTTAGGACCTAAAGGCTTAATGCCAAACCCTAAAACAGGAACAGTTACATTTGAAGTTGAAAAAGCAATTAACGAAATCAAAGCTGGTAAAGTAGAATACCGTGTTGATAAAACAGGTAACGTTCACGTTCCAATCGGTAAAGTATCTTTCGAAGCTGACAAGCTAGCAGAAAACCTTTCAACAATTATTGAAACATTGTTAAAAGTGAAGCCTGCTGCTTCAAAGGGAACTTACATGAAGAACGTAGCTATTTCTTCTACTATGGGACCTGGGATTAAAGTTAATCCATCTTCTTTCACTGTAAAACGATAGTTGACAAACGGGAATCTACCCGTTATATTATATACTGTTAAACACAAATGCATCAGATGAATGCCGTAGACAGTAGGAGCCAAATGGCTTAAACATTCCTGCCGAGGTGAAGCATCGATTAGCTCATTAGTTCTTTACTTATGACTTTTAGATACTCACGCCTCCATTGTCTATGACAGTGGAGGCTTTGTTTTTTTGAAACAAAACCTGCGGTGATGCAATCATTTTACAGGAGGTGTAATAATGAGCAGCATTTTAGAAACAAAAAAGCAGTTAGTATCCACGATTTCTGAGAAAATTCAAAAGAGCCAATCAACGATCCTTGTTGATTACCGTGGACTTACAGTTGCTGAGGTTACTGAACTTCGTAAGTCATTGCGTGACGCTGGAATCGAGTTTAAGGTTTACAAAAACTCAATGGTATCCCGCGCTGCTGAAGAAAATAACCTTAAAGAATTATCAGAGCATTTAACTGGACCTACAGCTATCGCATTCAGCAATGAAGACGTTGTAGCTCCTGCTAAGATCCTTAACGACTTCGCTAAGAAACACGATGCGCTTGAAATCAAGGCTGGTGTAATCGAAGGACGCATTGCTTCTCTAGAAGAAGTGAAAGCTCTTGCTGAACTTCCATCAAGAGACGGTCTTCTTTCAATGGTACTCAGCGTGCTTCAAGCACCTATCCGCAACTTTGCGTTGGCTACTAAGGCTGTTGCTGAACAAAAAGAAGAACAAGGCGCATAAGCTGAATCTTCAACCAATAACTTACATTCCATAAGGAGGAAATTATAATGTCAAAAGAGCAAATCATCGAAAGCTTAAAAACAATGACTGTTTTAGAGCTTAACGACCTAGTTAAAGCAATCGAAGAAGAGTTTGGTGTAACTGCTGCTGCTCCTGTAGCTGCTGCTGGTGGAGCTGCTGGTGGAGACGCTGCTGCTGAACAAACTGAATTCGACGTAATTCTTGCAAGCGGTGGAGCTTCAAAAATTAAAGTTATCAAAGTTGTTCGTGAACTTACAGGTCTTGGCCTTAAAGAAGCGAAAGAACTTGTTGACGGTGCTCCAAAGCCAGTTAAAGAAGGCGTATCTAAAGAAGAAGCTGAAGAAATCAAAGCTAAACTTGAAGAAGTTGGAGCTTCTGTTGAAGTTAAGTAATTCAAAAGAAAAGGTTCGCCCGATGGCGAGCCTTTTTGCTTGTTTGCTTCATTAAAAAGACGTTAAACAAAAAGGAAACGGGAATACTGTCTTTATCAGAAGGTAAGGAGAGTTGTTGTAAAAAATGAAAAATCATTATTATTCTGAAACACCAGGTACTGAAAGCAAGAGGGAAACATGGGAATTCGTATTAAAAGACACGAAGTTTCGATTTACGACTGATTCTGGCGTTTTTTCAAAGAAGGAAGTAGATTTCGGCAGCCGTGTATTAATAGATTCTTTTGTTGCACCCGAAGTATCAGGTGATTATATAGATGTAGGTTGCGGATATGGTCCTATCGGTTTATCGCTTGCGAAGGCGGAACCCGACCGCATTGTTCATATGGTGGATATTAACGAGCGAGCTATAGAGCTTTCGAAGTTAAATGCCGAGCAAAACAAAATTGATAACGTTAAAGTTAAAAAAAGTTATTTGTTTTCTGAAATAGAAGATGATGACTTTGCGGCTATCATTACGAATCCGCCGATCCGAGCAGGAAAAGCAGTTGTTCATCAAATTTTTGAAGACGCTCATGGAAAACTACGTGAGGGTGGCGAGTTATGGGTCGTTATTCAAAAGAAACAAGGTGCTCCATCTGCAATGGAAAAAATAGAAGAGTTGTTCGGGCAAGTTGAAACAGTTGCAAAGAAAAAAGGTTATTATATTTTGCGCGCAAGAAAAGTTTGACTTGATAAAACCCGTATGATAGTATTATAAAATGCCAATGGATTCGCATTTTCTTGCTTATTTTTCGTGGTAAGCGAATAAACGTTGATATATCAACGTTTTTTACTCATGTTTAGACGTATAAAATGTGAAAAAGTTGGACAAAATTATATAATCAGCTTTTATCAAAATAGGAAAACTGTGGTTTTAAGTTTATGAAACCCTTTTTCTTTTTGTTTTCTAATGTTCTTAATAGAATGTTAGATAGAAATAAGAAACACGAAAAAAACGCTGGATTTGAGGGGTGAAGCAGTTGACAGGTCAACTAGTTCAGTTTGGACGCCACCGCCAACGAAGAAGTTATGCAAGGATTAGCGAAGTGCTTGAATTACCAAACTTAATTGAAATTCAAACCGCTTCCTATCAATGGTTTCTTGATGAGGGGTTACGTGAAATGTTCCGAGACATTTCGCCGATTGAAGATTTTACAGGGAACCTCGTTTTAGAGTTTATTGATTATAACTTAGGTGAGCCGAAGTATCCTGTAGATGAATCAAAAGAGCGCGATGTTACTTACGCTGCTCCGCTTCGTGTGAAAGTGCGTCTGATCAATAAAGAGACGGGCGAAGTAAAAGAGCAAGAAGTATTTATGGGAGATTTCCCGTTAATGACAGATACGGGAACCTTTGTGATCAACGGGGCAGAGCGTGTAATTGTATCACAGCTCGTTCGTTCACCAAGTGTTTACTATAGCGAGAAGATAGACAAAAACGGTAAAAAAGGTTTTACCGCAACTGTCATTCCAAACCGCGGTGCTTGGCTGGAGTTTGAAACCGATGCTAAGGACGTAGTTTATGTGCGTATCGACCGCACAAGAAAAATCCCGATTACCGTATTGCTTAGAGCTTTAGGGTTTGGGTCTGATCAAGAAATCATTGATTTGCTTGGAGAAGATGAGTATCTGCGTAATACGCTAGATAAAGATAATACAGAAGGAACGGAAAAAGCCCTTCTGGAAATCTATGAACGCCTTCGTCCGGGAGAGCCTCCAACAGTAGATAATGCAAAAAGTTTATTAGATTCTCGTTTCTTTGATCCGAAACGCTATGACTTAGCAAATGTTGGACGTTACAAAATCAATAAAAAGCTTCATATAAAAAATCGTCTATTTAACCAGAAATTAGCTGAAACACTAGTTGACGCTGAAACGGGTGAAGTAGTTGCTGAAGCTGGTACATTGTTGGACCGCAGAACATTAGATAAGATTATTCCTGCTCTTGAAAGTGGTGTAGGCTTCAAAACGGTTACACCAGCAGGAGGAGTGGCAGAGGATCAAGACATCGCCCTTCAATCTATCAAAATATATGCGCCTGATGATCAAGAAGGTGAAAGAATCATTAATGTTATTGGAAACGGACTTGTTGATAAAGAAATTAAAAACATTACCGTTTCAGACATTATTGCTTCTATTAACTACTTCTTCAATCTTCTGCATCAAGTAGGTAATACAGATGATATTGACCATCTTGGAAATCGCCGTTTGCGTTCTGTAGGTGAGCTTCTGCAAAACCAATTCAGAATCGGTCTTTCAAGAATGGAGCGTGTCGTTCGTGAACGTATGTCCATTCAGGATACGAACGCGATCACACCACAAGCGTTGATCAATATTCGTCCGGTTATTGCTTCCATTAAAGAGTTCTTCGGTAGCTCTCAGTTATCGCAGTTCATGGATCAAACCAACCCGCTGGCTGAATTGACGCATAAACGTCGTCTTTCTGCACTAGGGCCTGGTGGTCTTACACGTGAACGTGCAGGCTTTGAAGTTCGTGACGTTCACTACTCTCACTACGGACGTATGTGTCCGATCGAGACACCTGAAGGTCCGAACATCGGATTAATCAACTCGCTTTCCAGTTATGCGAAAGTGAACCAATATGGCTTTATTGAAACGCCATACCGACGTGTTGATCCGGAGTCTGGTCATGTAACAAGCCGTATTGATTACTTGACTGCTGATGAAGAAGATCTTTACGTTGTAGCACAAGCAAACTCTTTGCTTGGCGAAAACGGAGAGTTCTTAAAAGAAGACGTTATCGCACGTTTCCGTGGTGACAACACTGTTGTTAAACGTGAACGTATCGATTATATGGATGTATCACCAAAACAGGTAGTATCCGCTGCAACAGCGTGTATCCCGTTCTTGGAAAATGATGACTCCAACCGTGCCCTAATGGGAGCGAACATGCAACGTCAGGCTGTACCTTTACTTGTTCCTGAATCACCAATCGTTGGTACAGGAATGGAACACGTATCTGCAAAAGACTCCGGAGCTGCAGTTATATGTAAGCACGAAGGAATTGTTGAGCGCGTTACAGCAAAACAAGTTCAAGTACGCCGAATTAAAGAAGTAGACGGCAAGGAAGTTTCTGGCGACCTTGACACATACAACATGCTTAAGTTTATTCGTTCCAACCAAGGAACGTGCTATAACCAGCGTCCAATCGTTAGCACAGGAGACCGAGTAACCAAAGGGGAAATCTTAGCAGATGGTCCTTCGATGGAAAAAGGAGAACTTGCATTAGGACGTAACGTACTTGTTGCCTTCATGACATGGGAAGGTTACAACTACGAGGATGCGGTCATCATGAGTGAACGTCTCGTGAAAGATGATGTTTATACATCGATTCATATTGAAGAATACGAATCAGAAGCTCGTGATACAAAGCTAGGACCTGAAGAAATCACACGCGACATTCCAAACGTCGGAGAAGATGCTTTACGTAATCTTGATGAGCGCGGAATTATCCGTGTTGGTGCAGAAGTAAAAGACGGTGATATCTTAGTTGGTAAAGTAACTCCTAAAGGGGTAACGGAATTAACGGCAGAAGAACGTCTATTGCATGCGATCTTTGGAGAAAAAGCTCGTGAAGTCCGTGATACTTCATTGCGTGTGCCTCACGGTGGCGATGGTATCATCTTGGATGTGAAAGTATTTAACCGTGAAGACGGCGATGAATTGCCTCCTGGTGTGAATCAGCTCGTTCGTGCATATATCGTGCAAAAGCGTAAGATTCACGAAGGGGATAAGATGGCTGGTCGTCACGGAAACAAAGGTGTAATTTCTAAAATTATGCCAGAAGAAGATATGCCTTACCTTCCAGATGGAACACCAGTTGACATCATGTTAAACCCATTAGGGGTACCTTCCCGTATGAATATCGGACAGGTATTGGAGCTTCACCTTGGAATGGCTGCACGCCAGCTTGGAATTCATGTTGCAACACCGGTATTCGATGGTGCACGTGAGGAAGATGTTTGGTCAACGATCGAAGAAGCCGGAATGGCTCGCGATGGTAAAACGGTACTTTATGATGGACGTACAGGTGCAGCATTTGATAACCGTGTATCAGTAGGGGTCATGTACATGATCAAACTTGCTCACATGGTTGACGATAAGCTACATGCACGTTCAACTGGACCTTACTCACTTGTTACACAGCAGCCTCTTGGTGGTAAAGCACAATTTGGAGGTCAGCGTTTCGGTGAGATGGAAGTATGGGCGCTTGAAGCATACGGCGCAGCATACACACTACAGGAAATTCTTACGGTTAAATCCGATGATGTTGTCGGCCGTGTGAAAACGTATGAAGCCATTGTAAAAGGTGAAAACGTTCCTGAACCAGGTGTTCCAGAATCGTTTAAAGTATTGATCAAAGAACTTCAATCTCTTGGAATGGACGTTAAGATTTGTTCTGGAGATGACAAGGAAATTGAAATGAGAGAGCTTGATGATGAAGACGATCAGGCAAGCGAGAAATTAAATCTAAATCTTGAGTCTTATACTTCGAATGACTAAAACAGGATATCAAAAGGGAGGTACGCTCCTTGATAGACGTAAATAATTTTGAATATATGAAAATTGGTCTTGCTTCACCGGACAAAATCCGGTCGTGGTCAAGAGGGGAAGTAAAGAAACCTGAAACAATCAACTACCGTACACTTAAGCCTGAAAAAGACGGCTTGTTCTGTGAAAGAATTTTCGGTCCGACAAAAGACTGGGAATGTCATTGCGGAAAGTATAAGCGCGTCCGTTATAAGGGTGTCGTTTGTGACCGGTGTGGTGTTGAAGTAACACGAGCTAAAGTTCGACGTGACCGTATGGGTCACATCGAGCTTGCTGCTCCGGTTTCTCACATCTGGTATTTCAAAGGGATTCCAAGCCGTATGGGTCTTGTTTTGGATATGTCTCCAAGAGCGTTGGAAGAAGTAATCTACTTTGCTTCATACGTCGTAACTGATACAGGAGATACTCCACTTGAAAAGAAGCAGTTGCTTTCTGAAAAAGAATACCGCACATACCGTGAAAAGTATGGAAAAGGGTTCTCTGCCCAAATGGGTGCAGAAGCGATTAAGCGTCTTCTAGAAGATATTGATGCTGAAAAAGAAGTTGAAATGTTAAAAGAAGAACTTAAAACTGCACAAGGACAACGTCGTACACGTGCGATTAAACGGTTAGAAGTTCTTGAAGCATTCCGTCACTCGGGCAACCAAGCAGATTGGATGATTCTTGAAGTGCTTCCGGTTATTCCGCCAGAATTGCGTCCGATGGTTCAGCTAGATGGCGGACGTTTTGCTACTTCTGATTTAAACGACCTATACCGTCGTGTAATCAACCGTAACAACCGTCTGAAACGTCTACTAGACCTAGGTGCTCCTAACATTATCGTTCAGAATGAAAAACGTATGCTTCAAGAAGCTGTCGATGCTTTAATCGACAATGGTCGTCGTGGCCGTCCAGTTACGGGACCAGGAAACCGTCCGCTTAAATCACTTTCACACATGCTGAAAGGGAAACAAGGACGTTTCCGTCAAAACTTACTTGGTAAACGTGTTGACTACTCTGGTCGTTCGGTTATCGTTGTAGGACCGAACTTGAAAATGTACCAATGTGGTCTGCCTAAAGAAATGGCACTTGAATTGTTCAAGCCGTTTGTTATGAAAGAACTTGTATCAAAAGGTCTTGCACATAACATTAAGAGTGCAAAGCGTAAGGTAGAACGTGTACAGCCTGAAGTTTGGGATGTCTTAGAAGAAGTTATTCGTGAACATCCGGTTCTTCTAAACCGTGCACCGACACTGCACAGACTTGGAATTCAAGCATTTGAACCGACACTTGTAGAAGGTCGTGCTATTCGTCTTCACCCGCTCGTATGTACAGCTTATAACGCTGACTTTGACGGTGACCAAATGGCGGTCCACGTACCATTATCTGCTGAAGCGCAAGCTGAGGCTCGAATTCTAATGCTTGCTGCCCAAAATATCTTGAACCCTAAAGATGGTAAGCCAGTAGTAACCCCTTCACAGGATATGGTATTAGGTAACTACTACCTGACACTAGAACGTGCAGGAGCTATTGGTGAAGGATCTGTGTTTAAAGATATTAACGAAGCAATCATCGCTTACGAAAATGGATATGTACACTTGCATTCAAGAATTGCGGTTCCAGTATCCAGCTTAAACAAAGAGTCCTTTACAGAGGAGCAGCAGTCTAAGCTTCTTATGACAACTGTAGGTAAATTGTTATTTAACGAGATCCTGCCGCCGTCATTCCCATATATTAACGAACCGACTACGACAAACCTTCAAGTGGAAACACCTGAAAAGTATTTCTTAGATCCGGCTGCTAATGTAAAAGAGGAAATTGAGAAGTGTGAAGAAATCGTTCCGTTCAAAAAAGGAATTCTTGGTAAGGTTATTGCCGAAGTCTTTAAGCGTTTTAAAATTACTGAAACGTCTAAGATGCTTGACCGAATGAAAGACTTAGGGTTCAAATACTCTACACGCGCTGGTATTACAATCGGTGTTTCTGACATCGTAGTATTACCTGAAAAGCAAGATATTCTTGCGATCGCGGAAGAAAAAGTCGTTACCGTTACAAAGCAATTCCGACGTGGTCTAATCACAGAAGAAGAGCGTTATGAGCGTGTAATCAACATTTGGAGTTTGGCGAAAGACGAAATTCAAAATAAATTAATGGGCACGCTTGATAAGCGCAACCCGATCTTTATGATGAGTGACTCCGGTGCCCGTGGTAACGCATCTAACTTCACGCAGCTTGCGGGTATGCGTGGTTTGATGGCCAACCCGGCTGGTAAAATCATCGAGCTTCCAATCAAATCAAGTTTCCGTGAAGGACTTACAGTACTTGAGTACTTTATCTCTACTCACGGAGCGCGTAAAGGTCTTGCCGATACAGCCCTTAAAACAGCTGACTCTGGTTACCTTACTCGTCGTTTGGTTGACGTTGCTCAAGACGTTATTGTACGTGAAGATGACTGCGGAACAGACCGTGGATTAGATGTTGCAGCTATTAAAGAAGGCAATGAAATCATTGAACCGTTACATGAGCGTCTGATCGGACGTACAGCTTATAAAAAGGTGTACCATCCAGAAACAAATGAAATCCTTGTAAATGTTAACGAATTGATTACAGAAGATATGGCTGCTCATATTGAAGAAGTAGGCGTTAATTCTGTTACAATCCGCTCTGTATTTACTTGTGACACACGTCATGGCGTATGTAAAAAATGTTATGGACGTAACCTTGCAACAGGCTCTGACGTTGAAGTTGGGGAAGCTGTTGGAATCATCGCCGCTCAATCCATCGGTGAGCCAGGTACACAGCTTACAATGCGTACCTTCCATACAGGTGGGGTAGCCGGAGACGATATCACACAAGGTCTTCCGCGTATCCAGGAATTGTTCGAAGCGCGTAACCCGAAAGGTCAAGCCGTTATCTCAGAGCTTGAAGGTACGGTTGTTAGCGTGAACGACAATAAGGATAAGCGTGAAGTTGTCGTTCAAGGTGAAATTGAATCTAGATCTTACACAATCCCATTCGGTGCCCGTATTAAGGCAGTTGAAGGCGATAAAGTAGTGGCTGGTCAAGTATTGACTGAAGGTTCGATCGATCCGAAAGAATTAATCAAAGTTCGCGGTGCAGAAGGCGTTCAAGAATACCTATTGCGTGAGGTACAGAAAGTTTACCGTATGCAAGGGGTAGAAATTGGCGATAAGCACGTTGAAGTAATGGTTCGCCAGATGCTTCGCAAAGTGCGTATCATCGATTCTGGTGATTCTCAAGTTCTTCCTGGAGCACTTATGGATATCCATGCATTCACTGATGTTAACCGTAATGTACTTCTTGAAGGTGGAACTCCTGCTACAGGACGACCGGTGCTTCTTGGTATTACAAAAGCATCACTTGAAACAGAATCGTTCTTGTCTGCAGCTTCGTTCCAAGAAACAACACGAGTTCTTACGGATGCTGCCATTAAAGGTAAGCGTGACGAATTACTCGGACTTAAAGAAAACGTAATTATCGGTAAATTGATTCCAGCTGGTACGGGTATGAACCGTTACAGAAACATCGGTATCAACTCGCCGGTAGTTGAAGAAGAGAACAGCGAAGAAGCAGAATTGCCAACAGCGCTAGTTTCTCAAGATTAATAAATGAGATGTTGACATAGGGAGCGCATCGGTGATATTATTACGGATGTGCTCCTAAGAATTGTTACTTTGGAGGATATTCGTATGTCTTATGAAAAAGTGACACAGGCTTCTGAAATTATCGTAGGTACTAAGCAAACAATCAAAGCTTTACAAAACGGCGAAGTCAAAGAGCTGGTCGTTGCGGAAGATGCTGATTTTCGGGTAACGAGCAAAGTCTTGCAGATTGCCGAAGAGAGTCGAGTTCCGATCGTGAAGGTTGATTCCATGAAAAAGCTTGGAAAAGCATGCGGTATAGATGTCGGGGCCGCAACTGTTGCGATAAAAGGATAAAATTATTGTTTTTGCGTGGGAGCAATGCCTTTCGCTCCGAAGCGCAAAAACTTTCTTTTGTCCCAAAATGAACCACCTGGGTCGGTGGCATTACAAATCGAGAGAGGAGGAAAAACAAATGCCTACAATTAACCAATTAGTACGCAAAGGTCGTGTTTCTAAAATTAAGAAATCTGACTCTCCTGCGTTAAATAAAGGTTACAACAGCTTCAAAAAGTCTCAAACTAACGTTTCATCTCCGCAAAAGCGTGGAGTTTGTACACGTGTTGGTACGATGACTCCTAAGAAGCCGAACTCGGCGCTTCGTAAGTATGCCCGTGTTCGTCTTACAAACGGAATTGAAGTTACAGCTTACATTCCTGGTATCGGGCACAACCTTCAAGAGCACAGTGTTGTTCTTATCCGCGGAGGACGTGTAAAGGATTTACCAGGGGTACGTTACCACATCGTACGTGGTGCGCTTGATACGGCTGGTGTTACAAACCGTATGCAAGGTCGTTCTAAGTACGGAACAAAGCGTCCTAAGGAAGCTAAGAAATAATATCAGATTTTAAAAATATTACAACTATCAGAAAGGAGGGGACCACATGCCACGTAAAGGACCTGTTGCTCGTCGTGATGTGTTACCTGATCCAATTTACAAGTCTAAGCTTGTAACTCGTCTAATCAATAAAATTATGATTGACGGTAAGAGAGGGGTAGCTCAAACAATCTTGTACAATGCGTTTGATCTTATTAAAGAACGTACAAACCAAGATCCTATGGAAGTGTTTGAACAAGCTCTTAAAAATATCATGCCAGTTCTTGAAGTTCGTGCTCGCCGTGTTGGTGGAGCTAACTACCAAGTACCAGTTGAAGTTCGCCCAGAGCGTCGTACAACATTAGGACTTCGTTATTTAACGAACTACTCTCGTCTACGCGGAGAAAAGACAATGGAAGAACGTCTTGCGTATGAGATCATGGATGCTGCTAATAACACTGGTGCTTCTGTTAAGAAGCGTGAAGATATGCACAAAATGGCAGAAGCAAACAAAGCGTTTGCTCACTACCGCTGGTAAAATCATAGAGACAGTTCTCGGACTGTCTCTAAAACACTATAAAAATTCCTTTGCATAAGGAAGGAGAGAAATTCATGGCTAGAGAATTCTCCTTAAAAAATACTCGTAATATCGGTATCATGGCTCACATCGATGCTGGTAAAACAACGACTACTGAACGTGTACTTTACTATACTGGCCGTATCCACAAAATCGGTGAAACTCATGAAGGAGCTTCACAAATGGACTGGATGGAGCAGGAACAAGAGCGTGGAATCACGATTACTTCCGCTGCTACAACTGCTCAATGGAAAGGTCACCGTGTCAACATTATTGACACACCAGGACACGTAGACTTTACAGTTGAAGTAGAACGTTCATTACGTGTATTAGACGGAGCGGTTGCTTTACTTGATGCTCAATCAGGTGTAGAACCACAAACAGAAACAGTATGGCGTCAAGCTACAACTTACGGAGTACCTCGTGTAGTATTCGTAAACAAAATGGACAAGATTGGTGCGGACTTCTTATATTCCGTAAAAACCATTCATGACCGCCTTGGTGCTAACGCTCACCCGATTCAATTACCGATCGGTGCGGAAGACCAATTCGAAGCAATCATCGACTTAGTTGAAATGAAAGCTGTATTCTACGGAAACGACCTTGGTACTGATATCGAAGTTCGTGAAATTCCTGAAGAACACATGCCTTTAGCTGAAGAATACCGCAACAAATTAGTTGAAGCGGTAGCTGAGCTTGACGAAGAAATGATGATGAAGTACTTAGAAGGCGAAGAGATTACGAAGGAAGAACTTAAAGCAGGTATCCGTCAAGGGACTTGTAACGTTGACTTCTACCCAGTAATGTGTGGATCGGCATTTAAGAACAAAGGTGTTCAGCTTATGCTTGACGCAGTTCTTGATTACCTTCCATCGCCGGTTGATGTACCAGCAATCAAAGGAATTCTTCCAGATTCAGAAGAGGAAGTAACTCGTGAATCAAGTGACGAAGCACCATTCTCTGCACTTGCATTTAAAGTTATGACTGACCCTTATGTTGGTAAGTTAACATTCTTCCGTGTGTACTCAGGTACATTAAACTCTGGATCATACGTACAGAACTCTACAAAAGGAAAGCGCGAGCGTGTTGGACGTATCCTTCAAATGCACGCAAACTCCCGTGAAGAGATCTCTATCGTATATGCTGGAGATATCGCAGCTGCTGTAGGTCTTAAAGACACTACAACTGGTGATACACTTTGTGATGAAAAGAACCTTGTTATCTTAGAATCCATGGTATTCCCAGAGCCGGTTATCTCACTATCTATCGAGCCGAAGTCGAAAGCAGACCAAGACAAGATGGGTATGGCACTTGCTAAGCTTGCTGAAGAAGATCCAACATTCCGTACTGAAACAAACGAAGAAACTGGACAAACGATCATCGCAGGTATGGGTGAGCTTCACCTTGACATCCTAGTTGACCGTATGCGCCGTGAATTCAAGGTAGAAGCTAACGTGGGTGCTCCTCAGGTTGCTTACCGTGAAACAATTCGCCAAGCTGCTAAAGTTGAAGGTAAATTCGTTCGTCAGTCTGGTGGTCGTGGACAATACGGTCACGTTTGGGTTGAATTCGAGCCAGGTGAAGAAGGATCTGGATTCGTATTTGAAAACAAAATCGTTGGTGGGGCAGTTCCTCGTGAATATATCCCTGCTGTACAAAATGGTATTGAAGAATCAATGAAAAACGGTATGCTTGCTGGTTTCCCATTACTTGACCTTAAAGCTCGTATCGTTGACGGATCTTACCATGATGTTGACTCCAACGAAATGGCGTTTAAGATTGCCGGTTCAATGGCTCTTAAAAACGCAAAAGCTAAATGTGATCCTGCTATTCTTGAGCCGATTATGAAAGTTGAAGTAACGGTTCCTGAAGAGTACATGGGAGACATTATGGGTGACGTAACTTCTCGTCGTGGACGTGTAGAAGGTATGGAAGCTCGTGGTAATGCACAAATCGTTAAGGCGATGGTTCCACTTGCTGAAATGTTCGGATATGCAACTAGCTTGCGTTCTCGTACACAAGGCCGTGGTACTTACTCCATGCACTTCGATCACTACGAAGAAGTACCGAAGTCAATTTCTGAAGAAATTATCAAAAAAGCAACTGGAGCTTAAGCTCACCGGTTGTAAGAAGCAACATTTTCATGTAATCTAAAATGGGCGGCTTCAAACCTGTCTGTTTTAAATAAAAAATCTACTATATGTAACCATATTTAAGGAGGAATCTTTCTCATGGGTAAAGAGAAATTTGATCGTTCCAAAACGCATGCTAACATTGGTACTATCGGTCACGTTGACCATGGTAAAACAACTTTAACAGCTGCTATCACTACTGTTCTTGCAAAGAAGAGCGGTAAAGGTGTAGCTATGGCTTATGACCAAATCGACGGTGCTCCAGAAGAGCGCGAGCGTGGAATCACAATCTCAACGGCACACGTTGAGTATGAAACTGATTCTCGTCACTACGCACACGTTGACTGCCCAGGACATGCTGACTATGTTAAGAACATGATCACTGGTGCAGCACAAATGGATGGTGGGATCCTAGTAGTATCTGCTGCTGACGGCCCAATGCCACAAACTCGTGAGCACATCCTTCTTTCTCGTCAAGTAGGTGTTCCATACCTTGTTGTATTCATGAACAAGTGTGACATGGTTGACGACGAAGAACTTCTTGAGTTAGTTGAAATGGAAGTTCGTGATCTTCTTTCTGATTACGATTTCCCTGGAGATGACATTCCTGTAATTAAAGGTTCTGCTCTTAAAGCTCTTGAAGGAGACGCTGAGTGGGAAGCTAAAATTTTCGAACTTATGGACGCGGTAGATTCTTATATCCCAACTCCTCCACGTGACGTAGACAAGCCGTTCATGATGCCAGTTGAGGATGTATTCTCAATCACTGGTCGTGGTACAGTTGCTACTGGTCGTGTTGAGCGTGGACAAGTTAAAATTGGTGATGTAATTGAGATCCTTGGTCTTACTGAAGAGCCGAAATCAACTACTGTAACAGGTGTTGAAATGTTCCGTAAGCTTCTTGACTATGCTGAAGCTGGTGACAACATTGGTGCACTTCTTCGTGGGGTTTCTCGTGAAGATGTTGAGCGTGGACAAGTTCTTGCTAAGCCAGGAACTGTTAAAGCACACACTAAGTTCAAATCAGAAGTTTATGTTCTTTCAAAAGAAGAGGGTGGACGTCACACTCCATTCTTCTCTAACTACCGTCCTCAGTTCTACTTCCGTACAACTGACGTAACTGGTATCATCCAACTTCCTGAAGGCGTTGAAATGGTAATGCCTGGAGATAACGTTGAGATGACTGTAGAACTAATCGCTCCAATCGCTATCGAAGAAGGAACTAAGTTCTCTATTCGTGAAGGTGGACGTACAGTTGGTGCAGGCGTAGTTGCAACAATCACTGAGTAATCATATTACTCTTTAATAAAAGCACTCTCCTTTTGGAGGGTGCTTTTTTATATAAATTAGGATTCATTTTTTATGAAAAATGATACATCATTAAAAAAATAACCACCATGAGCTCTCAATTCCAATGTAGCAGTAGTAAAAATGGGGTCGGAGCTGCATCGAAACGTGTCATTCCAAACGTTTTAATGCTCAATCCAAAAGTTTTTGGTCTGAATCCACGAGTTTTGCTGCTGAATCCAAAAGTTTGTGGGCTGAATCCAAAAGTTTTTGCCTTATATCCACGAGTCGACATATATCGACATCCCGCTCACATAGCCAAGCCCACACATAAGCCCACACACAAGCCACACGCCACCGTGAAAAAAAACCTTCTATATAAGAAGAAACACATTCCACTATATAAAAGAAGAAAAAGGAAGTTGAAATCATAGGCTAAAGCCTCTATAATAGAAAAAGTGCGATTAAGCAATAAAAATTAGAAAAAAGCTTGCATTAGGCATTGCTTTTCTCTATAATGAGTAATGTTGGTCATTCACTGCGATGATTCGGAAGGTTGCTGACACGCCAGGCCCCTTTGCCATGGCAGGCGATATCAGGTTGAATTTCCGCGGAGCAATGTCTGTTTATCAAAATAGGCGAATAAAGGAGGGAAAATAATGGCAAAGCAAAAGATTCGTATCCGTTTAAAGGCGTATGATCACAGAATTCTTGATCAATCTGCTGAGAAAATCGTTGAAACTGCTAAGCGTTCAGGAGCAAAGGTATCTGGTCCAATCCCACTACCTACAGAAAAGGCTATCTACACGATCCTTCGTGCGGTTCATAAGTACAAGGACTCTCGTGAGCAGTTCGAAATGCGTACGCATAAGCGTTTGATCGACATCATCGAGCCAACACCACAAACTGTTGATTCGTTAATGCGTTTGGATCTACCGTCTGGTGTAGACATCGAAATTAAACTATAATTTCACGATTGCTTTATATAATATTTTACTTATTAATAGGAGGTGTGACGAATGACCAAAGGAATCTTAGGTAAAAAAATTGGTATGACTCAAGTTTTCGCTGAAAACGGAGATTTAATTCCAGTTACTGTTGTAGAAGTAACTCCAAATGTCGTTCTTCAAAAGAAATCCGTAGAAAACGATGGCTACGAAGCTATCCAACTTGGATTTGACGATAGAAAAGAATCCCGCACGATTAAGCCGCAAGCAGGTCATGCTGCAAAAGCAAGCACAAGCCCTAAGCGCTACGTTAAGGAATTCCGCAATGTTGATGCTGCGGGATACGAAGTTGGTCAGGAAGTCAAGGTTGATATTTTTGCAGAAGGTGACGCTGTAGACGTTACTGGTACATCTAAAGGAAAAGGATTCCAAGGTGTTATCAAACGTCACGGACAATCTCGTGGACCAATGAGTCACGGATCCCGTTATCACCGTCGTCCTGGTTCAATGGGTGCAGTTGACCCTAACCGTGTTTTCAAAGGGAAAGCATTGCCTGGACGTACTGGTGGAGATACAGTAACTGTACAAAACCTTGAAGTAGTTAAGGTTGATACAGAACGTAATCTTCTTTTGATCAAAGGTAACGTACCTGGAGCGAAAAAGAGCTACGTTACAATTAACTATGCTGTTAAAGCAAAGGATGCTAAATAAGGAAGGAGGACAATCTGATGCCAAAAGTAGCATTATTTAAACAAGATGGTACTCAAGCTGGCGATATCGAATTAAACGATTCCGTTTTCGGTATTGAACCAAATAAGAGCGTACTATTCGACGCTGTTATTATGCAGCAAGCATCACAGCGCCAAGGAACTCATGATGTTAAGAACCGTTCCGAAGTTGCAGGTGGTGGACGCAAGCCATGGAAACAGAAAGGTACTGGACGTGCTCGTCAAGGATCTATCCGTTCTCCACAATGGGTTGGCGGTGGAGTGGTTTTCGGACCTACACCAAGAAGCTATGCTTACAAACTTCCTAAGAAGGTTCGCCGTTTAGCTATTAAATCAGCGCTATCTTCTAAGGTTTTAGATAACGATCTTATTGTTCTAGAAGCACTAGGTTTTGATGCTCCAAAGACAAAAGACATGATTCAAGTTTTAGCAAATCTATCCGCAGATCGCAAAGCACTAGTTGTAACTGCTGATTACAATGACCATGTTGCATTATCTGCTCGCAACATCCCAGGCGTAACAGTTGTTACGGCTAACGGCGTTAGTGTTCTTGACGTGTTAAACCACGACAAGCTTCTTATGACTAAAGACGCTGTGGAAAAAGTAGGGGAGGTGCTCGCATAATGGAAGCTCGTGATGTGATTAAGCGCCCCGTTATTACAGAGCGTTCTACTGAAATAATGGCTGACAAAAAATATACGTTTGAAGTTGATCCACGTGCAACTAAAACTCATGTTAAAGCTGCATTGGAAGAAATTTTCGGCGTAAAAGTACAATCTGTAAACACTGCAACTTACAAAGGTAAGTTCAAGCGCGTAGGTCGTCATACTGGTTATACGTCTAAACGCAAAAAAGCAGTAGTAACATTAACTCCAGAAAGCAAAGAACTCGACTTTTTTGAAGGAGTTTAAAAAGAACTCGTAAAGGAGGGAAATTACGATGGGTATTAAAAAGTTTAAACCGACAACAAACGGTCGTCGTGGTATGTCTCAGCTTGACTTTGCTGAAATCACAACTGACCAGCCAGAAAAATCCTTGCTTGCTCCTGTCACCAGAAAAGGTGGACGTAACAACCAAGGTAAACTAACTGTTCGTCATCAAGGTGGTGGACACAAGCGTAAGTATCGTATTATCGATTTCAAACGTAACAAGGATGGAATACCAGGTCGCGTTGCTACAATCGAATACGATCCAAACCGTACAGCTAACATCGCGCTTATCCACTATGCAGATGGTGAGAAGCGTTATATCCTAGCTCCTAAAGGAATTCAGGTTGGACAAGAAATCATGTCTGGTACTGAAGCTGACATCAAAGTAGGTAATGCTTTACCGTTAGCTAACATTCCTGTAGGTTCTACAATTCACAACATCGAACTTAAGCCTGGTAAAGGTGGACAACTAGCTCGTTCAGCTGGTGCTAACGCTCAACTTCTTGGTAAAGAAGAAAGATACGCACTAGTTCGTCTTGGTTCTGGTGAAGTTCGTATGATCCTTCTAACTTGCCGTGCAACAATCGGTCAAGTTGGTAACTTGGAACACGAACTTGTAAACGTAGGTAAAGCAGGACGTTCACGTTGGAAGGGTATCCGCCCTACAGTTCGTGGTTCTGTAATGAACCCTAACGATCACCCACACGGTGGTGGTGAAGGACGCGCTCCAATCGGACGTAAATCACCAATGTCTCCATGGGGTAAACCAACTCTTGGATACAAAACTCGTAAGAAAAACAACCAATCAGACAAGTACATTGTACGACGTCGCAAAAAATAATGTGATTGTCCTACGGTTCAATCGAGCCGTAGCGCAAACACAAAGGGAGGTTCTCGAATGGGTCGCAGTTTGAAAAAAGGGCCTTTTGTAGATGACCACTTGATGAAAAAGGTCGAGGTACTTAATGAATCTAACGACAAGAAAGTAGTTAAAACTTGGTCTCGTCGTTCTACGATTTTCCCTGACTTCATCGGTCACACAATCGCTGTTTATGATGGTCGTAAGCATGTGCCGGTATATGTAACAGAAGATATGGTCGGCCACAAGTTGGGTGAATTTGCTCCAACGCGTACTTACAAAGGTCACGCAGCTGATGATAAGAAAACAAGACGTTAATTGAGGGGAGGTACACAAAATGGAAGCAAAAGCAATTGCTAAACAAGTGCGTATTGCTCCTCGTAAAGCTCGCATCGTAATCGACTTGATTCGAGGAAAGCAAGTAGGTGAAGCACTTGCGATTCTACGTTTGACGCCTAAAGCAGCTTCTCCTGTAATTGAAAAGGTGCTTAAGTCTGCTATCGCAAACGCAGAACACAACTATGAAATGGAACCGAACAACTTAGTGATTAAGCAAGCGTTCGTTGATGAGGGTATTACCCTTAAGAGATTCCGTCCACGTGCCATGGGTCGTGCAAGCAGAATCAACAAACGAACTAGCCACATCACAATCGTTGTTTCTGAAAAGAAGGAGGGTTAAGACGTGGGTCAAAAAGTAAATCCAATAGGTCTACGTATTGGCGTCATCCGTGACTGGGATTCAAAATGGTACGCTGAAAAGGATTACGCTAATCTTTTACATGAAGACCTTAAAATCCGTTCATATATTGAAAAGCGTTTAAAAGACGCTGCAGTATCTGGTGTTGAAATCGAACGTGCAGCAAATCGTGTTAACATCACGATCAAAACTGCTAAGCCTGGAATGGTAATCGGTAAAGGTGGATCTGAAGTGGAAGCACTTCGTAAAGCTCTTAACGATATCACTGGCAAAAGAGTTCATGTAAACATCTTTGAAATCAAGCAAGCTGACGTTGATGCTAAGCTAGTAGCTGAAAACATCGCTCGTCAACTTGAAAATCGTGTATCTTTCCGTCGTGCGATGAAGCAGGCGATCCAACGTGCAATGCGTATGGGTGCGAAAGGTATCAAAACACAAGTGTCAGGCCGTCTTGGCGGAGCTGATATCGCTCGTGCAGAACATTACAGTGAAGGAACTGTTCCTCTTCACACGCTTCGCGCAGACATCGACTATGGTACTGCTGAAGCAGACACAACTTACGGTAAGCTTGGTATTAAAATCTGGATTTATCGTGGTGAGGTCCTTCCAACAAGAGGAACGAAAAAAGAGGAAGGAGGCAAATAATTATGTTATTGCCAAAACGTGTTAAATATCGTCGTGAACACCGTGGTAAAATGCGTGGAAACGCAAAAGGTGGTACGGAAGTTCACTTCGGAGAATTCGGTTTGCAAGCCCTTGAAGCTTCTTGGATTACAAACCGTCAGATCGAAGCAGCTCGTATTGCGATGACTCGTTATATGAAGCGTGGCGGTAAAGTATGGATTAAAATTTTCCCGTCTAAGCCTTACACTGCAAAGCCTCTAGAAGTTCGAATGGGTTCCGGTAAAGGTGCTCCTGAAGGATGGGTAGCAGTAGTTAAGCCAGGAAAAGTTATGTTTGAAATCGCAGGTGTCTCTGAAGAAGTGGCACGCGAAGCGTTGCGTCTTGCAGCACACAAACTTCCTGTAAAGTGTAAGTTTGTTAAACGCGAAGAAGTGGGTGGTGACACAAATGAAGGCTAATGATATTCGTAACCTGACCACTGCAGAAGTTGAACAAAAAGCAAAAGCACTTAAAGAAGAGCTTTTCAACCTTCGTTTCCAACTAGCGACAGGTCAACTAGAAAACCCAGCCCGCATTCGTGAAGTTCGTAAAGCAATTGCCCGTGCAAAAACGGTTTTACGTGAAAGAGAGCTTGGGATTACTAACGGTTAAATCTTGAGAGGAGGTTCGCACAATGAGTGAACGTAACCAGCGCAAGGTGTACACTGGTCGTGTTGTTTCTGACAAGATGGACAAAACGATTACAGTACTTGTTGAGACATACAAGACACACTCTTTATATAACAAGCGCGTTAAATACTCTAAAAAGTTAAAAGCGCATGATGAAAATAACACTGCTAAGATCGGTGATGTCGTGAAAGTTATGGAAACACGCCCGCTTTCCAAGGATAAGCGATTCCGTCTAGTGGAAGTTATTCAAGAAGCAGTAATTATTTAATAAATTGTTCGGATTATATTCGTATCCGAAAGGAGGTCCATTCGCATGATTCAACAAGAATCCCGTTTAAGAGTAGCAGACAACTCCGGTGCGAAAGAGCTACTTTGCATTAAAGTTCTTGGTGGTTCTGGTCGTAAATACGCTAACGTTGGTGACATTATCGTTTGTTCGGTTAAGTCCGCAACACCAGGTGGCGTTGTTAAGAAAGGTGACGTTGTTAAAGCAGTAGTGGTACGTTCTAAGCGTGGCATGCGCCGTAACGACGGATCATATATCCGCTTTGATGAAAACGCGGCTGTAATCGTAAAGGATGACAAAGGTCCTCGAGGAACTCGTATCTTCGGACCAGTAGCCCGTGAACTTCGTGACAAGCAATTTATGAAAATCGTATCTCTTGCTCCAGAAGTTCTTTAATCTATTTACTAGCAAGGCTCTTACTGTCTTGTAAGGAGGTGCAACATCACAATGCCATTGCATGTGAAAAAAGGCGATAAAGTACAAGTAATTTCAGGTAAGGATAAAGGCAAACAAGGCGTTATCCTTGAAGCGTTTCCGAAATTGAACCGTGTGCTTGTTGAAGGCGTGAACGTTGTTAAAAAACACGCAAAACCTTCTCAGGCTAATCCGCAAGGCGGAATTCTTAGCCAAGAAGCACCGATTCATGTTTCTAACGTAATGCCTCTTGACCCTAAGACTGGTGCGCCTACTCGTGTAGGTTACCAAGTAGTTGAAGGGAAAAAAGTTCGTGTGGCCAAAAAATCTGGTGAATTCCTAGATAAATAAGTCTCAGAGTGAAAGGAGGACACATAATGAACCGTCTACAAGAGCGATATAAAGCAGAGATCTTACCATCTCTAATGGAAAAGTTTAATTACACTTCAGTAATGCAAGTACCTAAAATCGAGAAAATCGTTATCAACATGGGTGTTGGTGAAGCAGTTTCCAACTCTAAAGTGTTAGATACAGCAGTAGAAGAACTTACAGCAATCGCTGGTCAAAAGCCTGTGATTACTCGTGCTAAAAAGTCTATCGCTGGATTTAAGCTTCGTGAAGGCATGCCGATCGGATCAAAAGTTACACTTCGCGGAGAGCGCATGTATGACTTCCTTGATAAGTTAATCAGCGTTTCCCTTCCACGTGTTCGTGACTTCCGCGGGGTTTCCAAGAAGTCTTTCGACGGCCGCGGTAACTACACGCTTGGTGTTAAAGAACAATTGATTTTCCCTGAGATTGACTATGATAAAGTAAACAAAGTTCGCGGAATGGACATCGTTATTGTAACGACTGCGAACACTGACGAAGAAGCTCGTGAGCTTCTAACACAAGTCGGAATGCCATTCCAAAAATAACCTTTAGCCAAAGGAGGTTTACCCGTGGCAAAGAAATCCATGATTGCTAAGCAACAACGCAAGCAAAAGTTCCAAGTGCAAGAATATACGCGCTGTGAACGTTGCGGGCGTCCTCATTCAGTAATCCGCAAGTTCAAATTGTGTCGTATTTGTTTCAGAGAACTTGCTCATAAAGGTCAAATTCCTGGCGTTAAAAAAGCCAGCTGGTAATACCCTGAAAAAAGGGAAGGAGGTAACTAGTAATGGTTATGACAGATCCAATTGCAGATATGCTTACTCGTATCCGCAACGCAAACACTGTTCGTCACGATAAGTTGGAGCTTCCTGCTTCTAATATGAAAAAAGAAATAGCTGAAATCCTTAAGCGTGAAGGCTTTGTACGCGATGTGGAATATGTAGAGGATAGCAAACAAGGAATGATTCGCATCTTCCTTAAGTACGGTTCTAACAATGAGCGTGTAATCTCAGGTCTTAAACGTATTAGTAAGCCTGGTTTACGTGTATACGCAAAATCAAGCGAATTGCCACGTGTTCTTGGCGGACTTGGTATTGCGATCGTATCTACTTCTAAAGGCATTATGACTGATAAAGAAGCTCGCCAAACACAAATGGGCGGCGAAGTACTAGCGTACGTTTGGTAATAAAAAGCGAATGGAGGTGTCATCATGTCTCGCGTAGGTAATAAACCGATAGAAGTCCCAAGCGGCGTTACGATCAATGTTGCATCTGACAACACTGTATCTGTAAAAGGTCCAAAAGGTGAACTTTCTCGCACATTTAATGCTGACATTAAAATTAATCAACAAGATAACTTAATTACAGTGGAACGCCCGAGCGACCACAAAGAGCACCGTGCACTACACGGTACAACTCGTAGCGTACTAAACAACATGGTAATTGGTGTAACAAACGGTTATGAAAGAGCTCTTGATATTATCGGGGTTGGATATCGTGCTTCCAAGTCTGGTAACAAGCTTGTACTTAACGTAGGTTACTCACACCCAGTTGAAATCGTTCCTGAACAAGGAATCGACATTGAAGTACCTTCAAACACAAAGGTAATCGTTAAGGGTATTGACAAGCAACGTGTAGGTGAAGTTGCTGCAAACATCCGTTCAGTTCGTTCACCAGAGCCTTACAAAGGTAAAGGTATTCGTTACGAAGGTGAATTCGTACGCCGTAAAGAAGGTAAGACAGGTAAATAAAGCCGTTAGGTAGCGGAAAGGAGTGCAAAGGATGATCACGAAAGCTGATAAGAATGTCGCTCGTAAGAAAAGACATGCTCGTGTTCGCCGCGTTGTAAGCGGAACAGCACAACGTCCTCGTTTGAACGTATTCCGTTCTACAAAGCACATCTATGCTCAATTGATCGATGATCAAGCAGGTGTAACAATTGTATCTGCATCTTCCCTTGATAAAGGTGTAAGTGTAGAAAACGGTGGAAACGTCGATGCTGCTAAAGCGATTGGCGAAGAAATCGCTAAGCGCGCAGTTGAAAAAGGAATCAAATCGGTTGTATTTGACCGAGGAGGATATTTATATCACGGACGTATTAAAGCATTAGCAGACGCAGCTCGCGAAGCTGGGTTAGAATTTTAATCGAAGGAGGGAACCTGATGCGTATCGACCCTAACAAACTTGAACTTGAAGAACGCGTCGTTACGGTTAACCGTGTAGCTAAGGTAGTAAAAGGTGGACGTCGTTTCCGCTTTGCTGCAGTGGTTGTCGTAGGTGACAAAAATGGTCACGTTGGATTCGGTACTGGTAAAGCCCAAGAGGTGCCAGAAGCGATCCGTAAGGCGATTGAAGATGCTAAGAAAAACTTAGTAACTGTACCGATTGTAAAAACATCAATTCCTCACCAAGTAATTGGACGTTTTGGAGCAGGGAACGTACTTCTAAAGCCTGCATCTGAAGGTACTGGGGTAATTGCTGGTGGACCTGTACGTGCAGTATTGGAGCTTGCTGGTGTAGGTGACATTCTTTCTAAGTCACTTGGATCTAACAACCCAATCAACATGGTTCGTGCAACAATCGAAGGATTGAAAAATTTAAAGCGTGCTGAAGACGTTGCGAAACTTCGCGGTAAATCAGTACAAGAGCTTTTAGGTTAAGGAGGGAATTTTAGATGGCTAAGAAATTAGAAATCACCCTCACTCGTAGTGTTATCGGCCGTCCGGAAACTCAACGTGTTGTTGTAAAGACACTTGGTTTACGCAAAATGCACCAGACAGTTGTGCACGAAGATAACGCGGCTATCCGCGGAATGGTTAACAAGGTATCTCACCTTTTAACAGTTAAAGAATTAGAAGCTTAATAAGATAAATAAATCACGAGGAGGTGCTCAGATGAAACTTCATGAGTTGAAGCCATCAGAAGGATCCCGTAAAGTTCGCAACCGTGTAGGTCGCGGTATCGGATCAGGTAATGGTAAAACAAGTGGCCGTGGACACAAAGGTCAAAACTCCCGTTCAGGCGGTGGAGTAAGACCAGGATTCGAAGGTGGACAAAATCCACTTGCACGTCGTTTGCCAAAGCGTGGGTTTACCAACCCTACTCGTAAAGAGTATGCAGTTGTTAACCTTGAAAAGCTTGTTCGTTTTGAAGAGGGCACAGAAGTAACTCCTGAACTTCTTATTGAAACAGGAGTAGTAAGCAGTCTTAAAAACGGAATTAAAGTTTTAGGAAATGGCAAGTTGGAAGTTAAGCTTACAGTTAAGGCGCACAAATTCTCTGTTTCTGCTAAAGAAGCAATTGAAGCAGCGGGCGGAAAAACTGAGGTGATCTAATGTTCCAGACAATCTCCAACATTATGCGTGTGGGTGATCTGAGAAACAAGTTATTGTTTACACTTGCAATGCTGGTGGTGTTCCGTCTTGGAACATTCATCCCAGTACCTGGTGTAAATCGCGATGTACTGAAGTTTAGTACGGGCGACAGTGCTAACATTTTTGGTTTTTTAAATACGTTTGGCGGTGGAGCGTTACAAAACTTCTCCATTTTCGCTATGGGTATCATGCCGTATATTACCGCATCGATCATCGTGCAGCTTTTGCAGATGGACGTTGTGCCTAAGTTTACGGAGTGGAGTAAGCAAGGTGAAGTTGGGCGAAAGAAATTAGCTCAGTTCACTCGCTATGGAACGATCGTACTTGGTTTTATCCAAGCAATCGGTATGTCTATCGGTTTTAACAATCTTTTTCCAGGACTCATACAAAACCCTAGCATGACTACGTATCTATTTATCGCGTTAGTTTTAACTGCAGGAACTGCATTCTTAATGTGGTTAGGTGAGCAGATTACCCTTAAAGGTATTGGAAACGGAATTTCAGTTCTGATTTTTGCGGGGATTGTCGCGGCTATTCCTACAGCAGTTAACCAGCTTTTCACAACGCAATTCGAAGGCGGAAACGACCAGATGTTTATGAACATCGTTACGGTTGTCCTCCTTATACTTGCGATTGTACTCATCATTATGGGTGTTATCTTTATTCAACAAGGTGTTCGGAAAATCCCGATTCAGTATGCAAAACGGGTCGTTGGAACAAAGCCTGTTGGCGGCCAGTCTACTCATCTGCCGATTAAAGTTAATGCAGCAGGTGTTATCCCGGTTATCTTCGCGATTTCCTTGATCATCACACCAAGAACTGTTGCCGGCTTTTTTGGACAGAATGATGTTACGGCTTGGATTATCAACACGTTTGACTACACGAAGCCAGTCGGAATGATTATATATGCGCTCCTCATTATTGGATTCTCGTATTTCTATACATTTATCCAAGTTAATCCGGAGCAAATGGCGGAAAACTTAAAAAAGCAGGGTGGATACATTCCTGGCATTCGTCCAGGGGCTAGCACCCAAACTTATATAACAAGAATTCTGTATCGATTAACGTTTGTTGGATCTCTTTTCCTGGCTGCAATCGCAGTTCTGCCAGTTGTCTTTACAGCAATTCCAGGTTTGAACCTTCCGCCAGCCATTCAAATTGGTGGAACAAGCTTGCTGATTGTTGTAGGTGTGGCATTAGACACCATGAAGCAGATTGAGAGTCAGCTGATTAAGCGACACTACAAAGGCTTCATTAAATAAGGGCATGGGAAGAAACTTCTTCCCAACAAGCTCTCTTTTAAAAAAGACGATTGTGATTTATGGAGGGATTAGATGTATCTAGTCTTAATGGGATTGCCCGGAGCAGGTAAGGGAACTCAAGCAGAAAGAATTGTTGAGAAATACGGGATTCCACATATATCTACTGGAGATATGTTCCGTCTCGCAATTAAAGAGGAAACTCCTCTTGGACTTGAGGCAAAATCGTACATGGATGCGGGTAACCTCGTTCCTGACGAAGTTACAATCGGTATCGTACGTGACCGACTTTCTAAAAAAGACTGCGAAAAAGGATTTTTACTAGATGGTTTCCCACGGACAGTAGCCCAGGCGGAAGCGCTAGAAGAAATTACGAATGAGTTGGACCGAAAAATTGATTATGTTCTAAACATCTCAGTTGATTCGGATCATCTTATGCAGCGCTTAACAGGTCGTCGGATTTGCCAAACATGTGGAAGCACGTATCATGTAATATTCAACCCGCCAAAGGTTGAAGGAGTATGTGATAAAGACGGCGGTACGCTTATCCAACGTCAAGATGATAATGAAGAGACCGTTCGAAACCGTTTAGATGTAAACATGAAGCAGGCAAAACCACTGCTTGATTTTTATGGTGAAAAAGGTTACCTGAAAAACATTAATGGTGATCAGGATATCGACAAAGTCTTTCAAGACATTGACCAACTTATTGGGGGATTGGCGAAATGATAATCTGCAAAACACCGCGAGAGATTGAAATCATGCGGGAGGCAGGTCGCATCGTTGCCTTAACTCATCAAGAGTTAAAAAAACATATTAAGCCTGGTGTAACAACTAAGGAACTGGACAAAATTGCTGATAAGTTTATCCGCAGCCAAGGTGCAATTCCTTCGTTTAAAAACTATAATGGTTTTAGTGGAAGCATATGTGCTTCTGTAAATGAAGAGCTTGTACATGGAATTCCAGGTAAACGTGTACTGAACCATGGCGATATTATCTCTATAGATATAGGGGCAAAGTACAATGGTTATCATGGTGATTCCGCTTGGACGTATGGAGTTGGAGAGATTTCTGATGAAGCTCAAAAACTTCTGGATGTAACCGAAGAGTCTTTGTATAAAGGACTTGAAAAAGCAAAAGCCGGTGCCCGGTTGACCGATATTTCTCATGAGATACAAAAGTATGCTGAGGAAGAAGGGTTTTCTGTTGTTCGCGAATATGTTGGACACGGAATAGGCCAGGACTTACATGAGGACCCGCAAATTCCTCATTACGGACCGCCTGGTAAAGGACCGGTTTTGAAAAAGGGCATGGTTTTAGCAATAGAACCGATGATTAATGCGGGAACTCGCTATGTTCGAACATTATCCGATAACTGGACGGTTGTCACAACGGATGGCAAATGGTGTGCTCACTTTGAACATACGATTGTCATTACGGAGGAAGGCTTTGAAATCTTAACAAAGATCTAAGTGAAGGTGATGAAATGGTAAGCGAATCTGATTCGGTACCGAATTTAGGACAGATGGTTCGGATACTAAAAGGAAGAGACGCAGATCGGTTAGGTGTTATAGTCGGTATTCTCGACGGACGTTTTGTTCTCGTTGCAGATGGCGATAAGCGCAAGTTCGATCGCGCCAAAAGAAAAAACCTGAACCACTTAGAGCTGCTTGATTTTATTTCTCCGGAAGTTGTTAATAGCATTCTTGAAACAGGTCGTGTAACCAATGGCAAATTGCGTTATGCAGTAGCGAAGTTTTCCGACGAGAAAGTCATTGCTCTGAAGAAGGGAGATCAAGTCGATGGCTAAAGATGATGTTATTGAGGTAGAAGGAACGGTTATCGAACCTTTACCGAACGCCATGTTTCGTGTTGAACTAGAAAACGGACACAAAGTTCTAGCGCACGTTTCTGGAAAGATTCGTATGCACTACATTCGAATTCTTCCAGGAGATAAAGTAACCGTAGAGTTGTCTCCGTATGACTTATCACGTGGTCGAATAACGTATCGTTTTAAATAATCAAATGTACTCCGCGACATAAGGAGGTTATAAAAATGAAGGTAAGACCATCAGTCAAGCCAATATGTGAAAAATGTAAAGTAATTCGCCGCAGAGGCACTGTAATGGTGATCTGTGAAAATCCGAAACATAAACAAAAACAAGGTTAATATACAGGAGGTGCAAAAATTATGGCACGTGTTGCAGGTGTAGATATTCCTCGTGATAAGCGAGTAGTTATCTCGTTAACATATATCTTTGGTATCGGTAAAACAAAGGCACAGCAAGTTCTTGCTAAAGCTGGCGTTTCTGAAGAGACACGCGTTCGTGATCTTACTGAAGAAGAATTAAATAAAATCCGCGAAGTCATCGATGGACATAAAGTGGAAGGTGACCTTCGTCGTGAAGTGTCTCTAAACATTAAGCGTCTAATCGAGATCGGAGCATATCGTGGTGTTCGTCATCGTCGTGGATTACCAGTACGTGGTCAAAACACGAAAAACAACTCCCGTACTCGTAAAGGACCTCGTCGTACTGTAGCGAATAAGAAAAAGTAAGTAAAGGAGGTAAACTCTAAATGGCAAAAGCACGTAAGACTAATACACGTAAGCGTCGTGTCAAAAAGAATATTGAAGTCGGCGTAGCACATATCCGCTCAACATTTAACAACACGATCATTACGATCACTGACACGCACGGGAATGCAATCTCTTGGGCTACTGCTGGTAACCTAGGATTTAAAGGTTCTCGTAAGTCAACTCCGTTCGCAGCACAAATGGCAGCTGAAACAGCTGGTAAAACTGCAATGGAGCATGGTATGAAAACGTTGGAAGTATCCGTTAAAGGACCTGGTGCTGGTCGTGAAGCAGCAATCCGTGCCCTTCAAGCGGTAGGCTTAGAAGTAACAGCTATTCGTGATGTTACTCCTGTACCTCACAACGGTTGCCGTCCGCCAAAACGCCGTCGTGTGTAACGATATACACGGTATATAATTCCATAACTTGTCTATAATGGTTATAGTGAAAGTTTTGGTAAAAGATAAGTCGGAATGCCTATGGGGAATTTCGGTTGGTACAATCCAGCCGAGATTCGACGTTTGAAGGAGGGTTCAGTTGAATGATCGAAATCGAAAAGCCAAGAATTGAGACGGTTGAAATCAGCGACGATGCCACATACGGAAAGTTTGTTGTTGAACCACTTGAACGTGGATACGGGACTACACTAGGCAACTCCTTGCGTCGTATCTTGTTGTCCTCACTACCTGGTGCAGCAGTTACATCTATTCAGATTAATGGCGTATTGCATGAGTTCTCTACAGTGGAAGGTGTAGTTGAAGATGTTACAACTATTATCTTAAACTTAAAGAAACTAGCAATGAAGATCTACTCTGATGAAGAAAAGACACTTGAAATCGACATTCAAGGTGAAGGTGTCGTAACAGCTGGTGACATTACACATGACAGTGATGTTGAAGTCCTTAATCCGGATCTTCATATTGCAACACTTGCAAAGGGCGCTCATTTCCAAATGAAGCTTCATGCAAAACGTGGTCGTGGTTATGTACAGGCAGAAGGTAACAAACGCGAAGATCTGCCTATCGGTGTTATTCCTGTGGATTCAATTTACACACCTGTTTCACGTGTAAATTACCAAGTGGAAAACACTCGCGTAGGACAAGTAACAAACTATGATAAGCTAACGCTTGATGTATGGACAGATGGGAGCATTCGTCCAGAGGAAGCAGTTTCTCTTGGTGCGAAGATCATTAGCGAACATTTAAACATTTTTGTTGGCTTAACAGATCAAGCTCAGAACGCTGAGATTATGGTAGAGAAGGAAGAAGATCAAAAGGAAAAAGTTCTTGAGATGACGATTGAAGAGCTTGATCTTTCTGTTCGTTCTTACAACTGCCTAAAGCGTGCTGGCATTAATACAGTTCAAGAACTTGCGAATAAGTCTGAAGAAGACATGATGAAAGTACGCAATCTTGGAAAGAAATCTCTTGAAGAAGTTCAAGAGAAACTTGACGAGTTAGGTCTTTCATTACGCGCTGACGATTAATCGTAAAACGCGCTCTATTAACACTAGAGAGAAACGCGCAGAGGAGGGAATACAAGCATGGGATACCAAAAGTTAGGTCGTGTATCTGCGGTTCGTAAAGCAATGCTTCGTGATTTGGCGACTGACTTAATCATTAACGAACGTATTGAAACTACAGAAGCACGTGCAAAAGAAGTTCGTAAATTTGCTGAAAAAATGATTACGCTTGGTAAGCGTGGAGACCTTCATGCTCGCCGTCAAGCAGCTTCGTTCCTTCGTAACGAAGTAGCTGACACAGAGACTGGACAAAGATCTCTTCAAAAGCTTTTCAGTGATCTTGCACCTCGCTATGCTGAGCGTAACGGTGGTTACACTCGCATCGCAAAAATCGGCCCTCGCCGTGGTGATGGTGCACCAATGGTTATCATTGAATTAGTTTAATACACGTACGAAAGGGCGGGATCAAGTCTTCAATGACAATCTTGCCCTTTTTTATTTGCAGATTTATTGATGCTATGAGTAAGAGTTGATTTGCGCTCCAGGTGCTCGCTTTCCGCGGGGCGTGCGGTGAGCCTCCTAGGCGCTTTGCGCCATTAGTAGTCTCACCTGTCTAGCTACAGCGGCTAGCCCCTCGAGGTCAAAAGTTAAATGGTCATGAAGGCAAAATGCGCCTTCATAGTCCATTCATCTTTTGCTTGTCGGGGCTTAACAAGCCGCTTCCGCTTTTCCGACTGTCACGCTGGTCCCGCAGGAGTCTCGCACCTTGCGCTCCAATCAACTGTCAATGATGTCTAATTGATTAAAGCTCTATCTGTACTATAAATGTTTGCAGCTCTTTTAAGTGTAAAATCAAAACTAAAGTACAGAGCTTTAAAAACTATCTAGAGCAGAGAGCAGCTTAGAATGAGAGCAGCTAAGAGGAGGATGTCACATGGAAAACATTATTTCAGTTAAAGATGTGACTTTTTATTATCCAGGAGAAGAGTCGGCTACGTTGAAAAATGTAAGCTTGGATGTGTACAAAGGTGAATGGCTATCGATTGTCGGTCACAACGGGTCAGGCAAATCCACGTTGGCCAAACTGCTGAACGGCTTATTATTTCCGAACGAGGGCACGGTAAACGTGGCTGACTTCACAACAGCAAACCAAGAGGACATATGGGAAATTCGCCGGCAAGTCGGAATGGTCTTTCAGAATCCGGACAATCAATTTGTTGGAACAAGTGTTCAGGATGATATTGCTTTCGGACTCGAGAACTTTGGTGTTCCACGAACAGAAATGGTCAAACGCATCCATGAAAGCATTGAGAGAGTCGGGATGCAGGCGTATTTAAATCAAGAGCCCCATCATTTATCAGGTGGTCAAAAGCAAAGGGTAGCAATAGCAGGTATTCTCGCGCAAAAACCATCGGTTATCGTACTGGATGAAGCCACTTCTATGTTAGATCCGATAGGTAGAGTGGAAGTTATTGAAACCGTACGGGAATTAAATGAAAAAGAAGGCATTACGGTTATCTCCATCACACATGATTTAGAGGAAGCGCTAAGTGCAGACAGAGTCGTCGTCATGAAAATGGGGGAAAAGGCAGCTGAAGGAAAACCTGATGATATTTTTCAGCAACGAGAATTATTGAAGTCAGCAGGTCTGGATTTACCGTTTTCGCTAAAATTAAGCGAAGCTCTGCGCCAAGAAGGCATTGAGCTTAAAAAAGGTTATTTAACGCAGGAAGAGCTGGTGAATGCATTATGGACATTAGCGTAAAACGATTAGAGCACCGTTATATGCAAGGGACACCATTTGAGAGACGAGCTCTTCATGATGTGAATCTACATGTTGCTGATGGAACTTTTCTCGCTTTAATCGGACATACCGGTTCTGGAAAGTCTACACTGATCCAGCATTTGAACGGTCTTCTAAAACCATCCGCAGGCTCTATACAGATGGGTGAAATGGTTCTTGAAGCAGGTGGTAAAAAACAGGACTTAAAACCATTAAGAAAAAAAGCAGGGATCGTGTTTCAATACCCGGAGCACCAGCTGTTTGAAGAAACAGTTGAAAAAGATATCATGTTTGGTCCCCTTAATTTTGGCGTTTCAGCTGATGAGGCAAAAGAAACGGCAAAAAAAGTGATCGAGTTGGTTGGACTGCCTGAATCTGTTCTTAGCAAGTCACCTTTCGACTTAAGTGGCGGTCAGATGCGCAGAGTCGCTATTGCTGGCGTTTTGGCAATGAATCCTGAAGTTCTTATCCTTGATGAACCTACAGCAGGTCTTGACCCCGCTGGACGCGTAGAGATCATGGAGCTATTTTATGACCTTCACAAAAAGAACAACCTGACTACGCTGCTTGTAACTCATAGTATGGAGGATGCATCCAAGTATGCAGACGACATCGCAGTTATGCACAAGGGTGAACTTTATTTACATGGGAAGCCTAGTGAGATCTTTAATCAGAGAGAAGCGCTGCAACAGGCAGGTCTGGATGTACCGGAGACCGTTCAGTTTCTGTTGAAATGGAACGAAAAATCAGGTCAGAACCTTACTCTTTCTGCTTTTACGATTGATGAACTGGCTAGACGCTTAAGCGAATCCCTCAAGAAGAGGGGGAAGTAACATGCTGCAAAACGTGATTATCGGTCAATATTATCCAGCATCCTCTCCATTGCACAGGATGGATTCACGATCAAAGCTGATCGCTGCGTTCTTTTACTTATTTATCGTGTTCCTTGCTAACAGCTGGGTCACATATGGTTTGTTGATTGTATTTACTGCTTTTACGATTGCATCGTCAAAAGTACCTCTTCGTTTTTTGTATAAAGGACTGAAGCCGATCCTGATCCTTGTTGTTTTTACGATGCTGTTGCATGTGTTTTTAACAAAAGAAGGAGATATGCTTTATAAAGCGGGTTGGCTTGAGATCTATGAAGGCGGTCTGATCCAAGGGATTTTTATTGCAATGAGGCTCTTGTTACTTGTGCTGATGACTTCACTTTTAACATTAACGACAACACCGATAGATATTACGGACGGCCTTGAACATTTGTTGGGACCATTGAAAAAGTGGCGATTGCCTGTTCATGAATTTGCTTTAATGATGTCGATCTCTCTACGGTTTATTCCAACCCTTTTACAGGAAACAGAGAAAATCATGAAAGCCCAGATGGCAAGAGGTGCAGATTTCACGAGCGGACCTATAAAAGAAAGAGCAAAAGCGTTCGTGCCGCTGCTTGTTCCTTTATTTGTTTCGTCCTTTAAACGCGCGGAAGAACTTGCGCTCGCCATGGAAGCGAGAGGCTACCGCGGTGGAGAAGGAAGAACAAGGCTGAGAGCATTAGAGTGGCATACGAGAGACACGATCGCTCTTTTATTGCTGTTTGTATTGACGGTCCTTCTATTTTTATTACGCAGTTAAAAGGAGATTGAAACATGGCTCGTATGAAAGTAACCGTAGCTTATGACGGTACTGACTTTGCCGGATACCAAATACAGCCTGTAGGAAGAACCGTACAAGGCTCCATTCAAAAAGTTCTTCAAAAGGTACACAAAGGGGAATTTGTTCCTACCTCAGCATCAGGAAGAACAGATGCCGGGGTCCATGCATTCGGGCAAGTAGTTCATTTTGATACGAATATGGATATTCCTGAATCAGGATGGGTGAGGGGCTTAAATGCCATGCTGCCTAAGGACATCCAAGTGAGAAACGTGGAAAAGATGGATGAAAGCTTCCATGCTCGTTTTTCTTCAACAAGCAAAGAGTATCACTACAAACTTCTTACAGGGCAACAACCAGATATTTTCAGAAGGAATCAAACGTTTCATTATCCCTATCCCCTGAATAGAAGTGAAATGAAGAAGGCATGCGAGTACTTTTTAGGTACTCATGATTTTACATCTTTTTCTTCGGTTAAAACGCATGTTACGGATAAAGTAAGAACCATCTACCGACTGGAAATGGTTGAGGATGGGGAAGAGCTGACTTTTAAAATAAAAGGAACCGGCTTTCTGTACAACATGGTGAGAATAATCGTCGGTACACTTTTGGATGTGGGACGAGGAAAAAAAAGACCTGAAGAAATCAAGACGATTCTTGAACGAAAAGATCGCTCATTTGCAAGTAAAACAGCACCTGCTCATGGCCTTTATTTGATTCAAGTAAGTTATGATGAAGAAACGGAATAAATATTAGGATACGCTTGACATCGTTGTTTATATATTATAAGATATTATTTGGTATTTCTAAAGATATCGTCCACATGCCCCGGAGATATTTTGGGAAATGTTCACATTGAATATAATTGAAATTGATTGAAGATACAGGAGGGAAAACACATGCGTACGACTTTCATGGCGAAAGCCTCTGAAGTAGAACGTAAATGGTTTGTGATCGACGCTGAAGGTAAGACTCTTGGACGTCTTTCGAGTGAAGTAGCTTCTATCCTTCGCGGTAAGCATAAGCCTATTTATACACCACACGTTGATACTGGTGATAATGTAATCATCATCAACGCAGAAAAGATTCATCTGACAGGTAAGAAATTAGCTGACAAAATTTATTACCGCCACACTGGTCATCCAGGTGGACTTCGTACGAGAACTGCATTAGAAATGCGTACAACTCGTCCGGTCCAAATGCTTGAACTTGCAATCAAAGGTATGCTTCCTAAGAACAGCCTTGGTCGCAAAATGTTCAAAAAGCTTCACGTATATGCTGGAGCTGAGCACAATCATCAAGCACAAAAACCTGAAAACTACGAATTACGCGGATAAAAAAGGAGGGTATTTACGTGGCACAAGTACAATATTATGGCACTGGACGTCGTAAGCACTCCGTAGCACGTGTACGATTAGTTCCTGGTGAAGGCCGTATCGTTATCAACGGACGTGATATAGACGAATTTTTCGGATTAGAAACATTAAAGCTTATCGTTAAGCAACCACTTAACACAACTGAAACGACTGATAAGTATGACGTATTAGTAACTGTTCATGGCGGTGGATACACTGGACAAGCAGGAGCTATCCGTCACGGTATCTCTCGTGCACTTTTAGAAGCAGATCCTGAGTACCGTGGATCTCTTAAAGCAGCTGGGTTCCTAACTCGTGACGCTCGTATGAAAGAGCGTAAGAAGTACGGACTTAAAGGCGCTCGTCGTGCACCTCAGTTCTCAAAACGTTAATTCGTTTTACAAAACCCTGGTCTCTTATGGAGATCAGGGTTTTTTGTGTTTGTAGATTTTATTGCACGGTGCTTAGCTTATAAAACAGGCGCATAATTCGTCGAGGATTGTAAACTCGTGGATTCAAGGGCTGAATTTCTGGATTCAAGGCAAAAACTCGTGGATTCAAGGGCAGAATTTTCGGATTCAAGGCAAAAACTTTTGGATTCATGTTCATATGGCCCAGAAATGAACAGAACTTCTTGTTTCAGCAGCTAATTTTTTTAACGGGATGCCAGCTTTTCCCTTTCCATCTTTTATGCAGGTTCGATTGTTGATCGCTTGCGAAAAATAACAGTATGGAAAAACAATACGTACTTCAATTAAGACGTAGGAAGGGGAGGCAATTATGGCTAAGGCTATCGTTTTAAACAACTTTAAAGAAAAACAGCGCTATAAAAAAGAAAACTTTGAACGTAAAGTTCTTCGTGACCTATCACTCGCTAACATAAAAAAAGAATTTCAGCGGTTATTTCAGCCGTTTTTTCAATATTCTCTTCTGTATCAGAATGATATTGAGGATGCTTGTATCGACATGGCGATCGATTCGTATTTGCTTGGAGCGAGTTACAGCAGGTTTGCTTATCATGGGGAGACGCTAGAAAAGATCAAGGATCGTGCATACGAAAAGCAGCAGGCAATCGCGGATGGTCTTTTTGAGTATTGGCAGTTCTGGTGCTGGGGAACGGAAATGATGATGGAATCGTTGCATCTTTGTTGTGAGGCTTTTGTTCATGTTTGGTGGATGGAAGGATATCGTAATGGAGAAAAACGTTATCGGATGAAGCTCCAATAAGTTATAAATTTTGCCTTGTCCCATATACATAAAGATATATGGCTTGTATGTATAGGGGGACAACATATGAAGAAGTGGGTGAAGGGTGCCGCATTTGCATTAGGGTGCGCAGTCCTTATCTTTATTTTCACCTATCGTTTCTTGGACAATGATTCATGGCGTGCTTGGAATTTGCCTTTATCCGGTAAGATCGTCGTAATCGATCCCGGTCACGGGGGTGCAGATGGCGGTGCAGTTGGAGATGGAGAGGTCCTTGAAAAAGAGATTGCGTTAAATATCTCAGTGATGTTGCGTGATTATCTTCAGGAAGCGGGGGCTCTTGTCATTATGACCCGTGAAACGGACAAGGACTTAGCAGATGAAGGCACAAAAAAACTAAGACATCGTAAGTGGGAAGATTTAAAAGAAAGAAAACGAATCATCAATGAAAACCATGCGGACTTATTTATTAGCATTCATCTGAATTCATTGCCTTCTTCCAGATGGAGAGGTGCCCAAGTTTTTTACCACCCAGGAAGAGAAGAAGGCGAAAAAGTATCTAAATTCATACAAGACGAAATCAAACGGAATCTAGAGAACACGAACCGTCTCGCTAAATCGATTGAAGGTCTTTATTTACTTCGTTCCGCAGAAATACCTGGAGCTTTAGTCGAGGTTGGGTTTTTATCCAATCCATCTGAGCGAGAGTTATTAAAAACGGATTCTTACCAAAGAAAAGTAGCGGCTTCCATTTATCAAGGGATGCTCAGGTACTATACAAATGAAACTCCTCCAGAGTGAGGGGTTTTTTGTTTGGATAAAACCGCTTTCATGCCAGCTGGGTGAGGTTGTGCTATACTAAAAAGGTAATTTTACGGTAAAGGATGTGTCTATGTGCTTACAGAAGAAAAAGTCATCGAGCTGTTAAGTTCAATTCAAGACCCTTATTTACATAAAAGCATGGTGGACTCCGGAAGTATTCGTGAGTTGAAGATTAAAGAAGGTTATGTGGGCTTGAAGATTGGTCTTGCTAACACCGGAACACCGGAACAAATGCAGCTGCAGCAACAGATCGTTCAAGTGTTAAAAAATGCAGGAGTAGAATCTGTCGGCTTGCGATTTGAAAAAAGAGAAGATGTACAAGCTGAAGGGCAGTCTCAACAACAACAACCAGGGGCTCCAACACTTCTATCTGAAAACAGCAAAACTGAATTTATCGCAATCGCCAGCGGTAAAGGAGGAGTCGGCAAATCGACTGTTTCTGTAAACATGGCTGTTGCACTTGCGAGGTTAGGCAAAAAAGTCGGATTGATCGATGCGGATATTTACGGATTCAGTGTACCGGATATGATGGGCATTACGGAACGCCCTAAAGTAAAAGGTGACCGTATTTTTCCGGTAGACCGCTTTGGTGTTAAGGTAATTTCCATGGCATTCTTTGTGGAAGACAACGCACCCGTCATTTGGCGCGGACCGATGCTAGGGAAGATGCTAATGAATTTCTTTAGTGAAGTAGAATGGGGAGATCTAGATTATGTTCTTCTTGATCTGCCACCTGGAACAGGTGACGTTGCATTAGACGTTCATAAGATGCTTCCTAAATGTAAAGAAGTGATCGTGACCACACCTCATGCAACGGCAGCTTTTGTAGCAGCTAGAGCGGGAACGATGGCGATCAAAACAAACCATGAAGTACTTGGTATTATTGAAAACATGGCCTATTTCCAAAGTGAAGCGTCTGGGGAAAAGGAATATGTATTCGGTAAAGATGGCGGAAAACGATTAGCAGATGAATTAAATGTTCCATTGCTAGGTCAGATTCCATTAGGTCAGCCAGAGATCAAGGAAGATGATTTTGCTCCAAGTGTGTATGAACAAACACACCCGATTGGTGAGCATTACATTCATATAGCTAAAACCATAATTGAAAAAACAAAGTAAAAAAAGCCTCTCTTAATTGGGAGGCTTTTATTGTGTGCTGGCATCAGAGTCTTGACCTTTTTCTTCACCAGAAGCTTCTTTCTCTTTTTTAGAGATCGATTGGTCAATTTCTTCGTGTGCAATCTTTTTAAGCATCTCTTGTATTTGAGCCTGAACAATCGGGTTTTCGAATGTATCAAGCATAACTTTTTTCATTTCTTTTCGGACAGGCTGCGTATCCACGAGCTCTAACAATTTTTGAGCCATTTTAGGATTTTGCATGATTTTCATTACCTCTGCCTGATATTGAGGGTCCTTAATGAGATCCTTCATCAGCTTTTCGTGTTCTTTACGCATGCTTTTAGCAAACGCTACAGAAAACTTAGGGTCTTTAAACAGTGTTTGCCAAAACTTCTGACCTTTTTCAGAAAGAAGCTGTTTTTCGATGGTCTCTTTTATAACTTCCTGATCAATCAGGATTTCCTGTTGAATTTCTTTATCAGATAATACCTCTTTGATCGCTTTTTTACCTTCGTCCGTCTTTAACAAATCAACAAGCATTTTCTTTGTCGCTTCATAGTCAATCTGAGAACTTCCTTGGGCTTCATTTTGAGCACAGCCCGAAAGAGCAAACAGAATCATACAAACAAGAAAAATGGACATTTTTTTCAACCGAATTCCTCCTCCTTTCAAGTGGGCTCGATATTGTTTAGGTTTGATGTTTTGGACTTAATTTATACTGGTTATTTAAAGGAAAACTGGCAATTTAAAAAGGACATTGGTACAATCGTTACGGAGCAAGTTAGAGGGGGAAAAAGCACGTGAAAATCAGAAGTTGGCTCTTTTTATTCTTAACCACACTTTTAATCGGTATTGTGAGTGCCATCACAGTTGGTCTTATTTTAAAGTTTCCTGAAAACAGCAGCATGTTCGAACTGTTCATATACATTTTCGGACTAATCGGTTTCGGTGCATTGTTCAGCGTATTTAGTCAAATGGGGTTCTTTGCTTATCTAACGGTCCATCGTTTTGGACTCGGTATCTTTAAAAGTCATCGTTTATGGAACGGCGTACAGGTTGTTTTAATAGCTGTTGTTTTATTTGACTTATTCTACTTAAGGTACACCTCTTTTCATAAAGAAGGAGAAAGTATCGTTAATTATATTGGCATTCCGCTGCTGATTTTAGTATATGGAATGATTATCGCTTACGTAAAAGTAAAACAGACCACAAAAGTAGCCTTCATTCCAACTCTTTTCTTTATTACGGTAGTAACCATCTTAGAGTGGGTGCCTGTATTAAAAGAAAACAATACATTATCGCTTTGGATGGGGTTTGTTCCGTTAATGCTTTGTAATACCTATCAAATATTAATGCTGCATAGATTATTGCAGCAAAACCAAAAAAAGCCCTCCGCATCTTAATAAATGCGCGGGCTTTTGTTCTGCCTAATTTACTTCCTTGCTATGTGCTTCCGTGTTGGCGATCATTTCACTAACACTTACGAATTTAAATCCGTCACCACGTAATTTATCAATGATCTGCGGCAATGCTATGTGCGTTTGTTTAACAGAATCAGAAGCGTGCAGCAGAATGATATCTCCAGCTTTTGTCGCGTCTGTTGCCGTAGTCACAATCTGGTTGACTCCTGGGTTCTTCCAATCCTTCGTATCAATGCTCCAGTGAACAACGGTATGATTCAATTTCTCAGAAATCGTTAAGACACGCTCATCAAAATTCCCGTTTGGCGGACGAAGAAGAGAAGTCATTTTTCCCGAAACCTTTTTAATCTTCTCTTGTGCTAAAAGAATGTCCCGTTTAATTTGTTTATCTTCCCACTCGGTATAGCTTTTGTATTGGTAACCGAGACTTGCCACTTCATGTCCATCTTTTACAATACGCTCCACGATATCCGGATGACGTTCTGCCCAAGCAGCCGAAAGGAAAAACGTACAGTTCTTTACACCTTTCTCTTTTAAAACATCGAGGATCGGTGTAACCCGTTTATCGCCCCAGCTGATGTCAAACGTCAGAGAGATTTTGTTGCCTTGGTCTTCTCCTTTATAGATCGCACGAGGTCCATCTTTGGATGAGAAGACAGAAAGCTGCTGCTGACCCACAAAGGCTAGGGATGCAGCAAAAAATGCCGCAAAGACAACAACCATGTATTGTTTCACTTTCTTACCGTTTATGACAAAGAAAAATTTCATATAACCTTTACCCCCTTGTCCAATCTTCCTTACAAAATGTTTATGATTGTCCGGACAAGATATGCCGTATATTTAGAAAAACCGAAAAAATAATAACAGAGCATTTTAGTGGCAATAATGATAAAAGAAAAAAAGTCGAGCGGGGGTGCTATGTTTTGGTCGGAATGTTGTTAAACCATCAAGAGTTGAATGAATTTGAATACGTGTTAAAAAAAGAGATGGAAGAACTGATATGTGATCTAGAAGATAAAAAAATTGATGGAATTGTAAAAATGGTCCTTGAAGAAAGGTATCAAATCATTTATCGTTTGTTCTGCCGGTTTGCAAAGCCTGCAGATTGCAGAAGGTATTTAAGGCAAAAAGAAAGATAATGATTTTTTTTATAAAAACTATTGACCACGATATAACTTAGGTGGTATATTACTTCTTGTCGCTTTTACAGCGGCTAAACAAACAAATTAAGATTCACTGAAAAAAGCGGTTGACATCAACTGGTCTACGGTGGTATCTTATAAAAGTCGCCAAAACGAGCGACGCACAAAGTTCTTTGAAAACTGAACAAAAGAAATAGGTAAGGAATTAAATTTAATTCCGTCAGTATTAAACAAGAGCAAGTCAAACACTTTTATGGAGAGTTTGATCCTGGCTCAGGATGAACGCTGGCGGCGTGCCTAATACATGCAAGTCGAGCGAATGATGAGGAGCTTGCTCCTCTGATTTA
>NZ_JAHVJO010000006.1 GCF_019801215.1 Fictibacillus nanhaiensis | reverse complement strand
TAAATCAGAGGAGCAAGCTCCTCATCATTCGCTCGACTTGCATGTATTAGGCACGCCGCCAGCGTTCATCCTGAGCCAGGATCAAACTCTCCATAAAAGTGTTTGACTTGCTCTTGTTTTAATACTGACGGAATTAATTTAATTCCTTACCTATTTCTTTTGTTCAGTTTTCAAAGAACTTAGTGTGATAAAAGCTTGTCGCTCGTTTTGGCGACTTTATTAGGATAACATCTCAAAAATAAGATGTCAACCTGTTTTTTTATCGTGTTTCCCGGCTGCAACATTGTTTCTGTGTGTCGCAGCGACAAGAAATAATATAGCACGATACTCATAAACAGGTCAACACCTTTTTGTAAAAAACTTTATTCTTTAATTGAGTAATACCGGTGGTACAAGTTTTTGCTCTTAGTTTCTCTTTTAATGGTCTTTATATATCCCTTATCTTTTAAGTGTGTCAGAAGCATCGGAAGGTCAATGGCGTAATCCTGCACCTCACTATGTTCCATTAATTCATGATAAGCCCATTCTTCTCTTTCTTTAATAACACCCAATAAATGATTCGCGCCCAGTTTCGTTTTAGACGATAGCGAGAACTCGGATGCAAGAAGAAGCAACTCGATTCGTTTGTCGATCGACTCATCACCTGTGACAAGTTCTTCATATAACTTAAAGATCTCAGGCTGAATTATCTTTACCTGATTCCAAACGGTCACCTCTGGATAATAGCCATGCTCGATAACCGATAAACGCGCCAGATGGTGAAGGGCGTGCATGATGTTGTTAAAAGCATCCAGGTAATGGCCGGAATGAAACAGTTCTTTCCCATCATTATATCGTCTCAAGAGTTTAGCGAACTCAAGTCCAATCTTATGTGTTCTCTCATCAGACGGAAACTCATGCAGTCTGTCCCTTAACCCTGTTATGTACTCGTTGCGATTAAACAGAACCTTTCCATTCATAACCCAGTCCACAGCTCTTTTATTCGTTCCAAGCATGAGCCATGAATTTAACAGCTCTTCTGTTACGATATGAAGCGCAGCGGAACCTGATTGAAACTCATAATGTTTAATCATCCACGAACGATCTGATTCTTTTACTATTATAAGTAGAATACAGTCGAAGTGATCGGTTCCAGGGCTAAAAGGTTTGTTCTTTTCTACAAATAATACACCTAACGTGTTTTCGTTGCTTGCTCTCTCTTGATAAAGGGGGCGTAAAATATCTTCCATGAAGGTCATCTCCCATATTAACAAAATCCTGTGTCTAATCATTCAACATCAAATAATGAAATCCTTTTTCTTTTCTAGAGAGTTCATATGTTATACTAATGAACGTGTAAAGAACGTAGGAGGGACAGGTATGATAAAGTATACGAGTAAAATTAATAAAATACGTACGTTTGCTTTAAGCCTAGTGTTTATAGGTATAATCATCATGTATGCTGGCCTGTTTTTCAAGACAAGTTTTGTTGTTATGTCCATTTTTATGGTTGTCGGGTTTCTAGCCACTATCGCAAGTGCTGGAGTTTACTTTTGGATTGGCATGATTTCCACCCAGGCAGTTCAAGTGGAATGCCCCAATTGCGGAAAAGTCACTAAAGTATTGGGCAGGGTTGATGCTTGCATGTCCTGTAACCAGCCGCTTACAATGGATAAAAGTCTTGAAGGCAAAGATTTTGATGAAAAATATAATTCGAAACGTGAAATGCGTAAAGAAAATAGATAAAGCTGACATTCCGTTATGGAAGTCAGCTTTTTTCATATCATCCTATCATTAATGTTTTCTTTTGCAGTCGGGGCACACTCCGTAAATTTCCATTCGGTGCCGGCCTACATCAAACCCTGTAACTGATTCAGCGAGGCTTTCCACTTCATCTAAACCAGGGTAATGAAAATCTACAATCTTCCCGCAAGAATCACAGATAATATGGTAATGATCTGTTGTTACGCAATCAAACCGGCTTGAGGAATCTCCATAAGTTAATTCTTTAACAAGTCCTGCTTCTTTAAAGACACGGAGGTTATTGTAGACGGTAGCCACACTCATATTTGGGAATTTTCCTTCCAACGCCTTGTAGATTTCATCGGCTGTCGGGTGGGACATCGATTGAATTAGATGCTCTAAGATAGCATGACGTTGAGGTGTAATACGTACACCTGCTTCTTTTAAATTGTCGATCGCAGCATTTATTTTAGCACTAGACATCGTCATGCACCTCATTTCTTTAAGAGTTATTACTTTATAATTGTTATAATTAGTCTACTTGGTATCTACAGGTTTTGTCAATTGCAGTGTATGGAAGATAGCGCTTTTTTATGAATTTTCTTCGTGTAAAACAGGCTCATGAACCTTCATCTGATCATTTGCATATCGTGCAGCTACAAATAAAAAGTCAGAGAGTCTGTTTAAGTAAGACAATACAAGTGGATTGACTCCTTCAACACCTACAGCAAGCCGCTCTGCACGACGTGCAATCGTTCGAGCTGTATGAAAAGCACTTCCAGAAGGTGATCCGCCAGGCAATATAAACTGCTTTAACGGTTTTAATCCATCTTGCCAACTATCGATTGTTTTCTCTAAAAAATGAATGTCTTCTTCTTTTAACTTCCAAGACACTTCTTTTCCTGAAGGTGTTGCCAGTTCAGCCCCTACATGAAAAAGAACAGTCTGAACCCTCTGCATGACATTTGTTGCTTTTTTTGCCCATTCTTCTTGCGGCAACAGACTTACACCAAGTCCTATCATACTGTTTGCTTCATCACAGGTACCATAAGCTTCTACTCTTATATCGTTTTTGGATACCCGCTCGCCAAAGATTAAAGATGTTTTCCCTTTATCACCAGTTTTTGTGTAAATTTTCATTTTAATACCCCCGCTCATATGGAATGATATTATTCATGTTCTTAAACATGCCTTTTTTATATAAGATAAGATTTTCACTAAAAATCTTGATTGCTCTTTCCTGATACTGTGGAGATATCCCTGATAAATGAGGGGTCACCGTAACATTCTCCATATCCCATAATGGACTCTTTTCTGTTAGAGGTTCTGATTCAAACACATCCAAAACGGCATGTGCTATTTTGTTTTCCTGAAGTGCACGTATAAGTTCACTTTCTACTATCGTTGTTCCTCGTCCAATGTTGATAAGAACAGCTGTATTCTTCATACGCGAGAATGCATCAGCTCCTATCATGCCTGTTGTTAAGGGTGTAGATGGCAGCACATTCACAATAAAATCACTTTCTTCAAAAAGTTTGTTAATTCCTTCTTGATCGACGATGATACCAAAGTTTTGTACAGGTCTTCCGCTTCTATTAAAACCCATCGTCTTCATGTGAAATGCTTTTGACAGCCTGGCAATTTCTTCTCCGATTGCACCTGCGCCTAAAATACCTACTGTTTTACCAGATATCTCAGTCATCGGTACTTTACGGTCCCAAAGATGCTCTTTTTGATTTTTCATCAGCTCTTTTGCTTTTCGGGATACTTGCCGCATCATTGATAGCGTATATTCTGCCATTGGTGTTTTGTGTATTCCTCTTGCATTTGTAATCAGAATGTTTTTATTCTGAAGTGCTTCGAAAGGCATTTTATCTAGACCAGCAGAGATAACCATCACCCACTTTAGGTTTGTTGCCTTGTTTATCAATTCGGCCGTTAAGTCTTCTCCATATGTAATTAAAATTTCCGCTTTCTCAAGATCTACAATCGCTTCTTTCATCTTGTTATAAAAACGAAACTCTGCTTGCTGGAACTTCTTTTGAAGCATTATTTTCACTTCATCCTTAAGACGTGCACTTGAAAGTATCATGAAGAAACACCTTCTCTTTTTAAGATTTAATAAAAAAAGAAAAAGCGGGACAATGCATCCCGCAATGATCTTATATGCTGTTTATTTTAAGTTTTCAGGATTTAAGCCTTGTAATTCAGGCAAGACGAACAATCCATCTTTACGGATTAAAACATCATCAAAATAGATTTCGCCTCCACCATATTCAGGGCGCTGAATCAGTACCATGTCCCAGTGGATGCCTGATTCGTTTCCGTTGTTTGCATCTTGATAAGCTCTTCCTGGGGTGAAGTGAATGCTTCCGCAAATCTTTTCATCAAATAAGATATCTCCCATCGGATGCTTGATAAGCGGATTGACTCCGATTGCAAATTCTCCGATATATCGAGCACCTTCATCGGTATCAAAGATTTCGTTAAGTTTCTCTGTATTATCTGAAGTAGCCTCAACGATTTTCCCGTCTATAAACGTTAAACTTACATTATTAAATGTTGTTCCATGATATGGACAAGGCGTGTTATACGTAATTTTCCCGTTCACACTGTCTTTTACTGGTGCCGTAAATACTTCTCCATCAGGAATATTATTTTCACCTGCACACATTACCGCCGGAATGCCTTTAATTGAAAACGTTAGATCTGTTCCAGGTCCTGTAATGCGCACCTTATCCGTTCGTTCCATTAATTCGTGCAATGGCTTTTGAGCTTCAAGCATTGCTTTATAATCTACGTTGCATACATCAAGCAGAAAATCGGTAAATGTATCTAAGCTCATTTTAGCCATCTGTGCAAGACCAGGTGTCGGGTAATTCAACAACACCCATTGACGGTCGTTAATAATCAAGTTTTGCACAGGTTTAGCTAATTCACTTTTCATTTGAAAAATATCACTTGGGATTTCAGAGAATTCTGCATCATTTTGTTTACATTGAATGGATATGTAAGCATCAATGTCTTCTATTCGTGCAAGATCCCATTTCGTTTGTGGTTCAGTATGTTCTTTTGAAGATCCCATCATCAATACTCGTGAAATTTCTTCATCCACTAACTGAACGTATGGGAATGCTCCCAATTTATAGGTTTCTTGAACCAGTTCTTTTACGAGCGGTTTTCCAGAAACAAATGATGAAATAAGAACTTTTTGACCTTTTTCAAGTTTAAGCGAATGCGTTAACAATGTTCTAGCAAGAGTAGTTAAACGGTTATCTCTCATTAGGTAGCCCCCCTATATATGTTATAAAATTCACATAATTATATTTTATCACGCGTAAGTCTTCCTGCCTATTTTTAAAAGCCAAAAGCATATTTACCCTATCTTCGCTGCATAATAAAAGGCGTGGAGGTGATAACCTATGAATACATCACGCGCTCAACAGATCATTGAATCAGAAAAAGAAATCGAAGTTTTACATAATGGGACGCCGGTTTGGCTTCAATCAGTAGACGAAAACAATCAAACGGCTAGAGCTTATACGAGAGAACAGCCGGATAATGAAATGGACATCCCGGTGAATGAATTGCAAGAAAGCTAAAAAGCCCTGACGATACAGGGCTTTTTTCTATGTTAGATTTTCTTTTATGTAATTCAATGCGTCCTCTACGTGATCTTTCACTTTCACTTTTCGGTATTCTTTTGCCACAATTCCTTCTTTATCAATGATAAAAGTGGATCGTTCTATTCCCATATATTCTTTGCCAAAGTTTTTCTTCAGCTTCCAGACATCATACAACTTGGCAACCTTATGTTCCTCATCTGCTGCTAGTAAAAACGGCAAGCCATGCTTCTGAATAAAAGTATCATGACGCGTTAAAGGATCTGGACTAATTCCGATAATCACCGTATTCTGCCCTTCAAAATCAGCATGCCTATCTCTAAAATCACAGGCTTGTGTAGTACATCCCGGTGTCATATCTTTCGGGTAAAAGTACAGAACTACATTTTTCCCTTTAAAATCCGATAACTGAATTTCCTGGCCGTTGCTTGCTGGCAGCTTAAAATCTGGTGCTTTTGTTCCTGCTTCTACTTGCATCATTTGCCTCCTTAAAAATAGTTCTGTTTTAAGGGTAGCCGATTTCCGTCTTCTTCAACAACTATTTTGCCATTTTGTTATGATGGATAACCGATGAAAGGACAAACGCGATCGGCAGCAGATAACCGATCAATGCTTGAAATGCGGCAATCCACCTTCCTGCCCCAACCGGTACGATGTCACCATATCCAACCGACAAGATGGTTGTACTGCTAAAATAAATGCATGCTTCTAGAAAGGAAAGGAAATCACTTTGATTCCATTCCATTTTAATAACGGGGTATCCCATTAAAGACAACAGCGCATAGATCAAACCAAAACCTGAAATGATTGTCCCATAAACGATAAATAAAATGAGTAAATGACTCGCAGGCATCAAGTGTTCTTTTATGCCGGGATGCTTAAACAGCATCCAAATGCTCCGAAAGATTACCCCTGCACTTACCAGTAATAAGAAGATTAATGTGATCTGTCCCATCCATTCCACCTCCATACATGATATGAAATGATCGGTCAGAATAGGACAGACTGACAAGCTACGATTCAAAGACCGCAATAAGCTGCTGAGTGCAGGGATGCCTCTCTTCCGAAAACAGTTCTTCACTTGCAAAGTGTTCTACGATCTTTCCACGCTGCATGATCGCAATTCGCTGACTCATAAAACGAACAGCTGCTAGATCGTGTGAGATAAATAAATACGAGAGCCCGAAATCTTCTTGCAGATCTTTTAGTAGATTTAATATATTTGCTTGTACAGATACATCTAGACTTGAAGTAGGTTCATCTAGAATGATTAGTGAAGGTTCAACACTGATTGCCCTAGCGATACTTATTCTTTGTTTTTGGCCGCCGCTAAGCTGGTGAGGATAGGCATCTAGATAGCTTCCAGGAATATCGACCAGCTTTAGTAAAAATTCCGCAGTTTTTCGTCTGTCTTCCCGAAAGTGTGATAAAAATGAAGGATATGCTATTTTACCACCATCCAGCGGTTCCATTAAGGAGTCGATTACTTTCAATTTCGGATTTAAAGAGGCTGATGGATTTTGAAAGACAGCCTGCATAGTTCCGTTACGCATTATTTTTCCTATATCCTGAGATTCTATAGCCAGCAAGCAGCGTGCCAGTGTACTTTTTCCGCTCCCGCTCTCTCCTGCTATTCCAAGACACTCCCCTTTTTTTACTGTTAGTGAAACATCATCGAGTGCCAAATGACCACATTTATATCGTTTTGATAATCTTTCAGCTTCAATTACCGTCTCAGAAGGAATACTCAAATTGCCTCCTCCTTCTTATACCCCGTATTTAACCTATGCGGCACATTACGCAAAGGAGGCACAGAGGCCAATAATTGTTTCGTATATGGATGTTCTGGACTTTCGAAAATCTCCTTCTTCGATCCGTGTTCTACTATTCTTCCATGCTTCATAACGGAAACGGTTTCCCCATATTTTTTTACGAGTCTTAAATCATGTGTAATAAAAAGCACTGCGCAATTCGTCTGTTTCTGAAGATCTTGAATTAAATCCAAAACGGTTCCTGATGTAAGACTGTCTAATGCGGTCGTAGGTTCATCCGCAATTAATAGTTTTGGTTCTAAGATAGCGCTCATCGCAATTACAGCACGCTGGACCTGCCCCCCACTCAATTGAAAAGGGTAGCTGTTCAACGTTCGTTCTGCTTGTAAACCAACGCGATGTAAAATCTGCGAAATTTTCTCTTTTCGTTCACTTTTGGTCCAATCCGTATGAGTATATAGCAACTCATCAAACTGTTTACCAATCTTCATAAAGGGCGTTAACGCTCCTTGATAATCTTGAAAGATATAGGCAATTTCCTTGGCTCGTTTTTTTCGTAATTCCTTTTCTGCCAAGCTTGTCAATTCTGTGCCCTTAAACTTAATGCTTCCTGACTGAACCTCAAGCTCTGATGGTAAAAGTCTACCGATTGAAAAGGCTGTCACACTTTTTCCACTCCCGCTCTCTCCAACAAGGGCATGCCATTCACCCGCTTGAAGTTCAAGGTTCACGTTGTCTACAATTTTAGAATCCACATGATTAATGCTTAGATTTGAGATGGTTAAAAGCGGCATCATATCCCTACTTTCTTGCTTTTTACATCAAACTTGTCTCGCAAGTAATCGCCTAGCAAGTTAGACATCAACACAAACAACATGATGGCAAGACCCGGAATCACCATTAATAATGGCGCATTATAAAAAAATGCTTTTCCTTCGTTTAACATAGATCCCCATTCAGCAGTAGGCGGCTGTGCACCGAGTCCGATATAAGAGAGTGCCGCTATCATTAAAATAATTTTACCTAGATCAAGTGTAGCAAGAACCAAAACGTTTCCCATAATATGCGGGATCATATGCTTTTTTAGGATTTGAAAAGAACGTAACCCGTTAATTTTAGCCAGCAACACGTACTCTTTATGCTTTTCTGTGATTACCGTGCTCCGGACCAAGCGGGTATATCCAACCCACTTCACGATAACAATTGCAAAAATTAAATTGAACATACCCGGACCTAACAATCCGCTCAGTACAATCGCAAAAATATAATCCGGAAAAGCCATAAAAGCATCTACAATCTTCATTAATACCCGATCAAATCTGCCCCCGATGTAACCAGAAAAAAGTCCGATAGGTATGCCAATTAGTAGTGAACACATTAATATGAGTAAACTTGTGCCTACCGTTGTTCTCGCACCTACTAAGATTCTTGAAAAGATATCTCGGCCCAGGTGATCAGTCCCCAGCCAATGCTCTGAGCTGATGGGAAGCAGCCGTTCCTTCATGGTGACATGGTTAGGGTCATATGGCGCAATATATGAAACGGAAACGATCATAAGCACGAAACTTACTACTAAGAGTCCGATAATAGATTTTGGGTGACGCAACAAGAATTGATTCACGAGCGTCCCTCCTTTAACCGGACTTCCGGGTTAAGATACCGATAAGAAACGTCGATCAAACTATTAATGACCGTAACGAATAAACCCATGAACAGAATGTAGCCTTGAATAATCGGAAAATCTCTTCTTACGATCGCTTCCACTACGAGCTTTCCAATGCCTGGATAAGAGAAGAGAACTTCGATAATGACAGTACCTCCAAGTAAACTGCCTAAAGATACGCCGAATAATGTAATAACTGGAACAAGACAATGGCGGAATGCATGAAAAAAGAAGATTCTTCCGTTGCTTAGCCCTCGTGCTTTTGCAGCTCGTATAAAGTCTTGCCCTAAGCTCTCGAGTAGGCTTGAGCGAAGCAATCTTACATAAACCGCTGCCATCGCAATTCCTAAAGTAAGAGCTGGCAGGATTAGGTGCTGAATCGTTCCCATTCCCATGGAAGGCAGCCAACCAAACTTAACCGAAAATAACTGAATAAACAATAAACCGAGCCAAAAACTTGGAACCGAAGCTCCAAATAAGGCAAACATTCGGCTAACATGATCAATCCATGTGTTTTTATATAGAGCCGAAATCGTACCGATTGGAACTGCGATAATGGTCATGACGAACAATGATGTAACCGTGAGAAGGATTGTTGCAGGAAGCTTCTCTATTAGTTCTTCAATTACTGGTTGTTTTGTCATATGTGAATTTCCGAGATCTAACTTTATAAACTGTAGTAACCATTTTCCGTATTGAATAACTAGAGGATCATTAAAACCCAACTCTTCCCGCAGTTCATTTATCCTCTCTTCTGAAACGGCTACATCATCGATGTTTAAGATGTAGCGAACCGGATCACCTGGTGCGAGCTTCATAAAAGCAAAACTGATAAACGAGAGCAAAAGTATAAAAAGTACCAGCTCCATCAATCTTGAAGAGAAGCGTTTCATTACTTCTTCACGTCAACATCTTTTGTTAAGATGTAATATTCACTTTTACTAAGCTTCCAATTTAGAACATCATCGCTGTAAGCTGCAAAATTGTTCGGGTGCACGATAAACGAATGAAACCTGTTTTTATCGATTAGAGAAACAGCTTCTTTTGCTAACTTATTGCGTTGTTCTTCATTTAAAGTCCTATTCAATTCTGTAATCTTGCTCGTAAGCTCTTGGTTATTAATACTTCCGGGATTGATTGCTCCGCCTTCCATGTAAGCCGTATTTAAGAAAAAACTCGCGTCTCCACGAGGAGAAGTGATCAGGCTGTATGTGGCAAGGTCCCAATCCTCTTTTTTGGCCATGTACTCATCAATGTTTTCCACTTGCTGAATCTCTATTGTTATCCCCAGCTGTTTTGCTTCTGATTGAAGCATTTGAGCCATAAGAGGTAATTCAGGACGATAGGAATACGTTAATAGTTTAAAAGACAGAGGTTTTCCGTTCTTCAACACTTTGCCGTTTTTCAGTTGAAACCCAGCATGCTCAAAATGTTTCATTGCCTTCTCGATTGAAAATTCTTTTTTATCGTAAGATGGTGTGAACGGAAATGCTGATAAAAATGGCCCCTCTGCCCGTTCTGCCTGTCCTGCCATCACACTGCTGGCTACTTCTTCTCGATCAATTAGATAATCAAACGCTTTTCTTACATGCAAGTTCTTCAAATTTTCATCTTTCGTGTTATACATCAAAAGGTGTGTACGGAAACTTGGAGCAATATCAGTTTTAATGGAAGAATCGTTCTTCAAACTCTCCATGCTTTCAATGGAAGGACGGTAAACGATATCTGCATCACCCGATTGAAGAGCTAAGGTACGAGCGTTCGCATCTTCATTAAACGTAAAGGTCGCTTTTGACAGCTTCGCTTTTCCTGCCCAATATGCATCATACCGCTCAAGTTCCAGCTTGTTTCCTGGTGAGAATGAAGCAGTTTTAAAAGGGCCTGTTCCAACTGGTTTCTCCTCTATATCTTTTTCATCAGCATCAAGGATTGCTGTATTCGGATGTACAAGTTCTGATGGGAAATGTGGCAGCGGTTCATTTGTAACGATTTTAAGCTGTTGTCCGTCTGCTTTCATTTCTTTAATATTTAAGGCTGTTTTCATCGCCTCACTCACTTCTATGTTTCTTTCCAACGATTTCTTTACTGCTTCTGCATCTAACTTTTCTCCATTTTGAAACGTAACGTTGTTTCTAATTTTAAAGTTCCATGTATGCCCTTTGTCTGTTGTTGTCCATGATTCGGCAAGCCATGGTTCTATTTCCATTTCTTCATTGATCTTAACAAGTGTTTCATTCACTCCCGCTCTCACTGCCGTGTAATTCAGGTGTGGATCCAGTGTCTCACTAGGAAAGTTGGAAAGGAAAGTAAGTTCTTTTACCTTTGGGTTGCCGTCATCCTCTTTAGCATTGGAAGAACAAGCGGATAAACCAAGTGATAACAATAAGATTAAAGGTAAACTGTATTTTTTTAACAAAATATAACATCCTCCTAAATAGTAATTATTACGATTTGAATTCTAAAAAAATTTAACCCTTCATTAATTTTACGCTCTTTATTCTTCCTTCCACTTCTTTTCTTCTAGATAGGAGCACACACGCTGTAACGATTAGCATTCCTCCTGTAACCGTTTGAGCGTCAGGAATCTCCGCCCAGAACAAAAAGCCCCACATAACATTGAACACAATTCCGATATATCTTGTAATCTCAACCACTATCACGTTTTCATGTGTAAAGGCACTTGTTAAAAAGAGCTGGCCTAAGAGAGAAACTGCACCAATACAGATTAGGTATAAAAGGTCTATTGGTGTCGGAACAACAAACTCGTTCCACATTAAGGGAACACTCACGACAGTCCCTGTTACCAAAAAGTAGAATACAATCTCATATGCATGATGCTTCTTACTTAAATAGCGAATGGAGGTTGCTGCACATGCGGCAAAAAAGGCACTTAGAATACCAATAAACGCAAACATAGAATACGTAGAAAAATGCTGCGGCTTAATAAGCATGACTGCTCCTAACACCACAAGAGGCATCAGATAGAGCAAGATTTTAGGCATTCTCTCTTTTAAGAAGATACTCGCTAAAATCACAGCAAAAAATGGTGACAGATGTGCTAGTATACTAGCATCTCCTAATGGGATTTTTGAAATCGTATAAAAATAAGCCAATAAATAAAGAGCTCCGAAAACGCCTCGTACAGCAAGCATCGGTACACCTTTCTTTGAAAAAGCGACTCTTTTTTTCTTCATCATGAAATAGATGATTATTGTCCCAATCAAACTTCTAAAAAAAACAGATTCAGCATAAGGAATTGTTAAACTCACTTCTTTTACAAGAGCATTCATAATACTAAATACAAAAGAAGATAGAACTGCAAGAATAACACCGTTTTTCAACATTTCATTCCTCTTTCCTTCATGATTGCTTCTATATCATGATTTGAAGTATCTTGAAATGCTTCTCGTGAAAAGCTTTCGCTCCCAAGGATTCCCTCTACTTTTTCATATTCAGCTTCAAAATTCACAATCAGCTCCTTAGTCTTAGGCATATTGATTCCGATTTGTTGTCCTACTCCATAAAGGACCTTTAATTTTTGATAGTCTTCAAATGGGATACGAGGCAACCTCCATTTTCCTTTGTAATCTTTATCCGATTTTTTATAAGGTACTCTAGAAAAATCAAAGTATCTACCATCTTCATCGGGTTCTGAAAAAGGGTCGATCAAAATGGAAGCATACCGTATATAAAGCAAATATTCCTGTTTTGTTTCCTCATATTCTACGAATCGCTCTATATCATTTCTGGAAAGACATTCTTCGGGTACCGGATAATTATCATCGTTCAAAAATTTCAGCAAGTTGATCGGTTCTCCATCAAGCTTCTCTACTAAACGGGAGATTTCTTTCCATAACGTAACCATTTGTTTAATCACATGCTGTGTGATTGGACCTTCTGGATAAAGTTTGTACATGAATTTTTTAGGAGAATCACTTAAATGAAAAACTTCTTTTAAAGTAAAGCTATTCATGAACAAAGGAGGATGCACATATGTCGTAATGTTCCTGCACTCTGCAGCTACTGGTGTGTCTACCTTTACTCCATCAACTCCAACAGATTGTAAAAATTGTAGAAGAACGTTTAACATCATGCTGTCTTGTCTTGAAGAACCTATATAAACACGTTTCTTAAACGCTTTTGTATGGGCTACAAGCACAGAACCTGGACCCTTTAGCTTTGTTGCTGCAAAGTATGTGGATAAACTAATTACTTCTACTTTATTTCTTTCGTTAAGATAACTTTTTACGAGTGAATTTGAACCGATGTTCGGTGAAAGAAGAATAATCGTTTTCAAACGGTGCCATCTTGTTAGCTGTAGCGTGGTCATAACATCTCCGTAACTGCTGCATGGTGTACAAAGAATAAGCGTATCCCACATGTCGGTTATAAGACTTGCATCATCATAAAATTGATCGATCTTTGCCCTTCCAGCATACAAGCCTGAATGTTCTCCCTGAATCGTCAGGGCTACTTCATTATGATTGCAGGCTAGTTCCTCTCTAACTCTTGCGGCATGAATTCCAGGTCTATTATACAATCCGATTTTTTTGCTCCATCCTTTGGAAAGCTGAACCGCAATCTGTATTCCTGCTGGCCCCGCTCCTGCTATAAGCGTATTTCCAAATTCATTTTTAGGAATTTCTGTTTGCACACGTACCTCACTTTCTAAAGAACACTGTCTATCATTAAGCATCTCTTAAACCACTACTTTGCCCTTTTCTAATATCACGGTGTCATATATGCCTTCAGTGCTGTCTGACTTTATAATGCTCCAATCTTTATAGAGATCCATTTCCATTGGATAATTAAAAATAGACTTTAAGCCGTTTCCATATCTAACAATTACTTTTGTTCTTGTTTGAATACAACATTCTAGATCTTGTAGAACTTCAAGCTTGTTCTTCACGAGTGAAGCTACGATGACATGTGTTGCTTTTTTAACAAAAGGTACGTCTTTTAAACACTTGTTTGAAAACGTCACTCTTGAATCAAGACCTGTCAGTTCTGCTATCTTCATACCCATCTCAACTGCTTCTTTATCAATGTCTAAACAACACACTTCTGCATTTTTCTCACTTGCAATCGTTAATGCAGAAACTGGAAAAGCACCCGATCCTATAAAAAGGACTTTAGATTGACTGGTGATGGATAGATCTTCAAGTTCTTGTTTTACCGATTTTGACAATGTCGTTATGTACTTGCTAACGTTTAAATCATGATTACATGACCTTTTGCTTTGGAACTTCTCCATATCGCATAATGCACGAACAGATGCTTCCCTAACTTTCTCTGCCCAAGAAACAATGTCTTCGTCCTCTCCCCACTGTTCCCAAAGAGTCACGTTTTCTTTATTTGTCATAAAAAGATGAAGACTATCAAGTTTAATTTTAAGCAGATCGAAGCATTCCTCGCATTCCCTCGCAAAAACAGATAATTCCTTAATTTCATACTCTAGCATTTTTAACGAGAGCAACAATTGAAATCTCTTTTTCACTAGATCCTCCTTTTATGAATCGATTCACAAATCGTAATAATTACGATTTAAATTTTATACTACCACCCTATATAATCTCCGTCAATAACACTTTTGGACTAATAGAATAGAATTATTTTTATTGACTTTACTCTTGGATACATGTAAATTATTTGTAATTTTGGAATTATTAATAACTGATTAGAGGTATATCTAATTAATATTAGTTGAAGGAAATTCAGAAAGGATGGTTTTTAATATGCAAGTTTTGGTGGATTTTTCTCCATTTAACGAAATGATGATCAGCCTGCATGTGATTCAGAATCCTTCCCATCATCCATATAGAAAAGCTTGGGCAGAACGGGCTCAAGAAAAGTTACCAAAAGAATTGTTGTTTACCATAAAAGAATGGGGTCCTCACTTTTATGATTGGATGTATTTTATTAACATCCGAAACGAATTTCGATTTAACGAGGATTCTGTAGAAGAAGCAATCACCATGCTCAGCAAAGTGCCGGATCTTTCATTTGCTCACATGCTGCTAGGAGAAAAGTACAGCATGGAGTCTTTATTGAAGTGGAAAAACAGCCCTGCATCTGCACCCTTCCATGCATTTGAAAAAGAAGTCCTATTAAAAACAGCAAGTTGGAAACGAAAGTTGAATGATTTTTTCTATGATTACAATCGCTATATGTTTGCCGAAGAACTTTTTCGAATTACACCCTGGATCTCAAGAGCAGCTGACAACTTTCATAAAGAGCTAAAGACTTCGAAAATCGCAGTGTTGAACAGCATTCATCCTGATATTACGGTATCAGCAGAACATATTAAGATTAAAAAAAATGAAGTGTACACCTTTTCGTTTAAAGATTTTCCTACGTTAATCATCCAACCCTCTACATATGCCACACCACACGTTATGCTTTGCTGCAACGATGACCGCGTTGCCATTGCGTTGCATGTAGCTGTCCCTGACTCAGAAAAAGACAATGAGCCTCCTGAAGATCTGATTTCATTGTTAAAAGTTTTAGGCGAACCTACACGTTTGAAGATTTTGCAAGATGTTCTTCATCATCCATACAGCACAAAACAGCTTGCTTTCAAATACGGTTTGACAGAAGCCACTGTTTCTAGTCATCTAAAACTTTTACTCTCATGCGGGTTGGCAGAAACTCAAAGAAGAGGCTATTACGTGTTTTATACAGGAAAACGAGAACGGTTAGAATCTCTCAGAACAGAAGTTGCTCAGTTTATGCAGCAGCCCGTCTTAGATGAATATATTTATACTCCGGATTTAACGTAAAAAGGAGAGTCTGTTATGAGAATTATGTTTTCGATAGGTAAACAAGTTGCTTTACTAGTTGTGTGTATCGTTCTGTTGTCATCAACCCCCTCTCTTCTTGCGGGAAAAAGCGGGATAGCTTTAAGCGTCACACGTTATGTCCAAACCGTTTTTGATGTACTAAAAGGTCTCTTTAGACCAGACTTGCAAACTCTTTATACGCATACTCAACATCTCGCTTTTCCTCGAATACCTGTTAACCGTTCAGTTGTTTTTTTAAATGAGATTACGGAAAGACCTTTGTTCCCCGAAATATGGGACAGCATTCTATATACGTTATCGCTGCTGCTCTTTAGTTTTGCAGTCGCTTTCCTTGCAGCCGTTTTGTTAGGATGGGTAACCGAACTTCTGCCTTCTGCTTTTAAAAAAGGGATTATACGTGCTACTGATCTGCTTGAGGCTTTACCTGATCTCTTCTTTGTTTTTTGCATTCAGCTCGCTGTTGTTTGGATATATAAAAAAACCGGATGGCTTGCTGCTAATCCTTTTACCTCGAGTAAAGAGCCTTCTTTCTTTTTACCCGTAATCGCTTTAAGTCTCGTTCCGGCCATCTATCTGTTCAGAATGCAGCTCGTCTTATCACAGACCGAAATACAAAAGGACTACATCACCTTTGCACGTTCAAAAGGCATCTCAAGACGAAAGATTATCTTTCATCACCTTTTAAGAAACACATTGCATGAACTAAGTATCCATCTTCCGTTTATCATGCTTCTTCTTTTTAGCCAGCTCGTTGTAATAGAATATCTTTTCAATATGAACGGAGTAATCGGAATTCTTTTGAGTGATCAGCGACCAGAAACGAGAGCGATGCTGCTCTTGCTTATTGTCCTGCCTCTGTATGGAACAATAAAAGCGATTGAGCTTATCGTAAGGAAAGTGAGGAATCCATATGCTGCGTAAAATTCACGCTTACCATATAGGGGTAATTTTATTAGGATGTTTATTGTTAATCAGTATTTCACTGCCTTTAATAACAACAGAACCACCCGTTCAACCCTTTTTATATAAAGATAATGGAGAGCTGCTTTCCATTCCCCCACTTCATCCGTCTCAAGATCATCTTCTTGGAACTGACAGGAATGGAAAAGATCTTTTATATGCATTGATTGAGGGAGCAAAGTACACGATTATTTTTGCAGGTGTCGTTACTCTGTCTAGAATGATCATCTCACTAGTTGCTGGATTACTGTTTAAACGTTTGTTTATGAACAGTTGGTTTGGAGGCTTGCTGCAAGGATTTCAATATGTCCCGCAATCCCTTATCGCACTGCTTATCTTATCTCCGCTTCTTTTTTATGAACTCAGAACTGAATCTGTCTTATCGTATAATGAAACACTCTTAATTCAACTGATCGTTCTTGTTGCAACAGGTGTTTTTCCGCTTGGAAAAATAATCGCAGAGACAGCCCAGTCGTTATCCAGGTATGAATATGTAACGTGCGCTAAACATATGGGAGCATCATCTATACAAATTATTATGCGTCACATTTTCCCTCATTTATTGCCCCGCCTTTTTGTCATATGCGGCAGACAATTTGCACAGGTACTTACTTTAATGCTCCACTTAGCGATCTATCATCTATTTATAGGTGGCATCATGATTTCATCAGGACAGGAGCATGATCAGTTCAACAACTACAATACTCTTTCAAACGAATGGACAGGATTAATCAGTATGTATCATCGTGAACTCATGCTAGATCCATTTGTAATCATGTTTCCCGTAACCGCTTATACTCTATTGATCCTTTCTGTTAACGTTATGACAAAAAGCCTGGAGAAGACCGTCAGCAAAAGGCTGTTCTATTACTAACAAAAACCGCTCTCCACTGGAGAACGGTTTTCTTTAGTTTCCTGCACCTCTATATTTCGTTACCCCTACATTCCAAAGGGTAACGGAAATCATGAAAAAGACAAGTCCAACAACAGGTGTTAAAAAGGCATACGTATACCACTCTTCACGCTCTAAAAAGTAGGATGAAGGATATACACCTACAAAAGCGAAAGGTAAAATCCACGTTAATACATATTTAATGATTTTATTATAAATATCTACAGGATATCGCCCATAATTTCCAATGTTGTACATCATCGGCATAATATCTGTTCGTGAATCCGACCAGAATCCGATTGATGCAAGACTGATGAAGATGCCGGCATAAACGAGTGCACCACCTAGTACAAGGAGAATGAAAATGAATGGATCGTACCAGCTGATCTCAAGTCCTAGTCTTCCACCTGCATAAAACATGACGACTAATCCTGTAACCGCTCCAAACAGCGATTCAAGCTCCATGCGCTCAAGTACTATTTGAAACAGGCTGTGTACAGGCCTCGTTAAAATGCGGTCCATCTCCCCTTTTACAATATAACGATCCGTAAAATCCCATATATTAAAGAACGATGCGAAAATAGAAAATGGCACGAGGAAGAATCCGTAGATGAAGATCATCTCATCCTTGCTCCACCCTGCCAGTAACGAGGTATGACCAAACACAACCAGAATGAATACAAGGTTTACCGCCTGAAACAGGAAATCTGAAAAGATCTCGACCACCATATCGGCACGGTAAGTCAGTCTTGTTTTTAAATATTGACCTACATATTGAAAAAAGATCGAAATATTGCCCATAGCTGACTACCCCCCTTGTACCACGAGCTGACGTTTAGCTATAATCCACAACACATATACAGGAACGATTAAAAGAAGCGACCAAAACGCTTGATTGATCAATGCCTCAACGATTTGTGACCCTTTGAACCCTTCTGTAAAAATCATGCTCGGAATATAACTGATTCCTTGAAACGGCAGATAGCTCATAATATTTTGTGCCCACATCGGATAAAAACTGAGTGGTAGAATCAATCCTGAAAATAAATCGATGACCACACGCTTTGCTCGGATCAACCCATCATTATTAAATAAGAAGAAGGTCGCAATGCCCGCGAGCAAGTTAATTTGAGTATTAATAATAAAACTGAAAATGATAGAGATAAAAAAGAAAAACCAGGTCGCTGCATTTGCCGATAGTTCCACAGGAAAAACAATCCATACGATGACCATCCCCGGTACTGAGAAAAAGAGCAGCCGGAAGATTCCTTCTCCTAGTCCTTGCATCATCTTCATATTTAAATAAGGATAAGGACGTACCATCTCAACAGCTACTTTCCCTTCCTTGATCTCCATCGCAATTTCTCTGTCTATGTTATTAAAATAAAAGGCTCGGGCCATCCATGCGACGGCGATATAAGTAGTCATCTGAGTAATAGAAAGGCCTTGGATGTTTTCCTTGCCCCCATAAATCGCACTCCACAAGAAGTAGTACGCCCCTATATTAATGCTATATATTAAAATTCCACTGTAATAGTTGGTCCGGTAAGCAAGCATCATTAAAAAGCGGATGCGGATCATCTCAATGTACTTACCCATGACGAACAGCACCTTCTACATAAATGTTGCGGATGATTTCTTCTGTCGAGATCTCAAGAATCTTTAGATCTGCAATTTTTTTAGCTGCTGTTACTTTTCCGATAACTCCGGAGATCACCGTTTCATCAGTATCTACCGAGGCTACCCAAATAAGCTCACTTTCTCCCTGTTCCCATACAACCAAATGATCTCTTGTTAAGCTCTGCAATTCTTCCAGTGTTGCTTTTTCACTAAACTGAAACTGAATTTGCTTACCTTCTGCCCAATTTTCACGCAGCTCTTTTAGCGGTCCATCATAAATGATCTTTCCTTCATCAAGCATAACGACCCGCTCACAAAGCGCTTCAATATCTGAAAGATCATGAGTGGTAAGGAGAATAGTCGTCCCATACTTTTCATTGATCCGTTTTAAAAACTCACGAATCTTTAATTTCACAAGAACATCAAGACCAATCGTAGGCTCATCTAAAAACAATAAGGGTGGATTGTGAATGAGCGCAGCCGCCAGCTCACAGCGCATTCTTTGTCCAAGTGATAGCTTTCGGACAGGCTTATCTAAGAGTGGTCCGATATCTAGCGTTTCGATAACATCCTTCATGTGTGCTTCATATTGCTCATCTGGCACATTGTAGATTTTCTTTAATAGACGAAATGATTCCTGTACCGCAATATCCCACCAGAGCTGTGAACGCTGTCCGAAAACAACACCGATCGTCTTTACGAATTTTTCCCGTTCTTTATGAGGATTCATTCCATTTACGACAATCTTTCCGTCAGTCGGAGTAAGGATACCCGTTAACATTTTAATAGAAGTAGACTTACCTGCTCCGTTCTCACCAATATATCCAACCATCTCTCCTCTTTTAATAGAAAATGAGATATCATCAACAGCAGTTTTGATTGTATAATTTCGTGTAAAAAGATCACGAAATGCTCCCTTTAAACCTTGTCGGCTTGAATAGGACTTAAATTCTTTCTTTAAGTGTTGCACTTCTATAATATTTTGCATGAGTGAAGCCTCCAAATAAAAACATATTCCTTTTTAACAGAAATTTGAACACTCCGATAGTGTATCCTATTCACCTTCTAAAACTCAAATAGTTGAGAGCTATAGCACGGTTTTCTATACCTGTTTCCTTTCGTTATTCATGCTACAATACTAATTGATTGAAGTTAAGGAGGAATAGATATGATTCACACTCGCTCAGAAGCTCTCTATGATGAAGCTCTTTTACATATTGTTGGTGGTGTCAACAGCCCTTCCCGCTCCTTTAAGGCAGTTGGGGGTGGCGCACCTGTTTTTATGGAACGTGCTCAAGGCGCCTATTTTTGGGATGAGGACGGTAATCGGTATATCGATTATTTAGCTGCATATGGTCCTATTATTACTGGACATGCTCACCCGCATATTACAAAAGCGATCGTAAAAGCTGCGGAAAACGGCGTTCTATATGGAACACCGACTTCACTTGAAGTGAAATTTGCAAAAATGCTAAAAGAGGCTATGCCTGCTATGGATAAAGTGCGTTTTGTAAACTCTGGTACAGAAGCGGTCATGACAACGATACGTGTCGCACGTGCTTACACAGGCCGTGATAAAATCATTAAATTTGCCGGCTGCTACCACGGACATTCAGACTTAGTGCTCGTTGCCGCAGGTTCAGGACCATCTACACTCGGAACGCCGGATTCTGCGGGCGTTCCAAAAAGTATTGCTCAAGAAGTGATCACAGTCCCATTTAATGATGTTGAAGCTTATCGCACAGCAATGGAAAAATGGGGCGATCAGGTTGCAGCTGTTCTTGTGGAGCCGATCGTCGGAAACTTCGGCATCGTCGAACCGAAAGAAGGATTCTTACAAGCGGTTAACGATATTACGCATGAGCATGGCGCACTTGTTATTTACGACGAAGTAATTACAGCATTCCGTTTCATGTACGGTGGTGCTCAAGATCTGCTTGGTGTAAAACCGGATATGACAGCGCTAGGAAAGATTATTGGCGGTGGACTCCCCGTTGGAGCATACGGCGGCAAGAAAGAGATCATGGAAAAAGTAGCACCGCTCGGACCGGCCTATCAAGCGGGAACGATGGCAGGAAATCCTGCTTCCATATCAGCCGGAATCGCTTGTTTAGAAGTATTACAGCAAGAAGGTGTGTACGAGGAAATGGATCGTTTAGGCGCGATCTTGGAAAAAGGTTTGTTAGAGCAAGCGGCGAAACATAACGTTGTCGTCACCATCAACCGCTTAAAAGGCGCATTGACTCTTTATTTTACAGATGAAAAGATAGTGAATTATGAGCAGGCAGAGGCAACGGACGGCGAAATTTTCGGACGTTATTTTAAACAGATGCTTAATGAAGGCATCAACCTTGCCCCTTCTAAGTATGAAGCGATGTTCTTAACAACAGCTCATACGGAAGAAGACGTTTTGGCAACAATTGAAGCAGCAGGAAGAGCGTTCAGCCGATTATCATAAGATTATAGAATCCGTCCCCGTACGGATTCTTTTTTAGTTTTTGGGAAAAACAAGTAATATATAGTAAGATTACTTCATACGGTATGAAAGCTGTATATTTCACAATTTGTTAACATACCTTTACTTGATAAAACAAGAGAAACAGTTTATAGTGTTTGAGATTATTAACATTTTTTTTGAGAAAGGAATTATCGCAGTTATGAAATTAGGAGCCCGAATGATAAAAACGGGTCTAGCCATATCGTTATCCATCTACTTGGCGATGATGTTTCAATTGGATGAGCCGGTGTATGCCGCGATTGCTGCAACATTTGCAATTCAGCCTTCCATTTACCGATCGTATCAAACGATCTTGGAACAAATCCAAGGTAATCTTGTAGGTGCTATATTTGCCATCATTTTTGTTATATTACTTGGTAATAACCCGTTTGTTATCGGATTTGTCGTCGTACTTGTTATTGCAGCGAACTTAAAGATGAAAATTGAGAAAACGATCCCGTTATCCATCGTTACGGTTATTGTAATCATGGAAAGCCACACCGAAAACTTTATTGGTTTTGCGATTGACCGTTTTCTGCTTATCATGCTTGGTGTCTTTTCAGCGTTTTTAGTGAATCTCGTTTTCATGCCGCCAAAATACGAGACGAAATTATATTATAAAATCTCAGGTCATACCGATGAGATCATTAAATGGATCCGCATGATCACAAGACACGCTTCAGATCACAGTGCGATTAAAGAGGATTTGAACCATCTCAAGGAAAATCGTTTTAAGATGGATCAATACTATTTACTCTATAAAGAAGAACGCACCTATTTCAGAACCAACAAATATTCAAAAACACGAAAGCTCGTCTTATATCGTCAGATGATCCAAACGACCAATAAAGCGCTGGAGTTATTGAAGAGTCTTCACAGCCACGAGAACGAATTGCACAACATGCCAGAACCTCTTCAGGAACTTATTCAGTTAAAGCTTGACGGCTTAACGAACTTCCATGAGCAGATGCTATTAAAGTACACAGATAAAGTAAGAGCACAGCATACATTAGACATGGATGTTGAAATCAGCAAAAAATCGCTCATGACCTGCTTTATGAGCTATTACAACAGTCCTGAAAATGAAGAATGGATTCAGCTATTTCCTGTTTTCGCGTTAATCATTGATTACAGCGACCAGCTCGAACACCTGAACACATTAGTAGAAAGCTTTAAAAACTATCATCAGGACGACAGCGAAGTCCAACTGAATCACCGAATAGAAGACTAAATAAGGAGACCAACCTTTCTAAGTGAAGGTTGGTTTTTTTGTGTGTTGTGAGCGTTGAGGCGTGTGTTGGCGTGTAGAGGTGGTGTATGTTGGCGTGTGGTGGTGCGTGTCGGTGTATGTCGATTTATGTCTAAATGTGTAGACTCGTGGATAAACACCAAAAACTTTCGGATTCACCGATAAAACTTTTGGATTCAACCCCATTTCTTGTGGATTCATAGGCAATATATTAGGATTCAGTCGTTTTCAACAGCGAAATTAAGAATCCTGCCTTTTGCCTCCAACGCAATCATGCGGCAAAATGAAGGTCTCCCAATGCCACAAAAATAAAAGGAGGCGTTCATATGAAAAAGCAGAGGAAAATACCCATTTTTATTACTAAATTATCTAAATTGGTCAGGAGAATCCCTCCTACTCACCTAAGGAAGCATGAATTTCAAGAGCAGTTGCGTAATCATTCTTCCGGGTTTAAAGGTGAACAATCTCTGGAGTATTTTTATCGGTATCTTCCTAAAGATGTTCAATTTCTACATGGGCTCCGTATTCTGGATGATGATTATTTTTTCCAGATGGACACAATCCTTATTACGCCCAGTTTCATTACGATCCTTGAGATCAAATATATGGCTGGCCACCTTTTTTTTGAAGATCAGTTCTACCAGTTCATTCGGACACATAACGGCAAAGAAGAAGCTTTTGCCAATCCGATCGACCAGGTCCACCGACAAAGATACCATCTTTCTAAGATTCTCAACCAAAATAAAATTGCATCTGTTCCTATTGAGACACTAGTCGTCATGACGCATCCATCCGCGATCATAGAATCCACCCCAACCTATAAAGAAGCGGCTGAAACCATAATTAAAAGCTCCAGTCTGAAACAAAAATTCGAAAGCCTGGCAAAAAAGCACCCCACTCCTATACTTACAGAAAAAGAAGTAAAGAAAATAGTAAAACTCCTTTCAAAATTAAGCTCCTCATACGACCCTGATATTTGCGAACTTTTCCAAGTACAAAAGAATGAACTCTTAAGAGGTGTGTTTTGTCCAACTTGCGCACATTCCATCATGAGATATGAATGGGGAAAGTGGCATTGTGCTACATGCTATACCTCATCAAAAACCGCTCATATAGAAGCTTTACAAGATTATGCGCTATTAATCTCGAAAAGAATTAAGAATGATGAGTGCGCATACCATTTGAACTTGTCTTCGAGCAGCCAATCCTATCATCTTCTTCGTTCTTTAAATCTGCCTTCATCAGGCACTAATCGATCACGCCATTATCATCTTGAATCACTTCTAGAAAAAAACAAATAAAAAAAGAAGCTTGGCCAAAGCCAAACCTCCTCTACTTATTCAAAGATTAGCTCTTCATCCGAGGATCGAGCGCGTCACGCAGTCCGTCACCCATCAAGTTAAAACCAAGAACAGTCAACATGATGGCCAGGCCTGGGAACAAAACAGTCCACGGTGCTTGAATGATAAAGTCTTTTGAATCAGCAAGCATTTTGCCCCACTCAGGAGTTGGAGGCTGTGCACCCATTCCCAAGAAACCAAGTGCTGCCGCTTCAATGATGGCAGTTGCGATGGCTAGTGTTCCTTGTACAATGATCGGTGCCAAGCTGTTCGGCAAAATGTGGTGGATCAAAATTCTTGTGTCACTCATACCAACCGCACGAGCGGCCGTGATATACTCTTCTTCTTTTACACTCAGTACCCTTGAACGAAGCAAACGTCCGAACGTTGGAACGTTAATGATCGCAATTGCAATCAGTGCATTTTTTAATGAAGGTCCTAGTACGGAAACAACTGCGATCGCAAGCAAGATACTTGGGAAAGCTAGCAAAATATCAAAAATACGTGAGATGATCCCATCTACCCATTTACCATAATATCCTGCCACGATACCAAGCACTGATCCGACGATGACAGATCCTGCTACGGAAAAGAAACCAACCCATAAGGAGATACGTGCACCATGAATTACACGGCTTAGGATATCACGGCCGAACTCATCCGTTCCGAACCAGTGCTCAGCAGATGGTGCGATATGTTTATCAGATAGATTCACGTCCTTGTAATGGTAAGGAGCCAACAAATCAGCAAAGATGGCAATCAAGATAAAAAAGGAAACGATGGAAAGACCAACAAGAGCGATCTTGTTTTTCTTAAAACTCCTCCAAGCTTCTTTCCAAGGAGAAATAGCTTTGTCTTCAACGGGTGCTGGTACATGTTGCGGGACTACTGGAGGTGTTGATTTAGCTAGTTGTTCTGACATGCTCTTATTCCTCCTATTTAAATTTAATTCTCGGATCGATCGCTGCATACAGCAAATCTACGAGTAGATTAATTAATACGAAAATGGTAGCCACAACAAGGATTCCTGATTGAATGACAGGATAGTCACGGAAAGAAATAGCATCATAAATATACGTTCCAATACCAGGCCATCCGAAGATCGTTTCAGTTAAGATCGCTCCTCCTAAAAGAAGACCCGTCTGCAATCCGATAACCGTCACAACAGGAATCATTGCATTTTTTAAGGAGTGCTTATACACTACCCAGAACATTTTCATCCCTTTGGCACGAGCGGTACGGATATAGTCAGAACGCATGACTTCAAGCATGCTTGAGCGAGTCATCCTTGCTATAATGGCCATCGGAATCGTTCCCAGTGCGATACCAGGCAAGATAAGATGACGGATAACTTCTGTAAACTGGTCAAACCTTCCCTGAATCAGCGTATCTATTAAATATAAGTGCGTGATTGGGTCTACCGGAACACGAATGTTATCCCTTCCCGTAGTAGGCAGCAGATCCAATTGAATTGAGAAAATGTATTGCTCCATCAATCCAAGCCAGAAGATAGGCATCGACACCCCGATTAATGCAAGAACCATGGCTGTATAGTCGAACCAGGAATTTTGAAACCAAGCTGAAACAATTCCTGCATTTACTCCGACTACAATTGCAATAATCATCGCAACAAGAGCTAGCTCCATTGTAGCTGCTAGATACGGCCAAATTTCCTCTGAAATCGGGACATTGGTTTTTAAAGAGACTCCGAGATCTCCTGCAAATAGACCTTTTATATAGGCAAAAAATTGCGTATACCACGGTTGGTCCAAACCAAGTCGTCTTGTTAATCCCTCAATGGCTTCTTGTGTCGCCTGTTGCCCTAATATGAGCTGTGCTGGATTCCCCGGTATAGCACGAATCATCATAAAAACGATAAATGTCATCCCTAAAAGTACTGGTACAAGTGTTGCTAACCGTCTGATTGTATAGGCAAACATATGGTCACCTCTTTCTGGAAAGATTGAGAATTAACGAGTTTTTCTCATTGTGCAAAAAAAAGGGGAGCAGGATGATCTGCTCCGTACTCCCCGCCATACTTTATTCGAAAGATGTATCCGCAAAAGATTGAGATCCTGTAGGATGCGGAACAAATCCTTTAATTTTGCTAGCTCCCGCTAATTGCGGCTTAGAGTGTACAAGCGGTACCCAAGGAGCATCTTCATGAATGATTACTTGTGCTTTTTTATAAAGCTCAGCACGAGCATCTTCATCTGGAGTAGATTGTGCTTCTAGCAATAGCTTATGAACTTCATCGTTTGCGTAACGAGAATAGTTGTTGGAACCGATATTGTCTTTGTCAAGCAATGTGTAAAGGAAGTTATCAGCGTCTCCATTATCACCCGTCCAGCCAAGCATGAATACAGGTGCTTCACCATTACGAGTCTTTTCAAGGTACGTCCCCCACTCAAACGTTACAATGTTGGCTTCGATGCCAACTTTTGCAAGGTTTGCTTGGATTGCTTCTGCTACTTTTTGTCCGTTTGGCATATATGGACGCGCTACAGGCATTGCCCATAGATCCATCTTGAAGCCATCTGGAACACCAGCTTTAGCTAAAAGTTCTTTCGCTTTTGCTTCGTCATATTCACGGCCTTGAATGCTGTCGTTATAACCATTGATTGAAGGAGGCATTGGGTTTTTAGCCGGCTCAGCTGTTCCTTCGAAGAAGTTGTCGATAATAGCCTGCTTGTCGATTAAGTGGCTGATTGCCTGACGCACTTCTTTCTTATCAAATGGAGCTTTCTCAACGTTAAATCCTAGGTAACCAACGTTCATAGAAGGACGTTCAAACAATTGAAGTTTGCCGTTATCTTGAACTTTTTTCATATCAGATGGATTCAGACCATCCATTAGATCGATTTCGCCTTTTGTTAGTGCATTTAAACGAGAAGAGTTATCTTTGATTACTTTAAATGTAACGCCATCAAGTTTAGGAAGATCTTTAACCCAATAATCTGCGTTCTTTTCTAAAACGATTGTGTCATTTGGCTTCCAGCTTTTGAACTTGAATGGGCCAGTACCAACAGGCTCTTTGCTTAGCTTATCGCCTTCAAATGATTTAGGGCTTGCAATCGCAAATGGGCTCATTGCAATATTCTTTAAGAACGGAGCTTGAGGACGCTTAAGCTTAAATACTACTTTGTTATCACCATCAGCTTTTATGCTTTCAATTACGTGACCTTCGTCTCCTTCAAATCCGCCAAACATAGATTTGTAGTAATAGAACTTCTCTTCGTCTTTACTCTTAGCCCAACGCTCGAAGTTCTTAACTACCGCTTCTGCATTGAACTTTTCTCCATCATGGAACTTAACGCCTTCTTCAAGCTCGAACGTATATGTCAAGCCATCATCCGTTACATTCCATTTTTTAGCAAGACCAGCAACGATATCTGTGTTATCTTTTCCGTAGTTTACGAGTGGCTCATAAATTTGTTCTGTAACGATAAAAGATTCACCATCCGTAACTACAGCTGGATCAAGTGCAACAGAGTCACCGCCGCGTCCGTAGATCATTACGTTGTTCGGATCAACTTTTTCGTCGTCTCCACCATTGCCGCTGTCTCCGCCTGATGAACACCCTGCTAGTGCTAGTGATAAAGCTAGCATTAAAGCAAATAAAGTGAATAAACTTTTCTTCATCTTCTTTCCCCCAGTTCTCATTTTAGTAGTGCCTTTTTGTATATGTACGCGCTTACCCTTTATTCGTATAAATGGCAGGCAGCGTAGTGGCCTTGAGCAACTTCCTTTAATACAGGTTTTACAGATGCGCAATGATCCATCGCTTGCGGGCACCGTGTATGAAACGGGCATCCGGTTGGCGGATTGGACGGACTCGGTACGTCTCCTTGCAGGATGACTCGGTCCTTTTGATGTTCAACATCTGGTATAGGAACAGCTGATAATAAAGCTTGTGTATACGGATGTTTCGGGTTGTCGTAAAGCAGTTCGCTATCCGCGAGCTCCACGATATGGCCCAGATACATAACACCCACTCTGTCACTGATATGGCGTACAACTCCCAAATCATGTGCAATAAACAAATAGGTGAGATCGAATTCTTTTTGCAAGTCTTGTAAAAGGTTCAACACTTGAGATTGTATGGAAACATCCAGTGCTGATACAGGCTCGTCCGCAATAATCAGCTTCGGATTGACAGCTAGTGCCCTTGCGATCCCTATACGCTGACGCTGTCCACCTGAGAATTGGTGTGGATACCGTTTTGCGTGCCAGCTTGAGAGTCCTACAACTTCGAGCAGTTCCTTTACTCTTCTCTTTCGTTCTGCCTTGCCTTTTACACCGTGAACAATCAAAGGTTCCTCTAAGATCTTTTCAACGGTATGACGCGGATTGAGTGAAGCAAAAGGATCTTGAAAGACCATCTGCATTTCACGGCGCTTCTTCCTCATTTCACTCGTCGATATGGTTGTGATATCTTCGCCTTCGAAGTAAATTTTTCCTTCAGTAGGTTCCAATAATCTTAAAAGCATACGACCTGTCGTAGATTTTCCACAGCCGCTTTCTCCAACAAGACCTAGTGTTTCGCCTTTTTTTATAAAAAAGGATATACCGTCAACAGCCTTTACTTCACCGACGGTTTTACCGAGCACACCGCCTTTAATCGGAAAGTGCATCTTTAGATTTTCTACTTTAACTAATGGCTGAGTCTGATTCATGTAAATTCACTCCTTTCCCGTCCTCATAAAGCCAGCATCTCACTTGATGGCTGCCTTCTTGAGTAGTAAGATGAGGAGTTTCTGTGATGCATCTTGTTCCTGCATGCTCACAGCGTGGAGCGAATGAACAGCCTGACTTGATCGATCCTGGTTTAGGAACATTTCCAGGAATGGAATAAAGTCTTCCTACCTTTGCTCTCATATCAGGTACAGACTTGATCAGTCCAACCGTGTATGGGTGTTTAGGATCTTGGAAGATCGTTTTCACATCGCCCTCTTCCACAACTTTCCCCGCATACATAACAACAACGCGTTCACACATTTCAGCAACTACACCTAAATCATGAGTAATCATCATAATGGCAGTGTCTGTCTCTTTGTTCAATCGTTTCATTAAATCCAGAATTTGTGCTTGAATGGTTACATCAAGAGCGGTAGTAGGCTCGTCCGCGATCAGAAGCTTCGGGTCACAGATCATAGCCATCGCAATCATGACACGCTGTCTCATTCCTCCGGATAGTTGATGTGGATATTCTCTTACAAGCTCTTCTGCTCTTGGAAGGCCGACTAGTTTAAGCATCTCAATCGCTTTAGCCATTGCCTCTTTTTTCGACCATTTTCTATGTATACGCAGTGATTCAATCAGCTGGTCACCGATTGTGATGACCGGATTTAAGCTTGTCATCGGCTCCTGAAAAATCATTCCGATCTCATTTCCTCTGATCTGTCGCATTCTTCTTTCTGGGGCAGAAGCAAGATTTTCACCTTTAAAGAGGATTTCCCCTTCGATCTTCCCAGGTGGGGTCGGTACTAATCCCATCACAGATAATGATGTAACACTTTTGCCGCAGCCCGATTCACCAACTATGCCTAAAACTTCGCCAGGGTTAATGTGAAAATCGACACCGTCAACAGCCGGAATTGCACCATCCTCTGTCAGGAAAGAAGTCTTCAGATTCTTAACTTCTAAAACAGGATTGCCCATGAGATCTCACTCCTTTCTCTAAGCTGTCAAATTTCCTAGAATATTACTTCTCTGTTGTGAATTATGACACTACTCAGACATTTTGACAATAATAAATTTTCAGAATAATCGACAAATATACCATCCGTTGTAGGTCTAAAGTATTATTTTTATTCAATTTATTACATTCTGATTACAGAAAAAAGACGGGCAGGTGCCCGTCTTTTACATTCATTACTTTAATTGTTGAACCGTAAATAAATCATGATATGGTCCTTGTTTTTCCATCAATTCTTTATGATTGCCAATTTCAGCGATTTTACCGTGTTCAATGACGACAATGCGGTCTGCATGCGTAATCGTAGACAGGCGATGAGCAACTATGAAAGTTGTCCGATCCTTCGCTAATTTTTCCAATGCTTCTTGAATAAGATGTTCACTTTCTAAATCAAGAGCAGAGGTCGCTTCATCTAAAATAAGGATAGGCGGATTCTTTAAGAAAACCCTGGAGATGGCAACACGCTGTTTTTGACCGCCTGATAATTTCACACCGCGCTCACCTATTTTCGTATCGTACCCGTCTGGCAAATTCATGATAAACTCATGGGCGTTTGCAGCTTTTGCGCTTGAAATCATCTGCTCATCTGTAGCATCAGGGTTACCCATAAGAATATTCGCCCGGACTGATTCACTAAACAATATATTGTCTTGAAGCACCATACCTATATTATCGCGCAGCGTTCTTACTTGGAAATTCCGGATGTCCGTGCCATCAAGTTTCAAACTGCCTTCTGTTACATCATAAAACCGCGGAATCAGGCTGATCAACGAAGATTTCCCTCCACCGCTCATTCCTACAAGTGCGATCGTCTCACCAGGTCTGACAGACAATGAGACGTTGTGCAGAACATCTGCCTCTTCTTCATTATAAGCAAAAGAAACATTTTGGAATTCGACCGCACCTTTAACATTTTTAAGAGGCTTAGCTCCAGGAGAATCCTCTATGTCATACGTTTCATCTAAAAATTCAAACATTCTGTCCATGGAAGCCACGGATTGTGTCAGTGTCGTTGAAGAATTAACAAGTCTTCTAAGCGGACTATACAGCCTGTCCATATAGGCTACAAAAGCGACTAACGCTCCAATGGTTATGTTTCCTTTGATGCCTTGATAAGCAGCAAATCCTATTACTAAAAGTGGAGCAATATCTGTCACCGTATTAACGACCGAAAAGGTTTTCGCATTCCATTTCGTATGATCCATCGCTCGATTTAAGAACGTACTGTTTCGTTTATCAAACTCAACTTGTTCATGATCCTCAAGCGCAAAACTTCTGATTACTGACATTCCTTGAACACGCTCATGAAGATGGCCTTGCACTTCAGCAAGAGCTTGAGATCGGTCTTTCGTTAATTGACGAAGGCGGGCATAAAAGAACTTCACCGAAAACGCATAGACGGGCAGCATTGACAAAGCAACGATCGTCAGCCAAAAATCCATGGAAAACATAATCGCTGTTGCAATGATAATCGTTGCCATATCGAGCCAAACGTTCATAAGACCCGTAATGACGAACGTTTTCGTCTGCTCTACATCATGAATGACTCTTGAAATAATTTCTCCAGACTTGTGATTGGAATAAAAACGAAGACTCAGCCTTTGGATGTGATCAAACATCTTATCGCGAATGTCATACAAGATTTTGCTTCCTACCCACTGTGCATAATATTGTCTCCAATATTCTATAGGAGGTCTTAAAACAACAAAGATCAATGCTGCTCCACCCATGATCCAATACAACTTACTTAACTTCTCATCAAGAGGTAAAGTCGTCTGAATAATGTCATCGACCACATATTTTAAAATGAGAGGTGTTAATAAAGGGATACCAAATTTAGCGAGTCCGATCATTATCGTCCAGAAAATTTGTCCTTTATATGGTTTTACAAAAGATAAATACCGTTTCATACTATCCATTACTCTTCACACCATTCTGTTTCATAAAGAAAACTTGGCCAGCGCCAAGTTATCACGTAAAACTTGAGATAAAAAAAGGATAACCCGCTGACTATTCAACAGGTTTTCCTTTTTAACGAAATTCTAAATATCTTTCATACCATTCTTCCACAAAACCTGGTTCGAACGGTCCCTTTTTTTGTGTAACCATCAAGATTAATTCCTGAAGATTCTTTTGTATAATAGCATCTAGCTGACTTGGATATCTCATCATTCTTTTATGAAGTTCATATTCATCTTCATCTAATAATATATACGTTCCATCAGGAAAGACCTTAATATCTAAATCATAATCGATATACTTTAACGCTTCTTTATCCCACATAAAGGGTGAGCCTAAATTACAGTAATAATAAATACCATCTTCCCGAATCATACCTATTACATTAAACCATTGCTTCGAATTAAAATAGCAGATAGCTGGCTCTCTCGTCCGCCATTGTCTGCCATCGGATTCCGTTACTAATATACGGTCATTGCCACAGATCACCTGACTAGGTGTTCCTTTTAAAATGACTGTATCTTCCCAGTTCCGATGAAGATAGCCATTATGTTTATAGCTTTGAATATTGATTATACTTCCGGTTGCAGGAAAACTCATCTCTCTCTCCTTTCTGCCCGAGTTCCGGAAGCTAATGTTACCTATTGAGTTGTTAACTCTCCTTTCTTCTAACCATTTGTCGGTAATTCACCAGCTCCATGATTAAACCTCGTTCTACAATTTGTTTTTTGTTCCTTTATTCCCGATTCATTGCCTTCTTACAAAACACGCTTTTTTTCTCTCCTTTATTATATCGTTTTAAGAATAGTTTGGAAATGTACTTGTCCCGGTTTTTTAAAATAAAGCGCCTTTTTTATCAAAATTCCACACTAATTAGTATTCCCATGGGATATGTATAGAAAACGTAGTGATAAAAACTAAAAAATGCCCCCTAGTGACTAGGGAGCATTTCTCAGATAGAGGTTACTGTTGGTTCTTTTTTTGAGCAGACTGTTGGTTTTGCTGACGAACGTGTTGTGCGTCAGTTTCGCTAGCATACTCAGTTCCGTATGATTGACCAGCTTGTTGTTGTTGAGCATTCTGCTGTGCTTGACGAGCAGCTTGCTGTTGTTTTTGTTGTTGTTGTTGTTTGTCCATGATTTTCACCTCCACGAAATATAATTTACCCGCTGTCTGTCTGTTTTATAATCAGATTTTGTTATTAGATATTTCCAGTATTAAAAAGCTGAAAAATGGGGGATAAATGAATGATTAGATTAAATAAACAATCAAAGGAGGACTTAATCATGTATGTAGGAAGAGACATGACTGAACTTAGTATGACGAGCAAGACCGAGTGGAAAGATGAAGAACTAGCCTATTTCCACCATTCACTGCAGCAGATAGCCCCTTATTTAAACGAAGAAGGAACAAGCATCCACCGTGAAATTATTAAAGAAATAGAAGCAAGAGGCGGTTTACAGCGTCATGAAGCAGATTGGACGCATGGAACCGAGATTAAATATGACTAAATTTTTCAAGAGGGATAACTTACAGGGAGAGCTTGCAGCAGATTCGTTTTAAAATCCGTATGGCGAGCATAAAAACCGTATAGCGAGCCTAAAATCCGTACGGCGAGCATAAAAACCGTATAGCGAGCCTAAAATCCGTATGGCGAGCATAAAATCCGTATGGCGAGCATAAAATCCGTATGGCGAGCATAAAATCCGTATGGCGAGCATAAAATCCGTATGGCGAGCATAAAATCCGTATGGCGAGCATAAAATCCGTATGGCGAGCATAAAATCCGTATGGCGAGCATAAAATCCGTATGGCGAGCATAAAATCCGTATGGCGAGCATAAAAACAAGCCCCGGCGTTCCGCGGGGCTTGTTTTCATTCTATCTCATTAGAAATTGCTGTAAGACTGGCCGCCATCGACGTTCAGTGTACTTCCCACAACCCAAGATGCTTTTTTTGATGCTAAAAATACAGCTACATTCGCAACTTCTTCTACTGTTCCAAACCGGCCAGCAGAAATATGTTCTTCCACGAACGCCTTTATTTTATCTGGATCTTGTTCCAGTCTTTTTTTCCAATTTCCTGTTTCATGTAAAATTGACCCTGGCGCAATACCATTCACACGAATGCCTTTCGATATCACTTCGTCCCCAAATGATTTGGTAAACGAAATCAGTGCGGCCTTACTCGCATTGTAAGTCGGTTTTCCGCCAGACTCGCGGCCAAATATAGACGAGATGTTAATGATCGAACCTCCATCAACATTGCCGCTCATTACATTTGCTGCTCTCTTACTTAAATCAACAGCCGACAAAAAATTCAAATGCATGGCTTCCTCAAACTGCTCCATGTTTGTCTCCAACACTGACGAACCATTGCTCCCACCTGCATTGTTAACCAAAACATCAATTGTTCCGAACTTCTCAATAAAAGCATTCATGATTCGTTCACGATCTCCGATGTCCGTGACATCTCCTTGAAAAACCTCAATCCCGTCTTTCTGGGCAGCTTCAAGATTGTTCAGATTTCTGCCAACGATCCCCACTTTGGCTCCCTCTTCTAAAAAAGCATAAGCGATTCCTTGGCCTATTCCTTTAGATCCCCCTGTTACGAGAACTGCTTTCCCTTTTAGTTCTAAGTTCATAAAATTAATGCCTCCTTCACGAGCCGGATAATTTTTTGATGAGAAACCGCAAATGGATAGTTGTCCAGTTCGGATACGCTTACCCATTTCCAATCTGGTGGAAGCTCCTTTTTAGAAACCTCCATTTTTCCTTTCCATATTTGGATTTCCCATTTTAGATGAGAAAAAACATGCTCGATATATCCAACCTTCTCCTCAAGCATCACGTCCGCTTCAACGTTCTCTTCCACATAGTCCGTTAAAGCAACGGCCTCTTCATCTTTTTTCGATCCAACATATTCTGTGTTAGGAAACTCCCACATGTTCGCTAATAAACCTTCTGACGGCCTTTTGTGAAGAAGTAAGCTCCCATCCTCTCCAACGATGATCCCCGCGGCCATCTTAGCTTTTCTGACTTTCGTTTTTCCTAATTTAACAGGCAGCTCTCTTTGCTTTCCTTCTTCAAACCCTCTACAAAGGTCACGCATCGGACAGAGTAGACAGGCTGGTGACTTGGGTGTGCAGATCAATGCCCCAAGCTCCATCAGCGCCTGGTTAAACGAAGACGGATCTTCATGAGAGATTAATTCGCGAACAGCCTTTTCAAAAGTGACGCGCGTTTTCGGCTTACTGATGTCTTCTTCAATTAAAAGGATTCGCGATAAAACTCGCATGACATTTCCGTCAACAGCAGGTTCAGGTACACCATAGGCAATACTTAAAATGGCTCCTGCTGTGTAAGGACCTACGCCTTTTAAGCTGGCAATTTCACGCGGTGTATCTGGAACTTTTCCACCGTAAGATTCGCATACTTCTCTAACTGCGGTTTGTAAGTTTCGAACTCGGGAATAATAACCTAGACCCTCCCATGCTTTCAGAACTTTTTCTTCATCGGCATAAGCAAGATCGTGAAGTGTGGGGAATAAGGTTGTAAATCGTTCGAAATAAGGAATGACCGTATCTACTCTTGTCTGCTGGAGCATGATCTCTGACACCCAGACTCGATATGGATCTTGATTTTTGCGCCACGGCAGTGTCCGCTTATTTTCACGGTACCATTCAAGCAAGTTGTTTTGAAATTGTTTCACATATGTGGCGTCTAGGGAAAATATAGTATTACTTGTTGTGTTCAATTTAAATATCTTCCTTTACATTCATTTTTTCAAACGCCCAACAGTGTATTTTTTCAAATCCTCCTGATACTAAAGCATGAAGACGAGAAAAAACAGGGTGATCATGTGACGTTCTGGCATCTTTAATCGCCTTATATGCATCGATATCGTAAACTTGAAAGCATTCAACGTAGAGTGACGGCTGATCTGCCGCTCTATACCACCGAATATCAGATGCACCTGACATCTCAAGCTCTTTAATCACAGAAGTCATTACCGTTTCATAAGATTGAAAGGTATCTGGATTTACTTTATACTCCATAAAAACTGTTATCATCTATATTTCACTCCATTCCTACATAGGAGGTGATCGCCTTGGATACAGGCACACATATTGTGATGGGGTTGGGATTAGGCGGTTTAGCCATGCTGGATCCTGCGATTGCAAACGATCCTGTGACATCCCAAGCTATCCTTGCCGGGACACTAGTTGGTTCCCAGGCACCTGACTTTGATACCATTCTAAAACTAAAAAATAATGCAGTCTATATCCGAAATCATCGGGGACTCACACACTCTTTGCCTGCTCTAATCATCTGGCCCCTTTTACTATTCGGTATAATATCTTTATTTGTGCCAGAAGCAAACGGCGGAAAACTTCTACTATGGACGTCTATCGCTGTTTTTCTCCACGTTTTTGTTGATATATTTAATGCATACGGTACCCAAGCATTATACCCTATCTCAAAAAAATGGATTGCGCTTGGGGTGATCAGTATTTTTGATCCATTTATCTTTTTCCTTCATATCGCAGGACTTCTCCTTTGGTATGTTGGTATCGATCCAGGAATTACGTTTCTTGCCGTTTATGTAATCCTTGTTTTTTATTACATTTGGCGAATCATTGCACGTCAGCAAGTTAACAAAATCGTTCTGCAAGCAATACCAGAGGCAGAGGAAATCTATGCCTCCCCCACTTTCCGCTGGGGACAATATCATCTTGCCATCAAATCAAAGCATGAATTTTTTGTGGCAGGATTAAAGAACGGAAAAGTAACCGTCTGGGATACGTTCGACCGATTGCCTGTCCCACAATCCGAATTGGTGGATGCTGCGAAACTTGATAAAAACATCTCGGCTTTCCTTTCGTTCTCCCCCGTTCATAGGTGGGAGATTGAAAAGAATGATCACGGTCATATGGTTCAATTTATAGATCTAAGGTACAGAAGTAAAGGGCACTATCCGTTTGTGGCTATGGTCCAATTAGATGAAAATCTTAATATCATTACTTCATATACGGGATGGGTATATTCCGAAGACCGGTTGAAAAAGAAAATGGATTTTTCTCCAATGGATCTTATAAATAACAATGAATAAGAAAAGAGACGGGCTAGTTAATCGGCCCGTCTTTTTTAATGAAACGCTGGAATTTAGGGTTGGTTGAAACGTATTCATGAAGCTTATGACCGTAGGAAGTGATGAGCTGCGTGACCATTTTTTCTGTTACTTCTTGTCCTTCATACTCTCGTCCAGCTTTTGCACGTGTTGATTCAAAATCTTCCCATAATCCTTCCACCCATTCCCTTGCTTCTTGGTCACTTAGGGTGGTGTTCATTTTTTGCAGTAATTTCGCTAATCTGTCGAAACGCTCTTCCATTTTTCTCCCTCCTTAACCAATTTTTAAAGAAAGTCCCGTCACATAAAGGATTCTATCACGTTCCATACTAGGTGAGAACCGATTAAAAGGAGGGAAAACCCATGAGAAATAAATCGAAAAACTTCCCTAATCGGATCTCCTTCTCAGGTGAGCCGAGAGCAAAAGAAGAGTTCTCTTCTAAGCGGCCAGATGGAACCACTCGCGACCATCCACAGGAGCGAATGTTTTTATCCAATCAACACCGAGATGATCAGTAATTCTTGCGGTTATGAATTTCATTCTGGGGGGTGTATCAGATGAACAAAAAACAGTACTTTCAATCAACTCTGTTTAATGGCAAATATTCTGACCCCTTTCACTCACCGCGTGCAAACTCGAAGCATGCGTATAACCAAGTGAACGGGGAGACCCAGCAAGCATTGAATAACTATGTGCTAGAAATTCAAACACGTAAGCGTTCATAGTGAAGAATAAAGGAGCGATTTTTCTTTATCGCTTCTTTATTTTATTGCTCTAATACAGAAATGGGCAAAGCCTCAAGGGTACTCTGTTTATTTTTATAACCCCAGGCAAAAATACCATTTAAATAGAGAACCGAAAATGTTGAACCCGGATCACCTACTATTCCGTAATCTTTTCCGCTTTCTATGACTGAAGGATCCATTAAATAGCATTTAGCCATTGCGATTTTTCGTTCATGAACGGCATATTCACTTACCATACCCATCTGTTCCGCTTTTTGTGCTTTTGCTCGTAAGGATGCGATTTCGGCTATTATTTCAGCTTCCGTCATTTCGCTAAATCTTTTTTCCATTTGAATCTTTCCTTTCTTTTCTGTACGCTAGGACTTACGTTACAACATGATTTTACATAGGAGTGATTTGTCTTGAAAAAAACAGTAATCATAACTGGCGGCGGCTCCGGTCTAGGACTTGCCTTAGCCCGACAATACAGCAACGCCTATCATGTCTGTTTGCTCGGCCGCACAGAACCGAAACTCAAACAAGCCGTTCAAACCATCACAAGCGACAATCGAGTATCTTATCAAGTTTGCGATGTTACGGATTATAATCAGGTATTAACCGTTTTAAAAAAGATATTTGATGAAGATCAAGTTCATCTTCTAATAAACAATGCAGGAACTGGAGTGTTTGATTCCCTTCATTCGTTATCTGAAGCTGATATCAAGCACATGGTTGAGACGAATGTTTATGGCACTATCTTTCCATCGAAAGCATCCTTTCCCCTATTTAAAAAACAAGGAACCGGTAAAGTAATGAACATTATTTCTACAGCCGGTTTGAGAGGAAAAGTGAATGAGTCCATTTATTGTGCCACTAAATTTGCCGTTCGGGGTTTTACTGAGAGCCTCGTTAAAGAATGGGATGGAACAAATATCTATCCAACAGCCGTCTATATGGGTGGCATGGATACACCATTCTGGAATGAATCAGATCATATTCAAGACCGTTCACGATTAAAATCACCTGAATTAGTAGCACAAATGATATACGAGCAAGATGATAACCGGTCTGAAATATTTATTGATCGGTAAGCTCGTCACCGCTCAGCAACTCAGTTATAACGGATGAATCGAAGCCTTTGCCGTATAAATACCGTTTCATGCGAGCTTCATACTCGTAGCCGGTATGTTTTTTATACTTGTTGTGTGCTTTTTTGGCATGAACGAGCAAGGCTTCTTTTTCTTCCTCTGCCGTTTGACTGATCTGTGCTTGTTGAAAGGCAAGCTCAATAACTTCCCACGTAAAACCTTTTTGCTGCAGCTGCTGCGCAATTTTTTGCTTTTGCTCTTTTTCCGAACGTTTCGCTCTTCCAGAAAATTGTTTTTGTATAAACTTCACACTAGCTTCTAATTGCTGTTCATACGTGAACTGACTGATCGCTCCTTCTGAGTCTATTTCTCCAATTCCTTTTTTCTTCAGTTCCTGGCGGATGGCACCAGGCCCTTTAAAAGAAGTATTCATACGGCTTTTAACAAAAGCATCCGCAAAGCTCTTATCGTTAACAAAATCATATTCAGAAAGTCTAGAGATCACTCTTTTAACCGTGTGTTCCGGGACCTCTTTCTTTTCAAGAAACGCTTCTATTTCATGAACGGTACGCATCCGGTAAGAAAGAAAATGGAGCGCTTTGTTAAAAGCTTTACGAAATTGATCTTCATCAATGATCTCTTCCCACTCTTCTTCATTGATCTCCATTCCTTTTTGAAGCTGGAATTTTATGAGCACATCCGCATCCACACTAAAAGCAAACTCTTCTTTTGTTCCTTTTTGAATAAAGATATTAAATCGTTCATCATTTTTTTGCTGAGCAGAAATCCTTGTTATGACAGCCATCTACCCACCTGCTTTCTGTCTCTATTTTACCATAAGTGGTATTGCAGTTTAAAAAAATCCCCCTTTTAACGAGCGGTAAACAAGGGAATTAAGAGGGAAAGGGTAAATAGTTATAAAGAGAATGGTGAGAGGAGATTAATTATGAAAAATATCTTAATTTCTGGCGGCAGCGGATTTGTAGGGAAACACATTACAAAGATCTTGCAAGAAGATCAGAACCACGTCTATATACTCACCCGTAATCTCAGTGGAAAACCGAAAGAACCTAATGTTTCATATGTGGAATGGCTCACTCCTCAAAGTACACCTGAAAAGGAGCTTCCTAAGATCGATGCTGTAATCAATCTCGCTGGAGAATCCATTAATGGTCGATGGACAGCAGAGAAAAAACAAGCGATATTAAACAGCCGTTTAAATGCAACTCAGGAACTATTGAATCTTGCCAAAAAAATGCCTGAAGCACCTTCTGTTTGGGTGAACGCTTCTGCAATTGGCTATTATGGAACATCCGAATCAGAAATATTTACGGAAAACACAACAAATCATGGCTCGGATTTTTTAGCAGAAGTAGTAAAAGCGTGGGAAACGAAGGCGAGTGAAGCAGAGAATATCGGTTGCAGAACCGTATTTACCCGTTTTGGGCTAATTCTTGGCAGAGATGGTGGCGTTCTTCCTCAACTCACCCTTCCCTATCGTTTTTTTGCAGGAGGAACAGTCGGTTCAGGTGATCAATGGATATCGTGGGTACATGTTGAAGACGTTGCAAGGATGATTAAAGAAGTCATAAATAACGAGGCGTATAGTGGTCCTGTAAATATAACCGCACCCCATCCTGTAACGATGAAAGAATTTGGTCAAGTCACTGGTGATGTAATGAACCGTCCTCATTGGCTGCCTGCTCCATCCTTCGCGTTTAAGCTTATTTTTGGAGAAATGAGCATGCTTATTTTAGAAGGTCAGCAAGTTCTTCCAGAAAAAGCGGTTCATAGAGGATACTCCTTTAAGTATTCTCATTTAAAAGGGGCTTTACAAGATTTGATACAATAAAAATAAGACGATTTCTAAGGTGAAAAAAATGAAAAAACTCATTCAAAAAGCAAAAGTATATCCCATTACAAGCCAAGTTCTTGAACAGGGAGATGTATTAATAGAAAACGGAAAGATCGTGGCGGTTGATCAATATATCGAACCCACAGAAGAAATGGAGATCATTTCGGCAGAAGGACTTCATCTTCTTCCCGGATTTATAGACGTACATACCCATTTAGGTCTTTATGATGAAGGTACAGGATGGGCTGGTAATGATGCGAATGAAACGCATGAAGTGTTAACACCTCATATACGAGCAATTGATGGCTGCCATCCACTTGATATCGCCTTTAAGGATGCTGTTAAATTTGGTGTAACAACTGCCCACATCATGCCTGGAAGCGCCAATGTTATTGGTGGTACGACCTCTGTTATTAAAACGTACGGACACGATATCAGGAAGATGATTATTAAAGAAACAGCTGGTCTTAAAATTGCTCTTGGTGAAAACCCAAAGCGAATTCACAGTGGCCGGCATAACGATTCTATCACCCGGATGGGAATCATGGGGATGCTGCGCGAAGCCTTCTATCAGGCAAAGGATTCGGCTTATCAAGATAACTTACGAGTTGCCCCAATAGCAGCCGCGTTAAATCGCGAAATTCCTGTGCGCATTCATGCTCACCGTGCTGATGATATTTTATCTGCAATCCGTTTTGCTGAGGAATTCAACTTAGATTTCAGGATTGAACACTGTACGGAAGGTCATCTTGTTGCAGACTTATTCAAAGATTTAAACCTTATGGTTAGCGTTGGACCTACCCTTACTCGAAAATCGAAAATCGAATTAAAGAACAAAACTTGGGATACCTATCGAATACTATCTGAAAATAATGTCGAAGTTTCGATAACTACGGACCATCCTTATATTCCGATTCAATATTTAAATGTTTGTGCAGCCATTGCTGTTCGGGAAGGTTTAGACGAAAAAAAGGCGCTTGAGGGCATCACGATTGCTCCTGCAAAAAACCTTGGAATAGCGAATCGTGTCGGAAGCCTAGAAATCGGAAAAGATGCTGATTTATCCCTCTGGACAGAGCATCCGTTCCACTTTTCAGCTACCCCTGTCATGACCCTTATCGATGGAGAAATAATTTACAAAAAATCTACAAAATAACTATTTTCTTTTTTTGAAAAATAAATTATGATACAAGAAGAGCAACATGCGGATCTACAAAATCCGGAACAGATAAACATGCTCTTTGATTCAAAAACAAAAATTATTTCTATAAATTAAATACTGAGCAAGGGAAGGCAATTGGTGCGCCACCAGCTATGACTGGTCCTAGTGGGTTCGATTCCCACCCCGAATTAATTTTTATTCTTAATTCGAGGGTGGGGGATATCTCTGCCCTCTAGGAGGGATTAAATTGTTGAAAAAGCGTGATTTACAGGAGAGTCATGTTCTTTACAATTTAATGGTGCACCCAGACGTCTTCCCTTTTGTACGCCAAAAAGCGGATTCTTTTGAAGAATTTATGTTCTTGACGAAGCAGACGCTAGAAGAAGAAGAACAAGGAAAGATCATCTCCAGAACGATATTGGATGAGTGGCAAAATCCAATCGGCACCATTAATCTATTCGATGTTCAAGAGGGCTATGGCTTTCTTGGAACGTGGATTGGTCAGCCATATTTCGGAAAAGGATATAACCATTTAGCAAAAGAAGCTTTCTTTTCTGAACTGTTTTATGAGAAGGACATTCATACGATTTTTATGAGGATTCGTAAAGTGAATGGACGTTCTCAAAAAGCTGCCGAAAAAATTCCTTACGTGACACTTGCAAATGAGACACGAAAGGATATTTATGATCAGCTTAATCAAGGTCAGGATATTTATAATCTTTATCAAATTGAAAAAGATAACTACATGATGCATCACCTTCGTAATCAGCCTTTAGAAATTGTTGAAGAACAATTAAAGGAAGCTTAATACAGGTAACATCTATAAATAGCTTGCACATACTAAGATCACCTTCGTTTTTGGAAGGTGGTTTTTTATTTTGGCGTTTTTCGGAAACTTTGTTGCTCATGAAAGTTATTCATTTTCGTTCAGGATGCTCGCTTTCCGGGGGAAGCGTGCGATGAACCTAGCCAGGATTTCCGCACCAATCAACTTGTCAATGAAGAGTATAAAAAAATGAATTTTAGCAACAACCGTTTAGAAGCGCTTTATCATTAATAAGGAGGCTATTGTAATGAAAAATAACAAACATACAGCGAAAGAACGTAACGAGGAACTAACGAAAACGCAAGAAGTGACTTATGCACAAGAAATGAATTCTATTCCACAAGCAGAGGAAACAAAAGAACAAACAAATGAAGATTATTCTTATGAAGGTTTAATCTTCCTGTTATATGATCTTGATATCTGCACATTCTAATTAGCGAGGACAAGTTCCTCATCGCTTTTGATTTACGTTTTAAACATTGTATCTTTAAGGAGGTATTTTTGTGGAAAAACGTAATAAAAAGTACAACCCATCGCACAACATAGCTAACGCTTCACAAGCCAACGGACTTGACGTCGAGTACTCAAGTGAATTGGCAGATCAGAATGATCTTGAAGCACAAGCTCGTGCACAAGCAGCTGACCGACGCCAAAATAAAGGCCGTCGCTAAGTGCAAAAAGACCTGCTGGGATAGCAGGTCTTTTTGTGATATAGGAATTATTACTCATGTATATCGTTTGTGGATAAAGTTATACACAACTTGTTTATATTGTGCATAACCATATTGGCTTTTTAAAAACATATGTGCAATTCTGTGCAAAACTGGTTAGTTATGCACATTTTCTGTGGAAAACCATGTGGATAGTGTGTATATTTCTGAATTTTTGAAGCAATAAAATTATTATTTAAATCAATGATTTTAATCAAGTAAGATCATTGCCTTAAGTTTTATTATTCCTTTTCATGACAATAGACCCTATAGCCTCTGCGACATTCATCCTTCTAATCTAACCACTAAAATGACCTTTTCAAAAACCTTTTATTTTAAAACGAGTGTGCAGACTGCTTCTACTTGAGATGTTTGCGGAAACATATCCACAGGCGTAACTTGTTCTACTTCAAATCCTTTACTTATCAACATGTGGACATCTTTTGCTAAAGTCGAAGGATTACAAGACACATAAATCATTCGCTTCGGCTTAATTTTTGCTACAGTATCAAGAAAAGTCTGGTCACAGCCCGTTCTCGGTGGATCCACCACAATTACATCAGGACGCCACCCTTCTTTTAACCATTTTGGAAGAAGGTTCTCCGCTTTTCCTGCTTCATATAACGCATTCGAAATTCCATGTTTTTCGGCATTCTTTCTTGCATCAAGAATGGACTCTTTAATAATATCCATCCCTCTTACCTCTTTTGCATCCTTTGCAAGCCACATTCCGATCGTCCCAGAACCGCAATAAGCATCCACAATCTTTTCTTTACCTGTAAGTTTCGCCTGTTTTTTTACTTCATCATAAAGTTTTAATGTTTGCTGCGGATTTAACTGAAAGAAGGCACGAGCCGATAACTCAAAGCTCAAGTCCCCTAAATGCTCTGTAATTGTATCTTTTCCGAATACCCCTTCCGTCTTCTCACCAAAGATGAGTGACGTTTTCTCATCGTTTACATTTTGTACAAACGACGTAACTTGGGGCAGACGCTTTTTGATCTCAGAGATAAACAAGTCCTTTTTAGGTAATGATTCAGTGGCCGTAACAAGGACAAGCTGAATCTCATCTGTTCTAAAAGCTGTCCGTACTACAATCGTCCGGATACTCCCTGTACGTTTTCGCTCGTTATAAACAGAAAGATTTAAATCACGAATGATTTGTTTTACCGTATTGGTTACGATATTTGTATCTTCATGCTGGACAAGACAATGATCGATGTTGATCAGTTTATGAGAGTTGCTGCTATACAAGCCTGCTATGATGGTATCGTTATTTCTTCCCACTTGAAATTGACTCTTGTTGCGATAAGCCCATGGCTCTTCCATACCAATGGTTTTACTGATTGGAAGCTCGTTCTTCTGAATCTTCGTATATCGTTCAAAGGCTTGAACGACAATATCCCGCTTCTCTTTCAGCTGTGAAGCATATGCTAAATGCTGAAGCTGGCAACCGCCGCATGTCTCATAAATGGGACAAAGCGGAGTGACACGATTCTTAGCAGCCTTCTTTATTTTATTGATTTTGCCTTCTGCTCGATTTGGAAACACCTTGGTGATCTCAACTTGAATTTCCTCACCAGGAAGAGCACCAGGGACAAATACAACCTGGCGTTTATAAAACCCAATACCTTCCCCGTTAATTCCTAGCCGTTTTATGCTAAGCGGAAAGGTCTGTCCTGTTTTCATAAGTGGATTGCTGTTATTTTTCATGGTATTCACTACCTTCTTCACTAAAAAGTCGCTTTTCTTATTGTAGACGAAACTGACGAGTTCTACCAACTTCAATTCCCTTCCAAACATTAAATAAATACTAGGTAAACTTTTAGAAAAATCAAAAATATTACTAAAGACAGATTGAATAGAAAAATGAACCATTGTATAATGTTTACGAAAGCGCTTTCGTAGTTTTTCGAAACCGGTTTCGTTCCGAGTACAAGTATCATTTTATTATTAAAAGGAGGTTAACATTCTTTGAAAAAAACCTTTGCTTTTGCTCTTAGTGCTCTATTATTGTTGCCAAGCGGGGCTATGGCATCTCCGAAAGAAGATGATCATGCTGTGAAAGAAAAAAAGAATGCTAAAACGAAGTGGACTCTTACCTGGTCAGATGAATTTAACAAGCCTGAAATTGATTCTAGTAAATGGACGTACGATATTGGGAACTGGATAAAAGATGAAGAAGGCAATTATATTTCTCCAGGTTGGGGCAACAACGAAAAACAATATTATACGAGTTCTGAAAACAACTCTTTTGTTAAAGATGGTAAATTAATTATTCGTGCCCAAAAAGAACGTACGACTGATGACTCCGGGACCTATGATTATACGTCAGCCAAATTAAAAACAAAGGGTTTGTTCAGTCAAACCTATGGACGGTACGAAGTTCGAGCTAAGTTGCCTACCGGGAAAGGTCTTTGGCCAGCGATTTGGATGCTGCCTGAACAAGACAAATACGGCGGATGGGCTGCATCTGGAGAAATTGATATCATGGAGGCCTGGGGCAGTAAACCCAATAAAGTAGCAGGCACCATTCATTATGGTGAGTCATGGCCGAACAATCGCTATACTGGGAAAGATTTCGAACTGCCAGCAGGAAGCGGTATCGATACTTGGCATACGTATTCAATCGAATGGGAACCCGGTGAAATTAGATGGTATGTAGATGGAGAACTGTATCAAACGCAAAATGAATGGTACGCGAAAGGACAAAATAATCCGATAAAGTTTTCTTATCCTGCTCCGTTTGATCAAAACTTTTACTTAATCATGAATCTTGCTGTAGGAGGTTGGTTTGATGGAGATCCCGACGAGACGACTCGATTCCCTCAGCAAATGGAAATCGATTATGTTCGTGTTTACGATTTAAAAAATAAGGATTACCGAGACCCGATTGAGCCTTCACCACAGCCTGTGGAATTGCCCGCAAACGCAAAACAACCGTTAGCTGACGGAAATCTTATCTACGATGGCAACTTTGAAAAACAGATTTCACTCATCGACCAGAGTGAAAAGCCATTAGATGCCTTGTATTGGAACCTTGTCACTCTACCCGATTTTGGCGGTGAAGCTTCTGTTGAACCAGATGTAATCAATGACAAGACTTTTGCTAAAGTAACCCCACAAGTACCAGGCTCTTTTTCTTATTCTGTTCAAGCCATCCAACTTCTTTCTGTTGGTAAAAACGGCCGTTATAAAGTAAGTTTTGACGCAAAATCAACGACTGACCGGCAAATGTCCGTAAAAGTTGGCGGTGGAGCTGATCGTGGGTGGAGTAAATATTCAAACGAAGAAAGCATTAAATTAAGTGACCAACTTGAGTCCTACTCGTTTACATTTGATATGCTTGCGGATACTGATATTGCCGCACGACTAGAGTTTAATCTTGGAAATAATGGTACGAGTCCTGTTTGGCTTGGAAATGTACGTGTAGAACAAGTAACAAATGAGCCAATTGATGAGACAGCTTCAAAAAATCCACTGCCAGATGGCAACCATGTATATAACGGTACCTTTGACCAAGGAAATATGAATCGTATGACTTATTGGAGTTTTGCCTCCAGCAACAAGAAAGATAAAGCTACTGTTAATGAGGAAACTCGGGAATTTCATGCAAATTTAAAAGGACATCCCGCTCAGGAAAAGGATAAGTACCTTGTCCAAAAAGGGGTACAGCTCATTAAGGACAACGAGTATGCTTTATCCTTTAAAGGAAGATCAGACAAAGACCGTAACATTACAATCGGGCTTTTAAGTGAGGATGGCCGTATATCCTATATAACTCCTTATACGGTAGAATTAGACAAAAAGGACCATACTTTTGAAACGAAGTTCTTGTTCAACGGAGAAACTTCTGACTATAACAGCCAACTGATCTTCTTTTTAGGCGGTCACTCGGCAGATGTTTATTTGGACGATATCGTTCTAAAAAAATTAACCAATATCCCTGACTACAATAATGTGGATATGATCCCTTTAAAAAATGGTGATTTCCGTTCTGGACTATCGTTCTGGAACAGCTACATTCATTACGATGCAAAGGCTGCTATCGTCAGTGAGTACGAACAAGCTCAAATTCGCATCGAATCTGAGGGGAATGAAACTTGGAGTGTCCTCTTAGAGCAAGGTAATCTTAATTTAGTTGAAGGGCTTCAGTATGAATTACGTTTTACTGCTCGCTCCGAAATAGCTCGTGATATGGAAGTCACATTAGAAAACGCACAATACAACAGATATTTTAATGAAAAAGTTGCAGTCGGAGCTGAAGAAACGAATTATGCATTTACCTTTTCTCCATCAGCATCCGATACGATGGCATTAAAATTCCTTCTTGGAAAAAGTTCTGGATCTCCTTTTGGTCCACACACGATTTATTTGGATAATGTGGAACTGAAAGTACTTAAATAAATTTTTATTGAAAAGCGCTTAAATTCAATCCTCATGATAAGAATCGAGGATACGTTTAAGCGTTTTTTTAATACCTCCTTAACACACAGCTTTCCATTAAAAAAGTACCTTTGTATAGGATACAAAGATACTGATTTAAGATTTAAACAATATTGGTATTGTAGACTTCTTCAATTGCAAGTCGTCGAGACTCTTGAACGTATAGCCTTTCTTTTGAAGAGCCTCTATCGTCCTTTCTAATGCATCCGCGTTATCTTTTGAAACGGTATGCAGGAGCATAATACTGCCAGGGTGTATTTGATTCAAAATTTGGTTGTAAGAATACTTCCAACCACGTTGTTTGTTGGTTTCCCAATCAAGAAAAGCAAGTGACCAAAACACATGAGTATAGCCTTCTTCTTTCGCGAGCATAATGGTTCTTTCACTGAAAACTCCTCTAGGCGGACGAATATAATGCATATCCGTTCTTCCCGTCAGTTCAGTATATCTCAGCTTAACCTTCTCAAGTTCATTTTTGAGACGCTGATCAGATACTTGAGTGAGATCTGGATGATGATAAGAATGGTTACCAACAATATGCCCTTCTTCAGCCATTCGTTTTATTAGGTGAGGGTGTGTCTTCATAAATTGTCCGGTTACAAAAAAGGCAGCAGGTACTTTTTTCCTTTTTAATACATCCAGTACATCATCGGTATAGCCGTTTTCATACCCATTATCAAAGGTTAAATAAATGTCCTTTTTGTCAGGTTTACCGATAAAAAGACTGTCGTATTTGTTAATGAGCTTCATATACTTTACATCTGTTACTGGCGGTGTTTCTTTCCCCTTTTTCTCAAAGTACCATTCCAGTCTTTCGTTAGAAACTTCTCGCTGTGCATAAGAAACATGTGTTTGTGATAAAAATAAAATGGAAACCAATAATAGGCACAGGAGCCGGTTGATTTTCATTAAGACTTCCTCCTTCAAACGACAACCTATACCTTTATTGTGCTTTTATGAAGTAAAACCATGCTAGGGATATAAAGGAAACGGGGAAAGCTTAATGGATTTCTTAATGCTTTTGGGCTGAATCCTAATATTTTTGGGCTGAATCCAAAAGTTTAGGTGCTGAATCCAAAAGTTTTGCGGTCCAATCCAAAAGTTTTAGGCATCAATCCACGAGTCGACAGGATTAGGCATTTTTCGACTCACTCCAGCTAAATAATAAAAACCACAGCCCAGAATCTCAACTGTGGTTTCAACTCATTTTATTTAAAAACTGGATCTTTAAACTGCTCCAGCTTCTGTAGTGACGATTTCTCTACATGCTCGTGAAGACTGTTACCATGGGAATCCATCGTTACAACAGCTGTAAATCCGTTAACTCGGATATGCCACATCGCTTCTGGAATACCGAATTCCATCAGATCAACACCTTCTACCGTTTCCATGCGCTCAGCATAATATTGTGCAGCTCCGCCGATCGCGTTCAGGTAAACTCCACCATGTTCTTTAAGGGCAGCAAGTGTTTTTGGTCCCATTCCACCCTTTCCGATTACCGCTCGGATGCCGAACTTCTTCATGATGTCACCTTGATAAGGTTCTTCACGAATGCTTGTCGTTGGCCCTGCCGCCTTCACTACCCAGTTTCCATCAGCATCCTTTGCCATAACGGGTCCGCAATGGTAGATGATTTGACCGTTTAGATCAATCGGTGCAGGATTGTCCATGAGGTGCTTATGAATCGCATCACGGCCGGTATGCATCATGCCGTTGATGGTAACAACATCGCCTACTTTTAACTGACGGATTTCTTCCTCAGTGATTGGAGCTTCCAAGACGATATTACGTGTTTTTTCTTCTTGATGCTCAACAGCTGCCGCGGCTTCTTCTTCAGCTTTTGAAAAATCAACCTCTTCCCCTTCTTGATAAAGCCACTCTTGGATTTCTCCTGTTTCTGCATGCAGCTTCACACCTAAACGGCGATAAGCCCAGCAGTTATATGCAACTGAAACAAAAAAGCTCGCAGGAATACGATTGATCACACCCACTTTACAGCCTAATAGAGTGGTTTCACCGCCAAAGCCCATCGTACCGATCCCGAGCTTGTTCGCATTCTCCATCACATATTCTTCAAGCTTTCGGAGATTATCGTTCGGATTCACATCATCTACTGTACGGAACAACATTTCTTTAGCCAATTCGTAACCCGAAGTTCGATCTCCCCCGATTCCTACTCCAATAAAACCAGCGCTGCAGCCTTGCCCTTGAGCTTGATAAACAGAATGCATAATACACTTGCGGATTCCATCTAAATCTCGTCCAGCTCGTCCTAGACCTTCTAACTCTGCCGGCAGGCTGTATTGAATGTTTTTATTCTCACAACCGCCTCCTTTTAAGATTAGGCGCGCATCGATATAATCTTCTTCCCATTGTTCGAATTTAATTACAGGCGTTCCATCACCAAGATTGTCCCCGCTGTTATCCCCTGTGATTGAGTCAACAGAGTTAGGTCGCAGTTTCGTATCTTTTGTAGCATCTGCAATCGCTTGACGAATCGCTTTTTTCATTTGAATCTGGTTTGCCCCGACTGGAACTTTAATCTTAAACGTTGGAAGCCCAGTATCCTGACAGATCGGCGATACATTTTCGTCAGCTTTTAAAATATTATCTGTAATAGTATCTAAAGACATCGCTGCACGTGTTCCTGCATTTTCCGTAAGCTTCGCAGCAAGGATGGCACGGCGAACATCTTTCGGCAATTTAGTTGATGTTTCAACAATCAGTTTGTACATACTTTCCTGAAATTTTTCCATCTCTCCACTACCCCTTTGTAAGCGTAAACAATTTTGTTGCTTATATTATAACAAAAAAATCCGTTCCTTTAATAAAGAAACGGATTTGGCGCTTATTTTTCTTCCCAATCGTGACGAAATTGCTTACATTTCATCTCAAGATCGTCCAGCATTGAAATAATTTTGTCGATCTCATCAATCCCGGCTGTTTCAGCATCTATAGAATCTAAAACATCAACTAATAAATCAATACGGTTTTTAATATATTCTTTTTGGGAGGATTTATCTTGAATAGAGTTACCCATGTTGATCTCTCCTTTCCATCCATTCTACTTTAACAAGGTGAGAAGCTTTTGCCAACATAAGTTTACCCTTTTTCTTTGCGGTCTGTTCAGTTAAGATAAATATTGTCCATTTTGGCATGAAGGAGATTTTTTATGGTGTCACATACAACGTTAAAAGCCATTACCCCGGAATATGATCCGTGGGAAGCTTATTTAGATATAAGCGAGCATCAGAAGCTGCAATTATCTAATATTGAAATCACAACAACAACCCTATGCAATATGCGCTGCGCTCATTGTGCGGTCGGCTACACACTGCAAACGAAAGATCCAGAGCCGCTTCCACTGGAGGTCGTTATAAAACGACTGGATGAGATTCCTCAATTAAGAGCGTTCAGCATAACGGGCGGAGAGCCTATGCTGTCGGTAAAATCGGTGGACCATTATGTGGTTCCCTTATTAAAGTATGCTAGAGAACGTGGAGCACGCACACAGATCAATTCTAATTTAACTTTAGATTTGGCTCGATATGAAAAAATTATTCCTTATTTAGACGTACTTCATATTTCTCATAACTGGGGAACACTTGAAGAGTTCTCGGAGACAGGTTTTGCCATGATGGAAAAAAAGCCTTCGTTGAAACAAAGAGAAGCCTACTTTTCACGTTTAACTGAAAACGCACAAGCACTCACAAAGGCAGGGGTTATGGTTTCTGCTGAAACGATGCTCAATAAAAAGACGCTCCCTTACTTGGAAGACATTCATAAGCACGTTCTGGCTATGGGCTGTCAACGCCATGAAATACACCCTATGTATCCGAGTGATTTTGCTAGTACACTTGAAACCATCAGCTTAAAAGAAATGCGTGAAAGCATTCATCATCTGCTTGATATCCGTGATAAAAAGACATGGATGCTGTTTGGCACCCTTCCCTTTTATGCATGTTCGGATAATAAGGAAGACTTACGCTTATTAAAGCGGCTGCAAAATGAAGAGAATGTAACGGTACGCAATGATCCGGACGGACGGTCGCGCCTAAACATCAACCTGTTTGACGGCAATATTATTGTGACAGACTTTGGTGATGCACCTCCACTTGGAAACATTATGGATACCAGTTTGTTACAAGCTTACGAAACGTGGAATGAATCCAAGCTTGCAAAAGAGCTCGGCTGTCACTGTCCTGCTGTGAAGTGCCTTGGACCTAACGTTCTCGTCAAGCACTCTTATTACTCAAAGGTTGAGTTTCAAAATAGAACATCAAAGCTTTAACGCATTAAAAAGTTATAAACTTTACAAAAGTAAGTTTAAACAGTATAATGAACGTTAACAATACTTGTAAAGAAGCTTTGTTCTATAGAGGTGAATAATATGGATTACAGCACAATGTGTCCCAAATATGAAGTAGCCATTGATATAATTGGTAAAAAATGGACAGGACTCATCATTCGTGTTTTGATGGGCGGCCCAAAACGCTTTAAAGATATTAAGTCCCAAATCCCTGAGATGAGTGATCGTATGCTCACCGAACGCATGAAAGAATTGGAGTCAGTAGGAATCGTTAAACGGAATGTTTATCCTGAGACACCTGTTCGGATCGAATATGGATTAACAGACAAAGGAAATTCTTTAAAAACAATTATCAATGCTATACAAGACTGGAGTGAACAATGGGTCGACCATTGCTCAGATTCGGAGTCTAAATAATAATAAAGAAAAGGACAGCCGTTTAATCGCTGTCCTTTTTTACATATTACTTGTATGGAAACGGAATGAAACATGATCTTGAATCGGAATCCAAGCTCCAATCCCTTGTTGCGTCACATTTTGAATGACGATTTCTCTTTTTCCGCCTTTTAACACAATGTAAACTTCTCCGTAGGTCACACGCCCTCTTTCATTCACTGCCGGAACATAACTGTACAAATACCCGACTTGTTTTGGAGAAACGTGGTATACATTAGACTTTTTCGTGCCTGCTCCAACAGCTGTCTGGAACGCCAGCGGCAGCTTAGATCTTTCAGCTGCGGAAATGAGCATCATCTTCTGAACAGCCTCACTATTAGGAATAGATGCTGTTAGTCCTCCGCTTACTTTTTTATGAGCTGTTTGATTATAATACAATTTTGCGATGGATTTTGCTCCTCTATTATCTAAGCGGTTTGAATTAATTTGTTGATGTTCCCAGTTTACCGTTGTTTCCGTCGATTGATAAGAAAGCGGCCATTGTCCCAAATAAATTTTTGCTCGATACCAGAAAGCTACTTTTGAAGCGTTGATGCTTGATTCGTTCAAAAGTCTGATCAAATCCGGATTTGTGATCGGTACGTCAGACGTTTTTAGCATCGCTTTTGCAAGCTTACTCGGCTCTAAATAAGGAAGGTCTTGTGCAGAGTTGGGATACGTATTTTCTTTAGATATACTCAGCACGGAACCTGGAACTTTTATTTCGGCACTTTTAGGCGCTTTTTCAACGGCTTTTTCAGTAGCCTTTTTTGTTTGCTTTTCAGTTGTTTTTTCAGCTGAGAAAGCCTGATTTGTAAACGCAAAAAGCATAATGAATATGAAAATAAAAATTCTTTTTCTCATAACATCCTCCTTTACCCTATTTTTTTCTATCACCTAAAATTTATCCATATTAAACGTCCTCTTTCGGTCGGGTATTGTTGGAAATAAAAAAAGCTCCGATTCTTGTTCGAATCGGAACTTCAATTATGCCTTGATCTCAAAACTCTCTGTAACCGTAATACTGTCTTTGACAGACTGGACCATAGAACAATTTTTTCGTGTTACCACTAAAGCTTTTTCAACTTTTTCAGGCGACAGATCATTTGCTGTAATTACAAAATGCATATGAATATCGCTTATACGGTTCGCTTCTTTCTCAATCCTTGTTACTTTTGTTTGAACCTCGATGTTTTCGTAAGGCAGCCTCATTCGCTCTAAAACTTTGCGCAAAACTCCGCCGCTGCAGACGGCAACTGATGCAACAAGCAATTGATAAGGTCTATATCCATATTCTGCATCGCCGCTAATGTGAAGGGTCCCATACTCCACTGTTGTCTCGAATCCTTTATCATTCATCTTAAAATCCATGTTTAAAATCACCTCTAACAAGTTTTTGCTCAACTTTTAACTGCATCCATTGTACAATGGTTTTAGTTTGTTTTGAAAAGGAGATGCTCATGCAGCTTTCTGCTTATAGATTTTCTGTATTAGTCAGTATTGTATTTATTTCTGGTTTCGCGCAAGGGATGCTATTGCCTTTAATCGCTGTTATTTTTGAACAAGATGGAACTTCAGCTTCATTAAATGGATTCCACGCAACTGCCCTTTATATCGGCATCTTGTTAGCATCTCCCTTTATAGAGAAGCCTTTACGAAAGTTCGGATACAAGCCGCTTATTTTATCTGGACTTTTAGCCGTTGTATTCTGTTTTTTCTTGTTTCCCTTTTGGAAAGTGTTTTGGTTTTGGTTTGTACTGAGACTGCTTATTGGCATCGGTGATCATATGCTGCACTTTTCCACACAAACATGGATTACATCAAATAGCGCTGAAAATAAGAGAGGCCGTAATATCTCTCTCTATGGTATCGCGTTTGGTGCAGGCTTTGGTATAGGACCTTTAATGACTAAATTGCTTGAGGTTAATGAGAATTTACCTTTTTGGCTTGCAGCAGGTCTTTGCTTGATGTCATTCTTCTTAATGACGACCATCCGCAACGAAAAACCGGAGACCGAATCACCAAGAACTGCTGGTGTTACTGCTTTTTCACGCTACAAAGATGTTTGGAAAATGGCATGGGTCGCGATGCTGCCGCCTTTTGGGTATGGATTTCTGGAAGCGACACTTCATGGCTCTTTTCCTGTTTTTGCTCTTCGAAATGGTATAAGTATTGATTGGGTTGCTGTTTTACTTCCTGCATTTGTTTTAGGAAGTCTCGTGTTTCAGTTGCCATTAGGGTTATTAAGTGACAAGTACGGGAGGAAACCTATCCTGATCTTCTCGTTCGTATCCGGATTCTTCTCGTTTTTAGCAACCTATTGGGCGATGCATTCCTTTTGGGTCCTTCTTACGCTATTCTTTTTATCAGGAATGTTTGTTGGATCGATGTTTTCTCTTGGAATCGCTTATATGAGTGATCTTTTGCCAAAATATCACCTTCCGGCAGGGAACATTCTCGCTGGAATCAGTTTTAGTATCGGAAGTATGTCAGGACCTTTAATCGGAGGGACCTTTATAAGCTGGTTTAAGGGAGGAGCTTTTGTCTTTGCAATCTGCGGCATGCTTTTCTTCCTTTGTCTGCCCATCCTGTTTACAAAAGGGCAATCTTATCAAAAATTGCACACGAAATCTGCTTAGTCTTCATACTTTTTCACTTTTAACTCATATTATGAAAGCAGGAATTTTGACATTGTACCCGCAATCTTTAAACTGGAAATAGAGATGAAAATACCTTTACCTATGACGATAAGGAGTCGATATGTATGATGAGATTACGTGCTGATATGCCTGAACTGAACGGTGCGACAGAATGGATCAATGGAGAAGTTTCAAAGAGCGACCTCGTTGGTGACAAACCTACACTTATACACTTCTGGTCTGTTAGCTGTGGTTTATGTAAAGAAGCGATGCCAAACATCAACCAATTTCGTGATGACTACAAAGAGGAACTGAATGTAATCGCGGTTCATATGCCACGTTCTGAAAAAGACTTGGATCTTGCTCAAATAAAAGAAGTAGCTGCCGAGCATGATATTACACAGCCTATTTTTGTGGATAATGAACATAGCCTAACAGATGCTTTTGAAAATGAGTACGTCCCTGCTTATTATGTTTTTGATGCAGAGGGTAAACTTCGTCATTACCAAGCTGGTGGAGATGGTATGAAGATGTTAACAAAACGCGTGAACCGTGTGTTAGGAAAAGAAACAAAATAATTGAACAAAAACCGGGAAGCCAGCAGGCAACCCGGTTTTACTTTTTTCTTTTTTTTATAATTTTATAACAAATTAACCCTATCATTGAACCAATTCCATTCAACAAAATATCATCAATATCAAAAATTCGCTGTGCGTATTCATTTTGTAATACTTCAATTACAAAGCTCGTACCAAAACCTGCAATAAAAATAAATCGCCATGACGAGAATCGTTGAAAGGCTGATGGCAGGAGCAGTCCTAGCGGAAAAAACAGCATGACGTTACCGAAGATATTTTTAAAGATCAGCCAATAATCATTGCTTCCCCACATCAAACGAATGCTATCGAACAGCACAAGATTAGCCGACTTTCCATAAACATACTCGTTAAAAGTAAAAAGAGTTACATAAATAAGGATGGCAAAGTACACAGAAAAAAAGAGTGCACCCCAAATGCTGAATTGCGTTCTTATTTTTTTTGTGTTCACTGCCCTTCTCCTGCCTTTATATAAAAAATTTCCATAAGTGCCTTTTTAGTTTAACACGCAAATCTCTTATGGAGTACAGGTAAAAGACACAAACTTTTCTGCAGTATTTTTCCACAATTTACGCGGTAATTTTCTTTTTGCTCTTTTTTAAGATGATTAACAAACTTCCTGCTAGTATGATCAATCCCGCTATAGGGAGCATGTACTCTTCCGCCTTCGTACCAACGTCCTTCCATTGTGGTCCGAATTGTTTTCCAAGATAGATATAAAAGGCTGTTATCGGTAACATGGCTAGAAACGTGTAGGTTGAAAATACCCAGACGTTCATTCTGGCCATCCCGCACGGAACCGAAATGGTTGTTCTAACACCGGGAAGAAATCTTCCAAAAAACGCAACACCTGCTCCATATTTTCCAAAAAAGCGATCGGCTGCATTGATTTCTTTTTCTTTAATAAACACGTATTTTCCGTATTTCATTAAAAAGGGCCGTCCCCCATACCGTCCGAGTGCATACAGCGTAAGAGGCCCAAGTGTGCCGCCTAACGTTCCCGCTAATACAGCGACCCAATAATTCATGTCTCCTTCAAATACCCAAAACCCCGCGAGCGGTAAAACAAGCTCAGCAGGAACAAATTCAAAAGTAAGTGCAATGATTAATCCGAGATAAGAAAATTGTTTTAAAAAATCGATAAATGAGAGTATAAGTGCTTCCACCCTTATCTCCTCCTTTTCTGAGTCCAAAGCGTAACGAAAAACATTATAACACAGACGTTAACGTGTAAAAAATATTTACCTAAAAAGCAAAAAGCCGCCCGTAATCGGGCAGCTTTACATTTAATGAAAGTTATTTTTCTTATTCGCACTGCTGCTTGTTTTATTTTTACTTTCATTTTTGTTGTCTTTACTTTTGTTGGTATTTTGTTTGTTGCTTTTTCCCATAAAAGTAATACCTCCTTTAGCAAAAGGTATTACTAGGATTTCCTACGATTTGGCTTTTAACAAGCCCCTTTTCTTGGCAAAATCAATCTTATATTTATGAAACGTGGCATTTAGTACACCGCCTGACAAGAGAACAATACCGGTTAAATAAAACCAAAGCATCAGCACAATAATGGCCCCAATGCTTCCGTAAGTTGCGGAATAATTGCCGAAATGATCAACATAGAAAGCGAAGCCAAATGATACGATTTGCCATAAGAAAGTGGCGACGAGAGAACCGTACCAGATTTCACTATACTTCAACTTTTTACATGGGGCTAAGTAGTAAAGAATCGAAACGACTGTTGAAATAATCAAAAAGCTGATCAACCAGCGAAGAACACCCCAAATTTGTAAAAACTCATCACTTAAACCTAAATAAGAAAAAGCTGCGTTGCCAATCATCTTACCGAACACCGGAAATACTAACGCAATGATAAAAGCAAAAATGACACCGAACGTTAAAAATATGGCAAGTAACCTTGTTTTTACGAAACTCCGGCATTCTTCAACACCGTAAGCTTCGTTTAACGTCTTAATTACTGCATTGATAGCGTTTGAAGCTGACCAAAGCGTTGCTAATATTCCAATTGAAAGGAGCCCTCCACTCCTGCCTTCAAGAACAGCCAGCAAATTTTCTCTTACCGAATCCATAGCTTCTGCTGGCACAAAGTGTTGGATCAAATCAAGGGCTTCACTAGGTTCAATAAAAAAAGCACCCAACGTCAGCAAAAAGATAAGAAAGGGGAATAACGATAATAGAAAATAATAGGCTAGCTGTGCAGCAAGGCCTGTAACATCCCCTCTTTTAAACCCGTGCATAAATTCAATTCCAAATGATTTAGCTTTCATGCTTTTAAGTATGTGCCACAATGTCAATGGTCTGCTCACCCCTTACTTACTTGTCTGTTACTTACTATCTTTCCCTTACTAGGTGTTGATAAAAACTTTTTTCAGCATAAGTTTATAAATTTTTATAATGGGTAACTTAAGAGTAATTCCATATCACAACACACAAAAAAAAGGAGGAATTTTACATGAGTTTATTATGGGCACTTATAATTGGAGGAATCATTGGTTGGTTAGCAGGACTATTAACTGGTCGTGACGTACCAGGCGGAATCATCGGTAACATCATCGCAGGTTTTGTTGGTGCATGGTTAGGTGGATTATTATTAGGTGATTGGGGTCCAATGGTAGCAGGATTTGCCATTATTCCAGCTATCATCGGAGCAATCGTAGTTGTACTTATTGTAAGCTGGATCATGCGCAGTATGCGTAGCCGCGCTTAATAAGAACCAAACAAACATATTGCAATATAGGAAAAGCTGGCTTCCAACGATCATTATTTGATCTTGATAGCCAGCTTTCTTCTGTATATATAAGGGCTTAGAACTTTTTCTTGAACACGTAACTTGGTCTTTCGTAATGCATTTTTTCTTCATAAAAACGGTGTGCATCTACTCGGTTTACGTTAGAGCTTAACGTAAGACAGTCACAGTTATTTTGTGCGGCAAACGATTCTAAAAACGCCAAAAGCTCTTCTCCATATCCTTTTGAACGTTCCTCATGGTCAGTGATCAGATCATACAGATATACATGTTTTCCATCATAGAAATTTGTAAGCATGGCAAAACCAGCAAGTGCTACAATCTTTCCATTATGATAATTTGCAAGTAGTGTATAGCCTTCTTGTTGCATGTGCAAAAAGAGTTCATAAAATAAATCCTCTGAAAGGTGCGTCCGAAGCTGACTCATTACCGGAAACGCCTCGCGCACTTCATGCTCTAACGATAGCTGCCTGATTTCACCCATGTTTATCCCCCTGTTTATAACGATTCTCTATTCTTTATTTCTTGCAGCAGTCTTTGACACCCGACTGAAACAAGTTCATATACTTCTTGAAAGTTTCCTGTAAAATACGGATCTGGAACATCCTCGAATTCATTTTCCGGTACGAAGTCCATAAGCCTTGCGATCATTCCTGTCTCTGACCGTCCAGCCATTTTATGCATATTTCCTACATTTTCAGCGTCCATCCCGATAATATAATCATATTGAGTCAAATCGTTTGTTTTGATTTGACGCGCTTTTTGTCCTTCATACGAGATTTGGTTTCTTGCTAGAATGGTTCGAGTCCCTTCATGAGGAGGCTCGCCAACATGCCAGTTGCCTGTACCCGCTGAATCGACCGAAATTCTTTCTTGAAGTCCTTCTTTTTGAATTAAGTCACGAAAAATGGCTTCAGCCATCGGAGAACGGCATATGTTGCCTAAACAAACAAAGAGTACTTTGATCATCTTTCAAACCCCCTTCATCTTCCTTTTAAAGGTATACCATTTTACAAAAGAATTAAAGGTTAATTTTAACAAAAGAAAAAACCGGGCTTGTAAGCCAGGTTATTTTCTGTAGTTTTAGGCGAGATATGCTTCGCGTACTTGTTCATTTTTTATTAAATCTTTGCCTTGGCCCGCCATTACAATTTCACCAGTCTGGATAACATAGCCGCGATGAGCGACCTGCAGAGCCTGATATGCGTTCTGTTCAACGAGAAGAATCGTCATTCCCTCTTTATTTAAGTCATTTATAATATCAAAGATTTGCTCTACAATGACGGGAGCGAGCCCCATTGAAGGTTCGTCGAGCAGCAAAAGTCGCGGTTTCGACATCAGTGCACGACCAATTGCAAGCATCTGCTGTTCACCACCGCTCATCGTACCTCCTTTTTGGCTAAGCCTTTCTTGAAGCCTTGGAAAGTATTGAAAGACGCGTTCCATCCGTTCTTTGACGGTCTTCTTATCTTTTACGATAAATGCTCCCATCTCCAGATTCTCTTTGACAGTTAGTCTCGGAAAAATTCTTCTCCCTTCTGGAACGTGAGCGATTCCTGTTTGTGCAGTCAAATGAGCAGGTTGTTTGGAAATATCTTTTCCCTCGTAAATCACAGTACCTGTTTTCGGCAGCACTTGTCCGCTTATCGTTTTTAACGTAGTCGATTTTCCAGCTCCATTTGAACCAATTAAAGTAACAATCTCTCCTTTTTCAACAGAGATGCTGACTCCTTTTAGTGCATGAATACCACCGTAAAATGTGTTTACATCGGTCAATTGTAAGATACTCATCGATTTCCCCCCTTACGCTGGCGTTACAGCACTTTTGCCAAGATAAGCTTCAATTACTTTTACATTGTTGCGAATCTCTGCTGGTTTTCCTTCAGCTATTTTTTCTCCATGATCTAAAACGATAATATGTTCTGATATTTCCATAACGAGCTTCATATCATGCTCGATTAATACGATTGTTACGTTCAGGTCATCTCTCATACGGTGAATAAACTCTGTTAACTCACGAGTTTCCCTTGGATTCATGCCTGCAGCCGGTTCATCAAGCAGCAGAAGTCGCGGTTTTGATGCTAAGGCACGAGCAATCTCTAGCCTCCGCTGAGCACCGTAAGATAGATTCTGAGCCTCTTCGTTCAAATGCTGAGCAAGACCGACATATTCCAGCCAGTGATAGGCTTCTTCTTGCGCTCGCAGTTCTTCTTCACGTACTTTTTTCGTTTGAAACAGTGTACCGACAATTCCTGCCTTCAATTGCTTATGCAAACCTACCATTACATTTTCTAGAACTGTAATATTGGAAAAAAGACGGATATTCTGAAACGTCCTTGCAATTCCGAGTCTGGAAATTTCATGGGGCTTTAATCCAACTAAAGAGCTCGATCCTAGCTGAACATTTCCTTCATCAGGCTGATAAACCCCTGTAATCAAGTTAAAAAACGTTGTTTTCCCTGCTCCATTCGGTCCGATAACTGCTGTAATGGACCCTTTTTCAACTGTCATATCAACCGAGTTAACAGCTACAAGACCGCCAAATTGTTTCTTGATATTACTGACTGTTAAAATTGACATCCCTTAACACCCCCTATGCTTGGAATCCTTTATCTGACTCTACCTTAATCTGTTTCTTTCTGTGATTCTCCGATCCTTCTTTCAATGATTCTTCATCAAAAACAGGATTTTTTGCAGGAATTAATCCTTGTGGACGGTAAATTGCAAAAATGATTAAGATGGCACCAAAGATAAATCTTTGCATTTTAGCTGGTGACAACGCTTCTGGAAAGCTAATAACCCCGTTTAAGCTTAATTGATTCAGATAATTCGTAACCTCAGTAAGTACTTGGAGGTTAAGGATCGTAATTACGGCCGCCCCTAGAATTACACCCGGAACACTTCCCATCCCGCCTAAGATTACCATTACGAGAATCGTGATAGACTCTAGCAGCGTAAAACTCGTTGGGTCAACAAACGTCTGCTTTGCCGCAAAAACAACACCCATCATTCCTGAGAAAGAGGCCCCGATGGCGAAAGCTAAAAGTTTCGTACGAACAAGATGAATCCCCATAGATTGAGCGGCAATCTCGTTTTCTCTTACCGCTTTCCATGACCGACCGATCTTTGAAAACTCAAATCTTCTTACAGCAAGAATGACAAAGAGCAAAATGGCTAAAACAATAAAATAGAACTGATTGGGATAAACGAACTGAAAGCCAAAAATTTCAGGAGGTTTTACAGATGCCAACCCCATCGCACCGTTTGTAATGTTAACCGGCTTATCCAGGTTATTAAAAACGATCCTAATAATCTCACCGAATCCCAGCGTAACAATAGCGAGATAATCTCCTTTTACACGAAGAACCGGAATTCCTAACAAAACACCAAACAGCGCCGCAACAAAACAGCCGATCAAAATAAAGATCCAAAAACTATCACCCGATAGAGGGAACACTCCGAAAGGCATGAAATTTGCAGCCTGAGCCGTAGCAAATATTCCGTATGTGTAAGCACCTATTGCAAAGAAAGCAACAAATCCAAGATCCAAAAGGCCTGCCAAACCTACAACAATATTCAGCCCTAATGCCATAGCCACATAAATACCGACGACAGTTGCTACTTCCATGTAAGACTGATAACTTGGTCCAGTGCTTGCGACAAAAGGTATGACTCCGACCAACACAACTCCAGCTATCACCCACTTTAGCCGGTCTGGAAGCTCTGTATAATAAAGCAGTAATAATGAAACTAAAAGTAGAAGAAATGCGGTAACTGAGGCTTGTGCTAAATATAAGCTCAGTGAAGTTACCAATACGTAAAGCACGAGTAATATGATCTGTGCGAGTTTGTTTCCTTTTAACTTACTTGTTAGCCTTTGCATGGTCTTCACCTACACTTTCTCAGTAACTGCTTTTCCGAACAGTCCTTCTGGTTTGAAAATCAGAACGATAATTAAGATAGCAAATGCAAAAACATCCTTATATTCAGCCCCAAGTACTCCGTTCGTTAGAAGCTGAAGATTTGCTGCTGCAAACATCTCTAAGAGACCTAGCATGATCCCGCCAGCCATCGCTCCTCTTATGTTTCCGATTCCGCCGAGAACGGCAGCTGTAAAGGCTTTTAATCCTAAAATGAATCCGATATAAGGATCAATGGTTCCGTATTGAACGGCGAACAGAACACCTGTCGCTCCACCAAGAGCGGACCCGATAAAAAAAGTGAGTGAAATGACTTTGTTCACGTTGATCGACATTAGTGATGCCGTATCACGGTCTTGAGCTACAGCTCTCATCGCCATACCCCATTTTGTTTTATTAACAAAGAAGTCCAGAGCAACCATCATCACTACAACACAAATAATGAGAATAAGGGTTGACGTTTTAAAGAACGCATCACTGAATGATGAAGAAACACTTGAAAATTTAATCGTAAACTGAGAATTGAACATCGAAGGTCCCGTTAAGATATAATTGCCTCTTTTGTATTCTGTTATAAAACGAACCAAATCTTGAAGCAAGAACGAAACACCAATTGCCGAAATGAGTGTGATGAGTTTTGGCGAGTTTCGAAGCGGCCTGTACGCCATTCGTTCTATCCCCACTCCCATAAACCCGGTAAGAATGGATGTTACAACTAATACAAGAATTAAAGCGAGAATGGCAGGCATCGCAGCGAGCCATCCCATACCTGTCATAAGAATAAGCATGGCTACACCAATAAAAGCACCTGTCATAAAGATCTCACCATGCGCAAAGTTGATCAGTTCCAATATCCCATAAACCATCGTGTACCCAAGTGCAATTACAGCATAAATGGCACCTAACGCTAAACCATCCACGAGTACTTGAGGCAATGTGTTTAAAATGTCAGCTAACATAATTTTTCCTCTCTTTCACAACTAGGGAGTAAATGTAAAAAAGAAGAGGGATATGGCCTTTAGGGTCATTCCCTCTCATGTAAACATTCGTTTACTTACTGATTTCGCCTTCTTGAACTCCAGGATATTTAGGTTCACTGAACTTATAGATGTAAACTTTTGCAAACTTGTTATCTCCAATGTCATCGAAACCAACTTGTGTAACTACACCTTTGAAATCTTGAATCTTACGAACTTCTTCAGCTACATTCTCACGAGCTGGAAGTTCTCCATCGCTTCCTTTGATTGCAGCTTCCAGTCCAGCTAGTAAAACGCTCATCGAATCATATCCGTACGCGGAATAGGATTCGACGTTTTTGTTAAACTTCTCTTTATACTTTGAAGCAAATGCTTGTCCTTCTGATGTTTTGCTTGAATCAGCTGCAACAGATGTGTAGTAAACGTTATTTACAGCATCACCTGCGATTTCAACAAGTGTAGACGAATCCAGTCCGTCTCCGCCCATGAATGGAATGGAGATCCCTTTGTCACGTGCTTGTCTGATCAATTGTCCGCCTTCTGTATATAGGCCACCAAAGAATACTAAGTCAGGTTTCTTTGCTAAAACTTGTGTAAGGACACCGTTAAAGTCTTTTTCACCAACAGTAATTCCTTCATAACCAAGAATTTCAGCTCCTGCATCTTCGGCAGCTTTCTTAAATGCATCAGCAAGTCCTGTACCGTAAGCTGTCTTATCTTGGATAACAAAGATTTTCTTCGCTCCAAGCTTTTTCATAGCAAAGTCTGCACCAGCCGGTCCTTGAAAATCATCACGAGCTACGATGCGGTTTACCGTCTTCAGACCGCGGTCTGTAACTTCTGTCGCTGTGTTAGCTGGAGAAACCATAGGAACTTTATACTTTTCATATACTTCAGATGATGGAATAGAAACGCCTGAATTTAAATGCCCCACAACACCAAGAATAGATTTGTCTGAGCCGATAAGCTGGGCGTTCGCTACACCTTTCTTAGGATCTGCTTGATCATCATATGGCACAAGCTGAAGCTTGTACCCTAAGTCCTCAAACTTCTTCTTATTGTCTTCGAGTGCTAGTTGAGCCCCAAGCTTAATGGATTCACCTAATGTTGCACTTCCGCCTGATAAAGGAGTTTGCGTGGCGATTTTGATGACCTTTCCACTTCCCTCACCGCTGCCGCTTGATCCTCCAGCATTACAGCCTGCTAAAAGTCCTAAAGATAATGCAGAAGCTGCTATTACTTTTAACCCTTTTTTAATCCCCACCTAAAATCCCCCTCATTTTGAATATTTTGATAATTTCTACTATTAAAAAAATAGTACATGAATACGAGAAGATAGACAACTAAAATTTAGAAAAAAAAGAAAAAATATATTGAATTTAAAAGTTTTCCCTTTTATTCTACAAAATCCTCTAAATATCCCTAATCAATTTGAACCACAAAAAAAGCCCATTTCATAAAGAAATCGGCATTTTTAAGTTTGCGATGAATTTATTCAGCTATTATTTTTACATGATAGTTCCTTTGTCTTGGTCCATCAAACTCACAAAAGTAAATCCCTTGCCAAGTTCCTAGCAGTAATTCGCCATTTTTAATCAGGACGGCCTGTGAGGAACCAACTGTGCTTGCTTTTAAATGTGAGGCGGAATTCCCTTCTGCATGACGATATTTCGGGTGTTCCCAAGGATAGACTTCGTCAAGTCTCATCAGCATATCTTTTACAACATCAGGATCTGCGTTTTCATTAATGGTAATTCCGGCTGTCGTATGCGGACAATACACATACATCACACCCTCTTTAACATGCTGTTCTTCTAGAAACGCTTGCAATGAACTCGTAATTTCATACATTTCATCTCTTTGATGGGTCTGGATGGTAAAGGTTTGAGCCATAATCTATCCCTCCTTCTTTATTCTTTATTAGATGATTCCCTAAACAAAACCTTTTTTATCGTACAAAAAAAGTACAGGAAATGTGAAACCTTTGTGAAACACTGCACATAATACTTCTGAAGCTAAAGTAAATCGGCTATGATGATGGTAACAAATTTATCTTGAAGGGACGATTTAATAGATGAGTAATCTTCATGTAGAAGAATTAATCGAGGTACGCGATCGCTTGCTTTCTCATCCGCTTTATAAAGAGATGAAGACACCAGAACGCATTCGCGTTTTGATGAAGCATCATGTTTTTGCAGTTTGGGATTTTATGAGCTTACTTAAGAAACTTCAGCAAGAATTAACGGGTATAACTCTTCCGTGGATGCCGCAGCCACACCCTGAATATGCACGTTTTATTAATGAAATCGTTCTCGGCGAAGAAACAGATGAAAACGGTGAAGGTGGATTCATCTCTCACTTTGAACTTTATTTAAAATCAATGAATGAAGTTGGGGCAGATAATTCTCTAATGGAGAACTACATGGAGAGAGTTTCAAGAGGCGAGGACCCGATCGAAGCCCTGAAATCATGCAACGTACCTAAGTCAGTTGAAGGTTTTGTTACCCATAGCATGACACTTGCGATGAAAGGAAAGCCCCATGAAGTGGCAGCAGCCTTTTTCTTTGGCAGAGAAGATCTGATTCCTGATATGTTCCAAACTCTTGTAGACGAAGTAGAAGCAAATGGCGTAGATGCTAAAACGCTAAAATACTATTTGCATCGTCATATTGAGCTGGATGGTGACGAGCATGGACCACTTGCAGAACGACTTCTTCTCTCTCTATGCGGAGAAGACGAATCGAAGGTAGAAGAAGCGAAAAAAACAGCACAAGAAGCATTGGAATACCGGATCATGATGTGGGATGGCGTGCTTCAAGAGATTGAAGAAAAAGGGCTTTAAATATTAATGAGAGCTGACCCCTTTGAACTGCACCCCGTCAAGTAGACAGATGAAATAATAAAACACTCTAAGCGGCTTCAACTCTATATTCTATAGGGCTGAGGCCGTTTAGTCGTTTTTGATATCTTTCATAATTATAAA
>NZ_JAHVJO010000005.1 GCF_019801215.1 Fictibacillus nanhaiensis | reverse complement strand
TCCCATCACGTTAAGTGAGTAAGACCCCTTAGAGATGATGAGGTTGATAGGTCTGGTGTGGAAGCGTGGTGACACGTGGAGCTGACAGATACTAATCGGTCGAGGGCTTATCCTTAAAAGCATGAAACGTTTGGAAACGTCGTATCTAGTTTTGAGGGAACAATTTTATTGAATTTCAATAAAAAACCCTTGCAAAATGGGTCAAAATATAATAAAATTTATCTTGTCCCAATCAGGATAATCGGATTTTGAGAAAGTTGCATACGTAACTTTAGGTCCAGTGATGATGGCGAAGAGGTCACACCCGTTCCCATACCGAACACGGAAGTTAAGCTCTTCAGCGCCGATGGTAGTTGGGGGTCTCCCCCTGTTAGAGTAGGACGTCGCTGGGCTGTATCTCAAAATCAATTTTTCGTTTTGTGGATGGTTTTCATATATTATTCCACAGTAGCTCAGTGGTAGAGCTATCGGCTGTTAACCGATCGGTCGCAGGTTCGAGTCCTGCCTGTGGAGCCATTGCTTTGCTTCCATAGCTCAGCAGGTAGAGTGCTTCCATGGTAAGGAAGAGGTCACCGGTTCGAGCCCGGTTGGAAGCTCCATATTTTTACTGGCCCGTTGGTCAAGCGGTTAAGACACCGCCCTTTCACGGCGGTAACACGGGTTCGAATCCCGTACGGGTCACCAACTTTAGACTTAACATAATATGGAGGATTAGCTCAGCTGGGAGAGCACCTGCCTTACAAGCAGGGGGTCGGCGGTTCGAACCCGTCATCCTCCACCATTTATGCCGGTTTAGCTCAATTGGTAGAGCAACTGACTTGTAATCAGTAGGTTGGGGGTTCAAGTCCTCTAGCCGGCACCACAATTTTATTGAACTAAAAATAAAATTGCTGTTACGAGGCTCATGCAACTGCTTTTAGACGCAGTAACATGTTTCGATCGATTCTTTTTTATGTGGAGGGGTAGCGAAGTGGCTAAACGCGGCGGACTGTAAATCCGCTCCCTCCGGGTTCGGCGGTTCGAATCCGTCCCCCTCCACCATCTTTGTATAACTACTAGAAAGTTAGGCAATAATTTCTAACAATATTGCGGGTGTAGTTTAGTGGTAAAACAAGAGCCTTCCAAGCTCTGGTCGTGAGTTCGATTCTCATCACCCGCTCCAAAAAAATAATTCCCGGGGCTTTAGCTCAGCTGGGAGAGCGCCTGCCTTGCACGCAGGAGGTCAGCGGTTCGATCCCGCTAAGCTCCACCATATACATAACATATGTTACTTCAGGCCAATAGCCTGAAGTTTTTTTTATTTCAGAAAAGAAATATAGAACATCTAATACCCTAGTGAATAAAGAAGATGGAGTAGTCCATCTTCTTCTCTTTTATAAGAAACACTTATAAATATGTATTCAATACTCGAAAGCGCTTTCTTTTCGGTATATCTATACATCTTTTTGTCCAGTTGAACCATGAAACCCCTTACAGATACAATAGGAGATAGAAATAGTTAGTTTTTGTTTCATAAGGGAGGAAGAAAGAATGAAAAAAGATATTACAGTGATCGGAGTTCCAATGGATTTAGGACAGATGCGCCGTGGCGTAGATATGGGGCCAAGTGCTATTCGATATGCAGGAATTGTAGAACGTCTAGAAAACCTTTCACACCAAGTGGAAGACCTTGGTGATATTGAAATTGCCCGTCCGGAACTGCATAGTGCAGATAACGATAGTAATTTAAAGAATTTGAATGGTGTTATTGAAGCTACGGAAAAACTTTCAGCAACGGTGTCTGAAGTAATTGAAAAAAATAAGTTTCCACTTGTTTTAGGCGGCGATCATAGTATTGCGATCGGTACATTAGCCGGTGTTTCTAAACATTACAAAAATCTTGGAGTTATTTGGTATGATGCGCATGGTGATTTGAACACAGCAGATACTTCTCCGAGCGGAAACATTCACGGCATGCCGCTAGCAGCAAGTATTGGTATCGGTCATGAAAAATTAATCAACATTAGCGGATATACACCTAAGATCAAGCCAGAGAACATCGTAATCATTGGAGCTCGCTCTCTAGATGAAGGAGAAAGAGAACTGATTAAAGAAAGAGGCATTAAGGTTTATACGATGCATGAAGTGGACCGTCTTGGAATGACAAAGGTTATGGAAGAGACGATTAAGTATCTAGAGCATACAGATGGTGTACATTTGAGCCTTGATTTAGATGGGTTAGATCCTCACGATGCACCAGGTGTTGGAACTCCAGTGCTTGGCGGAATCAGTTATAGAGAAAGTCACTTAGCGATGGAGATGCTTGCAGAAGCTGAAATTATTACTTCAGCAGAATTTGTTGAAGTCAATCCGATTCTTGATGAGAAGAATAAAACGGCTACGGTAGCGGTAGCTTTAATGGGCTCTTTGTTCGGAGAAAAACTACTATAAAAAACGCATCACATCAATCAAAAACAGTTGCCTCTCTAGGGAAGCAACTGTTCTTTTTCATTTATACGTTGATATTGATTTAGTAGTTGGTCAATTTCTTGAGAGAGTTCTACAACCTCTTCTGCAATTAACGGAAGGTATTTTGAAAGTTCATTCATTTGCTGTCTGGAGTGTTCGATTTGTTCAATCAATGAATCTCTTTGCATACAAACAACCCCTCTCTACATAAGTAAAGTAATTTATATGCTTAATATTCCCAGGGTCCACTTTTTTAAACCATCATTTCTTCAAAAAAATACCTTTTTATTTCGTCAATTTCTGCAACATGATAAAATAAAAAAAACGATTTAATGAAACTTATAAACAGATGAACCGTAAATACAATACAAGTGGTGATAATAGATGGACGCCTTAATAGCGAATATGGTATCCCAAGTAAAAAAAGGGGACCAAGAAGCGTTTGAAGGCATTGTAGACCTTTTTAAAGATAAAATATACCGGCATTGTTTCCGGATGGTCGGCAATGGACATGAAGCAGAAGATTTAGCACAGGAAACTTTTTTAAGAGCTTATCGTAATATTGATAAGTACAATAATGAATTTAAATTTTCAACTTGGATATTCAGAATTGCTACAAACCTATGTATTGACCGATTAAGGAAAAAGAAGCCGGATTATTATTTGGATGCTGAGGTCCCAGGTACTGATGGAGCAACCATGTATAGTCAGCTCTCGTCAGAAGAACTTTTGCCGGAAGAGGTCGTTACTGAAAATGAGCAATGGAACGAACTCCAAGAGGAAATTATGAAACTTCCCGAAAAGTATCGGACGGCGATCGTATTAAAATATGTAGAAGACTTATCATTAGAAGAGATTAGCCACATTATGGACATTCCAGTCTCAACTGTTAAAACTCGTATACATCGGGGTAGAGAAGCGCTGAAGAAGGTATTTCAAATGGTCGTAAAAACGAGGTGAAGGTAAATGCAGTGTAATGCTTCCGCATATGATGAATTGATGAATAAAGTACTTGATGGTGATGCGACAAAGGAAGAGGAACGTCTTTTCCAAGCACATCTTGATAAATGCGTTACTTGTAAGGAAGAATACGAGTTGCTTGTAGATACATTGAAAGAACTGCAGCTGCAAACGTCTATAAAGGCACCAGAAGGTTTTACTCAAGCTGTTATGGCGAAGCTGCCTAAAGAAAAACAACAAGTGAAATGGAAGCGGTGGATGCAGAGACATCCTGCTCTGACCGCCGCAGCGATCTTTATGTTTTTTATGGCGGCATCCGTATTCACAAATTATAATCAGCAAGACTTGGCTGTCATTCAAGGTGAAGGAAACCTTGAAATCAAAAAAGCGGACAGGGTTGTTGTTGTTCCAGCAGGCGAAACCATTAAAGGGGACCTTGTTGTTGAAAATGCAGATGTTCGAATAGAAGGGAAAGTAGAAGGTGACGTTACGGTAATAAAAGGGAACCAATACCTGGCATCTGCAGGAGAAGTAACCGGTAACAGTCAGGAAATCGAGCAAGTCGTCGAATGGGTATGGTATAAGTTGAAGTCATTGGTAAGCTCAAAAGAAGAAACGATGGAAGGGAGCCGTTTACAGACGGCTTTTTTTGTTGATTAATAGTCGTAACGTTTGTTTCTTGGTGCTCATATAAGGAAATTACCTTTCACGTCTTGAAAACTTCTGTCGCTCATGCCAAGTTTTCTTTCTATTGAGGTATGCTATAATAAATAAGTTAAATCCATTAAGAAACTTCAACTTGGATCAACACCGAGTTGGGAGGGAAGATATGTTACCAATCGGAAATTTTAATATATTTAATTACATCACACAAATCATTGATATTTTATTGGTGACTTATGTCATCTATAAATTAATCATGCTAATCCGTGGAACAAAAGCGGTTCAGTTGTTAAAAGGAATAAGCGTTATTATCGTCGTATGGTTTTTAAGCAGCTCGTTTGATCTGCGTACGATGTCATGGCTGATGGATAAAGTGATTACATATGGATTGCTCGCCATTATTATCATATTTCAGCCTGAGTTGAGGAGAGCGCTCGAACAGCTAGGACGTGGAAAGTTCTTTTCTCGTACGGGACTTCCTGAGGAAGAGGAAATCGAAAAATCGATTGTGGCTATCGTCAAGTCTACGAACTATATGTCCAAGCGTCGAATCGGGGCTATTATTTCGATTGAGAGAGAGACGGGACTAAGTGAATATGTAGAGACAGGAATCCCGATTCAGGCTCAATTGACATCTGAATTATTAACGAATATTTTTGTCCCCAATACACCGCTTCATGATGGAGCAGTCATTATCAAACAGAGTCAGGTTTTTGCGGCTGGCTGTTATTTGCCGCTAACGGAAAGTCCTTTTGTCTCGAAAGAACTAGGAACGAGACACCGGGCGGCTTTAGGGATCAGTGAAGTAACAGACGCTGTAACTGTAATTGTTTCTGAGGAAACGGGTACGATCTCTCTTACGAAGAACGGTGAGATCTATCGGAACCTGGACGAAGAGTCTTTAAGAAATTTGTTGAATGCAGAATTGATTATTGCGAATAAGTCCACTTCCTCAACTCGATGGAATTGGAGGGGAAAGAAAAATGGACAAACTCCTTAGTAGTTCTTGGTTTGTAAAAATCATTGCTTTTCTCCTTGCCTTAATGATGTATACCATAGTGACCATGGAAACAAAGGAAGAAGCAGCAAACCGTTCATTTTGGACAAAAATGTATACCGAAAGTGAAACGATTCAAAATGTAGAGATCAAACCTTACTTTGATGAAGAGAAATATATTTTAACGGATCTGCCATCTTCTGTAGATGTGACATTAACAGGCTCTAGCCGTTTGATTACGAAAGCGATAAAAGTAGACAAAGAATTCGAAGTCTATATTGATCTAACCAATATGGAACCAGGTGATAAGCAGGTAAAAGTAAAGGTACGAGGCTTACCTGAAGGCGTTAAGGCAAAAGTGAACCCAGAATTCGTTGATGTCACCCTTCATAAACAGGCATCGAAAGAGTTGTCAGTTAACGTAGATTTAAAGAACACGAAAAAACTTCCAGAAGGCTACACCGTGGGTGATGTTGAATTTTCACCTAAATCGGTTAAGGTAAGCGGTGCAGAAGGAATGATCAACCAAATTTCATTTATTACCGGTTTTGTGGATGTTGGGAATGCTCAAGAGACGATACAAACAAAAGTGCCTCTGCGCGCATACAATCAACAAGGAGACCTTATCGATGTACTGATTACGCCAGAGGTGATGGACGTGACCGTGCCGATAAAAAAGCCGAAAAAAACGGTACCGATCTCAATCAGCACGACAGGTGATTTAGCAGAAGGTCTTACCCTTACATCAATTACATCGGACCCGAAAGAAGTGACGCTTTCAGGAACGACAACAGCTTTAGATAAATATGAATCCTATAAAGAAATATCAATAGATCTAAGCAGGATTAAACAGGATACAAACTTCACTGTGGAAGTTCCTGTACCAGACGGAATTGATGCTGTTTCAGTTAAAGAAGTAACGGTTTCCGTTAACGTTGAAGAGGAAAACATCACACGAACCTTTAAAGATGTTCCACTTACGCTGCTTGGCATTGATAACGAGAAAAAAGCTACGATTCTAGACCCAGCTGACGGTGTGGTTGACGTAACAGTAAGAGGAAAAAAGAGTACACTCGACGCCTTAAAACAATCCGATCTGCAAGGTATTGTAGACGTGAGTAAACTCGAAGAAGGCAAACACGAAGTGAAAATCGATTGGAAAAATCCTGCTGATATTGATCTGACAGACACAGTTCAAGAAGCCAGTGTGGAAATTCAAACAGAAACCAGCAGTCAATAGATGAAGGAGAGAGCAGTAATGGGAAAATATTTTGGTACTGACGGAGTTAGAGGAGTTGCGAATACAGAACTCACGCCTGAACTTGCATTTAAGCTAGGTCGATTTGGGGGTTATGTGTTAACTAAGGATACAGAGAAACCTAAAATCTTAATCGGCCGTGATACGCGAATTTCAGGTCAGATGCTAGAAGGCGCACTTGTTGCAGGACTTTTATCAATTGGTGCTGAAGTGATGCGCCTAGGTGTGATCTCAACGCCTGGTGTAGCCTTTTTAACAAAAGCACTGGGCGCACAGGCAGGTGTAATGATCTCAGCTTCACATAACCCAGTTCCTGATAATGGGATTAAATTCTTTGGAGCAGATGGCTTTAAGCTTTTAGATGAGCAAGAAGCGGAAATTGAAGCTCTTTTAGATAAAGATAGCGATGAGCTGCCGCGTCCAGTAGGCGGAGACCTTGGATCTGTCAGCGACTATTTTGAGGGGGGGCAGAAGTACCTTCAATATTTGAAACAGACAATTCCTGGGGACTTCTCTGGACTGCATATCGCACTTGATTGTGCACATGGAGCAACATCTTCCCATGCACCACATTTGTTTGCGGATCTTGAAGCGGATATTTCCACGATGGGTACAAACCCGACCGGTTTAAATATAAACGAAGGTGTCGGAAGCACACATCCTGAAAAACTGGCTGAACTCGTTAAAGAAAAAGGCTGTGACATGGGATTAGCTTTTGATGGCGACGGTGACCGTTTGATCGCAATTGATGAAAAAGGAAACATTGTCGATGGTGACCAAATCATGTTCATCTGTGCGAAGCAAATGAAAGAACAAGGACGCCTGAAGCAAGATACGGTAGTATCTACTGTTATGAGTAACCTTGGATTCTATAAAGCAGTTGAAGCCAATGAGATGCAATCAGCTCAAACGGCTGTTGGTGATCGTTACGTCATGGAAGAAATGCGCAAGAATAACTTCAACCTTGGCGGAGAACAATCTGGCCACATTATTTTCTTAGACTATACAACAACAGGTGACGGATTATTATCAGGAATTCAGCTTGCTTCCATCTTAAAAGCAACAGGCAAGCCGCTGTCCGAGCTAGCAGCGGAGATGGCGAAATTCCCTCAACTTTTAGTTAACGTAAGAGTAGCAGATAAGTCGAAGTTAAATGGAAATGAAGCCATTAAAGCGGCTATTGATAAAGTAGAAACCGAACTTGAAGGAAACGGGCGAGTGCTTGTACGTCCATCAGGAACAGAGCCGCTTGTACGCGTAATGGTTGAAGCTCCGACAGAAGAACTTTGCCAAAAAAATGCGGACGAAATTGTAGAAGTCGTTAAACAAGAGTTAGTATAAAAGTAGGGTTTTATCCCTCGAAAAATAAAAAAGGGCACGAAACATATGCATATGCGGCTCACACAAAGGGCTGCTTATGCATACTTTTTTAATAAGCAGGAAAATCAGGTTTCAAGTTTTTCGGAATTCGGGAAAGAATAATAATTGACGGTTTTGAAAAACCCGTGTATGATTATTTTTGTTTACTTTAATAAAAGGAAGGAGTTTACAGTTCGTATATTCAATAAAAAGCGCCTGAACTGCTGAACGGAAAAAAGCAGTTGACGAGGAAGAGGTTCATCGATTTTTCGGCGGATGCCTCTCGGAACAATCACTTCCGTAAGCTTTTGTTTAAACCAGGCAAGGTGACTTCCTGTACAAAGACGAAAGCAAGTGAACCAAAATAAAAATAGAAAACATAGGTGGGGTAGTGAGCCCCGCTCACGGCCCCCAAGTGTTAAACCGTCAGCAGAGAGTGATGGTTTTAAGGAGGACGTTTATTTATGTGTGGAATCGTTGGTTATATCGGAAATGAAGATGCAAAAGAAATCTTGTTGCGTGGTCTTGAAAAATTAGAGTACCGCGGATACGACTCAGCAGGGATCGCCTTATTAAATGAAAATGGCATTCATGTGTTTAAAGAAAAAGGACGTATTGCTAACTTGCGTGAAAATGTAGACCTAGGGATTGAAGCATCTGTAGGAATCGGGCATACACGCTGGGCGACACATGGTGTTCCAAGCAAAGTCAATTCACATCCACACCAAAGTTCAACAGAACGTTTTACACTTGTTCACAACGGTGTAATCGAAAACTATGAACAGGTGAAAAAACAATACATCTCAGGTGTTAATTTGTTGTCTGAAACAGATACAGAAGTTATCGTTCAGCTTATGGAATATTTCGTAAATGAAGGCATGGAAGTGGAAGAAGCATTCCGCCACACATTGTCAGAACTTAAAGGTTCTTATGCGATCGGTCTGATCGACAACCAAAACCCTGAAACCATCTATGTTGGTAAAAACAAGAGTCCATTATTAGTAGGACTTGGTGAAGGATTTAACGTTATTGCGAGTGATGCAATGGCTATGCTTACAAAAACAGATCAGTTTGTTGAATTGATGGATAAAGAAATCGTTGTCCTTACAAGTGACAGCTATACGATCAAGACGCTTGAAGGAATCGTTGTAGAACGTGCGCCTTACACTGCTGAACTGGATGCGAGCGATATCGAAAAAGGAACGTATCCTCATTTCATGTTAAAAGAAATTGATGAACAGCCTTTCGTTATGCGTAACATCATCAACCAATACCAAAACGAAAATGGTGACTTAAAGCTTGATGATACTATCCGTGCAGCTATGAAAGGTGCGGACCGCGTTTATATTATCGCTTGTGGAACGAGCTATCATGCAGGTCTTGTGGGGAAACAGCTAATTGAGAGCATCGCAAACATTCCAGTTGAATCTCATATCGCGAGTGAGTTTGTGTACAACATGCCGCTTTTATCTGAAAAGCCGTTGTTCATCTTCATTTCACAATCCGGTGAAACAGCAGACAGCCGTGCAGTACTCGTTGAGATTAAAAAGATGGGTCATAAAGCGTTAACGATCACAAACGTTCCAGGATCCACTCTTTCACGTGAAGCGGATTACACGCTTAACTTGTATGCGGGTCCTGAGATCGCAGTAGCATCAACAAAAGCTTACACAGCCCAAATCGCTGTTCTTGCTATCTTAGCCGTTGACTCTGCTCGTGCAAAAGGCATCAAGTTAGATTTCAACCCTCTTCAAGAGCTTGCTATCGTTGCGAACGCAATGGAAGTATTATGTAATCAAAAAGAAGAGATGGAACAGATTGCACGCGAATACCTAGCTGTAACTCGTAACTGTTTCTTTATCGGCCGTGCCGTTGACTTCTATGTTTGTTTAGAAGGAGCACTCAAGCTTAAAGAGATCTCTTACATCCAGGCTGAAGGATTTGCCGGTGGAGAGCTTAAGCACGGTACGATTGCGTTAATTGAAGAAGGTACTCCAGTTATTGCATTAGCTACTCAAGAGCACGTGAACTTGAGCATCCGCGGAAACGTAAAAGAAGTAGCAGCACGCGGCGCATATACATGTGTGATCTCAATGGATGGATTACAAGAAGAAGACGATCGTATCGTACTTCCTAAAATCCACCCATACTTGACACCGCTAGTATCTGTTTTGCCAATGCAGCTCATCTCTTACTATGCAGCGCTTCACCGCGACTGTGACGTAGATAAGCCGCGTAACCTTGCCAAATCAGTAACTGTAGAATAGGCCTAAGAAATAAAAACCCATGTGAGTTATATCTAATGTTGTCATGAAAAATAATTAATAATGACGTTTTATTGTATTTAATGACCTTTTTCTGGTGAATCAAAAAATTATTGCTATTTTAAAAGCCCACTCTTTTTAAAAGAGTGGGCTTTTATTGATTTGCTTGGCATGGTCACAGCTATAGGTTGAGCGTCCAGAACTACGAAGGCAATAGTGACAGTAGTTTAAGACAAGTCGGTGCTATAGCTTATGATATAATATATTATAGTTAGCTGTATAATACCGAGGTGATGCTAAATGGAGTTAAGAGAAGCGATTAAAAAAGTGCGTTTGGAATTGTGTTTGTCTCAAGAGGGGCTTGCCCGTGAGCTTCATGTTGGATTTACTTCAGTAAACCGATGGGAGAATAATCATACAAAACCGAATCAAATAGCACGTCATGCTTTAATAGAGCTTTGTAAAAATAGAAACATTAATCCTGAACTGATTGAGTTGCTCACAGAAACAAAATAGGTGTTGCGTAGTTTAAAAAAGGGTTGTGGCTTTACTATTTTATAGTATGGGGAGATTATTAGGCATGAAATCTGAAAAGCAAATAGAGATGGAGTTTATTGAGAAGCTTCGAGATTTAAAATACAAATATCGGGAAGATATTCGTGATAAGGTGGCGCTTGAAGCTAATTTCAAAGAACATTTTGAAAGACTGAATCGTGTGAAGTTAAGCGATTCAGAATTTGCACGCCTTAGAGATAGTATTATCACTGCAGATGTCTTCACTGCATCAAGAACTTTACGTGAAATTAACACCTTCAAGCGTGATGATGATACGCCGCTGCAATACACCCTTGTTAATATAAAAGACTGGTGTAAAAATGAATTTGAAGTGATAAACCAACTACGCATTAACACGGATAACAGCAACCATCGTTATGATGTTATTATCCTCATCAATGGGGTTCCTGTTGTTCAGGTTGAACTGAAGTCACTGCAAATCACACCAAAAAAAGCAATGGAGCAAATTGTAGAATATAAAAACGACCACGGCAATGGTTATACAAACTCGCTGCTTTGCTTTATGCAGCTTTTTATTGTGAGCAATGAGAGTAATACATATTATTTTGCCAACAATCATAAGGAGCACTTTTGTTTTAATGCAGACGAGCGCTTTTTGCCAATTTATCAAATGGCAGATGAGAACAACATCAAAATTACCCATCTCCATGATTTTTCTGATAAGTTTTTGCCAAAATGCACTCTTGGGCAACTAATAAGCCGTTACATGGTACTTGTGGTAAGTGAGCAAAAATTGATGGTTATGCGTCCTTATCAGATTTACGCTGTTAAGGCAATAATGGACTGTATTGATCAGAATCGCGGAAATGGATATATTTGGCATACTACCGGAAGTGGTAAAACACTTACATCGTTTAAAACATCAACACTTTTGAAGGATAATCCTGAAATTGAGAAGTGTTTATTCGTCGTTGACAGAAAAGATCTTGATAGACAAACTCGATTGGAGTTTAATAAATTTCAAGAAGGATGCGTTGAAGAGAATACCAACACAGAAAGCTTAGTTAAACGGCTCACTTCGGATGATTATCGTGACAAAGTTATTGTTACCACAATTCAAAAGCTTGGGCTGGCTCTTAATGAGGATAGCAAGCGTAACCAAGAGAAAAGGAAAAGGGGCGAACCTACCTACAAAGACCGTCTGGCGAAGCTCACTTATAAACGTATTGCCATTATTTTTGACGAATGCCATCGCTCACAGTTTGGCGATAATCATGAATCAATTAAAAGCTTTTTCCCAAAAGCCCAGCTTTTCGGATTTACCGGAACACCAATATTTGAAGAAAATGCAACATATAAGCAAATTGATGGCACGGTCGGTTCTTATATCACAACAAAAGACGTTTTCGAAAAAGAACTTCATGCCTATACCATAACCAATGCAATTGATGATCGCAATGTGCTTCGCTTTCACATCGATTATTTTAAGCCGGAAGTTTTCAAGAAAGCAGCAAAAGTCTCTGACGCTGTAAGTAAAAAAGCGGTTGTCGAAGCAATACTATCAAAACACGATACCGTTACTAATGGTAGACGATACAATGCGATTTTTGCCACAGCTTCTATCAACAATGCAATAGAATATTTTGAGCTCTTCAAGTCGTTACAAGAGGAACGTAAAAAGAATGAGGGCGAAAGCTTTAAGCCGCTTAATATTGCCTGTGTTTTCTCTCCACCGGCTGAAGGAAACAAAGATGTTAAGCAGTTACAAGAAGACCTACAGCAAGAAAAAGCCGATAACGAACAAGAGCCCGAGAAGAAAAAGGCTGCACTTAAAAGCATCATTGATGACTATAACTTGCAGTACGGCACAAATCACAGCATAAACGAATTCGATTTATACTATCAAGATGTGCAAAAACGCATCAAAGACCAACAGTACCCTAATTCCGACTATCCGCATGTTAACAAAATTGATATAACTATTGTGGTGGATATGCTTCTAACAGGATTTGATTCCAAGTATCTAAACACCTTGTTCGTTGATAAAAACTTAAAGCAACATGGCTTAATTCAAGCATTTTCAAGAACAAATCGTGTTTTGAACGATACAAAGCCTTACGGAAATATTCTTGACTTTAGAGGGCAAGAAAAAGATGTAGATGAAGCAATTGCGCTGTTCTCTGGAAAAGAAAACAGTAGTAGGGCAAAACAAATTTGGCTTGTTGACCCCGCTCCTGTTGTGGTTGAAAAGCTGGATAAAGCAGTTGCCAATCTTGAGAAAATTATGGAATCACAAGGGTTAGAATGTAAGCCAGAGCAAGTGAGCAACCTTAAGGGCGACGCCGCACGAGCTGAATTTATAAATAAATTTAAGGAAGTGCAGCGCCTTAAAACACAGCTTGACCAATATACAGATATCAAAGAAGAACAAGCGGTGAAAATTGAAGAACTGTTGCCGGAAGACACTTTGCGTGCGTTCCGTGGTGTCTATATTGAAACTGCCCAAATGTTAAAAGCACAGCAGGGCAAAGATAATAGGGATAAAGATCCGGTGATTGAACAGCTTGATTTTGAGTTCGTTCTATTTTCCTCTGCCATTATTGATTATGACTACATTATGTCACTAATTTCGAGATATACACAACCCGATGTGCCTAAACAAGAAAAAATGAGCCGTGAGCAGCTCATTAGTTTGCTTTGTTCCAATTCAAATATGATGGAAGAACGTGAAGATATTATTGCGTATATCAGCACATTGGAATCTGGAAAAGGGTTGGATGAAAAGGCAATAAAAGCTGGATACCAAAAATTCAAGGGAGAAAAAGCAGTAAAAGAAATGGAATCAATTGCAAACAAACACGGTATTGAACCTGCATCGTTGCAATCCTTTGTAGATGAAATTATAGTGCGCATGATTTTTGACGGTGAAAAACTAAGCGATTTGTTAGAGTCACTAGAGCTTGGCTGGAGAGACAGGACAAAGAAAGAACTAGAATTGATGGACGATTTAATCCCGCTGCTTAAAAAGCTTGCAGGCGGACGTGTGATTGTGGGGCTGAATGCATATGAATAAAAAAGAGAATACGACGTTGGTGCCGAGGCTAAGGTTTCCGGAGTTTCGCTCAACGGGAGAATGGAAAATAAGTACGCTAAGTAATTTAGTAAGCAAAATAACAGTAAGAAATCAAGATAAAGTAATAAATCGCGTTCTTACAAACTCAGCTGTTGAGGGAGTTATAGACCAAAGTGATTATTTTGACAGAGAAGTTGCAAACCAAAATAATCTTGAGAAGTATTTTGTGATAGATGAAGGGGACTATGTTTATAATCCTCGTATATCTGTAACTGCTCCAGTTGGCCCGATATCTAAAAATAAAGTCGGAAGGGGTGTCATGTCTCCGTTATATACAGTGTTCAGGTTTGAGAATCCTAATAATGATTTTTATGAGCAGTATTTTAAAACAAATCTCTGGCATTCCTATTTAAAAAGTGTCTCAAATACTGGTGCAAGACATGACCGTATGAGCATTTCAAATGGTGATTTTATGAAGATGCCTTTACCTTACCATTCCGAGGCTGAACAACAAAAGATAGCCAACTGCCTTTCTTCGCTTGATGATCTTATTGCCGTTGAAGATGAAAAGCTTACGACTCTTAAAGCATATAAAAAAGGTTTGATGCAAAAGATGTTTCCCGCTGAAGATAAGACCGTACCAGAATGGAGATTCTCGGATTTTAAGGACAGCGGCGAATGGGTAAAAAAGACTCTTGGTCAATTAGGTGAGCTTGTCTCCGGGTTAACATACAGTCCAGATGATATTAGAGATAATGGTTTGCTTGTTTTAAGATCATCAAATATTAAGAACAATGTCATCACATTAGATGACAACGTTTATGTTAGAACAGATATAAGCGGTGCCAATCTTTCTTTTGAAAATGATATATTAATTTGTGTCCGAAATGGTTCGAAAGCTTTGATAGGTAAAAATGCGATTATTCCAAAGGACATGCCTTTGTGTACTCATGGCGCGTTTATGACAGTTTTTAGAACGAAGTACTCCAAATTTGTGTTTCAACTACTCCAATCAAGGGCTTATGATAAACAAGTGAAAGCTGATTTGGGTGCAACCATAAATTCAATTAATGGAACCCAATTGAAAAAATATGTCTTCTATATTCCACTGGATATTAAAGAACAAGAAAAAATAGCTAACTGCCTTTCTGCTTTAGACACCCTTATAACCACACAGGCAGAAAAAATTGAATCTTTGAAAGTTCATAAAAAAGGCTTGATGCAAGGACTATTCCCATCTATTGAGGAGGTGGGTGAATGAGTTCTCAATCGATAACTTCTTTTTCTGATTTAAATGCGCTGGCTATCCATTTTAGAACGGTTCTCGATAGCAAGAAGTATGTTCTTCTTTTTGCATACAATGGTACAGGCAAAACAAGACTTTCAGGAGCGTTTAAAGACTTAGGGAAACATCCTATTCCTGAAAGTGAAGAAAAAACGCGAGATACATTATATTACAATGCTTTCACAGAAGATTTATTCACTTGGGATAACGACTTAGAGGGAGACACCAATAGACTGTTATATATTAATAGAAATTCTCGTTTTTTTGATGGCTTAAGAGAGCTTGAAATGGAAAGTCGTATTCGCCCGTTTTTAAGTAGGTATGCTGATTTTGATTTTTCAATTGATTACCAAAATTGGACGATTGGTTTTACACGGGAAGTAAGAAAAAATGACGGAACTGAAAAAATAGATAACATAAAGATTTCTCGTGGCGAAGAAAATATATTTGTATGGTGTTTTTTTCTGGCGGTTGTTCAATTAGTTGTTGACCAAGAACCGTCCTACAGTTGGGTTAAGCACATCTATATCGATGATCCCATCTCATCACTGGATGATAATAACGCCATTGCAGTAGCAAGCCATTTAGCGCAGATGTTAAAGAGCCAAGAGGATATTAAAGTAGTCATATCTTCACATCATTCTTTGTTTTTCAATGTAATGTATAATGAGTTTAAAAAGGCAAAAGGAAAGGACTATCTCTTATTAAAGAATAAGGAAACAGACGAATACCTCATTCAAGAAACCAAAGATACTCCATTTTTTAACCATGTTGCATTAATAAAAGAGCTAAGCGAAGCAGCGAACACAGGTAGGCTCTATACTTATCACTTCAATATTTTGCGAAACATTCTTGAAAAGGCAGCATCGTTTCATGGATTCAAAGACTTCACCGAATGTATTAAACGCGATGAAGATGACCCGGATGGAATCACATTTGCAAGATATGTGAACATATTAAGCCATGGGAACTATTCGCTGTTTGAGCCCATTGAAATGGTTGAAGATAATAAAGAGGTTTTTAGAAAAATTTTAAGGGGTTACATGGAACTATATCGATTTAACCCTGAACTATTTACCGAAGAATAGAGGGCAAAACAATGAATGCACAACAAAAAAAATTAGGCGCAACACTTTGGGGAATTGCTGACAAATTGCGCGGGTCCATGAATGCTGATGACTTCCGTGATTATATGCTGTCTTTCCTCTTCCTGCGCTATCTTTCAGATAATTATGAAGAGGCGGCAAAGAAAGAACTTGGCAGCGATTATTTACAATGTGAAGAAGAAATAAAAAAAATCACAGTTGCTGCCAATCAGGATGATGTTATTAACGCATTGAAAGAACAGATAACAGACTATTTCAATAAACAGCAATTGGATAGCAAGGAAAAAAACACAATAATTGAAGAACATGAGGTGTTGTTGGAAAGCAAAAAGTTGACCCCACTTGTTGTGTGGTATATCAACAATTTAGATCAAGTGGCTACGTTTGAAAAGCAAATGCGACGTAAGGTTCATTTTGTAATTAAACCACACTATCTCTGGGGTAATATATATGAATTGGCTCGCACACAAAATAAGTATCTTTTGAAAAACTTGCAAGCAGGCTTCAAATTTATAGAAAACGAATCCTTTGATAGCACGTTTCGCGGATTATTTTCTGAGGTTAACCTCGACTCTGACAAACTTGGAAAGAATTATGAATTACGCAATACAACGCTGTGCTCAATAATAACTGCTATTGCAGATGGATTATCGGAGTTCCCTAATGAAAGTGACCTTTTGGGTGATGCGTATGAATACTTAATTGGGCAATTTGCGGCGGGCTCAGGTAAAAAAGCAGGAGAGTTTTATACGCCCCAGCAAATTTCAACCATCCTTTCTCGAATAGTCACACTTGATAGCCAAGACCCAAGCACAGGTAAAAAGAGGCAACTCAAAAACGTACTTGACTTTGCGTGCGGTTCCGGCTCGCTTCTTATTAATGTTAGGAAGCAGCTTGGTGCTAATAGTATTGGTCAGATATACGGACAGGAAAAAAATATAACAACTTACAATCTTGCTCGTATGAATATGCTTCTACATGGGCTTAAAGATTCCGAGTTTAAAATATTTCACGGAGATTCACTGCTAAATGATTGGGACATTCTCACTGAGATGAACCCAGCAAAAAAGTTGGAATGTGATGCAGTAGTAGCCAATCCGCCTTTCAGCTACCGCTGGGCGCCTAACGATACTCTGGCAGAGGATTTCCGCTTTAAAAGCTACGGCCTTGCACCAAAATCAGCAGCCGACTTTGCATTTTTACTTCATGGGTTTCACTTTTTAAGTGATGAGGGAACAATGGCAATTATCTTGCCTCATGGTGTTCTGTTCCGTGCTGGAACAGAGGAGAAAATCAGAACAAAGCTACTCAAGGATGGGAATATTGACACGATTATAGGTTTGCCTGCTAACCTGTTTTTTTCAACAGGTATTCCGGTTTGTATTCTTGTGCTTAAAAAATGTAAAAAATTTGATGACGTGCTGTTTATTAATGCAAGTGAGTACTACGACAGAGGTAAACGGCAAAATGTCCTATTGCCAGAGCATATCGACAAAATAGTTGAAACATATCAATATCGAAAAGAAGATGACAAAAAATACTCTCGCCGTGTATCTATGAAAGAAATTGAAAAGAATGATTTCAACTTAAACATTTCAAGATATGTTAGTACGGCTGCGGAAGAAGAAATTATTGACCTTGCAGATGTAAAAAAGAGTTTGGATACAATAGAAGATACCATTAGCAAGGCTAAGGCTAAGCACAACCAATTTCTAAAAGAGCTTGGTTTGCCTGAATTGCCATAAAGCAAGAATGTTGTGTTAGGTATAACTGAAAGCCATTTAATAATTGGCTTATAAAAAATGATAGCTATTCCCTTCTTTCTCTGCTTCTAATCATTACCCAGGACAGCTTTAAACAGGGTTTTCGGCTTGGCGTCAAGTTAACAACTGTACGTATCCTAAACCCTTCCACATTCGGGGTATCAAACTTAATTTCAGTAAAGGGAAGTTCTTTTGGACCGTTTAAAAGTCCAGATAAACCATAAAACTTTTAATAACGGTGAACGTGTTTTAAGTTTATTAAAAACAAACGACTTTAAAAATGTCGTTTGTTTTTTAAAAATAAATAACGATTTACAAGCCAACATTCTAAAAGTTATAACTATTTAGTTCGTCAATTATAGCAAAATCCTTTTTTGATAATAACGGTAATTCCTTGTGATCAATTTCCCTTAAAAAACCATAATCAATATTTGAGGTAATCAATGTCCATTTATTAGTAGATAAAAACCCGTTAGAATATTTATCTATACACTTTTTCACATAATCTGTTGATTGCCCTTTTAAATAACATTCATCAACAATATTTGCATTAACAGTATATAAAACGAAATATTTCATCATTATCCTCCTTTTTTCTATATTTCGACAAAAAATAAAACAATCCTTGTAAAAAATTAGGAGTTTAAAAATTAGAATAAAACACCTAGTAAAAAATCTCGCTAATACGCGAGATTTTTTACTAGGTGTTTTGTATTTTAATATCGATAATTTTTTGTACTTCTTCTTGATCTTTAATAGGCAATTGGTTAAATGTAGTCAATAATTTTTTATTCTTATTATCAATGAGTTTACTTTGGTCCCCTAAAAGTATCCAATCTGTTGATACGCTGAAAGTAATACTAGTAGATATTACTGTATCAACAGAAGGCCTAGTTTTACCTTTTTCAATATCACTAAGAGAACTCTGTTTAATACCAATCTTAAAAGCAAACTCTTTTTGATTGAGTTTATTCACCTCCCTTAATTCCTTATAGCGTAGTGCGATATCGCACATACAAACACCCTTTCTCAAACTTTTTTAATCGCCCCTATATTTAACTCCTACAGGTGTTAAATATATTAAAAATTATAGCTGTTTTTATATTATCAGTAAATTTTATCAATAGTTAGAGTAGGGACTTTGTGCTATAAAGAATTATTACTTTTTACACATTGAATAATATAGATAAATCTATACATAATATAGATATAACTATAATGATAAAGGAGTTAAAGGATGAAAAATTCAAGTTATCCTCCCGTTCGGAAAGTGAATAACAAACAAAGTAGAAGTGTCCCCCACATTGTTGGGTCGTTTTATAGTAGTAAAATGAAAAACGTTATTCACTATGAATCTTTAAGTGAATGTTATTTTTATTTTTTTCTAGACTTAAATCCCAATGTTCAAGCTTTTTATCCTCAGCCAGTAGAGATTAAAATTCCAACAAAAAACAAAGAGGGAGAAAGTGGGTTTTGGCTACATGTTCCGGATGTTTTAGTAAGATGGGAAGATCAAACATATCCAACGTTATTTCAGGTTAAATATGAAATTTTGGAAGATAAAAGACAAGTGTTAATTAATAAATACTGTGAACTGTATTCCGCAAAACAAAATTGGAACTATAAAGTTGTTGATATTGTAAACATCCCTAAAGTCATTATGAAAAATATAAAGTTTTTACACAGTAATCGTAAAGAAAGAAGCTATTTTAAGAGTCTTGTAGGCGACATCATTAGCAAAGTAAATTCCGAAGGTGTGATAACAATAGAAAATTTACTAAATATGTTAGAAGATAGCCATGAAAAATTAATGGTATTACCTGCTATATACTATCTAATAGCAAATGGGTCTCTTTGGGTGGATCTAAAAAAGAATATTAATAGGGAAAGTGAAGTTGCGATTGGATCAATTATAGAGCAACTAAATATTTTAGAGGAGAATAGATATAGTGAAAATTACGAGTTTGAAAATTAATTCAGAAATCGAATATTCCGGTCTCAAGTTCATTATACACGCTCTAAATCCTCCCAATATTACCATATTTCAAAAGGATGGTAAGACTGACCCCATAATTATTAATTACTATGATTTAATAACGAATGATTCTTTTATCCCTAGCAATCATATTTTGAATACTATCGAAAAAGATAATGAGAGTTATTATTCTATTTTAGATACCCTTAATGAAAACAAAAGAGAAAAAGTATCTAAACGGTTCTTAATTATCCGTCCCTTATTAGTATTTGAAAAGTTAAAGTCTGGTGATTTTACAGCATATGTAGAGTTTATAAAAAATTATAAACATTTGTTAGATGAAAACGATAATGTTGAACGCTTGAATCAAGAACAGCTGCTTACAAAATTAGAATACCATTTTGAAATTTCAAAAAGGACTATTCAGCGGTATTTATCAAATTATAAAAAGATGGATGAGATAAAACCAAATAAAGGTGAGGAAGGTTTAATACCCAAAGGGGGTGAAGGGTATAAATATCGTACGGATAACAAAGTGATTCAACTCTGTCATCCTAATAAACCAGACTTTATCATACATACTCTTCATACACGTCTCGACGAAAAATATGTCTCTATTATTAAATCTGTAATTGAAAAGGAGTATCTAAACACACATAAAATTAGCAAAAGAAAAATATATGATTTAATTGCAATTCAATGTTTAAAAATGAAGCTTAAAATTCCTAAAGAAATTACAATTTATAAACTTTTGGACAGAATTCCTTCTAAAATAGTTGAAAGAATGAGATATGGAACAAAAGCTGGACAAAAATACGAGGACGTAATAAGAGGATATGCAAATGAAGAAGCTTTATTTCCACTCCATGTAGTAGAAATTGATCATACTCAGTTAGATATAGATGTATTAGATGAAAAAGGAAATGTGACTGGACGACCTTGGATCACTTTAGGTATTGATCTTTATACAAGAATGGTATGGTGCTTACATATTTCTTTTGAGCCACCATCTGCAAATAAAGTAAGGAAAGCAATTCAACAAGGGGTTCTTTTTAAGGGTACAAAAGAGAAATATAATACTTTAAAAGAATGGGATTTATTTGGAATTCCCCAAAGTATAGTATTTGATAATGGTACAGAATTTAATAATGCAGAGGTTAAAAGAATAGTAGATGAAGTGCTTAAATCAAATATACGTTTTAGACCAATTGCAACCCCTAGATATGGTGGTACAATCGAAAGATTTTTTAGAACAATAAATATGAAATTAATCCATCAATTAAAAGGTACTAGAAAAAGTAATGTTCAGGACTTAGGCGAGTATGACGCTGAATCAAATGCACTTCTAACATTAGAGGATATCACTGAAATATTAACAAGATACATTACAGATGTTTATCATTTTGAGGAACATAGAGGTCTTCCTCTAGAATCTAATACACCTATAGTCCGCTATTATGAGGGGTTACAGCTAAGCGGGTATCCAGAATTTGTACCAGAAGATGAGACGGAAGTATTTAAAATTGAATTGTTACCGACAGTTTTAAAACCATACACAAGAGATGGAGTTAGATTAGACAACCGTTTATATAGAAAAAGTGATTTGTCTCTATTGATTAATAAGAGAGAGATTAAATATAAAGTGAAATATGATATTGATGATATTTCTTATATTTATATTCAACTTCCTGAATCTAGTGAGTATGTAAAGGTATTTTGCTATTCTCCTTCTGCTGATGTATTGAAGGGTATAAATCAATATACATACAAACTTTTACTTAATTCATTAGCAGAAGAAGGTCGTATCAAGAGAAATAAAATAGTCTCTGAAGAAGATCTCTTATATGCGAAGGCAGCTCTACAAGAAGTAATAAATAAAAAATATAAACGTAATCGTGGCGTTAGGCAACAAGCCAAAAGAATGAATCTAGACATTGATGTAAAGATACCAACAACAATTAACATTTCAACCAAGGAAGAAGCATCTATTGATTTATTATTGGAAGAAGCTATGAAAGCATACGAAGATCAACTAATGAATGAGTAAATAAATATATGGATATGGAGGAAAGTTTCATGAATCCCCACAAAGAGTTTGTCCAAAGAGTAAAGAATATCCAAGTGTTGCACCCACAGATGGAGTCAATTTTTAAAATAATGGACTCTCATATTAAAAGACCAGGAAAGACAAGGCATTTATTTGTTACAGGCCCATCTAATATTGGTAAGACAAAACTGGCTGAGATATATCTAAAAAAATATCCAGAGTATGTTATTACTGAATCTGACGAAACAGAAATAACAGTAAAACATGTAATCTATATGGAAACTCCACATCCTTTTACGCTCATGGAATTTTATCATGAGTTATTAGATGCTTTGGGATCGCCTAGATTAAAAGGAGCACCTAAAATAAATGATTTAAAAACCAGGGCATATTATTTAATGAAAAGACAAGAAGTAAAGATGGTAATTATTGATGAAGTGAATAATATTTTGACGTCAGGATTTAACGCTAGTAAAGCCATGGATACAATTAAACAGATGGCCAATAAAACAAAGGTTACTCTTGTTCTTATGGGAACTCCTGAAGCAATAAAGTTAAGAGAATTAGATGACCAATACAAGTCAAGATATAGACCTAAATCATTAAATCGTTTTGAGAAGTGTGACGAAGAGTTTTGTAGACTATTAGAAGAAATAGAGACACATTTGGCGCCACCCCAAAAAATTGGACTTGGAGATTTGAACTTGAAGTATCCACAACTACTACATTTATTTTGTAAAGGTAAACTAGGGTTCTTGATTCCTATAATCCAAGAAGCGTACGATATGCTAGGACTTTTTAATGAAGAGTGTCATGATATATCACACTTTAGGTTAAGTCCGAAAGTAATAAAAGAAGCATTTGAAATAATTCAGGGAGATAAGTTTGATGATAATTTAACTTATTAGGAAATCTTCTCCGTTTGTTTGGAAAGAATTAATAAAAAACAAACGGAGAGTGGTAATTTTGTTTGAGTTACCTATAAAGGTTAATCCCTTTTCAGATGAATCACTTTTAAGTTATTTGATGAGAGTTTCTAAGGGTAATCATATTAACCTCATATCTTTTTTAAATAATGATGTGGGTGTGGTTAAAAACATACAAGCAAGTGAACTAGGGATAATTAATATTAATCCCACAAAAATGATTGAAATTGAAAAATGGAAAACGTTTAGTAGGCAAAGTAGTGATCCATTAAAGATGACATTTTATTATGGATTAGTACATTTCACTCCAAATAATGATTTAACTCACTCAAGGTTTTTTTCTAATATTTTCACAGACACCTTAAAATTTTGTCCTATGTGCCTTAAAGAGCAAAAGTATTATCGCCTACTTTGGGAGATAAATAACTTGAAAATTTGTTTAAAACATAAAATAGCTTTAAACGATCGTTGTGATAAATGTGATTGTTCAATTGATAAAAGAGTAGTTCATAAAATTGGATTTTGTCCAAATTGTAATGCGGATTTATCAAAACAAAAAATGGACCTAATAGAGACAAACATAGAAAAGCAAAAGTGGATATATTACTTTTTTAAGGTGCTGCTTGATGAACAATTAATTTATTTAAGTCCTGAAGAAGTAGCTTTCAAGCTTTTATTTATAATGAATGGATTTGAAACAAAATTTAATCGCACAAATATTAAAAATAAGATTTCAAAGAATAAATTAGCAAACTTATTACAAGTTAGTAGAAGTTCGTTAAGTCAGAAAAGAATTGTTCATCTTCAAACAATTATAGATATTCTTTATTCACATAACATTCCTTTAATAGAATTTTTCAATATGAAAGTACCTAAAGAGTTCATCAACACTATACTGTGTGAAAAGATTCCTAAATATAGAAAGCAGCAATGTCTTGCTCCATGGTGTAACTTTTATCAGAAGGAAGGTTCGCTGGTTAAGACAGGAGTTTCATTGAGAAGACAAACAAATGGTGAAGTTCTTAAATACTATATGTTTTGTTCTTCATGTGGATGTGAATACGCCGTTAACGAGATGAATGATCTTGTAGAACGAACAAATTTCATAAATATATATAAAAAAATTATAGTGGTTCCCAATAAAGAGTACAGCTTTACTCAGCTAAGTAGTCTACTTAATCTTACAAATGAAAAGTTGAGAAGAGTATTGGCATTTTTTCGAACTAGGATTCCTCTTATTTGTGACCCGATACCCTCTGTAGAAATTAAAAAAAACCAGTTAGAAATGTTTATAAAAGAAGTGGGTAATGGGGGCAAGATTAAAGATATAAAGAGAATGAAATGTTGGAGTAGTTATGATGAATTTCTAACATATCGATATCATATTGATACCATTAGATCATCTTTTGAATATGAAAAACCAAAAGAAAATATAAATGAAAAAGACAGGGATAGAAAAGAAACTTTGATTAATCTGTTAAATAAAATGTATGAGTTAAATAGCGATATTACATTATTAAATACTTGTAAGGAATTAAATGTGTGTGCTGAGACGATCAGGAATTGGGGATTTAATGAGATTATTAAAAAATACAAAGTTAAACAAAAAAAATATCGATTGGAAAAGTTAAAAGAAGAAATATACGGGAAGGTAGATAGATATTTTGAGACAATCCCAGAACCAGAAATCACTTCAAAAAGTTTGTATCAACACATTAATTTTAACAGGACTATTCTATGGAGAAAAAATCCGGAACTTACAGACTATATTTCGTACAAGTTAGATACTCAAAAACATGCCCGTCAGCATTTGTATAATTGAAGTCATAAAGGAAGGTCAAATGTTTACTATTAGAATAAAACCTAAGGTAGGAGAAAGCTTAACAAGTTATTTATATAGATTAACAAATGAGAATAAAACAAATTTAATTAACCTAGCAAATACTGTTGTATTACCTGGAAAAAAACGGTATACAATTATCAACTTAGATTTATCTATAAAAAATAATTATAATATCGAAATGTTAGCTAACCTTACAGGTCTATCAATTGAAAGCTTATTATCCCTCACTATCGTTCCTTATCATACAAAATTCGATCTATTTATAAATATGTTAAATAAGGAATTTGAGACTAATGTGAGGAAAGTGTGTCCTCTTTGTATAAGTAAAGATAAATATTTTAAGTTGATTTGGCAAGTGAAAGAAATTGATATATGTAACGAACATTTAGTAAAGCTGCAGAAAAGCTGTGGAAAATGCGGTTTAGAATTTCAATACAATGAAAAAGATTTAATGCTAAATCACATTTGTGGACAATGTAAAAACCCCATTATTAATGTAAATATGGAAGATTTATTGTCACTTGATAAAATTGGAGAACAAGAAAGGATTTACAATGATTGGTCATTTTTATTATCCCAACATATAGAACCTCCAATAATTAATGGGTATTCCACTGAAGATTCATTAGTAATTAAATATATATATTTTATACATCAACAAAAACAAACAGAATATATACCAATTCCTTTTTTTCAAGATTTTTATAACAACCTAATAGCAAGTATAAGGAAAGGAGCCAAGTTTAAAAAAAACCGAAATCTAACACCAATAAATTTATTTAGAACACTAAGATATTTTAACGTCGAACTTCAAGACTTTTATAAGCTGCAAGTACCTTCAAGTTTTATCGAGAAAATTAAGGGGATAACTTTTGATGAATCAGGAGATTGTTTAGCTCCATGGTGTGAAGGATTTAATAAAAAAGGAACTTTAAAAAAGGCAGAGATGGGTAGAGTACTAAAATATAAACGTGTAACTATATGTGAAAAATGTAATTTAACGTATGGTTATAATAAAAAAAATAATAATTGGGAAAACATTGATAAAATAATTCAAGACTATAAAGTTTATTCACAAAACCTTTATGGTATTAAAAAACTAGATGATTTTTATAAATGTAATAACTTACTAAGTGATTTTAGAATGAACTTTCTTCTTGGATACTTATTAAATCATTCACTAATAAATATCATGGAAGCAAACGATATCAAAAAAAATTTAAATCAAAAACAAATGCAATTAAAAAAGCTAATTCTAAAAACTAAATCTGTTCTGTGTTTAAGATCAATGGCAAGGGAACAGTACGGTTGGAATGATATTAATTTTTTTTTCGTTTATCATACTACTGAAATTCAACGGTATCTTTTTTTTGATCTTAAACGCGATAGGAAAATAAATAAAGATAAAGAGCTGAAAATAATTTTGAAAAAAAGAGTAGAATCATTTCTCGATGATATATTAAAGAAAAACCGGCTCTTAACTTTGGAAATGGTTGCCCAGGGAATAGATATTAATGTAAAAACGTTAAGAAAATATGGGTTAAATGAAATAGTAGTAAATGCAATAAACCAACAAAAAAGAGAACACCTATTAAAAGAAAAGGCGAAGTTTAAAAAAATAATAAATGAATATATTAAGCATTGTATTGAGGATAATATTAGACCTAATAGCAGAGTGCTTTTTAAACTCTTAGGTACAACTCACAGTACCCTGAAGAAAAACCATCCTGACATATGTGATTTAATTAAAACAAATTTTAAAATGACTAATGAAATATTACATACTAATATGCTAAATGAGTATAAAATAAAATACAAAGTAGCAATTTCAAAAATTATAAACGAAGGTAACTTCAAACTGGCTTATTCAAGAATTAATAAGGAAGCTCAATTAGGTGTGGATTATTTACGTAGATATCCTGAACTTAGAGTTTTTGTTGATACAGAAATCAAAAATTGCTTGAAACAATAAATGCAAAGCCTTTCTAAAATAGGCGAAGAAGTATAAGTAAATTTAAAAGTTTTGATAAAGGCAAATTTATATTTAATTCCTCTGAGCCATCTAATACTATAAGCCGTTACACCAATGAAAAATGAAAAAGATTAAACAATGGAGCTCTCGATTTATGTCGAATAAACCTAGATTTTGATTAAGTTTAACTAAACGCAAAATGAGTAACCCTATTTACCATCGAGAGGGTTACCCATTTTCCCCCTATTATACTAGGCTTTTCCCTTCTATCCACTTGTGACGAATACATAAGTTCAAGCTCTTAATATTGTTACCTCAACATTCAATTTTATTATCCGCTTTACCACTATTTGTGATACGGTTTACCGTATCGCTCTCATCGCATGCTTTCGGATCTTTGTTGCGGGGCGCTAGATCCTCGAACTTCCTGCGTTCCCAGCGGCACCGAGGCAATTACTACACTACCAGAGTCGGTGCGACACACTAGTTCTATGCGGTCATACCGCTCCCAGTCCGGCAGCACGTTCTTGAGGATCAATGCGACCTCTTGCAGCAGGAGGGTCGCTTGGTAGTCCGGGCCACACACACCTAATTCAACACGGTCCGCCGATTTGGCTGCCAGATCGGCGATCGCTGTAGCGCGCACCACCTTGGTGTATTGGGGCCAGCGGACAAACTTGGCCACCTTGTTCTCGAGTATTAGTTGGAACAGACGGTGCCGCTTGCCATCATTGGTCGATCGAACCAGGATGTCCTCCATGACCTCTACAGGCAACCACGCCCGTTGCCACGCCCGGTGCTGGCCTCGGTGAGCACGTACGGCGCGATCGTACAGTTCGGACTCGGCGGGTGCTCGCACAGCGTTTTTCGTAAGACCATTAGAGTACATCGGCACTGAGGTGAACGGCCACTCCTCGGACTGTCGTATCAGTACCGTGATCAGGACCACGCCTGCGAGTAGTCCCACGGCGGTGAACGCCCCCCCCAAGGGAACATTAGAGGCGATGCTCGCATGGTCGGTTAGGCTTGGTACAATCAGAAGGAGGTAGCACCACATTTGCACCCAGTACTTGGGACGCATCACGCACAGGATGCCTACGTGCAGCCAAATCCAGCATACGATCAACGGAACCCGCCACGAGGAAACGAAGATCGCGACAGGGGCCGACAGTTCGATCAGCACGGTCAGAGACGCTAACACCCGGCACAACACCGGGCTATTCACCAGTAGTCGGGTCATGAAGGGCCAGAGGGACGGCGAGTACTTGATATAGAACCGCAATGCGTCACCATTTAACCACCCGAGGCCACCGTAGAGGAGCTTGGACACTCCGCCGGCGAAAATCGTGTAGGACAGGAATAATAGCAGCAATAGCGGGGCGAACCCCGAAGTGAACGCCGATTGATCGGGCACCAGCAGCGGCCAGTTCACGTACTTGGCGAGTAGACCGTCCAGCGAGAAGTCGTATGACACCGAGAAGCACAGGGCCAGCAACGCGTACAGCGCTGAGTGCTTCGAGTGATGGGCGCCTAGCGCACCAGCATTGACCATATGCAGGAACGCGAAACCCAGGAACGTCAGTACCCCAGTGACCGGCTGGACGAACCCGGCCGCGGCCGCAATCCACATTGCGATCGTCAGTTTAGTCACAACCGACAGCACGTGTGGACTAACCCAGCGGAGGCCCAGTAGCCGCAATGCCAAGACCGGTGTGTAAAAGGCTCGCTGGGTGCTGCCTATAATCTTTGCCGCCTGCAGCGGCGACGGGAAGTCGACATAACACAACACCAGCAAGCCAGTATAGAAGACCGCCCGAAGCACCCCGGACACCGGTGCCATCTCGAACAGCCACCATTGCGTGACCATATTCATCGTCATACCCCTCTCAAGGATAAATTCTCACCATTGTCATAGTGTCGATAATTCCTGGACCCATTAAAAGAAAGGCATTTTTAAGTGCCTAATCATATGGATTATAATTTAAAGTTCGGAAGACTACTTAATAGTCTAATGATTGTTCCTGACTTGCTATCGTTCAAGTATAATACGAGTTTAGTTTTCACTTGCTTCTGAGATGTTTTTTCATCTTAATGCTTGTTGGAATATACCCCATCTTCGTATATAACTGATATGCACGTTTGTTGTGCCCGAAAACATGTAACCCGATTGAACTTACATTCATCGAGGCAAGGTCAGTTTCAAATGCAATAAGTGCCTGCTCTCCATATCCCTTGCCTTGAAATTCTTCGTATATCTGAATGCTGTAAATAAAAGCTGATTTCTCACCCTTGTTTTCTTTGACTGCATACCAAACCGTGCCTATTGCACCTACTACTTCGTGATGCAATGAACACAGAAAATGACCATTCGTTTGAATCCCTTTAGGTAATAGTTCATTTGTTTCTTTGATTGCTCGTTCAATCGATTCTGATGGTGTCCATCTGCCTTCCTTTACATTTTCTTCGGCATACTCTCTGACTGTCTCCTCGAAGAACCTTTTATATTGTTCTTCTTTCATTCGAACCAGATTTATCATGGATGTTCCTCCAATTACTCGACATACCTAGACTAATTCTTGCCGGACAAAATAAACTATGAAGTCGGCTTCGGTTACAGATTTCTACAGAAATTTAATAGAAAATTACAAATTATCTTAAATTAATACTACAATGTTTTTTGAAAAATTACAATAAATCACAATAAATTACAATAAATTACATCTTGACTTAATATTAACACCTAGTTAATATAGGTACCAGTAATGTAAGGAGGTGGGTAAATTGGCTAATACAGTAAAAGAAGAGACATTTGTTTTTGACGAACAGAAAGAACTGAACGTTATTATGCACCCGTCCGACTGAGGATTGGCATGAGCGGAACCGAACCACCTGAACCACAATCAGGTGGTTCTTACTACTATTCCTGCTTGGAAAGGGTTTGAGAAAATGTCACGATTGCACCGTTATTATTTAGCACCTGATTTAGTCATCACTTATCCAGATGGACAACCGCAATTGCTTCTGCCGTCTGTAAAACGCACTTTTAAAGTTGATTGGAAGGTATGCGAGATTATCTCCATGTTTTCGAGTGAAGACACAAGCTTGCAACCGATTTTTTCAGAATCAATGGTAACCAGTATTATCGATCACTTGGTCAAAAATGGAATTCTTATTGACAAGGAAACTGAAGATAATCTGGCTACTGAGCAAATCGTAACTGAATGGCAAGATTGGGATGAATCATCTTGGTTCCTTCATTTGCAAACAAAAGATACAAAATTTGAAACCACTGAAGAAGGTCGCTTACAAAATGTTGATAAATTCAGAAAAATGTCATCTCCTCCACCACAATATTTCAAGTGCAACTGCACTTCATCTAGCATCAAACTACCGACTCCCAGCAAACTTTTAGATCAAACTTTGGTCAACTCTTTTATGCAACGGAGAACCTGCCGACGATTTTCTGAAGAGCCAATTTCACTACAAAATTTAGCCGATGTTCTGTTTTACTCTGGTGGGATTCTTTTCACAAATGACACACACTCCTATGGAATCGTAGCCAAAAAGCCCTCTCCCTCTCCGGGTGGACGTCATTCAACAGAGCTTTATCCGGTTGTGAATGCATGTGAAGGTTTACGAAGCGGTGTGTACCATTACTGTCAAAAACACCACGCTTTGCATCTTATAGAGGCAGAGGAAGTCGTGAAGCCATTTCTAAACGAAGTCTTATATGGGCAAGACTATTTCCTGAATGCCGCAGTTACAGTTTTTTACACAAGTGTTTTAGATCGTTTAAAGTGGAAATATAAGACCAGTAGAGTCTATCGGCTCATGCATCTAGAAACAGGCCATTACGCGCAAAACTTTTTACTTACCTGCTCTGCTCTTGATTTGGGTGGTTTTGTTACTGCAGCATTCAAGGATAGTGTGATAGAAGAGAAATTGGGTGTTTGTGGGATTCGGGAAGTTGCGATGTACGTCTCTGGTATCGGCCATATTGTGCCCGATGAGAATAAGCGATCAGATATTGAATATGCACAAGTACTACCTGAAGGAATAGAGATCTGTCTCCCTATAGGAGAGCATAGTTAAAGAAAGGGGGAAGAGAAATTAATGGAAGATATCCATGAATACATACTTGCATCAGACTTGATTATTACTTACGTCAATAAGAAGCCTCATTTGAGGTTACCTTCTCAACATCGTCGTTTCGAAATTGACTCGAAAGTCATGTGTGTTGTCTCTGCATTCACAGGAAACAGAGAAGAGACTTTACCTAGGCTAGAAAAAAACATTTCCAAAAAAACAATACGAGCTATAGTTAATAAGTTGATTGATGTCGGTGTTCTCATTTCTGTGAACGAACAAAAACAATCAAAAACCACGGAAATAGTTAGGGAGTGGGCAGATTGGGGAGAATCCACTTGGTTTGTCCATCTGGAAAGTCGTGATGCCAAATATAAGTCGGCTGATGAACTGGGTGAGGAATTTATGAAGTCTTCCGAGCCACATCCTCCCACATACAAATGTAACTGTGAAAAATCAAAAATCACTTTGCCTAAGCCTAGCAACTTGTCAAACATGACACTTTCCGATGCATTAACACTTAGAAGATCCTATCGAAACTTTTTGCAGGAATCAATTAAGCTTCAAGAACTTTCCGATCTTCTGTATTATACAGGCGGAATCCTCTTCAAAAATTCGACTCGGTTCTTTGGACAAGTTGCAAAGAAGGTTGCTCCTTCGCCAGGAGGTCGTCATGCAACGGAATTATATCCGGTCATAAATAATTGCGAAGGTCTGGAAAGAGGAATTTATCATTATTGTCAAAAACACCACGCCCTGCATCTTATTTCAAAAGAGGAGGATGTTAAATCTTTTTTAAATGAAGCATTGTATGGCCAAGACTACTTTCTTGATGCATCCGTTACAATTTTTTATACAAGTGTTATAGATCGACTTAAATGGAAATACAAAGGCGCACGCATTTATCGACTTATGCATTATGAAACTACTCACTACGCTCAAAACTTTTTGTTAACGGGAACAGCGCACAAATTAGGCGTATTCATGACGGGAGCTTTTAAGGAGAGTTTAGTTGAATCAAAACTAGGTATTGATGGCATACATGAAGTGCCCATGTATGTGACAGGAGCGGGACAAAAAGATGAAATAGGTCCATATGCTCGCGCGGGTATCGAGCTAAGTGAGAACGTACCGACAGATTTTAAAATTGTCCTTCCAAAAGCTCTTGCTTCTACTTCTGAGCAAAAGGTACTAGGGTAGGGAGGAAATAACATTAAAAGTTCTTGGTTTCAGTATTCGACAATAAAGAAAGTAGTTCAATCCCAACCTTGGAGTGGGCCATTTCTAGGGGCATTGTTTCTAGATTCATTCGGCACAGGGTTAACCATGCCATTTTTAGTTCTTTTTTTTCTAGAAACGAGTGGCCTTTCGTTGGAACAAGTGGGTCAAATGCTATCAATCAGTGCATTTGCTGGAATACTTGCCATTCCTGTCTGTGGTATGATCGTGGATCGATTAGGTACAAAGCCTGCTGCTCTTGCAAGTTTTTTGTTTCGAGGGATTGGAACTCTAGGATATTTGATATTCCATAATATTTGGGGAGTGACAATCGCAATGACCATTGTTATCTGGGGACAACGTGCGTGGCCAGTTGCGAACCAAGCGATCATCACACAACTTGTGCCCAGTGAGAGTAGAACTATGTGGTTTGGGAGTTCTCGAAGTTTACGAAATTTAGGGAATTCTTTAGGTATGCTCATAGGTACAGGTATCATTGCAGTATTCAATACACCATTTGCTTATAAGACCTTAATATTCATTGATGCAATCAGTTTTCTTATTGCAGCCGTTTTAATTGCAAAAATTCCATTGCGCAATCAACCAAAGGTAAAAAAAGAACCGACTTCCAAAAAAGCTTTTGCGATTCGTTTTTCATTCGACCCAAACTTAATGCGTTTTTTGGTAGCAGTTGCACCAATTACCTTTATGTACGTTGCATTAGTATTCACATTGCCAGCATTTACAAAGGAGATAAGTCCGGACCTTAGCTGGATTGCCGGTGTGTTATTTACAGTAAATAGCCTGGCCGTTCTAGTCCTTCAGATCCCTCTGTTATTTTTTACACGTCGCTTAAGTGATATGAATAAAATGATCGTCGGTTCGGTTGTTTTAGGCTTCTCATATATCATTTTCTTAGGAAGTGCGCTTTTAGGATCTGAACACTTGAACTTTTTTATTCCACTTCTATTTGTTGGAATTCTTTTTTTTAGTTGTGGAGAACAACTTTTTTATCCAGCGTCTGCAACGATTGTGGGGGAAATTGGTCCGGCTGAGAAAAGAGGGCAAAGTATTTCTAATTATCAGCTACTCTTTGGAATTAGTAACGCAATTGGTCCCGTCATTGTAGGATACTTATTAACAAGGAATATTTCCTTATCTTGGTCGTTTTTTGTGGTACTTGCTTTTCTTGGCGTATTCCTACAGTGCGTGTTGTTACCCAAAAAATATGGACAATCACTTTCTCGCGAAGAGAGAATTTCTTAGTGACAAATCAATAGTCTGCAAGTCATTTTCACTGAAACATGGTATTGCACCTCCGTGTCCACCGACTTTTTCCTCACAGGACTCTTGAGATGCCTGCAATGCGGCGCGGCACAATAATTCGAAAACTATATCCAAACGACTTTAATGCAACACTAGTGATGCGCAACAAATCTTTGTATCGTAAATAATAATGATGTGAATAAACTACCGAATAAAAGTGGGAGATATGTGATGCATCATAAAGTTGAAGTTTACTTTGATGGAAATTGTCCATTTTGTTGCAGTGTGCAAGCCAAACTCCAACAACTAGATTGGATAAAAAAGTTATCATTCGTTGATTTCAGGAATAATGAAGTGAATGGCATTGATATTGATGCTTTAAATCAAAGAATGCATGTTAAAAATTTATCAACTGGTAAAATAACAATTGGAATATACGGTATCAAAACAATATTTCAACGAATACCGATATTAATGCCTCTTCTTCCGTTCTTGTATTTACTGATTGCATTAGGTTTAGGTCAAATCTGTTATGATTTTGTGGCTGAACGTCGGTTGATCGTCCCCGTAGGTCATTGCACAGAGAGTGAGTGTAAACTTCCGGAAAACTCGGCTGACAAATTGTAGACTTCCCCAACGTGGTAGGATCAGCGAAGCTGTCACCACCCGCAATAAGGAATTGTCAAGGTTATAAGTTGTTTAAGTTTAATAATTCCAATACATATACCCCCCTCCTGTTTTGGATGGGGGTTTTATAAAGTTGATAAATAAGAATACTTTAGCAATACAGTCATTTAAAAATAATAATTTTCTTCAATAATCGCGCCCGAATGTAGAAGATATTCTATAAAATTCAACTCTTACTACAAGGTTACTTTTTCAGCAAACAGGTGCATTTCTTAAAGAAGGTGAAATGCACTTTTTTATTGAACTTATTCAGCAAACGTGCAGGATTGTGGAGTAACTTAATTAACTAATCGATTAAAAAGGAGTAGTAATTTGAAGATGAAAATTAAAATTTCTATTGTTATATGTCTTACTTTTCTTATTACTGGGTGTAATTTATTTAAAAATGATAAGTTGCCGATAGAAATGATTGCTTTTAATTACTTAACAAATGAAGAGCAAAATAAAATTCCAGTATCTCCTAAAGACTCCGTAGTCAAAGAAATAACTGTTAGTGAAGAATTAGGTCAAAAATTAGGCGAAAAATTAATCGGTAAAACGATTTATACAGTAACTTTTAACCATACCGAAGACGATTCTACAGGAAAACTTGTGGTATATGTTGCTAAAGACAAAAAGACAGTAATAGGAAAAGGATACGAGAAGAAAAAGTAAAATAGACTAAATTAATGGGTTCTCTTCTGAGGGAGAGAATTTAAAATTATAGCTTAAATAAGCATACCAATTTAATTGGTATGCTATTTTTTTATATCAACGTTCCAGGACATTTTAGTAATAAATTAGCGAATTACGATTTTCCATATTATTTATGGGAAAAGCTAAAGTAATAGTAATTACCTTACTAACACTTTATATTGCATTTATATTTACTGATCTTTTACAGCAAAATTACTAAAATAAGCTGAATCGGTTGAAATATTAATTATTAAAGTACGACGAAAAATGACAAAAGCAGTTATAATAAGTGGTAATTACGACAACTTAAGATATAAGAGATGTTAAAAATTAAATATAAAAATATCTAAAATTTATCACATAAAATGACAATATTAAGTATAGCTCACAACCCATCTGTTCTGGATATGATTCCAGAATCGGTGGGTTTTTTATAATTTCGTTTTTATCGCTTTACACAAAATAAACCCCATCTCTAGTTTAGAGAGGGGTGTTTTGATTTGTTTTATGTAACTCTTGCTGTAACTGTCCAAACAGAATCAGGCGATACATACGGAAATCAGCACGCAATGACCAAAATGGATGTCCAAACGTAGCGGGTTTGTTCCCTTCAATAAAAAAGTGACTGAACCAAGCGATTCCATATGCTACAACGGGTGCGGCTAATAAAAACCAAAGACTTTTCCAAATCGCAAGTACAATAAAAAGAAAGACAGAAGACGTACCGACAAAGTGCCACGCTCGCGTTGATGGCTTGCTATGCTGTGAAAGATAAAATGGCCAGAATTCTTCATAATTTTTAAAGTTCATTTTAGCATCCACCTTTTTATCAGTTTATTTAATAGTTCTCCTACGCCTTATACATTCCTTTAAAGTACTTTTTTATTTTATCTATTTTCAAATGCTTGTTTTAGGTTTTCTAATTGACCGGCATCCGATTTCTTAATTGCCCATTTAATTACTGGCGTTAATAACTTTGAAAATCCTTTCGTGTCACATTTTGCGACAAGAGTGATTTTCGTCAAATCGTTCTCTTGTAAAAACATATACGTGTAATCAGCCTGAAAATTTCCTTGTATAGAGGTCAACGTAGCTTTAGTCATCGGTTCATATTCGGTAAGAATGGTAGAATGTTCTTTTCCTCTAGCTTGGAATACAAATTTTGTTCCTTCTTTTATGTCACCTTTGGTTTCTTTTTCAATGAAAGGAATGCCTTTCATCCATTTTGAAGCATTTTCTTCTAGATGGATAAAATAATACCAAACATCGTTTACACTGCCATGAATGGTAACGGTTTCTGAAAAAATCTCATTCATCAATAAACCTCCGCTCTTTAGATAAAAATAAATTAAATGTATATGTATCAAATGGTATACTTTTGTAAATCTCTTAAAAGTAACAAATCCTATAATCTTCATTTAAGTTTGACACTGTTCTTCTAGCTATTCAAGTTAACGTATAAATGATTTTAAATTTAAATTAGGAATGTATTTCATTTATCTTTAGAAAACAGTGTTGACTCTGTGGTGCACAACATGGTTTATGATGGGTTTGCAGGTGGTGAAACAATAGATGTACAAAGTAAGTGAGTTTTCAAAAATGACGGGGCTGTCTAAGGAAACATTAAGGTATTATGCGGACGTGAAACTATTAGAACCTGCGTATATCAATCCTAAAAACAATTACCGGTATTATGATAATGGGTCATACTTAATCGCAATGATCCTCGTAAGTTTACGCAAGTTTAATTTTACCATCCAAGAGATGATAACCGTTATGGAAGATGAGTCATTTGAGAATCTAGAAACCATCCTTATTCAAAAAAAGTTAGGCATCGAAAAAAAAATAGAGGATTTAAAAAACACAATAGAAGAAATAGATCAGTTCCTGCAATGGGGAAAAGAGGAGGAAGAAGAATGATTACTTGGAATGAAGAAAGAGTAATACCTGTTAACATCGACACGGTTTGGGCGCTTTTTGATGATGAAAACCTGAAGCGCATTATGCCGAACGTGGTACAGCATACACCGATTGAAAAAAAGGAAGGTATGGTGGGGTCTACTTATCAACAATCATACAAGGAAGGCCGCAGAGTAGAAACATATGTAGTAGAATATCGTGAATATGAAGATACAGAAAACAGAAAGCATCAAAAAATAGCTTTTACGCTAGGTAAAGCATTTGAAATCGAAGCAGCCTTTACAATGATTAAGATCGATGAGACGACTACACGCTTTGTCTACACCGGACAAAATAAGGGCGTTAACTTTTTAGGTAAAGTTATGTTAAAGATTGCGGGTGATAAAAACAACGATAAAGTGGTGCACGATTTCATGGAAAAAGTGGAGAAAGAAGCCTTACAAGAATCGACTTCTGCTAAACGGTAATAAGAACAATGCATAACTTCATGTTTTATTTTCCATCCTAAAAGGTAGAGTAAAGGAGAAAACCTTTAAGGAGTGGTAGAAATGGAAAAAGAACAGTTGAAGAGGAGAATATTAGAAGTTATAGGTGATAGAGAAACTGGAGTTCTGGCAAGTGTAAGACAAAACAAGCCGCATTCTAGGTACATGACGTTTTATCATGATGAGCTTACCTTCTATACACCAACAAGTATAGAAACACATAAAGCAGAAGAGATTCAGGAAAACCCAAATGTGCATTTATTAGTCGGGTATGACGGTGAAGGCTATGAAGATCCATATCTTGAAGTGGAAGGTACGGCTACGATTCAAGATGATGAGGCTTTGAAGGAAAAGTATTGGTCAGAACATATGAAACATTATTTTGAAGGACCGAAAGACCCTAACTATATTCTGCTTAAAATTAAACCAAGCTTAATAAGATTAATGAATGATACCGATAAAAAATCACATCAAACATTAGAATTGTAAAAAAAGGTCTCTCTTTTGAATAAAAGAGGGGCCTTTGTTCGTCTATAACATAAATAGGCTATTTAATTTGAGGGGTGTTGTGGTTGAGAAGGATTTGGATAGATCCGTTCTTTTTAGTGGGGTTTCTATTTATTGCAGGGATTATTACATTTAGTATTTATCATCAGTATGGGATGGATAATGTGATACCAGAAGAGCAGATTCGATATGACGAAGACGGTGTTTTATTAGATAAAGCTCCCTTCAAGCCTTCCGCTGAAAATTGGTTCGGAACGGATCAATTCGGCCAAGACTTATTTTACATCCTACTATCAGGAGCAAAATATACGTTAAGTTTAGCGATTTTGATTGGACTGCTTCGGCTGATGATCAGTCTTGCTGGAGGAATCCTGCTATCGTTTCTCAGACCAGAAATAAGCCGTTTTATAACAGGAATCACGCAATCTTTTTATTATTTGCCTGTTGTTCTTGTGGTGTTTTTTCTCGAGCTGCCCATTGTTGAAAGTCCAGTGTATACATTTTGGGAAAAAGTGATCTTTCAAATAACCATTATGGTTGCAGTGGCTGTTCCATCAACATCTGTATTGATTAAAGAAGAAATCAACATCGTTTTAAGAGAAGAGTTTGTAACAAACGCGAAGATTATGGGAGGAAGCAAGTGGCACATTTTTTTTCAACATGTCCTTCCTCAATTGAGAGGAAAGGTGCTGCTCTTATTTATGCAGCAAACGATTGCAGCTTTAACATTGCTCGCTCATCTAGGTATACTAGCCATTTTTATAGGAGGAACTTTTTCAAAAGTGTTTGTGTTTGACCTAGACTTTCCTGAAGAGATTCCCACTTCTCTTTCCTTTGAATGGTCAGGTTTACTCGGAAGTTTTTATGCGCAGCTCCCTTATGCTCCACATTTAGTGGTCTTTCCTGTTCTCCTATTTGGACTTTCTATTTTAGCTATGAATTTTATGATTGAAGGATTAATTCGTTCATTTAATGATAAAAGACGGATTACTAAAACAGTAAAGAAGAAGACACCTCAGCATTCAGTAGAAGAAGCATCCTATTCCTTTTTATTCTTAAAAAAGACAGGGTGATCATTTGGTAAAATATAGTATAATTTAAAGACGGAACATTCTTAAAACAAGGAGGGCAAAATGAAAAAAGTCTGGGGAATGATGGTAATCTTAAGTTTGTATCTAGCAGGATGCTCTGACAATGAAAAAGAACAAGAGTTTACAATCAAAGACGCCATTGAAGAAAATCATGTAGTGATACAAAATAACGCTGAAAAGTTTGAGGATTTAATGGATGGCGGCACGAAAGCGGAGCATTTGGCTCCTATGTTTACTTTTTTAGAAGATGTTAAGGCAGATAAGGAAAGTAAGCTGCAAATGACAGTATTTCCTAAAACAGGTGAACCGACAACAAGTGAGGTCCATTATATCAGTAAGGATAAAACGATCTTTAAGAATAAAAACAAAACGTATGGAATGCCAACGGGTGACATTGAATGCATGTACATCTTTGATTCAAATGCGAGTTTTATGCTGGATGGGTGTAAGGGGCAGATATCAACAGTTCTAGTTATTCCATTTAGTACAAAGGAGTATAACCTAGCTAGAAATGAATACAGAAAGCTGAATAAAGAATAGGGGGAAGTTATGCCGTACATAATTAAAGACAGTTTGTTTTCATTTGTACTCTCTGTTATCGGAATTATTTTGTTAGGGGCCATTCCCTTTATGTTTCAAGGAATGACTTTTCAAGCGAATATGTATGTGGATGGTTTGCTTGGGCTGATTACGTCGCTCTTAAATCCATCAGATCTTCTCTATTTTACAAAGGGTGGCCAGTATCCGGTATTCCCGGGATTTTGGAGTATTTATAGTTATTCTTTAACACTCTTGTTTGCTGCCTTCTTTATTGCGCTAGTGTTAGGTGTTATTTTTGCCCTCTTTATTTTTTTAATGCCTCAAAGAGTTTCAAACAAAATCCGGTTGTTTTCTTTCGTGTTTGAATCCATTCCTGATTTACTAATCGTAATTCTCATGCAGTTTTTTATTATTTGGTTTTTTAAGAAGACGAATATTTTATTGTTTCAATTCGTTTCTTTTTATGACCAAAAAACGTATTTTGTACCTATTCTTTGTTTAACGGTTTTACCCACACTTCTTATTTTACGTATCTTATTGCTTAATATGGAAGATGAACTAGGGAAACTTTATGTGGATACAGCAAAAAGTAAAGGAATGAATCGTTTTCAAATTCTATGGCGCCACGTTTTGCCAAATACGTTACTAAGTGTTTTTCACCAGTCTCGTAATATACTATGGTTTATGCTCTCAAATTTATTAATGGTAGAATATTTGTTCCATATTCACGGCATCACAACCTATATCAAAGATAACGGAGAACCTGCTATCTTTACCATATCTATGCTTCTATTGTTTGTACCCATGTTTTTGTTTTTCACTCTGGGAAGAATAGCGACGTTTAAATGGACGGGTGAAAAATGATACGAAATATATGGAAAGAACCTTTCTTTTTAATAGGCTTTGTTTTTATAGCAGGTTTGCTAGCGTTTAGTTTGTATCATCAATTTGTAATGGACAATTACATTAAAGAAGAACAGATTCTTTATGATGAAGAGGGAACTTTAATAGATAGGGCTCCTTTTGAACCGTCTCCTGAATTTTGGTTTGGCAGTGATAGGATTGGGGGAGATCTGTTTTATGAAATCATCTCTGGTGCAAAATACACATTGGGAATTGCATTTATAGGAAGTTTTTTGCGTATTGCTCTTTCTTTCCTCGGAGGGATTTTATTGTTAAAGACCGGAAAGACGCTTTCTGTAGTAAGGGGTATTTCACAGGCATCCTACTATATGCCAGCTGCTTTGCTTGTTTATTTTATCTTAGGTCCCATCATAGCTATAGAGCAATATACTTTTTGGGAAAAGGTAATATTTGAATTATTGATAATTGTGTTGTTGGCTATACCGAACACTTCTATTTTAATAAAAGAAGAAATCAGTTTGATCGAGCGGGAAGAATTTGTTACATGTGCAAAATTAATGGGTGGAAATCCTTTAAGAATATTGTTTAAACATATCATGCCTCATCTATGGCCTAAACTTCTTCTAATGTATGTACAGCAAGTGATAGCTGTGTTGCTTTTATTAGCTCATCTCGGTATATTAGGAATATTTTTTGGAGGAACGGTCATTCGAATGTTCTCTGAAGATCTCCCATTACCATTTTCACTATCCAATGAATGGGCAGGTCTTTTGGGCATTCATTATTATCAGCTAAGTCTTGCACCGTGGCTCGTATTTTTTCCTGTGTTAAGTTTTGCTGCTGTTATATTGGCCTTTAATTTTATGTCAGAAGGATTAAAGAGAGCGGGTAATACATTGCCTGGCAGGAAAAAAGGGAAAAAGAGAGAAAGGAAGATGGAGAGACCCGTTTCTGAGAACGAATCGTTTGTTTTTGTAAATGAGCGAAAAACGGGGTAAAAAAAAGGCAAGAGAAGAACCTCTCGCCTTTATCTACAGTATTTTTTTTCTCCCACCGTCGCACCGATGATGATGAGAAGGATAAAAAGCACAACAATTAAAGCGAACACACCGCCGCCATAGCCATAACCGCCATAGCCATAACCACCATAACCACAGCCGCCGTAACCGTAGCCACCGTAACCATAGCCTGGATAGCCAAAGTTACGTTGTTTTTGTTTCTTTCCAAACATGCTGTAATTCCTCCTTCTTTCTTGTGCCTTATGCTTTCAATTACAGTGTATGTCCTAGGAGAAGGAGTGACAGGGACAAAATCCTAGTGGGTTCGAAAAAGTTTCCTAAAATAAAGGAGGACAAACCATGACTGAAACACTTCATCTGTACAAAGAGTTTACAAACTGGCTTCAACAGCTAAAGGAAATGCCTGAGGAGTATTGGCTGCTTCCGATTAATGAAGGTAAATGGTCAACAGGTGAGATTATAGCTCACATAAAAGCCTGGGATGTATTCGTCTGGGATGAAAGGGTTGCTTATTTTGTAAATGGATCAAAGATACCTTTTAAAGAAGTGGATGTTGAGGAGATAAACAACCGAGCTGCTCACGAAGCAAAGTCAGGAATCTCGAAAAACCAGCTTATCGATGAAGTAATTGAATGTCGACTAGTTGTCGCAAAAAAGCTGGAAGAAGTGCCGAGTTCCATTTGGCAGGAGAAAATTGAGATGGGTGGAGAGATGGTTACATTATGCGAATATATAAGTGGTCTTGTAGAACATGACGCACATCATAAAGGGCAAATCCAGTCTTTCCTTGCAAATAAAGGGCTAAGCATCCTTAAACAAGAAGTGTAGAGGAATAGGAAATAAAGTCGAATTTCCCCGGAAATTATTTTAGGAAATAATTGAAATGGAATTTAGAGCGATTAAGATGGTTAACAAAAGAAATAACCCGAATAACTCGGGTTATTTCTTTTGTTCGTTTGTTGATGATTGCTCATTTGACGTAGTACTTGAAGATCCGGTTCCGGTAGTACCTCCCTCTGAACCTCCCTCTGCAGGAGGTGGAGGAGGATCGGTGGTTGGAGGATCAGGTTCCGGTTTTGGTTCTTCTGGTTCTCCAGGTTCTGTTGGAGGAGGGTCTTCTGGTTTAGGATCCGTTCCTGGTTCATCCGGTTTGTCATCTTGAGGTGGAGGAGGATCAGCCTCATCATCACCTTTTGGTTTAGGTGGGGTTGTGCCTGTATCGGTATCTTTCTTTTTGTCTTCTTTCTTTTTCTCTTGCTCTTTTTCTTTATTTTCTTCATTCTTCTTCTCATTTTCTTTATCTTCTTTCTTTTTGTTTAAATCCTTTTTTGGCTCTTTTGTCTTCTTTTCTTTGACTGGAGCTAGTAAATCTTTAGTGGAAGTTCCTTTTACAATCAGTTCTTTTATAACGTTAGATCCATTCTTATCTTTTGTGATAAAACCTGTATCCTTATTAATGTAGATTTCTTCTACGGATTTAGGTTTCTCAAAACCAGCTGTTTTTTTATCTTTTGAAACCTCAGATACAATTGATTTAAAGATATATTTAGCGATTTTCTGATCCTCAGGAGTAAGATATTGCTCAGCTGTGGTCTTGTCATAACCTGTCCAGACGGCCGCTGTATAGTTAGTGGTATAACCTGCAAACCAGGAATCGGTAGATCCTTTATCAATATCTACCCCTTCAGGCATATTAGTCGTCCCTGTTTTCCCGGCTACTTCTAGACCAGGTATCGCAGCTAACGTTCCCGTACCTCGTGTAACAACGTCTTTTAGCATATCTGTAATCATATAAGCAGTGTAGTCATGCATGGCAGCTACAGGTTTGGACTCAAACTTTTTTTCATATCCATCTGTAAATTTTACTTTTCGAAGGGTGGTTGGCTTATGGTAAACCCCTTTATTACCGAAAGCGGTATATGCTCCCGCAAGTTCTAATGGGGAAGGACCGTGTTTAAATCCGCCGATAGCATAAGCGGGGTGTGCGGATTCAATCGGAATGCCCAATTGTTTGGCAAACTTAACAGCATCTTCTGAACCAACTTCCATAAATGTTTTAATGGCTGGGATGTTATAGGAATTGACGAGTGCTTCTCTCATCGAAACGTCTCCGTGGAACTCATCATCCCAGTTACCCGCTTCCCAGTCTCCGATTTTTAATTCTTCATCTTTTATTTGTTTATAAGTGGACCATTTTAACTTTTCTATTGCAGGACCGTAATCTAAAATAGGTTTGATCGTTGATCCGGGTTGACGTGAAGTATCTGTAGCATAGTTAAATCCTTTCTCAATGTCTTTTTCTCCGGTTGTTCGATTGCCCCCTAACGCACGAATCACACCTGTTTGAGTGTCAAGCAGAGCTACACCCGCTTTAAATTTTTCGCTTGGGTATTTTACAAACTCATCTGTAGACAATACTTTTTCCGTATGCGCCTGAGCTTTAGGGTCAAGGGTCGTGTAAATCTTCAACCCGCCTTCATAAATAGCACTCTCTGAAATGCCCTTCTCTTTTAATTCTTTAATCACTTCTTGAATAAAAGCGTCATATTTTAACCGTTTTGCTTTTTCCTTTACAAGCGACTCCTTTACAGGCGTTTTAACTGCTTCTTCTTTCTCTGCTTGTGTGATTGCACCATTTTTGTACATTAGTTCTAAAACCGTATTACGTCTTTCCTCAGCTGCTTTAGGATGAAGGAAAGGGTCGTATCCGCTTGGTCTTTGTGGAAGACCTGCTAATAAGGCAGCTTCAGCGGGATTTAATTCTGTAAGAGGCTTATTGAAATATGTTTTTGAGGCTGTCGCAACGCCATAAGCTCCTCCACCAAAGTAGATCTTGTTTAAGTACATCTCCAATATTTCTTCTTTTGTATACTTTTGTTCTAGCTGTATAGCCAGATAAGCTTCTTGTACCTTACGTTCAATGGTTTTTTCAGAAGAAAGCACACTGTTTTTTACGACCTGCTGAGTAATGGTACTTGCGCCTTCAGCACCAAAACCATCTTGAAAGTTCGCTAGAGCTGCTCCAAAAACACGTTTAATATCTACTCCGAAGTGCTCTTTAAAGCGGGTATCCTCTGTAGAGATGAATGCTTGTTGGACAAGTTCAGGGATGTCTTCTATTTTGGCATACTCTCTTCGTTCGGTACTCGTTACATACGTGACGAATTCGTCATTCATATCATAGATCATGGAAGATTGCGGATCGTTTAAAGACTCTTCCGTTAATTTCGGAGTACCGTTAACATATGCATAAATCATGGCGCCTCCGAATGTCACGCTGGACATGAAGAATATAAGGGTTATAATAGCTGTTCGCCGAATCCATCGTGACTGTTTCTTTTGTTGACGGAGCTCTGTTCTCTTTGCCACAGCACTCTTCCTTTCTTTAGGACACTACCCTTGATTTACCCAATCTTTGGCTAAATAAAACAGTTTATGAAATGATTTAAGGGGAAAAAAGAGAAAAAGGAGTGATCATATGAAAACACAAACGAAAGAACGCGCTCAGCTTCTTTTTTCAATGCTAGGACAAGTTCTTCAAAAAAAGAGTGCAACGGAAAAAGAATTGAACCGATTAACGGAGGTTTGTCAGCTATTAAAGGAAGACGTCGAAGTTGGCGAAAAGACTTCTGGTGTTCTGGTAGATTTATGTGCATTTGGTGAGAAAGCATTGGAACTTTCAACGGACACACAAAGAGAGGATTTTATTAACCAAGAAGATCGGAAGCTAGAGGAATATTATGAGCACTTTAAGAGATTGTTTGAAGAAAAAAATGAATAAATAATGACAAGTTAGCTAACTCGTATGGTGATTGAAGCCGTATAAGTTGGCTTTTTCTTTGGACTATTGTCGAACGATTAGCATAGTCATTTTCCGAACTTTTTAATAAAATTAAATAAAACGACCAGTCATTTTAAAAATAATAAGGAGTGAATCGTATGTTCGTCATTAAGCGTTTTAGCGAATTAACGTTTAACGAAGCCCTCTCTTTGTGGAATGAATCATGGAAACATTATTTTTCAGATATGACGATGGACCTTAACCGATTTTTACAAAAAGTTACGAGTGAAGGTATTTCATTGGAACATTCGGTCGTTGCTGTATATGAAGGAAAGCTTGCAGGCTTTGTGCTAAACAGTTTTAGAACGATCAATGACAAGAAGTATGTGTGGAATGGGGGAACTGCGATTGCCCCAGAATTTCGTGGAATGGGCATTGGAAAAAAATTAATAGAAGCGTCTTTGGAAATATATGAAGAACAAGATGTAGACGTAGCTCGGCTGGAAGCAATTAAAGAAAATGAGGCCGCGATAAAGCTCTATGAAAAAATGGGCTATGAAACGTTTGAAGAACTCACTTTTCTGCAGTATGAAGGGGAGCTCCCTCAATTAAAAAGAACCAATAGGGAGATAACGGTAGAAGAAGTCAGTATGCAACAGATTAAATCTGTTTCCTTTTATGAACCTTTAACAGCATGGCAGACCCAATTTTCTAGCTTAAAAGATTTCATTTGCGTGTTAGCAACAAAGAATGGCGAATCGGTTGGCTATGCCGTTTATAAAAAGGGATACAGAGACGATGGTGAGCTTGCTGGAATTGTTCTGTACCAATGTGTCACTAATCCTCATGTACGTGATGAGAAAGATACGACTTCGGAATTAATACATTATAGCTTTAGTCCAGTGGAAGCTGCCGTTAGAAGAATAACGATGAACGTACCGAAAAAAGATAATGCACTAAACTCATTATTAACGGACATAGGCTTTACGCCTCTCGTTGAACAAGTCCATATGGAGCGTCCTATGAAAAAGGAACAAGAGCCTTGCGTTACGAAAACTTTTGCCGAAAAAGACTGAAAACTCTGTTATACTTAATATGGAAGACGTGTCAAAAATGGAGGAAGCATCATGCCTAAAGTTTCAGCTAAGTACAAAGAAGAGAAACGTACCCACATTCTTGAGAGCGCCTTGAAATGCTTTGGCGAAAAAGGATATCAAGCCACCATCATAGATGATATTGTGAAAGATTCTACTATTAGCAAAGGCGCCATTTATAACTATTTTGCTAGTAAGGAAGAAATATATATTCAATTGCTTCAAAAGCGTACAGATACGTTTTTTGAAGAAATGGAACAAGAGAACGCTTCGCTTTCAAGGGCTAAAGAGAAGCTGATGAACATATTTAAAAGGTTTAAAAAACAAGAATTAACGGAAGAGAATCAACAGGCCATGAGAGTCTATATTGAGTTTTGGCTGTATGGTTCCAGACAAGATGATCTAAAGAACCTATTATCAGAAAGATACAACAGGTTCATTGATTATATCGTAAAAATCATTCAAGAAGGTCAGGCATCAGGTGAGATGAAAGCGGATTTGGATCCTGAGAACATCTCTCGTATTTTTTGGGCTATGCGCGATGGTAATGTCCTTCATTACTCTTTTTTGGGAGAAGAAGAACAGTATCGGTATGCATGGGATGTTATTGAAGAAATGTTTATTAGCTATGTGCAAAAATAACTGCTCCTAAAGACGTCGGTAAACCGGCGTCTTTTTTAGTTAACATGACTTATTTTGTCTAAGGAGTTACCGTTTTGTTGGTAATTATCGACAAAATGGTCCTTTCGGGACGTTAAATTTAGGAGTAGACTAGTAGTATAAAGGATCGTTTGTAACTTTTATAAAAGATTAGCGACTACATAAATAGAGAGAGACAGGGGGCCTTCCGAGGTGAAAGAAACGTTTGACCGGTTATACGATGAGTATCACCATGCCTTATTTCAATTTCTTTTTTATATGGTCCGAAACCGTGAATCGGCGGAAGACCTTGTGCAGGAAGTTTATATCCGGGTATTAAACGCGTATGAAAATTTTAATGGAGATAGCTCTGAGAAAACATGGTTGTATTCGATTGCCAGACATGTCGCCATTGACTGGTTGAGGAAACAATCCAGGCGAAACAAGCGCTTTTTAATTTTTGACATTCAAGAAAGTGAAAGTGTATTACGAGACCAGGATCCCCTCCCAGAAGAGCTTGTTACAAAGAAAGAGTCAGTGAAAGATCTATATTCCATGATGAAGCATTGCTCGCTTGATCAGCAGCAAGTGCTCGTGCTCAGGTACATTCAGTCTTTATCCATTTCAGAGACTGCCCAAGTTTTGAGCTGGACAGAAAGTAAAGTGAAGACCACCCAGCACCGGGCCATAAAAGAACTGCGCAAGTGGCTGGATCAGCAACCGGGCCTGGAGGAGGAATTGAAAGATGGAACAAATTAAGTGGAATGATGAGAAAATTGAGCAGCATCTAAAGAATCTGCCTCCAATTAAAGATAAGAGATCCAAACAAGAGCTATATCTTAACATTCAAGCAAACGTTGATAAAAACAAGAAAGTGAATAAAATTCCTGTATGGGGATTGCCTGCCCTTGCCACAGCATGTGCTCTCGTACTTTTTGGTGTTTTTGTTCCAGATCTCATGCCTAAAGAAATGCAAGAAAACAAAGTGGCCATCGATGTGGACAAAGAATCGAAAGGAATGGATGCTGCTTCAACTGCTTCAGATGAAAGTGTTAGTTTAAAAGCTGAAAACAAAGTTGTACCTGCTGCTTATCATAGTCCAATTCAAGAAAGCAGCCTTGATAGCATCGGGATTGATCAAGATTGGGTGACGGTAGGCTATCTGGATGAACAAGCACAGCTTGTCGTGCCCGTTAGTTTTGTAACAGAGACGGATCATTATGTAAATAAGGTGAACGAACAAATAAAAAAGTTTGATCCTCTAGCAGCGGGTCTTTCTGGTAGTCCGCTTCAGCGTGCAACGATTACTGAGGAAGAAGAGACAGTAATCATTGACTGGCCAGCAGGTTCTATATATGAATCTGAAGAACCATTGCTCAAAAACCTGATTGCGTTAACCTTCTCGAACGAAAATCAGAAGGATAGAGTGGAATTTAGAACAAATGGAAAAGCTGGATATGATTTTTCAAATTATGGTGTAGTAAAAGATTGGGACCTCAAAGTACCAGGAGCACCTCATTACCGGTTTGATACGGAAAGTACAGATGTTTTTATCGTTAGTCTTTTTTCAACTGGACGAAAAGCTTCTGATCTGCCAAAGGAATTGGATGATGCGCTTGATGTTATGGATGAGGAACAAGAGCGGGGGTTAAAGCCGTTTTTACCGAAAGATTTACAGCTTGAAGTGAAGAAAACAGGAGAGCATTCAGTTGAAATAACATTCCCAGACTCTTTCAAGCTCTCTGCAGAGAATTTCGAGGATCTTATGATGATTGATGCTATATTGTTAACGGCAAAAAGCTATGATTTTAATTCTGTAAAATTCACCAATACTGGACTGGATTCTATTGGACCCTATCAGCTTAATGAACCGATCGAAGGAATTACAGGACAAAATGTATTTAACTATCAATAGATGTCGAAAAAGGCTGCAATTTGCAGTCTTTTTCTTATGGATTTATCGTAACTTTACTAGTCTCGTCATCGACTAATAGAGTAAAAGATGTTCTTTTTAAGAGAGGATGTTCACTTATGAAACGTATTTTATTCGCATTTGTTTCATTAGGGCTTGCTGCAATGTTGATGCTAGGCGGTGTTACAGTGGCAAATGCTTCTCCATCCTACGACCAAGAAGTAACAGAAACAGCCAAACTCTATGTGGGTACTCCATTCAAATGGGGTGGAACATCACCAAATGGGTTTGATGCATCCGGTTTCACACACTATATCTATAAGACAACGGTAGTGAAGAAAAACATTCCAAGAACATCCGCTGAACAATATAAAGGCGGAGCATCCGTTTCAAAAGGCAAAGAAAAATTAGGAGATCTTGTTTTCTTTAAAACAAGCGGTAAAAACGTCTCTTTTGTTGGTATTTATCTTGGAAACGGAGAATTTATCGCGAGTACAACAAAGGGTGTGCGCATCCAATCGCTACATTCAAAGTATTGGAAAGACAGATATGCCGGGGCACGCCGTTACCTGCCCTAAATAAAATAGATTTGCAAGCTGTCCTCAGTCAAGATGAGGGCAGTTTTTTTATGAAGAATAAGAATAAACAAGAAAGGTTGTACATACGGTTATCTATTGTATCACGTTTAAATATATAAAATTTGGTATTTTTTATAAATATTACTTGTTTTTACCAATTAAACATACTAAAATACACCGTGTGTTCTATAAAAAATACGCCTTTTGTATTAATGAGGCTAAGAGGGTTGGAGGCAGGGAAATGTTGAAATTAACTTGGTTTTCGTTAAAAAACCGCTCAGCCATCGTGATTATGTGTTTGTTGATTTCTGCGTTAGGGGTTTACGCAGGACAGCGCTTACCGATGGAGTTTTTACCGAGCATTGATAATCCAATGGTTACCGTAACCACACTTGCAGAAGGCATGGATTCAGAAACGATGACTGCTACAATTACAGAGCCGATGGAACAAGAGCTCCGTAACGTAAAAGGTGTTGAATCTGTAAAATCCGTTTCTGGTCAGGGTATTTCAAAAATAGACTTATCCTTTAATATGGATTCAGACATGAAAGAAGTAACTGCTGAGGTAGAGCGAAAAACGAATAACTTTCCATTACCAGAAGGAGTAAACAAACCGTATGTAATCCAGTTAAATACGTCTATGATTCCCATTATGGACTTGACGGTTAACAAGGATAGTGCTTTTACAACGGAAGATTATAAGCTTATTGAAGAAGCGGTCATTCCACAACTTGAAGGCGTGGAAGGGGTTTCTGATATTGGTTTATATGGGAAGGCGACACGTGAGATCACGTTAAGACTAAATCAAAAAAAACTTCTTGAGAAAAAAGTAACAGCTCCTCAGATAATGGCGGCACTTCAAGGGAAAGATGTCTCACTCCCGGCAGGTAACGTGTCTCTTGAGGAAAAAACGAATACGCTGCGAGTCTTAGGTGAAATGAAAGACTTAGAAGCTTGGAAAAATATTATTGTTGCACCAGGAGTTGTATTAAAAGATATAGCTGAACTGAAGGATGAGCAACGTCTGGATTCCGTTACACATGTAGATGGAAAAGATGCAATGTATTTATCAGTAACAAAAGAAGCAAGTGCAAACGCTGTTCAAATTGGAGACGAAGTGCGCAAAAAGATGAAAGAAATCAATAAGCAGTATGGAAATGACTTTAAACTGACGGTCTTTTATGCCACATCTGATTCTGTTTATGATTCTGTTATGAGTATGGCAAAAGAAGTAGCGTTAGGAGCATTATTTGCTTCAGTAGTTATCTTGCTATTCCTGCGTCATTTCAAATCAACGGTTATCGCGGTAATCAGCATACCGCTCTCCATTTGTTTGACGTTGTTCTTATTGCATCAGTCAGGTATTACGTTAAACGTTTTAACGCTTGGAGGCCTGGCAGTAGCTGTAGGTAGGCTTGTGGATGATAGTATCGTCGTAATCGAGAATATTTTCCGCCGATTACAAACGGGAGAACGATCTAAAGAATTAATTGTGGATTCAGTTGGTGAAGTAGCTAAAGCGATTACCTCATCAACCATTACAACAATCGCTGTATTTTTACCAGTTGGTCTTGTTGAAGGAGCACTTGGCGTCTTTTTCTTGCCGTTTGCTTTAACAATGGTCTACTCCCTTCTAGCGTCGTTACTCGTTGCACTTACGGTTGTACCGTTAATGAGTTACAGAATGCTAAAGAACATGAAAGAAACAACACAGAAGCCACCTAGACGCTATTTAAACATCTTGAATTGGTCGTTGAACCATAAATGGATCGTCAGCGGACTGTGTATCGTCTTATTTGCGGGCTCTATCGCACTATATGTGGTGATGCCAGCAGGGTCTATGGCTTCAGCAGATGAGAGCATCGTAAATGTAAAAATTGAATATCCAGAAGACACCTCTTTCGAAGATGTAAAGACGGGGACTTACAAATTAGAAGAAAACATAATTAACTATAATGGTGTTGCATCTAGTTACTCGCAAGTAGGGGTATCTAGTGAAATGGCACAGTGGGGAGCTGCACAAGGAAACAATGTGGCGATCCTTGTAGCAAAAATGGAAAAAGGCGCTGACACACAAAAGTTTATCGAAGACATAAAAGCATTTGAAAAAGAGTATGCCCCAGCAACCATTTCAGCAGGAATGGCAAGCATGATGGGTGGAAGTTCAGATGTTATTACGTTGAACATTACAGCTCAAAAACTAGCTGATCTTGGCCCGATGGCTGAAAAGCTAACTTCAGAATTAAAAGAGGTTAAAGGATTGGAGAATGTCCAATCTAACAACGAAGATCTAAAGAATGAATGGGTACTGAATGTTGACCAAACGAAAGCACAAGAAGCGGGATTAACTCCAGCTGATATTGCTCAGCAAGTTAGAGGATTAACCGGAAAAAGTCCAGTCGGCCAGATTTCACTAGATGGTGTAAGACTGCCAGTGATGATGAGCTACGACTTAAGTGATGTTAAAGATCGTGACGACTTATTGAATACAATCATTTTTTCCCCTGTAAAAGGACCTGTTGCTTTAAAGGATATAGCAGCTCTAAACTTGCAGCCAGCAAAAGCACAAGTGTTCCGAAAAGATGGCAAGGAATATTTGCAAGTCACTGGAATCATAACCGATAAAAACGTGAAAAAAGTAAATATGGATGTAAGTAACATTCTCAAAGGAATCGAAAAACCAGCAGGCGTTTCGGTAGCGCTTGGTGGCGCTGGTGAAGAGATGAACGAACAATTCATGGATCTGTTTATGACAATGGGTGCAGCGATACTTATTGTTTACTTGATCATGGTTGTCACATTTGGTCAGGCACGCGCGCCATTTGCTATTCTATTCTCCTTGCCCCTTGCTGCAGTGGGTGCAATCCTTGCGCTTGTTATCTCGCGTATTCCTGTGGATATCTCGTCACTCATTGGGGCACTAATGCTAATTGGTATTGTTGTAACGAACGCGATCGTATTTATTGACCGTGTTCAGCAACAGCGTGAAAAAGGTATGGATGTCCGAGATTCCATTCTTGAAGCGGGATCTACTCGTCTTCGTCCAATACTAATGACAGCCGTTGCGACGATCTGTGCGATGATTCCGTTAATGTTTGGCGGAGAAAGCGGGAGTCTTGTGTCAAAAAGCTTAGCAATCGTTGTAATTGGCGGTTTATCAGTTTCAACCTTGTTAACATTGGTCGTTGTACCCGTTATCTATGAAATGCTAGCGAACATTGGAAACTTGTTTAAACGTAAAAATAAAAAGCAGACAACAGAAGCAGCTTAATTCGTTGAGATGGAGAAACACCCTAGTGTGATATGTACTAGGGTGTTCTTTTATAATATATATGAAATGATTAACTATGAAGTTAGTGGCGAAAAAAGTCGAAATATGTAGACTCGTTGATAAATCCAAAAAATTTCTGGATTGAAGTACAATATTTCTGGATTGAAGGACAATATTTCTGGATTGAGGGGCAATAATTTCGGATTTAGCTATAAAATTTTGTGGATTCAAAAGATATACGGTTAAATTAAAGTCACTCTGATGGTCCATTTAAGTAGAGAGAGGGTAACCGAATGAAGAAAAAATGGTTTATGATCGGTCTACTGCTTGTAATTACCGCTATTTTGGTTATAACCAATCCATCAGAGAAAGACTACGAAGCTGTTTTCTTAACTGAGATGGAAAAATCGGATAAAAATCTCAAAAAATACTATAAATTAGAGAGAATTGACTTCTATTTTTTCTCAACGTACACCACTTTTATAGCCAATGAAAACGGTATAACACATCTAGGCATCCTAGGACAGTTCTTTCGTATTTCAGATGGCCAGTTTGATTATCCAAAATGGTTAGAGCTCTTTCATTAAAATGGCAATCCTTATAACTCTCTTTTTGTGGGGAAAAGGTTAGATCTTCTCATCATGTGGTCATACTGTTAGTGAAACGGGGTGTACAGATGACCATTATCAAACTTGGGTTTGTGGCGATGAGCATGGAACTGCAGAATGCTTCACCTTCAAAGACTATGACATACGCACAATTCAGCAAACTTCAAAACAGGGAAGCGGGACTGCGGAAGCTAGAACGAATCTCGCTTGCGAATGTCACGAATACGATGCGGGTTATGAAGCATGCCATTGCTCATGATATTACGTTTTATCGGATGACATCAAGACTTGTTCCACTGGCTAATCACGGGGAACTGCTTGATTGGGATTATATTCGCCCACTTACCGATGCCTTATATGAGATGGGAGAGTTTGCGAAGAAACATAACATGAGGCTTGATTTTCATCCCGACCATTTTGTGTTGATCAATTCCCCTAAAAAAGAAGTGCTGAAGAACTCTTTAAAAACCTTGCAAATGCATTATAAGCTGCTGAAAAATATGGGGATCGACACGATGCATAGGTGCGTGATGCATGTTGGAGGCAACTATAAAGAGACAGACGTAGCATTAGAACGGTTTGTTCAAAACTGGGGACATGTGCCAGTACCCATTCAGAAAATGATCATGCTAGAAAATGATGATACCTCTTTTACAATGGGTGATGCACTCTATTTGTGTGAAAAATTACAGATCCCGCTCGTATTTGATTACCACCATCATCTTGCTTTTCATCAAGATGAAAACTGGGTACAGCACTGGCCTAGAGTAGTAGAATCGTGGAAAGAATCGCCTTTGCCATTAAAAATGCACATCTCGAGTCCTAAAAATGAGAAACAGTTTCGGAACCATGCTGATTTTGTAGATGTGAATATGTTTTTTGATTTTTTACAAGAAGTAAAGGGAAGCGTAGACCAAATTGATTGTATGATTGAATCGAAGAAAAAGGATTTAGCCCTTTTTCAGCTCATGAGAGAAATCAAAGAACGGTCAGATGTTGAAATCATTGATGAAGCTTCTTTTAAATTGAAGTGAACCCTTGCTGAGGCAAGGGTTTTTTGTTGTGCAAAAGGTTTGTCGAAAGATTTCTGACACAAAGGCGTTGACGGAAGAAAATAAAGAGAACTATAATTAAAATACTTAGTAAACAAAAAAGTATAAAAAGTGTATGATAAAGAAACTGCCAAAATTGGAGGAGGAAATGAACATGAAAAAAGTTGTAATGATAACTGGGGCCTCAAAAGGATTAGGGAAAGCGCTTTCGCTTTATTTTGCCAAAGAAGGATTTAACTTAGCAATCTGTGCCAGGAATGAAACTGCTATTGAAGAGGTGCAAAAAGAAGCAGAACAGCTCGGTGCAGATGTTTTAGCATTGAGTGCGGATATGTCCAAAACAAAAGATGTTGAACGTTTCGTTGCGCTGACTGAAGAGTACTATGGCAAGATTGATGTGCTAATCAATAACGCATCGATCTTGGGGCCTAGTCCAATGCCGTTCCTACTAGATTATCCAGAGCAGGATTTTGAGGAAGTTTTGCGTGTGAACACGATAGGGCCATTCCTCGTTACAAGAAGAGTGTTGCCGGTCATGCTCCAAAAACAGCAGGGCAGCATCATTAACATCACATCTGAAGCGGGTGCAACGGGTTATGCAGGATGGGGCGCGTACGGAATCTCTAAATTCGCACTTGAAGGGCTTACAGAAACTTGGGCAGATGAAGTGAGTGAATCGGGAGTTCGTGTAAACATGGTAGATCCTGGCGAGATGGATACAGATATGCATGCTTTAGCTGTACCAGACCGTGATTATGAGATCGCAAAGCCTGAGGAGATTACAGCCGTATTTGGATACTTAGCTTCTGACGCTTCAAAAGACGTTACTGGGAAGCGATTTCAAGCACACGAGTTTCAACTTGAGGGGAGTGGATACTGATGAAACCCGCCATGAAGTTTGAACTTCCAGAGAATTTGAACGCGAAAGAACCACCAGAGCGCAGGGGCATTCGGAGAGATTACGTAAAGATGATGGTCCTTCATAAAACGACAGGTCATACAGAGCACACGCAGTTTTACCACCTACATCGTTATTTAAAAAAAGGCGATTTGCTTGTATTGAACGCTAGTCGTACTGTGCCGGCCGTGTTGAAGAGTAGAAGAGAAGCTGACGGCACCGAAGTAGAGATAAGGCTTGCACACAGAAAAAATGAATCCACTTGGGAAGCACTTCCTGTAGCAGGTCATTTACTTAAGGGAGATGTAATTCGTTTTTCACCCACTCTTACCGCTGCGGTTGTTCACGCATCAACGGAATCCCCAATTGTTGAATTAGCATTTAACCTTTGTTGTTCATCTCTTTATAACCAAATTTATCATTTAGGAGAGCCAGTGAGGTATGAGTACATCAAAGAGCCTTGGAACCTAGATTACTATCAGACTGTTTTTGCAACCATTCCAGGGTCCGTTGAAATGCCATCAGCGGGCCGTGCTTTCAGCTGGGAACTTCTTTTTCAATTACAAAGAAAAGGAGTCCGTATTGCTTATATCACACTTCATACAGGGTTAAGTTATTTGCTTGATGATAAGTGGCATAAAGGACCTGACAAAAATTTTGAAAACTATGAAGTGCCAACTAAGACCGCAGATATGATTCGGGAAACAAAGAAAACAGGTGGACGCGTAATTGCTGTAGGGACAACTGTTGTTCGAGCACTTGAAACAGCAGCTCTCGAGAATGGCGATGTTCAACCCGCATCCGGATGGACGAATCTTTATATTACAGAAGATACGAAACTGCGAGCTTGTGATGGCTTGATTACGGGGATGCATGAACCTGAGGCCAGTCATCTCCAGCTTTTATCAGCCTTTATTGATAGTGATAAGCTGTACAGAGCATATAAAGACGCGATTGATCAGCGGTACTTGTGGCATGAATTTGGTGATATGAATCTGATTTTATAGGAGAGCGTTATACATGCTTCATCACATAGGAATTTACGTAACAAATATAGAGAAATCCGTTCCATTCTATGAAACGATTCTACCGATAAAGGAAAAGGAAGAGCTGAAGTGGGAAGGAGGAGAGCTTTTGTTTTTAAAAGGAGAAGGGTTCCAGCTGGAATTAATAACTAGCCCTGACACAGTAAAAGGCACACACGTCGCATTTTCTACCCATAGTGTTACATCAAAAATAAAAGAGCTAACCAAGTTAGGACTATCCCCGTCCCAAGGACCTTATGAGCTTCAAAACGGTTGGAAAACCGTTTTTTACGAAGGTCCAGACGGCGAGGAGATTGAATTTATAGAAACACTATGACGCTAAGAAATAGAATGAAAAGCCTTTAATAGAAATGAAGCATCGGGAACATCTTGCTCTTTATACGCTTTTATAAGGCGTGAACGGTCGTAACGGATATCTCTAAAAACGACTTTTATCCCTTGTTCGTCACCATAAACTAATGCATAGCGTGCTTCAGCAACTGTGTTGCAGCCGAGAGCACCAGGATTAACAAAAAAGGTGGAGTCATTTATAAAATCATGCCTTATATGATGATGGCCAAATCCAATAAAGTCATAAGCTGACCGATCATTAAAAAACAGTTGCATCGTTTCAAGACTAGGCTCACGAACGATAGGCAGAAAGGGATCCTCTGAGATGGGAGATTCCTTTTTTCCATGTTTAAAAGGATAGTGTGTAATCAAAAATTTTCTATTTTCAACCGTAAAATCAAGTTCTCTTGGCAGCTTAAGAAGTTGTATTGCAAGGTCGAAGTGAATACGGTCCGAACACCATTGGTGATGTTTTTTTGCATGATCATGACTTTCGGGGTAAGGCTGCTTAAACTTCAAAGCCAAAACGGCTTCATCATGATTGCCTGTAACCATCTTTATGGATGGGAGGCTGAACATGACTTCTAGTACTTCGTTTGGAAAAGGACCAATACCAATCATATCTCCACCACAGATAAAGTGCTCAGTCCCAGCAGAGCGAGCATCTTCAATCACAGCACGCAAGGCATCAACATTTCCATGCACATCCGTAAAAAAAGCAAAAAGAGGTTTCAAAATATTCCCACCTTCGTCTTGTTATGGATTATTATAAAAGAAGGTTTTACATACGTACAAGTCTTGATGATAAAAGGAGGGATATAACTTGCTCTATCACTTTTCAGAAGAAGAGGAGATTGAGATTTTCCATCCGCGAAAACATTCTAGTTTTCCTGAACGGCTCCCTATGGTTTGGGCCATTGATAAAGAGCGTTCAGCTTTGTATTTCTTTCCTCGAGATTGTCCAAGAATCGCTTATTGGGCAACATCCAATACAACCCAACAAGATCGTCAATTCTACTTCCATACAACGACAGCCAAAAAAGTTATTGCGATAGAAGGAAGCTGGCTGGAAACTATTCAAAACACACGCCTGTACCGTTATTCATTTGAATCCGAGCATTTTACAACGATGGATGAAGGGGCAGGTTATTTTGTATCGTATGAAACGCAGATCCCGGTAAATGTGGAGCCGGTTGGATCCCTCTTACAAGCACTGACTCAAGAAGGGGTAGAGCTCAGAATTATGCCTTCCCTTACACCATTATCCGAAGAGCTGCTGCAAACATCACTCCACTTTTCCATGATTCGGATGCGGAACCGAAAGAAATAGCCCTCTTATGGGGGCTATTCCTTTTTTAAGAACCGAAGCAAATCTCCGTAAATGATACGGTCAGACAGATCGAGTTCTTCTTTCGCTTGTTCGATAAAAGGTTTACATTTTAGCGAATCAACCGGTGCTCCAAAGGGCTTTACATAACAGGTTTCACTCGTGTATATAAAGTCTTCTGTAATGAAAGAACCGTTCCTGAGTATGGTTAGTTCATGATGGTCCTTTGAAAACAGGTCTGTACCAAAGTGAACATCCTCATTTGTTTCAATTCCTAACAAGTGAAGCAAAGTAGGCTTTAAATCAATCTGTCCGCCAACTTTATCGATTTCTTTTCCTCGTCTACCTGGAATATGAATAAATAAAGGCACCTTTTGCAGTTCGACTTGGTTATAAGATGTTAAGGCTGATTTTCCAAGAACATCAGCCATGGCCTCCTGATGTCTTTCGGAAATACCATAATGGTCGCCATACACCACGACAACAGAATTATCGTAAAGCCCTGCTGCTTTTAAATCATGAAAGAATTGCCGCAATGCTTCATCGGCGTAGCGGACTGTCGTAAAGTAGCGGCTCACTGTCCCATCGTCAACAGGGTATGGTTCTACCCATTGCTCATCCTCTTGAATTAAGTAAGGGTGGTGGTTCGTTAACGTTATCATCTTGGCAAAAAAAGGCTGTGGCAAATCTTTTAAATAAGGGATAGATTGCTCAAAGAATGGAAAGTCTTTCAATCCATAGTTGATCGAATTCTCCTCTGTGATCGTAAAGTACTCTTCACTAAAAAATTGATCATACCCTAATGTTTTGTACATAACATCTCTGTTCCAAAAGCTCTTGTTGTTGCCGTGAAAGACAGCCGAGTAGTAACCATTGGCTTTTAAAATTTCCGGCATAGCATTATACTCATTCAATGGATGGGTTTGGAAAACGGCTCCCCTTGGAAGCGGATAAAGAGAATTATCTGCTAAAAATTCCGAGTCTGACGTTTTTCCTTGCCCGGTTTGATGATAGAAGTTCGTAAAATAATAGCTTGATTTTGCAAGTTCATTTAAAAAAGGTGTCACTTCTTTTCCGTTAATCTTATAATTCAATACAAAGTTTTGCGTGGATTCCAGTGACACAACGATCAAATTCTTACCGTTTGCTATCCCATATAATTCAGGGTGATTTGTAGTCTGTTTATTGACTTTATGTAGTATCTCCTCAGCCTCTAGATTGCTAGCTAGTGCCTTTTGCATGGAGGATTTAGATTGAAGCAATATGTCATACAAATGATAATTGAACGTACCCAGGCTTTTAACTAGAATTTCACGGTCGAATGTCCGTGTTAACAGTTGTGGTCGATTTACTTCAGCTAGGATTAGATGAACAGCCAAAATAGCGATACCAACAGCAACTGCTTTTCTTCGATCCTTCTGTATAATACTCTGATTAGGATTAAAGAGCGGTTTTTTAAGGAAATAAGCTAAAATAAATAGATCGATAAATAAGAAGAGATCTGTGACATAAACCAACTCGTAAAGACTGTTGCCAATGTCTCCTACGTTCTTCGTTTGAAACAAAACAGGAATTGTAAGAAAATCTGTAAAAAAACGATAGTACACAACGTTCGCATACAATATCAAACTATAAAGAATGGATAGTCCTAAAATAAATTGCCTTCTTCTAGGCGGTGATTGATAAAAAGTGATACAAAAATAGAGTACGAGAAAACTAAGCGGATTAAAAAATAATAAAATTTCTTGCAGGAAATGATCGACAGGCAGCGTAAAAGAAACTTTAGAAACAATATATGTTTTTATCCAAAGCAGAATAATAGCCAGGAAGATGGCTGCGTGTTTGCTTTTAGTGTTCAATGAAAAGTCCTCCCTGTTTAAAGCGGAAATCTTTACCATTGTAGGCTATTTTTTAAGAGATGAAAAGAGAAAGAGTGTTTTTGTTGGATGTAACACAAACAAAAAGGAGAAAAAAATAAATGCAAACTTCCCAAGGATTTCACCATGTAGAGATAAACGTTCATAACTTAGAACGAACGAAAGCCTTTTATGGATGGCTGATACACGAATTAGGATTTGAACCATTTCAGGAATGGAACGAAGGAATAAGCTACAAAAATGGTTCAGCTTATCTGGTTTTTACCCAAACGGAAGAAAAGCACCTACAGACGTCTTTTCATCGCAAACGTACGGGACTTAATCATTTGGCGTTTTGGGCTAAATCACGTGCGCATGTGGACGACCTTCGTGTACAATTAAAAAACAGAAGTGTTCCGTTATTATATGAAGAAGAATATCCTTTTGCAGCGGGAGAGGGATATTACGCATTGTTCTTTGAAGATCCTGACCGGATAAAATTAGAAATCGTAGCGCCGAGGTGAGTAAAAGCATGGTTGAACAAGAAAAAAAGACGCAACAAAAAAATGAATGGATAAGCTGGATCAAGGCAATCGGTTTTGCATTAGTCTTTGTTTTTATTACGAAGGCGTATTTCTTTGCCCCTTATATGGTCGAAGGTGCTTCCATGTCACCTACTCTTCACGATCAAGAGAAATTATACGTCAACAAAATTGTTTATGCTTTTTCTGAACCAAAGAAAGGTGATATCGTCATCATTAAAGGCGACGACAAACGATATGTAAAGCGCATCATTGGTGTAGAAGGAGACGTCATTGAAATGAAAAGTGACGATCTCTATGTGAACAATAAAAAAATAAAAGAATCCTATTTACAAGAAAACAAATCAGAAGCAAAAAATCTAGGTGTATTTCTAACAGAAGATTTTGGTCCCATAAAAGTGCCAAAGGGTAAAGCTTTTGTTATGGGTGACAATCGATTGAACAGCATGGATTCCAGGAACGGACTGGGATTGATTGAAACGAATACAATTGAAGGCCGTTCGGAAGTAGTCATCTACCCGTTTTCTGAAATGAGAGCGACGGATTAAAAAAGTGCAGCCTAGCTGTACTTTTTCTTTTTAGAGGAAAGGAGAGAATCCATGAACCGATGCAAATGGAGTGAAGAAAGTGAGATGCTGCAACACTATCATGATGAGGAATGGGGTAAAAAAGCAGAAGGAGACGATAAATTATTTGAATGCTTAACCCTTGAACTGTTTCAATCAGGTTTGAGCTGGAGGACCATCTTACATAAAAGAGAAAACTTTAGAAAAGCCTTTGCTGATTTTCAAGTAGAGAAGGTAAAATGCTTTGGAGAAGAGGATATTGAGAGATTAGTAGCAGATGCAGGAATTGTAAGACACCGAAAAAAGATTGAAGCAACGATTGAAAACGCCAAACGGATCGCAGCATTGATTCAAGAATACGGAAGCTTTGATAGCTTTTTAGACCAGCTGCCAGGGGAAAAAGCAGAAATGCAAAAGACCCTTCAAAAAACATTCAAGCATGTCGGGTTCACAACCGCGGAAAGCTTTTTGGAAGCAACGGGCAGAATACCTGCAGCTCATAGTGAACAGTGTTTTCTGTATAAGAGGGAACAGATGAACTAGTGAGGGTCATGCGGATTATTTCCTGCATAAGCTAGAGCAGGAGGTATGCCGATGCCTTATGAGATCTATGTATCAACATCGAGAAAAAAACTCGCCTTAATGAAGGATGGCACCGTAATCAAACGCTATCCGATCGGGGTAGGTAAAATACTTACACCGACCCCGACAGGAACATATACCATTATCAACAAAGCACCTGACCCAGGTGGACCGTTTGGGGTGATGTGGATGGGGTTATCCAGACCGCATTACGGTATACATGGAACAAACAACCCATCATCCATCGGAAAAAATGTATCAAAAGGATGCATACGGATGCACAATAACCACGTACTCGAACTGTCTAAAATCGTACCAATAGGGACGAAGGTGGTTATAAGTGCATAAAAAAAGCTCTCGATTTGTGAGAGCTTTTTATGTTGGGTTAGGACCGTTATCAACTAAGCGTTTTAAATTATATTCACTTTTAGCATAATTCTTTGCAGGCATAGTTGGGTTAGGACCATTATCAACAGAATAAAATTTTGCTTTTACTCTTGTAGGATTTGGGCCGTTATCAACTGCATAACTTGACTTTGTAGGGTTTGGTCCATTGTCTACTGTATAAGAATCACTACCAATGGTCACTACACTAAGCGCAAGAGCAAAGGAAAGTGTTAAACCTAATTTTTTCATTTTTCTCCAACCTTTCTTATATTATGTTTTTTAGAGCAGCATTGGCTCTTTGATAATACTGACTAGATTTTTTATATAATGACTGATCAAAATATATATCAGCCAGCATTTCTGAATATTCCGCAACAAACTCCCACATATGAAGCTTTTCAAAATACGGTATTACTCCTTTAGATAGTATCTCTACTAAGTCTTCAAAATTATTTTCTACCCTATATTTAAGTGTAATAATATGATAGTACATATCGTCTATTAATTTTAAATCTAAGACTTCAAAACACTTATCTAACCATATTTTAGCATTTTTTTTATCATCTGCAAGAAAATACTCTTTAGCAATAAGCATTATGGTACTCTTTGTTTCATTATTTGGAATCTTCATTTTGGCATCTAGACTTTTAAAGTAGTAATCTAGGGCCTTGCTATGAATCTTCTGGTTGGACGCAACATAACCTAGGTTGTGATAAATAACACCATTTGTAAAATCATCTTTAAATGTGGTTGAATATTTCAATGCTTGCTTTAAATGAAATTCGGCTTGCTCATATTGGCCTACTCTTCTATTACTTAGTCCTAAAAGTATTTGGCAATCAGCAGAACGGCTGTAATTGTATTCTTTATCAAAAATATTTATGGCTTTATATGCATATTGGCTTACTGATGTAACTCGGCATAAATAATTATAAGTTAATGCAAGATGATAAAATAAAACAGCCCCTTCACTTTGGGTAATCCCTGTTGTTTTAGTATTATATAAGCTTTCTGCTTCTTTAAGGAGATCTAGTGCCTTTTTATACTCTCTTTTAATATTATAATACATTGATAGAAAGTTCAGATAATAAAATTTCAAGTCGGGTGTCATTTCATCGAAAAAGCTTTCTGTTCTTTTTAATTGCTTATAAGAGCCTTCTAAATCAGGATTTACATGATGAACCATATAGAACCTAGATAAGAAAAGTTCATAACGTAGTATTAAATTAGGTTCAATTACACTTTTCATTTTAGGTTGAACCATATTATGGAGAAATTCTTCTGCCTTCTCAAAGTTACGATCTACCATCAATAAATACCATTCATTCAGCATTTCTAGAATTTGATTTTCATCGACATCCTCGGGCGAAATACCTAGTCGTTCACATAGCAGGTTAATGACTTCATCGCTTGATTTGGCATCCCCTTTCTCAATCTTGCTTAGGTACGAGACCGAGCATATTCCCTGTGCCAGCTCTTCCTGGGTTAGGCCTTTTGTTTTTCTATAATATCTTATTCGTTGACCGACCATAAAATCCCCCTTTCAGAACTTGGGAAAATTGTCATGCAAGACCCCTGATAAACAAGTATCTATACTACTACTTTTCCCAATACAGAATCAGCTGTTTCTTTGATAAGATTAATATAACAGAAAATACAAAGTTTTTGCTAGAAATAGATAATTTTGAAAAATTAGGTTTTACATAAAGCCTTTTGAAGCATAAAACCGGCGTTAAAATTGAAGGGAGAGAGTACTATGGCCAAAATGTATAAATTATCATCACGAACTGCAGAGAAGAAAAGCTCGCTGTATGTCTCACGTGATCCTGAACTAGCCGGAAGTGTAGTAAGAAATGAGGAGAGCGAATTTGCCTATTCCGAAGTATTCATGGACAACCAAAAAAACTATTGGTTTTCCAAAAAGGTTGAAAATCACTCAAAAGAGTATAAGTTATTCATCTTTGATCATAAGAACGGTTGCTTAAAATCACAAGTCATAAAAGGTCAGCCTAACTTTTATGAATTTGACTCTTGCGTCGTCGTTGCTTGTGAAGGTGATGGTTCTAAAGGCTCAGTCTTGATTTTTTCAAAGAATGGTCCGGAATTGTTAAAAGAGTGGAAAGTAAACGGCTATCTATGGGAAGTTGAAATGCATAACGAAGTCCTTTACATTTCGTCTTATATCGTAGAAGAAGATCAGGCTGTTCTTTATATTATCCGCAACGGCAAGAAGAAGCGGGTCAACTTAGGAAGCAACATGGCACCGACTGACATTCTGTGTGTGGACAATCTTGTTTATGTGTCAGGCGCTCCCGTTTTAAATGGAGATCCAAAAAAAGTAATGGTCCTTAATGAAAAAGACAAAGTGTTTAAAGAATATAAATTATCCATCTCCCCTCGCGCGCTCTATCAAGTGAATGGCGATCTCCTTGTTTACGAATTGGACCTTTCAACAGGTAAAAGCGAGCGCATAGTATACATCAATATTGAGACTGGGGAACAGAAAGAGCATGAGATTCCTCATTCGAAAATTGTAGAATGTACGAACGATTCACTTTCGTTGTTTGAACAAAACAGCAAAACTTTATACATCTGGGATCATTGCAACCGAAGAATCATCAACACTCAAAAAGCAACGGAACATCATAAAGTCATCTAATCGTCAAGAAGTCCTGCAGACATGTGTAGGACTTTTTTTGTGCCCAAAAGAAATCTGTTGTAAAGGGGGAGATTTTTATGTTTTGGGAAGGTTCAAGCTGCATTTGTTTACATAAAGGAAAACTCTTGATGGTGCTCCAAGGGAAGCAGGAAGAAGAAAAACGATGGAGTATTCCTTCAGGAGGAATAGAAGCTAATGAAACTCCTGAAGATTGCTGTGTTCGTGAAGTTTGGGAAGAAACAGGCTATGTTGTAAAGATAAAAGAGAAGCTTCATATAAAAGATGGACTCTCCTTTGGCTATCATGTAAAAGTGCACTACTTTTTAGCAGAAATTGTGAGCGGAAGCCCGACAGTTCAAGACCCTGATGGTTTAATCTACGACATAAGATGGGTATCCTTGGAGGAGCTAGACCAATTACCACTTTCCTTTCCAGAGGACCGGAGTGTTTTACGTCACTTTCTTTCTTCCGCTTCCAGAATTATGTAAGTTTTGTTCATAAAAAAACAGGGGAAATCTAGAGAGGAGAATGACGATGCAGCTCTCTACAGCGAAAAAAGAGGATTTGAACCGTTTGATCGATTGGAGCAAAGACGTACCTGAGTTTCAAAACAATCTCTCTTCATACATGGAACGTGACGATACGGCTGTAATTATGATGGAAAACGAACAAGAAATAACGGGAATCGCATTGCTAAAAGTAAAGGTAACAGAAAAGACGGGGACCGTTTGGCTTCATCTGAATGATAAAGGAAAACAAAGCCATCCAGAATTGATGCAAATGTCGTTGAAATGGTTAAGACAAAAAGGCGCTAGAGATTATACAGTCATTTAAAGCTCGTAAAGGATGGGATGAAACATGGAACATACAAGCGTTTATGGGTGGAAATGGCACCAGCATGATTGCCATGATGAGAATCTGCATTCTTTGATCTCTACAAATAAAGGATGTAAGAATTGGCTGAAACATGTAAAAGAAAACAAAACGAACTATCTTCGAATTGAGAGGGATAGTGATGGAGATCCCATCGTTAGAGGTTCATTGATTTATAAGCAAGACCCTGAAAACCAGGAAGATTTCGAAGTGTTTCATTATTATATACGGCCAAAATCGTTCATTACGGTTGGTCTTGATTTATCTCGTATCTCTGGAGATTATAGAGAGCCTTGTGATCGGCTTGTGATTGAAGAAAAAACTCCGGTTGAGGGTTTTATGCACATTTTAGGAGAATTAATTAACCACTTTTTAGATGGTATCGATGAACTTGAGATGAAGTTAAAGAAATTGCAGCGGGACGTTCAAAGAAATAACCATACTACGCTATTAAATAGTATCTATGACCGACGAATTGAACTTATCAACTGGAGTGATTTAACACTCCCTGTTCACGAAACAATGATGGCTATTAAAGAAGCCTATTTAGATGAAGTTACAGAAACCTTTACGTATAAAAAAATAACAACCCGTATCGAACGTACGGTAACACTGCTCTCTCATTATAGACAGGATATCGATACACTCCTTAATTTAGAAGAGGTTCTTTCTTCACACCGTGGAAATGAAATTATGAAAACATTAACAGTGTTTACGGTAATTTTTACACCTGCAATGGGGCTTGGAGCAATATGGGGCATGAACTTTAAGAACATGCCTGAATTAGACTGGAAATTTGGATATTTATACGCGATGATTCTCATTGTTTTATCAACTCTCGGGGTTTATATTTGGCTAAGAATGAAAGGCTGGACTGGTGATTTATTACGAGGAAAGAAAAACAGAAATCATTTTGATTAAAGAATATGTAGAAACGTACGATATATAAAAGGAATCAGGCGAATTTTGTCGAATGAAATCTATTGATAAAAACGCCTGTTTTTTTATGGCGAAAATTTCTAAATTTCATTTTGATTTCAACCATAATAGAAGGAAAACACCAATCGAAGAGTTTGAGATAAATGACTATCGGGAGCGGAAGAAAATGAAAATACTTAGCCTTTTTCTTGCTTTATCACTTATGATGTTCGTACAAAGAGATAATGTGCAGGCTGCAGGAGATAACCAACCAGAAATTAAAAGCGAAAGCGCCGTCATGATTGATGCAGAGACCGGAAATATCTTGTATCAAAAAAATAGCACGGAACAGATGTATCCAGCCAGTATCACGAAAATTGTTACAGGTATTTTAGCTGTAGAGTCAGGCAAGTTAGAAGAATCGGTTATTGTTAGCAGTGAGGCAGCTAAAGCCGATGGAACACGCGTTTATTTACTCGAGGGCGAACAAGTGCCTTTAAAAAAGCTAGTACAAGGCCTTATGATTAATTCGGGAAATGACGCAGCGATTGCGATTGCGGAATATTTGGCAGGTGATGTTGCTTCATTCGCAGATCAAATGAACGAATTGGCTGCTAAAGTAGGAGCGGACCAAACGAATTTCGTTAATCCAAATGGACTTTTTCATGTAGAGCACTTCACGACAGCAGAGGATATGGCGAAGATTACACAATATGCGATGAAAAATGAAGAATTCCGTGAAATTGTCTCAACTAAAGAATTACCTTGGGTTGGTGAAGGTTGGGATACTACGTTAAGGAACCATCACCAGTTATTATGGGATTATCCAGGCACGACCGGTGTGAAAAACGGCTATGTGGATGAATCTAAACATACCCTTGTCACAACGGTTTCACGTGATGGACTTGATGTCATTATCGTCACGTTAAAAGCACCTTCAAGCCGTGCTGCATATTGGGACACGATGACAATCGGAGATTATGGCTTTTCAAATTTTGAAAGACAAACACTCTCCGCTGGTACCTCAATTCAAGCAGATGACGGAAAGACATACCCATTAGAAAAAGATCTATCCGTAACACTACCTAAAGGAGAACAGGCGATTCAACAAGTTACTTCTGATGGTGAATTACAGGTAATGAACGCAGATGGAAACGTACTGCTAACTCATCCTTTGTTTAAAAAAGAAAGTAAAAAAACCGTCACTGCCGAAACAGAAAAACCTGCAGTGAAAGAGACTGATTCTTCCTTTCTTCATACAGCTGTTAAGGGAAGTATCTTCTTATATAGCGGCCTTCTCTTGATGTTAGGATTTCTTGTTATATTGAGAGTACGCAGCCAAAAACAAAAGCACAGAAAAATGAGACAAGTAGCCCGAAGCTATGTCAAATAAACCGTCACTATGGCGGTTTTTTATTTTGTATTGTGTTTTATTTAGAAATTTATAGGATTAAAAGAGCGGTTAGTATATAATGTCATTAAATTACAAAATTCGACAATTGGAGATTTTTTATATGAATCGCAACATTATGCTAGCTCAAATGTTTATTGTAGCTGGTGCATTGATCCAGACTTTGCATCACTTTTTTATTCAGCCGATGCCGAACTTGTACCTATTTATCCTGTTATTTGTAGTGGGGTTCTTACCTGCGCTCTTAATAAACGCGATCCATAAACAATGGACAAGTTTTGTCTTTGTATTATGCAGTATTTATATTGTATCTGTTGCATATGTGTTTGTTCCTTATCCAATCGTACAAGCTGCTTATTTCTTTTTACCTGTTGCCGCTCTTCTATTAAATAACAGACAGCTTTACTTAATGGCTAGTACAGGTGGCTTTTTGGCTTACCTTTATTTATCAAAAGAACCAATAGCAGAATTCATTGCGTTTGTTTCCATCTATCTGACCTTTTGCTTGCTCCTTTACATAGCCCAAAAAATTGTTTACGAGACAATCGCCGAGAAAGAAGCGATCCAACAAGGGGTAAAAGCTTTTTCACTCGCGGTTGAAGCCAAAGACGTATACACACAGGGACATTCCAAGAGAGTGGCCATCTACTCGATGATTTTAGCTAAACATGGAGCATTTAATGACGTGGATTTAGGAGAGTTAGAATTAACGGCACTGATTCATGACATTGGAAAAATTTCAACGCCAGATGCCGTTCTTATGAAGGATGGAAAACTTACACAAGAAGAATATGAAATCATGAAAAAACACCCTGTAGACGGGATGATTCTAGCTCAGTCATTCGGTTATTCTGAGCATGTTTTAAAAGGGATTTTGCATCACCATGAAAGATTTGATGGACTGGGCTATCCATACAAGCTTAAAGGAGAAGACATTCCTTTTTACTCTAGAATATTAGCTGTTGCTGATTCCTTTGATGCGATGACAAGTAATCGTGCTTATCGAAGGGCGATGACTCCGTGGGATGCGAAGAAAGAGATCGAGAATCAGTCCGGAAAAATGTACGATCCTCAATTAGTGGAAATCTTTAATCGGGCTTATTACGATATGCTGCTCATCTGTGAGGAAAACGAAGGCTCACAAGGTATAGACCTTTTGGCACTCAAAGAGGTTTCCTCGGGAGTAGACGAAGGAAAAAGCATATCGTTGAAGAATTAACTTACATATGAATAACATACATAATGGAGGAAGAAAAATGAATGCAACAGCTTCTTTTACGGAAACTCTTTTAGAAGAATTTTATGTTGTTGTCCGAACGACAAGCAACTTGTTAAAAAAAGCGGACCCTGCCGTTTACGACTTCCACCCCGAAGATCATATGCGGTCTTTTTTAGAATTGGCAAACCATCTCGTACAGATTCCGCATGTTGACTTAGCCATTTTACAAGAAAAGCCGGAAGATGAAATCCGAAAATTAGAAACTAAGTTGGCGGCTAAGAATGTTGCAGAGCTTAACCATGTTCTAGAAGAAGGGTTTCATTTGTTAAAATCCTACTTTCTTTCACTTTCTGAAGAGGACTTCCTGCAAAAAGAAACAAAACCATTTTATGCAGAAAAAGGGATGACACAAGCAAAGTGGCTTGTGGAGATCGTCACACATGCCTTTCATCATCGAGCACAATTATTTACATATTTAAAACAGACGAAACATGATGTAACGATGTTTGATTTGTACTAAAAAACACCGGTGAATCACCGGTGTTTTTTTCTTTTATGTGACTTCTTTCTTTTATTCATGTACTATGGGGCTTAAACAATCAACAGAGAATTTAAAAAGAAGGAAAGTTTTTCTTTTTATTGAATAGTTAATGAAATGAACAACTAAGTATTTTTAAATACATTCATGAGGTGATAGTTCTATGTACACAGTCTTTTCGACATTTGATGTACCGACTGAGAAAGCCGAAGAAGTGATCAGCATTTATAAAAACCGTTCAAGATCCGTCGATCAAGCAGAAGGATTTTTAGATTTTTTACTTTTACAAAATGATAAACGAGCAGGAGAGTTGACGGTTCAGCTTATTTTTTCAACAAAAGAAGATTACATGAAATGGGTGAGAAGTGAAGATTTTAAAAAGATCCATGACCTAGAAAAAAAATATCCAGATCAAGAATTAGCAGCAGTCATTCCTACAGTAAAACAGTATAAGGTTGTTGCTAAATGACGGAAATTAACATACATGTTATGGTAGAAAGAATAACTGAGAAAATATATGAACAAGACCCTTCTCTTATGGAACGCTATGGTGATAAAGGTAAAGCAAAATGCATAGAAGATAACCATCATCACTTTAAACACTTAGAGACAGCTTATGAGTTAGATAACAGCACCTTTTTTACCGATTATGCATTATGGCTTGACGGTATTTTACAAAAATTCGGAATGAAAACAGAGCATCTGGTGGATAACTTCACACTCATTATTAAAGTACTAGAAGAACAAGACATTACAGATCACACGAAAATTGAAGTCTATACGGACTATTTAAATAAAGCAAACGATATGTTGAAACAAAAAGCAGCAACAACTTAAAGCAGAGGAGGGGTCGACCTATGGCGATTTCAGATGCTGAAAAACTGGCCCGATTGTTTTTAGAAGGCGATCATGCTGAGGCAATGAATTTTATCAAGCAACAACCGAACCAGGATAAGATGGTTTTATTTCGGGACCTGTTTACTCCAGCTATGTATCTGATTGGGGATCTTTGGGAAAATAACGAAATCTCTGTAGCTGACGAACATTTGGCAACAGGGGTTTGTGACTTTGTGCTTTCAAGACTTTTCCTAGTATCAGGAGAAAAAAGCGTAAACAAAAAAGCGATGTTTTTTTGTTTACAAGGGGAAGAACACTATCTGGGAATTAAGATGATTAACAGCCTATTTCAAGAAAAAGGGTGGGAAACAAAATATTATGGCGCCAGCTTGCCGTTAGAGTACGCACTAAAGTCAGCGCTGCAATTGAAACCGCAAGTGATTGGCCTCTCAGTATCAATTGTTTATAATTTGCCGGTGTTGAAAAACTATGTCCGTACATTAGCTGCATTGCCGCACAAACCTTCTATTTTAATAGGTGGAAGGCTGACAGAAAAATACGACCTGGAGCCTTATGCGAATAATCAAGCAATCATCATTAAGAATCTTAATCAAGCAGAACAATGGCTGAATGAGTATACAGAAAAGAGGATTAATGCGTGATAATGACCGAGGCATTACCCGTACCCTACTTAAAAATAAATAAAGACGGCGTAGTCCAAAGTATGTCACAAAAAGCGAGAGATCTTTTAAATGAAGATGTTGAGAGACTTCACGATTGTTTTGATGAGGAGAGCCACAATAAGCTCTTAAAATATATGATGCCTTTTCAAGGGGAGAAAAGGTTTGAAGCGAACGTTAAGGGGAAAGATCATCCTTTCGTTTTATGCGATATTCACATCTCCTGGGATGCTGAAGGATTTGCGCATATCGTCTTAATTCCTACAGGTACGAATGTGAAAGGTCTTGAGGAAAAGCTTTTAGACCTCAGAATGAGGTTGGCTTCTACAGATTTTGAGCTTTTTGAGAAGAAAGAAGCTTTAGAAGAAGCGATGAAGCGGTTAGACGAGCTCTCTGGACCGTTGATTCCGATTTCTGAAAAGATGGCTTTCGTCCCTTTATTCGGTGACATAACCGAAACCAAGATGGTAACCGTTACCGGAAATACGTTGAAGGCAGCATATGAAGGACAATACGAAGACATATTCTTTGATCTATCTGCTACTGGAGAAATAGATGAAGCCGGCGTGCAAAAATTGAGCGAACTTTTTCGAATGCTGCAATACATGAACGGGAAACCTGTACAGATTATCGGCGTAAAACCTAAACATGCAAGACAGCTCAATACGTTTGATGTGGATTGGCCCGTATATTTCGAAACATCATTAAAGGATGTTCTGTTTGGACAATAAGCATACAAAAAACACCTCTATATTCGGAGGTGTTTTTGCATGGGTATTAGTATTTGTTTTTTTTGCTGCGGTGCAGCGAAGCTAAAATAATCGGAGCGAGTGCAGCTCCCCCAATCAAACCAAAGAGATGACCCATCACGTTTATTCTTTCATTTAGGAACGTAGAGACTAAACTGATACCTAGAACAACTAAAAGAATTTGTGTATTCGCTCTATCGATATATTGCCGGTGGTTATAAAGCATATAAACATAGATGCCGAACAGACCGAAAATAGATCCTGAAGCCCCAATGTGCGCATACGATAAAGGCAGCAATAAGAGAGTAGCGATGTTGGCGATCAAACCGGCACCGACATAACCAAATAAAAAACGGGATTTACCAAGAATGCGCTCAAGCGCAGGACCGAATAGTACTAAAGAAAAAGAATTAAACACTAAATGGCCAACAGCTTCATGGGTAATAATGGGGGTAAATAGCCGCCAATATTCTCCTGCAGCAATGTAATAATTGGAGCCGACCAACAAATGATACAAAGAGGTCCGAAAAGGAGTAAAATTAATAAGAAGAAACACGAGAATATGAGTTGCGATCAAAAATGTAACGATAGGATAGCGTCGAGTAAAGGTTCGAAAGCTTTCATCTCTTATAAACATATGAAGTAATCACCCTTTGTATATGGAGTTTTGTACATAACAAATCGTCTTCCTTAAGTTTACCATGTGAAGAGTAATAGGGCGAAAGATATAGCTGTAAAGGAGTTTTCATAATGATTGTAGGAACAGGAATCGATATCATCGAATTGAAACGAATCAAACAAGTGGCTATCCATCAACCACGTTTTCAAGAGCGAATCTTAACTCCGTTTGAACAAAAGAGGTTTCATTCATTAAGTGGCAATAGAAAATTTGAGTACCTTGCTGGAAGGTTCGCGGCAAAGGAAGCCATGGCAAAAGCCCTTGGAGTAGGGATCGGAGTAGAGCTGTCTTGGCAGGACATCGAAATTAAAGCAGATCGTAAAGGCAAACCCTTTATCACTTCTCCTTATCCTTATTTATGCCACCTATCTATTTCTCATACGAAGGAATATGCTGTAGCACAAGTTATTTTAGAAAGCTCGTCAAGCTAGTCTGCATAATGTCCAGGGTTGTCTCATATATTGTAATGCGGTAGAAGGGGCAGTCCTTTGCTTCATGCAGAGTTTGTACCCCCTTCAATGTCGAAATTACTTTGGGACAAAGGGGATGGCAAAAGATGAAAAAAACACTGTCAATTATTTTGACGGCGTTCATGACTTTACTCGTTCTGTCGGCGTGTGGTGAACAAAGCCAGAGTGATGTTCTGGACTCTTTAGAAGAGAGAATGGAAAAGATGACAGGCTATAAAGCCGAAGCCAAGATGACATTAAACACAGGAGAAAAGCCACTGACATATGATCTGGAAATTTGGCACAAGAAGCCAGATTTTTACCGTGTCAGCTTAAAGAATGCTGAAAAAGACCAAAGTCAGATGATCTTGCGAAATAATGATGGAGTTTTCGTTTTAACGCCCGCTCTAAACAAAAGCTTCCGTTTTCAGAGTGACTGGCCGGAAAACAATAGTCAAGTCTATTTGTTCCAGTCTCTTATCTCAGATATTTTGAACGATACTGACCGAGGATTTAAATCAAAAGAGAAAAGCTATGTGTTCCATACGAAAACTAATTACCAAAATAAAAATTTGTATCAGCAAGAAATCACGTTAAACAAAGATTTAGATCCTACACAGGTTCGTATCATGGACCAGGATCAAAAAGAGCTTGTGAGACTGGATTTCTCTAAAGTTAAATTTAATGCGAAGTTTGATAAGAACGCGTTTGATATGGAAAAAAACATGTCGAGTGCACAATTTGAAATTCCTACATTTTCAGGAGCAGATGAAGAGTTTGAAGTATTTTATCCAACATATACAGCGAATCTGAATCTGGTTAATGAAAGAGAAGTGTCCTCAGAAGAAGATGACGCTAAAGTGGTTATGAACTATGCCGATGCAGAAGAGGAGAAATCATTTACACTCATGCAGCAGAAAAACACGGCTGTAGAGACCGCCTCAAGGCTAACAATGCCAAACGGTGAGCCAGTTGACCTCGGATTTACAGTAGGGGCAATGACAGAACAGTCAGTGACATGGAACTACAATGGAGTTGATTACTTCCTTGCATCCAACAACTTAGGTCCAGAAGAATTAATGGCTATTGCAAGATCGGTTTATGGAGAAGCTATAAAATAATTCATTAATAAACACAATCTTTGAGCAGGCTGGCAATATGCTAGCCTGTTTTTTACTTACATAATTCATTCTTAACGGTTAAAATAAAAGGCAATTACCCGCAGTTTTCAGGGAGGCAATAAAACATGGACAAACATCAATTTTATCGAGATACATGGGCTGAAATAAATTTAGACAATATAAGCAAGAATGTTAAATCATTCAAAGCGCACCTCCCTGATCAGAAGATTATGGCTGTTGTTAAAGCGAATGGATATGGGCATGGAGCCTATCAAACGGCAGTTACAGCTATTGAATCAGGCGCAGAATATCTTGCCGTGGCCATGCTTGATGAAGCACTAGCTTTAAGAAAGCAGGGGGTTTCTGAACCAATTTTAGTTATGAACCGGATTCGTCCTGAATATGTTAGTCTTGCGGTGCAAAATGAAGTGAGCGTAACCGTTTTTCAAAAAGAATGGTTGATTGAAGCTTCAGCTTATATGGAGAAAGAAGAAAAGCCATTAAACATTCATTTAAAGCTTGATACGGGAATGGGGCGTGTAGGGATAATAGGGGAAGAGGAGCTTCACGAAGCGGCACTTCTCATTCGTAAGACTCCTTATGTTGTTCTAGAGGGTGTCTTTACTCATTTTGCAACAGCAGATGAATGGGATTCTAAATTGTTTGAGGAACAAAGAAAGAGGTTCATAAATCAATTGGGTATACTACACACTTTGGGGTGTAAGCCTAAACTTATTCATAGTGCCAATAGTGCTGCCGCGTTGCGTAAAGTTGAAGGACCTTTTAATCTTGTTCGACTAGGTATTAGTATGTATGGGCTATCGCCATCGATGGAGATGAAAAAAAAGCTTCCGTTCCCGTTAGAAGAAGCATTTAGTCTTCACTCTCAGCTGATTCATGTTAAAAAATTGGCGGCTGGAGATACTGTAAGTTATGGAGCTACTTATATTGCAAAAGAAGATGAGTGGGTAGGTACTCTTCCGATCGGCTATGCCGATGGCTGGCAAAGAAGACTATCACCAGGTGCACATGTACTCATGAAGGGTGAACGGCTGCCGATAATAGGACGAATCTGCATGGACCAGTGCATGGTTAGACTTCCTTTTAAGATGGATGTTGGTGAAAAAGCGACCTTAATAGGGGTACAGCAGGATGAAAGAATCGAAATGGATGAAATTGCTTCATTAGCAAAAACGATAAATTATGAAATACCGTGTTTAATTTCAGCACGAGTGCCGAGGGTTTTTGTGAAAAATGGTCGAATTTCAGAAAATATGAATGTAATTCTAAATTTTTAGCAGAATATTAGAAGGACTATTAAAAACTTTGTAGAATAAATACTTTGAAATCGCTTTGCAAATGGTATTTTGTAGTGATAAGATTATATGTGGTTAAAAGGAACTTGATCGTAGTATAGCTTTGCGCTGGAGGTGTAGGTTGTGTCCGAATTGAACACAAAAAGAATCGTCATTAGTCTTCCTCAAAAATTGCTGAGTGAGGTAGATCGTGTCATTAAAAAGGAAAATTTGGACCGCAGCGAATTTATCCATCAAGCTACTGAAATGTTTCTTCGTGAGCGGAAGAACAAACGTCAGTTTCGTGATGAGATGAGACAAGGTTACATGGAAATGGCAAAGATCAATCTAACGATTGCCTCAGAAGCATTTATGTTAGAGGAGGAAGCCGATCATACCTTGGACCGCTTAGTTAGCGGGGTGTAGTCCTTGATAGTCAAACGCGGAGACGTTTACTTTGCAGATCTTTCACCGGTAGTTGGTTCAGAACAAGGCGGCATTCGCCCTGTACTGATAATCCAGAATGATATTGGAAACCGTTTTAGCCCTACAGTAATTGTTGCTGCAATCACAGCCCAAATACAAAAAGCAAAACTACCAACTCATGTTGAAATAGATTCTAAAAAATACGGCTTTGAACGGGATTCAGTTATTTTGCTTGAACAGATTAGAACGATCGACAAGCAAAGACTAACAGATAAAATAACACAGCTGGATGAAGACATGATGCGCAGGGTAGACGACGCATTACAGATCAGTACTGGTCTGGTCGATTTTTAGTTAACATTTTCATATCACAAACTGGGAAACTGTCTGACAGCATGTCTGGCGGTTTTTTATTTTAATTATTTTTACTGGAAAAAAATACATGTTTAACTTTGTTCTGCATGGGTTATATATCCAAAGTTAGAAAAAGACTAATCATTGCAGAAAATTTATATAAATGAAATAATAGAATTGATACTATGTAGCGGGGGTGCAAGGTAAATTGGACAACTTGATTGTACAGATGATTAATGAAAATCAAGAAACCCTTAAAAACAATTGGCTTAATGAAGTCAATATTTTTAAAGAAAAAGAATTAGCTGGAGCTATAACTACTCTGAAATTAAGTGAGGAAATAGACCAGCAATTTTTTGAGTTATTAATTAAGCACATTAACTATCACGATATATCGAAAGACGGCACGCTGGATCAATTTTTTGATCAGGTGCTTCATACAGGATTGCCGTTGCGCTATTTAACGCAAGGACTCCAAGCGGCACGCCGGGTTATTCTAAACCTATTAGTAGAAACAGAAAGTGATAAGGAAAAGTTGGCCGCTGTCTATCGTGAAATTGACAGATGGTTAGACCCAATCTTAAATCGTGTCGTAGAAAACTCTTCTCAAATTTGGGAAAGAACGGTATCGATACAAAAAACAGCGTTATTGGAACTTTCTGCTCCACTCATTCCTGTATTTCAAAATATTAGTGTCATGCCTCTTATTGGTTCGATCGATACAGAGCGCGCGAAGTTAATTATGGAAAACCTATTGAACGGTGTAATCAAGTATCGTTCAGAGGTAGTATTGATTGATATTACAGGCGTACCTGTCGTTGATACAATGGTGGCGCATCACATTATACAAGCTGCAGATGCTGTTCGTTTGCTTGGTTCTACTTGTATACTTGTTGGTATTCGTCCTGAGATCGCACAAACGATCGTTAGCTTAGGTATTGATTTAAGTCAATTCCCTACGAAAAGCACACTGCAAAAAGGTATGGAAAATGCATTGGAAATAACGAACCAGCAACTAATAAGCAACAAATAGGGAGTGAGAAGATAAAATGAGGATTCCTATTTTAAAATTACATGAATATTTATTAATTACGATCCAAGTTGAGATGGATGATCAGACAGCCCTTCAGTTTCAAGAAGATCTGTTAAATAAAATTCATGATACAGGGGCAAAGGGAGTTGTTATCGATTTAACTTCCGTTGACATGATTGACTCTTTTATAGCAAAAGTTCTTGGTGACGTAGTAAGAATGTCTAAGTTGATGGGAGCGCAAGTTGTATTAACAGGAATACAGCCCGCAGTTGCTATTACATTAATTGACCTTGGAATTTCAATGAGGGAAGTTTCGACAGCACTTGACTTAGAACAGGGGCTTGATAAATTGCGTCTGGAACTGGAGGGATGATCATGGACATCCAATCCTGTGTGGAAGTACGCAATGAGTGGGACATCGTAAGTGCTCGTCAACTCGGAAGAAACATGGCGAAAGAGCTGGGTTTCGGAAATGTTGATCAAGCAAGAATAACAACAGCGATTTCCGAGCTTGCCCGTAATATCTACCTTTATGCGGGGAGAGGGAAAATTTGTATAGAGCCTATCGATCAATTAGGCAAAAAGGGCTTGCGAATTATAGCCCTAGATAATGGACCAGGAATCCGGGAAATCCGTAAAGTTATGGAAGATGGCTATACAACATCCGGTGGCTTAGGCGCAGGATTGCCCGGAGTGAAGCGATTAATGGACGAATTTTCCATAGAATCCACAGTAGATGTGGGAACGGAGATTTCTGCTACTAAATGGCTTCGTTAGGAGGAGAGCTCTTGACTGCAAAAGACGCACTAACTGAACGTTACCAAGATCTACTATCGATCTATCTAAAAGCCAAAACCGAGACAACACTCTATAAAGGCCAGCAATTTAGCAGGAAATTACTTGAACAGCAAATCTCTCCAGAAGATCTTGTGAGCTTGCATATTCAAGTTATGGACGAGCTTTTCCCTAATATGTCTGATGAAATGAGAGATTCCTTTGACTTCCTTTTAGAAGCGATGATCGGTTATGGTTTCGCTTATCGGGAACATCAAAGTTTACGGGATAAGCAGCAGCAGCTGGAATCTGAAATAGAAGTAGCTGCTAGCATGCAGCAGACTTTGCTATTAAGTGATGTGCCGCAATTTGATGAACTTGATATTGGAGTTGTCAGTGTACCGGCTAAGAAAATGAATGGTGACTATTATAACTTTGTTAAAAGCGGAAATAGCTTGAGTATTGCCGTGGCTGATATAATCGGCAAGGGCATACCAGCAGCACTTTGTATGTCTATGATTAAATATGCGATGGACAGTCTTCCGGATGAACAGATGAAGCCTCATCTTTTGTTGGAAAACTTAAATCGTGTCGTTGAACAAAACGTTCACAGCAATATGTTTATCACCATGTTTCATGGTGTATATGAACCTGAAAGTCATAAGTTTTTCTATGCGGGAGCAGGTCATGAACCTGGCTTTATTTATAACGCAAAAGAAGACTCTTTCTTCGACCTTATTGCAAAAGGGCTTGTTCTAGGTGTATCCCGGACTACTACTTATCATCCGTATGAAAAAGAGATTCAAATTGGTGATATGGTCATTCTCCTTTCAGATGGAGTAACGGAATGCCGGACAAGCAAAGGCTTTATTGAAAGAGATGAAATCGTTTCTCTTATCCGTAAATATATGCACTTACCTGCACAGCAAATCGTTGAAAATGTGTTTCAAGAATTAGATCGTTTACAAGAATTCGAGCTTAGAGATGATTTCACCTTGATAATTTTAAAGCGGCTGGTTTAGCATACTTTGGTTTAGGGTAAATATACTTTGTCGGTTTTTATCAAAGCGTGGGGGGAAAAGAAATGAACTTACAAATCAATCAACATCAAATAAATGAAACACACGAATTACAATTAACAGGAGAAGTGGATGCTTATACCGCTCCTAAGTTAAAAGCAGTCATGATCCCATTGACAGAAAAAGAAGGAAACGTTGTCGTTGTAGATCTTTCCGGAATTGATTATATGGACAGTACAGGCTTAGGTATTTTTGTTGGTGCCCTCAAGTCTTCTAAAGCAAACAATAGTTCATTAAAGCTTCGGGGTATGACAGTACGTGTGAAACGTATTTTTGAGATTACGGGCTTAACCGAAGTTATGGATATTGAAAGCGAAGTAAAGGGGGAGGCGCTATGAGAACAGCGTCCGACTACATTGAAATGAATGTTCCTGCAAAGCCGGATTATGTGGGAGTAGTCAGATTAACGATATCTGGTCTAGCTAATCGTATGGGCTTTGCGTTCGATGAAATTGAAGATATTAAAATTGCGGTATCTGAAGCCGTTACAAATGTCGTGAATCATGCTTATGCTGATGGCGACGTAGGTCAAGTCCAAATTGGCTGTAATATTTTTGGCGATCGTATCGAAATTACTGTTGTTGATCAAGGTAAGAGCTTTGATGTTGAATCTACCTCAAAAAAACTTGGCCCAGTTGATGGAAAATCTGTTGATCAGTTGCATGAAGGAGGTTTAGGCCTCTTCCTAATAGATACACTAATGGACAAAGTAGAAATAAGCAGTGAAGCCGGAGTCGTTGTTATGATGACAAAGTATCTTCACAGAGATGAGGTGGAGGAACATGTCGACAGAATCTCACCAGCGCCTTCACAGTAAAGAACAAGTTTACGCGTGGATTGATGAGTTGCAGCAAGATCCAAAAAATGAAGAAATACAAACGAATCTTGTTTTGCAATATCAAGATCTTGTTCATTCCCTTGCTCGAAAATTTTCTAAAGGTAAAAGTATTCATGACGATTTGGTTCAAGTCGGTATGATCGGATTGCTCGCTGCATTTAGAAGATATGACAAAACATTTGGCAGATCATTTGAATCATTCGCGGTTCCAACAATCGTAGGCGAAATCAAACGTTTTATTCGTGACAAGACGTGGAGCGTTCATGTACCTCGCCGAATTAAAGAGTTAGGTCCTCGAATTAAACGCGCAGTCGAAGAATTAACAACCAGTTTACAAAGATCACCTAAAATCGCTGAAATTGCGGATTATCTTGAGGTCTCAGAAGAAGAAGTGCTAGAGACGATGGAAATGGGTAAAAGTTATCAAGCCCTTTCTGTAGACAGCTCTATTGAGGCTGACCAAGAAGGAAGCACGGTTACACTCCTTGATCTTGTAGGATCAAATGATGATGGGTTTGATCAGATTGACAAAAGGATGCTTCTAGAAAAAGCATTTGCTGTACTTTCCGAACGTGAGCGCGAGATTCTTCAATGCACATATTTCGAAAACTTAAGTCAAAAGGAAACAGGAGAGCGGCTCGACATCTCTCAAATGCATGTTTCCAGACTGCAAAGAAGAGCATTGGAAAAACTGAAAGAAGCTTTACGAGTTACACCTTCGGAGGCCCTTAGATGATTGGACACTATCAATATAGCAGAGCATCTGTTTCCTCCTACCAGAAACCTAAAAAGGGAAATGATCTTTGCGGAGATAGTTTTTATGTAAAAGAAACGGAAGATTATTTGATTTGCGCCGTTGCAGACGGTTTAGGAAGCGGTAAGATGGCTAAAGAAGCTTCAGGAGCTGCTACTGAAATCATTGATGATAACCATCATGAACCTGTAGAACGGCTCATGCATCTTTGCAACGAGAGACTAAGAACTACTCGTGGCGCTGTAATAGCAATCGTTAAAATCGATTATCGAAATCAAACAGCCTCTTATTCAGGGGTAGGTAATATCCGTTTTATGATCTCTGCAGAAAGACAACGTGCTATACACCCATTGCCGAATGTAGGATTCCTTGCAGGAAAACCCGAACGATTTAAAATTCAGGAATTTAAATTCGAAAAAGAATTAACGTTTATGCTTTATTCCGATGGTATGGATATTCACACACAGAGCCGATCACTTCTGACTAGAATGATTTCCCCAAAAGATTCGGTAAGCTTTATAAGTGGATTGCCACAGGATATTAATGATGATGCTACATGCATTGTCGGTCAAGTGAATATAAATTAGCAAAACATCATCCTTATTGAAATGGGTGGTGTTTTTTCGTTTTAATCGAACCGTCTTTTTACGCAGTGATTTTATTCGTTTATAATAGAAATAATTGATTTGAAAAAGGAGTGTCTGGAGTGGGACAACCTGTTAATGAACAAGCATTGCATGTCATGGAACAAGAATTAAAAATAAAAGGGAAACAAATTAACCAGGTCATCGAGCTGTTGGAAGAGGGAAATACCGTACCCTTTATCGCACGTTACCGAAAGGAACTGACAGGCGGTCTTGATGAAGTACAAATCAAAGACATCATGGATCGCTGGACATATTTGCAAAATCTTGCTTCACGTAAAGAAGAAGTAACCCGTTTAATTAACGAGCAAGGAAAATTAACCGAAGAGCTCGCGGCAGCTATCGACAAGGCTCAAAAGCTGCAAGATATTGAAGATATATATCGTCCGTATAAACAAAAAAGACGAACAAAAGCGACAGTAGCTAAAGAAAAAGGACTCGAACCATTCGCTTTATGGCTGTTAGAACAAAAAAATGATAATCCTTTAGAACGGGCAAAAACCTACATAAATGAAGAAAAAGAAGTACTATCCGTCGAGGATGTTCTGCAAGGTGCTAAAGATATCATTGCCGAAATGCTTTCTGATGATGCTGATATGCGGAAATGGATACGGGAGGATACATTCTCTAAAGGTGAGTTAAAAACAGAAGGAAAAAATACAGAAACGGATGAGAAAAAAGTATTTGAAATGTATTATGACTACCAGGAACCAATCCGAAAGATTGTTCCCCATCGAGTACTAGCCGTTAACCGGGGCGAAAAAGAAAACATTTTGAAAGTCGGAGTAGGCTCGCCAATAGAGCTCATTCTTTCTAAAATGGAGAGAAGTACAATCAAGCGGTTTAGTTCTCCTGCTGCCCCGTTTTTAAAAGAAGCAATTGAAGATGCTTTTAAACGATTGATCTCTCCTTCTATAGAAAGAGAAATTCGAGCGGCATTAACAGAGCAGGCAGAAGAGCGTGCTATCCACATTTTTTCTGAAAACGTAAGAAGTCTTTTGCTGCAGGCTCCTCTTAAGGGAAAAGTGGTCCTTGGAGTGGATCCCGCTTATCGAACAGGATGTAAGCTAGGGGTCGTGGATGAAACCGGGAAAGTTCTGCACATCCAAACGATCTATCCTACTCCGCCGCGTTCAGAAGTTGAAAAATCAGCTGCAGTTGTCAAAAAACTCATTAATCAATATGACATTGAGATTGCTGCTATCGGTAATGGTACAGCATCACGCGAAACCGAACAATTTATTGCCGAGACTCTGAATAATCTCGATCGAGATGTAGCATATGTGATTGTTAACGAAGCGGGAGCGAGTGTTTATTCAGCTTCAGCTGTGGCACGAGAAGAATTTCCTGATCTTCAAGTAGAAGAAAGAAGTGCGGTCTCCATCGCACGAAGACTGCAAGATCCATTAGCAGAACTCGTGAAAATAGATCCAAAATCTATAGGAGTTGGGCAATATCAGCATGATGTTTCCCAAAAAAGATTAGGCGAAGAGATCTCCTTCGTCGTGGAAACAGCTGTTAACCAAGTCGGTGTCAATGTGAACACTGCATCAGCCTCCTTGCTTCAATATGTTTCAGGGTTGTCCAAAACAGTCGCGCAAAACATTATTGTGAAACGAAACGACATTGGAAAATTTAAAAATAGAACAGAATTAAAGAAGATTCCTCGTCTAGGTGCAAAAACGTACGAACAATGTATCGGTTTTCTACGCGTGATGGAGGGTGATCAACCATTGGACCAGACTGGCATACATCCAGAAAGCTATCCGGGAACAAAAGCACTCTTGAAGGAGTTAGGATTTACAACAAGTGATATCGGATCAGACGCACTTGCTGAAAAACTGAAGACTTTTTCTGTGGAAGAGGCATCGAGTAAATTAAACATCGGTGTCCCTACATTAAAGGATATCATTGAGGGGCTGACAAAGCCGGGTCGTGACCCTCGAGAAACCTCTTCTGGGCCAGTACTAAAAACAGATGTACTGAAAATGGAAGATCTCTCAACTGGCATGGAGTTGCAAGGTACGGTACGCAATGTGGTAGACTTCGGTGCCTTTGTAGACATCGGCGTCAAACAGGATGGTCTTGTCCATATTTCGAAATTGACAGACCGCTTTGTTAAAAATCCGATGGATGTCGTAAATGTAGGTCAAGTCGTAACCGTTTGGGTAGATTCCGTTGATGTTTCAAAACAGCGAATAGCCTTAACGATGGTCGCTCCTAAATAAGGGGACACCATGATAAAGAAAAAAGCGCTTCTCCAGCGGCAATTATTCTTCGCTGGAGGAGTGCTTTCTGTTATAAAAGAACCAGCATTGGTTCAATAAGCGGATTTGGTACCGATCTTTTTGGTAATACGCACGACGGAGCTGTCTTTTAAACCATGTTGGCATATAGAGAACCTCCTTGAACTTCCCAATCCGATATATGTGTATTAGTCTATGTACAAAGGCTTGTTAATGTGAACGTTTAATAAAAGTAAGGGGCAATAGCATGACACAGGAAGAACTGCAACAACTCACAGAAGAGATCTCAATCCGGTTTTTTAATAAACCTTTCATACACAAGGCGACCTTTAACAAAAGATTACGGACAACTGGAGGTCGTTACCTTTTAAGGACTCATCATATAGAAATGAATCCACACCTTTATGAAGCATTTGGTATGGATGAGTTGATTGGCGTAATAAAACATGAGCTGTGTCACTATCATCTTCACCTTGAAAAAAAGGGATATAAACATAGTGACTATGACTTTAAATACTTGCTTAACAAAGTTGGCGGTTCACGCTACTGCCAATCCGTGCTTGAAAAGAGAAGAATAGAAAGTTATAAATATCAATACAATTGCACAGACTGTATGCAGTCCTATAAAAGAAAAAGGCGAATTGATACAAAAAAATATGTGTGCGGAAAGTGCAAAGGCAAGTTAAAGCTAATTTCTTTAAAATAGGGTGTTGACTTCGATTATAGGTATGTGGTAATTTAATTAAGTCGCTGTTAGAAACGCCTTTACATAAGCTTTATAAAAGCGTGTTTAACAGTCATGCAACTTAGAAAAAACCTTCTAAAACGGGTTGACATTTAACGCTAAAACAATTATGATATTAATTGTCCTTAAAAGACATTCCACAGTAGCTCAGTGGTAGAGCTATCGGCTGTTAACCGATCGGTCGTAGGTTCGAGTCCTACCTGTGGAGCCATACAGAGAAGTACCCAAGTGGCTCAAGGGGCGCCCCTGCTAAGGGTGTAGATCGCTAACGCGGTGCGAGGGTTCGAATCCCTTCTTCTCTGCCATGTGGCCCGTTGGTCAAGCGGTTAAGACACCGCCCTTTCACGGCGGTAACACGGGTTCGAATCCCGTACGGGTCACCACTTACTTATTTAATTCTTATTAAAATTTTTATTAAAAAACGAATAACACCTATATAAATGGACTCGTGGTGTAGTGGTTAACATGCCTGCCTGTCACGCAGGAGATCGCCGGTTCGACCCCGGTCGGGTCCGCCATTTTTATTTCATTAGGTGATGGGCTATAGCCAAGCGGTAAGGCAACGGACTTTGACTCCGTCATGCGCTGGTTCGAATCCAGCTAGCCCAGCCATTTTTTATTTTTAAGATAAGTGTTGAAACAAACACTTAATTATCTTAACGGAGAAACAAGAATTATTTCCGATGTAAGATTTTAGCAAGAGCCATTAGCTCAGTCGGTAGAGCATCTGACTTTTAATCAGAGGGTCGAAGGTTCGAGTCCTTCATGGCTCACCATTTTTATTATGCGGGTGTGGCGGAATTGGCAGACGCGCTAGACTTAGGATCTAGTGTCTTTGACGTGGGGGTTCGAGTCCCTTCACCCGCACCATACTAATTTTTGAACTTATAAGTTGCAGTGCTCATGCGCTGGCATCTAGCCGCGCGGTCGTGGCGGAATGGCAGACGCGCTAGCTTGAGGGGCTAGTGGGGGAAACCCCGTGGAGGTTCGAGTCCTCTCGGCCGCACCAACTTTTCAAAATATCATATAATGCAATGAATAGGCGCCCTTAGCTCAGCTGGATAGAGTGTTTGACTACGAATCAAAAGGTCGGGAGTTCGAATCTCTCAGGGCGCGCCATATTTTTTACGGGAAGTGGCTCAGCTTGGTAGAGCACCTGGTTTGGGACCAGGGGGTCGCAGGTTCAAATCCTGTCTTCCCGACCATTCATATGCGGGTGTAGTTTAGTGGTAAAACAAGAGCCTTCCAAGCTCTGGTCGTGAGTTCGATTCTCATCACCCGCTCCATTTTATTTACGGGCCTATAGCTCAGCTGGTTAGAGCGCACGCCTGATAAGCGTGAGGTCGATGGTTCGAGTCCATTTAGGCCCACCATATCTTTTAAAAAAGAATCAAAAAAACGCTTGACTTTTTAATTTTGATTCGGTAAGATGATAAAGCTGTCTCAACAAAAGAGACAAGCTAAACACAAAGTTCTTTGAAAACTGAACAAAAGAAATAGGTAAGGAATTAAATTAATTCCGTCAGTATTAAACAAGAGCAAGTCAAACACTTTTATGGAGAGTTTGATCCTGGCTCAGGATGAACGCTGGCGGCGTGCCTAATACATGCAAGTCGAGCGAATGATGAGGAGCTTGCTCCTCTGATTTA
>NZ_JAHVJO010000004.1 GCF_019801215.1 Fictibacillus nanhaiensis | reverse complement strand
TCCCATCACGTTAAGTGAGTAAGACCCCTTAGAGATGATGAGGTTGATAGGTCTGGTGTGGAAGCGTGGTGACACGTGGAGCTGACAGATACTAATCGGTCGAGGGCTTATCCTTAAAAAAGCATGAAACGTTTGGAAACGTCGTATCTAGTTTTGAGAGAGCAATTTCTCAACTTAATCAAGAACGTTTTTTCAGAAGCGAGAAGGTCGAGGAAGTGAAGTTCTAAAGGAACGGAGCGTATTACATCATACGTGAGTACCGGAAGAACAAAACTGACGAAGAGATTCGACGCTTATCAAAAAACGCAGGTTCAGTGATGATGGCGAAGAGGTCACACCCGTTCCCATACCGAACACGGAAGTTAAGCTCTTCAGCGCCGATGGTAGTTGGGGGTCTCCCCCTGTTAGAGTAGGACGTCGCTGAGCAAAGAAGGTGGGACGAACATTATGTTCGTTCCATCTTTTTTTATTGGCTCTTTTCTAAAGGCTCTTTTTCTCTTTTTTGATAAGTTGATTGGAAGCAAGTTAGAGACTATAGCGAGTTTCCTAAAACGGAAAACAACTCCTTTCAAAAACAACAAGTTTACGAAGACAGCCTTTTAATAAGGAAGCATTTAAGAGGAAAAGCAGCATGAAAAAGTTTGATAATCACATTCGAAGCTAGAATGAGATAGATCAGTCAAAACGAAACCTTGATGAATCAAGGTCTTTACCCTATTCAAAAACCTTCCCTTTTAGCTCCGTACAGTTCTATGCCCTAAACGATAAGTTATAGGCCTTCAAATGCATTTATTGGCACTTCATCTTTTTCCACTTACTCTTAGAAAACAACCACATTTTTACAGATATTCACCGGTTTCCATCTTGTCCAAAAAGTGTTATTCTAGAGCGAAGTATTTTTTCACCGAGGGAGGCCATCATGTTAGATAATGCATTTGTTATGGTTGGTATTATTTTATTGATAAACGTCGTGTATGTATCGTTCTTTACGATTAGGATGATTTTAACGCTAAAAGGTCAGAGGTACCTGGCAGCTTTTATTAGTGTTTTTGAAGTGGTGATTTATGTTGTAGGACTTGGTCTTGTGCTAGATAATCTAAATGAGATTCAAAACTTGATCGCTTATGCGGTAGGTTACGGAATTGGTGTGCTTGTAGGAATGAAGATTGAGGAAAAACTGGCACTTGGATATACTACCGTTAACGTGATCACAACCGATCTTGGAGGCGGATTGCCGAACGAGCTCCGTAATAAAGGGTATGGGGTAACGAATTGGCTTGCAGAAGGCCGGGAAGGTCAACGTTTAATGATGGAGATCTTAACATCGCGTAAATCGGAAACGAATTTATATAAAACGGTAAAAGATCTTGATCCAAAGGCGTTTATTATATCGCACGAACCGAAGGCGTTCCATGGCGGATTTTGGGTCAAGGGCATCAGGAGGTAACAAATGGACAAAAAACCTTCTAAGAAGAAGTTTGTTGTTGAGGCGGGAGAATCGATCTCGGATTGCTTGGATCGTATGGCCAAAGAGGGCTATACGCCAGTAAGAAGAATGGAAGAGCCTGTTTTTCATGAAGTGAAGCGCAACGGCAGAATGGAACCAGAAGTAAAGGAACAACGCATTGTTTTTGAAGGAAAAATCATCAATTAAACCAAAACACGAACATTAATACTTTTTATAAACTTAATGTTCGATTTTTATTGACAAACGAAAACATCCATTGCTACAATAAAACTAGAAGAATAAAGCCCTCATATAATTTCGGGAATATGGCCCGTAAGTCTCTACCTGATGACCGTATATTTTATCAGACTATGAGGGAAAGCATCTTTCTGTTATTTTTATCGGATACGTATGTCCAGTTGGCTGCTTTCTCTCATATTTGGGGAGAAGCATACAAACTGGACTTTTTTATTTTTTCTGACAATTAAGGAGGCTGCCATGGCTAAAGTAGGCGTTATCATGGGAAGTGTTTCAGATTGGGAAACAATGAAAGAAGCGTGTGATATTTTAGAAGAACTAGATGTTGCGTTTGAGAAAAAAGTAGTTTCGGCACACCGTACACCGGATCTGATGTTTCAATATGCAGAAGAAGCAGAACAAAGAGGACTTGAAGTTATTATCGCCGGAGCAGGCGGGGCTGCACATCTTCCAGGAATGGTGGCAGCGAAAACCATTTTGCCTGTTATCGGTGTTCCTGTTCAATCGAAAGCACTTAATGGACTGGATTCCCTTTTGTCCATCGTACAAATGCCTAAGGGAGTACCGGTTGCGACAGTAGCAATTGGAAAAGCAGGTGCAGCCAATGCAGGATTGCTTGCAGCACAAATGGTAGCCGTGCATGACGAAAGAGTGAGACAGCGACTTAAACAACGCCGGGCGAACGCAGAAAAAATGGCGATTGAAAGTAGTGAGCAGCTTGTTTAGAACCATTGAACCACAGCAGACCATCGGTATTTTAGGCGGTGGTCAGCTCGGCCGTATGATGGCTCTTAGTGCAAGAGAGATGGGACTTCGTGTCATTGTTTTAGAGCCGGGAGAAGATTCTCCTTGTGGTCAGGTAGCTGATCATCAAATTCAAACGGGGTATGAAGATAAAGAAGGCATAAAGCAGCTTGCACAGTTAAGTGATGTAGTCACCTATGAATTTGAAAATATTGATGCAGTAAGTGCGGGATGGCTAGAAGAGAATGCGAACTTGCCGCAAGGGAGCCGTCTGCTTTCTGTCACCCAGCACCGGTTAAAAGAAAAAGAAACCCTTGTAAAAGCAGGCGTTCCGGTAGCTCCGTTTCAACCAGTGTCAGACTTAGAAACCTTGGAAAACGCAATCCAGCAGCTCGGTTTCCCTTCAGTACTTAAAACGTGCAGAGGTGGGTATGACGGTAAAGGACAGGTCGTAATCAAGCAGGAAAGCGACCTTGAAAAAGCGGCAGCACTTTTAGAAACAGAACCTGATTGCGTACTCGAAGCTTGGGTAGCATTCGAAAAAGAAATCTCGGTCATCCTGACAAGAAGTGTTAGTGGCGAGGTTAAATCGTTTCCTGTCGCAGAGAATATTCATAGAGACAACATCCTGCACCAAACGATTGCGCCAGCCCGTATTACAAAGGAAACGGCAGAAAAAGCAAAGTGGTTAGCGAGATCAATTGCAGCGGAATTAGAGCTTGTGGGCACGCTTGCCGTAGAGATGTTCGTGGCAAAAGACGATAAAATCTACGTGAACGAGCTTGCTCCAAGGCCACATAACTCAGGTCATTACACGATTGAAGCATGTGAGACGTCACAGTTCGATCAGCATGTGCGCGCTGTGTGTAACTGGCCGCTTGGCAATACGGACTTAATAAAACCGGCAGTGATGATCAACATTTTAGGTGAGCATCATGAGACTGTGTTAAAGAGAATAGGGAAATTAGGGGAAGCGAAACTGCATCTGTACGGAAAAAAAGAAGCAAAAGCGAAACGTAAAATGGGGCACATTACGGTTTTAGGTGACACGGTAGAAGAGGCGTTAGAAAAGGCTGAACGAGTGTCCGCTATATTTTTAGAGAAGAACATAACGGAGGTACAACGATGATTGAACGGTATACACGACCTGAAATGGGTGCGATTTGGACAGAGGAAAACAAGTTTCAGGCATGGCTTGAAGTTGAGATCCTAGCGTGTGAAGCATGGGCAGAGTTAGGCGAGATCCCGAAAGAGGACGTAAGGAAGCTTCGCGAAAATGCTTCGTTTGATATTAACCGCATCCTGGAGATTGAAGCAGAAACACGACATGATGTTGTTGCTTTTACAAGAGCGGTTTCAGAAACACTTGGCGAAGAACGCAAATGGGTTCATTACGGACTGACGTCAACAGATGTTGTTGATACAGCACTTTCTTATCTTTTAAAACAAGCGAACGACATCCTGGCTAGTGACTTAGATCGGTTTGTTGAGATTTTAGGAGAGAAAGCAAAAGAGCACAAATACACGGTCATGATGGGTCGTACTCACGGAGTTCACGCAGAACCAACGACGTTTGGACTAAAGCTTGCCCTTTGGTATGAAGAGATGAAACGGAACGTGGAACGCTTTAAGCAGGCGTCTGACTCTGTGCGTTTCGGAAAGATCTCTGGAGCTGTTGGAACATATGCGAACATCGATCCTTTCGTTGAAAGTTATGTGTGTGAAAAGCTTGGTCTTGAAGCATCACCAATCTCGACTCAAACCCTGCAGCGTGACCGTCACGCGCATTACATGTCAACTCTAGCTTTAATCGCGACAAGCATTGAGAAATTCGCAACAGAAGTACGCGGGCTGCAAAAAAGTGAGACGCGTGAAGTGGAAGAGTTCTTTGCAAAAGGTCAAAAAGGATCTTCTGCAATGCCGCATAAGCGCAACCCGATCGGTTCCGAGAACATGACAGGACTTGCTCGTGTGATCCGCGGATACATGATGACAGCGTATGAGAATGTATCCCTTTGGCATGAACGGGACATCTCGCATTCTTCTGCTGAACGCGTAATTTTACCAGATGCGACGATTGCACTGAATTACATGCTGAACCGTTTTGGAAATATCGTGAAGAACTTAACGGTTTTCCCAGAGAACATGAAACGCAACATGGACCGTACGTATGGGTTGATCTACTCACAGCGCGTTCTATTAAAACTGATCGATAAAGGCATGGCACGTGAAGAAGCGTACGACACTGTTCAGCCGAAAGCGATGCAAGCGTGGGAAGAAGGCGTTCAGTTTAGAACTTTGGTAGAAGCAGAACCTGCAATTACAAACAAATTAACACCTGAAGAAATCTCTGATTGCTTTGATTACAGTTATCATCTGTCACATGTAGATACGATCTTCGACAGACTAGGGCTTTAAAAGAATAGGGTTTTAAAAGGTTTTATAAGAAGGATTGCTTATTATAAATTGTTAGTTGTATATCTTTATTGTTTGAACATCATTGGAAAGTTGATTACAGGGGAAGGTACGAGACTCCTGGGGGACGAGCGGAGCAGTCCGAAAAGCGAAAGCGGCTCGTCAAGCCCTGAAAAGCAAAAGGCGAATGGGCTAAGAAGGCGTTTTTTGCCTTCAAGACCGTTTGACTTTTGACCTCGAGGGGCTAGCCGATGTAGCTGGACAGGTGAGACTCCTAACAGCGCATAGCGCTAGGAGGCTCACCGCACGCCCCCCGGAAAGCGAGTACCTGGAACGGAAATCAGCCTCTTTCAAGCTTCAAAGATTAAAACGAGCTTTTTTGCAGGACTTCAACTAAAAAGAGAGTGATCGATTGAGCTCTCTTTCTCTTTGCCTTTTTTAAAAGATTGAATATTGGGAATGTTCCTAAATGGAGGGGTTAAGATGGAAAAGCTAGAGCAGCTGTACGAAGGGAAAGCGAAAAAGATCTACCGGACGAGTGAAGAGGACGTCGTTTGGGTGAGCTATAAAGATTCTGCTACGGCATTCAATGGAGAAAAGAAAGCCGAGATCAAAGGAAAAGGCAGGCTGAACAATGAGATCTCCTCGATTTTGTTCGAACTGCTTAAAGAAAAAGGCATCTCTTCTCACTTTGTAAAACGCGTCTCAGAAACAGAGCAGCTTGTAAAGAAGGTGACCATCATTCCCTTAGAAGTGGTGGTCCGCAATATCGCTGCGGGCTCCCTTTCTAAACGAACAGGACTTACAGAAGGACAGATCCTCCCAAGAACCATTCTGGAGTATTACTTCAAAAACGATGATCTCGGAGATCCCCTCATTAATGAGGATCATATCGACATATTGAATCTAGCAACAAGAGAGCAGCTTGCGGTCATTTCAGATCAAGCTTTCCAGATCAACGAAGTACTCACTTCTTACTTCGCTCAGAAGAACGTTAAGCTTGTCGATTTTAAGCTTGAGTTTGGGGTAGATAAAGACGGCCAACTGATCTTGGCTGATGAGATTTCACCAGACACGTGCCGGCTTTGGGATGCCCAAACGAACGAGAAGCTGGATAAAGATGTGTTCCGCTGTGAACTTGGAAGTTTAACAGATGCTTATGAAAAAATACTACAACGTCTAGGAGGCCTATCATGTACAAAGTAAAAGTGTATGTAACGTTAAGAGAGAGTGTGTTGGACCCGCAAGGAAAGGCAGTAATGAACTCGCTTCATAAGATGGGACAGTCAGAGGTTGAAGATGTGCGTATTGGGAAGTATCTGGAATTAACGCTTCAAAAAGGCGACTACGATTTGGATGCTAAGATCGTTGCAATGTGTTCAAAACTTTTATCCAATCCGGTGATTGAGGACTACCGGTATGAGGTGGAGGAGGTTGTCGCACAGTGAAGTTTGCTGTAATCGTTTTCCCGGGATCAAACTGTGACACTGACATGTATCATGCTGTAAAAGATGAGCTTGGAGCAGATGTTGAGTACGTATGGCATGATGAAACAGACTTAAGTGGATTTGACGGTATTTTATTACCTGGCGGCTTTTCATATGGTGACTATTTAAGAACAGGCGCGATTGCCCAATTCTCAAACGTGATGGGGGAGATCGTAAAAGCAGCGAATGCTGGTAAGCCCGTTCTTGGTGTATGTAACGGATTTCAGATTTTATTAGAGACTGGGCTTTTGCCAGGGGCGATGCGCCGGAATGAATCGCTGAAATTTATTTGCCAGCCCGAGGAGCTAGTGGTTGAAAACGGAGCGACAATGTTTACCTCTCAATATGAAAAAGGCGAGCGAATCATCGTTCCAGTGGCACATGGTGAAGGCAATTATTATTGCGACGAAGAAACGTTAATGCTTTTAAAAGAAAATAACCAGATCGTTTTCACATACGCGAACAATCCGAACGGATCAGTAGAGAATATTGCCGGAATCACAAACAAGAGCGGCAATGTACTAGGGATGATGCCGCATCCGGAGCGTGCTGTTGATGAGCTTTTAGGAAGCAAGGATGGTCTGAAATTATTTCAATCAATCGTGAAGAGCTGGAGGGAAAACTATGTCGCAGCAACATGAACCAACAAGTTCTCAAATAAAAGAACAAAAATTATACCGTGAAATGGGCTTAAGTGATTCAGAGTTTGAACTCGTAGAAAAGATTATCGGCAGATCTCCAAACTGGACAGAAACAGGCTTGTTCTCGGTGATGTGGAGTGAACATTGTTCCTATAAAAACTCTAAACCGGTTTTAAGCAAGTTCCCGACAAAGGGGGAGCGTGTCCTTCAAGGACCTGGTGAAGGTGCTGGAATTGTTGATATCGGAGACGGGCAAGCGGTTGTGTTTAAGATCGAATCCCACAATCACCCTTCTGCGATTGAACCGTATCAAGGTGCAGCAACGGGTGTTGGCGGAATTATCCGTGACGTTTTCTCAATGGGCGCGCGTCCGATCGCGATGCTGAACTCTCTTCGTTTTGGAGAGTTGGAGTCTCCACGCGTAAAATATTTGTTTGAACAGGTTGTAGCAGGAATCGCGGGCTACGGAAATTGTATTGGAATTCCAACGGTAGGCGGAGAAGTTCAATTCGATCCTTCTTATGAAGGCAATCCGCTCGTCAACGCGATGTGTGTCGGTTTGATCGACCATAAGGATATCAAAAAGGGTCAAGCGAAGGGTGCTGGCAACTCTGTTATGTATGTCGGGGCGAAAACGGGCCGGGACGGGATTCACGGTGCTACGTTTGCATCTGAAGAGCTTTCTGAAGCGTCAGAGGAAAAACGTCCAGCGGTACAAGTTGGGGATCCTTTCATGGAGAAACTCGTAATGGAAGCGTGCCTAGAGCTGATCCATAACTGTGATGCGCTTGTCGGGATTCAGGATATGGGAGCAGCTGGTTTGACAAGTTCGTCTGCTGAGATGGCGAGCAAGGCGGGAATGGGAATCGAGATGAATCTGGATCTTATTCCACAGCGTGAAACAGGAATGACGGCATACGAAATGATGCTCTCTGAGTCGCAAGAACGGATGCTTTTAGTAATTGAAAAAGGTCGCGAGCATGAAGTAGAAAAGATTTTTGCGAAATGGGATCTGGATTGTGTAACGGTTGGAACGGTTATCGAGGAAAAAGTATTGAGGCTGACTCATAATGGCGAAATTGTTGCAAACGTACCGGTAGATGCATTGGCTGAAGATGCACCCGTCTATCAAAAACCATCTAAAGAACCAGCTTACTATGGAGAGTTCCAAGCTCAGGAAAATTATGTGCCTGAGATTACTAGCTATAAATCTACCTTGTTATCGCTGTTGAAACAGCCGACGATCGCGAGCAAAGAATGGGTTTACAACCAATATGATTATATGGTGCGGACCAATACAGTCGTAGCGCCAGGCTCTGACGCTGCTGTTGTAAGAATTAGAGGAACAAAAAAGGCGCTTGCGATGACGACAGATTGTAATTCACGTTATCTGTATCTAGATCCTGAAGTAGGCGGAATGATTGCAGTAGCAGAAGCGGCTCGTAATCTAGTCTGCTCAGGTGCAAAGCCACTAGCTGTAACAGATTGCTTGAACTTTGGAAATCCTGAAAAGCCTGAAATCTTCTGGCAGCTGGAAAAATCGGCAGACGGCATGAGTGCGGCGTGCAGAAAGCTTGAAACACCTGTAATTGGAGGCAACGTATCCCTTTATAACGAAACAAACGGTGTCGCCGTTTATCCGACCCCTGTTATCGGGATGGTTGGTCTTATTGAAGATACAAAGCATATTGTTACGCAAAGCTTTAAAGAGGCAGGAGACATCATCTACTTGATCGGTGAATCTTCTCAAGAGTTTGGCGGCAGTGAGCTTCAAAAGATGAAAGAGGGACGCATTTTCGGGAAAGCGCCTCACTTAGATCTAGATGTTGAAGAAAAAAGACAATATGAACTTTTACATGCCATTCATAAAGGTCTTATCGCATCAGCTCATGATGTGGCAGAAGGCGGATTATCCGTAGCTCTTGCTGAATCAATCATGGACGGAAACGTTGGGGCGAGTGTGACGTTAACAGATGAACCAGTTGGCGGACTTTTTGGAGAATCACAATCACGCTTCTTAGTTACGGTAAAACCTGAACACCAAGATTCATTCGAACAGCTAGTTAAAGATGCAAAAATTATCGGGTTCGTGCGTTCTGAGAGCGGTCTGGCAATAGATAATGAGCAGGGTGAAGAGCTTTTATCCTGTACGCTCCAGGAGTTGCAAGATGCCTGGAAAGGAGCTATTCCATGCTTGCTGACATCAAAGGTTTAAACGAAGAATGCGGAGTGTTTGGCATTTGGGGACATCCCGATGCTGCCCAATTAACGTATTACGGTTTACACAGTCTTCAGCACCGCGGGCAAGAGGGTGCGGGAATTGTTGTAACAGATGGTGAGCGCTTAAGAACACATAAAGGAAGCGGCCTCGTGAACGATGTGTTTAGCCGCGGTGAGTTAGAAGGATTAATTGGACATGGTGCGATTGGCCATGTCCGTTATTCAACAGCGGGGGGAAATGAACTGGCAAATGTTCAGCCCCTCTTGTTTCGCTCTCAAACAAGCTCCCTTGCTTTAGCGCATAACGGTAACTTGGTGAACGCGAACGCGTTAAAGCATCAACTTGAGTCACAAGGAAGTATTTTTCAAACAACATCGGATACAGAAGTCCTGGCTCACCTCATTAAGAGAAGCGGATATCCAACGTTGAAGGAAAAGGTGAAAAACGCACTAACGATGCTTAAAGGTGCCTATGCGTTTCTTGTCATGACAGAAGAGGAAATGATGGTAGCCCTAGATCCGAACGGATTGCGTCCGCTTTCAATCGGTGTGTTAGGAGACGCTTACGTAGTAGCTTCTGAAACATGCGCTTTTGATGTGGTTGGGGCGACATACGTGCGTGACGTACAGCCGGGAGAACTTTTGATTATTAATGAAGACGGATTAACCGTTGATACGTTTTCTACTTCTGTTCAGCGCTCGATGTGCTCGATGGAATACATTTATTTTTCAAGACCTGACAGCAACATTGAAGGAATTAACGTTCATGCTGCTCGGAAAAGTTTAGGGAAAAAGATGTTTGAAGAAGCGCCTGTTGAAGCGGACGTTGTAACAGGTGTTCCTGATTCAAGTATTTCAGCAGCGATCGGTTATGCAGAAGCCTCTGGTATTCCTTACGAGATTGGACTCATTAAAAACCGATATGTAGGAAGAACGTTTATTCAGCCCTCACAGGAACTGCGAGAGCTTGGCGTGAAGATGAAGCTTTCGCCTGTTCGTGGAATCGTGGAAGGCAAGCGTGTTGTCATGGTCGATGACTCGATCGTTCGCGGTACAACGAGCCGTCGAATTGTCAAAATGCTGCGTGCCGCTGGTGCGACAGAAGTTCATGTGAGAATTACAGCACCGCCGATCGCTCATCCTTGTTATTACGGGATCGATACGTCAGAGCGTGCTGAACTGATCGCTTCCAAATACTCGGTAGAAGAAATCCGTGATATTATTGGAGCCGATTCTTTATCTTTTATTTCGGTAGAAGGCTTGATGGAAGGCATCGGACGTTCTAATTCAGAGCCGAACTGCGGCCAATGTTTAGCTTGTTTCACAGGACGTTACCCGACGGAAATTTATCCGGATACGGTTTTACCATATGAAAAAGAGCTGGTTTAAAGGGGGAGAACACTTTGGCAGAAGCATATAAGCAAGCAGGAGTTAACATAGAAGCAGGTTATGAAGCGGTAAACCGCATGAAAAAGCATGCATTACGAACGAAGCGTCCTGAAGTTCTTGCAGGGCTTGGCGGTTTTGGAGCGATGTTCGATCTGTCTGCTTTCTCATTCAAAGAGCCGGTACTCGTCTCAGGAACGGACGGAGTGGGAACGAAATTAATGCTCGCTTTTATGATGGATAAGCACGACACAATTGGTGTTGATGCGGTTGCGATGTGTGTAAATGATATTGTCGCCCAAGGAGCTGAACCGCTTTATTTCTTAGATTACATCGCTTGCGGCAAACTTCACCCTGAAAAAGCAGAACAGATTGTGAAAGGAATCGCAGATGGCTGTGAACAGGCAGGCTGTGCACTGATCGGCGGAGAAACAGCGGAAATGCCTGGCATGTATAACAGTGAAGAGTATGACCTTGCTGGATTTACGGTAGGTATCGCTGAGAAATCTAAATTGTTGAATGCTTCTAATATTACGGAAAACGATGTTTTAATCGGACTTCAGTCAAACGGACTTCACTCAAACGGCTTTTCTCTAGTTCGAAAAGTTTTATTAGAAGATGCCGGTTTGGATTTAACGAAACAATACGAAGGGCTCATGAAGCCTCTTGGTGAAGAACTGCTTACACCCACTCGCATCTACGTTAAGCCCTTATTAGAAGTGTTTGAGAAATTTGATGTAAATGGTGTTGCCCATATTACAGGCGGCGGTTTCATAGAAAACATTCCGCGTATGCTGCCTGAAGGTTTAGCAGCTGAGATTGATTACGGTTCATGGCCTGTCCCTCCTGTCTTCGATCTGATCGAAGAAAAAGGAAACCTTACTCGTAAAGAAATGTTCACAACGTTCAATATGGGAATCGGCATGGTGCTTGCTGTTTCTGAAGAAAACATGCTTCCAGTGATTCGTCTTTTAGAAGAAACAGGTGAAAAACCCTATATTATCGGACGTGTAAAACAAGGTGAAGGTGTTATTTTTGGCGGGGGTAACATCGAATGAACAAGATAGCGGTGTTTGCTTCTGGCAGCGGAAGCAATTTCCAAGCCATCCTGGATGCAGTTGAAGAAGGTTTGTTACAAGCGGACATTCAGCTATTAGTCTGTGACAAGCCAGGAGCAAAAGTGATTGAGCGAGCGAGAGACCACCATATCCCGATCTTTACATTTGTGCCGAACTCGTTTGAATCGAAGGCCCATTTTGAAAAAGAGATTGTAAATGAACTGAAACGTTACCATGTCGAATTCATAGTTTTGGCAGGATATATGAGGCTGATAGGAGAGGTGCTTTTACGTGATTTCGAGGGCAGAATCGTTAACATCCACCCTTCTTATTTACCTGCATTTCCTGGTAAAGATGCAATCGGCCAAGCCTTACAGGCGAATGTTTCTGAAACAGGTGTAACGGTTCATTTTGTTGACAGCGGGATGGACACAGGACCGATCATTGAACAAGTGAAGATACCTGTGTTGCCTGGTGATACAAGAGAAACGCTGCAAGAGCGTATACAGAAAGCAGAACATCGATTGTACCCAGCCATCATCAACAAACTATTACAAAAAGACATCATAGGAGGCATCGTGCAATGACGATTAAACGTGCATTGATTTCCGTATCCAATAAAGAAGGATTACTAGCATTCGCAGAAAAATTAATCCGACACGGTGTTGAAATCATCTCAACGGGTGGAACGAAAAAAGCGCTAGAAGATGCTGGCATTTCAGTAGTTGGGATTTCAGAAGTAACAGGCTTTCCTGAAATCATGGACGGACGTGTTAAAACGCTCCATCCTAAAATTCATGGCGGCCTTCTTGCTGTTCGTGACAATGAAACACACCAAAAAGCGATGCAGGAAAATGAGATTTCTCCTATCGATCTTGTTGTCGTTAACTTATATCCGTTTAAAGAAACCATTGCGAAAGAGGGCACTACATTCTTAGATGCGATTGAGAATATCGATATCGGCGGACCGAGCATGCTGCGTTCAGCTGCGAAAAACCATGCTTACGTAACGGTAGTCGTTGATCCTATAGACTATGAAAAGGTTGCAGACGAGCTGGATCAAGCAGGTGCAGTAAGCGAAGAGACGCGCCGCAAACTTGCAGCGAAAACATTCCGCCACAGTGCAGCTTATGACGCACTTATTGCCGAATACTTAACAACAGCGGTGGAAGAAGAGCATCCGGAATCATACACGGTCACCTATGAGAAGAAGCAAGACCTTCGCTATGGTGAAAATCCGCATCAAAAAGCGGCATTTTATACAAAACCGATCGGAGGGTCCCTTTCGCTCGCGGATGCTGAGCAGCTTCACGGCAAAGAGCTTTCCTATAACAACATCAACGACGCAGATGCTGCTCTTTCCATCGTAAAAGAATTCACTGATCCAGCGGTCGTAGCCGTTAAACATATGAACCCTTGTGGAGTTGGAACAGGAAAGACCGTTCTTGAAGCTTACACACGTGCGTTTGAAGCAGATCCTGTTTCAATCTTTGGCGGAATCATCGCCTCTAATACAGAAATCGATCGAGAGACAGCGGAAAAACTGTCTGAGATCTTCCTCGAGATTATTATCGCTCCTTCGTTTACAGAGGAAGCGTTAACGATTTTAACAAAAAAGAAAAACCTTCGCTTGTTAAAGCTCGATTTTACAGAAGGAAAAGAGATCGCCAAAAAAGTGACGACTGTTTCAGGCGGTATGCTCGTACAAGATGAAGATGTGTTTGGACTAGATGACGCAAACGTAACCATTCCTACAAAACGTCAGCCTACTGAGGAGGAGTGGAAAGACCTCCGACTCGCTTGGAAAGTCGTTAAACATGTAAAATCAAACGCCATTGTTTTAGCAAAGAATGAGATGACTGTAGGTGTTGGAGCAGGACAGATGAATCGAGTGGGAGCAGCCAAGATTGCAATCGATCAAGCGAGCGACCGAGCGCAAGGTTCCGCATTAGGCTCAGATGCTTTTTTCCCAATGGATGATACGGTTGAAGCTGCGGCACGTGCTGGTGTTACGGCGATCATTCAGCCGGGTGGATCCATCAAGGATGAAGATTCGATCAAAAAGGCAGATGAACATCATATTACAATGGTGTTTACCGGCGTAAGACACTTTAAACATTAAAGGAGGCAGGTTAACATGAACGTTCTTGTAATCGGAAAAGGCGGACGTGAACATGCCCTCGTTTGGAAATTTGCGAACAGTCCGAGTGTTTCACATGTATATGCAGCACCAGGCAACCCAGGCATGGATAAAGAAGCAACATGTGTACCAATCAAAGAGAACAACATTGATGAACTGATTACGTTCGCTAAATCTCGTGAGATTGCTCTAACGTTTGTAGGGCCAGAAGTTCCATTGTTACAAGGCATCGTTGACAGATTTCAGGAAGCGGGGCTGACTATTTTCGGTCCAACTAAAGCAGCGGCCGAGATCGAAGGCAGCAAGTCGTTTGCAAAGAATCTCATGGAAAAATACGCTATTCCGACAGCTGATTCTGGCGTATTTACTGATTATGAAGAAGCACTCCGATATGTAAGGAAAAAAGGAGCTCCCATCGTTTTAAAGGCAGATGGTCTCGCAGCGGGTAAAGGTGTTATCGTGGCTTCCTCCTTAAAAGAAGCCGAAGAAGGATTGTATGAACTGATGGTGGACAAACGATTCGGTGAAGCGAGTGAAAAAGTTGTAATTGAGGAGTTTTTAGAGGGCGAAGAGTTTTCGTTAATGTCGTTCGTGCATGACGAAATTGTATTGCCGATGGAAATCGCTCAAGATCACAAACGGGCATATGACGGAGACGAAGGACCAAACACAGGCGGTATGGGGGCGTATTCACCTGTTCCACAAATACCGGCTGATGCAGTGCAAAGAGCCATACAGGAAATCGTTCTTCCTATCGTTTCAGCAATGAAAAAAGAGAGCACTCCTTTTACAGGTATTCTTTATGCAGGATTAATTTTAACGAGTAAAGGTCCGAAAGTGATTGAGTTTAACGCACGCTTTGGTGACCCTGAAACACAAGTCATCCTACCTAGACTAGAAAATGACTTAGCCGATCTGATCCTTTCTTTATTGGATGGAAAGAAAGTTGAGCTCAGCTGGGCTGAAGAGTCTGTTCTTGGTGTTGTCCTCGCTTCAGCAGGCTATCCGGAGTCATCAGGCGAATCACAGCTTATTTTAGGACTGGAGAACGTGCGAGAAGAAGACGCAAATGTTTTTCATGCGGGTACTAAAAGCAGTGGTGGCGACTTAATGACAGATGGCGGAAGAGTGTTGCTGGTTGCGACAAAAGGAAGTTCTCTTCGTGATGCACAAAGAAACGTATACGAAGAAATGAAGAAAATTCGATTCGAAGGATCTTTCTACCGCAAGGATATCGGATACAAAGCTATTTCGTACGTCTCTTCTTAATAAATACGAATGTGATCGCAATGATACTCCCTACGAGCAAGATATAGAGAAACGCTGTATCCATAAAATATTCTGAACTCATGCTGCTCTTAACCTCCTTAACAAATAGTCAAGGCTGACTGACACCGAAACGTCCGGTTCATGTCAGCCTTCTTTAATGGGATTTGGGTGAGAAGTTGCCGATTCTGTGCCAGGCGAGGATGCAAGGTGTTTGTGCTTTGGCGGCTCGATGACCGAAAGCGGGTTCCATCTTCGCAACAATTGCATGCCAAGAAAAATTGAAAACCCTGCGATGACATACACCACATAAGGAGTAATCCTTTCTCCGCCTGCTGATAGCTCAAACAACCTTCCCCCAATAAAATTTCCTGCTGCTTCACCAATTCCAGTAAATACACTGGCAAGCCCAAAGAACATACCCAGAAAACGAGCAACAGCGAGCTGGGAAATGGCAGTGTCAAGAGTTGGCATCAATAGCATCTCACCGATAATAAACACAAGTCCTGCAAAGACAAAGAAAAATAACGTGTTCGCAAAAAACAAACTGCCTAACGATAGCCCGATACAGATGGAACCTAATCCAACAGATGTTAATGGATGGATATGGCGGATAATATTTTTTGTAACAACGGTTTGAACGAGGATGACAGTTACACTGTTAATCGTCCAAATGATACTGATATCCTTGCCATTGGCTAAAACGTTTTCCGCTCTTAGTGGCAAAACAAGGGCGAACTGCACGTAAAGTGCCCAAACAAAAATCGTTGCAGCGATGAACACGAGAAACGGGATATTTCGCAGCGCTTGTTTATAATCTTTCCACTTAACTTGTCCGCAATGCTCGTCACCGCACCCAGCCGGTAAAAAGAACCAGCTGATAGCACTTGCACTCAAATAAATCACAGCCGCTGTAATAAAAATGAGCCTTGAATGGCCGGTGAACAAAGCAAAAACCGTTAGTCCTGCAAGAGCCATCCCCATATTGGCGAATATACCTCTTAGAGAAAAGGCAGTAGATCTCATATCTTCTTTGACAAGTGAAGAGATGAACGCTTTTGTTGAAGGTGCGTTAAGTCCAAGTCCTAGCCCGCTGACGGCAGCGGTTAGCAAGACGAATGGATACGATGAAAAATAAGCAAAGCCAAGTAAACCAGCTGCACGAATGAAAGCTCCCAATGAAATAATAAAACGTCTGCCTGTCCGGTCAGCTAGAATTCCGCCTACCACACTGCCTGATTGCATGAAAATCGAGATAATAGCCAGTGTGAAGCCGATTTGTGCGGCAGAAAGGCCAGTCTCTACTTTTAATAAGATCGGCAAAACAGGTAAAACAAGATAAGATCCTAAATGGGTGATGAATACGACGATCATCAAAAAGAAAAGAGGTCTGTTATCTTTTAATACAGAGTGAGTGGGCATACTTTGTCTCCTTCATTAAGAAGGATTAAACGGTGAGCCTTCTGATGTAATGTTTCCTAAATCCATATCGTTCATCTCTTTGCTCTTATGCCATAGATCAGTCATAGGACAATAACGCACAATGCCCTCTGCTACTTTCATGGCAGCCAACATGATCATCAGAATATATGATTCTTTGTATGGTTTTCTTGTGAATTTTGCCGTGTAAACCGAAAGAAGAGTTAAGCCTGCTATAATTCGAATCATGCTGTTGATCAAGCCTATATTTTGTCTCATGAGAGTACTCCTTCCTTATTGAAGTATTTTTACGGTGAATATGGTATTCTTGAAAAAACGAAATTTTCAGAGAAGACAGGTGAATCCAACATGAACCAACACATCGCGTTTTGGACAAAAGCACAACTGCGTAAACAAGTGTCCGTCATTCAAGGTGAGATGGCACCATCGCTTGTATTGAAGAACGCTACATATCTTAATGCCGCTCTTAAAAAATGGACAAAGGCCAACATCTGGATTTTGGAAGACCGTATCGTTTATGTTGGCGAAAAGCTTCCCGATAAAGTTGAAGGAACGGATTTTAAAGACCTTGAAGGCCAATATGTTGTGCCGGGTTACATTGAGCCGCATTGTCATCCGTTTCAACTTTATAATCCCCAGACGCTCTCCCGATATGCATTACAACGAGGGACATCCGTTTTTTTAGCCGATAACTTCATGCTTCTTTTTGAAATGAATATTTCGAAAGCGCTTTCTTTTATGGAGGATGTGAACGAACTCCCAACAAACTTCTTTTGGTGGTGCAGGTATGACGCACAAACTGAACTTCTTCAAGAGGAGGATTATTTTTCGGAAACATCGATCAACCAGCTGCTAGATAGCCCGTATGTTTTACAAGGCGGAGAGCTGACGAGCTGGCCGCGTGTTCTTCACGGTGATGACACGCTTCTTCACTGGATGCTGAAGACGAAAAAAGCAGGCAAAAAAATCGAGGGCCATCTGCCTGGAGCATCAGAAAAGACATTAACGGCGATGACGCTCCTTGGTGTGGATTGTGATCATGAAGCGATGACTGGAACAGAAGTGATGGATCGGTTGAACGCTGGTCTGCAAGTGTCTCTTCGCTACTCATCGATACGTCCTGATCTGCCTAAACTTTTACGCCAGATGAAAGAAGAAGGCATCACGAACTTTGAACGGATTTTTATGACAACAGACGGGTCTACCCCTGCTTTCTATGAAGAAGGGGTTACCGATAAGATGCTAAAGATCGCACTTGAAGCGGGAATCGATCCGATAGATGCCTACATGATGGCTTCTTATAACGTGGCTAGATATTACGGCTTGGATCATCTGTTTGGCATGGTGGCACCAGGGCGGGTGGCCCATTTGAATATTTTAGATGATCTGGCTAATCCGTTACCGGTTTCTGTTTTAGCAAAAGGAAAGTGGATGAAAGAGAACGGCCAAGATACGAGTGAAGATGCTGATTTTGCCTTTGATTGGGCGGGACATGGCATAAAGCAAAGAGAGATCAAATGGGAACTCACGGATGAGGATTTTCAGTTCTCAGGACTCGTGGGAATAGAAATGTACAATAGTGTCATCACACGGCCATATAATGTATCGATCAATCCTTTTTCTGAACAAATTAACGAAGAGTCTGATGAGTGCTTCTTAATGCTCATTGATAAAGATGGAAAGTGGAGAACGAATACCATTGTAAAAGGGTTTGCAAAAAATCTGTATGGCTTTGCGAGTTCGTATTCCAATACGGGTGACTTGCTTGTTATCGGAAAAAGCAAGAAAGACATGGCACTTGCGTTCAATCGGTTAAAAGAGGTTGGCGGCGGAATTATACTTGCCGAGAAAGGTGAGATTGTCGCAGAGATAAAACTTCCTTTAGCGGGAGGAATGTCGAATCTTGCTATCGAAGAACTTATAGAGGAAGAAAAAGGGCTAACGAGTGCTTTACGAGAACGGGGTTATGTCTATGAAGATCCGATCTATTCTCTTTTGTTCTTTTCTTCCACACACTTGCCATACATCCGCATTACGCAAAGAGGCATTTATGATGTGAAAAAGAAAGGATTACTCTTTCCTTCGATTATGCGTTAATATAGAAAAGGATTGGGCAAAATAAACGATACAAAGGTAGTGAGCCCAATGAAAAAGTGGAATCTTATTTTGATGTCGATCGTCCTTTTATTTACACTGTCTGCATGTAAAGATGCAAAAGATAAGGTGCTAGAGGACGGCAAGGTGGACAAAGCCGAGGCCTCTGATACGAAAAAAGATGAGCAAAAGGAAGTAGTCTTTTCTTCTGTTTTTCCTCTTACAGGTAAGGGAACAAACGATGAGACAGACAATCGGGCAGTAGCCGTAATGGTGAACAATCACTGGAAAGCACGTCCGCAATCTGGACTTCATAAAGCTGACATTGTTTACGAAGTATTAGCTGAGGGAGAGCTTACTCGTTTTCTAGCGATTTTTCAAAGCGAGAAGCCTAAAATTATTGGACCTGTCCGAAGTGCAAGAGACTATTATATAGAGCTCAGCCAAGGATACAACTCTCTGTTCGTGGCACACGGCTATAGTCCGGAAGCGAAAGAGATTCTGGATAGCGGCACAGTTGATCACTTGAACGGCATGGACTATGACGGCAATCTTTTTAAACGGGCAGATTTCAGAAAAGCACCTCACAATTCTTACATCACCTATGAAAGTATCGTAAAAGGGATGAAGAAAGTAAACGCTGACGAAACCGATGATCTTAACATGCTGCCGTTTATTACGAATACAGCTTCGGTGAACGTCAAAGGAACAGATGCAAAGAAAGTTACCATCTCCTATTCAGGCGGGGAAACAGTCGGATTTACGTATCAGACAAAAAAGAAAACGTACGCTCGTTCAAGCAACAATGAACCGACAATAGACAGGGAAACCGAAACACCGATCGCTGTAACCAATGTATTCATTGTAGAAGCGCCACACCGTGTAATTGATGATGCTGGAAGACGTGAGATCAATCTAACATCTGGCGGAGATGCAATTCTCATCCAAAATGGTGTAGCTCAAGAAATCTCATGGAAAAACGAGAATGGAAGAATTGTTCCGGATGGCGGAGCGTTCATTCCGGGTAAAACATGGATCAACATTGTGCCGATTGGTATGAAATCATCGGTTAAGATGCAATAGACAAAGGAGTGCATGTTTCGTGCAAATTGATAAACTACGTGGAAAAGCGCTAGATCAGCTATTTGAGTCTGTTCTTACGCTAAAGGATATGGAAGAATGCTATCGTTTCTTTGATGACCTTTGTACGATGAACGAGATTCAATCACTCGCACAAAGACTTGAGGTAGCCCGCATGCTTCGTGAAGGCAAGACGTATCATAAGATCGAAAATGAGACGGGAGCAAGTACAGCAACGATTTCACGCGTGAAGCGCTGCCTGAACTTTGGCAACGACGCGTATGCGATGGTACTGGACCGCGTCCATACAGATGAGGAAAAAGCAGAATAGAGGATGAGTAGAAAACCTGCCATGTGCAGGTTTTTTGTTGGATTGATCAGTTCGGTGGCGTGTGTGCGTGTCGAAATATGTCGCGGATTGTCAACTTGTGGATATTCGACAAAAATTTGTGGATTCAACCCAAAAACTTTTGGATTGAACTAGCAAACTTTTGGATTCAAGCCTAAAATTTTTGGATTCAAGACAAAAATTTTAGCATTCACCGCTTATATCCCGCCTTTCAATGAAACTCACTCTTCATCAAGCTCATCTGAACTTGGTCCCGGCAGCTTCCGCGGATCCATTCAGCCTGCCGCACGATGCCTTCTGCCTGAAAGCCGAGTCGGCGGGCGAGTTTGATGCTTTTTTCATTTTCAACAGCTGCCCGAAGCTCTACCCGATTGAGCATCAATGTATAATACGCATACGTAAGCATTCCTCTTACCGCGCGCTGAGCGATCCCGTGCCCCTCAAACCCGCTGCCTACCCAATAGCCGAGCATGCCGGATTGGTTGTGCCATTTCACATCGTACAACGCGACAGATCCCGCCACGTGGCCTCTATACCAGATAAAAAGAACAACATCTGTTTGTTCTTTCATCTTGTTGTTTACTGTTTTGATGAACTGTTTCATTTCACTTCTTGTCTGCGTGTAATCCACCCATCCGATCCACGGACTAAGATGATGACGAGAATGCTCCAACAACAAAAAAATAGAATCCGATTCTTTCAGTTCTGCTTGTTTGAGCATGATTTCATCGTCAATATTCCACATTAGCACAGCGCTTCCTCCCCATCCTGCAGTATGAACTTCACAATCTTTCCACATGATGAATCATAGAGTGAGACCCTTATTTTTGATATAATGCAGAAGTACAGAATACGGCCTGTAAAAATAGCAGGCACCGGTTGTTTTACGAGATAAAAACGGCAACTTGTCATGTTGATGAAAATCAGCGTTAATAACAAGTTCAACTTCGATGTATAAAGGCAACAAAAGCTGACATAACGAAGGATGTTGTCAGCACAAAGTTTTCTATATGAAAGGAAGAACAAGATGTTTGATTATAGAAAATGGCAGCATGTGTTTAAGCTTGACCCAGATAAAGAAATCTCTGACAGCGATCTGGAGACGATTTGTGAAAGTGGTACGGATGCGATTATTGTTGGTGGATCTGAAGGGGTAACGCTTGATAACACATTAGATCTGATGTCGCGTATCCGCAGGTATGCCGTTCCATGTGTTCTGGAAGTGTCCAATATCGAATCTCTTACACCAGGATTTGATTTTTACTATATTCCGACCGTTTTAAATGCAAGGGATGCTAACTTTATAACTGGACTTCACACGCAAGCGTTAAAAGAGTATGGGGACATCATGAATTGGAATGAGATCCTTACAGAAGGCTATTGCATCGTGAATCCCAAATGTAAAGCAGCAGAGCGATCTAGCGCAGATACGGACCTTACGGCAGATGATGTTGTAGCATATGCCCGCATGGCTGAAAAAATGTTTCAGCTTCCGATCTTTTATTTGGAATACAGCGGGACATACGGCAATGTGGAGATCGTGCAAAAAGTAAAGAACGTGCTGGAGAACAGCGTATTTTATTATGGCGGCGGAATCACAACAGCTGATCAAGCGGCTGAAATGGCACAATTCGCTGATACAGTGGTAGTGGGGAACATTATTTATGACAACTTGCAAGCGGCGATAGAAACCGTTGGAGCAGTTAAAGACAAAAATTGAAATATACGAAAAAATAAGCGAAAATAAAATGAGAATATACGTTCGGGCGGTGAATGGAAAATGAACATGCATCAAATGATTGAAAAACTATTAACAGGCCTAAATCCTGAGCAAAGAGCAGCAGTCAAACATACAGACGGACCGTTGTTGTTGATGGCAGGAGCGGGAAGCGGCAAGACGAGAGTGTTAACACACCGGATCGCTTACTTAATGATGGAAAAAGAAGTGTCGCCTTGGAACATCCTTGCGATCACTTTTACAAATAAAGCAGCAAGAGAAATGAAGGAAAGGGTTGCGAAGATTACGGGCCCTGGATTAGCGGAACAGATCTGGATCTCGACCTTCCACTCTATGTGCGTAAGAATCTTGCGGCGCGACATCGACCGGATCGGAATCAATCGTAACTTTACGATTTTAGATGCGACAGATCAGTTGTCTGTTGTAAAAGCCGTTCTGAAGGATTTAAACTATGACCCTAAAAAATATGAACCCCGTGGCATATTAAGTTCGATTTCCTCACTGAAGAATGAACTGAAAACAGCAGCTGATTTTGCTAAAGTCGCCAACGGACACTTTGAAGGTGTCGTAAAAGAGGTTTATGAAAACTATGAAAAGCGCTTAAGAAAGAACCAGGCGCTTGATTTTGACGATCTCATCATGACGACGATTCAATTGTTTGCAAAAGTTCCTGAGGTGCTGGAATTTTATCAGCGTAAGTTTCAATACATCCATGTCGATGAGTATCAGGATACTAACCGCGCTCAATATATGCTCGTAAAAATGCTGGCTGACCGTTTCCGCAACCTTTGTGTTGTAGGAGATTCCGATCAGTCCATTTACGGCTGGCGAGGAGCAGATATCGCAAACATTCTTTCTTTTGAAAAAGATTACGATGATGCGGAAGTGATATTGCTCGAGCAAAACTATCGTTCGACGAAAAAGATTCTGCAAGCGGCAAACAAAGTAATCGAAAACAACATGAACCGCAAGCCGAAAAATCTTTGGACGGATAATACGGATGGTTCGCAGATTACCTATTACCAAGGAGACGATGAACAAGGAGAGAGCTATTATGTAACAGGCAAAATCCGTGAAGCGGTCTCTTCAGGCAAGCGTTCATACAACGATATTGCAATTTTATACCGCACGAACGCCCAGTCTCGTGTTATTGAGGAAGTATTAATGAAATCAAACATTCCTTATAACATCGTCGGCGGAACAAAGTTCTATGACAGAAAAGAGATCAAAGACATTCTTGCGTATTTGAGACTCATTTCAAATCCTGACGACGATATCAGTCTACAGCGTATCGTTAACGTGCCAAAGCGCGGAATTGGTGCATCGTCAGTCGATAAAGTGCTTCAATATGCAGCAGCGAACGACCTTTCGATGTATCAGGCTCTTCAAGAAGTGGAGCAGATCGGACTTAGTGCGCGTGCAACAAACAGCTTAAAAGAGTTTACAGACCACATCACGAACTGGACTCATCAGCAAGAGTATTTGTCTGTAACCGAACTTGTTGAAGAAGTGTTGAGCAAGACGGGATATAAGGACGCATTAAAAGCTGAAAAAACCATCGAGGCGCAAAGCCGGTTAGAAAACATCGATGAATTTATTTCCGTTACGACGGATTTTGAAAAGAAACAAGAAGACAAGACGCTGATTGCATTCCTGACAGACTTGGCACTTGTAGCGGACATCGATAAGTTAGATGAAGATCCTGAAGAAGACAAGCCGAAGGAAGCGGTCGTACTGATGACGCTTCACTCTGCAAAAGGGCTTGAGTTTCCGGTCGTCTTTTTAATGGGATTAGAAGAAGGCGTCTTCCCGCATAGCCGTGCGTTATTTGAAGAAAATGAGATGGAAGAGGAGCGTCGCCTCGCATACGTAGGAATAACACGTGCTGAACAAGAGCTCTTTTTGACAAACGCAAGAATGCGTACTTTATATGGAAGAACGACAACGAATCCGGAATCACGGTTTATCGCAGAAATTCCAGAGGATTGCATCACAACAGAAGCGAAAGAAAAGCCATCTGTTCCGTGGGGTGCCGGTGCACGTTCAAGCGGAGGATCAACTCCTTCCTTCATGAGTCCGAAAAAGAAAACCGTTACACCTGTCTATCAATCTTCTGGTGGGGAAAAACTAGACTGGAGAGTTGGAGACAAAGTGAAGCACCGCAAGTGGGAAACTGGAACAGTCGTAAGCATGCGTGGTGAAGGAGATTCCCTTGAGCTGGATATCGCGTTTCCTCAGCCGGTAGGTGTTAAACGATTGCTTGCGAAATTTGCTCCAATCGAAAAAGCGTAACAAAAGAAGGAGTGGAACGGCTTGAACGAAGAACACGCTAAAAAACGCATCCTGGAACTCGGGGAGCTTTTAGAAAAATACAATTATGAATATCACGTACTCGATAAGCCATCCGTACCTGATGCGGAGTACGATCAGCTCATGCAGGAGCTCATCGAACTTGAAAACAATCACCCTGAATTGCGGCACGAGCATTCCCCTACTGTACGCGTAGGTGGAGCCGTGCTGGATTTTTTTGAAAAAGTAGAGCATACCGTTCCGATGCTTAGTCTAGGTAACGCGTTCAATGATCAAGACCTCCGGGATTTTGACCGCCGCGTTCGGGAAGGTGTCGGTGAAAATGTTACGTATGTAGCTGAGCTGAAAATTGATGGACTCGCCGTATCCCTTTCGTATGAAGATGGAAGGTTTATTCGAGGTGCAACTCGCGGGGACGGCACAATTGGAGAAGACATTACGAACAATTTAAAGACAATTCGTTCCATTCCGTTTAAGCTGAAAGAGAGCGTTATGCTTGAAGTGCGCGGCGAAGCGTTCATGCCGAAAAAATCGTTCCAAAAGCTAAATGCCCATCGTGAAGAGGAAGGACAAGAACTTTTTGCGAATCCAAGAAATGCAGCGGCAGGATCATTGCGCCAGCTGGACCCGAAGATTGCGGCCAGCCGAAACTTGGATATTTTCCTATATGGGGTTGGGAAGCTTGAAGGACATACGGTAGATTCACATGATGAGAGCTTAACGTTCTTAAGCCATTTAGGATTTAAAACAAATCCTGAGTGGAAGAAGTGTGAAAATATAGATGAAGTCATTGAGTATGTGAACGGCTGGGTGGAGAAGCGTCCAGATCTTCCGTACGAAATCGACGGAATCGTGATTAAGGTCAATTCCCTTTATCAGCAAGAAGAACTAGGGTTTACTGCGAAAAATCCCCGCTGGGCTATCGCTTATAAGTTTCCTGCTGAGGAAGTGGTCACAAAGCTTGAAGGTATCGAACTGAACGTCGGCAGAACCGGTGTGGTTACACCGACCGCTTTGCTTCAGCCTGTTTTAGTAGCTGGAACAACAGTAAAACGCGCTTCATTACATAATGAAGACTTAATCCGCGAAAAAGACATTAAGATCGGGGATTATGTGGTGGTTAAAAAAGCAGGAGACATTATACCAGAAGTCGTGAATGTGATCACAGAGCGCCGTACGGGAGACGAAACAGATTTTCATATGCCAACAGCGTGTCCGGAATGTGAAAGCAAACTTGAGCGGCTCGATGGCGAGGTTGCGCTTCGCTGCTTAAATCCGCAATGTCCTGCCCAGATTCGGGAGGGCTTCATTCATTTTGTATCGAGAAACGCGATGAACATCGACGGACTTGGTGAAAAGGTTGTCGCTCAGCTTTTTAAAGAAAAACTGATTGATAATGTTGCAGATTTATATAAGCTAGAGCGTGATAAACTGTTAGAATTAGAACGGATGGGCGAGAAGTCAGCAGACAACCTGCTCGCTGCCATCGAAAAGTCAAAAGAAAACTCGTTAGAAAAACTTCTGTTCGGACTCGGTATCCGGCATGTCGGGGCAAAAGCGGCTAAAACGATCGCACAGCGTTTTGAAACGATCGATCATGTAATGAGTGCTGGAAAAGAAGAGCTTCTTGAAGTAGAAGAAATCGGTGAAAAGATGGCTGATTCCATTTTGCTTTATTTTTCAAAACCAGAAGTAAAAGAACTGATGGAAGAGCTTCAGAGTCTTGGTGTAAACATGACTTATAAAGGACCAAAGCTTATTAAAGCGGAGGATCTCGATACCCCGTTCGCTGGAAAAACAGTCGTATTAACGGGTAAGCTTTCCATCTTGTCCCGAAATGAAGCTAAAGAAAAGTTAGAGCGCTTAGGAGCGAAAGTGACGGGAAGCGTGAGTAAAAATACAGATATGCTGATCGCCGGAGAAGATGCGGGATCGAAGCTTGATAAAGCAAAGACGCTTGGCATTGCTATTTGGGATGAACAGCAATTGGTTGATGAGCTTAACAAATAAAGATTGGCGAGAGCTAACCATCTATTAGAGGAGTGTCCGTAATGATAAAACGGGTGGGACTCCTTTTCTTAAGTCTTTTACTTCTGCTTACAGGCTGTTTAGGTGACAAAGAGCTGGAGAAGGAAGAAAAGGTTGTGCAAGAAAAGGGGAAGAAGGAAGAAAAAGCGATCATCACAGGGGAAATCAATACTGGCGAAAAGTATTACCGCAGCATTTTTCCATTTGAACCAGGCGGAGCACGCGGCGTTATCCGCTACGGTGTAGATAATCGTCTCGACATCAACGAGTTTGAAATGGGCTTGATGCGTGTCGCTCAAGATACATTCAACACAGATAAATACTTTTTCCAAGAAGGTCAATTCTTAACGGAATCTACCGTAACGAACTGGCTGAGAAGAGCGGATGATAAGCCAGGGAAAAGCAAAAGTGACCTCGATCAAACAGGGCTGAACCAGGCACTAAGTACGAAAGTGGATGAGAAAGACGCTAAATATGTGGATATCATGTTAGAAGCCAACAAGAACAAGCCCAAATACCTTTCTTATGTTTTAGAGCACAACTATTTAGTTCAAAGCGGAGACGGAAAAGTAAAGCTTGGAGGCGTTGTGATCGGCTTATCCTTTAACTCCACATTTTATTATGATGTGAAAAAAGATAGCTTGATCTACCCAGGCGAAGTTAAGCTTGAGCGAAATAAAGTACGAAAAGAAGCACAAAAAATTGCCGGAGAAGTAGCGGGACGGCTGCGTACAAATCCTAAACTTCAAGATATTCCGATTGTCGTTGCTCTTTATCAAGAAGAAGAGCGTGATTCGGTCACACCAGGAAACTTCTTTGCGGCTGGGGTTATGAAAAAAGGAAGCAACTCGATTAGCTCATGGGAAGAGGTAGATGAAGATCATATCTTATTCCCGTCAGATACTGCTTCCAAAAAGAAGCGCAGTGATTATGAGAAGTTTACGGCATTTAAAGCCAAGGTTCAGGAATACTTCCCGAACTTTATCGGAGTGATCGGAAAAGGATTTTATAAGGACGGCAACCTGCAGCGAATGACGATTGAAATTCCTGTACAGTTCCGTGGAAAGGCAGAGATCATTTCCTTTACCCAGTTTGTTGCCACTTCCGCATTAGACGATCTCCCTGATGTGCCTGTCGAGGTCTACATCGGCTCAGCCGTTGATCAGCCGGAGGCACTTATCGTTAAAGACGAGACAACAAAAGAAGAGCCCTTTGTTCACATTTATCGCAAATAAAGTGTAATGGTGCAACACCCGCTGAATGAATCAGCGGGTTTTTTTATTGAGAAGTACTAGTCCGATTAGGAACAACCTTCAATGATTGCAGTTTTTTAAAAGAATATCGCAGGCTTTAGAATACATATTTATTCGTCACTTATGCCTTAAGATTCATAGAGAACATGCCTAAACAATTAAAATCATTCATTAAGAAGAAAGAAGATGCAAAAACACATCTTCTCCTCTGAAAATAAAGAATTCTGACTATTTCAGTTTGTTTGAACAAACCTCCATGTTCATGTAGAATAAACGTGGTAAAACCAATTATGAAAACGCTTTAATAGGAGGGGAATTTATTATGACACGTGAATACCGTCATGAACCATTTATGGACTTTTCAGTTCCTGCAAACAAGGAAGCTTATGAAAAAGGTTTGAAGGTTATTAATTCAAAGCTTGGACAAGAATTTCCGCTTGTTATCGGCAGCGAAAAGATTACAACAGATGAAAAGATCGTTTCTATAAATCCAGCAAACAAAGAAGAAGTAATTGGGTCTGTTTCTAAGGCAACTCAAGATCACGCTGAACAAGCGATGCAAGCTGCACTTGCGGCTTTCGAATCGTGGAAGAAGTGGGATCCTGAGCACCGTGCAAACATCCTATTCCGTGCTGCAGCGATTATCCGCCGCCGTAAATACGAATTCTCCGCAATGCTTACAAAAGAAGCAGGTAAGCCTTGGAAAGAAGCAGACGCTGATACAGCTGAAGCTATCGACTTTTTAGAATACTATGCTCGCCAAGCGATCAAGCTTAAAGCTGGTCAGCCAGTTGTAAGCCGTGAAGGTGAAATCAATAAATTTAACTACATTCCATTAGGAGTAGGTATTGTTATCTCTCCATTTAACTTCCCGTTCGCGATCATGGCAGGAACAGCTGCAGCTGCCTTCGTTTCAGGTAACACTGTATTGCTGAAGCCAGCGAACTCAACACCAGTTATCGCTGCGATGTTCGTTCAAGTAATGGAAGAAGCAGGACTTCCTGCAGGCGTTCTTAACTTCGTTCCAGGTAGCGGAGCAGAGATCGGTGACTACTTAGTAGACCATCCGAAAACGCGTTTCGTATCATTCACAGGTTCCCGTGAAGTTGGCTGCCGTATTTATGAGCGCGCAGCAAAAGTACACCCTGGCCAAATCTGGTTAAAGCGTGTTATTGCTGAAATGGGCGGAAAAGACACAGTTGTTGTAGACCGTGACGCTGATCTTGAATTAGCAGCAAGCTCTATCGTTTACTCGGCATTCGGATTCTCTGGACAAAAATGTTCAGCTGGATCTCGTGCGGTTATCCACCAAGACGTGTATGACGAAGTTTTAGAAAAAGCAGTAGCTCTTACTAAAACGTTAACAATGGGAAGCCCTGAAGAAGTTGGCACATACATGGGGCCAGTCATCGACCAAGCGTCATTCAACAAAATCATGAAGTACATCGAAATCGGTAAAGAAGAAGGACGTCTAATGACAGGTGGAGAAGGCGACGACTCTAAAGGTTACTTCATCCAGCCAACAATCTTTGCTGATGTAGATGAAAAAGCTCGTTTGATGCAAGAAGAAATATTCGGTCCAGTTGTAGCAATCTGTAAAGCACGTGATTTCGACCACATGATGGAAATCGCAAACAACACAGATTACGGTCTAACAGGAGCACTTCTTTCTAACAACCGTGAGAACATCGAACGCGCTCGCCAAGAGTTCCACGTAGGTAACTTCTACATCAACCGTGGATGTACAGGTGCAATCGTTGGATATCAACCGTTTGGCGGATTCAACATGTCTGGAACGGACTCAAAAGCAGGTGGACCAGACTACCTAACACTTCACATGCAAGCAAAAACAACTTCAGAAACACTTTAATAGTGTGTAAAAGCCTTTCCTCGTGTGTTGAGGGAAGGCTTTTTTGTGCTGGTGGTATCAAAAATCTTGAAAATTCCTAAGAATTTTGTCGACTCGTGGTTATATACCCAATTTATGTGGATTTACCGTTAAAACTTCTGGATAAATCACTAAAATTTTTGGATTCATGATGCATTTCATCCATATAGGGATGATTAAACGGCTTTCAGGAAAAGGTAATGGTATAAATGTTTAGAAAGCAGGTCATTTTATGTCAAAAAATGATAAGGAACAGAAGAAGAAACTGCCAGAAGTAGATCTCGACGACACGTTGCCTCATCAAATCAGTTCACCGGACTTTAAAGACGCAGACAGGAAGATGGAGGCACCATTTGTCAACGAACATGGCGTCGTCATCGGTGACAGCTTTTATGATTCGCCTAACTCACCATTAAATAATTGGAGCACAGACACCGATCCTGAAATCATGGCCGGTGAAAATTGGGTTCATCCCACAAACGATATTGGATGGAACACAAACCAGAATCGAGATCTTGTCGAAAAGAAAGCACCACCTAAAGAAAGCATGCTCAGGCATCCAACAAAAGATTCGAGTTACGGGAAAGATTAACATCCAGTTTTGGGTGTTTTTCTTTTTTACTCCTTCCAGCTTGTAGTAGAATAAGCATAAGATACACATCAAAAAGGAGAGAGTACCGTGGCATACTATGCAGCGATTTTACATATGGAGAAACCTGAACTGAATCAGGAATACCGCCAGGCACATTTAGATTACTTGCAAGCACTGGTTCAGCAGGAAAAAGTTCACCTTAAAGGACCATTCTTAGATGGAGCAGGTGGTATGGTCGTTTATAAAGCTGATTCATTAGAAGAAGCGAAAATTTTAGCACAAGAAGATCCTTACGTAAAAGAAGGGGTACGCCGTTTAGAACTTCATGAGTGGGGTATCTAAAGACAAGGGCCGGTTCAAAACAAATCGTTTTGAGCCGGTTTTTTTTGAAGTATTGGAAAAGGTTCCACTCAAGTTGCCTATTCATCAAGCTTTTTGTTATTATCAGAATAATACTTTTGTATAAGAAGTCATGGAGGTGGCGTGCTTGTCTCGAATTTCGAAAGAAGAAGTGAAACATGTAGCGAATTTAGCCAGGTTGGCGGTTACGGAAGAAGAAGCGGAAATGCTGACCGAACAATTAGATAAAATCATCGGGTTTGCCGAAGAGCTGAATGAACTCGACACAGATAACGTGGAACCGACTACGCATGTGCTGGAACTCAAAAATGTCCTTCGTGAAGATGAAGTCAGAAATTCTGTATCCGTGGATGAGGCGATGAAAAATGCGCCTGCACAAAAGGACGGCCAGTTTAAAGTACCGAACATTTTGGAGTAGGGGGACAAACCGCGTATGTCGATTTTAGATAAAAAAATATCAGAACTGCATCAGTTATTACATAAAAAAGAACTCAATGTTTCCGACCTAGTGGATGCAACCTTTGACCGCATTCACCAGGTGGATGATCAAGTAAAAGCATTTTTAACGTTAAATGAAGAATATAGCCGCATTAAGGCGAAGCAGTTAGATGAAAGACTAGTTTCTGGTGGTGACCGAGGCTTATTGTTCGGTATGCCGATCGGAATTAAAGATAACATCGTAACAAAAGGGATTCGTACGACGTGTGCCTCACGAATTTTAGAAAACTTCGAACCGATTTATGATGCAACCGTTGTGGAACGCTTAAATCAAGCGGATACGATCACAATCGGAAAATTGAACATGGATGAATTTGCAATGGGATCATCCAACGAAAACTCAGGATTTCATCCAACCCATAATCCGTGGGACCTTTCGTGTGTTCCAGGAGGGTCTTCAGGTGCTTCTGCAGCTGCCGTTTCAGCAGGAGAAGTCCTTTTCTCATTAGGCTCTGATACAGGTGGATCTATCCGTCAGCCTGCTGCATTCTGTGGTGTTGTAGGATTAAAGCCTACTTATGGCCTCGTCTCACGCTATGGCTTAGTGGCATTTGCGTCATCACTTGATCAGATCGGACCTGTAACGCGTTCAGTTGAAGACAATGCTTACCTCCTTCAAGCGATCGCTGGAAACGACCCGATGGATTCAACTTCTGCAAAAGTCGATATTCCTGATTACTTGGCTTCTTTTACTGGTGATGTGAAAGGGTTAAAAATCGCCGTTCCAAAAGAATACCTCGGCGCAGGTGTCGAGCCTGGAGTGAAAGAACGTGTGATGGAAGCGTTGAAGGTACTTGAAGGATTAGGGGCAACATGGGAAGAAGTTTCTTTGCCGTATTCTCGTTATGCACTTGCAACCTACTATTTGCTGTCATCATCAGAGGCTTCCGCAAACCTTTCCCGTTTTGACGGAGTACGCTACGGCTTGCGTTCAGATAATAGCGATAATTTGATCGACATGTATAAGCAATCCCGCTCTGAAGGCTTTGGAGAAGAAGTAAAACGCCGCATCATGCTAGGAACGTTTGCGTTAAGCTCAGGCTACTATGACGCGTATTATAAAAAAGCCCAAAAAGTCCGGACGCTAATAAAAGAAGATTTTACAAACGTATTCGAAAAATATGATGTCATCATTGGACCGACAACACCATCTGCCTCATTCAAATGCGGATCGATGACGAAAGATCCGTTAACGATGTATATGAACGATATTTTAACCATTCCCGTGAACTTAGCAGGAGTGCCCGCCATTTCTGTTCCATGCGGCTTCTCAGATGGTCTGCCAATTGGTCTTCAAATCATCGGAAAGCATTTTGATGAAAGCACGATTTATCAAGTAGCACACGCGTTTGAACAAGCAACCGAACATCATAAAGAAAAGCCGAAGCTGTAGGAGGTGCAGAAAATGAGCAAATATGAAACAATAATTGGATTAGAAGTACACGTAGAATTAAAAACGAACTCTAAAATTTTCTGCGGCTGTTCTACAAACTTTGGCGCGCCGCCCAACACGAATGTATGCCCGATCTGTCTAGGACATCCTGGTGTGCTGCCTGTTGTGAACCATCAGGCCGTTGATTTTGCAATGCGTGCAGCACTTGCGCTGAACTGTGAGATCAACAGAGAGACGAAATTCGACCGTAAGAACTACTTTTATCCAGACAACCCAAAGGCTTACCAAGTATCACAGTTTGATAAGCCGATCGGTGAACATGGGTGGATCGAGATTGAAGTTGACGGCAACAAAAAGAGAATCGGTATTACACGCATCCATATGGAAGAAGATGCTGGGAAACTAACACATACGGCGGACGGATCACTTGTGGATCTTAACCGTCAAGGAACACCATTAGTGGAGATCGTGTCAGAACCAGATATCCGTACGCCAGAAGAAGCGTATGCCTACTTAGAAAAATTAAAGGCAATCATTCAGTACACAGGTGTATCGGATTGTAAGATGGAAGAAGGTTCACTGCGCTGTGACGCCAACATCTCCATCCGTCCTGAAGGCCAGGAAAAGTTCGGAACGAAGGCTGAATTAAAGAACTTGAACTCATTCGCTTTTGTTCAAAAAGGTTTGGAGCATGAAGAGAAGCGTCAGCGAGAAGTCGTTTCAGCTGGAGGAGAAATTCTTCAAGAGACTCGCCGCTATGATGAAGCGTCAAAAACGACAATTCTCATGCGTGTAAAAGAAGGTTCTGACGACTATCGCTACTTCCCGGAGCCCGATCTTGTTTCCATTCATATTGATCAAGAGTGGATGGATCGCGTGAAGTCGGAAATTCCGGAACTCCCGGATGCTCGTCAAAAGAGATATGTTGGTGAATTCGGACTGCCAGAATATGATGCAAAAGTTCTTACGATGACAAAAGAGATGGCAGATTTCTTTGAAGCGACGATTCACTCTGGTGCGGATGCGAAGCAAGCATCCAACTGGATCATGGGCGAAGTGAGCGCCTATTTGAACAACGAAGGAAGAGAGCTGCATCAAACAGCTCTTACAGCTGAAGGTCTAGCAGGCATGATCAAGCTGATAGGAGACGGAACCATTTCTACTAAAATAGCGAAGACTGTTTTTAAGGAGTTAGTGGAAAACGGTGGAGATGCAGAGAAAATTGTGAAAGACAAAGGCCTTGTACAGATTTCAGACGAAGGTGCAATCCGAGAGATCGTCGTAAACATTTTGGATTCCAATGAACAGTCAGTCTCTGATTATAAAGACGGCAAAGAAAAAGCTGTCGGATTTTTAGTCGGACAAGTGATGAAAGAGACAAAAGGAAAAGCGAACCCGCCGCTTGTTAACAAACTGCTAATAGAAGAACTGAAGAAAAGATAAATAAAAATGAGGCTGACCCAGAAGGACACGGAAAGTGCCCAGTTGGCGTCAGCCATTTTCATGTGTGCTGTTTTCGTGGATTTTGGATGTAGTTGTTGTTTTCCGTTTCAGGATGCTCACTTTCCGTGGAAACGTGGATTCAAATAGGTGCATTATTAACAAGCAAGACTTTTAAGGGAGTAGTTTATATGTCTGTTATTTTACTTATAATGTTAGTAGCCAGTTTATTATTAGGCATTCGGTCTTGGCGAAGGAAAAGAATACGTTCTTTCTTGTTTTTTAGTCCTCTTATACTTGTTGCGGTATTTGCCGGATATTTCTTCTTTCAATCTAGCTACCACACTACTCCAGATTCCCTGCAAGTGTCAGTTGATAAAGAAAATAATACATACGAAGTAACGGGAACTTGGAAAGACCGTCTGGATTTTTATCGTTTTCCTTCTGACTTTCTTGTGTTTTATGTCCCAAATAATGAAAAAGTTTTAAACGTTAATCGAGATAGAATGAAAGATTACAAAGAGGCAGACTGGAGTTATCTTAACCATGAAGTTCGTGATTGGGTAGAGAGAGAATCTCCGAATAAGTGGGAACCGCAAATATTTGATTTAAAGACAGATGAACAATTTTCTTTTTCATTCATACTTCCTGAAAACGTTAAACCCAATGATGTTACACTGTATTATGCACACACAAGGGAAGAACCAATGGATGCGTTAGCGTTTTGGTTGAAACGAATTGAATTAAAGTAAACTTTATAAATAAAGGAGCCGTGACTTATGATTAAACGTATTGCAACAGTAGCCGTCTATGTGGAAGATCAACAGGCTGCGAAAACATTTTGGACGGAAAAAGTAGGGTTTGAAGTGAAGGCAGAATTTCCGATGGGACCAGGTTCATTTTGGTTAGAAGTCGGACCTAAAGATGCGCAGACTAATCTCGTAATCTATCCAAAAGCAATGATGAAGGACTGGGCAGAGAAAAAGCCTTCCATTGTATTTGAGACAGATGATATTCAAGGGGATTACGAAAGGATGAAAGAAAAAGGTGTTTCCTTTTTAGATGAACCCCAAACGATGCAATGGGGTACATTTGTACAGTTTAAGGACGAGGACGGAAATGAATTTCTGTTAAAAGGATAAAGAAAAAGCTGCTGGATGATTCCAGCAGCTTTTTAGTAGTTATAGCTTACTTCTCTTTGATTGGTTTGAATCTCAAAATCTTTAATATTGATCATATTTGCAGAAACATAATGATCATTGCCCACGTGAACTAACTGTGGAGGATACAGTGGTTTCTCCGGCAAAATAATAGGTTCTCTGTATGGATTGCGCCGTTCTGGATTTGCAACAGGTATAGAAGCTAACAGTGACTTGGTGTAAGGGTGGATCGGGTTACGGTACAGTTCATGTTTTGGCGCTAATTCTATTAAATGGCCCAAATACATAACCGCCACCCGGTCACTCATATAATGAACAACACTTAAGTCATGTGAGATAAACAGGTAAGTAAGGTTAAGTTCACTCTGCAAATCTTTTAATAGATTTAACACTTGTGCCTGGACGGAAACATCAAGTGCAGAAACAGGTTCATCCGCTATAATAAACTTTGGTTCAAGTATTAAGGCACGGGCAATCCCAATCCGTTGACGCTGACCGCCCGAAAATTCGTGAATCTTCTTCTCGTAAGAAGTCCGTGGAAGACCGACTTTTTCAAGCATACTCAGTGCTTTATGCATTCGTTCCTTCTTGTTCCCCATTTTTTGAATGTATAAAGGTTCTTCAAGGATTTCCCCAACGGTTAGACGAGGACTTAAGGATTCGTATGGATTTTGAAAGATCATTTGAATTTCTCTTCTAAAGGGTCTTAGCTTTTTTTGATTCAGTTTTGTGATCTCCTTGTCATCAAACCATATGTTTCCATGCTCAGGCTGGTACAATCTCATAATGGTTCGTCCAAGAGTTGTTTTACCCGAACCTGACTCTCCAACAATACCTAGCGTTTCGCCCCTCTGTATATCTAGAGAAACACCGTCAAGAGCCTTTTGGACACCGGTGCTGTCTGAAAAGTATTTTGACAAGTTCTGTACCCTTACTAATGGACTATCCAAGGCTAATAACCTCCCTTTCGTTAAAAAAACGAACATAGTGGAGCGGCTCAACCTCAAACAGTGAAGAAGGGGCATTAAAAGCTTTGCTTTCATAAGAATACGTTTCTGGTGCAAATCTTCGTCCCTCATAGCCGACATTTTCAAAGGTATAATCCTTAATGCTTTTTAGACGCTCCTGTCCGTTTTCTGGATTCGGAATGCTTCCAATTAAAGCTTTTGTATAGGGATGTACAGGATTTTTAAAAATTGTAAAAACGTCGGCTGATTCCACAATATGTCCGCCTAACATGACGTATACCCAGTCAGCATACTCTGCAACAACCCCAAAATCGTGTGTAATCAACAAAACAGAAGCATCTCTATCCGTTTTATACTGATCAATTAAATCAAGTACTTGTCTTTGGATCGTAACATCAAGTGAAGTCGTTGGTTCGTCAGCAATAATGAGCTGGGGCTTGCATGAGATCGCCATGGCAATAAGTATTCGCTGCTTCATACCACCTGAAAGCTGACTGGGGTATTGGCTATAAACATGTGAAGGATTTTTAAAACCAACCTGTTCGAGCAATTGAAGAGCCTCTTGTTTCAAGTCGGATTTTGGAACCAGCTTATGATATTTAAGTCCTTCTGTAATCTGTACGCCGACTTTCATATTAGGGTTGAGAGAGGCGATGGCATCCTGAAAAATCATTGAGATTTCGTTTCCTCTAATTTTTCTCATATTGGTTTCCGATTGTTGGATTAGATCTTTTCCGTTAAAGGTTATTGTTCCTTTTTCAATCTTACCGTTAGAAGGCAACAGCTTTAATACAGAAAGGGAGGTGATGCTTTTCCCTGAACCTGACTCACCGATAAGCGCTACGGTCTGTCCTTTATCAATCTGGAGACTAACATCTGTAACGGCGTTCATTTTATCTTTATGCTGATTGAAAGAAACTCTTAAATCTTTAATATGTAAAATACTTTGGTTCATTTTACACACCCACCTTTCCCTACGTTTTATTTGTTTCTAAGCAATTTTGTATTCCTTGAACCATTAAGTTAAGGGCGAATATGGTTATGGCAAAGAACGAAAGAGGGGTTAAAATAACCCAAGGTGCCGCTTGTAATTTGCTGAATGACATGCCGATAATACCAGCCCATTCGCCAGCTAGCGGAATATTATAAGGCATTGGATCTAAGAAGTCTCCCAGCATAAGGGTTCTTGAACCACCAATAAATATGGTCAAAACACCCAAATGGGCAAGCAGTATTAAGGATTGAATGACTTGTTGAGCAAAGAGAAGAAATAATTTAGTCGATAGCTCAGGAAGAACATGCTTGAAATACACATAAGACTTTTTAGAACCTAAAGCAAAAGTATTAATTATATAATCTCTGTTAAGAATGGTTTTGATTTCTCGTGAAAAAGTGGAGATCAAGGGAGGTACTCCAATACCAATTAAAATAAGGGCTTGAAGCACAATCAATTTCGAAAAACTCATAGAATCCAATTCACTTTTCACTAATAGGGCATTCATAAACAGATAGGCCAAAATTGCTGTTGGAATGTAAAGCGTTGCTTGAACAATATCGTTTAAATAGGAGAAGTTAGATTTAGGGTTTAATAGTGTGATGCCAACTGAAAAAAGAATTCGGAAAAAAGCGATTACGATCGCGATAATAATAGTATATTTAGCTCCATCAATGACCTGATAAAAAAGCTGTTTTCCTGCCAAATCTGTTCCAAAGGGAGGAATTTCTGATGGAGGGAAAGGAGCTGCGCCAATAACTTTGCCATCCTTATCATATAAAAAGTCTAATAGTTTGAGAGATTCTTTTTTATTCACATCGAGAAGACTCGGCCAATAAAAACTAAAGATTAATAAACAGGCTATAAAGAGCATTCCTATGACAAATTGAGGCTGTTTCATTAACTTTATGATCACGCAGCATCTTCCTCCTTTCGTTCATCTACCGAAGCAGTATTATTTTCAGCGATCTCAAATAGAACAGAAAACGGGAGGGCTATTATAAGTGCCGTTACTAGAAAGGCAGCTCCCTGAGTATTGAGCAATAAGAACATAACCCCGTTTAAATTAAACACATATTCGACAATAAACAGATTGGACAGCATGAAAACAAATATCGTCTTATAATATTGAAAAAGACTTGTAAGAATGTTTCGGAATACGTGTTTTAATGTGATATAAAGCCTGCCCAGACCCATCGCTCTTGCAACCGTAACATAAGGCTTGTGCTGTTCTTCCTTCATTAGCAAGAGAGTAATCTTAAACAATTGAATGGTCGGCAATACGGCTAGCGTAAGGATCGGAAGTAAATAGATAGGATTGTTGTAGACATTAGAAACGTTCGCGACTAGAATTCCCGTCGCTTTATAAATGTAAATGACGGATACTTGTAGAACGACAACAATAAAGAGATCAGGCAAAGACTCTAATAACGTTAGAACACCATAAATGACACGCTGCAAAAATTTTGGAAGCAATGTTGTAATGAAGGTAAGAACTAAGGCAGCTAGTAAGCCTGTTAGGAGAGCTGAAAAAAAGATGGTCATGGAGTACATGTATCTGTCAAAAACATCAGGAAACACATCATACATGATTCCGTTGATGGAATATTGCCATACCTTTTGTTCGAGCTTCGTATTAATACCGAAGAAAAGAGCAGGAAGAACACTTATGATTAAAATCCCTATCACTGTAGATCTAAGCCGTTTTAAATAACTGTGAAACGAAAAATTCATACTACACCTCAATTCAATAATAAAATCGGAATATTCAGTATTGAAACAATTGTAACTCATTTGACATATTTTTGAAATAAAAAAACCGCTGGATTTTCCAGCAGTCCTTATTCTATGAGCTATTCTATTGTTAGAATATTATTCTTAAACAAGAAGAGGTGAATGCAAACCAAAGTTTTTATCACTGGCTTTAAGCAGGTGTAAAAAATGGTGAAAGGCGTTTTCGTTCTCAAATTCTCCGATCTCAATATGGGTTGTTTCTTTTAGAAAAAGTTCTTCAAACTTGGACGTGTCAGACAAGATGACACTTCCCGATAAGCTTATTTTGTTCGACATGTTTGCCTCCAGCGATTATTTAAAGCGAAAAAAAGACGGGGTTAAATCTTATCCCGTCCGTTAAGATCCACCGCCGCCTCCCCCACCGGAATGATGGTTATGTCGTGCTGCGTTTGTCCAAGCAGCTGCCTGGTTAATCTTATTGTTATCACTGAGATTTTGATCTTGGTTATATTTCAGATTGTATTTTCGATACTTTCGCTTTGTTCTCCAGTTTATGAAAACGAAAAGCAAGAGTGCTGCAGCGACTGGTGAAAAAAGAATAAGCCAAATCATGACAAACACCTCCTAAAGATTTATAGTGCTGTAGTAAACCTATGAAGTTAGTTTTCAGATATGCTTATAAAGTAGCAGGTCATCCACATAACGGCCGTTTAAGCAAAACTCTTTAACGAGTCGTCCTTGTTCTACAAACCCGCATTTTTTGTAAAACAGAATGGCTTTTTTATTTGTAGATAGCACGCGAAGAGAAAGCTTTGTTTTTCCGTTGTCGCGTGCGAGCTGCTCAACTGCACGCATCAGTTCTGAACCGATGTTCTGTCTATGAAAGTCAGGGTGAACGGCCATCGCTACATCTGCTACATGCTGATTGGAGGGGACGGGAATCACATCTTGGTAAAAAATGTACCCGCATACTTTCCCGTTACAGCGCGCCACAATTTGTGTGCCAGCAGGAAACTTTCTGCCGTATGCCTCTGGTGAATCCCAGCGAATGTCAGGTGCTGGTGTTGTTTCTATATTCCAGACAAGATGATCAATTTCAACAAGACCCTCATAATCTGCTGGTGTTGATAATGAAATTTCCATTGTCGTTTTCTCCATGTAACACACTCCTCACATTGGAAAATTCCATAAACAGACATAAAACTCCTTTATTTTTTCGTTGTGAATTGTTTGAGAATTGAAGGGGGTCTGTCCCCGGGACAGACCCCCTTCAATTTAGACACAATTTAAACACATGTCTGCTGCAGTTACCGCTTTGCTTTTTAATGCTTGAATCACTATAATATATAAGAAGGAATCGACCGAAGCAGTCCATGTAACGGGCTGTTTTTTATAGTTATACAGAGGGCGATTCATGTTAAAACTTTTAAGAGAAGTCAAATGACGAAGGTGAAACAAATGAAACGAGCTAGACTTATATATAATCCGAGTTCAGGAAGAGAAACGGTAAAAAAGCAGCTTCCCTATATACTGGACAGACTAGAGAACGCAGGGTACGAAACATCGTGTCACGCGACGACTCCTGAAGAGGGGTGCGCTACACGTGCGGCACGCCAAGCTGGAGAGAGAGGTTTTGACCTTGTAATAGCAGCTGGTGGAGACGGGACCATTTATGAGGTCGTAAACGGACTTGCAGGATTAGAGAGTCGTCCGATGCTAGGGATTATTCCTGCAGGAACGACGAACGATTTTGCCCGTGCGGTAGGAGTGCCACGTACAATTGAAGGTTCATGCGATGTGCTTTGCGGCGGCGTTCATATGCCAGTGGATATCGGTAAAGTAAACGAAAAGTTCTTCATTAACATAGCTGGCGGCGGACGTATAACAGAGCTTACATATGAAGTCCCAAGCAAGCTCAAAACGATGATTGGACAGCTTGCTTATTTCCTTAAAGGAATTGAGATGCTGCCATCGATCCGCCCGACATATGTAGAGATCGAATTTGATGACAAAGAGAAATACGAAGGCGAAATCATGCTGTTTTTAGTAGCAAACACGAATTCTGTAGGTGGTTTTGAAAAGCTGGCACCATCTTCTGAGTTCCACGATGGTCTTTTTGATGTCATCATTTTAAAGAAAACGAATCTTGCAGAGTTTGTCCGTATTGCTTCGCTTGCGATTCGCGGTGAACACATTCATGACGATCACGTAATCTACAAAAAAGCAAAACGCGTAAAAGTAACACCTCGCGAGAAGATGCAGATTAATCTTGACGGAGAACTAGGCGGTATACTGCCGGGTGAATTCGAAAACCTGCACCACCATTTTGAGCTGCTCGTACCAAAAGAAAGAATCAAACCAAGTTAAATAGCAAGACATATGACCTAGTCCAATATGCGGACTAGGCTTTTTTTTTGTCGAAATCGTTATACTACCATAGGCCATTCACAGTACTTGTTTTTATCCCTTTGCATGATTGAAGCTTCATTCATTTTGTTAGAAAATTAAAACAATACACAAAAATAGGAAGCGGAGGTATAACGATGAGAAAAATACTATCCATGAGTTTAGCAGTTATGTTAGCTGCTGCCTTTTTCTTACCACAGCAAGGTGCAAAAGCCGTTGAAGGTATAGAAGTGGACAAACAGCTCACAAAAGTACTTGGAGATCTTACATCCAACACACTAGTTGAAGCGGTTGTCACATATGACTCCCTGCCAAGTTCATCTGATGTGGCAGCATTAAAGAATTTAGGATTAGAGACGAAAACGTTCAGCAAGCTGCCAATGGTAGCCGTTAAAGGGACAAAACTTGAAGTGACGTCACTATTAACAAGCAGTTTGGATGTGGTTTCTGTTTACCACAATAAGAAGCTGGACTACTTGATGAAGGAAAGCCGCAAGTTGATTGGGGCTGAGAGAGTTTGGAATGAATTAGGCTATACAGGAAAAGGAACAACCGTCGCTGTTATCGATAGCGGCATTGATGCCACTCATCCTGATCTTCCGTTTGGGGAAGAAAAAGTGGTGCAGAACGTAAAGTTTTTACTTGGGGACTTTTTCTCAAACCAGCCACTCTATCTTGAAAATGTTGCAAACACGGACACTTCTTCCGGTCATGGAACACATGTGGCGGGAACGATCGCAGGACTTGGAACAGCGAGTGAAGGATTATATACAGGCGTTGCCCCTGACGCCAAACTTGTTGGTCTAGGAACAGGTGAGGGAATCAACATTTTTTGGGCACTTGAAGCATTTAACTATGTTTTAGAAAATCAACAGGAATACGGAATCAATGTCATCTCAAACAGCTGGGGAACTAGCGGTGATTATTCTGCAAAGGACCCAATCAACGTAGCAAGTAAAGAAGCGCATGATGCTGGTATGGTTGTCGCGTTTGCAGCAGGTAACGAAGGGCCTGGCGACAATACGTTAAACCCTTATTCAGCAGCACCTTGGGTCATTTCAGTTGCAGCTGGCACAAAGGACAAGAAACTAGCTAGCTTCTCATCTCGAGGAGTTGAAGGAGATAATCTGTTACACCCAGACATTACAGCGCCAGGAGTGGACATCGTTTCTACAAAATCAAAAACAGGTGTTGTGATGAACACACTTGGAACGTTAAGTGATACAGAATATATTGCACCAGAACATTTGGCGAACTACACAACGGCAAGCGGAACAAGTATGGCAACTCCTCACATTTCAGGGGTAGCGGCATTAATGCTTGAGGCTAATCCGAACTTGACACCAGACCAAGTTCTTCAAAAGCTCGAATCCACTGCTGATCCAATGCCAAGCTACAAGCTTCATGAAGTTGGAGCAGGGTATGTGAATGCATATGAAGCGGTAAGAGCGGCAGGAAAATAAAAAAAACGAAGGAACAGACTTTTTACAGGTCTGTTCTTTTTTTGCCATTTGGTGTCCACATGCAGTTGTGCTACAATCAGAAAAGCATATTGGACAAAAAGGGACGATGAAAATGACAAAGGCTGTTTTGCCTGTTCATAAGAATGAAAGTTATGAAGTAGATATAGTGGACTTAACTCATGAAGGCGCTGGAGTAGCACGTGTTAATGGATTTACTTTGTTCGTACCGAACACCTTGCCAGGAGAACGAGCAAAAGTAAAGGTAGTTGGCATAAAAAAAGGCTTCGGATTTGGAAGGCTAGAGGAGCTTATTGAAGAAAGTCCTGAACGAGTTGAGGCGCCATGCCCAATCTATAAATGGTGTGGAGGCTGCCAGCTGCAGCACTTATCCTATGAAGGGCAGCTTGCATATAAACGAAAGCAAGTAGAAGATGTCCTCACTCGAATCGGTAAACTAGAAAACGTTCCCGTCCTGCCGACACTTGGTATGGGAGAAGAACCATGGCGCTACCGGAACAAAACCCAAGTACCCGTTGGTGAGCGTGAAGGTCGAATCATCACAGGCTTTTATCAAAAACGCAGCCACGAAATCGTAGAGATGGACAGCTGCATCATTACAGGTGACACGAACGATGACGCCGTACAAGCAGTAAAAGAGATTGTGAATAAATACAATATCACCGCATACGACGAACAAAAGCATAAAGGCATGCTGCGTCATATTATCGCCCGTTACGGAAAAACAACAGGTGATTTAATGATTGTCCTTGTAACGAACGGAAAAGACTTACCAAAACGGAAAAAGATTGTTGAAGACATAACAGCAGCTCTTCCAGAGATCAAATCGATCGTACAGAACGTGAACACAAAACGCACAAATGTGATTTTTGGAGACGAAACCCGAGTGCTATGGGGCGCAGAGTACATTCATGATTACATCGGTGACATTAAGTTTGCCATCTCAGCCCGATCGTTTTATCAGATTAATCCTGATCAAACGAAAGTGCTTTATGATCAAGCGTTAAAATATGCTGAACTAAACGGTGATGAAACCGTCATTGATGCGTATTGCGGAATCGGGACTATCTCTCTGTTTCTTGCTCAAAAAGCGAAGAAAGTGTACGGAGTTGAAATTGTACCGGAAGCCATTGAAGATGCGAGACGTAATGCGGAACTGAACAACATCACAAATGCTGAGTTTGCCGTTGGTAAATCAGAAGAAGTGATTCCAGAGTGGAAAAAACAAGGCATCACACCAGACGTCATTGTTGTCGATCCACCACGAAAAGGGTGCGACGAAGAACTGCTTAAAACGATCATTGAAATGAAACCAAAACGCGTTGTGTATGTAAGCTGCAACCCAGCAACACTCGCACGCGACCTTCGGGTATTGGAAGACGGTGGATTCCAAACAGTGGAAGTGCAACCCGTGGATATGTTTCCGCAGACGACGCACGTGGAGGCAGTTGCGAAACTTGTACTCCTATGACTATAAGAGCCTTATTCCTTGGTGGATAAGGCTTTTTAGTTTACTTTTTACACAAAAATTACAGGTATAAAGCGATTGCGTGTTTAGAGTTATGCTCTTAATAATGATTTTCCATAAATTATAAATGTACAGAGTTTGATAATCAGTTAGTAGACATGATATAAGTGTAAAAGAATAATTTGTAGTAGTATCCATAGTGAGAGGAATTGAGCTTGAAATGATAGATAATTTTTGGCGTGATTTACCACGTCCATTTTTTGTACTTGCACCAATGGAAGATGTGACAGACGTTGTTTTTCGTCACGTTGTAAGTAAAGCTGGCCGGCCGGATGTGTTTTTCACAGAGTTTACAAACTCAGATAGCTATTGTCACCCAGAAGGCAAGAATAGTGTCCGCGGCCGTTTAATGTTTACAGAAGATGAACAGCCAATGGTGGCACATATTTGGGGAGATAATCCCGAATATTTCCGTCAAATGAGTATTGGTATGAAAGAGATGGGTTTTAAAGGCATCGATATTAATATGGGCTGCCCTGTACCGAATGTCGCATCGAGAGGAAAAGGGAGTGGCCTTATCCTGCGTCCTGACGTTGCGGCAGAACTGATTCAAGCAGCAAAAGCGGGTGGTCTGCCTGTCAGCGTGAAAACACGACTTGGCTTTAAAGAGGTAAATGAGTGGGAGGATTGGCTTGCGCATATTTTAAAACAAGATATAGCAAACCTTTCTATTCATTTACGTACAAGAGAGGAAATGAGCCTAGTAGATGCGCACTGGGAGCTTATTCCAGAAATCAAAAAATTACGTGACCGTATCGCACCAAATACGCTGTTAACGATCAATGGAGACATCCCTGACCGTCAAGTCGGGCTGCAGCTTGCAGAAAAATACGGGATTGATGGCGTTATGATCGGACGAGGGATCTTTAAAAATCCTTTTGCTTTTGAAAAAGAGCCAAAAGAACACAGCAGTAAAGAATACCTTGATCTTTTAAAACTGCAGCTTGACCTTCAGGATCAATATGCGGAAGCAGTGCCCCGTTCAATCACAGGACTTCATCGCTTTTTCAAAATCTATGTCAAAGGATTCCCAGGAGCTGCTGAGTTGCGAAATCAATTGATGAACACGAAATCAACAGATGAAGTGCGTGCATTGCTTGATAAGTTTGAAAAAAATATGGATGGGACGGGACAGTGAAATGATGTAATCGTCACGTTCCTTTGCAACCGAAAGATTTACGAAAAGAAGAGAAATCAGGACAAAAAAAGATCCTATCCACCAAGCGTAATGCTAGGTGGATTTTGTTTTTTAGGTGAATAACAGATGTAATGATTCAGCGCACATCTAATGTGGAAGCGTCCGTGTTGTAAGTAAAGATAATAACTGATGTAATTGTAAGAAAGAGCTTTTCAATTGGAAGGCTCGTTTATTTATACTATAAAAGGTTCCTACTCATAAAAATAAACGTTAAAAATTATTTTGAAATAATAGTTTGCAGAAGATTTGTGTCCATTCTAATGAAGGCTTCTAAAAAGAACGAAAATTAAAATAATTAAAACATCTTTAAATAAATTGTAATTCGTCGAAAGACTCACTATAATACTATTTATTAGAAGAACAGTTGTCTTTACCAGGTGGAATAATTAGATGAACTTCCATTATTCCACTGGGAAAAGATTTTATTATATTACAGGTTATTAAGAATAAACAGCAATACAATTCTAACTTAGGTTGGTGATGACATCTATGGAAAGTATACTGAAAAAGTGGAATCAGTTGAGTCTTGTTAAACAGATTATTATAGGATTAATTGTTGGTATTATCCTAGCAGTAGCGATTCCACAAGCAGCAAAACCTGTTGTTATATTTGGTTCTTTATTCGTAGGTGCTTTGAAAGCTATTGCACCTGTGTTGGTATTATTCTTAGTCATGTCGGCTATCGCCCAACATAAGGCGGGCCATCAAACGAACATGAAATCGATTATCTTCCTCTACCTTTTAGGAACATTCTTAGCAGGGTTAACAGCTGTCTTTGCAAGTTTTATTTTCCCTGTAGATTTGACCCTTGGAAAAGGCGCGGAAGGTGTAACGCCTCCAGGTGGTGTTGTAGAAGTTCTCAAGTCATTATTGATGAACGTGGTTGATAACCCTGTTAACGCCCTTGTAAATGCAAACTACATCGGTATTTTGGCTTGGGCAGTACTTTTGGGTCTTGCTTTAAGAAGTGCGAAGGACACGACTAAAACGATGATCTCTAATGTTTCAGATGCTGTCTCTAAAATCGTTACTTGGATAATTAAATTTGCACCATTAGGAATTATGGGATTAGTATTTGAGTCGATTACGGCAAACGGTATAGATTCGTTATTAAGCTATGGTAAGTTACTTGGGTTATTGATTGGTTGTATGGCTATCGTAGCGTTAGTTGTCAATCCTATCATTGTGTTCCTAGCGATTAAACAAAATCCTTATCCGCTTGTTTTCAAGTGTTTGAAAGAAAGTGGTATAACAGCATTTTTCACACGCAGCTCAGCTTCTAATATTCCCGTAAATATGAAGTTATGTGAGAAGCTTGGTTTGGACAAAGATAATTATTCCGTATCCATTCCATTAGGAGCGACGATCAACATGGCGGGTGCTGCGGTTACAATTTCAGTTTTGACACTTGCCGCGGTTCATACACTAGATATTCACGTGGATTTTCCTACTGCAGTTCTCCTTAGCATTTTATCAGCTGTTAGTGCTTGTGGTGCTTCAGGCGTTGCTGGCGGATCACTGTTATTGATTCCTCTAGCGTGTAGCTTGTTCGGTATCCCGGGTGACGTGGCGATGCAGGTAGTAGGTGTCGGCTTTATCATTGGAGTTTTACAAGATTCTTTTGAAACGGCGCTTAACTCATCGACAGACGTTCTTTTTACTGCAATAGCTGAATATAAAGAGTTGCGTAAAGAAGGAAAAGAAATCAATATCAAAAAAGCAGCATAAAGAAGTTTTCTTACGCTTCAAAATGAATGGCACCCCAACGACTTTAAAGTTGGTGGTGCCTTTTAATATGCCTTATTCACAAATACTCATTCGTTAAGAGGAATTGTTAGAAAGTATATGGAATGACTTTAAGTGATCATTGATTATCGAAAAAACAGGAGGTAGATTATGGGGAGATTAGTGCATTTTGAAATCCATGTGGATGATATGGAACGGGCAATGAAGTTTTATGGAGAGGTGTTCGGCTGGTCTTTTCAAGATTGGAGTGAATACGCAGGAATGCCTTACTATGGGGCAGTAACTGGGGACGATAAAGAGATGGGGATCAATGGGGCTCTGATGAAACGTCAAAGCGCACCGCCTGAACCTAATCAAGCTTTAAATGGGTATGCTTGTACGATGAGTGTAGCAAGTTATGATGAAACTGAGGCGAAAATTCTAGAGAATGGCGGCAAGGTAGCGATGCCAAAATACGCACTTCCCGGAATGGCATGGCAAGGATACTACAAAGATACAGAAGGCAATATTTTCGGAATTCATCAACCAGACGAGAATGCAAAATAAAAGAAGAAGAACTAAAAAGGCAGCGCAAGCAAATTTGGCGTTGTCTTTTAATTTCATCAAGTTTTCTGTCTGAATTCAATATGTAGGGGATAAGCTGTTGATTGAGCATATGAATTAGCAGCTTTTACTTTTATAGAAGGGGTCTGTGTTACAATCTAAATAAAAATTTTATTACCAAAGGTGTTTTTATATGAAAAAAATTATTGTGATTGGTGCAGGCATCCTAGGTGCTTCAACGGCTTATCACTTAGCGAAGTCTGGTGCAGATGTGACTTTAATTGATCGCCAAGATAGAGGTCAGGCAACGGATGCTGCAGCTGGAATCGTTTGTCCTTGGCTTTCGCAGCGGCGAAACAAAGCTTGGTATCAGCTCGCAAAAGGTGGAGCTCGTTACTATCCTGAGTTGATTGCTCAGTTAGAAGCTGACGGGGAAACAGATACCGGCTACAAACGTGTAGGAGCTATTAGTCTGCATACGGACCTTGATAAGCTTGAACAAATGGCAGAAAGAGCGCGAAAACGCCGGGAAGATGCTGCTGAAATCGGTGAGATTGCAATTCTGTCACCTGCTGAAACAAGAAAACTATTTCCGCCACTATCTGAAGAATTTGGATCCGTTTTTGTAAGCGGGGGAGCACGAGTAAACGGAAGAGCTTTACGAAATGCTCTAATCAATGCTGCTATCAAAAATGGCGCGACAATCATCCACGGGAATGCATCAATCGTCCACGAAGAAAACAGAGTCGTCGGAATAAAACGAGAAGGACAAACGCTGTTGGCAGATCAGGTAATTGCTACAGCAGGGGCATGGTCACAAGAACTTTTACAGCCTCTTGGCATAAACTTCAATGTTACTCATCAAAAAGCCCAAATCGTTCATCTTGAATTGCCTGAAATAGAAACAAACACTTGGCCTGTAGTGATGCCGCCGACGAACCGATACATCCTTGCATTCGAAGGTGGCCGGATTGTAGTTGGAGCCACACATGAAGATGAAGCCGGATTTGATAACCGTGTAACAGCGGGTGGAGTAAATGAGATTCTCACGAAAGCCTTAACCGTAGCACCTGGTTTATCCGAAAGCACAATACTGGAAACAAGAGTTGGCTTCCGCCCATTTACTCCAGGTTTTCTGCCGGTTATCGGACCATTGCCAAATTTTAAAGGCATTATGATAGCCAATGGTTTAGGCGCATCAGGTTTAACGAGCGGACCTTATCTAGGTAGAGAGCTAGCGAAACTCGCGCTTGATAAACCAACAGAGATTGACCTTGGTAGCTACGATGTTACAGGAGCCATTTAAATAGTAATAATAAGCAACTTCCTAGGAGGAGGTTGCTTTTTTGTGCCGCAAAACTATTTTTGCATATTTTGGTAATATATAGTACATTACAAGAGTAATGTACTAATGTGGTATGTCGGAGGTGATGTTCGTTTGATTTTGAATTCTGACAGTATGAAACCGATCTATGTTCAAATTGCTGAGTGGCTAGAAACTGAAATACTGATACAAGCCATTCAATGTGACGAGAAAATTTATTCTCAATACCAATTGGCTGAAATGTTTAATATCAACCCTGCAACAGCTGCAAAGGGAATTAACATTTTAGCTGAAGAAAATGTTCTTTATAAAAAGCGGGGATTAGGAATGTTTGTTGCAACGGATGCAAGACATATTATTCTAAATAAAAGAAAAAACACAAAGCTTAGGGCAATGGTCAATGAGCTGGCTAAAGAGGCTGTTCAGCTCCAGGTAAATGAAGAGGAACTTGTGGAAATGATTAGAGGCATGCATCAGAAGCTAAAGGGGGATCAGAAATGAAGGTTGTAGAATGCAAGAATCTTACTAAGCAATATGGAAGAGTAAAAGCCGTAAATGATCTGACTTTTACTCTAGCTGAAAATAAAATTACAGGCTTAGTTGGAAGAAATGGAGCAGGGAAAACGACACTGCTCAAAATGATAGCAGGTTATCTTCATCATAACTCTGGTAACATTCAGGTGTTTTCTGAGAATCCATTCAATAATTTAAAAGTATCTGCAAACACGATTTTTATAGATAACAGTATGAGTTTTTCACCTGCTTTAACACTTGGACAGTTGCTTGAAACGGCAGGGGAGTTTTATGTGAATTGGGATAAAAACCTTGCTAACCGCTTATTTAAATATTTTTCATTAAACCCTGATCAAAGTCATGTAAATCTATCAAAAGGAAATAAAAGTACGTTCAACATGATTATAGGCTTGGCTGCCCACTGTCCACTCACGATTTTCGATGAACCGACTAGCGGAATGGATGCTGGAACGAGAAAAGACTTTTACCGTGCACTTTTAAAGGATTATATTGCGCATCCTCGGACAATTATTCTATCCAGTCATCTTTTAGAGGAAATTGAAGATATTTTAGAAGATATTCTTCTGATTAAGAATGGTGAGAAATTACTTCATATCTCGGTAGCAGAACTAAAGGAATATGCGATTGGAATTACCGGGAAAACAGATCGGATAAATCAATGGCTATCAAATAGAGAAAGGATCTTCACGCATGAGATCGGAAATGACGACTCTTATGTTGTAATTAAAAATGAATGTTCTTCGAGTGAATTGGAAGAAGCGAGGGAAATAGGTATGAGAATTTCGCAGGTTTCTACAGAAGATATCTGCATGCATTTGACGAGTAAATCAAAAGGAGGGATTGATCATGTCTTTAGTAGAGGTTAATTCATGGGATATTGTTAAAAAGCAATACCGTTATAAACTGAAATCTTATCTAGGTGTCTTTTCTTCCTTAATAATCATTCAGGTTCTTGCTATTTTCTTCTCTTTAAACGGTACAGGGATGAGTGGAGGATCATCAGGGACATTCTCTTATAAAGTTAACTATTACTCAGGTGACTTAATTCTTGTGTTCATGATGTTATGGGGTTTTATTACGGCCATAATTATCACGACAAAGGCTTACAGATATGATGATACTTCTTTTGTAACCAACCGCCTTACCAGCCATTTTTCAAACATTTTATTTCTTATTTCAGCGAGTCTGTTTGCAGGACTAACGGTATTTCTTTCAAGTCATCTATTTCGTTTAATCACAAATATCATGAATGTTGATTCCATTATGGTTAACGAGCATACTCCGTTACAAATAGCTAAAGGGATAATTGGAGCAGGACTTTACATTTTCCTTTTTACAAGTATTGGTTATTTAGTCGGAATGCTGATTCAGAAAAATAAGCTGTTTAGCTTCTTTCTCCCAATAGTACTTGTAGGTGCAATGTATCTTGATGGTATGAATAACGACGTGTTAATCTTTCATTCCATTTCGCTATACTTTTTATCTGAAACGCTATTGTCTTTGTTAATTATAAAAATCATGTCGGTCTCTCTCTTGTTTTATGGTTTTGCTATAATACTCTCTGCTCGAATGGAGGTTAGAGCATGACGGCACTATTTTTCGTTTTACCCATACTTGTAATTATTGTATTGGTTGTAGGAATCAGCACATACGCGAGTAAGTCTAGTGAAAAAAGGCACAGCAGCCCCCAAAAAAAGAAATGGATTGTTGGAGGATACGTGACGGTCATAGTCGTTGCAACTGTTTTGTCATATACATTCTTTCCCGCTAAAAAGATTGATAGCACAATAATGCATAGGGAAGAAGTTAAAAAGCAAGAGGATGCTGAAATTGCTATCATTAATTCGGGAATGGCAGGAAAGCTGCTTGAAGTAGAAAGGGTATTTACGGATAAAAAGACATGGACCTTTTCTTACAATAAAAGAGATTTACTCATTCCGAACAACGACATGCAAGAATACTCTCCTAACGTCTTTGTAATCAGTAAACCTGTTGATGACAATTCTGTGGAAGTGACACATTACATGAGCAAAATGATTGTGGGTGGGATCGATTTTACGGAGGAAAAAGGCTCCCCAGAAATATTGATTAATGAGGAAACCCTAAAGATATATGCACCTGAACCTGTAGAAGTAACCTTCAATAAATTTACGGAAGGCTTTGCATTTAATCAATTTAGTGAAAGTAAAGACATGTACTCACTAAATAATTTATCCACTCATGGTAGTGAATTCCTATTAATTAAGGTTCCTAAAAGTGTAAAGGTTAGTGGCGCATTTAATTATGTAAAATGAACTTAAGTCTTTATTAAGCAGCTAAAACAATTGAATAGAGATAAAAGCTAAAAACTGGCTCAAAAGTGTGGCATTTCACATCATGAGAGTCAGTTTTTTTCCTGTCTATGAACTATAAGATAAAAAATAAACAAAAGTATAAATAAACCGCTTATTTAGGGGTGATATTTCTGATAGATTGTTTCTATGAGTGTATATGGAGATTCTGTGAGCAGAAATTCAGATTCTATGAGCAGATAATGGAAGTCTAAGAGTGGTTACTGGGAATCTAAGAGCATATTTTGACATTCTATGAGCAAATGTGTAACAGAAAAAAGAACACGTACCGTAAAACTGCCAAGTTCTCGGATATCACACCAAACCCCCTAATGTCTTCAAACTAAAATAATCCAAATACTCATTTACCTGCCGGACATCAAATATTTTTCTTTCTAAACAAAATTTGATGACTAAGTCACTCGTTTCACTTTCTGATAAAGAGTAGCCTCCTGACTGAAGCAGCTGATCAAAATCTTCTTCATTCAGCTCCAGAGCAAGACCAAGGGCGACGACTGTATGTTTTTTAGGATGATAACCTGAAATGGAACGTATTTTTGAGAAATGTTTACGGTCCAAGCCGGCTTTTTTATAAATCTCCGAATCTTTAATCCCCTTTTGATCAATAAAGCTGAACAAGACTTGCTGGAGCGTTGGTTTTCGATTTTCAATAATAAAATCATCTAACTCAACATGAACGATGTCTTCACATATACTCTTCTCTTCCAACAATTCCGAGGAATGGCATAATTCTAATTCAACAATAAAATGTTCCCTGATATATGACTCAAGTTCTAATAAAATTTTGTGATCAAGCAAATGGCCCACCTCCTAATCCTAAAATGTCGCTTTACAGGCGACCAAATTATGGATAAATAGCTCTATTATTATAGCATGACAAACATTTCGGAGGATGATGAAGATGAATAAGAATGTAACGGAGATTGTTTTTTTGCTGGATCGAAGCGGATCAATGGCTGGGCTAGAAAAGGATACGATTGGCGGTTTTAACGGATTTATACAAAGACAGTGCCAGCTAGAGGGAGAAACACGACTTACAACCGTTCTCTTTGATGATCAGTATGAAATTCTTTGGAAAAGTGAAGATGCAACGAAAGCGAGGTTAACGGGGGAAGAGTATTACGTAAGAGGGACAACAGCTTTGCTGGATGCAGTAGGGAAAACGATTTTGGATGTTGGCTACAGGCTGTCCGCAGCTTCCGAAGAACAGCGGCCAAGCAAAGTAGTTTTTGTGATTACAACAGATGGAATGGAAAATGCGAGCCGTGAATTTACGTATGAAAGAGTTAAAGAACTAATTAAACACCAGCAAGAAAAATATAGCTGGGAATTCATCTTTATGGGAGCGAATATGGATGTTGCGAAAGAAGCGGAAAGTCTAGGTATTCAAGAGGAAAATGCTTTTACCTTTGAAGCTACGCACGATGGTGTAGAGAATATGTACGCCATTATGAGTGAAAAGGTAACTGATCGAAGAAAGTAATTATACTTTTGAAGGCATTTCCCTGAATAAGGAGAATATGAAGATTATCTAAACTCTTTCTAAAGTATATTTAGGTTCAAAATAGTAAGAAATTTCATATTGAATTCGAAATATAAATAAGCTATAATTTCAATTAACGAAAGCGCTTTCGATAAAGAGGAGATAACAATGGTTACCATCTATGACATAGCGAAAAAAACGGGATATTCGACGACTACCGTTTCAAAAGCACTCAACAATTATTCTGATGTTAGTGAAAAAACAAAACAAAAAATTCTTCAGGCAGTGGAAGACATGGGATACTTGCCAAATGCGCATGCCCAATCTCTTTCAACAAAAAAGTCTTGGACAATTGGGGTTATGTTTTCAGAAGCAAATGAAGTCGGAATGAAACATCCTTTTTTCAGTGCCATTATAGAGAGTTTTAGAAAACATGCTGAACGAGAAGGGTATGACTTAATTTTTGCTTCTCGAAACCTTCGTAATCGAGATATTAGTTATTTAGAGCATTTTTCATATCGTGCAGTGGATGGCATTGTTGTTATTTGTTCAGATCCACAAGATACACAGGTACAAGAGATGATTAACAGCAACATCCCAATCGTAGTCATTGATATGAACAATCAAAACTGCAGTCTTGTGTATTCGGATAATATTGAAGGCGGAAAGCTGGCAGTCAACTATCTGCATTCACTTGGGCATACAAAAATTGCACATATAGCAGGTGATTCATCTACTGATGCTGGTGCAGAGAGAATTAAAGGTTACAAAAAGGCGATGAAGGACTTGAATTTGCCAATCTTAGAAGGCCATCTGACCAATGGTGGATTGTTTTCCATAAACGAAGGCAAAGCAGCAATGGAGAAGCTTTTATCCTTAAAAGATGTGCCCACAGCTGTATTCGTTGCAGGTGACCATATGGCTATTGGAGCAATGGAAGCAATTAAAGAGAAGGGTTTGAGGGTGCCTGAAGATATTTCTATTATCGGATATGACGATATTGAAATGGCAGCTTACGTTACCCCAAAATTAACGACAATAAAACAAGATACTGAGATGATTGGGTTTGAAGCAGCGCAATTATTAATGAAACAGATTCTTCAAAAGAAAAAGATGGTTATATCTAAAAAAATTCCAGTCGAACTTATGATTCGGAAGTCATGTTTAAAAATACAATAAAAAAAAGAAATTTTTTTTGGTAATTTCGAAAGCGGTTTCGAAATATCGTTCGCGCAAAAACGAAACCGCTTTCGTAACTATAAACCTGTAAAAGGGAAGGGGTATTCAGATGAAGAAGAAACTAAGTATTTTTATGGTTTTTGTATTGTTAGCTGGTGTTATCGCGGGATGTTCAAGCGACTCCCAAAAATCTGGCAAATCAAAAGATGATGTAGATCTAAGAATCTGGTCATTCACAGATGAGTTAAAAAAGCCGATCAAAACGTTTGAAGAGAAGAATGGTGTGAAAGTTGAGTTAACGATTGTTCCGATTGCAGACTACCCAACAAAGTTAAAACCTGTTCTTGAAAGCGGTGTTGGAGCACCTGATGTTTTTACAGGTGAAATTGCTTTCTTAAAGCAATGGATTAATGCGGGTTATTGGGAAAATTTATCGGAAAAGCCGTATAACGCTAACGAATTATCTGATAAATTTGTACCTTATGTATTTGACCTAGGTAAAGATAAAGACGGTGATGTACGTGCCCTATCTTGGCAAACAACACCAGGCGGTATTTATTATAAGCGAAGTTTGGCAAAGGAAGTACTAGGAACAGATGATCCAGCTCAAGTTGGAGAAATGATGAGCTCTATGGATAAGGTGTTTGAAGTAGCTGAAAAAATGAAAGAAAAAGGCTACAGCATGTTCCCGGATGAAGGTTCGATTCGCTGGTTTGCACAAGGGGATAACCCGCAGCCATGGGTAAATGAGAATAATGAATTAAAGCTTACAGACGAAAAGATTCAGTACATGGATTATTCAAAACAGCTTCGCGACAATAACTATACAGCACTTGCTCCTGAGTGGTCACCATCATGGTTTGAAGGAATGGATAAGCCGATTAAGGTGAAAGCGGATGGTAAAGAAAAAGAAACAAAAGTATTCTCTTATGTTCTTCCTACTTGGGGATTACACAGTGTATTAAAAACGAACGTAAAAAATTCTGTTGGAGACTGGGCTGTAACAAGTGGTCCTAGCCCATATTTCTGGGGTGGAACATGGCTTGGTGTTTACAACAAATCAGAGAATAAAGAGCTTGCATACAAATTTGTAAAAATGATGACTCAAGACGATGAATTCTTAACATCTTGGAGTAAAGAAACAGGCGATGTACTCTCGTATCTTCCTGTTACAAATGCAATTAAAGATAACTTTAGCGACAAGTTTTTAGGCGGACAAAACAATTATGAATTCTTCTTGGAACAATCCAAAGAAATTACACCAGGAATCGTAACGAAGTATGATCAGCAGCTTGATACACTTTATGGTAATGCGGTTCAACAGTATGTAACGGGAAAGAAATCAAAAGAAGCAGCGATTAAAGAATTCTACCAAAAAGCACAAAATGCATACCCAGACTTGAAAGTACCTAAAAAATAAAAACAATAAAACATGCATGTGGCGGGGGCCAGTTTCTCCGCCACTGCCTATCATTTTGAAAGGGGGATGAGAGATGAAAAATCTAAACCGTTACGGCTATGTTTTTATTGCTCCATTTTGGATCATCTTCTTGGTGTTTAGTATCTATCCAGTCGCTCTAACCTTTTATTATAGTTTTACAAATTATACAGGCAGCGGTACAGCACAAATAGTAGGACTTGCTAATTATAAACGTCTTTTAACAGATACGTATTTTGTAGAAGCTTTTTTTAACACGTGGAAAATATGGGGTATCAATTTTGCCCTTCAAATAGGACTTGCTCTATTACTTGCTCTGATTTTTTCTGATATGAGAATGAAGTTAAAAGGATTAGCTTTCTTTAGATCGATTTTTTATCTTCCGAATCTAATTACCATCAGTTCTGTGGCACTATTATTTGGTATCTTACTAGATTGGCAGCATGGATCGCTTAATATGATGCTGCTGAAGCTAGGAGTTATTTCTGATCCGATCAATTGGCTGAATGAACCAACGACCGCTCAGCTTTCTGTTTCCTTAATCTTAACGTGGATGTGGTTTGGCCACTCTTTTATCGTTGTAATGGCAGGGGTGTCAGGTATATCTCAAGACTATTACGAAGCAGCATTGATTGACGGTGCAAACCGGTGGCAGACGTTTTCTAAGATCACGATTCCACTATTGAAGCCTATCCTGCTTTATATCATGATTACATCACTCATTGGAGGTCTACAATTGTTTGATCTACCGATGCTCTTAACGGATGGAATCGGTTCACCTGATGGATCGCTCAATACGATGGTGCTCTATCTATACAATCAGGCCTTTAAATATAACAATTATGGGTACGCTGCTGCTGTAGCATATGGTTTATTTGTTATAACTCTCATATTTTCTGCTTTCATTTTCAAAGGAATGTATGGGAAAGAACGTAAACAACCAAGGCAGGTGTAAAGCATGATAGGAAAACCAGCGGTAAATAAAAGCATCACAAATTCAGTTCAAAAACCAAATGTAATAGAAACGAAGACCAAACCGAAAAGAAGCATGGCAAAACTAGTTCTGTACGTTGTTCTTAGTGTGATGGCCATTGTTTGTTTTATCCCCTTCTTAATGATGCTTGTGAACGCTACTAGGTCTAATGAAGCTATATTGTCAGGCTTCACCTTGATTCCTGGAAGTTCATTGGTGGAAAACTATCAGACGATGATGAGTTACATCAACATTTGGGCAGGTTTTAAAAATAGTCTATTCATCTCTGTTCTCGTTACTTTATTGTCGGGATACTTTTCAGCCCTAACGGCATATGGGTTTGCCTTTTATATCTTTAAAGGCAAAAACGCCATGTTCATTTTTATGTTAGTGATGATGATGGTCCCGGGGCAATTAGGCTTGATTGGGTTTTATGAATTAAGTAAAAATTTAGGCATACTCGATACGTATATTCCTTTAATCATACCGGCAGCGGCGAGTCCTTTTGTCGTGTTCTTTCTCCGTCAATATATTTTAACAACGCTTCATCCGAGTTTGATTGAAGCGGCTAGAATAGATGGCGCAGGTGAGTTTAAGATCTTCCATACGATTGCTGTTCCTATTATGATGCCAGCAATAGCAACGATGTCGATCTTTACCTTTATTGGTTCTTGGAATAACTACATCATGCCTTTAGTTATTTTGTTTTCACCTGAAAAATACACATTGCCTGTATTGATGGGATTCTTAAAAGGATCACAAGTGGCTCAAAACCTTGGATCGATGTATTTAGGTATCGCGATTTCAGTAGTACCAATCATGATCGCATTCCTATTTTTATCTAAGTATATCGTTAACAGCATTTCTGCAGGTTCTATAAAAGAATAGAGGAGAGAAATTCAATGCACTTTAATGAAAAGTTCGTTTTCGGAACAGCAACATCCTCCTATCAAATAGAGGGAGCGCGACTAGAAGGTGGCAGAACATTCTCCATTTGGGACACATTCTGTGACACTCCTGGAAAAGTTTATCAACAGCACAATGGAAGCATTGCATGTGATCACTATCACCGTTTTGAAGAAGACATCCAGCAGATCAAGAAACTTGGAGTAGAAACATACCGCTTTTCTGTTTCCTGGCCTCGTATTTTTCCTGAGAAAGGAAAGTATAATCCAGAGGGAATGGCGTTTTATAAAAAATTAACGCAACGTTTGAGAGAAGAGGGAATAAAACCAGCGATTACTCTATATCACTGGGATCTTCCTGTATGGGCTCATGAAGAAGGTGGATGGGTAAATCGGGAATCAGTTGATTGGTTTATGGAATTAGCTAAAGCGTGTTTCGAAGAGCTTGATGCTGAAGTGGATTCATGGATTACACATAATGAGCCATGGTGTGCAGGGTTCCTCGGGTATCACCAAGGATTTCATGCGCCAGGACATACGAACATGGATGAAGCTGTTCGTGCGGTACACCATATGCTTCTTTCCCACGGAAAAGCGGTTCAATTTTTAAAGAACGATCTAAAATCTAATACGCCTATCGGAATTACGTTAAACCTATCGCCAATGTATGCAAAAACCGATTCAGTCAATGACCTGCTTGCGGCTAATAATGCAGATGGTTATTGTAATAGATGGTTTTTAGATCCTGTTTTTAAAGGTCAATATCCTGTAGATATGATGAACTTATTCTCTAAATACGTGCATTCGTATGATTTTATTCAACAAGGAGATATGGAACTCATCTCAACTTCCTGTGATTTCTTTGGAATCAACTATTACAGCCGAGGCTTTGTAGAATTTTCAGGGGCAAGTGACTTCTTGCATAAAGGTGCTCACTCGGATTATGCCAAAACAGGCATGGGCTGGGATATTGCGCCAAATGAATTTAAGGATCTGATCAGAAGACTCCGAAACGAATATACAGATCTACCGATTTATATTACTGAAAACGGTGCAGCTTTCGATGATGAATTGGTTGATGGAAAAGTCCACGACAAGGAACGAGTAGAGTATATTGAAAAACACCTGAATGCTGTTTCAGAGTTGAATGATGAAGGAATGAACATTCAAGGGTATTATCTATGGTCGTTAATGGATAACTTCGAGTGGAGCTTTGGCTATGACAAGCGATTTGGGATCATCTATGTTGATTTTGATACGCAAGAAAGATTTTGGAAGGACAGTGCATATCGGTATGCGGAAATTATTCGAGACAGAAATAATTCAAGCAGCGGTAAAAACATGAATGATGAAACTGTTCGTTTAAGTTAACGTCCATTCGGTTCTTAAACAAATCAAATTAACAACCTTTTAGTATCTTTCATGCTAGAATGTGAGAATACTACAGCTACAGAGGTGTTAACATGATCACATTTTTGCAACACAATCCAACAAAACTTTATTTTGGAAAAGGTGAAGTACAGCAACTCTCAGCTGTCCTTGAAAAACATCTTAACGTTCTTGTCGTTTATGGCGGAGGCAGCATTAAACGGAATGGCGTATATGAAGATGTCATTGTGCAATTAAATAAAGCACAGGCTACCATTTTTGAGTTGTCTGGTGTGGAACCGAACCCTCGATTAACTACAGTTCATAAAGGTGTCGACATCTGTAAAACACAGGGAATTGATTTCATTCTGGCAGTGGGTGGCGGCAGTGTTATTGACTGCACGAAAGCCATCTCTGTTGGTGCCAAATATGATGGTGATACTTGGGATTTGATTACCCAAAAAGCACCAATTGAAGCTGCTCTCCCATTTGGAACAGTTCTAACGTTAGCGGCGACTGGTTCAGAGATGAATTCCGTTTCTGTAATTACGAACTGGGAAACAAAAGATAAATTAGGATGGGGTTCACCGCTTGTTTACCCAAATTTTTCCATTCTAGATCCAAGCTATACGTTCTCGGTTCCTCGAGATCAAACGGTGTACGGCATCGTGGACAGCATGTCACATGCTTTAGAGCATTATTTCCATCGTACTGAAAACACTCCCATGATTGACGGGTTTATTGAGTCATTGCTTAGAACGGCAATTGCTGCAGGACCTAAGCTGCTCGAAGACTTACAATCGTTTAAGCATCGAGAAACGATGATGTATGTTAGCACAACCGCATTTAACGGTACGCTTTCTAATGGTACGGATGGCGGTGACTGGGCAACACATCGAATTGAGCATGCGATCTCTGCGGTTTATGATATTCCACATGGCGGCGGGCTTTCGATTCTTTTCCCGAACTGGCTGGAACATGTGTTGGAGGAAGACCCTTCTCGTGTGAAGCAGTTAGCTGTTAGCGTGTTAGGCGTTTCACCAGAAAATAAATCAGACATTGAGGTCGCAAGAGAAGGTGCTAAAGCGCTTCGAGACTTCTGGAACTCTTTAGGAGCACCTAGCCAATTAAGTGATTATGATATCGACGACCGTGATTTTGATGCAATCATTGAAAAAACATTTATTAAACCTGGTGTTGGAACGTATAAAGAGATGGATCCTGATAGTGTACGTGACATATTAAAAAGATCTTTATAGAATACCAGCAATTAAGACAGAGAGTGTTATAAGCTCCCTGTCTTTTTTGATTGAAGTTATAAACTTATCCTTGTTGGGTATTATACCTAGGTAGGTATTTTAAACGTAATTAGTATAATCAACGGAATTTTAGGCGAAAGGAGAGTTTATTTTGTACTTTAAATCATTTTTTGATGAACAACTGGCACATATGTCTTACCTAATCGGCTGCCAGAAGACTGGAGAAGCCATCGTAATCGATCCGGCAAGGAATATTGAACCTTATCTTGAGGTTGCTAAAAAAGAAGGTTTAACCATAAACGCAGCAGCAGAAACCCATATTCACGCTGATTATCTTTCCGGGGCAAGAGAACTCGCTCACCACCATCATGCAAAATTGTATATGTCTGATGAAGGGGACAAGGATTGGAAGTACCTATATCTGTCTCAATATGATCATGAATTAGTAAAAGAGGGATCAACATTCTCTGTTGGTAAAGTTGTTTTTGATGTTCTTCATACACCTGGTCATACACCTGAGAGCATTTCATTGGTTCTAACGGATAAAGGCGGAGGAGCTAATGAGCCTATGGGAATATTTACAGGAGACTTTCTCTTTGTGGGTGATGTAGGACGCCCGGATTTACTTGAAAAAGCGGCCCAAGCAGCTGGAACTTCTGAAGAGGGAGCGAAAGAGCTGTATCAGTCTCTCCAAAAAGTAGAAGCATACCCTGACTTTTTGCAGGTTTGGCCAGCTCATGGTGCTGGAAGTTCGTGCGGCAAATCTTTAGGTGCAGTTCCAATGACAACTTTAGGGTATGAGAAAAGATTCAATTGGGCTTTCCAGTTGAAAGAAGAGGAATTGTTTAAGAAAGAATTGCTTGCAGGACAGCCAGAGCCCCCGAAATATTTTGCACAGATGAAGAGGTTAAACAAAACAGGACCTGAGTTGTTAACCAAAGAAAAAACGCCCAAACTGTCTTTACCTCTTAGTAATGGTGAAATTTTAGTAGACACAAGACCTGCCGGTGAATTTGAGAAGGGTCATGTTAAGGGTTCCTTGAACTTGCCGTATAACCGTTCATTCACAAACTGGGCGGGTTGGCTATTGAATTATGAACAAGATATTGTCTTAATTGTTAAGGAAGAAGAACTGTCTCATGTGAAAAAATCGTTGCAGTCCATTGGGCTCGATCAGGTAAAAGGCTTTATTTTACCGGAAGAGATAGGAAAGAACCTTGAAGGGTATGAATCGATATCCCCAAATGAGGCAAAAAAATTATTAGATAATGAAGATTTTTATCTGATTGATGTGCGGAATCAAAGTGAGTGGGAAAGCGGTCACATACCTGGTGCTCACCATCATATGCTTGGAAATTTGGAAGATGAGCTCGAATCTCTTCCGAAAGATAAAACAATCATTACCCATTGCCAGTCTGGCGTCCGTTCTGCAATTGGCACAAGTTTGCTTCAAGCAAAGGGATTTAAAGATGTTCTTAATATAAGAGGAGGTTTTTCTTCCTGGCAAAAAGAAGGATTACCGGTAAAAACAGATTGAAATTCAAACCCCTGTGCACCAGGGGTTTTTTATTGCCCTAAATTAACAGTGTAAAATATTTCCGTTTTGGGGAAGTTAACAAACATAGGAGGGATGAATGATGAAAAATAAAGAAAATGAATTTCAAGAAATAGCCGACAGTATACATCTAAATGACACAAACGAAGGTTCGGAAATAATAAAAAAAGCCAACATGATAAATGATAAAGAGCACTCACCGCTATGTAATGATGACTTTTTTTACGCAGATTTAAGAGCGATTGCAGAAGATGGTGCAAAAGAAGAATAGGTTTACTCCCTTTTTGTACGGCAGGATTTCCTCTCAGGGAATCCTTTTTTAAATGGATAAATGCAGATGTTACCTAACAGTTATCTGTTATGATTTATGTAAGAATATATGGATTACAAAAGGAGGGATCCCTTTTTGGGAGAAAAAAATCTGTTAAAAGAATCGTATAGAAAAACAAAGTACCAAATAACCGGCCATGGTATACGGAATGTTCAAGTTTTAAAAGATGCATTGGACCAAGTTGACGGCGAGCAAGAGAGTGATCTTTACGGTGAAGGTAAAGTAATTGAAGACTTTCAGGAAAAGATGGCTGAGTTTCTAGGGAAAGAATCAGCGGTGTTTTTCCCAAGTGGTACGATGGCACAGCAGATTGCCTTGCGCATATGGTGTGATCAAAAAGGAATAAACCGAGTCGCTTATCACCCACTATGTCATTTAGAAATTCACGAAGAAGAAGGATTAAAAAAACTGCATCATATAGATTCGGTTTTGCTAGCAGATAAGAACAGGGTTATTACATTAGAGGATGTTGTAAACATGAAGGAAGACGTTTCATGTGTATTGCTCGAATTGCCTCAGCGCGAAATCGGTGGTCAGCTGCCTGACTATGAGACACTTGTTGGAATTTCTGACTTTTGCAGAAGCAAAGAGATCAAACTGCATTTAGATGGCGCAAGACTTTTTGAAATTCTTCCATACTATAAAAAAACTGCTGCTGAGGTTTGTGCTCTTTTTGATAGTGTTTATGTGTCCTTCTATAAAGGGATCGGTGGAGTCGCTGGAGCAATATTAGCAGGCGAGAAATCTTTTACGAATCAATCAAAAGTTTGGAAAAGACGTCATGGCGGTGATTTGATCAGTCTGAATCCGTATATCATCAGTGCAGATACTAATTTTGATGAGCGAAAAGACAAGATGCAGAAGTATTTTGAAAATGCTATAGAACTTGCAGAACTTTTTAATCAATGCAACAGAGTTAAAACCATCCCTGAAGTACCTGTATCCAACATGTTTCATGTTCATTTCGATGAACCAAAAGAGAGAATGGATGACCTGCTTGCAGAAATATATAGAGCTACAAATATCGGTATGACCGGGAATTTAAGAGAGACTGGAAAGAATGAATGTTTTTTTGAAGCGAGTACCGGCGATAGCTATGACAGCATCCCAAAAGATAAATTACTGGAACTCTTTTCATTGCTGGATGAAAGAATAAAAGAAATGAATTTTATAATATAAGCAATAAAAGGACGATCCACCCAGTGATCGTCCTTTTTTCGTTCTGCTTGCTTTTCTATTAGTGATGTACGCGTCTAATTTGTCCGCGAATCTCACCGTTTATATTCTGTTCCGTATGAACGTTCACATACGTGCAGCCTTTTTTCATCAGCTTCACTAATTCTCTAACGGATTTAACACATGCATCATTTTTTACGATATCTTCGTCTGTAATGACACCTGTTACAATACCTTTACAAGTGGTTATGCCGTTTTGCTCAGCTAGTGTGTCCAAATCAGCTCCGAACAGGAAAGCAACGACTGGGCCGTTTACATCAGGTCCACCTACGTGAATGTGTGCTTGGATAAAGTTTTTAATATTTTCAACTTTTAATATAAATTTAATTTCTGTACAATCCTTGTTCACAAGAAATTTAGCTTCCCCTTTAGCATTTGTTTTTACAGGGGGTACTTCATTTCTTCCTCTAAGTTTTGCTTCAAATCTTTTTTTCATTGTTTCACCTCAAATTTTTAAACCAGACATTAAGATATCTTATTCAAGTTGTCCTATTTTGGTATAGGTGATTAGCACATTATCTGCTGAGATAAAAACGAAAGTCATTGTCTGAAGTCTTTACAAAACTTTATATGGCTGTAATGACCAGTTTATTATTCTTACATACAATCAGAATAGTTATCTTACATAATCAATAAAAGGAGTGGGTCTAGTGGGTTTTGAAAAATGGTTAAAAGACTTTTCTACTGAAAAAATGAACCGAAGAAATTTCCTTAAAACGTCGGGAAAATCAGCTGCTATAACGGCTATCGGTCTATCTGTTCCGGCCATCAATAGAACAGAGGATGTTGAAGCAACACCCGTGTTTTTAGATTCACCCTTTACACTTGGAGTAGCCTCAGGAGATCCATTACCTGACAGCGTTGTACTTTGGACAAGACTTGCACCAGAGCCTCTTGCAGAGGATGGAAAAGGCGGTATGGAAAATAAGTACGTTTCCGTTCAATGGGAAATGGCATATGATGAGGAATTTAGTAAAGTCGTTCTTTCAGGTAGTGAGATTGCAGCTCCAGAACTTGGCCATTCCGTGCACGCAGAAGTGTATGGTTTACAGGCTGGAAAAGAATACTATTATCGGTTTAAAGTAGGTAATGAGATAAGTCCAGTAGGAAGAACGAAAACAGCTCCAGAACGTGATGATAATGTAAAGAGCCTTTCATTTGGTATTGCTTCATGTCAGGCTTGGACAGGAGGGCATTTCTCGGCTTATCGCAACATGGTGGATGAAGATTTTGATTTTGTATTTCATTTAGGAGATTACATCTATGAAAAGGGAGATACAGAAACCCTGACAGATTACCGTCTGCTTCATGCGCAATATAAAACGTCACAGGATTTACAGGCAGCGCATGCAAAGTTTCCATTCATCGTTACATTTGACGACCATGAGGTAGATAATGATTGGTCAGATGATATTTCCGATCCTAACTATCCTGAAGGGGAACGTGAACGATTTCTACAAGTTCGTGCAGCCGCTTTTCAGGCGTATTATGAGCACATGCCTTTAAGACGCCGTTCAAAGCCAAACGGTCCAGACATGCTTCTTTATCGCAAGTTTACGTTCGGCAGTTTAATTGAGTTTAGTATTTTAGATACACGCCAATACCGAGATAATCAAGTAGGGAGCGGTTTTCCAAGTGGGCCACTTGACCCTGAGGCGTCTAATCCTAATCGAACGCTAGTAGGTTCTGAGCAAGGGGCATGGCTGTTAAAGAATCTCCGTGATTCAAGAACAAAATGGAACGTAATTGCTCAGCAGACCATGATGGCACAATACGATTATGATCCAGGAGAAGGCATAAGCGTCAATCATGATCAGTGGGATGGCTATTCAGCTGACCGAGACCGCCTTTTTACTTTTATAAAAAAATATAAGCCCTCTAATCCAATTGTGTTAAGCGGCGACTGGCATTCCAGCTGGGTAAATGATCTGAAGGAAGATTTTAATAATCCAAGCTCTAAAACGTTGGCTACAGAATTTGTGGGTACGTCAATCAGTTCAGGATGTGGATGGAAAAACCAAATCGAAGCGGCACTTCCTGTTAATCAGCATGTGAAATTCTTTGATGGTGATTATCGCGGATATGTGAGTTGTCATGTAACTCATAAATCATGGAATTCAAATTATCGCGTCGTTTCTTCTCCAAGCAGTACGGATGCTGTTGCAGTTACGCTTGCTTCTTTCACTGTAAAAAACGGAAAAGCTGGGGCTGTTCGAATGGGTGGAGTAGACATAACGGGAATGGCGGCGGATACGATGATGGCAGGGCAGCCGAATCCAGTAAAAGTAATGCTCAGTAATGGAACTGCAAAACCAGTAAAGGTAACGGTAAACATTCCTGTTCCAGATGGTTGGCAAAGTGAAGCTGTTACGAAGGTCATTGAACCATCAGCTGAATTAGAATTTTTGGTAATGGTCAACCCCCCAGCAGGAATACCTGCAGCTGAAAGACTCCGTGTTGAAGTGGATGCCGGAGAAACGGTTGTATATGGTCCGCCTCGTGACATTCAAGTCGTCTCAGCGCTTTCAGGCGATGATGCTCTGCTTGCACTAGATGGAGGTCTTAATTCAACACCCACTCTTGCAACTTACAAAAGTTTAGTTCCGGAAGATACATGGGACTCCGTAAAAGGCTATGGATGGGTTGGGACACTGCCATTTGGTAGAGACCGAAGCAATGCTGACTCTTTGCAGCGAGATTTAATTGCATCAAGAGAAAAGCTGATTATTTTTAGAGTCGCGGTTCCTGCGGGAAGCCATAACGTATACTTTCTTACGGGTGATTCGATGTATGGATCGGCAAATACGATTATCCGTTCAGATAACAAGCTATTAGCTGAAACTGGCCGTACATTAGATGCCGGTCAATTCAAATGGTTAAGCTTTGAGCTGGACGGAGGAAGCGCAGGTAAAGAGATTGACCTTGAAATTACAGGTCAGCTTGGAGATGGTGCTTGGCGATTAGTTGCTTTTGTTATGAACTCGCAGATTTAATAGAAATAGAGGTTCATGAGGTTGTATGGTCACCTCATGAACCTTTTTTACTGAAAAAAGAGTGCTCCAACTAGTGTCGGACACCCTTCGTTAAAATTATTTTAGCTTGTTCGCAAGTAAGGTTTATTTACAAACTTCTTATCCCTAATAGAGCCATATTCCAAATCCCTCATGACTTTACGGTAACTTTTTAGAGAATATAGTTTATCAGTATATGTTGCTTTGTACGTGGAATCCTCGCTGATAAACAGGATAGAGAGATAAGGAAAATACGTTTTGTTCATACGAAAACGAAGATCTTTCCACATCACGAAGTAACCTGTCTTAGATTTTTTTACAAAAGGATAGGCATACTCTGTTGAAGCAAGAAAATCTGATATGTCTCGTTCTTTCTTGCTGTCAGCGATCAGCTCAAGATACTCCTCTTTTTTCACTAGTTTGTGTTCAATTTTTATTTTTGTAGCTGTATAGCTCCCAAATATGAATTCTTCCTTTGTTTCAATTAAAAAGTCCCACGATAAAAGATCAGGTCTTGGAATGACCTTGATCCGTTTTGCAACAGGATAATAAAGTCTCAGATGCTTATGAATCCTCACCGCATAAACCGTTCGATACAGTAGGTGTAAAGAGATTGCTCCATAAATCCATAAGAAAATAATACCGGGCTCGAAGAAAAGCATAAGCACAAAACCCGTAACGTGAAGCCCTAATATGAGTGGGTCTACTAAAGGAATACAATCAAAGGACACCCACTTTGAGGAGAATGGTTTTAAACTCTGTGTTCCATACACGTTGAAAAGATCAAAACCAACATGCAAAATCACAGCAAGAAATGTCCACAAAAATAGATGCAAAAAGGAGGAATCAGGGAAAAAAGGATGGATGATTCCAGATATCGCAAGACCCCATAATGGAAGGGCAGGTAAAGAATGCGACCAGCCACGGTGGTTTCTGAAATAGCTTCCTTTTCCTTTCAGCTTATAGATGCAGTCCGAATCAGGTGCATTTGAGCCGATGACCGTTCCTAACACAACGGCAGATGAGAGTGAGCTGTTTGCTACCACAGGGTCTATCTGAGCAAGAGCACCTAATCCCAACCCGATTACAATATGTGAAGTTGTATCCATTTCTCTGCCTCCTAACGTGATAATGAGGATTGACGTTCGGTCTTGTGGATGGAGTAATCTGAAATCAGTTTTGCAGATTGAGCAATATGAATAGTATTTAGTCCTATTTTCATACGTCTTGCAACCTTTGTATCTTCTAGAATTCTTTCTACGTGTTCACATGTTTTAGCAACGGTGTAGGATGTTACGGAAGCTCCTTTGTTGTAAAAGTGTTTCGCGTTTTCAGCTTCTTGCCCAGGAACAGGACGATATAGAATTAAAGGAACTCGTAAAGCTGCCGCTTCCGTTATGGTGATGCCTCCTGGCTTAGTAATTAAACAATGAGTTATGGAAAAAACCTCATGAATCTCTTTTACATAACCAAACAGTTTAAACGTGTCTGGATAGATCAGCGTAAGCGGAAGAAGTTTTTCATAAAGTTCTTTGTTGTTTCCGCAAATGGTTACGAGTTGAGAGTCAGAGTTCTCTAGTAGGTTGAGGCAGATTTCTTTTACGTTTTTCAAAACGCCTTGTGCTCCTGCAAGGACGGTAACGACTTGTTTTTTTGGAGAAATCTTATACTTTTCATAAACGGCGTCCATATCCACATCTCGCTCAAATTTAGGCTGGATGGGGATTCCGCTTACGGTAATGCGTTTTTGATGAATGTTATGATCCTGAATCAGTCCGTCTTTTACAGCATCTGACGCAACAAAATACTGATCGATGAGTGGGTTGACCCAAAAGGGATGTGCGCAATAATCCGTAATAACGGTATACGTTGGTATCTTATATCTCGCTTTTTTTATTAAAAAGGGAGCTGAATTCAGGGGGAAGGTTGAGATAACAAATTGAGGCTGGTGTTTTGTAATAAGCTCTTGCAGCCTCTTTCTGCCAAGATAGCGGGAAAATTGGGCGATGCCTTTCGAATGTAATTTATTTGTCCCATAATACCACCACTTGTAAAAGGAATGGCCATAGGAGAAGCTCTTAATGAATAAAGATTGTGTGATTTGAGAAATACGTGGATAAGATTCTCCAAATAAATCCGAAATGATAGGATCATACCCTCTATTGCGAAGTTCACTTGCTAGTACATTTGCTACTTGGATATGACCGCTTCCGTAATGTGCAGTCAGTATTAAAGCAGTTGGACGTATCATAAGAAAACCTCCCCAGTCTTTTTTTCAGCATATCACGTGAATTTAAAGGAAATATGAACAGAGAAGCCTGATTTGTAAAGGATTTGAAAAGATTATATTTAGCTTAGGTTGTCAGCAATCTGACAGCACCCTATAATAAAAGAAGAAAGACTAACTTAATAGAACAATCCGATAATCTTGGTGTCTAGTAAAGACTTAAATGGGAATCTGGTGAAATTCCAGAGCTGTACCCGCAACTGTAAGTGCTGACGAAATAAGCAAAACCACTGTCTAAGGACGGGAAGGGCTTAAAGTAGAGTGAAGCACAAGTCAGGAGACCTGCCATTTTTATAGCGTTCATCTTCTTCGGGAGTTGGGAAGATAAGACGAGGGGTATTTTAATAGTCATTTTCTGTTAAGTATTCTTGCGTTTTTGTGACCCATCCTTTTGTGATGGTTTTTTTATTTGTCCCTCCTACCAACTCCCGAGAATAGTACAGGAGTAGTGATTGAACTCCGGAAAAGAGGAAAGGTATGGAGCAGACATTTTCATCCAACATTTCAAGAACGATTCAGACAAAGCTTGTATTACCTCCTGACACGAATCACATGGGAACCATTTTTGGAGGAACGGTATTATCGTACATTGATGAGATTGCAGCAATTGCAGCCATGAAACATAGCAAAAAGGTAGTTGTGACAGCTTCAATCGACAATGTGAACTTTCTATCTTCTGCAAAAGTGGGCGATATATTAATTCTGGAAGGCGTTGTGATATCAACGGGCAGAACCTCAATGGAGGTTTATGTAAAAGTGGAATGTCAGAACTTAGAGACGGGTAGCCGTACACTGAACACCACGTCTATTCTTACGATGGTTGCGATTGATAAGAATGGAAAGCCATCTCCCGTACCAAGTGTGATACCAGAAACAGAAGAAGAAGCTGCATTTTTTGAAAGTGCTCCGTTAAGAAAGGAGCGTCGTTTATTATATAAAAGTGTGAACGGAACCATTTAAGTTTGAAGGGGAAGGAAGTGAGAATTCCAATGAAAATCAAAAACATCATATTTGTAGGATTGGGATTTTTCTTTCTTGGTTTAGGGGTCATAGGAATCGTTTTACCATTAATTCCGACAACCCCTTTTTTACTGCTCGCTTCCTATTTTTTTGTGAAAGGCTCTAAGAAGTTTGAAGTGTGGTTTAAGGGTACTTCTATTTATAAACAGCATCTAGAGTCGTTTGTAAAGAACCGATCGTTGACACTCAAACAAAAGGTCCTCATTAACTTATTTGCAGACACGATGATTGCAGTCGCATTTATTCTAGCGGAGAGTACGATTGTAAGAACCGTACTGGTCATAATCATTTTTTATAAGTACTATTACTTCATCTATAAAATTAAAACGGCAAAAAGTGAAAGAGTTTGATCAAGGAAGGGTATCCCTTTCTTGATGTCGACTCTTTTTTTGTGCAAGTAGAGAGGAAAGACATAGTAAAAGGAGGAAGTGTAATTGCAGAAAGGACATAATAATGAAATGTTAATATCGAGAAGACACACCAAAATATTCCCACGTTAATTTGGTTTTATCAAACGTTATTCGGCATATATCCAACGTTAAATAGAATAATCCCACGTTATTTTGGATTTATCCAATTTCGACAAACACCAACACTACCAAGAAAAACAAAAGACCCACAAAGGTTTAAAAACATCTTTATGAGCCAAGTTTGACCGATTTATGAAAGGGGTTTGGAACAAAGCCACCAGTCATAACATTGAATCTCTCCTGCTTTTGCTTGCTCCGCTCGCTTATTGGCTTCTTGAATGGTACTTGCTGGCGGCACGATCAACCGGTCTCCAATAAGCTCATTTCTAGGCCAGTTTGCTGGAGTCGCGGCTTGATTGGCATCAGCGGTCTGTAAGGCTTTTACGCTCCTCAAAATTTCATGGATGTTTCGTCCGACACTTTCTGGGTAGGTTAAGATAATTCGAATTTTCCCTGTCGGATCAACGATAAAAACACTTCGAACCGTTCTTGTGCCCATTGTAGGATGAATCATTCCTAGTTTCATAGCAACTTTTCCTAAGCTATCTGCAATAATTGGAAAAGTAATCTCCACTTTAAGATTTTCTTTAATCCATTCGATCCATTTCATGTGCGAGTAGACCTGTTCAACGGATAAACCAATTAAAAAGGTATCCAGCTTCGTAAATTCAGGCATGAGTTTTTGAAAAGCTACAAACTCTGTCGTACAGACGGGTGTGAAATCACCAGGGTGACTGAATAATACGAACCAATGTCCTTGATAGCTTGTTGGAAGGACAATTTCCCCAAGGGTGGTATGAACCTTCATCTCCGGAAACAGATCTCCAATAAAAGGCATTGTGTATCCCTCTGTTTGTTCCATTCCTCTCTCTCCTTATCGTTGTGGCTTTCCCGGCATCTTACTCTTTTTTAACAGTTTAGATTCGCCTGTCTTTTCCCATCCTTCAACGAGTTCGATCGCTTCGTCAGGTGTGTACCCTTGCCCGACTAGTACACCAGAGAGGATGAATTCTTGAAAAAGGTGTGTGAGGTTGATCCCTTCTTGCGATTCTTTGAGTGCTCTTTTTACAAGCGGATCAATATACATCACCCATTGGTCAGGGGTGCTTGTGGCTTGAACTCCATCGTCTGTTTCATGGGCTCGAGATTGGTTGAGGGTATAGAGATAATTGTATTTCGCGCTATGCTTCATTTCATCTGTAATGATGTCGAACAAAATATCTCTGTAATACGTATTAGGAAGTCCTTTTCGAATTTCACGATATTTTTCAACTGCCTTAAGTTCTCCAAATAATGCTTTTGTAATGCCATCCACATATGAATCTGGTTTTTCGAAAGCAGCACCGTTTGTAGCGGGCACATCTTGATGCGTAATATCTTTGTAGATTTGTTTGAATAACTGATTATGTTTCTTTTCATCATTACGAATAGAAGCGATGATTAGTTTTTCTTCATTAGTAGATGCTACCGAAATTAAATATTCATAAAAGCGTGCATCATCTTTTTCACCCTGAATGGCTTCTCTGATAAGCCTTAATGATTGTAGCAGCGCATGTTGTTCATAATTCATTTGCGATCCGCTCGGTGCTTGTTGTGCATCCCGATAGTGGTAACTCATAAGCTTACCTCCAAAAAATAAAGTCGAAGTAGTCTATGCAAACGCCCATTTTTTGTTACTCTAAACTGATTTTTTAGACTGTTAGACATCATATACAGGCACTAGCCCAAAAAAAGAGGATGACCAATTGTCATCCTCTTTCATTTATGCACCTTTCTGCACGTATTCAGTTTTCTTGGATACTTCGTCAAATAAATAATTTTTTACAGCATTCGTTGAGAACTTCGCTTTTTTCACAAATAGCGGGTTTATAGCAACAATGGTTGCAAAGTTTGCCACAAGTCCCCAGAATCCTTCATAAATTCCGAAAGAGAAACCAGTTGAGTAAACGATAAACGTTACAGCTAATCCAACAACAAGACCGATAATGGTCGCTTCTCTCGTTTGGTTTCTCCAAAATAGACTCACGACGATGGCTGGGAAAATCTGCACCATGCCGGAGACGCCCAATAACTGAAGGGAAACGAGAGCTGTAGGGAAAACGAGTCCAAATAATAAGGCTAGTCCAATGACAACAAAGACCATGCCACGCGTAATCATGGTTAGTTTAGCTCCTTTTACTTTTGGATTGATCAAATCGCGGTAAATGTTATTCGCAAACAAATTGGATGCACCAATTGCCATAATCGAACACGGGATAAGTGAGGCAAGTGCAATTGTCGAATAAGCAAGACCTTGAGCGACACCCCCATAAGAGGTTTGAATCAACCGCAATAACGCAAAGCGTGGGTCGGTTCCATCTGGCAGTACCAAAAAGGCAATAAAGCCAAGAAAAACGACAAGAATAAGCACGATATTATATAGCGGTAAAAATAAAGCGTTCTTTCGAATGGCATCGGCACTTTTTGCGGTAAACACGCCTGTTGCTGCATGCGCCCACATGAACAATGCGAGAGCAGAAACGAGGGATGCCGTGATGAACCATGGAATGCCCTTAGGTCCCGCGTCCGGAATCGTAAGCAGATGTGGTGCTTCCGTTACCATCTTGTCGACCATCGGGTTCCAGCCGCCAAAATGGATGATCGGAAGGGAAACAACCATAAACAGCATGATTGCCCACACGAGGACATCTTTTAAAATTGCCGTATAAGTAGGCCCTTTGATTCCACTGAAAAACGTATAAAGAGCGACAAGGAAAAACGAGGTAATGACGACCACTTCCACATTGATAAAGCCTGTCCCAGCCACTTTTAGCGTATCTTGAATACCGCTTAGCTGCAGGCAGATATAAGGAATAAGCATAAGCACACCAACGATAGCGATAAGAGAAGAAAGGAGCTTCGAGTCAAAGCGCTCTCTCGCATAGTCTGCTAGAGTCGTCAGCTTATGGTGATTAGCCACTTTCCAAAGTTTTGGAAGGAAAAAATACGAGATAAAGTAGGCAAGAACAGAATAAGGAATTGCAAAAAAGGCAAGACTTCCTGCCGTATATGCGGTACTCGTTAACCCCAGGAATGTATAGGCGGTATAGAGGTCAGCTCCAACTAAAAACCAGACAAGCAGACCGCCAAAACGTCGCCCGCCGACAGACCACTCCTCAACAGAACTACGGGTAGCTTTGTCTCTGCCTGCAACAAATCCAATTAAAACAACGGTTAAAATGATAAGTATGGTGATGGACAGTGCTGTAAGGTTTCCTTGCATTTAATCCAAGCCTCCTTCTGATTTCTGTAGTTGATAAATACCAAAGGTGCAAAAAGGAGTTAAAACGATCCATAAAAACAACCAAAACTGAAAAAACGGCAGTCCTAAAATAATGGGATCGATCCGGTTTACGAATGGTAAAACAACGAGTTGTGCTAGAAAAGGTAAAACAATGAATAAGATCAAAAGAATTTTTTTCATGATGCTGCGCTCCTCCATAGGTGTTTTAGAAATAATGTTCACTATCATAACAGCTAAAAAGGGGCGTAACAAGGGGAATTATATAAATTTTTAAAATATTTACACTAATGTAAAAATGAAAGGGTTTACATGATTTTTAATGTAGTATAATCATAAAAAATATCAAACTTAGACGGGGTGAATATTGATGAGGATGACCATTGCGACGTGCCAGTTTCCTGTTTCGGCTGATATTAAGAAAAACCAAAAGTACATCATGAAACAGATGCGGCAAGCGAAAGAAAACGGAGCGGACGTAGCCCATTTTCCTGAAGCAGCACTTTCTGGTTATGCAGGGACTGACATGCCTTCACTTGAGGAGTTTGATTGGGTAATGCTTAAAAATTGTACAGTTGAGATTTTGGATTACGCCCGTGAACTTAGAATTTGGGTCGTTTTAGGAACAACACACCCGTTAAGCGGAAATCATAAACCTCACAATAGTTTATATATCATAAATGCTGAAGGAAAACTGGTAGATCGATACGATAAGATGTTTTGTGCAGGAGATGAAACAGAACAAACAGGGGATTTGGCTCATTATACAGCCGGGGATTATTTTTGCACGTATGAAATTAACGGAATTAAGTGCGGAACTCAAATCTGTCATGATTATCGCTACCCTGAACTTTACCGTGTGTATAAGAAAAAAGGTGTTCAGGTAATGTTTCATTCGTATCATGCCGCGAACATCGGACCGGAAAGATTAGAGGCTATAAAATCTGCAGTGGGGATAGAGAATTTAACGTATAACCACGGCGTAACATACCCTGAAATTACAATGCCAGCAACGATGACAAGCTATGCTGCAAACAATTTTATATGGATCAGCGCAAGCAACAGTTCAGCAAAAGAAAGCTGCTGGCCAGCCTTTTTTGTTAGAGCGGATGGAGTTACAATTGGGCGTCTGCGCCGGAATGTGGCCGGCGTATTAATAACAGAAGTAGATACGGCTGGAGATTTTTACGATTCAACAGTGGCGTGGCGTGACCGTTCGATAAATGGTGTTTATCATAGCGGGTCTCTTGTAAATGATACGAAATCATTTGATAGAAAGAGTTTTTGAATACCAATCGCGACGCTGAAAATGGTTGCCTTCGATTTTCTTGTCTCATCACTCGGCATTGAATAACCCGTTTGCTTAATGTTCGCAGCGTCCTTAACCCAATAAATATAAGTCCAACCTTTCACGTTATCAAATTCTACTACTAGATGATAAGGGTTGTATTGACGACCTATATTTCTAGTGATTTTCCATTCTTCACCTGGATACTTTTTCTCTAAGTATGCATGCAGCTGCTCTTTTTTAATGGACACTTGGTGATTAATCCAATGTGGACGAATAAGAAAAAAGGCAAGAACCATAACCGTTATCAAGCAGGCGAAATACAACCCGATGTTTCTTTTGAATTTCGGAATACGCATAGCAATAATGAATAAAGCACTAAGAAAAATGACGGTAAAAGTGATTTCTATTACTGTAATAGGGTGCAATGGCATGACAGGTTCTCTCCATTCTATATGTAGAAGTTATTACTATATTAATTCTACATATAGAGGTGTATTCTTCTTATAAAAGAAAACTCTTTTTCAAAAAGACACCGATTACAGGTAATCCAGAAAAAACAGAGTTGAATCCACAAATAATCATACTCAATCCAAAAGTTTTAACGCCGAATCCACAAATTTCAGGTCTCAATCCACAAATTCAAAAAAATGTCCTTCTGAAACGGACACGCCTTCATAAATCACAAAAAAAGCTGACCAACATCGGTCAGCTTCCATTCGATCTACCACAAATACGGTTTCACTACCATAAACCAGAGCATGATTAATAATAAAATAATATAGATCCATACCGCTTTTTTTAGCTTATCTGCCAACATGTACTTATCAGGCTCTTCTTCATTAAATTTCCTCAATGTCGGGGAAAAAGCACGAGCCAAAAAGAAAAGCGAACAGAATAGGATAAATAGTGTTGCTAACAACCAAGGAGTATCCCAAGTCCATGGACCGAAAATAACGAGAAGTATTCCTGATCCGACGAGAACATGACCGGCATGTTTGGCTAGCCACACGATAAAGCGAAAGGTAGCAAGATGGGCATCCATTTCTGCACCATCTGCCGTTCGCAGTTTTTTTACGATCGGAAACAAAATAAAAAATGGTCCAATGGATGCGATGACGCTAAGAATATGAATATATAAAAAAACTTTATATAATAATTCCATCAGGCTTCGTGAACTTAGCCCTTAACTGGACTGAATTCGTGTACCCATACTTGCATGTGCGGAAGCCAAGGCATTCCTGGGTGGTATGATAAAATAGCTTCTTTATAGGCTTCTACCGTTTCGAATCCTTCATGATTGGCATGTTCGTCTGTCAGTTCACCGAGTGATTGTCGATACACGTTTTCTACTACGAATTTATGCCCTTTTAACTCCATAATCTCACCGATATCGGCGTATCTGCCGTTTCGGCGCGTCGCTGTTTTCTTGCCGGCAATTACTTTTTCAACATCTTCAGGCATCGTTACAAGTCTTTCAATCGTACATGTTTTAGGTGGGAACGCATTGTTTTTTTCCTCATTCGTCATAATAAAAACTCCCTTCTTTTTCTCCACTTCTTAATGTATCACATTTCGATAATTGTCACTCTTACGCAAGTCTGCCGTTTTTGTGAACTCTATACCCATGAAGTGCCTTTGCTATGTTGTGATAGTACCTATATAATCAAGAGATAACGAAGCCGGAGGAGGACATACAAGTTTTGATACAAAGAGCAAAAGAGATGCTTCAGTTGCATTACGGCTACTCTTCATTCCGGAATGGACAGGAGCAGGCGATTCAATCTGTTTTGGCTAAAGAAGATACCCTTTGTGTGATGCCGACAGGCGGGGGGAAATCGATCTGTTATCAAATTCCTGCCCTAGTTTTTGAAGGAACAACGATTGTTATTTCTCCGTTAATTTCTTTAATGAAAGATCAAGTAGATACTTTGCTCCAATTGGGCATTTCTGCCGCCTATATCAACAGTTCGATAACGGCCAGTGAGACGAGAGACCGAATCGAGAAAACGAAACAAGGAAAGTATAAGCTTTTATATATTGCACCAGAAAGACTAGAATCCTATGACTTTATGGATCACCTAAAACAACTCCATATTCCTTTAGTAGCAGTGGATGAAGCGCATTGTATCTCGCAATGGGGACATGATTTTCGTCCAAGCTATCAGCGAATTCAGCGCATGATTGGAAATTTGCCAAAACGTCCGGTCGTTCTGGCACTGACGGCTACTGCCACACCAAAAGTTCGCCAGGATATTTGCTGGTCCTTGGATATCGATGAAAACAAGACTGTACTAACAGGATTTGAGAGGGAGAACCTCTCATTTTCGGTGATTAAAGGACAAGACCGTCTTTCATTTTTGAAGGATTTTATCAAAAAGAACGAAAAAGAAGCTGGGATTATATATGCGGCAACACGAAAGACCGTTGATCAATTGTACGAAAATTTAAAGAAGAACGGTATACACGTTTCTCGCTATCATGCGGGTATGAATGATCAGGAACGTATGGAACAGCAAGAACAGTTTCTGCAGGATGAATCCAGCGTAATGGTAGCCACATCCGCGTTCGGGATGGGAATCGATAAATCGAACATACGGTATGTGATCCACTATCAGCTGCCAAAAAATATGGAGAGTTATTATCAGGAAGCTGGCCGTGCTGGCCGTGACGGTCTTCCGAGTGAGTGTATCTTGCTGTATTCTTCGCAAGACGTTCAAGTGCAGCGCTTTTTAATCGACCAATCGAGTGAACAAGATCGTATCTCACAAGAATTAGAAAAACTTCAGCTAATGGTGGATTATTGCCACACCGAAAGCTGTTTGCAAACGTCGATCGTCCGTTATTTTAGCGAGGTTGAAACACCTCCATGCGGGCGCTGCGGCAACTGTACGGATTCACGTGAAAGTATCGAGGTTACAAGAGAAGCCCAGATCGTGTTGTCGTGTATTGTTCGAATGGGTCAGAAAAGGTTTGGAAAAACGATCATCGCTCAAGTGCTGACAGGATCGAAGAACAAAAAGGTGCTCGAGCTTAGGTTTCATAAGCTGCCAACGTACGGCATGATGAAAGAAAAAAGCTTAAAAGAAGTGACGGACTTTATTGAATTTTTTATTTCACAAGAACTTATTGCCGTTGAACATGGTTCTTTTCCAACCCTATATATAAAAGAAAAAGGAAAAGACGTTCTTCTTGGAAAAGAAATTGTGAAGCGAAAAGAAGCCGTTCAGACGAAGCAAGTGGCAGCAGATGATCCGTTGTTCGAAGAGCTTCGTAAAGTTCGTAAAGAAATTGCAGAAAAAGAAAACGTTCCACCGTTTGTTATTTTTGCAGATACCGCGTTAAAGGACATGTGTGTAAAACTGCCTGAGACAAAAGGTGAATTTTTGACCGTGACAGGCGTCGGTCAAAATAAACTTGAAAAATATGGCGAACATTTTATTGAAAGCATCACAGAATTTTTAGTGCAAAATCCTGAACGCAAAGAAAATGCCGTGAAGGGGTCTGTCCCGGGGACAGACCCCAAACCGAAAAAGTCGACTCCGGATTCTCATCTTGAAACGTACACGTTTTATAAAGAGGAGATGACGGTAGAAGAAATAGCCGAACACCGGGATTTGGCTCCGAGTACGGTGGAAAGTCATCTTATCCAATGCATGCAAGAAGGAATGGACGTCCATATGGAAGACTTAATTCCTGATGAATATATTCCTGAGATTGAAAACGCCATCCAGCAGGCTGGCGGAGAAAAGTTAAAGCCGATTAAAGAACTGCTTCCTGATGAAGTAAGCTATTTTATGATCAAAGTATTTTTATTACAAAATGAGAATGAGAAACGGGTGACATTATGAGAAAGAACGTCCGGTTAAAAGTGAAAACTTCATATGTGAAAGGTCTGAAAGCAGGATATCCGCTCATAACAGAGGATGCTGTTCAAAATATCAGCAATGTAAAAGAAGAAGGAACAATCATCGAGCTCTTTGATGAGAAAAATACTTTTCTTGGAAAAGGGTACTACGGCAAACAAAACAAGGGACGTGGCTGGGTACTTACCCAAAATCCACAAGAAGTGATCGACCAAAGCTTTTTCGAAAAGAAACTAAAACGAGCGATCGACCACAGAGAAAATCTTTTTAACGACTATGAAACGACGGCTTTCCGCGTTTTTAACGGTGAAGGAGACGGAATCGGCGGACTGACAATCGATCATTATAACGGATATTATGTGATCACATGGTACAGTGAAGGAATTTATGATTTTAAGAATGAAATCGTAGAATCGCTTAAAAATCTAGTTAAAGTAAAAGGGATTTACGAAAAGAAACGATTTGCAGTAAAAGGGAAATACATTGACGATGATGATTTTATGGAAGGCGAAAAAGCACCGAGTCCTTTAATCGTCCGTGAAAACGGCATTCACTTCGCGGTTTATTTAAATGATGGTGCTATGGTCGGTGTATTCTTGGACCAACGCGAAGTCCGTAAAACCATTCGTGATCAGTATGCAAAAGGAAAGACAGTATTAAATACGTTTTCCTACACAGGAGCGTTCTCGGTAGCAGCGGCACTTGGCGGAGCAACAAAAACGACGAGTGTTGACCTGGCGAACAGAAGCCGAAGCAAGACGCAAGAGCAGTTCAGCGTGAACGGTCTTAATTATGAAGATCATGACATCATCGTAGAAGATGTGTTCAACTACTTTAAGTACGCCGTTCGTAAGCAATTGTCATTTGATCTCGTCATCCTTGATCCGCCAAGTTTTGCCCGTTCCAAAAAACATACGTTCAGTGCAGGAAAAGATTATCCAGAGTTGCTCGCTCAAGCGATCCAAATTACGGAACACGACGGAGTGATTGTCGCATCGTCCAACTGCAGCACGTTTGGCATGAGAAAATTTAAAGAATTCATAGACAAAGCCTTTACCGAAACGGGAGGCGCTTATAAAATTATCGAAGAATTCAAGCTGCCACAAGATTTCAAAACGCATAAAGAATTCAAAGAAGGTAATTACCTTAAAGTTGTTTTCATTCAAAAGTTAAGTTAACTAAAAGCGCGGAGGACCTAAATGAATAACAATCGCCGCATATTAATCATGACATCTGTATCGGCAGAACGAGAAGCCATTTTACGTGGAATCGGTACTGATCCAAGGATCGACGTACGGCTAGCAGGCGTCGGACCGATCTCTGCTGGCATTCAAACAGCGAAAGCGTTAACGGCAAATAAGTATGATTTTGTTATCAATATGGGCATTGCTGGTGGTTTCGTTCAAAAAGCAGAGATTGGATCAGTCGTGATTGCAGATGAAATTCTTTGTGCAGATTTGGGAGCCGAGTCGGGTGAAGGCTTTATCCCATTGGACGAGCTCGGATTTGGTGAATCGACCCGAATGAAGGTAGATCACGAAAGCGTTCAGGTTTTAACAGATGCATTAAAACGAGCGGGATTATCGGCTCAAACCGGAACGATCCTGACACTATCCACTGTTACGGGAACGAGGGAAACCTCGTCAGAGTTGTTGGAGCGTGTACCTATGGCAGTAGCAGAAGCGATGGAAGGGTACGGAGTTGCGATGGCAGCTAAAGAGTTTGGTGTACCTGCTTTAGAAGTCCGATCTATCTCAAATCCGATCGGTCCTCGAGATCGTTCTGCTTGGCGGATTAAAGAAGCTTTAGATACACTGGAATCTGCTAGTAAAGTTATCGTGGAGGTACTGTAATGAGTAAAATGAGTATTGCCTTTTCTCCTTGTCCAAATGACACGTTCGTATTTCACGCATTGGTGCATGAACTGATTCCTGGGGCTCCTGAATTTGAGGTTACCTATGCAGATATCGATATTACGAACGGTTTAGCTGCGCGTTCTGACGAGCTGGATATTCTAAAGATCTCTTACGCAGCATTGCCGTGGGTATTGGATAAATACGCTCTTATTCCGTGCGGAGGTGCTCTGGGGCGTGGTTGTGGTCCGCTCGTTCTTGTTAACGAGTCTGGGGAAGTTAGGCCTAGCTTGTTGTCTGGAGCGAAAGTAGCTGTTCCAAGTGAACGTTCTACAGCTTATCTTTTGTTCAGATTATGGGCAGCACAAAATGTTCCTGGCGGTGTGGGCGAAATCATCGTGATGCCGTTCAATGAAATTATGCCTGCTGTAAAAGAAGGGCGTATTGACGCAGGTCTCGTCATCCACGAGGCTCGTTTTACGTACCAAAACTACGGACTTCATATGTTAGCGGATATGGGGAGCTGGTGGGAAGAAGATACAGATCTGCCGATTCCACTCGGTGCGATCATCGCCCGCCGGTCGCTAGATTTAGAGTCTATTACAAAATGGATCAAAGAATCCGTTGAATATGCTTGGCGTCATCCGGAAAAATCGAAGGAATATGTGATGCAGCATGCGAGTGAACTGTCACCAGAAGTGGCAGAGTCACATATTAATCTGTATGTAAATGATTTTACCGCTGATCTGGGTGAAAAGGGCTTTGAAGCAATCACAACATTGTTGAACAGAGCTGGGGAAGAAGGCATCGTGCCGAAGCTGAATTATGAAAATCTATTAAAATAATTAGTGGCTGGATGATTTGTTAAGGCGTTCACCAATGTTAACCACTTCTACCACAAGCGCATATCTTATCTCAAGCAGAAAATCTGTTAGGAGGAGGCGCAATATGTCTAATACGAATGTGTTAACATTGATTGGTGCTTTATTAGCTGGTTATTTTCTACTTGGTTTACCCGTTGGCGGAACATTCTTAGCTGCATTCGGTCCAGCGATTAAGATTATCGCTATTCTAACTGTTCTTGTTTTTGCAGCGGTATTGATTTATAAAGGTATATTGGACTTATTAGGAAGACATTAGTGATAAAACAAAAAAATTGAACCCGCTTCAAGGAGCGGGTTCTTCTTATTTTTATTGATAAGGCTTATTTTTGTTTCGTTGTGGCTAACCTTCCAATCTCCTGGTCTATTTGATTTTGAATGGCTTCTACCTTTGAGAAATTCATTGCCTTCACGTAATACGCTTCTAACTCATCATGCTTTCGCTTTGCTTCTGCCAAAAAGCTGATTGCTTCCTTCATTTTTTCAGAATATCGATTGCTGATTTCTCTTAGATCGTCTAAATGTTTCTCATCTGTGCCTGGGGCGATTGTCTTTTCATACATATCAATGATTGAGTCACCAGACCGTTCGGGGAAATATTCATGTGGTGCCGTACTGTCAAAGATCGCAAAGCCTAATTCTCTAACAATCACCATATCGAGACTGTTGGGATCGAACCCGCAATGATAAATTTCGACATCATACCCGGATGCTTCTGCATTTGCCGCTAGTTTCTTTAATAAGGTTGACTTTCCTGATCCAGGACGTCCTTTTATAAAAAACCTTTCCTTTAACCCATCAGTCAGGTTAGGAACAAAATCAACAGCTCCTAAAGGAGTAGCTGCTCCTAAAAAGCGGTGATAAACATTGGCTTGTTTGTTTATTTTTTTAGAGAAAAAGTTATGCATTAATTCATCTGTGAGGTTATTTGCCTTTTCGTAATCCATGTTTTCAATATAGATCTTTTCCCATTCGTCGTGGACAAGGAGAGCTTCATAAAAAATAGAATAAGCGGTTTGAAAATCTGCAGATATTTCATCGCAAAGGTGAAGAATTTCTTTTTTATTTTTGGATAATTGTTCTGAATCCCAAGCTTCGCCTAAGTTCACGTATTCCTCAACAGCTCCAGGTGCTTTTGGCTCAATAACATGAGGAGAAGTTCCGTCAACAATTCCGACCTTTAGATCGCGTAGGATGACGCCATCAATGGAACCATTATCAGAAGCACAGTGAATGTATTCTACATCATATCCTTTATCGTTCCACTTTTGTCCAATGGTCTTCATTAAGGTTGACTTTCCTGTTCCGGGTCCGCCTTTAAGAATAAAAAGACGCTCAAGACCATTTAGATTCGATTCAAACAAATTATGAAAACCCCTCGCTGTATTTCCGCCCGCATAATAATTTAGGATTTTTCCAGTCAATTAAAAAACACTCCTCTTATCATTAGTTGAGTTTCTAAAGCATACTATGAGAGAAAGGTGGAATAGGTGAAAGCCTAAAAACAACATTGAATAATTAAATTGTTGAAATATGATGAAATAAAAAGAAATTTTACGAAAGAAGAAGGATGAGAAACAAAAGTGGAATAAAATCACCTCAAATTACATAATATTGATTATTCTGAATATTTAAATAAAATTCAGAATAGGTTAATATGTAATTAACAAATGAAACACAACCTTTACAAAAGAAAGGCGCGTGATTCCAATGACGTAAGTTAGCGAAGCATATCAACATCACATCCAGGTAGAGATCGGCCAGTGAAAACTGATTTCGAGATGTGTGGATATGTGGGAACGCGCAATACACATAACGGAAAGAGGATGATTCCAATGACGTATGTGAGCGAAGCATGCTAAAATCATGTTGCAGATGGAAATAGCCGGTGAAAACTATTTTCGCAGCATGTGGGCGTGTGGGAATTTACCAGATGAAGAGTAAGGTAAGGTTGTATAAGAAGGAAAAAAAGTAAGTTTAAAGATTATCAAAATCTGAAAAGAAAAAATATGGATCTAATGCAAGGCAATTGATTGAACGAACAATTAATTGAAGTCTAGTTATGGGATAAATAACTAGCATTGTGTATTAGTAAGAAGGGAAAGAAAGTTTAAGTGAATATGGTGAGTTTAAGCTAAAGGCGCTGTTTATGTGATATATACATATTCAGCGTCTTTGTTTTGTATTAACATAGTGGAGTAGGCATAAGTCAAAGATGGAAGGTGAGGGGTAATCTTTATGGAGACTTTACTTATTTATCAAGATAAAACTTCCAATAAGTTTTGGAAGATCAGCCAAAAAGAAAATTCTTTCATGGTTACCTATGGAAAAGTAGGAACGATTGGAGCAATAAAAACAAAAACGTTTGATTCCGAAGATGAATGCCGTAAAGAAATAGATAAACTCATCCGCTCAAAGATGAAGAAAGGGTATGTCCCTGCAGATTCAGCAAACCAAATTTTAAAAGACACCACCATGACAGAACAACTGTTTTGGGAACTGATTGATACATGCAAAGAAAAAGGCGATGATGCCGAAGAGCAGATGGAATGGCTTACATACCAACTTTCCAAAAGGCCAGTAAAAGATATTGTCACTTTCGATTCTATATTAAATAAATATTATTCAAAGTCTTACACATCAGACCTATGGGCTGCGGCATACATCATAATGGGCGGCTGCTCAGACGATTGTTTTGATTATTTTAGAGCATTCCTGCTATATCTCGGAAAAGAACCTTACAAAGCTGCCATTAAAGATCCAGAGACCCTGATGCCCTATCTAAAACGGATAGAAGAGCAAGATGAAATGCCGCAGCTTGAAGAATTATTATTTGTAGCATGTGAAGCGTTTGAAGAAAAGACGGGTCAGGACGATGAAGATTATTATGATTTGTACGAAAAGTTAACGAATGATGAATATAATCAGCCAGAGCTCGAATTTGACTGGGATGAAGATGATGAAGAAGGTCTTAGAAAAAAGTTTCCGCTTTTATGGGAAGCTTATGGGAAAGCTCCGCTTGAATTCTAATTAAATTACATAGAAAATCAAAACTCACCATATTTAAAGGTGAGTTTTTTTTATAAAATACGCCTCAAGTCTTAGAACACATTACTTCCTCGTGCTATGGTTATTTTAGGAAGGTTTCTGTAAGGTAATACTAGAAAGATACTAAACGTAAACTTTTTCATTCGAAAACGAAACTCTGAAACTTGTACTTCCGTATGAATAATAAAGAGTTTATGTCAGGAGTCGATTACAATGAACGGATTATTAGCCTTTTTTATCCGCATGTTTGTTGCGATCCCATCTTCTATAGGGGTTTGGCTCGCAAGTATAGTTGGATATGACCAAACCTATCTTATGTCATCAGGTATCGCTATTGCAGGTGGCGCTGCTGCCTATTCCGCGACTTCACTCTTACAAAAACAACGATTTCTTAGTAAGCAGCAGCTAACCAGAAGAGAATATAAATACATTAGAAAAAATTTAGATGAAGCAAAACCTAAGATCTTTAGACTGCAAAAAGCATTGCTGTCTGTTAGAGAACTGCAAACGTTTAGACAGAGGGTCGAGCTGGTTCGCATCGTTAGAAAGATCCAAAGCTTAACCCGGAAAGAACCTAGACGCTTTTACGAGGCAGAATCCTTTTACTTTTCTCATTTGGATTCAGCTGTTGAGCTAACAGAAAAATATGTATTTTTATCCTCACAGCCTAAAAAAAGCAAAGAATTGACTGAGGCACTCGTTAAGACAAAACGAACGCTCGATGAACTAAAAGAGTCTATTGAGAAGGATTTGTACCAGGTGATATCAAATGATATAGAAGACCTACATTATGAGATCGATGTAGCGAAGCATTCGATCAAGTCCATTAAAGACTCCCAATTCACGAAAAAGGCAGGAGATATACATGAAAGAAAATAAGGCACCACAATTTAATCATACAGATGAACCGGTTAATCTGATGGATGATTTACTAGCTAATCCATTTGGTGAAGATAAAGAGTCCAATCTGCAAGGAAGTAAAAGTGAACATAAGCAGATCAGGCTTATCGATGTACTTCCCGAAGAAAATAAAGAAAAAGCCTATCAGCTGGCAAAGCAAATTGATCCAACCAATCACCAGACGATGATTACGTACGGAGCTCCAGCACAAGCCAAGCTGCATTCTTTTTCAAACACGATGCTTGAGCATGTGAAACGGAAAGATACAGGTCAAATTGGTGAAATCATCGGTGACTTAATGAGAAAGTTACAAGATGTAAATCCGGAAGAACTGAAATCAAATAAACCCACTTTAATCGGGCGCATGTTCGGAAAAATCTCAGGCTCTGTTCAAGAAGTACTTTCGAAGTATCAAAAGACAGGTGCTCAAATTGACCGTATTTCCGTTAAGCTAGACGGCAGCAAAAATGTGCTAATGTCAGATATCGTGATGCTCGAAAAGTTGTATGAAAACAATAAAGAATACTTCCAAGCCCTAAATGTTTACATTGCAGCGGGTGAATTAAAGCTGGATGAACTGAATCAAGTCACTATTCCTGAGATGAGGAAAGTGGCTGAACAAACAAACGATCAAATGAAGTTTCAGGACGTAAATGATATGGTTCAGTTTGCGGATCGTTTGGATAAACGTGTTCATGACTTAAAGTTGAGCCGTGAAATTACGATCCAAAGTGCTCCTCAGATCCGTTTAATTCAAAACACGAATCAGGCGCTCGTGGAAAAAATTCAGTCGTCCATCATGACAGCCATTCCTCTTTGGAAAAACCAAGTTGCCATTGCGCTGACACTTATCAGACAACGAAATGCGGTAGAAGCTCAAAAGCAAGTTTCTAAAACAACGAATGAACTTTTATTAAAAAATGCAGAGATGCTGAAAACGAACACGATCGAGACAGCAAGAGAAAATGAGCGCGGCTTGATCGATATCGAGACATTGAAGAAAACACAGGAAAATCTGCTATCAACACTTGAAGAAACACTTCGCATTCAAGAAGAAGGCCGTGTGAAGCGCAGGTTAGCAGAGGAAGAACTTGCAACGATGGAGATTGGTTTAAGGCAGAAGCTTTTGGAGATTAAAGGGGAATAGAGGGAAAGAAGTACCCGTTATTAACGGGTGCTTTTTTTTATGAAGGGTTGATTGTTTAAATGAATCCCAATACCAATCCGATTCCTATAAAGAGTATAACTACTCCTAAAACCATAAAAAGTGTAGTCCAATTCAATTGGATCCAGAATACATCTGTCAGGTGGTCTAAAAGGAGTAATGTTTTCTCTTTCCAGTTTGCTCCTTTTAATTCACGGAAGATGTAACGCATGGTAAAAAACATAATTAATACACCAACGCCGATTACCAAATAGCCTAAAAATTCCACAAAGCCATCCTCCACATGTGTTAAATAAACAATCCCATCATAACGGTGTTATAGTACTTTCCTTCAATAAGATTATCCTTTTTCATTAATCCTTCCACTTCAAAACCTAACTTCTTATAAAGGTCAATAGCTCGGATATTGTCTTCTCTTGTAACGAGACTGATCTTTTTAGTGATACCATTCTGCTTCGCCCTGTCAATGAGATCAATCATTAGAATTTTTCCTAGTCCCAGTCCGGTGTATGTCTTAGAAATTACGATCCCAAGCGTTCCAATGTGTTTCGTTCTTTCTTTTTGTGATGAATTTATGGTTGCGATACTGATAATCTCTGAATCAATCAAAGCGAGCAAGATGATGGAATTTGGCTCTTTAGAAGTAGCGGCAATATAATCCTCGTATTCTTGAAGGTCCCGTTTAAATTCATTAGCTCCAAAGGAAAGAAAATCGGTTTCACCACCAACTACATTGTAAAAATCAATCATGTTTTGGGCATCTTCTTTTGTGGCTCTTCTAATTGTCACTTCTATATTGTTTTTTAGAATAACGTTCCGCATCTGTTTTCATCCTTCTATTAATATTTTGCTTATTTCAATATAACCTACCAGTCTATTCATGGTACAACCCTATTATTCATGATTTTTTTATTAAAATTTTAACAAAAAGGTAATGCGTAACCCGTTTCTCCGCATAAGATAGGAGGATTTTATATTTCTGATGGAATAGGAGAGAAGGAATGAAAACGAAAAAAATAGTGATTGGGTTACTTGTCTTATGTTTTATGTTCTTTTTAGTGCAGCCGGCAAAAGCAGCAGCTTCTTCTTTTATTATAATAAATAAATCCACAAACGAACTGGCTTATTTTGAGAATAATGCTGTAGCGAAAGTGTTCAAGGTGGCGACTGGTAAGCTGCCTTCTTACACACCGGAAGGCAGATTTAAAATTGTAAACAAGATCACAAACAGGCCTTATTATACCGGTAATATACCAGGTGGAGATCCTCGGAACCCCCTAGGCAACAGATGGCTCGGTTTAAATGCAAGAGGAACGTGGGGAACGACTTATGCAATTCATGGGAATAACAATAGCAGCTTAATCGGTAAATATGTAAGTGCTGGGTGTATCCGTATGTACAACAACGACGTGCAATGGCTGTATGCGAGGATTGCAGTGAATACCCCAGTCATTATTACGACTTCAGGAAAATCGTTTACTGCCATCGCCTCGGCGAATGGGTATAGAGTGACAAATGGTTCAAGCATTCCGGTATATTCTATTGTGAACTTAAAAAAAGGCAGCCGGGGTGCCGAAGTGAGAGAACTGCAGACGAAACTTACGAACCTTGGGTATAGTACAAAGGGAATTGATGGCGTTTTTGGGGTAAACACCGATGCAGCTGTGCGGAAATTTCAGAAAGCAAAAAAACTAACAGTGGATGGAATTGTAGGTCCGGCGACAAAGAAGGCATTGGGAATGTTTTAATTAAACAACTGTTTAACTAAAGAGCTCATTTTGAGTTCTTTTTTATTTTATAAAACCTTTTCCAGTTTATAGGGTCTAATATATAGGTAAGGGGTCAGGAGGCGAGAAGTTGGATATAGAACAGTTAGTCATAAGAATTAATTTATATCAGATTTTCCTACTAATAATCACCCTTTTTGCGAAAAGCCCAACAACCCTCTATAATTCTAGTCAATAGCAAAAAGAGGTGAGTGCATATGCGATTGGATCATACAGGCATTGCCGTAAGAAGAATAGATGAGGCAATTGAATTTTATACAGAGGTGTTAGGCGGTAAATTGACGGAACGATATACGAGTGAAAAACCGGGAGTGGAAACGCATATCGCCGTTATAGAGCTTGAGAATCAGGTAATTGAATTGCTCGAACCGACAAGCAGGACTTCGCCCATTGAACGCTTCATCCGTCAGAACGGAAAAGGTGTGCATCATCTTGCCTATGAAGTGGATAATCTGCTAGAGACAATTAAAGACTTTGAGAGCAGAGGATATACCTTTCTAAAAGATACGTACCGCATTAATCCTTATGGTAGAAGATTAATTTATATGAACCCTGCTCATTCCCAAGGCCAAATTATCGAGCTGTGTGATTATCCTGAGGAAAATAGCTAGAGAAAGCTGACTCAAAAGTGGTTTTACAACCGCCGATGAGCCAGCTTTTGTGTTTTTTTTAGGTGTATATGACGTTGGAATACTAATGTCGTGGAAAGCGAGCAACCTGGAGCGGAAATTAACTACATTCAAAAACAACAAAGTTTACGAAAACAGCCTAAAATAAAAGAACGTACGGTACATGACACCGATCGACCCAAGTGCTACATATATAAAATATCTATTCACCTCTAAACGACCTATAAATACCACTTCCATTAGCACCCAAATTTCTTTACAATAAATTATAAGAATATTCTGTTAAGGGTGATAAGATGAAGTGGAATGATGATTTGGAACATTTTCCGTATCCTTTTAAAGGGTCTGTGTACCGTTATTCAAACAACTCCATTCCGATGAACACGCCAATCAGTATAGAGATCACCCCTGATTACAAAGATGAGATGTTGTTGAAACGGAATCTATTAACGCATCATCCTGAACGCTGTTATCAATCGCTTTCTCATACAACAACGGGCCAATGGGAAATCGTTAATCTTGTCATTGATCAACTTGTTACATATTATCCGCAACATTTTTCCGTGGAGAAGAAGGATGCGGAGTGGACGTTTCACAATAAAATTTTTGATGAAACACATAAATTCACCTTCCAAGATGAACGTACTCTGCCATGTGAACCGTTAGCGTTTATCAGTCATCATGTGCAGGAGGATCTACTTTTTATGATGCAGCGGGATGGTGATTTGTATTTGGATGCGGGTCAGCTCTGTTTTCCGGCTAACTGGTCGCTCGCGTTTAATTTAGGTATGAAGTTCAAAAGCATTCACCATCCTATTCCAGGTTTTAAAGAAGAAGGAATGGATGATCGGATTTTGCAATTTCTTATGAGGCTTGAAGCGGGGAATCCTTGGGAACGAAAAAACTGGTCGCTCATGGCGGGTGACAGGCTAGACACATCACTTGAGACCTTTGATAAATGGGGAAAGCTGAGAAAACAAGTGACGAGAGAGAATGCAGGAGAGCTTGTTCACCTTCGTGTAGAAGTACAGAAATTGTTTCGACTGCCTCGAACGAACAGTATTCTTTTTACGATTCATACGCATTTGCTTTCGCTCGAAAAACTGGCATCCAATCACGAATGGCTGAAGCAGTTTTACGACATTCTATCTGAACTGCCTGCCCACATTTTGGAGTACAAAGGAATCTCTTTATATAGAGATGAAGTGCTAAATTTTTTAAACCACCGTTTAAAAGGCGGAAAAGTGCGATGAATAAGGAAGCCGTGTTCATTCCTCATAAAAGGAAGTATTTGTTTTGCGCTGATCAACAGGGGATGAAACTCTTAAGTGATGTAATTGAGCAAGTAAAGAGAAGTGAATGCTCTTATGATTTGTTTGTATTTGAAGGAGATCCTGACTGGAAACCGTTCTTCAACTTTTTAAAGAAACAGAAGATGGGCACATATCTATATGTAGCGTTGAATAATCAAGTGTTAGGTCATGCACAAACACTTGCTGAAGAGATCGGTTTTTCTGCTGAGGAAGCACAATATGTTGTGTACGGAGAAGTAGTCAGGAAAATATTTTGCTGCAGATGTCATGGTATAAACGAAGCGAAAGAAAAAGAAATTGAAATTACGTGTGAGCAGTGTGGATTAGTCCTTTCCATATCTGATCATTACTCTACTCACCATCATGCTTTTTTAGGTTATGTGGCGAAACTTTAGGAGTGAGTGTCACTTGTATAAAGAAAAAACAATACCTGTCTATATAAAGGAAATCTACCAAGAAACAAATGACGTTAAGAGGTTTATTCTTGCTTCTGTTGAGGGAAAATTACTTCCGAGGTTCAATAGTGGCGCACATATTGCTACCTATCTTAAAAGGGAAGATGGGTTCATCATCAGGCAATACTCCTTAACTAGCAATCCAGATAAAACTGATCAATATCAAATTGCTGTTCGGTTAAGTAATGCTTCAAAGGGTGGATCTCTTTTTTGGCACGAACAGATAAAGGTTGGGGACGAGCTCCATATCAGCTACCCGAAAAATGACTTTCCATTGAGCTTTAAAGCAAAGCATCATGTGTTTTATGCGGCTGGAATCGGAATTACGCCATTTTTGTCAATGATTCAAGAACTGAGCGACAAAGGTTCGTCATTTGAGCTTCACTACGCGTCAAAATCAAAAGAGGTGTGTGCTTTTTATGATTATTTACGGAAACACTTCTCAAATCAGAGTCACTTTTACTTTTCGAAGCAACATAATCGTGTTTCCACATCCTCACTAGAAAAGCATCCGATTGGAACTCATATCTACTTTTGCGGTCCAGTTTCATTTATTCAGGAATTTACAGAGGCTGCTCTCGGCATAGGCTATCCGAAATCATCCATTCATTTGGAGCATTTTGTTCCGGTACAACCAATGAATGTAGAGCCTTTTCAAGTCATAACGAAAAACGGAGAGGTTATACAAGTTGCAAAAGAACAAACATTGTTAGAGGCGCTTCTTCACAATAATGTTGAGGCACCTTATTCATGCCGAATGGGTCGTTGTGGAACTTGTGAGATACCTGTATTAAAAGGGGAGATCGATCATTGCGATTCGTTCTTAACAGAAGATCAAAAAAACGCACAAAGAAGCATTTTAACATGTGTATCTCGAGCAAAATCAGGTAAACTAGTAATTGGAATATAACACTTTTATCAGACGAGATAACGAAAAAGGAAATGATTGCATGTACTTAACAATAAAAGAAACAGCGGAATACTTATCAATGCCAGAGACAGTGGTAGAGAGCTTAATTCAGCAGAGGAAAATACGAACAACCTTTGATGGGACTCAGCATCTCATTAATAAGGAGCAGTTCAACACACACTTTGAACAACTAGAAAAATATAAAAAACTAGTAGAAGACTATTTAAGTGAACCGATCCCGGAAGATTGGGACGCGAAGGATGAAGATTAACACCTGCCAAATAATTGTAAAAAGATTTACTGAGAGATATGATTGAGGAAGTACGTCACACAGAGAAATAGACGTTATGAAAAAGGGGTGTAAAAGATGCCAAAAAATGAAAAATTATATTCTTTTTTGATTGATAATACGTGGCGACTGACAGAGGAATGGTATGATTCTATTGATAAAAGCACGGCTTCAGGAGTCTATGCGTCTACTAACCCTAAAATCATTGCCACATTAAAGAAACAAAATCATGATTTTCATCTGCATTGTTGCGAAGTATTCATCAAAGAGGAAGAAGAGTTCTTAAAAGACTTCGAGGAATGGGTTGTAAGAGTTGCTCAAGACGAAGAACATTTAAACACCCCACTAACAGGTGTCATGCAGGAATTCTTTAGAGTAGAGAAACAATATCGTGCTCTTATAAAAGAATTTGTTGCTCTACATAAGGGCGATTATTCTGAAGAAGAAATCGATTTATGGTTTGAAACCGTTAATGATACGTTCAGTAAACTTATTTCATGGTTTGTGGAAGAACACCAAAAATTCGCTCAGCAAAAATTAAACGCACAACAAGAAATGATTGATGAATTAAGTTCACCCGTCATAGCTCTTAATGATCATATGGGCCTGCTTCCACTCATCGGAATAATTGATACCACAAGAGCGAAATTAATCGTTGAAAACACGTTAGAACAGTGTACGGAAAAAGAAATTTCACATTTATTGATCGACTTATCTGGAGTTCTTATAATTGATACGATGGTTGCGCAACAAATTTTTCAATTGATTGAAACACTTGGGCTTATCGGTGTTAAAGCGACTCTTTCCGGGATCCGTCCTGAAATCGCGCAAACGGCTGTACAGCTAGGTCTTTCTTTTGAAAATGTAGCCATTAAATCGAATCTTGCCCAAGCGATTTCTTCCAAATAACACTATACAAAACCTACAAAGATCAGGGATTGACCTGGTCTTTTTTAGTGGATAACGTTTTGTATTTACTATCTCTTAAAATGAAGATTATGGTAAATTTAAAGAGGGATGTATAAGTTGAAATTGAGTACATGGAGCTTGGTGGATTTAAACCGAAAGTGATAAGTGAAGAGCGCTTTAATAAATTGCAAGAATAATGGAGGGAATTGCCTCAAGTGAAATCGATGAAAACCATTCTTTTTGTATTAATTTTAGGAGTTATATTTTATTTTGTAATAGATGAAATGCGAAAGAAGAACGTGCCGATGCCAACGCAGCTTCATCCGATTGTTGCAGAAAAAAGAGACCAGCTGATACAAAGAGCTGCTCAAAAAGGAATAACAATCGTGATAACGGATGATTTCCGTTCAGCCGAGGAGCAGGATGAACTTTATGCGCGCGGACGGACTGAGGAAGGAACAGTTGTGACTCATGTGGAAGGTGGGGAGTCATACCATAATTATGGCCTTGCGATAGATTTCGCACTTCAGCTAAAAGACGGAACGGTTGTGTGGGACTTGAAGCGGGATGATAATAAGAATGGAAAGTCGGATTGGATGGAAGTCGTGGCAATTGCGAAGGAGCAAGGATTTTCATGGGGTGGAGATTGGTATGGCTTTAAGGACTATCCCCACCTAGAGATGGATTTCGGCTTAAGTATTCGTGAGCTGCAGTATGGGGAGAGACCACCAGTAAGATAGTGAAGAGTTTGTTCGGTTTACTTTGTCGAAAAGCCTATAAATTTATTTGAAGGATCATAAAAACTTTTGAAGGACCATAAAAAATTTTCAAGGCTCATAAACAAATTTGAAGGATCATAAATATTTTTGAAGGATCATAAAAAATTTCAAGCTCATTTCAATTATGCTCAAAAAAAAGCAGGTTCTCCTCGAGGGAACCTGCTTTTTACATATCATTAGAGCTTAAACGAACTCTTCAACGAAACAATTTGGTTAAAGACAAGCTTGTCTTTTGTAGTGTGCTTCGGATCCACGTTGAAGTAGCCGTGACGGAAGAATTGGAACTTGTCTTGTGGTTTAGCGTCCTTCATGTTGCCTTCAATAAATCCTTGTTGAACGATTAGTGAATCCTTATTTACATAATCTAAGAATGTCTTTCCTTCACTTTCGTCATCGTCGTTTTCCATATCAGCATCTAGAATAAGAGGCTCATACAGGCGGAACTCAGCTGGAACGGCTTGTGTGGCTTCGACCCAATGGAGTGTTCCTTTTACTTTGCGGCCGGTAAATCCAGTGCCAGATTTCGTTTCCACATCATACGTACAATGAAGCTCAACTACATTGCCGTCTTCATCTTTAATAAAGTCTTCGCATTTAATAAAGTAAGCATGCTTCAAACGAACTTCGTTTCCTGGGAACAAGCGGAAATACTTTTTTGGAGGATCTTCCATAAAGTCTTCACGTTCAATATAGATTTCGCGTGAAAACGGAATTTGACGTGTACCCATATCCGGATTCTCCGGGTTGATCTCAGCATCAAGCATTTCAACCTGACCTTCAGGATAGTTGGTGATGACGACCTTTAAAGGATCCACAATCCCCATCGTGCGTGGTGCCTTTACTTTTAGGTCTTCACGAATAAAATGCTCAAGCATCGCCGTATCAGCAGCACCTGACCCTTTTGAAACACCAACTGCTTTTACAAATTCAACGATTGATTCTGGTGTGTAGCCTTTTCGGCGTAAACCAGAAATCGTCGGCATGCGCGGATCATCCCATCCATCCACGTAGCCTTCTTCAACAAGTTTTCTTAATTTACGTTTACTCATAACCGTATTAATGAGTCCTAAGCGTCCAAACTCGATTTGCTGCGGCTGGCTTTCCATCTCACATTCTGCAACAACCCAGTTATAAAGGGGGCGCTGATCTTCAAACTCTGTTGTACAAAGGGAGTGAGTCACACCTTCAATCGCATCCTCGATCGGATGTGCGAATGCATACATGGGATAGATGCACCACGTGTCTCCTGTGTTGTGGTGTGTAGCATGAGATACACGGTAAATGACCGGGTCACGCAGGTTGATGTTCGGTGAACTCATATCAATCTTGGCACGAAGTACTTTAGCTCCATTTTCGAACTCGCCTTTTCTCATGCGGTCAAACAAGTCCAAGTTTTCTTCAACAGAACGGTTTCGGTATGGACTCTCTTTTCCAGGCTCAGTCAAAGTTCCGCGGTACTCTCGAATTTCGTCTGCTGTTAAATCATCAACGTATGCTTTGCCTTTTTTGATTAAAAGAACTGCGCGGTCATACATTTCTTCAAAGTAATCAGATGCAAAACGCAGGCTTTCCCACTCGTATCCAAGCCATTCTACGTCTTTCTTGATGGCATCCACGTATTCTTGATCTTCTTTTAATGGGTTCGTATCATCAAAGCGTAAATTGGTCTCCCCGCCAAATTCATCCGCTAGGCCGAAGTTGATGACAATCGATTTTGCGTGTCCGATGTGTAGATATCCGTTAGGTTCTGGAGGGAAACGTGTAACGACTTTCTTATGTTTTCCGGACTCCAGATCGCCTTGTATGATTGTTTTTATAAAATTTGAAGAGGTATTGTTATTCTCCATCCCGTATCAAGCCTTTCCTTATATGTAAACTAGATTATACTTTACATTATAACAAAAACTATTTTCAACTAAACTTATTCTTTTAATGGATAAGGAATATATTTAATTGCCTGCAATCTTTTAAAGAGTTAAGATGATCGAGATTATTTAGAAATATGAGGTGAGTTAATCAATGAATGTGATTGATTTGCATTGTGATGCATTACTGAAATTATGGGAAACAAAGGGGAAGCTGCGATTTGCGGATGCCAAAGAACTAGAAACGAGTAAGGTACGCCTTCAAAAAGGGCAAGTAAAAGTGCAGTGCTTTGCCATTTTTATAGAGCCATACATCCCTTCTGACCAAAAATTCCAGGCTGCTCTAGAGCAGATTGACTTTTTTTACAGAGAAGTACTCGGGAAAAATCCGGAGATGAAACATGTAAAAGAGTGGTCAGATTTTGATGCGTTAGCAGAGAATGAAATAGGCGCCATGCTTACACTTGAAGGGGTGGAAGCGATTGGTGATGACTTAACAAAACTTAACATTCTTCATGAACTTGGTGTTCGATCGATCGGACTTACTTGGAACCATGCAAATCTTGCTGCAGATGGAGCTCAAGAGCCTCGCGGTGCAGGATTGACGTTATTCGGCAAACAAATCGTAAAATTCAATAATGAGCACCAAATTTTGACGGATGTTTCTCATTTGTGTGAAAAAGCCTTTTGGGATGTAATGGCTATTGCGAAGTATCCGATTGCAAGTCATTCTAACGCAAGAGCGCTTTGCGATCATCCACGCAACTTGACGGATGAGCAAGCAAAAGAGATGTTCCAAAAAGGCGGACTCATCCATGTAGTATATAATCCTCCATTTACGGTAAATGAAGGTTCGGCAAATATTTCTGACTTAATTAAGCATATTGACCATTTTTGCGGACTTGGCGGAGTGAAACAAATTGGTCTCGGTTCTGATTTTGACGGAATTGCTCAATTTGTCTCTGAGCTTGAAGATGCCTCTAAAACCCAGAATTTGATTAATGAGCTGTTAAAACATTACTCAGAAGAAGAAGTGCGAGGGTTTGCTAGTGAAAATTTCATGAACAACCGGCCGAAGCAGATTACAGGAGTTTAATAAAACAAGCAGTTTCCTTATAAAAAAAGCGTTTGCCATCTTAGGCGAATGCTTTTTTTGTGTAGGATCAAGACATTTCTTCTTTTATTAAAAAGAAATGCATAGCTTGTAGGGTATAGAAGGGAAAGGAGTAAGCCTATGTATTACAGTCAGCCGACCTATCAAAATGGGAACAGTGCACAGACGTATTTACCTACAAAACAAAATCGTTTAACGGTAACGGGAGAAGGGTCCGTATTTGCGGTACCTGATCAAGCAGTGATTACGATCGGCGTCATTACAGAAGATCAAAATGTAAGTACTGCACAAAAAGAAAATGCCAATAAGATGTCTGCTGTCATCAACACCATGTTGACATTAGGAATTGCAAGAGAGGACATTCAAACCAATTCTTATCGGGTCGAACCACAATATAACTATGAAAATGGACAGCAGATTTTCAAAGGATACAAGGTAGAGCATCAGCTTCAGGTCACGATAAAAGATTTGAATAAAATGGCACAGGTGATTGACGGTGCAATCGCAAGCGGGGCAAACTTTGTATCGTCCATTCAGTTTTCGGTGACAAATCCAGACGCTTTTTATAACCAGGCACTGACCATCGCCATTCAAAACGCACAGCAAAAAGCAATCGCTATGGCGAGAGCTCTGCAAGTTACACTTCATCCAGTGCCGATTAATGTACAAGAAACTTCACAAGCATTACCCCCAAGGCCGATCCCTTTTTATGGAGCGATGCTCGCTCAAGAGAGCGGAACCCCCATTCAGCCAGGTGAAAATAAATTAACAGCGACGGTAAAAGTAGAATATACGTTTATGTAAAACTCAAAATTGACAATAGCTATCATTGAGTTATATATTTAACCAAATGGTTAAATATAATGCAGATAATTTAAACGATGTATTTTCTGTTCTGTCAGACCCGACAAGACGGAGTATAATTGAGCAGCTGTCAAAGGGAGAAAGGAGTGTGCAGGAGCTGGCTGAACCTTTTGACATGTCTCTCCCTGCTATCTCAAAGCACTTAAAGGTTCTCGAGAATGCAGGTCTTGTAGCGCAGCGGAAAGAAGGGCGTTACCGCTATTACTCTATCAAACCGGATTCAATAGATGGTGCGTGTGAATGGATGGACGCATTAAAGCAGTTGTGGTTAAGGGTTGGAGATATGTTTTGCAGCGGCAACAATACTAAAAAGAAGTGAAGATTACGTTTGGAGTGTGAAAAATGGAGTCTCAGCAAGAAATTATTTCTGTAGAGGGCTTAGTAAAACGTTATGGAGATTTCACTGCAGTTGATGGCAGTGAGTTCAAGGTACATAAAGGTGAAGTGTTCGGTTTGCTTGGTCCAAATGGAGCAGGGAAGACGACGACGCTTGAAATGTTGGTAGGCCTTCGCAAACCTGATGAAGGAACAGCGATTGTCGGTGGTTTTGATATTATGCGTGAACTAGATAAAGTGAAGGAAGTAATCGGTGTTCAGCTTCAATCCACAACGCTATTTGAATTGTTGACGGTTGATGAAATCCTTCATCTGTATGGAAGTTTCTATCGTGAACACATCTCGATTCCTGATTTAATCGAGGACATGTTGTTAAGTGAAAAAAAGAACAGCCGTATCAAGGGCATGTCAGGCGGCCAAAAGCAGCGGCTTGCAATTGCGCTCGCTCTCGTTCATGACCCTCAGATCATCTTTTTGGATGAACCGACTACAGGACTGGACCCCCAAGCACGCAGGACATTATGGGATATAATCCTTCGTTTAAAAGAACGAGGCAAAACGGTTGTGCTGACGACCCATTACATGGATGAAGCGCATGTATTATGTGACCGTATCGCGATTATGGATCAAGGAAAACTGATCGCCCTTGATACGCCGGGCGAACTTGTAAGAAACCTCCAGTCTGACAGTGCCGTTGAATTCCGTTTTAAAGATAATGTTGATATGGACTTGTCTAAAATTGAAGGAGTTAAGCAAGTAGGAAGCCAAAAGGATGTGCATGTTCTTTATACGGATAACTTGCAGAAAACACTTACTAGCTTGATCTCTTTAGCTTCGGAAAAAGAGCTAAAGCTCGTAGATTTGCAAACGAGGACAGCGACGCTTGAAGATGTATTTATTCATATGACAGGAAGAAGGTTAAGAGAAGGATGAGAGCATACTACCAACTCACTTTAGCACAGCTTCGGATTTTCCTTCGAAACCGTCAAGTCTTGTTCTGGACACTAGCATTTCCTATCTTTTTGATGATTATGTTAGGAGCATTCTTAGGAAACGGAAACGGCATCTCATTATCTGTTGCCATTGTAGATGAAGATAAGAGTGAACAATCCAAAGAACTAGTAAAAGAGCTTTTGAAAAATGAGGCGATTTCACTTGAAAAAGATCTTAACGAGAAAGAAGCATTAAAACATTTGAAAAAGGGAGATATGTCATTAGTTGTGATCATTCCTAAAGGTTACGAATCGAGTGTAGTTAACGGTGTACAAGCTAATCCATTTAAACTGCCAGTCTATTACAATGAGACGAATTTAGCGGTTTCACAGGTTGGCTTGCAGCTTGTTAACAATGCCGTTGATACAATCAGTAAAAAGCAAGTAGATTACAAGCCTGTTGTTGTAACAGATTCTAAAGGGGTAGATGCATTGAACCTTCGTTACATCGACTTCCTTGTTCCGGGAATCGTTGCGATGATGATTATGAGCAACAACATGAACGGAGTTGCAGGACAGATTTCCTCATGGCGCGAACGTGGAATTTTACGCAGAATGCAAGGAACAACATTGAAGGCATCAACGTTTATAGCAGCTCAAATCACAGCCCGATTCATGCTGAATGGACTGCAGGCGATGATCGTCCTGGGTGTTGCTTGGCTTGTGTTCGGCATCGAGGTTCGGGGATCGTGGCTAACGGTCATTTCGTTCGTCACGCTTGGTACTTTAGCGTTTATGGCGATTGGGTTTATTATTGCAGGTATTGCGAAAACGCCTGAGAGTGCTGGTCCTATCGCAGGATTCTTATCCTTTCCGATGCTGTTTTTAGGAGGTGTGTTTTTTCCGATAAAAGACATGCCAGAATTTTTGCAGCCGATTGTACAGATTTTACCGATCGCGCACTTGAGTCACGCACTGCGGGAAACGATGAATGTTGGAGCTTCAATTTTGGATCTCGGACTTGAAGCAATCATTCTTGGCGGATGGCTGATAGGTGCTTTTATCGTTGCCAGCTTCACGTTTAAATGGGAATAAATAAACAGAGAAAGAGGAGAAATGATGAACACACAAAATTATAAAAACCATGCACGTATTCACCCGATCTTCCATTATGTATTGTCTTTACTTGTAGTAGGAGGTTTAATCGTTAGTATCGTGTATCTGTTTAGAGCAGATGATCTATTTCTTGCGGTTCTTTTAGTCGTCATGTCACTAAGTATGGCAATCACGTTCGCTCTATTGAGACTTTACCCGTTAAGAGCGCAAGACCGTGCCATTCGTGCAGAAGAAAACCTTCGTTTTTACGTGTTAACTGGAAAGCTTCTGGATCCCAAGCTGACTCCAGGGCAAATCGTTGCATTAAGATTTGCACCAGATGAAGAGTTCCCAGAGCTTGCTGAAAAAACTGCAGCGGTAAACATGCCTCCAAAAGAAATTAAACAAGCGATTAACAACTGGAAAGCAGATCATCATAGAATATAAAGAATGAAGAAGTTGATTCAAAAGTTCAAGAAACTTTTGTTTCAGCTTTTTTTTGTGTTTTTTCTGAGATTGGAAAATTTCTTGTACATCTTAAGTTGATTTATTTAAAAATTTGTTCCTCTATTGGTGTTACTCTAATAAAGAGAAGAAACGAAGACAAATAGCAATAAATAAAATGAATTGAAACTTTTTTAGGCAAAAATTCCTCTAATGTATGAAAAGGGGGCACGGAATTGCTAGATATTAAAGTGATTAAACAAGCGATTAAAGGGAATGAAGATGCTTTCGAACAGTTAATTAAGTATGAAAGCGGCAAATTATATAAAACGGCTTTTCTTTATGTTCGAAACAAAGAAGATGCGCTAGATGTATTGCAGGAAACGGTCTGTAAAGCCTTTGTAGGCATTAAAAAGTTAAAAGAACCAAAGTACTTTAGTACGTGGCTCGTAAAAATTTTAATCAGGACGGCTTATGAGGTACTTCAGAAGAAAAAGAAGGTGGTACTAACAGGTGAGGCGTTCATACATAGCCTTACAGAGAATGTTTACCACAGTCCGGAAGAAGATCTGGATTTAACGCAAGCCATTTCTAATCTGGATCAAAACTATCAAACGGTCATCATCTTATTTTATTTTCATGATCTATCCATTAAGAAAATTGCGGAAACCATGCAGAAACCTGAAGGGACAATTAAAACATACTTACACCGAGCGAAGATTGAGTTGAAACGTTTGCTGGAAGGAGCGGGGACGTATGGACAAAGAATGGTTTGATAAAACCCTACAAGATTCAGAATTACCAAAAGAAGATATTATGAGAGCGATTCAAGATGGGATGAACGATGGAAGGAAGATTAAACGAAAAAATAAGGTGAAGTCACGAATGAAGCTGTCTGCATGGGTAACTGGAACAGCAGCATCTGTTGTACTTGCCTCAGGTTTTGTATTTTCCCCGGTCAATACCGTTTTAGCAGAAATGCCATTAATCGGAAAACTTTATGAAACATTTAACTTTGAAATCGGAAAAGAGCTGTCTGCAAGTAATCTCGTAACAGAACTTAATCAAAAAGCGACGAGTAATGGCGTGGATGTTACAGTCACGAGCGCGTATTACGACGGTAATGTTATCGGTGTGACGATTAAAGCTGAAGGGGAAGACCTTTCGTTGGAAGAAATGGATAAGGGACATGGTCCAGAATCCGGTTATGCCCTTGGTGGAGATGATCGTGAACAACTTGCAGGGGCAAGAGGTGTACTCAAAAAGGCTAAGGATGGCAGTTATGTAGCGGCACTGGAATTTGAAATGCGGAATGAAGAACTGCCTAAAGATTATACTCTCTCCTTTTCTTTTATCTCAATGGCCAATATAAGAGGTGATTGGCAGTTTGATGTACCTGTGAAACAGTTGTCGCTTGAAAAATTTATGGTAAATGAAAAAGGTTCTTCTAAAGATGGCAATTATACAATGGAGATAAAATCCTTATCCATAGGGAAAGCAACGGCAACATTAGAATACACTTCCACACATCCTTTAAATGAAATGGATGAAGGGGTAAATATAAAAATTTTAGATGATCAAGGAAATGAAGTTTCGTTAAGAAGTAATGGAGTATTAAAACAAATAGAAGATCAAAATTCCATAAGAAAACTTGGTGAGGTACATCTAGGGAAAATTAAGGATAGCTCGAAATTTTTAACTGTTTACGCTGAAGTTGTAAAGAAAAATGAAAGAATTTACCTCGCACCGATTAAAATAAACTTAACTAAATGATCGGTACGCATAGGTGGCTTTGTTTATGTCATGTTTTAACTGATTTTCGTTCTAGTAGATAGGTTCAAGTTCGGGCTATGAGTAAATTTTTGAGTCCTATGAGCAAACTTTGGATTTCTATGAGCAAATTCTGCAATTCTATGAGCAGACATCGGATTTCTATGAGCAAACGTGTAATATTTATAAGAACACGTACCGTAAAAAAGCCAAAAAAATCCGTTCAACACAGGTTGGACGGATTTTTCACGTTTTATGAGAGCGTTAGACCGTATCCCGCTCAATTAATCGGACGGGAATTTCTTCGTGTGTAACATTTTCACCATCCATAGCTTGGAAAAAAAGCTTCCTCCCTACTTCAACAAGCGGGATCTCAAGAGTAGTAATACGCATCACTTTTGAGATCGGCTGGTTATCAAAACCCATAATGGCAAGGTCTTTAGGTATAAAAATATTTCGATCCTTGCAGCATGTTAAGATTCCTGCAGCAACCTGGTCGCTCGTTACAAGTAAAGCGGTAGGACGATCATTCAGCTGAACAAGCCTCTCTACAACCAACTCTCCGTCTTCGAAGTTAAAACACCATGGAAAAATAAAGTGAGGATTAAAAGGTATTCCATGTTTCTCTAAAAAGTCTTTATACGCTTTACTTCTTTGAGCACTGTTTGTTCCAGATTTTCTTCCGATGGTATAGCCGATTTTCTTATGGCCTTTTTGGTAAAGATACTCCAAAGCAGCTGTGAAGCTTTTATAATGATCCACAAAAGTAGAGGATACGTTATTTCCACGCGCATCCTCACAGAGCACAATAGGTCCGTACTGTGTAAAATCCCCGATAACACTCCACTCGCAAATCCGCGAACAGATGATCAGCGCATCAATTTGCTTATCTTTCAACATAGCTAAAGCTTCGATTTCTTTATTTTCCTCATAATTGGTTTGAATCAAAACGAGTTTGTAGTTATGTTGTAACGCCTCATTTGCCATTCCTTCTATTAACAACCCGAAATATGGGTGATTGGAAAAAGGAACGACTACTCCAACTAGAAATGTTTTGCCCTTACTTAAGTGAACGGCATTAATGTTCCGTTGGTAGTTGCAGAGCTCCATCGCGCGCCGGACAGCTTCTTGTTTTTCAGCACTCACATAAGGATGATTATTAATGACCCGAGAGACAGTCGTTACAGAAACGCCAGCCATTTTTGCGATATCTTTTATATTCGCCATTTCTTCTCCTTGTTTCTAAAAAAGTTTTTCTTGCTCTGAAACGCGTTTCATACAATATGCTTTCGGTGTAAAGAAAAGGAGGAATTCCATTGGTAATTGTAACGGGTATTTTATGCTTGGTGTTCTTATGTACGTCCATCTTGATCTTGTCCTCATTCCCGATTTCGCTGCATGAGAAAAGGGATGTTGTTAAGAAGAAACCGAACCATAAAGACGATTACAGCTATTTATTTGAGGTCTATAAATAATGATTCTTTTTCACTTATTGTAGTAACATTGGTAAACATGTTCAACTCCATTGCCCAACAACCCCCAATCAGTTAAACTGTAAAAATATTAAGTGTCCGTTTTTAGGTAAGAATGAAGGGTAAGTATGAAATTGGAGAGTATGCGCAATGGAGACGGAAAGACAAGAAACGTATGACATTATGGCAGTCTGTTTACTCGCTGGTAAAATTATGCTGCAAAGCGGAGCGGAGACGTACCGTGTTGAGGATACGATGATGCGTATTGCAGCCTCTTTTGGTGCTTATCAATCACATCCTTACGTAACACCGACCGGTATTCTCTTTTCGGTGGAAGGCTCTGAACCTACAAAAACAAAATTGATTCGAATTGTAGAGCGCACAACAGATTTGGAAAAAGTTGCGAGTGTGAACGGGATCTCTCGTAAAATAAGTGCGGGTGAATACACAATTGAAGAAGCGTACAAGGAACTTAAGAAAATTAGTGAATCCGGTTCTCCGTATTCGTTGTGGGTTCATGTTTTTGCAGCAGCCATAGCTTCAGGCTGTTTTTTAATCATGTTCCAAGGCAGCTGGGATGACTTTCTTCCAGCATTTATAACTGGAGGGCTTGGATTTCTTTCGTTACTCTATTTCCATCAGCTTGTACCGATTAAGTTTTTTTCGGAGTTTTCCGCGTCACTGCTGATTGGCTTGCAGGCGCTTTTTTTCGTCTCAATCGGAATTGGCGGGGAACTTGATAAGATCATCATAGGATCTGTCATGCCTCTTGTTCCAGGGTTATTAATTACAAATGCTGTGCGTGATTTGATGGCAGGGCATCTTATCTCAGGTTTAGCGAAGGGTGCTGATGCGTTTCTGACCGCATTTGCGATCGGATCAGGGATAGCAGTGATTTTTTCATTTTTTTAAAAAGGAGCGTGCACGATGACGATTATTGAACAATTACTTACAAGCTTCATTGCGTCTGCGGCTTTTGTTATTATTTTTAATGGCCCAAAACGCTCATTGTTTCACTGCGGTCTTGTCGGAATGGTCGGTTGGATGTTTTATTTCCTACTAGAAGCAAATGGTGTAGATATGGTCTTGTCGACAGTCATCGCTTCATTTTCGATTGCGATTGCCTCACAATATTTTGCGAAAAAATATAAAACCCCGGTCATTATCTACAGTGTTGCTGGAATTATTCCTCTTGTTCCTGGAGGAATCGCTTACAATGCGATGCGCAATTTTGTTCAGAATGATTACAATCTGGCCATTAATATGGCCGCAAAAGCGTTTATGATCTCAGGCTCCATCGCGATTGGGCTTGTATTCTCAGAAGTGATCAATCAAATTATTCGAAAATCAAAATTAAAAACAATCGTAAATAAGTCTCAATGAAGAAACCAGTGTAAAAGTATATATGCTGGTTTTTGCTTTTTCTATATATATTTTACTAGTTTTATGTATTTTTATAGGCTTCAACTCACATCTTGCACGCTACTAAAGATACAAATGTCCGCCTAGGAAAGAATTTCATCTTGTTTTCTATATTCCCCTCCATTCATAATAGGAATAACGTATTCGTACTTTTTTTGTCACAATTTGTAATCATATATGATTTATTTTATAATTACCAATAGAGAAAATTTTCTGTAAATAAGAGGGGGAATTGTATTGGAGACCAGCATTGAAACGTTTGTAGGAGAGTTAGTAGGGATTCTTTGGAGTCAGCCTATGATCTATTTTTGTTTAGGTGTAGGGCTATTATTTTCTATTTTAACAAGATTTTTGCAAGTACGTCATTTTAAAGAAATGATCAAACTTATGTTTGAAGGAAAAAGCTCAAAGGCCGGTGTTTCCTCTTTCCAGGCTCTAGCGATTTCCCTTTCTGGCCGCGTTGGGACGGGTAATATTGCTGGAACGGCAACGGCAATAGGATTCGGTGGACCTGGAGCCGTTTTTTGGATGTGGATGATTGCCTTTATCGGTGCGTCCAGCGCGTTTATTGAATCCACTTTAGCGCAAGTTTATAAAGTGAAACAAGATGGTGAGTATCGAGGTGGTCCAGCCTACTACATTGAAAAGGGAATCGGCTGGAAGTGGTATGGTATTATTTTTGCCGTTTCTGCCCTTTTGGCAATGAGCTTATTAATGCCAGGTATTCAATCTAATTCGATCGCAGTAGGACTCGAAAATGCGTTTAACATGGAAACTTCAGTTACTGGTATTATTCTTGTATTACTAATTGGAGCTATTATTTTTGGCGGAGTGAAACGAATCGCCAATGTTGCACAGTTTGTTGTTCCGTTTATGGCAATTGGCTATGTGCTCGTTTCATTGATTATCATTGCTGCTAATATTGATCAAGTTCCTGGAGTACTCGCCCTTATTTTTAAAAGTGCATTTGCCATGGATTCAGCTTTTGGAGGAATCGTGGGAGCTGCGATTTCATGGGGAGTGAAGCGTGGTATCTATTCGAATGAAGCAGGACAAGGGACAGGACCTCATCCGGCAGCAGCTGCAGAAGTATCGCATCCAGCGAAACAAGGTCTTGTGCAGGCATTCTCTGTATACATCGACACGTGGCTTGTATGTTCTGCTACAGCGTTCATGATCCTATTTACAGGAATGTACAATGTACAGAATGAAGGAGACAAGTCGTTCATCGTTCAAAACCTTCCGGGTGTTGAAGCAGGACCTACTTATACGCAAGAAGCGATTGAATCTGTTATCCCAGGCTTTGGTGCTGGGTTTGTAGCGGTATCACTGTTTTTCTTCGCCTTCACAACGATTATGGCGTATTACTATATTGCGGAAACGAATATCGCGTATCTTGTGAGGGGACGTAATAATAGAATTCCTATGTTTCTACTAAAACTCGCTTTATTAGGAACAACCTATTATGGAGCTGTGAAGACAGCTGATTTGGCTTGGGCGCTTGGTGACATTGGACTTGGAATAATGGTTTGGCTGAACTTGATTGCCATACTCATCCTAGCAAAACCAGCTTTACGAGTTTTAAAAGATTACGAAGAGCAAAAGAAGGCTGGCTTAGATCCTATGTTTGATTCGACCAAGCTTGGCATTAAGAATGCAGAGTATTGGGAAGGCGGCTATAAAGAAGGAAAAGGGAATACGGAAGAAAACGTATCTTAAATATGTATGCTTGAGGTGACACCAATGAACTTGATTTTCTTGGTGTTGCCTTTTTGAGTGCACGATAACATGAACGAGCGGGGTTTAAATTTTACGAATTACAGGAATTCTTATAAAAGGACAGAAAAACAGGAGTGGAAGAGACCTTTGATTAATCTATTGAAAAAAGGAAACAAATCATCCGGAATCGCTGCATTAGGGAACACCGTACTCGCTATTGCGAAAGGTATTGCAGCCGGGATAAGCGGAAGTGGCGCCATGTTTGCGACCACCCTCCATTCAGCTGCAGATGCTTTAAACCAGTTTTTTGTTTTTTTTGGAAGTGCTCTTGCTGAAAAAGAGCCAACGAAACGATTTCCTGCAGGCTTTGGCCGAGTCGTGAACTTATTCGTATTAATCGCGGTTGTCGTCGTATCAATCATGGCTTATGAAACAATCATTAAAGGGTGGCATTTGATTCAAGACCCTCATCCTTCATCAAATCTCCTGTTAAACATCGGGATTATGATTTTAGCGATCGTGGTTGATGGATTTATATTGATTAAAGCGATGAAAGAAATCGTGCATGAAACAAGAAGTGAAGCGTCAGGCTTTGCGATCGTAAAAGAATCTTTTAAGAATGTCAGTCTTGCTGCACCGCCGACCCGTCTCGTTTTTTATGAAGATCTCATCGCTACTTTTGGTGCAATCTTGGCGCTCGTCTCCATCGTCCTTGCTGACCTAACGGGGGCATATATCCTTGACGGCATCGGTACACTTTTAATTGGATTGCTTTTGGTCGTTGTTGCGTTTAAGTTAGGTTTTGAGAATACACAAGGATTGATCGGTGTTGCTGCACCAAAGGTGGTAGAAGACAGAATTGCAGAAACGATCCTTTCCGATAAAGATGTCGTGGACATTAAGGAATTGCGAATTTTGCAAGAAGGTCGACGATATCATGTTGAAAGCTATATTGAACTGAAAGAAGGATTCACTTTAGCGGATGCAGATGATATTAAATACCGTGTAAGAGATTCCCTTTTAAATGACCCTGACATTGGAGATGTTACGATGGGTATACTTGAAACAGATCATGTGAAGACTTGGCCAACCGAGGCGGAGGTTGAAGTAAATGGACATAAAGAAAATAAAAGTCCCTGATAAGGGGCTTTTTTTATTGAAAAAAATAGGATAAGAAGTCGAAATAGTTAAATATTTTCTATGAAAGGGATAGAATAGATATAGATTGTTAAGTTTGTTAAACATCTGAGAAGTTCGGAGGATCTGATATGTGGAAAGTATTTTCATATTTAAAAGCATACCGGTTTGCGATAACAGTCGCTCTTTTTCTGACCTTATTCGAATTAGCAGTAGAGCTGTTGCAGCCATTAATTATGGCTAAAATTATTGATGATGGTATTTTAAAAGGCGATCTTGATGTAATCAAGTATTGGGGAGCTATTATGTTCGGGCTTGCTCTTGCCGCCTTTGCAGCAGGAGTAGCGAATTCGTTCTTCTCAGCACATGTAAGCCAAAACTATGGATTTGATATTAGACGGCGTGTGTTTAAGAAAGTCCAGTCCTTCTCGTTTGTTAATTTTAATCAATTTCCTGCTTCATCATTGATTACAAGAATGACTCATGATGTAACGCAGCTTCAAAATACGGTGTTTATGAGTTTGCGCATCATGCTAAGAGCACCGTTGTTGTTAGCAGGCGGAGTAATTATGTCGCTCATCGTAGACTGGAAATTAGCTATAGTCCTTGTAATCATCTTGCCGTTTCTAATTTTCTTTTTAAGATGGGTGCTCCAAAAAGCAAGTACGATGTTCCGGGAGGTTCAAGAAAAGCTCGATGGGGTTAACCGTGTGATGCGTGAAAATTTGATGGGAATGCGTCTTATTAAAGCCTTCTTAAGACGCGATCATGAGACCGCGCGTTTTAGTAAGGCGAGTGATGAGCTAAAAGTCCAAACCGTTTCTTCGCTACGCCTCATTGAAGTATCTATCCCTGTACTCATGTTTGTTATGAATATTGGGATACTGATTATCTTGTGGTACGGAAGCCGACAAGTGAATGTTGGAACGATTGAAGTGGGAGAAGTTGTTGCAATCGTGAATTACTCGTTTCGTATCTCTTCCGTATTAACGATTATTTCGTTTATCATTATGGCATTTTCTCGTGCAAAAGCCTCCGCACAGCGGATTGGTGAAGTACTTGATACAGAAGTGGATCTTGTTGAATCTGCTGAAGCTGATCAGACATTATCAGTCCAAAAGGGAGAAGTTGCGTTTAAGAATGTTTCGTTTCACTATCCAGATAGTGAATCTCCCGTCCTGCAGGATGTTTCATTTTCTGTAGCAGCAGGAGAGACCCTTGCTCTTTTAGGTTCAACGGGATCTGGAAAAACGTCGCTGTTTCAGCTGATTCCACGCTTGTATGAAGCAACTGAAGGCGAAGTGCTGATTGATGGGAAAGACGTGAAGTCTTATCCGCTTGAGAAGCTGCGCAAAGCGATCGGTGTCGTTCCTCAAGAAGCAGTCCTTTTTACAGGCTCTGTTGCTGAAAATATTGGTTGGGGAAAAGAAGGAGCTACACAATCAGAAATTGTTCAAGCCGCTACGGATGCCCAAATCCACGAGACGGTTGAAAAGCTGCCGAACAAATATGAAACAAGAGTGGGACAGCGAGGCGTCAATCTTTCAGGAGGACAAAAGCAAAGGTTGTCCATCGCCCGTGCATTAGTGCGAAAACCAAAACTATTAATGCTTGATGACAGTACAAGCGCTCTTGATCTAAAAACAGAAGCAAAGCTATTAAAAGCATTGAGAAGCTATTCATGCACTACTTTTATCATTACACAAAAGATTAGTACGGCTATGGAGGCCGACCGTATATTACTTTTAGATGATGGCCGTGTGCAAGCATGGGGGACACATGAGGAATTGCTTGAAACTTCACCTTTGTATGTGAAGATCGTGCAATCACAGTTTGGAGAGGAGGGTTATCAACATGTCAAAGGGTTCAAACAAACCTCATCCACATAGTCATTTGTTCGGTGAAAAAGTAAAGCCTAAAAACTGGATCAGTACAGTTAAGCGTATAGGCCGTTATTTTTCGGATCAGAAATGGCTTTTAAGCGCTGTATTATTTATGGTGATTATCAGCTCATTCTTAAGCTTGCTGGGCCCGTTCTTAATAGGTGTTGCAATTGACAGCTACATTGTTAAAAAAGATGCTGAAGGGTTATGGAAGCTTTTAATAGGTCTGATTTTCGTTTTTGCAGGGCATTCCGTTTCAATCTGGCTGCAGAACTATTGGATGATCGGAATTGCTCAGCAAACGGTATATAAGATGAGAAACAACCTGTTTAAGCAATTTCACCGTTTATCGATCTCTTTCTTTGATAAAAGACAACATGGAGAGCTGATGAGCCGGGTAACGAATGATATTGAAAACGTCAGTTCAACGCTGAACAGCTCATTTATTCAAGTGTTCTCAAGTATTTTGACACTAGCAGGAACAGTTGGGGTGATGCTTTATCTAAGTCCCCTGCTTACGTTGATCTCACTTTCCATCGTGCCGCTCATGTACTTTGGCCTGAAATGGATCACGAAACGTACAGGTGCAAGATTTAAAGAGCAGCAGCGGAATCTGGGGGAAATCAACGGTTATGTAGAAGAAATCACCTCCGGACAGCGAATCGTAAAATCGTTTTCGCAGGAACAACGAGTCATAGAGGAGTTTATGGTAAAAAACGAAAAGCTGAGAGAATCAGGATACTGGGCACAAACCTTCTCTGGTTTTATTCCGAAGTTAATGAATGTCTTAAATAACGGCAGCTTTGCATTGATAGCAGGAGTTGGCGGGGTGCTCGCGTTAAACGGAAAAGTATCGATCGGAGTTATTGTAATCTTTGTGGAGTATTCAAGACAATTTACACGTCCGCTTAATGATTTAGCAAATCAGTTTAATACTTTATTATCAGCAGTAGCTGGAGCAGAGAGGGTATTTGATATTCTGGATGAATCCCAAGAGGAAAGTGATGAAGGGGGAGCAATCGATTTATCTTCTGTAAAAGGAAGGGTTGACTTTCAGGATGTTGCTTTTTCGTACGAAAAAGATGAACATACGGTTTCAAATCTTAGTTTTTCTGTAGAAGAAGGAGAGACCGTAGCTTTAGTCGGTCCAACGGGTGCAGGGAAAACAACGGTTGTAAATTTGCTATCGCGTTTTTATGACACTGATAAAGGCAAGGTTTTACTGGATGGTCATGATATTAAAAAGATAAAAAGAAGCAGCCTCAGAAGTCATATGGCGTTTGTTCTGCAAGATTCCTTTTTGTTTGAAGGATCAATTTTTGAGAACATCCGGTATGGAAGGCTGAATGCAACGGATGAGGAAGTAATGGAAGCGGCGAAACTTGCAAATGCTCATTCTTTTATTCAAAAGTTTCCTAAGGGCTACAATTCTATTTTAAATCAAGAAGGAAGCGGTATCAGCCAAGGACAGAAGCAGCTGCTTTCAATCGCACGCGCAATATTGGCAGATCCTTCATTGCTGATTTTGGATGAAGCGACAAGCAGCATCGACACAATCACGGAAATGAAGATTCAAGAAGCTTTGCAGCGCTTGATGAGAGGCAGAACAAGCTTTGTGATCGCTCACCGCTTAAACACGATTCAGCAAGCTGATTTAATCCTTGTCCTTCATGATGGCGGTATATTAGAAAAAGGCACTCATGAACAATTGTTGCATCAAAATGGCTTTTATTCCTCGTTGTATCATAGTCAGTTAAAACGAGACGCTTAGTACTACGAAATGACTAGTTTGAATGACGAAAAACCATACTATCGTCATATTTTGAAGGAGATTCTTGAAGGAATCTCCCTTTTTTTGTCGTAATTATAGTACACAAGCCATTTTAGACTGGAGAGTAAAGAATGATTGTAGAAAAACTACTTTTTCATGTATTGATTGTACTCGCGCCTGTTCTAAGTTATAGCTTTTTCTTTGAAAAGTGGAAGATAGGAAGATCGCCATACTTTTTAGGTATTTTATACGGTGCTTCTGCATCACTCTGTATGTATTTTGCTTATTTTGATTCGGGTTTGTATTGGGACTTGCGTTATGTTCCTTTAGTATTAGCCATTTTTTATGGTGGACCTATTTCAGGAATTATTACTTTGTTTGCTTTGTTGGCAACAAGAACGGCAATGGGTGGAGACGCTCTTCTTTATGCATACATAAGTGCTGCGATAGCCTGTATAATTCCTTTTTTTCTTTATAACTATTTTTGGAAATCACCTCCTCGAAAAAGGATTTACTTGTCGATTGTAGCTGGATTTTGGCCAGCTCTCGTACAATTAATCGTTCTTCTAACCTATCTATTCGTTAGTGAAACAGTTACGATATTGGAAGAAAAAATGTATTTGTACATAGCTATTTTTGGATTTATTCAGATTGTAGGAGTGGTCTTTGCCGCTATATTGAATGAATCTATAATCGAACGGAACTTAATGAAAGACGAAATTCGGCGTTCGGAAAAGCAGCATACGCTTGGAGAGCTGGCAGCTTCTATCGCTCATGAAGTACGCAACCCTCTTACGGTTGTAAAAGGTTTTTTGCAGCTGATGGAGGGTGAAGATGAGAGGCATAGACATTATTACCCTCTTATCTTAAGTGAATTGGGGAGAGCAGAGAATATTATTAATGATTACTTGAATTTTGCCAAACCAGAGTTTAAAAAGATAGAAACCTTTTCCATGGCAGAGCTCGTTATCGACCTAAGTATTCTCTTGAATCCTTATGCCTTAAAAGAAGGAATTACACTTACTCATATTATAGAATCAGATGCTGAAATCGTAACGGACCGTAATCAGTTAAAACAAGCTTTGATCAATATATTAAAAAATGCTGTTGAGGCAACACCCAAGGAGGGACGAGTCTCGATCAGGCTTATTTCAGACAATGAACAGATCAAGATTATCGTTCGGGATACCGGAATCGGGATGACGAAGGAACAGCTTTCTCGGATTGGGTCATTGTTTTTTTCAACGAAAGAACAAGGTACGGGCCTTGGAACGATGGTATCCATTCGAATCATTGAATCGATGGGTGGTAAAGTTGAATATACAAGCAAAATTGGAAAAGGGACGAAGGTTAGTGTCACTCTTCCTGTTAAGAAATCAGTAGAAGAAGAAACCGTTTAGAATCTGTATGAAAGGGGAAAATGCTGAAAAGAGGTGAAACAGCATGGACAACTTTATTGCAGATTCTTTTAAATTTTTAGGCGGCTTTTTAAACGTCAGCTTATTGTTGGTTATTCTTATCGTAATACTCATTGTGCGCCAGACAAGAAAGAAAAAGCCAAAAAATCAGGAAGAAAGCTATCTTAATCATAAAAATGATGAAGAATCTAATGGAACAAACAAACTATAAGAGCCTGCAAAAAAAGCAGGCTTTTTATATTTTGTGAAAAATTGTGAAACTTTTTAGAGGTTTTTATTTAAGAAAAGAACCATCAGTTCTTCATCATAATAGGTTTCTTTTACCTTTAAAGCTTTTTCTTCAAATCCAAAAGTTTTAAATCCTAATGATGTATATAGTTTTTTTGCATTTTTATTAGTTGATACAACGGTTAAATTTAATTTGATAATATTGGGAATTGTTTTGGCATGATTGATTGCTTCGTTTAATATTGCTCTTCCTGTACCTTTATTACGATAGTCAGGAGTTATATACATAGCATAAATATTGCCTCTATGCTTCATTTTAATGGTTTTTTCTGCAACTAATGTAACAACACCGATAAGTTCATTGTTCTGAAAAGCTCCAAATGTAAAAGACCCATCTTCGTTTAGTCTATTTGTAACTTGTTCAATTGGATTTTTTCTTTGAACAGATTCTTCATAACTTGTTGAAAAGGCTTCAGGATTTATTTTCAATGCCTCTAAACGAAGGTCCCAATATTTTTTTGCATCAGGTGGAGCAAGCAGCCGAATTTCCATACATAAACCCCCATATCATGTTTTAATTGGTAGTGTATCATACCTCACTTTGCAAAACTATGTAATTTAGTTATCCTAATTTTAAAAACGGAAAAATAAAGCTTTCCTTTTTTGAGTACAGAATCGGAGCTAACATGTCGGGTAATTACTCCATTCAGGTTGGGAATAGATTATTGGGGTTAGACCCGGTTCAGAGCTCCTTTGATTGAAAACATCATTAGTAGCGCATGCTGTTTAGAAGAGGTAAAGTGTAAAAGTAGGTTTTTTCGGAGATATAGTAATAACAGTTGGAGGGGGGAACCATACTTGGATATACCAAAAGATCTTACAGAGAAACGGAAAACAGAGCATATCAGGATTAGCTTAGAGGAAGATGTGGAAGGCAAGAACATTACAACAGGATTTGAGAAGTATGTGTTCCTTCCAAATGCACTGCCTGAAATTGCTTTTAAAGATGTGTCTTTGGCAACGGCGTTCATAAATAAAAAAGTCCGTACTCCTTTTTTGATCAGTTCCATGACAGGAGGTACGGAAACTGCCTATAAAATTAATCAGAATCTGGCTCTTGCCGCACAGGAAAGAGGCTGGGCAATCGGTCTTGGGTCTATGAGGGCAGCTGTTGAAAAAGAGGAGCTTGCTTATACGTTTCAAATTAGAAAGTGGGCACCTGATGTACCAGTGATCGCAAATATTGGAGCGGTCCAGTTAAATTACGGGTTCGGTGCGGACGAATGCTGGCGGGCTGTGGAAATTGCTGAAGCAGATGCTCTCGTTCTGCATTTGAATACTTTACAGGAAGTGTTTCAGCCAGAAGGGGATACCGATTTTTCAAACTTGCTAAAAAAAATAGAGAACCTAGCAAAAGAACTAGCTGTTCCAATTGGAGTGAAGGAAGTAGGAATGGGGATTGATGGCGATACAGCTAAAAAGCTGATTTCTGCAGGTGTTTCTTTTATTGATGCAGCTGGAGCTGGTGGAACGTCGTGGGTTCAAGTGGAAAGCTATCGTTCAAAGGATGAAACAAGAAAAAAAGCAGCTGAGGCGTTTTTAGACTGGGGACTCCCAACAGCAGAGAGCATTGTGAGTGTTCGTGAAGTAACCAAAGAAATACCCTTGATTGCTAGTGGCGGGTTGAAGCATGGCGTTGATGCAGCAAAGTCCATTGCTTTAGGAGCAGATCTTGCAGGGTTTGGCCGTACATTACTGCATTCTGCTATTGAGAAAGATGCAGAGAGTTTACATTTACAAATGGATCGGATTGAGTTTGAATTTAGGGCTGCTATGTTTGGAATCGGCGTTTCGACCATTCAGGAACTGGCATCAACTAAACGTTTGTTTAAAAAATCATAATAAAAAGCGCTCCTGAAAATAGGAACGCTTTTTTTGTATTAATTTGTGTTGTTATCTAACGTTTCTTCCATATCATCGAACTGGTCTTGTACTTTATTCGATGGGTCCTTCGTTACTAAGCTTACGATTATAACCGCTAGCATACTTAGGAAGAATCCTGGAATCATTTCATAAACAGCTTCTTTTAAGGCTGGGAACTGTACCCATGTTAAAACAGTAGCCGCACCAACGATAATACCAGCTAGTGCTCCCCATTTTGTCATGCGTTTCCAGTAAAGGCTTAATAAGACTAATGGACCGAATGCTGAACCGAAACCAGCCCATGCATAACCGACAAGACTTAGGATCGTGTCGTTCGGATTGAGTGATAACATCACGGCTATAACCGCAACCGTCAATACTGCAAGTCTTCCGATCAATACAAGCTCTTTATCAGAAGCATTCTTTTTTAAGAATTGCTTGTAAAAGTCTTCTGTTACAGCTGATGAAGTAACGAGCAGCTGTGAAGAGATCGTACTCATGATGGCTGCTAATATGGCTGCTAATAAGAAGCCTGTAATGAACGGGTGGAACAAGATGTTTGCAAATACGATAAACACCGTTTCCGGATCATCGAGCGTTCTCGCTGATTGTTCAAACCATGCGATCCCGATTAAGCCAGTTAGCAAGGCTCCGATAATGGAGATAATCATCCAGCTCATACCGATTCTTCGGGCTGTTTTAATTTCTTTTACAGAAGTGATGGCCATAAATCGAACAATGATGTGAGGCTGGCCAAAGTACCCTAATCCCCAAGCTAGCAGAGACAAAAGACCAAGTGTTGTAAGTCCTTTTGATACCTGAAGCAGGGAGGGATCTACTGATCGGACAGTATCAATTAAAGTTTGAGTGTCGCCAACTTCCGTAAATGCAACGATTGGCACTAAGATAAGAGCGATAAACATGATACAGCCTTGTACAAAGTCTGTCCAGCTTACGGCTAAAAATCCGCCGAAAAGGGTATAGGCAACGACAACTCCGACTGTAATCAGCATTCCGGTCAAATAACTCGTCCCGAACGCACTTTCAAATAACTTTCCTCCAGATACAAGTCCTGCAGAAGCATATAGAGTAAAGAAGATGATAATAACGAGTCCGGATACAATTCGTAATATTTTTTGCTTATCATTAAAACGGTTTTCGAGGTAATCTGGAATCGTAATCGAATCATCAGCGACTTCCGTATACGTACGTAAGCGCGGTGCAACAAGGATATAGTTCAAATAAGCACCGACCGTTAGACCGACAGCAATCCAGATGCTGCTTAAACCATCTGCATACATGGCACCAGGAAGTCCCATGAGCATCCATCCACTCATATCTGATGCACCAGCAGATAATGCGGTAACACCTGGACCCAATCCTCTTCCACCAAGCATATAATCAGACAGATCCGATGTTTTCTTATATGCCCAGTAGCCAATATAAAGCATACCAATCATGTAAATAATTAAAGAAATAAGTACTTCTAATTGCATGTAAAAAAATCTCTCCTTTTCGTTTTTCATGAAATGGGTCACGTTAGTTTGCTCAACGGATAACAAGATTATGAAAAAGGTAACAGGTTGGGTAAAACTAGAGCTTTTTATGCAATAGAGCATAGAGGAGTGAAAAAAACTTGAAGTTAAAAGCGCGGTAAAAAACGCAAGAATATAGCACCGATTTTTGCGGTCGGTACTCACAACAAGATAAAAGCCAAGCCGAACTACGGGCGAAAATAGCGGCATCCGTTTTGAGCTTTAAAACGTGCCCACTCCTTTTCAGACATATAAACACTATAACAAAGATAGCATCAGAACCCAAATCATTAGGCAAAGATGCTATTCTGACGGGGTTGAGCTACAATAGAAGAAAGACTTTTACGGTAAGGAATGATTTTGTTTGAGTATTATACAAGTAGAAAAATTATATAAAACATATGGTGAGAAAACGCTCTTTGACGAAATCTCATTTTCCATAAGCGAAAAACAACGAATCGGCTTAATTGGCCCGAACGGAACGGGCAAGTCATCTCTATTAAAAGCACTTGCTGGACTGGAGTCTGCAGAAAAGGGCACCATCCTTCACGCCAATCAGTTTCAGATCGAGTACGTCGCTCAGGAGCCTGAACTAGAAGTGGAGCTTACTGTTCTGGACCAGATCTATTATGGTGAATCTCTCATTATGCGAACGATGCGCGATTATGAACAAGCTTTAATCGATCTTGAAGCGGATCCTTCAAATGAGAAAAAGCTGCAGCGATTAATGCAACAACAGCAAAAAATGGACGAATATGAAGCATGGGAAGCCAACACGGTTGCTAAGACCGTATTAACAAAGCTAGGACTGCGCGATTTTTCACGTAAAGTAAAGCATTTGAGCGGTGGTCAAAAAAAGCGTGTTGCGATTGCAAAAGCATTGATTCAACCAGCCGACCTTCTTATTTTGGATGAGCCGACAAACCATCTTGATAATGAAACGGTGGAATGGCTGGAAACCTTTTTAGCGAGCTATAAAGGTGCTTTGCTCATGGTTACCCATGACCGTTATTTCCTAAATCGCGTAACGAACTTCATTTTCGAGCTGGATAACGGCAGCCTCTATGCATATGAGGGCAATTATGAAACGTATTTGGAAAAAAAGGCAGAACGTGAAGAAATCGCCATGCAGAATGAAGATAAAAGGCAAAACACGCTGCGGAGGGAATTAGCTTGGTTACGGCGAGGAGCTAAAGCTCGTTCGACAAAGCAAAAAGCGCGGATCCAGCGGGTAGAGAATCTGCAGGAAGAGTCTGGCCCGGCCGTAAAAGGATCCATTGAATTTGCAATAGGCTCACATCGTCTCGGAAAAAAAGTGATCGAAGTGGAAGCTCTGTCGAAAAGTCTGGATGGCAGACAGCTCGTTAAGGATCTTGATTATTTGATAGTTCCTGGCGAGCGGCTTGGGATCATCGGTCCTAACGGGAGCGGAAAAACGACGCTATTAAATATGCTGGCAGGCAGAATGAAGCCTGATTCCGGGAATATAGATGTCGGCGAAACGGTGAAAATTGGCTACTACACCCAAGATCATGATGAGCTTGATGGAAATTTACGAGTCGTAGATTATGTGAAGGAAACTGCACAGGTTATCAGTACGGTTGATGGACAGTCCATTACGGCAGAACAAATGCTGGAGAGATTCCTCTTTCCACGGTATATGCAATACACTTACATTCGAAAGCTGTCAGGCGGAGAGAAGCGCCGTCTTTATATGTTGAAAGTGCTTATGGAAGAGCCTAACGTGTTGTTTTTGGATGAGCCGACAAACGATCTGGACATTCAGACTCTGGGGATTCTAGAAGAGTATTTGGAACATTTCCCTGGCGTTGTTTTGACCGTTTCTCATGATCGTTATTTTCTTGATCGCGTAGTCGATCATCTGCTTGCTTTTGAAGGAGAGGGTCAGGTTGTTCGCTTTCAGGGCAGCTATTCGGACTATATGGATGAGAAAAAAGAACGAGATGAGCTAGCTGCTTCTTTGAAAAAAGAAAGTGATGCAGAGAGTGTTGCAAGTCAGCCCCGCAAAGAGAAGCGGAAGAAGCTATCTTATAAAGAGCAGCAAGAGTGGGATACCATTGAAGACCGGATTATGCAGCTCGAAGAAAAGAAAGAGCAGCTAGAGGCTGACATCGTTGCTGCAGGAAGCGATTTTGGACGGATCAGTGAGCTTTTTGCGGAACAAAAGAAAGTCGAAACAGAGCTTGAGACAACGATGGAGCGCTGGGAAGAGCTTTCCCTGATCGTAGAAGAACTGAATAATTAATTGATTACCTCTTGCTATTACGGCAGGAGGTTTTTTTATGAGGAGGGACTCGGGCAGTGAATGAGTTACAGATTTTTAATGGGGGGCGATAAGTGTCGAAAAGCCTATAAAATAATTTGAGGGATCATAAAAAAAATTAAAGGATCATAAACTTTTTTGAAGGATCATAAAAAAATTTGAAGGATCATAAATCTCCGTTTAGGGCTCATAAATTTTTTCGCTTCTATAGAAGGTAATTTGCTAACTTGTAAAGAACTCTTTTTTGTTGGTATTTTTGTTGATATGTAAGGAAGAGGTGATAAGTTGATTAGAAAGGCTAGATCCAAACCAATAAAATTGTTAAAACTTGAAGTGTTGCTTGAACGAATGGTACCAAATCATACTAAAAAACAACAGATTGTAGGAGATTTTGTAAAAGTGAATGCTGGATTTAAAGGTGAGATGTCATTAGACTTTCACTTGACTGACTTGCTTAACGATCACTACGATATTTTCCAGGATTTAAGACTTCCAAGAGATAAAAATAAAGATCTCTTCTTCCAAATCGATTCTTTAATTGTCCACAGCCGATTTTGTGTGTTGCTAGAAGTAAAGAACCTCATTGGTAATCTATATTTTGACCATCAATTTGATCAAATCATTCGTACAAGAGACGGAGTAGATGAGACGTTTCCAGACCCAATAAATCAGGTAGAACTTCAAGCCAAGTATTTTGCCGAATGGCTTGCCGCACATAAGCTTCCTTCTGTTCCTCTCTATACCCTCGTTGTAATTACAAATCAAAAATCGTATATAAGAACATCTTCAAAATACGGAAAGAAAGCACAAAAAATTATTCGAGGAAATAACTTAGCAAAAAAAATTAATAACTATGAAAAATTACACGAAGAAGCTTTACTCTTGAATAAGGAAAGAAACAAATTATCCTCTCTCCTAAACAAGCAACATACGCCCCATAACCCTGATATTTTAAAAAGTTACCATATCAATACAGGTGACATACTAACAGGTGTCTCTTGTCCTTCTTGTAATACGATACCTATGGTGCGGATCAAGAGAAACTGGTTTTGCAAACACTGCTCGACCAAATCTATGAATGCACATGTTAAGGCATTACAAGACTATGCACTTTTGTTCGACCCGATTGCTAAAAATAAGGATATACGAGAATTTTTGCATATCGAATCACGATCATCCGCTAAAAAACTCCTCTCCGCGATGAATTTAACACCAACAGGGTTAAGAAAATCCGCTACCTACACACTTCCAATTCCAAAATAAAAAACCCCCGCCTTAAAAAGGGAGGGAGGTAACACTAAAACACTTTCGTCGTCCAGCTTTCGCAATTCCATACGTCGTTTGCGACTTCTTTATAAAATTCCGGCTCATGGGAAATGAGCAGAACGCTTCCTTTGAAAGCTTTCAAAGCGCGCATCAGTTCATTTTTTGCTTCGACATCCAAGTGGTTTGTCGGCTCATCCAGCACGAGAACATTATTTTCGTGGTTAATCAGCTTACAAAGACGAACCTTCGCTTTTTCACCACCGCTTAGCACTTCCACTTTGCTCTCGATATGTTTCGTTGTGAGACCGCACTTGGCAAGTGCAGCGCGAACCTCGTGATGTGAGAATCCAGGAAACTCACTCCAGATTTCTTCGATACACGTGTTATAGTTAGCTGACTTTATTTCTTGTTCAAAATAGCCGATCTCTAAGTTTTCACCGCGATCTACTGAACCGGAAACAGGTTTGATCTCACCTAAAATACTGCGAAGCAATGTTGTTTTACCGATACCGTTCGCACCGACGAGAGCAATTTTTTGACCGCGCTCCATACGCAAGTTGAGCGGCTTAGACAATGGCTCATCATAACCGATGACAAGCTCCTTTGTTTCGAAGATCAATTTGCTAGGTGTACGTGCTTCTTTAAAGTTAAATTCGGGCTTCGGTTTTTCTTTTGCCAGTTCGATAACATCCATTTTATCCAGCTTTTTCTGACGGGACATCGCCATGTTTCGAGTGGAAACACGTGCTTTGTTGCGAGCTACGAAATCTTTTAACCCGGCAATCTCCTGCTGCTGGCGCTTAAAAGCAGCCTCCAGCTGAGATTTTTTCATCTCATGAACGGATTTAAAATGGTCGTAGTCGCCAACATAGCGATTCAGCTCCTGATTTTCCATATGATAGATCAAGTTGATTACACTGTTCAAAAATGGAATGTCATGTGAGATCAAAATAAACGCATTTTCATATTCCTGCAAATAGCGCTTCAGCCATTCGATATGCTGTTCGTCCAAGTAGTTGGTCGGCTCATCGAGCAGAAGGATTTCGGGTTTTTCTAATAAAAGCTTGGCAAGCAAGACTTTTGTACGCTGACCACCGCTCAAGTCATGAACGTCACGGTCTAGCCCGATATCGTCGAGCCCAAGACCACGTGCGATCTCTTCTACTTTAGCATCGATCACGTAAAAGTCGTTATTCGTAAGAGTATCCTGGATAACCCCAACATCCTCAAGCAATTTTTCGAGCTCTTCAGGCGTAGACTCTCCCATTTTTTCATACATGTTGTTCATTTCCGTTTCCATATCAAGCAGATACTGAAACGCACTCTTTAATGCATCGCGGATCGACATTCCTTTTTCTAAAACGGTATGTTGGTCGAGATAGCCGACACGTACCTTTTTAGCCCATTCCACTTTACCCTCATCTGGCTTAAGTTTGCCTGTAATAATATTCATGAAGGTGGATTTACCTTCTCCGTTTGCACCGATTAATCCGATATGCTCACCTTTTAAAAGACGGAAAGAAACATCGTTAAAAATTGCCCGGTCGCCGAAACCGTGGCTTAAGTTTTGTACCGTTAAAATACTCATCTATATAACACCTATTTCTGTCAGTAATTTGTACCCTCTTGATTATAGTATTGAATGGGGAAAGAACTCAATAGGTGCAGAGAGAATCGTGACAATGAAAAAGCACCCAAGGATGAATATTCCAAGAGTGCTTCCAATCTTATTCGTTGTCTTCCGTCCGGTTTTTAAAAGCTTCTTTTGTTACAAGTGACGTTGAATCTGTTTCATCGTTTTTTTGAACCAGTCTGTTCTGAAGGGTGTTATTAGGGAAACGGCCAGGGTGACCTTGTTTTTTATGTTCAAATGATTTGCCGCGTGACATGTTTTTTCACTCCTCATCTCTTTACACCGTATTGTGTCCAAGAGTGAGCGCTTTTATGAGGAGTTAAAACGGTTTTACCACCATTAAAAAAATGAGTACAAAAGCCAAACTGTGAAGAAGGTATACATATGGATCGAGCTGTTTGTTGACAGTCCGAAAAGATTCTGGCAGTTCCTCGCCCTCATGTGAGGCAAGAATGTCTTCCATTTCCTTTTGTTTTTTAGGTATGATGCCAATTACAATAATTTGGGATAACGCATAAATCACAAGTGATGAGATATACCAGATTTCGTTAAAGAGCGCAGTATTTAACGCGCCAAGCAGAAGGCCTGTTGCAAGCAATGATAAACTGCCAATCTTCGGAAGGGTTTCAATTTTCTTGTTCAAATGAAGAACGAACTGTGCCTGACTGGCGGTTTTTGCAAATTTGTATACAACAGGCATCGCAAAGCTGGCACCCAAACCGGCAACAGCTGCGATAACATGAAGCACTACAAGTGTTTCATAAAGTGTCATACATAATAACCCCCATTCCATTTTTCTTCCCTCACTCAATGTATTGTGAAGAGCAGGAGAATAGTCCTTCGATTATTTGGGACTTTTGGCTTGAAGGATGGGGCCGGTGGTTTGTGCAAGTTTAGCACCTGCTCATAGGAATATGCCATATAAAAAACGCATAATTTCTTTGGAACAAGAATATATCTGAAACACAACTAAATAAACTCACAAAAATTGAAGCACACATACACTAAGGCTATTTCTTTTTATTTGAGAAGAAATGGCCTTTTTTGTGTAAAAGGAGGTGAGTTATAAAATTAACCTAAATTAATCCTACTTGACAGATAGGTTTAATTGTATTAATTTGATTTAGTTAACTAAAGGGGGGACTTGTAGGTGACTACCTATTTGGTTTTATCGAATATTGCTATTATGTTTATACTTTTAAGTGTTTTGTATTACATGCAAAAAAAGCACGTTTCCTTTTCTAAACGTGTATTTACGGGCCTTGGATTAGGAATTCTCTTTGGTCTTGGACTTCAATATGGTTATGGTGCTGATTCTGAAGTGGCAGCAAAGTCTACAGAATGGTTTAACCTTGTTGGCGGTGGTTATGTAACGTTCTTGAAAATGATCGTTATGCCACTCGTGTTTATTTCAATCCTTGCAGCATTCACGCGTTTGAATCTAAAAGGCAACATTGGAAAATTAAGCGGATTGATTATCGGAATTCTTATAGGTACAACAGCGATTGCTGCTGTTGTAGGGATTGGAACTTCTGTAGCGTTCGATCTAGAAGCGGTTCAGATTGAACAAGGTGAAGCTGAAACGGCTCGTGGCGAACAGCTAGAAGGTACTTTTACAGAAGTGAAAGACTTAACACTTCCACAGCAGATTCTGTCACTTTTACCTGCAAATCCGTTTTTGGATTTTACAGGAGCTAGACCTACGTCGACGATTGCGGTTGTTGTTTTTGCCGCCTTTATTGGCATAGCCTACCTTGGTGTGAGACGAAAACAAGAAGAACATGCAGAGCTTTTTGCTAAAATAGTGGATGCGTTTTATTCCGTAATCATGCGCGTTGTTACATTGATACTTCGCTTGACACCGTACGGGGTACTTGCATTAATGACTAAAACGGTAGCCCTAAGTGATATGGGAGCAATCGCAAAGCTTGGCAAGTTTGTTATTGCATCGTATGTCGCATTGCTGATCATGTTTGGGATTCATTTGCTGCTTCTGACGTTTGCGGGATTAAATCCGATTACGTATATGAAAAAAGCATTTCCTGTACTTTCATTTGCCTTTACGTCACGCACAAGTGCAGGAGCGCTTCCATTAACGATTCGTACACAAAAAAGTATGGGTGTGTCTGATGGAATTGCAAACTTCTCGGGATCATTTGGACTTTCAATCGGCCAGAATGGGTGTGCCGGAATATATCCTGCCATGTTAGCGGTAATGATTGCTCCAACAGTTGGAATTGATCCGTTAACACCGTCCTTCTTACTGATGTTAGTTGTCGTAGTCGCATTAAGCTCTTTCGGTGTTGCAGGAGTTGGAGGCGGTGCAACGTTCGCTGCTATTCTTGTGCTTTCCGCTATGGACCTACCGATTGCGCTTGCAGGTTTATTGATTTCTGTTGAACCATTGATTGACATGGGCCGTACGGCAGTCAATGTTAGCGGTGCGATGACCTCTGGATTATTAACCAGTAAAGTGCAGAAGCAATTAGATACAGACGTTTACAATGACAATGGTAACCAAGTCGAAGTAAGTGCTTAAGACATCATTTAAAAAAGCGGTCTCGCTCACTGAAGCGGGATCGTTTTTTTATTTTGTAAATAGACCTTAAAAAGGTGTGAACGCCCCTCAAATAGGGTACAAATTATAAACTGAAATTTTAAAAAAAGAATCCCGTGTTACCAATAGAAGAAGGCTCTTCCAAAATCGTGAACATTGTATGGCGAAGTTGTGATAAAGTTGTGAGCTTTATTTGAAATTCTCGTGACACTTCTATGGTTAGAGGTTTCTTGATCAGCCGTTTTGATATGATGAGGGCACAGGTTTCATACTTTTTGTTTTGTGTGCGAAAAACATTGTGATATACTTCACAATGCATTCAGGGTTTAAAAATATAGTTCATTTAAAAGAATGCTTTAAATAGAGAGAGGAAGGTGGACATAGTGATGCGACGGTTAAAGCCGTTTTTAACATTCGGGGTAATCATAGCCGTGTTTATGCTTAGCGGCTGCAGCAATATGGTGGTTCTAGATCCAAAGGGACCTGTTGGTGAACAGCAGAAGGACCTTATTTTGTATTCGATTGGTTTTATGACATTTATCTTACTAGTTGTTTATGGGTTGTTTGCTTTTATCGTTTATAAGTATCGAGACCACAAAAATCATAAAGGCTATGATCCAGATAATGAAGGCAGTCATTTGCTTGAAACGATTTGGTGGGTCATTCCTATTATTATTGTTATTGCCCTATCTATACCAACAGTTAAAACAATCTATTCTCTAGAGGGTCCTCCCGAGGAGACTAAAGATCAAAAACCATTAGTTATCCATGCAACATCTGTGAACTGGAAATGGGTGTTCTCTTATCCAGAACAGGATATAGAAACGGTTAACTATCTTCATATCCCAGAAGACAGACCTGTTCTATTTAAATTAACATCAGCTGATTCAATGGCATCGTTTTGGATTCCAGCCTTAGGTGGCCAAAAGTACGCCATGGCGGGCATGGAAACAGAGCTTTATTTGCAGGCAGATGAACAGGGAACGTTTGAAGGCAGAAACTCCAACTTTACTGGAGAAGGATTCACAGATCATACCTTTGAAGTTCATTCTTTAACTGACGATGCTTTCGACAAGTGGGCGGATGAAACGAAAAGTGGTGCTCCGGAATTAACGAAGGAGCAGTATGACAAGCTGATGCTTCCTGGTCATGTAAAGGAAATGACTTTCTCATCTACTCACTTAGAGTGGGTAAATCATGCTGATGAAGCTGATTATGCAGTTAAAACACGTGAACGATTAGGCTACGAGCCGAAAGTTCCGCATTCGAAAGAAGCAAAAGAAGAACGAAAGAAGCTTAAAGAAGAGAAGCTTAAAGAAGAGAAACAACAACAAGAATCGGAGTCTCATGGGGATTCACATGCCCATTAACAGAGGAGGCATTTTATAATGAAATGGGATGAATTTTTCGTAACAGGAGATCCACTGATTTATGGGGCGGATGTTTCTATTGCCCTTACAACAGCGGGTATTCTGTTTTACCTAACTTATTTTAAAAAATGGAAGTGGTTGTGGACAGAATGGCTCACAACTGTTGATCATAAAAAACTAGGAATTATGTATATTGTTTCAGCTGTGCTCATGCTTTTCCGAGGCGGGGTCGATGCGTTATTAATGCGTACTCAGCTCGCGGTTCCTGAGGCGAAGTTCCTTGATTCACAGCACTACAATGAAATTTTTACAACACACGGAACGATCATGATCATTTTCATGGCGATGCCGTTCTTGATAGGTTTGATAAACGTCGTCGTTCCTCTTCAAATTGGAGCTCGAGACGTAGCCTATCCTTATTTGAACGCAGTAAGTTTCTGGACGTTCTTTATCGGTGCAATGCTGTTTAACATCTCGTTTATTATTGGTGGATCACCATCAGCAGGATGGACGAGTTACATGCCACTCGCAAGTAACGAAATGAGTCCGGGACCTGGTCAGAACTATTACTTGCTAGGCCTGCAGATTGCCGGTATCGGTACATTGCTGACGGGTATTAACTTCCTTGTAACGATTCTTAAAATGCGTGCACCTGGAATGACATTATTCCGTATGCCGATGTTTACTTGGTCATCACTCGTAACAATGGTTATTATCATTTTTGCTTTCCCGATCCTAACGGTAGCACTTGCTTTAATGACATTTGACCGTTTGTTCGGAAGCCATTTCTTTACGCTTCAAGGGGAAGGAATGGATATGCTTTGGGCCAACCTTTTCTGGTTATGGGGACACCCTGAAGTTTATATCGTAATTTTACCAGCGTTTGGTATGTTCTCAGAGATTATCTCTACTTTCTCAAGAAAAACGTTGTTTGGTTATAAGGCGATGATATGGTCTATGCTTCTAATTGCTGGATACAGCTTTTTGGTTTGGGTCCATCACTTCTTTACAATGGGCTCAGGAGCAGTAGTAAACTCTGTATTCTCGATTACAACCATGGCGATCGGTATTCCGACAGGGGTTAAAATCTTTAACTGGCTGTTTACGATGTACAGAGGAAAAATTGAATTTGCGACCCCGATGCTCTGGTCACTAGGATTTATCGTGAACTTTGTAATCGGTGGGGTGACAGGTGTCATGCTTGCGATGGCAGCTGCTGACTATCAGTATCACAACACATACTTCCTTGTATCTCACTTCCACTATGTGCTGATTGCAGGAACAGTGTTTGCATGTTTCGCAGGTCTTGTTTACTGGTATCCGAAAATGTTCGGCTATAAGCTGAACGAACGTATCGGGAAATGGGTATTCTGGTTGTTTACGATCGGATTTAACATTTGTTTCTTCCCGCAATACTTCCTTGGTCTTGATGGAATGCCAAGACGTGTATACACGTACAGTGAAGAATCAGGCTGGGGTCCATTGAACATGGTCTCAACTATCGGTGGATTCATGATGGGTGTTGCGTTCTTAATTCTTGTATACAACATGTACTACAGCTTCCGTTACGCGAAACGTGAGACGCATGGAGATGCTTGGAATGGCCGTACATTAGAATGGTCAACTCCATCAGCAATGCCTCCATTCTATAACTTTGCAAAAATTCCAGTAGTTAAGAGTCTGGATCACTTCTGGAGACAGAAACAAGAAGGTAAAGTTGAGAAGTTAACGATAAAAGATATTAAGCCGATTCACATGCCTAGCAACTCAGGCGTACCGTTCATCATGGCGTCATTCTTCTTTATCGCTGGATTCGGAATGGTATTTGAGTGGATGTGGATGGGTGCACTCGGACTCATCGGTGTATTTGGAACATTGATCTACCGCTCATTCGAGTATGACGATGGATATTATGTAAGTGAAGAAGAAATTATTAAAACAGAAAAGATTTCTAATTAAGGAGGCGTGAAAAAATGGCACATGCAGAAACACACGACCCCAACACGCCTTTAGAGTATCGTTCAGAAACGGGGAGATTAAACATCCTCGGTTTCTGGATTTTCCTAGGGGCAGAAATTGCATTGTTCGCAACGTTGTTTGCAACGTATATGGTATTAACACACCGTATAGCAGACGGTCCAGCTCTTGGTGCTCTGTTCGAAGTCAAGAGTCTTTTGATTCAAACGTTTTTGCTTCTCACAAGTAGTTTTACTTGTGGACTGGCGATTCATGAAATGCGCCGCCATAATGTAAAAGGCTTAATGACATGGATGATCGTTACACTTGGATTAGGTCTCGGATTCTTATATTTCGAGATTCAAGAGTTCTTACACTTTATCCATGAGGGAGCAAATATCGGAACGAGTGCGGCATGGTCAGGATTCTTTGTCTTGGTAGGTACTCACGGTGCCCACGTAACGTTCGGTATCTTTTGGGTCATCATGATCTTGATTCAAGTGGCTCGTCGAGGTCTAACTCCAGCCACTTCGGCAAAAGTTTTCATCTCCAGTCTTTACTGGCACTTTTTAGACGTCGTATGGATCTTTATCTTTACAGCCGTTTATTTGATGGGGATGGTGATGCAGCATGGCTAATAAATCTGCGGCTACAGAACACGGCGGATTTCCGTGGAAGCATTTAATCGGATTCGTTCTTTCTATTGTGCTCACCCTTTTCGCCTTATGGATTGCATTGGGAACGGATTTATCCGTTACTTGGATCTTAATCATTATCTTTGGATTTGCGTTTTTGCAGGCTGCCCTGCAGCTATTGATGTTCATGCACGTGACGGAGAATTCGAGAAAGGGCGGATTCAGCGGACGTATTCAAATAGGGAACGTACTATTTGGCGCATTCGTGGCAATCGTCATCGTCATCGGTTCTGTTTGGGTCATGTCTGCTGGTCATGCTAAGCATGATAAGCACGACGCCCCGAAAACTGAGAACCAAGACGGCAGTCATGAGTCTGAGGAACATGGCAGTCATTAATAAGGAAGCCTCTTGCTTGATAAGCAGGAGGCTTTTTTATATAAAAATTGTTTAATTTGGAGGGCTCTCGTGTGACGAGAGCCGTCTATTTTGCATTTTGTTGAATTAAAAAGTCACAAAAAAACAGCCCATTTAAGGACTGCTTTCCAACTGCTTTCCGAATATCCTTACCTCACTTGGCCATCGCCAGTCATTCGGTATTTAATTGTTGTTAATGCAGGTAACCCCATAGGCCCGCGAGCGTGAAGCTTCTGTGTAGAGATGCCGATCTCTGCACCGAATCCAAGCGCTGAGCCGTCCGTAAAGCGCGTTGAAGCATTATGGTAAACAGCGGCCGCATCGACTCCGTTAAGGAAATGCAGTGCCGTCTTACTGTCTTCTGTTACCACAGCTTCTGAATGTTTTGTTCCATAGCACTCAATATGTTCCACTGCTTCTTCTACGGAACTTACCACTTTTACAGCTACAGCAAGGCTTAAATACTCTTCCGCCCAATCTGTTTCGGTAGCTGGAATAACATCGGGAAAGAATTCTGCTGCTTTTTCGTCACCATGCACTTCGATATCATGCTTCTCAAAAAGTGCCTGAGCTCTATCTTTATGTTGCTGGAGCCACGCTTCGTGAAAGATGAACGTCTCGGCTGCATTACATACTGCAGGGCGGTCTGTTTTGGCGTTTTCCATGATTGATAGTGCTTTTTCAACATCCGCGAACTGGTCCACGTAGGTGTGGCAATTACCTACACCAGTTTCCAAGACGGGTACTGTTGCATTTTCCACAACCGTTTTGATTAACGCTCCACCGCCTCTTGGGATGAGAACATCAATGTGTTCCTTCATCGTAAATAACTGTCCAGCTGCTTCACGATCGGTTGAAGCAATAAATTGAACGGCATCCTCTGGAATTTGAGTGTTTCCAAGTGCTTTATGAATGACAGATACGATCGCAGAGTTTGAATGAATCGCGTTTGACCCGCCTTTAAGTACGATAGCGTTCCCGGATTTTAAAGCGAGACCTGTTGCATCGACTGTAACGTTTGGACGGGCTTCGTAGATCATTCCGATTACACCGAGCGGAACGCGTACTTGTTCTACTTTTAACCCATTCTCTAAGGTCCAGTCTGATAAAATTTCTCCGACAGGGTCATCCAGCTCGACCACTTCGCGCAAGCCGTTCGCAAATTCTGTTACACGAGAAGAGGTTAGGCGCAAGCGATCCATGAGAGCATCTGAAAAACCATTTTCTTCGCCATTTATTAAATCTTTTTTGTTTTCTTCTACTATAAAAGCAGAGTGTTCTTCCAATGTGTCTGCAATGGTCAGTAAAGCTTCATTCTTTTTCTTTTGGGACAGCAAGGCAAGCTTTTTTGAAGCTTTCTGTGCCCGTTCTGCCTGTTCTTTTACGTTTATTTGTTTGGTTGTACTGTTAAAAGTACTCATCCAACGCCTCCTTGTTATTTTTAAACACTTGTTTTAATTGTATTTTTAGTGAATCGGTACTGCCAGTCGTGTGTGGCAGACTAAATCGTTGTTATTAATAGCCTCTTCTGGACCAAGATCTGTTAATTCGTCTGAAGTGAAGCCTTTGATTTTAATCAGCTGTTTTGATGAATAATTAGAAACGCCTAGTCCGACTTCATTCCCATCAAGGTCTTTAATACGTACGACAGATCCTTTCTTGAATCGGCCGCTTACATAACGGATTCCTGTCGGGTAGAGGCTTTTAAGTTCATCGATGCCTTTTTTGGCTTTGTTCGTAACAACAATTACCCCTTCAGGACCAGAATGGAACGCGATCCATTGACGTTTTGTATCGAGGTTAAATTCATTGTTTTCAGGAATAAAATAAGTTCCTCTCGCGATGCCTGCTACGGCTTTATGAATGATATTCGATGATGTTGCGTTACCGAGGAAAGAGGAAATTCCTGAGGCCATGGCAATTTTAACAGCATCGATCTTAGAGCGCATTCCGCCTGTGCCGACTTCACTGCCTGATTCACCTGCAGAGTCCTCGATCTCTTGTGTGATTTCGTTTACCTTTGTTAAAAGCTGCGCCTCCGGATTTTTTCGAGGGTCCTCTGTATAAAGACCATCAATATCAGAAAGGATGATAAGCTGGTCGGCATCGACTAAACCGGCCACTTTTGCAGAAAGGGTGTCGTTATCTCCGAACTTTAGGCGTTCCACCGTTACCGTATCGTTCTCATTGACGATCGGGATAATTCCGCGATCCAATAAGACATTGATGGTGTTTCTGATATTGTGATAGCGGTCTCGATCTGAAAAATCACTTCTTGTGATCAGGATCTGTGACGCTGTATAACCATGTGAGATGAAGCGTTCAGAATAGGATTCCATTAGAAGTCCTTGGCCGATGGAAGCGGCTGCCTGCTTTTCTGCTAATGTTGTCGGGCGGTTCAGACAGCCAAGGCGTCTGTATCCTGCTGCAACAGCACCAGATGAAACAAGTAACACTTCATGACCTTCATCTTTTAGTTTGACGACTTCATCTACAAGCCGTTCTAATTTTCGTCGGCTTATATCTCCAAGCCGGCTCGTTAATGAGCTGCTTCCAATCTTTATAACAATACGTTTAGTAGCTGTTTCGTTTACATCCATTATTGGTGTTAATCACTCCTGTTTTTTGCTTAATCTTTTTATTAGGCCGGTTCAAAAATTCAACGTTACTGAGTATAACATGGCTGAATTCCAAGGCAACAGGAAGTGGTGAGATAGTGTAGAAAATGGGCAAAAAGTGAAGAAAACGGAAGGAAATAGAGATATATACGCCATAGCGGGTGAGGGGGGATGAGAGAGGAATGAGACATGATATATGGAAGAATTTTTTAGTGGTTTTTCCCATAAAATGAAAAATCCCCTCTACAAGTATAGAGGGAATCTATATTTTAGATTAATATTTGGCTTTTTCCATTTTACGTTTTGCAAGATATGGGCGTCCCCAAACAATATAAGCTGCATAGTGAGCGAAGATTACGTTCGCGATAAACACCGTTATGAAGAAACTATGAACAAATAAACTTAAGCTGTCATATGCCATGAATAAAATAACGTAAGTCCATAACAGGGCGATGAACGGTGTTTGCCAGAGTGCGAGCTTGCGACTATCATTCCATAAAAATAACGGTGTCGCTGTCGCTACAAACAAATAAACCATAAAAACATCCATTACTGATCAACCCCTTGAAGTATTGATTGCGCTTACAATTTTGACAATATAGCGTCTAAAATGTGAACGATTTGTTACATTTAGTATACCACAATAGGAGAAAAATGCCACATGGATCTGCACATTTTTTAGAAAATTCAAGTATTACAGCATAAAAAAGAATCCGAAACCCTATTGGATCCCGAATTCAAGTATTGATTACACTGGATAGCGCCAGAATCTTTCATTTTGTACCCATGCGAGCATCTTTGGATCTTTTTCTACTACACTATCAACAAGCCACTGGGTTTGAGATTTATGTGCCTTAATACAGTTCATTTTTTCTTCAAAGACATCAGACACATCATTCACGATGTGCGGAGCGCCGAGATCTTCTTCTGAATTTTTGGCAAAAGCTACGCATAACAGCTCTGGGCGTTCATTTTCGGGCAAGCTCTGAACAGCTCGAACGACAGCTCTTCCAGTGGCTTCATGGTCGGGATGCACACTATAGCCTGGGTAAAACGTGATAAGAGTCGCAGGGTTTACTTCTTTTATAACTGTAAGGAATCGCTCAGCCAGAACTTTCTCGTCTTCAAATTCAATGGTTTTATCACGAAGGCCAAATCGACGCAAGTCAGTAATTCCAACAGCTTCGCAAGCATCCTCAAGCTCTTTTAACCGGATAAGAGGCAGGGACTCACGTGTTGCAAAAGGGGGATTTCCCATGTTTCTGCCCATTTGTCCGAGTGTAAGGCAGACATACGTTACTGGCAATCCTTTTTTCGTATGTTGTGCAATCGTTCCTGATACGCCAAATGCTTCATCATCAGGGTGAGGGAAGATAACTAATAAGTGATTGTTCATAATTGAATTTCTCCTTTACACATCAAATGGGGAAGAGCTTAGTTGAAGGGCTACAGCTAAACGCCCTTCATGATCATGACCAGCTAAAAGCAGACGTCCTTCTGAGTCAATCTCCCAGTGAGTGAGTCCTTCAGCATATATCCAACCTAGTTCAATTTTTAACCCGACCCGAAATGGACCGTTACCCATGATTTTTCCTGACAAAGGAGTTACTTTCCCGTTTCGGATATAGGCATTGACCGTTAGTACACGATCATTATTGTGATTGGCATAAGCGCCATTTGTAGTTTCTAAATGTAAATAAAGTTCTTTTCCGATAAAGTGATCCAAAGCGGATTGGACCTCATGAGCTTGTATGTGTTGCATACCTTCACTCTCCTGTAAACGAGATGTACTTATTATAATTCAAATCATTCAATTGCGTGTATGATATGCCTGTTGAAACAAAAAGAAGAGCTGATCTAAATATCAGTCTCTCCTTCTATATGCTAATTATTTAGTTTGTCTCGATAAGCGCCATGCCAAGTTGGTCCAACGTATTGATTTAACTCAAAACCTGCTGCTATCGCTTCAGTAATAAAATCTTTTGCTGTTAAAATCGCTTCTCGAACGGGTTTTCCTTTTGCAAGTTCAGCTGTGATGGCAGCAGAGAATGTACAGCCAGCTCCGTGCGTCCACGTCGTTTCAATTCGATCTGATTCTAACACTTCAAATTCGTTTCCATCATATAGCACATCAACTGCATTTTCATGATCCAGCTTTCCGCCGCCTTTAACGACCACATATTTGGCACCGTTAGCCTGAATTTTATGAGCTGCTTCCATCATTTGTTCCACTGTCGTGATCGGTTCCATCCCTGCTAATTGTGCAGCTTCAAATAAATTGGGTGTTACAACAGTTGCTTTTGGAACAAGTACGTTTTGCAAAGTACTAGCTAGCTCAGGGTGAAGCGGTTCTGCGCCTTTACAAACCATCACTGGATCAACGACTACATTTTGAAGGTTGTGCTTTTCAATCCATTCAGCTGTTGTTTGGATTACCTCAACAGATGCAAGCATTCCTGTTTTTAATGCATCTACCCCAATACCTGAAACGACAGTCTCTAACTGTGAACGGAACAGGTCAAGAGGCAGCAAAAATACTTCATGAAACCAGTCGCGATGGGGATCTTGAGCAACTACTACGTTCAAGGCAGTCATGCCATAAACGCCTAGCTCTTGAAAAGTTTTTAAGTCTGCTTGAATTCCTGCTCCTCCACTTGTATCAGAACCTGCAATTGTAAGTACTTTTTTTGGTGACATCATCTTATCTCCTTTTTGATCCATTCTCTGTAACAGATTATAGCAAAAGAAAATCAGAAAAGGAAAAGTTGTGGTTACAGGTAAATATCGCCATCGGAAAGGTGTTAGTTGACTTATTTGTATATACAGGTTAAATTAAATTCATAATATGTATATACAAGTTTCTGTTAGGATCATGAAAATGAAAACGCTTTAGGTTAGTGTGTTTGTTTTTATTAAAAGATATTTAAGGGTATACGATTCGTAGGTCCTTTTTTATTTAAAATAATGGAAACGGTTTCCTAGGAGGGAATAGTGATGAGCAAAATCCGCGAATCCGCTGAGCAAATCGTTGAAGCTCTAGGCGGAAAAGATAACATTTCTGCTGCAACACATTGTGTTACAAGACTTCGCTTAGCCTTAAAAGATGAAGGAAAAGTAGACAAGGAAGCATTGGAAAACGTTGATCTTGTAAAAGGTTCGTTCTCTGCGAATGGTCAATATCAAGTGGTTATCGGACAAGGTACAGTGGACAAGGTATACAACGAATTTATCGATATTACAGGTTCAGGTCGTGCTTCTAAAGAAGACATTAAAGATGAAGCGAGTAAGAAGCTAAATCCTTTGCAGCGTGCGATTAAAGCGTTAGCTGATATTTTTATTCCGATTCTGCCTGCGATCGTTACAGCCGGTCTATTAATGGGGATTAACAATATTCTCACAGGGCCAGGCATCTTTTATGACGAGAAGGCGTTTATTGATGTGCATCAAAATTGGAAGGATTTCGCTGACATCATCAACATGATTGCCAATACCGCTTTCGTGTTTTTGCCTGGATTAATCGGCTGGTCAGCTGTGAAGAAATTCGGAGGCAGTCCATTACTAGGTATTGTTCTAGGACTTATGCTCGTTCATCCGGGGCTTCTTAATGCTTGGGATTACGGGAAAGCTGAAGACATTCCAACTTGGAACTTGTTTGGGTTAACGATTGAGAAGGTCGGGTATCAAGGCCAAGTATTGCCTGTGCTGATCGCTTCTTATGTGTTGGCGAAAATTGAGATCTTTTTGAAAAGACGTATTCCTGATGCATTGCAATTATTACTTGTAGCACCTATTACTTTATTAGTAACAGGATTTTTAGCTTTTATTGTCATCGGTCCGATCACATTTACGATCGGTAATACGATTACAGAATTTTTTGTTGCTATCTTTGATAACTTTGCATGGTTAGGCGGGTTGATCTATGGCGGTTTCTACTCGTTACTCGTTGTAACAGGAATGCATCACACGTTTCTGGCGGTGGATTTGCAGCTGATATCCAATACAGGAGGAACGTTTCTGTGGCCAATGCTTGCACTTTCTAACATCGCCCAAGGTTCTGCAGCACTTGCTATGTTCTTTGCCACACGTGATGAAAAGCTTAAAGGCTTGTCAGGTACATCAGCACTTTCCGCATATTTAGGAATTACTGAACCAGCGATGTTCGGGGTGAACTTGCGATTTAAATATCCGTTTATTTTTGCTATGACTGGCTCTGCAATAGCAGGGATTGTTATTACGATTGCAGGAGTCCGCGCATCTTCTATCGGTGTTGGCGGTATACCAGGATTCCTTTCCATCCTGCCAGGCAGCTGGGGAGCATTCTTTATCGGAATGGGAATCGTGCTCGTAGTACCATTCTTATTAACGTTTTTCTATGCAAAAGTAAAAAAACTGAAATAAAACAGCAACCGGGTGGCTTTTTTGCCATACTCCGGTTGTTTTCAATGGAAGACTAAGACTATGAATACGGCGGTGAAAAAGTATGAAAAAAGAACCATGGTGGAAAAGGTCGGTAGTTTATCAGATCTATCCAAAAAGCTTTAATGATACAACCGGAAACGGAACAGGTGACATTCAAGGAATTATTGATAAGCTGGATTATTTAAAAAATCTTGGAGTGGATGTGCTCTGGCTAACTCCCATTTATGATTCACCGCAGCGGGACAACGGCTATGACATCCGTGATTATTACAAGATTTTTGAAGAGTATGGAACGATGGAAGACTTTGATCGTTTATTAACAGAAGCACATAGACGAGACTTGAAGATCATCATGGATATCGTAGTCAACCATACGAGTACAGAGCATGATTGGTTTGTACAGTCTCAATCTTCTATAGATAATCCGTACCGTGACTTTTATATATGGAGGGATCCGATTGACGGGGAAGAGCCGACTAACTGGGTTTCTAAATTTGGTGGTTCTGCATGGAAATTAGATGAAGAAACCGGGCAATATTACCTGCACTTGTTTGATGTGACGCAAGCTGATTTGAACTGGGAAAACAAAGAGGTTCGTCAGAAGGTTTATGAGATGATGAACTATTGGTTTGATAAAGGAGTAGATGGATTCCGGCTGGATGTTATTAATCTAATCTCTAAAAATCAAAAGTTTCCAAATGATGATGGTTCTGTAGCACCTGGTGATGGACGGAAATTTTATACGGATGGTCCGCGTGTGCATGAATATATGCAAGAGATGAACAGAGAAGTTTTCTCAAAATATGATGTGCTGACGGTAGGAGAAATGTCTTCAACCACGATTGATCACTGTGTGAAGTACACGAATCCAGATCGAAACGAGCTGAGCATGACCTTTAATTTTCATCATTTAAAAGTGGACTATCCGAACGGAGAAAAGTGGAGCGTAGCAGACTTTGACTTTTTGAAGCTAAAAGAGATTCTATCTACTTGGCAAGTTGAAATGCATAAAGGAGGAGGCTGGAATGCCCTTTTCTGGTGTAATCATGATCAGCCTCGAATCGTTTCCCGTTATGGTGACGACGGGGAGTATCGGATAGAGTCGGCCAAAATGCTCGCAACAACCATTCACATGATGCAAGGTACACCTTACATTTATCAAGGTGAAGAGTTCGGTATGACAAATCCGAAGTTTGATTCAATCGATCAATATCGTGATGTGGAGTCATTGAACATGTTCAAGCTGTTAAAAGACGAAGGGCGCAGTGAAGAAGACATTCTAGACATTTTAAAACATAAATCACGAGACAATTCCCGTACCCCTGTTCAGTGGAATGATCATTTGAATGCAGGCTTCACAACAGGAGAACCATGGATACCGGTTGCTGATAACTATAAAGAAATAAATGCGGAAGCAGCTGTAGAGAATGTCGACTCCATTTTTTATCATTATCAAAAATTAAACGGGCTCAGAAAAGAACTGGATATCATAACATACGGGGATTATGAGCTTATTTTAAAGGACCATCCTGACATTTTTGCTTTTATACGAAACGGTGATCAGAGTGAAAAGCTGCTTGTCGTCAATAATTTTTATGGAAAAGAAACCAAGTTTAAGCTGCCAGAAAATATAGCTGTCGAAGGTTATCAATCAAACGTACTGATCGGTAATTATGATTCCGCGCCAAAGAATTTTTCTGCTTTTACAATGAGACCATATGAATCTGTCGTATTTCACTTGAAAAAATAATGCTACAATAAGCATGGTGAATAATGATGCGAAAAAACAAATTTAAAGAAATCTATCAAGAGCTTTCCACACAAATTCAAGAAGGAATCCTGCAGGCGAACACCCAGCTTCCTTCAGAACACGAACTTGCGGACCGTTATGAAACATCAAGAGAAACCGTAAGAAAAGCGTTGAACTTATTATCGCAAAATGGATTTATTCAAAAAATTCGCGGTAAAGGATCTATCGTACTTGAAGCAAATAAGTTCAGCTTTCCTGTTTCTGGTTTAGTCAGTTTTCAGGAACTATCAGAGTCTATGAGCAAAGAAAGTGTAACAACCGTTCATGATTTTGGATTAATAGAGCCTGACGGATTTTTGCAGCAGCAACTTCAAGCTGATTCTAAAGACTTGATCTGGAAAGTGCTTCGTTCAAGACAAATTGACGGAGAGACGATCATTTTAGACAAAGACTACTTCTTGAAAAAGTACGTCCATTCCCTGTCTAAAGAGGTAGCAGAAAAATCGATCTACGCTTATCTGGAAAAAGAACTTGGTTTGAAAATCAGCTTTGCCAAAAAGGAAATTGTAGTTGTGGACGCAACGGAAGAAGATAAACGTTTGCTTGACTTAAAAGGGTTTCAGCATATTGTGGCAGTAAAAAACTATGTGTATTTAGAGGATGCTAGTCTTTTTCAGTATACTGAATCGCGGCACCGTCTAGATAAGTTTAGGTTTGTGGATTTTGCAAGACGTGGACGGTAAAAAGGCTATAAAGGAGTGAAGGTCAATGTGCCTTCACTCTTTTTTTATGTGATGGGAGGGATGTCGATGTATGTCGAAAATTGGATAAATCCAAAATAACGTGGAATTAATTGAAATAACGTGGGATAAATCCAAAATAACGTGGGATAAATTGAGGATAACGTGGAATTATTCGGAACAGTGCTCAGTTGATAACCTCCAACTACGTTTTCTCCTGTAATTTACCATTCTGCAGATGTTGACAGCATCTGTAAAGTCCTTTATCATGAAAAACAGTTACCGCTATACTTCAACGCATAAAAGCGTTTAAGTGTGTAAGTGATATAGCGATAAAAAAACGAACGGAGAGATTTCATCATGAAAAAACAAATTTCTTTGCCCATTGCACTAGTAGTATTCGCGGCGATTTTCGCTGTTATGTTCACTAGTCTGGTTTATATAAAGGTAGAACCTCATATTCCACTGTTGGCTTGTTTAGTTTTATTAGCTGCAGTTGGAGCGGCATTTGGCGCAAGCTGGAAAACGATTGAGAAAGGTATATTTAATGGAATTGTCTCTGGTCTGCAGCCTATTATGATTCTTTTAACGGTTGGACTCGTGATTGCTAGCTGGATGTTAAGCGGTACTGTTCCAACATTGCTTTTTTACGGAATGGACATCATTCAGCCTGAGTGGTTTGCAGTCAGTGCCTTATTGATTACTGTAATCGTATCGTCGTTTACGGGAAGTTCGTTTACAACAGTTGGTACGGTTGGAGTGGCATTGATGGGGATCGCCCATGTGCTTGGCGTAAATCCAGCACTGGCAGCGGGAGCGGTTGTATCTGGAGCGTGTTTTGGTGATAAAATGTCACCTCTATCCGACTCAACGAACTTCGCTCCAGGTGTTGTAGGTGTTAATATGTTTGAACACATCCGCCATATGATGTGGACGACAGTACCGGCATTCGGAATAACGGCGATCGTCTTCTTTATTTTAGGAGGTAAAGGAACAGGAAGCTCTAATCTTGGGGAGATTCAACAAATTCAATCGATCCTTTCTAGTGAGTTTCCGATTCATCTCTTAACATTAATTTCACCTATTGTTGTTCTTGTTCTTGCGTTTCGGAAGCTGCCGATCATTCCTATTTTATTAACAGGTGTTATCGTATCAATCGCTGTTTCATTTTTCTTAGTACCAGATTTAACAGTACAAAAAGTGATGAATGTTATGCAAAATGGACTTCAGATGGAAACTGGAAATGCGACGGTAGATAGCATTGTTAACAAAGGCGGCCTGTTGTCTATGATGTGGTCAATCTCACTAGTTCTTATTGCGTTAGGGCTGGGAGGCGTTATACAAGCGCTTGGATTGTTTGATCTATTATTTGCGGCGGTTAAAAACACCACCCAAAAAGCAGGGAAGCTTATTGCTACGACATTAGCGTCTTCTGTAGGAATTAACTTGCTTGCAGGTGAGATGTACTTGTCTATTCTTTTACCAGGCCAGGCGTTAAAGGATGCATACGTAAAGTCAGGCGTTCCCTTAAAGAACTTATCAAGAACAGTGGAAGATGGGGGAACTCTCGTTAACCCACTTGTACCTTGGAGTGTAAGTGGTGCATTCTTCGCATCTACTTTAGGGGTATCGGTTCTTGAATACATGCCATTTGCTTTGTTCCTTTGGCTGTCGCCGATGTTCACACTTTTATTGGCATACACAGGCATTAGTATCGGACAAAAAAAGAACCATCCTCACGATCGTGAACATGCAGCGGCATAAGTCGATAAAGTCCTCTTTCTTAAGAGGGCTTTTTCTTATGAGGAAATGAGGTCAAACAATCATGACCAAAAAATACCATACGCCTGTTATAATGAAAAAAGTCTTAAATTTTTTGAAGAGAGTGAGAGTTATGGAGCTACAAACGGATTTTCCAAAAACAAGAACATCATTAACTAAAGACTTAAGAAATCTTGGTGTAAAAGAAGGAATGACGATAATCACTCATTCCAGCTTAAAATCACTCGGATGGGTGGTCGGCGGACCTGTCGCGGTCGTACAAGCATTAATGGATATCGTAACAGAAGAGGGAACACTTGTGATGCCGACACATACGGCACACTATTCAGACCCTGCAGGCTGGGAGAATCCGCCTGTGCCAAAGGAATGGTGGCCCGTTATACGAGATGAGATGCCTGCATTTGATCCGAAAATAACGCCTACCTATTTTATGGGAGCCATTGTTGAAGCTTTCCGGACGTTCCCTGAAGTAATAAGAAGTAATCATCCCACTGATTCGTTTGCTGCATGGGGAAAATATAAAGAGGACATCATTAAGGATCATTCTCTGGATTTCGGACTAGGCGACCAGTCACCTATAGGAAAAATGTACGACCTTAATGGATACATTCTCTTATTAGGAACAGGCTATGATTCCAATACAACGATGCATTTAGCTGAGCACCGTTTACCACATTCAAAAACAGAAGAGAATGGCGGACCTTTGTATAATGGCGAGGAAAAGATATGGAAGACCTTTACCCAAATCTCATACAGAGAGGAACTGTTTGAAGAGATTGGAAAGGCATATGAAGAAGGAGGTCATCCGGTGCTAAAAGGGAAGATAGGCTTAGCGGATTGCCGTCTTATCCCACAAAAGAATTTAGTGGATTTCACTAAAGACTGGCTTATGCAATACGATAACAAGTGCGAACGAACGACCAATGCTTAATTTACGGAATTTACGGGTATGTTAAAAGCAAATCTAATGAAAAGAGGGATTTGCTATGAGACGTTCCGTACCTGCAACAATTATTTCGTTTATCGTTGGCATTATACAGCTTATTTTAGTTTTAAGATTCGTCTTTCAATTGTTTAACGCAAATGAAGGAGCAGCATTTGTTCAGCTTATTTACGGTTTGAGTCAACCGCTTCTACTTCCTTTTGCAGCCATTTTCCCGAATATTGAACTGAACAACGGTTTTATCCTAGAACTGTCTACCATCATTGCAATCATCGTTTATGGGGTAGTTGGAATGCTGCTTAAGCGCTTGTTCTTAGTTAAGAAAGAACCTGTTCAAAGGGAAACCGTAATCAGAGAGGAACCAACACACCGCGAAAAAACAGTCATTAAAGAAGAACGCCGATAATATAAAGAAAACGCGCACCCCACATGTGAAGAGGAGTGTGCGTTTTTTTGTTGAAAAAGGATGGACTTATTCGATCCATATCTTTTTCATGCAGTATGTATTACGCGATCGTGATCACTTCGTATTTAGCGGAGAGTTCAACGAAATGCGCCATTCCTGAAATTTCTCCAGCTGCAAGTTCATTTTCCACATTGTAATGATCCACGCAGGTTTTACATCCGAACACTTTAACGCCTTTTTCTTCGATCTCTTTTAAGTGAAGGGAACAAAGAGATTGTTCAGTGAGACAATATACGCCACGGTTCATAAAAAAGATTGCAGCCGGCAGATCGGATTGTTGCTTTAATACAGTAAAATACGTTTCCATTACATTTTCACCAAGAGCAGGATCATTGCCAGTACCAAATGAATCGGTTGTTACTAAAATGATTTTATTTTGCATAAAAAAACTCCTCTCATTTTTAAAAAGTATAACATGCTTTTTTGTTGTAAAGGCAGGAGAGAAAAAGAAAAAGGCTCCTCAATGAAAGAGGGCCTCTATTTTTTATTCTTCAAAATCACCATTTGGAGTATCTTCTGAAACCTCGATCGGAATGGTTGGATTCACCATATCCCCATCATTTTTGTTCACGGTAATCATTAGGATTCCGTTATTGTATTGGGCATTCACATCTTCATTTCGAAACACAAAAGGAAGCTGTACAAAACGTTCCGTTCGTTTCGTTGCTTTTCTTTCTTGAAAATGACCCGTTTTTTTATTTTTCATCGATTGAATTTCGTCTCTTTGAGCCTTGATCTGCAGTCCTTGATTTACAACTTCTATTTGAATATCTTCCGGCTTATATTCCTTTAAATTCGCATAGATCTTGTAATTCTCTGGTGTTTCTTCGGTATCCACTTCAAATGCTAATCGATCTGCATATTGCTCAAATTGAGTGATTCCTTTGTTCACAAACTCATCAAACGATTTTAGCCAGTCATCCATATTACGGTTATTAAAAAAAGGCAGCGGCCCTTTTCCAAACATCCACAACACCTCCTAGGCATTACCGGCATTGTTAGAATCGAATACATCAGGGTCCAGTGTATTTGTGGCACTGATGACTGAGATTGTTTGAATGAAGTTCCCTGTATTTCCGCCGCCAGCTCCGTTATACCCTTTACCTGTTGACTTAGGATTAATGACTAAAGTATCACCGAAGTTAACAACTCCCTCTGCTGCATTTATGCTGATCGGTGCAACAATTAAACAGGGCACTTTCTCACCTCCCCTTTCCATTACATACAATCCAACGAGTGTGACGTCGTCCTTTACATACAGCTTATGTAGGTAGAAGCCTAAAGGTGAATGGAGCTGTTACGCACAAGAAGTTGGGCGGATGCATAGTATAAGAGGAGTAATTAAAAAAGGGATGAGCGTGTATGCCAGCTATCGTAGGATCGATTGCCGTCAACTCAATATCAAGCGGTGCCGTTTTTCATATCGGTGACGTCCAGACCATCTGCCCGGTCAGTTATGCCAAAACTTATGCAGGTGCAGGTTCGTTCAACACGGGTGATAATCTTCGCGTGCAGAACGGCTATAACGTTACGTATACGCAAGACCCAGATGTTAATGACAGCAACAATGCTACAAATTTTTGATCTCCATGCAAATTCCTTAGGAAGAAGGCATACATCTTACTAAGGAGATGATTGTATGCATGAAGAGAATAACTATTATATAAGTAAGATGAAACAGATGATAGAAGAGCAAAATGAGAAGTTAAAGGAAATGGAGTTACAGATAAAAGCTCTCAAAAGACAGGTTAATGAGTTATCATCCAAACCACAAACGGTAGAATACAAGTTTGAACAGTTAAAGATAGAAAAATTAGAAGGTACACTTCATATTGGAACGGGCAATTCGGCCGACAGCAAAGACTTGATCGAGCAGTTTAATGTCGGTCAGAATACCGTTCAAATGCCGCAGCAAATGCAGCGAAGTGTTATCGAAAACCCAAACTACCGTGAAATGATAAAAGCAATGGATGAGTTTTTTGTTAAAGAAGCTCCTGTTTATTTAAAATCACTTGAATCCAAGACGAATGTACCGTTGGAAGAATCGTATCGCATTTTTATTTTAGAAGATGTTCAACGTCAGGTTCCAGGAAGAATTAAACATTATTTAACAAAATACGAACCAAAAGATGAGAAGGGAAGAAAAGATATTCTCCAAAGGACGAAAGAAGATATTTATAGAGGTATTGAGACATTTATTGGTCATTTAAAAGATTCACAGTCTACAGGAGGTGATCAAACTGAACTTCCACGTGACCAATCATGAATTGTTTGTCGGAAGCATCTATATTGTCGGGGTCGGATTATCTTCAGTCGTTTTAATAGGAGATACCGATTGTATCAGCCTTGGTTCTGCCTTTGATACGCCTCCTGAATCATTAGTTTTAGGTACATCACTCGTTCCACTCTAGAGGTGAGCTATGTACAGAACATCAGTAGTAGACGAGGTGAAAGTAAATTCATTGGATTTATCCGCTGTTTTCCAAACTGGGGATACGGAAAAGATTCAATGCTATTCAGCGGCTCTTGCTATTCAAAGAGAAAGCACAAAGTTTGGGACATTTGATATCAGTCTAAATAAATATAGTATTTTTTCAGAAGAAGTGACTGTTCCTGTCTGTCCTGTCATCAATATTAAAAAGACTTTTCATGCCAATCCTTTTATTAGAGTAGGAAAAGTCGATATTATAGGGATTTCCAGCTCAGCCCTTCTTCATATCGGCTCTGTACAACAAATGAGTTTGCAATCAAGGGTTAAACATATCAGGAATTTTATGACTAATCCTTATCAAGATGGTGAGGAGGAAGAGGAATGAACTTATTTGTAAGCCAAACGATTGTTATCCAACAGCTTAAGGTAGAAGGCATTCAAAACTCCTCTGTACTCCAGATTGGAAGTGCTGGTGTCATTCAACCGGTCTCGCAATTATTTAACACAGGCGGTTTTACAGGCCCTGCACCTCTAATACCTGATCCTGATGCTCCTTCAGTTCCTCTAGGGCCGCCTTCATAAGAGGTGAATGGGATGGATACATGGAAACAAATGATGGACTGGAAACGAATGGCCGACCAATACTTTGGAGATCAATTTTTCACACCATCACAAGGGCAAAGGCAGGAGCCGGAAGTAAGGCAGGAAAACGAAACACCCCTTTGCAATATCTATGAAACCGCACAGGAAATTTGCTGTGTCTTAGCATTGCCTGGACTCAATCGGACAGAGGATGTCGATGTTTTCGTAGATTCGGTAAAGCTGACAGTGCAGGGGAAACTATCTATTGTGCTCGAGTCCTATAAAGTAAATCAGGAGGAATTTCAACTTGGTGAATTTAAGCGTGAGATTACCCTACCTGTAAAAGTGCATCCTGAACCTGTTCAGGCGTTTTACCGAAAAGGCTTGTTGTTTATCCGAATGCTCAAAGACCATAGAGCAGGAGAGAATCGGCGTAAGGTAAACTTAAATTGGGTGCAGGAATGATGATTATGAGGCTTGACGTTCTGTTGCGTTATCGCTTACAATTTAGAAAAATAATGGAAGGAACAGGTGTAACGTCCAATGCGCAACTAATCTTATCTTTAGCCATTTACTTGAAATAATAAAGTAGAACGCTAGATAGGATTTCTCTGCCCATTTTTGGACGTAACGATATGCCTGTTTTTTTGTTGTTAAAAAGCTTTCTTATTTGTGGCTTTTTAGGCGAATATTTGGCATGGGCAGACCTCTCTAGTGAAACGGGAGGTTTTTTTATGCTTTTATTAGACGCGAACGGACTTGAAAAATCATATAAAGGAAAATTGATTCTGAAACAAAGAGATAGATTGCAGCTGTTTAAACAAGATCGAGTTGGATTAGTAGGATTAAACGGAACGGGCAAATCAACGTTCTTAAAGCTGCTGACAAATATGGAGGATGCCGATTGTGGAACCGTACAGCATTACGGGACATTCAGTGTAGTGAATCAGTTTGAAGAAACTGCGCATAGAATCACTTCAAAAAGTGAAGGTATGTGGAACTTGGAGGGGAAGAAATTTGAAACGATGAGCGGCGGAGAACGAACGCGTGCCCAGATTGCAGCAGCTCTTGAACAAAAGCCTGACATTCTGTTCTTAGATGAACCGACCAGCCATCTCGATATTGACGGGATGGATCAGCTGGCAAAAGCTTTGAACCATCATCATGGCGCGATATTGCTCGTATCGCATGACCGAGTTTTTTTGGATATGGTGTGCACAAAAATCATAGAACTGGATCAAGAAAGCTTTACCACCTATCAAGGAAATTACTCAGAATATCTCCTTCAAAAAGAAAAGAAACAAGAACGCCAGCAATTTGAGTATGAACAATATAAGAATGAAAAAACAAGACTCCAAAAATCTGCCGTTAATCTATCATCTAAAGCGAAATCATTAAAAGATAAACCTGCACGCATGTCCTATAGTGAAGCGAAATTAGGGAAAGGTAAAGTTAAGGGAGCACGAAAATCATTAGAGAAAAGTTCGAAGGTCATTGAAAAGAGAATTGAAATGCTGAATCAAAAAGAAAAGCCGAAAGAGCGTCCAAACATCGAATTTGATATTCAACGGTTCTCTGTGATTCATGGCAAACAGGTGTTGGCTATAAAGGAACTTTCGATTGCTTTCGGAGAACGTCAGTTGTTTAACGATTTGTCGTTTGCCATAAAACCTGGAATGAAAGTCGTGTTAGCAGGTAAAAATGGCACCGGAAAATCAACGCTATTAGAAGAAATCTACAGGGGTCATGAGAGAATTGAAAAATCAAAACAACTGAAAATCGGTTATTTTCATCAGCACGTGAACATTATAGATGAAGAAAAAAGCATTTTAGAAAACGTTATGGAGAATAGCTTGTACGATGAGACTTGGGTGAGGACCATATTAGCTAGACTTCTTTTTAAGCGTGAAGAAGTGTTCAAAAAGGTAAAAGTGCTTAGTGGGGGAGAAAAGATGAAAACCGCTTTAGCCAAACTATTCTTGAATGATTATAATCTTTTGTTGCTTGATGAGCCAACCAATTATTTGGATGTGTTTACAAGAGAAGCGTTAGAAGACGTTCTTTCAGCATACCCGGGAACATTTATTCTTGCTACTCATGATAGAAAGCTAATGAATAGCACAGGGACACATGTTTTAGAACTAGATCCGCCATATGCGAAGTGGTTTGAAGGGAGCTATCAAGAATTCAAGGAGTCGGGAGAAAAGCCAATAAAAAAGCAGGCAAACGAAGAAATACTACTGAAACGTGAATTTGAAATAACTGAATTGATTGGTCAGCTCTCGATTTGTACAAATATAGAAGAAAAAACCGAACTTGAACGAAGGTACGAAGAATTGTTAAAAGAGATCAGAAAGTTAAAAGCATAGGCTGTTTTAGTTTAATTAGCATTAGTGAAAGCTAAATAAACAACTAAAGCAGAAAAGAGCCGTTCCACAGGAGCGGCTATTTTTGTTCCTTTTCACCAGCGATCGTTGGAGGTTCTTCTTGTGAAGTAATGCCAGAGTCATATCCAATCTGTTTTAAGTCTTCGGTGTCAGCAACAGTACCTCCAGCCATTCCTTCATTGATCATTCGGTCAATATCTAAGTACAAATCTTCTTTTCCTTCGTATGCCTTATCTTTATTCGTCATGAGAAACACCCTTTCTTTGTAGTAAAAAATACTCATAATTATAGAAGAAATATATTGTTGTCTTTCTTTTTTATCCTTATAATAGAAATTAATGGAATATTTTTAAGCTGTTCTAATCGTAAACACAGCTTAAGGAAGCGAGGAAGCACACTTTTCATTTGGGCATCTATAAGTGTGTGGAGCTAGTGATGCAACCGGCCGGCAAAAAGGAAGATCGTGATCTTCTATTGTGGGCTTTTTTTATTTTGTCCTAAAAAGAAAAGAACAAACACATAAAAATAATCAATTAGGGAGGGTTTCAAGATGATAACCAATACGGCTTTTATTAGTTCATATGAGAAAGGGAACCATTATGCATTTGGACGCAATAAATCCGAACATGTAAAAAAGGTTCAGCATCTTGAAGCAATTACTAATAAAAAACCTGAAAAAGATACCAAAAAAGAAGATACGTATGAGAAAAAGAATGCTGGAGATCATGTTTCATTTAAAACCTACTCTAAAGGTGATGTGGAAAAATACCATAAGGCTGCTAAAGAAGCCGTTCGTATCTATAGTAACTGGAGGAAAGATCTTGCTGAAGAAGCAGCTGACTTTATAGCTACAGCAACAGAGGATATCATGGAATCCAAAGCCCCACTTGATGATTTGATGAAGCAAAAAGTGTTTGGATCTCTGGATAAATTTATTTCTGAGAACGAAGAGAAATTGGAAGTGCTTTTAGAGAGATTGCCTAAAGGACAAATAAAGAAACGTCTAACATCCGCTCAAGAACTGTTAGGTACCATTCGAGAATTAATCTATCATCAAATGGAAAAAGTTATGAAAGACCATACTTCATTGAATCCTATAGATAACGATAACGTAGGGCAGGATAGTGGGATTAACGCGCCTATTGGAGGAAACAATCCGCCGATTATGAGTACTCCTCTACAAAATACAGTCGGTGCCCTTTTACCAAACCAAGTGTTTTCTTCAGGTACGTTTAAAATGGATATTAAAGTTGGAACCCTCACTTCAGAATTAATGTTTATTGATCCTAAACAAAAGTCAGGTGCGCCTCCGATGTTCTATGTCGTAGACGGATACGGAAACCGAAAAGCTGTTGATATCAAGTTTTCGAATGAGTCGGTGCAAAAGCTTTTTGACGAACGATTAAAAAGTTCAAAACTATTTAAAAAAGATATCTCCCTTGAACAATTCAATAGGGTGATAAAGAAAATTGAATCGTATATGAAAGAACTGGCTTCCATCGATCCAGAACGTTTAAAATCAAAAGTTCATGGAGAAAAGGAAAACGTCAAGTTAAATAAGATCATCGATGATATTACAGAACTTTTTTATTCGATTCGCTCATAAAGAGAAACTTTAAATCGTTTTAAACGTAATTTAAACAGTGGTAAAAATAAACGCTCTGGAGGAATCCGGCGTTTTTTTATTACAATAATAAGGTCTCTTAGGAGGACAACATGAAAAAAATAATGATAACTGGACTTTTAACTTTTACACTTTTAACAGGATGTTCGGCTGTAACAGACGTTTCAAACGGGTTAAAATACGTTCCTGAAGCAACAGATTATATTAACGATGTTCAGCAATTTGCGAACGATATTCCAGCACTTGCTGAGACCGCTATTACAGATCAAACTGCGAGAATAGAGCTAGAAAAGCTATTAAAAGAAATGAAATCCGATATACAGGATTTTAAAGAACTGACACCTCCATCTATGTTTGAAGACGTCCATAACCAAGTCATCGAGCATAATAATGCGTTCCAAGAGGGAATTGACAACTATTTAACTGCCATAAAAGATGGGGCTTTGAACAAGGATCTTCTTGAACAAAGCGGTCTGTTGGATGATGTGGCTGTGTATACCGATTTGTTGAACCAGATTAAAAAGTTAGGTGAATAAAGGGATGAAACAGTTACAATCAGTAGCTGTTTTTTTTTGCACTTTTATCTTTTTTTCATGGTTTATGTTACAATCCGACTATTTTCGGGAATATGACAATGAGATTACTGGTGAGGGTGGGTATTTAGCATGAATGACGATTATCATCTTATGATTGAAGTTTACTTGGAGCTATTAAAGAAAAGGTATAAAAAAGGGAAAATGCAAGCAAAGCAATATCAAAAACGAATGGAGCTCATCCATTTGTGGCAGATTCGTGGAGTTGTGAAAGCTCCTAAAGAATAACTTAAGGAAGAAGGGCTCTTTGACGATAAATGTATAAACACGACTAGATTTGGCAGGTGCATCATGATCCTTATGGGCAACACATCTTTAAAAACAGAGCATTCTAAACGAGATTACTTTTTTCATATCGCGTTTGCCGTTCTACTTTGTTTGTATAGTTTTCTTATATTGTTTTCGAGCAGGTTACTCGGTATTATATTTTTCAGTTGTGGATTGGCTTTGTTAGGTTTTACAGTATGGAGAGGCATCAGAAGGGTTCTATCACTTATTGGAGTTTTAGTTGTATTGTGTTTATTATTTTTCAGCCGGATTGTTTGGATGGATGCCTTTCAGGTATTACCTGTAACCTTTTATGATATCTTTCAAATCGTTTTTTTTATTGAGTTCAGTATTGGAATACTATTGCTGTACAGCTTAACCGTAAAGTCTGCACCTCTCTCAAATTCAAAAATGACACACGTTGTTCACGTCGCATACTTTCTTACAGGAATACTTTTGGTTCCGTATACGTGGCTCTGCAGCTATGGAGCGGTGATTCAGCGTGAATTTAACGGATTGTTCTGGGCGGCACTCACCCTTTGTATGTGGAGCTGTTTATATTACGTTCAACTTACTGCTCATAAAAATCGCATCATGCAGATTGCGCTGTACTCTGCTAATGTTGGAGTGGGCTGCTGGGCTTTATACCGCTGGATGACGATTTTTTCATAAAGAAAGAGAAGCCTTGTTGCGGGCTTCTCTTTTTTAGCGTCTCAATTTTGCCAACAGATGAAGAATCTCGAAATAAAGCCAAACGAGTGTAACCATCAGACCAAAGGCTCCATACCACTCCATATATTTAGGTACTCTTTGACTTGCTCCATATTCGATAAAATCAAAATCAAGTACTAAGTTTAACGCCGCGATGGCTACAATAAATAAACTTATTCCGATGCCAATGGGCCCTGAACTATGAAGGTAGGGAACGCTTATTCCGAAAAAACCTAATATAAAACTGGTCAGGTAAACAAGCATAATACCAGCCGTAGCCGAGAAAACAATCAGCCTGAAATTGTGGGTTACACGAATAATACGAAAAGCATAAGCAAATAAAAGAGCAATAAGCGTACCGAATGTTAGAGCGACAGCCTGAAGCGTAATCCCGTTAAACTGAGATTCAAAGCTTGCAGATATTGCGCCTACAGCGAGACCTTCAAGCGCTGCATACACCGGAGCAAGCAATGGTGCAGCTTTAGGAACGAAAGCTATAACGAAAGCGGATACCAATCCGCCGACTAGACCGATCATAATGAAATGGCCAATCGGATTTCCGATCTTGTATTGGTGCCAAGTATAGAATGTAGAAGCCATCAAAATAATCAATAAAATAAATGTCTTGTAAACTGTACCGGAAAGTGTCATCTCATGACCAACGGATTGTCCCCTAAATTTTTCAAAGGTTGCACTTTTTAAAGCAGGATTAGCACTTCTCAAGAAAAACTCCCCCTTCAATGTATATGTCTTTAAACTATACGAAATAAAATGTTGAAAGTTTCTAGGGAAAATTGTTTATGAGCCTTCAAAGAAATTTATGAGCCCTCAGCTAATTTTATGGTCCTTCAAAAAAAATTATGGTCCTTCAAATATATTTATAGGCTTTTCGACAAAATAAACGTAATTCTACTATCCCCACCCACATCGACTACACGTAAACATTCTAATCAAAACCCAATTTAACATCCTACAGGCAAACGATGAGACAAGCTCTTAGAAAATTGCATAGATTAAAGAATAACTATATATTCCAACGTTTTCTTTTAAAGCAACGGGGAACTATATTCATGATGAACAAAAGGAGGTGGGTTAGTTGTTGAAAGTAGGCGATCGGGCACCTGATTTTACGTTGCCATCCACACTGCAAAAGGATATATCATTATCTGATTTTATAGGTAAAAAAAATCTGTTGGTAGCTTTTTATCCGCTTGATTTTACACCTGGCTGAATAAAGGAAATTACCTCTTGGAAAGAGGATTACCAGCGATTTGTAGATGCCAATACAGAAGTGCTTGCGATTAGTGTTGATCATATCTATTCGCACAATGTCTTTTCTGCTAGCCTTGGAACGCTTCCGTATCCACTTTTAGCGGATTGGCATAAAAAAATTACCAATCTGTTTGGTGTATTGAACGAAGAAGATGGAACGGCTATGCGATCTTGTTTTGTTATCGATCAGAATGGAATCATCCAATATTGCAACCATAAGTTTGACGCCAATGAAAGAATGCAATACGAAGAAGTGTTGAAAGCTTGTGAAACTTGCGGGAAGGAAAGTGAATAATGGACAAGGAACAGAAACAGAACAAACCTTATGAAGATCCAACTGCACATGCGGAGCAAGAAATAAATGAGTTTTTTTATGATGAGAATCGTGAGGATGATGGCCATCCCACGGATTATATGAATAGTGGGATGCCGGCTGTAAATATTGCAAAACCAGACGACGAAAAGTAAGGCTGCTATGAAGCGGCTTTATTTTTTTGCCAAGAATTCCTAATTCATATGAAAACTGCTCCATCAAAAGGATGATGTGTTACTATATAGAAGATATGTTGATATAGATATAGGAAGGAACGGCTTAATGAATATTTTTCTTACCGGAGCAACCGGATTTTTAGGTGGACGCTTTATTCAAAATTTAGCTCGTGAAGGTCATACGTTATTTGTGTTGGCCAGAAACTTGCAAAAAGCTGAACAGCTGCTTCAAAAGGTAGCCGATTCTAAAGGCAAAATTCATATTATTCAAGGTGATATTACAGTCTCTGACTTAGGCTTGGATAATGTGACACAGCAGGAGCTTGTGAATAAGATCGATGTGTTTTATCACATGGCTGCCCTTGTAAAATTTGATCAGGATCTAAAAGAAGAACTTTTTCATATAAATTATCATGGTACACAGCATGCACTTCAGGCTGCAAAAAAAATGGGTGTTTCTCATTTTTATTATGTAAGTACTGCTTATACATTAGGCAAGGAAGAGTATGCAATGGAAGAGCTTCATTCCTTAGAGCAGACTTTTAACAATCCTTATGAAGAAAGTAAATGTAAAGCGGAACATTCTTGTATGGAATATTTGGATTCTTTTCATGTAACCATTTTAAGGCCAGCGATTATTATTGGTGATTCAAAAACGGGTGAAGCGGATTCGAAATTTACTCTTTACGGGTTGATGAGAAGTCTTGAAGTTTTTAAGAAAAGGTTTCAGCGAAAAGGGCTTGGCGACAGAAAGTTTCATCTGCTCTGTGAAGAAGGAAGTACACAAAATTTAGTACCAGTCGATTATGTCGCTGATATTTTATCTGACGTTTTAAAAAAGGGCCGAGAGAATAAAATTTATCACATCACAAACAGCAATCCGCCATTAAGTTCTGATGTATTTCAAATTATGAGAGATAAGGCTGATCTTCAACCGTTTATTCTTGCTCCTTATGATTATGAGCCGTATTTGAACAACGAAGAAAAGCAGTTAAACAGTGTTGTTGATGTATATAAAAATTATTTGAACCGAAATATAACGTTTAATGATTCAAATACACAACATTTGCTGAAGGAGCTTGATAAAAAGCCTCTTCATATGGATAAAGATATGATTAAAAGAATTATAACAGGTTACCACCAAACGTCATTATTATCAAAATAATATCAAAATAATGGGCAAGTGCTTATTTACAAAAAATGCATAAAATGGTATAGTGAATAAGTGGAATTATTCTAAAACGAACCCAAGGAGGTATGTATGATGAGACAACTTATTGGATTGACATCAGAGAGTGTAATGTTTCGTATACAGCCTATTGGGACAATGAAGATTAGCAGATAACTTTATTTGTGACTCTTCGATTAAACTTGTCATTTTAACCATGGGCTGTATACACAGTTCATGGTTTTTTATATGAGGAAAGGGTTGTTCTGCACCCTTCTTTTATAAAGAACCTTTATCAGAGGTTCTTTTTTATTTACAAAAAAATGACAACATTTATTCGGAGGGTATTACATTGAATTTAAAATCATTAGGTTGGAACGAAACATTTGAAGAAGCATTTAACGAATATAAAGGCCAAAAACTAGTTCCAGGGAGGATTAGTGTCGAACACAAGGGATTATATGATGTTCTTACTGAGGAAGGCGAATTGCTTGGAGAAATTACAGGTAAAATTCGCTACAATGCAAAGGGAAGACACGACTATCCTGCAGTTGGAGACTGGGTTGCCGTTCAAGCTGTACCTCAAGAAGGTAAAGCTTACATCCATGGCGTACTGCCCCGTAAAAGTAAATTTTCACGAAAAGCAGCAGGGGCGACAACAGAAGAACAAATCGTAGCGACAAACGTTGATACTGTCTTTTTAGTAAACGCGTTAAACCAGGACTTTAATTTGCGCAGGCTTGAACGCTATTTGTTAATGGCATGGGAAAGTGGTGCTACACCTGTCATCGTATTAAGTAAAGCAGATCTATGCGAAAATGTGCAGAGCTTTATAGATGAAGTAGAAACGATAGCATTTGGAGTTCCTACGTTCGCTGTTAGTGTGGAAAGCGGAACAGGTCTTGATAAACTATTATCTTTTATAAAAGAAGGAGAGACGGTAGCACTATTAGGATCTTCAGGTGTAGGAAAATCTACACTAGCCAATTATCTTTTCGGTCAGGAAGTATTAAAAACGAAGGATATTCGAGAAGATGATGGGAAAGGAAAGCATACGACCACTCATCGAGAACTGCTTGTGTTGGAAAATGGGGGCATATTAATTGACACCCCCGGGATGAGGGAGCTCCAGCTTTGGGAAGGTGACAGCAGCATAAATCAAAGCTTTCAGGATATTGAAGCCTTCGCAGAACAGTGCCGTTTCCGTGATTGTACACATCAAAACGAGCCAGGTTGCCAAGTACAAGCTGCCATTGAAAACGGTGATTTGAAAGAAGATCGCTATGCGAGTTATGTAAAGCTTCAGCGTGAATTAGCCTTTTTTGCCAGAAAAGAGGATCAAAAGCTGGCACTTGCTGAAAAAGCGCGGTGGAAAAAGCTCGCAGGTGACAGAACGAGGGTTCATCGAAAATAATAGATAAGAAAATGAGCTGACTCCAAGTGATATGCTCCCCTTTAGGTAGACAGATGAAATAAAAAATCTGTTTTACCTTAAGGGGAGTTTTATTTATGGGGTATTCTAAAGAGTTTAAGTATAATGTGTTGCTCACTTATGAACAT
>NZ_JAHVJO010000003.1 GCF_019801215.1 Fictibacillus nanhaiensis | reverse complement strand
TCCCATCACGTTAAGTGAGTAAGACCCCTTAGAGATGATGAGGTTGATAGGTCTGGTGTGGAAGCGTGGTGACACGTGGAGCTGACAGATACTAATCGGTCGAGGGCTTATCCTTAAAAGCATGAAACGTTTGGAAACGTCGTATCTAGTTTTGAGAGAGCAATTTCTCAATATAATTGGTTCAGTGATGATGGCGAAGAGGTCACACCCGTTCCCATACCGAACACGGAAGTTAAGCTCTTCAGCGCCGATGGTAGTTGGGGGTCTCCCCCTGTTAGAGTAGGACGTCGCTGAGCCATACATATTCCACAGTAGCTCAGTGGTAGAGCTATCGGCTGTTAACCGATCGGTCGTAGGTTCGAGTCCTACCTGTGGAGCCATTGGAGAGCTGTCCGAGAGGTCGAAGGAGCACGATTGGAAATCGTGTATACGGTCAACCCCGTATCAAGGGTTCGAATCCCTTGCTCTCCGCCAGATACTTACCTTATAAATATAAATGGCCCGTTGGTCAAGCGGTTAAGACACCGCCCTTTCACGGCGGTAACACGGGTTCGAATCCCGTACGGGTCACCATTTACTTTTTAATACATAACCAACTTATATGGAGGATTAGCTCAGCTGGGAGAGCACCTGCCTTACAAGCAGGGGGTCGGCGGTTCGAACCCGTCATCCTCCACCATATACCTTTTATATCATCGCGGGGTGGAGCATGGAGCGTAAGCTTCAGTGAAATCACGACGACATGTCTCGACGGATACACATCATGAGATGCTTGTAGAGGAAGAGATGGCAAACATGGACAATATCGTCCATATACTTTATATCATCGCGGGGTGGAGCAGTCTGGTAGCTCGTCGGGCTCATAACCCGAAGGTCGCAGGTTCAAATCCTGTCCCCGCAACCAAATGGACTCGTGGTGTAGTGGTTAACATGCCTGCCTGTCACGCAGGAGATCGCCGGTTCGACCCCGGTCGGGTCCGCCATTTTTATATTTTCGGTGGTTTTATTTTACCAAGATGTACTAATCTTGGCTCGATAGCTCAGTCGGTAGAGCAGAGGACTGAAAATCCTCGTGTCGGCGGTTCGATTCCGTCTCGAGCCACCATTTTTTTTGCCGGTTTAGCTCAATTGGTAGAGCAACTGACTTGTAATCAGTAGGTTGGGGGTTCAAGTCCTCTAGCCGGCACCACAAACTTATTTGTATATAAAATAAGTTTGCTGCGATGAGGATTCTGCTGCTTGAATAAGCCAGTAGACGCAGGAACAGTTTGTTCAGGGAAAAAAATCCTCTTGAAATCAGGTCTTATATGTTTTACAATAAAACCTGTCTCAATTGTGGAGGGGTAGCGAAGTGGCTAAACGCGGCGGACTGTAAATCCGCTCCCTCCGGGTTCGGCGGTTCGAATCCGTCCCCCTCCACCATCTTTTAAACATATTTATTCTTACAGGGGCATAGTTTAAAGGTAGAACGAAGGTCTCCAAAACCTTTGGTGTGGGTTCGATTCCTACTGCCCCTGCCATTTAAATTTATTGTGGCGGTCGTGGCGAAGTGGTTAACGCATCGGATTGTGGTTCCGACATTCGGGGGTTCGATTCCCCTCGTCCGCCCCATTTTAGTGTTGGGCTATAGCCAAGCGGTAAGGCAACGGACTTTGACTCCGTCATGCGATGGTTCGAATCCATCTAGCCCAGCCATTTTTATATTGCGGAAGTAGTTCAGTGGTAGAATACAACCTTGCCAAGGTTGGGGTCGCGGGTTCGAATCCCGTCTTCCGCTCCATTGACATATACTCTGGCGGCATAGCCAAGTGGTAAGGCACGGGTCTGCAAAACCCTTATCCCCCGGTTCGAATCCGGGTGCCGCCTCCATTTCCATTTTTATAGTTTTACAATGCCGGTGTGGCGGAATTGGCAGACGCGCACGACTCAAAATCGTGTTCCTTCTGGAGTGTCGGTTCGACCCCGACCACCGGTACCATTACATACGAAATGATAAGTCATTGCTTTTAAAGCAATGGCTTTTTTATATATAAAACGATTACTACGTTTGGAGGGCAATTTGTATGAGAGCTCCTTATCAAGTTTTAGTACTGCCTTATATTGTTGATGAGAACACCGTAAAATATGCAGTTTTTAACAGAGCAGATGATCGTTATTGGCAAGGCATTGCTGGAGGAGGAGAAGAAGGAGAGACAATAATCGAAGCTGCGAGACGCGAAGCTTTTGAAGAAGCTGGTTTAACAAGTGATTTGTCATTTCTGAGGTTAGATTCCATATCCTCCATACCAGTAGAACATGTTGTAGGTACATTTCTTTGGGGTGATGAGGTATATGTCATCAATGAATATTCATTTGGAGTAGAAGTGCTTAAGAAAGACTTATCATTGTCAAAAGAACACTCTTTTTATAAATGGGTCAGCTATGATGAAGCTCTTTCACTTTTAAAATGGGACAGCAATAAGACGGCATTATGGGAGCTAAATCGAAGAGTGTTAAAACAGATTAATGAGAAAAAGAAAAAGACGTTTTAGGGTCAACTAATCCATAAGGTATAAGGTATATAAAAAAAGCGTTTATCACCACTGTAATCAGTTGAGGATAATCGCTCTTTTTTTCTGCTATATATTTTGTCTTTTTTTGTTTTAGTCGTTTTTGTAGCCATACATTTGTACACTTCTGCAACTGCATAAGAACTGCGGTTTTCTTCAGGGTTTCTCCAACCTTCACGAACCAACTTCTCTCGTACTTTTTTTGCTCTACTTTTTGCCATACCGTTATCACTCCCACTTTTTTACGTACCTCTTCATTATACGTTCTTATTAGTAAGAATGATTCTTTTTCTTTTTATTAGGCTCTTTTCTAAAAGATTTGTTGCTGCTGGTCATTTTTTATTCACTTCTTTGGACAAGTTCCACTCTTTCTGCAAAATACACACTTGTGGAATAAGTTTCAAAAGAACTTGTCATAATTTTCAAACATGCTGCTTATATATAGAACAAGTTAGTTGTAGGTTTTAATGCAGGGCTTCGTTGTTACAATGAAGCCCTGCATTTTTTTTATCCACGAATAGAAGCAACCCGTCACATACAGATATAATCAGGCGCAAAAGAACTCGCAAAAATAAAATTCATTTTTAAACAGTTGTTTGATTTATATGAGTTCGATTTTGGCAGTGCCGCCATTGACTTGAGTGAACATGTTTGCCATAGACGTCAACAGCTCTTCTGCATCATTCTTTTCCATAGAAGGCTGCAGATAGACGATATGCAATGCGTTTTGTGCCCTCTCTGTCATCATTGTACGCTTAGAATCGACGATAGGACTTCCAAATGCACCTATAGTGTCTGCTGATAGCAATTTTCCCTCCATGTTCATCTCGCGGCCGTTTAGAGCTTCATACGTGTCTTCTGATGAACCAACTCGTACTTCTATATCGCCTTTTATTTCATCCAAATTATAAAGGCCGATCGGAATGGCAAAACGGATCGAGAAGAAGTTATTTATATCTACTCCGGAATTTATAGGAGGGAGGTCTTTACCGCTTAAAACACGGCGGATTAAAGCTTCTGAAGCAGGGCGATAGCGAGAGGGATCTGTGCCAAGCGTTTTAAAGACAGAACGATATTCAGCAACACCGGGAAAATCGGTAGCAGATTTATCTTCAAGTCTTAAAGATTCTAGAAATAGCTGGAAACGTCCCTTTATCATTTGCGGTGATTCGCTTATCACGATATCATGGTATGTAATTGCGCCTATTTTTAAATGAGGAATAAGTTTCTTGATTTCAGCTGAAATGGTTATCATGAATAGGACCTCGTTTCTTTGAATATATATTCTTAGTTTATCATAAGAGTGGAAAATAAATGTGAAAGGAGGGATATGTATGACAGGTGCCCAGTTGAAGGAAGAGATTGTTGCATATAGTAAAGAAATCGGAATTGATAAAATTGGCTTCGCAAGTGCTGATGTATTTGTTGAGTTAAAAGAAAGACTCCGATTGCAGCAACACCTTCAATATCAATCAGGTTTTGAAGAAGAGGATATTGACAAAAGAACAGAGCCCGAGAGGCTGCTTACAGGAGCTTCGAGCATTATATCGATAGCTCTTGCATATCCCTCCAAAATGAAGAATGCGCCGAAAAGTATAAAAGGAGAGCGAAGAGGAATTTTTTGCAGAGCATCATGGGGAAAAGATTATCACCATATATTAAGAGAAAAGCTGATGCTGCTGGAGGCTTTTATTTTAGAAAAAGTTCCTGAAGCAAAAGTGAAATCAATGGTTGATACTGGAGAGCTCTCTGATAGAGCTGTGGCTGAACGTGCTGGTATTGGATGGAGTGGAAAAAATTGCGCGATCCTTTCACCAGAGTTTGGTTCCTACATGTACCTTGGCGAACTCCTTTCAAACATAGCTTTTCCAGCTGATACACCAATGGAAGATCAATGCGGCTCGTGCAATAAATGTGTGGAAGCGTGCCCGACTGGAGCGCTTGTACAGGGAGGTCAGCTTGATTCTTCAAAGTGTATTGCCTTTTTAACACAAACAAAAGGTTTCTTGCCAGATCGATACAGAGAGAAGTTAGGAAATCGGCTTTATGGCTGTGACACGTGTCAGACCGTCTGTCCGAAAAACAAAGGGAAAGATTTTCATCATCATGTGGAGATGGAGCCTGATCCTGAAATTGTAAAACCACTTTTGCAGCCATTATTAACGATGTCTAACAGAGAATTTAAAGAAAAATTTGGCTCTATATCCGGCAGCTGGAGAGGAAAAAAACCGATTCAGCGCAATGCGATCATTGCTCTTGCTCATTTTAAAGAAAAGACAGCACTGCCGGATTTATTTCACGTATTGAAGCATGACCCAAGACCCGTAATTCGTGGTACTGCAGCTTGGGCGATTGGGAAAATTGGCGGAAATGAAGCAGAATTCGAACTTTCTACAGCAAAAGAGCGCGAAAATGACGATTTGGTGGCGTTAGAGATAGAAAAAGGTCTTAAAATGCTTCGAAATCAAGAAATTTCGTAATCGCATATGTTTGAAGTGTCCGATATAGTAAGGTCAAGTAATGAAAAGAAGGGATAATTATGTGTCAGATTAAAACGTTACTCTATTATGAAGAAATGGAAAGCGTAATCGGACCGTTAACAATCATTGCAACGGAGAACGGAATCTGCCGTCTCGATTTTGGTTCAATGGAGGATAACCTTCCATCTTTACACGCTTGGATGGCAAAGCATTATATTAAAGGGGAATTGATTCATTCTCCAGAATATTTAGCAGAGGCCACTCAGCAGTTAAACGCTTATTTTGCAGGCAACCTGCAAACATTCAACATCAGCTACGATTTGTTCGGAACGGCATTTCAAAAAAAGGTTTGGACGCAGCTTACTGGTATTCCATATGGGGTAACTTGCTCATATAAGGAAGTAGCTCAAGAGATTGGTGCACCAAAGGCCGTTCGTGCTGTTGGAAGTGCAAATAACCAAAACCCTGTGCCTGTGTTTATTCCGTGTCATCGCGTCATTGGAAGCAATGGTGCACTCGTAGGATATGGTGGAGGATTAGATAAAAAAGAAATTTTATTATCCATCGAACAGAACAGCTGTAAGAAGACTTCATAGAGCCCTTAAAGGGTTCTTTTTTTTTATGTCTCTCTCATATGTTAGTAGAAGCAGGGAGGGATGTTTTTTGTGGATGGAAACACTCAAAGCTTATATTCAAAATCAGTCCCAATGGATGATACATGCAGATGCAGATGGAAGGGGCTTCTTTTTAAAAGAAGAACAAGAAAGTTTTTTGCGTAAAAAACAAATGTACACCGATAGAAATGCTTTTATCGTCAATAACCAGGCGAACGGCAGTGTTTTGCGAACAACAGAATCAGAAAACCGCACTCAGGTGGACTATCTCGTTCATTACAGCTTTTTAATCAAACAAGGGTTTGATTTCTATGTTGAAGAGATATCACAAGAACGCCGTGCTGTATTTTTAGATGGTGATATGAAAAGCGATGAACCGGCAAATGCTGAGGGTAATTACAAAGAACTTCCTAAGATCGAACGTGAGAATGACTCGATCTCACCGAACAAAGGTGGCTATGACAGATTAGCGGCTGTCAGGTATGCAGAGAGATGGTGGAATACGTATAATCCTGCTTATAAATCATTTGAAAATGATTGCACCAATTACATCTCACAAAGTGTCCATGCAGGAGGGATTCCAATGACCCCCCAATCCATAAAGTCTAAAGGGTGGTGGATGAGAAACAATTCGTGGAGCTATAGCTGGTCGGTCGCAAATGCGTTCAGGTGGTACTTAAGCGGCTCAAAGTCAAGTCTGCAGGCACAGGAAAAATCAGCGGCCCACCTTTTGCTGCCCGGAGATGTAATCTGCTATGACTTTACCGGAGACGGGCACTATCAGCATACAACGATTGTCGTTGCTAAGGATCCTTCTGGTGAACCGCTTGTTAACGCCCACACGACTAACAGCAGAATGAGATATTGGGGCTATGAAGACTCAACGGCTTATACAAAGAGAATTCAGTATAAATTTTTTCATATTCTTTAAGTGGAAAGCTTGCCTTCTAAGAGTGATATTCTAAAAAAAGTGCTATAATAAGTACTTGTTGGAATATTGTTTTTGAGGTGAGCTTTTTGGCTATACATGTTGTTTTATATGAACCATTAATTCCTGCCAATACCGGTAACATCGCCCGGACGTGCGCGGGAACGAATACGTCTTTACATTTGATCCATCCACTCGGCTTTTCTTTGGAAGATAAATACTTGAAGCGGGCAGGACTCGATTATTGGGAGCACGTTAAACTTCAGCATCACGATTCGCTCGAAGCTTTTTTTGAAGAGTATCCAGAGGGTGAATTTTACTTTATAACGAAATTCGGAGAAAAGACGTATTCTGGTTTCGATTATTCGGATTCGGAGAAAGATGTCTTTTTTATCTTTGGAAAAGAGACGAAAGGTCTTCCAGAAGAACTTATAAAATCCAATATGGAGAGATGTCTGCGCATACCGATGAATGATCATATTCGTTCATTAAACCTGTCAAACACTGCAGCCATTTTAATTTATGAAGCATTACGACAGCAGAATTTTGGAGAGTTGAAATAAAGAGAAAATAAAAAAACGTCCTTGTATGTGAGGGACGTTTTTGCTTCCATATGTATATGGATTAGTTTTTTCCAGGACGATCGTTATAGCCTGCTGTAAAAATTGCAGTCAGGAAGGCGAGCATCACAAGTAGGATGAGGATAAAATCCATCTGAACTCCTCCTTTGAAAGTAGTCTTAGTCTTTCCATTCTCTTTCCCCATTATAAATGAAAACGGTTATCATGTGAATGTATTTCTATGAAAGTTCACAAATTGAGGGGTGTTGTGTGACAGAATGAAGAAAAACGTTTATATGACAGGGTATCTCCCCCTGTTTTCAATCATCCTGTTTAGCTGCGGCTTTGCTATCCACATTGAAAGACTCGTTATAGAAAAGCTCAAATACTTTGGCATTTACCAAGGGATGCTTGAGCTATTTCAAGAGCATGTTATTCATTTGTCAGTTGGCTTTTGCTTGTTTTTATTGTTCTTTATGGGATTTGCAGCTTTGAAGCTATTATCTGATACGTTAACTCACTTAAGTATGTTCTTTTTTTCCCGAGATACAGAAGGAATCTTGCTGCAGCAAGGGAAGAGCGGCGGATGGTTCTTTTTTGGTGGAGGGATGCTTGCCATTGCTTTAAACCACTCCATACTGCTGATGTTTCTTGTATTTGCGGCTGCATCACTTGTTTACTTTTTTTATTTTCTTCTAAAAATCAGTTCAAGTTTATCAACGGTAGGCATCATCGGTATGGTATTTATGCACTTGTTCTTCTGGGCGGGCTTCCTTCTGCTCGTTATATATACGGTTTTACGATTGTATAATGCGTTTGTGTCTGCGATTACATAAGGTACTTTATGAACCGCGTTGTCGATTTATGTCGACTCGTGGATATCGGCAAGAAACTTCTGAATTAACCAGCAAAACTTCCGGATTGACCAGCAAAACTTCTGGATTAACCAGCAAAACTTCCGGATTAACCAGCAAAACTTTTGCATTGACCAGCAAAACTGCTGGATCGAAAACCCTGCCCATTCAATTGGCAGGGTTTTTTTACTTTCCATGAGCTTTTATCATAATGTCCCGCCAAATCATTATTTCTGGTGAAGAACTTTCTATCGATTTGAGGCTCGCTGGTTTGTCTTGCCCGACCCAGACGCCTGCGGTATACCGGTCAGTCAGCCCGACAAACCAAAGGTCTTTTATATCATTGGTCGTTCCGGTCTTGCCGCCAATATATTGAGAGCCTGCAAAGCGAGCATCTTGTGCCGTACCTGAGAGCGTAACTTCCTCCAGCAAGTCCCTCATCATCTTGTTTGTTTCTTCTTTCCAAACTCGTGTAGGCTGATCCTTCCACTCGTATAAGATTTTTCCTTTCTTATCTTTTACAGCAATGATCAATCTTGGTTTTAAAAATGTGCCCTCATTGCTAAACGCGGTATACGCGCCAGTAAGTTCTAACGGCGAAAAGCCCTTTGAAAATCCGCCAAGTGACGATGCGAGCTGGTGATCTTCTTGTGTGATTGATGAAAATTGAAAGAGCTTTAAATAAGAGAAAGCTTTTTCCACACCTGTTTTCTTCAGTATCCGAACTGCTGCCGTATTTACTGAGCTGGCCATCGCTTTTTTTAAAGAAACTGAACCATATACTGCACCACCATAGTTAGTCGGACAATAAGCACCTTCACAGAACCTTGCTCCACTTATCATCGTATTAGGTTGAGCACCAGAAACATCCATGTATGGAGCAAACACGAGTAAAGGTTTTATTGAAGAGCCTGGCTGCAAACGGCTTTGGTAAGCACGATTGAATTCTTCAAGAGCTACCTTTTTACCTCCTACCATCGCCACGATATGCTTAGAGATGTGATCGATGACAACAACAGAGCCTTCTATTTTTTCATATGGCAATCGTCTTTGGACGGCTTTCAATGCTTCTGCTTGCAGTTTAGGATCTAAAGCTGTCTCAACAACAATGCCGCTGTTCAGAAGAGCATCTCTTTTTTCGGTAAGCTGTTTTGAGTTCATGCTTTTATTTTGAGAAGCAATTAATTCGTGGAGTTCCTCTTTTACATAGCCGACTAGCTCAGGGAACGGAACGGTGCTGTTTTCAAGGGACAGATGAATAGGTTGATTAACAGCTTCTTCAAAGGCTTCCTCATCGATATATCCTTGCTCTTTCATTTTTAGTAAAATCCACTTCTGCCGCTGTATTGTGTGATGAAAATTCCTTAAAGGATCATATCGTTCTGGATTGTTCGGAATAGCCGTAAGAAGCGCTGTTTCACCTAAAGAAAGCTGCTTGGACGGCTTATTAAAATAATAGTAACTGGCTTTTTCAATGCCATAGATTCCATTTTGAAAATAGATAGCATTGATGTATAACTCCAGAATTTGTTCTTTTGAGAGCTGTTGTTCAATGCGATAAGAAATCAATAGTTCTTTCAGTTTTCTGTCATAAGTCCGTTCATGATTCAAAAAGAGGTTCCGGGTAAGCTGCTGGGTAATCGTACTGCCACCTTGTTCAATGCTTCCTTCTGCAGAATTCGTAATAAAAGCTCTAGCAATCGCTTTTCCGTCAATGCCATGGTGCTTTAAAAAATTTTGATCTTCTGTAGCAATAAATGCCTGACGAACGTAGAGAGGTATTTCGTCATACGGTAAATGAATTCGGCTCTCGTCCGCTCTAAACTCATACAACGATTCACCGTTTCTATCCAAAAGAATGCTATTTTGTTCAAGGTGAATACTCTTTGCATCTGCAAGAGCCTGTACCGCTTTATTGAATGGGATATAGTTTTCGTATTCGCCGCGCAATCCTACAAACGACAGAAATACGACGCTTAATAATAATGTCACTGCTACTATGCCGAGCTTTTGATTCATGGTAGAATTCTCCGTTTCAAAAACAAATATAAACATATTTTACCATGAAAAGGATTGTACGATTAATCGCATTTTGAAATAAAAAACACTATTCAAACAGAATGATTACGGACATCCATGCATAGAGTAGATTAACACTTGATGGAGCCAATACAATCAAGGAGGTACTCATGGATATTTTATCAAGAATCCAATTGCATCGTGAAGAAGAACAGCGTCTAGCCTGGGAAGGTACCTTCGCTGAATACCTTGATATTTTAAGAGATCGGCCATTTGTCGCCCAGTCTGCGCATTCAAGAGTATACAACATGATTAAAGATGCTGGAATATCAGAGAAAAATGGTCAAAAGGTGTATCACTTTTTCAGCGATCAGATTTTTGGATTAGAAGAATCAATCGAACGACTTGTGGAAGAGTATTTTCATCCTGCTGCTAAACGCCTTGATGTCCGTAAACGTATATTGCTGTTAATGGGACCTGTATCGGGTGGTAAATCCACTCTTGTAACCATGTTAAAAAGAGGGTTAGAGAATTACACGAAAACGCCTGAGGGAGCGGTATATGCCATTAAAGGCTGTCCGATGCATGAAGATCCGCTGCATTTAATTCCGCAGCATCTGAGAAAAGAGTTTTATGATGAGTATGGTGTAAGGGTAGAAGGAAGCTTGTCACCGTTAAATACGATGAGGCTTCAGCATGAATACGACAACCGGTTAGAAGATGTTATGGTAGAGCGAATCTTTTTTTCAGAGGATAAACGAACGGGAATCGGAACGTTCAGTCCTTCTGATCCAAAGTCGCAGGATATTGCCGATCTTACAGGCAGTATCGATTTTTCTACTATTGCAGAATACGGGTCTGAATCAGATCCCCGTGCATACCGTTTTGATGGTGAGCTGAACAAAGCAAACAGAGGGATGATGGAGTTTCAGGAAATGCTGAAATGTGATGAGAAGTTTCTATGGCATTTGCTTTCACTCACACAAGAAGGAAACTTTAAAGCAGGTCGATTTGCATTAATCTCAGCTGATGAGCTCATAGTCGCTCACACGAATGAATCCGAATATCGTTCCTTTATCGCAAATAAAAAGAACGAAGCGCTGCATTCCAGAATTATTGTAATGGGCGTTCCGTACAATCTCAAAGTATCAGAGGAAGAGAAAATTTATGCAAAAATGATTTCAGAAAGCGATATGTCTCATGTCCATATTGCCCCTCATGCATTACGGGTTGCAGCCATTTTTTCCGTTCTCACTAGGCTGAAAGACTCGAAGAAACAAGGGATGGACCTTCTTAAAAAGATGAGGCTCTATGATGGAGAAATCGTGGAAGGCTTTAACCATGTTGACCTTGAAGAACTGAAAAAAGAGTTTTCTGATGAAGGGATGGCAGGTATTGATCCGCGGTATGTCATTAATAGAATTTCATCAGCCATTATTCGTAAAGAAACACCGTCAATTAATGCGTTAGATGTCCTGCGTTCTTTAAAAGACGGGTTAGATCATCATGCTTCTATCTCTAAAGAAGATAAAGAAAGATTTATTAATTTTATCTCAGCTGCTCGTAAAGAGTATGATGATATTGCGAAGAAAGAAGTACAAAAAGCCTTTGTTTATTCCTATGAAGAATCCGCCAAAACGCTTATGGACAATTACTTAGATAACGTTGAGGCTTATTGCAACAAAAACAAGCTCCGTGATCCTTTAACGGGTGAGGAAATGAGTCCAGATGAAAAACTGATGAGATCGATCGAAGAACAAATTGGTATTTCTGAGAATGCCAAAAAAGCGTTCCGCGAAGAAATCTTAATCCGTATATCAGCTTACGCAAGAAAAGGGAAAAAATTTGACTACAATTCACATGAACGATTAAGAGAAGCCATTCAAAAGAAATTATTTGCTGACCTGAAAGACGTTGTTAAAATTACAACCTCATCCAAAACACCTGACGAATCACAATTGAAAAAGATCAATGAAGTGATTGCACGTCTTGTAGATGAACACGGGTATAACACAACTAGTGCCAATGAACTATTGCGTTATGTCGGAAGTTTATTAAATCGATAGAAAACCATAAACACACCCTGGACACAGATAAGGTCATCGGGGTGTGTTTTTTACAATAAAATAGGTAAAACTAAACAAAATCTTTATGAAATACATGCATAAATTTTTAAGATGAAAATAATTGAACTTGTATTTACTATTTTAAAAATGGTAAATTGATACTAATAAGCTAACTAAAGGAAGTGAGCTGTATGAGCTCGGCTCGGGAAGAAAGAAATGGATTATTCGATTGGATAAAGGCAATAGGTATTGCACTCATTCTTGCTATTATTATAAAAAAGTTTTTGATTGAGCAATATGTTGTTTATGGGGAATCCATGATGCCAACCATTCAAAACGGCAATCGATTGATCATAAACAAAATTGGGTACGAGATTGGCAGCCCTGAGCGGTTTGATCTTGTAGTGTTTAAAGCGAATCCAGAAGAAGACTATATCAAAAGGGTTATAGGCTTACCAGGAGACCATATTGCGTATAAAGATGACAAATTGTATATCAACAATAAACCCGTTGAAGAACCGTATCTGGATGAATTTAAACGATTTGCAGGAAATCGGACATTGACTGGAAACTTCACACTCGAAGAAATTACAGGGCACAATAAGGTCCCTGAGGGGAAGATTTTTGTACTGGGTGACAACAGACTGCATAGCATTGACAGCCGTCACATTGGGCTGGTAGAGATGCAAGACATTGTGGGTGAAGCCAATATTCGTTATTGGCCGGTTGATGAAATGAGAGTTTTTAATGGTTTTAAAAAGGATTGATTGGGGAAAATTTCTGTAAGAGGTGAATCCCTATGACAAAACAAGATAAAGAACCGAAAAGAAAAAACAGTTCAATGGCATCCACATTTGAAGAAATGAAAGAACACGGAAAAGTTATGGAACATGTTTCATCAAACGAAGAAGTTCGGAAAAGTGGTAAAACACCAGACCCCGAGCAGCACGAGAAAAAAGAATACAAAAAATAACACAACAGGCCTTCTTTTCTATTTTTAGAAAAGAGGGCTTTTTTATCGTGAAAGTTTAGCAATTCTATTGAGTACTTGCATAAGATAGAGTAACCAACCCTTTTTTTCTTATAGATACGGATTACTAAAAGCAATGTATGCCCAGGGTTGATCAAGAAAAAGCAGCTTTGATTATTGCTGCTCTGGAGGGGATAACTATGAGTGAACCGGATAAGAACAATTTTGTTGTGTCTCAGGAAAACTGGTCCCTCCACCGAAAAGGATATCAAGATCATCAAAGGCATATGGAAAAAGTGCAGGAAGCCATTAAAAACAACTTGCCGGATTTGATAAGTGAAGAAAATATCATTTTATCCAATGGGAAGGACGTAATTAAGATTCCGATTCGTTCCATGGATGAATACAAAATCCGATACAACTACGAGAAAAACAAGCACGTAGGCCAAGGTGACGGAGATAGCCAGGTGGGGGACGTAGTAGCAAGAGATGGACGTGCCGGACAGAACGGAGCCGGAAAAGGAAAGGGTCCTGCTGGTGATAAACCAGGAGTGGATTATGCAGAAGCAGAAGTTTCGATCATTGAATTAGAAGAAATGCTGTTTAAAGAACTTGAACTTCCTAATCTTAAGCAAAAAGAACAAGATCAGATCGTGTTAGAAAAAATCGAATTTAACGATGTACGTAAAAAGGGACTTATGGGTAACGTCGATAAGAAAAGAACCATCTTAACGGCATTTAAGAGGAACGCTTTGATTGGCACCCCTAGTGTGGCACCCATCATGAACGATGATCTGCGATTTAAGACGTGGAATGAAGTTGTTAAGCCTGAATCCAAAGCTGTCGTATTAGCCATGATGGATACATCTGGATCGATGGGGATATGGGAAAAGTATATGGCAAGAAGTTTCTTTTTCTGGATGACACGTTTTCTGCGTTCCAAATACGAAAAGGTAGAAATTGAATTTATTGCACATCATACCGAAGCGAAAGTGGTTTCTGAACAAGACTTTTTTAACAAAGGTGAGAGTGGAGGAACGATTTGTTCATCGGCTTATCGAAAAGCGCTTGAGCTGATCGAAACGAAATATTCGTCTAACCGTTTTAATATATACCCGTTCCACTTTTCAGATGGTGACAATCTTACAAGTGATAATGCACGTTGTGTAAAACTCGTCCAAGAAATCATGGAACATTCGAATATGTTTGGTTATGGAGAAGTAAATGCCTATAACCGGCACTCTACATTAATGAGTGTGTATAAGAATATGGATAATGAGAAATTCAGTCACTATATTCTAAAAGAAAAAGCCGATGTTTATCACGCCATGAAGAGTTTCTTCAAAAAAAGTGAAGTAACTTCCTAGGTGAAAAATTTTTAGAACCCGCCATCCATGTATTGGATAGCGGGTTTTGTTGTTGAAACGTGCAAAGTTACATATAACTAAAGATAAGATTTCTGGACGAAAATTTCGAAACTAAAGGGGTGTGAAGTTTGAAAAGATTAAACAGATCAGCAGCTTTTTGCTTAAGTTTCATATTTATCTTTATGTTGGTCTCCGAAAAATCCGCTCATGCTGACTGGTTTGATCCACTAACCATTCATTTTTTAGATGTTGGACAAGCTGACTGTATTTTAGTAGAAGCACCGAACGGGCAGACGATGCTCATTGATGGCGGTGATGAGCATGATGGAGAAGAAATCATCACTTATCTGAAAAGAGAAGGCATCACCCATCTTGATATTGTCGTTGCGTCACATCCGCATCATGACCATATCGGATCGCTGGATGATGTGATCCGTGCTTTTCCAGTGAGTGTTCTTTATATGCCAAACCTGCCTTATGATACGAAATATTACCATGACCTGTTTCGCGTCATTAATGAAAAACAAATACCTGTAGATCGGGCAAAAGCTGGGGTGAATTTCAAGATGGGATTTTCCGTCAAAGTGGAAATGCTCGCCCCAAAGGCTTCATATTACAAACATATTAACGATTATTCCGCGGTTATCAAGATTAAGCATGGCAAAAAGAATTTTCTTTTAATGGCGGATGCTGGAGCGGAAGAAGAAAAAGAGATTATCAATCGTGGAGGTGTGAGAGCAGATGTTATCAAGATTGGGCATCATGGGGCAAACACAGGAACAACGATGGAATTTTTAAGAAAAGTAAAAGCAAAAACGGCTGTCATATCAGTTGGGAAAAACAATCCTTACCAGTTTCCCTCAAAAGAAGTATTATACCGGCTGAATAACAGAAAGATGACAATTTACAGAACGGACCAAATGGGGGCAATCATTGCAACTAGCAACGGGAAAAAGATCTTGTTCAGAACGAACGTACTTCATTAATTTCGTAAATGGTGGAGAAAGGAATCGGTTTTCTTGCGTCTTTATTAAAAATTTAAGAAAATATAATAAAAACGCAGTTAGGATGATGGCTTTGATTAAAGCTCTTGTATTCGATTTTGATGGCACGATCTTAGATACTGAAACTCAGCATTATAATGCTTTTCAAGAGTTGTATAAAGAACATGGAACAAATCTGCCGTTAGAAGTATGGGGAGAGTGTATAGGCACTCACTCTGATTTCAACCCATACGAATACTTAGAAAAGCAAATACAAAAAAAATTGAACCATGAAGAACTGCGTTCCAAAAAAACAGAGCGTGAAATAGCACTAATTCTTGAACAAAAGCCATTGCCTGGTATAGAAGATTATTTAAAAGCTGGCAAAGAGCTCGGATTAAAGATTGGTCTTGCTTCAAGCTCCTCACGAAAATGGGTGCTCGAACATCTTGAGCGGATAAATCTTCTTCCTTATTTTGAGGTCATTAAAACCGCAGATGATGTGGAAAAAGTTAAGCCTGACCCAGCACTTTATTTAAAAGCGGTTGAAGCTCTAGGGGTAAAACCGGAACAAGCCATCGCTTTTGAAGATTCAGTGAACGGATCGTTGGCTGCAAAAAAAGCAGGACTTTTCTGTGTCGCGATTCCAAACTCAGTTACGAAGCATATGACGTTTGGTGAAGTGGATCATCAAATGGAGTCTGTAGCAGAACTAGAGTTATCAGCGTTACTAGACCTAATAGAGCGGAAGAAAGTGAAATGATTGGTATTAGGGTATAAAGTCCGTTATGAATCAAGTATGATGGTATTAAGTGAATAAGCAGGTTAGAGGAGTGGAATAGATGAGTGAGCTTGATGTTTCCAAATTCGAGAAAAAAATAGAGCTTCGCAACATTCAGTTTGAAGATATAGATGAAATATTAGAGCTTCAAAAAATTTGTTTTCCTGGCAATATGGAGCCGTGGGAGCGGGATCAGTTAAAGAGCCATCTAAGAATTTTTCCAGAAGGACAGTTCTGTGTCACATATGAAGGGAAAATTGTTGGAAGCTGTTCAAGTTTGATGTTGAATTTTGATGAATACGATGATAAGCATACGTGGGACGAAATTACGGATAAAGGTTATATTACAAATCATGATCCTGAAGGCTTTAATCTTTATGGCATAGAAGTCATGGTGCACCCAGAATACAGAAGAATGAAGATTGGACGCCGTTTATATGAGGCGCGTAAAGAGCTGGCTGAACAGAAAAATTTAAAAAGTATCATCCTTGGTGGAAGAATACCGAACTACCATAAACATGCGAATGAAATGTCTCCAAGAGAGTATGTAAGAGAAGTCATTCAGCATAATATTTACGACCCTGTATTAACGTTTCAACTAATGAATGGTTTCACAATCATGCGTTTAAACAAAAGCTACCTTCCTGATGACAAGCAATCCAATGCGTACGCAACACTCATGGAATGGAACAATGTAGATTATATTCCAAACAAAACGAAGAAATACTTCAAAACGAGTGAGCCGGTTCGAATTACAGCCATTCAATATATGATGAAAACGATTGAGTCATTTGAAGATTTTGCAACCCAAGTGGAGTATTATACAGATGTTGCTTCTGATCAAGGATCAGATTTTGCTGTTTTCCCTGAATTGCTCACTACCCAGCTATTATCGTTTTGCGAAGAAAAGAGCCCGAGTTTAGCCATTCGAAAATTAACTGAATTTACGGAGCAATACATCGAGCTATTTACAAACCTTGCTGTTAGATATAACGTAAATATTATTGGAGGCTCTCACTTCGTGGAAGAAGATGGTGACATATACAATGTTGCTTACTTGTTTAGAAGAGATGGCACGATTGATAAACAATACAAAATTCATATCACACCGAATGAACGAAAATGGTGGGGAATTACAGCAGGTGACAAAGTACAAGTTTTTGATACAGATTGTGGGAAGATTGCCATCTTAATCTGTTATGATATTGAGTTCCCTGAGCTTTCGCGTATCGTGACAGATCAAGGAGCGAAAATTATTTTCACTCCTTTCTGTACGGAAGATCGCCAAGGTTATTTAAGAGTTCGTTATTGCTCACAGGCTCGTGCAATTGAGAATGAGATCTACACAGCAATTGCTGGAACAGTGGGTAACTTGTCACAAGTTGAAAATATGGATATCCAATATGCCCAGTCAGGTATTTTTACACCATCCGATTTTTCATTCCCGAGAGATGGTATTGTTGGGGAATGTCATCCTAATATTGAAACTGTTGTTGTTGGTGATGTAGACCTTGAAATATTAAGAAGACAACGCAAAACAGGCAGTGTAACACTTTTACGAGATAGAAGATTAGATCTGTACGGTGTTGTACAAAAAGATAAGAGTAAGTAAACAAAGACCGTAAGTGCGGTAAGCGAATAAAGCTTGCCGCATTTTTTCTATTTCTCGGGAAATACAACGAACTGTGTCAAAATGGAATCATGTCTCGACATGCATTTTATTTTTTTAAGTGAAAACAGTATAATAAAGGCTGTAATTCATACATAAAGCAGGAAATACTCGATTAAAATCGAAACTAAAAATGAACATTAATTATTTAGCATAAAAGGAGGCAGTACTATGTCCTGGGAGAAAACATATGAACGATGGATTCAAAAAGAAGAACTTGAAAAACCATTAAAGACTGCACTAGAGAGCTTCAAAGATAACAGGACGATACTTGAAGACTGCTTTTATAAGAATTTAGAGTTTGGCACAGGGGGCATGCGCGGTGAGATTGGCCCTGGCACAAACAGAATGAACACGTATACGGTTAGGAAAGCATCTCTTGGCTTAGCAAATTTTATTATTGAACAAGGTGAGAAAGCACAAAAACGGGGTGTCGTTATCGCTTTTGATTCCAGACATCAATCTCCTGAGTTCGCAATGGAGGCTGCCAAAACGCTTGCTTCAAACGGTGTACAAGCTTACGTTTTTGAAAGCTTAAGACCTACTCCGGAATTATCTTTTGCGGTAAGATATTTAAAAGCATATGGTGGTATTGTGGTTACGGCGAGTCATAACCCCCCGGAATATAACGGTTATAAAGTGTATGGTCCGGATGGCGGACAGTTGCCGCCAAAAGAAGCTGATGAAGTTATTCAAAAAGTAAATGCAGTTGAAGATGAACTTTCAATTGTTGTAAAACCAGAGGAATTTTTAAAAGGCGAGGGTTTGATCAAAGTAATTGGTGATGAAATAGATCAAGCTTACATGGAACAATTAACTAAGATCAGCCTAAACCGAGAAGTTATAAAAGAAATGCATGATTTGAGCATCGTTTTTACTCCCCTGCATGGAACAGCAAACCTTCCAGTAAGAGAAGGCTTAAATAAACTTGGATTTACGAATGTTTCTGTTGTTAAAGAACAAGAGTTACCAGATCCTGATTTTTCAACGGTAAAGTCACCTAATCCGGAAGAACACGCTGCGTTCGAGCTAGCCATTCAATATGGGAAAGAAACCAATGCAGAAATTTTGATGGCAACTGATCCTGATGCGGATCGAGTGGGATTTGCGGTGAAAAACAGCGAAGGGGAATACGAAATCCTTACAGGGAACCAAACCGGCGCACTTATGCTTGAGTACATCCTTTCTCAACGTGAGGAAAAAGGAAGCCTTTGTTCAAAAGGCATTGTTTTTAAAACAATTGTTACATCTGAGCTAGGCCGAGTTATTTCTGAATCATATGGAATCTCTTGTGAGGATACGTTAACGGGCTTTAAATTTATTGGTGAAAAAATAAAAGAATACGAAAAGAACGGCAAGCATTCCTTCCTTTTTGGATATGAAGAAAGCTATGGATCTTTGATTGGAGATTTTGTCAGGGATAAAGATGCTGTCCAAGCCTGTTTGATGGGTGCCGAAATGGCCGCTTATTACAAGAAACAAGGAAAGACCTTATTTGATGCCTTAAACGATATTTATGAAAAGCATGGGTATTATAAAGAAGGTCTGGAATCGTTAACGTTAAAAGGAAAGTCTGGAGCAGAACAAATCTTAAACCTTCTTGCTGGTTTTAGGGCAGATCTTCCCCTTGAGATAAATGGCAAGAAATTAGTGGCAACAGAAGACTATCAAGCAAGTTCGCGTTATAGAATTGATACTGACCTTACAGAGGATATTATGCTTCCTAAATCGAATGTTTTAAAATATAAACTTTCAGACGAATCGTGGTTCTGTGTCAGACCGTCGGGAACAGAACCGAAAATCAAGTTCTATTTTGGCGTCCAAGCTGAAACAAACAAAAAAGCCGACACAGCATTGTCTTCTTTAAAACAAGCTGTAATGGAACTTGTTCATGAAAGAATGCAAAAGGTGGTACAATAATAAGAAGTAAAGAAGGCTGTATGCAGTTGCTGCAGCCTTTCTATCACTTTTAAGTGAACCGTTTGACAACAGAAAAAGTTTCATGTAATATACCCCTATAGGTATTTTTAGCTTCTGAGGAGGTGCTGAATTTGGAATACACTCAAGAAATGAAAAATCGACTTAAAAGAATTGAGGGTCAAATACGTGGAGTATTGCGTATGTTAGAAGAAGAGCAAGATTGTAAAGCGGTCATTACTCAACTTTCTGCTTCCCGTACAGCTATTGATCGCACAATAGGATTAATCGTCGGCACGAACCTGGAACAATGTTTGCGTGAACAAATGGAAAGCGGAGAGGAAATGAACTCTGATCTTGTTAAAGAAGCTGTTCAGCTTCTCGTGAAAAGCCGATAATTCTGTCATAAGCATCGTCTGTTGACAGATTATCTTTTATCCTTTAATATACCCCTATGGGTATTTAGGGAGGAGAGGAATTCAATGATTGATTTCAGTTTTTCTCTTCCTATAAATATGGCTTGATTGCGATTAACCACCATGAATGGTGTAGATCTGGTGGTTAATAAAGACAAGATCTTATTAAAGTCATTAAAAGACAAAACAAGTTAGTGTTAGAAACAAGTTGGGAAGATGGTAATTTTTTTTGGTTTTAAATATACCTATACGGGTATTGGCAATATGATAACTTTTATAGGAGAGGGGATACTAAAACGTGTCTTTTGAAGCGATTAACCCACAAGATGTGGAGCGTTTACTTAAAAGCGGCGAGAAGTTAAACATTATTGATGTTCGTGAAAATGATGAGGTTTCACAAGGAATGATTCCGGGAGCTAAGCATATTCCGTTGGGAGAGGTTGCATCTCGATTAAATGAGTTAGATCAAACAAAAGAATACATTATGGTTTGCCGTTCAGGTAAAAGAAGTGAAAAGGCTTGTAATGTTTTGTCCGCTAATCATTTTAAGGTCAAGAACATGAGTGGCGGTATGATGAATTGGGATGGCCAAACAATATAAAAAAACAATTTACGTGGAGGTACTAACAAATGAGTATTAAAGTAGATCAAGTTTTAGACTGTAAAGGGTTATTTTGCCCAATGCCGATTGTTCGAACGAAGAAAGCAATGGATCAGCTTGAAGCAGGTCAAGTCATTGAAGTGCTGGCAACAGATAAAGGTTCACTAGCTGATATTCAAGGTTGGGCTAGAAATACTGGGAACCAGTATCTAGGAACGAAAGAAGATGGGGATGTGCTTATTCATTATTTAAGAAAAGCAAACCCTGATGAAGTAAAAGAAGCAACTAAGTTTGAGCATACGATTCAAAACGATGAATTAGAAAAAGCACTGGATTCGAAAAACGACGATATGGTTATTCTAGATGTTCGCGAGCCAGCAGAATATGCGTTTAAACGTATACCTGGGGCAGTATCCATTCCACTTGGAGATCTTGAAAACAAACTAAGCACTCTTGATAAAAATAAAGAAATTCATGTTGTATGCCGTACTGGTAATAGAAGTGATATGGCTGCTCAAATCTTAACTGCAAATGGATTCGAAAAAGTGAAAAATGTTCTACCAGGCATGTCTGAATGGACGGGACCAACGGAAAATGATGAAGGAGGAAATAAATAATGGCTAATAAAACAGCAATTATCGCAAGTAATGGAAGTGCTTTTGATGCATACAAGGTTTTTAATATTGCAACAGCTGCAGCATCTGCGGATTACGAAGTAACAATTTTCTTTACATTTGAAGGTTTGAACTTAATTCATAAGGAAGGCTATAAGAATTTGCCGTTACCTGAAGGGAAAGAACATTTTGTAGAAGGATTTAAAGCTGCAAATGTACCATCTATTCCTGAATTAGTAGAAATGGCTCAAGAGATGGGCGTTAAAATCATCGCATGCCAAATGACAATGGATGTAATGAATTTGAAAAAAGAAGATTTTATTGATGGTATCGATGTAGGTGGAGCAATGATGTTCTTAGATTTCGCAAAAGATGCAAACATGACAGTAACTTTCTAAAACGAAAAAAAATGAAATGAGTATAATCACGAGGAGGTAGTTAAACAAATGATTAAACCAATATCAGCAAAAGAAATAGCAGAACGTGTTGTCGAAGGAAAAATGTTTGTTCTTGATGTTCGAAATGAAAGTGATTTTAATGACTGGAAGATCGAAGGGAAAGGAATTGAATCTATCAATCGTCCGTATTTCGATTTATTGGATGGTGTTGAAGAAGTGTTGGAACACCTTCCGAAAGAAGAAGTGGTCGTTGTATGTGCGAAAGAAGGTTCTTCAAAAATGGTGGCAGAAATGCTCGCTGAAGAAGGCATTCAGGATGTTTATTACCTTGAAGGTGGTATGAAAGCTTGGAGCGAGTACTTGTTGCCAGTTAAGATCGGTGACCTTAAAGATGGAGGATCTCTCTATCAATTCAACCGTATTGGTAAAGGATGCCTTTCTTACCTTGTTGAATCAAACGGAGAAGCAGCAATTATCGATTCTGCTCGTATGACAGAAGCTTATGAAGACTTTGCAAAAGAAAATAATTTGGAAATTAAGCACATGATTGATACTCACCTTCATGCTGACCACATTTCTGGCGGACGCAGCCTAGCAGAAAAAACAAACGCAACGTACTGGCTTCCTCCGAAAGATGCTGAAGAAGTAACGTTCTCATATGAAGCATTAGAAGAAGGTAAAGACATTACGATCGGTCACACAAAGATTGAAATTCAGCCGCTTTATACACCAGGACATACGATCGGAAGTACGTCCATGATCGTTGACGGCCAATACCTGCTTTCTGGAGATATTCTATTCGTTGATTCGATCGGACGCCCAGACCTTGCGGGTAAAGCTGAAGACTGGGTAAGTGATTTACGCGATTCCCTTTATAACAAATACAACAACCTTTCAAAAGATTTGGTTGTACTGCCAGCTCATTTTGGAAAGATCAGTGAGCTTGATGAAAAGGGTGGAGTTTCTGCTAAGCTTGGAGATTTATTTGAGAAGAACAGCGGTTTAAACATTGAGAATGAGGCTGAGTTTAGAAAAGCAGTAACAGAAAACTTGCCACCACAACCGAACGCATATCAAGAAATTCGTGAAACAAACATGGGTAAAATCAACCCTTCAAATGACGAACAACGCGAAATGGAAATCGGTCCAAACCGATGTGCCATTTCTGAATAATAACTAAACCAAACTAAAATTTTTCAGGAGGTTCTATACATGAACGTAAAACAAACTTTAGACACTAAAGGGTTATCTTGCCCAATGCCAATCGTAAAAACAAAAAAAGCAATGGATACACTTGATAGTGGTGACATCCTAGAAGTTCAAGCAACAGATAAAGGTGCAGTTAACGACTTGTCTGCTTGGTCAAAATCTTCAGGTCATGAACTATTAGAACACAAAGAAGAAGACGGTGTGTTCAAATTCTGGATTCAAAAAGGTTAATACAACGATATGAAGAGGCATATGTTTATGCCTTTCCCTATCATTTATATTATTGGGGTTAATATGAGGAGGAGAGTTGAAAATGGAACAAACACAAGATAAAACAACAATGGTAGTGTTTAGTGGAGATCTTGATAAGGCGATTGCAAGTTTTATCATCGCAACAGGGGCAGCTGCAATGGGGAAGCAAGTAACGATGTTCTTTACGTTTTGGGGACTGAACGTATTAAGAAGAGACGAATATGTAAATGTTGAAAAATCATTTTTAGATAAAATGTTCGGTAAGATGCTTCCAAGAGGACCAGAAAAGCTAGGGATTTCTAATATGAATTACGGTGGCCTTGGTGCAAAAATGATGAAGTATACGATGAAGAAAAAGAATATTGCTTCTCTAAAAGAATTAATTGAAGTGGCTCAAGATCTAGACGTAAAAATGGTTGCTTGTACGATGTCCATGGATGTCTTGGGAATTACGAAAGAAGAACTTATTGATGGTTTAGATTATGCAGGTGTAGCTTCTTACCTTGCCGACGCAGATGAGTCAAAGATCAACCTATTTATTTAATGTTTTGATGGATTAGCGAGGGGATGGTGATGACTTGGAATTCACATTTATTATTACGATCTTTTTAATTGGCTTTATAGGTTCATTTATATCTGGAATGGTCGGGATCGGCGGATCGATTATCAAATATCCGATGCTGCTTTATATTCCGGCAATGTTAGGATTCACAGCATATACCGCTCATGAAGTATCAGGGATCAGTGCTATTCAAGTCTTCTTTGCCACGATAGGTGGGGTATGGGCTTATCGTAAAGGTGGTTATTTAAATAAAACATTAATTATCTATATGGGATCTGCGATTCTCATCGGTAGTTTTATTGGTGGATACGGATCACAGGGAATGTCTGAAGGACAAATTAACGTCGTTTATGCGGTTCTCGCTACGATAGCGGCTGTAATGATGCTTATTCCAAAAAAGGGCATTGATGATATTCCATTAGATCAAGTTACGTTTAATAAATGGCTTGCAGCCGGATTAGCATTTATTGTAGGTGTAGCAGCAGGTATTGTAGGTGCAGCAGGTGCGTTTATTCTTGTTCCCATCATGCTGGTCGTACTCAAGATTCCAACACGCATGACGATTGCTACGTCACTTGCCATCACATTTATTTCTTCAATCGGTGCGACAATCGGTAAGATTACGACAGGGCAAGTTTTGTTATGGCCTGCGGTAATCATGGTAGTTGCAAGCTTGATCGCTTCTCCGCTTGGCGCGCAGTTTGGTAAAAAAGTGAATACTAAAATTCTTCAATTTATCTTGGCTGCACTTATTGTGGCTACGTCAATAAAAATCTGGTTAGATATTTTAGGGTGAAAAATGTTTGATTTCTTTTTTTTTCAGGTAACACATATAAAAGAGACTTTTTTAGGAGGTTGCTTATGTTTCACTACACAGTCGAAACAACAATGACCATGGAAGAGGCTGCACTGAAATTAGAGGAGCAGTTGAAGGAAGAAAAGTTTGGTGTGTTATGGCAGTTTAATGTAAAAGAAAAGCTGCAGGAAAAGGGATTAGACTATAATGATGACTTCCTCATTCTAGAGGTTTGTAATCCTCAGGAAGCAATGGAAGTATTGACACAAAACAAGATGATTGGATACTTCTTGCCATGTAAGATGGTGTTATACTCGGAAGAAGGTAAAACAAAAATTGGAATGCCTAAGCCGACGGAATTCGTGAAACTGCTAAAGGATCAAGATCTAGAACAAAAAGCAAAGGACATTGAAGAACGTCTTATGGCATGTATGGACAAAACGGTATAAAGACAAAAATGAGCCTATTTAGGGCTCATTTTTATATGCTTTTATAAAAATTAATCGAACGAATAAGAGTCATTGTCATTGTGGCAAAACCAACAGAAAGAATGGTGACGAGTGAGTAAAATAAAATACCCTCTCCCATCACGTATAGACCTGCCAGAATAACTCCAGCATCAATGAGAAAGATGACCATGCCTACATTGATCGCGAGCCAACGTGATACGAAGAGTGCCAGTAGATCAGTTCCTCCTGTACTCGTTTCGTGGCGCAGCATCCAGCCGATTCCTGTTCCGATAAATAGACCGCCAATTACCGATCCTTCCATAACAGAAACTGAAAACATTCCTCTTAATGGGGTAAGAAGATCGATGATCAAAGACGAAGCGAGAAGTCCATGAACGCTGTTTATAAAATACCGGCGTTCAAGCTTCCAAGCTAGCAGATAGATAGGGATACTCAACAATATAATCGTTAAACCGACTTTATAGCCCCATACATATTTTAAGAGAAGACTAATTCCAATCATCCCGCCATCTAATAAATGAAAAGGGACAATAAAACCATTTATACCGATACCGAGCAACACGCTGCCAAAGAATATAGCTATTGTCCGTTTGACCATGGCGATCATCCCTGTCCTGTTGTGATTATTAACATATATGCGGGATTGTCCAGGAATAGTCATTGAAATGAGGGATATTGTCGTCCGTTTGGGTGGATAAAACAAAAATCCCTTGCCAAGTAGCAGAGGGATTTTACGTTTTTTATTTTTTTGTAAAACCTAACGTAATGGTTTGCGGTTTTTGTGGAGGAGCGCAGCATAGTGATAAATCACGTGCATCTCCAGCTCCAGCTGATTCAAAATCTGAGTCTTCTTTCGTATAAAAGATTTCCCAAGCGTTACCGTCTGGGTCATACACCCACACTTTATCTTGGACGGCATAGCAGCAAGTCGTGTCCATCTCATCGATTAGAAGAAGACCAGATTCACGCAAACGTTCTCCCATCGCGATTACATCTTCTGTGTTGTCTACTTGAAAACCTAAATGGTTAAGCACGCCATCTTTTTTAAATGGCCTAACGTTCAGTGAAAAATGAAGTGCAGGCTGATCGAGCTCGAATTTTGCATAATTGTCTTTTACTTTAACGGGCTCTTGCCCAAAAAAGCTTTTATAAAAGTCTAGTGATTTTTCAAGGTCTGTACAGTTAACCGCTACATGCATACGTTGAATCATCGTTTAAACTCTCCTTTTTTATGATAAAAGTAATAGCCACAGATAAAGGCCGGTTAAAGTGATGAATAAGACAGGAACCGTTAACAAGATTCCAATTTTGAAATAATAGCCCCACGTAATCTGCACCCCTTTTTTTGCTAAAACATGCAGCCATAAAAGGGTAGCGAGTGAGCCAATCGGTGTAATCTTAGGACCTAAATCAGATCCGATAATGTTGGCATAAATTAAGGCTTCGCGTATAACACCAGATGTTTGTGTGCCATCAATGGCTAAAGCATCAATCATGACTGTTGGCATATTGTTCATAACAGATGATAATACGGCAGCCAAGAATCCCATTCCGATTGTGGCAGCAAACAATCCTTGATCTGCAATCATTTGAATTAAGCTGCCTAGAAGATCTGTTAATCCAGCGTTTCGAAGTCCATAGACGACAACGTACATTCCAATTGAAAAAACAACAACCGTCCACGGTGCATCCATTACGATTTTTTTCGTTTGTATCGCAGGACTTTTTCGGGCTGCAAAAATAAAGAAGACTGCTGCTGCACCTGCAATAATGGAAACGGGTACTCCAATAAACTCACTCGTTAAATAACCCATCAATAAAACAGCTAATATGAGCCATGACAGTTTAAATAGCTTAGGATCCCGTATCGCCTCTTTTGGCTGTTTCAGCTGAGATAAATCATAGGTTGCAGGAATATCTTTTCGGAAAAAAATAAATAACACAACCATGCTGGCAAACAAGGAAAAGAAGTTCGGCACGATCATACGGCTCGCGTATTCAACAAATCCGATGTTAAAAAAATCGGCAGAAACAATATTTACTAAGTTTGAAACAACAAGGGGAAGCGAAGTTGTATCCGCGATGAATCCACTTGCCATGATAAAAGGCAGAATCATTGTTTCTTTAAAACGCAGTGCCCTTACTTGTGCGAGTACGATCGGTGTAAGGATAAGTGCAGCACCGTCGTTAGCAAAGAAAGCCGCAACAGCTGCACCTAGTAATATGACATAAATGAACATTCTCTTGCCATTCCCACCAGCTAGCCGGGCCATATGTAGTGCAGACCACTCAAAGAAACCAATTTCATCTAAAATGATGGAAATCAATATGATAGCTACGAAAGCTAATGTGGCATTCCAAACTATGCCGGTAACGGTCCAAACATCTGCAGGACTTACGACTTTCAGCAGAAGTGCAATAATAGCACCGACAGAAGCAGACCAACCGATCGAAAGGCCTTTAGGCTGCCAAATGACAAAAATAAGTGTGATTAAAAATACACCAAAGGCTGTAATCGCCATGCTGTCCATAAAAAAATTCCCCCAATGCTGTGTATTCTCTATGCTAGCAGCAAACCTTTCCTCCAGATACCTTTAGTTGTTCAATTTTTTCAGACATGTCAGGCAAAGCTTCAAGGTTTTCTTTTATAAACGGATAGATCTCACCGTCGATGGAATAAAAAATCCATTGACTGTTTCGGCGTTCTTTTACTAATTTTGCTTGTTTTAATTTTCGGAGATGCTGTGAAATACTAGGCTGTGTCATTTGTAAAATTTCGACTAACTCACACACACATAATTCTTCATGACGGAGTAAAGCTAAAATGTTCAATCGTGTTTTATCTGCCATTGCTTTGTAACATTCAGCTAACTGTTCCAGTTCCATATTGTTCTCACCTCATTAGTATATAACCATATGTTTATATAGCATGTCAAAGAATATATAAATAAATATTGATATAAGGATATACTTATATTATGATGGTCTCGAAAGAAGTCTTAGGAGGTTATTCAAATGGCAAAACCAATCATCTATTTCCTTTGCACAGGAAACTCTTGCCGCTCTCAAATGGCGGAAGGATTCGGACACCATTATCTTGGTGATAAATATGACGTGTACTCAGCTGGAATTGAGGCACATGGCGTTAATCCCAATGCGATTAAAGCGATGAATGAAGTGAATATTGATATTACGAATCAGACATCTGATGTGATCGATAAAGACATTTTGGAAAGAGCTGACTTGGTGGTTACATTATGCGGACATGCTAATGATGTTTGCCCAGCAACACCTCCGCACAAAAAGCGTGAACACTGGGGGTTTGATGATCCTGCAGGAAAAGAGTGGAGTGAATTTCAACGTGTCCGAGATGAAATTGCTTCCCGTATTAAGCGATTCGCTGAAACAGGTGAATAATTTACGATAAAAAAGAGCTTAGGAGCAGATAGCTTCTGAGCTTTTTGTATGAAATTCTTTATTTAGCTCATGTTACTAATGAGGTGAATGATTTGAAGCGAATATTCCTTTTGGTACTGAGTCTAATAATTCTTTTTATAAGTGAACCGATTGCAGTTAATGCATCCGATGAGAAAGCAGTATTTGTTCGAAAAGATGGATTATGGTTAAAAGATGGGGAAGTTGAAAGAAAGATTGTTGAAGGCGGAAAAGTATTTTACCCAAAATTTTCGAGTGATGGTATATACGTTAGTTATTTATCAGGAGATTCAAAGGAATTATGGATCTACAACCGGGTTACTCGTTTAAAAAGAAGGGTATTTGCTGGAGATGCTTATATGCCGAGATGGGCTCCAGTTGGACAAAAGCTTGCCTGGAAAAGCGGGAGTGTACTTAATGTTATAAACCTGTCAGAGCCAACTGAACCTTTTGAGAACGTTGCGTTAGGTGTAGGGAATTACAGCTGGACGTCTGATGGGAAAGGGTTCATCATTTCCTCTTCTGCACATTTAGAGCCGGATGGATGGAGTGCTGTTCAAATTTTTACTGTTCCGGCTGATGCAAAAGGTGACCAAACGAAAATAAAAAGGATAACAACTCTGCCAAAGAGGAGTGATACTTTTTTTGCGATTGGTACGACTGAATTTAAGTGGTCAGCAAGAAGCAGGCAGTATGCATTTATCGCTTGTCCGACTGCCTCCATGTCAGCAGATAGCAATACATTAATGACGGTTACAAAATATGGATCTGAAACAAAAATGGCAGGAAACATGCTGAGTGATCCTAATTGGTTTCATTGGTCGCCAAAGGATGAGAAACTTGCTTTCATAAAAGGAATAGGGCGGCTAACTTCAGAAAATAAAAAACTTACGTATTGGCAGGCAGATAGCGGAAAAGAAGTGGATCTTGGGATCGAGGGATTTGCGGATGGTGATTTCACTTGGAGAAGTGATAAGGCGATTATCGTAAGCAGACAGATTGAATGGGGTTGGAATGTTCCTGAAGAAAAGAGGCCTCATCCATTTTTAGCAATTGTAAATGTCAAAGATGGTAGTGCAAAAAAAATCACAAAACCTGAAAAGGGCGTGGCTGATGTGTATCCAAAAACGATGCCAGGTGGAGAAATCGTGTGGATAAGAACAGGTGGGAGTATGAAGAAAACAAAAGTGATGAAAAAGAAAAACGCTGATTCAAAAGAAGAGGTGTGGATCGATCATCTTAAGGAAGCATCGGATTGTTATGGATGGCAATGTGTATTAGATGTATATAAAGCAAGGTGAGAATGAGTAGATGCAGGCGAATCCTTTTTGGGGATTCGCCACTTTTTTTGATGACATGTTGGGAAATAATTGTCGGACAAGCGAGATAGTTAGCCGATCGAATCAAAAATACACAATTTATGTAGTTCTTATGGCTTATTTATCGAGTCCGGCATCCTGAAACGGCAAAGGGAAATAAATTGTTGGGGGACAGTCCCCAACAATTTATTCATATTAGAAAGGATTCTCTCTGCTTCATAAGTAATAGTATGAAGCAGAGAGAAAGGGGATTTCAATCGTGCAATCTATACGTAAGGATGCTTTAACGGAAACACAACCACTACATAGAAATCCAAAAGTAATGAGATTACTTGGCAGCAAATTCATTTCATTTCTTGGCGACCAAATCTACTTGCTAGCTCTTCCGCTTATCGTTCTTCAAATTACGGGTTCTGCTGTTGCGATGGGGATGATTGCTGCAGTAGAAAGAGTGCCTGTATTTTTTCAGCCTCTAGCAGGTTGGATCGCGGATACATTTAACCGTAAAAAGCTGCTCTATATAGCTGACCTTTCAAGAGGCGTTCTCCTTCTTTTCTTGGCTGTGCTTTACCAGGCCAATCTTCTTGAATTTTGGCATATCGCCACAGGTGCACTGTTCATGGGTTGGCTAACACAGCTTCATAATGCAGCAGGCTTTGCTTTTCTGCCTCATCTAGTGCAAAAAGAACGTCTTCATGAAGCGAATGCATGGAATGAAGGGCTGTTTCAAACTGCTATCGTCATCGGACCTGCTCTAGGTGGATTACTTATTTCCTTAACAGCACCTGGTTTAGGCTTGTTATTAAACGCTATTTCCTTTTTTATCACGTTTTGGATCATTACAAAAATCAACATTCAACCAACCAGCAAGGTGAGATCCTTTAATCGAAATACATTTTTCCAAACATTCACTTTAGAATTAAAAGAAGGGTTTAAACATGTGTTTCATACAAAGATCATTTTTTACACAAATATGGCTCTCATGATATCAACTTTCGGAACAACGATGTATTTAACATTATTCATTTTTCACTTAACAGAAGTTCTGCTGTTTAAACCTGCCCAAATCGGAATCATTCTATCATTGGGGGGAATCATGGCGATTACAGGAGCCCTTGTAACAAACAGACTTAGCCACCTATTTACATTTCAAGCGATTTTGATGATGGCGCATTTACTTGGTGGACTTTCAATCATTAGTTTAGCCTTTTCAGGAACCTTTCTTACTGTCGCCATAGCCAATGCCATCGGAGTATTAGCTGCTTGCATGATTAATCCATGTATCACAACAATCCGCCAAAAACACACACCTGACATCTTATTAGGAAGAGTACAGGCGACAAGCCGTTGGATGACATGGCTTTTATTGCCGTTTTCCGCGATGCTTTCAGGTTATTTAGGATCAATCACAAGTTCTGCTGCAACGATTGCAATCGGGGGAACCATCACAGCAACTACATTTTTGTTTTATTTATTACCAGCCGTTCGAAAAGCATAATTTGTAACCCGTCCAATTTTTCACTCTCGTTTTCTCATGAATGCCCGTTTTCTTTCATACAGTTAAAAGTAAGGAAAAAGCAGGAGGGGGAAAACATGAACTGGGACTTGCAAAACAAAGAGCTTCAAAACGCAATTGCGGAAATTACCGAAATTGCAGACCACTTTGGCCTTGATTTTTACCCGATGCGGTATGAAATATGTCCGGCAGATATTATTTATACGTTTGGTGCTTACGGGATGCCTACCCGATTTTCACACTGGAGCTTCGGAAAGCAATTCCACAAAATGAAGCTTCAATATGATTTAGGTTTAAGTAAAATTTATGAGCTTGTTATCAATTCAGATCCTTGTTACGCGTTTTTATTGGATACAAATTCATTGATACAAAACAAACTTATCATTGCACACGTTCTGGCGCATTGTGACTTCTTTAAAAACAATGTTCGTTTTTCAAACACGAGACGGGATATGGTAGAATGCATGACCGCAACAGCCGAACGGGTGGCTCAATACGAACATCTCTATGGAAAAAAAGAAGTTGAAGAGTTTCTCGATGCCATCTTAGCCATTCAAGAACATATCGATCCTTCACTCGTAAGAAACAAATTGAACTATGTGTTTGAAGAGGACGAAGAAATCATTCAGAAAAAAGAAACGCCATATGATGATCTTTGGAAGCTAGATTTAAAAAAATCGGATAAACCCATATTGAAAAAGAAAAAGACATTCCCGCCACAGCCTGAAAAAGACATTCTTTTGTTTATTGAGCAGTACAGCCGTGAACTCGAGGAATGGCAGCGAGACATCTTATCCATGATGAGGGAGGAAATGCTGTATTTCTGGCCTCAGCTCGAAACAAAAATCATGAACGAAGGCTGGGCTAGCTACTGGCACGCAAAGATCCTGCAAGAAATGGACTTAACCTCTCATGAGACGATCGAGTTTGCGAAACTTAATGCAGGTGTTGTCCAGCCATCGAAAACATCCATCAACCCTTACTATCTAGGTCTTCAGATCTTCAAAGACATTGAAGAACGCTACAACAACCCTGATGAAGAACTGATAAGACAAGGCGTTAAACCTGGTTCTGGTCGTGAAAAAATGTTTGAAGTCCGTGAACTGGAGTCCGACATGTCGTTCATCCGAAACTACTTAACGAAGGACTTAGCACAACGGGAAGATATGTATCTGTTTCAAAAGCAGGGGAAAGAATACAAGATTGTTGATAAACAGTGGGAAGAAGTCCGCGATCAGCTCGTTAGTATGCGTGTGAACGGAGGATTTCCTTACATTACCGTAAACGACGCAGATTATATGAAGAATGGTGAATTATACTTGGTTCATAGCTATGAAGATATGGAACTGGATGTGAAGTATCTGGAGAAAGTGCTGCCGCATGTTCATCACCTCTGGGGACGTCCTGTTCATATGGAGACGAAGATTGAGCAGAAGCCTGTGTTGTTCACTTATGATGGGAAGACGGTGCATCGGAAGTATCTCTAAATTTAAAAAATTACAAGCTGTGATGCTTGTAATTTTTTTGTGTTCATTTAAATACATATAATGGATAATAAAAAAGAAGAAATATACATAAAGGGCTATTGTTAAAAGAATCGATTGCTTTTCCAACTCCTTCTTCAAAAAGTCTTAAATGAATGAGAAGGTGGAGTACGAAAAGTTTGTGATCAAACAAAGAATGAAGTCCGATAAAATGGTTTCGCTGTGTACTGCATATTTGAATCGGTTTGTTCAATAGACTTAGATTTTTAACCAGATATTTTGGGTGATAAAAAGAGAAAAAATGGAGTGAATATAAAAAGGGATAAATAATGGATAGAGGGGTATTTAATGGAAAACATCAATGTAAGTCTAGTTAAAAGTTTAATAAATGAACAATTTCCAGATTGGTCTCATTTGGAGATTTTACCCGTGCAATTTAGCGGGAATGATAACCGAACGTTTCATTTGGGAAACAATATGAGTGTAAGACTACCCAGTTCAGAACACTATGCTGCTCAAGTTGAGAAGGAACAAAATTGGCTGCCAAAATTAGCTATTAAACTTTCATTACCAATACAAACACCCATAGCAATAGGTAAACCATGTAAGAAATATTCATTACCGTGGTCAGTTAATAAGTGGTTAGAAGGTGAGACGCTAACCCATCATAATATATATGATATTTACCAATTTGCTAAAGACTTAGGGTCATTTTTACTTGAATTACAATCAATAGATGCCAGTGATGGTCCTTTAGCAGGGAAGCACAATTTTCATAGAGGCGGGGATTTAGGCATATATGATCAAGAGTGTAGGGATGCAATAGAACCCAACAAAGATACTATAAACGCGCCAGTAATAAATGAAATATGGGATCTTGCTCTAGAATCAAAATGGTCAAAAGCTCCAGTTTGGGTTCACGGTGATATAGCTCCTGGTAATATTCTAGTTAATAAAGGAAAGCTCTCTGCCGTTATTGATTTCGGTATTTTAGGGGTTGGTGATCCTGCATGTGATGCAGCCATGGCTTGGACGTTCTTTGATGATAAGAGTAGAGTGGCATTTAAAGATGCATTAAATATGGATGAAGAAACATGGAATAGAGCTAGAGGATGGGCTTTATGGAAGGCTTTAATTACTTACAATTGGAACAAACATTCAAACAAAGCAACAGCAGAAGAGTCATTAACTATTGTAAATGGAATTGTGCAGGAATACATTTTAAAAGCAAAATAAGTCCAACCTGAGATCCTTAACAGAATTAATATGGATACCAATATCAGATTTAGAGAATGTAGAACTTTACGCTAATTAATGGATGATTTAATTCCTAAGTGAGCGGTAAAACCGTCTCAAAAATTAAACAAGTGTTTAAATAGCAATATGAAAAAGCACGCTGCTTGCGTGCTTTTTATTGTTCAACTATGTGAAATATGATCGATCTCCTTTTCGAAACACATTCGAGATAATTCGATATAGAAAGGGAAACCAAGTATCCCTATACTAAAAGTTAAGGAGGAGATCTATATGTCTGATAACTGGAATTTTTATTTAGATGAACTGGATGGTTACTTAGCGTCATTCGTTGTAGATTTGGAAGTAACAGAAGAGATAAATATCAAAAAATATAAAAAGTTATTCTCAGTAAGGATTAATCTGAAAAACCCCACAGAACAGAGTTACCCCGAAGAACAAGAAGATGATCGTATAGGGGAATGGGAATACGATCTGATGGAAAGGTTGAATAATGAAGATATTGTTCAAGTAGGAAGGCTAACAACCAACGGCATACGAGAATTTTTTTATTATGCAAATACAGATAAAAAGGTCAAAATCATTGAGCAGCATGCAAAAGCTCTATTTGATAACAATAATTACGAAACAGAAATAAAAGGTATTGAAGAAGATGAACCGTGGGAATTTTATTTTGAATTTCTCTACCCGAACGAATATCAGTTCCAACACATGTCAAACCATGAGTTGGTGGAGATATTAGAAAATGAGAAAGATGATCTTGAAGTACCTCGTAAGATCGAACATTGGGTGGAGTTTGAGACATTGGAGGATTTAAAATTATTTGAACGAGACATTCAACAAGAGGGCTTTATCACAGAAGGATACGAGCAAGAGAAGAATGAAGACGGTACATACAGCATTACCATCTCTCGTGAAGATGGAGTAGATTATCACCTGATTGATTCTGTAACCGACACGGTTATTGAAATGGCACAAAAACATAACGGTGAGTATGACGGATGGGAATCACCTGTTATTCAAAAAAAGTTATGAAAAAAGTAATGGATATGATTGATGCAAGTTCCAATTGGGCAAGAGTATCATTGCTTGAGTTGAAAAAAACCGAAAAAGAGCTTGGTGCTATTTTTCCAGATGAATACAAGGAACTCTTTTTAGAAACGAATGGAGCAAACTTTGGTGATTGGACTTTGTTTCCTATTCCAACAAATGAACAATCAGAATTTACTATGGATATTGTAAAACGTAATCGTGAGAACAGACCGAAAAATATACCGAGTGATATGATTTGTATTGGTGAAAACAATAATGGTGATAAACTCTGCTACCGTATCAGAAAAAGATTGATGCAGGAACAAATCTATCTATGGGATGAGAAAAACGGGAATTGCGATTGTAAAGCATCAACCTTAAGCCTATTTATTGATTGGTATGTACCGAAGGCGAACACGATTATGCCAAAAAATGTGGGTACTTTTACAGTAGAAAGTGGACAATTAATTGTTACTGATCCATGCTATCAGGTGGAAGAAGAAAATGAGTTGCAAATCATACTTTCAAATGTAAAAAAAGGGAAATGGCAAACATCCATCTCTTACTCTCATGATAAAGTCGTTGAAACTTTATTTGTATTTTATGGAGAAAAGAAACCGACTGGAAAATGGCATGATTGTGATAAATCTATTGGAGTGGACTCTGCACAAGCTGGAATTTTTGATCTTACAATATTTGGTATGGATGATGTCATCCAATTTGAAGTGAGAAATGTAGATGACATTAAGATGGATGAAGACGGATTAAAATATTTTGTTGCATGCTGTGATGTAGTTGCTTCTGATGCCCAGGGTGGAGTTGTTCCAGGTGGAGCGGTTTCAATGTCCGGTTATGGAGACGGCATGTACGAAGTAAAAGTAAAATATAACGTTTCTAAAGAGGTCGTTGGAGTGATGATTGACTTTAAAGCCGAAGAATAATGGAATGTGTTTTTTGAACGTATGGCATGAAAAAGATGTGGATCCTGAATTTCTATGCGACCCTAACCGTGAACAAATTATATATATTTTAGTTATGAAAGGGTCTTGTTCTATTAGAAACCCAACACGCGAGACCGTGTCTGCAGTGAGACATGGTCTTTTTGTTATGGGTTATGAGTTTAGTCGAACAAACTTTTTTTCGATAGATGTGCTTATTAAATTCTTCTTTTTCTTTAACTGTTTAGAACTAGGTTGATGCTCTGAAAAAGACCTTTTCATGCCCTCTACCATGAAGTTCGTACCTAAAATGGAAAGAGCAAACCCATAAACCGGTGCAAGTAATACCCATTTAGAAGCCCAAAATTCATAGAGTGTGGATCCGATTAGACCTGACCACTCGTTCATCAATTGAAACGATTCCTTTACTTCTTCTCCTCCCAAAGATACGTCAACTGTTATAAAGTCTACTCCACCAATAAACAGTTCCAAAAATCCCATATGTGCTAACAAGATTAAAACCGCAACCACATGTTGTCCATACATAATTGCAAGTCGTGGTAATAAAAAGGGAAGGATGTGTTTTCTTAGAATATGAAAATACCCGCCTCCAAACAGTTTAACTCCTTCAAAAAATTCCATTTTCTTTATTTCACTGATTTCTTCCGTTATTAACACACTTAAAGTAGGAACAGCAATAAACGTTAGGACTGCAATAGAGAACGTAATTTGTTGGGTGTTTGTAAAACTCCATGCAAAGATGATTAATACGGGCGACAAAATAATAAATGCCAGTAAAGAAACTGGAACAAACTTAAATCCTTCGACCATCTCAATAAAAATGACGCGAATTTTCATAGGCATGATTTGCAAAAAGAAACTAAAAATGCAGGAAAGTAGAAGTCGGAGTGCAGCTACTGCAAAGGCAATGCCGAGCGTGTATTTAGCCCCGTCCATGACCTTGAAAAATAAATCATTACCTAATCTGTCTGTACCCAACCAGAACTGGGTTGATGGCGGAAATGGTGCGGCTCCCAACAGTTCCTTTTCATCGTTGTACAAAACTTGCACTTTTTCGGGAGGTTCTGAGTGAAAATGGGAATAAACAAAACTTCCCAGAAACATGGTTAACATCATGATGAAACCTATGAGAAATAAAGGTTGTTTTACTAGTTTTGCCACTCCTTACACCCCCAACACTTTCTTTTTCTTTGCTTCTGTTAAGACTGTGATAAATGCAAAGAGCAGATAAAAAGGGACAAAAAGCATAAATACCCCTGTGATGGTTGCTTCAGGTGTAATAGGACTGTAATTTTTGAGTAAGAACATAAGGATTCCATTTGTGTTTAATAGATATTCAATCATAAAAAGGTTGGAGAGCATAAACCAAAACATCGTTTTAGAATGATAGAACATACTAAATAGAGCATTACGGAAAATATGAACAGCTAAAATAAAGGGTCTTCTCAAACCTTTTCCCTTTGCAAGTTCTACATATTGTTTACTCGATTCGTCCTCAAGCAAGAGTAATAAAATTCTCACCAGGTACATCGTTGGCAATATGGATAGACATATAATAGGCAAAAAGAGTGCAGGATTCTGATAGGTATTGGTAATTTGGAATAGGAGGATATCTGTCTCTTTATAAAGCCAAATTATGAAAACTTGAAACATAATGACAACAAAAATGTCGGGTAAGGATTCCAAAATAAAAAGAATAAACTGAACAAAACGTTTTAAGTGTATAGGAAAGAGCATAATTGCATAGGTGAGCAAAAAAGTAGTTAAAACTGAAATTGAAAGTGCAGAAGCAAATATTTTAAGAGATGAGATGTAAGGGATAAGAATATCGGGAAACAGTGGTAGCATTTTCCCTTTGTAATAATAATGTATATCTAAAATATGAAGGAGTTTGTTTGCAGTAGTTCCAATCGCTCCAATATATTGATTAAACTCTAAAGAAAGTTGCGACTTAATGAACCAGCCACTAGATATCAATCCTGTATCAATTAGTTTTATTGTGTTGATTAGTTGAGTCATATCCATAAAAAGATAGGGCAATAAGATAATACAAAAAATGCTTATTAAACTCATGCAAAATTGGAAAATGAGTTTACTTGTCATATATACCTCCAAAACAGATAAATGAATAATCGCAAGTATAGTCCCTTAATTATAAGTTACAAATTTTACAAATTCTACCTAAAAATGAAATAAATATGTAATGATTTAACTGCCATCGGAAACTAATGAAAAAAATCAGTTTGAAGACAGACCTGTAATGCTCTTAAAGGAGCGACTAGTTAAAGGGGAGATTACCAAAGAAGAATATACGAGAATTAAGAATATAATGATGAAATTATAGCTATAAAAAGTGCTGCCATACTTCATTACTTATGGCGGGACTCCGCACACATGGAGACTAGGATCATACAAAATCCTATGTTATTGTTTTAGGTTTGAATGGAAATTAGTCCCTTAATATCTTTAACTTAAACAAATGTTTAAAAAGTACACTGAAAGCAGTGTGCTTTTTTCATTAGAAGAATACATCATGGACCTCACTAAGTTAGCTAAAAAATGAGATATTTTTCCACATCAATCGTCTAATACATAAACAGAACAGAAAACTTTCTTTTTAAGTAGGGGGCTGAACATGGATTTTTCAATTGAATGTAAAAACCTAAACAAAATCTTTTTAGGGGATGGTGTTGAGACGTACGCCTTAAAGAACGTTAACGTTACGTTTAACCAAGGAGAATTTATTTCCATTGTAGGGTCATCAGGTTCTGGTAAATCTACTTTACTCAGTCTGTTGGGTACTTTGGATATACCTAGTCAGGGAGAAATCTATTTTGGTGACCAAAAGATTAATCAATTAAAAAGTAGAAAGCTAGCTGATTTTCGATTCGAACACATCGGTTTTATTTTTCAGCAATTTCATCTTCTTCCAACCTTAACAGCTTTAGAAAACGTAATGTCTCCTCTTATGGCAAGAAAAGTTCAGTACAATAAAAAAGAAAGAGCTGAATCGTTACTGAAACAGATGGGTTTAAAAGATAAATGTAACGCTCTTCCTTCACAATTATCAGGAGGACAGCAACAACGAGTGGCAATTGCGAGAGCACTTGTACATGAGCCAAGCTGGCTGCTTGCGGACGAGCCTACAGGTAACCTTGATACGGAAACAGGGGAAACGATTTTTCAGTTGCTTCAAAAATTAAACAAAGAAAAAGAATGTGGTGTGATTATAGTCACCCATGATCCTCTATTAGCAGAACGAGCCGATTTACAAATTGAAATGAAGGACGGAGAGATCATAAGGGAGCATAGGAGTGTCCGTAATGCTTAAATTCATATGGAACTCGTGGTGGAGAAATAAAGAGAAATTCATCCTTGTACTCGTTGGTGTCTTAATCTTAAGTATCGGGCTCAGTTATTTGGTAGGAATCACACAAGCCAATAATGGAACGATTGTTGATGAACTGCAAAAAAGATGGAAATCTTCTTATGATATTGTCGTTCGACCACAAGGAAGCCGCAGTGTAACTGAGGATTTAAATCTGCTAGAACCCAACTATCTTAGTGGGCTATCAGGCGGTATTACGATGGAACAGTATGAAAAGATTAGAAAAATGGATTCTATTGAAATAGCTGCACCCATTGCAATGATTGGTTTTACGAACAATGATGTCAAACTGGATCAAGTTAATGTCACAATACCAGGTGTTTATCGGTTAAAAATGACAGAAATGAATAATAACGGGGTTATTAAAGAAATAGATGAAGGAGATTTTTATTTTACTGTTGGAAAATGGAAGCCTTCTGATTCTGGAAAAGAGTATGGTACCGCAGAGTTTGATGGTAGTCTCAGTTATGGGAGCTATTTATTACTCGCTGGAGTAGATCCTGAAGAAGAAGCTAAACTAGTTGGTCTTGACAAAGCGATTATTAAAAGTGAAAATAGCCGGTATTTCATAAAAGGTGACACTGCAGAAGAGATTAGTTTGGATGCTACCATTAAAGATACCTCCATTCCTGTCATTATGAGCAAAAAAGAGTACGCAGATAGTAGAATTTCTTTTGTCGTAGAGAAATTAGATATTCCTTTTCAATCTGGTGAACAACAGAAGTCAATGGAAAACGTCAGGAACAATGGCGGATTAGAATTTTTAAAGAAGCAAAAAGGAATTGTTGTTGAGAAACGTACGTTTACAACTTCTCAAGCACAGAAAAAAGTTGTAGAACAAATCATGAATAATCAGAGCACTCTTGATGACCACTCAAAATTTGTGGCACTTAAACCGTCCCCTGTTGATTATCGTCCAATAGACAGTCCATTTAAAGATAGATGGACCTTTTCATATGAAATTACGCCTTTTACACTTCCAGAAGATTCTCTGATAAAGGTGGATCAAGCATACCGTCACGTAAACATGTTTGGTGATGATTTTAATAGCTGGTTACGATTAAGAGTTGATCCTGTAGGTATTTTTGACCCCACAAAAATAAAAATTTCCAAAGATCCGTTGACAGAACTTCCAATGGAAACGTATTTTCCAGCTAAAGCTCAATTGGTAATGGATGCAGATGAGACACCTGTAAATCCGCCAAGAACAATGAAACCTGAAAATAACCCTTATGGTTTTTTAACAAAGCCACCAACAATGTTAACGACTCTTGATGCAGCTGCAAAATTACTAGGAGATAAGCCTATTGCTTCTATCAGGATTAAAGTCAAAGGCGTAAATCAATTAAATAAAGAAAGCGAAAAATTATTAAAACAGGTAGCAAAAGAGATCGAAAAAGAAACGGGACTCATAACGGATATTACGTTAGGCTCTTCACCTCAACCTGCTTTAACACATGTGCCAGGGATTGAAAAAAAGAAGAGCATCGGATGGGTTGAGCAGCCTTGGATCAAACTCGGATCTTCTATTTCTATTTTCAAGGAAACGAAAGTTGGAGCATCATCATTTATCATAACTGTCCTTCTGGTTGCGATTGTTTACGTATTTTCTTCTAACCTAATCATGATGTATGCTCGCAAGAAAGAATACGCTGTTTTATTGTCTTTAGGTTGGAGACCTAATCAGTTGTCTAAATTATTATTTATAGAGTCAACGATATTAGGCAGTATCGTATCTATTATCAGTTGGCTAATTCTTGGCTATATTTATCTTTCGAATGATATTGATACATCTACTGGTCGTATTCTATTGATTGGTGTATTTGGACTGTTTATCTACTGGATTGGAACACTTGTACCAGCGATGCTTGTTCGAAATATCCAACCATACGAAAGTATGAAAGCTGGTGAAATATCAAAAGGAAAACGATATTTCAAATCTCAAACACCTATTGGCATAAGTAATAATTATATGTTAACAAGGTGGAAACGAAGCGTATTATCTATTCTTTCAATCGCTCTTCCTTCTACGATGCTCATCTTCTTCATCTTTGTTACATTTCGTTTAAAAGGAGTTATGTATGCCACCTGGCTGGGGCAATACGTTGCTCTAGAGGTTGGTCCGATGCATTATTTAGCAATGGGTATTGCGATGGCTATCGCAATTTTAACTACACTCGAAATCATTTGGCAAAACGTTGTGGAAAGGCAGCCTGAATTTGCGGTACTCAAAGCATTAGGCTGGCGAGATGAAACCATTAGAAGAATGATTTTGTTTGAAGGCGGAATGAATGGATTAATCGCTGGAATTATTGGCTTACTATTAGCATTACTAACGATTATAAAAGTGTACGGACAGTTTCCAACTAATGAATTTTTCATTCTACTTGCAACGATCATAATCCCCATACTTGCAGGGGGAATTGGTGCGGTTATTCCATCTATTAAAGCCGTCAAAATACAACCTTATCAAGGGTTAGGAGGAGGATATAATAATTCAAGAAGAGCTGAAAAACGATTTAAATATGTATTTGCTATGGGAGGGGCTTGTTTATTTGCAGGAATTATTTTATTACTCGGTTCAGCAATTCCCGTAACAATAAACAGTGCAAATACAAGTGAAACTGCCGATCCTGTACAAGGCACAAAAGGAAAAGTTATAGAAGTTTACAAAACTTCTCCTTCAAAAGAAAAACCTGACAAAAAAAATAACAATGTTACTGGGTTTTCTGCTTACTACGATTCAGCTTATGAAAGAATTACTGCTGGTGAACAATTTTCAATGAAAAATGATTTTACAGATGAAATATACTTTACCATTGATATCGGAAAAGACCTCTCTAGTAAAAGAGAGGATAAACCAAAAGAGGGTTATAAATTTATATCAGTTCCTTTCACATTTACAAATTATGAAGAAGTTACTTGGCTAATGAAACCATACACGTTTCAATTGATTGATTCTAAAGGTAATAAATACAATGCAAAGGATTGGAAGGTTATTGAAAAAGAAAATTGGAGGGGACTAACGCAATTGGTGGGGAAGGGAAAGGCAAGCTTAATAACAACTTACGAAGTTCCAGAACAAACGGACAACTTAATTTTGGTTTTATCCTATACGAATTTACCTGGGGATATTGTGGTAGATATAAAATAATTTATATGTAGAAATAACAGTATGTATTGGCAATTCAAATTTCTAAAGAAGTGACTTAACCTTCGTGTGATCCGGGGATTGAACAACCAACGCCGACATCAATCCAAACCAAAAAGCACGCTGCCGGCGTGCTTTTCTTTTTGATGATTAATTTTTTTCAAGGAACCATCTTAATGCCTTTTTTGCATGATCTGGGTTCATTCCGTTAGCAACGTTACTTAAAGAAGATCGCCAACTTGCAGAAAGAATTACTTCAGTACCTTCTATTTTTTCATCTAGTATTTCTTTAAACAATTGTGCTACTAAATCTCTATTGCCACTAGGATCTTGTTCACTTAAGAGTTTGCAAACATCTAATTTAATGGCAGCATCAAAACCTACTAACATCGCTGATTTAATAGACAACAATGGTTGATCGTGAACAGCTGAGGCTCCCTCCATTCTACTTGTAATTCTACGTTCAACTTCTTCACGAACAATACGATATAACTCTAGCTTATTTCCGAAATGATGATAAAGTGCACCAGTTGTAACTCCAATTGACTTAGCGAGTTGTTGGACATTTACTCCTTCGAAACCTTGAGTTCCAAAGTCTTTTATAGCTTGGTTTAATATCTTCTCTCTTACCGTACCTGGAATTGGGATATTAGCTCTCATGCATCCATTATAACATGTTGACACACATACGTAAATCATTTACGATTTACGTAAATGATTTACGACCACTAATAAGAAGATAAGGGAGTGTTGCAAGATGAAGTTAGTTTTTCATTCTCAACCTGTAAAAGAGATGAAGAAGGCAGTATCTTTTTATCGTGATGTATTAGGGATGGAAGAGGCGTGGAGAGAAGGAGATCATACAGTAGCGTTTAAAACAAATGCAGATACTCAGATTTTACTTGAGGATGATGCTGAGGAACATACATACGGACCAGGAAGTGTTTTTTTGGTTGAGAGTGTTGATGAATTTTTTCAAGAAAATAGAGCTTCTCTTATTTTTATAAAAGAGCCATGTGATATTCCACCAGGTAGATATGCGATATTTAATGATGATTCAGGAAATCCGATACGAATAATAGACATGTCCAATAGGTAGCTTTCGGGTAACGTGTACATCGTAAATTAAACAAATGTTTAAAAAGTAAACCGAAGCATGCTGATGGCGTGCTTTTTTTATAAAATAAAGGAATTTTGTGAAGAGTTAAGAAAGAATATAGAATCAGTAAATTTAATAAAAAAGGGTTGAACATTTTATGAATACAGAAATAATTACAAAACTTAAAATACGTAAGCCGGCTAAAGAGGTGTTTGAAGCGTTAGTAAACCCTGAACAAATGTCTAATTATTGGTTTTCATCAGGAACAAGTAGGGTGGAAGAAGGAAAAGAGATTACTTGGAGGTATGATGAATACAATGCAGAAGGCATCATAACCGTATTAGAGGTTGAAGAAGATAAGAAAATCGTATTCTCATGGGGAGGCCAAGACCAAGAAACAGTTGTCACTATTACCCTAACGGAAATGGATAATTTCGAGTCGATTATTGAAGTCAATGAATCTGGTTTAAAAGAAGAGGACCCTGAAATCGTAACTAAGATGATCGGACAAAAAGAAGGCTGGGTATATATGTTAACTTGTTTAAAAGGGTATTTAGAAAATGATATCACTAGTTTGAGAGCATCCTTAATGCATTAGTTCTATATTAAAAAACACGTGAAGAGCGTGTTTTTTTATGTTTTTAAAGAAGCATCAGGCACTGCTTGCTTTAGATTTTTTTGATAACGAATGATGGCCAAAGCTAAAAATGCGCTCGTTGCAATGAGTATTGAACCAAATATGTAAACCCATCTAATTCCTAGAAAATCTGCTATTAGACCGACAATTGCTATAGATAGACTTGTAACGGTAGATGAAATAATGCTTCTAGAAGCATAGAGTTTAGGCAGTAAAGAGCTATCCACGCCAGTTTGAATAGCGGTTTGCTGTGCTACATCTCTTAACTGATAAGCAGGTCCCATACCTACACAGAGGATGAGTGAGAGTATTGGAATGCTGTTTAACCCATAGAGCAACGTAAATAAACTGAAAAACGCTGAACCAATTATCATACTAGCAATCAAGTGCTTTTGAATCCATTTTGCCATCCAAAAAGTCATAAAACCACCAAGAATTGTTCCAATATAATAACTTGAATTTATGAAACCCCACCATTCTTCACTTTGATTTAGGGCTTCTTTAACATAGACCAATGTAATGGCACCTATCCATATGGTCCCTGCCATACCTTCAATTATGTCCATAATTGTAACCATTCTGAGTGTGTGATTGTTCCATAAAAGGGACCATCCTTCTTTAATGAGTGCCCATCTGGATTTTCTGTTCTCTACACGTTGTTCGTCTACAAAGGAACGGCTTGTTTGATATAAGCTAATTGAAGCAAGCCATAGAAGAATAGCGGTCGTAATTAAGGTTGGCATATGACCAAATTGGATGACTAAGAATCCAGTGAACGTATACCCTGCAATTTGAACAGATTGATTGGTTATAGATAGGGAGCTATTCGCTTTTATTAGTTCACTTTTTGAAACGATCCGTGGCACAACGGACTGTAGTAAAGGAGATCCCCATCCTTCAATAAAAGAGATGACAAGTACGAAAAGAATCAGAAAAACGATATGAGATGTAATAGGATCAAAACCAATGATAAGAAATGTGATCAATACAGCTTTTATGATTTGAAGAGAAACTAACAGATGAGCATACTGAAATTTTTCGAGTAACAGAGGAGTGGTAAACCCTGCTGTAAATCTAGATATAGCATTAAATAAAGGGAATAACGCTGCGATAAAGGCAGACTGTGTCTCACGATAAATGAATGTTGTAATGACCATGATATAGATAACATCAGCTAAGGAAATATTCGTTGAAGCGAACCAATAATAATAGAAAGACCGTTTCATCCTTACAACTCCCATAACAAGTTATTATATTTAATATACAAAAAAGTATAAAAATAACAATGATAATAAAGGACTTATTTGGTATTTATGGAATTTTAGACTTTAGGGGGGATAATGATGCCTAAACTTACACATCGTACGTTTATTAAAGTAGCACCAGAACAGGTATACCAAATACTCACGACAGCTGAAGGGTGGAATACCTGGTTTACAGATCATACTTCTCTATACATAGAACCGAATGGAACGGGAGAAATACGATTAAGATGGACTGAATTTGGAAAGAACCAGGAAAATATGGAAGATGGGGGCAAGATAATCGAAGCAATTCCGCACAAGACTTTTATTTTTCAATGGTCACCAGGTGAGAGTACAACAACCGTATCTTTTACACTTGAGCCATTTAAAGAGGGTACTTTAGTGGTTCTTAATGAGACAGGATATACAGATTCTGATAATGATTTAGCAGCATGTATCGGGTGTGCAGGTGCTGGGGAGAAGCTTTAACCCTTTTAAAAGTATATTTAGAGCACGGGATTGTTCATAAGCAGGATTTAAGGTATTAAAAGAAAAAACACCAAAGCCTTCTCAAATGCTTTGGTGTTTTGATTTTATTAGAGAAATGACATCAGAAACCCGCCAGCTGCTCCTGTAACAACAATAATCCATGGGGGCAGCTTCCAATACACAAGCATACTAAAAAGAATGGCAGCAAAGGCAAAATCAATGGACTCTTTGATGGTACTCGTCCAGATTGGGTGGTAGAAGGCTGAAATTAAAATACCGACCACAGCTGCGTTCACTCCCATTAACGCACCTTTGATTTTTGGATTGCGGCGCAGCATATTCCAAAAGGGAAGTGTACCTAGAATAAGAAGAAAAGCAGGTAAAAAGATGGCAAAAGTGGCCAACAAACCGCCTTGCCATCCGTTCACTACGGCTCCGATGTAGGCAGCAAAAGTAAATAATGGTCCTGGTACAGCCTGGGCAGCACCGTAGCCCGCCAGGAAAGCTTCTTCACTAATCCAATTGGTTGGAACAAATTCTCTCTCTAGCAAAGGCAACACAACATGCCCGCCACCAAAAACCAATGAACCAGACCGATAAAAGCTGTCAAAGAATGCGATCCAGCTGATTGATGTGGCTTCGCGTAATATCGGTAAAATAAGGAGTAAGCTAAAGAATAGGACTAAACAAATTACGGCAAATCGTTTCGAAATCGGAAACTCGTATTCTGAATGCTCACTTTCGTTATGTTTTCGGAAAAGAAGAAAGCCAAGAATTCCTGCTATTAAGATAACACCCACTTGAGAAAAAGCAGTTTGCCAAAGGAGGGTTACGACTAATGCAAACAAGGCAATGGTTTTTCTCTTTAAATCAGGCGTGAGTTTTTCGGCCATTCCCAAAATTGCATGTGCCACTACGGCAACTGCAACAATTTTCAACCCATGAATCCAGCTGACGTCACCAACATCAAGACCTTGCAAAATGATGGCAAATACAATCAGTGCAAGGACAGAAGGAAGGGTAAAGCCAATAAATGAAACTATACCTCCTAAAACACCACCTCGCATTACGCCGATTCCAATACCAACTTGGCTGCTTGCTGGACCAGGTAAAAACTGGCAGAGTGCAACTAAATCCGCATAACTTTTTTCATCCAACCATCTTCTTTTTCTCACATATTCTTCATGAAAATATCCCAAATGTGCGATAGGACCACCAAAGGAAGTTAGACCGAGTCTTGTTGATATGAAAAGGATCTCTATCAGTATTTTAAATGTGTTTTTTCTATCTGTCATGATTTGTCACCTCTATTTTTCATTTATTTCTTTAAAAAGTTCGTATGCTTTGTTTCTTGCTTCAATCAAAACTTTTTCCCCTTTTTTTGTAGAGGTATAATACTTTCTTATTTTTCCTTCTACATTTTTTTCTTCTTTTGTTAAAAGCTCATCTGCTTCCATGTTGTGAAGGATAGGGTAGAGAGTACCAGAACTTATGTTATATCCATGCTCTTTAAGCTCGTTAAGCATCCAAGTCCCATATATGGGATGTTCTTTAGCATGGTGGAGAATATGAATTTGGATAAATCCAAGAAAAAGCTTTCGTAATACCTTATCTTCCAAGACTTCACATCCTTAATTCCCAATTAATATCGAATACCAATATCGGGTTTCGATTTTATGGTAACATTCCATAATTTCATATTCAACTAACTTACTAACTAAATGGCTGTAATACAAATAAAGGTTGATTGAAGGAAGGCAAACAAAAAAGCACGCAGGCTGCGTACTTTTTTTAGACGATTATTAAGCTCGTTTTCTTTCTTCTTCCACATATTCTTCAATTCTCTGTTTGCTTGTCAGGTTTGTCAAAAATGAAATACCCACCAAGCTGATAACACCAGTAGTCATACCGTAAATGATAGGAGTTGTTGCAGTAAGTCCTTCAATAAACAGACCAGCTAGAACAACGATGGTACTGATTAAAATGGCATAAAAACCTGAGTTTGGAGTTGCTTTCTTCCAAAAGAAGGTCATCACTAATGGAACAAAGATTGCACCAGATAGGATAGCATAAGCGACATCGAGAGCAATTAAAACATCTTGTATCCAAATGGAGAAGGTAATAGCGATCAATCCGATAAATAATGTAGTAATTCTTGAAACCAGTAAAAGTTTTTTATCTGTTAGATTTTTAAGAAGATATGGTTTTAAAATGTCATTAGTAATTAATGTTGACGAGGCCAGCAACGATCCAGATGCGGTTGACATTAAAGCAGAACAAACACTTGCCAGTACTAGTCCTAAGATGCCTGTAGGTAAAATGGTGAGAGCCATAGTGGCAAAAGTATTTTGGGCATTGTCCATATTTGGAATGATAATAAATGCGCACATCCCAATGATGCTTCCAGCGATTGCATAGGCAAAGCTATAGATACCGGCGAAAATGGACCCATTCCTTGCAATCTTGTTAGATTTTGCGGTAAATACTCGCTGCCAAATATCTTGTGATACGACCATTCCAAGTGCAAATAAGAGAAAGTATTGAAAAATTTGCTGATAGCCAATGGAAGTGAAACTTAAGTGGGCTTTCGGTAATTCAGCAAGAAGATTGCCTAATCCATCAACTTTAGAAATACTCATAGGTACCATAATGAAGAAAATGCCGATTGTCATAATAACAAATTGAATGATGTCGGTAACCGTAACGCTCCACATACCTCCAAGAATGGTATAAAAAAGAACAATACCTCCTCCTACAAGCATGGAAGTTGTTAAGCTCCATCCTAGAAGGACATTTATAATGGTTCCCATTCCAATCACTTGTGTGACAGCAATCATTAAAGTATAGATAGAGGCAACGATTGCGCTTAGAAGACGTGTTTCGGATTTATACCTTTTTCCGAGAAGCTCACTGATTGTCGTTACTTTTAAGGAATCGATCTTTTTGATAAATATCGTTCCAAGAATAATAATACCTAGGCCAATCATTGAAACAAACCAAATTCCTGAAATGCCATACTCATATCCAAGTTTTGTGGTTCCGATGGTTGCTGCCCCGCCAAGGATAACAGCGGATAAACAACCAAGATACATGAACATGCCTAGATTTCGTCCTGCAAGGTTAAAATCTTCAGATGTTTTCGCTTTCGTTGAACCAATAATTCCAGCACCAATCAATACAGCAAAATATATTAAGACAACAACCGTATCTAATGCTTGCATGTCATTAACCTCCTTTTATTTTTGAATCTTTGATGCTTTTCGATAGCAAGCTATGCATTCTGGTAGTGTTTATTTAATTCTGCTTGAATTTCTGTCTGATATTCAGTGATTGCTTCTTCAAGTATGAATAGCCCTTGATCAATTTGTTCTTTATTAATTGTAAGTGGTGGAATCATTCGAATGACTTCACTGTTATTTCCGCATAAGTAAAAGAGAGCTCCTTTATCAAGACATTTGTTTAGGATCGTCATAAGTGCGTTTCCATCAGGTTTACCTGAAAAAGGATCGATAATTTCAATGCCGATCATGAGTCCAAGAGCACGTACGCTTCCGATTACGGGATATGCAGTCTCTATTTCTTTCAATTTGTTATACGCATAAGCACCCATTTCTTTGGAGTTTTGAATCAGCTTTTCTTCTTTTAAGACTTCAATTGTTGCTAATGCTGCAGAACAAGCGATCGGGTTTCCGCCGAATGTTGTTCCATGACTGCCAAGCGGCCATTGTTTCATTAATTCTTTAGAGGCAACTGTAGCACTTAACGGTAGACCGGACGCAATCCCTTTGGCGATAGCCATAATATCAGGCGTCACATTAAAAGTTTGAGCAGCAAACCATTCTCCTGTTCGCCCAAAACCGGTTTGAACTTCGTCAAAGATCAGGAGAATGCCATGTCTATCACAAATTTCTCTCATTTTTTTGAGCCATCCTTTAGGAGGAACAATATATCCTCCTTCACCGAGTACGGGCTCCACAATCATGCATGCAACTTCTTCAGGAGTCACTTGATGATTGAAGAGAGTTTCAAAATCTTTTTCTAGTTTTTCAATGACATATGTTTCAGGATCCATTCCACTTGGACAACCCGTTACATCTGCATAAGGAACCTGATAGGTGAGCCCGTTTGGTTGAAGAAATTTACGGTATTTACTCTTTGAGGTCGTAACACTTAACGCTCCGAGCGATCGACCATGAAAACACCCAATAAAAGAAATGACATAGGGTCTTTTTGTTACATGTTTTGCTAGTTTGATAGCCCCTTCAATGGCCTCTGTTCCGCTGTTTGCAAAGAAAAAGCAGTCAAGGTTTCCTGGAAGAACATGTGTTAGTTCATCGGCGAGTTTAAGGATCGATTCATACATAATGACACCTGATGGACCGTGCACAAGATGATCAGCAGCCTCTTTTATAGCTTGTACAACTCTAGGATGTCTATGGCCTGTGTTTGCAGTTGCAATTCCAGAAGTGAAATCTAAATATTGTTTCCCGTCCAATCCATAATAATAGCAGCCTTCCGCTTTCACGACGGGAAGGTTGGGATGGTCCTTGGCCATACTTGGTGCTAGTAAATCAGGCATTTTCGTTATTAGGTTGTTCCAGTCTGTTAACACATGAATTCCTCCTTGAATAATACGAACTCTAGCTGAAATATCTTGCTAGTTGAATATTCATGCAAGTTCCATGCCAGGCAAATTAATAAATCTTATATTTTTTCATTTTTCTTACAATTGACGGCTGGCTGATCCCAAGAGCCACTGCCATACGAACAGTCGTTTTGTATTTTTTTCTTGCATTCTGAAGGATCTGCTTTTCCTTTTCGTTCAACTGTTCCTTAAGGGAATGATCTTCATTCATATGTTTAGTTGTTGGAGAAACGGAATCTATAATATTGTCGGGAAGTTGTTCTACAGATATAAGGGTAGAAGGGGATAGCACTACCAATCTTTCCATGATGTTGATCAACTCTCTTACATTACCCTTCCATTCATAATGAAGGAGATGGTGGATGACGGCTTCATCCAGTTGTTTCTCTCTTTTATACTTTGTTTCAAACTGATTTAAAAGAAGGTTGATTAATGGTAATATGTCCTCCGTACGGTCGCGAAGGGGAGGAATCGTGATTGGCACTACATTTAAACGAAAATAGAGATCTTCTCTAAACAACTTATCTTGTATGGCCTTCTTTAAGTCTTTGTTAGTAGCGGAGATCAGGCGGAAATCTACTTTGATTGGCCGTGTGCCGCCAACCCTATAAAACTGTTTTTCCTGAATGACTTTTAAAACTTTCACTTGGTGTTGAAGCGGGAGTTCACCTATTTCGTCTAGAAACAATGTTCCTCCATCAGAAAGCTCAACTAGACCGATTTTTCCTTTTTGATTAGCACCTGTAAACGCCCCAGACTCGTAACCAAATAATTCGGCTTCAAATAAAGAATCGGGTATAGCTCCACAATTCACTTCTATAAATGGCCCATTGTTGCGTTGGCTTTTATTATGAATAAACTTGGCTAGAAGAGATTTCCCGACTCCAGATTCACCTAATAGTAAAGCATTCACGTCAACTTCAGATAACTGAAGTGCGGTACTGATGACTTTTTTCATTTCATTACTATTTGCAATCATTCCTGCAGCGCGTAATTGCTTACTTCTCAAGAGATCAAGCTCGCTTTTTACTCGCTCCATTTCTTCTTCCATCGTGTTTAAAAAAGTCTTATATTCCACCAGCTCAGTAATGTCGTGTGAATAGCTGACTACTCTATATAGCTCACCTTTTTCATTCATCACAGGAATCCCTGTTACAAGAAGTTTTTTTCCTGTATGTGTTTTTTGAATAAAAGTTATTTTCTTTTTTTCTTTTACAACCATCGGCGTTAGGATAGGGGTAAAGAGACCTTGAGCTTCAAGATCGTACACGGACTTTCCCACTAAGCTTTCTGAATCGACACCATAAATCTTTCCGGTTACTTCACTAACTTTTAAAATGATGCCTTCTATGTTAGTTACTAAAATATCATCTTTTAAAGAATGGAGAATTTGTTCATTTTCGTTCCAATCATTAGGATGAGTCATGAGTATCATACCTTTCAATCTTACATAATCATTATTTACTTATGAATAATTATTTATTTTTGAATAATTATAACAATTTGAACGATTGATTCCTATAGATATAAATAATCAATTATGAAGTATTATTTATATCATTTAGGCAGTAATTGAATTTTAAATGTTACAATATATGGGGACGAATAATTATTTATTATGAAGATACGGAGTGTGGGACTTGTGGAATCGACATTAACGGTTGCCAATTATCTAAAAGAAAATGCGGAGCTTCTAGCTAATAAGATCGTTGATGATATTATTAAAAAGTTCGGTTTTCAAGTAAGTGAAGAAGACATAGATCAAGCTAGAAAAATGTATGTTGATTTTTTCACGTTCTTAAGTGAATCAATAAACGGTGAAGAAGGTTCTGTACCCGAGAAGCTGCTCACGTGGAGCAGAGAAAACGGTGAGAAAACAGCTGCCGAACACCAACAAATTTCAGAAATTCTAGTTCGTTATCCAGATACGAGAATTGTTTTTGCTGATTTTATTATGGAGATTAGTTTGGAGCATGGACTTCATACAGAAGAAGTGGTCTTAATACTTAAACGCGTTCATCACATGCTGGATGTGAGTATTAATGAGACCGTGTTTGCATTCGAGAGGCGATCTAAAGAAATTCTTTCAAAGACAAAGAAAGAACTGCGGGAGTTATCAACACCTATCGTCCCTATTCAAGACGGATTAGCTGTTCTGCCGCTTATTGGGGCTTTTGATATTGAGCGTGCTGACCACTTGATGAATCATGTTTTACCGAAAATTCCAGAATTGAATATTGAATATTTAATCATGGATTTTTCAGGAATCGTAACGATTGATACGGAAGTAGCTTCTTATATTTTTAACGTGTACCGTGTTCTTGGATTGTTAGGAATTCAGGTTATTGTAACGGGGATTCGTTCAGAACTTGCGATCCGTGCGGTAGCAGAGGGCATTAACTTTTCTTCTTTAAAAACATACGCTAATGTGAAACAGGCAATTGATAGCTTCAAACAGATAGGATAGAAAAAGCGCGCTAAATGCGTGCTTTTCTTTATTTTGCTTTATCTTTCATGTAATTAATAAATCCCTCGCGATGACCTGCTTTATCGATAATTTTACGCACGTAATAGGGATCTTGTAACAACCCCTTTTGCTTATCGAGGAGAATCCATTCTTTTAAGAGTGGATCACACAAAAGTTTTTTATACCACTCTTGCTCTTCTAACTCCATCCAAAGTTCATTGATATCAGGATCTTTCTTTTTCAGTACATGCTTTTGTATGACTTCAATAAACAGGCCTGCTGTTAACAAAGATAACAATAAAAAAAACATATTCACACACCTTCCAACTTAATATAAGATACCAAAAATTAAGAAGTTATGCGAATGAATATGATTTTTTACAATAAAAATAGTGCGCCGAGGCACACTATTTTTCGTTATTTAGAATGTTTTTTTATAATGTCTTTTAGTTCAGACCAATTGGTTAATCGGGGAATATCCATATGCTGATTATAGGTTTGGTCTCTTACATACAGTTGAACGGATTCGTTTGTAAGTGTATCTAAAACATTAGGTTTGTCATCAAAGTAGAAGTCCAGGTTCAAATCCTTAATGGTGTGTATCTTTTCCTCATCCTTCATCCCGCAAAAGAATCGGCCTTCTTGGACAGGAAAACCGGCTTCTTCCACCCATTTTTTCGTCTGTTCACAATGTTTTGCAGGTCTAGCCGTAATATAGTAGATTTCATGTCCTTGATCGTTGAGTTCCTGTAACACTTCTATTGCATCAGGGTAGGGAGGGCAATCAGTGAAATAGATTTCTTCCATAGAATCTAGCCACATCTGATTTCCTTCTTTTGTTGAAAGTCCAAACGGCTCGTGAATCTCAAGTGTTTTTATCGTTTCGAAAACATCAAGAGGCACACTCTGCTTTAACTTTTTATTGTAAATATGAAAAGCATGCTGCCTTAAGTTAATTAATGTGTCATCAATATCAAAACCAAATCTCATATGCAAAACCTCTTATTTGTATTTTGGATAGCTTGTAAATTTATAATCAGGACCTACTTGAGTGACTGTAAGATCATCAAGTTCAATAGCATCAGCCATTTTTTCTATACCAGCTCCTCCAAAAAAGGAGGGTGAATCTTTGCCTCCGATTAACTTGGGAGCGATATAAAAAATAGCTTTATCGACCAGCTTGTTTTCTAGAAACACGGCGTTAATCGTTCCTCCACCTTCAATGAGTAGGGAAGAGATCAAATTTTCTCCTAAGACTTTAAGGACCTGATGTGGATTCACTTGGTAGGTTCCTGCTACAAATACTCGTATGCCAAGCTCTTCTAATTGAACTTTCTTGTCATTATCATGTCTCTCACTTGTGAAAACCCAAGTTTCCGCCAGGTTATCGGTCATAACTTTCGAGTCGACAGGAATCTTTAATGTTGAATCCAGGATTACGCGGATAGGATTACGGCCATTAGGAATTCTTGTCGTGAGTTCAGGATCGTCATGAATAACAGTATTTACACCAACAAGAATAGCTTGATTTTCATTTCGGAGTTGATGAACATCCAATCTGGACTCAGGTGATGTGATCCATTTGCTGTTATTTGAGTGACTTGCAATTTTTCCATCAAGAGTAATCCCTGACTTCAACGTAACAAAAGGAATCTTTTCCACAATGAATTTGTTGAATACTTCATTCATTTTACGTGATTTTTCTTGAAGTATATTGACTTCAACTTCAATGCCAGCATCCTCTAGAATCTTTACGCCATTTCCTGATACGAGTGGGTTTGGATCAAGTGTTGAAATGACAACCTTCTTAATGCCAGCTTCTACGATTGCGATTGCACATGGTCCCGTTCTTCCATGGTGTGAGCAAGGTTCAAGTGTAACATAGATCGTACCGCCTCTTGCATTTTCTCCAGCCATACGAATAGCGTGAATCTCAGCGTGTGGTTCACCAGCTTTAAGGTGTGTACCTATTCCAACGATTCGATTGTTGTTAACAATGACAGAGCCTACTAAAGGGTTTGGATCTGTCTGGCCTTTCATTGCCATTGCATTATCTAAGGCAAGCTGCATATAGAATTCATGGCTGCTCATTTTAGAATGTCCCTTCATTTTCTAAATGACCGGATCTGTGGATTTTTGTTTTCAAATATTTTTCATTAAATTCAGAGATATCGCCCCATATTGGGGTTCTGCCTGAAACAGATAAACCAGAGTTAGTGAGTGCTTCAAGTTTTTTTGGATTGTTTGTAATGAGTGTGACAGGTTTAGTACGTAACACTTTTAATACTTCAATGGCATCGTCATAGTTTCGAGAATCATCAACAAAGCCCAGGCTTTCGTTTGCTTCAACCGTATCTTGTCCATTTTCCTGAAGAACATATGCCATCGCTTTGCTGAATAACCCAATTCCTCGGCCTTCGTGGTTAGCTAAATAAAAGAGAGCTCCAGTTCCGTGTTCAACAATCATTTTCATGGATTGTTTAAGCTGATATCCGCAATCACAGCGTTTGCTTCCAAAAATATCACCAGTGTGACAAATCGAATGCATGCGGATCAAGGCATCGTCGTCATATTCAAAATCCCCATAAACAAGAACGCTCGATTGCTGATATTCAGCTAAATTGGCTGAAGATAATTTTTCGATCACTTCTTCAAAGTTATCTGTTTGTTTACAACCTTCTAACCAACAGTACCACTGAAATACAACCGTTTCTCCATATAGATTTACCGGGAGACGAATGGGACCAACTAAATAGATGGCTCCTTCATCTTTTTTTATCAATTGTATTTTATCTTCTAATAGCGAAAGGATTTTTTGTTTATCGATGTTTTGAATCATTTTGTTGTTCCCCTTTATAAATCATTCGTAATTATCTATCATTTATTTTTTATATACGTTTATTTTATACCAGATGAAACAAATGAAAGTAGTGATTTGCTCTTATTGGAAAAAAAAGCATTGAATACCCACTTTCTGGCCATCCGTGCTTATTGTCCTTTATTATATGAGGACTCAAAAAAAAGGACTGTATTAATGGTTAGCTAAATTCGTTACTTTGTTTCATTCGAATTGTGCGGAGGGTGACTGGCTATTAACAAATAATCATAGAGCGAAGAGGTATTGTTCCTTTTTGAGCGAATACATATCACGCGGTTAAATAGAGTTTTTAGATAAGGAGAGGTTAACTATGAAAATAAAAGGTTTCGGCGGTGTTTTTTGGAGAACTGGTAACAGAGAGGTTTTGAAAGAATGGTATAGAGAAGTTTTACAAATTGAAATGGAGGATTGGTTTGGAACGGTTATCACTCCTCAAAAAGGCAACGAGACAATTTTTTCGTTTTTTACAGATGAAAATGATTATTTTCCGAAAGAACAGGCTGTAATGCTGAATTTTCAAGTTGAGAACATGGATGATTGTGTAGAACACTTAAAAAAATTAGACATTCCTCTGTTAAGGGAGACTGAAAAAAGTGAGTATGGAACATTTAACTGGATTGCTGATCCCGAGGGAAGATGGATTGAACTTTGGGAGAAGAATTAGTGTAAAATGAATGATAGTATGCATACTAACATTTATTAATTCTTACACAGCAAGGAGTATGGTGCTATGAAAAAAATCGTTTGCTTTATTCTTATCATGATTATGACCTTTGTTGTCACATCTTGTTCAACGAACAGCGATGAAGGACATGAAGAGCATGGTAAGCATTCCAACAAGGCCGATAACCATGACCAACATAAAGACGGTAATAAACATATGAAGACGAATGTGGATTGGGATGTATCAGAGCAGCCCATTCAAGCGAACGTGGAAGAAGAGTTACGTGTAAAAATTAGTGATCCTGATGGAAAAGCGATCAATACGTACGAGATTAACCATGAAAAGAAAATGCACGTTATTGTTGTAAGTAAGGACCTTTCGTATTTTAATCATATACATCCCAAATTTCTTGGAGATGGAATGTTTTCGGTAAAGAACCGGTTCCCTTCAGGAGGGGATTATAAAATAATTACGGACTTTATTCCATCAGGCGGCAACGAAGTTACAGAAATGGAATGGGTACAGGTAGAGGGTAAAAAGGAATCTCATAAAACGATTGAACCTGACAGGAGTCTGACCAAGAAATCAAAGGGGAAGACGGTTTCGCTCTCTTTTGATGAAGAGTACCCCAAACCTGATACAAAAATAAAACTGACTTTTTCAATTCAAAATGAAAAAGGAGAGCCTGTTACTGATTTGCAGCCTTATCTTGGAGCCTCTGGCCATGTCGTTATCATAAGCGAAGATACAGAGGAATATCTTCATGTCCATCCACTTGATGAAAAGGCAACAGGACCTGACGCAGAGTTTGAGACCACGTTTCCTCGAGCTGGCACCTATAAAATATGGGGTCAGTTTAAGCAGAATAATAAGGTGTTTATAGTCCCATATGTGGTTGAAGTAAAGTAAAAAGGTAGTTCGGTTCAGAAGGTGATAAATCGATGATAGGAATAAGTATAGCAACGAAGTGGGAATTTGAAGCGACATTGGAATATTTCGGGATAAAAGATAATGAACGTTTCGGTTATCCTTATGGCGAGTATTTCATAAAAACAATTAATGATTCCAAACTTGTTTTTTATAGTACAGGTGTAAGAAAAGTAAATGGTGTTGGTGGTAATCAGTATATGATTTCTAAATTTAATTTAACGAAAGTAATCGTTGCTGGAACATGTGCAGGAATAGATGATAAGTTCAGTAATTTGGATGTTTTCGTGCCCGATGAAGCCGTTCAATATGATTGTACAGTAAAAGAAATTGAGCCTCTTATTAAACAATCCTTCATAGTCAATATTGATTTATCAGAATATGGAAATGATTTTTATACTGGAACTATTGCCACCGCTGATAAAGCAGTAGTTATGTGGAAGGACTATTTAGAACTTAAAGAAAACGAAATAACAATTGCCGATACAGAAGCGGGTGCAATTGCTTATATCTGTAAGAAGAATGATGTTGAATGTATTATTATTAAAGGAATATCTGATTTTCCAACAGATGAAAGAAACTCTGATAAATTCGAATCAAACATGGAACAAATTAATGTTTATTTAGAAAACACACCAAAAGTTATGAACAAAATATATAGCGAATACTTAAAAAGATTTATATAAATAAATTTAAAGTTAGGGACTTTAGTTGAAGAACAGGTCAGTAGATTATAAAAAACGCAGAGGATGCAAAAACCTCTGCGTTTTTCTGTGTGATTTCGTTGTCTGAAAATATTCGATTTACCTTGATAGTAACCTTGTGAATGTAGTTTTTCTACTCCACAACCCTACTACTTATCCTATAAGAAGGCTTTCTTTTGCGCTGGAATTTCCACTATGTACCAGTTTAGATGAGGCCTAACAGAATGTAATCTAAATAAGTAGAATAATAGATTATATCTGGAGGGAATAGTGAAACAGTCATTTTTAACAAGCTTACTTTTAAGTGTTCCTTTATTTTTATTTCTAACTAATCCAGTACTTGCGCAAGACTCTTTACAAGTAGGTACTGTTTCTGCCGATCATGCGGCTATCTATACAGCTCCAAAAACGACGTCTAAGAAAATAACATCCTTGCTTAAAGGAGAGGAATTTCCTATTCTTAATCGTTCAAATGAAGCTGATCCTACACAAATTCATACTGTATCAGAGGGAGATACGCTATTTCTTATCGCTAATCAGTATAATGTTCCGGTTAGTGAACTTCAGAGAGAAAACAAGATCCTTGGAACGCGTTTGTTTATAGGACAAAGTCTGGAAATCCCACAAGAGATGGTTATCCATCCTATTAAACAGAATGATGCATTGTGGGAAATAGCACGTCAATATAACGTTTCAATGGAGAAGCTTATAGAGATTAATTCAATAGAAGCTGTTGTTTTAGAGGCTGGAAAAGAGATGATGATTCCAGAGAGTTATTATGAAATGCAGTTATTAGGAGGAAAAAAAGGCTGGATAAAAAATTCGGAGATTACTTTAAACAGATTGTCCAAATTTAATTTAGGCTGGAAATATAATGGTACGAGCGAAACGTACTTGAAACAGCTTCAAATTCCAGGTCTGGATGTTGTCTCACCAAGATGGTATACGTTAAGCGACTCAGATGCACGAATAAATGTAGAAGTTGACCACCGATATGCGGAAGCTGCAGCTCAGTCTGGAAAAGAAGTCTGGCCACTTTTTGGAAACAAGTTTGACCCTGAACTCACGAATCTTATTTTGTCACATAAGGAAAATCGGAAAAAAGTGATTAAAACATTAACGCAATCGTTAGTCCATACAAAAAGTAAAGGAATCAATGTAGATTTCGAAAATATAGATCCGAAGAACAAGCAGCACTATGTCATGTTTATTCAAGAGCTTAAATCCGCTCTAGAACCATATCATATCGTGGTATCAGTAGATGTTAGCCGGGAAAATGCAGATCCTTTCTGGTCTGGCAGCCTGGACCGGGCAGGTCTTGGAAACGCCGCGGATTATATCATTATGATGGGTTACGATGAACATTGGGGAAGCAGTCCGAAGGCTGGGTCCGTAGCATCCATTCCTTGGACGCGGGAAGGAATTGAGCTTTTAACGAAGGAAGTTCCAGCTCATAAAATTATTTTGGGAGTGCCGTTTTACACACGTGAATGGATTACAAACGCTAACGGCGAAGTAAGCAGCATTGATAGAACGATGCTTGAAACAGAAAAGCTGATTATGGAGAAAAAGCTTACAAAAAAGTGGGACGAGAAGACCTCCCAAAACTATGTAGAATTTATTGAAAACGGCGAAAAACACCAGATCTGGGTGGAGGACAAGGAATCCATGAAACTCCGCTATGACCTTGTAAAAAAATATAACTTGAGGGGAACAGCCGCCTGGTATGTAGGCGGTGCTTCCGAAGATATCTGGAACATATTAAAATAGAGAAAAGATTAAGAGAAGCTGACATTATGGGTTAGATGGTTGACCTGAAATAGTCAGCTCTTTTTTATGAATTCGTTTGTAAATAATTGGTTAATTATGTGGTGGTCAATTATATTTATGTGATCGGCTGTATTTTTTATGTGATGAAGTGTGTTTTTTATGTGATGACACTCTTTATTTATGTGATTGTAAAGCTACTCCATTAAGTGACTGTCTTAACTTAACGAAATTACGTTAAAATATAAAAATGGAAATTAATTCATAACTAATGCAACTTTTTATAAGGGGTCACCGTCTAACAAACGATTAATACTTAGGAGGGCGACATATGTGGTAAAGAGCAATACGGCCGTAATGCAGTATCCGAAGAGTGAGATGGATCAATTATCTGACCTTATGGACGAATATGGTGAAGAAATCAAAAGATTAGCGTTCACGTACACAAAGAACTGGCAGCAAGCTGAAGATATCACTCAAGAGATTTTCATAAGTGTCTATAATAATTTGAATGACTTTCGAGAACAATCAACCATTAAAACGTGGATTTATCGAATCGCGATAAATAAATGCAAAGATTATGTGCGCAGCTGGCATTATACGAGTACTCTATTAACAAACACGTTTTATCAAAAATCAGATGATTTGTCTCCGGAAGAAGAGTATCTGCAAAACGAACAAAAAGAACAAATTAGCCAGCTCATTCTGCAGCTGCCGATCAAGTTCAGAGAGGTCATTATCCTATATTATTTTAAAGAGTTTTCATTAGAAGAAATCTCTGCAACATTAGAAATAAACCTTAACACTGTAAAATCACGTCTTAGAAGGGCGAAAAAAAATATGGAAACAAAAATGGATAGGAAAGGAGGGGTTTAACATGGATAAAGTTTTAAAGGAAATGAAGGATGACTTTGAGAATTATTTAAATCCCAATCGTGTTTTTTCTGAACAAGAAAAGAGAAGAATACTTAATCACGTTAGACATCAAAATGATAATGACAGTAAAAAAATGTACGTTCCAAAAATAATCAGCTCTTTCACACTTGTTTCGTTATGTGCATTAATTGTTTTTCTAGTTTTGAACTTTACAGATGCAGGCGAGAAAAGTCAGCCTGCGAATCTACATAAAGAAAAAACGGTTGTTAAACAGGATCCCGTAAAAAAAGAGCCAGTGAAAACCCTCCCGAAGTATAGTGATAAGGAAATACTTGATAAAGCAATTTTCCTTCAAAGCCATATCGCAATTGGGATGGTCGAAAAAGAAGTGATTGATCTATTTGGTACAGATTATAAGGAACTAGACAGTTCAGACAGTGAGAGTGGTGCTTCAAAAATAATCGGTTACAACATGCTCGTTCATGATTCATCATTTACTTATAAGTTTTCAGATTCTGTTGACTTTGAAAGCCTGCTTAGAAGAGACATAAGCATTCAGTTCTTTATAGGATTTACAAATGAAGGTAAAATGATTTGGGCAAATATAAACTATCCGCAAGGGAAAGACATTTATACAACATCTCTGAACAGCAGTGGTAAAACTACCGAAAAGTATAATCCTGAAACCAATAGCACGGAAAAAATTAAGGAAGAGCGTAACCCTTATGCGGCGTTTCCTCCAACTTTAACAACCGAAGAGAAAGCGATATTAGAAAAACTGAAAGAGGATTTAAACGAAAATCATTTAAGAAATTTAAGTCCCATAAGCATTGCTAAGATATATGTCGAAGCTAATTTACAACGAAGAAATGATGTTGTATATGCTCTATATACAGACCAAAAAGACCTTATTCGTTGGACAAAGGATGAAGACGAAAATATCCCGGACTCTGATAGAGGATCCACTGAACAAATCATTAAACAATTCAATAACCTCGAGAACGGAAAATTCATACAAACCAATAATAATGAGGGATATATAGAATTTCTAGTTAGCCCTGATGCTGACGCGAAATCTGGATTTAAAATGGTAAAGGATGAGGACGGAATCTGGAATGTGGCGTTTATGCCAATCCAATAAATAAAAAGCTAGCCAAGTTTAATTGGCTAGCTCTTCTTATAATAGCTTACTTACGACAATTGCTATCATGCCTATAAAGGCTAAGCTGTAATTATGGAGTAGGTTGTTCTCCTCTGCTGTATCAACTTGAGGACTGAATAGCTCATCAAAGGCTTTTTTACGGAGATCTGTTTCATGTATAAACATGATCCTTCGCTTCCTTTCCTATTGAAATCGCTTTCATACTTATATTATAAGGTGCAAGAGATTAAAAATCAAAATATTCTAACAATTATTGTATAAAAAAGAGTACACGATTAAAGTGTACCCTTTGCAAAGGAATCTATTCTAATGAGCGGCCATCTTTCCGTCGGCTTTATCATATACAGCTAGTTTTTTTACAAGTCCTGAACTGTCATCGTTAAGGCCGATAAACTGCACGTCTACCTGGTTTTGGCGGTATTTCATAGCAATTTTATCGAGCGCACCAACGGCTGAATCATCCCAAAGGTGCGATTGTGATAAATCAATCACCACATGTTTCACGTTTTCATTGAAATCAAATTGTGAGACAAAATCTGTAACGGAAGCAAAGAAAAGCTGTCCTTTTACGATATAGGTTTTTTGGTTTAAGGCTGAATCCATTTTCGACGCCATCTCAACTTTAGAGATTTTAGCCGCAAAAAATAATGCACTCAGAATAACACCAGCTAAAACGCCTTTTGATAAATCGTGTGTAAATACTACAGTTACCACCGTTACAATCATAACGGCCGCATCTGTTCTTGGCATAACATGCAGTTTTGTTAAGGAAGACCAATCAAATGTTCCGATTGAAACCATGATCATAACACCTACTAAGGCTGCCATTGGGATTTGAACTAAAACATCGTTTAATAAGATGATCAGAACCATTAAGAATGACCCTGCTACGAATGTAGACAGCCGTCCTCTTCCTCCAGATTTTACGTTTATAACAGATTGTCCGATCATCGCACAACCAGCCATTCCACCGAAAAATCCAGCAACAATATTGGCGATACCTTGTCCTTTTGCTTCTTTGTTCTTGTCACTTTCTGTATCTGTCATATCATCAACGATCTGAGCAGTAAGAAGTGATTCTAATAATCCAACAAGAGCCAATGCGAAAGAATAAGGAAAAATAATTTGCAGTGTTTCAAATGTTAATGGAATATCAGGAATTAAAAATAACGGCAGTGCTTGAGTTAGTTCACCCATGTCTCCTACGGTTCTAACGGATGATCCTGACATAAGTGCAATAATCGTAATCACGATAATTGCGATTAATGGTGAAGGAACGGTTTTTGTTATTCTTGGGAATAGATAAATAATAGCCAAAGCACCTGCTACCATTGCATACATGATCCAAGATTCTCCCACAAAATGCGGTAATTGAGCCATGAAAATCAAAATCGCTAATGCATTAACAAAACCAACCATAACGGAACGCGGAACAAACTTCATATACTTACCAAGCTTTAATAGCCCGATTACAATCTGAATGATTCCCGTTAAAATTGTCGCAGCTAATAAATATTTCAAACCATGATCTGCGACGAGTGTCACCATAACTAAAGCCATCGCACCTGTGGCAGCGGATATCATACCCGGTCGACCGCCCACAAAAGCAATAACAACGGCAATACAAAATGAGGCATACAAGCCCACCATAGGGTCTACACCTGCAATGATAGAGAAGGCAATGGCTTCTGGAATTAGGGCTAATGCCACTACGATCCCGGCAAGAACATCTCCCCGTATGTTCCCGAACCACTCCTGTTTAATTGTTTGTAAATCCAAAAAATACACCTCTCTCTTTTTTATGAAAACTGTTTTTTGACTCTCAACTCTCATGAAAGTCGGGTCCGATGTCAACGCGTTCGATTATACCACGATTAGTAAGAATTAGGTAATGGAATGTAAGCGGATAAATGTGTTATTTTCTTGAAAAATCATGATCATCCTCGGTTTTTCATAGTTATAGCAGGATCATGCATTTTTTCATGGGAAGAAGAGGAAAACAAAGAAGGGAAGCGAAAGGAGAATAGACTACCATTCAATAAGAGGTGAAACCATGGAGAAGATGCCATCTGTCTATGAGTACGCAGATTATTATGCAACATATGTAAAATTAGTTCCTCAAGGAGAGCTAGTACAAATTCTTGGAGAACAAATGAAAGAAACGGTCACGATGCTCAGTTCATTATCTGAAGAACAAAGTAAATTTCGTTATGCACCTGGAAAATGGAGTATAAAGGAAGTCATCGGTCATATCACGGATACCGAACGAATCATGAGTTTCAGACTCCTGTCTATTGCCCGAGGAGAGTCCGCTTTACTACCAGGTTACGATGAAAATCAATATGTGGAAGAAGCAGAGTTTGACAAACAATCTCTAAACGAACTGCTCGATCATTTTGCCTGTGTACGTCAATCAACCATCCACCTGCTTAAGAGTTTGAGCCAAGAAATGCTTGCAAGAAGAGGAACGGCGAATCAAACAGAAGTTACTGCTAGGGCTTTAAGTACGATTATAGCCGGACATGAACTACATCATCGTAAAATCATTCAAGAACGATATCTAAAAGCATAAACAAACGATATATAAAAGGGCAGTCTCAAAAGGCACGTAATGTGAACTTTTAGAGTCTGCCCTTTTCATAAATTTAAACAGATGTTTAATATGGGATTATATCTTCCACTGAAACCATCTGCCATGACCGTCCGTTTCTCCAACGATCTGTGTTTGCTCAGCGCCTTCCATAAAGGAGTCGATATGCAGCTCTTTATCCCATATATTGTTGTAAATATGGGCAATATCTCGAGTTTGACCGATTTTCTTTATGTTTTCTTGCAACTGATGCTTAATATCTTCAGGAATTTGATTGGCAACATGCGTATGGAATACACAGATCATGCTGTCTTTAGAAATCTGATCAATGATCTGTGGAAACAGGGAGACGCCATCACCTTCAATAAAAGTAACTTCTTCCTTGTTGACGTATCGAGCAGCATTCTGAAAAAGCTCCCGTCTTTCATGATGTTCTGGCCAAATTAAAGCATTTAGCCAACCAGCATCTTCGGGATCTGTTACATCATTAATGTGCAGATCAAGCCCGAATCGATGGGAAACGGGTGGACTTTCAGTTAAGAGATACGGTTCGTCCATACCTTTTATTTCTGATTTAATGAGTACATCAGATAGGTGGTTTCCGTATAATTTGCCGGTATTATAAGAATAGCGATATCTATCCCAAAACAGCTGCAGACCTGCACTTGTTCCAATCTCGATAAGCGCAAGCGGCTTATGTATTCTGCTGTAAATATAAGAGAAACAGGGATATAGATAACCGCACCGTCTTACTTCATTTGTTTGCACTAACTTCGTTTGCAGCAAAAGGATTATTTCATCTTGATACATTTCACAGAAATTTTTAAAAGACTCAAATGAATCTGTTATTTTTTTAGGTTGTTTTGTAAGGCTTGGGAAGTAGTCGCTAAGTTCATGCTGTTTTCCGCTTAATAATAAATGGTGAACGCTACCAAACAATAAATTGGGTGCGGGTTGCCCATCTCGAGCTTTTGTACATAAATAAAGCAGGTCGTTATCTTGAGCAACTTTTAAAGATAAGAATTCATATAACTGACTCGATCCTGCACATTCGAATGTTGCAAAGTTTTCAAATCGTTGTGACAAAGTATCCAGTTTTAACATGCATTCACCTCAAGCTTCGTATTTCATAACTATACTCACACTTTAGTTTAACATTAAATGTCAGCTGGCGTTTTGAATTTTTACTGAAATCATACCGCGTACATAAATAATGCCTAAGGTGCCAATTCCGATAATGACACACGAAAAGATGACCATTACAACAGGTATTGTGAAAAATTGAAAAGAAAAGCTTGCTGCTAGTGTTCCTAAAGAGAGTCCAAGTCCGCCTATGAGTGCTCGGAAACTATAGATTTTTCCAATGTGATTAGAAGGGAAGTCAGTTTGGATGTTCGTTAAAAGCATAATATCTCCCATCGGGCTTCGCTCCGAACATTTATCAATACTTTTCATGAAGAAATAAAAAAAGAAAAATCGTTTGAGATAAGGGTGTTTGACCATTAATTATTCATGACTATACTTCTGGTTCTTATCTTTCCATTTCCCTATGATGACCGTCAAAGCAAGGGGAATAAAACCAAAAAAGAAGGTGATAGTAGGCTGCATAATAGATCCCGATTCACCAAGCTCAATCTCATTTTTATACATAGTTAGTGAAAGGAAAAATACAATGGTCGATAGGATATAGATCAATTGTGAAGATTTTATCTTAAACAAACTGGAAATAGCTTGATCAATAATAAATAATAGTAAGGCGATCTTCATATAAGATCCTAAGATGAGGGCAATCCCGAAAATCGCTTCTACACGTTCAATGATTTCTCCTATACTTATTAATTGAGCTAATAGGTGCAAAGGGAACTTTTTCATAAAAACGAGAGGACCTAGTCCCATTATTGAGCACATGATGGTGATCGAAAGCAATATTCCGTTAAAAAACAATCCGCCGTACAGCCATTTGTTTAGTGACTTTCCTGTTTGCTTTTGGATAAATGGAAGAATCATGGCAAAATAGAGGATATCCATGTAAGGAAATCCGAATCCCACATAGATTCCGTTTATGATGGGTTTTATACCGTCAGGTGCTAGTGGAAGAAGATTTTCAACTTCATATATAGACATTGGCAAAAGAAGCATCATAAAGATGATAAAAAATAGGAGATACAACAATAAGTGAAACATTCTAGCCATTACTTCAATTCCCGCTTTTGCTGTTAAAGCGGCTGTAGTGAGAATCAGCACATGAAAAATATACAGAGGGGTTTCTCTCATCATAGATGTAGTGAAATATTGTCCCATCCCGTATACGATATTGGCAGTAACATAGATTACTACAAGAATAAACGGGATTATGAAGAGGTATGTCACTTTAGGACCTACTATTTTTCTGACTTGACCTACATAATTATCTTCTGGAAAAAGGTCATGTAGCGAGAGTACAAGATAGAGTATGAGGAACCCGATTAAGGTAGAAAGTAAAAGAGCAATCCACGCCGCGTTTTTGGCAGCAGCTAATAAAGGCCCCTGTATGTTGATAATGGAAGACCCTGTTATGTATACCTGAAATAAAATAGCCATTTGCCAATAATTTATTTTACTTACTTGCATTATCGGTACTCCTTCTTATTTTATTTGCAGCCAAGAAAGAATCATTTCAGCGAGAGGACCAAGAACAAGGCGGAAGAAATCGTCCAAACTCGGAAGGCTCTTGTCAAAAGAGAATGAGTAAAAAACGTATAGGGCTGGAACAGAAAGGGAGAGATAGATTCTTTTTATTTTTTTTTCTGTTGTCACCTTTTTATAATCCAAAAAAAGTAGAACAACGATTAGTAGAAGGATAAGGTTTTCAATCATTGATACTTTTACTCCCTTTTCTTATTTTGGTGAAAAAGGTATGCCAATATCTGTCCCAGTGTTCACAACGTTTACTTTTGTTTTCACATGAATGGTAGCCGTCTTATAATAAGGTTTTTTCTCTTTTTTAATTTTATCCCATTCTTCGGGTTCATAATGATAGATGGCATTGCCTAAACCGATGATATCCGTATTTTTCTTTTGCGATTTTTTTAGAAGATCATGAATCTGGCGATCGATCTGTTTCTCCAACTTCTTGTTTAGTTCTTCCATATGACTTCTGTCTTCAATCGTTGTACATTGCATCTCTCCAATGGCCATTTGAAGTTTTGGTTCAATTTTGTAATGAATCCCATCCCTTTTCGTTGAAACTGATGTTTTCGTCTGAACGTCCAATACTTCATAGCTTTCTTTAAGGTCACTCTTTGGGCAAGGCAGTTCAATGATTCCAGATTGAAACTCTTTCATGACGAGCATCAAGTATTTCGTATCTTTGTTGGACAGGATTTGTTTTAGCTTGGCTTTATGAAAAATCGCCAATCCATCAATAATAATCATGTTGTTTTTGGAAGAGTCTTTTGATAATAAAGGTGCATAAGCAGTCTGGGTCTCACTATGAATTTGTTTGCCAAGAGTATACAAGTTTGTTGGGTACGCTTTGCCACTGAATTTACCTCCGGATTTAGTTGCCTCATTTAGTTGTTCACTAATGGTATTTTCAATGTGAGGCTTCGTTTGTAGATAATCGGAGGCTTTTCCTTTCGTGATAGCAAAGCCCGTTAGAAGTCTTGGTTCATGATCACGATAAAAGAATTCGAGCATCTGAGCGATATTTTTTTTGGCCACCTTATCACTCATCACAATAAAACGTACATGTCCCCAGTGTGCTTTTCTTCCGATATGAATGGTGATATCACGAATGGCATCAAACATGGTTTTTCCTTCCGTTTCTATATTTACAAAAGATACATCTCCTCCACCCCCTGATGAAGCAATCTTAGGGGAAGGCTTATAAAATTGGGTAGTCAGTTTAATGTTTCCGTCTTTCGTTTGATCCACAGCGAGTGATTGAACGAACACAAATTCTGTAAGCTCATTCTGATCCCAGCAGCCAGAAAGAAAAAGCAGGGAAAAGGAAAGTATGTATTTTGTCAGCTGCTTCATCCAAATCCCGCCAATCTCTTTTTCAAAATTTTGTATAGCTTTTTTTACAGCTTTTTATGACGCAACAGTTTTTTATAGGAGAGCCGAATCAACCCATCTTTAAGAAGTGAGCCGTTTTTCAAGGTAAGTGAACCGAGATAAGGTTCTTTTAAAACGGTTAATTTTGATAAGTGAAGAAGGATAAGTAGAGCTCCGATTAAAAGACCGAACCCTCCCATTATGGATGCCAATATCATTAATGGAATTCGAAGCAATCGAGCTGCAAATCCAAAATCATAATAAGGAATGGAAAAGGATGCGATCCCCGTTAGTCCAATTATGACGACCATGATGGGAGAAGCAATTCCAGCATTAATGGATGCTTCTCCGATAATTAATGCGCCAACAATACTAACTGTTGAACCGATGGGTTTAGGCAGCCTTATTCCTGCTTCTTGTAAGAGTTCAAAAAAGAAGATCATGATTAAAGCTTCAATTAACGCAGGGAAGGGTATGCCCTCCCGCGTATCTAACAGTGCAATTAAAAGGACAGTAGGAATAAGTTCTGAATGAAAAGTGGTTAAAGCAATATAAATACTTGGTAGAGCGATGCTTAAAAAAAAGCCGATGTATCGGACTAAACGTATGATTGATGAAAAACTGGATCTTTGATAATAATCAGAAGCCGACTGAAAAAACTCGTTAAACAGGCCAGGGCAAATCACAATGGTTCCCGTTCCTTCAACTAAAACGATAATTTTGCCTTCTAATAGGGAGGCAGCAGCAACATCTGGCCGTTCGGTGAACCGATATTGTGGAAATGGCGTAATGGTAGACTCTTCAATAAGCTCTGCGATATAGGCTGTTTCTAGTATTTCTTCATCTTTTATCCGGTCGATTCTTGATACAAATTCTTCGAGAACTTCAGGTTTTACTGCTCCTGATAAGTACCCGTAAACAAACTTCAAGTTGGATTTGTTTTCTGTTTGACGAAAGCAGAACTTAAGATCCGGCGTCTTTAATCTAGAGCGGATTAATCCAAGATTCTTTTGCAGATTTTCGATCGTACCCTCTCTTGGTCCGACAACCACTACCTCGTTTTGGGGTTCTGCCACACTTCTTTTTTCAACAGATGAAGTATCAATGCTTATTGCCAAGTCCCATTTATTTAAAAAGATGACCATATGCCCGTTAACAATCTTGCCGTTAACTTCTGAATAGTTTTTCAAGAGCTGAACCGGACGGGAAGATACACCTTTGTTTTCAAAAAAGGTTTTTATTTCATCAATTGAAATGGAAAGAGAGAGAGCCGCTTCAAAATCAGGCATATCTTTGATGATTTGATGAAGCAGGTTCGACTTTTCTTCTTGAACAAGAGAATCACAATGAACAACAATAGCTTCATTGTTATAGTTCTTCCCAAATTGGAAATATTGAATTTTAATATCATCGCAGTCTTTATAGAGGTTGCGAATATATTCATCATTGTCTTGAAGATTCTTGTTTATGGCGATTTCTTCTTTCGCTGAACTCATTACTTCATCACCTGCCTTATTCTTTAATGTTTGATTAAAAAGGAAAATGTATACATTTTTTAGGGTTGATCACTAGTGTAAACAGTTGGTACTTGACGGGAACCGGATGTTATATAAATAATAGAGAAAGAAAGCTTTCTAGGGTTCCGTAGTTTTTTGCTAGTCTGGACCAAGAGAAAGCGCGCAATGGATACATTGTGTACACGGAGGGATAAAAGCCTGGGAGGATATAGATACTATATCTTCTCGGGTTTTATTTTTTAGGAGGGTTAAATCATGGCTTGGCTGTACTTATTTATTGCAGGAATCTTTGAGATTGTGTGGGCAATTGGTCTGAAATATACAAACGGTTTTACAAAATTGTGGCCATCCGTCGTTACGGTAATCGGAATGATTATCAGCTTCTATTTCTTGTCGTTGGCTACAAAGATATTGCCAATCGGAACGGCATATACGATTTGGACTGGAATTGGAGCGGCTGGAGCTGTCATATTGGGAATTATTCTTTTCGGAGAGCCGAAAACGTGGATGCGGTTTGTATTTTTAGCATTTATCATCACGGGGATTATCGGTTTAAAAGTAACAGCAGGGAGTCAGTGAGTGAGAAAATAGGAAAGCAGCCTTAAACAGGTGTTTAAATGACCTGAGAGAGGCTGCTTTTGACTTTTGAGTACGTTTGATTGATTTTAACTATAATAAAGATTTACGAGCGATAATTGGGGTTTACGAGCGATAATTGGGGTTTACGAGCGATTATTAAGATTTACGAGCGGTAATTGGAGTTTACGATCGATATTTCAAGTTTACGAGCGATTATTGAAATTTACGAGCGATTTTTAAAGTTTACGAGCAATAGTTGGAATATAGGAGCGGACCCAAGATCATATTAAATTTTCTCTTGTGCACCCACTTTTGCATTTTCATCCAGTTCTAGACTTTCTTTATATTCGACTTTTTCAACATGGCAGCCAGGGCCAATCGTAATTGTGTTCCCGCGTACTACTTTTGCGTGTGTATGTTCTAAATATATGTGATCCCCTTCGATTACTTCAGCAGTCAGCTGATCAGAATGCTGGGAGATGAAGAATTTAATCAGTTTTTTAAAACCTGAAGAATCAATGGTTTTTTTTACGCTAATCGTTTCTCCACCAATTTCTTTCGCCTCACAATGCCGCAATAGTTCAATATCAATGCTTCCCGCATTTAACAATCCGTTAATTTTAAAATTACCACGTGCGTTGAATGATTCTGCTTCACAGTCACTCTTTATTTTCACTTGTCCTTTTATATCTACTTCTTCACCTGAAACGTTGCCTTTGATGGAAGCGGAGCCTCTTACGATAATCTCTTTTCCTGTAACGTGACCTTTAACAGAAGAAGATCCTTGAACCTTAAGTTCATTACAATGGAGGTTTCCATCGATGTCAGCACTGCCGTTAATTGTCATTTCTTTAGCGTCTAGGTTGCCTTCAAAATGAGTAGATCCATTGATTTTTACGTTTTCAGCTATTACGTTTCCTTCAACATGAGAGCTTCCATTGCATTTAAACTTTTCGCATTGAATGTCACCATGAATTTTTGCTGAACCGTTCACTTTTACTTCGTGATATTCTCCTCCAGAAGCAGTTCCTGAACCTGAGATACTAATGTTTCTTTCTGCCGTTTTTTCCATTTCTTTTTTCCTCCTCAACGTTTAATTAATCTTTAGCTTTAATTCTTCTATGCATTGATTCATTCTGTAATGGGCGATCATTTTTGTTTGAGACTCTACGAACAGCTTTGCAGGTTCAGGTGTTATGATAAAGAAGGAGACTCCCATTTTTCGAATAAAAAATAACTCGCTTTCGGTTTCTTTAATTGTGTTTGCCTGCTCTTCTAGAATGCGCAGTAAGTCCATACCTTCTGAACGGTTCATTTCTCCCGTTTGTAATAAGGAATCTAATACGTATAAAGTCAGTAAGTGTGAAAAAGAAAAAGTAGGTGTTTCGCCAAAATGATTGATGTACATTTCAAGAGATGTATGAGAAACAATGTTACGTTTTATTATTTCTTCTGTAGGTAACGAGGTGACTGTAGGAGATGGTGAAAACATAGCAGCGAGTTCATCAAGTGATAAGTCATCTTTTAATGTTTTGATTTTTTCAACGCGATGCAGAATATCTTCTCGTGGAAAAAAGGTTTCCTGTCCAGTAAATGTGGACTTCCTAATAAACCAGTTCTCAGGAATGAGGTTTTTTCGTTTCCAGCGATATAACTGGCCATAAGAGATGTTTGCTGCTTCAAGCAGATCTTTTTTTGAGATTAAATTGTCCATAAACAACCTCCTTGATAGAAGTGTAACATAACACTGTTACGCAATTCAACTGTAATTTACAAATTTTTCCAAAAAGGAAATGCAACGGTGAATTGTGAATACTCTTAAGTAAGAGGTTGGAGGTGGGGTATGAAGCATTGGTTTAATGAAGGCGAGTCGGGGTTTGTAATGTTTGGCGGGGCACATATTCTAAGTCTCTTTTTTATCTTTCTAGTTGTTCTTGTTATGTACGTTTTTCGGTCACGTCTTAGTGATGTTTCCTATATAAAAAAAATATTGCTTACAGGGCTTGTTTTATCAGAAGTTACCTATCATTATTGGGCTGTATATAATGAGATGTGGACAGAGGAGCTGTATTTACCTCTTCAGTTGTGCAGTTTAAATATATTGTTGTGTATCGTATTAGTGATAACTGAAAATAAAAAGCTCTTTGCCTTTGTTTACTTGTTCGGATTTACCGGAGCATTACAAGGTTTGCTTACTCCGGAATTGTATCAGGAGCCTTGGCATTTCCGCTTTTTGCAATACTTTTTAGCACATGGATTAATCGTCTGGACAGCGATGTATTATGCGATTGTCAGATCATTTAGAATCAGCTGGAGTCGTTTTTTTATTTCGTTCATTTGGTTGAACGTTTATGCGGGATGCGTTTTTATCGTTAATGTTATGTTGAATGCCAATTATATGTTTCTTATGAGGAAACCTGGCAATGCCTCTTTAATGGATTTCTTAGGTCCTTATCCGTGGTATATCCTTGTGTTAGAAGGGGTGGCCTTTTGTTTAAGTTTGATTGTATTCTTGCCAATAAAAAAGAAAACCACAATGAATAAAAACCAAGACCACCCGCCGATAGAAGCGTAGTGGTCTTATTTTTGTACCTTTTGTGACAAAGACTGGAATGAAAAGAATTAATTGGTATTTATTGTATAATGAAAAGGGAGGAGGGATTACAATGAACCATTCCATCGTAAAACCAGTTAAGTGGATACCGTTTCTCACTCTTTGTTTTTTGGTTATTGGAAGCAACACGGTATTGTACAAGACCCCTTATTTTCAACCTGTACCCGATCTCGTTTTAGTTGGCTCCATGTTTGATTTTCTTCTCGTTATCCCGCTTCTCACTTACTATTTTGTCATTCGTCAAAGGTATACATGGAAATTGACCGTTTTAGTAGCACTTGTAAGCTATGGATTAGCAACAAAGATTATCCCGGATTTCTTATTGGAAAAGGTATCTGCCGTTCCTAAAATTCTCATTGCGCTTGAGGCAGGAATTATCTCGATTGAATTGTATGTATTAGTTATCGTTTGCCGTAAAATGGCGAAAGTTAGGAAAACATATAAAGAGCTTAACGAGGAACTTCCATTCATAATAAAAATTCAACAAGCATTTGCAGCTCATTTTAAGGAAAACCGGCTGCTTGAGACGGTAATCAGTGAGATCACGATGCTGTACTATGCCCTATATTCCTGGCGTCACTCATATATTAAATCGGGAGAGGTTTTTACCTATCACAAAAAAACGAGTTTTGTAGCTTTTTACCTTATGCTGATTCATGCTCTTATAATTGAATCGGTGGGACTTCATTACTTCTTCAGTCAGTTAGATCATACGATTTCTCTCATTTTACTTTTCATTAATGCGTATACCGTTCTTTTTCTAATCGGGCAGATGCAAGCAGTGAAAAAAGGTCCCTTTAATTGCGACAGACAAGGCACTTCATAAACATTGGTTTTATTAAAGGCGTGATTGTCCCGTACTCAGCCATACAAGAACTAAAACGTTATGAAGGTCCAGACGCTATTACTAGCGAGGAGAAAAAATATACATTTGAAGCGTTAGTGAGTGACTTTATCCCAGCAAAGCCGTCAATTGACCTCATATTAAAGAAACCGATTCAAGTCCGTCTGATATATGGATTTAAAAAAATGGTTACAAGAGTCGTCATCCAGGTAGACGATTCAGCCCATTTAATGAAAACGATTGAAAAAAGAATGTCTTCTGAAAAAGAGCTCATCTAAAAATAATAGTCTTTTTTTACAAAATGTTCGTTTTCACCTTGTTAAATGGAAATGCTATTGTTAAGATTTCAGAAGGTTACAGAAAAATCCCTTGATAGGTGAAAACATATATGTATAAAAATAATGGCAGTACTCCAAAAAAAAATCATCTGACATCCGTTCAGCTCATCGTTATCTTTTATTTATTATCCATTTTGGTAGCTACTTTTCTTTTAGGTTTGCCTGTTGGACATAAAGAGGGAGTAGAGCTGTCTTTTATTGATACGTTATTTACCGCAGTTAGTGCTGTAAGTGTTACAGGATTAACAGCTGTAAATATTTCTGAAACGTTTAACCAAACCGGCGTCATCCTTCTCGCCATTATTGTACAAATTGGCGGTATTGGAGTAATGACGCTCGGAACAGCAATCTGGTTATTAATTGGGAAACGAATTGGGATGAGGGAGCGTCAGCTCATCATGACAGATCAGAACCAATCTACACTCGCAGGTCTTGTTCAGCTCATGAAACAAATTTTAGTCCTAATACTCGGGATTGAAGCGGTTGGAACGGTTCTTTTCTATTTTTTATTCCAGCCGTATTATAATACAGACCTAAGTGTTCTGTATCATGCTTTTTTTGCATCCGTTACGGCAACAACGAATGCCGGATTTGATATTACCGGGAGCTCACTAATTCCGTTTAGAAATGACTATCTTGTTCAAATTGTAACGATGTGTTTGATCACGTCAGGTGCCATCGGATTTCCAGTCTTGGTTGAACTAAACAATTTTATTAAAGAACGGAAGTACCTGGAGCGGTATACGTTCACGCTTTTCACTAAAGTCACAACGATTACCTTTGCTCTATTGGTTGTTACAGGAGCAATAGGAATATATCTGCTCGAAATGAATGCTTTTTTTGAAGATAAAACATGGCATGAAACGTTTTTCTATTCGATGTTTCAGTCAGTCACGACTAGAAGTGGCGGTTTATCGACGATGGATGTTTCACAGTTTACCGTTCCAACGATGCTGTTCTTAGGTGTGATGATGTTTATCGGCGCATCTCCAAGCAGTGTGGGTGGTGGAATTCGGACAACCACTTTCGCAGTAGCTCTTCTCGCTATCTACTTCTATGCAAAAGGAAGAAACACAATTAAGATTTTTAATAGGGAAATTTATCCTGAAGATATCCAAAAGTCCTTTATTGTCATAATCGTAGCGATGGTACTATGTACGACTTCAACCATTATTCTTTCAATTACAGATCCGATGCCGATTGAACATCTCTTTTTTGAAGTTTGCTCTGCGTTTGGTACAACGGGACTTTCAGTAGGTATTACTCCCACGTTAAGTTCAACGGGTAAAGTAATCTTGATGATACTTATGTTTATTGGGAGAATCGGTGTTCTTTCATTCCTCTTTATCATTCGTGGTAAAGTGGTCACAGAGCACATTCATTATCCGAAAGAAAAATTAATCATCGGTCAATAATGCTCTTACGTTTGAATTTAGCCTCGTGTTTACTTATAATGTATGTAAGTAAATAGATTTCCTTCGGGGTCGGGTGAAATTCCCAACCGGCGGTGATGAGGCGAATACCTCTTAGTCCGTGACCCGGTTTTGTTCTACAAAAACGGTGGATTCGGTGAAATTCCGAAGCCGACAGTATAGTCTGGATGGGAGAAGGAACGTGAAGCTTTTAAACACTTGTTTATTAAACACAGTGATTTTGAAGGTTTATTTCGTTATACATGTTTAATCTAACCCCGGGAGCGTTTTGTTCTCGGGGTATTTTTATGTGAAAAATAGACTCCTAACTATTTTACGATTACCGAAAGCAGCAAATCACATAAAAAGGGAGGTATAGAAATTTGTTTACAGGCATTATTGAAGAATTAGGGACAATCAAGTCCATTAACAAAGGAAATGAAACCATCGTGCTAACCATATCTGCTCAAAAAGTGCTTGGTGATGTTCAGCTTGGTGACAGCATTGCTGTAAACGGTGTTTGTCTTACCGTTACTTCATTTACCTCTCATCAATTTACCGTAGATGTGATGCCCGAGACTTTTCGTTCTTCGACTTTGAAGCTGTTAAACAACCGTTCAACCGTCAATCTTGAACGCGCCATGGCTGCTGGCGGGCGTTTTGGCGGACATTTTGTCTCGGGACATGTTGATGGAACGGGAGTGATCGTAGAGAAACGGCCAGAAAGAAATGCGATCTATTATGTGATTTCATTGCAAAAGCATATAATGCCGTATTTTATGCTAAAAGGATCTGTAAGCATCGATGGGACAAGTTTGACGGTCTTTGATGTGACAAAGGATACGATTACGGTTTCGTTAATCCCGCACACTGCGGATCACACGGTGTTAGGTAAAAAAGGTCCTGGAGATCGAGTGAATATTGAATGTGACATGCTTGCCAAATATGTATACAGAATGTTGTCTCCAGAGAAAGAAGATAATAAACCAAAGTCAAAAATGTCTCTTGATTTTTTACAAGAGCACGGATTTTAGGAGGAGAGTAAATGTTTCACTCCATAGAAGAAGCAGTAGCTGACTTAAAAAACGGGAAGATTGTAATCGTAGTGGATGATGAAGATCGTGAAAACGAAGGGGATTTCGTTGCCTTAGCGGAAGGAATTACATCTGAGTCGATCAATTTTATGGTTACGCACGGACGAGGCTTAGTATGTACTCCCATTTCAGAGGAAATCGCATCCAAGCTGGATTTATCCCCGATGGTGGCGGCGAATACCGATTCCCACGGAACGGCTTTTACTATCAGTGTTGACCATATTTCTACCACTACAGGCATTTCTGCACAAGAAAGAGCAGCTACCGTTCGCGAGCTTGTGAACGAAGACTCAGTTCCATCAGATTTCAAACGCCCCGGTCATATATTTCCGTTGATCGGAAAAAAAGGCGGTGTGCTGAGAAGAGCAGGGCATACAGAAGCTGCAATTGATTTAGCAAGAATGGCCGGAAGCAAATCGGCTGGTGTCATTTGTGAGATCATGAAAGAAGACGGCACGATGGCACGTGTGCCTGAACTTGTAGATTTAGCGAAACAGCATAATTTGAAGCTCATCACGATAAAAGACTTGATCACGTACCGAAATAAAACGGAACAAATGGTTAAACGAGAAGTGGAAATTAACCTCCCAACCGAATTTGGTCATTTCAAAGCCATTGGTTTTTCAAATGTATTAGATAACAAAGAACATGTGGCACTTGTAAAGGGTGAAATCAGCAACGATAAGCCTGTTTTGGTTCGCGTTCATTCAGAATGTCTGACAGGTGATGTATTTGGTTCAAACCGATGTGATTGTGGACCACAGCTTCATGCCGCCCTTGCGCAAATCGAAAAAGAAGGCAACGGTGTTTTATTGTACATGAGACAAGAAGGCAGAGGCATCGGACTACTTAATAAAATGAAAGCTTATAAGCTTCAAGAAGAGGGTCTTGATACGGTGGAAGCCAACGAGCAACTAGGATTTGCACCGGATCTTCGTGACTATGGAATTGGAGCACAAATACTAAAAGAGCTTGGGATTCGTAAAATGAAACTACTAACGAACAACCCAAGAAAAATTGCCGGACTAAAGGGCTATGACTTGGAAGTAACAGAACGTGTGGCTTTACAGATGCCTCATCATGAAAACAATGAAGACTATTTAAAAACAAAAAAGAGCAAATTGGGGCATATGCTTCATTTCTAAAACGGGAGGACCTATAAAATGGCAAAGTTATTTGAAGGACACTTAGTTGGTACAGGTTTAAAAATAGGAATCGTTGCTGGTCGTTTCAATGATTTTATTTCGGATAAATTAGTATCTGGTGCAGAGGACGCTTTTAAAAGACACGGTGTGTCAGAAGACGATGTAGACATTGCATGGGTTCCTGGAGCTTTTGAGATACCGTTAATCGCTAAGAAAATGGCTGACAGCGGAAATTATGACGCTGTTATCACACTTGGTGCGGTTATTCGCGGATCGACTCCACATTTTGATTATGTGTGTAATGAAGCTGCTAAAGGTGTTGCTGCTGCTTCCATGACGAGCGGTGTTCCGGTGATCTTTGGTGTTCTAACAGTGGATTCTATCGAGCAAGCCATTGAACGTGCCGGAACAAAAGCGGGCAACAAAGGGTGGGAAGCTGCTGTTTCTGCAATTGAAATGGCTAACTTAACGCGTCAGTTTGCTTAAAATAAAATTAAAGTAGACCCCGTTACCTGGAGTGACGGGGTTTCTTTATGTGGTGAAGCTGTTTTTCAGGTGGAGTATCGTGTAATTCCACGTTATTTCTCTTATTTCCACGTTATATGATTTATTTCCACGTTAAATCAAACTAATTCCACGTTAATTTTCATTTAACCAATTTTCGACATACCCTCTTTATTTTTTAATAAAAAAATTTCATTTCTTAAAAGGAATATGAAAAAGGATGTCTAATACTTATTACGAGAACATATGTTTCTATATAAAATTTGAGAGGAAGATTATGATGAACAGAGTGGTACATTTTGAACTGCAAGTGGCAGATCCGGATAAAGCGGCAGCCTTTTACAAGGACGTATTTGGGTGGCAAGTTTCAAAGTGGGATGGACCAGAAGAGTATTTTCTTGTTCGAACGGGTGAGGGGGAAGCAGGAATTGATGGCGGCATCATGCGCTCTCCAGATGGTGTTTCGAGGACGACAAACACAATCAAAGTGGATTCAGTAGACGATTTTCTAAATAAAGTAACAGATTCAGGCGGTATCGTAGTTGTCCCTAAAATGGCGATTCCTGGTGTCGGGTATCTGGCGTATTGCAAAGATCCAGTGGATGGTCTTTTTGGTATTATGCATGATGATCCTGAGGCTAAGTAACATAAACCAGCTCGATCGGATTTGCATATTTTGGTCGAATATCTTTTTTCAGACAACTGAATAAATGGACACACCATTACGATGAAAACGTCATAGTTTAGAATTGTAAAAGTTTTATTTTGCATATCTAAAAGGAATTGACATAGTAATTAGAATAGTGTTAAGATTACCAAAGTTACAAACTACAAAATTATGGAAAGGATGGTTGTGTCATGGTAAAAGTTACGGTTTCAACGCATATTGAATGTTCTATTGTCATGCTAGCATACAATACAATTTCATATCATGACCTGCCTGAAAAGATGAAGTAAGGGGATTCCTTTCTTTATTTATCCTTTCTTACATACCTATTTGTACGCAGGTCACCTCCAGTCGTGACGTGTGTTTTTTTTGTGTTTATTAAGCATATCGCCTTCGAGTGGTATGCTTTTTTATTTTTTCGTTTGCACGAAGAGGCTATTATTCTTCTTTTGCAATATAAAAACAAATTCAAGGAGGAAACGAAATGAAAATTGGAGTGTTTGAAGTGTGGCTAGAACGGAAGGATCATACACTTTTTGGGTAGCTCGTTTATACGATTCGTCAAACATAGACAGCGAGATAGAGGGGAGAGAGAGAAATGTTTTCAGTTTTAGGAAAGTTATCTTGGTTTTTTAAAGAGCATTGGAAACGGTATACGATAGCGATTGTGCTCTTGACTGGAGTTGGAATTCTTGAAGTTATTCCTCCTAAACTAATAGGAGATACGATAGATTCTATTCATATGGGAACGATCACGAAAGATGAAATGATGCAGAAGCTTGGTATTTTCGTAGCCGTTCTAGTAGGGATGTACATTGCGATGTACATTTGGATCTATCAGCTGTTTGGTGGAGCTCAGATCATTGAACGTACAATGAGATCCCGTTTTATGCGCCATCTCTTAAAGATGACACCAACCTTTTTTGAGAAAAATAGAACAGGTGACTTAATGGCGCGTGCAACGAATGACTTAAAAGCAATCGCTATGACAGCAGGGTTTGGGATACTTACCCTTGTAGATTCTAGTTTGTTCATGCTCACGATACTATTCGTAATGGGTTTTATGATCAGCTGGAAGCTAACGTTTGCTGCACTTATTCCACTGCCGATTATCGCATTTATCATTAAAAAGTATGGTAAAAAAGTACATGAACGATTTACAGTCGCTCAAGACGCATTTGGAGAAATGAACGACTCTGTGTTAGAAAGCATTCAAGGAGTACGTGTCATACGTGCTTATGTTCAGGAAAAAGAAGACAATGAGAGATTTAATAAGGTAACGAACGAAGTTTTTGAAAAGAACCTCGCTGTTTCGAGAATTGATGCTCTGTTTGAGCCGACCATTAAAATCCTTGTGGGGATAAGTTACATGATTGGTCTAGGTTATGGAGCGTACATGGTGTTTCACAATACGATTACATTAGGTGAACTCGTTACCTTTAACGTTTATCTTGGAATGTTAATATGGCCAATGATTGCAGTTGGTGAACTGATTAATGTAATGGAGCGTGGGAGCGCATCTCTGGATCGTGTAAATGAAACGTTAGCTTATGAACCAGATGTGAAGAACGGAGAAGACCTTGTCCCTCTATCAGATCCAGGGACGATTAAATTCGAAGGTGTTTCTTTCCGTTATCCTTCGTCTGAAACAGACAATTTAAAAGATATTCATATTACGATAAAAAAAGGGGAGACCCTTGGAATCGTCGGACGTACCGGAAGCGGTAAAACAACCTTGCTTAAACAATTGTTGAGAGAGTATCCAGCTGGAGATGGGAAAATCAGTTTTTCAGGAGTAGGGATTGAAGATATTGCTCTTGAAGACCTGCAAGCGTGGATCGGATACGTGCCACAGGATGCTATTCTTTTTTCAAGATCTGTTCAAGAAAACATTCTGTTCGGCAATCGTTTAGCAGGTAAAGATAAGCTAGACCACGTGATGGAAATGGCATCTTTTAAAAACGATGTAGAATATTTGCCAGAAGGACTAAACACACTCGTAGGGGAAAAGGGAGTTGCCTTATCGGGAGGACAAAAACAGCGTGTATCCATTGCACGTGCATTATGTGTAGACCCGGAAATCTTGATTTTAGATGATGCATTATCAGCGGTCGATGCAAAAACAGAGACTGCAATCATTGAAAACATTCGAAAAGAACGTGCTGGGAAAACGACTTTCATTACGACGCACAGGTTATCTGCTGTTGAGCACGCAGACTCTATTATCGTAATTGAAGACGGCAAGATCGTGGACCAAGGAAAACATGAAGACCTGATTGCTAAAGATGGCTGGTATAAAGAACAGCACGAACGTCAGCAAATCGAACAAAACTTAAACGATAATAAGGCGGTGTAACAATGAATGTAGGAAGACGCCTGTTTCAATACGCACTTCAGTTCAAGAAAAACTTTATACTCGGTTTGCTAATGCTAACCGTAGCAATCGCAGCGGAACTGACGGGACCTTTCATCGCTAAAACGATAATTGATGATCATATCCTTGGAATCGAGAAGCCGTGGTACCAAGTGAATGAAGAAGAAAAGGCAGCTGTGAATTATAATGGAAACTGGTATAAACGAAGTGATCACTTTGAGCAGGGAGAACAAAAGGGAGAAGAGATTCGTGTTGTTCAAGTAAAACGTAATTATTATGTGATTGATCAACCGCTCTCTTTTGACGGTGAACGAAAAGCTGAGAATGGTAAAGTAACCATATCTTTTAGAGAGAAAACGGAAACCTATCCAGCTGATAAACTTAGTGTTCGTGAAACGTTTAGCTTTTATGAACCTGAAATAACAGGCATCGTAAAACTAATGATGCTTTACATGGGATTATTAATGTTTGCAGGATTTTTTCAATACGGCCAGCGGTACATGCTGCAGCGGTCATCAAACTTGGTTATTAAAAAGATTCGACAAGATGTATTTGCACATGTACAGCGAGTTGCTATTACGTATTTCGATAATCAGCCTGCAGGTAAAATCGTTTCACGCATCACGAACGATACAGAAGCAATTAAAGAACTGTTTATTAACGTACTTGCTAATTTCTTTACAGGAATCATCTACCTAACCGGTATATTTATTGCTTTGTTCTTGTTAGATACCAAGCTTGCAACGATCTGTTTAATTCTTTTACCGATCTTAGTCGTGTGGATCATGGTCTACCGAAAATTTGCATCCCATTACAATCATAAAATTCGTTCCGTATTGAGTGACATCAATGGAATGATTAACGAATCCATCAATGGAATGACCATTATTCAGGCATTTAAGAGACAAAAAGAGACGACAGAAGAGTTTGAAACGATGAATAAAGAATATTTTACGTTCCAAAATAAGATGCTTAACCTGAATGGATTAACGGGACATAACCTGGTCCTGCTATTAAAAAACCTAGCATTCATGGCCTTTATTTGGCACTTTGGAGGTCAGGCACTTGGAGTCGGCTCAGTTATTTCAATCGGTGTGCTCTATGCCTTTGTAGACTATTTGAACCGAATGTTTCATCCTGTTACAGGTATGGTAAACCAGCTTGCTCAGCTTGAACAGGCACTTGTTTCAGCTGAGAGAGTGTTCGTATTAATGGATGAACCAGGGGAAACGGTTACCGAGACTGAAATCGAACGTTATAAAGGCAATGTCGTTTTTGATGACGTGACGTTCAGTTACGTTGAAGGAGAGCCTGTTCTGAAGAATATATCTTTTGAAGCGAACCAAGGCGAGACAGTAGCACTGGTAGGTCACACGGGTTCTGGAAAAAGCTCCATCATGAATTTGCTGTTCCGTTTCTATGATATTAAGCAAGGAAAGATCATGATTGATGGGAAGGACATTATGGAATTGTCCAAACAGGAATTGCGTCAGCATATGGGTATTGTTCTTCAAGATCCATTCTTGTTTACTGGAACACTTGCTTCCAATGTAAGTCTAGATAACCCTGAGATCTCAAGGGAACAAATAGAAAAAGCACTAACTGATGTTGGTGCAATGCCATTTATCAATAACCTTCCAAAAGGTTTAGATGAACCTGTTGTTGAAAAGGGAAGCACACTTTCATCAGGTCAGCGTCAATTGATCTCATTTGCGAGAGCACTTGCTTATAACCCAGCTATTTTAATTTTGGATGAGGCAACAGCAAGTATTGATACAGAAACAGAAGCAGTCATCCAAGAGGCATTGGATGTATTAAAACGGGGAAGAACCACTTTTATTATTGCTCACCGACTTTCAACGATTAAGAGTGCTGACCAGATTCTTGTTCTGGACAGAGGCGTTATCGTTGAACGAGGAAGTCATGATGAACTGATGAAGCAAAAGGGACGTTACTTCCAGATGTATCAGCTTCAACAAGGAAAAACAGAAAAACGTGCAGTAAGCTAATCACGAAATGGAGCCCTTTTAAGGGCTCCTTTTTTTATGAAGTCAGGTTCAGCTTTTTATAGTCTAGCTTCACGATTCTGCCCTCGAGGTCGTTTCTGTCCTACCAACGAGACAAAAAGAGTGTCTATGTGCAGGAGTTAAACGCTTGTCTGGGCAAAACAATCGGGTTTAAGCTTTTTTAACATCAACCTTCTTCTTTATTCTTTTCATCCATTTCATCATTTTGTTCGCCATCATTTACTCCGTTATCCTGGTCAACACCATCACCACAAGCAGTTAATCCACCTAAAGTCAGCATGGCTGCCAAGGTTCCGGCTGCCCATCTCTTCTTCCACATTGTAAACCACTCCTCATTTGTTTGATTTTGAAGGAAATTTGTTTACTGAAGGATATACCCCTCATATAAGGATTAAAACGCTAACACAACAAAATGTGACAAAAGACACATCGATTGGCTAATATTAGGATTTTATACAAAGAGAACGAAAAAAGAGCCGATCCGTTAAGCAGATCAGCTCTATCTATTATTTGTTTACGACATATTGAGCTCTGTTTGTTTCAAAAGATACAATTTCATGATCAAGTCTTATGTCTTTGATGCCATCTATCGGAATTTCATACGTAATGGCAGGAAGTTCTACTTGTGAACCTTCTTCTGCCGCATACGCGGTTCCATGTAAAAACAAGATATGGTATCCCAAATAGTCATCCTGTGCATCTCGTTGTTCAAATGTGGCTTTTACAAGTGAGATCCTGATTTCATCAATATCGCCGGCTTCTTCTTTTCGAATGGCGATTTGACTACCCGACCACCCGTTGATTACATCTTTTAGTTCAATTATTTTAGTATCAGACATCGTTTTCACCTCACTATCAATTTTCCCGTAATTAGCAATATTAAACCGAGAAAAAAAGCCCCATTCCTATGAGGCTTTTCATTTATTGGTTTGAAGTTCAATAATCTTGTGTGCTCCCCATGGTGCAACACTTAGGATGACATCCATATCACTTGCTTGCTGCTCGAGTTCTTTCCCCGTATTTTCCTGAATGTAATACCGCTCAAATCCATATATAAGCCGAATTGTATCGTTGGTTTCGCTCCAAAATTTTTCAGTTTTCGCTTTTAAAACAATTTGATCTGAGGTCACATCAGGCTTCTCAGGATAAACTTCTTGAACGACATGATAGCCTTCCTTATTTTCTTCTAATACAACATAAGCGACACGCTGGCCCCGATCTAGTAAACCGATGTCACCTTTCCATTTAGAAAGGGGAGCGGTACTAATATCAAACCGGAGTGTGACATAATCTCCATATAAAATATCTCTAGGATCAACGGGAGTTGTTTTTATTTTGATCTCTTTGCCCAAATAATCGATGCTATAGTAACTTCCAGCAATAAAAAGCAGAAAGAGTACTTGTAGGGCAGCAACTAGGATCCATCTTCTTTTATTATTCATGATGGGGTCCTCCGTTTTTGAGGATTTGTTTTTTCTTGCGTTGAAGAAATGCATTTAGAATAAATAATAGAATTCCGCCGATTAAGAAAAATATGGATTTTGGCATGAATGCCCAAGCAAGATTAAAGTATCCCATCAAACAAACGAGGAGGAAAAGCACAATTCCAAAGTTGATCTGTGCCCGATTTTCGCTCCGGTAGCCTGCGGCAAGCATAAATCCTGAATACACAAACATAACGATAAGATAGAGAAGTCCTACTGCTAAAGCATCCGTCAGTTCTACTAAAAAGAAGTAAGGAAGAAAGATGAGTAATTCCCATATAGACAAGAACGTGTTTTCTGCTCTTTTGGCGTAGATGGAAAGAGCTAGAATGAGAATAAATACAGACAGATAATAGATCTTATGCGGTTCAAAATCAGAAACAATTTCATTCGTCAGAAAAAAATAAAGTCCGTATGCAAAGCCAAAACCTATAATTGTACCTAAACGTTTAAACGATTGTTTGAATACGGATTTATGGACCCACGATCCTGCTGTATATAAAGCGAATCCGAACAGGAGGAACCAGAGTAGATTGAAGTCTTTCACTATGAGCAGGATGAATATCTGAGTACTAAGTCCAATCGTGAAAAGTTCAGTTTCCAGTTTTCTTGGGTACAAGAATACAAATCCACCTATACAGGTGATGAAAAGGAATAATAGAAGATAACTAAAGCTTTGGAATTCATTAAGGCTATAAATCTGTCCGCCGATTGTTAAAGCAGCAAGAAGGAACAAATAAAGCTTGCTTCGGTCTCGGTACAAATAATAAACAGCTGGCAAACTCCAAAAGACAAACAGTCTGGCATCTACTGCTGATAAATGAAAGGTTTGCCCTAATAGGATGATACTTGCTCCAAACGAGACAATACCTAGCAAGTTAAGCGATGTGCCCAATGCTTCATGTCCTTTTTTGAGGTACCTGTCACCTGCTGTATAAAAACTAATCATGATGAAAATTAATAGAGAGAGCCTTGCAAAAGGAGGAATTTCGCTCCAATTCGATGCAATGAAAGATAATATGCCAATAGCGATTAAAACACTCGCTAAAATCGGTAGTATACCCGTGATTTTACTTTGTTCTTTTGTATCTGGATAACGAGCAACAAGTAAATCAAGTTGTTCAGAAGTAATGATCTTATCTTCAACCCATTTCTGACCTTCACGTTTCATCCATTTTTGATTCATCCATTCTCCACCCCCATACATGTATATGTAACAACGTTCAAAATCAGTTATAAACTAAAATTGTTCCCTATAAGTGTAATATTACACCATAATAAAATGGAAATCAATGGGTGTTTTTTCAAAATTGCAATTAAAAAAGAGAGAAAAAAGAGCAGTCTCTTTAACAAATCTCAGAGAACTGCTCTATCGATTATTTTTTATCTTGAACATAATGAACGATATTTAACACAGTCTTTCTTGGAAGAAAACGGACTAAGTTTGCTAAAACTTTATTTTTTGATCCTGGAATAATTAGAGCTTTCTCCTCCATTAACGCCTTGTAACCTGATAAGGCAACCTCATGAGCATCCATTGCTCCTGATTGAAACAACTTTGAAGATTCAAGGCTTGCTCTTTTTTCAAAATTTGTAGCCGTTGCGCCAGGGCAGAGGGCAGTGACGCTAACATTTGTATCCCTTACTTCATAATTTATAGCTTCTGAAAAGGAAAGTACATATGCTTTAGTGGCGTAATACACAGCCATTAACGGACCAGGCTGAAAAGCAGCAGTTGATGCAACATTTAAGATCTTTCCACTGTTGCGTTTAATCATACCAGGCAGCAGTTGTTTTGTAAGAGCAGTCAGAGCCATGATGTTTACTTGAATCATATCTTTTTCTTCTTTCCAAGATGTTTCATCGAAAGGTCCATATGCAGCAAAACCAGCGTTGTTGATCAATACATCTATTTCAATCCCTTTTGCTAAAAGCTCCGCCGTTAATTCTTCTGCACCCTCGTTCAAACTTAAATCTTTTGCTATTACCGTAACTTCTGTATTATGCTTGGTTTTTAAATCGCGGGCAATGTCTTGCAGTCTTGTTTCATTTCTTGCTGTAAGGATAATATGGTAGCCATCTTTAGCAAAGATCGATGCGAATTCTAGGCCAATTCCACTTGAAGCACCCGTAATAAGTACAGTTTTATGTTTCAAAAAGGATCCATCCCCTCAATATTTTATATGTTTATACGTTTAAGTATATCAACATGTTATCATATTGCAAAAAATAAATAAACAATAAGCTCAAAAAAAGGTATGATGAAAGATATATGAATTTTTTGAAAAAGGAGGTGCGCAAATGAAAAATGTATTGATTGCAAAACATCCTGCTACAGGAGAGACGATTGATCAATGGCTGGAGACAGAAGTACAGCACGTTTCAGATATATATGAGAAATCATCTGCTGCATTCAAATTCTGGTCGACTCGTCCTTTGGAAACTAGACTTTCTTTTCTTACAAAAATGAAGCACTATCTTCTAGAAAATATAGATGAAATCGTTGAAGAAATCTGTTCAGCTACCGGAAAGGTAAAAACTGAAGCGTTAACAGCTGATCTAATGCCTGTGATTGACATTCTGCAGCATTATGAAAAGCGCGCACCGAAAATATTAAAGCGCCAAAAAGTTTCGACACCAATTCTCTTTGTCGGGAAGTCTTCTTATGTGGATTATTTTCCATTAGGAACGGTTTTAATCATTTCACCGTGGAATTATCCGTTTCAGCTTTCGATGACACCTGTTATTTCAGCATTAATCGCAGGTAATTCCGTTATTTTAAAGCCATCAGAAGTTACCCCTACGATCGGACTATTAATTGAAAAAATTGCAAGAGAGATCAATCTGCCTAAAAACGTACTTCAAGTTGCCCATGGAGGAAAAGAGCTTGGTCAGGCCCTCGTTTCAGGAACTCCAGACAGCATTTTCTTCACCGGCTCTGTTGAAACGGGAAGGAAAATAGGGATGGAAGCGAGCAAGAGGTTTATTCCGTATACGCTTGAACTCGGAGGCAAAGACCCTATGATTGTGTTTGATGATGCTCCGCTAATGAGAGCTGTTCATGGTGCAGTTTGGGGGGCGTTCACGAACGCAGGTCAAGTTTGTATGTCCATTGAGCGAGTTTATGTTCAAAGTTCCATTCATGGCGAATTTATTGACCGACTAGTGGAAGAAACGAAAAAACTGAAGATGGGTGAAGATGTTGGTTCATTAACCTTTCATCAGCAAAAAGAAGTAATTCGAGATCACGTGTTAGACGCTTTAGAAAAAGGTGCTTTATTGCTTACCGGAAGACATCCGGACAAATGGGGAGAAAGCATGTACCTTGAGCCTATGGTCTTAACAAACATTACTCAAGATATGAAGATTGTAACGGAAGAGACGTTCGGACCAGTGATGCCAGTCATTGCATTCTCAACGGAAGAAGAAGCGATTAATAAAGCCAACAGTACAGAATTCGGTTTAAATGCAAGTGTGTGGACAAAAGACAGCAAGAAGGCAGATCGTGTGACGTCAAAGCTTGTCACAGGCAACGCTGTCATTAATGATGTGCTTGTATCTGTTGCCAATCCTCATCTGCCATTTGGCGGTGTGAAAAGCAGTGGTACAGGAAAGTATCATGGTGATGAGGGACTTTACACTTTTAGCCGGCAAATGTCCGTTATGAGAGACCCTGGCATAAAGCAAAAAGAAATTAACTGGTATCCGTATCAAAATAAATATCTAAAAGTAAGAGCACTTATTCTGGCTTATTTCTCAACTAAAAAACAGAAGGCCGCTCTTGTTCGTTCTTTTTATAAACAATTACGAAAAAAATAAGCGATTCAGCTACGTGCTGAGTCGCTTTTTCTATATTAGAGAATACATTCCTCTTCAATAATGTTAATCAGTTGTTTAAGCTGAACAACGGTTTGATCGAGTGTCAAAAAATAAAAAATTTCTTTCCCCTTTTTTTCCGTACCGACAATACCAGCTTCACGTAATATTTTTAAATGGTGAGAAACGGTTGGCCGAGACATGGGAGATTGATTGGAAATATCCGTTACGTTCATTTTTTCAGTTTCGGCTAACAGTAAAACAAGATCTTGTCTGACCGGATCACCAAGTGCCTGAAATAATGGTATTGTTTTTCGGAACATATCAACCGCAAATTCATTCGACATATCTTCACCAACTTTTTATAATGTTCTCTAACTATAAATCAGTATAAACCATTGATACAAATTTTTTATAAAAAATTTCAAATGGGAGGAGCTCTATATATTGCCAAGCTGATGAACGCATACCCGCTTAATGATGTATGCACAATATATAGTAAGGGGGTGAAACAAATGGCAAGAAGAAATAAATTGGTGGTTCCTGGTGCACAACAGGCAATCGATCAAATGAAGTATGAAATCGCTTCTGAATTTGGAGTAACACTCGGACCAGACACGACTGCCCGTGCAAACGGATCAGTTGGTGGGGAAATGACGAAACGTCTGGTAGCAATGGCGCAACAACAATTAGGCGGATCTCGCTAACTCTATAAACATGGCTGTAAAGGGGTGGAGTATTCCACTCCTTTTTAAACAGAGTGAAAGGAAGGTGTCTAAACATGGCTATGTGTCCGATATGCAATAACTTTCAAACAATCAGTGTCCGATGTCCTGACTGTGGCAGGGGTGTAAGCGATCAAGGAAAAGTTAGTGATTTTTTTGACGACTACAGTCCCTATATGGAAGTTAATGAACTGAAACTTGAAGATGGCTATCCGACAAATTTCCAGGAAAGCCAATGTGCGCATATCTTCTATTGTGATTCATGCCATCAGGAAGTGCTTTTCTTTATCGGGGAATGGTCATAAAAAAACTTCATATCCAGAAGTTCATGGACATGAAGTCTATTGCCTCAATTGGATGCGTCGCTCAAGAATAATTCTGAGACCATCTAATAAAGACGTTAAAATCCAATAGAGGACAGCGGCTTCGAGCAATACAGGAAGTACGATCAGCTGTGATGCACTGATTTGGTCAGCCATTAAAGTAAGTTCTGGCACGGTGATGACAGAAGCCAGCGATGAAGCTTTAACAATATCGATTAAAGAGTTCCAAACAGAAGGTATAGAAGTTCTCCAAGCTTGAGGAAGAATAATTTCTTTATATGTTAAATATCTGTTCATTCCTAAAGAAAAAGCAGCCTCCCATTGTCCTTTTTCGATCGATTGAATGGCACCTCGATAGGACTCAGCGATATACGCACTAAAATGAAGAATTAATCCCGCAAGTGCAGCCTGCCACCCTTCAGGTACATAAATAAATGTAAATCCGTTATATAAGATAAGCAATTGTATTAATAACGGCGTCCCTCTGAAAAAGGAAATGTATCCTTTTGCAAATCCAGAAAGAATTTTTATAGATGACATCCGGCATAATGCAATAAATAACCCGAAAATAAGAGCTCCAATTATAGAAAACAAGCTGATGACAACAGTAAAAACAGCTCCCTCCAACAAGTAGGGGAGGGAGTTGAGCAAGATCTCAGATAGATTATTCACTTACATTTTCCCCAAAGTATTTTTCGGAGATTTTTTCTAAAGTACCATCATTCTTCATTTCCTCTAAAGCTTCATTAACCTTTTTTATGAGATCTTCATTCCCTTTTCGGAATGCAAATGCCATCTCATTCTTATTAAACGGCTCTCCAACTGCTTTTACGTTATAATCCGTTTTCTTTAATTCTGTTAAGATAAAAAGCTGATCGTTCATTGCAGCATCTACACGATTTACATCTAGATCTGTTAACACTTGGGCAACGCCTTTATAGTATTTTGTTTTTGCACCAGCTTTTTCTGCTTCTGCTGCATAATTACTTCCTTGCGTTGTACCGACTACCTTTCCTTTTAAATCTTCGATGCCTTTAATGTCAGTATTTTCTTTGTTTACAATCACTTGTCCGCCAGAAACGGTATAAGGAGTTGAAAAATCGTATTGTCCTTTTCTTTCGTCTGTAATCGTCACTTGGTTTGCAACAAGGTCAAAACGTTTTGAGTCTAGGGAAGTGAACATGTTTTTCCATTCAGTTGGAACAAACTTCGCTTCCATATCTAGGCGTTTAGCTACTTCTTTTGCTACTTCAACATCATAGCCAGTAATGTCGTTTGTTTTTTTGTCACGGAAAGTGAACGGCGGGTAAGTAGCCTCAGTTCCGATCGTTAATACATTTTTTTCTTTATCGGAACCTGTGTCCTTAGATTTTTCATCCGTCCCGCAAGCTGATAATAGAACAGCTGAAAGGGCAAGTGCCAACAGGAATTTAAGTGTGTTTTTCAAATGAAGTCCTCCTAGCCGGGATAATCCCGACAAATTTTATAGAATTAATTGTATAAATTGGTTATCATTTCGTCAACCATTAAACATTTTCCCCGAGAAAGGAAAAAATAACAGGGGATTTTGGTCTATTCTTTATTAGCCTTTCATAATCACATAAAAAATAAGCACAATCACATAAAATTGTACTTCCATCACATAAAAAAGGAGAGTCATCATATAAAAAGATGACCTCATCACATATTTTTCCATTTCATGGATGTTGAAGCTCTCGAATAACAATATAAAGCCCTGCTTCAATTAGCAGGACTCTTCTAAAAAAGATATATTAACGGATGCGAAGTTCTGTTTCTTTATCAAAGAAATGCGATTTGTTCATATCAAACGCAAGAGAGATGTTTTGTCCGTTACGAATGTCAGTGCGAGAATCTACGCGGGCGATAAAATCTTGGCCGCTAACTGTAGAATAAAGGAACGTTTCTGCACCCATCAATTCAGCTACATCAATTTTTGCTTCGATCTTTGTGTTTGAAGAAGACTCCAAGAATACTGGCTCATCATGAATGTCCTCTGGACGAATACCAAGAACGATTTCTTTGTTAGCATATCCTTTGTCACGCAATACTTTCATCTTACCTTCTGGAATCGCGATCTTTGTATCACCAACTGTAAAGAATCCATCTCCAAGTGTTCCATTTAAGAAGTTCATCGCTGGGCTTCCGATAAATCCGCCTACAAAGATATTTTCTGGTGTATCGTAAACTTCTTTCGGTGAACCAACTTGCTGAATTCGGCCGTCTTTCATAACGACGATACGAGTTGCCATCGTCATCGCTTCTGTTTGGTCATGTGTTACATAAATCGTTGTTGTTTGCAGACGCTGGTGAAGCTTTGTGATTTCTGCACGCATCTGTACACGAAGCTTTGCATCAAGGTTTGATAAAGGCTCATCCATTAAGAATACTTTTGCATCACGTACAATCGCACGTCCTAATGCTACACGCTGACGCTGTCCACCCGAAAGAGCTTTAGGCTTACGATCTAAGTATTGCTCTAGTCCAAGAATGCGCGCTGCTTCTTTAACTCGCTTGTCAATTTCGTCCTTGCTGAATTTACGAAGTTTTAAGCCAAATGCCATATTGTCGTATACATTCATGTGAGGATAAAGTGCATAGTTTTGGAAAACCATCGCGATATCACGATCTTTTGGTGCAACATCGTTCACGACACGCTCGTCGATCACAAGTTCTCCTTCAGAGATTTCTTCAAGTCCAGCGATCATTCTAAGAGTTGTTGATTTACCACAACCCGATGGACCTACAAATACGATAAATTCTTTGTCTGAAATATCCAAGTTGAAATCATGTACTGCTGTTACTTTATTATCATATTGCTTTACGATATTGTTTAACTTAATCGTTGCCATTCTTTTAAATCCCCTTCCAATGTAAACGTTTTCTTTTATGGTTTAAGTTTACGCTTTCATTACCTCATCGTAAATGGACGACATGCCTAAAATTGAAAAACCTCTTTATGCAAGTTGCACAAAGAGGCGAAATTTTATCTTAACGAGGATCTAGCTTTCGGATGAGCAAGCTTCCTGAAGCAAAAAGTACAAAGAAAGGCAGGAAGATCGCAATCAGACAGATAGCAGCTAGGTGGGGGTTCTCCACACCATAATCCGCTATAAAGCGGGTTATTCCGTATATATTAAAAAGAATTTCAAGGATGAGCAAGTTAGAAAGTATGATCCAGAAAATGGTTTTCATTTGAAAAAAGAGAGGGACAGCCGTATTTTTCATCAAGTAAACAATAAGAATATAAAAATTATGAAGTCCTTTTCCTTTGGCAAACTCTATATAATGTTTAAGTGATTCTTCCTCTATCGTTAATATCAAATACTTGACTATATACAATGTTGGAAGAATAGAGATAGCGAAAATGGGAAGAAAGTATGCCTCTGTATTGTATACATTCACAATATTAAACATGAGTACGCCGGTTGTTTTATAGAACCAAATAACGGTAAGTTGTACAAGGATAATAATGAATATATCAGGCAGTGTTTCGATTGCCACTATCATCCTTTTAATCAAGGTCTTTAATTGGGCAGGGAAAAGCATATAAAGGATGGTTAGCCCAATACCCATCAAAAGACTAAAAAAGAGAGCTCCGATAAAAAAGGTTAGCGATTGTGGATAAACTTCAACAAATGCAGGGAATAGCTCATAATCTTGGCCGTTCGAGTAATAGGTCGTGTTAGTCACGTCCAGGATTTGTTGTACGGTATGTTTGATTTGATTTATATAAGCAGAAGGTTCAAAAACAATCGAGTTAGTAAGAAATGAATTGTTATCCATCTGTCCGCGATCGATTAAACGAGTGTTGTTCATCAGGACCGCATAATCGTAAATTAATACGGGCAGCGAAGTGAAAAGCAGAATTCCTGTTATGGAAATTACAAAAAAGGTTAGTAACTTAGTGAGTACTTTAATCACCTATTCATCCCTTCTTTCTTTAAAGGAATGAATGCATGTGATGCTGCAGCCGTACTGACAAAGGATTTCTTCTTCTTCAATCGTAAAGAAGGATTGTCTGCTCTTGTAATTCCAGAAATCATCAGGTTAAATGCGATAATACATAGAACAAAACAACATACAGGAGCAATCACGAGTTGAGGTTCTGCATAATAAAACGACCAGTTCTGTACGATTAAACCGCCCCACTCAAAAGAATCTGAAAATGTTCGAACATAAGTGTCCTCTTCTTCTCCATATGTAATATCATTAAATCCACCAACAAAAATTTTCAAGAAAGCGAGATGAGCAAGGATAGATAATGTTTGTCCTGCTTGCTGAACGGTGATCAGGAACAATTTTGGTGCTAAACAAGGGAGTATATGCTTTATAAAGATATGAATTCTTCCACCACCTAATAGAGGAGCATGCTGGATAAATTCTTCTTTGGATAAGATGGTGATCTCATTTGCTATCTGCAAGGCTAAGACAGGCACTGTAAGGAAGATTAAGACGACAGTAGCGATCATGAATTGTGTAAAGTCTGAATAGCTCCAGCTAAATGCAACAAGGGCTGGTGCGATAAGCAAATATGCAAAAATTGACAATGGTGCAAAGTGAAAAATATCAGTTAAGCTACTGATGAATTTCCTAATGAAAAGAGGAACAGCTAGAAGGATAAAAGAACCTAGAATGGAAAAGATCATTCTTCCAATCGTAATGAGTAGTACTAATCCTAAAGTGTATTTTGCTCCTTCTATAATCGCGAACAAGTAGTTGTTGCCGAATTGATCAGAACCAAGCGGGTATTCATCACTAGGTTCAAACGGTGCCTGATCAATGATTTTTCCTGTTTCATCATAAAGGAGTTTGGACGGGCTGGCTGAATCTTTAACTGATGAATAGTAGAAGCTGCCTAAAATGAATAAGAGAATGATTGAGAAACCAGCAAGAAAAACAGGTTGTTTAAAATATTTCACTATGATCAATGTCCCCTTTTTATTACATTTCTCTATCTATATTTGTAAAAATATTCTATGTAAAAGTGATAATCCCTTTATTTGTAAAAAAGACCACTTCCATAATCGGAAGCAGTCTTTAAAGGATCCTGTTTTTTTGTTCTAGATATAGAATGGCCATATAAACAGTAATTGCGTTTTTAAATTGTTTTACATCGATTCCAGTTTTGTCATAAAACTTGTCAACACGGTATTGAAGGCTATTCCGATGAATGTATAACTTTTTGGCAGCTAATGAAATGTTCATGTTGCACTCTACGAATACTTTGATGCTCTTTAGCGTTTCTTGATCTTCTTCTGCCCACTCATCGAACAGAAGGTCTAATGTCATTTCTGTTCCTTCACTTGCTGAACGGAGAAGAAGGTAGGGAACAATGTCCGCTGTTGTATACACTGATTTCGGCAAGAGATTGTTTTTTACCGCTAAAAATTGTTTTTGTTCACGTTCAAAAGTATCTTTTGCAAAAGCTGTTTGGTAATGATAGGAACCGATATAAATAGAGATATCCATATAAAAATCTGTAGAAAGAACGTCTTTCAGCGCTTCATACGGGGTATCGTTAAACGCTTGTCTAGACGTTTCAATAATGACGCCGCTTTTGAAGTCATGATTTAAGAGAAGCACCGCATCCTCTGGGAATAGTCCGTTAACTGCTTCCGAAAAAGAACTATAGTCTGTTATAGGTTTTTTGCTAAAAAAATGAACAAAACGATGAAAACTCTTTGCCTCAGTGGAGGCATCTCCTGTAAGAATGGATTTCCATTTTAATTGAGCAGGAGAAAAAGTTTGCTCTGCCGAACCTACTTCAAACGAATCAAACATGGAGCTTAATAATTTTTTCTCAGTATCGGAAAGGGAAGATTGAGTTATGCCAAACGCTTCTCCTTCATTTGTGATAAACCATTGAAATCCTGAAGTTTGGGAAAGGTCGGTCGTTATGGCATCTTTGTAGTGTTTCTTTAATTTATCGAGCATCCTATTTCATATCCTTTCAGAGGAAACCTTGTTATTATTATAGCAATGTTACGGTATAGACTAAACGGGTTTGAGAAGTTAGGAGGAAGAAAGATGAAAAAGTGCCCATGAGTAACTTCTTCAACGGTCGTGTACGACTGGGAGAATAAAGACATTTGGACAAATAAAAGAAAGTGGGCAGATCATTCAAATTCTAAATCGCTTATCCTGACGTTTGATGACGGACCTTCATCGGTATTAATTCCGATTCTAGATATTTTAAAAAGGCATGAAGCAAAAGCAATGTTCTTTTGGCAGTCACGATTATTGCATAAACAAAGACCATGGAAACGTGTTGTAGAGGAAGGTCATATTATTGGCGGTCATTCACTCAGACATAGAGATCTTACGAGACTTAGTCTTGAAAAGCAGCATCACGATATTAAATCAAATAAAGAGCATATTGAAAACCTCACAGGTCAAAAGATGAAATATTTCCGGCCGCCATACGGACAGTTTAATGAAGATACTCTTTCCGTACTAGATAAGCTCGATCTTATTCCTTTTCTATGGGAAGTGGCGGGGCTTGATTGGGAGCATAAGCAAGATCCTGAGCACATTATCCATCATGTTATCAATTATGTAGAGGAAGGTTCAGTGATTTTGCTGCATGAACTAAAGCAAACAGTCCTGATTTTAGATGAGCTGCTGACTGAACTGAAAGCAGAAGGATATACGTTCGGTCTGCCGCCAAAATAGTATTGGAGGAGTATATGAAAAAAAAGATTGTCGTATCGTTCAGTGGAGGTAAAGATTCCATCTTAGCTTTACATAGGCTCCAGAAATCCGGAAAGTGGGAGATTGAATCTTTATTGACTACTTTAACTGAAGACTATGACAGAACAACCATGCATGGGGTACGAAATAGTCTGTTGGAGATGCAGGCACATTCACTTGGCATTCCTCTTCGCAAAGTGTGGATCCCAAAGGATTGTCCAAATGAAATCTATCAGCAAAGAATGGGAAATGCCGTAAACCGTATACTTGCTGATGGCATTGCATACATCATGTTTGGAGATATATTTTTAGAAGATGTGAAAGTCTATCGTGAAAAAATGCTAGAAGGTATAGGATTAACTCCTATCTTTCCTATTTGGGGAGAAGACTCAAAAAAGCTGATTGACGAATTTGTAAAGGAAGGCTTTAAAACTGTAGTATGCTGCGTGGATGCCTTTACAATAGATGCGTCCTTTTTGGGAAGAGTCATAGATGAGCCATTTATAAACGATTATCCAGTAGAGCATGATGTTTGCGGAGAGAACGGGGAATTTCATACTTTTGTTTTTGATGGACCGAACTTTTCTTATCCTATTCCGTATAAACTTGGTGAATGCCGGATGGTAAAAGATATGTTTACAGGTCAGGACCGTTTTTATTTTGTAGATTTGCTGTCAGTTGTTTCATCTAAGTAAGCTTTCCGTCCACATTGCTTGTCTATTTTGAAATCGCTTATACTAGGTAAGTAGAATATGCTGTAATGGAGAGAACGAATATGAATATATGGGTTTCAATTACGATAATGATCATAGTCGGAGCATTTATTGGCGGGCTGACGAATTTAATTGCCATCAAAATGCTGTTCCGTCCTTTCAACACTTTATATATTGGTAAATTCAGGGTTCCATTTACCCCAGGACTCATTCCGAAGCGAAGACATCAGCTAGCTGTCCAGTTAGGAGAAACGGTTACAAAACATCTTCTCACTGCTGAGGGAGTTCAGGCGAAAATCAATGATTCTGGTTTTCGTACAGAGATGACAGAACTGATTCAAGGTGAAGTGAAACGCTTTTTAAAAAGCGACGTTACAATAAATGAACTATTGAAAAAAGACTTCGGTGTAGAAGATATGCAGCACCGCATTCAATCGATGACTGAGAATTGGCTTCTGAACAGAATGAAAAAAATGTTCGAAGAATCGAATGGCAAGGAAATGAAAGATGTCCTTCCTGAAAAGTTTGTTTCAGCGGGTGAAGAAAAGCTTCCGGAAGTTGTGGACTGGCTCCTGAACAGAGGTGTTCATTATTTAGAGAGCAGCGAGGGAAGAAAGGCGTTAGCGAATGGAATAGACGCATTTTTGATGGATAAAGGTATGCTCGTCAACATGGTTTCAATGTTCTTCGGAAATGTGAGTATCGTTGACAAAGTTCAGCCTGAACTGATTAAGTTTTTAAAGCATGAGAATACACGTGAAACCATGCTAAAGCTTTTTGAATCAGAATACCGTGGCTTCATGGAAAAGAGAATGGGAGAAGCGGTAGGATTACTGAGTGTGCCAGACCTTATCTCTGGGGTGGCAAAAGAAATAACGAACAGACTGCCGATTGAAGAATATTTAAATACACCGGTAAGTCAAATTGCAGATGCCATTGAAGGGTGGATTGTGGATGACCTGACACCTAAGGCAGTGGCTGCAGGACTAGATTTATTTGTCGCAAAACTTGATGTTCTTCTTGAAAAGATGCATCTCGCTAAAATCGTCGAGGAACAAGTAGAGGCATTTTCTCTGGAGCGTCTAGAGGAAATTATCATATCAATCGCCAAAAGCGAACTGAAAATGATTACATGGCTTGGAGCTTTATTAGGTGGATTGATCGGTCTGTTTCAAGGTATCCTTGTACTATTATTATAGAGTCTGTTATAGTGGGTACCGTACTTTAATACATGGGAGGTTTTTTAACAATGGCAAACGTATATGATGTTGCATACGATCTAGAAAAAGCATTAAGAAATAGCGAAGACTTTCAGGCTTTAAAAAATAGCTATGATGAAGTAAACAATAATCCTCAAACGAAAGAGCTGTTTGGTAAATTCCGTGACATTCAAGTGACTTTGCAGCAAAAGCAAATGTCTGGTCAAGAAGTTACTCAAGAAGAAGTAGAAGCTGCTCAACAATTGTTTACAGAAGTTCAACAAAACGAAACGATTTCTAAGCTTATGGCGGCAGAACAACGTATGAGTACAATCATTAATGATCTGAACAGAGTGATTACGAAACCGCTGGAAGAGCTTTATGGTCCAATGACGCAAGAAAACGAACCACAACAGTAAAAAGGATCCCAAACCCTGTTTCTTCAACGGAAACAGGGTTTTTCTTTTTGTCCGAAAGAATGTAGGCTTGTCAGCGTTCTAAAGCATGTTTAAAGGTCATAGACTTAACACGAGTCTTTATACTTTATTTTCGCGAAATGGGGGGAGCAACATGGTATACCGTTTACTAGCGATTGACATCGACGGAACCCTACTGCGAAGCAATTTCCGTATCGATAAAGAAACGAAAGAAGCCATTGATTATGTACAACAAAAAGGGGTATACGTCACACTCGCTTCGGGAAGGAGCTTTCCTTCTACTCAAAAGATAGCAAAAGCGCTAAAGATCAACAATTATCTAATCAGTCATAATGGAGGATTTATTGCCTCATCCCTTGACGAGCCACTTCAAGAAACGCGCCTCTCTGTAGAGGAAACCTACAGGATTGTGGACATCCTTGAGAATTACGAATGTCATATGCGCGTGGTTCATGAGCGCTTTTCAGTTGGTAATCAGCTGAAGCAAAAGAGCCAGCTTGTTGCGAAATTAACACTCAGCACGGGTGATCCGCTTTTCTATCCTGTATCCTTCACAGAAAATCTAGGAGACTATGTCCTGTCTCAAGAAGTTTCGCCACCAAAGATGGATGTTCAGTTTTTTGATGAAAAAGAGTGTGAATCTGCTAAAAAGTTCTTAAAAGAACAAATGCCAGATTTGGAGTATTCCTCTTCGACAAAATCTAATTTAGAAATAACTGCGAAAAAAGCAACTAAAGGGAACGGTTTACGATTTCTTGGCGAAAAGCTTGGAATTGCGCCAAACGAAATGGTGGCAATCGGGGATTCGTACAACGATATGGATATGATCGAATTTGCAGGTCTTGGCGTAGCGATGGCGAACGCACCAGACGATGTAAAGCGCAAAGCGAAGTGGATTACACGTACAAACGATCAACTAGGTGTTCCTTATATGGTAAAAGAAGTTTTTCGGAAGCAAATGCGCTTCCAAACAATGAAAAGATAGTATTATGTAGAATAATAGAGGGCTCTTTATGGAGGAATTCGTCCATGAAGGGTCTTTTTGTTGTTGTTTTAAAGAGCGAATCCAAAAATCTAGTGCTTGAATTCAGAAATTTAGAGGGTGAATCCAAAAAGATAGCTGATTTATCCACAAGATTTAAGCTTTAATTCAGAAATTGTCATATTAGCAGACAAGCCCACAGAATTACAACTTTTTTCGACATTCATTTGGCGAATTTTATCAAAAACGTTTCAGTTTGATTACAAATGTAGAAAATGAAAGGGTTTACATGAATCCTGTTGAAATTTATTTATGTAAGTAACACTTTGTAAAGGGAGGATTCAAATGGAAAAAACGTTAGACCTACAATTAAAACCAAAGGTGGCAGAGTTCCTGAACGGAACGAAGAAACATTTTATTAATGGGGAATGGGTCAGTTCCGCAAACGGAAAAACATTTGAAACAGTAAACCCTGCAACGGGAGAGGTACTTGCCGTTGTATCTGAAGGTGGAGCAGAGGACATCGACAAAGCAGTTAAAGCTGCTAGAGCTGCATTTGAAACAGGCTACTGGTCAAAAATGCCTGCGTCCAAGCGTAGTTACTTAATTTACAAACTAGCTGATTTAATGGAAGAAAATAAAGAAGAGTTGGCACAGCTTGATACTCTCGATAACGGGAAACCAATCGGAGAAACGACGCATGCTGACGTACCATTAGCGATTGAGCATTTCCGTTATTACGCAGGATGGTCTACGAAAATTGTCGGACAAACGATTCCTGTTGCAGGAAGCTTCTTCAACTATACGCGTCACGAAGCACTTGGTGTAGTTGGACAGATCATTCCTTGGAACTTCCCGTTGTTAATGGCAGCGTGGAAACTTGGGGCGGCACTTGCTACAGGCTGTACAGTTGTGTTGAAGCCAGCAGAGCAAACACCACTTTCTGCGCTTTATTTAGCTAAATTAGCGCAAGAAGCAGGATTCCCTGAAGGCGTACTTAACGTAGTAACAGGTGCAGGCGAAACAGGAGCGGCTCTTGTTGATCATCCAAACGTAGACAAAATCGCATTTACTGGCTCAACTGAAGTAGGAAAAATGATTATGCGTAATGCCTCTCATACATTAAAGCGTGTAACGTTAGAACTTGGTGGAAAGTCACCCAATATCATTCTGCCGGATGCTGATATGAAACGTGCGATTCCTGGTGCTTTGAGTGGTATTATGTTTAATCAAGGACAAGTTTGCTGTGCAGGTTCACGTCTTTATATCCAGAAGAAATCGTTTGATAATGTAGTAGCAGATCTTGTTTCACATGCGAAAAAAATCAAACAAGGTCCTGGATTGGATCGGGATACGACGATGGGGCCTCTTGTTTCGGAAGAGCAGCATAACCGTGTCCTTAACTATATTCAAAAAGGTAAGGATGAAGGTGCAGAACTTCTGACTGGTGGAACAGCACCTTATGACCGAGGATATTTTGTAGAGCCAACGATTTTTGCGGATGTTGATGATAAAATGACGATCGCAAAAGAAGAAATCTTTGGTCCAGTTGTAGCTGCGATGCCGTTTGAAGACCTTGACGAGGTGATTAATCGTGCAAATGACTCCGATTATGGTCTTGCTGCAGGACTATGGACTGAAAACTTAAAAACGGCTCACTATGTATCTAACAAACTTCGTGCAGGTACGGTTTGGGTGAACTGCTATAATGCGTTTGATGCTGCATCACCATTTGGAGGCTATAAGCAATCTGGAATGGGTCGGGAGATGGGCTCTTATGCATTGAACAATTACACAGAAGTGAAGAGTGTGTGGGTTAACTTAAAATAACAACAAAGACATTACGGGGTCAAAAATGGAACGGAAACGAAAGAAGACCGGCGCTAGATCAAGCAGCCGGTCTTTTTTATGTTTTTTACAGCATTACTTTAATAAAACGTAAGCCTGTATCATCATAATCTAAGCTTCTGTAAAACTCATGAGTATCTGTCCGGTGTTTTCCGCTATTGAGCAAGATGGCAGTTGCGCCTTGCTCTTTAGCCCATTCTTCTCCATACCGGACAAGCTGCTTGCCGATTCCGTTTCCTCTAAATTCTTCACTAACTACCAGAGCCGAGATTCTAGCATAACAGCCATTTTTTTCGAAGAAGATTCCTATTGTAAGACCAATCATCCCGATGACTTGATCGTTTATACAAGCAACAAAACAGGCGTATGCTTCATTTGGGAGAAGTGTTTCTAAACGTTCAGTCATTTCTTCAGGAGATGTCGGATATCCGAGTTCCCCCATCAAATAGGAAAGTTCATAACTGTCTTCATACCGAGCTTCACGAATAAAAACTTCACTCACTTTTTTTCCCCTCGTTTCCGTAAGATTCATTAGCGGTGGAAAAGAAGCAGCTGTCCCTTTGGTGAAGTCAGACGATGCGTTTTTTCTTGTAAGTTTAGTTCAGCCAAACGGGCTTCTCCCCGTTGTTTTGCTTCACGATCATTGGATGCTGAAATATTTTCATCCAATACTTTATCCCCGTTCTTTTCGTAGGCAGTCAATACATATGTATTCATGGTTGTTAACTCCTTTCGTATCTAAAAAATGATTTCCACGTTAACCGGATTATTTCCTGCAAAACCACATTAAATTGTATGAAACTTCGCAGAATACATCACGTATTAGGAATAATATGGTATATTTTACAACGGGAGGGGATTTTATGCTTACCATAAACGAAGTTCGGAAAAAATTTGGTGTCTTTACGGCTGTTGACGGATTAAACCTAGAGATTCCGAGTGGAGAGATCTTTGGATTGCTAGGAGCGAACGGTGCGGGCAAGACCACTACCTTCAGAATGATCCTAGGATTATTAACACCAACAGAAGGTTCAATTACGTGGAATGGGAAAGAAATTTCATATGAGACAAGTGATGTAGTAGGTTATCTTCCAGAAGAAAGAGGCTTGTATCCAAAACTGACGGTTAGGGAACAGCTTATTTATTTAGGACAACTGCGAGGAATGTCACGTTCACTTATCCAAGAACAAACAGAGAATTGGTTAAAGCGATTTGGAGCAGATGAATATTTGAACAAAAAAGTAGAATCTCTTTCAAAAGGAAATCAGCAAAAAATACAATTTATTGCGGCGGTTATCCATCGACCAGAGTTATTAATTTTAGATGAACCTTTTAGCGGCTTAGATCCAGTTAACGTAGAGCTATTAAAAAACGCCGTTCATGAGCTGAAAAAGGAAGGTACAACAATCGTTTTTTCCAGTCATAGAATGGAACATGTTGAAGAACTCTGTGAGCATTTATGCATCATGCATAAGGGGAGATCAGTTGTTCAAGGAAACTTAAAAGATATTAAACGCTCTTTCGGAAAGAAGAACGTATCTGTAAAAGCAGACTTTGATCTAAGTTACTTAAAAGATACGAATGGGGTTGTTAAACACCGTTTGACAGCTGACGGAATTATATTGCAGGTAGAACGAGAAGAAGCTGCGAACGAATTATTCCTAGCCATTCAATCAAAAGGATTTGTTAGAAAGTTTGAACTCGAAGAACCTTCATTGAATGATATTTTTATCGAAAAGGTAGGTGTCGTTCATGAGTAAGTTTTTGACCGTTATGATGCATACATATCGTTCGAAGATTAAGTCAAAACCCTTTATCATCTCTACGCTGATTACGATTCTATTATTATTTGTCGTCACGAACATGAATCAAATCACAAAAATGTTTAATGGAGATGAAGTATCACACGTCGGAGTTATTGATAAAACGGGGGAGACCTTTACAGCCCTGCAAACACATTTAAAGCAAGCTGGTGATGAGCTTGAGGCTAAAGAGGTTACCAAATCTGAAAAAGACGCAGAAAAGCTTGTGCGAACAGGTGAATATGATGGTCTTTTGATTTTGGATAAAGACGCGGCTGGTATTGTAACCGGGACTTACAAAGCTGAAGATGTAACAAAACAGGATCTGATTACGGATTTAGAGATGGCATTGCAACAGATCAAGAATAAAGCTGCAGCTGAATCAATCGGTTTGAACCAAGAACAGCTGGCAGCCATTTATTTGCCTGTCTCATTCAATAAAGAATCGCTATCTACGACTGCTAAGAGCGAAGAAGAAGCAGCGCAAGTATATATTCTCGTATACGTTCTTCTTTTCTTCATGTACATGTCCGTTATGATGTACGGAAGTATGATCGCGGTAGAAGTAGCAACGGAAAAATCGTCAAGAGTGATGGAGATTTTAATCTCAAGTGTCTCACCGGTTAAACAAATGTTTGGAAAAATATTTGGAATCGTCCTCATTGCTCTTACCCAGTTAGCCGTTATTATTGCGGGAGGTTATGCTGCGGTTAAGTTGAACGGACAGCTGAGTGGAAAAAATGAAAGTATTATTCAAGAGCTTAAGCTCAATGAAATTCCCGTTTCTTTAGTAGTATACGCTCTTCTTTTCTTCGTGTTAGGATTTTTTCTGTATGCGACACTATTTGCTATGATTGGCTCATTGATCAGCAGGGTAGAAGAAGTGAACAACATTATGACACCTGTCGTAATCGTAATCGTTGCTGCATTCATGATTGCCATGTATGGAAGAGAAAATCCGGAGTCTGGCTTTGTTGCGGCCGCTTCTTACTTCCCGTTGTTTACTCCAATGCTTATGCTGCTGCGTGTTGGAATGCTATCATTACCTGTTTGGGAAGTGGCACTTGGAATTGGTGTGCTTGTGGGTGCTATACTGCTTTTTGCCGTTATTGGAGCACGTGTGTATCGCGGAGGTGTTCTTATGTACGGAAACGCACCATCTTTAAAACTGTTTAAACAGGCAATGCTTTTATCAAAACAAGAAAAGAAAGATTCAACTGGAATATAAATCTTTGATGGGAAAGCACACTTGCTTTCCTTTTTATTATGAGAAATTAGCGAACGTGTTTTCGTATATATGTTAAAATGAGGGGAAGAATGGTAGAAAAAAGGGTGAGTAGAATGATTAAATTTTTACATTGTGCAGACTTGCATTTAGACAGTCCGTTTAAGGGGCTTTCCTCCTTGCCTGAAGGGTTGTTTCTGCGGTTATTTGACAGTGCGTTTCTGTCATTTAAAAGACTTGTAGATTTAGCTATAAAGGAAGAAGTTGATTTTGTCATCATTGCTGGTGATTTATATGACAGCGGACAGCGAAGCTTAAAAGCTCAATCTTTTTTGAAAAATTGTTTCGTGAGATTAGAGACTCATAACATACAAGTATATATTAGTCATGGCAACCATGATCCCCTTGATGGACAATGGATTACACTGGATTGGCCGAAGAATGTTCATTTTTTTGAAGGCAATGCTATCCAGACATTATCTTATGAGAAAGAAGGCAAGACGATTGCTCGCATTCATGGGTTTAGCTATGAAACATCAGCTATTACAGATAACCGAACCCAACATTATCCAGAAAAGAAAGACGGCTTTTACCATATCGGAGTATTACATGGTCAAGCAGATGGGTACAGCGGACACAGCCGATATGCACCATTTCTACTATCTGAGTTGTTGAAGAAGGGATACGATTATTGGGCTCTGGGCCATATTCATAAAAAAATGGATCTGAATGATGAACCACCTGTGCGCTATTCAGGGAACATACAAGGAAGACATAGTGGTGAAACGGGAGAAAAAGGTGGTTATATCGTTACACTTCATGAAAACCAGGCGAGCAGCAGATTTGTATCCACATCCGATATTGAATGGCATGAAGCAGTTATTCAATTAGAAAACTTTGAACGGCTGCAAGAAGTCATCACGTATTGTGAAGAAATTAAAGATACATACAGACAGGATCAGAAAGGTGTGTTCTTAATCATCACATTATCGGGACATACTCCTTTATATCCTGAACTACTTGATGGATCGTTTATTGAAGAGCTTGAAGGAATCCTGCGGGAAGAGGATGTGGAGAGTTCCTTTGTATACGTTGTTACCATTAAAAATGATACCCTTCCTTCAAAACAGAATGAGCTGTCTTTAAAGCAATCTGCTTTTTTTCAAGATGTATTACATGTTTTACAGGATGAAGGGGAACGTGAAATAGCGTTAGCTGAACTAATCACACACAAAACCGCAAGAAAACATATTTCACTAGGTCATGAGGATTGGGAAGAGATAACGAAACAAGCTGAGCAACTATTATTAGCAGAGCTTAATAAAGGGTAGGTGAAATCATGAAAATCGTTTTTCTTCATATCTATCACTTTGGTGTGTTGCAAAATTGCAAAATAACATTGGAGAAAACTGGATTCCAATGGCTGTTTGGAGAAAATGAAGCGGGTAAGACTACATTGATGGATTTTATAAGATGCATCTTATTTGGGTTTCCAACTAAAAATCAATCCCAACGACGGTATGAACCAAAGAACGGAAATCGCATGGGAGGTAAGCTTATCATCGATCACCCCAAATGGGGAATTTGGACGATAGAAAGAATTGAAGGTTCCAAAGTGGCTGGAGAGGTTACGATTTACAATGAAACCGGAGAGCTAAAAGAAGAGCCCTTTTTAAGTCAGCTATTAGACCGAATGGATCAATCTCTTTTTCAAGGTGCTTATTGCTTTGGACTTGATGGACTGCAAAAGCTCGATAAATTAACCTCTGAAGAACTTGGGAATTTTTTAATCAGTACGGCTATCTCCGGGGATCGTGATCTTCTTGAAATTGAACAAACGTTTGAAAAGAAACAATCGGAATTATTTAAAAAGGCGGGTAAAAAGCCTCTTATTAATGAAAAGCTGGAACAATTAAAGCGAATAGAAAAATCCTTGAGCGAGTATCGGGAAAAGAATGAAAATTACCAGCATATCAAGACCCAAAAAGAGAACCTGGAAAAAAGAAGTCAATCGCTTTTCGGAGAGTTAAAGGAGGTTCAACAAGAACGCAGGTTACTTAAGCGATTATTTGAGCTTCAGCCCGTTTTAGAAAAATATAAACAATTCTCACAAAAACTAAAGCCATTTGTTTCATCAGAAATAGTTTTTCCTGAAAATGGAATAAATCGGTTTGAGCAATGGAAAAAAGAAGTTTCCTTATTAAATGGAGAACTTCAATATATAGAAGAAAGGATTTCACACGTCAAGAACGCAGAGAATGCACTTGAGGTGAATGAAGCGTTTTTTGCGCTACAGAAGGAAATTAAACAATTGTTTAATAAACGATCACATGTTGAGCTTTTACAAAAACAAATGCACGATCTGGAGAAGAGTATCGATCAACTTCAGGTTGAAGAAAAAGACCTTAGTGCTTCAATTGGTGAAACATGGGGTGAAAAAGAATTAAGTGAATTGTCCTTCACTCTTTCATCTTTACATGAACATGAGGAATTACTAAAACAAAAAGTGAACATTCAAGAGAGAAAAAGAAGGCTAGAAGGCGATCTGGAAGAATCCAGAGTAAAGCTTGAAGGTTTTGAAAAAGAACAATCAGACCTGAAAGCACGCCTTTTACCTCAAGAAGAATACGAACGTTATGAAAAGGAACAGAACAAGAAGAATCAAAAAAATTCATTTCCTTTATATGCTGTATGGCTGCCCTTTATTTCTGCCGCTGTTCTGATCTGGTCTGGGTGGTCAACCGATAACTCATCGGTTTTTTATGGCGGTTTTCTTGTTTTGCTGTTAACAGGTTTGATGACAGCACTAAATGGAATGAAAAAGAAAACAGCAAACTCTCTCAATGAGGTTCAGTATACAGATCAAAAATGGTTAAAAGAGCTTGAGAACAGAAAGCTATGGATTCAGTTAGAAGCCGTGCTGGCACATGAAAATAATGTTTATTTACAAATTGCAAAGCAACTCGATTACTTAGAAATAGAAGAGGTACGCTTATTAGAACGTGCAGAAAGTTGGGCTAAAGAAAATGGTTATACAAGTGAGCTCGACAGATTACTAGTGTCAGGGTATGTGAATAGTCTCTATAAATTAAAAGAGCTTATGAAAAAGAAGCAAAACGCTGCACAAAAGCTTCAGCAAATGAAAGATGAATGGATTTCTTACGAAAGTAAAGCACTGCAGCTCTCTTCGGCGTTTAATGAAGAGACTTCAAATACGTTTGTGGAACAGGTTACCCGACTTCATTCGAAATTAGAGAAGCAGTTGCAGAGCGTAACAGAAAGAGATCATCTCCGAAGAAACCTTACAGAACTTTTAGAGAGAAAAGAAGGACTGCACAAACAGATTCAACATATTCAGATCCAAATTGAACATTTGTGGAAAGACGCTGGTGTTCATAATGAGGAAGAATATTACAAAAAAGGGAAAGATGTCGCTACATATACAAAGCTCGTGGAAGACAGAGATATGCTGTACAATCAGCTGTTATCCCTCGGGTTTTCAGCTTCTGAAATTGAGAAGATGGCCGAGAAGATAACCGAGCAATATGATCAAACGCTTCAGCATCTTGAGTACTGTGAAAATAAAGAAGTAAAATGGCAGACCGAACTCACGACGCTTACAGAAGACAAAGCCAAACTTGAGTGGGAAATGAAGAAACTTCTGGAGGACGGCAGCTATTCTGAGCATATGCATCGGTTCGAGCTATTAAAAGAAGAATGGAACAATTTCGTGAAAAAGTGGGCAAGTTATCGTCTTGCACAGCATGCACTTCAAAAAGTTAAAGAAGAGTATCAACAAACAAAACTGCCAGCAGTTTTAAAGACTTCCAGTGAGTATTTTAGTAAGATAACAGAAGGTGAATATCAATCTATCATCTATACAGAAACAGATGAATTGGCAGTCGTAAAAGCAGATGGATCTCGCTATTACCCCCATGAATTAAGCAGGGGAACGGCAGAGCAAGTGTACTTGTCTATCAGACTGGCAGTAGCTGCGAACGCGGGTCCAGCAGGTTTTCCGATTTTTATGGATGATATCGCTGTGAACTTTGATGAGAAGAGAACGAGAAAGACCCTGTCACTCATTCAAGAGGTAGCACTAAATCGGCAAGTTCTATATTTTACATGCCACTCTCATCTTGAATCTCTCATTCCTTCTGTACCATTTATTCAATGGGGCAGTCGTTTTAGTATTAGTTAAAAAAGGAGGGGACGGCCCATGTCAAATGACTATTCCGTTTATTTAGTAGAGGATGAGCAAGATCTTGCACATGTTTTAAAAGCGTATATGGAAAAAGAGGGATGGAGTGTATCCGTTTTTCATAATGGAGAAGATGCATTGAAGTGTTCTGAAGAATCCCCTCCCCATCTATGGATTTTGGATATTATGCTGCCAGGAATGGACGGCTATGAAATGATAAAAGAGATTAAAAAAAATCAAGATACACCTGTTATCTTTATCTCAGCTAGAGATCAGGATCTTGACCGGATTGTCGGACTTGAAATGGGAAGTGATGATTATTTGGCAAAACCTTTTATGCCAAGAGAGCTTGTGATCCGCGTAAAAAAACTATTAACAAGAATCTATGAAACAGGAAATCAGGTGCCGCAAGTAATTGAAATTACTGGATACAGGATAGATCCGATCTCGAGAAAGATTACGCGTGAAGGAGAAATAATCAACTTAACAGGCAAAGAAATAGACGTGCTGCTCTACTTAATCGAGAACAAGGGGAAATCCCGAAAGCGAGAAGAAATATTGGAATCTGTCTGGGGAGACGATTATTTTGGGTCAGAACGAGCTGTTGACGATGTGATTCGCCGTGTTCGGAAAAAAATGCCGAGGCTGAACTTGGAAACGGTATATGGTTCAGGATATCGGATCATTCCATCATGATTCGATTAAATCTCTCTCAGCGAATCTGGCTCTCGTTCGGACTGCTGCTGTTCACGATAGGACTTTTGACAGCCATAATCTACCCGCTTTCCATAAAAGATACAATGACTGAAGAAACCTATCGAATTATCGAAAACGGTCAAAAAACTGTGCTTGACCCAAAAATGCAGTTCCCTCAAAAAGGGGAATCTTCTATCGACTTTTATGAAAGAAAAAATGCAGGCCACTCGGTAGGACATATTCTTATCGTTGATCAGTATGCCACGGAAGGAGATTTTGTTCCGCAAGAGGTATTAGTGGAAATGGCTGAGAAAGCGTACGAACAGAAGAAAACGCAGGGCAGATACGAGTTGACTTATAAAAATGCTACCCTTTTTTATGTGATCTCTACAAAAACCAACGTTTTAGATGAGAAAGTTTATTTGATTTCCTATATGTGGGATACATATCGTGATCAAATGGTGAACCGTCTTTGGTTAAGACTTGTATTGATCTTGCTTTTCACCGGTATCTTTTCCATCTTGCCCGCCATTTGGCTTGCAAGGTACCTCCGTTCTCCATTAGCGATTCTTGGGAAGCGATTCGAGCAGATTGCGAAAAGAAACTGGCAGGAACCCTTTCATTGGAAGGGGGATGATGAGTTCTACGTCTTGTCGAAACAGTTTGAGGAGATGAGGCAGAATCTGCTTAGACATGATCATGCTCAGAAGACATTTATCCAGCATGCCTCACATGAGCTGAAAACACCGATTATGACGATCAAAAGTTACGCCCAGTCTGTGAAAGATGGCATCATGCCTAAGAAAACGACAGAAGATATGATGGATGTCATATTAAAAGAGACAGAGAGAATGGAGAAGCGTGTGAAAAACATGCTGTACTACACAAAATTGGATGCTATGAAACTAGATATTGTCACTAAGGAACATTTCCGATTTGGTGACCTTGCAGAAGATATAGTCGAGCGTTTCAAATACCAGCGTGAAGATATTCATTTTGACATTACAGGAAGCCACTATAAGATATTCGGTGACCAAGAACAGTGGAGCATCCTGCTCGATAATCTCGTTCAAAATGCATTGCGCTATGCTGATCAGACGATCCGGCTTTCTTCCTTTTACAAAGGCAATTACTTGATCATTGAAGTTTATAATGATGGAGAAAAGCTAACAGGTGTTTCTGGAGAAGAGATTTTTCAGCCATTTCGTAAAGGAAATAAGGGACAGTTCGGACTAGGACTTGCCATAGTTAAACGAATCGCTGAGCTTCATGGGGGAACAGCAGAAGCACACAATACGGAATCAGGCGTCGCTTTTCAAATCAGGCTTCCTATTAATGAGAAGGTATAAAGATAAAAACGAAAACATTTCATTACTCTAGTGTTCATACACGTAGATATATTAGCTGATATGCTATACTGAAAACAAAGAAAGGCGGGGTGGAATATGAAAAAAGGACTTGCATTTTATAAAGTGGGAGAAATGGTTGACGGTTTTTTTCTAATTAAATCTTCTGTAAAAGGAACGGCCAGCAACGGGAAACCATTTTTAACATTAATCCTGCAAGATCAATCAGGTGATGTTGAAGCAAAATTGTGGGATAGTTCTCCAGAAGATGAAGGGCTTTATGCTGCTCAAGAAATCGTAAAACTGTCTGGTGAGATGGGGAACTACAGAGGAAAAATGCAGCTTAAGCTTAAAGCGATCCGCCCTGCAACGGAGCTTGATGGAGTAAAAGTAAGCGATTTTCTGGAAACAGCTCCACTTACACAAGAAGCGATGGTTGAGACGATTACGCAATACATATTTGAGATGAAGAACCCGAATATCCAGCGAATCACCCGACATCTTCTGAAAAAGCATCAGACCGAGTTTCTAGAGTACCCAGCTGCTGTTAAGAATCATCATGAATTTGTTTCAGGCCTTGCATACCATGTTGTTTCAATGCTGAACATGGCAAAGGCATTTAGTAAGCTATACCCTTCATTGGACACAGATCTCCTTTATTCAGGGATTATCCTACACGATCTCGGTAAAGTTATTGAATTATCAGGACCTGTTGCAGCGTCTTACACGCTTGAAGGCAAATTACTTGGTCATATAACCATTATGGTTAATGAAATCGGAATGGCAGCAAGTGAGCTTGAGATTGAAGGTGAAGAAGTTACTGTTCTTCAGCATCTTGTTCTCAGTCATCACAGCAAACCAGAGTGGGGCAGTCCGAAACAGCCTTTAATCAGAGAAGCAGAGATTCTTCATATGATTGATAATTTTGATGCGCGAATGAACATGATGGACCGTGCTCTTGAAAAAGTGCAGCCTGGAGAATTTACTGAAAAACAGTTTGCTCTTGAAAACCGTTCACTGTATAAGCCGCAATTCCAAACAGAATTAATAAAAAATTAATATCCAGAAAACGATTGTGAATTGCTTGAAATTATGATAAATTTGGAATTGGAAAGTTAGATTAAGAATATTAGGAGGCAATGACTCATGAAAAGCATTGTTCAGATTAAGGCAGGAAAGCAAGCTAAATAACGACCAATCCGATTAGGAAAGGCTTATTTAGCATGCATTCTACCTTCTTTTGAGCGATCTTTCATGTGTCATAGGCAGCCTTTTTACAAAAAGTCTGTGGAATGCACATTGTAGAGGTGCTTATCCATGGGCTTTTTTATTTTTATTAAAAATGATCCCATTATCCACTTCTAAAGTACTCAAAAAGAAGGTATGTATCAGATATTTTATTACAAGAAAAGAGTGAACAACATGAAATGGAAAGACTGGGATACAAATATTAAAGTAAGATTGATCGGTGAGTTTTTCGTTAGTCTGTTATTTTGGATGTTCTTCCCGTTTATGGCTATCTATTTTTCAGATGAGCTTGGCAAAGAATCTGCCGGAATTTTGCTTGTGCTTTCACAGGTTGTAGGTGTCTTTGCGAATCTCGTAGGCGGATATTGTGCAGATAAATATGGACGAAAGAAAATGATGGTTATCTCTGCCTGGGGACAGGCGATTACCTTCATATTCTTTGTTCTGGCAAACTCTCCTTGGTTAGATTCACCTATTTTAACGTTTATCGCATTTTCGACTCTTGGTCTATTTGGATCTCTTTACTGGCCGGCAAGTCACGCGATGATTGCTGACGTCGTGGAGGAGAAGCATAGAACAGAAGTATTTGCGGTGTTCTATACATCAATGAATATATCTGTCGTTTTTGGCCCTGTGCTCGGAAGTATCTTCTTTTTCTCTTATCGGTTTGAACTTTTAATCGCCTGTTTGATCGTCAGTGTCATTTTGGCAATCGTACTAGCGAAATACATCAGAGAAACTGTACCGGTAAAGAAAGAAGTACTTGAACAGGTAGGTCCTGATAAAAAATGGTATGAAGCGGTTTGGGAGCAGCTTAAAGATTACCGTGTCATTGCAAGCGACAAATTATTTTTGCTGTTTATCTTTGCAGGAATTCTTGTTGCCCAAACATTTATGCAAATGGATCTGCTTTTAGCGATCTACACAACTGAAAAAGTACCGGATCAATCCCTATTTTCGTTTGGCAGCTGGGATATCTCATTGACCGGTGAAAAAGTTTTTGGATACTTAATCTCCTTAAACGGTCTAATGGTTGCACTCTGTACCGTGTGGATGGCCAGATGGATGAACCGTTTCCGTGAAGGAAGAGTATTTATCACATCAGCACTTCTATATGGTGTATCTATGCTCGTTTTTGGCAGCACGACGATGATGTGGATTCTATTTGCTGCGATGGTCATCTTTACGATTGCAGAGTTGATGGTAGTCGGCATACAGGAAAGCTTTATTTCTAAACTCGCTCCAGAAAATATGAGAGGTCAATACTTTGCTGCAGCCGGTCTTCGCTTTACCATTGGGCGTACCATTGCTCCAATTTCTATTCCATTAACGATGTGGATTGGATTTGAAAACACGTTTAACCTTCTTTTTCTATTAGCGGTTATGAGTGCAGGCATATATTTCATCATGTTCCGAGCATTCGAGAAGAAAACTAAGTCTAATTCTAAATCAGAGAACAAGACTGAACCTGTACTTTCGTGACATATCTTTCTCTGTTCCTTCATAGACTTGAGTAAAAGCTTGTCTAACAAAAGGGGGAGTTTATCGATGAAAGGATATGCTGCTTTATTTTTTGGTGCGATACTCATTGCTGCATTTGTATTGAAAGAATATTCGGCAGGAGTAAGCAAAATTTTTACAATGACTCCATGGTGGATGTATTTTGTGCTTTGCGGCATTATTTATAGCGGATTCCGAGTAGTAACTTTATTTCAAGAAGATCGAGCCATCGAACAAAAGGTCATTGAAGAAGAAGGAAAAGTGTATATGAAGCGCATTGAACACGCAAAGGCAAGAGATGAGGCATACTTAATCAATAATGGTTTTGTTGAAGAGGATCAAAAAGCTTCAGGTGAATAAAAAAGACCTGCCGAGATGGCAGGTCTTTTTATTTTATTATTGTTGTGGCATTGCAGGCTGCTCTGGTTGCTCAGCTTTCTTTTCCATCTTTTCTTTTAATTCTTTATCTTTCACCTTAACGTCAGCTTTTTTGCGAAGAGTTTCAAGGATTTCTGTGATTGGCTTCGCTTTTTGTTGTTTCAATTCTTGTTCGATTTGTTCTTTCTTATCTTCAAACTTGTTTTCACGCTTGTCCGTTACTTTAATAATGTGTACACCGTAATCAGACTTTACAAGGTCGCTTGTTTCACCTTTATCAAGAGTGAACGCTACTTTCTCAAATTCAGGAACCATTGCACCTTTACCGAAGAAGCCAAGGTCTCCGCCTTTAGATTTAGAACCAGGGTCTTTAGAGTATTCTTCCGCTAATTTCGCGAAATCTCCGCCTTCGTTCAGTTTCTTTTGAACTTCTTTTGCTGTTTTCTCGTCATCTACAAGAATGTGGCTCGCTTTTACTTCTGTTTTGTATTTTTCTTCGAAGACCTTCTTCATTTCGTCTTCAGAAATTTTAACGCCTTCAGTTGCCGCTTTTTCATTTAAAAGCATAGACTTTACGCGTTCTTTTAATTGTTTTTCATCATTTAAGCCATTTTGCTCAAGGGCTTGCTTGAACGCATCTTCTCCTCCAAGCTCTTCTTTAATCTTTTCAATTTCTTTATCAATCTCTTTGTCTGTTACTTTGTATTTGTCTTCAAGTACCATTTCATCGATCATCTGGCCAAGTACTTGATCACCATACTGATCTTTCATCTTATTATAAAACTCTTCTTTTGTAATATCTCCAGCTTTTGATTCAACGATAGCTTCTGAGTCAGCACCTGCGTTATTACAAGCGGATAACGAGATAAGCCCCGCTGTAAGCCCTAAAGATAACATCCATTTTTTCATTTGCAAACACTCCTACTGTGAAGTAATAATTTAACATCTTTTACTATAGCATAAACGCTCTTGGTATTCCTATTCAATAAACGAAATATGAGAAAATTTACACATTATGTTCGATATACAAATCTATATACAAGAGTTTTTTTTCTTAAGTTTAAAAAAAAATTTTAAAAACCGGGTCATTCGTCTAATCAAAACAGGGCGTTTATCTATATGATATGGAGAAAGAAAAGGGAGGTATGATGATGAGCTATGGTTATGGGTACGGGTACGGTTGTGGGGGAGGATTTACAATACTTATTGTTCTATTTATCCTTCTCATCATTATAGGTGCTGCTTACTGCTAAAAGATGAATGTAACAAAATTTCAATAATAACAGGGCGTATGCCTATGCGTGTCTTACTCGTGCTGCATAGGATAGTGTACAGATTAGTGAAGGAGGTGGCAACATGGGCTACGGACATGGAAAAGGCTTTGCTTTAATTGTAGTGTTGTTTATCTTATTGATTATCGTAGGTGCTGCTTGTTTCTGCTAATCTAAATGGCTGGTTGTCTTACCGAATCTTTTTGTAGAGGATTACGTAAGACGTCTCATTTAGTAGCAGATTCAATATCATCGTGTTGTGCTTTACTATAATAATCAATAGGTGTAGAGTATGAATGTTAAGGAAACACAAGGGGGAAAGCAAACTGGTTCCCCCTTTTACTATGTAAAATTTTCATAAGACGTTTGAAAGGTAGGAAGAAATGAGCAGAATGGTTATAGAAACATTTATGGTACGATAAACAGAATCCTGCTGTTTACTTGACATGTTTTTCTTATCACATAGTTTATGGGTGAGCGAATTAAATACAAATAAGAACACAGGTGCTAAAAAGACGAAGATATAGCCAGCCATATAAAAACCTCCAACATGTACTACTTGTTTAACTTTACCAAAATATGTGGAATATGAATAGAAAAATTACTTATCACAAGGGGAGATAAGATGAGAAATAGATGGAGAACGGCCTTTTTTATCCTATTGCTTCTTACATTAGCCATTCCGGTTACAGTTGGGGTGTTGCTTTTCACTGATCCAAAGGCGAATGAGCTTGATCGCAGTCAACTAGGTTCAGATGTAACGGCAAATCAAAAGCTGTTGAGCATACATACAGAGAAAGAACAGGTGGAGGATTTAATAAATCAAGAGCTAAGGAAAAAAGCGCCTAACGTGAACGTTTATGTGAATTTACGTGATGAAGCTGTTTTGAATGGATCTTTTGTAGCATTTAATCAGGAACTGCCATACCAAATCATCTTTGAGCCAGAAGTGATGGAGAACGGCGATCTGCTGTTAAAAGAAAAGGATATTCAGGTTGGACGGTTTCCTTTACCAGGGGACGAAGTATTTACGCTGTTAAAAAATACGATAGATTTTCCAGATTGGGTCGATGTTTACCCGTCTGATGAAAGTATCTTGATGAAAATAACAGAAATGAAAACGAAACCGGGTTATGCCATTAAAACAGAGAAGTTCGATTTAAAAAAGAATTCTATACAGTTCGGCGTATATACGACAAAATAATTGAGACTACCCTTTAGGTATTTCACAAAATTGAAGGTGCTTTTCGGTTCACTCGTAAAAAAATGAGGAATGCTCGTGCAACCCAATTATACAAAAATAATTCATATCCAAATGGAGGAAGTTGGATTATAATATAGACATAGATTGACTAGAAAGCAGGGTAAGTATGGAGACGGTTGAGGAGAGGTTAGAGAGACTAGAATTTTATAATCAGCTCACGATTGAAAGTGTCGATCTCACGTCGTATCCATTTTTCAGGCTAGTGATGGAAAAAAAGCTCACCGAAAAAGAAGTGAACGACATCCTTCTTCTTTGCGATGAGCTTGAGAAAACATATTTGATGCAGGCAGAAGAAGGCTTTGTTCATTACACACCGCTTTTAATCCATTTTGCAGGTATGTTAACACCAAAGCTTAATCCGAGAGAAACCATTCAGGCTCTTATACATCAAGGAAAGCATATCTCTTTAATGGAAAAACTTTACGAGCTTTCGATACGTTACGAATGAGTTGAGGCAATTTCCTCAGCTGCAATAATAACAGGTGCAGGCTTTTGCTCACCGAGCGACTCTTCGATTTTTTCTTCTAGTTTACTAAAAATAGACATAAAATCATCACCGTATAAGTTTCGTATGATAGACATCAGTTCTGGAAACTCAGGGAAGCTGCCGAAAAGATCTTTAATTGGCAATGATGCACTAAATACACCGAATTTTGCTGGGTCGTAAGTACTTAAAGTTTGCAGCAATAGCTCTTCGCCTTTAGGTGTTAAGCATATGTATGTATTGCGTTTGTCGTCTTCTTTTTTCGAGAATGTAAGGTAACCTTGTTCTTCAAGTTTTTTCGAAAAGTTAAAGGCTGTGGAAACATGCATGACCCCGAATTTAGCGATATCAGAAATCGAAGCACCTTCCAGATGATGAGCAATCCAGAGAATATGGTGTTCGTTGATATTTAATCCGTAATCTTTAATCCAGTTTTGCCAGTCTTTCTCAACGCTCTTCCATAAAGCTTTGCTAATCTGCGAAAGTTTGTGACTATAGATCATGGCTTCTTGAAAACTGTATAATTGATCTTTGTTCATTTTTAAAATGCCCCTCCATCTTATAAAACACATCCTATTCCTCATTATGCCAGTATTTCCTATAATAAGAAAGTAAATTTTTTCAATTTTTACGTATTTTTTAGTAAAGAAGTTATACATCTTTTTACGGATATAGTGGATAGTCAAAGGATATACATGCATTTAACACATAAAAAAAATCCTCCAAACAAGGAGAATTTTTTTAAAAAATGTTATTTCGTTTCTTGCTCCATTTCTTCATCTTTTTTTTCAATAATGGATGCAGCCGTTTCTTGCATCGCTTCTTCTTTTTCTTTCTTAGCAAATCTGATCTTTTCTTTTAGTTGAATACCGTCGCGCTTAATACTGGAGAATGTAGTTTTCATTTTATCCATATTTTCTTTCAAATCTTTTCGTACTTCTTTCCCAGCTTTTGGAGTGGATAGCAAGGTAGCTGCTGCTGTTACTACCGTTCCTAATGCGAAACCTGCAATGATAGATTTTGATTTAGACATCTTAAAATTCCTCCTCATTCTTTTATTATCTAATAAATTCGGTAATATCCCTTATAATCCTATGAAGAATAATGACGAATATAAAAATATTTCCCGATAGATTTCGTCAGGATTGGACATGGTCAGATAAATTGGGAAATCGGATAAAAATTATGTAAAACGTTGTGTTGATAGACTTAAAGTGATGAAAACTGCGAAAGAAGGGCAGTTTTTAGTAGAAAGAAATCTGTCTAATTTACTGGTATTTTGACTGGTTTTGTACTTTAATGAAGTCGAAATTAAAAAAGAGGAATGAATGATATGGATTGACGAAGAATAGCAAAACAGGGTATACATAATTAAAACCCGACAGGAGGGATCGAAGAGTGAAAAAACAAAATACGATTGGCAATTATTTTAACAAAATGAAAGAAAAAGCGAGTGCAGTTTTGGAAAGTTCCACCCAGACAGGTGAGCTTGTTTCTAAGGCGGAGGATAAAACGTCTCAAACGGATAAGCAAGGTTTGCGTGATTTAGGTGCTCAAGTAAAAGCCCTTGTCCGTTTAGTGAAATCTTACAAAAGGGGCGATTACCGGAACGTCTCTAAAAAATCAATGGTTCTCATTGTGGCCGGCCTATTATATTTTGTCAGTCCGATAGATGCCGTTCCTGATTTTCTGATAGGGGCCGGTTTGTTAGATGATGCAACTGTTTTAGCGTTTTTGTTTAAAACATTATCCAGTGAGATTTCATCCTTTCAATCCTGGGAAAAAGAAGATTCATACGTAAAGCCAGCTCCATAAAGGAACTGGCTTTTTTTCTTTATATATTTATATGAATTAGACGGTTAAACTGGATTGTTTCGAGAACCGTTGTGCAACAGGATAAATAAAAAACATAATCAGTCCGCTTATTACGCTTGTTGGAAGTACGATCAGCCCGATGAAGCTGAATAAAGATCCAGGCAAACCGGCTACAAGCATTGCTACTAAGAGGAATACCGTTCCGCTTATAATCGTACCGACTACCGTTAAAAGTACGGCACTAAATGCATTTACTTTTACTTTCTTTGCTAGCAAGAACATGGCTAAAAAAATAAACGCTGTTATGGGCTTTTCAACCAGGTTGGCGATTTGTCCGCCAGCCATTCCAGTTGTTAATGCAGAAATAGCACCTGCTGCCATACTTGCGATCAATACGTTTTGCTTTGTAGGTGATAGCATTATGGCTAAAAACATCATAACGAGCAGTAAATCTGGCTTCATCCCAAAAAATAATGGCGGGACCACCGTGTGAAAAACATACCCCAATGCAATAAGTACGGATGTTAAAGCTAATGATTTTGTATTCATATCTCATCTCTCCTCAGCTATAGCTTGGCTAAATTTCTTTCCAACAGTGTCCTTATGACCTATTGCGAAAGTAACTCCTATGTTATCAAACGAACACGTATCTGAAAAGGCATTTGGCTTACTTACCGTATTTTTCCTGAAAATGAAGCATAAATGCTGCCAATTCCTCACATGACTCTTGGGATACAGCATTATAGATTGAAGCGCGAATACCGCCAACAGACCGATGTCCTTTTAATCCATAAAACCCGTGGGCTTCACTTTCTTTAATAAAATGTCTCTCTGCTTCTTCTGTATTTAAATTGAACGTAACATTCATAAGGGATCTGGATTCAGGCGTACAATAGCCTTGATAAAAACCTGAGCTGTTATCAATTGCGTTATAAAGAGTTTCCGCTTTTTTCTTGTTTCTCCGTTCCATCTCTTCCACACCGCCTTGTTCTTCCATCCATTGCAATACAAGATTTAGAAGATAAATCGAGTAGACAGGTGGTGTGTTATACAAAGATCTATTTTCTGCATGAACATGATAAGACAATATCGAGGGAATGGATTCGCTTTCCCGCAATAAATCTTTTCTGATTATAACTGCTGTTACACCAGCAGGACCAAGGTTTTTTTGTGCACCAGCATAAATCAAGCCATATTGTGATACAGAAAAGGGTCTGCTCATAATATCACTCGACATATCGGCTACAAGTACTGGGTGTGAGAACGCATTTAAGTCTGGCCACTGTGAGCCGTAGATGGTATTGTTCGATGTTATATGCAAGTAGGCATCATTATCAAAAGACTCATAAATCATTTGAGGTAAAGTACGATAATCAGTCTCTTTTCCTGACACGACAATTTCACTCGATCCAATTCTTTTCGCTTCTTTATAGGCTTTCTCTGACCATGAACCGGTTAAAACATACTTTGCTGTTTTTTGAGCAGTGATTAAATTCATGGGAACCATCGCAAACTGCAAACTGGCTCCGCCTTGTAGAAATAAAACGTCATGTGTATCTGGTATGTTCAGCAACTGTCGCATCCGTGTTTTTGCCTCTTCATGGATACTTTCGTACGTGTCACCTCTATGGCTATGCTCCATAATGTTCAAACCTGTATTTTCAAAATCATCCCATTCTTTTTTTGCTCGGAGCATCACTTCTTTTGGTAACGTTGTAGGTCCTGCTTGAAAATAGATGCGTTCCATTTGTTCTCCTCCTCGTGTTATATGTATGAAAAAAAACTGCCTAAAAAATTGAGAGGCAGTTTTACTATGTAAGGTTAGTTCTTGATGTTTTCTTGAATATTTTGAGCGATGTCAGTCATTTCTTTGGCAGGGAGGTCCTGAGTTTTCCATACAGCTCCAAAACCGTCGCCAGAACCATACCGAGGAATAAAGTGCATATGGTAATGAAACACTGATTGTCCAGCTGCTTCTCCATTATTGTTTAAGATATTTAGGCCAATTGGATTAAACGCCTGTTTAATACTTGAAGCAATCTTTGGTACGACTGAGAAGAGAGTGGCTGCTGTTTCTTCAGAAAGCTCAAAGATATCTTTTGAATGTTGTTTTGGAATGATTAAGGTATGCCCTTTTGTAACCTGGCTGATATCTAAAAAGGCAAGAACGTTTTCATCTTCGTACACTTTGTAGGATGGAATGTCACCTGCAACAATCTTGCAAAAAATACAGTTTGAATCATGGGACAAGTAGCTCACCTCATTTTTTTTATCTATCATAACACACATTTCTTATGGAAAAAATAAAGAAGAAGAGTCCTATTCATAAATAGAACTCTCCTTCTTATAGAGGTTAGAGAAGAAAGGAGAACATGAAAACAAAACAATAAGATTTTTTAGCCATGCACCTCGATGTTAAGAATTTGAAATTGCTCAAGCACTAAATAGTCCAAGAGAACCATCTCCTTAAAAGAAAGCATATATAAAAAATCTAAAACCGTTGTATCTTTCTCCTTGAAGAAGGGGGGATACCTTCTTCAACTATATCTTGTCCAAGTTGTCACATATGTTATACATATAAAAATGGAAAATAGGTCGAGAATTACGCTATTATAAGGAAAGAATGTACAAAAGGAGGAACCTCCATGAAAAGAAGACAACTGGTCGTTACAATGACACTGGCAGCTGGTTTCCTAATTGCAGGTTGTGGTAATGAAAAGAAGGAAGTACAGAATGATCATCATGAGCATGAAAAGCAACACAATGAAAGTGATTCAGCAGTACATCAAAATCACCTTCCGAATGGAGATATACAAGAGTTAACAGCATCGATTGATACAATGCCCCGCTTTTTAAAGGATCATTCCAAGGAAATCGGTGCCATTTATGCCGCTGCACCTCAATTCAAAGAGGTATTGGAATCCATGCCTTGTTATTGCGGGTGTGGGGAATCTGCTGGTCATAGGAATAACTACGACTGCTTTGTAGCGGAAAATAAAGAAGACGGCGAAATCGTTTGGGATGATCACGGAACAAAGTGCGGCACTTGTCTCGAGATTGCAGCCGTTAGCATGAAAGAAGCTGCAGCCGGAAAAAGTACTCTTGAGATCAGAAAAATGATTGATGAAAAGTATAAAGAAGGTTATGCAAAACCCACTCCAACCCCAATGCCTGCTTCATAACGGGTAAAACAGTGAGTATGGTAAATAATAGGGAAGTAAACCATTATAGGAAAAAGGAGGGAACGAGATGAAACCTATCCTTGAAGTTACGGATTTAACAGGTGGCTACCTGCCAAATCAGCCTGTTATTCATCACTTGGATTTTTCTGTAGGAGAGAGTGAAATTGTAGGGCTGATTGGTCTGAACGGGGCAGGTAAAAGTACGACAATCAAGCATGTTCTTGGTTTGATGGAGCCGATGTCTGGAAGTTCAAAAATCATAGGACAAACCTTTAGAGAAGAACCAGAAGAGTATCGGAGCCAGTTCACCTATATTCCTGAGATGCCTATTTTATATGAAGAACTTACGCTATGGGAGCATCTAGAATTAACGGCTATGGCATATGGGCTTGAGGAAAAGACTTTTTTAACAAGAGTCCGTCCATTGTTGGAAGAATTTCGAATGGATAATAAAATCAAGTGGTTTCCGAATCAGTTCTCAAAAGGTATGAAGCAAAAAGTGATGATTCTTTGTGCGCTGTTAGTAGAGCCAAGGCTTTACATAGTTGATGAACCATTTGTAGGGCTAGATCCGCTAGGGATACAGTCTTTCCTTGAGTATATGGTTACCTTTAAAAACAGCGGTGCGGGAATCCTCATGTCGACACATATCTTATCTACAGCAGAAAGATATTGTGATCGTTTCTTAATCATGCACGAAGGAAGAATAGTACTTAGCGGAACATTGCAGGAATTGAGAGCAAGAAGTGGATTAACTGATGCAACGCTCGATGATATCTACCTGCATGTTGCACGGGGACAAACAACATGATAGATGTTACAAAATTATGGAGTAAACGTCGAAACGCTCATTTGACCCAAACCTTAAAATACTTCAGTTTGATGGCAAACAGCGGACTTATTGTTTCATTAATTTTACTTATCGTGATTGGCAGTGTGTATTATGCGAAGCTTCTCCAAGCACTGCCTAACGGTTTTCCTGCCGTTTTGATTTTAACCGTATTTTTCTCTTTCTGGCTGACAAAAAGTCCAATCCGAACGTTGCTGAAAGAAGGAGATCTTGTTTTCTTGCTGCCTGTAGAATCGGGAATGAAGCACTATTTTTCCAAGAGTATCTCTTCAGCAATGCTTACAGGTGCTTTCTCTACACTCTTTTTGTTTACCTTAACGTGGCCAATCGTGCAAGTATTTATTAGAGACGGCTGGAAGATGTATGCGGTTTTCAGTTTCTTTTTAATCACTGCTAAAATGTTTAATCTATATGTTGCTTGGGAAGAAAGAAGACTTCCTTATAAAAGTCATCAATTGAATTACCGAATCATGAGATTTATAGTGAATTTTGTTTATGTTTATCTGCTGTTTAACGAAGCGTATCTGTTTTTGATCGCGATGTTTGCCATCATGTATGTGTTAAAGAATTTTGTGTTTGAATTCTTTAAAAAGATGCACGGCTATCAATGGGAGATGCTTCTTGCAGAGGAGCAGACATTGAAGATGAAGGGCTATCGTCTTGCGAACTATTTTACGGATGTCCCGGCACTTAAACAAACGATTCATAAACGACAATGGTTAAACACACTTGGTACTTTTTCTTTTAAAAAAGGTAACAGCATGTCAGCACTCTATATGAAAACGTTCATCCGTTCGGGTGATTATTTAGGTTTATACATCAGGCTGATCTTAATAGGTCTCTTATTCCTGTACCTCGTCCCAGCAGGTTGGTGGCAGCTGGCTGTAGTTCTATTATTTTTTCAAATGCTGTCACTCCAATTATTCACGCTGTACACCCAGTACAGATGGAATGTAAGTTTTATCATCTATCCCATAAAGCCGGCTGTGAAAATTGCCGCATTCGTTAGATGGTTAAAAAGTTTATTGCTGCTCCAAGGAACGGTTTATGCCGTGTTTTATTGGGTAATGACAGGAGACTGGCTTGTTGCATTATTCATGCCTGTTGCAGCATTTGTCTTCAGCTTAATACGCTTGCCAGCTCTGACAAAAAAACATATCTCTCTTACTTCCTAACCTTAAACAAAGGGTTAGGAATTTTTTATTTGATAACAAAACATAGGCGTCTTTCATACTTTATATGAAGCGGTTTTTTTATAAAGGGGGAGCCACCTTATGTCAAAGTGCAAATTAACCGGGAGGATTGTTACACCTGGGGACCCAGATTATGATTTGGCACGAGAAGAGTTCAATACACGGTACGACTTGTTTCCAAGAATCATTAATTTTTGCCAGACTACAAGAGATGTCTCAAACGCAATATGCTGGGCAAGAGCGAAGAACGTCAAGTTTAGAATTCGTACAGGTCGTCATAGCTATGAAGCTTATTCATCATTAGATGGCGGCTTAGTAATCGATATTAGTGAGATAAACGATATAAAAGTTGACCATAAAAAGAACAGGGCAAGATTAGGAGCAGGGTCTCTCTTATACCCGCTTTACGAAAGATTATATGAAGAGGGTGTAACCATACCTGGAGGTACATGTCCATCCGTTGGCCTTTCAGGACTCACACTAGGCGGGGGATGGGGAATGCTGACACGTCCATACGGAATGCTGATCGATCAATTAGTAGAAGTAGAGATGGTGGATGCTAGGGGAAGAATCGTTGTAGCAAACAAAGAAAAGAATGCTGACTTATTCTGGGCATCTAGAGGCGGTGGCGGAGGCAATTTTGGAGTTGTAACGTCACTCGTTTTCCATGTGATCCCAATAGATCAAGTATCCACGTTAAGTATTACATGGGATTGGAAGGGATTTGAACCTGTTGTAGAGGCATGGCAAAGCTGGGCGCCCTTTACAGACTGCCGTTTAACGGCAATTATCGATATTCTTGCTAAAGATAAAGGGGAATTACGAGCTCTTGGAGAATTTACAGGATCGACTATAGAATTATGGCGGCTCGTTCAACCTTTACTCGATGCATATCCGCCGAAAAAGGTCGAAATCAAAAGTGTTCCTTATATTGATGCAGTAAAGATGTTTGGGGGAATGATGCCTGGAATGGAAGAGTATGCCGTGAGCCATGGAGATCCGGATGCACATCCTTTTAAAAATACGGGAGCTTTTGCTAAAAAACTATTGCCTCCAGAGGGAATACGCATCTTGAAAGACTTTCTATCCAACTCACCAAGTCCAGACAATAAAGTGCAGCTTCAGGCCCTTTCAGGTTGTGCAGGTCAGTTTAGTCCTACAGAGACCGCATATGTGCATCGAAAAGCTTTATTCAGCTTGCTGTATATAACAAAATGGGATAATGAGAGTGAAGCAAACATAAATACGAAATGGGTAGAAAAATTAAGAAATAGGTTATTGCCTTTTGCCGATGGTGCTTATGTTAACTTTCAAGATAATAGTATAAAAGATTGGCTAGAGCAATGTTATTTTGTAAACTTACCAAGATTAATAAAAGTAAAAACAAAATACGATCCAGAAAATCTTTTTAACTTTCCGCTATCCATTCCTGTTGCCTGCAGAAAATAATGGTATCAGCTTGAAACTTGAAAACTGTTTCGGACGTAATAGCATTGAGAGGAGGAGTTAGATGAACACATACGAACAACACGTTTTTGAAGAGCTGAAGAAATGGGAAGTCGAGATGTCGAAGCAGCCTTCCCTTTGGAACAAAGCAACAAAGTCGATCCAGACGAAAATTAACGAAAAAATACCTCAAAAAGTACATGATGTAATTACAGCAAGCATGAAACATATGATTAAAGCTACCTTAATCGGTTCAGAATACACAACGAAGAGAACGACAATGCTCGATACAAATCTTCGTGAAAGAGATGAAAAATTAAAAGAACGACTCGCTTTTTATAAAAAAACAGCTGCTGTTGAAGGAGCGGGTACGGGTGCCGGTGGCATTTTACTGGGACTTGCAGATTTTCCTTTACTTCTTGGCATAAAAATGAAGTTTCTTTTTGAAGCCGCGAGCATTTATGGGCTTGATGTAAAAGATTACAGAGAACGTATTTTTATTTTACATGTGTTTCGTCTAGCTTTTTCCGATCCACATAAAAGAAAAGAAGCCTTTGAAAAGGTCGTGTTCTGGAAAGAAACGTTAAACGAATTTCCGGAGATTCCTAGCTCCATCGACCAGATCAATTGGCAGGAGCTGCAGCAGGACTATCGAGATCATATTGATTTGATTAAAATGCTTCAGATGGTGCCAGGATTAGGTGCAATCGTAGGTGCATATGCCAACTATCACTTTTTAGAAGATTTAGGTGAAGTCGCACAAAATTGCTTCAGGTGGCGTTTGCTGATCGACTAAAAATCAATCCTTCAATAAATAAACAAAGCACCTCCATCAAATGGGGTGCTTTGTTATCGTTTATTTTAAGAATTAGAATCGGCTATCGCTTAGTAAGCGGTCCATTTCTTCTTTATGTTTTGTTTCATCTGCAATCATGTCTTCAAGCTGTACGACTAATTCTGTCAGCTTTAGATTTGATGCTTGTTCTTTACGTTCTTCATATCTTCTGATTGTGTCTTCTTCTGCATTACGTGCTTCTTCAAGCATTTCACGAACGCTTTCTACTTGTTTCACTGGCTTTGGTTGAGTTGTTGGCGTACCGCCAAGTGTTTTGATTTTTTCTGCTAAGTAGAGGGCATGTCCCTGCTCATCCGAAATTTCACTCTGAAAGAATGGTTTTAAGATTTGACGGTACAATCCGGAAACTGTTGCTGCATTGTGATTGTACATAATAATTGCAGAGTACTCATTTGCAAGATCCTCGTTTAGTCCGTCAATTAGTGCTTGTAAGTCTTTTTCCATTTGTATAACCTCCTGAATCTTGTCTTTCAAAAGTATCCTTCCCTTATTATGAGAATCATAAACAGGACGAATCACTAAGAAAATATGCAATAAGTAAACTGTACAAAAATGTTTAAGAAAGCAGTAAAACGGTAAAAAGACTAACAGGCCTAAAACATTCGTTAAACAAAGGTCATACACAAAATTCTCAAGGAGGTAACAAAATGGATAGCAGACACATGGTGGACAAAGAGCGTGATGTTGACATGAGTAAGGTTGAGGAAACAGCAAGCCGCATGAGTGAAAGCAAGAAAGATGAAATTCTTTCTAACTTTGAAGAATTCAAAAGCTACTTGCACAGCAAAGTAGAAATTGGAGAAAAAATGGGTATGAGTGAAGAAACTCTTGCAAAAACAGCTGAAAAAGTAGCCGACTATTTAGCTGCACATGAGGAACCTCGAAACTCTGAAGAAAACTTACTTAAAGAATTATGGAAAGTTGGAGAGCAGGAAGAACGACACAAGCTTGCTCATATGCTCGTAAAACTGGTTAAATAAAAGTACATGACTGAAGCTGCTTGTACAACAGGCAGCTTTTTTTCATATTTAAATGGTGTTTAACGATAACCGATACAGTGAAAACTTATGGTAAAACTGTTGAAAAATGAGGGATTCATATGCTTCGCGAAATGGCCGATAAATTACCTTTTCCTATACTCCCCGTCCTCTATATTCTAAGCGGATTATTACTCTCTTATTATTCTTTAGAAGTCTTTTTTGAGCTGTCTGAAAATCTGATGGAAGAAGAAAGATTCAGATTTGATCAGGTTATCATCCAATATGTTTCAAACATCAGGAATGATTCTATAACAGAAGTGATGAAATTCATTACTTTTTTAGGCTCTATCACCATTCTGACAATTTTATTGGTCGGGAGTCTTGTATGGCTGATTGTTAAACGGAAAAATTATTGGGAAGCTATTTTCTATATAATAGCTGTAGCAGGCGGAGGTCTGATAAATCTTGGACTGAAGCATTGGTTTGGGAGAGTGAGACCGGAAAACAGTCTCATTATTGAGCAAGGCTTTAGCTACCCAAGCGGACATTCGATGGGCAGTTTGATTTATTATGGATTTTTAGGATATTTAATCGTAAGGAGTCAACACGGAAGATGGCTAAAATTTATTTTTAGTACGGTATTTATTGCATTAATTATTTTGATTGGGTTTAGCCGCATCTATTTGGGTGTCCATTACCCTTCCGATGTCCTTGCAGGCTTTTCTGCAGGAACGGTCTGGCTGTTATTATGTATCGGGGGTCTTGAATCGATAAAGGCCTATAAAAAAAGGACGCTTCCTTTTTTTAAAAGGAAACATCCCCAGTAAGTGATACGAGATGCTTTTGAAGGCATCTGACAGTAGAAGGTGTTTTATATTCCCGTTCCCCATCACAATCTATTAACTGATGGGGGGCGGTTTTTATATGGACTTCTGAACTTTGAAAATAATGATACCCTTCTCCTTGAACAGAATTGTCGGTCAACCGATTTTGAAGAACATCCCATACAAAGGAAACAGAAGGTTCTTTAATTAATAAACAATCCAGTTTTCCGTCCTGTATATCAGTATCAGGGAAAAAAGGTTTGATTCCGCCTGTAAATGGTCCGTTCACCGCTAAAAACATAGCTGCCTGACCCTCAAATTGGAACTCCTCTGCTTGTATTTGGATCGAAAAAGGCTCCCACGTTTGTAAAGATTTTGCGGCAGATAAATAATAGGAAAGCCTTCCAAAGCGATCTTTCGTGTCAGGATCAATAGACTCTGATACATGTGTAATTAATCCGATGCCCCAAAAGTTTGTGAAATATTGCCCATTAAATTCACCTATATCAATATGTCGAATCTGTTTTTGACAGAGTTGCTCAGCAGCTTTAACTGGATTTTGGTTCATTCCGAGCGCGCGTGAAAAATCGTTGCATGTTCCGCCGGGAATAATACCGAACGCTGGAAAATCTCCTTCAAGAGAAAGAAGTGCTTCGGCAACCTCATGTACGGTACCGTCACCACCAGCGGCAATAAAAACATCTGTCTCTTGCTGCAATTGTTTTACATACGTTGCCCCTTCACCCGGTTCTTTTGTTTCATAGACCTGGACTTCATAAAATCCCTTCTTTAACTCGGTCAATACGTTTTCCCATTGGTTGAGAAGCCGTCCCTGACCTGCACAAGGATTCAAAATTACGCTAGCACGGTTTAGTGATGAAGTATTCCTGCTACTCATTGGACTACACTGTATTCTTTTACAAATGACTTGCCAGAGAAAAGGGTTTCTGGAAGTCCTTTAGAGGTGCCTCTGTCTTTATGGGCTTCTTCATAGGCTTTTGACTGCTGCCAACTGATAAAGTCCGCATGGGATGCCCAAAGAGTCATTACGATATAAGGATCTTGATGCAGCGGCCGTAGAACTCGGATGCCGATAAAACCGGGCTCCTTTTCCACAAGACCGGCTCGATTTTGAAAGCGTTCTTCAAAGAGACTTCTTCCATCTTCTGAAACTGGTATGTGGTTCATTACTACAAAACCTGCGCCAGATAGAGAGCCTCTCCCATTTATAATTTCATATTCGTGTTTTTCTGTAAACGGATTCTCTCCTTCTGTTTCATAGACTAGGGCGGAGTTAGAATCACCTTCAAGCAGGAGAGCTTGGTCATATTTTTCTTGATAACTAGATAGATAATCGGATGTTCCATACGTGATATATGTGTTCATTTGCTTATCCCTGCCTTTATATTGATTTACCTTTGTTTTACCCATCCCTCATGGCTATTAAACAGAGCAAGAATTTGGCGGCTTGTAATATACTTTCCATCTAAGGGAAAATTAGATAAAATGTACTTTTCGACCTAGAAAGAAAAGAGGATTGGTTATGGTAAAGAAAAGTCTCATCGCCCTCGGTATTTTAGTCGGTTCATTGATCATCGGATTTTTTGCTTATTTGTTTATTATTATGGCAGGCGATTATGTAATCGACGAGAAAAATCTTGTAATGGACTCAGCGACTTTGCTTGTAAACGAGAACGGTGACAAAATCACAAAAATATATGATGAAAATCGGGAAATCGTAGGAATTGAGGACATTCCTGTTCATGTTCAGGAAGCCTTTGTGGCAGTAGAAGATTCCCGTTTTTATAAACATAATGGTATAGATGTTAAAGCCATATTACGTGCCATCTATAAAGACATACTAGCAGGAAGCAAGGTAGAGGGTGGAAGTACGATTACCCAGCAGCTTGCAAAAAATGTTTTTTTATCTCATGAAAAGTCATGGCTTCGTAAAACTAAAGAAGCGATTATTGCGATCAACTTAGAAAGAAGATATTCCAAAGACAAGATTTTGGAGATGTATTTGAATCAAATTTATTTTGGCCATGGTGCCTACGGAATTCAGCTAGCTTCCAAAACGTATTTTAATAAAGATGTAAATCAGTTAACAATCGCAGAAGGTGCGTTATTGGCAGGACTGCCTAAAGCTCCAAATCATTATTCTCCGATTAAGCACCCTGAAGCGGCAAAAGAACGCCGTGACTTGGTTCTTGCACTTATGGAAAAGCAAAACTATCTGTCACCTTCAGAGACGGTGCGTGCACAAGGGAAAACGATCGCATTAAACGTGTATCAAGAAGAACGCAATCCTGCTTATTCAACGTATATTGATATGGTTATAAAGGAAGCGAATGAAAAGTATCACATCTCTCGAGAGGAATTGAGACAAGGCGGCTACAAAATTGTTGTCCCGATGGATCCAGCCACACAGATAGCGGTCTATAACCGTTTCCAAGATGGACGTTTCTTTATCGGCACTGGCAAGGAAAAACCTGAAGGGGCAATGGTCCTGATGGATGGCAAAACAGGGGGACTTGTAGCTGTCCAAGGCGGGAGAAACTATGTAACAGAAGGATTGAATCGAGTGGTCGTTAACCGTCAGCCAGGTTCAACATTCAAACCCCTTTCTGTTTATGGTCCGGCTCTTGAATCTGAAAAATATAAGCCTTATTCTATGCTGCGTGATGAGGAATTAAGTTATAACGGGTATGAGCCAAAAAACTATAATGGCAAATATGATGGACAAGTGTCCATGGTAAAGGCAATTACTAATTCCGTTAATTCATCTGCCGTTTGGCTTTTAAACGAGGTCGGTGTTTCTTATTCGAAAAAGTACTTAAAAGAACTCGGGATGCCGATTGAAGATAAAGGACTTGGTATCGCACTTGGTGGAATTGATCACGGTGTCAGTCCTTTACAAATGGTCCAGGGATACCGAAGTTTTTTACATGAAGGAAAAACGATTGAACCTTTTGTGATTAGCAAAATTTACAACCACGAGGGTGATCTGATCGGCAAGTCAAAAGCACAGGAACAAAAAGTCTGGAAAAAGCAGAATGCATGGTATATGACGCGCATGCTGCAGCAGGTTGTGAAGAACGGAACAGGTTCTGACGGCCCGGAAAATATGGAGATCGCCGGTAAGACAGGTACGACAAACTATCCAAATGTTGATAAAGGCAATAAAGATACATGGTTTGTTGGATACACGCCTGAAATCGTAGGTGCGGTATGGATTGGTTATGATAAGACAACGAAGGAAACGTATTTAAACAGCGGGAGTGCTCAGCCTACTCTTTTATTCAAACAAGTGATTAACGAGATTCCATCACAAAAAGGGCTGACGTTTAAAAAACCTGACGGAGTAAAGGACTTAGAACCACCCATTGAACTGATTGAAATCAATGATCTCGGTGCAGCCATTGGAGTAGGTGATTTTGGGATGCCTTCTGTGAAGCTAAGCTGGACACCATCCAAAGATGAGCGTCTTCAATATAAGATTTATTCTGTGAATGAAGGAGAGACCACTTATTTAGATACGGTAAAAGGGCAAGGGGAGTTCACGGCGTCAGGAAAGAATCTGTTTACACTCCCTGATTTCTATGTTGTTCCATACAATCCTCTAACAAAAGAAGAGGGACGGCCTTCAAATGTAGTTTCCATTTCACTTTTCCAAGGCTTCGGGAACGATGAGGATGACGATGATAAAAAAGAGCGGGGAAGAGAAAAGAATAAAGAAAAAAAGAAAAAGAAGCGGGATGACGACTAAAGAAGGAGATGGCCTTGAGGGCTGTCTTTTTTTTGAGTGAAGTGTTTGCGATTTGAGTGCGTGTTCGTGTTCGTCGAAATTTGCCGAAAAATCCATAAAAAAATTTGAGGGATCATAAAAAAAATTGAAGGATCATAAAATTATTTGAAGGATCATAAATGTTCCTGAACACACAAAAAAAGATGGGCGGTTTGCCCATCTTTTCCAACCTTACACTCAATATGAGGACACTTGGCTTAGGCCAAGTACTATTAATTCGCAAATGGACTTCGCACGTCCACTGTGAACGGTACATTTGCTCCCGTATAAAGTCCAACATAGATATAAGAAGTTCCAGCTGGCACGACACCTGATTCATTTGCTCCAGCTGTTGCGATGCTGCCTAATAAATTAAAGGAAGAATCGTAGAAGAACACATCAAGATCATGAGTGCCTCCTTCAGGTCCTGCAACAGTTATATTGTGGAGACCGTCCCTGTATTGTTCAGGAAGGCTTACAACATAGCCATCTGCTCCTTGTGAGGCTGGTTCAGGATTCTGTGTAGAAACAAACTCGTTTTGTGTCACGCTGCCTGTAGCATCTATATCGGCTAAGCTTCCGATTCCTGTTGCCGGGTTACCTGCTAAAATGACACCTTCGCTCGAAAACGGCTCAGTAACGACTGGCGGTAAAGCTGTCACTTTGGATGAACGCTCAGCAAACACTTGAACTTCAGCAACTTGCACGTAGCCGAATGAATTATCTTGGGCATTGTTTGCAATGAACTTAACAAAGTTTGCTTTAACCGGTTCAGCCAGATCAAAGGTTTTGTAGTGAAGATCAGGTGTTGCTGGACGAGGCTTGCCGGCTGTAAACGTTCCTTCTTTTACAGTTGTCCAGTTTACACCGTCAAGTGAAGTTTGGACTGTAAAATCTTTTAATGCAGAAAATCGTCCTTTTGTCATATCTTTAAACGCACTTACTTGAACACTTGAAACAACAGCTGGTTTGTTGCCAGCGAGATCTACTGCAAATTCAGACCCAGTAAATCCACCTTCTTTTGTTTGTGAAATAAAGACTGTTCCTTCTGTGTCATCCAATGCATTCTTTGCAGGATGGGTTTCCGTTTCATCTGATATGGAAACAAGTTCGGCTCCGTTTGCTGTTGATGCTAAGTTAGGTGAAAGTGTAACATCTAGACTTTCAATTTTACCTGCTGTGATTGCTACATCTTTAAAGGTAGTAGCACCGAATCCCCGAGCTTGAATCGTAACATCATAGGTTCCTGAAACGATTGGCAGACTAAAGCCGCCTTTTTCCCCAGATAAACTGACAGGACTTGTTCGCGCTTCATATTGTCCGATGATGATTTTTGCATCTTTAACAGGTTTTTTAGTTGATGCATTAATGATTTTTCCAGCCAGCATACCATTTTGCCCAGAAACAGGATGATCATAAGAAGGAGTTGGATCTGTGTCGTCACCAGATAATGATTTAGCAGAAGCCCCAAGTCCTCGTTGGGCAAAAGCTTTCCATAATAAATCATAATGCTCTCCGCCGTAACGGTCTTGATCAGCAGCCAAAATAGCCGTCCGCATATCATCCATTGAAGGGTCTGGAGCTGAGATCGGCATGCTGTCCATTACAATGTGCTCTGCCACTTTTTCTCCTTCTTCTTTTCCAAGAGCTTGAATTAAGCTTTCTCTTACATGCCAGAGGATGGCCGACCAAATTTCGCCATCAGCATGTACTTCTGGTCCGACAATATCAAAACCAATATCACCGAAATGAAGAGGTGCATCATCAAGTGCCCAGCTGCGTATTCCTCTTTCAGAATTTCCTGTTACATATGCTCCAACGACTGGATCTTTTTGGAGACCGTTTTTCACAAGATAATGCATGCCGAACCAATCGCCCCAAGCTTCACCCATCGAACCTGCTTGATGACTGTTCAAAGATTCTCCACCAGCTACATAGCGGTTTGATAGGGCATGGCTGTATTCGTGATAGATGATTCCTGCATCAAAGTCACCGTCTGCATATTCACCTTCAAATGCGCCTTTAATCGGTTCCCATAAAAACATTCCACTCCAGGCTGGTATTCCATCAGGAAGTGTAAGCATATAGGCATTGTCGCGTCCTGTATAGGTTGGTTCTCCCCCTGAAGCTGCACCGGCTTGGACAAGTCCTAAAATAGGGTCTCCATCCATACCGCCTTTGCCGAAGTTAGCAGCTTGAAGGTTGCCAGCTGATTCTGTCCATCCGAGTTTATAAAAATAATCGTGGAACAGGTTGTGATGATAGAACAAATTGGTTGTTGCACTATAAGCATCTTCTGCATAAGAAGGTGGTGTAGCTTCACCTTTTGTTTCATGCCAAGCGTCTTTAAACGGAAATTTAAATTGGCCAAGCGGGTTAACCGGTCTAACAAGTCCAGGACCCTCAGGGACAAGGAAGTTACTCCAGTTTGCATACGTATCAGCATTGTTTCCGATTGTAGTCATGCCAGCATCGTTTGTTGGCAATAACCAGCCTTGCGGAGAGGCAATAGGATCTCCTTTTAATGACTTAACGATTTGTGTACCTCCAAGTGGGGAGCCTGGATAATTTTCAAAGATTAAGCCTTCTGGATCCAGGTTTTGAACTAAGGAACGTTCAAATAAAGTTTCGCCCGTAACAGCATCTACGACGACTTCTTTCCCTTTGTTTAATTTTTCAATGAAAAGTACGCGGTAGGCAGGTCTCACACCGTTAGCTGTGACAAAAGCAGATTTCTTCACACGTTGCACAGTTGGTAGTGATTCGCCGGCTGCATATTCCTCCCACCCCTGTTTTGTACCTTTTAACGAAGGGGAGTAGTTTAGTTCAGGGAGATGTTCCTTAACGACTGATAAAAGAGCATCCTTGCTTGATAGTTTGTGTGCCTCATCGAGTGCATCTGCTCGGGCAGCATTTGACGCAACAGAAAGAATGCGTCCTTCTTTATTAACAGAGACTATGATGCGTCCGCCGTTTGCAGATTCAATTCCTGAAAAGGTCTGCTGGAAAACGACAGGCTGAAGTCCACTTCCAGGAATGGAATGACTCTTGATGATCGAAAGCGAGTCTGCTTGTTCTGAACTAAGACCGAACAGTTCTGCGTTGGATTTAAGCCAGTTTCGGGCAATTGTATCGCTGTTATAACTTGAAGGAGCGGTTAAATAACCCTTGTTCTTGGTTATAAAGGATGGTGTGCCAAATGTTGAATTCCATGATATTTTTGTACCAGTCCCTGCAGATTGAATAAACGCATTTGCAGCTTGAACTTGAGAATCCGTAGGCAGGACTGCAGGTAAGCCCTTTCGAATATCAAATGCTTCGTGCTGGTGTTCGACTGCCTCTTTTGAAAGTTCATTCGATGACAAAGCGTTAACAGGCACGTTGGTTCCTGTGAAAAGTTGGGAAGCGACAAGTGCTGTGGAGAGTGTCGCGCCACCAATTGCTTTTTTATTTACGGACATTGCCTTCACTCCTTAACGGAATTTTCTGACTTTTATTACCGTTATTAAACAACTGCAGAGGAAGACAGTCAATGACTTGGAAGAAAGATAGTGCTTTACCCTCCAAACTTTAGCCCCAAGTAATAGGCCGAGTATACAACTAAGGATATAGGAAGGTGTAATAAATTTTCATTTTGCCAAAATCATGACAATTAAGCGTTGTGCCTATACTTTTATTATGAATTCCCTTACAATGTGTATGGATATTGACGTTATAGCTTATTAGATAAATGGCTGGAAGAAACATTAGGAGCTTTTGGTCTTGATAGAAAGGTGTGTACGTTTTGACAATAAATGAAGAGTTTTTGAAAGCGTGTCGCAAGGAGAAGAATACACATGTTCCAGTTTGGTACATGAGACAGGCGGGTCGTTCTCAGCCTGAGTACCGTAAATTGAAGGAAAAGTATTCACTCTTTGATATTACACATAGACCTGAGATCTGTGCTGGTGTTACGAAGCTTCCTGTGGATCAGCATGGCGTGGATGCGGCTATTCTTTACAAAGATATTATGTCACCTGTGCCTGCAATCGGGGTAGATGTAGAAATCAAATCAGGAATCGGCCCTGTTATCGACAAGCCTGTAAGAAAAAGAAAAGATGTTGAGCGTCTAGGAACGATCGATCCTGAAAAAGATGTACCTTACGTTTTGGAGACGATTAAGATTTTGCGTCAGCAATTAGAAGTACCTCTTATTACGTTTGCAGGAGCTCCTTTCACATTAGCAAGCTATATGGTTGAAGGTGGTCCTTCACGTGATTATCATAAAACAAAACAGTTAATGTATTCCGATCCAGAAAGCTGGTTCATGTTGATGGACAAGCTAGGGGACATGACCATTTCATATGCGAAAGCTCAAATTGCAGCTGGTGCCCAAGCCTTTCAAATTTTTGACTCATGGGTTGGCGCATTGAATGCTGCGGATTACCGAAAATATATACAACCAGTTATGCATCGGATTTTCTCAAGCCTGCGTGAAGAAAACGTACCATTGATTCTTTATGGAACAGGTGCACGCCATCTAGTGATGGAGTGGAACGAGCTACCGATCGATGTAATCGGCCTCGACTGGAGAATATCACCAAAAGAAGCTCGTCAAATGGGCGTTACTAAGGCGCTTCAAGGAAACTTGGATCCTTCCTTGCTGCTTGCTCCTTGGGAAGTAATCGAAGCGAGAACAAAAGAAATTTTGGATGAAGGAATGGAAGAACCAGGATTTATTTTCAACGTAGGTAAAGGGATTTTTCCAGAAGTAAACATTGCGACTCTGAAACAGTTAACGACCTTTGTTCATGAATACACGTCTAAAAAACTAGGGTGAGTAAAAAGTGATGAAAAAGATTACCGGAATACTCGTGATGGCATATGGTACGCCAAGAAGTCTTGATGAGGTTGAAAGCTATTACACACATATTAGACGGGGACGTAAGCCTTCACCTGAACAGCTTCAGGAATTAACGGAAAGATACGAGCAGATCGGCGGAATTTCTCCTCTAGCAAAGATTACGGAAGACCAGGCACAGAAACTAGAAGAAGAAATGAATCGCCGATACCCAGATCGGGAGTTTAAGAGCTATTTAGGTTTGAAGCACATCGATCCTTTTATCGAAGATGCCGTACAACAGATGAAAGAAGACGGTATTGAAGAAGCGATAACACTCGTTCTTGCTCCTCATTATTCTACGTTTAGTGTTAAATCGTACAACGGGCGTGCTGTCGAAGAATCTGCTAAGATAGGCGGACCTGCTTTTGTTACAATAGACAGCTGGTACGATGAGCCTAAATATGTTCAATATTGGGCAGATGGCATTAAACAAATGTTTAAACACATCCCCGAAAGTGAGCATGATCAAGCCGTTGTCATTTTCTCAGCACACAGTTTGCCTGAAAAGATTCTACAGATGGGTGACCCGTACCCTGAGCAATTGAAGGAAACAGCAGACTTGATCGCAAAGAGTGCGGAAGTTTCTCATTATACGATCGGGTGGCAAAGTGAAGGCAACACGCCTGACCCTTGGATTGGACCAGATGTTCAAGACCTTACTCGTGACTTATATAATAAACATGGCTACAAGCATTTCATCTATTGTCCGGTTGGCTTTGTTGCGGACCACCTTGAAGTTTTATATGACAACGACTATGAGTGTAAAGTGGTTACTGATGAGTTAGGCGTGCAATATTACCGTCCTGAAATGCCGAATGCAAAACCTGAATTTATCGACTGTTTGGCAACGGTTGTGGAAAACGCACTGCCTAAAGAAAGTTTGTGAAATCGATGGGCAACGAAAAGCACGTAATCATAATGGGCGGCGGCATTACAGGTTTAGCCGCTGCCTTTTATGTGCAAAAGTATGCAAAAGAAACAGGACAACCTGTAACGTTCACATTGCTAGAAGGCAGTGAGCGGCTTGGAGGCAAGATCGACACGATTGTACAGGACGGCTTTGTGATCGAACGGGGACCCGATTCCTACCTTGCCAGAAAAACGGTTATGACTGAGCTCATAAAAGAGATTGGTCTAGAGGACGATCTTGTATCAAATGAAACAGGACAAGCGTATATCCTTCACAATAACAAACTGAATCCCATACCAGAAGGGGCAGTAATGGGCATTCCGACGAAAGTGATTCCTTTTGCTTTTACGCCTCTATTCTCAGTCTTTGGCAAAGCAAGAGCTACATTCGATCTCGTTCTGCCAAAACGGTCAGATCTCAATAAAGATGTTTCTGTCGGTCATTTTTTCAGAAGACGCCTTGGAGACGAAGTGGTGGACCGGCTGATTGAACCTCTTTTATCAGGGATATATGCCGGGAAAATCGATCAATTGAGTCTGAAGTCAACTTTTCCACAGTTTGTAGAAACAGAAAAAAAACATAGAAGTTTGATAATAGGCATGAAAAAATCCCAGCCTAAAATGGTTAAGAATCATGGAGCTGGAAAGAAAAAAGGCGTGTTTATGACGCTTAAAAATGGTTTATCTTCTTTGATTTCAGCTCTTGAAAATTCTTTGCCGAGTGAGTGTATCCAAAGAGGGCTGAAAGCGACCTCTGTCGCTCGTTTAGAAGACGGAACATACCAGGTGCATATGGAAGATGGCTCAACGGTTACAGGAGACCAACTGATTGTTACGACACCCTATTCTATAACCAAACACCTATTTAACGATATTTTGTTTCCTCCAGAACTTCACAAAACAAAACCAACCTCAGTCGCCACGGTCGCGATTGGCTTCAATGAAGAGGATGTGACCTTCCACTTAGATGGTACTGGCTTTGTGGTCACTAAAAGTGAGAACACCTCCATAACTGCTTGTACGTGGACAAGTAGGAAATGGCCACACACGACCCCTGATGGAAAAGTGCTGTTGCGATGCTATGTGGGCCGTGCTGATGATCAAGATATCGTACATGAATCAGATGAAGTTATTTTGGGAAAAGTTTTAGCGGACTTGAAAGCAAGTATGGGGATTGACGCGCAACCAGAGTTCTATTACGTTTCACGGATGATTGATTCGATGCCTCAATATGAAGTGGGTCATCAAGAGCGTGTAAAGGAATTGAAAACGGCGTTTACAAAGAACCTGCCTGGCGTTCTTTTTGCTGGTGCACCTTATGATGGGGTAGGCCTTCCGGATTGTGTGAATTCTGCCAAAAAAGCAGCAGACTCTTTGTTTGCCAAATAAATAAAAAACGTTTAAACGACAAATGGATAAGTTTGTCGTTTTTCTTATTTTTTTGTAGAATGATTCTGCTATACTGAAGAAAGAAAAAAGGGAGGGGAGCAACATGCAGGCATTTATAGAACCTTTATTTGTAAACATTGCAATCGTTTTCTCATTTACGCATCTAGTGAATATGTTCTTCCCTCTGCATCCTGGTGCCATTCCTGATATTAAGAATAAGGTTGTCTTTGGAGCAATAAGTGGTATTGGTGCACTTGTTTGTATGGTATACCCGATCGAAACGCTTAAGGATGTTTATTTTGACCTTAGAAACGTTCCAATCATGATTGTGACACTGTACGCAGGCTGGCTGCCGGGTGCTATTTGCTCTTTAGTTGTTATCCTAGCAAGGGTTGGAATGGGTGGAGAATATGTTTGGCTCGGTATTATTCTCACTTTATTAGCTTACATTGTCAGCCTAGCGTATCAGAACTTTTTTGATGAAGATAAAAAAAGGTGGATTTCGGCTATTTATATCGCTGTCATCTATACCTTATTTTATATGCTATTTATACATACGTATCTTAATTTTCTATCTCTGGAATTCTATCTTATCTATTTTTCTTGTTTCTTAATCGCCTTTTTTTCATGTATCTTTCTTATCGAAAGACTTGTCAAAATCAATATGCAATTAAAAGAAACGGTGTATTTGGATAAACTAGCAGTAGCCGGACAGATGGCAGCGGCTATCGCGCATGAAGTTCGAAATCCATTAACAACGATCAGAGGGATGATACAATTTCTCGGCAGTACAACAACCGACAAAAAATTAAAAGAACACTCACCACTTTTAATCAATGAACTGGACAGAACAAATAAGATCATTACTGATTATTTATCGATGGTAAAGCCAGATGTTCCAAAGCTTGAAAGAATTCATTTGAAACAAGTAATAAAAGATGTGGTTTCCTTAACAGCTCCTTATGGTGCCATCCATAATGTAGAAGTAACGTTAAGTGATATAGGGTCTTATGAAGTTTGTGTAGATGAACAAAGATTAAAGCAGGGGCTAATAAATATTATTAAAAATGGAGTAGAAGCTATAGAGGATACAGGAACTATTCATCTATACAGATATAAAGTAACAAAGAGAAATATCATCATCGCCATTGAAGACAATGGTAAAGGGATGACAAAAGAAGAGCTTGAGCAAATAGGACTTCCATTCTATACAACAAAAGCAAAAGGTACAGGCTTAGGTATGATGGTAACGTACAAGCTGATTGGTGGTATGGGCGGCAAGCTGAGCTATGAAAGTGATGTGGGGACAGGAACAAAAGTCCTTTTATCGTTACCTTTATGTACGAAGTCTGGTAAAGGGCCAGAAGAGGTGATAAACTAATGGATCGCAGAAGAAGTATTTTAGAAGCAGCTGAACGATCTTTCTCTATGTTTGGATATAAAGCGACTACGGTTGATCAAATCGCAAAAATCGCGAACGTGGGGAAAGGAACGATCTATACTTTTTTCGCAAACAAAGAGGAGTTATTCTCTGAAATCGTTACAAGCCTCGTGAAAGAAACGAAACTCGCAGCATCAGAAGCGATTAAGGAAGATCGACCATTTTATGAAAATCTTCATTATGCTTTGTATGAAGTGATCGAGTTCCGGAAAACACATGTATTGGCTGTAAAACTATCTCAAGAAGTAAAAGAGATGAATTCATCACCTGTGACAGAAGCGTTGCAACGCATTGAAAAGGCTGTCTTAAGCTTTGTGCAAAAAGAACTGGATAAAGCGGTAGAAAAGGGTGAACTAAAAGAATGTCCTACAGATATTGTGGCATTTATGATGGTGAAGCTGTATATCGCTCTAATCTTTGATTGGGAGAAGGATCATCCTGCTATACATAAGGAAAAGATGCTTGAAGTTCTAGAAATGTTTGTAATGGATGGCCTGCGAAAATCATAGTGTTGCAGAAGCTGTAAAAACGTGATAGATTTAGTTGTGACCAGTTTTCATTTTTGGTCAGTTCTTTAAAAGCAGACTTTAAGGAGTCTCTTTTTTTGGAACAAAATGACTGTTTGACCGAAACGGTCATTTTGTATAGTTAAAGGAGTGAATTCATTGTTTGATTCTATTGGGGAACAGTTTAAAGCAGTCTTTCGAAACAAAAAAATCGCCATCCCCGTATTGGCCGTTCTTTTTATACCTGTGCTGTACAGCGGGATGTTTTTATGGGCATTTTGGGACCCTTATGAAAAGATGGAAGATTTGCCGGTTGCTATAGTCAACCTTGATGAAGGGTATGAATATAACGGAAATAGTTTAACTGTCGGTGATGAGTTTGTTGAAAAACTAAAAGAGAATCCGCAGTTTAATTGGAAATTCGTAAGTAAGGAAAAAGCAAAACAAGGACTCGAACAAAATGAATATTATATGATGATCGAGATTCCCCATGACTTTTCAGAAAATGCAACATCTTTATCTGACAGCTCAGATAAAAAGCCAGAAATTATTTATTCACCAAATGCAGGCTTTAACTTCTTAGCAGCACAAATTGGTGGAACTGCAGTTGATAAGATGAAAGAAAGCCTATCGAACGAACTTACCAAAACGTATGCTGAAGTCATGTTTGATCAAGTAGAGCAGTTAGCCGGCGGTTTGGAAAAAGCCGCAGACGGGTCGAATCAAGTTACAGACGGTCTTAAGAAAGCGGCTTCTGGAAGTGGTGAACTTGCAACTGGCATGGAAGAGAAAACGCCCCAGATCAATGAACTTAAAAAGGGTGCAACTCTTTTTCAGTCAAAATTAACCGAGTTTGATAGCGGAATCGATAAACTGCTTGCGGCTCATAAACAGCTTGCAGCTGGTCAAAGTCAACTGAGTAACGGTGCACAAGCCCTAAAAGGCGGAATTGACCAGGCGACAGCAGGATCAGAAAAAATCAAGGACGGTAGTCTTGCCCTTCAAGGCGGTGCTGCTAAGTTATCGAGTGGTGCGAGTGCACTTGCTGGTTCTGTGAATGAATGGAACGCAGGGGCGCAAAAAGCCACAGCAGGATCAAAACAACTAGAACAACAAATTCATGCATTGATACAAAACCAAGGCAATATGTCTGACGAAGAGATGGCTGCATCATTAAAGCAGCTTGCAGCGATCAGCAATGGCGTTAATAACGGTTTAGATGACGTAACTGCAGCATCCGGCAAGATTGCAGGAGGAGCAAATGAGCTTTCAGACGGTGCTAAAAAGCTTAGCGATTCACAAACCGCTGTTGCACAAGGAGCAGAACAGCTTCATAACGGTCAGCTTAAATTAGTTGGCGGAGTTGATCAGCTTGTGAGCGGTCAAGCAAAGCTTAATGAAGGCACTGAAACGTTTCAATCTAAGTTAGGCGAAGCAGCAGCTGGTTCACAACAGTTGTTAGCTGCCAGCGGTAAGATTGCAGATGGAACGTCAACCATTTCGTCAGGATGGCAAGAGGTTACAGATCACGTGCAGGAGATTCACAACGGGGAACAAAGACTTCTTGATGGAAGCAGCAAGCTTTCGTCTTCACTTAGTGAAGCAGCAGACAAAACAGGAGAACTTGACCCAGACAGCAAGATGTTTGAACGAATTGCCAACCCTGTCTCTGTAAAAACAAAAACCTTCTCAGATGTTCCAAACTATGGAACTGGTTTTGCTCCATACTTTTTATCACTTGGACTTTTTGTCGGGGCGTTATTGATGTCTATCGTATTTCCTTTACGGGATAAAACAGGGAATCCGCGCTCAGGGTTAGACTGGTTCGCAGGGAAGTTTTCTTTCCTAGCTGCCGTAGGTGTCGTTCAAGCTTTGATAGCAGACGCCGTTTTATTGCTAGGGTTAAATATTCAAGTTAGCAATCTGCCTGGTTTTATACTACTGAGCATCATTACAAGTCTTACATTTTTAGCGCTCGTACAGCTATTCGTAACCTTATTAGGTGATCCTGGACGATTTGTAGCCATCATCATCTTAATTCTTCAGCTCACTACGAGTGCCGGAACATTCCCAATCGAATTGGTACCGAATGGTTTGCAAGTTTTTAATGCATGGCTTCCGATGACTTATTCAGTTTCAGGATTCAAATCGGTTATTTCAAGCGGAGATATGACCAGCTTTGCCTTAAATACATGGATATTAATTGGATTCATGGTCGTTAGTATGATTGGAACGTGGATATACTTTGCAGAACAGTTTAAAAAACTAAAAAGAAATTGAAGGAGCTTAATCGCTAAAGCACTTGGAATGTATGTCCATGTGCTTTTTTATGTGCACGATTATTTCATATATCCTCATTTTTTTGGATTCAGAATAAAAACTCGTGAATTCATGCAAAAATTTTTGGATTTGAGGGCAAAACATTAGGAATCCTAAAAAAATGGCTGAACTTTCATAGATAATCAACTTCCGCTTGAAAAAGACGTTTTTTAGCAAGCAAGCAAGGGAACTATAATAATTGGACATTCTAAAGGATGCAGCTTATTTTACGTAAAAAGGAGAGAACCACTTTGATTACTTTCAAAAACGTAGGAAAAACGTTTCCTGACGGTTTTGAGGCCTTGAAGAACATTGACTTTCAAATTAAAAAAGGAGAGTTAGTCACGCTGATTGGGCCTAGTGGTTGCGGTAAAACGACAACCATGAGGATGATAAACCGTTTGATCGAACCATCAAAAGGGACTATTTTAATTGATGGGGAAGACATTGCAAACCAAAACCCCGTTGAGCTGAGAAGGAATATCGGATATGTTATTCAGCAGATTGGACTTCTGCCTCATATGACGATTGAAGATAATATTTCACTCGTACCTCGATTAAAAGGTTGGAAGAAAGAAGAATATGAGGGCAGAGTCGATGAACTGCTTGATTTAGTAGGGTTAGATCCAGCCACATTTAAAAAGCGGTATCCTTCTGAGCTAAGCGGAGGTCAACAGCAGCGTATAGGAGTTATTCGTGCGCTTGCAGCAGAACCGCCAGTTATTTTAATGGACGAGCCGTTCTCTGCGCTAGATCCTATCAGCCGTGAGCAGCTTCAAGATGAACTAGTTAGTCTTCAAGATTCCATTAAGAAAACGATTGTTTTTGTTACCCATGATATGGATGAAGCGATAAAAATAGCAGATCGAATCGCGATAATGCAGAATGGTGAAATTGTTCAGTTTGACACTCCTGAAAAGATTTTGCGACATCCTGCTAATGACTTTGTAAAAGGATTCATTGGAGAAGAACGATTAAATACAAACGCTTCTGCCCCTTCAGCAAGAGATTTGATGCTGCAGAAGCTTGTTACAGCTAAACCGACAAGAGGATTAGCTGAAGCGTTAAAAATGATGAAAAAGCATACGGTAGATAGTTTGCTTGTTACAGATCAGAAAGGGAAACTGCTAGGTGTGGCAACCCTTGAAACGATAGAAAAGCATTTTCATGAGGAAGATAAGACCGTTCAAGATATTATGAATCACGAAGTAGTAACGGTACCTGTAGATGCTTCTTATACAGAAGTTGCAGAGATTTTCGCAGTAAAAAAAGTAACTTCCATTCCAGTTATGGAAGAAGAACAGGTCGTTGGGTTGATAACACGGGCAACGATGATGAGAGGTCTTGCAGGATTGCGCATAGGAACTCCTCTAGAAGGAGGACCTGAACATGGATAACCAAAACTTTTTTACAACGTTTTTAAATACTGTTCAATCGAGATGGCCTGAAATTTTGATTGGATTGCAGCAGCATTTGTTTTTATCCTTTGTTTCTATTTTTATAGCAACGATTATTGCGATTCCGTTAGGGATTTTTATATCAAGAAGAAAATCTATCGCTGAACCTGTAATTGGTGTAACGGCGGTCTTCCAAACCATTCCTAGCTTAGCGTTGTTTGGATTTCTATTGCCATTCTTCGGGATCGGCAACATCACGGCCATTATTGCGTTAACGGTTTATGCGCTTCTGCCGATTTTGCGTAATACGTATACAGGGATTACAGAGGTTGATCAGTCAGCAGTTGAAGCAGGACGAGGAATGGGAATGACCAATACTCAGATTCTGCGAATGATTGAATTGCCACTCGCACTTCCGATTATTATGGCAGGTCTTCGCACAGCAACTGTCCTTACGATTGGAGTGGCTACGCTTGCTGCATTTATTGGTGCAGGCGGATTAGGAGATCTTATTTACCGGGGTCTTTCTACAACTCGTAATGAAATCGTATTAGCGGGTGCCATTCCAGCGGCTCTGTTAGCTATTTTATTTGACTTTATTTTAAAACGGATTGAAATCGCTACACAGCCAAGGGCAAAGAAACGCTTTTCTTGGAAGAAGACTTCATGGATTTTAATTCCGGTGGCAGCACTCGTTATTTTCTTCATCTATCGCGGGACAACGACGGAAGATGCCATCGTAATCTCGGGTAAAAAATGGACAGAGCAATATATTCTTCCACACATCATGGCAGAGTACATTAAAGAAAAGACAGACTATCCTGTAGTGATTAAAGAAGGAATAGGAGAAACCCCGATTTTAACGGAAGCCCTTAAAGCTGGTGATATCGATATGTATGTGGAATACACTGGTACAGGATTATTAACCATCTTAAAAGAGGAATACAAAGAAGGTATGAATCCTGACAAAATCTATGAAAAAGTGAAGCAAGGGTATAGCGAAAAATATAACCTGCAGTGGATGTACCCTTTAGGTTTTGAAAATACGTACACGGTTGCAATGAATCAGGAAGCGTACGATCGAATCGGAGTGAAAACGATCTCTGAGCTGTCACCAAAATCAAACCAAGTTACATTTGGGGCACCAAGTGAATTTTATGAGCGAGAAGATGGATATAAACCGTTCGCCAAAGCGTATAATTTAAACTTTAAGAAAAAGGTCAGCATCGACCCTAACCTTATGTACACGGCAGTAAAAGAAGGAGAAGTTGATACGATTTCAGCCTTTACGACAGATGGAAGAATTACACGATTCAATTTAAAGACGATAGAAGACGATAAAAAATTCTTCCCGCCGTATGATGCCATTCCAATTGTTCGAGATGAAACGCTAAAAGAGTATCCAGAGCTTGAAAAAGTGTTGAAGGAGCTAGAAGGCGCAATAACTGTTAAAGACATGCAGGAGATGAACGCGAAGGTTGATATCGATAAAGAAAATCCAAGTGAAGTGGCACAAGACTTCTTAAGAAGTAAAGGGTTAATCAAAAAGTAATCGTAAATTAAACCGATTGAGGCGGTTACTTCGTAAAAACACTCATTCGTTCCAATCACATTGTAATCGTCAGGAATGAATAGAAATCATCCAAAGTAAAAAGGGCCAGTTAAAAACAAGAACATCGCATGAAAATTACACGCGATGTCCTTGTTTTTTATTTAAAAGGAAAAACGGTAAAAATATACTGGTTCTTCAATGTCCACCCAATAATGGACTTATAGTACCTTACTCAAGAATAGTTTTGTACGTTCATGCTGCGTGTTACCGAATAGCTCAGAAGGTATATTTTCTTCGACGATATATCCGCCATCCATGAAAATCACACGATCACCGACTTCACGGGCAAATCCCATCTCATGCGTAACGACGACCATCGTCATTCCTTCACGAGCAAGATCCTTCATAACCTCTAATACTTCACCGACCATCTCAGGGTCTAATGCTGACGTTGGTTCATCAAACAGCATGATTTTCGGATCCATCGCGAGAGCGCGTGCGATCGCAACACGCTGCTTTTGTCCACCGCTTAATTGTGAGGGATAAGCGTTTGCTTTATCTTGAAGCCCGACTTTTTCTAATAATGCTAGCGCTTTTTGTTCGGCATCTTTTTTGTTCGAATTTTTCACCTTAAGTGGAGCAAGGGTTACATTTTCTAATACCGTTTTATGGGGAAAGAGGTTGAATTGCTGAAATACCATTCCGACTTCTTCCCGAATTTTATTAATGTTCGTTTTGGGATCCGTAATGTCTGTTCCGTTAACTAAAACTTGACCACCTGTTATATCCTCCAGTTTATTGATACACCGAAGAAACGTACTCTTCCCCGAGCCAGAAGGTCCTATGACACAGACAACTTCCTGTGGTTTTATTTCTGCATTGATGTCCTTCAGTACTTCAAGCTCACCAAAGGACTTTTTTAAATTTTTTACTTTAATCATCCGTCCGGCTCCTTTCAAGAATAACAATCGTTTATGTATTTTATCATAAGTTCGTTCGTTTCCGATGATCTCCTGCTTGGACACACGACCTTAATCACGAAACTTTCTGAAAAAAGGCATTGACCTGAAGTTAGAGGGTAACTTATACTCGATTTATGAAAACGATTTCATGAATTCGATTCCACATTGTTTTTAAGAGGAGATTCTGATGGCAACCATTCAAGATGTGGCGAAATTAGCCGGATTATCTCGGACGACCGTTTCGAGGGTAATCAACCAGCATCCATATGTAACTGAAGAAAAAAAACGACTTGTTTCTAAAGCCATGGAAGAACTGAATTATGTTCCTAATTCATCTGCAAGAAGATTGCGAAGGCAACAGACGGAAACGATTGCTGTCTATGTTCCGCGAATCACGAATCCATTTTTTAGTCATTTGGTTGAAGTGATGGAAAAAGAGGCGGGTAAAAAAGGCTATCAGCTAATCTTGTGCCAAACGCGATACAAAAAGGAGCAGGAACGTAACTTCTTAGAGCTCTTAAAAACGAAGCAAGTAGACGGTTTGATCTTAACGTCAATCGAAAATGACTGGGGTCAGATTGAACCTTATTTGTCATATGGACCGATCGTTGTATGCAACGAATATACCGATACGGCCGAAGTCCCTATTGTGTTCCTAAATCAGATCGAAGGCGGGTACATAGGAACAAAACATCTGATCGATAAGGGATATACAAAGCTTGGATTTTGTTCCGGTGATCACAAAAGTTCAAGAGTGGCTTACGACAGAAAGGTTGGTTTTTTAAAAGCAGTTGAGGAAGCGGGTCTGCTAATGAAAGATGAATGGTTTTTCCGCAATGCTTACAGTGTCCAAGATGGCTTGAATACGTTTAAAGCTTTGGAGAAACTGGATGATCCGCCACAGGCTCTGTTTACTGGAAGTGATGAAGTGGCAGCAGGTCTTGTGAAAGCTGCGAAAGATGCGGGATGGAGAGTACCTGAGGACTTAGCTATCATAGGCTTTGACAATCAGCCTCTTGCAGAACTTATGGAGCTAACAACGGTAGAACAACCCATTGAAACGATTGCCCGTAACGCGATGGAGTTGATGATTGAATCTATTCAATCCAAAAGGCGTCCCGTAAGAAAAGAAGTAATCTTGCCGCTTCGTTTGATTGAACGGACTTCAACTTAAAAATTTTTAAAATGAAATGAAATCGTTTACAAAACAGGAGAGTAGGGGGAAATAAAATGAAAAAGCTTAAGAATATCTCGAAAGTGATTTCTGCATCGCTAGCGCTTTCACTTGTGCTTGCAGCTTGCTCAGACAAAGAGGAAGGCAGCAGCAATAATTCCGGCGGCGATAAAGACGAGAAAGTAACGATCGTTTATGCACGTGGTAAGGATGACACACAAGGGACTAAAGCGATGGTGGAAGCTTTTGAAAAAGAAAACCCTAACATTAAGGTGAAATTTAAAGAAATGCCAGCGGATACCGGGAAGCAGCATGATGCTTACGTAACAGCATTTAACGCGAACTCAGATGAGATCGATGTGATTGATCTGGATGTTATCTGGCCAGCAGAGTTTGCACAAGCTGGGTTCTTGATGCCTCTAGATCGATTTATCGAAAAAGATGGCGTAGATCTTGATGCTTATAACGAAGGGGCATTAAGTGCTTCCAAGTTCAAAGGAAAGCAGTGGGCACTTCCGAAGTTTATTGATGCAGGAATGCTTTTCTACCGTACAGACCTTGTAGGTGAAGGTGAAGTTCCGCAAACATGGGATGACCTGTTAGCAAAAGCAAAAGAAACAAAAGGACAAGGCGGAACGCAGTTCGGTTACTTGCTGCAAGCGAAGCAATATGAAGGGCTAGTATGTAACGCGGTTGAATTCATCGCTTCTTATGGCGGAAAGATCATTGATGAAAATGGTGAAGTTAAAGTTGATTCTCCAGAGGCAGTTAAAGGAATTTCGAAGCTTGTTGAAATCGTGAACTCTGATGTTGTGCCACAAAACGTTACAACATTTGCTGAGCCTGAGTCTCATACAGCATTCATTAACGGACAAGCTGGCCTAATCCGTAACTGGCCTTATCAATTTGCCTTAGCAAACGATGAGAAGCAATCAAAGATTGTAGGTAAAGTAGGCGTAGCTCCACTTCCATCTGGTGATGCAGGTTCAGCAGCAGCTCTAGGCGGCTGGATGGCTGGTATTAACAAAAACACGAAGCATCCTGAAGAAGCATGGAAGTTCTTAAGCTTTATGGCTGGAGAAAAAGGACAAAAGATCGACGCGATCAAAGGTGGACATGCACCAACGATTCTTTCTCTATATGATGACCAAGAAGTTTTAGAGGCAAATCCATACTTTAAAGAAGAAGGTTTTGTAAATGCTTTAGAAGCTGCTGTATCTCGTCCGGTAGCACCGAACTACCCAGAGATTTCTGACATCATTCAGGTTCAAGTATCCAGCGCTATCGCTAAGAAGATCACTCCTGAAGAAGCGGCTAAAAATATGCAAAAAGAGATTTCAGAGAAACTTGAAAAATAAGCCATGTTTTAGTAGGAAAAGGGCAGGCCTTCTTTAGGATGAAGGCTCCCTTTTCTCTCTATCTGGTATCGATTCCACAGAGTGAAATGGATGGACGTTTCAACGCCCGTCCGTCGATTGCATTCGAAAAGCAAGGAGCTGACCCTTTTGAAACCTAATCTAATGCCTAACAACGAAAAGCCTATTGCAGCAAGAGCAAAGTCGAAATCTAAGAAAAAGCTTTCTGAGCGTTCAATCGGCTATTTCCTTATTGCCCCTTCCTTAATTCTTATTTTAGTTATCGCAATATGGCCTGTTTTTCAATCGTTTTATTACAGCATGTTTGATCTGAGACTAAACAATCCTTCTAAATCTGAAGCGTATGTTTCTTACAAAGTAGATCTTCACACGTACTTAGATAACTTTCCATTCCTGATCAATGCTCTGGAGGAAGAGGCAGAGACCGCATCTGGAAAGACTAAAGTCGAGCTTAAAGAGATTCAGTCCAATTTAGAGAGAATAGATGCAGAGCTAAAGAAAGATAACGATCTTAAAGCTCGTTATGATGAAGTTGACGAAAAACTGATGGTCATGAAGCCAATAAGCGAAGAACTGGCTGTTGCTGATATCGAAAAGGCTGTAGCACTCCAGCTAGAAAAAACAACAAATGAAACGACAGATCGTGTTAGAAAACTTAAAAGTGAGCTGGAAAATCCAGATGATGCAATCGGCTTATCCTCATCATTAAGTGATTCGGTTATCACACCAAACTTTATTGGTTTGAAGCATTACAAAGATAATTTAGCCGATAAGCGGATGTGGAAAGCTATTCAAAATACGACCATCTTTACAGTGATCTCTGTTTTTGTAGAACTCGTTATTGGATTAGCCATCGCGATCCTGATCAATAAGGCGTTCTTTGGGAGAGGTCTTGTTCGGGCGACGATTCTTATTCCTTGGGCGATACCTACGGCGGTTTCAGCTCTCATGTGGAAATATTTATATGATGGACAAAATGGAATCGTGGCAAAAGTATTTGAGGAAATCGGACTGATCGACCGCATGACGGATTTATTAACGAGCAGTAACGGAGCGATGTTCTCGGTTATTTTTGCAGACGTATGGAAAACAACACCATATATGGCCCTTCTTCTTTTAGCAGGATTACAGACTATTCCGAGTTCGTTGTATGAAGCAGCAGCTATTGATGGAGCGAGTAAGTGGAAGCAATTTGTAAAGATTACCTTACCGCTTCTAAAATCAAGCATCCTTGTCGCTTTGTTGTTCCGTACACTTGATGCGTTCCGTGTGTTCGACCTTGTTTATGTTTTAACGGGCGGTGGTCCTGCAAACTCTACAGAAACCATATCAATCCTGGCATATAAAGTAATGTTTAATCAAACCAATTTCGGTGAAGGTTCGGCGTTGGCTGTTATTGTGTTTGTCTGTGTAGCTGTCATATCTATAATCTATATTAAGTTCTTAGGTCGTGACTTATTAAATGATAAATAAAAACGGAAACCATAAAGGAGTGAGCAGGAAATGAACAAAAAAGCAGGTCCAATGTTTTATGTCTTTTTAGCATTGTTTGTCTTCCTTGTCATGTTTCCGTTTTTATGGATGCTGACAAGTTCAATCAAGCCGGTAGCCGAGTTGTTCGGTGACCGAGCCTTCATACCGTTTACGGATAATATGACGTTAGAGAACTATGAATCTGTTTTTGTGAATTATCCTTTTGTAAAATACTTATGGAACAGCTTTGTTGTTGCTTCTGTCACAACACTATATACCGTTCTCGTTGCTAGTTTTGCAGCATATGCGATAGCGCGTTTAAAGTTTAAAGGAAAAACGGTTATTTTAGGAATCGTACTATCCGTTTCCATGTTTCCGCAGATTGCGACCATTTCTCCTATCTATATCGTTTTAAAGAATCTCGGGCTGACGAACAGCTATCTGGGTTTGATCATTCCATACACGACGTTTACTTTGCCTTTGTCGATTTGGCTTCTTGTTACGTTCTTCCGCAAGATTCCATTTGATCTGGAGGAAGCCGCTAAAATTGACGGAGCATCCTTGATGCAGACCTACTGGCGAGTTATTCTTCCACTCGCTATTCCTGGCATATTCACAACAGCAATTCTTGTATTTATCGCTGCGTGGAACGAGTTCCTGTTTGCTTTAACGATTAACACGGATGATGCTTATAAGACGGTTCCGGTTGGTATCGCGATGTTTGAAGGACAGTTTACCATCCCGTGGGGTGAGATTACAGCTGCTACCGTGATTGTCACGGTTCCGCTCGTAATTATGGTACTGGCTTTCCAGCGCCGAATCGTATCGGGATTAACCTCTGGTGCGGTAAAAGAATAGACGTATAAGAGTGATAACCCTGCAGTGATTCATAGCTGCAGGGTTTTAGTTATACAATTTTTTGATCGTACATAGATATAGGTAGAAAAAAGACAAGGGAGGAAATGTTGTGCACGATCATGATATTGAACATATTCGATGGAATAACAGGCAATTGCATGTTCATTCGTATGAGACTCAAACCTCAGTTAATTTCGGTCATTCACACACGGTTGAAGGGGTAACGAATGCAGCAAATAACACGATGGGGCATGTTCATTCATATGAAGGAACAACTACTTTTGATGACGGTCATGTTCACCAATTCTCAGGAACGACTGGGCCGCCGGTTTATACGGGTGATGGAACACATTATCATATGTTTTCCGGAACGACCACCTTTAATGACGGACATACTCATCAATATTCAGGCACAACAGGAAAGAATGTAATGCCTTAGCGAAATGAGGGGTAAACTGACTGTAGAAGCACCGAAAATCTTCGGTGTTTTTTTCTTGAGTTGCTTTTTCTATAAAAGCATGGAAGCTTTCATATGACTTTGATAATCTTAAAGAACAAACATGAAACGGAGGAATTAATTCATGAAACTTACTGTTTTAGGCTATTGGGGTGGGTATCCAGGTGCTGGGGAAGCCACATCAGGCTATTTATTGCAAAGTGAAGGATTTAACTTGCTTATCGATTGTGGTAGCGGGGTGCTCTCTCAGCTTCAAAAATACATAAAGCCAGAACAACTTGATGCCGTAGTTTTGTCCCACTATCACGCAGATCATGTGGCTGACATTGGTGTACTTCAATATAGCCGTCTAATTCAGTCTTTTTTGCAAGAAGGAATAAAGACATTGCCAATCTATGGACATAAGGAAGATGAAGGAGGACTACTTTCGCTTACTTACGCGCAGCATACAAAAGGAATTGCGTATGATCCTTCACGTGAATTAAAAGTAGGGCCATTTACGATTACGTTTCAACTTACAAAGCATGCTGCCGTTTGCTACGCCATGCGTATAACCGACGGTATAAACACAGTCGTTTACACAGCTGACACTGCGTTGGTCCCTGAACTGGTTCCTTTCAGCACACAAGCTGATCTATTGATAGCAGAATGCAATTTTTATAAAGGAATGGATGGAAGTGGTCCAGGTCACATGACATCTGAGGATTGTGGGAAGCTGGCTCAACAATCTGAAGTGAGCCATCTGCTTCTGACACATCTTCCTCATTTTGGTCAGTTGTCACAGCTTGTCACAGAGGCAAAAGAGGTGTATAACAAAAAGATAGAGCTTGCCTCTTCCGGCTGGACGTGGGGAGCTTAATGATAGGGACTGAAAGAGGAGAAATTACATGCTTTTTATTGATAATGAAAATATTACAGACCCAAGAGTGAATCTGGCGATTGAAGAATTCGCTCTAAAGCATTTGGACATCAATGAATCGTATTTGCTTTTTTATATAAATGAACCTTCCATTATTATTGGTAAGAATCAAAATACCGTTGAAGAGATTAATGCGGAATATGTACGTGAAGAAGGTCTTCATGTAGTTCGGCGCCTATCTGGCGGCGGTGCTGTTTATCATGATCTTGGAAACTTGAACTTTAGCTTTATTACGAAGGATGACGGAAACTCTTTTCATGATTTTAAAAAGTTTACCGATCCAGTTGTAAAAGCGTTAAAAAAGCTCGGAGTGAATGCTGAGTTAAGCGGACGCAACGATATTCTTGCAGAAGGTAAAAAGATTTCGGGTAACGCACAGTTCTCAACAAAGGGCAGAATGTTCAGCCATGGAACACTTCTTTTTGATTCTGAAATCGAGAATGTTGTTTCTGCACTGAACGTACGTATGGATAAAATTGAATCGAAGGGCATTAAATCAATTCGAAGCCGTGTGACGAACATCAGAGAACATTTAGATGAAGACATGACGATGGAAGAATTTAAAGAAACACTCTTAACTTACTTGTTTGAAGAGTTAGAATCGATTCCAAAGTACGAATTAACAGAGAAAGATTGGGAAGAGATTCGTAAAATCTCCAGAGAGCGTTATGCGAACTGGGATTGGAACTATGGTAAGTCACCTAAATTTAATGTAGAGCTATCGAACCGATTTGCAGCAGGATCAATCGATGTTCGTCTTCATATTGTAAAAGGAATCATTCAAGAGATTAAGATTTTTGGAGACTTCTTTGGAGTGGGTGACGTGTCAGATATCGAAAACAGATTAAACGGTATCCGTTATGATCGTGATGCGATTGAAAATGTGTTAGAAGATATCGATTTGGTGCATTATTTTGGTAATGTTTCTCGCCAGGAGTTTCTGGATCTTCTATATTAATAAAGAGAAGGCTGATTTATAAGAACACGTCATGTGATCTTGAAGTCAGCCTTTTTGTATTTAGCTCTTCTTCATAAATAATGTTGGGATAAACTTTAGAAAACTAGAGCGTAATTTTATAAAAACGATGTACGAAGAAATTATAGTGGTAGAAATTATCCTCTGCGTACATAACGTTGACAGAAAAATAAATGAAATGATAAGCTAAACATAAATAACATTACACGATTAATTGTCGACGGTATAAAAACGTCATATTTTTTATTCTCAAATGTAATCGCTTACATATTACAAAGGGAGATGAAAATGAATGATCCTCCATCCTAAAGTGGAATGTATGAATCGTGATGAGAAGGAAGAACTTCAGCTGCACCGTTTAAAGCAAACCGTCACTGCTGTTTATGAAAACGTACCTTTTTACAAGAATGCTTTTGATGAAAGAGACATCCAGCCATGTTCCATTGAAATCCTTCAAGATTTGCAAAAACTTCCTTTTACTGTTAAGAAAGATCTTCGGGATCACTATCCTTTTGGACTTTTTGCCGTTCCTCAAGAGCATCTCGTTCGTCTTCATGCGTCTTCAGGAACGAGCGGCAAACCGACTGTAGTTGGGTATACAGAAGGTGACATTGATAGATGGAGTGATATGGTGGCTAGGTCCATCGCCATTGCGGGCGGAGAGCCAGGTCATGTTCTTCATAATGCATACGGTTACGGTCTTTTTACAGGTGGACTTGGGCTTCATTATGGTTCAGAACGGATTGGGATGGTTACAGTTCCTGTTTCAGGGGGCAATACGGAGCGGCAGATTTTACTGATAGAAGACTTCAAGCCTCAAGTCATTTGTGGAACACCTTCATATATTTTAACCATTGCTGAAAAGATGGAGGAACTCGGGCTAAATCCAAAAGCCACCTCATTAAAATATGGGATTTTCGGTGCAGAGCCTTGGTCTGAAGAAATGAGAGCAACGTTAGAAGAAAAGCTGGGAATTAAAGCGATGGATATTTATGGCCTAAGCGAGGTTATGGGTCCTGGTGTAGCGATGGAATGCCACGAGGCACAGAATGGATTGCATATTATGGATGATCATTTTATCACTGAGATCATCAATCCAAAAACGCTTGAACCTATGCAAGACGGGGAGTACGGCGAACTTGTATTTACGAGCTTAACGAAGGAAGCGTTTCCCGTCATCCGTTACCGAACAGGAGATATTGCTTCACTGGATCGTGAGCCTTGCCGTTGTGGCAGAACAACGCTTCGCATGAGCCGTGTAAAAGGCAGAATTGACGATATGATTATCGTACGGGGAGTAAATGTCTTTCCGTCAGAGATAGAAAACTGCCTCTTATCAATAGAAGATATTGTTCCTCATTACCAAGTTCATGTGTTAACAGAAGGTTTAAAAGAACATATTGAACTGCATGTAGAGATGAGTGAAAAGCTTTACGCATTAACGAATGGGAATGAATCACATACAGCTACAGAGCTTTTAAAACAGACAATCAAACAGAAAGTCAAAAACACCTGTCTTGTCTCGTTGGATATTAAAGTGTTTCCACCAAAGGCAATTCCGCGTTCTGAAGGAAAAGCGATCCGAGTGGTTAAGCATGTTCAGAATAAAATGGGTGTTTAACCATTGTTTAAACATATGACGTTATTTTATAATTACGGTAATAAAACGTAATATTACAGGAGGGGATTAACATGACTGTTGGGATGAGCTTTAGTCAACTTAGTGAAGACGAAAAGATGACGCATTTTCTTGATCGTATTAATGCTGGGGAGAAAATTGAACCGGATGATTGGATGCCTGCCGATTATCGTTTACAGCTGATACGTTTAATTTCTATGCATGGCATTTCGGAAATTATGGGAGCGCTTCCAGAGAAAGAGTGGGTACCTAAAGCGCCGTCACTGCACCGTAAGCTTGCGATCATGGCTAAGGTACAGGATGAGATGGGGCATGGTCAATTGCTGCTTCGTGTAGCAGAGGATTTAATGGCACCGCTAGGAAAAACGCGTCATGACATCATGGAAGATCTTTTTTCAGGAAAGTTAAAATTTCACAATGTCTTTCATATGGATGCACCTACATGGGGAGATGCTGGAATCATCGCATGGCTCGTAGATGGAGCAGCAATCATCTCACAAAGCATGATGCTGGATTCTTCTTATGGTCCATACGCTCGGGCGTTAAAGCGTATATGTGCAGAAGAAGTATTCCACGCTCAGCACGGTGAAAGCATTATTTTAGCGATGGCAGAGGGCTCTAAAGAACAACGTGAAATGCTGCAAGACGCACTAAACCGCTGGTGGGAAGCACTCATTATGTTCTTTGGACCAAAATCGGCTAAGGAAACTGGGAACTCCAATGCAGATAAGAACATCATGTATAAGATCCGTACAAAAACGAATGAAGACCTTCGACAAGAATTTTTTACTAAATACATTCCGCGTATTTGGTCACTTGGATTAACAATTCCAGATGAAACGATTCATTTTGACGAAGACAGCCAAATGTGGGTATACAAAGATGCCGACTGGAGCGAATTTAAACAGATCGTTTCAGGAAACGGACCACAATCACAAAATCGCTTGGACTTGCGCCGCCGCTCATACAAAAATAACGAGTGGGTCCGTGAAGCACTGGCTGCTAAAAAGGCGATCTAACAGCGGAAGGGAGAGACAACAAACGTGAACGAACCGAAAAATGAATTTTATAACGTTTATGAAGTATTTAGTAAGAAGACAGATAAATCACCTTTTCAGCACAGTTTCAGCTTGCTCGCTCCGAATGCTGACATGGCACTCATCATGGCAAAAGAGAATTTTTTTAGAAGAGAGACCGTTGCTGATATTTGGGTTGTGAAAAGAGAGAACATACGCGGACTCAATCAGGATGAAAGAGAGATGCTTAAGAGACTCGATAAGGAGTACAGAGAGACAAAAGGGTACGGATATTTAAAGAAGAAATGGCGCGACTACAATCAAGAGCAATTTACAGAACAGCACATTCTTGGCGGAAGGGGAGACAATTAATGACACAGGAAACAGTGAAACCACAAGAGAAAGAAGCATTGATCGAGCTCCTCTATCAGCTGGCAGATGACGATTTTATTCTGTCCTTTCGTGGATCAGAATGGTTAGGTCTAGCGCCTCATATTGAAGAGGATGTTGCCTTCTCTTCAATCAGTCAGGACATGATGGGACATGCAAACCTTTACTATAATCTGCTCGAAGGTTTAGGTGAAGGAGATGCAGACAAAATTGCACACTTGCGCTCAGTTGAAAAATTTCGCAACGCTATTATTTTAGAAGAAGTGAACGGACCAGGTACGTATTTGAAAGAACCTGATTATGATTGGGCATTTGCAGTCGTCAGAAATTACTTCTATGCCGTACACAAGCAGATTCGCCTTGATTCACTGCGCCATTCTGCTTATGAGCCGTTAGCTGAAGCTGCTCGAAAAATCATGACAGAACAATACTATCACCTCATGCATTGGGAGATCTGGTTCAAGCAGCTGATGACAAGTACAGATGAAGCGATCAAACGGATGAATACGGCTATTGAAAAGGTATGGAAAGACTTTGGCGGTGTGCTTACATTAGGGCCATCGTATGCTGATATTGTTAAAGCGAATTTTATAGACGATGAAGCGGTAATGAAAAAACGCTGGACGAACAAAATGGAAGCTGTTTTCAAAGAAGTGGGAGCCAATTACCCAGGTGAACCTCGAATGGAAAGAGGCAATGGGAGAAACGGTGTTCACACAGAAGATTTGAAGCACGCTCTTTCAACTCTTTCAGAAGTATATGCAACAAACCCTTCTACTGGCTGGTAAGACGATTAAGAAAGGAGATGAACCCCGTGTCCGAATTAAAAAACAGCATGACCGATACCGTTATGGACGCGCTTGGGAAAGTGAAGGATCCTGAAATCGCCTCCGTCAGCATATTGGACCTTGGAATGGTACACGAAGTTGAAGTAAATGAAGGAAAAGTAAAGATATCTGTACTTCCTACTTTTTCAGGTTGTCCTGCTCTGCACATCATCGAAAGAGACATTAAAAAAGCAGTGGAACAGCTGGAAGGAATTTTATCGGCAGAAGTGAATTTTGTATTCACACCAGCATGGACGACAGACAGGATTACACCTGAAGGCCGCACTCGATTAAAAGAGTTTGGCATCTCACCGCCTCCTGCAAACCACGTGATGGGAGAGCCTTGGGAGATCGACTGTCCATACTGCGGATCAACCTATGTAACGATGGAAAATATATTTGGTCCGACCGCCTGTCGAAGCATTCTGTATTGCAAATCGTGTAAGAACCCGTTTGAGGCAATGAAACCAGTTGCTGATATGGGCTAAATATAATATGAGTTTTAAAATAGGGAGGAAACACACATGGTAAAACTTATCGCACTTTACAAAACACCGGAGAATATCGAACAGTTTGAAGAGCACTATTTTGGACATCATACCGAGATTACAAAACAGATTCCAGGACTTCGCAAAATGGAAGTAACAAAGATTGTCGGGTCGCCAATGGGTAAAAGTGAATACCACATCCTCTGTGAAATGTATTACGACGACCATGATGCTTTGAAAGCAGCGATGAAGTCTGACGAAGGGAAAGCATCTGGAAAAGACTTGATGAGTTTTGCAGCTGACCTTGTAACGCTCATGATCGGTGAGGAAATCAATGAGTAATTTTGAGACAATCATAACCTCTGTTGAAGATGGGATTGCCTTAATTCAATTAAATCGGCCTCGTGTACTTAACGCGATTAACCGGCCGATGGTTACGGAGCTTTTAAATGCTTTTGAAGCGTTTGACTGTAATGACGAGGTAAAAGCGATTGTTTTAACTGGCAGTGAGCGTGCGTTTGCCGCAGGTGCCGACATTGATGAGATGAAAGAAGACGACAGCGTTTCTCTTGAACTATTAAATCAGTTTAAAGAGTGGGACCGTCTTGCAACGATTAAAAAGCCTATTATTGGGGCAGTGAACGGATATTGCTTTGGTGGCGGCTTTGAACTTGCGCTTTGTGCAGATATACTGTTTGCTGCTGAAAACGCACAGTTTGGATTTCCCGAAATTAAGCTTGGCGTGATGCCTGGAGCTGGGGGAACAGTGAAGCTCACAAAGCTGATGGGACAGAAAAAAGCTCTTGAATGGCTATGGTTAGGTGATCCGATGACAGCAGGTGATGCCCTGCAGTATGGGGTGATCAACAGGGTGATTGCTCCTGAACTTGTTTTAGATGAAGCAAAAAAATATGCGAGGCTTGTTGCTTCAAGAGCACCGTTATCCGTTCGATTAATTAAAGAAACAGTCTACAAATCTATCGATTATTCAACGTATGAGGGCATGCAGTTTGAACGAAAAAACTTTTACCTATTATTCTCATCACAGGACCAAAAAGAAGGCATGAAAGCTTTTGTTGAAAAACGTCCTGCAGAGTTTAAAGGAAAGTAGGAGGATGACCATGTTTGAAACGATAAGCTACGAAACAAGAGGAAAGACCGCTTGGATTACATTAAACCGTCCTGACAAGCTGAATGCTTTTACTTCACTTATGCATAAAGAAATGGTTTCAGCGATTAAAGAAGCGAATAAAGACTCTAACGTAAGAGCTGTCGTCATTACGGGAGCGGGCCGTGCGTTCTGTTCTGGTCAGGACCTTTCAGGGTCAACGGATACGGATTATGGTGAAGTTCTTCGTAAAGGCTACAATCCGATGGTGCAGGCATTAGTCGCAATGGAAAAACCGGTTATCGCAGCGGTAAATGGTGTAGCAGCTGGTGCAGGAATGAGCTTAGCGCTTGCATGTGATTTTCGTATCGCGAGCGAGAAAGCGAGTTTTATAGAGGCGTTTATTCATGTTGGATTAGTGCCTGACTCTGGAAACCTCTATTTCTTGCCGCGTCTAGTCGGCCACGCGAAAGCGATGGAGCTTGCTGTCATGGGTGAGAAAATCACAGCAGAGCAAGCACAAGAGTTGGGTCTTGTAACGAAAACGGTAAGCGAAGAAGAGTTCATGCTTGAAGTGGAAACGTATGCAGAGAAACTTGCAAACATGCCGACAAAAGCAATCGGACTTATTAAACGCTATTTGAATAAAAGCTGGGAAAGCGATCTGAATGAAATGCTTGAGTATGAAGCACAAGCACAGAAAATTGCTGGAGAATCAAAAGATCATCAAGAAGGATTACACGCATTTTTAGAAAAGAGAAAACCTGCGTTCACAGGAAAATAAACATCATAGATCAAGGGAGTGGAGAGAAATGAGTACAGAAAAGACAATCGTCAAAGAAGTTAAACGTGAATTATACGATATGGTAATCGGTGGACAAAGCGTTGGGGGATCTGAAGGGGAGTATTTTGTTACATACAACCCAGCTACTGGAGAGCCTTTAGCGAAAGTGGCGAAGGCTACAAAAGCGGATGTTGACCGTGCCGTTGAAGCGGCGAGACTTGCTTTTGAAACAGGCAAATGGAAGCGCTCTCCTGTAAACAAGCGTTCGCGCACGATGAACAAAATCGCAAGCATCATGCGTTCTCGTTTCAATGAGCTTGTAGAGCTTGAGATCTTAAACAGCGGTAAATCTTTAAGTGCTGCCCAAGGACAAGTGATGCAGGCGATTGAGGATTTTGAGTTCTACGCAGGAGCGATTGTTAGCCACCGTGGTGCCGTGAATCCAATGCCAGGGCCGTTCATGAACTACACGTTAAAAGAGCCTCTTGGTGTATGTGCACAGATTATACCTTGGAACTACCCGATGATGATGGCTGCGTGGAAGATCGCACCGGCTATTGCCACAGGTTGTTCCGTAATCTTAAAACCAGCCAGTTTAACACCGCTTACAGCAATCGTAATGACAGAAATCTGCCACGAAGCTGGCGTTCCTGAAGGTGTTGTGAACATCATCACTGGAGATGGATCTACTGTTGGTGCATATATGGCTGAGCATGAAGGTGTTGATAAAGTCGCGTTCACTGGAGAAACAGGAACGGGTAAAGACATCATGGCAAAAGCGTCCCAAACACTTAAGCGAGTGACTCTTGAACTGGGCGGGAAATCCCCGAACTTAGTGTTTGAAGATACAGATATTGATGCAGCGGTTGATGGTTCTCTTTTCGGAATCTTTTATAACACCGGTCAATCTTGTGAAGCACGCTCTCGTTTATACATTCAAGAAAGCGTCTATGAAGCATTCATGGAAAAGTTTGTTGAAAAAGCAAAAAAACTGGTTCTTGGCAATCCACTTGATCAAGGTACGCATGTTGGTGCGATCATTTCTGAGCGTCAGTTGGAAGTAATCGATGGCTATGTTAAGTCTGCTGAGGAGGAAGGAGCTACAATCGCTCTTGGCGGCGGACGTGCGAAGGTAGACGACTTTGAAAACGGTCACTGGTACTTGCCGACAATTATTACGGATGTTAAGGAAGATATGAAAGTCGTAAAAGAAGAAATCTTCGGTCCGGTTGTCGTTGTATCAACGTTTAAGGATGAAAAAGAAGCGATTCGTTTAGCGAACAATACAGATTTTGGTCTTGCGGCGGCAATCTGGACGAAGGACCATGGAAAAGCCACGCGTGTTGCTGGTATGATTCAAGCGGGAACGATCATGATCAATTCTCCGTTCTCAGCATTTCCTGGAACGCCATTCGGAGGCTACAAGCAATCAGGATTCGGCCGAGAGCTTTGTATTGAAACACTTGATCTGTATAGTGAAACAAAGAGTGTTGTTTCCTATACAGGAAGTCGTCCGTTGAATCCTTTTAATCTGTAAGTTAAAAGGCTGTTTGTATAAGCTTTGTTGCTTGTGGGAGAAGTTGATTTCCGCTCCAGGATGCTCGCTCTCCGCGGGGTGGGCGGTGAGCCTCCTTGGGAAATCCACTTTCGAGAAAGCATCTTCCTTGCTCCTGCGTCTACAAGGACTTGCTACCGAACTGAGCTTCCTCGTCGCATGCCTTACGAGAAGTTTGTCAAGTAGTAGGCACGCACCTTGCGCTCCAATCAACTTGTCAATGAAGCAACAAGCTCCTAAAAGCCTTTAAAAAGACATAAAAAAAACAAAAGCGGGCCGTTGTGCTCGCTTTTTATACAAGGCTGTTTTCTAAAAATATGTTGCTAGGAAGAGATTCTTTAAAAATCTACTTTGAATAGTTAATTGGAGCGGAAGGGAGAGACTCCTGCAGGGTAAGTGGGACAGGTGAGACCGTTCAATGACGCAAAGCGGCGAATGGGCTCACCGCACACCCTGCGGAAAGCGAGCCCAAAGAGCGGAAATTAACTCTATCAAAGCAACAAAGTATAATCAAAAATGTTAAACACTTGTTTAAAAGAAAGGCAGGAGAGACCATGTTGCAAAATGCAGTAGTCATCGGATCTGGTGTAATGGGGAGAGGCATCGCCTACGTTTGTGCTGTTGGTGGATTTGACGTTCAGCTCGTCGATGTGAAGGAAGAACAGCTTGAAAATGCCAAAAGAGAAATTAATTCTATTTTTTCAAAAGCGGTATCTCGAGGGAAGCTGTCACATGGAGATGCACATGCTGCACAAGAGAAGCTGTCATACACAGTGAATCTCCGAGCGGCTGTAAGCGGTGCAGATATTGTGATCGAGGCAGTTCCAGAAAATATAGACATTAAGCGTGCTGTTTTTGAAGAATTAGACCGTTCAGCGCCAAAGCATTGTGTTCTTGCTACCAATACGTCTACGATGAGTCCAACAGAAATCGGTTCATTTACGAAGCGCCCTGAAAATGTAATCGCTATGCATTTCTTTAATCCTGTTCACAGAATGCCTCTTGTTGAGATTGTTCGTGGTCATGAAACGAACGATGAGACCGTTGATTTAGCAAAAGAGGCAGCGGTAAAAATGGGAAAAGAAACAGTAACGGTAAACGAGTTTCCCGGATTCGTTACGAGCCGAATTTCTGCGATGATCGGAAACGAAGCGTTTTATATGCTCCAAGAAGGGGTTGGAACTCCTGAAGACATTGATAAAGCGATCAAGCTTGGATTGAATTTTCCTATGGGTCCGTTCGAACTTGGAGATCTAGTCGGACTAGATACACGTTTAAACAACTTAAACTACCTTCATAAAACACTTGGTGAAAAATATCGTCCTGCTCCTCTTCTTGTAAAGTATGTGAAAGCAGGAAGACTGGGCCGCAAATCAGGTAAAGGTGTATATGATTACACCCTGGACAACAGCGGGGTGAAAAAGTAGTGAAAGAGGTTGTTATTGTTGACGCTGTCCGAACGCCGATCGGCCGCTATAAAGGAGCGTTAAAATCTGTTAGACCAGATGACTTGGGAGCTGTCGTTATTTCTGCCCTTTTAGAACGAAACAGCTCACTGCCTGCAAATGAAATAGAAGAAGTCATCTTTGGTAACGCAAACGGTGCTGGTGAAGACAATCGTAATGTGGCAAGAATGTCAGCTCTTTTAGCTGGATTGCCTGTTGAAGTGGGAGGCACGACGATCAATCGCCTTTGTGGGTCAGGAATGGACGCTGTTATTTACGCAGCACGCGCCATCATGGCAGGTGAAGGAGATGTGTTCATCGCTGGTGGAACAGAAAGTATGACACGTGCGCCTCTTGTTATGGGGAAACCGGAAGTGGATTATCCGCGCGGTGATATGAAGATGTTTGACACGACAATCGGATGGCGCTTTGTAAATCCGCTCATGCATGAAAACTTTGGAACAGATTCTATGCCTGAAACCGCTGAAAACGTAGCAAAGAAATATGAAATTACAAGAGATGAACAAGATATATTCGCATATAAAAGTCAGCAAAAGGCTAAAGCAGCGATGGAACAAAACCGATTTAAAGAAGAGATCGTTCCTGTACGATTAGTAGATCGCAAAGGCAATGAAACATGGATCACAGAAGATGAACATCCTCGTCCTGAAACATCACGAGAGAAACTGGGTACACTTAAACCATTGTTTAAAGACGGATCCGTTACAGCGGGTAATGCGTCTGGTGTGAACGATGGAGCATCTGCTCTATTGTTAATGAGCCGTGAAAAGGCGGATGAATTAGGATTAAAGCCATTAGCAAGATATATATCTTCTGGGGTTGCCGGACTTGAGCCTGCTATCATGGGTGTCGGTCCGATAGAAGCTTCTCGCAAGGCATTGAAACGTGCAGGTCTGTCAGTTGCTGATCTGGAGCTTGTTGAATTGAATGAAGCCTTTGCCTCTCAATCGCTGGCATGCATCAGGGAATTAGGATTAGATCCTGAAAAAGTAAATGTGAACGGTGGAGCGATTGCTTTTGGCCATCCGCTTGGCGCGAGTGGCGCGCGCATATTAACAACGCTTATTCATGAAATGAAGAAGCAAGGAGCGCAATACGGTCTTGCTACGATGTGTATCGGAGTAGGACAGGGTATTGCATCTGTAATTGAAGCAATCCATGACAAATAGGAGGTAAAGCAAAATGTGCGCAATTTTATATGAAGTGAAAAATCATGTTGCCTATGTAACACTGAACCGGCCAGAAGTGCTGAATTGTTTTAACTTTACGACGCTTAAAGAGCTGGAAGAAGTGGTTGAGGACATTCATCATAACAGCGATGTGCGTGTTGTGATTTTTACAGGTGCCGGGGAGAAAGCATTCAGTGCAGGTGCTGATTTAAAAGAGCGTCGCACCTTAACGGAAGCAGAAGTGAAACGAAACGTACGTAAGATTCGTGACGTGTTTTCTGCAGTAGAAGCTTTACCGCAACCGACGATCTGTGCGATCAACGGCCATGCGTTCGGTGGCGGATTTGAACTTGCTCTTGCTTGTGATCTGCGAGTTTCGGTTAGAGAAGCTTCAATGGGATTAACCGAGCTTAGCTGGGCGATTATCCCTGGTGCTGGCGGAACACAGCGTCTGCCTAGACTGATCGGTCAAGCAAAAGCGATGGAACTCATTTTAACAGCGAAAAAAATGATGGCAGAAGAAGCATTTTCTTACGGAATCTTAAACCAGGTAACATCCAGGGAAGAATTGATGGCCGTATGTGAGAACTATGCGTCTCTTATTATGAAAAATGGTCCTGTTGCTGTACAGCAAGCCAAATATGCTATTAAACATGGAAGTGAAGTGGATCTTCAAACAGGTCTTGCGATTGAAGCAAAAGCCTATGAAGTGACGATTCCAACAAAAGATCGAATAGAAGCTTTGGTCGCTTTTGGAGAAAAAAGAGCACCTGTATTTAAAGGAGAGTAATTTGTTTCCGGTTGTATTGTTCTGTTAGGATTGTACAGACAATTACAGGTACAAATGAGGTTATGAAGATGCAAAACAGTTTAAACACACGTTCAATGATATTTACTCTTTATGGCGATTATATCCGTCATTATGGAAGTGAGATATGGATCGGCAGCCTGATCCGTTTATTAGAGGAGTTTGGTCATAATGAACAAGCGGTTAGAGCTGCTATTTCAAGAATGAATAAACAAGGCTGGATCGCTGCAAGAAAGCAAGGCAACAAAAGTTATTATTATTTAACGGAGCGCGGCAAAAAGCGGATTGAAGAAGCTGCAAAAAGAATATTTAAGTTGCAGCAGGAGCCGTGGGACGGGGAATGGACGATGTTTACATATACCATTCCTGAAGATAAGAGAAGCATTCGGGATGAACTTCGTAAAGAATTGGTATGGAGCGGTTTCGGTCTGTTAGCAAACAGCTTTTGGATATCCCCGCATCAGTCGGCTGAGCAGATTCAATCCATGATTGATAAATATGCGATTGAAGACTATGTCCATTCCTTTACGGCCGTTTACAACGGACCGAATGAAAACACAAAGCTTGTGTCTGAATGCTGGGATTTAAACGATATTAATGAAAGATACAATGAGTTTATCGTAACCTATTCACAAAAATATGTGATCGATAAGAACAAGATCGAAAAAGGCGAGATGACGGATGGTGAATGTTTTGTAGAACGGACGAAGCTTGTTCACGAATATCGCAAGTTTTTGTTCATTGATCCGGGCCTTCCCCAAGAATTATTGCCTTCACAATGGCTTGGAGATCATGCAGCCTCTTTATTCAGTGATTATTATCGTGCATTGGCATTGCCAGCAAGCCGTTTTTTTGAAAGTATCTATACAAGCGGAAATTCTGTTAAGAAAAACTCTAAGTATGATGTTTTGACACATCCACTTATTCAAGAAAACCGTTCTTAAAAAGAAGAGCACTTTCGCCTGAAAAAAACGAAAGTGCTGCTTTTTTACTTTTTTGATTCAGCTGTAAATTGCTTGCCTTTGTCATAATACGTATCGATCGTAAGCTGTATCAACTTTAGATCTTCGTCGTTCAATTCGCGGATCACTTTTCCTGGTGACCCCATGACCATAACACGCGGCGGGATTTTTTTGCCTGGAGGAATAAGTGTGTTTGCACCAATAAAAGCTTGCTCTCCAATCTCGACTCCATCAAGGATAGTTGAGCCCATGCCTACGAGTGCCCCCTTTTTAATGGTACAGCCATGAAGAATGACGTTATGACCGATCGATACTTCATCTTCTAAAACGAGCGGGAATCCTTCGTAAAGATGAAGTGTGCAGTTGTCCTGAACGTTCGTTTTTTTACCGATTGTAATTGGCCCTTCGTCACCACGAAGAACACTGTTAAACCAGATGCTTGAGCCTTCGCCGATCTGTACATCACCGATAACATGTACACCTGGTGCGATAAAAGCGCTTTCATGTATTTGTGGAGTTTTACCATTAAATGTGTGTTTCATAATGAGCCCCCTTATTGTAGATGAATAGGTTCAGTATAACAAAGGAACAAACGGGAGGTGGAAGAAATGAATTCAGTTTGTGAAAAATTAGGCATTACATACCCGATTATTCAAGGGGGAATGGGCAATGTGAGCAATAAAGAGCTCGCAGCAGCCATATCCAATGCAGGCGGTTTAGGAACAATTGGCGCCGGTACGATGTACCCTGAGGAAGTTGAAAACTTGATTATTGCAACAAAAGGGATGACAGAGAGGCCATTTGCTGTTAATGTACCTTTAACCGTTGCATCAAACGTAAAAGAAATTCTAAAGCTTGTGATTAAGCATAACGTGGAAGTCGTCTCTCTTTCTGCAGGAAATCCGGCCCCCTACATAGCGAAGTTAAAAGAACACGGAATTAAAGTAATAACGGTCATCGCATCTGTTTATCACGCTAAGAAAGCAGAAGCTGCCGGAGCCGATTTGCTCGTAGCAGAAGGGTATGAAGCGGCAGGATTGAATTCTCCGTATGAAACGACAACGATGGTTTTGCTTCCGCAAGTCTGCCAAAGTGTTTCTATTCCAGTTATTGCTGCAGGAGGCATTGCTGATGGCAAAGGATTGGCTGCTGCATTTGCTCTAGGCGCAGAAGGGGTACAAATGGGTACTCGTTTTATCGCAACGAAGGAAGCTCCTTTCCACGACGCTTATAAAACATCTCTTCTACAAGCAGATGACACCAAAACATTAATTGTCGGCCGATCAACAGGAAAGATTAGAAGAATTTACGATACACCTTATGCCCAGAAGTTGATTCAACTCGAAAAGAACGGCGTCACACCTGAAGAATTTCATCAACATACAACAGAGGACCATCATATTTTAGGTGCTGTAAAAGGGGATTTGGAGAACGGTTTTATTAATAGCGGTCAGATAGCAGGAGCGATACATGATATTCCGACAGTAAAAGAGCTGCTTGATGACATGATGAATGAAGCGAAAGAAACAATTAGTTTATTAAACAAGCGTTTAATGTAATCTAGTTGTATTTGTAGCAGGGGAGGAAAATGTAAAATGAAACAGCAAGATCAGTGGACGTCGAAATTAGCCTTTATACTAGCCGCTGCAGGATCGGCAATAGGACTCGGAGCGATTTGGAAATTCCCTTACGTTGTTGGGACAAGCGGTGGTGGAGCCTTTTTCCTTATCTTTTTATTGTTTACTTTTTTAGTAGGTTTTCCGTTATTGATGGCTGAGTTTGTGATCGGCCGTGGTGCACAGAAGGAAGCCGTTTCTGCTTACCGTACACTCGCACCAGGTTCTGCCTGGCCATGGCTGGGAAGAATGGGTGTAGCAACTGCCTTTATTTTATTATCCTTTTATAGTGTAATCGGTGGATGGATTGTTCTTTATCTTGGACAGAGCTTTTCAGGCGACTTTTTCAACAATGACTTTGGTGCCCTTTTTGGTCAATCCATCTCAAGCCCATGGCCTGTATTGCTTTCACAGTTCATTTTTATGATTATTACGATTTTCGTTGTTAGTCGCGGAATTAAGAACGGAATCGAAAAAGCGAACCAAATTATGATGCCAGCGCTATTTGTTTTGTTCGTCGTTTTGATCGTTCGTTCTCTAACGCTCGACAATGCGATGGAAGGCGTCAAATTCTTCTTGCTGCCTGACTTTTCAGAGATTGGCGGAGATGATATTCTGTTCGCCCTTGGTCAGTCGTTCTTCTCACTAAGTGTAGGTATATCGGTAATGGTAACGTACAGTTCTTACTTGAGTAAGAAAGAGAGTCTAACTAAATCAGCTACAACGATTGTTCTTTTAAACGTAGTCATTTCCTTGCTAGCTGGATTGGCTATTTTCCCAGGGGTATTCTCACTAGGACTGGAACCGACAGAAGGACCAGGATTATTGTTCGTTGTTCTTCCTGCGGTATTTGATCAAATCGTTTTTGGACAATTTTTCTTTATTATTTTCTTGGCACTATTCTTATTCGCAACATTAACTTCAGCTTTTTCCATGCTTGAGATCATTGTTGCATCGATAACAAAAGGAACGTTAACAAACCGTACAAAATGGTCGTGGATCATTGGGTTGCTGATCTTTATCGCAGGTATTCCATCCGCACTGTCCATGGGTATCCTCTCTGATGTTATGTTATTTGATAAGACCATTTTTGATTTACTAGACTTCTTAGTTAGTAACATATTGCTTCCACTAGGAGCTTTGTTTATCGCTTTGTTCGTAGGGTACAGATACCCGAAGGATCTACTGCTGGAAGAGTTTAGAGCAGGATCTTCTGTAACGGTAAAAGGGTTTGCACTATGGCTTATGCTCGTTCGCTACCTTGTACCAATCATTATTTTTATCGTTTTCTTGAACACACTTGGCGTATTTAAAATGATTACGGGTTAATTTATAGATGACGCAGGCCATTATTGGTTCTGCGTCTTTTTTATGCTTATAATAGAGTTTAGAAGGAAAGGGAAAGGAATGGTTTTATCATGCTTCAAAATAAAGTTGCGGTTATAACTGGCGCTACTCGCGGATGCGGGAAAGCGATTGCTGAAAAATTAGGATCACTTGGTGCAAAGCTCTCGTTAGTCGGTTCATCAGATGGCATCTTTCAAACTGCTGAGGAATTAAAGAATAAAGGTTTTGATGTACTAGCTGTAAAAGCGGACGTGTCAAACGAAGCCGATGTGGCAGATCTTTTTAAACAAACGCTTGATCAATTTGGGCAGGTTGATATTCTAGTAAACAATGCGGGTGTAGGACAATTCAAACTGGCAGAAGAACATTCTCTAGAAGATTTTAAACACATGTTTGAAGTGAACGTTCAAGGAGTATTTTTATGTAGTACAGCGGTTGTTCCTCATATGAAAGAACGAAAAGAAGGAACGATCATTACAATATCTTCTGATGTAGGCCGCAGAACGATCGCAAACGGATCTGTTTATACAGCTACCAAATATGCTGTGCAAGGATTCTCGGGTTCTCTCGCACAAGAACTCCGCGAGTTTGGAGTACGTGTAGGTACAGTTAATCCGGGTGCGATCGATACGTATTTTGCTGACAGTGAGCCTGGTCTAGATTTTAAAGAAGACTGGTTAAAAGTGACAGATATTGCTGAGGCTGTTGCCTATATGGCGAGTGCTCCGAAACACATGGTTGTGGATGAAATTATGATTCATCCTCTTTCACAAGAATATCCGAATATATAAAAGGAGAGAAGTCTTATGAACTTAGATCATAGGCTCGTTTCGCCTGACCATTCCGAGGGTGTTGTTTTAAAGAAGTTGTTTGGAAATGATCAAACCCTCGTAGTATTAGTCAGACACCTAGGCTGACCGTTTTGTCAGCACTATCTTGCGCAGTTGCGTAAGTCATACGAGGAATTCAAGGCAAGATCGGTAAAAGTAGTCATTGTTTCACCTGCTGATCGGGAGCAGATTGAAAAGTTTTTTGACGTACAAGGTCCATTTCCTTTTGAAATTCATGGTGATCCAGAGCTGAATATATACCGTGAGTTTGGGAATCACCGCTTTACGACTTTAAAGAGCTTAATGTATGTTGGCGCGGGAATTTTGAGCGGCAAAGCCAAACTGAGCGATATTGTGCCAAAAGAAGAGAAAAAGAGAGAGCTTTTCTTTAGCGCTGTAAAAAATCAGGATGTAAATGTTCAAGGAAGCTCATGGCTGTTTTCGCGTGAAGGCGAAGTTTTGTGGAACCATCTGGATGATTCACCGAAGGATCATGCTCGGGTGAAGGAAATATTGAAGCAGATTGACGATAACAGATAGTGTTGAAGGTGAAAGAACCCTGTCACGTGATCAGTGGCAGGGTTCTTGGCTCGTTTTATGTAAGATGACGTGCTGCAATCTAAGCTGCTGAAGTTCGCTTGAATGATTAATCACATAAAAAGTTTTATTTATCACATAAAATACAAACTTCATCACATAAATAGCTGCCGCAATCACATAAAAATCGATCGTCATCACATATTTTTACAAAATATGTAAATGAAATCACTTCACTTCAGCCTAGGCGATTCATTGACCGCTTATCACACAAAATGATATGATTACGTTAAGAAAACGTTATATAAATTAGATGAAAGATATGAGGTGTGTGCATGAAACCAGGCATGGAGATTGGCCAAAAAGCCACAATCACAGCTACAGTGACACCCGATATGTTCGCTCAATTTGAAGGGAAGCTGGTTCATCCAGCTTATTCTACTGTCAGCATGGTCTACCATATGGAATGGGCAGCCCGGCAGATCATATTGCCATATCTTGAAGACCATGAAGAAGGTATAGGTGGTGGCGTTATGGCAAAGCATCTAGCTCCTACACCAGAAGGCGCAGAACTTATCATTACAGCCACTTTACGGAAATTAAAAGGGAAAGCCGTTGTTTGTGATGTGACGGTTCATAACGGAAAAGCAGTTGTAGGTGAAGGTGAAGTGACACAATATATCTTGCCAAGAACAGCTATTTCACAAAAAATTGAAGAAATGAAAGTATAAATATTTTTTTAACCACTAATGAAAGCGCTTACACTTTAAAGCATAAAAGCGCAAAAGAAACAAAGCGAAATAGAGATTCACTAGGGGGATTCAACATGTTTGAGAAAATTTCACAGCACGAGCAAGTCGTTTTTTGTAATGATCCATCTACTGGTCTGAAGGCGATTATTGCGATACATAACACAACTCTAGGACCAGCGCTTGGCGGTTGCAGGATGAGACCTTACACATCTGTTGATGAAGCACTTGAGGATGTTCTTCGTCTTTCCAAAGGAATGACATATAAATGTGCAGGAGCAGATGTGGATTTTGGAGGAGGCAAATCGGTTATTATCGGTGACCCGACAACTGAACGAACACCTGAGCTGTTTCGTGCATTCGGACAGTTTGTCGATTCATTGAACGGGCGTTTTTACACTGGCACTGATATGGGCACGACACCGGATGATTTTGTTCATGCATTAAAAGAAACAAACTGCATTGTGGGAATTCCAGAAGAGTATGGCGGGAGCGGTGATTCGTCTGTGCCGACAGCACAAGGTGTTATATACGGTCTTCAAGCTACAATCCAAACCCTTGAAGGAACGGATGAACTCGGCGACAAATCTTACTCGATACAAGGGTTAGGAAAAGTAGGGTTTAAGGTTGCAGAGCAGCTGCTTGCCGCAGGCGCGCAGATTTATGTGACAGATATCAATGAAAAAGCACTTAAGCAAATTCAAGAACGTGCAGAGATGCTGCCAGGCAACGTAGAAGTTGTGGATGGTGATGCTATTTATGGAGTGGATGCTGATATCTTCATCCCATGCGCACTTGGAGGAATCCTACACGATGAGACGATTGAACAGTTAAAAGTAAAAGCGGTTGTAGGAAGTGCGAACAACCAGCTGTTAGAAGATAAACACGGACTGTATTTGCAGCAAAAAGGCATTCTTTATGGTCCAGACTATATCGTCAACGCGGGCGGCTTGATTCAGGTTGCCGATGAGCTATACGGACCGAACAAAGCACGTGTTCTGACAAAAACAAGAGCGATTTATGATAGCTTGATTCAAATTTATAGTGAAAGTACGAGAAACAGCGTTTCAACGATGGAAGCAGCTAACCGTTTTTGTGAAGAAAAATTAGCAGCCCGATCAAAGCGCAATAGCTTTTTTGCTCATAACAAAAGACCAAAATGGCAGGTTCGAAACTAAGGAGGGATTCTTTTATGGAAAAACTTTTTCCGAAGATGCAGATTATTAATGAAAACGGTGAGTGGACGGATGAAACATACCGTAGTGAGATTACCGAGGAACTAACGAAAGAACTGTATACCAAAATGCTTCGGTCCCGTCTTTTTGACCGTAAAGGCGTTAACCTTCAGCGGCAAGGACGAATTGGTACGTACGTCCCATTTGAAGGCCAGGAAGCTTCCCAGATCGGGAGCGCTTTGGCGATGGGAGAAGGTGACTGGATGTTCCCGACATATCGAGACCATGCAGCAACGATGACATTTGGCCACTCGTTAAAAACGCTTTTCCTTTATTGGAAAGGCCGTCAAGAAGGATGTGTTCCTCCAGCTGGGAAAAACATCTTTCCTCCAGCTGTACCCATTGCCTCACAGCTTCTTCATGCGACAGGAACAGCATGGGCTGAAAAGCTAAAAGGGACCGACCGTGCTTCCATTGTTTATTTTGGAGATGGTGCAACCTCTGAGGGCGATTTTCACGAAGGCTTGAACTTTGCGAGCGTGTTCAACGTACCTGTTGTCTTTTTTAATCAAAATAACGGCTTTGCCATTTCCGTTCCGATCGAAAAACAGATGAAAAGTAAAACGATCGCGCAAAAAGCGGTCGCTTACGAGATGGAAGGCATCCGTTTGGACGGAAATGATGTATTTGCGGTGTATTTCCATACAAGAACCGCAGTAGAGCGTGCACGTAAAGGAGAAGGACCAACACTGATCGAAGCATTAACTTGGCGTTATGGTGCGCATACCACGGCTGATGATCCTTCTAAATACAGAGACCAGAACGAATCAGCAATGCGACGTGAAAAAACGGATCCGCTTCTTCGTTTAGAGCGTTTTATGAAGAATGAAAGCATGTGGGATGAGAAGTGGGCTGAAGACCTTGAAGCATCCTTAACGGCTGAGATTGAAGAAGCGGTAAAAGAGATGGAAGAGATGCCTGCGCCACATTATAACGATATGTTTGATCATGTGTTTGCCCAAAATCCTTGGCCGATTGACAGCCAAAAAGAAGCATATGCACATTCAAGAGGTGATCGCTAATGACAACGCTAGTAGATACAAAAAAGTTAACGATGGTTCAAGCCGTAACTGACGGCATGAGAGTCATGATGAAAGAACACGAGAATGTAATTGTCCTTGGAGAAGACGTTGGGCAAAACGGCGGTGTGTTCCGTGCGACTGACGGTCTTGTTGCAGAATTTGGTGATCAAAGAGTAATAGATACGCCACTGGCAGAGTCTGGCATTATCGGAACATCTATCGGTCTAGCGATGAACGGATTTAAACCCATTGCAGAAATGCAGTTCTTGGGGTTCATCTATCCCGGATTCAATCAGATTATGACACACGCATCAAGAATTCGTGCAAGAACACTAGGCTCATTTACCGTACCGATGGTTATTCGTGCACCTTTTGGAGCAGGAGTTAGGGCACCTGAAATTCATTCCGATTCCGTGGAATCACTTTTTACAGGGATGCCTGGTATGAAGGTTGTTGTCCCTTCTAACCCCTATGACGCAAAAGGAATGCTGATCTCAGCGATTGAAGACCCAGACCCGGTTCTTTTCCTAGAGCCGATGCGCTGCTACAGAAGTACAAAAATGGATGTGCCTGACGGAAAGTACAATGTTCCACTAGGAAAGGCTGCTCGTCTGCAAGAAGGGGAAGATGTGAGTATCTTCGCATATGGAGCGATGATAGACGTCGTGACGAAAGCTGCGAAAACCGCTGAAGAAAAAGGAATTAAGTGTGATGTAATCGACCTTCGCACTTTGTATCCACTTGATAAGGACATGATTGCAGAAAGCGTTCAAAAAACCGGCCGTGCAGTTATTGTTCATGAAGCTCCAGGAACGGGCGGACTAGGAGAAACGATTCTATCACTCATTAACGATACGTCGTTCTTGCATATGAGAGCGCCAGTTGAACGTGTAACCGGATTTGATACACCTGTACCGATGTTTGCTCTAGAAGACCACTACCTGCCGAGTGCAGAACGTGTTGTACAAGCGATTGAGAAAGTCACTCAATTTTAGGAGGTGGAACATATGGTAGAAGTGAAACTGCATGATATAGGAGAAGGTATGCATGAAGGAGAAGTCATTCACTTTTTTGTAAAAGCGGGAGATACGGTAAAAGTCGATCAGCCGCTTGTTGAAGTACAAACAGACAAAGTGACAGCTGAACTTCCTTCACCTGCAGCCGGTACGATTAAAGATATAAAGGTGAAAGAAGGCGACGTTGTAACAGTAGGATCGGTCATTCTTACGATTGAAGCGGGTGCCTCTCAGTCAGGGAATAAAACAAAAGAAGAGCCAGTGAACGTTAAAGAACAGCCTGTTGTCGATAAAATTGTCGCATCGCCGAAAAATACGGTATTTACAGGCGGGATCGCTACTCTCAAGAAGCGGGTTCTTGCTGCACCATTCACGAGAAAAATCGCGCGTGAAAACGGAGTAGATATTGAGCAGATTGAAGGGTCAGGACCTGGGGGCCGTGTTACGGATCACGATGTATATCATTTTATAGAGAATGGTTCAGCACCAAAAACAGCAGAAAAGGCAGAGCATGCAGCAACTGAACCAATCACTACAGCTTCTTCCTATACTTCAAAAGATGCTGAAGAGATTCCTTTTAAAGGACGAAGAAAGCAGATCGCAAAGAAAATGGTACAATCTCTTGCAACCATTCCACATGTGACACATTTTGAGGAGATCGATGTAACTGCTGTAATGGAAATAAAAAAACAGCTCAAAACACTCGATCCAGAAAACAAACGCGGCATGAACGTGTCTGTTGCAGCTTTCTTTGTGAAAGCGATTCAGATTGCCCTGAAAGACTTCCCGATCTTTAATGCCAAGCTCGATGAAGAAAAGGAAGTGATCCGATTAGAGAAAAACGTCAATATCGGCATCGCGACAGACTCTGATGATGGTCTGATTGTGCCGGTTATCCATCATGTTGAACAGAGAAACGTCAGAGACATCGCAGTAGACATGAAGGATAAGATCAACCGTGCAAAAACGAATAAGCTTAAAGGGTCAGACATGACAGGCGGCACTTTTACGATTTCCAACGTTGGTCCGCTTGGATCTATTGCAGCCACCCCAATTATTAATCATCCTGAAGTGGCTCTGATGGCTTTTCATAAAACGAAGAAGACACCAGTTGTTGTTGGGAATGAGATTGTGATCCGTTCCATGATGAACGTTTCTATGTCGTTCGATCATCGTGTTGCTGACGGTGCAACGGCTGTTATGTTTACGAACCGAGTAAAAGAACTCATCGAGAACCCATACTTCATGACACTGGAGTTGATATAAATGGTTGTTGGCGATTTTGCGACTAAACGACAGCTTGTCATTATCGGAGGCGGACCAGGCGGGTATCATGCGGCTATTCGAGCCGCTCAGCTTGGGATGGAAGTTACATTGATAGAAAAAGAAAAGCTTGGCGGCGTTTGCCTTCATAAAGGCTGTATTCCTTCGAAAAGCTTGACCCAAACAGCAGCTAATTTTTGTGGGATATCGCAATATAAGCAGATGGGTATCTCAGTTGTGGAAGCAAGCTTCGAATATGAAACCTTCTCAAACTATTACACGAGTGTAGTAGCTGGTCTTCAAAAAGGGGTAGAAGCCTTAATAAAAGCCAATAAAATCGAGCATCTTACAGGATCAGCATCGTTTATGTCAGGTGAAAGAATTGGTATTGATTCTGGGCATCATTTTGAGATGTATGAATTTGAACATGCTTTAATCGCTACAGGAAGTACCCCGTTACTTCCGAAACAAGTCAAACCATCCAATCGGTTGATGACACCTCACACTTTATGGGAGCTGAATGAAATTCCAGAAAGCCTTGTCGTTTTTGGTCATGATTATTTTGCATTAGAAGCAGCCATGGCTTATAAACAGCTTGGCAGTGAGGTGACTTTGGTCAGTTCAGCTGATGGGTTTAACTTAGACGCTAGTCTTGAAAAAGAACTTCTACGAGTTTTAAAGAAAAATAAGATCAAAGTGTTTAAAAACCATCAGTGGGAGAGCGCTCGGGAATCATCGGAATCCATCACACTAGCGTTACTAAAAGAGCAGGATGAAAAGGTGTCAATCGAAGCCTCCCACGTTCTTTATGCAGGAGGCTACACCCCAAATGTTGAAGCGCTCGGTCTTGAGGCCATTGCTCTGGAACGTGATGAAAAGGGCTTTATTGTTGTAAACGAGCATAGCCAAACTAGCCTATCAAACATATACGCTGCGGGTGATTGTACGATCGGTATGAAACTCGCGTCAAAAGCGATCAAACAAGGAAAAACGGCAGCTGAACATATGATGGGGCAATCCTCAGCTTTTAACTTAAGCCTAGTCCCTTATGTGGTGCATACAAATCCTCCGATCGCATCTGTTGGAATGACAGAACAGGAAGCGATCAGTGAAGGATATGAAGTGAAAACGGGTCAGTTTTCGATGAACGGGAACGGTTTTGCCTCAATTCTTAACCAAAAAGAAGGCATAGCGAAGATGATTATTGATGCAAAAACTGATGTTATTCTAGGAATTCACATGATGGGTGCAGGCGCTGTTGAAATGATACAAGCGGGAACATACGCTTTAGAGATGGTAGCACGGGAAGAAGACCTTGCTTATCCCGTGTATGCACATCCCGCTCTAAACGAAGCGTGGCTTGAAGCAGTAGAAAGTGTGAGCGGCAAAGCCATTCACGTACCACCTGCACGTAAAAAAGAGAAAAGTTCTGTTTAATAGATAGAAAGAAAGCGGTCCAAATTGACCGCTTTTTTCTTTTAGAAAAAAAGAGTAGTCTGGACAATCAAAAAAATCCTTTGCCCATCAAACATGAATTTTCCTTATGAAAAAATTCTATAAATAAACCGAAATGAATACCTCAGTGAATGAATACTTCTGTCTGACATAGCTGCCATTTTCTTTTTTCAGCCACATATATTAAAATGTCGATAAGATAACATCCGGTTAAATACGGCCGGATATAAAAAGAAGTGAGGAATGCAGCTTGAGAAAATTAGTTTTAACAGGCGGTGGTTCAGCTGGGCATGTGACACCGCATCTTGCTTTAATACCAAAATTAGAAAAAATGGGTTGGGACCTGCATTATATCGGTTCTGTTGATGGAATAGAGAAAAGTTTAATAAAAGAAGGCACAAATGTTCCGTATTACGGAATTTCAAGCGGAAAGCTGCGCCGCTATTTTGATCTGAAGAATATAAAAGACCCTTTTAAAGTAGCAGCAGGGGTTGCCCAAGCTTATCTCAGGCTCGGAAAAATTAAGCCGGATGCGGTATTCTCTAAAGGAGGATTTGTAGCAGTTCCGGTCGTTATTGCAGCATGGTTGCGGAAAATTCCGGTTTACATCCACGAGTCTGATATAACACCAGGACTCGCTAACAAGATTTCATCCAAGTTTGCTTCTAAAATTTTTGTAACGTTTGATGAAGCGAAAAAACACTTTGCAGCAGGGCAAGCGATTGTTACAGGCTCACCGATCCGCGATGAACTGCTTCAAGGATCGAAAGAAAAGGGACTTACCTTTTTAGGTTTTAGGAATCATCTGCCTGTGTTAACGATTATGGGCGGAAGTTTAGGTGCCCGCAAAATTAATGAAGCATTAAGAGATGCCTTGCCAGAGTTGCTACGCTCTTATCAGATTGTTCACATTTGCGGGAAAGGGAACATGGATGAAATATTACAGCAAACAGAAGGTTATCGCCAGTTTGAGTATATTCAAGGTGAGCTGCCCGATGTTGTTGCGGCAACAGACTTTGTGATTTCACGCGCGGGCTCAAATAGTATCTTTGAGTGGCTGACGCTGAAGATTCCGATGTTGTTGATTCCACTAACGAGAGCTGCCAGCCGTGGGGATCAAATATTAAACGCTCAATCCTTCAAAAAGCAAGGATTTTGTCACGTTCTGTATGAAGAGGACTTAACAAAAGAAACACTACTTCATTCTCTAAAAGAACTAAAAGCAGAAAAAGAGAGCATGATGAAAAACATGGAGAAATTTCAAGCATCAGATAGTGTAGACCTTATTTTGCGAACGATAACAGGTGAGAAGTAAAAGCTTTGAAAATGATAGGGGTCTGTCCCCGGGACAGACCCCATACAATTTATACACAATTTAAAAACGGAGATGAGAAGACGATGCTGCCTAGTCCTGCGCTTCCAAAAGTACATACACCCGCCCAGTGGAAAAAGGGCCTAAAAGCAGGACTGCCTATTGCAATTGGTTACATGCCGATTGCTTTTACTTTTGGTCTGCTCGCAAAAGCGGCCGGATTGAGCCTGTTTGAGACCGTGGGCATGAGTGTCATTGTATTTGCGGGTGCTTCCCAATACATCGCGTTGTCTATGATTGCTGCAGCGAGTGGAGCAGCTGAACTTATCCTTACAACGTTTATCATGAATATTCGTCATCTATTAATGAGTGCCTCTTTAAACGAAAGAGCAGAAGATGATCCCAAATGGTTAAAAGCACTATACGCTTTTTTTATTACAGATGAGACGTTTTCTGTTGCAGCAACGTCTTTAGAAAAAAAGATAACGGGTAGTTATTTGTTAGGACTGGGGCTTGTTGCCTACAGCTGCTGGGTTGTTTTCTCAGGTGTAGGATACATCATGGGTTCAGGGTTACCTCCATCACTTCAAGCGAGTATGGGTATCGCCCTGTATGCCATGTTTATTGCCCTTCTCGTTCCTGCTGCTAAGAAAAGCCGTAAAGTGGTTGCACTTGCAGGGAGTGCAGCGGTTTTGAATTCTCTTTTTTCATTTATCCCTCTATTAAACGGTGGGTGGGGTATTATCTTATCAACATTGATCGCTGCTGTTTCAATAGAGTTTGTTATGAAAGGGGAGGAGCGGAATGAAGCTTGAGCTAATTTGGGTGATCATTGGAATGGGTCTAGTGACGTACATTCCGCGAATGCTTCCGCTCGTTTTATTTTATACGAACAACTTACATCCAAGGGTGCAAGGCATATTGAAAAATGTTCCTTTCGCCATACTTGGTGCCTTGATTTTTCCCGGGGTACTTCTAATTAATCCGGAATCTTATCTATATGGCGTGATAGGAGCAGCGGCAGCAATTATTGCAGCATGGCTCAACTTTAATGTTATAGTTGTTGTTCTATCTTCAATTTTCGTATTGTATGGTTACACCTTTTTATAATCACTCGAAAAAATAGGCGCATCGTTGAACCCTGACGGTTTTGGGTAAACTTATTAATGAACTAAGCAATAAAGGATGGTTTTATGAAATTAATCGCTACTGATATGGACGGAACACTTGTAGATAAACAATTAAAAGTAACAAAGGAAAACAGTAAGATCATTTTACAGGCTGTAAAAGATGGCCACCATGTTGTCATAGCAACAGGGCGTTCCTATGATGAGGCGCGCCATGCCCTAGAAGAGGCTGATTTACATCTTCCGCTTATATGTGTCAATGGTGCAGAAATCAGATCTGAAGCGTGGGAAATTTTATCCTCTATTCCTTTGCAGTCTTCACAATACGAAGAGATCAAAGAGATACTGGATGAAGAAGATATCTATTATGAATTGTATACAAGCAAAGGTACATTTACAGACAATCGTGAAAAAGCGTATGAAGTAATGAAAGACATCGTATTAACCTCTAATCCAGAGGCAACAGATGAAGATATCGAAAAAGCAGCATTGCGCCGGTTTCGATTAGGTCTTGTAAGTGTGGTGGAAGACTTCACGAAACTGTTTGACGATAAGGACCTGGAAGTATATAAATTTCTAGCTTTCTCAAGCGATAACGCCAAACTTCAGCGTGCTTTTCAACATCTAAAACGTGTTGATCAATTAGCAGTCAGTTCATCTGCTGATAATAACCTTGAGATCACACATAGTGAAGCACAAAAAGGCATTGCTCTTAAGAAATTTGCAGAACTAAAAGGAATTTCGTTAAAAAATACGATGGCTATCGGGGATAACTACAACGATGTATCGATGCTTGAAATTGCAGGATTTCCTGTAGCGATGGGGAATGCGGTAAAAGAGATTAAAGAGATGGCAGCATTTGTTACGAAAGAAAATGATCAGAGCGGTGTGGCATTCGCTATTCAAAAGTTTTTGGAAAAATAATAGGTGGACTTACAAAAGCTGGTTCGAATATGTCGAATCAGCTTCTTTTTGTTCTTAAACCTTTACATACCATTTACGTTGCTGTAAATGATTGTTCATTCTTCCTTGTTAAAGTGATTAAGTAGTTCACAGATAATAAAGGGAGAGTGAAACACCATGAAAAATCGTGTTAAAATGACTATTGGTGCTCTAGCATTAAGTCTATCCGTTATGGGATCAGGATTTGCTGCTGATGCATCTGAAAAAGATAAAGAAATTTTAAACGTTGCACACCGTGGAGCTTCTGGTCATGCACCTGAACATACGATTAAGTCTTATAAAATGGGTGAAAAGATGCATGGAGACTATATAGAAGTAGATCTTCAGATGACAAAAGATGGTCATCTCATCGCTATGCATGATGAAACATTAGACAGAACGACGAATGGTACGGGTCAAGTAAAAGATCATACACTTGAGGAAATTAAAAAGCTGGATGCAGGAAGCTGGTTCAATGAGAAATATCCAGAAAAAGCTAAACCTGGATACGTTGGGCTTAAAGTTCCTACATTAGAAGAAGTGTTCCAAAAGTTCGGAAAAAATGCGAACTATTACATTGAAACAAAATCACCAGAAGTTTACCCGGGAATGGAAGAAGCCCTTGTTAGTTTAGTAAACAAATATGGAATCAACAAAGACACGCTGCTTGTTCAATCGTTCAGCCCGGCAAGTTTAACAAAGATGAACCAAATTGATCCATCTGTAAAGTTAGTGCAGCTTATGTGGTATACATCACCTGCAGCAATTTCTGATGCTGAGCTAGAGGCTATCAAAAAGTACGCGATTGGAATCGGTCCAAACAGCTCGATGATTGACCAGGCATATGTACAAAAAACCGTGCAAAATGGACTTGAGATCCATCCTTATACAGTTAATGAGAAAGAAGAAATGAAAAAGCTGATCCAATGGGGCGTTACTGGAATATTTACAAACTTCCCAGACCTTCTGCATGAAGTGAAAAAAGGAAGATAAAGGAAGATGAATGAAAGCAGCTGAAAACTATCAGCTGCTTTTTTCTTTTTTTACAAAGAAGACTTTGCCTTCTTCCGTTAATTGAGCAAAATAAACTTCATCTATATGCTGTAATCCTGCAGTTTTTAATTGTTCATGAAGCCATTCATCTGTTAAATTAAATTCTTTAAAAGGATGAGCAATCTTTTTTCCATTGCTGATAAGCATTGTTGGAATGAATTTCGGTACTCTTGGCTCAATTTGTAAGTCCTCTTTTGTAACAGAAGCATTGAGAGGCTTCTTCAGAACACTTAATTGACCATTTCGTTCCATAATCGCATATTCCACTTCTTGAATGTCAAAGACAGAATGAATCCTAAGTAGCATCAATAAGTCGTCCATGGTCAACTGAAGCTTCTTGATTTCTTTTTGCCTGATCTGTCCTTTTTTAATTAAGATGACTGGCTCACCATTCGTAAGCTTTCTTGCTTTTTGGGAGTGGCGATTTATGAACTCTATACAGAAAACCGATAATGCCCAAAAACTTAAAGCTGATAGACTTTCCAATACGGTGATTTCTTTATGAACCACCATGTCACCCACGATGTTTCCCATCGCAATGCCTGTTGCATAGTTAAAGAAGGTAAGTTCGCCAAGCTGCTTCTTACCCAACAACCTTGTTAAAAATAGCAAAAATGCAAACCCTAAAACCGTTCTAAAGATTGTAATGAGTATCCCTTCCATTGTAAGCCCTCTTTCGAAACTTCTCATTCTAAAGGATGCCCAATAGTTGCGAGGACAAACAAAAAGAGCGGAAAGAATCCGCTCCTAAAAAAATTATCTTGATAATCGCAGTCCAATGATTTTTCGTAATAGAATATAAGATAAAATTCCGCCTATTCCAGCTGAAACATAGTAGCCGATAAGGGAAGGCGTATTATTAGAATTAAACAAGCCCCCTCCTGCCATACCAAATGCTAATGCAAAACAGAGTACGACTCCAAAGCTGAAAAACCCTTTTCCTTTTTCAAAAACAAGCAATCTTCCGTTGTTCTCGTTTTTTGAACGGGTAAATAGCCAAATCCCGAGAGGAAACGTAATGATCATATAAAGAAGTGGAGAAAGGAAAACGAAAGGGTTAGGCATATTTGTGTAACTGTTTGAAACGCTATCATCAAGATTCGTAAAATAACTAAACTCATAAACTGGGATTGGTAAGGTCGCTGCCGACATAAAATCTCCAAACGAATGTAAGGGATCGTGCAAATCATAAACCTCATTAATTTGAACGCCATGGTACGTTAAGAACGTTCCGATCAACCAAAAGAATCCGATTGGGAACCATAAAAAAATGACACTCAGTAAAAATTGGGAGACCATACTTCCCGCGATCGTTCCAATAAACAGACAGAACGTAAAGATAGCGATGGAGAAAGGAATGACCAAGATCATAAATTCTAACAAAAAAGAAGCATCAACCATTTCTGAAAGTATCGTAAATTTTACGATAACCATACATAATAGCAAATTAAGCAAAATGCTAGTTGTAATATGAACAATGCCAAACATCCATTTTGATAGAAAAATGTCTTTACGTTTGAAAGGAAGCGCAAAAGTTAGATCGGTAGAATGGGTAGTCCGTTCCTGGCCGATAAGTAATGTGGCCAATCCAACTATGATAAAAGATAGAAATAAGGCAAGTTCTCTTCCATGAAAGCTAAAGTTTAAAAACATTCCTTCATCAGCAAAATGCTCTGCCTGAGATTGTAAATTTTGTGCACTCCCAAAAAACGAAATGGGCATGAAAAAGAAAAGAGAGAGATAAACAGCCCAAACCGCTGGACCTCCAATTTTTTGATTACGCATCCATAGTGCTTTATGAAACATGTGATTCCCCTCCGAGCGATGAAATAAAGATATCTTCAAGTGTTAAAGGAAGCTCTTCAAGTAATAATGGTTTTTCTTCATGCATGGCAGCGAGTGTTGCCTCAATATTTCCTTTGATCATCAACGTGTACACTCTGCCTGTTTGAGAGAGAATGGAAACAGAATTCAGAATTGCGATTTTCTCCGGCAAAGCTTGCTTGTATACGACTTGAACTTTCCGGTACGATGTTTTCGCATCTTCAATGGATGTTGTCGATTCAATTTTTCCTTCTTTCATCATGATGAGGACATCCGCTATTTTTTCAACTTCTTCAAGATGATGGGTTGAGATCAGCACACAAAGCTGCCGCTCGCTTACTTCTTCAATAATAAACTGAAGGATGCTTCTTTTTACGATGGGATCTAGCCCGTTTGTAGGTTCGTCTAGAATAATAAACTCTGCTTTTGTTGAGAAAGAAAGAAGGATAAGAAATAAAGCCTTCATCCCTTTTGAATACGTTCTGAGTTTTTTATTTTTAGGCAGTTTAAAACGATCCATCAGTGAGTAGAAATACATCACATCAAAATCTTTATAAATCGCATCATATAGCATGACAATTTCTTTTACATTGTAAGACTTTAAGATTTCCGTAGAATCAGGAACATAGGTCAGCTTCTGTTTGACTTCCGGATTTATATGGATGTCTCTTTCTTGAAAACTCACATGTCCATGATCAGGATCTAGAATGCCAGCGAGCGTTCGAAGCAGTGTGGATTTGCCAACACCATTTCGTCCAACAATTCCAGCAATCGTTCCAGGCTGTAACGTCATGTTCACATCCTCTAAAACAAACCGGCCATCTATCTTCTTGCTGACATTACTCACTTTCAGCATGATCGTTTTTCCCTCCAAGCTCTTTTGAATATTTCTTCATCCATTCTGATAACGTAAGGTGATCGATGCCTAAATAAGAAGCATCAATAACCAGTTGTTTGAGCTGCTGTTTCATTTCTTGAATTTTTTGCTCATCTTGTCTAGGGGTAAAAGAGGCAGATACGAAAGTTCCTTTTCCCCGCAATGTTTCTATAATCCCTTGTCGTTCTAATTCCTGATACGCTTTGCTTACTGTATTTGGATTGATTAAGAGAGTTGCTGATAATTCTCTAACCGAAGGCAACTTATCTTCTGGCAACAAAATTTCCTTCAAAATCAGTTCTTTAATTTGATGGACAACTTGTTCCCATATGGGTGTATTGCTTCGGGGATCTAAATTCAAAATCATTTTATCCCACCTTTAAATACTATATGTGTATTAATGTGTATAGTACACTTTTAACATACAAGATTAGTAAAATCCTGTCAACGGTCTTCCCTTTACTTTTTTAAAAGGAGAAATCTAAAATGATAAAAGGAGGGATGCTATTTTGAGAAATATCATTGATGATGCAAAGTTATTACTATTTGATTTGGACGGGACACTTTATGAAGACACCGATCATTTTGATTATTATTGCAGACTGATGCAGAAGAGAGTACCTGAAGAAAAGAGTCAAGCGTTTTGGGATACTTATGAAAGTATGAAGAACGGAACTCACCCTGTTGCGATCGGTAAGGTGTATGATATACAAAATGATACGAGCGTTTCGGTAGATCCTATGAGCCTTCAGGTAACAAAAGTCACTTCCTTCGATGGAGAAGAGTGGACGGAGGAGCAAATAAAGAAAGAATACAGAGGAGATCTGGTATATGATTTTGAACGTCTGATAGCCATTGGAGATGGCTGGTGGCTGCCTTATGCGACTGCTATGCATTATGGTTTAAAGCAAAGCGACACGTGGGAATGCTATAACGCGACAAAAGAATATATGGTAACAGACCATTTTCAATTAACGAAAACACCAGGTTTAAAGCAAGCTTTGCTTCGTTTAAAGCAAACAAAAAAACTGGTTCTCTTAACCAACAGCGAAAGAGAGGATGTTCAGAGACTTTTACATGAGCTTGAACTTGATGGAATCTTTCATGCCCTTCACACAGAAGGACAAAAACCATTAAAGACGAAAGAAAAAATAGAAAACATTCTAAATGAGTATCAGATCAACCCTCATGAGGCAGTTTCCATTGGGGATAATTTTATGAACGAAATCGCACCTGCTCTGCTGATGGGGTTAAAGGCGATCTATATTCAGCAGAACAAACATGAGGTACAGCATGAGAACTTGTTGGTTATCCGTACATTAGCGAACGCTTTCTAAGGAGATTTTCGAAAATATATCTTAAAGCTTGTTCTAATTTGGACAAATTGCCCTACACTTTATAGTAGGTATTAAAGGGGGGCATACGTTTTGAAAAAATCCATGTTATTTTTGGTGGGGTTCGCAATTTATGGAGCGTTAATGTGGTACTACCTCTTCCAAGGAGCTGAATCGGCACTTCCGGTACATTTAAAAGGATCTGCTGCAGACCCAGCGATGTTTATGACCGATCGGGAACTGGAGTTGAGTACTGATTTCTCGAGAATTAAAGATTTTCTATACTTTATATCTGTGCCTCTTGAATGGTTGATCTATCTGTTTGTGTTAGGTTTTGGCCTGTCAGGCTGGTTTCGTAAAGCGTCGAGTGGGTTAACGAAATTTTCAATTGTTCATACAGGCGTTTACGTACTGTTATTATCGTTTGTAAGCTGGCTTTTAACGTTTCCGTTACGCTACTACAGTTTTACCATTTCCAAATCATATAAAATTTCTGTACAGTCGTTTCACAGCTGGATGAGAGATGGGCTCGTTGACTTTTGGATCAGCTGGGTATTAACAACGCTTATGGTCGCAGTCATGTACTGGCTCATCAAACGGAACGAAAAGAGATGGTGGCTCTATGCCTGGCTATTATCTATTCCGTTTACCCTGTTCCTTTATTTTATTCAGCCTGTTGTGATCGATCCGTTGTATAACAAGTTTTATCCGCTTCAGGATGAAGTATTAAAAGAAAAGATTCTTGATATTGCTGATAAAGCGGATATACCAGCTGAAAATGTGTATGAAGTGAACATGTCAGAAAAAACGAATGCATTGAATGCTTACGTTAACGGAATCGGTTCTAATCTTAGAATCGTCCTATGGGATACCACATTAAATAAGTTAACGGATAATCAAGTATTGTTCGTTATGGCACATGAAATCGGCCATTATGTGATGGACCATCTATATTGGAACTTACTATCATCGATTGTGTTATCTTTCTTGGGCCTATGGCTTGGAAATATGATTTATCGCAGATGGGTAGAAAAGTACGGAAAAACGTGGGGGATAAAAGGGGTAGGAGACCTTGCTGCATTACCGGCTCTGCTCTTAATTTTCTCACTATTAAGTTTCGCTGTATCTCCCATTGAAAATGCTGTGTCAAGAAAAGCAGAAAGAGATGCTGATCTTTATGCGATTCAGATGACAAAAAACCAAGAGGCTGCAGTAGGGGCTTTTCAGGAATTGGCTACTGTTTCATTAAGTGAAGTAAACCCGCCTAAGATTGTTAAATGGTTTTTGTACGGTCATCCTACAATGCTTGAACGTATCCATTTTTTAGAGAGCTTTAATACGAGCAATACCATCCAAAAAGAACAAAAATAAAAAGGAAGCGGGCTCAATCTGTGGTCAATAACCACGATTAGGAGCCTGCTTCTTTTTTTATCCGTTATTTTACTGCTTGTAAGCTCACATTTGGCAACACTAAAACTTCAACTCGGCGATTTTTAGCTCTGCCATCAGCTGTTTTGTTATCTGCTTTCGGCCTGTACTCTCCATAACCGCTGGCACTTACTTGCTGCGGTTTTAGTGCAGGATTCTCGAGCAAAACCCGCATAAAGTTGATGCCGCGAAGGGCACTAAGTTCCCAGTTTGATTGGAAACTTGCCGTGCTGATCGGTATATTGTCGGTATGACCGGCAATCACAATGTTTCTTGGAGGGTTCGTAACGAGCAGGTCTGAAAGCTTTTTACCGATCTCTCTAGAGCCTGGTTTTACGGTTGCACTGCCTGAATCAAATAAAGCATTGTCTAAAATGGTGATTAAGAGCCCGTTTTCTGTTAATTGGGTCTGAAGACTTGTAGTAAGATTATTGGCTTGAATATAGGCATTAATTCTTTTTTGTAAATTCTCTAAGGCTTCTAATTCTTTCTTTGCTTCTTCAAGCCGCTCTTTCTCTTCTTTTGAAATAACGTCTTGCTGAGCATCCGGTACCGGAGTAGAGTCAGGTGTTGGGATGGGTGCTTGTTCTTCTAGGACTCCCGTTCCGCTTGTGAATTCGTTTCGAAACGCACTAGCCATCTGTTCAAATTTTTTAGCATCAATTTCACTCATTGCAAACAAAACAATAAAAAGAGCAAGAAGCAATGTAAGCATGTCTGCATAAGGTATGAGCCATGTTTCATCTACATGTTCTTCATGATGTTTGTGTTTTTTAGCCAACTGTACCACCCGCTTTATATTGATCGCGTTCACTAGTCGGAATATAGGTTAAGAGTTTTTCTTCTAAAATTTTGGGTGAAGTTCCATCTTGAATGGATAAGAGACCTTCGATCATAATTTCTTTGATCATCACTTCTTTTTTTGATTTGCGTTTTAGCTTATTCGCGAAAGGATGCCATAGTACATATCCGGAAAATATCCCAAACAGAGTTGCGATAAAGGCAGCTGATATCGCATGACCAAGTGCTGTAATATCATTCATGTTACTTAAAGCTGCAACAAGACCAACAACCGCTCCTAATACTCCAAGAGTTGGAGCATATGTACCTGCTTGGGTGAAAATCGTGGCATTGCTTGCATGGCGGTCTTCCATGGTTTCTAGGTCTTTCATGAGTACGTCTTTAATAAATTCTGGCGGCTGACCATCAACAATCATCTTAATACCTTGCTGCAGGAAGGGATCGTCAACTTCATCTGCTTTTGGTTCAAGAGCGAGCAAGCCTTCTTTTCTCGCTATTGTAGCCCATTCAATAAAGACAGATACAAGCTCCTTCATATCAATCAGATTTTGTTCTTTAAACAATATTTTAAACAGAGTCGGTATGTTCTTTACTTCATTCATTGGAAATGCAATTAAAATGGCTGCAGCAGTACCTGCAAAAATAATTAATAATGCTGCCGGGTTTAGTAATGATACCGGGCTTACTCCCTTTAATACCATTCCTACACCAATAGCAATAATTCCGAGTATAACCCCTATAAAACTTGTGCGATCCATTTTGGTGTTCCTCACTTTATCTTTTAATTTCTAAATACATTTATCTGTAAGTGTTAGATATTCTTTTATATCGGAAAGAATAGGGGAAACTTAATGAAAAATGATGGAAAAAGTAGTGATCCAAATGATTCATACATACGTAAGCTTTATACATCCATCATAATAAAAGACAAATACTGCCTCATTTTGTTATTATGTAACTATTCTGTGTGCAGTAAAGGAGACAAAGATGGGTAGACTTTCTGATTGGGAACTTTATCTACAAGTTCAAGAAGAAAATAAAGAAGCCCTTGAACGGTTATATGACCGCTATGAAAAACTGTTGTTTTCTTTTTCATATAAAATGGTGAAGCAAAAGGAAATGGCTGAAGAGGCTGTTCAGGATGTTTTTATGAAACTGTGGCGGAAAAAAGGGATCTATACAGAGGAAAAAGGGAAATTTTCTTCATGGATATTAACAGTTACGAGAAATGCCTGTATTGATTTAATACGCAAACAAAATAAAAATGAAGTCGAAATACTAGAGAGAGATATCGATTATGAGCGTGCTGAAAGTGTAGAAGAGACCGTTACCTGGAATGAGGAAAGAACATTGCTGAAAGAAGCGGTAGCTACATTAACGGAAGAGCAGCAAGATATTGTCGATCTGTTCTACTTTAGAGGGTATTCACAGGCCGATATTGCTGATAAGAAAAATCTTCCTCTTGGCACTGTTAAAGGAAGAGTACGGCTTGCACTGAAACATTTGAGGAAGATTTATTCAGATGAGAGGGGGGATAAATATGGAGCAGAAAAAATGCGATAACCTGCTGGATTACTTTAATGACAAGTTAGTGGGAAGAGAAAAAGAAGAATTTGAAGCTCATTTAAATCAATGTCCTGAATGTCAGGAAGAATTAGCCGAATGGCAAGAGCTCACAGCCGATCTTCCATATTTATCAGAAGAAGTAGAGCCTCCCCTCGGAATGAAGGAACGTATATTGTTCAACGTTACATCTGATAAAAAAGATGGTACAGCTGTAGATCATGATAAACCGATCAACCAGAAAAACAAATCAGCTGAAACGGTTTCTGTATCACCTATTCGTAGAAAGAGACCAAGAACATGGATAACTGGCTTGCTTGCAGCAGGACTTCTTTTATCGCTTGGTACAAATGCTTATTTATTTATTGAAAATGATAAGAATGAACAAGCAATAGAAGAGCCAATAAATAAAACGTTTAAAACCGTACAGCTTGCTTCTGAAGAAACGAAATCAACAGGCGTAGCCTCCATGGTACAAGATGATCAAACGATGAAGCTTGTTGTGCATACAAATAATATGACACAAGTACAAGGAACTGAAACGTACCAAGTTTGGCTCATTGAAGGAGACAAGAAATTCAGAGCTGGAACCTTTACTCCTGATGAGAATGGAAATGGTGCTGTTGTCTTTCCTGTAACATTCCCTGGTGAGCACAATTGGGATGCTGTAGCTATTTCACACGAACCTACGCCAGATAGCAAACAGCCAAAAGGTACGATCGTCATGGCTTCTGAATTATAAATGCCTGCAGAAACAACAACTTACAACTTAAGTTGTTGTTTTTTTAAAGGCTTCTTCCTAAAGGCTGTAGTAGCATACATAGTTTCTCGTCTAAAGTAGTTCATTTATGCTCCAGGTTGCTCGCTTTCCACAGGGCGACGAAAACCAACTGCTTTCAACTACTTTAAAGAGCGACATAGTTTACGTAAACAGGCTTTTAGAAAGAAGTTGGACCCTTTGCGGTAAGAACAGCATTTCTTCTATACTAAGAAAAAAAAGAAAAGAGGGATCTTCATTGAAACTAAAACCAGTATTGATCATCATAGTCTTTGCAGCCCTTATAGGTCTTGCCTTATATACAACTCAAAAAGAGAATGAGGAAGCAGAATCACGAAACGAGACGTCCTCAGAAAATCAAACAGGATTAAAACCTGGCAGTTTAGCTCCTGATTTTACACTGAATACGTTGGATGGAAATTCACTTTCTCTGAAGGATTTGAGAGGAAAAAAAGTGATAGTAAACTTCTGGGCTACTTGGTGTCCTCCTTGCCGAGAAGAGATGCCGGAAATGCAGCGTTTTTATAATGATTTTAAACAAAAAGATGTTGAAATCGTAGCAATTAACTTAGCGTATTCTGAAACAAAACCAGAAAAAATTCGTGAATTTGTTGAAGAATATCAGCTCACATTTCCGATTCCTTTGGATGAGAAGAACACCATTGGAAAACAGTTTCGAGCTGTTTCGATTCCAACAAGTTATTTTATAGACACACAAGGAATAATCAGAAAAATGCACATAGGTCCTATGAACTATGATTTTTTGGAGGAAGAAATCAACAGTATGAAATAACAGCGTATGTTATAAAGCTTTTGTTGTCTTCGACAGCAGTAATGGGAGTAATTGTACGAAAAGCATCGATAGTTATGTAAGAAATCTCCTTCTAAAGACCCGTATCAGCATATTGAAAAAATGGGAAAGTTGACCAATAGGGAAAAATGTCATTTTGTCGAAATAAAGGTATTAGCGAAAAAAACATAAGTGTCCAGTTATAAACATAACAGCCCAGCCCATGTATCAGATTCTGTAAGAAAAAGGGGACTACTTGATGAACAAGCAGTATGAAGATGTTGAAATAAGACGTATTGCAGATTTTCATAATACGACACTGTCACATTGCCCCATCCATCTATTTGGACTGAAAAGAGAAACAAAAGGTATTTATTCATATACATATTCTGCAGGGGCAATGCTTGATGTATTAGGAATTTCAGTTAAACCTTTGCCAGGATCAAAACTTCATGATCTATATTCAAAAGATTTGATTTCGGATTGGACATCCCACCTAGAAAGAGCTTTTTCTGGAGAAATCCAAATCGCTGATATCGATTTAAATGATAAAAAAGTCCGAACAACGTTGTATCCCGTTTCACGACAGGATCATGAGGCGATTGAAGTAGTGGGAACTTCTTATATGACTCGTTTGCAGGATCAACAAGAGACAGCTGACGAAAAAAATTTGAGGAAGTTTAAACAACTGTTTAACTATGTGCTTGAGGCAATCGTGTTATGTCGTTCAAATATGGAGATCGTAGAAGTAAACGAAAGAGCGTGTGAGCTGCTTCACCTCTCAAAAGAAGAGTTGATTGGAAAAAGTGCAGAGTTGTTTTTTATGAAAAATGGAAGAGAAGTCATAAGAAAAAAATGGCAAGAAATGATGGTTGGCAAAAAGATTTCTGGCGAATTTCGTTACAGAACACCAGATGGTTTCGTAAAAGAGATCGAATATACTTGTCAGGGGGATGTCGTCGATGATTTACATGTGACTGTTCTAAAAGACATCACGGATCAAAAGTTAACAGAACAAAAACTATTGAAAGCAGAGACGCTCAATGTTGTTGGTGAACTTGCCGCAGGCGTCGCACATGAAATCAGAAATCCGTTAACCTCTCTAAAAGGATTTGTTCAGCTGATTCAAAATCAAACAAATGACTATAATCAGTATTTATCCATCATTTTATCTGAGGTTGACAGGATTGAGCACATTATAAAAGAATTTTTGGTGCTATCAAAAAGCAATACACAAAACTTTGATCTGGCTAGCGCTGAGGAGATTATAAAAGACACGGTCGATTTATTAAACACCCAGGCTATTATAAAAAATATTGAGATCAGAACTGAGTTTGAGGAACAACTACCGCTCATTTATTGTGATCCCATGCAGCTCAAACAGGTTTTTATTAATTTTATTAAAAATGCGATTGAAGCTTCTTCAATAGGCATGTACGTTGAAGTGAAAATGAGAATGAGTGCTGATCATGAGTATGTACAAATTCAAATACGTGATTTTGGATGCGGGATGGATGAAGCGATCCTTAAGAAAATTGGCAAACCCTTCTTCACTACAAAAAATGAAGGTACTGGATTAGGATTAATGGTCAGCAATAATATTATCAAACATCATAACGGAAAAATTGATGTGAAGAGTGAAAAGGGAAAAGGCACAAATTTTCTTATTTCACTACCTGTTAATCAAAATATGTAAAAAAGCTTTCCTGACTAGGAAAGCTTTTTATTATTCATTATCCTTTAAACATTTGAACAAACATTTTACCGTATTGTCCACCGTCAACTACTCCGATACCAACGTTCGTGAAGTCAGATTTAAGGATGTTTTCACGGTGACCTTGAGAGTTCATCAAGCTTGTGTGAGCACCTTCTACAGAAGAGTTACCTGCAAGGTTTTCACCAGCTGTACGATATTCAACACCAAATTGCTTCATCATGTCAAATGGTGAACCATAAGTTGGTGAATTGTGATCAAAATAATTATTGTCGATCATGTCTTTCGCTTTAACGCGAGCTACTTTTGTTAATTCTGGATCAGCTTTTAAAGCTGGTAATCCTTGCTTTTCACGCTCTTGGTTGACTAAGTTAAGCATTTGTTGCTCATCTGCTGTAAGTTCTGCATTTCCTTCAGCCTTTGGTTCTTCAGCTGGTGCCGGAGCTTGCTCTTTTTGTGGAGCAGGAGCAGGTGCCGGAGCTGGAGCTGCTTGCTTTTGTGGAGCTGGAGCAGCTTGAGGCTGTGGTTCTGGTGCCGGAGCAGTTTGCTGCTGCTGAGGCTCATGATTATAAGAAACAAACGGACAAGATGCCGCTTCTGAAATTCCTGCATTTGCGCCGAATAGGGAAGCGCCAAGTACTGATGCTACAACTAACTTTTTCATATGATGATTCCCTCCCAATAATTTATCTTACGTAAACAGGTTTCGGGACTTTTGTAGGAGGGGTGGGGGTCTGGAAGTAACTACCAGATTAAGACACCCACAACTTGGTTACTGTATGATTTGAGAGCTCTACCGAGTAAACGTCGGGGTTTGATAGGAGTGCCCATTCCTCGTATCCGAATGAAGGCTCAAAAAGGTTGATCATTAAGCTCATCAGATTTCCGTGAGTAACAAGCAAAACAGAACGATCGGTTTTATTTTGTATATCCTTTATGAGTGACTTCACTCTCTGTTTTGCCTCATAAGTCGATTCGCCCCCTGGAAAGGTTAAATGTTCTTCTTTATATGTACGTTTTAAAAGGTTCCTCCAATCGGGAAGGTGTTGAGCGGACAAAATCCGCTCTTTGAGTCTGTCGTCGGTTTCGATATTCAACTGTTTCATTTCGGCAAACGGTTTGATTGTATCAATAGCCCGTAAGAATGGACTGGATAGGATGAGGTCAAATGGGTAGGGATTTAGAAATGACGCAAGTTCTTTTGCTTGTTCTTTTCCTTTTTCAGTTAAAGGAGCATGACTTTCTTGACCTTCAGCTTGGCAATGGCGCACAATTACAATTTTCAATAGGGTATACCTCTCTTTAATACGTTTGTTATTTTCTATTCGAGACGATAAATCCAATTCCTTCTCGAATACTATAGTAGTGAAAGTCGAAGGGAGATAGTTATGTATCCTGAGTTGAATCATTTTATACAGATGAAGAAAGATTACGATAAAGATATTGCGGCAGCACACGAAAAGTGGCAGCAATTACATAAACAAAAAGAATGGGCTTCTAGAGAATATGAAGATTTGTTGAATTCGTATGGAGTTAGGAATTCAAAAGTAACGATGGAGCATCTAACAGAAACGAAGAATCAATATCTTGCTGTAATGGAAAAAGAGCGTGCAGCAATGGAACAGGTCGATTATTTGAAAGAAAATAGAGACGACCGCTTGTCTGAATATCTTAAAACGGTCTATTCATCACGTGATAGAGAGCTTGATGCTGCTAAAAATAGTATGGAGAAAAAAATTGACCAGCTAGAACGGTTAAAAGCGGAATATTTGATGATGGTACAACAAATTCAAGAGATTCATGCTTATAGAATTTCGGTTGAAAAAGATACGAATGAAGCGGTTACGAGCTATCAGCAGTCGTATGAACCCAAGGAGATATTGCCGTTGTATCCTGAATTGTCCCGTCTTGAGATTCCTATCCAAGATATTCAGTATGTTTTTCAAAAAGGTGAACTTCCAGGGCATCTAAATAAGTATTTTCAGTTCAGTGATGATAGAAGGCTAACGTCAAACTCCATAAAAAAACCATAATCCCAAAAATAGGATTATGGTAAAGAAAACCGAACGCATGATGAAGAAATGGGGGGTAGGGAATTGCTCTGCTGGCTGGTGCCAACAGGAGAGATTAATATCTCACAATCCTACTATATGTACTCTGGTATCAAATGGTATGGACAAGTGCCATGGGCATTCATGTAATTTTTTGTTTTTTACTATTATTGAGTCAATTCCTTGTCTGCATAAGCTGGCTTCAAGAGGTGATTTTGCATCTTAAGAAGCCAGCCCTTTTTATGTCTTTCACCTATTTCCCTCATTCTATTCCATTTTTCTTAGAGCGGGTAACTTCCACATAATTAAAAGGTTTACAACGATTAAACAAAGGGCTCCACCAGCCATTATTTTATCAATCGTGAGGCCATAGGAAATCAGTATGGATGTTGCGGCAAGGGAAAGAGGTGCGAGTCCCATACTTGCCATAGTCAAAAGTCCCATCAATCTGCCCATTATCTTTTTATCAACGGAAGATTGAACCGCGGAGATAAGCGGAATGTTCGTGGCTGGAAATGTTACGCCAATAAAAAATATCGTAAGCATACATACATATAATGTGGAACTTTGACTAAAGAGAAAAAAGAAAATGTTCATTGTAAACAGGGAGGATGTAACCATTAGTCCTCGTCTTCGTTTGATGTTTAATATCCCGATGATAACCGAACTTACGAGCATGCCTGCTGCCATCGATCCTTCAATAAAACTAAAGTCGAGGGCATTACCGTTCAAAACGTTTTTGACGAAGATTGGCAGCCCCATCATCAAAGGTCCAATAACAAAAACGTTTAAGAAGATCGTACTTAAGAAAAGCGCTTTTAAAAATGAAGATTGTTTCACGACATCCAAGCCTTCTTTGATGGATTGCCACATTCCTGGTTTCTTGTGAGTTGAAGTGTCAGAAGCAGGCACGTTCAATAAAAAAGCGAGTATCGCTGAAAGGAACAACATAACAGCTGGTACTCCAAATGAAAGCAAATACCCGCCACTGCTGGCAACAAGCAGTCCACCGATCATCGGACCTAGTATGAGTGAGCTTTGCTGTGTGGTTTGAATCACCGAATTAGCACGTGTTAACTGAGAATCATCGACGATGTTTGGCAATAATGAGCCGTTTGCTGGCCAAACAAATGCATCTAATGCTCCGAAAAACAAGCCGAAAATAATTAAGGATAGAAGAGACAGATGTCCTGTTGCAAGCAGTACGAGCAGACCGCAAAGTAAGAGCGTTCTTAAAAAGTTGGAGATGTATAAGATTTTTGTCCGGCTCATTCGGTCTGCTAGGACGCCGCCGACTGCCATAAATAAGATTCTCGGAACATTTGCTGCAATAAAAACAATCCCTAACGAAGCTTCTTTGTCGAGTGTTTTAACAACGTACCAGCTTTGGGAAAATTGAAAGATTGCGATGGAAAAGGAAGAACATATCGTGATTGCCCAGATGAATAGAAAAGACCGCTGTTTAAAAAGAGACACCATTTTTACAGATTGTTCACTTATTGCGGATACTTGTGTCATCTCAATCCATCCCCTCTTCTGGATATGGCGTTTCTTTTAACGGAAACGAAAGCATGAGGTAGTGATACATTTCACCGTCTTCCGTTTCGTTTTTTTTGAACTCAGAGATCAGTTCGGAAATTTCTTTTGACATCTCATGAAGCTGTTTCAGCTGCTCAGGTGACAATTTCAGATGACTGTAACCAAATTTCAGGGGTGAATCTGTATGGCTTAGAACTTCAGGATCTAACTTCCGAATCATCGATTTTGTTTTATCTAATGACACGAGAATGTTTTCCTTTAATGCATCTGATAATTCATCTTTGACAGCGTGACGCTGATCAGGAAGAATTTCTTCAATCGAAAAAGACTTTGCAACAGGTCTGTAGAACTTTTGTATAATTCCGTTTTTTTCTTCCGTTCTTTCAACCGTCAATAAACGTACACGTTCCATCTCTTTTAGGTGGTAATGAATTTTAGGGGCTGGGACCTCTAAAATATCTGCTAACATCTTGCCAGTCTTGGCCTCATCTATGAGCTCCCACATAATTTTAATGCGAAGCGGATCACTGATAACCTTCAACTGTTCAATTTCCCTAATATAATAAATTTCCTGCATGTTTAAAACTCCTTAAACGTTCAAATTTATTTAAATGCATAATACTGTTAATATATACCATTTGTCAATCGTTTTACATATTATTTGTAAAAAATAGTTCAAATGTTATGAAAATTCTTGTATAATGTTAGTATAAGGCTCGACATTACAACTAGGTTGGAGGTTCACAGTATGGGGAATAAGGATTTGAAATCCTATGTTGAGAGATTGGAAAGAGTACATTACATCGTGTCAAAACGGTTACACCCAGATATTGCGATTGAAAAAGAGTTAACGAAAACACAATTTGTACTTTTAAAAACGTTATGTGTAAGAAATAAATGGACCGTATCAAAATTAGCTGAATATATGGGTGTTAAGCCAAGTGCTATTACTGTCGGAGCGGATCGTTTGTTTAAACGAGGGTTTGTACAACGATATCGAAGTGACCTCGACAGGCGAATCGTATACCTTGAAATTACTGAAGAAGGAAATGAAGTTTTACGAGAAGCAGAAAATGAGAGAGTGGACTCTATCAGCAACTATCTCAACCATTTGTCTCCAGAAGAATTAGGCATGTTTATTAATATTTATGAAAAGCTAGCCAATGGAAACCCAACAGAAGAAAGTTACATGATTTCAACAAAGACCAGCTGATTTTAGCTGGTTTTTTGCTTTTATCAGAGGAGTAGGATCAACCATAAGCGCCTCTATTATTTTTTCATAGATTTTATTCTATTTGATTTTGCACCTGCATAGGATGTGATAGAAACGATTTATGAAGTGGAGGACGAGATATGCTAACCCCGCAAGTAAATATGAAACGTTTGCCCATCTTATTAGCAGGAGCCATGCTGTTTATCGTGATTGCCACGAGTTTCATCACATCTTTCGAGCATAAATACAGGTTGAGTTCTTCGACCATGCACAAGTGGTTAACGGAGTTTTCAGGAGAAGCACTCGTCTATTTTATAGGCTGGGAAAACCGCTATTTTACTCAAGAGCTTCCAAAGGAGAGTGAACCGCCAGCGCTATCAAGCATATTGCTAGAGCTGACAACAAGCATTAAACCTGGGGACATCCGCAGCTTACTAGGCAATGAATTACCTGGATTCGCTCTTTATGATTCAACAATCATCGTTGCCGGAGAAGGTACCGATTACACGAACATCGGTTACGAATCACCGCCACCGATGGAATTGCTATTGAGCGGTGAAGATGCAGAAGTACAGGATATTGAAAGGCTCGAGGATCCAGAACCTTCCGAACCGCAAAATCCACCAGGTCAAACAACTGGCGGGAAAAAAGTAGCCTATATTTATCATTCTCACAGCTGGGAATCGTTCTTACCCCACTTGAAAGGTGTAACGAATCCGGATCATGCCATCCACTCCAAAGTGAATATCACGATGGTAGGGAAAAAGCTAGGTGAAGAACTTGAATCAAGAGGAATCGGTGCTTCCGTAGACATGACAGATATGACGGCATTATTAAGAAAGAATAATGCGGACTACCGTAAGAGCTATCCGATGTCGAGAACATTAGTGCAGAGTGCTCTGGCAAGCAATACTGATCTGCAATTAATCTTTGACCTCCACCGAGACTCCTCCCGAAGAAAAACGACAACGGCTACGATAAATGGAAAATCCTATGCTAAAGTACTGTTTGTCATCGGTAAAGGCAATCCCAGCTTTGAAAAAAACCAGATTATGGCACAAGAAATTCATAATATCCTAAACAAAAAATACCCAAGCTTAAGCAGGGCAGTCATCGGAAAGAATAAATCGGAAGGCACGAATGGTGTTTACAACCAGGATTTATCTGAAAATGCCATCTTAATTGAGTTTGGTGGAGTCGATAATAATATGGATGAGCTCTACAGAAGTGCAGAAGCGGTTGCAGAAGCCGTTGCAGAATACTATTGGAAGCAAAAAGATGTGAATGCTGAGTAAACGAGACTGGCTCCAGAAGGGTTATCCCCTCTGGAGTCTTTTGTAATGAGGGTATCCTCCTGATTGGGCTTGTCGAAAAATGTCGACTCGTGGATAAATAATAAAAACTCGTGGATTGAGGCTTAAAATTTTTGGATTCAAGCCTAAAACTTCTGGATTGGAGCCCGAATTTTGTGGATTGCACATATGAATTCAATTCAGAATACCCCCTCATGTATAAAAGGGTCCTTGTTTCGACTCATCGAAACGTTACCTTATAGAGGAAAAATACCTTAAGTGTCATTACTTTGAGATTTTGCGTTCATAACATGTATGGATACTGCAAATAGTAAGCAAAAATGGTATAAAAAGAGAGGTACGCTTGTTTTAATTGCAAGTGGAAGGGAATAAAGAAGAGAATAAAACAGATTGAGAAAAAGGAGCTATGGCATGAAACGTATCTGGGAATTTTTTCTCACTTTATTATTACTGATCTCACTATACATCGTTTTCATTGCAGATGGATATGTAATTATTAAAACAGCATTTGGGCTCCTGTATGTTGCGGTTATTTTATATACGATTTATTCTTTAATGCTGGAAAATCGAACAGCACAGCATACGCTTTTATGGATTTATGTTTTAATCTTATTTCCTTTTATAGGCTATATGTTTTATCTGTATTCAGGTCAGCTGTACTTGAAAGGCCATTTGTTTAAATCGAAGCGTAAAAACGACAGGGATGAATGGATCCGGGTATCCAAACAGGATGAAAAACCCGATTTTAGCGATTTGAACAGGCATCAAGTATGTTTTGCGAAGCATGCCCATCATATTACTCTCACTCGAATAAACCGGTTTACATCAACTAAAATTTTAAAGAACGGAAATGAGACATTTCCAGAGATCATCAAACAATTACAGGCAGCAAAAGAATATATACACATCCAATATTATATCTTTCGCTCAGATCGGCTAGGCAAAGAAATTATCGACATTCTCATTCAAAAAGCGTCAGAAGGTGTGAAGGTAAGATTTTTGTTCGATGGGATAGGAAGTCTTTCTTTGCAGCAGCATGATATCGATCGGATGAAGAAGGCCGGGATATTAGTTGAAGCGTTCCTGCCGGTGAGATATGGATTCTTTAACCAAAAACTAAATTTTAGAAACCATAGGAAAATTATTGTAATTGACGGCAAGATTGGATTTGTCGGCGGTTTGAATGTGGGTGTTGAATATCTAGGAGAAGACCCGGAAATCGGCTTTTGGCGGGACACTCATTTAGTTATGCTGGGTGAAGCGGTTCAAGTTTTGCATGCGATCTTTCTTTTGGACTGGGAGTATGTTTGTGGAGAGGACTTGCTAGAAGATCCACATTTAACGACACCGATAGCAAGTAATGGAGACGGAACCGTTCATGTGGTGGCGAGTGGACCTGATACGCAATCTGGGATTATGAGTGATTTGTATTATTCATTGATCTCTTGTGCGGAAAAATCAATTTGGATTGCGACGCCATACTTTGTTCCAAATGAGGCCATCCGAACGGCCATGAGAGTAGCTGCCAAAAAAGGTGTGCAAGTCCGCTTGATGGTACCAGAGATCAACGACGGGTTCTTAACCCAATATGCAACACGTTCTTATTTCCCTGAGCTGCTTCGCTCAGGCATTGAAATCTATTCTTATAAAAAAGGGTTTATGCACCAAAAAGTCATTATTGTTGATGGAGATACAGCATCAATTGGAACGGCTAACATGGACATGAGAAGTTTCCATTTAAACTTTGAAGTGAATGTATTCTTATTGAACACATCTTCTGTAAATGATCTTGTAGAACAATATAAAGAAGATATTGAAGAATCTGCAAAATTGCGTCCTGTTGAATTCTATAAAAGAGGTCTTTGGGAAAGGACGAAAGAGTCATTTGCCCGTCTTTTTTCAGGCGTCCTCTAGTGTAATCTCTCTAAGGTATTTAGACGCTTATCAAAAAACAAAAGGTATACAAAATTCCCCTTATGAATAGGTTGTACGAGACAATCTAATAGAGGGGGATTTTTTTATGGACTGGCTTGAAGCCCTTATTCTAGGGATCGTACAAGGCTTAACTGAGTTTCTGCCTGTAAGTTCGACTGGCCATCTGCTGCTTGGCAGACAGTTATTTGATTTAGAAGAAGCGGGGCTTTTTCTCGATAGTATGCTCCATATTGGCACGTTGCTAGCTGTTATGACCGTTTACGGAAAAGAGATATTGTCTGTTATGAAAAAGCCGTTTAGCCGCACGGGAATTCTTCTTATCGTCGGTACGATTCCGACTGCGATTATCGGCCTCGCTTTCAAGGATTTTTTTGAAGAGATCTCTAAAACGGGGGTTACTGTAGGCTGGGAATTTTTGATCACAGGGTTGTTGCTTTGGTGGGCAGATTCTTTCAAACGCAATGGTTATAAAGGTGTAGAAGAAATTACAATCAGAGACGCCCTAGTGATTGGAACCTTTCAAGGAGCGGCAATCCTGCCAGCGGTTTCAAGATCAGGTTTAACGATTGCAGCTGCCCTGTTCTGTAAGATTGATAAAAAGACCGCAGCATATTTTTCCTTTTTATTATCGATCCCCTCTATTGCGGGCGGAGTTGTACTGCAGTCAAAAGACTTGTTTACTGGAACGGCCCCACCTCTCTCATACAGCACGCTTTTAGTCGGGACAGTTGCATCTGCTCTGTTCGGTTATATCGCGGTAAAATGGATGATCAAACTGCTTCAGACCGGGACACTTAAAGGCTTTGCTATATACGTTTGGCTGATTGGATTCATCGTCATTGGACTTCAATTTTCAGGAAATATGTAAAGTATTTGTTAACATGTTAAAAATGGATTGACAATTAAAACATGGAGGATTACAGTATATGTAATTCAAAATTTAGCAGGCTTTAGATCGCTGAATTTACAGCTTTTTCTTCTATTAAAGAAGGCCGTAAAACGGGGGAACCATTCTTTTGGGGTGAATTTTGCTTTTTGCAAAAAGGGATACTCCAATCCCTAATCCGACAGCTAACCCCGTAAGCGTCATGTCACTGGAGAGGTCAAAAAGGTGAATAACCAGACCCGCTTTTTTGTGTGGTCTTTTTTTGTTTTCACACGAAGTTTTAGCCTCTTAACCAGCAAGGCTAGAGAACACCAAGCAAAACTTCATTGAGCTTAAGGGGAGAATAGAATTATGAAAAAACAGTTTGCCGTTATTGGTCTAGGACGATTTGGAGGCAGTATTTGCCGAGAATTTGCAAAAATGGGCTATGATGTTCTGGCAATTGACAAGGATATGGAAAAAGTGAATGAGTTTGCTACTAGTGCAACTCAAGCTGTTCAGGCAAATTCTACGGATGAAAAGGTTATGAAGTCGCTTGGGATCAGAAACTTCAACCATGTAATCGTCTCAATCGGTGAAGACATTCAAGCGAGTATCTTAACAACCTTATTACTAAAAGAAGCTGGCGTAGGTAAAGTCTGGGTGAAAGCTCAAAATGATTACCACCATAAAGTACTGGAAAAGCTAGGAGCTGATCGCATTATTCACCCTGAACGTGATATGGCACTTCGGGTAGCTCAGCTTATTTCTTCAGAGAAGATTATAGATTTTATTGAATTATCCCAGGAACATAGCATTGTTGAGATTGGTGTAACAGATAAACTAGTCAACCAAACGTTAACTGATTTAGACGTTCGAGCACGCTTTGGATGTAATATTGTTGCTATAAAACGTGGAGATGATATTCTGGTTTCCCCAATTGCGGACGTAGAGCTTGCATACGGAGATGTTCTCGTTGTAATCGGACGTAATGAAGATCTCAACCGCTTTGAGGATGAGGGAGTGTAAGCCTTGGCACTGCATGTAAAAGGTTCTAAGCGGTTTTTGCACAACCCGATAAAATTAAATCCGCCACAATTCTTAGCCATGCTTTTTTTGTTTCTGATTTTTATGGGAACGTGTTTGTTAAAATTACCGGTAGCACATGAAAAAGCATTGTCTTGGGTCGATGCTTTTTTTATTGCCACATCTGCGGCTACAGTAACAGGTCTTGCTACTGTAGACCCAGGTACGACCTTTACGTTATTTGGTGAAATCGTCATCTTATTTTTAATTCAAGTGGGCGGACTTGGCGTTATGTCCTTTGCTTCTCTCGTCGTTATTATGATGGGAAGAAAAATTTCGATCAAACAAAGAGTCTTGATGCAAGAAGCGTTGAATCAGCCTTCGATCGGTGGGGTTATAAGGCTTGTCCGAAATCTATTCCTCTTTTCGATCAGTATACAGGCGATAGCCGTATTTTTCTTGTCATTACGATGGGTTCCTGATATGGGATTTCTAAAAGGGGTTTATTATAGCATCTTCCATGTGATCTCTGCCTACAACAATGCAGGGTTTGCTCTTTGGCCTGATGGATTGATGGGGTATGTTGGCGATCCTATGGTAAATATGGTGATCTCGCTCCTTTTTATTACAGGTGGTATAGGGTTTACGGTGTTGGTTGATCTCTGGGTAAGCCGTCAGTGGAAAAAGCTTTCTCTGCACTCAAAGGTTATGATTATGTCCACGCTTGTAATAAATATATTAGCGATATTGCTCTTCTATTTATTTGAGTTTAATAACCCGAAGACATTGGGAATGTTGACGGGTACTGATAAACTATGGGCAGCCTATTTTCAAGGAGTCTCTCCGAGAACGGCAGGCTTTAACTCGATTGATATGACAGCGATTAATCCAGATACGTCACTACTAATGGTTCTGCTCATGTTCGTTGGAGCAGGAAGCACCTCAACAGGCGGCGGGATCAAGCTTACAACCTTTGTAGTGATTCTATTTACCGTTTCGGCCTTTTTAAAAGGCAAGGAAGACACGGTCATCATGAGACGTACTATTCGCAATGCTGTAGTCTATCGAGCATTAGCGATTACGACGATATCGATATTATTTATCTTTGTTGCCTTGTTTCTTGTCACCTATGTGCAAAAAGATACCTCTTTTATGCTCATTCTTTTTGAAGTCATATCTGCATTTGGAACCGTTGGACTCAGTATGGGATTAACACCTGACCTTACTCTTATCGGTAAAATCGTGATTTGTACGGTTATGGTGTTCGGTAAGCTTGGACCACTGACACTTGCATTCAGTCTTGCCAAACAAACAAAAGAAAATATACGTTATCCTGACGGTGAAGTATTTACAGGATAAAACAAAAGAGCTAACTCTTAAAGGTTGTAAACTGCCTTTGGAGTTAGCTTTTTTTTGGCTAATAATGGGATAATCGCACTTTTGTTGGGAATGATAAGACAAGATTTAATCAGTCATAGGAAAGGGTGAGAGCATTTGCAAAAAATTAAAAAAGCGTTTCTTGTATCTCCCTTTCTAGTGTTCTTTCTTGTGCATTCTGAACAAATTGGTGTCGGGGTATTAGGGTATCAACGAATTATTGCGAAGTATGCAGGATATGATTCTTGGATTGCAGTAATCATCGCAGCTGTGTATATTCATATTCTGATCTGGATGATCTATTATGTTCTTGATAATGGCGATGGAGATATTGTAACGATTCATAAAACGTTGTTTGGCGGCGTAATTGGAAACATCTTTAACCTTGCTATTGTTTTATATTTTCTTTTATGGTCGATAACCGTACTCAGAACATATATCGAAGTCATTCAAGTTTGGATGTTTCCCACTCTAAATACATGGAAAATTGCAATCGTATTTCTCGTTTTAGCGTATTATGTCGTCGTTGCTGGTTTCCGGACTGTAACAGGCATCTGCTTTTTAGGAGTAGTTATTCCGTTAGGGCTGATCTTCTTGTTGATCTCTCCTTTAGAATACACTCACTTTTCCAATCTGCTGCCGGTTTTTGATGAGAACTTAAAAGATTATTTAACAGCATCCAAAAATATGATGTTGAGCTACTTAGGTTTTGAAACATTGCTTGTTTTCTATCCATTTATTCGCAATGCGAAACAGTCACAAAAATTTGCTCACCATGCCAATATTTTTACGTTTATGATGTATCTTCTCGTAACATTGTTTTCGTTTGCCTTCTTCAGTGAGGAACAGCTTGCCCGAAACATATGGGGGACGCTGTCTATGGTTAAGATTGTGCAAGTATCTTTCGTTGAACGCTTTGATTTTATTTTTGTTTCCATATGGTGTCTCGTTATCCTTCCAAACATTACACTGGCAATCTGGTGTTCGAGCCGTGTAGCGAAATTAATGTTAAACGTTCGTCAGCATTACACACTGATTGCTTTATTAGCTGTTATTCTTGGGATGTGCATTTACTTGGACAACCGTTATAAAATTAACGTATTAAACAGTTATACAAACATTACGGGTTTTTATTTATCTGTGAGTTATATCCCTCTCTTGTTTATAACGACCTTTATACGTAAACAGTATAAAAAGAAAGGGACTGATCGTGAACACCTATCATCTTCATAAAAATGGTCTTATGCCTGCAGAAGAAGAGTTAAACGGTTCTTATGTTTTTCACGCTGTCTATCATCTGAAGTATTATTCATATTTTGGAGCGTCTCATTGATTAGTTGTTTTACCATATTTTTGGACCAAACAACATAAGCACCGAACGTATCGCCTTTAAAAAAGCTTTCTAGCATATTGTTTTGTGGGCCAAAAAAGAACCCAAGCTGATCATGAATGAGTGTGGCATGATCCAGATTAAAAGGCATAATCTTATCAGAGAGTGTAAATTGATAAGAATTGTTTTCTTTTTTTAAAAAGGCGATTGCATATAGTTGTCCATCTGGCAGAAAACCCTTTGTTGTAGGTAAAAGTAATAAAGGGTTATGTTCTTTGTCATAGGCAATAAAAAAGTCATTCACATCTTCTTCAAACTGCGGAGTTCTTGCCATTGAAGCAAGTGTAATTTCTTTTTGTACATGTAACATCCTGCAACCCTCATTTCTAATTTTTCTTACAACTAGTTTTACCGATAGATTGATAGATTATACGTCCGAATTTCTTTACTCTAGTGACGTGATAAGTTGTTGAAAGGGAATTGACGGACAAAATGTAAACGCATACACTGTAAGTAGTTATTAGTCGTAAGAGAAAGAGAGAATCATTCATATGGCATTATCTAATGAAAAGCTTATTGGAAAGATGGCTATGTTAGGAGTACTCGATGAGAGCTATCTGCCCCAGATTGAAGAACAGGGCTGGAAGTATTGCACAGGCAAAGCCGGTTCTATGGATTCACACAAAGTAGTAGCTGCCATTGAAACAGCGGCCAAAAATGAAAATGTGATTCAAAGCGGGATCTATCGGGAAACACATTCTCTCTATCATGCCATCATGGAAGCCTTTCATGGTGTGACGAGAGGGCAGGTTCAGTTAGGAACGGTGCTTAGAACGGTGGGTTTGCGTTTTATTGTTGTTCGTGGAAACCCTTACGAGAAAAAGGAAGAAGGCGACTGGATTGCTGTCGCACTTTATGGAACGATTGGAGCTCCTGTAAAAGGACTGGAGCATGAAGCGATCGGACTTGGAATTAATCATATTTAAATAAATGGCCCATAGTAACTAGTGATGAGGGGGCGTATTCAAAAGGTTTTCTTTTGAGTGCGCTCTTTTTGTTTGGTAAGGGACTATAAAAAAAAGAGGGATAAACATGGTTACTTTAACTGGAAATACGCTTTCAATAGAAGAAATAAAACGAATTCTGCATGAGAACGAGGCTGTAGAAGCGTGTCCACAAAGTATGAAAAAAGTGGCTGACAGCCGGAAAGCAGTAGAAGAGATCGTTTCTGCCGGAAAAGTGGTGTATGGCATCACGACTGGGTTTGGTAAATTCAGTGACGTATTTATATCTAGGGATGATGTGGAAACATTACAGTTAAATCTAATCCGCAGTCATGCTTGCGGAATAGGTGATCCTTTCCCAGAAACGATTAGCCGCTTGATGCTTATCTTAAGAGCGAATGCCCTTTTAAAAGGATTGTCTGGTATTCGTCCAATTGTGATTGAAAGATTGTTGGATCTCGTCTCTCATGGCGTGCATCCTGTTGTTCCCCAGCAAGGCTCGCTTGGAGCTAGTGGTGACCTTGCTCCGTTATCACATTTAGCTCTCGTCTTAGTAGGTGAAGGGGAAGCTTATTATAAGGGAGAGCGGATGACCGGTCACGACGCATTATTGAAGGCTGGAATCGAACCTGTCGTTTTAACAGCTAAAGAGGGGCTTGCATTAATCAACGGAACTCAAGCGATGACCGCTCAAGGAATTGCAGCTTTTCTTGAGGCTGAACGAATTGGTCTTATGGCAGATGCGATCGCTTCCTTAACGACGGAGAGTCTAAGAGGCATTACAGATGCTTTTGATGAAGATGTTCATCTTGCAAGAGGATACAAAGAACAAGTAGAAGTGGCAAGCAGGCTGCGAAGCTACTTAGATGGCAGCCAACTAACGACAAAACAAGGCGAAATAAGGGTCCAGGATGCTTATTCCTTAAGGTGCATTCCTCAAGTCCACGGGGCTTCTTGGCAAGTTCTCGGGTATGTAAAAGAAAAACTGGAGATCGAAATGAATGCAGCAACCGATAATCCGCTTATTTTTGATGATGGAAACAAGATTATCTCAGGCGGAAATTTTCATGGCCAGCCTATTGCGTTTGCGATGGATTTCTTAAAGCTTGCCGCAGCAGAGTGGGCGAATATTTCAGAAAGGCGCATCGAGCGGATGGTAAACCCGCAGCTAAATGATCTACCTGGTTTTTTAAGCCCGAACCCTGGACTTGAATCTGGTGCCATGATTATGCAATATGCTGCCGCATCACTTGTATCGGAAAATAAAACATTAGCGCATCCTGCGAGTGTGGATTCTATTCCGTCATCTGCTAATCAGGAGGATCATGTAAGTATGGGGACGATTGCATCCAGACATGCTGCTCAAATTATTGCAAATGCCCGACGAGTACTTGCTGTAGAGCTGATCTGTGCCATGCAGGCAGCAGATTTTAGAGGACCTGAAAAACTTGCTCCAAAAACGAAAAAAGTTTATGAACACGGAAGAAAAGTTTGTCCGACGATTCAATGTGACCGCATGTTTCACCGTGATATGGAGGCTGTGGCCTCGTGGATTTTGGATGGCTCTTGGAATGACATCTTAATTGGCACAAAAACTCAAAAGTTAGCACACTAAAAGGAGGTTTTTTTACATGACAAACGTAAAACATTCTATATCAGCTGCAAGAGGTACAAAGCTTTCAGCAAAAGGCTGGGTTCAAGAAGCTGCAATTCGCATGCTCATGAATAACTTAGACGGACAAGTGGCAGAAAATCCGGATGAGCTCGTCGTTTATGGAGGGATAGGGAAAGCAGCCAGAAACTGGGAGTCGTATCACAAAATCGTAGAAACGTTAGAAAGGCTTGAAAACGATGAAACGTTGCTTGTTCAGTCTGGGAAGCCTGTTGCTGTTTTTAAATCTCATAAAGACGCACCGCGTGTACTGCTAGCTAACTCCAATCTTGTACCTGCTTGGGCCAATTGGGAAACGTTCCGTGACCTAGAAAAGAGAGGCCTTATGATGTACGGACAAATGACAGCAGGTAGCTGGATCTATATTGGAACACAAGGGATTCTGCAAGGAACATATGAAACGTTTGCGGAAGCTGCCCGCAAACATTTTAACGGTTCATTAAAAGGCACGATTACTCTAACAGCAGGACTTGGTGGAATGGGGGGGGCACAGCCTTTAGCCGTTACGATGAACGACGGTGTTGTAATCGCGATAGACGTCGATGAAACAAGAATTCAACGCCGCCTTGATACAAGATACTTAGATAAAAAGACTGACAGCTTAGAAGAAGCACTAAGGATGGCAAAAGAATATGCCGCAAAAGGTGAGCCATTATCAATCGGACTAGTAGGAAACGCAGCTGAACTTTTACCAAAACTTATTGAGATAGGAGAGATTCCTGATCTTGTAACTGACCAGACATCGGCTCATGATCCGTTACATGGCTACTTGCCAACAGGTTTATCCATGGAAGAAGGAGCAGAACTTCGAAAACGCAACCCAGACCAATATATCGAGAAGTCAAAGAGATCAATGGCGATTCATGTAAAAGCGATGCTGGATATGCAAAAGAAAGGTGCTGTCGTTTTCGATTATGGCAACAACATCAGACAAGTCGCTTTTGATGAAGGTGTAAAAGATGCTTTTGACTTCCCAGGTTTTGTTCCTGCATTTATCAGACCGCTTTTCTGTGAAGGAAAAGGACCTTTTAGATGGGTTGCGCTATCTGGTGATCCTGAAGACATCAGAAAAACGGACGAAGTCATCTTGCGGGAATTCAGTGATAATGAGCATCTCTGCAAATGGATTAAGATGGCTCAGGAAAAAGTGCAATTTCAAGGCTTGCCGTCGCGTATTTGCTGGTTAGGGTATGGAGAGCGTGCGAAGTTTGGAAAAATTATCAACGAGATGGTAGCAAGTGGTGAACTGTCAGCACCGATCGTAATTGGACGTGATCATCTGGATTGCGGTTCAGTCGCTTCACCAAACCGAGAAACAGAAGCGATGCAAGATGGCAGTGATGCGGTTGCAGACTGGCCGATTTTAAATGCGATGATCAATGCGGTAAATGGAGCAAGCTGGGTTTCTGTACACCATGGTGGTGGTGTTGGAATGGGGTATTCCCTTCATGCAGGAATGGTTATCGTGGCAGATGGAACAGAAGAGGCTGCAAACAGATTGGAACGCGTGTTAACGAGTGACCCGGGTATGGGGATTGTTAGACACGCTGATGCAGGATATGATCTTGCCATTACAACAGCAAAAGAAAAAGGCGTAGACCTTCCGATGCTTAATAAATAAAGTTCTTCTCTAAAGGGTCTTCTCTAAAAGATTGTTGCTTTTGAACCATTTTTTTCATTATCTTCATTGTCGATTGAATAGAGTGCAAGGTGTGAGACTCCTGGGGGATCAGCGTGACAGGTGAGACAGCTAGCGCAATCTGCCAAGGTGGCTCACCGCACGCCCCCCGGAAAGCGAGCATCCTAAAACGGAAACAATTACTTGCGAGAGCAAGATGAAAAGCGATCATGTTGCGAGTACAGTGCAGATTAACTTACTTAATAATGACTAATATGGAGGAGTGTAAATGATGCTGGATACAATAATTTTCGCTACACAGATTGTCGTTCCTTACAGTGAAGGAAGACCACTTCGCGGAAGTGAAATGAACAAACTAAAGGTCATTGAAAATGGGGCTATAGGTATTAAAGGTGGCAAGATTACGTTTGTGGGCACCCAAGAAGAAGCAGCTCACTTACAGGCTAAAGAAACGATTGATGGGACAGGAAAGCTTTTATCACCAGGATTAGTTGATCCCCATACACATCTTGTATTTGGGGGATCACGAGAACATGAACTTGCACTGAAGCAGCAAGGAGTTCCATATCTTGAAATTCTTGCACAAGGCGGCGGAATTCTGTCCACTGTCAAAGCTACAAGAGAAACAAGCGAAAAAGCTCTATTCGAAAAAGGATTATTTCATTTAAACAGATGTTTAACATATGGGGTTACAACTATGGAAGTAAAGAGTGGCTATGGTCTTGATAAAGAAACAGAGTTAAAGCAACTGAGAGTGGCTAAAAAGCTGAATGAAGCTCACCCCATAGATCTCGTTTCCACTTTTTTAGGAGCTCATGCCATTCCGGAAAACTATAAAGGCCGACCAGATGCCTTTTTAGAAGAGATGTTATCTATGCTCAATGAAATCTCTAACAAGGGTTTAGCTGAATTCGTAGATATTTTTTGTGAAACAGGTGTGTTTACGGTTGAACAATCTAGAAACTTTTTACAAAAAGCGAAAACAGCTGGTTTTGGCGTGAAAATCCACGCAGATGAAATTGATCCTCTCGGCGGTACAGAAATGGCGTGTGAGATTGGCGCGATTTCGGCAGATCATTTAGTAGGAGCGAGTAAGGAAGGCGTCCGCATGCTCGGTCAGTCAGATACGATTGCTGTTCTTTTGCCTGGGACGACCTTTTACTTAGGAAAAGATCAATTTGCACCAGCACGTGATATGATTTCAAGCGGAGCGGCAGTAACGCTGTCGACTGATTTTAATCCTGGAAGCTCACCAACAGAAAATATTCAGTTTATCATGAACTTGGCTGCACTCAGACTAAAAATGACACCAGAAGAAATTTGGAACGCGGTGACGGTTAACGCAGCTTATGCGATCGGACGAGGTGATGTTGCTGGAAGCTTGTTAGAAGGAAGAAGTGCTGATCTTGTTTTATGGGACGTGCCGAATTATAAATATGTTCCGTATCACTATGGTGTTAATCACGTTAATAAAGTATGGAAAAGCGGTAAAGTTGTTGCAGGAAAGGGAGACATGCATGCAAACTATACCCTTTCTTCGTAAATCAGGCGAACCGCCATTTACCGATCGTGGAATAAAAAAGGGAGGTCAGCTGCTCAAGTCTTGGAGTGGGGAAGAAGTGAAAGGGATTGCAATTGCAGGTGCGCCACTTTCCAAAACATCCATTTCTCATTCAGGAGCGTACATGGCTCCACAGACCATCCGATCAATGATGCATTCCTTTTCAACTTATAGCATTGAAGAAGAAACAGACATGTGGAATCATACAATCACTGATTTTGGTGACATTGAAATGCATGTTACCGAACTTATTCAATCTCAGTCTCGTATTTATTCCGTGTTAAAAGAAATTCAGGAAAAGCACAAGGAAGCGTTTCTCATTACCTTGGGTGGAGACCACTCTGTTTCAGCAGGTGCAATTCAAGCTTTTCAGGAATCGAGAGGAAAAGTGGGTATCATACAATTTGATGCACATTTTGATCTTAGAAATACGGAAGACGGTGGTCCTTCAAATGGAACGCCATTTCGGCAGCTGATTGAAAAAGGTGTAATTAATGGTGACCAGCTCGTCCAGCTTGGTATCCGTGATTTTTCAAATGGCAAGCTTTATCATGAATATGCAAAAGAGCAAGGTGTCACCGTTTTTAAAATGGGGGATATCAGAAGAGAAGGCTTGCTTTCCTTATTGAAAAAATCAGTTGAACAGTTAAAACAGACAACAGACAACATATATATTTCTTTAGACATGGATGTTCTGGATCAGGCGTATGCTCCAGGCTGTCCGGCAATTGGACCAGGTGGTTTAGACAGCGAATCATTAATTGAAGGCGTGGGCTGGCTTGCGGAAAATCCTTCTGTTAAAGGAATGGACATCGTCGAGATTGATCCTACCCTTGACTTTCGGAATATGACGAGCAGGTTGGCGGCGTATATCATCATGCATTTTTTACTGAATTATTCCAAAAGAGAAGGAGGTAAACAAAAATGAGTGAATTTGGCAAGTATATCGAAACTTCAAGAAAACAGAAAGGCTTGAGCAAATCAGAGCTTGCAAGAAGATTGAGCATAACTCCTCAATACATGGCAGATATTGAAAAAGGAAGAATGATTCCTTCTGAAGAAAAGATTGAGAAGCTCGTAACTGCTTTGGAGTTGAACGAAAAAGAGGCGTTTAAACTAGCTGATAAACTCCCTTTGCGTGTCCTTGCTGAAGCAAAACAAGAATACTATAAACATGGATGAAATTAAGAAGGCCTGTCGAATGCGACAGGCTTTTCTTATTAAATGTGGTCAGAAAGTATAATTTGTTAAAAGGATGATGAGACAGGGGTTTCCAGATTTTTGATTTTTATGTGATGATATCTATTTTTTATATGATGACTACCTTTTTTTATATGATCATGTTCAATTTTTATATGATTCCCTTTTTAATTTATGTGATGATATGCCTCGATCTCTAATCCCGATGCTCTTCATGAGGATTAGAACTTCTTCATAAGCACCAACAAGGTCAAAACACTAGTAAATTCCTCCTGAAAAATAGATATCTCCTAAAACATAAGGAGGACTGGTAACTTTATAATAGGATTTATACCTTTAAAATCCATTCTTATCTACTAAAAATGATTTTCTACCTCTTATCTCCTTAAAAACTAGCACAAAAGTCTCTCAATGAAAATAAGACAAATACCATATCCTCTTTCATCCCAATTCTGTTTAATATGGAAGTAATCACCAAGAAATGACATAATTTTTAGACTACATATTGTACAGGAGGTTATTTGGAGTGAACAAGAAAAAATTTGCAGCAACTACTCTACTAGCAACATCTATTATGCTTACGCCATTTACAGTTATGGCGGAAAGTCCAAAACAGGTGACAGATCAAAAGATTACAGATGCGCTTGTTAACTTAAATAAGAATAAACTCTTTGACAATCTAGAAAGTAAGCTTCAACAAATGGGGGAAGAAGAAAAAGTTCCAGTAATTATTCAATTTAATGAAGAGTTTGCCAGCGGGAAAGCGTTCGAAAAATTAACTTCAAAGATCGGGATGTTCAAAAAAACCTTTGAATATAAAGTGATTAATGGTGTTGCTGCAAAGATGACGAAAAAGCAGATTATGCTATTAGAGCACTTGCCATTTGTAAAACAAGTAGAATATGACGCACCTATTCAAATGAACCTTGAAACCGCAAACAGCTGGTTCGGAACAACAAAGGCACGTACTGATTTCGGAGTAACAGGAGATCGAGATGGTAATGAGCGAGCATACTCCAAAACAGATAGCGTAGTCGCGGTAATCGATACGGGCATTGATGCGGCTCATGTGGACTTAGACGGAGGAAAAGTAATCGGCTGGAAGGACCTCGTCAACAACCGTACAACACCATACGATGATCAAGGACATGGAACGCATTGTGCAAGTATTGTTGCGGGTGAAGGAGATTCAAACCCTGCTCACAAAGGAGTAGCACCAGGAGCAGCGTTAGTTGGAGTGAAAGTATTGGATAGCCAAGGTTCTGGAAGTATGAGTACGGTTACGGCTGGAATCGATTGGGCTGTCCAAAATAAAGAGGTATACGGCATTGAAGTGATCTCGTTAAGTCTTGGAACGTCAGGAAGTTCTAACGGACAAGATGCTACATCTGTAGCTGTAAACAACGCATCGGCTGCTGGAATTGCTGTTGCTGTTGCAGCAGGAAACTCTGGACCTTCTGCATCAACGATAGGATCACCAGGAGCTGCTGACAAAGCGATTACGGTTGGAGCGGGAGCAGATCTGAACGAAGGTGGCTTCAATATTACGTATTTCTCTTCTCGCGGACCAACAGCAGATGGGAGAGTAAAGCCAGATATTTTTGCACCGGGTTACAATATTACAGCTGCAAAAGCGAATTCAGGAAATCAATATGTAACATATAGCGGAACAAGTATGGCTACACCATTTACGGCCGGTACGATTGCACTCATGCATGATGCGAATCCTTCCATCACAGAACCTGAAATTAAGAATGCCCTCTACTCTACTAGCATCGATTTCGGAAAAGCCGGAAAAGATAACGAGTATGGTCACGGTCGGTTGGATGGACATGCTGCAGTTAAAGCGGCTGGTGGTCTTTCTGGTTCAGGTCCTCTAGTTCCTGACCATTTTTATAAACGAGGCACATTAAGTTCAGGCGGTTCCCAAACCTTTACTTTAGATGTAACGTCTACGTCATTTCCGATTTCAATGACGGTGATAACGGAGAATTACAGCCCAGGATGGCTCATTTTCCCTGCATCACATAATTATTCAGTATCCCTTATTGATCCAAGCGGGAAAACAGTTGCAAGCTCTTCTGAAAACGAGCGTCAAGATCATGCATTTTTTAAGCCTACACAAACAGGTACTTACCAAGTAAAAGTTTCCTCTAGCAGAGGAAGCGGAGCATATGATTTAGACGTCAGTGCTGGTGCGTCAAGTCTAAATTAAACTTAAAAACCCGTGGGTCATTAGTCGACCTACGGGTTTCTTTATGAATTAACGTTCCTGTGGCTGAGCGGGTTTTGGTTTAATTTTCACTATTTTTTTTAATCGAGACCATCGAAGCTCAATAAAAGGCTGTGCCAATGCAATAACGGGCTTGCTTGCTAAAAATAAGGTAACAATGAGTGCAAGGAATAACAACATAAAGTAAGCTCCATTTTCTTCAATAGAAGCAAATAGATCAGTGGTAAACAAATACTTTAAGACAAATCCGTGAAGCAGGTAGATATACAAGGTACGCTCACCGAATTCTGTAAAAAACATTTTTCTTCTTGGAAGAAGTGCCAAAAAGCTGAATGTGGCGGCAAACATTACACCGTACATAGCCAGACGTATTAATCCGCCATACCAATTATTATATCCGAGTATTTCGGAATATGAAGAGGAAGCGAGCAGCCACTCTTTCGTTCCATTTGGAAATATAAAATGATACGTAATGAATAGAACAATTAAAAACGCAGCAGCTGCCGCTTTTGATGACGGCTTTAAGATCTTTTTAAAATCTCTTTTCTCGAGAAGGTGCCCTAATAAAAAGACCGGGAAAAATACAAACGTCCTCAAAAGACTCAAGTATGTTCCAATATCATGGATATACCCTACAGCAACGCCAATCCCAATAGCCAAAATAAGGGGATACTTTATTTTCACGAACAATTTCAGCAGAATGTTCCAAAAGACTAAGCTTAGCAAAAACCAAAGTGTCCAATGCGGAGAGAAGAAATCCAGCTTAACTTCACTTTTTCCGTAAAGATCATAATAAAAGAAACTATACACCAACTGAAATACTAAGTAAGGAATGAGAACCTTTTTAAAAATCTTTGGAAGATACCCATCTCGCCATACACCCTTCGTGAAAAATCCCCCAATCAAAATAAACGCTGGCATATGAAACGTGTAAATAAAATTATAAATCGTATAAAGCCACTCACTTTGACCTTTTATCGGTGAAATAAAGTGCCCGAACACGACCAGGAAAATCAGTATAAACTTCGCGTTGTCAAAATAATAATCGCGTTCTTTTGCTGCAGTACTCATCATGATTCCTCCAATAAAAATTCACCATACTAACTAAGTGTTCGAATGAATTTCTCTTTTTTCTTCCTATCCTCTATAATTCCCAACCTTTATAGGTTTTCTAACCTCATTCATGAAAAAAACGCATATCCCAATGTGCAGGAAACGCGTTTTTATGATAAAGCTCACTTTAAAAGTCTATTTTAATTTTAATAAAACCGGCACTTCTTAATGCTTCATAAATGATCACGATAGCAGGACCAACAATTAAGCCGATGAACCCGAGAAGCTGGAACCCGATATACAGAGAAACAAGAGCAGCTAATGCTGAGATGCCAAGACTGGAACCAAGAATTTTAGGCTCTATGATTCTTCTGACAATCGTTATAACTCCAAACATAATCAGGAGACCGAATGCAAGATGATCATTATTGTTTATAAAGAATGTATAGGCAGCCCAAGGTACGAGGAACGAACCGGTACCCAAAATCGGCAATATATCTACGATGACGATTAATAGGGCAATGATTACTGCATATTTTACATCTAAAATCATCAGACCGATTAACGCTAAGATATACGTTATGAAGCTTAAAATGATTTGTGCTCTGAAAAAACCGACTGTTGCTCTTGATAGCTGACTGAATACCAGTTCTACTTTTTCACGGGCTGAAGTTGTAAATAAATTAAGAAACTCTGCGTAAAGCCTTGGTAAATCTAACGAAAATAAAAATACAGAAATTAAGTAAATAATAAAATAGATCAGCAATCCTGGAATCGAGGTAATGAGACCCAGTATGCCAGTGGTCAATCCTTTAGCAGATTCTACCGCATACTCTTTTAATGCAACTAAGCCTTCTTCAAGTGTCCGTACAACTTCAGGAGGCAGACTTGCATAAAAATTCTCCATTTCATAAAACGTATTTTCCGCTACTTCAAAAAGATGAACTGAGTAGGATGGAAGTATGGTAATGAACTCAATAACTTGAATGACAAGTGTTGTAGTAAGCCAGTATGATAGGAGACCAAAACCTGCTAAAAATAACAGGAAAGTAAAGGTGACAGACAAAAGTCGTCTTCCTTTCAAAAGTCTAATAAACAACTTTACAACCGGTTCAAGCATTATAGCGGTAATTAATGCGAGAAGGAGAGGTATACTGTAAAAGACAAATATGATGATTCCTGCGAGCAATAAAAATAATAAAATTACGTTCTTTACAGTCATGATCCGGCTCCAATCCCCGTAAAATTATCCGGTCTTTTTCCGTCTAATGTATTATCCATTATAACCGGAAAAAAGATGAAATTTCTTTGTATATACACAATGATGTTACGATAAAGTGAAAAAGTCAATTACAAGAAGAAAAGTTTTCAAAAATCTTTTTATTTACCTAACTGTTTTCTTTTTGCAAGGATCGCATTAAGCTGTCCGCCTGCAATTAAGATCATTGCAGAAAGGTAGAACCAAATCATTAAAGTCAAGAGTGCGCCCAGGTTTCCGTAGATTTGTCCATAATCAAAAATCAGTACATAAGAAGAAAAAAGATAAGAAAACACATGCCATCCGATTGTGGAAAAAATAGCACCTGGCCATACGGCACTAAAAGACAATTTTACATTCGGAGCAAACATGTAAAGAGCAGAAAAAATGGCGATCAGTACAGAGAAACCAATCACATAACGCGCCGTTTCCCAAATGTGCCAGACAGGATGTGAATATCCGGTCTGTTCAAAAAGGTAGATCCCAATCGTTCGTCCAAAAACGGGGAGTAATAGAGCGGTTATGACAGCTATTACTAAACCAATCGTTAAGAATACCCCGAGAATTAATTCTTTAACAAAAGGTCTGCTTTCCTGTACTTTATAGGCCTGATTAAAAACACGGATAATCGCATGTGTGCCTATCGTTGCCAGCCAAATCATAATAATAAAAGAAAGAGATAAAACATCTCCACGGTGTTCATCTAAAACGGCGATTAAATTATATTCTAGTAAGGTATAAGCTTCTTCTGGAGCGATAGATTGAAAAAGGGTTAGAACATATGCCGTTGAAATGGGCAAGAATCCTAGAACAGTAAAGATTAAAAAAACAAATGGAAATAAAGAAACAAGAAAGTAATAGGCAAGCTGTGCTGACAGGTCAAAGACTTTATCTTCAAAGAAGCGATGGAACCATTGTTTCATTAACCAACGCATATATATCCTCCATTGTTACAGCATATCTATATCATGCATTATTGCCAGTAAAGAAAAAAAAGAACGCTTTTTGAAACAAAACGTTCTTTTTCTCGTATTACACTCTTGAAGTTTATTTATTAGCAAAGCAATGAATTAATATCTTCTAGTTGTACCGTTATTGCTATTTCCAGAACAGCAAGTATAACGGCAATAATAAACTAAAGGAGAGTTAGAAGGTGTAGGAGCAGGCGCAGGAGTTGGAGCTGGAGTTGGAGCCATTAGACAACAACAAGCATTTGCATTTTGACAAAACATCCGAACGCCGCAAAAATTAACACACGAATAGCACTGCATACAAGAATTGCAATTGCACTGCATACAAGGATTGCATGAACACATAAAAAACACCCCCTTTCCTCTAATATATGGAAAAGTGGATAAGCCTGGCAGGGCAGAATCCGGTCTAGAGCAGCCTTTTTTTAGCTGCAAATTGTAAAAACTAATTTATTATCTTTTTAAATGCGATTCGGGTATACTATTATACAGATGTTCAACAGGGAGGATTTTTTACATGGAATTGTTTTCACCAGATTTTTGGTCAGCACTTCTGGCTATTGTAATTATTGATTTAGTTTTAGCAGGTGATAACGCAATCGTAATTGGATTGGCAGCAAGGAACCTGCCAAAGGAAAATCAAAAGAAGGTTATTTTTTGGGGTACTGTTGGTGCCATTGTGATAAGAGCAGTTGCTACACTGGCCGTTGTATGGTTATTAAAAATTCCAGGCCTTTTGCTGGCAGGTGGACTTATTCTCCTCTATATTGCTTACAAATTGATGATTGAAGAAAAAGATCATGACATAGAGGCTCAGAACAATGTGTGGGCAGCCATTAGAACGATAATTATTGCAGATGCCGTAATGGGACTTGATAATGTTCTTGCAGTTGCAGGAGCAGCACATGGTGACTTCTTACTAGTTGTGATCGGGTTATTGATTTCAGTTCCAATTGTAGTATGGGGAAGTACATTGTTTTTGAAATTGATGGAAAAGTATCCTTTCATCATCACTATCGGAGCTGCTGTTCTTGCGTGGACAGCATCTAAGATGATCGTGGGCGAAAAGTTTATGAAGCCATATTTTGAAAATGACTTTGTGAAATACGGATTTGAACTTTTCATTATTATTGTTGTCGTAGGTCTTGGATTGCTTAAAAAGAAAAAGACGGCTGAGAAAAAGACAGCTGAGAACTTAAACGAAAAAACGCCTTCAAAAAATGAAGTTTAGTGCATGATACGAAAAACCACCGACTCAGGTGGTTTTTTGGTTTTTTTAGGTATATAGTAACAGTTTTTGTGAATGTTTATCATAAAAGTAATTCTTTAGTACCTGTTTAGCTTTATTTAGTAAAGCTGATGTAATTATTTGTCGATATTTAGTATAGAAACAAATATGGGGATTTATAGGGGGTTAAACAGGTGTTTAAAAAGATACAAACAAAAATTATGTTATCGGTAAGTGTGCTTGTTGCAGTGGCACTCATATCTGCTTCACTGTTTTCATATTTTCAAACGAAACATCAGATGCAAAAAAATATCCAAGAACAGACAACAGGGCTTGCAAATGACGTAAAAGCATCAACCGAATTATATTTGCAATCTTATGGAAACACGATTGATCGCTATAGCCAGGATAGCAGGGTTATCGATTACTTAAAAACGTTAAAAACGGATGAAGCTAAGGGTCTTGGAGAATCATGGCCGATAGTCGACCAGGATTTTCAGCACTTTTTAGAACTGAACAAAAATGTGGCCGTTCTTTATGTAGGGGCTGAAACTAAACAATTTAAAACATCACCTGTGCTAGAACTTCCTGAAGGTTTTGATCCTACTGGACGTCCGTGGTATCAGACAGCTATTCAATCACCAGAAACAACGATGTGGACGGAACCTTATGAAGATGCAACTTCAGGAGAATATGTCGTTACCGTTGTAAAACCGGTTTTAGATCCAGCGACAAGTGATGTATTAGGAGTAGTTGGACTCGATTTAAGTCTTGCTGGTCTTTCCAATATGATCAATAAAACAAAAGTCGGTTATAACGGGTATCCCGTTCTTCTTGACCCAAAAGGTATGGCTCTCGTTCATCCGAAGGAACAGGGCAAAGATTTGAGCAAAGAATCCTTTATAAAAGAGATGTACAAACATGAAAAAGGGAACCTTGCCTACGAATATAAAAACACTGATCGTGAACTGTATTATACGACGATTGCCGACACAGGGTGGAAGCTTGGTTTTGTGTACGAGACGAAAGAACTTTTGAAAGATGCTCAACAGCTTCTGAACGTGATCTTAATCTTTGCGTCGATTGCCGTTTTAGTCGCATTAGTTGTCACGTACTTCTTAGCGAAAAGCATCTCTAATCCAATTCGAAATCTTCAAAAGCAAGTTCAGCTTGTTGCAGAAGGTGATCTCACAGTATCTGTAAACGCGAAATCAAAAGATGAAGTAGGAACGCTGACTCAACACTTTAATGCGATGGTAGAAAACATGAGAGGTCTCATTACATCAGTCAGCCAATCTGTCGTAACAGTTAATGAATCCACTTCAAACTTGAGTGCTGTATCAGAAGAAACGATCGCTGCAAGTGAAGAAGTATCTCGAGCTGTAGCTGAAATTGCTTCAGGTGCAACGAACCAGGCTGAAGATGCAGATGAAACAAATAGACGAACGCTAGACTTATCTTCACAAATTGAGAAAGTAAACGAACAAGCAGATGCGATGACACGTTTATCGGTTCTTGCAGAATCAGCAAATAAAAAAGGGCTATCGCAAATGCACATCCTGCGTGAGAAAACAGGTGAGAGTAATGAAGTCCTTAAAAACATTGAAGAAGTAATCTCTGGATTAGCTGGTAAAGTAAAAGAAATCGAACAAGTGATTCAATCCATTACCGATATTTCTGAGCAGACGAACCTGCTTGCTTTAAATGCAAGTATTGAAGCAGCTCGTGCTGGAGAAAGCGGCCGCGGATTTGCTGTAGTTGCAGATGAAGTTCGAAAACTGGCAGAACAATCATCGATCGCAGCTGATAAAGTAAGAAAAACAATCACTGGAATCGGTGCTGAATCCGTGCGAGCAGTAAAAGAAATGGAACAAACGAAGCAAATTGCGGTTGATCAGAACAATACAGTAACAGATACTGAACGTGCCTTTGATGAAATCGCTGGGACAATGGATGAGATGGTAAAATCCATTCAACAGATTACGAGTGAAGTAGAAATCATCAATAACTATAAAGAAGAAGTAGTTGCTTCCATCCAAAGCATTGCAGCAGTAGCTGAACAATCAGCAGCAGCAAGCGAGGAAGTAAGTGCTTCATCTGAAGAGCAAGTGAGAGCACTTGCAACGGTTTCTCAATCGGCAGAAGAACTAAATGAAGCCTCAAGTTCATTGGCTGCGATGATTAAGCATTTTAAAATCTAATTTTATTTAAAGGCTGTTTTCGCCAACTTTGTTGCTATTGAAAGTAGTTCATTTCCGTTTTATTGATATTTGTAAACATTAGACTCGAACACAAGAAAAAAAGGAGGCCGGGAGAAATCATTCTCAGGCTTCCTTTTTACTTGAATTAATAGATATCCCTCTTTGAAAAAGTAACGAACGCGATAATAAAACCGGCAATTCCCCAAACGGCTAGAACAGCCATTGAAAATCCTAATGACATGCCTTCAATCGGCGTCGCCATCCCGCTTACATAGTTTGTAAGATTGAGGTTTACCATAAAGAAATATTTAGCGCTTTCCCATGAGGACACCATGTTTACGAGAATGGCACCTGCGATAAGGGCGGCTAGCATGATTCCCATGACAGCAGCCGTACTTCTTAATAACACGGAAAGCATGAACGTCAATGTTCCTACGATGACACAAACATACCAGACGAGACCGAACTCCATTAAGATGTATTGCCATTGTGGAACGATGTGCACATTTTCAGTGAGAAGTTCATCTCCCGATACCGCAAATCCGGTCAAGAGCGGCATATTCCAGCCTCCATAACCAAATACGACACCTGATATAAGGTAAGATAAAACAGCTACTGACAGTACGATAAAGGAGACAGAAAGCAGCATCGCTAAATACTTGCTTAATAGAATCCTCCACCTTTTAACCGGCCTTGTTAACAGCAGCTTGATCGTTCCGCCGCTCGCTTCCGAAGAAACAAGATCGGCGACGATTACCATAACAAGTAAAGGCAATAAAAGGTCGATCGAGTTTTCTACGAATACACGCATGAATGTCGGTGCGCCAGGAGCACGAGGATCTATATCATTTTCTAAATAGTACTGCTGTTGAGATAGACGAATCTTTAAATATTTGCGCCATTCATCTTGAAGGCGGCTGGAGCTGAGTCTGTTTTGAGTATCTGTTATTTCCTGCTGCAAGGCAGTACGCCAATCTTGTGCACCAAGCTTTTCTCTCTGCTCTTGAATCGTTTTAAACTGAGCATATGTAAAAAGAGGGACAAGAAAGGCAATGATCAGTACGATTACGTATAATCTTTTCTTTCGGAGGAGCTTTAACATTTCATTTCGAACAAGATTAATCAATCGTTTCCCCTCCTGTTACTTCTAAGAACAAATCTTCTAAAGAAGGAAGCTGCGTTCTCATTTCTTTCACTTTAACCCCTGCCAGTACAAGCTTCTCGTTCCACTGGGGCAGAAGGGGTTCGTTGTAAAGGGTAATTAATGTACCGTCGATCCCTTCTTGGACTTCTGTTTCTTCTAGTAAAAGCTCTTTAGCACGGTCGATCGGTTCTGCTTTCCAGATGACTCTTTCTTGTTCAGCTAACAATTTTTCTACGGAATCAGTACGAATGACAGCACCCTTCGAAATGATGGCAACGCGATCACACATAAGCTGAATCTCACTTAGCAAGTGGGAAGAAACAAGAACACTTAAGTTTTCATCTCTTGCCAACTGACGGATAAACTCTCTCATTTCCCGAATACCCGCTGGGTCAAGTCCGTTTGTTGGTTCATCTAAAATAAGCACTTTTGGTTTTCCTAAAAGGGCTTGAGCAATTCCTAAACGCTGTCGCATCCCTAAGGAATAGGTGCTTACGCGATCATGAATGCGGTTATGCATACCAACAAGATCCACGACTTCCTGCAATCTTGTCATTGGTATAGAAGGATCCATTTTTGCAAAATGCTCGAGATTTTCCCATCCTGTTAAGTAAGGATATAGCTCAGGATTTTCAACGATACACCCTAAATGCTTCATAGCTTCAGTGAACTGAGTTCGAACATTCTTACCACCTATTTTTATCGTTCCTGACGTTGGGGAGATAAGACCGACAATCATCCGGATGGTTGTTGTTTTACCGGCTCCGTTTGGACCAAGAAAACCAAACACTTCTCCTGGAAAAAGAGTGAAGGAAACCCCTTTAATAATTTGTTTGCCTTTTATTTTTTTCGTTAGATTTTCTACCTCTAAAGCAGGATTATTACTCATGATTCGTTCCCCTCCTGTTCAAACGTAATCAGTGAGGCAACACGTTCTGCGATCAGCTTATATCCTTCAGTATTCGGATGAAACTGATCGGTATATAAATAATTTTCAACCTGCAGCTGAAAAAGGTCAAACGTTGGTACATAAATGATGTTCTCAAAGTTAGCTGCCATTTCTGCCGTCTGAAAATTCCAGTCTCTCACGATTGAAGAAGTGGTTTTTGCATCAGGAAGATTGCTGAAGGGGTTGTAAAGTCCAACGTGATAAATGACAGCTTCTTCATTTTGCGCACGCAGCTGTTCATAGATTTTTTTTACATTTGTCAAATACAACTGTTTTTGACTGTTGATTGTATCCATGTTCAAGGATTCCAGAGCAGCACCTTGCTGAAACAAGTCGTTTCCGCCGATTGTCATAACAATGACATCCGCTTGTTTTGCTTGCCTTTGAATCTCACTTTGCTTCATTTGCTTAAGAAGACCAGAAGAGGTTTCCCCTTTTACTGCTGTGTTGACGAGGGTGATCTCTTGTTCAGATTTCTTTTTTAAGAGATCTGATAGATAACCTGTATAGCCGTTGCCGTCAGCATCACCTGTTCCACGTGTTAAAGAATCACCTAAGGCAAAGATCGATAAGGCGTCATCTTGTTTTGATGTGACTGAATCTGTTTTTACCTTGGGCTGGTCAAATTTTTTGTTTGCTGAGAATTGATCCTGAAAGGTCCAGCCTAAGCCAAACAGCCATAAAAGACTTGCTGCAATAGAGACGAAAGATACTAAAGTTAACGTGTATTTTTTCAAAACAGATTCATCCTTCCTCATTCTCTTTATCTGTTCTTTATAGGATAGCAAATACTGAAGCTTTTTCTAACTTTTTTGCCTATATGAGGTAAAATAAACCAAAGGGAGTGGAAACATGCAAAATAATCTGAAGTTGATTAAATTATGAAATGGACACCAGTAGGGGAAAATCAAAGAATTGAGTCATTGGACATCCTTCGTGGTTTGGCGATTTTTGGTATATTGCTCGTAAATATGAAGTCCTTTTCAGGGCCCGATTCTCCTATTCGGGCGCTGAGCTATGAATATTTTGATCAGCCATATAATGTTTGGACTAACCTTTTGCTTGAATTTTTCGTTCAAGGCAACTTTATTACGATGTTTTCTTTCTTATTTGGTTTTGGATTGATTTTAATGGCGGAAAGAGCAAAAGAAAACAATCGAAAGTTTGTTCCGATTTTCCTGAGAAGACAGGTTGTGCTGTTTTTGTTTGGAGCCATTCATGTGATTTTCTTTTGGTATGGTGACATCCTCATTACTTATTCAGTGATCGGAATAGTCATGCTTATCTTTTACCGACTGCCTCGTAACGTTTTGTTAATAGTAGGGCTCATTTTACTTGTCGTTTACAGTTTGCTGATGAGCCTGTTAACGTATAATTATTGGTCTAGTGGTGCTGCTATAAGTTACCAAAGTGCATTAAATGAGCAGCATGAACGTGAAATCGATCAATCCATTTCTATATACAGTGAGGGTACTTACATAGAGATCATGCAAGAAAGAATTCGTGAATGGAGTGACCTCAACAGTTATTTCTTATTTTTTGTAGCTGGTTTGCTTCCTATGTTTCTATTTGGGGCATATGCTGCAAAAAAGCGTACCTTTTCTAGTAAACAAGTATGGTTGTTATGGGGGGTATCCTTATTTTTGGGATGTGGAAGCAAGCTGCTGCCTATCGTGCTTTTTCCTTTTAAAGGAGAAGATTGGCGATATGATACAGCCATGTCATGGGGTTATGAATTTGGTGGTGCAATGATGAGCCTATTTTATATTTGTTCAGTTGTTTTGCTTATTAGAGCAGGGAAGTTTAAACGATTGTTTAATTTGTTTCGGGCAACTGGCAGAATGGCGTTTACGAACTATTTAGCACAATCCATTGTGGCTACATTCATCTTTTACAGTTATGGTTTAGGACTTTATGGGATGTATGGTCCGTTTGTTGGTGTAACGATTGCTATCGTCATATTTACAGCTCAAGTCCAATTCTCAAAGTGGTGGCTCGCAAATTATTATATGGGTCCTTTAGAGTGGGTTTGGAGGACATTGACGTACGGTAAAAAACAGAGATTAAAAAGAAAATCAGCAAGTTCTGCTTAGAAAAATGGAGAAATCCATTTTTTTTTGCACTTTATTAAAAAATTCGTTACACTTGATGTAACATATATGAGCACATATTCATATATAAAAAGAGAGTACGATTTGGGGGTGTCAGTTCATGACAGAAAACAATAAGAAATATGAACAACTGGATGAGGAAACACTATTTATTGTGTCCCAAACGTTCAAAGCACTTTCCGATCCAACCCGAATTCGAATTCTGCATTTGTTAGGAGAAAATGAATGCAGTGTTTCTGAAATAGCCGAACAACTGTCACTTATGCAGTCGACAGTTTCCCATCAGCTGCGTTTTTTAAAAAACCTCAGACTTGTAAAATTTAGACGTTCAGGAACGACCCTTTTTTATTCAATCGATGATGAACATGTTATGACCCTCTTGCATCAATCCATCCATCATGCAAGACACGACTAAGAGAGGAGGGACGACAGATGAAGGAATATAAGATTACTGGATTATCCTGCGGACATTGCGCATTGAAACTTGAAGAGCAAATAAAGCAGCTGCCTCTGGGAGAAGAAGCGAAAGTCCAGTTTAATTCAAGCAAAGTAGTGCTCAATGAAGAAATGGATATAAACGCTGTTCGTTCTATTTTATCATCAGAAAACGTCCGTTTTGAAACAGATGGAAAGCCAAAAGGTCCGAATTGGCTCTTAATTTCTTTATACGTATCTTTTGCATCATTTCTTGGTGCATTAGGTGCTGAATGGTACACAGACAATTCTGTTTTCCCTATAATTATGTATGCATCAGCAACCATTCTAAGCGGGTATTCAACGTTCCTAAAGGGCTTGCGTAACCTTGCAAAAATAAAATTCGATATCAATACTCTGATGACTGTTGCCTTAATAGGTGCCGTATCTATTGGAGAGTGGAAAGAAGCCGCTCTTGTTGCTATCCTCTTTGGCATCAATGAATTGCTTGAATCCTACGGAATGGAGAAAGCTCGCCGTTCTATGGAATCTTTGCTTGAAGTCGCGCCAAAGGAAGCTCTTTTAATAAGAGAAAACGATTATGTGACAGTTTCGATAGAAGAATTAAATGTCAATGATGTGGTGTTAGTGAAAACAGGTCAAAAGATCCCATCTGATGGCGTTGTGGTTTATGGAAAAAGCTCAGTTAATGAAGCGGCCATAACAGGGGAATCATTGCCTGTTGAAAAAGAAAGCGGAGAACCTGTTTTTGGCGGCAGTATAAACAATGAAGGTGTTCTTCATGTTAAAGTGACAAAACCTTATCAGGAATCAGCTCTTTCTAAGATTCTTGCTCTCGTTCAAGAAGCGCAAGAATCAAAAACGCCGACAGAGCTGTTTATTAATCGATTTGCTAATTACTATACGCCCGCTATCATGCTGATCTCTGTACTTGTTATGGTTGTTCCTCCTCTACTGTTCAATGGAGCGTGGGGGGAATGGTTCTATCAAGGTCTTGCTGTATTAATTGTTGGCTGTCCGTGTGCTCTTATCCTATCTTCTCCCATTGCCATTCTGTCAGGAATCACCGTAAATGCTCGGAATGGTATATTAATAAAAGGCGGAGCTCATTTAGAACAACTGTCTAGGATCGATATGATCGCTTTTGACAAAACAGGCACATTGACATTAGGGGAACCGCATGTTGTAGCAGAGCGTGTGTACCATCCTGATTTTTATAAGATTGCTTATGCGATCGAACAATCATCCTCTCATCCTTTAGCAAAAGCGGTAATCACACACTGCGTAGAGCTTGGTGTTGAAAAAACAGAACCAGATGAGATAAAAACGGTATCAGGTCAAGGAATAACAGCTGAAATTGAGGGTGTCACTTACAGATTAGGAAATGAAACATTAATCGGTGACCTTACAGATGAAGAAATCAAAAAAGAAATAGAACAACAAAAAAGAGAAGGAAACACGATTGTTCTCGTCGCGACAGAAACGGAAGTCCTAGGACTATTCGCAATCGCTGATGAGATAAGAAAAGAGAGCAAGGACATCATTCGTGACCTTCATCGTAACGGAATCAAAGAAACCATCATGTTAACAGGAGACCATCCAATCGTTGCCGAAAAAGTGGCAAACCAAACAGGGGTTTCTGCATTCTTTGGAGGACTTCTTCCCGAAGAAAAGGTAGAAAAGGTAAAAATGCTAAAGACAAAAGGGAAAGTTGCGATGGTCGGTGATGGAATAAATGATGCACCCGCCCTTGCAACAGCAGATCTTGGTATTGCGATGGGAAAGGGTACAGACAGTGCTATTGAAACAGCTGATATCGTGCTCATGCAAGATCATTTAGGAAAACTTCCGGATGCAGTTGATATATCAAGAAAGGTAAACCAGATTATCAAGTGGAACATCGGGTTGTCACTGGGACTTAAAATCTTTGCACTTCTTTTGACGATTCCAGGCTGGTTAACCTTATGGATTGCGATTCTGTCTGATATGGGAGCAACGATTCTTGTTACACTCATCAGTTTGACAGTATTGCTGCATAAGCAGAAAAAAGAAAAATCATAAGCCATGCAGATGCATGGCTTTTTTAGTACGATACATATAGGTAAGTATGCTCTTGATTGGAGGCAGTGCACGATGACTGAAACAATTATAGCGTTTTTTTACGAATATAGTGAATGGGCAATAACCGTGTCTATCATTTTAAACATAGTCATTGCGATTTTAGGACTTGTTCCGTCTGTATTTTTAACAGCGGCAAACATCGTGTTCTTTGGGTTTTGGACAGGAACGCTCATTTCCTTTATTGGGGAAGCAATCGGTGCTCTCGTTTCGTTTGTTTTATACCGAAAAGGATTTAAACGAGTGTCACGACAAAAACTGGAGAAGTACCCCCTGGTGGTTAGGTTGCTTAGCGCAAAAGGAAAAGAAGCTTTTGTCATCCTATTCTCTTTGCGGATGCTTCCATTCGTACCTTCTGGATTAGTAACTTTTGCAGGAGCAATAGGAGCTGTTTCTGTGACTGTTTTTGTTTTAGCGAGCTCGATCGGAAAGATCCCCGCGCTTTTATTGGAAGCTTACTCCGTTTACAACATTACAGAATGGAACACAGAAGGAAAGATCATTCTAGGGATAATTGCTGCAGCATGCTTATTCGGCATCCTTAAAAAGAGGCTGTTTTCGTAAACATTGTTGTTGTAATAAGAAGAAAGTGTGTTTGGTATCCGCTTAAAATCAGAAGAGCTAAAAAAAGAAATGAAGATCTAACCATTTGAATACTATAGGGGGGTATAGTATATTCTATACATAGATAGACGACTTTTAGGAAGGATGATGGATTGTGGAGAAACATACACATCGCTCTGAAAGTAACAAACATGAGTTAAACAATCGTTTAAGAAAGATTGAAGGACAGGTACGGGGACTGCAAAAAATGATTGAAGAAGACCGGTACTGTATAGATGTTCTTGTTCAAATATCAGCTGTTTCCGCTGGCCTTAAGAAAGTAGGCTTTCAACTCATGGAGAATCATACACATCATTGCGTAAGTGACGCCGTTCAGTCAGGAAACGGTAAGGAATCAATCGAGGAATTAATGAGAGTGATTAAACAATTTTCAAAATAATAAGGGTAGGTGGATAACCATGGGCCATAAGGAAACGAATCTCGATATATCAGGCATGACGTGCTCTGCATGTGCAGTACGCATTGAAAAAGTACTGAATAAAATGGACGGCGTAGATGCGAATGTGAACCTAGCCATGGAGAAAGCCTCAGTAAAATATGACCCAGCTGTCACGAAGTTACAAGACATCGAACAAAAAATAGAAAAACTAGGTTATGGTGTTGCAAAAGAAAAAGTAGAGATAGATATTAGCGGGATGACATGTGCAGCTTGTTCAACTCGTATAGAAAAAGGATTAACCCGAATGGAGGGTGTTTCTTCCGCTTCTGTTAATTTAACAGCTGAGACGGGAACTATTGAGTACAACCCCGCTATATTGAGCGTTGAAGATGTATTGCACAAAATGGAAAAGCTCGGGTATAAAGGTTCCATTAAACAGGCCAGAGAAGTGAAAAAAAGTCAAAAGAAACAAGAGATTTCATCTAAAAGAAGAAAACTCATCCTTTCTATTCTTTTATCTATGCCACTTCTTTATACGATGATCGCACACATGCCTTGGGATACGGGGTTACCGATGCCTCATTTACTGATGAACCCGTGGTTTCAGCTCGCACTTGCTTCCGTTGTTCAGTTTTATATCGGAGGTGCGTTTTACGCTGGTTCCTACCGGGCGCTGCGAAACAAAAGTGCTAATATGGATGTTCTCGTTGCATTAGGAACATCAGCTGCTTTCTTTTATAGTGTTTATGAATCAATTAAGACGATCGGTAATCCTGCTTATAATCCAGAGCTTTATTTTGAAACAAGCGCGGTGCTGATTACGTTAATTTTAGTAGGTAAATATTTTGAAACTCTTGCAAAAGGCAGGACAACAGAAGCCATATCAAAACTGTTGAATCTTCAAGCGAAAGAAGCAACTGCCATTCGTGATGGTGAAGAAGTAAAGGTTCCATTAGACCAAGTTGCTGCAGGAGACACTTTGATTGTCAGACCCGGAGAAAAGATTCCTGTAGATGGCCATGTAATCAAAGGGAACTCATCTGTCGATGAAAGCATGATTACAGGGGAATCCATTCCCATTGAAAAAGGGGAGGGTGACGTTGTCATTGGTTCAACCATCAATAAAAACGGAACACTTCAGATGAAGGCTGAAAAAGTAGGCAAGGAAACGGTATTAGCCGGTATTATAAAGATTGTTGAAGAAGCACAGGGCTCTAAAGCACCAATTCAAAGAATGGCAGACACCATATCAGGAGTTTTTGTTCCTGTTGTTGTGGGAATTTCCATACTATCTTTTATTGTCTGGTATTCATTCGTATCACCTGGCAACCTACCACAGGCTTTAGAGGTTTCAATCGCCATTTTAGTGATTGCGTGTCCTTGTGCGCTTGGGCTCGCAACTCCTACTTCCATCATGGTCGGGACAGGAAAAGGCGCAGAGCAAGGCATCTTGTTCAAAGGAGGGGAGTACTTAGAAGGAGCACATAAGATTTCAGCTGTTCTTTTAGATAAAACAGGTACTGTGACAAAAGGAAAGCCACAAGTTACTGATGTGGTGGAACTCAAAGAAGGCTATCTTCCTGAAATCATTTCGGCTGAAAAAAATTCAGAACATCCTTTAGCAGAAGCCATTGTAGAGTATGGAAAAAGAAATGAAATAAAATCGGTAAGTACAGAAACATTTAACGCGATTCCAGGACATGGGATTGAAGCAGTTGTAAACGGTAAAAACATACTTGTGGGTACAAGAAAACTGCTTAAGGATAATGGGATTTCCTATAAAGAGCACGAACAAACCGTGCAAAAACTTGAAAGTGAAGGCAAAACTGCCATGTTCGGAGCCGCAGACGGAGAACTGGTTTTGATCATTGCAGTTGCAGATACCGTTAAAGAATCTTCCAAACATGCGATTAACTCTTTATCTAAACTGGGTATTGAGGTATATATGATAACTGGGGATAATGAAAGAACAGCAACTGCAATTGCTAAACAAGTGGATATTGAAGGTGTTTTTGCTGAAGTACTACCAGAAGAAAAGGCACAAAAAGTAAAAGAACTTCAGGAAAAAGGAAAAAAAGTAGCTATGGTTGGGGATGGCATTAATGATGCTCCAGCTTTAGCTACGGCGGATATTGGTATGGCTATTGGAACAGGTACTGACGTAGCGATTGAAGCCGCTGACGTAACACTAGTTGGTGGAGACTTGAAGCATATTCCTAAGGCGATTGAGCTGAGCCGGAAAACGATGAGAAACATTAAGCAAAACTTGTTTTGGGCATTATTCTACAACACGGCAGGTATTCCGGTTGCTGCACTAGGACTGTTAGAGCCATGGGTAGCGGGTGCTGCTATGGCATTTAGTTCGGTATCTGTTGTTTCCAATGCTCTGCGATTAAAACGCATAAAATTAAACTAACGTTATAGGAGGAAAATGAAAAATGGAAAAGAAGACTTTACATGTAGAAGGTATGACGTGTGGACATTGTAAGAGTGCAGTTGCTAACGCACTCTCAGATCTCGAAGGAGTGAAGAATGTAGTTGTTCATTTAGAAGAAGGAACTGTTGAAGTAGAAGTAGATGCTTCTCAAATTACAGATTCTCAGATGATTGAAGCGATTGAAGAACAAGGATACGATGTGAAAAAATAATGGTAGATATTGAAGTTAATAAAAAAGCATCTCTTTCGGTGGAAAGGGATGCTTTTTTACTATTATTGATTTATTACATGTTTCCTTTTAGTGCTTTCGCCACTTTTGCTACTCGTGCACCTAGGCGGGACGCCATCTTTTTCTCAGCATCAACAGGCTGTTTGCTTCCATCAGCACCCGCGACAGTTGAAGCAGCATAAGGAGACCCACCAATACCATCAGCGGTCATCTGTTCAGGGTTCTCACCATATGGAAGACCTACGTAGATCATTCCAAAGTGCATAAGGGGTACGAAAGAAGTGATTGCCGTTGATTCTTGTCCTCCATGAATAGTGTTTGAACTTGTAATAACTGCTGTGGCTTTTCCTTCAAGATCGCCATTAGCCCAAAGCCCCCCGGCAGAATCTAACAATTGTTTGATCTGGGCAGGCATCATCCCATACCTCGTTGGGATACCCCATACAATTCCGTCAGCCCACTTTAAATCATCTAGTGTTGCTTCAGGAATGTCAGCTTGTGCTTCTTGAGCCTTAACATAAGCATCTTGCTGCGACATATATTTTTTCGTTACTTCAAATTCAGGTACCTTTACAATTTTCACTTCAGTTCCTTCTACTTGTTTAACTCCTTCAGCTGCAGCAAGTGCCATTTCATATATGTGTCCATAGGAACTGTAATAGACAACTAGAATATTTGCCAAAAAATTACCTCCCTTAAAGTTACGTCTTATATTCTCTTCCCGAATTTATACATCTAGAATCATTAAAATTACGGTGTATTCAAAAAACTTTTTTACAACTAAGAAGTGGATTTCAACTTCACAGATACAGACTTATCCTGAGCTTACCTATCTAGCTTCTGCGATTGTAATCGATGTAAAAAAAGAAAAGAGCAAATAAAAATACCGCCTGATGTGGACAGGCGGTTGACCTTAATAATAGGGGTAGGGATAGTACGGATAGGGATATGGCGGATACGGATAAGGCTGATAATATGGATATAATGACAAAGCAGCAAGTGTCGCTAGTGGGAAGATCTGTCGATAAAACCTTCTGTAACGGGGTCTTCCGTAATATTGCCGTTGATTTTGCTGGACGCGCTGGCGTTCAGCTTGTTGATGATGACTCATTTGCGGGCTTTCATGTTCATTTTCATCTACTGGCATCATATCTTGTGGAACGAGCATATATACGTTTTTCTTATCCAAATCTGTGATGATTCCTTCAACTTGCTGTCCGTCTTCAGTTTTTATAATGACATGATAATACATATGATCCTTACACATTTTATGCATGTTGTCTGCCCGGTTTTCATCCTGTTGCTGAGGGTTGTTAATCGTCATTGTTATCACTCCTCCCCCTATTATTTTTATTTTCAATGTTTTAAGGTTATGCCTGTCCATGACTAAATAAAAGGCTGTTTTTGCAAACTTCGTTGTTCTTGAAAGTTATTGATTTCCGTTTCAGGATGCTCGCTTTCCGGGGGGCGTGCGGTGAGCTACCTTGGCGCGTTGCGCTAGTTGTGTCTCACCTGTCCCGTTTCTCCCCCAGGAGTCTCGCACCTTCCACTCCAATCAACTTGTCAATGAAGAGAATGAACAAAATGACCAAAAGCATCAAATCTTTTAGAATGAGCTCCAATATTAAACACATCAGGGCTGAAAGAACTGTTTTTTCATTAGTGGCGTAAAAAGTAGGGAATTGGATGGAGGACAAATGGATTATTTTAAATGAAAAGGTTTTAATTTACAAAAGATTAATATTTTTCCTAGATTTCGATTGGTATACTTCTTTTTGGGACCGGAAGAAGGTTTCAAAAAACAAGTGAGAGGAAGGAACACATGAAAGCAAGTTTTTTACGTTCTGCATTAGTAGCAATTTCTTTGATTTTGCCAACGGTCTTTTCAAGCGAAGCAACTTCAGTTTTAGCAGAGGGACCAACTGATCCTGCTCCTGAGATTCAAGCAAAAGTCGTTAATGAGAATTTTGGAAAGAAAGTTTTGTTTGATAATACACATGGTCAAACAGCGGGTGCTGCTGACTGGGTAATTGATGGTGCTTTCTCTGACTTTGCCAATGCACTCGCAAATGATGGCTATTATGTAAAAGAATTAAGAAAAACAACACCGATCACGTATACAGATTTACAAAGCTATGACGTGTTTGTTCTACCTGAAGCAAACATTCCTTATAAAGTTTCTGAACAAGATGCATTGATTCAATATGTTGAAAATGGAGGCAGCCTTTTTTTCGTCTCTGATCATTACAACGCTGATCGAAACAAAAACCGTTGGGATGCTTCTGAAATTTTTAACGGTTATCGAAGAGGAGCATGGTCTGACCCTGCTAAAGGAATGACAACAGGTGAGAGAAGTTCAGACGAAATGACAAATGTTGCGAGTTCTGACTGGCTTTCAAACCATTTTGGACTGCGTTTCCGTTACAATGCTATCGGCGATGTAACCGCGAATGATATTGTATCACCTGCTGATACGTTCGGAATCACGCAAGGCGTTTCAACAGTTGCTATGCATGCAGGATCAACATTAGCTATCACAGATCCTTATATTGCAAAGGGGATTGTGTATCTTCCTCAAACTACTGCTAAATGGACTCATGCGGTCGATCAAGGTGTATATAACGGTGGAGGACGAGCAGAAGGTCCATATGCCGCTATCTCAAAAAAAGGTCTTGGAAAAGCAGCTTTCATTGGTGATTCTTCACCAGTCGAGGATGCTACACCAAAATATTTAAGAGAAGAAACAGGAGCAACGAAGAAAACATATGATGGGTTTTTAGAGCAAAACGATAGTACGCTTCTTGTTAACATGGTGAACTGGTTATCTGTTGATGAAAGCTATACGAGCTTTGTTCAAGCTGGAATTCCACTAGATCCTGCAACAGCTCTGTTAGCGATGGAAGACCCAGCAAGCTCAACGGAACCACAAGCCGAACCTTGGTCAGCACCTGCTAGCGGTTATTTATGGTATGATTCTTCCACCTTTAAATCGGGAAGCTACGGTGCAGGCAGTGGACAGCAACCGCCGCCGGCCACAAATGGGTATTATTTTGAACATCAAGCCATTTTATCCAATTACGAAACATTCCAGGTAAGAGTAAATGTGGATGGACTTTCACCAAATACAACGTATACGAATTACAATTTAGGAGTATATACATCAAACGGAACTCAAGTTGCAAAGGTACAAAACAGTAATGGTACTTGGCCTTCGTCTTATGGCTACAGCAGCTACTTTTCATTAACAACGGATTCAACTGGTCACGCAGAAAAAGTGTTAAACGTTCAGATTAAATCAGGAACAACAGGCTCGGCAAACATGAGATTGCGTCAAAATAGTACAGCAAAACATACAACATCTGTTACGATTGGCAACGTACCAGCGGAGCCACTTCCTTATTAGGAGCAAAAAAAAAAGAACTGCGTGACTCACGCAGTTTTTTTTTGTTAACTTTTTTCTGAACTCTGTAGTTTTGTTTTAAACATCCGTTTAAAAAAGTTGAACACTGCAGCAGCTTCTATATAATAAAACAGTTTAAACAATAAGCTACCTAATAATATACCGGCAACAACGTCAAGAACAACATGCTGTTTGACAAACAGTGTCGATAGAATAATGCTGTATGCCATGCCTGAAATAAAAATATCTTTTTTTAGTGTCCAAAGTTTGCTATGACGAATGCCTAAAATCATCAAATAACTGCTTAAAACATGAATGCTTGGGAAACAGTTAAAAGGCTGATCGGCTCCATACACATATTGAACCATGCGAGTTAGTATTCCGTTCCCCAAGAGTTCTGGGCGAGGAACAGTTGTTTGGAAAAAGAAATAGATCACATAACACACGAGCATACCCAAACAAAAGCTAAGCAGAGTGCGGTAATAAATCGCTCTGTCAAAAATACAAAAGTACACAAACATTAAAAAAATAAAGGCATACCACAGCAGATAAGGAACGACAAACACCTCTACTAAAGGAATTTGATGGTCTACTGCCGTAATAAGTTGTCTCGCTCCCCGCTCCCCGTGATTCAACACCTGATAGATGATATTAAGCAAAGGGATAGAGAGGAGAAGACATAGTGCTAAAATATTTTCTTTTATGATTCGCAATACGAACTACTCCTTTGTCTATATCATCAGCTTTTAATTCTATTCCCGTTTTTCGATGTTTTACACGTGTTGAATATACCCTTTAGAGGTTACCATAATATGGGTGTTTTGTCATAGAATAAAGTAGTTAATATAAATGAGTATGGACTTTATACAACTTTAGTCTTCCCCAGTATAGGATTAAAACGGCTTCCACTATTTTTCACATGTAATCATCTTATCTGTAAAAACCATAAAAAATTTTTTGACTTTTCTGACAAAAGTCTTATAATGAAAGTACAACTCTGTAGACCTATTGCATAATTAACCTCTTTGAAAGGAGTGTTATGGATGTATGTAGGCAATACCATTAAAGTTAATCGTTTTAACGGAGAGCATATTGAAGTCAGCCAAAAGTGGTTAATGGAAGTGGTATGGAATAAGTACAACATGCCACTGGATGAATTTATGCTAGCGTATGACAAGTTTGACAGTGATTATATTTATTCACTTGTTGTAATGAACTCCGTTGAGTTTAAGTTAGAATTTGACGAAGACTACCTGTATATCGGGTAGTTTTTTTTATTATAGTGATGTCAAAAGCCCACCTTACTACATACACTGTGGTTAGGATTCAAGGGGGAGGGCTTAAAAGTGGCTAAGAAGAATGCAAAGAAAATGAATAAGTTTGACAGTCAAATAAACAAATATCAATATACGATGAAAATGGTGACGAGCGAAACATGCATTGCTTGTAAAACACAATGTGCGAGAGGGCTGGAATATATAGAGCGGATGTCTAAGCCTGGAGCATTAGGAAAAGGTGTGGCATGCCATCTTACCAAAGGAAAAGGATTCAGATAAAACGGACTGACTGATTCATCTGTCATGGATGAATCAGTCTTTTTATTAGTACTGTTCTCATAATCGAAAAGTATTACACCATTCCTAAGAAAGCAGTAGTTGTAAAAATTTTCGATTACGCCATAACCAAAGCTATTTTACCATGAGAAGTTGGGAAAACTGCTTGTTTAAGACTAAAAAGAAAGCGCATGTTCCCCTTCAATTTTCCCAATACAAAGCTTTCCTATCACCTGTTAAAATAAGAATACAGCCCTTTCAAACAGATGGGCAAATTAGTATCAGGAACGGGTGAAACGTGTGAAGAAGAAAGTCCTTGTGTATTTGTATCCCCAATTTAGAGAAGTTGAGATTATGACAACTTTATCTATTATAGGTAAGAAATATGAAGTATTACCTTTTTCACTACTACCGGGTACTGTTACGAGTGAATGCGGTTTAATGATGCAGCCGACCATCAAGATGAAAAATATAAGCCCGATGGACTATGAGATGCTTGTTGTCCCAGGTGGAAAACAAGCCTTCACTCAAAGTAACCCAAGACTCCTTCACCTCCTTCAAGTATTTGATCGAGAAGGAATTAAGATTGCTGCTATTGGTAATGGAGCTTCCATTCTTGGACGAGCAGGTATATTAAAAGGAAAATCCTATACCATCTCATTACGTGAAGAGGAATATGCAAAAACAGGAAACTGGCTTAATGGAACATATGTATCAAAGCAGATCGTGGAAGATAAACATTTAATAACTGCAAAAAGCCATGCATATATTGATTTTGGTTTAACGATCGGGGACCGTTTGAAATGTTTTGACGGCCTTGAAGAATATAACTATTACAAAGGTACAAGCTCCTTCTAAAGAAGGAAATGAAACATGCCCCCCTTTTCGCTCTTTGGCACATGCCAGGGAGCGTTTTTTAATGGTAAATATTACTAACTAAGATTATGGTAATAACTAAAAGTTCATCGCTTGACAAAAGTAAGCAAAGGTTTTAAGATGTAAAAGAAATAACTTACTAAAAAGAAGTTAATTCTAAAACAATAAAAAACAACTCATTAAAAAGGAGAGAAACTTACATGAAATTACTTTATATTAATTCCAATCCAAAACCAATGGAACAATCTTATGGCCTTCGTTTAGGACGTCACTTTTTAAACGAATTGTCTGATCAAAATTCAAATATAGAAATTGAAACCATAAATCTTTATGAGGAAAATATTCCGTTTATCGATGCAGATGTATTGGATGCTTGGGGGAAATTGGCAGCTGGTCAAGAGCTATCTCCATCTCAAGTTGAAAAAACGACACGCATGAGCGAAATTTTAGAACAGTTCCTTTCAGCAGACATGTATGTGTTTAACACACCTATGTGGAACTTAAGCTACCCTCCAATGTTAAAAGCTTATATTGATAATATCGTTATGGCAGGTAAGACATTCGCCTATACAGAGAAGGGACCTGCTGGATTGCTTGCTGGAAAAACAGCCGTTCACATTCAATCACGTGGCGGTGTTTATTCTGAAGGACCAGCACAGGCGTTTGAATTTACAAACGGCTATTTACAAGGTGTAATGGCATTCATCGGAATTACAGATTATCACCACATTTTCGCAGAAGGAATGGCAGCTCTGCCTGATCGCGCAGAAGAAATTCTGGCAGAAGCAAGAGAGAAAGCATCTGGACTTGCGAAAGAATTAGCATCAGCAAAACGAAACGCTTAATTATAGTTCATAATGAATCGTTGATGGTGGAATAGTATAAAGGTGTCTTGCTTATGAGGCACCTTTTAATGTTTAAGGAGTGGAGAAAGAAATGAACGAAACATTTAAGGTAATGGAAGAGCGAGCATCTGTAAGGGTTTATCAAAAAGACAGAGAGATCCCAAATGACACTCTTCATAAAATATTAGAGATGGCAGGTAAGGCACCATCTGCATGGAATCTGCAGCATTGGCGTTTTATTGTTGTAACCTCTAAAGAACAAAAAGAAAAACTGTTTCCTATTGCATATAATCAAAAGCATGTGCTTGATGCTTCTGCAGTCGTAATTGTACTAGGCGACACTGAAGCTGATAAAGTGGCTGCAGAGGTTTTCGAAAAAGCACCAGAAGAAGCTCGTAATATGCTCTTAAACAACATCAAGAGTGCTTATTCACAAGGCCGTGCTCTAGGTGAAAGAGAAGCCTTGAAGAATGCTTCTCTTGGGGCAATGCAATTAATGTTAGCAGCAAAAGCGTTAGGTGTGGATTCTTGCCCGATGACAGGATTTGATCATGATGCGATTTTGCCAGCCCTAGGTATACCTGAACGGTTTATCCCAGTTATGATGATTACATTAGGTTATGCGGATGGTCCAGCAAAACCAACAGACCGCTTCGATATTAACCGTCTAGTTATGCATGAAAAGTACGAAGATAAAATATAAAGAACTAATACAAAGCAGTACGTGTTGAATTGATGGCACGGCTGCTTTTTTGTATGAAATCTATGCTATGATAACTAGAACAAGCACTTTTAATAAGGAGCAACTCATGAGCCTATTAACGACCTCTATATTAATCTCACTCGTTATCATTGTTTTGGTAATCATCATTTTTGCCGCAGCGATCACGAAAGGATACTCATACAAACATACTGTCGACACGTTAGAAGACAATCGACATGTAAATCATCAAACTCAAAAGAGCGGGCAGGATGAAGTAAAGGAAAAAACAAAAAATCACATCTTGAATAGAGGGGACTAAAGGTATGGAATTTACTATTACACCAAAAGCGCCATTCGATTTTCAAAAAATGATGAAGCGTTTGATGGTAACGGGCAAAACACATGTCTTAAAATTGGATGAGAATCTTACACAGTTTGAAAAAATTATCCGTATTCAAGATGTTTCCTGTTATGTGCAAATTGTTTCGACTGGAAGAGTAGAAGATCCGCGTCTGCAATGCAGATTAATTGCGTTAGAAGGAGATATTCCGGAATCAGAAGCAAAGAAAAGGATTCAACAACTGTTCTCAACAGAACTAGATCTTTCCCCTTTGTATGACCATTTTTCAGGACATAAAGAACTAGGCCCGGTTTTAAAGCGTTTTAGAGGATTAAAACTTTTAACAGATACCGATTTATTCGAGTCTATTGTTAAGATTATTATCGGGCAGCAAGTGAATTTAACGTTTGCCGGAACGCTAACCGAACGATTGATCGAACGGGCAGGTCAAACTGTTAAGGTTGAAGGAAAAGAGTTTCAAGTATTTCCTACTCCTAAAGACACGGCAAAACTTACATATGATGATCTTCGGATATTGCAGTTCAGTCAGCGAAAAGCTGAATATATTATTGATTTGGCCAGATTGATTTCTAACGGAGACTCGAATCTAGAGGCATTATGGAATGATACGGATGAAGAAGTCATTCATACCCTTCTTCCGATAAGAGGCATAGGGAAGTGGACGATTGAGTGTCTTTTAATCTTTGGGATGGGAAGACCAGACATACTTCCTGCTGCTGATATTGGTTTAAGAAATGCTGTACGAAATATTTGGCAGCTAGAACACCAGCCTACCGAAGAAGAGGTAAGACAAATAGCTGAAGACTGGAAGCCATGGCGCACGTACATTACGTACTATTTATGGGAAAGTTTGAATCAAACGCCAAGTCCTGTCGATCATCCTTAAAAGGTGAAAAGCCGCTTTTGTGCTTTTCACCTCTTTATTATGTTCAGATAAGCAGCAAATCTCATCGTTAGTTTAATTCTTTTCCTAAAAACTCTGCGATTGCTTTCATTCCATAAACGCCTGCTTTTTCTTCTGCTTCCCGATTGTAGTTCGTGTTCGTGTTGACATCATACGCATAAACATGACCATTTTTATCCGTAATGATTTCAATTCCTGCAAACGTAATTCCATTGGCCTTTAAAAAGGCTTCAAAGTTCGATTGAAAAGGCAGTGTAAATTCTTTCAAAATCTTGAACTTGGATTCTGGTTCTTCTTGTTGGTCAGTAATAGGGCACATTTGATCGCCAATCTGGCAGGCATCGGCCGGACAAAGTTCAAATCCTTCAGACGTATCAACTCTAACAGCATAAAGAAACTTGCCGCCAACAAATTCACACCGAACGATATAAGGTTCAGGAGACTCTACATAATCTTGCAAAAGGGTTATCCCATCGATCGAATCATCGAAATGTTCACTGTTCACATAAGTCTCAAGAGCAGATTTTGTTTGGAACAATTGAACGCCCAAACCTTTTCCTGCTCGGTTGTGTTTAGTAATGAAGGGGCCAGTAAAGTAATCGGCAGCTTTCAATAACTCATCTTTTCCATAAGCAGCTATCGTTCTTGGTGTTGGAATATCAAAAGCTTTCAATGCACTATATTGATTTACTTTATTAATCTCCAGTTGCAGCGCTCGGCCATCGTTAAATACTTTGCGACCGTAGCTTTCGAGCCAAGCCAATACAGCGGATGTATATTCTGGCGCATAGCGGTGACCTCTCGTATGTGACGAAGCGCTCATACGATTATAAAAAATGCCTTCGGGCGGTTCTTCACTTAAGTTAATATGCCCATTAGCCATGTGCCAATCTTCATAGGGAAGACCTAGTTCTTCAAAACGCTGGAATAAAGGTGCAGTCCATTCACTGTTTTCATGTATCACATATATTTTGTTGGTCATGATTAGCCTCCTAGATGGTTTAATTCCGACTACTTCTATATATCTAGTCTATTATATAAAGGTAAGAATGGACAGTAACATGCAAAAAAAAGAAGCCTTAATTAGACTTCTTCCTTTGAAGGTGCTCGGATTTTTCCAGTTTTTTGATGACTTGTGCATAATGTTGAAATTCCTCATGTGTTAGCTCTTCTTCACCGTAGCGTACTTTTTCATAAGCAGAGAGAACGGAATCAACGTCTTTTCCGGTGAGATTTAGCCGTTCGAACCATATAGAAGCGGATTCCCCAGGCATTCTTGCAAAACCGCGTTTATCCATAGTTTTTTCAAAATGCAAAAATTTTTTTCGAGTTCTGTCCTTTGACTGAGACCATCTTCTTTTATGGTAGGCGGTCTCATTTAAATCCGCACTGTTCAACACAGAAACTGCTCCACTAAGCAATGCATCGCCTTGGTTGTTTATTAATTTCTTTTTCCATATATAAAACAAGGTAATGAACAGAAGCAATGCAATCGTGGACCATAAAAGCAGAGAGTAATCCGTGGAAACCCATTCTTTAGCCTCTTGATCAAATATCTCTTTTTTAGGAGTGCCTGAATCACTTTTCCCTGTTTGATTCCCATGAAGTAATCCTTTTAAATATTCAATGAACTCATATAGATAGCTAAATAATTTCGCCAAAGGAACTGCCACAATGTAATACAAAAGGAAAAGTACTCCATCCACAATCCAATAAATAAATTGTTTGATGGGACCTAAAAAGGCAAAAATTATACCGCTTGACCCTATTAATGCAATGGGAACAGAAAAGTCTTTCCATACCTTTTCTGCAGAAGGTTGTTTAATATAGTGAATGATCATTTTAATCCCAAGCATAAGCATAAATTGAATCCAGACAGCTCCATACACAACAGAATAGCCATCCTTAAAGAAAAGGGAGAGAAGTAAGGCGGTAACGGCACTGATTGTAAAGATGACTTCTATATCTGACTTTAGGAGATCCTTCCAGTTTTCGGTGCTTCGCCACGTAAGGATTAGCGCAATTATTATGGAAAAGAGTGGAGATGAAGTCAGCAGCCAAAATACAATGACTGCCACTGCGAAAGTGCAGATCAGAGTTACCTTTAATTGCTTAGGTTTATAAATGTACAATCCTCCGCTAACGGCAACCACGGGCAGCAATCCTGCGATAAATATTCCGAAATCTAGCCAAGTAGCTCCTTGTAAAAGGATCACATACACTAAAAAGAGAAGCATAGCATCAAAGATAACGTCCATTCCATATAAAACAAATCGTTGTCTATTTAACATGGAACGACCTCCAGTGAAGAATAAGGCATCAAATAGGCTTCGGTTCCGCTTTGTTTCACATAAAATAGTTTGCCGCCCGCTTTTATCCACTTCTTATTGATGAATTGTGTATTGAGATCATCGGGAATATGTCCAAGAAGAATAATAAACGGGACGGAGCCAGTAAAATTCCGATCCATCTTTGTCCACATGATATGTGGCTTTACGGTTACACTTGAACGGTCAACACGGGCAAGGCCTTCAAGAATTTTGCTTAAATGCTGAGCGCCGCTTCCAGTTTCCACATGATACATACCTAAAGGACCAGGTACTTTAAAGTTTATATAGACTTCAAACGGAATTCCTTTTTCAGCAGCAAACTGGCACATGTAAGCGAGATAGCTAATTTCTTTTTCAATCTCATCAGATGCTTTCATATCTTTATGATCAGGCTGAATGGTATAAACAAACGTCCAGTGAAAGACGACTGTTTTTTCAAAAACCTTCGTTTGGAGACTTCCTGTTCTTGCTGTCGCTTTCCAATGCAGTTTGTGAAAGGCATCTCCATAAGAATAGTTCCTGTTTCCTGCAGGCAGTGAAACGTTCTCGAAAAGTGCAAACGGACGTGCTGCCTCACCGCTTCCTTGATGAAAAAGATGCTCAATCCTGTGAACTGGAAGAGGCCTAGGATATACGATTATCTCAGCAGGAAACAAATCCCGAAATGTCAATGCTTGCCCACTCGTCTGAAGTGGATCGTGAATATGGAGAGAAAGGTTTGAAATTCTTGTTGTTCCTCTTTTTAATGCCACAAATGGTATGACCTGGGTATATGCTGTTTTTTTATAAATAGAAAATGGACGTATTAATTCAATTTTTCCTTTTGAACCGAGATTTTCATTAAGCATGTTTGGTTCTGATATGACATTTCCATGAGTGAAAATAAGTTCACCTCTGAACGAGGGCCATCTTCCTTTATGAAGCAGCTTTACATAAAATTCATCAGAATCCCCAGGGAACAAACGATAAACTTGTTTTGAAAGATCTATATTTATATCTTGAACAGATGATTTAAACTGTAATAACGTTGCGCCATATAAAAAAATAATAATTAACCCCAAAACAAAAAGAAAGGAAATATTACGGTAAAAACCAATCAGGAGAATTAATGGACTGAACATGACGAGCGCTCGAAAGATTGGTTTGACCCAGATTTGATTACTCCATTGCTGCATCGTTATCTTCCTGCCTCAGATTCTACAGGTACTTCAATGCTTTCCATAAGTTCTTTCAGCACCTGATCTTTTGTTTTCCGCATCGTTCCTTCCATAGTAAGAACCAGTCGGTGAGAAAGTACGAATGGCGCAACATACTGAATATCATCAGGTGTTACAAACGTTCTGCCTTTCACGTAAGCTGCCCCTTGTGCTGCTTTCATGAACGCAAGGGTTCCACGAGGAGAAACGCCATTCTCGATAAACTCGTGGTTACGAGTTGCATGAACGATGGATAACAGATAATTTTCTACTTCATCGCTTACAAGAATGAACTGAACTTCTTCTTGCATTTTTAAAATGTCCTCCAAAGAGAAGACAGGTTCCAGGAGCTCTTGTGGATTTTGTGAACGATACATGTGCAACATATCTTTTTCTTGAGAAAAGTCAGGATACCCAGACGGAAGTTTCATAAAAAAACGGTCAAGCTGTGCTTCCGGAAGCGGGAATGTTCCATGAGATTCGATTGGATTTTGTGTTGCAAAAACTAGAAACGGTGAAGGAAGCTTAAGCGTTTCCCCATCAATGGTCACTTGTCGTTCTTCCATTACTTCTAACAGACTTGATTGTGCTCGGGGAGTTGCACGGTTAATTTCATCAGCTAATAAGATATTTGTCATTACTGGACCTGGGCGCATCTCAAATTCTTGATGTTTTGGATGAAAGAACTGGATTCCTGTTATGTCAGCAGGAAGGATATCTGGTGTAAACTGAATACGTTTATACTCGCCTCCGATTAGACGAGCAAGACTTTTCGCGAGTACCGTTTTTCCTGTTCCGGGTACATCCTCCAACAGTAAGTGTCCTTTGTTTACGATTGCGATCATTGTCAGTTCAACAAGTTCATCTTTACCTGTAAGTACTCCCGCGATTGCACTTTTAACTAGACTTACTTGGTTCAGCATGTTCATATAAATCGTCCTCTCAAACTTTAGATAAAATAACCATATCATTATTACAATATTTAGAAAATAATAAATTGTAATATTTTTGTAACAATGAATATAAAAAAGCCCACGATCCAATTGGAAAGTGAGCTTTTAGACAATTTTTATAAATAGAAGAATAGGGCTAAAACGGCTGCGATAATGAATCGATAATAAGCAAAAGGAGTTAACTTTACCCTTGCAATCAGTTTTACAAAGAATAAGATAGCAACAGCTGCTACTAAAAATGCCGTTATAAATCCGGTTAGAAAAAAGGGAAGATCAGCTGCACTTAAGATATCTCTGCTCTTATAAAGATCAAGGCCAGATGCCGCAATCATGATAGGAACAGCTTGGATGAATGAAAAGTCAGCGGCTGTACGGTGATTCAGTCCAGATACTAATCCTCCTGAAATAGTCGCGCCAGAACGTGAAAACCCTGGCCAAAGTGCTAAACATTGAAACAACCCAATCTTCAGAGCTTGCATATACGTCATGTCATCAAGATCTGAGGCATTTACACCTTTTTTGTTCTGAATCCTCTCAGCGAAAATCATCAAAAATCCGCCGACAACAAGCCCTATAATAACGGTTTTAGGTGAGAACAGATAAGCTTTTATAAAATCATGTACTAATAGTCCAAGAATCACTGCTGGCATAATCGCGATAAAAATGTGGCCTAAATTTAACGAACCACTTTTTTTAGCCATCTTACCAACACCAAGCAAGCTCCAGAGCCGATTCCAGTACAAAACAACAACAGCTAAAATAGAACCTAGCTGTATTACTATTTCAAACGTTTTTGCTTTGTCCCCAGTAAAATCTAGCATATGGCCGGCTACAATTAAGTGACCAGTTGAAGAAACCGGGAGAAATTCTGTTAAACCTTCTATGACACCCATTACAATAGCAATCCAAAGAAACATACATTCACCTTCACTTATTTTTCATTGATGAAATCTATTATAGTTGAGAAGAAGAACGTTGTCATATTCTTTTTCTAGTTAATCTTAAAAGGTGAAGCAGAAATGAAAAAAGATGGGGAAACCAGCCCCATCTTCCACTAATTCACTATTGTAATATTGATGTTCTTTCTTCCCCAATTAACAGCATCAGAGTGGTTTTTCATATAAACGTCAATTTTGTTGCCTTTAATGGCACCGCCAGTATCTGCTGCAACGGCATATCCATATCCAGGAACATATACAACTGAGCCCATTGGGATAACTTTAGGATCTACGGCAATTACTTTTGCATAAGGAATTTCTTTAAGGTTTGTCCCATTTGCAGTAGTACCGCTGCAACCTTCGCAATTTGCTGTGTAGGCAGTCGATTCAACTGTCATTCCTTTTCTTTGAATATTACTTTGAATACTATTAAATGTTTGTGGTCCAGCAATGCCATCCACGGATAAGCCTTTCGCCCGCTGATAATTCACGACTGCCTGTTTAGTAACAGAGCCATAATAACCTGTTGTAACTGCAAAATCAAAATAACCCATTGCTTTTAGTTTACCTTGAAGTTCATATACATCGTTGTCCCATACACCTGGTCGAAGAGTGTGATCACCCATAGCTGCTAGTCCGCTAACTGGGGCAGAAACGAGCATTCCAAATGCTAGAGCCCCTGTAATTACCCATTTTTTTATCATGTTGTAACTCCTCCTATTATGTATAATTGGTTAAATACGCCTCGGTTGCCAATTATACTAACGTAATGTAACAAACTCATTAGGAGAAGATAACAAAAAGATTACAATATTATTTTCATATAATAATAGAGTGGTTATGGAGGAAAAGGCTGGGGTTTTATCATGTTTTTAAGTACTCGACAAATTTCCCAGGAAATAGACAAGAATTTACTTCTCTTTACTAGATTCGTTCATAAAGCCTTCTAAACGGTTTAGTAGCTGATCTAATTCCTGACTGCAATCAATCGTTTCTTTAGCTGTTAATCCATATGTTTTCCCAAGGCACAGCAATACTTCACGTTTTTCCTCAATTAATTGTAATAACATGTTCTATTCACAACTTTCATGAGAGATTTTGTCTCAATAAATATGCATTATTTTTTTGAAAAGAGGAAGGGTTTCGTGGAAAAAAGTGAAAATGTTACACGATACAACAAATGATAAAAATGATTGTCGAATTCCATTTTGTGATGAAAACGTTTGAGGTAGGAAGCTAAAGGAAAAAATGGAGACGGAGATCGTTTTGAGAGGAGTTCGTTATGCATCACTCATTAAACATAGAATCCTATTGGCTGTATCTGTAGGAGTAACTGCTTTGGCAAAAAAATAAATAAACTTTATCCGATCGCTCAATGTGATGTATGAAGAACATCCGGAGTGGAGGCGTTCACAAGACGGCTTGCTATTATTATTGAGGCTTTGTATGCAGAGCTAGAGGGGATTGAAAGACGTGTTCGAAAGAATAGATTTCCTGTCAACTGACTGTAGAAGAGATGGAACGAATAGTAGATGCAATTGAGAAAAAGAGGATGATTAACAGTAGTGTAAAATGGCCAAAGACTTATGGCCATTTTTTTTATATATTTTTATGTCCTGAACTTCTGTATTGGTTGAGCAACCGATCTAGCTGCTGGCTTACCTTTACTAGCTTTGGGTGCGCTAATTCATGATTAAGCTGTGAAGAAGTACGATACAGCTCTTCTCTTAAGGCGCGTATGCGTTCTTGAATAGAATTCTCCTTCATATTTGTATCTCCCTTACATATTATTACCGACGAAGGAGTTCATTCGGCAACTGGCTGGCATATCTTTTTTAAAGACTTAGCCCCTTTAGCTTTGCGTCCTTCTCTTTCGGAAAGTTTGCCTTTTCGTCGATTTTTCCATAGTATAACATAATGGTCTTAATTTGTTTACAAAAAATTACAAAATAAGACACCATGATAAGGAATTCATCCTATAGGGTTTAATAAGTAACTAGGCTAAAAAAACGATGCTGTCATTTAGTTATCGGATCGTTTTCATTTGTTTTAAGAAGGATAAAGAGCTTTTTTTGGTCAAATGCTGTTATTTCCTTTAAAATAGAAATGATATGCATGAATGATTGTTCAAGTAATTTGCTATAATTGGTAATAAAACATAAAGGAGGGGAGACGGCATGAAACATTCTGAAGAAGCTCATGACAATAACCAGGTCAATTACGATTCACCTGAAAAGAAGGTTCAAAACACTCATTCGGTTGAATTATGGCGAGAGTATTTTTCGGAGCGGTTTGAAACCTTTGAAAAACGAAAATTGCAATCCGTCTCCTTTCGAGATCTGGCAGATGGGAAAGATACAAGTTATACATTCGTACATATCTACAGAGATTATTATCCTGCTCTTCTAAACGCAGGACAATTTTTTGACGAAGATATTGCGATGCTTTATAAATATCATGTACAAATAGAGACGTTGATTCGTCTTTTTGCATTTGAAGCACAATATGGTGTTGTCTCTTATATGCAAGGGAATTTTGATTCGACGGTGGAAAAGCTCTCTGACCAAATTTATGTGACATTAAAACAAATAAAAAGTGAAAAACTTCTTGATGAAAACAAAAAACTCATTGAGGAAAGTCTTAGAAATTTTCAAAGTCTTTATGAGATCCCACCTAAATGGGGATATTTGTTGTTTTATCTTTTTCAGATCAGCTGGTCATTGCTATATAAAGAAAAGTCATGGATTGAAAAATATGAGAATCAACTATTGGAAGAAAAAAAGGCAGGGAAGTCTACACAAATGCTTCAGCTCGCTCTTGTTCACTTTGCTTTTGCACGCAAGGATGATACGAATGCTTTTGAGCGGTTAGGAGAGAATGAAAAGAAAGTAGAGATGGTTCATTATCTTGTATGGATGAAGCTTTTAGTGGATAAGCAAGAATGGGATCGTTTGTTAACTTGGCTTCTTTACTTAAAGCCAAACTTTCTTGAAGGGGTAAACTCTTATTATTATCATTCTGACGCACGCGAGTTCTTTCATGAATACTTAAATTACTTTTGGAAATATGCCCAGCATACGGGGGATGAAGACCAATACGAAGAAATGCTGATTGAATTTTTGCCGATCACGTTTTACGAGTACGGTGAATATTTGATGGTCATCGGTGAGCATGAGCGTTGGGTAGAGCTACAGGTAATCATGGGTTATTCACCAGAGCTTATACAAAGAAAAGACTTAAAAGAAGTTCTTTCCTTTCAGAAAGAAACGGTTTTGCCGATTTACCATCAAACGATTGACCGTTTGATCAACGAACGAACGAGAAAATCGTATCAATCGGCAATCAAGCATTTAAAGACGCTTCGAACCATTTATTTTGATCTTGGTGAAGAAGAGCGTTTTTCCATGTATATCGACAGAATCGCTGCCGTGTATGGAAGGTTAAGAGCGTTTCAGGAAGAGTTAAGGAAAGGAAAGTTTATTTCATGATCGATACAAGCAATCTTTTACTCCACGTAAAATGGCTGCATGGCAACATGGTATTGTGGGCCACTAGACATCATAAAAGAGTGCATGTAAACGACTGGAAACCACTTTTATTTACATGGCATCAGCCATCTTTTTACGGGACGTTGCTCGATGTAGATGAACATCAAAATATTTATGTGAATGCCGGGGAAGCTTTCGACTTATTTAATCGTTACCCTGAATTTTTTCTATCGGAAAACAATTGGGAAGGAGATTCCTGGAAAACTATAAAAGAAGCAAATGAAGTGTACAGCTTATTGAAAAAAAATCGTGTTTCGCCTGATTTTGAAGCATGGAAATCAGGTGGATGGTCCTGGAAGGCAGATGGCCAACGGATTGATTCAGTATGGATTAATGAGGCATTGACTACGTTGCCTGACACAGCTTCAATCGCAATGCCACCTTCTTTTAATAAAGATCTAATAAAAGGAATTTCCAGGCAAGTGATATCAGCATTAAGTCATTTGGATGAAGACGAATGGCTTATTAAGATTGGCTGGCACAAGGATCCTAAACCGTTCAAGCTCATTTTTGAGATATTGGAGCCTACCGAGGAAGAGAAAGAAGTATGGCATCTTCATGTTTATCTCCAGGAAAAAGAGGAAGGGATTCGGGTTCCGTATATTGGAAAAAGTACACTTCTTCCTGATGAGTGGAAGCCTTATCAAAAAATGCTTGAAAAGGATTTGGAGCTCGCAGCTAAACTCATCTCATGGTTAAAAATTGGAAACCGTAAAGAAGTCAGAGAAGAGATTGGGGAAAAAGAAGCCTGGGACTTCTTAACGGCAAAAAGTGATCTGTTGCGGCAAATCGGAATCTCCGTGATTTTGCCTGCTTGGTGGCAAACCGTTACAGAACTTCAGCCAAAAGTAAAAGCTAAAATAAAATCGAAACCACAATCTGCTGGTGGAGCCCCATCGTTTCTAGGACTGAACGCGATTATGCAATTTGACTGGAGACTCTCTACCGGTGATGAGGAGCTTTCCGAGGAAGAATTCAGAAAGCTAGTGGACGGAAGCAGAAGGCTTGTCAAGAGAAATGGCCAATGGTACAGAGTGGATCCTGAGTGGATGAAGCAAGTCAGACATTTGATCAAAAATGTTGACCGCACCGGGATCCAGCTAAAAGATGTTCTTGAACAGCACCTTTTAAATATAGAAACCAATCCTGCTGAAGAGGAGTTGGACGGACTTGAAGTGGAAAGTCCAATGCTTGATCTTGAGTGGGATGAACCGCTTAATTTATGGATGGATCAGCTTTCTGAAATTAAAACGATACCGGTTGAGCCAAAGGCAAAAGATTTAATAGGTACTTTAAGAGACTATCAAAAAACAGGCAGCTCCTGGATGTATTTTCTTCGCAATTTCGGACTTGGCGGCTGCTTGGCAGATGACATGGGTCTAGGTAAAACCGTTCAGACAATCGATTATTTTTTAAAGGTAAAAGAAAAAGGCGAGCAAGAAGGAACATTCTTATTAGTTTGTCCGACGTCAGTAATCGGAAACTGGCAGAAGGAATTGGAGCACTTTTCACCATCGTTATCAGTAGGCCTTCATTACGGTAGCAACAGGAAAAAGGGTACAGATTTTGAAGAGTGGTATAAGAATTACGATATTGTCATCACATCTTACACAACCTGTCAGCTTGATTTTATAGAAATGGGCGGCACTTATTGGGAAACGATCGTGTTGGATGAAGCTCAAAATATTAAAAACAGTTATACGAAACAGTCAAGAAGCATTCGGAAACTGAATGGACGTCACAAAATCGCTTTAACCGGTACGCCTGTAGAGAATAGATTGCTTGAATTATGGGCGATCTTTGATTTCCTGAATCCAGGCTACCTAGGCAGTGAGCCTTCTTTTCAGAAAAAATTTGTTTTGCCGGTTGAAAAAGAAAACGACAGTCTCCGTCTTCAGCAATTAAAGAAACTCGTACAGCCTTTCTTATTGCGCAGAACGAAGGCAGATCCTGCCGTTCAGCTGAATCTTCCGGAGAAGCAGGAGATTAAAGAGTATTGTCCATTATCAAAAGATCAAGCTTCTCTTTATGAAAGACTTGTACAGGACACGTTTGAACAGCTTGAAAAAGTGACTGGTATGCAGCGTCGGGGTCTTCTTCTCGCGATGCTGGGAAAACTTAAGCAGATTTGTGATCATCCTTCGCTTTATACAAAAAATGAAAAGCTTTCAAGATTAGAAGACCAATCTGTGAAGTTTTCCAAAATGATCGAGCTGATCGAAGCCATCTTAGAAAAAAATGAAAAGTGTCTAATCTTTACACAGTTTATTTTCATGGGAGAACTCATTAAAAAATATGTGGAGAAAAAGTTTGGTATACCTGTGTTGTTTCTGCACGGAAGCTTATCCAAACAAAAACGCGATGAGATGATCGACAGTTTCCAAAACGGTGAAAACGCGATATTTATTTTATCTTTAAAAGCTGGTGGAACAGGATTGAACTTAACAGAAGCAAATCATGTAATCCATTACGACAGATGGTGGAATCCAGCAGTGGAGAACCAAGCGACAGACCGTGCCCACCGAATCGGACAAAAGAAGTTTGTTACAGTGCATAAGATGATTACACTCGGAACCTTAGAAGAGAAGATAGACATGATGCTTGAAAGTAAAAAAGAATTATCAGAGAAGGTGATTCAGAGTGAAAATTGGATTACCGAATTATCAACAGATGAACTAAAAGACCTCTTCACACTTCGAAAAGAGTGGGTAGAGACATAAGAGAATACACTAAGATGGGCCTGCTTAAAAAAGCATGCCCATTTTTTTTGTCGTTCTTTTATCACAGTTGTGTGTTTAAATATAGGCTGCTGTGTTCTAAATGATTAATGCTAAGCACCAAGGAGGCTCACCGCACACCACGTGGAAAGCTTAAAATCCTGAAACGGAAAACTATTGCTTTCAAAAAAACATAGTTTACGAAAACAACCTAAATAAAAAAAAGTAAATCCACAACAGACAGATCGTTTTATTTGCTACACTATCAGTAAATACCAAAAAATGGAGCGTGAGATAGTGTGTGGATTACCTCTCTTATAGGCTGGGGAACGTTTATTGCTTTTATGACATTATTAATCTGGATTTACATAAAAAAAGCGGATCGGGAAGAAACATATATCGGCTGGAAGATCATCGGCTATTATCTGCTAGGCACTTTTACATTTCGGATGGACTCTTGGGTACTGCCTGCAGGATTTGTGATCTTCCTTCTTTTTTTTCGTCCAAGGCTTTATGTGAATAGACAGGTGAAAAAGTGGGCTGCAATTGCAGGTGTTCTTTCTTTTTTATCTGGAATTTTGATTACACAATTCGAAGAGGCGTATCACGAGAAGAGTATTGTTTTTCATGCTTCTTCAACCAATGTCTTTCACATGAAATTAAATGAAGAGTATGAGATGGTAAAGTCAGCGATTGAAGCAGAAGGAGAATTAGTAATCAGCAATTTTGATCTCCAATTTACAAAATCAGGAAAGGTTGTTAAGCTAAGCTATGTCGGTTACTTTACGAAAGATGGAAGAGATATGATTGCTTGGGTTGAACAAAGAAACGGTACGTACAAAATAAATCTCCAGATCCTGCATGAAGAAAGTGATCGTTTGGTTTACCAAAACACCATTTCCTCACCAAGTATTTACTTCAAAGCCATAGATCTTCACGGGTTAAAAAAGATGGTACCGAATAGTGATCGTTACTTTGTAAGTTTTTCAAACAGCAGCAATCACAACGAAGCAGCAGATTCAAATGAAGATGAATCTTTTTGGGATATACAAAAATCAGGCATTAAAGAGTATACATTCGAAACAGTATCTGATGATATGGATTCAGAATCTAATTTTTCATACCACATTAATATAGCCAGTATGAAACTTATGGGTGCAGATTCTTACACGGCGCACCATCAATCATTTTTCCACATTTCAAACACACTTTATCAATAGACGATCCAGTAGAAAAAAAGGAGGCTATCCATCATGTATTTACCATCATTCTCATTAAAAGGTAAGACCGCTCTTGTAACAGGTGCTGGCAGAGGAATTGGACGAGCGATTGCAATCGGGTTTGCAGAAGCAGGTGCTGATGTTGTCGTTGTGTCTAGAACGCAAGCTGATCTTGTAGAAGTTGCAGAACAGATCCAGAATGCCGGCAGGAAAGCGTTTATTTTTGAAGCAGATGTTACGAATAAGCATCATATTGAGACGGTCTTTGAAAAACTAGATTCAGAACATATACGTTTAGACATACTCGTTAATAATGCTGGAATGAACATCCGTTCAAAGGCACTTGATGTTACAGACGATGAGTGGGATACGATCATGAATACAAATTTGCGTTCTGCTTTCTGGTTTTCACAAAAAGCGGGAGAGCGCATGAAAGAATATGGAGGCGGGAAAATCCTAACGATTTCGTCCGTAGCAGGAACTGTTGCACTCCGAACCGGTGTGGTCTACGCTTCTACGAAAGCAGCAATTATTCAAATGACAAAAAACCTCGCTCTCGAATGGGGGCAGTACAACATTAATGTGAATAGCATCGGACCTTGGTATTTTAATACGCCTTTAACGGAAAAATTGTTAGCAGATCAAGATTACTTGAATGATATTCTTTCCGTAACACCTCAGAAAAGAGTCGGTGAACTACCTGATCTTGTGGGGCCAGCTGTATTCCTGGCAAGTGAGGCTGCTAGCTATGTCAATGGACAAACTTTATTTGTTGATGGCGGCATGACCATCCAAGGCTTTTAAACAGCTGGTTTAGTAAACTATATAAATATTTTTCGGAATTTTGTTTCTTTCTGTATGAAATCTTCTGAATTCGTTAATAATGGTGCTACACAAGCAATAATTCTTAACGTTTAAAGGAGGAAATCTATAATGAAAAAAATGGATTTAGTAGATGCGGTACGCTCAGCAACAAGTATGAACAAAAAAGAATCTGCACTTGCAGTTGACGCGGTGTTAAACGCGATTACAGATGCCTTGAAAAACGGCGAAAGTGTCCAGTTGATTGGATTCGGAACGTTTGAAACACGTAACCGAAATGCTAGAAAAGGGCGCAACCCGCTTACTGGTGAGGAAATTATGATCCAGGCAAGCAATGTTCCTGCATTTAAGCCAGGAAAATCGCTAAAAGAAGCTGTAAAAGCTGTTTAATCGTCAACAAATGTAGAGGACGCTTTCTTTATAGAAAGCGTCTTTTTGTCATATTAAGGCGAAAAAAAGAAGAATTTGACGTTCGAATTAACAAAATGTTTGAAGGAAACGAGACGCCTTTATTTAAATACTAGTTAAGAAAGAAGTTCTAGTAAAAAAGGGTGGATAAAAATGAATGTTATAAGTCAGGACGAACTTCCTGCAGTTGCCACTTTTAAAGAGATGATTGATGTCCTGCCTGAATTTGTATGTCTGAAATATCCAGATGGGAAGTGGGCAGAAGCAAACCGGTTCGCTTTAAATATTTACGGTATATACGACAATGCATACAAAGGAAAAAGCTTAGAAGAAATGGAAACCCGGCTTTCACAAGAAGTAATCGAGCGCTGTAATATTTCCGATCAACTTGCTTGGGACACTGGTAAACCTACAAAAACAGCAGAAAAAATTCATTTTAAAAATGGACGGACTGTCATGCTGGAGCTGATCAAGCAACCGACCTTTACAAATGATGGCAAGCCTCAGATGCTGTTTGTAACAGGCAGAGATATTACGCCTCATAAGCAGAAGGAAGAAGAGCTCAGTGTAGCACTCGACCTTTTAGAATCCGTCCTTAAAGGGACAACAGACGCTATTCTTATCCTAAACACAAGGCAAGAAGTCATTAAAGTAAATGATGCTTTCATCCAAATGTTCGGATGGGAGGAAGAGGATTTCTTAGAAGAAAATGAAACTCAGCCTGTTATAACACCTTATCATCTTCAAGAAGAGTCAAAAAAAATAATCAACCTGTTAAAACAAGGCCAATCTGTTCCATTGCATGAAACTCAGAGGATTCACAAAGATGGAACAGTATTTGATGTGTCTGCATCTTTTTCGAATATATGTGACATGGATGGCAAGATCATGGGGTTTGTTATTGTTTATCGTGATATTACTTCACAGAAAAAAGTAGAGCGGGCTCTACGGGAAAGTGAGGCGAAATATCGTTTGATTGCGGAACACTCAACAGATTTAATTACAGTTATTGATCCTTCTGGCCTAATTCATTACGTATCACCATCCCATTTTACGGTTTTGGGATACAAGGATGGAGAGATTAAAGGAGCTATTCTGGATTTAGTCCATCCCGATGACTTGGAGGATCTATCCGAACATTTCATGAGAGCTCTTGTAAAAAAGGAGCCTTTTCAAACCGAATTTCGTTTGCGTCATAAAAAAGGAGATTGGGTGTTATTAGAAACACGCGGTGTGCCGGTTATGACAAAGGAAGGGCATGTAGAAAGCCTTGTTACGTTTGCTAGGGATGTAACAAAAGCGAAGCAAACAGAAGAACTGATGCTCAAATCTGAAAAGCTGTCAGTTCTTGGTGAACTGGCTGCGGGGGTTGCACATGAGATAAGAAATCCGCTCACTTCTCTAAAGGGGTTTACTAAGCTTTTATCAGATGCGGATGATGTAATTCGTTTAGAATATTTAAGAATCATGGAATCTGAGCTAAACCGGATTAATGACATTGTGGGAGAATTGATGCTTGTTGCGAAACCACAAGCGGTGAGCTTTGAACACACAAATATAAAAGATTTGATCTATAGTGTGGTAAGGCTATTAGAGACGCAGGCAATCATGAGGAATATCCAGATCTGGGTGAACATCGCAGACGATATTCCACCGGTGTATGGGGTAGATAATCAGCTTAAACAATTGTTTATTAACTTATTAAAAAATGCGATTGAAAGTATGGATTCCGATGGGGAAATACACATTAAAATAAAAACAAAAAACCAAAGGGTTCTTATCGAAATAACTGATCAAGGATGTGGCATTCCTGCCGATCGTCTTAAAACATTAGGAGAACCTTTCTATACGACAAAAGAGAAAGGTACAGGCTTAGGTTTAATGGTTTGTTTTAAAATAATTGAAGAACACGGCGGAGTCATCCACTTCTCTTCGGTAGAAGGGCAAGGAACACAAGTAGAGATCGAACTGCCGACAGCACCCGTTCAAAGTACGTTATAGGTTTATCGAACACAAAAAGAGACCACACTGTCAATAAGGGAGTGTGGGAAACGTGGAAAAATATCGAATCTTTTTTGTATATCGGATAAAAAATTTAAATTACATTCATGTACACGGTATGAATATGGAGAATAAAAAATTATTTACCGTCCTAATCTCATCACCAAACGATCAAGTGGATGTGTCTAAACACCATGAACAGCTGCCAACCGAACTTCTTTCTGTCATTGAAGGTGAGAGCAGCCGCATCAACGCTGGTCTGTATGATCTCGCACATTGGGAACCTTACACATATAGTTAGAGCTCCTTTCGATTTTGTTGAAAGGAGCTTTTTTGTGTAAAATGTTACTAAAAAGATAAAAGGAGATTCTCAGATGACACAGAATGAAATTGTCAATCTGTTAACAGGGAAGATTAAACTTGTTCGAACAGAACGGGGATACACGCAGGATAAGATGGCAGATATTTTAGGAATCTCAAAAAAGACGCTTGTTCAGATCGAAAAGGAAAGAATAAAAGCGAGCTGGACAGTAATTGTTGCACTATGTGCACTTTTTAGAAATTCAGAGATTCTTTACAACTCTCTTGGTGGCGATCCTCTAGATGTATTGGAAGTTATTGTGCACGAGTATGTAGCGAGACCAAAAGAAAAAACGTGGGGCGGGCATGTCTGGTGGAAGGAAGTTCTTTCCCATGAAGGATGCAAGCTTCAGCAAAATATCATCAGCCAGCATTTTCGCATACTAGATAAAAATGATCATCGCATTTACAGTTCATTTGATAAAGAAGAAGCTATAAAACGCTTGGAAGAAATTAAGTCTTCATAAGATATTTCGATGATTGTAATTTCCTTGTTATTTTATATTTAAACTGCTGTAATATCTCTGTCATTTTATATTTACATTGTCCTGTTACTTTAGTAGGGTAAGTGTTTTTACTTTGAAAAAAGGGAGTGCAGGATATGAGATCAAACACCAGTTGGAAAACGAAGTTAACAGCATTCGCCATTGCCTCCGTGCTAACCATTCCAGCAGGACAAGCTCATGCTGAATTATCTGGCATAGATAAGGCAGACGGCGGAATAGGAAATACCACTCATTTCACGGACGAAGTTCCTAATATTTCCTTAGATCCAAAAGTGGAGAATATTATTTACCCCCTTATGGCAACGCCAGCAATTAAGAAAAACGGTTCAGATTTAACTGTAAAAGTAGATACAAAAGGAAAAGAACCAGCTGGATGGGATGTTTCATTAAATCCTACGGAAGCTACAAAAGTAGATGGAACTTTTAAATTACCTGTAAAGAATGTAAAAAAAGGCTCATCACACTGGAAAAACAGCTCTTCCATTTATGATGTTACAGTGACTATCCCAGAAGGTGTGCCAGAAGAATTATTTGACCTTCAAGTTACTTATACCGGAGATGGAACACGAATTACAGACGATGAACCTAACTCTGTAAAAGTTGTAAAAGAGTTTAAGAAAGATTTCACGTTTATGCATCTCACCGACACTCATGTTGGTTCACCTCGTAACATTGCAGACCCAAATAATGCTACAGAAGCGGGAATGTGGGATCCGGATAAATCTAAGAGATGGTTGTATCTTCAAAAAACAATTAAACAAGTAAATCTGTTAAAGCCTGATTTTGTAGTAGTAACTGGTGATTTAATGTTTGGACAGATGAACCCCCAGGAATATATTTATGAATATGAAGAAACATATCGCATGCTCAAACAATTGAATGTTCCTGTTTACCTCGTACCAGGTAACCATGATTATTATGCTCAAGATGCAACTCTAGCAGACGGTGCAAAATATTGGGAACAATATTTCGGACCTCAATATTTCTCATTTGACTATGGTCCGTATGCACATATGATCGGATATAATTCATATGACTGGCATAAGTTTGACCGTCAAGGACACGGAACACTTTCAGTACCAACATGGGGCGGACAGATTCGTGATCAACAGATGGAATGGATTAAGAAGGATTTAGCCGATAATAAGGCAACTGCAGAACCTGGTCAAACGAAGGGATTATTCTCTCATCATAATCCAATCTGGCGTGACCGTGATATTTGGCCAACCTCTGACCCAAATGTAGTTGAATACTGGAAAGAATATGATGCTCAGCATGATCCTCAGAGCTTAACTACGCTCACAAAAGGTGAAAAACTAGGCATTGAATATGATCAACAGTGGCATGGAGAAGGTTCACACGAGTTGATTGATATTATGAAACAAAATAATGTAGATATCTCTCTTCATGGACACACGCATATTGATAACATTACAGAACAAGACGGCATTCTATATTCAACGACTGCTTCAATCGAATTATCAGCCAAGCCATGGGTAGGATATCGAATATTTGAGAAAGATCCTGCAAGCGACAAGTTTGGCTCATATGTGTTTGAAGGTCCTGATAAATCAATGCCTGTATATGAAAATGGAAACACATCCGCGGGAGTTGTGTCATTTGAAAACAGCTTTAAGCTGCCAAATGATGGATCACAAGTCACACAAACAGCAACCGTGACAAATCGTCTAAGCAAACCAATAACAGTCAATATTCCTTTCTACATGAAACAAGGGACTTACACAGCTTCTGCTGGAGAAGTCATCGAAACACAACTTTATGGAACAAAGCAATTTGTAGAAGTAAAAGTTACGATTCCAGCTAACAGCACGAAGAACATTGACGTAAAACGTTAAGAGTGTAAGTTACAGCCGTCTGAGCATTAAAGTGCTCAGGCGGTTTTTATGTGGTCAAAAATATTTTTATTAACGTTTAAAAGCAAGAAATTCTTACTAAAAGATTCCTTATACATAACCGATAAATAGGATGGGACATGAGACTATCGTATAATTTCGAAATACCTAGAGAAGGAGTAAGTGAAATGTCGCTTAGCACTCAAATGTTGAAAATGGTTATCGTTAAAGCAGGCGAAGAAGAATATGGGCTTCCTATCAACCATGTTGCATCAATCGAACGTGTTTTAGATATAACGCCTATGCCTGAAATGCCTCAAGAAGTACTAGGAGTCATTCACTTAAGAGGGAACATTATTCCGATCATTGACTTTGGTCAACTTCTCGGAAGCGCAAAAGCCAAGGTAACAGAGGCATCTAGAATTGTTGTTTTGCAAAATGAGCAAGGATATTTAGGACTGTTGACCGAAGCCGCAACAGATGTTATCGATATTCAATCCGACATGATACAGTCACCAGGGAGCTTTAATCAACAAGAAGATTCGTTGATTCAGGGTGTTGCCAAACAAAACGATCAATTAATTATCGTTTTGAATTGCCCTGTCATTTTTAAAAACAGAAATGTATAAGAAGAGGTGGCGTATGAAGTTAACGTTAAGAAAAAAATTAGTCGGTTCTTTTTTGACAGTTGCCCTATTATTCGCGGCTACATGCGGAATTTTCTTTTATTTCTTACAGGACATGCAAGGTACGTATAATGAATTATTAGACAGAAGAGCCGTCATCTTTAAGAATGCAAAAGAGATGGAGCTGCAGTCGACCATACAGAATAACAGTGTTCGGGAGTTTTTGCTTGAACAGTCTTCAGACAGCAAAGCAAAACTAATAGAGTCAACAGAGAAAATTAATTCACTTGTTGCAAGCACCATGAAACTCGTGAAAGTGGATGCGGACAAACAAAGATTAGAAAAAATTCAAGCGTTAAATACAGACTACAAAAATGAGTCTGAGAGAGTTTTAACAAATTCGACCAGCAGTATGGAAGCCGCTAATGAATATGCCAAAAGTTCTCTTTTTCCAATAGGGAGGGAGATGCGTAATGTTACGAAAGAAATGGCCCAAAGACAGTCTAATTTAATGGATGAAGGTATTATTGTTGTTCATGCTGCTGAAGGCAAAGTGATCTCCATCGTCACTATTTTAGGTATCATTATTGTTTTGGCATCAGTTGCGATCGGATTTGCCATCTCCCGTATGATTTCTAGACCTGTTGTACAAATGGCAGAAATGTTAAACGACATTGCAGATGGAGATCTGACAATGGATCCTATTAAAGTGAAGAACAAAGATGAGATAGGCATGCTTGCAGACGGGATCAATCATATGGGAATGAACCTTGCTACCCTCATCAGACAAGTTAGAGCTACTTCAGAGCAAGTTGCAGCCTCATCAGAAGAGCTGACAGCGAGTGCAGAGCAGACAAGTTTGGCAACAGAACAGATTGCTACCACGATTCAAGAAGTTGCAGGTGGTTCGCAGGAACAAGTGCGAACGGTTGAAGACATCGTAGAAGCGATGAATCAGCTTTCTGCAGGTATTCAGCAGATCGCAGTCAGCATGCAAAACATGTCAGAATCTTCTTCAAGATCTTTACATGTAGCAGAAGGCGGAAATGAAACCATTCAAAAGACGATTGGACAAATGGATGCCATCCATACGTCCATCACGAATACCTCTCAAGTGGTAAAGAATTTAGGAAATCAATCACAGGAAATTACAAATATTGTAGATGTAATTACAGATATCTCAGGACAGACCAATCTGCTTGCTTTAAATGCAGCTATTGAAGCAGCTCGAGCTGGCGAACAAGGAAGAGGATTCGCAGTAGTAGCTGATGAAGTACGAAAACTAGCAGTACAATCGTCGGCATCTGCACAGCAGATTGGCCAATTAATCTCAAGTATTCAGGAGCTGACAGAAAAAGCAGTAGAAGCGATGGAGTTAGGCACAGAAGAAGTTACTGGAGGCAGAGAACTTGTATACCGCTCAGGTGAAGCGTTTAAGAGCTTATACGAAAGTGTTGCCGAAGTTTCAAGCCAAGTGGAAGATGTTTCGGCAGCTACACAGCAAATGTCTGCCAGTACTGAACAAGTAGTGGGATCGATCGATGTAATCTCCTCAATGGCTGAAACGGCAGCCTCATCAACTCAAGAAGTTTCTGCATCAGCAGAAGAACAGCTTGCAAGCATGGAAGAAATCTCTTCATCCTCAAATGCGCTATCACAGTTAGCTGAAGAGATGAATGAAGCGATAAATAAGTTTAAAGTATAGAAGGATTATCAGCCGACAAGAAATGATTACAACATGTAATCTTTTGAAGCCGGCTTTTTTTATGTTTTGCGGTTTGCCGGAAATGATAAATGCGTTATTTATAAAAACAAAACAACCCAAAAGCATTTTTCTTTTGGGTTTCATCCTGATCTATTCTTCCTTATAAAACCTCTCCCCTGTATCAGGGTTATAATAAACGCGTTCTTTTTTACCCGTGGTGGGGTCGATGGAGATTTCTTCTGTCCAAATATAGCCTGTAGGCACTTTCGTTTCGCTTTTTTTATAGCGTTTGTCGAAATAGGTCCATGAGATAATAAATAATACAACTAAAACAATAAACGAGATTGCTTGCCAGCCGATGAGTATGCTGATAGCTGTCATAGTTTTTCAGCAACCACAGCAGTACCATAAGCAACAATCTCACTCATGTTATTGCCCATTTCACCAGAATCAAAGCGCATCATGATAATGCAGTTAGCACCCATTTCAGAAGCGTTTTTTACCATCCGATCAACCGCTTGTTTACGGGCATCTTCAAGCATTGATGTATATTCTTTTATTTCTCCGCCCATTATTCCACGAAGTCCTGCCATAATGTCGCCGCCGATTCCCCTTGCTCGAACTACAACTCCAAAAGCAGAGCCTTTTACCTCTTTAATTTCATAGCCTTTAATATTTTCAGTTGTGACCACAATCATGACAAAGACCTCCTAATGTTTGACGATTGATACGACCCTAACAAGCCTTTCGTTTCCATACTATAGTATGATTTTACCTGGATTCAAAATACCATTTGGATCTAATTGTTTTTTTATTCCTGCCATAATCGGAAGTGTGTCCGCATGCTCACTCGCCAAATATTTAGCTTTACCTATTCCGATGCCATGTTCTCCTGTACAAGTACCGCCTTTTTTTAGAGCGTACTCAACAATGCTTGCGTTTACGATGTCTGCCTTTTCCTTTTCAGCATCAATTGAGGGGTCGTACATGAGTATGGCATGGAAATTTCCGTCACCCACATGGCCTAAGACAGCGCCAGGTACTCCCAGGGCATCCATTGTTTCTCTTGCATGTACGATTGCACCTGATAGCTCGGATAAAGGGAGGCAAACATCGGTAAACATCATCGACTTACCAGGGTATCCATGCTTAAATGCATAAGCTAAATGGTGTCGTGCTTCCCATAGCTTTGCTCGTGCTTTAGAATCTCGTTCTTCCACCCATTCCAACCCTCCGTAACTTTCAAGCAGTTCTTGAGTTAAGGAAGCCTCATACGTAACACTAGCCGGGTTTCCATGGAACTCCAAGAAAAGAGTAGGCAATTCTGTATAGGAAGTATCGCTATTTTTATTCACTTGAACGATAGAACGTTCATCTACAAGCTCTAACCGGGCGATTCCTGTACCAGAACTTAGTACAGCTGATGCTGCATGAACAGCTGATTGAACCGTAGGGAATGTACACCGTGCAGCTAGCAGTGATTCTGGAATGCCGTACACTTTTAATGTGATTTCAGTAAACACGCCAAGCGTTCCTTCTGAACCTACAAACAGACTCGTCAGGTGGTAGCCTGCTGAGGATTTAGCAGCTAATCCACCAGTTTGAATGATAGTTCCATCTGCTAAAACAACTTGCAGGTTTCTTACTTGATCCCGCATGATCCCGTATTTAACACTTGTTGTTCCACTCGCATTTGTAGCTGCCATTCCGCCGATTGTTGCATCTGCCCCAGGATCAACGGGAAAGAACAATCCGTACTTTTTTAATGCAAGATTCAATTGTGTCCGTGTTACACCAGGTTGTACTTTTACTAAAAAATCATCCGCACGGATCTCCAAGATGTGATTCATTTCTTGAAAATTTAGAGAGATGCCTCCTCTTACGGGGATGCAGTGCCCTTCAAGACTTGACCCTGCCCCAAAAGGTACGACAGGAATTTGATGTTCTGTTGCGAATGACAGTATAGAAGAGATTTCTTCTGCTGAGGAAGGATAAACAACGACATCAGGCAAGACTGGAGTGTGATAAGATTCATCACAGCTATGCTGCTGAAGGATGGTTGTATTTTGAGTAGCCCGTTTTTCGGATGTGCGTTTTTTCATTTCAAGTAATAGATCAGTATGTAAAGTATTCAAGAAATCACGCTCCCATTGATCGTATAGTTCTATTTTACATATTCACCATCAAAAATCCTTTTTTAACATGAAAATCCGCATAAATGCCCAAACTAACAATGAGGTGATAAAAGTGCCAAAACGGATCAAGGTTATACATGTTATACTTTTAACAATATGTATCACGATAGCCATATCGGGCTGTGGGAAGGAAAACAGCTCAAACCAATCCGAGGGGAGAGAAGAACCGGTAATGGGTGACGGGAAACAAGAGGAAGAGAAAAAGCGGCCAGAAGAAGGTCAGAACGGAATAGTGGCAGGCAGTATCGAATCATCGCTGAAAGAACTGGAACCACAGAGTGATAAAGGGATTCTGTTTCGTTATGTACTAAAGAATCAAACAGAAAAAGAAAAAGTTTATCAATTTTCTACAAGCCAAAAGTTTGATTATGTAATCAAGGATAAAAATGGTAAGATCGTTTATCAATATTCAAAGAATCATATGTTCATGCAAGTGTTATCTTCATTGAAGTTAAGGCAGGGAGATACATTTAAGCAGGATATTCTAGTGAAAGATTTAGAACCTGGTACGTATGAATTAGAGGTTTGGCTGACTCCAAAAGGGGAATCAGAAGATCATCGTCAAAAAATTACTTTTAATTGGAACTGATTTAGGGAAGAGATGAGTTAAGAGCTCATCTCTTTTGTTGTTTTTGCAAGGACAAAACAAAATACTTGAAAGTCAAAAAAGGTCAAAGTATAATATGATTAAAGGTGATTGGTCAAAGATAGTCAAAGTCTAACTTTTTCCCATCTCATACCAAAAAAATTCGAAATAGGGGGTTACAATTATGCGTTGTGAACAATGTGAAGTTAATCCTGCTACGATCCAAATGAGTATTTCGATGAATAAAGAAAAGAAACAATTCGTGCTTTGCTCTGATTGTTACCATAAAGTAAAACAAGAGATGAATACTGGAGGAGGAATGAACATGAACTTTTCTTCTTTCGATGATATCTTTCAGCAAATGATGAATGGTCAGGCATTTACTGACAATAACAGTCATCAGGAGCAGCAACAAACTCAAAAAGGAAAACGAGGCGGAGGCTTTTTAGATAAATTCGGCCGTAACTTAACTGACGCGGCTAAAGCAGGGATTATCGATCCGGTTATCGGCAGGGATAAAGAAGTAAGGCGTGTCATTGAGATCTTGAACCGCCGCACAAAAAATAACCCGGTATTAATCGGAGAACCTGGTGTTGGTAAAACGGCTATTGCAGAAGGACTTGCAACACATATTATTGATGGCAATGTTCCCGCAAAATTGTTAAACAAAGAAGTGTACTTGCTCGATGTCGCTTCTCTTGTTGCAGATACTGGTGTAAGAGGCCAATTTGAAGAACGAATGAAACAGCTTATTGCCGAACTGCAAAAACGTAAGAACGTTATCTTGTTCGTAGATGAAGTTCATCAGATCGTTGGAGCCGGATCTGCTGAAGGGTCTATGGATGCAGGAAACATCTTAAAGCCTGCACTTGCTCGTGGTGAACTGCAGATGGTGGGAGCTACAACGCTCAAGGAATACCGTCAGATTGAAAAAGATGCAGCGCTTGAACGACGCTTCCAGCCAATCATTGTAAATGAACCTACTACTGATGAAGCATATGAGATCCTTAAAGGACTTGCTTCTCGCTATGAAGACTTTCATCAAGTTAAATTTACGGAAGAGGCATTGAAAGCGTGTGTTCAATTATCGCATCGCTACATTCAAGATCGTTTCCTTCCGGATAAAGCAATAGATTTAATGGATGAAGCCGGTTCCAAGAGCAATCTTCAGCACATCACGATTGAAAAGTCTTCTGTTGAAGAACGATTAGAACAACTTGTAAAAGAAAAAGAGAAAGCGGCAACTGATGAAAATTACGAGCTTGCAGCAAAACTTCGTCAAGAAGAATTAGTGCTCGAAGAAAAGCTGAAAAACCAGGAAGAGGATAAGAAAGCAGCGATTGTCCAAGTAGAGGACATTCAAAAGATTGTAGAACACAAAACGGGGATACCGGTTCGTAAGCTGCAAAGTGATGAACAATCTAAAATGAAAGAGCTTGCTGCGAAACTTGCTTCGCAAGTCATCGGACAAGATGAGGCAGTTGAGAAAGTTGCTAAAGCGATTCGCAGAAGCCGTGCTGGCTTAAAAGCGAAGAAACGTCCGATAGGATCATTCTTGTTTGTTGGACCAACAGGTGTAGGAAAAACCGAATTAACAAAGACCCTTGCAAAAGAACTTTTCGGTGACGAAGACAGCATGATTCGTTTAGACATGAGTGAATATATGGAGAAACACGCTGTATCTAAATTAATCGGTTCACCTCCAGGATATGTTGGGCATGAAGAAGCTGGACAATTAACAGAACAAATACGTCGCAAACCATACAGCATTTTATTGCTGGATGAGATTGAAAAAGCGCATCCAGATGTACAGCACATGTTCCTTCAAATCATGGAAGATGGAAGATTAACAGATAGCCAAGGACGTACGGTAAGCTTCAAGGATACTGTAATTATTATGACAAGTAATGCGGGTTCTTCTGTAAAACAAACGAAGAAATTAGGCTTCAATACAGAAGACGTTGTGAAAGAAACAAACATTCTTGACTCACTAGGCGGATACTTTAAACCTGAGTTCCTTAACCGATTTGACAGCATCGTACAGTTCCAATCATTGAAAGAAGAACATCTTGTGAAAATCGTTAATCTTATGCTGCAGGAACTTTCAGAGCAGTTACAAGAACAGAACATCAAGATAAACGTTACACCTGCTGCAAAACAAAAATTAGCGAAACTGGGCTATCATCCATCATTCGGAGCACGCCCTCTGCGTCGTATCATCCAAGAGCACATTGAAGACAAGATTGCAGATGTATTATTGGATGAAGAAAATGTAGAAAAACTCACAGTAAATGTAGTTGAAGGGCATATTGTTGTGAAAAAAGCGTAAAACTAAAAAACCTTGCTTGGAGTATCTCCAGCAAGGTTTTTGTTTTACAATGGATAGAAGGGACAGAGTAATACATAAAGCATTTTCACGAAAAAATGAGCCATGCGCCGGCATGGCAGTATGGGTAAGTTAAGAAACTCTCTCTCTTCTTTAGGAGTTGTCTTTGGAGCGGATTATGGTAAGAATAAGCATTGAAAAACCGATCATTAGTGACATTGCTTCAAATACTGTCATCCCCAATCCCTCCTTATCAGATTTAAAAGCAAGACTCGTACTAGAAAAAGAGAAGGAAAAGTATTGTATGTTTTCCATTTTATCCCGAAAAAGGAAATGAAACAAGAATCGTAATTACTATTTCTTAAGATTTCAATTAGGTCAATAGGTTTATTTTACCAATATATTTATTCGGGATTTATTGTTTGTATCTTCAAAGTAACGGAAACTGGTAATAAATACCTACAAAATACACAATATAAAAAGGTGTTCTTTTATGAAACTGGAGACGAAACAAGCATCGTCAGAAGGAAAGTAAAGGTGCCGAGCAAAAAGAGTAGCCATCTTCTAGCCATTATTTTCAATCCCCCTCGTTTGTGTATTTCAATGTATAAAAAAACGGTGAGCTTCATGACAATTATCGAAGAAAAATTTTTGGAGGAGGAATAACGCTTGGATACGTCTTATGTCTGGTATGTTAGCTATGGGTCAAACCTTATGGAGCATCGGTTTTTATGCTACATTTTAGGTGACCAGCCTGAAGGATCTTCTCAACGAGAAAGAGGCTGCAGAAATCCGGCTATGCCTTTAAAAAATGGAAAGACCACCCTGTCATATCCTCTTTATTTTGCAGGAGAGCGTACGAAGTGGGGTAACGGCGGGGTTGCGTTTATCGGACACGAAAAAAACGAAAGATATAAAACGTATGGCCGCAAATACTTAATTACGGTTGAACAATTTTTAGATGTTACAGCTCAAGAAAACAGCTGTGATGAGATTGAAGCAGATCTTGAAGAAGTCATTCAAAAGGGATACATCCATTTTGGCAAGGGATGGTACAGCAGGATGGTTTATCTTGGAGAAGAAGAAGGGTATCCAATGGTAACGTTTACATGTAATCTGGATTTGAATGAACAACAGCTTAATTCTCCTCCGATTGCCTATTTAACAACGATTGCAAAAGGACTGAGTCAGGTTGGGCTTACAAAGGAAGAGGCCGTCACATATTTTGCTAACACGCCTGGAATTTTAGGTAAGATGTCAGAGCAAGAGATAGAGGGTATAATTGGTTCTCTTTTCTAGTGTGTCAAAAGTTTGATATCGCAAGATCAGGATAGAAAAATTTCCGATTAAAGGAATAGATGTAGGGCTACCGTTGTATGACATATGGAACTTCAATTTCAATTCTTGATTGTGAGATAATAAAGTCCCCTATACATAGAGAGGTGCTTCTTATATGAGAAGCACCTCTTTTTTTTATATATTCATCTTAATTTGTGTAATAGAAATAAGTGATGGAGGGCAATTGAATTGTTCTGCAATGATAGTAGTTACTTCTTCATGGAGATTCTTTTTTTCAGGAACTAAGTCAACTATGACAATATTTCCTTGCGTAACTTGCTCCTGGCCATGGCTGAGTTCGAAGTGAACAAGAAATTTAGCCATTTTCATCTCTCCCTTTTAATTTCTGGCATTTGATCTGTTTGTTGATAAATTCGATATTTGTTTTAAAAAAATGTCTGTTTGGGTAGAAAAACAGGCAGATAGTAGGGGGATTAGCATAAATTTGTACGCTTCTGACTTTTGCCACAGGGAATTTGAGAACAATATAGAAGGTTATTAGGTAGATTGTCGGGCGGGAGGGTCAGGAATGGAACGTGCACTTCAAAAAAAGAATACCAGAAAAAGAGTAACGTGGAAAAGGAGTTTGATCATTGTAGTGGTTGGTCTTGTTGTTATGTTGACAGCTGCAGCAGGGACTGCCTATTTTTTATTGCAAAAAAGCTTGCCGCAAGTAAATGGTACAGTTGCTTTAAAAGGTTTGAACGGGAGGGTAGATGTATTTAGAGACCAAAACGGTGTCCCCCATATAAAGGCCGAAACGATGAAGGATCTGTTTATGGCTCAAGGATATGTTACCGCACAGGACCGTATGTTTCAGATGGACTTAAGCCGAAGACAGGCATCAGGGATGCTGAGTGAAGTGATTGGTGAAAAAACACTGAAGCGCGATCGTTTTTTCCGAACTCTTGGTTTACGAAGAGCGGCCGAAGCTTCCTATCATGAATATTCGTCTGAATCTAAACAATATCTAGAGTGGTATGCTGATGGTGTGAACGCCTATATTTCTAAGGCGAAAAAAGAGAATACATTACCTATCGAATTTTTACTAGTCGGATACAAACCCGAACCATGGACGCCTGTAGATTCTCTTGTTATTGGAAAGTATATGGCGTTTGATCTAGGAGGACATTGGGAAGGTCAAGCATTTCGTTATTACTTAATGGAAAAATTCCAGAAAGAAAAAGCGCTTGATCTTTTTCCGGGTTATCCGGCAGATGCTCCAGCGATTTTAGAAGACTTGAAACAGAGCGGGCTTGATTTTGAAAAAAGCTTTGCTGATGCAGTGATCCCAAACTTTGAGAATGGAAGCAACAACTGGGTTGTATCTGGAAGTAAAACAAAGTCAGGGAAACCGATGCTGGCAAATGACCCTCATCTGCAGCTGGGTACGCCCTCTATCTGGTATCAAACTCATTTGACAGGGCCAGATTATGAAGTAAGCGGAGTGATTTTTGCCGGGATACCTGGGATTATTGTCGGCCACAATGATTCTATTGCTTGGGGAGTCACGAATGTTGGACCTGATGTGCAAGAATTGTATGCAGAAAAGAGAAATCCTAATAATCCCTATGAATTTCAGTATTTAGCAAATTGGGAAAAGGCAGACGTTATAAACGAAGTTATTAAAGTGAAAGACAAGCCTAACGTAGAACATGAAGTAGTGATTACAAGGCACGGACCGATTATTTCTGAATTTGCTCATCACGATCAACCAGGTACAGCATTGGCTTTAAGATGGACTGCGCTCCAACCTTCAAGAGAATTGGAAGCTGTTATTCAGATGAATCGATCCAAAAACTGGGAGGAATTTGAAAAAGCGCTGGAATCCTTTCACACTCCTGCACAAAATTTTGTGTTTGCAAGTACAGATGGAACAATCGCCTATAAAGCGAATGGGTTAATTCCTATTCGGAACAAGGAATATACGTCATTACCTGTTCCCGGATGGACAGATGAATATGAATGGAAAGGCTACATTCCGTGGGGAGAATTGCCTATCACGGTAAATCCGGATAAAGGCTTTATTGCAACAGCTAATAATAAAGTGACAACGGACAGTTATCCGTACCACATAACTGATACGTTCGCTCAGCCTTACAGACAAAAAAGAATCGTTGAAGTCCTCTCTGGCAATCAGAAACTATCCGTTAATGATATGCAAGCTTTGCAGTTTGATCAAACGAACAAACAAGCTGAAGAGATGCTTCCCATTCTTTTAGAGCAGGTGATGAACGATCCACTAAACGAAGGGCAAAAAGAGATTATATCGGTTTTGAGGAAGTGGAACAAAAAAGACAGCAAAGATAGTGCAGCTCCTCTCATTTTTCATAAATGGATGGAAGCATTTAGTGATGTGTTGTTCAAGGATGAGATAAGTGATGACATGATGAAGATGTTTGACGGACGTGAGCAAGTAGTAGATGAATTAATCCGAAGTGCATATGCGAAGGACCCTGGACCTTGGATGAAGCAGCACGGAGGTCTAAAAAAAGTTACGAATCAAGCATTTTCTAACATGATAGATGAACTTTCTGATCAATATGGAAAAGACATTTCTGATTGGCAGTGGGGGAACTTCCACCAATTAACGTTTGAGCATCCATTGTCGGCTATTCAGCCACTAAATCTGCTATTTAATCCGAAGACGGAGAAAATGGGTGGAAGCAGAGTTACAGTTGGTGTAGCAGGCTGGAACAGAGAGACCGGAAACGTTACACATGGTGGTGCTTGGAGAATGGTTATTGATATGGAGGACACGACAAAAGCGTATCACGTTGTAGGACCTGGACAATCTGGACATGTAATGAGCCCATGGTATGACGATCAAACAACTGATTGGGCAACAGGCAAGTATCATGTTACAGAGCTTTATACAAAAGATAACAAGAATCGTAAACATCTTGTGTTAAAGCCGTCTGAAGAAAAATAATAGAATAAGGACACATGTCTCTGTCAAAATAAAAGATTGGACATATGGTGTAGAGAAAGGCAAAAACAAGCAAGGAGGTTTGCCCTTTGTCTTACCACATGTATCATCTGTGTCGCCGCTATGTTGGCAGAAGTGTTCTTATCACTTGCGATTGCGGTACAAGGTATCACGGTATCCTTAAGCATGTAGACAATGAAAAGGCATATATTTTGCCATATAGTTCGGAAGTTGATGAGAGTGGCCGCTTTATTGTACCTGCTCTTGTTGGTTTAACACTTGGGACGATCGTAGGTTTTGCAATAGCACCGAAACCATATCCCATTTATCCACCATACCCTCCATACCCTTATTAATGTAGAAGAGACTGATTGAAGAGAACACGTAAAGTGATCTTTTTTTGTCAGTCTCTTGCTTTTTTACTGAATTTTTCAGGAGAAGAACAGCAGGAAATCATACATAAAATATGGAAGTTACGTATACATAATAAGAACGAAAGAGAATACACTCAACGTGTTTTCATTTTTTACGAGGCAAACAAAGGGGGTTCTTTAATGAAGCTAGCATTTTTGTTTCACCCAGTAAAAGATTTGCTGAAATCTCAACAATATTATGAGGGACTTGGCATGAAAGAGGCTTGGAGAGAAGGAAATCAAGTACTTGGACTATCCATGCCTGATTGTGATGTACAGCTGATGATTGAGGAAGATGAACTCGAACTTGGTCCAGGCGGTGTGTTTGTTGTTGACAGTGTAGATCAATTTTATGAAGACAATCAATCCAAGCTGAACTTTGTGAAAACTCCTTGTACGATACCACCCGGAAGGTATGCCATTTATCAAGACGAAACCGGAAATACGATTCGAATCTTTGATAGTTCAAATAAGGATTAAACTAAAAAAACGCGAGGAATTATGACTCATTCCTGGCGTTTTCATTATTTAGTGAAACATGTCTGGATTTTCATTTAAAGCAGGATCATTCAGATCACCTATGAAGTTTACAAGGCTCTCTCCCTCATAAAAATAAGGTGCTGTATCCTCAAGCCAGCTCTGATACTCTTGAAAGTCTTGTTCGAAATTTCCAGAAAAGAAGCGATGTGCCACTTCATTTGTTAGTGTGTCAATAATCACGATTCCCCGATAACTCTGCCGATCTGGTTCGTCATAATCACAAGCTATGTAATATGCCATTCTAAAATGTCTCCTTTTTTAAGTACTATTCCTAATGTTGCAATATAGTGCTTTTTTCATACCATTATTTTTTCATCCCTATCATAAATTAAGAAGATAAGCCATAAAGAATGACACAGGGTATATACGATCTTTCCATTTATTTGTACAGATTATTATGACTCGGTTTGAAAAGAGGGAAAAGATTAGATGAAAACGTATTTTATGGTATCAGAACGCATAAAGCCTACTTGGATTTATGAAATGGTAAACAAAGCGAATGAATACGAACATTGCCAAATTTTTTTAGAATGCAATACATTGAAACTCAATGCAAAAAGCCATTTAAGTATGAGTCTGCTTAATGGGATGCATGGAATTTGCTGTGTATCGGCACAAGGCGAAAATAGCCGAAATGCCATTGAGGCTTTGAGAAGTTTAGGAACGGGGCTTTTACCGTAATCTGAGTTGCAAAATAACTAGGCACACAGAGAAAAAGCAGTCGTGATTGACTGCTTTTTTTTGTTATTTGTTTTCTTTTTTGTTTCTTATACTATTAGGCTTTCGCTCAGATTGGACGAGTTTTTGGAGCAGAACATCTTGTACAGCAGATCGTGCTTGATCAGCTTCCTTGTGTTGTTGCCTTGCTTTTTGTTCAATCGCTCGAATATCACTTGAATTCTGAATGCTCAAAGAATGGTCCACCTTTCTGCTTTTTTCACATAAATGTGTTATTTCTGCAAGAAGAGATGAACAGGGCCCTATTCCTCTAGTAAGAAGAAATTATAATAAACATATGCAGTTGCTTAGATGAATATGTCACTCTCTCAATAATGATTAAGCAAAGTGGTGGTAAAGTCTTCAACAAAAGCCTTGTAATTGAACTTTAAAATAATATCTTGAAATTTTATGTTGGGTTGAATAACAGGCTTTGCCCGAAAGTCCGCAATAGACAATCCTTTAGAAGCATTGTCATTGACGACATTTACTTGCTTCGTTACTTTTTGTACGCTCTTAGGGTTCATTAAAGCCCAAAGTGTAAAAACATCATGAAGAGGCGTGCCTTCAATTCCAGGTATCAGTTTTTGATAGGCTTGAAAATAGTAATCAAATATCGGTTTTATTAATGCTCCAAAAGGGGGCTGCATGTTAGTGGCGATGAAATCGATTGTTTTTGGTTTGATGATAGCATAATTCGTAACATTCAGTGGTGCGATTGTCACATGGTTGCCTCTAGCTAAAACGATGTTGGTAGATACCGGATCTCCATGAAAGTTCGCTTCGGCAACGGGTGTAACATTGCCAGGAACTAAAAAAGCTCCTCCCATGATGTGAATTTCTTTTACTTTTTCCATGGATTTATCGTCAAGCGTAAATGCGGTAGCCAAGGAAGAATTGCGTCCTACATCGACTATGGTTACATCGGGATACTTGTCTATAATTTTATAAATGTCATCAAACGCATTTAAGTCTTTAGCAAAAGATTCTGGTGGCTGAATAGGTCCTAAGCCATCCTCTCCATGTATTTCTGGGTAAAAGATACCTGACTCTCCAACGACTGATCGTATAGCGCCTCCAATGACTGGAATGTCTTTTCTATTTGCAAGATCAAGTAAATAATACGTATTTTTAGCAGTCTGTTCACGCGTAACATTTCCATATCCTGCAACGATGCCGACGAGGTTAATGTTTGGATGCAACAATGCATAAATGATAGCTAGCGTGTCATCAATTCCCGGATCTCCAAAAAAAAGAATGTTTTTTTTCATCATGCACAGCCTTCTTTTTCCTCATTTTTTTTATCTTATGAAGACGAAAGGGCAAGAGAGCTTATCTACAAAAATTGTTGAAGGTTTTAATGCAAATGTTTTATTTAGTTGAAAAAAAACTTGCATTCTATTGGGATGGGTCTAAAATGGATGAAGAATAGGATGAATCAGGAAAAAGTAGGGATTTTAATTTGTATAAGGTAGTTTGGTTTACAATTGGGGCATTCTTACAAGGCATTGCAATGGCTGTTTTTTTATTTCCACATTCCATACCTTCGGGCGGGGTTGCTGGCATCGCAATTTTAAACGATTTTTTCTTTAAGATCCCTTTAGCTCTGACATTATGGATCATTAATTTTGGACTGCTCTTGTTAGCAATTAAAAAACTAGGCAGGCTAACAGCACTATGGACGATCTATTGTGTGGCCGTTACATCAATCACCATCGATTGGCTCACTGCCATCGTGAACGGACCAGCAAATGCCCTTTTTTTTGATGTCATATATGGGGCTGTTCTCTTTGGGATAGGAGTAGGAATTCTGTTTCGCTTTGGTGCATCTTCAGGCGGAATGGACATCTTGGCATTAATCATCGCAAAATGGACTGGGAAAAAACCAGGACGTGTATTATTTTGGATTAACAGCTGCATTTTGCTTATTACAGCTATTACGATCGGATTTGAAATCATCTTGTATGCTTTAATTTGCCAATGGCTTGCAACGAGGGTCATAGAACTCGTTCGTACGGTTCAACTACAGAAAAAAACAAAACAGTATATGTAAAAAAAGAGTGTGGTTAAAAAACCTCACTCTTTTTTAATGATGACAAAGTTAGCAGTCTTTGCCTTTGTGCGCCCATGTAGTACCAACGATTATGAGAAGGATAAATAGAACAACGATGATCGCAAAACTCTTACCATAACCTCCGCCACCACAATATCCGTACCCGCCACCATACATTGGGGCATTTGCCATTGATGCATTTACTGGTGAATTTGCATACATTCTAAAACTCCTCCTTACGATTTGTACTTCGACTTCGATACATTATATGTGTTAGGTAAAGAGCGTGTATGGACAAATGCTTAGTTTTTATAGAATTAGGCTTAATGTAATATTTGAAAAGAAAATGTGATGTTATCATCAGAAGAATTTGGGGTAACTTTAAGCAAAGGAGGCGTTATTCATGCAAACTGCAAGCCAAATAAGAACAACAAACAAGTTATTTAAAACACAATCTTGGGCGCTTATCGGGATTGGTACAGGTGCATTGGTCTGGCTCTCTTTTAAACCAAACCGAATTAAAACGAAAATGAAAATTAAGGATTTTAAACGCAGAGTCCGCCCGCATCACATTGAGCGTACCCAGCTGCCGATTAATAAAGCAGGGCATCCAGACCCGATGGATGTGGATGATAACAAGATGGTAGAAGAAGGAGCCATGTACTCTGTCAATTACTATAATGACAAGAAACAATAAAAGGATGGGGAGCTGAGCCCCCATCCTTTTTTATGCTCTATTATTTTGATGAGGACGCTTTAATGTGTACAGATCTTCTTCTAAATTTTCCATTCTTGATTGAAGTGCTTTTATTGAATCTTCAATTCCTTCGTTATAGAAATAAGAAGCCGTTTCATTCGTAATAAAATCAAGAAATTGTTCTGCAGCTAGATTTCCAATTTCCTCACCACGTTCTTTTAGGAAAAAGAGTTGGATTCTGGAGATTAATTCTTCTTTTGTTTCTTTTGTAAATCTTCTCATCTACTAAAACCACCTTTCTCTTCATCTGTCTTCCTTTATTGAAACATAAAATGAAAAGAAGCGACATGAAAATGAAGACAAAAAAAGGGAGGAAAGTATTAAAATAAGGGACTGATTATAGGTCTTTATGACGATAGACTATGTAAAAATTTGTCCGAATTTGTAACATTACTTCTTCTTTTGCAGAATCTATTTTCAAGAAACCAAAAAGAAGTCATAATAGTCGAGAGGTACAAAATGACAAAAGAGGAGCCGATTTTCGTGGAGAAAAAAGAATGGAATAACTCTCTTCTCATGGAATGTATAAAAGAAAAAAAAGAAAAGCTGGTCGAAGTAGCAGACCGTAGCGGTTTAACCAGCAATGAAACGGTAAAATGCAGTCAAGAATTAGATGTACTGCTAAATGTCTATCAAAGACAAGCTTCTTTTTAATTATCGTTTATTGAAGATGAGTTCATCTGTTAGTTGATCAATGCGAAGTAAGATGGCTTTTTTTGTTACTAAAGGATAGTTGCAATGAAACTCAGAAAGAAGTTCGCGGATTTCCTGAATAAGGGTAAATTCTTGGTCATGTATAGGCTTAGATGATTCGGGCTTGGCTTTAAATTGAATCAGGTTGTCCTTCACACTAACACCCCATTTTCATAATGTGTTGGATACTACTTCCATAGAAGGATTTAAATCCCTTCTAAAAGTCGAAATGTTTCCTTTCTACAGCAGAATATGACAATATATTTTAGAGTAATACAAGTTTGTAGCATAGGAGGCAATAAAAAAATGACAGCTATTAAAACCTTACAAGATACGACTGTGCTCCAAAATGGTGTGAAAATGCCATGGTTTGGCCTAGGGGTTTTTAAGGTAGAAGAAGGACAAGAAGTCATCGATTCTGTAAAATGGGCAATCGAAGCTGGTTATAAAAGCATTGATACAGCAGCCATCTACAAAAACGAAGAAGGTGTTGGACAGGCTATAAAGGAATCGGGAGTACCCCGTGAAGAATTGTTCATCACGACGAAAGTATGGAATAAAAATCAAGGATATGAGACGACACTTGCTGCCTTTGAAGAAAGTATGGAAAAGTTAGGGCTTGACTATCTTGATCTGTATTTGATCCACTGGCCAGTAAAAGGCAAATATAAAGAAACTTGGCGAGCACTAGAAACGTTATATAAGGATGGAAAAGTAAAAGCGATCGGAGTTTCCAACTTTAACATTCACCACTTAGAAGACATTTTGGCTGATTGCGAGATTAAACCAATGGTTAATCAAGTAGAATACCATCCTCGTCTTGCTCAAAAAGAATTGCTTAGCTTCTGTAAAGAAAACCAAATCCAACTGGAGGCATGGAGCCCATTGATGCAAGGTGAACTGCTTAACGAACCGGCTTTAGTAGAATTGGCTGAGAAACACGGAAAATCTGTTGCTCAGATTATTCTTCGCTGGGATCTTCAAAACGGTGTCGTGACGATTCCTAAGTCTGTTAAACAGCACCGTATTGTTGAAAATGCAGATATCTTTGGTTTTGAGTTATCACAAGAAGATATGCAAAAGATCGATGGATTAAACGAAGATCGCCGCATCGGTCCAGATCCAGATAACTTCGATTTTTAAAAGGGGTCTGACCCCAAACAAATACAAAAACTTCTTTTTTGTCCACGTGGAATATACATTTCACGTGGACTTTTTAATGCATTGCCACATACATCGAACCTTTCACGTTCCTGCTGTTTTCATCTTTTTATTAGGGGTATAGGCTAAGAGTGTTGTCAATCGTACATAGTAAATAAGGTTATGAAGATAATTACCACATTACCACGTTAAAATAAAATATAGTTACTTGACAAAAGTAAGTATAAAATCATATACTCGATGTACAGAACATCATTACATTAACTCGAAAGGGCGTTTTATACATGACCATGCAAACTGATGGAATCCATCACATTACAGCTATTGTAGGAAATCCGCAGGAGAATGTGGACTTCTATGCAGGCATACTCGGCTTACGGCTTGTAAAGAAGACGGTGAACTTTGATGATCCTGGAACGTATCACCTGTATTTCGGAGATGGAGGAGGAAAGCCGGGAACCATTATGACATTTTTTCCTTGGCCCGATGCTTATCGAGGACGGGTTGGTTCAGGCCAAGTGGGAACGACAACATTCGTTGTGCCAGAGAAAGCACTTCCGTTTTGGGAAGAAAGGCTCTTAAAGTACAATGTAGAATATAAGAAAACAATCAGGTTTCAAGAGGAATACTTAGAGTTTTTAGATCCACACGGTCTTCAGTTGGAGATAGTTGCAAGAAATGAAGGAGAAGATAGTGGGTGGTCTTTTGGAGAAGTAACCCCTGAACACGCAATTAAAGGTTTTGGCGGAGCTGTGTTGTTATCTGCCTCACCTCATCAAACATCAAAGGTATTAACACAAGTGATGGGACTAAAAGAGATCGGCCAAGATGGAGACTATCTCCGCTTTCAAGCAAATAGTGATCTTGGAAATTTGATTGACATCAAACTATCACCTGAAGTAAGAGGTGTAAGCGGGGTTGGAACCGTCCATCATATCGCGTGGCGTGCGAAAAGTTATGAGGATCATGAAAAGTGGCAAGAACATGTAAAAGTAAATGATTTTCCAGTCACTGAAATCATCGATCGCCAGTATTTTAATGCCATCTATTTTCGAGAAGAAGGTCAGATTCTTTTTGAGATAGCAACGGACCCTCCTGGATTTACAAGAGATGAAACAGAAGATGAGTTAGGAAAAAGTCTTTTGCTGCCGCCGTGGTTAGAACCACACCGCGAACAAATACAAAGTCATCTTTTACCGGCAGAGGTTAGAATATTGGAGGAGGACAAATAAATGATTCACATTTTTAAACAAGGAACAGATGAAAAGAAGCCTGTATTGCTCCTACTTCATGGTACAGGAGGAAACGAAGAAGATTTATTAACCCTTGCAGAGATGATTTCTCCCGATTCTTCAGTCCTCAGCGTTCGCGGGAATGTGTTAGAAAACGGAATGCCCCGTTTTTTTCGACGACTATCTGAGGGCGTGTTTGACGAAGAAGATTTAATTCTCCGCACGAAAGAACTATATGATTTTATGGATGAATCAGCTGAAAAATACGCATTTGACCGTCAAAACATTGTGGCTGTAGGGTATTCAAATGGAGCAAACATCGCAGGGAGTCTCCTATTTCATTACGAAAACTCATTAAAAGGAGCAATTCTTCATCACCCTATGGTGCCAAGACGCGGCATCGAACTGCCTACTATCACGCAATTGCCAGTATTTATCGGTGCTGGTAAAAACGATCCGATCTGTTCTCCAGAGGAAACAGAAGAACTTGCAAAAATACTTACAGAAGCTGGAGCCTCTGTTCATATAAAGTGGGACCATATGGGACATCAGCTTTCACGTGCAGAAGTAGAAGATGCAGCAGAGTGGTTTAACAAAAATTTTAGCTAAAGAAGGTGGGATGTACATGAAATCCATTGATCCGGCAGCATTATCGGTAAAAGAAAACTATAAGGTTTTGACAGGCAGCATTATTCCAAGACCGATTGCGTTTGTAACCACCTTGTCCACTGAAGGTGTCTTAAACGCTGCTCCTTTCAGCTATTTCAATGCCTTAACATCTGATCCGCCTTTGATTGCCATATCGATTGGCAGAAAAGATGGAGTGAAAAAAGACACCTCACGAAATGCAGAAGCTCTTGGAGAATTTGTAGTTCATATCCCTGACGAAACGTACATTGAAGCTGTAAACATGACAGCTGCTAACCTTGGACCAGAAGAAAGCGAAGTGGAGCTTGCACAATTAACACCAGTTCATTCCGTAAAAGTGAAAGTTCCTGGTATTGCTGAAGCGAAGATTCGAATGGAATGTGTCGTGGAAGAGATCAAACCGCTTGGAGGCACGAAGGAGAAACCGGCCACAGATTTACTCATAGGCAGAGTCGTACACTATCATATTAAAGATGAGCTGTATCATGAAGGCAGGATTGATGCGGAAAAACTACGACCTGTTGGCAGACTGGCAGGAACAAACTATGCCAAAATCGGGGAAACCTTCTCATTAGAACGGCCAGAATAGGTTTAGAACCTTTCTCTTTTATAGAGGGAGTTAATAAGCAGAAATAAGGAGTCTCTTCCTACTAAGGGACTCTTTTTTCATTTTTACTTGTAATTATGAATAAAATATGTCCAAGTGATGTAATAATTACATAGTTCGTCAAATTTAAGTAGAAATGTTGTTTATAATTTGTGGTAGAATGTAAAAGATGAAGAAGGAGACTGATCGCATGACTGAAAATTTGAAGTATGACATTCGTGAGTGGAAGAAAAAATTAGCGCCATTTGAACGTCCGCGTATATCTGCAAGTGTATGGCAGTTAATTAACTCAGTAGGTCCCTTTGTAATTTTATGGGTATTGGCTTATTTGAGTTTGAATATATCGTTCTGGTTAACATTATTATGTGCGGTTCCAGCAGCTGGATTTTTAGTCCGGACCTTTATTATTTTTCATGACTGCACACACTACTCGTTTTTTAAGAGCCGCAGGGCAAACGAAATTGTAGGAATGGTTACAGGATTATTCACATTTTGTTCCTATGAGCAGTGGAAGAATAGCCATGCAACACATCATGCAACCAACGGCAACCTGGAGAAACGTGGTGTTGGCGATGTTTGGACGATGACCTTACAAGAATATGCTGATGCTACTTGGCTGAAACGATTACAGTATCGTGTCTATCGAAATCCTGTTGTACTGTTCTTAATCGGACCGCTGTATATCTTTTTAATTGATTACCGCTTCAACGCGAAAAATGCATCTAAAAAAGAAAAAGTACATGTGTGGATAACAAATGTTGTATTAATAGCAATCGTGTTAGGCATCGGCTTTTCAATTGGATGGAAAGCATTCCTCTTAGTAGAATTGCCAATCTTTTATCTCGCTACTTTCTCTGGAGTTTGGCTGTTTTATGTTCAGCATCAATTTGAAGATGGTTACTTTGAACATAATGAAAAGTGGAACTATGTAGAAGCCGCTTTAAAAGGGAGTTCATTTTACAAACTTCCGAAAGTGCTGCAATGGTTCACAGGCAATATTGGATTCCATCACGTGCACCATCTTAATTCTCGTGTACCGAATTATCATCTTGAAAAAGCTCACAAAAGTGACCCAAGACTTCAAGATGTACCAACACTTACTTTGCTTACGAGCTTAAAATCCTTAACGTTTAAGCTATGGGATGAGCAGTCAAAAAAATTTATCGGCAACCGAGATATTCGTAACTTTATTCGTAAAAACAAAACCGCATAAAAATGGTAGGAGAGTTTCCTTGGAATCGTCTTTAGACGGCTACAAAGAGGCTCTTTTTTAGTAAAGTGCCAATCGCCCACATACTTACATATGATACTCACATACCTACTCACAATAGGAAAAGGGGGATGCAGATGAGGTTAAATGTTCAGTATATTCCTTTAAACAAAATTAAGCCCAATCTGTCTAATAATATTACAGAACACGTGAAGAAACTTCATACGATCATGTGGGACTGTATGCATATTATGGTGGTAAAAAAGGGGAATGATGGGAACTTTACGATTGTAAGTGGAAACGATCGGCTGCAATACCTTAAAAAGCATACGAAAAATAAGTACGCCCCTTGTATAATTGATGAAAGGAAATGGATGACAGAACTGAAGTGCTGTTTCCGTCGAGTGTTCAATCTCCATACATCCTCCGAAAATAAAAATGCTAGACTACGCCATCTAAGTCCTAAAAGCATTGCAATCGTTCGAGCATTTTTAAAAGAGGAACCACATTTTAAAAACTTATCTTTTACCCAAAAAGTAAAAGTCTTATATCTGGCATTTCGGTATAAAAAAACAGTGATCCAATCCATGAAAATGATGGTAAGTAATCTTCAAAAAAATAAAAACTGATTAACTTGCCCAAATCAGTTTTTATCTCTGTAATTAGATTTTATTATGTGGGACCAAGCTTGAATATTCTCAGTGAGGCACTGTTGATAGGCTGATTGGCTACGTTATTAAATGGAGGATATTGAATTGTTGCATTTAAATTAACAGTAGTCTGTGTGCTGGTAGCAGGGATTAACAAACGAAGTTCTAGCGTATCTCCAGCTGCTAAAGAAAGTATGGAGACGGAACTAACAATATTGAATTGCTGATCAGAAAAGGCAGCTGAACCTGATCGCGTTGAATCCTGAAGTGTCCCGTTTACAAAAATACCAAAGGCCGCGTGTTGTTGACCAGGTATTGGAAGGAAGACCGTTTCCCATAAGACCGAATAGTCTCCTGCAACAGGTACTGTAAGAGATGTAGCCGTTGCAGTTATTCCGCCAAAAATCACCGACTGTGGCTGATTAAACTGATTAAATCTTACCCTTTCATTCGTACCACGAACGAGAACTTGATTTGCGTTATCAAAAATATTGGCATAAACAGGGGAAAAAGTACCAGGAGGTCCAGGAGGTCCAGGGGGGCCAGGGCATTTTTCGATTTTTTTAAGTTTCTCGTCAATGAGACATAACAACTTACGTATTTCTTGTTGAATCAGATGCTTTATCGTTTGAAGAATCGACATAAAATACCTCCCTTAAAGAATGTGTCAGGATATTTTATGTACAGAGATTGTCCATAGTACGAGTAAAAATAATAACAGACGCTGTGCAAAAAAAAGCATGTACGTTAGTATAAATTAACGTACATGCTTTAGTTCATATCCCATAAATCACTAACTTTTGTGGTAGGATCCACTCGCTTTACTACATATAAGATTTTTCGAATCGTCATCATCCTAGGGCATTTATTAGGATTTGTTGCTAATTCTTCGATTATTTTTCCTTCAATACCAGATGCTGAAGTTAACCAGTCAGTATCTCTATTATGAGTTTCAAGCCAAAGACCTAGCTTGCTGCGTTTCTGTTCTACTTTATTCATATTCGATGATACCCCCAAGTCAATTTCGTTTCTCTATACTTCTTGGTTACCCGTAAGCAAAAAATTAAAACCTTTTGTCATACATTTTCATACATCTTTTGTACTAAAAGGGAAAAAGACTCTTTTAGGATGTGTTTATATTTGAGAATTGAGCAGTAAATGAATAGTTCTATCTTCCTAAACGGTAATTTGCCGGTTTATTGATTAGGAATGTTAATAATTGCATCTTGCAAGATAAGCATATAAGGTAATAAAAAGGCGGTGTTCATATGGAAGATGTAAGAAACTTATTTCACGTTTTGAACAGAAGGTTTAGTCTTTTACAGAAAAATGGTTTCCGTGAAGAAGGAATAGACATATCACTGATACATAGTCATATTCTTTTTGAAATTGATAAACACACACAACCTTCCATGCAGCAGCTCGCTGATTTACTCGGTATTGATATCACAACATTCAGCCGGCAGATTCAAACCCTCGTAAAAGCCAATCTTGTTAAAAAGCGTGCAAAGCAAGAAGATAAAAGGGTTTATGTTTTGTCACTCACGCAAAAAGGAAAGCAAACAGCAGATCAAATTGATACGATAATAAATACCCATTTGGAAAGGGTCTTTTTGAAATTAAATGATTTTGAAAAAGATACAATCATCCATTCTCTAAAAATAGTAACAAAAGCAATGGGCGAAGTAAGAAATGGCAATATGATAAAGGGGTGAAAGGCCCCTTTTAAAAACGCAACGATTTGTATTTTGCAAGTAAATGAGTGTTCACAATAGGAACGTCTTCTCTAAGTAAATAAGAAAGAGTACCTGAAAAAGATCAGATACTCTGTTATAAAATGAGATGATTAAGTATATTTCCGCTAAACACTCTATCTATCTGATCGCTACATTTTTTCTTTCCTAACTGAAAGAAGAAAGTGAACGAGCAGTTGTTGCAATTGTGGGTCCTCGATGTTCTTCTTGGTGAAATGACGTTTTACTAGATTTCGGATTATCACTTCACTCATTTTCCCATTTCCCCCTCTCTGTGTTTTCTCCATAATTCTTCGACAATCGATAAAATCCTCTAAAATGTCGAAACAATAGTACTCGCTCCCTAAATTTTTTATGGTGATTCTCTATAGAAAGACTTTTGATTTATTCAGTCACTATAAAAATTCAGAATATATTGACTAGTATGAACGCTTTCAATTATGATTTAGATGTAGTATCAGGTCATAAGAAGGGGGTTTTTAAAATGAATTCCATATGGTTAGCCATTATTGGAATGTTGATGTTTACGTTCGGGTACAAGTATTATTCAAAGTTTGTAGCTGAAAAAATTTACAAATTGGATCCGAATTATGTAACACCTGCTCATAAGTACAATGACGGAGTGGATTTTGTACCAACTAACAAATTTGTACTTTGGGGTCATCATTTTTCTTCAGTAGCAGGGGCGTCACCGATTGTTGGACCGGCTATTGCTTTGTATTGGGGATGGCTGCCTGCCTTTTTATGGGTTATTTTCGGCACTGTTTTTGCAGCCGGTATTCACGACTTTGGAACGCTTGTTTTATCCGCACGACATAAAGGCCAGTCGGTTGGATCGATTACAAGTACGATTATCGGAAAACGTGCGAAAGTTATGTTCTTATTTATTATTCTTATTTTGATGTTAATGGTAAACGCTGTGTTTGCATGGGTAATCTCGAACTTGTTTATAAAATTCCCAGCGAGCGTTTTGCCTATCTTTATCGAAATCCCGCTTGCTGTGTGGATTGGATATGCGGTATATAAGCGTAAAAAAGAAATGCTTATTCCGTCCATTATTGCACTAGTCATCATGTATGGTTCTGCCATTCTATCAAGCAAGATACCAGCTCTTCAAATTGACGTTGTTAAATATTTTGGAGGAGCAGAAGCCGCAGGACTTTTTGGTTTAGGTGCAGTGGGCTCGGCATTCTTAGTCTGGATTATTATCTTGATGGTGTATTGTTATATTTCATCCGTTCTTCCTGTTTGGAAACTACTTCAACCCCGTGATTATATCAACTCCCATCAACTGGTGGTAGGATTGTTGATGCTGTATCTAGGACTTGTTTTCCTTCAGCCGAAGATCACGGCTCCAGCTGTAAACGCAGCTGCAGGGGATGTTCCATGGTTCCCGTTACTGTTTATCACGATTGCTTGTGGTGCGATTTCAGGATTTCACGGTCTCGTATCGTCAGGAACCACTTCGAAGCAGCTAGATAAAGAAACAGATGCGCGTTTTGTCGGATATGCAGGTGCAGTTGGAGAAGGAACGTTGGCATTGATTGCGATTATAGCGGTATCTACCGTGTTTGCGACACAAGGAGACTTTTTAGCTACATATAATAGTTTTGCCGCAGCTGGAGCAGGCGGACTCGGCGCGTTTATTGGCGGAGCAGCTCAACTGGCGACAGGTATCTGGATTCCGGCTGATATCGCAGCTACAATCGTCGCAGTCATTATCGTTAGTTTTGCCGCTACATCCCTTGATACTTCGTTTCGATTAATGCGCTATATTATTTCTGAGCTTGGAGTAGAATACAAGATTCCATCACTTGAAAAGAAGCACGTTGCGACTTCGATTGCAGCAGTTTCTTCAACGGCACTTGTTATCTTGCCTCAAGGTCCTAATGGTTTTGGCTCTGGCGGATATTTGTTATGGCCACTGTTTGGGACGAGCAACCAGCTGTTAGCAGGAATCAGTTTGCTTCTTATTACAATTTGGCTAAAACGACTTGGCCGCAATTACATCGTTACACTCGTTCCAATGCTTTTCGTGTTCTTTATGACACTGTGGGCAATGATTCAGCAAGTGGTCTTCACCTGGTCAGGAATGGGAGATAATGATGCAAACATGCTGCTCTTTATTTTCGGAAGTTTAATCTTAGGTTTTACGCTTTGGATTCTTTTAGAAGCGCTTGCTACATTTAGGAAAAAAACGGTTGAACCGTTAACGACAGATATGTAAAACAGAGGTAGAGGCTAGGTAAGCTAGTCTCTACTTTCTTTTCAAGAAGGAGGCAGCAAGAACGATGTCTTTTTTAGAAAAATTAAAAACAGCAGTTGATTTGTATGATCAAATATTAAAACAGCCTCATCGTGTAGAGGTTGCACGAGAGCTAAGAGATGAAGAGGATCTTTTCATGCTTTTATGTGTATCGGAAATGTTGGGAATACCAAATCCTGCTTATTATTACACACTTGAACTGTACCCGTTGCTTCTTGAAAAATTTCACGATTGGCACGTTAGGATGGGTATGGAAAAATCCCCTTTGCATGGAATACGCTGCTGTTAGGAGAGATAGATATGAAGGTTTTTTTTATTGGTGGAAAAGGTGGGGTTGGTAAAAGTACAACCGCTTCTGCATTTGCCGTTTTGTGTGCGAGAGAAGGTAAGAAAACGCTACTCGTTTCAACTGACCCCGCACATAATACTGGCGATCTTTTTCAAGTGAAAAAAGTTCGGGGCAAAACAAAAATAGCCCCTAATCTGGATTTGGTTGAGATTGACTCAGACCAAGAAGCAATAACATATATGGCTCAAGTCAAGCAAAACATAAAAGGACTCGTTAAAGTGACGATGGTGGAAGAAGTGTACCGGCAGCTTGATCTTGCAGGCAAGTCACCTGGAGCTGCAGAAGCGGCTGTATTTGATAAAATGACATCCATTCTTCTAGAAGACAGCCAAGAGTATGATAGGATCATTTTTGATACGGCACCTACAGGTCATACGCTTCGTTTACTGCTTTTGCCTGAATTTATGGGCGTCTGGATGGATGGCCTTTTAGAGAAGAGGAAAAAGGTGCAGGACAACTATTCACAGCTTTTGTATGATGGTGAGACAAGAGAAGATCCAATATATGAGGTATTGCAGGCAAGAAGACAGAAGTTTAGTAAAGTAAGAGAGTTAATTATCAATAAGGAAAAAACGACGTACATGATGGTGTTGAATCCGGAACGTTTGCCTATACTGGAAACGGCAAGTGCAGTAAAAACCTTAAAAGAACATGGGATATCTGTAAGCAGACTCATCGTAAACAAAGTCATTCCTGAAGATGTTGAAGGCACATTCATGAGAAATCGAAAAGAGGCTGAACGTCCTTATCTAATAGAAATTGATCAGATGTTTAATGAGACAGAAAAGATCTATGTTCCAATGTTTGATCACGATATATCGACAAGAGAAGGACTGGAAGAATACAGTCGTTATCTTGAAAGCGAGAAACTGCAGAATGTATAAAAGAAACCAGCGCAGACTTTTGGTCTTATGCTGGTTTTTATTTTTAAAAAATATGATATGACATAGAATTCAAACTGCTGTTCATGATCTTTTTCGGGCTAAAAACAACACTACTGCATGCTCTTTTGAAACAGTATCTCCGTGTTTAAGGATAGCTCTTTCAATGCCACAGTACAAAGCATCTTTTTGGTCGTGCTGAAGTACTTGATGTCCTGAATGTGTGTTTAATAGTCCAATATAATCTTCAGGCGTATAAAGCTGATTCCATTTGTACGTATGTACTTTAAGTTTGTGAAATTGTCCTGACTCTAGTGTAAGATTACTTCGTTCTTCAATGAATGCTTCTATTGCAGGTATGCTAAAGTCATCTAGGTGTGGAGCATGCTCTTTGTAAACTTCATTTATTGACACGTAGACTGGTTCATTTGATGCAACGTGCACGAACCAAAACAGGGCAAGAACTCCATCTTCTTTCAAGCAGGACGCAACTTTCGGATAACCGATATGTGGAGAGATAAAATGAAAAGCAGTACCGGAAAAGGCAAGTGAGAACTGCGTATCGCCTGGCACCCAATCTTCAAAAGGAGAATGAATGACACTAACTTGGGGATATGTTAAAAATTTTTCTTTTGTAAGGTTTGCTAAATTTTCTCCATATTCAACACAAGTAATCTTTGAATACCCGTCATGTAGAAACCCTTCAGTCGCTTTTCCTGTGCCACATCCAATCTCGAGGATGTCATCTTGTGGATCAATCAATGAGTAGTGAAGAATATCTGTAAATAGTTGAGAAGGATAAGTTGGCCGATATTTTTCGTAGGAATCAGCTACATCATTAAACGATTGTTTCAGTGTACGCATAGTCCTCAACACCCCTTAATGGTTTTAAGGAAAATGATACCAAATAAAGAGAGCGTTGAATAGCACTAAAATGGTTTGAAAATTGTAAGGGGTCTGTCCCGGGACAGACCCCCTACAATTTTATTTATTTGTTGTGTTCAGGGGAGTTGAAGTGAAGAGAAACTCAACAGGCTCATTGATGGTTAACAGTAAGTCTAGAAAATCATTTTGATCTATTCGATGAAAAGATGAATCATAAATGTATTCATACATCTTTAAGCTTTTCACCAGTTTTTTCACTCTTTTTCTAAAGGTTTTTTCTCGTTCTTTTTCGGAAGAACATTCTTTCAACATATAACTTTTTAAAAAATTTGGGTGAAGCGATAAATAAAAGGCCGGCTTGTACTTCTTTAAGTAACTTCTCATGCTAGGGACCAATAAGTATTCTCCGCCCTCAATATCCATTTTAATAAGTGAAAGGTCTTCAATTAAAAATTCCTTGAGTACTTCCTTCAAAGTAGAAACAGAAACCGTATGAAAGTCGTCTGATAACGTAGGAATTAAGCTAGAACTTGAATCTCCAAAATGCTCTCTTTTATATAGCTTCTTGGTGCCGGATTGGTAGGAGAGTGCTTTATTGATTAAGGTGATTTTATGTGCGATTGAAGTGTTCATTTCCATGTTTTTTTGTAATTCTGCAAATGCGACAGGGTCCGGCTCAATGCTAAAAGTATGTTTTGCTTTGTTAGCAGCGTATAGAACAGTCGGACCAATCCATGCACCGATGTCTAAATAATTTTTATCAGGATGTAAGTAATAATCCAGTATGTTGAACGTAAAGTCTTCCCAATGGTTAGAAAAAACATTGTCCCAAAAAAATTCAAATTGTTTAGCATCGGACACGAAAAAAGAAACATCATTTTTTATAACTTTTTTCAAAATCGTTCACCAACTTCCATTTAAAAAAGCCGGTCACAAGCTGCAAAAGCTTGGCCAACTATAAATTAGTATATGTAAGGAACAAATCAGGTGATACTTTAAGTGGTGAAAACAAGCTCTAATCTAAAGAAAATGTTTGTTTAACTAATCCAATGAATTCAAGCAAAAGCAAATAAAAAAACCAGACGCGGAATCTGGTTTTAATAGCCTCTATAAACATATTCTTCACTAGGCTTCTCGATTTCTTTCCAATCCGTTACTTTTACATAGGGAATGTCTGCTTTAAAGGGCTGATAATACATCGTTTCGATCGTTCCATTGACTTCAATCCACTTGTCGTTGGAGAAGGATGTGCCTTTTGGAAATTCGACCATCATGCCGAATACCCCTGAATCCGCGATGCAATGAATTACACCAAAGCGAAGAAGGAAAAGCTGATTTTTCTTCGAATTTGTCTGGTCCTCACTGTTATACGTAAACCCTTTAAACTGTACTTTTTTACCGAGGAAAATTCCTGGTTTGTAATAGATGCTTTCCATCCCTTTTAAATAGTTCTTATCGTTTAGAACTACTTGATCACCTTTAAGAAAAGGCTTTAATTCTTTATCCATAATAGAATGATAGCTTTCTTCTCCATAATATACACTCGTATCAGGTTTTAAGAATTGATGTTCTCCAAAATCTCCTTCGTTCTCTAATCCCTTAAAATGAAATCCTTTTGTTTTGACAGTTTCGGAGTCAAGAGAGGCAATCGGAAAAAACAAACCTGAAATAATCGGGAATATTAGAATGCTATTGACGGTCATGTTCTTAAAGCGAGACGGTTTTTTATGATGATTGTGTCCGCAGTCATGAGTGGCACACGATTCGTCATGTACATGTTCGCCATCTTCACTTTTTCCATAAATATAAAATTGGACAAGTGTTAGGAATCCTAATATAAAAATGGCTGAAAACGAGATATACGAATATTTCATGTTAATGTATTTACCAATATCACCGGTCGCATGAAGATGCATAAACAAAAATGTAAAACCGATTAAGATGAGGATCCGTATCATAAAATGGGCACCTCCTTTTTATAGAAATAACGATCCGATTAATACAAGCAAGGTTATATAGCCAATAAGGTGAATAACAAGTCGTTTCTTAAAGGCAGCCAGCATCATAAGCACATTTTTAATATCCAGCATCGGTCCGTAAACTAAGAACGCGACGATAGAACCGATGGTAAACGTACTTTGGAAGGAAGAAGCAATAAACGCATCAGCTTCTGAGCAAAGAGATAAAACAAAAGCTAATCCCATCATAACGAGAGAAGAAGAAACCTCGCCTTGTCCAATCTGTAAAAGTGTGGATGTCTTGACATATGTCTGCATCCCAGCAGCAATTAAAGCACCAATAATAAGATATTTTCCTACAGAGAAAAATTCCTCAACTGCATGGACAAGCGTTCCCTTAAGTTTATTGTAAAATGAAATATCTACGGTTTCACTGGTAGCTGCCAGTTCAATGTTACCTTGAGTGTTTGCCAAAACACCGATTTCGTTTTTAAGGACTTTTGCGTTTTTAAACTGAACGGCAAGTAAAAAGCCAACAAGGACGGAAACGACCATCGCAAGTCCGCCTCTGTAAATCATAATGTCCCATTGATTTCCGAAAGCTACAAATGTTGAGAAAAGGACGACTGGATTAATAATCGGTCCTGTAAGCATAAACGGAATCGCTGCGAAAACGGGAACCCCTTTTGCGATCAGCCTTCTTGTAATCGGTACAATTCCACACTCACATGCAGGGAAAACAGCTCCTAAAAAAGCGGCAAATAAAACGGCTAATACTTTATTTTTAGGCATGATGCGCGCAACCATCTCTTCAGTCACAAACATCTGGATGACGCCAGCAATGAGCACACCGATGAGAACAAAAGGCAGTGCTTCGATCAGGATGCTTATAAATACGGTATTCATCTGTAAAAACGTTTTGTCGAGCATCCGATTTCCTCCAAACTTTATTCGAAAAGATAACTTTTATACAATACCTTCACTATAACTCAAAAATCAAAGGAAAATAAATGGTAAATGAAGAAATAAACTGTTGGGGGACTGACCCCCAACAATTTATTTCCCACGATGATTTTGAGCAAAAGGGGTGACAGGATGAACCATTTCGACCTTCGTCCAAAGCGACGTTCGGCATTTCGAATTTCATTAGGCAAAAAGTATTATACACTCAAGAGATACTTGGAATGGTATACAGACAACAAGGAATACGCGAAAACAAAAAAACGCGAAAAACTGCCTTTCGTCAGTTCTTCGCATAAAACGATTCTTCTTCGTAAACTAAAGGATGTAGACATGTGGTATCAGCACAATAAGGTAAAGAACCTTGCTGATCGATGATGAATATGTAACGGAGAACCATGCTATTATGATGTATGAACCTCTATTAGAATCAACACAGCAAAAGGAAGCATAAAGAATACCTTGGCCATAATTTAATCGTGGCCAAGGTATTCTTATTGGTTTATTAAATGGGTTAAACCCGTCAGTTCTAATAAATCATTAGATTTTATCTGTTTACGTCCTAAATCTGAATTTAGTGTATATGAAGGAAGCTTTGGATTGTAGTGAATTTCGATCTGTTTGCCATTGGCCTGATGGTACCGTACTTTTTTTGAAGTGGGGCGTTTTCCTTATCGTAAGCAACGTCATTTACTAAAACGACTATTTGTTTAATCGTATTTTCATCTATGATGCTCTCACATGTTGTTGCCTGTTGATCAGCATATACACAAATTTTTTCTGGAATGCCTTCAATCCAGTGTTATGAAGAACAGGGTTTAAGTCAAAAATAATTTCTGTTTCATTTTCAAAAGGGTTCCATCCGCCACCGATGGAGAGGTTTTGATCATTTTTTTCCCAGTCCATCTAAACCCGCCATTTCCCTCTAATGAAGCTTGTGTATGCACTAACTTCCATCCGTTTTCAGGCAGTTTTTCTTTATAAAAGGTATAGATAGCATGCCAGTGGTTTCCTTTTATCACATAATCATGATCACTAAACGTCAATCCCTCGTAAAGGGGAAGGTCGTTGCGTTCCTCTGGTACAACTGTCTGACCAATGTACTGATCTTTTTTACTCATATAGCTGTAAACCGAAAATCCTGAAACAAGAAAGACACCCATTACGCCAAGAATCACAATCATTTTTTTCATAACAAACCTCCTGAATATCTCCTAATTATGATTTTAACAAAAAAGGAATTATAAGGGAGTTTATTTTCGTTTGCTTAGAAAGTAAAAAAACATCAAAATTAGGGTAATGATAGAGTAGATAAGAAGAGAGAGAAGGGCTTTCTATGATTCGTATAATTGCCGTTGTTGATCAAAAAGTAATCATTAATCCACCGCTAGAACGCCTGGAAGAACTCCATGCAGACTGGATTTGGGTAGATTTTGACAGTCCCGTACCGAAAGAAACCAATTTGTTGCGAACTTACTTTGACTTTCATCCACTCGCTGTAGAAGATTGTGTAAACTCTTTACAGCGTCCAAAAGTAGAGTTTTATGAAGATCATTTATTTTATGTTGTTCATGCTCTTCATGAAAAAACACTTGAAGCTACTGAAGTTGATATTTTTACAACAAAAAACACGATTGTTACCTTTCATAAAACAGAGGTCCCCGAGATTGATTTTGTATGGCATTATATGAAGAATTTAGAATCCGTTCCTATTGAACTTGGGAAAAATGAACTCGTTCACAAGTTAATAGACAAGCTAGTGGATATGTACTTTCCAATTATGCACGGTTTAGAAGAACGTGTCATTTCCATTGAAAGCAATGAAGATGATGAAGCACCAAAGCTCATCAACCAGATCTTTGACATTCGAGGAGATTTGCTTTCTTTACGAAAAACAGTGGTACCTATGCGCGAACTTCTTTATCGCATGCTCGAGTCAAAACGAGTGGGTTTGGATGCCGATGAGCGAACCTACTTTCATGACATTTATGATCACCTTCTGAGATTAACAGATATGATGGCCTCAGCACGTGAAATGACATCAGACATACGTGATAACTATATCTCGCTAAACTCCTACAAGATGAATAATATCATGAAAACCCTGACCGTCATTACCACCATCTTTATGCCGTTAACGTTTATCGCAGGTTTGTATGGGATGAACTTTGTGAACATGCCCGAACTGAAATCGGATCATGGCTACTTTTACGTACTCGGTGTAATGGTTCTGCTTGGCATCATCATGTCTATGTGGTTTAAGAAAAAAGGCTGGTTCGATCAGGATTAGCCTACTGTTTAAAACGCTCTGAACAGGGGAACCTATCTTGTAAAAGACCCGTTTGGAGGGAATAAGATGAAAAAAGATATTATCGGTACATATGTAAAAGAAGAAGAAGCAATTGGAGCGATTAAAGCTCTTATTGAAAAAGGGTATCATCCATCTGACATCTCAATTGTTGCAAAAGATGATGAAATGGTCGATCATGTGGCAGATGAAACTCACGTGAATGAAGAAAAAGTATTAAATGATGATATGGATAATGCGACGTATGGCACGATTGCTGGATTTTTAACAGGTATTGGTGGCGGTATCGCTGTACCTGGGCTTGGCGTTCCTGGAGTAGGACCGCTTTTAGCCGCAGGGCCTTTTGCTGCCATGTTTGATGATGGTGACCATGATATGAAAGAAATTCTTACGAAGATGGATGTTTCTGAAATGGATGCAGACCGTTATATGCAAGACTTAGAAGACGGAAAAATCATCGTAATGGCAGAGCGAAAATAAGGAATGGAGGGCACCTGATTAGGTGCTCTTTTTTTATCGTATAGAAAAAAGACACTCGGAGAAAATAAGCACAATATGATACATGACAGGAGATTTTTTGATATGTTACTCCGTAAGAAAAAAACGAGCTATTCTCTTATTCCATTAATGGGACTGTTCATAACAGGAGCAATTTTTGTTTTGCTTACTTCCGTTAGAAATCAAAGACCTCTTAGCTCTTTCGATAAGAAATGGAGTCATTCTCTGTTTAAAAGTCACACGTTTTCTACCCCGTTAATGGAGTTGTTCACTCGGCTTGGGTCTGGTTTTTTTATGATACCACTCGGATTGATGATGTACGTAAGCTATAATCAAACCGGAAATCGAGATAAAGGCAAACTCATTCTTTTTAATGTGATTGGTATAAGGGTGTTGAATTTTTTATGTAAACGGATGTTTAAAAGGCAACCACCTGAATGGGAACGCTTAGTGGAATCAAGCAACTATGGCTATCCAAGTGCACATACTATGAACGCTGCAGGATTCTATGGGTTATTACTTTTCCTATCTGGTATGTGGAGGCACCTGTGGGCGTGGGTTGGATGTTTTTTGTTTTTAGTTATGATTGGTATTAGCAGAGTGAAGCTAGGCATCCATTATTTGATTGATGTAATAGCAGGTCTTGCTGGAGGAATGTTTTTGAACCTCTTATCGATAAAATCGTATAAATGGTTTTTCGGACGCTGAGGGCTCGGCGTCATTTTTTTGTTTTTAGTTATCTTAAACAACAATTTCTGGATCAGATTAAGCATAAAAATGATGATACAACGGTAATTAAGTTGATTGTTGAAAGTTGTTTATTCTCGATGAATTCCACTTATGATAAACTTAGATTATCAGAATTTACCAAATAATTTATTCTTGAGTTATTATATTATCAAATGAGTTTTTAAAATAAGGGGGTCATTTGATGCAAGGATACAACGTTCTTATTATTTACAATAAAACAATGAACCAATTATTAATGTGTAAACGATTAAATAATCCGTATAAAGGATTGAGTAATTTAGTCGGTGGAAAAATTGAAAATGATGAAGTAGGGATTGAAGCTGCATATAGAGAACTAATCGAGGAAACTGGTATATCTAAAGAAGACATCACTCTGCATCATTTAATGGATTTTAAATATTATTTCCATAAATGCTATGTCGAGGTTTATGTCGGCAGGTTAAAACAGGATGTAATAGTTTCAGGTGATGAAAATGATCTGTATTGGTCTGATTTGAATCAAAACTTTTTCGATATGTCCCTTTATGCTGGAGAAGGTAATATTGGACATATGATTGAACAAGTCAATATGTCCAAAGATAAGTTACTTTCTGACGTTCTTGTAGATTAAATGCCAGAGTATCTTAATAAACTTTTAATGAGACTCCTAATTATTAGGAGTCTCCATTTTTATTATCTAAATCAACAATATCAATTAACATAGCTTTGTTTTTAAAAAACTATTTGTCTTATAAAGCGAAATTAAAATAAATCCCCCACACCGTTATTCGAAAATTATCCTAAAAAAAGGTATTTCGCTTTTTTCCTAGAATATGTTAAAAGTAAAAGGGAAAAGGTGGTTTTCATATGACACCATGGATTAAAGCTGGTTTTATCCTGGCAGGAATCATCATTCTGTTAAGCACTACCTTTATAGGAGCTCAACTTGAACAAAGTGCAAATGAGAGTCTTGGTCTTACGCCATTTTATATCGTAAGTATTTTATCAGGGTGTGCCCTGATTGCGATTGGAACGAGAATCAAAGGCAAGAAAAGCTCAAAATCAGAAAACAGTGCGAAATAGCACTGTTTTTTTACGTTTTTTGTAGGTCATTACAATTTTTTGTATAATACGAGTAGTTACTTAATTATTGTGTCAGAGGAGACAAACATGAACTACGAAGATTTTAAAGAAATTGTCCATGGTAGAAGAAGTGTCCGGAAGTTTACGGATGATGCGGTTTCTGAGGAAGACATTTATGAAATCATGGATTGTGCCCGATACGCCCCGAGTGACACAAACTCACAAACGTGGGAATTTATCGTCATTCGAAATCGAGATAAAGTGAAAAAAATTGAAGAAATGACGTGGGATGCCATTCATTCATTAGCTGCTATTGCAGAAAAGAATGGCAAGACGAAGGAAGCAAAGCTGCTCACTCGTTCATTCGGACCTTATGCTACAGCATTTTCTGGTGCACCAGTGCTGATCATCTGTTTAGCAACACCATACGAATCAAAATTCAGAGATAAAATTTTTGATCCTATTGAACTTGCTGAAGAATCGGTGTGGGAAGAAGAAGGGATAAAAAGCAGCTGTCTTGCGATTCAAAACTTGATGCTTGCAGCCCATGCAAGAGGTCTAGGTTCATGCCCGATGACTGGTCCTGTTTTATTAGCGCAGAAGGAGATTCGTGAGTACTTAAATATCCCTTCGAAAAAGCAGATCAATATGGTCATTTCACTCGGTCACCCGCAAGATCAGCCGAAAAAACTAGCTCGTAAATCAGTCGAGGAGATCATAACATACGTTGACTGAATTAAAACTGGCCGTACAGGGGGACACATCTCCTGAAGCGGCTAGTTTTTTTATGGAAAAAACTGATTTATGCTAGCGCTAGGGGATTTATGCTCGTTCGCGGGGATTTATGCTCGTTCGCGGAGGTTTATGCTCGTCCGTGGGGATTTATGCTCGTTCGCGAGGATTTATGCTCGTATGCTGGGAATTATGCTCGTTCTCGGAGGTTTATGCTCGTCCGTGGGGATTTATGCTCGTCCGTGGGGATTTATGCTCGTTCGCGGAGGTTTATGCTCGTACGTGAGGATTTATGCTCGTTCGCGGAGGTTTATGCTCGCCCGCGGGGAATTATGCTCGCCAGTGCCGAATTATGCTCGCACTCAGGAATTTATACTTGGCTAGGGGCTAAATGAAGAAATTTGCGAAAAAAGGATTTTTTTCGACAAATACCGAATAGGTGTACTATAGAATTTAGACACAGAAAGAGGAACATCTATGAAGGAAACATTTGAGTTAATTGACTTCGCGTTGCAAAAGAGTGGTCTTGAAGCACTTAAAGATACTACACAAGTCCAATATTTAGGCGAAGGGGCATGGCATCAAGCATATCTTATACAATTGCGAACGGGTGAACCTGTTGTAGTCAGGTTTCCAAAACAGGAAGCATACGGAAGGAAAATCGAATTTAAGGAAGCTGCCTGTTATGCCGAATATGCCGGAACAAAAGCATACTATGAACTTGCGAACCGTGTTAAGCCGGGAATCTGTCCAGAATTTTTTCAGTATCATGTAGAAAAAGATAAGACATTTACTGTTGAGTCTTATGCAGGAAAAGCGATCAAGCTTGATACGTTTACATTCATGGAGGCTTTTCAGACAGGAGCTGAACTTGGTGAGTTTTTCAGATACATGCATGATGCAGAGCATGGATTAAGAGGATTTGGGTATTTGAAGTGGAACGGTACGAACATTGAAGGAGAAGTTCAATCCAGTGTTTCGGAGTCGATGAAAGAAGAGAATGAAGAGTACATAACCGATTTCAAAGAGTTTATCAATAAATATGATGGAACGATTCACCCGGAAGTGATGACTCGACTTGAAGAGTGCATGCAAGATCGAACGCTTGATGATTCACGGGTAGTGCTTGCCAATCAAGATACTTCTCCTGAGAATGTGTTACTTCATGCGGATGGAAGATTAAGTCTGATAGATCCAGTGCCTATTCTTTATAGTGGAGATTCGTTAGCAGGAAATTTTTTAAATAATTATCATACTTTGTTTCCAACATTCTTTAATTCTCCAAGGTATGCTAAGCATCAATTCGACCTGCATGAAGAAAGACTAAAAACGATAGCAGATGGTTTTATTGAAGGCTATTGCAATGGTGATTCTGAAAAAAAGATACGCGTTAAACAAGAGGAATTTATTCAATTGACGAGTCTTACGGCATCTCAATTTACTGTCATTCAATCTAAAGAGTTGACTTCAGAACAGCGCATCCGGTACGGAGAGAAAAAAGTTATAAAAAACCGAATTCCAGAACTCGTCCGGAGAATAGAAGCGTTTCGATGGTTTGATGAAAAAGCGGAACAAAATTGACATAACCGACATAGCATAGACATAATCTTAAGTTAAAACTTACAGTTGACAGGTTGAGTCTTTTGTATGACTTTTAAGATTTTTCAAAAAACGGTTGACTTTTAAAAACAGGATGTTCTATAATCCTATTCAAGAACAAAGCAAACAACTGCACGTTACAGTGTTAAATCATAATCTGAATATCTCTTATCCAGAGAGGCGGAGGGACTAGGCCCGATGAAGCCCGGCAACCAACAAACCCCAGTGGTTTGGAAAGGTGCCAATTCCTACAGATCATATTGATCTGAAAGATAAGAGGAGGACATTAAACCCTCTTCTTAGGAAGGGGGTTTTTGTTTTCCCCTTCTAAACTTCCATAGTCATTCTCCTAGGTTTTCTGTATTGATTTCATTTCTAAAAAATTTCATTTCATACGAGGGAGGGAGTTTATTTATTATTCCTAGTTTTCCTATAAGTATTATCAAAAATAAAATTTAAAAATAAGGAGAGATCTACATGACAAAATCATTTGACGGCTATGATATCGAGACATTGCTTTTACACGGAGGGCAAGCACCTGATCCGACAACAGGGTCCAGGGCGGTCCCAGTCTATCAAACTACGTCCTATGTTTTTTCAGATACGGATCATGCGCAAAGCTTATTTGCACTTGAGGAACCAGGAAACATCTACAGCCGAATTGGTAATCCAACGGTTGATGTGTTTGAAAAAAGAGTCGCTCTCTTAGAGGACGGAGTAGCAGCGGTTGCAACAGCTTCAGGTATGTCCGCAATCGCACTCGCTGTTTTAAATGTCGCAGAAGCGGGTGATGAGATTGTAGCCGCTACGAATCTATACGGGGGCACATATAATCTATTTTCTATTACACTACCGAAATATGGCATAAAGGTGAAATTCGTTGACGCTGAAGATCCAGAGAATTTCAGAAAAGCTGTTACCCCAAACACGAAAGCGTTCTTTGCAGAAACAATCGGAAACCCTAGCTTGAACGTCCTTGATATAGAAGCAGTAGCAGATATTGCGCATGAGAGCGGGGTTCCTTTACTTATTGATAATACGTTTGCAACACCGTATGTGACGAAGCCGCTAAGCTGGGGAGCGGATATTGTTATTCATTCAGCAACAAAGTGGATTGGCGGGCATGGAACAGCCATCGGTGGGGTTGTAGTGGACGGTGGGCGCTTTAATTGGAACTCTGAAAAATTCCCAGGTTTTATAGAGCCCGACCGAAGCTATAACGGGCTGCGGTATGCGATTGATTTTGGAACGCTTGCCTTTGCAACAAAACTACGGGTTCAGCTTTTACGGGATTTTGGGGCATGCTTAAGTCCGCACAATGCGTTTCTTCTTTTACAAGGACTAGAAACACTGCATCTTCGTATTGAGAAACACGCGAAAAATGCACAAGAGGTCGCAGAATTTCTCGAGAAGCATCCGGCTGTGGATTGGGTTTCTTATCCAGGACTAAAAGCACATCCAAGTCATGAACTCGCCAAAAAATATTTAAGCAACGGCTTCGGTTCAATTGTGAACTTTGGTATTAAAGGCGGACGTGATGCCGGACGCAAAGTAATTGATAACATCTCGCTTTGGTCGCACGTAGCAAACGTTGGGGATGCAAAATCATTGATTATCCATCCCGCCTCAACGACTCATCAGCAGTTAAGCGGTGAGGAGTTAAAAGCAACTGGTGTTACAGAAGAACTGATCCGTTTGTCGATCGGTCTTGAATCAGTGAAGGATCTAACGAATGATTTAGATCGAGCCATACATGTGGCAACAGGGCTTGGCATTGAAAAACAAGAGGTAACGATTAACGATGAAGGCGTTATTCGTTGGGCGCTGCAGTCTTCTCTTTACAGATCAAATGAAAATGGCCAGGATATCCAGCGGCCAAAAACACTTGCCATCGTAGGATTAAGCTCAAATCCAGCCCGCCCGAGTCATCGCTTAGCCCGAAAGATGCAGCGGCTTGGATATAAGATTGTTCCAGTAAATCCAAGAGAAACAGAAGTACTCGATGAAAAGGCTTATCCTGACTTGAAGTCGATTCCATTTCCGATCGATGTAGTTCAAGTGTTCAGAAGTCCAGAAGCTGCGGTTGAGCTGGCAAAAGAAGCAGCAATTACTCAGCCAAAAGTATTCTGGCTGCAAGAAGGTGTTATCTCTCCAGAAGCGGCAAAAATTGCAAAAGATGCTGGCATTGATGTTGTCCACAACCGTTGTACGTATAAAGAAGCACAGCGATTAAGAGGGACGATTGCAACGTATGCGAGTAAAGTGTAAAGGGATTTCCCATTAAAAAGAGATAAATAAAGTGGAGGGAAATGAAATGAAAATTGAGTGGAGAGTGACGCTTTTATTCAGTTTATTGGGCGTACTGCTTTTTGCAGGATGTTCAAGTTCAGCGAAAGAAGCCGGAGAAAAACCGAAAAAGATCAGACTAGATTATGCCTATTATTCGCCAACAAGCCTCGCATTAAAAAAGTTTGGGTGGGTGGAAGAAGCATTTGAAAAAGAAGGCATCGAAGTGGAGTGGGTGCTGAGCCAAGGAAGTAATAAAGCACTTGAATTCTTGAATTCTGATAGTGTAGATTTCGGTTCAACGGCTGGGGCTGCCGCATTAATAGCGAAAGATAAAGGAGCGCCGATCGAATCCGTTTATATTTATTCACAGCCTGAATGGACAGCACTTGTTGCAAAAGGTGATAGTCCGATAAAGGATGTTAAAAATCTTAAAGGCAAAAAGGTAGCAGCAACAATTGGAACAGATCCTTATATCTTTTTGCTGCGAGCACTTGATGAAGCAGGCCTATCTGCAAAAGATGTGCAGATCGTAAACCTCCAGCATGCAGATGGTGCGAACGCATTATTGAAAGGTCAAGTAGATGCTTGGGCTGGATTAGATCCTCATATGGCAAGAGTTGAACTTGAATCGGATGGAACGTTCATTTACCGTAATCCTGATTTTAATACGTATGGAACATTGAACGTCCGTTCAGAATTTGCAAAGAATTATCCAGAGCAAGTAGCAAAAGTGATTGAGCTTTACGAGAAGGCGAGAGAATGGACAGTAGATAATCCTGACAAAGCAGCAAAGCTTTTATCAGAAGAAGCGGGCATCAAAGAGAATGTTGCCAAAAAAGGCCTTGAACGAAATAACTTTTCACAGCCTGTTCCAGGGAAAGAGCATGAAAAAGCGATAGCTGCAGCAGGGAAGGTTCTACAAACAGAAGAAATTGTGAAAAAAGATACAGACATTGAAAAATTAGCGAAGGAACTAATCAATTCAACGTTTGCTGAAAAAGTGATCAAAAAATGACGGATAAAAGGAGGCCGTGTAAGTGATCTCAGAAACTCAGAAGTGGAAAGTAATAGAGCGAGCAGTGGCAAATACCTCTGCTCCAGATCTTTTTAAAAAAGGACGCACAATGGTTCTTGGCTCTATCTTGCCGTTCCTTTTGCTTATCTTATGGGAATTGGCTGCAAGAGCCGGTGTTCTGGCGCCGCATTTGCTTCCGGCTCCTAGCCTTATTTTAGAAAAGATCATCCATATGCAAAAAGATGGTTCTCTTTACGCTCATGTATCCGTTACGTTTACACGTGTGTGTATTGGATTCGCTATCGGTACAGCAGCAGCGGTTATCATTGGAGCGGTTGTAGGTTATGCAAAAACGGCTGAACAGCTTTTTGATCCTCTCCTGCAAGCTTTTCGTTCCATTCCTTCTCTTGCTTGGGTACCACTTTTTATTTTATGGATGGGTATTGGAGAACCTTCCAAAATAACGTTGATTGCTGTCGGTGTTTTTTTTCCGGTTTATTTAAATATCGTAGCTGGCATTCAAGGTGTGGATCGAAAGCTTATTGAGGTGGGCAAGATCTATCAACTCTCTCCATTCCAGCTAACGAAACGCATCATTCTGCCTGCCGCACTGCCTTCTTTTATGACCGGAATGCGGAGCGGGCTTGGGCTTGGCTGGATGTTTGTTGTAGCTGCTGAACTGATGGGAGCGAGTGAAGGCTTAGGTTACCTACTCGTTGTTGGTCAAAATACGTACTCACCTGACACGGTTATCGCAAGCATTTTATTGTTTGCCGTTTTAGGTAAAGTGACCGATGCCTTATTGAAATGGATTGAATTTCGCTCACTTAAATGGCAGGACAGCATGAATAACCAAGCGTAGAAGGAGGGGGAAAAATGCTTACCGTAACAAGATTAAAACGAACGTTTAATAAGGAAAAAACTGGCTTCCAGAATATTAACTTTTCGGTAGATACAGGAGAGGTCATCGGAATACTAGGTACGAGCGGCTGCGGGAAAAGTACTCTACTTCGAGTTCTTTCCGGACTTGATCCCTACTATGAAGGGAAGATCACAACGGATAATAGTGATCATAAAAACATTGGAATGATGTTTCAAGAACCCCGGCTGTTACCTTGGTTGTCGGTAAAAACGAACATTTCATTCGGCTTGCCAAAGGAGGAACGAAAAACAAACCGTTATCAAACATATTTGGACCTTGTCGGTTTATCTGGTTTTGAAAACCATTTTCCAAAAGACTTGTCAGGGGGTATGGCGCAGCGGACAGCGATCGCAAGGGCACTGATCACCAATCCAGATGTGCTGCTCTTGGATGAACCGTTCAGTGCACTTGACGCCTTCACGAAGATGCAGCTTCAAGACCTGCTTCTTTCAATTTGGCAGAAAAAAAAGACGACAATGATTTTAGTGACTCATGATATTGACGAAGCGCTATATCTTTGTGACAGAATCTTTATTTTAAAAGGTCAGCCAGGAGAAGTTTTTGGTGAAGTGCATGTTGAAAAAACGAAGCCACGAACCCGTGGAGATGCCTATCTATCAAAACAGAAAGCACACATTTTAAACCTTTTAAATGTCCAACAGAGAGCAGCAGGTGGGGAGGCATGACAAAGCTCGCACTGATAGATCCTGTTAACGGAACATACAATGTGGAAACAGATAACGGGAACGTTCTCTTTTCATGGGAGAAAGCGGCTGAGCGATTCAGCAGAAGAGATGACGGTAAAACCAATATGGCCTATGAATGTGTTGATCGTCATGTAGAAGAGGGACGGGGAGGAAAAACAGTTCTTCATTATTTAGATGAAAAACAAGAATGTAAAATCACGTATGAGGAGCTTAAAAAACAAACAGATGATTGGGCAGTGGTTTTTTCAAATCATGGAGTAAAAAAGGGGGACTTTGTGTTTGTCTTTCTTCCAAAACATCCTGATTGTCACATCGCGATGCTCGCTGCAATTAAACTAGGTGCTGTGGTTGGTCCATTGTTTGAAGCGTTCATGTCTGACGCGCTAAGAGACCGTATCGCAGATTGCGAAGGAGCATTTTTAATTACAAATCAAGAACTTTATGAGCGAGTTCCAAGAGAAGATCTTCCAAGTCTTCATACCGTTTTCCTAACGGATGGAGAAAGGAAGAGGGGTGAAGTTTCAATAAAAAATGAGATTAAAGGGATAGGTGACACGGGAGATATCATTCAATGGGTAGATCCGGAACATGGTTTGAACATTCACTATACATCTGGATCGACTGGCAAACCAAAAGGAATCGTTCACGCTCATCGGGCTATGGTTCAGCAATATGTAACAGGCCGGTGGGTGCTAGATCTTCAGGAGAAAGATGTGTATTGGTGCACGGCACATCCCGGCTGGGTAACAGGAACGGTCTATGGAGTGTTTGCTCCTCTGTTAAATGGAGCAACGATCGTCATTTATGGTGGGCGTTTTAAGGGAGAACAGTGGTATGAAACCCTCGAAAAAGCGGGTGTTACCGTTTGGTACAGTGCACCTACTGCATTTCGCATGCTGATGGCTAAAGGAAATCAGCTTTCGAAGCAATATGATCTATCAAAACTGCGCCATATTCTAAGCGTAGGTGAACCGTTAAATCCAGAAGTCGTTTACTGGGGCAAACATGTTCTTGGTAAAAGGATACATGATACGTGGTGGATGACCGAAACAGGCGCGCAGCTTATTGTAAACCTGCCGAATGAACCTATCAAGCCAGGCTCTATGGGCAAGCCGTTTCCTGGAATTACAGCTAGTATTTTGGATGAAGAGGGCAAAGAACTTCCTCCGTTTTCATTAGGACATCTGGCGATTCAGGCACCATGGCCGAGCTTGATGAAAGAGGTTTGGCAAAACGAAGAAAAGTATAACTCCTATTTTAGCTGGGGTGATTGGTATGTTTCAGGTGACCTCGCTTACCGTGATGATGACGGATACATCTTTTTTCAAGGTCGTTCTGACGATATGATTAATTCTGCTGGTGAAAGGATCGGTCCGTTTGAAGTTGAGAGTAAGCTTATCGAACATCCGGCTGTTGCTGAAGCAGGAGTGATTGGAAAGCCTGACCCCATTCGAGGAGAAATCGTCAAAGCTTTTGTTGTGCTAAAAGAGGGGTATTCACAAAGCCAGGATCTGCTAGAACAAATCCGGATCTATGTGAAAGGCGAGCTTGCAGCACATGCTGCACCGCGCGAGATTGAAGTGGTTGAAGAGCTCCCAAAAACAAAGATCAGCGGAAAAATTTTGCGAAGAGAGCTGAAGGCGCGTGAGTTACAAAAACTTGCTTGAAACGACACGAAAGATCGGAAAGGTAAAGATTGGTGATTTTACTTTAGAATCTGGTCAAGTGATTATGGATGCCGAGTTAGCGTTTGAAAAAGCCGGCAATTCAACTGGACCGGTCATACTTTTATGTCATGCGCTGACTGGCAACCAATATGCGTATGGGACAAAAGAGCATCCTGGATGGTGGAGAGGACTGATTGGTGCAGGTTGCTATATTGATACAAACCACTATCAAGTCATTACCTTTAACGTGCTTGGAGGATGCAGCGGTTCAACAGGCCCTACAAGTGTGAATGAGAAAACGGGAAGTTCATACCGAAACACTTTTCCTTTTGTAACGGTGAGGGATATGGTACGTGCAGAGCGGCAAGCACTCGAAGTTCTAGGCATACCGCGGCTTTTGGCGGTTTTAGGTGGATCTCTCGGAGGCATGCAGGCGCTGGAATGGGCTGTTCAATTTCCCTATTTAATAGAAAAAGTATTTGTGTTCGCCGCAACACCGTATTTGAGTGATTACGGAATTGCTTTTAACCGGATAGCAATAACCGCGATTGAAAATGATTCTGTTTACAAAAGTGGTAAGCGAGAAGAAGGAGAGCGGTTAGTAGGATTAGAGATTGCAAGAATGGTAGGACTCTTAACGTACCGTCAGCCTAAACTTTTTAACGACAGGTTCCAGCGTGAAGTGCGGGAGCGTGATGCAGATGGTAAGCCCTTTTTCCAAGTAGATTCTTATTTAACGTATCAGGGAGAGAAGCTTACGAGAAGGTTTGATGTGGATAGTTATTTGACCCTTCTCTATGCCATGAATGCCCATGATATCGGCAATAAGCTTGGAGGTTGGAAGCGTGCAGCTTCTCAGATTCAGGCAGAAGTCTATTGTTTCGGCTATGAAGGAGACCTTCTGTATCCCCCAGACGTAATGGAAGACTTTGTGAAACATACCCGATATGGTACTTTTTATTCCATTGATACGGACTTTGGACATGACGGGTTTCTAGTAGAGTTTGAGAAATGGGGGCCAATTGTAAAAGAGGCTTTGATTCAAGAAAGGAGGCTTCGATATGGCACCTATTAAAGCGGCACTGCTCGGTTTTGGAACGGTTGGGCAAGGTGTTTATGAATCATTAAAAACACACAAAGAGCAACTTAAGTCTGTGCTTGGAAGTGACATTGTTATTGAAGCTGTCTTAGTGAAGGATGGAACGAAAAAACGTGATATTGATGAAAATGTACGTGTAACAACAGACTTTGAAGAGATCTTACGCATACCTGATCTGCAGGTTGTCTTTGAAGCCATAGTGGGAGAAGAGCCTGGGTTCACCTATTTAAAAAAAGCCATCGAAAAAGGTTGCCACGTTATTACAGCGAACAAAGTGATGTTTGCGAGACATGGTAAAACGCTATTAAACCAAGCGAGTGAGGCAGGTGTTTCTGTTGGTTTTGAAGCAACAACAGCAGGCGGCACACCGATCATCCGCAGTATTTCTCAGCTCTTGCAAGTGAACAACATTCTCTCAATAGAAGCCATTTTAAATGGTACCTCAAACTATATTTTAAGCAACATGCGTGAAAAGGGATTAGCTTTTGAAGATGCATTAAAAACAGCGCAGAAACTTGGGTACGCAGAGGCAGACCCTGTTAATGATGTGGAAGGTTTTGATGCGTTTTATAAGCTGATTATTTTAAGTGAACTATCTTTCGGTTATGCCCCAGACTGGGAGCGAGTTGACCGAAGCGGCATTACACACGTGGCTCAGAACCATATAGAGGTTTTTAAGGAATGGGGATATCGAATTAAGCATTTAGCACAAATCCATCATGACAGTGGCGAGCTTTTGGCATCTGTTAAACCAGTACTTTTGGATGCTGAGCATTCCCTATATGGAATTGAAGGTGTACAAAACGCAGTGATGATTGAAACAAGTCTAGCAGGAAAAGTGACCCTGCAAGGAGCTGGGGCAGGCAAACTTCCAACGGCTAGCGCCATGGTGGAGGATTTGACATACGTGTTTCAATCCAGCAGGAACAACGTGTTTAACAAGTCCTGTGATGTCACTCATAGAGAAGACGATGAGGCTAAGCAGAGTAATAAGAAACAGTATGCCGTAATTGGACCTAAACCGTTAACCGTTAATTATGTAGCAAGCAACGCTATTCAAGTATTGAGACAGGAAGAAAAAGATGGACAGTTCTATTCCTTAATTACGTGTTGGAAAGAGGCAGCAGACACACTGTTGATAGAGGCAAATACTCAAATCTATGATGTGGCGAGCAGTAAGGAAGTTCATAATAGAGAAAAAGAGATTAAACAAGTCATTAATTTATAAGGAATAAGGGCTCCATCAAGTGAAACAAAACATTGCAGCTTGGCTTCTGCAATGTTTTTTTTGAGGAAATTTATCTCTTTCGGCGCGAGCATAAAACTTGTACGGCGAGCATAAAACCTGAAGGGCGATCATAAAACCTGTGGCGCGAGCATAAAACTTGTGGCGCGAGCATAAAACTTGTGGGGCGAGCATAAAACCTGAAGGGCGAGCATAAAACCTGGGAGGGGAGCATAAAGCATCTCAACTACAGTAAAAGCAAAAGGTAGTAGTCATTCAGTCTTGAAAAATTTGTTCCATAGGTTTACGATAATGGTAAAAAATTAATTTAATGTAATAAATTTGTACATAGCTATGTTATTCAATCTAATACATTAGGAATCATATATGAAATTAATTAAAATTTACCAAGAAGACAAACTGAGAGTGAGTTAGAGAAGATGATACCGTATGAATTCAACAACATCTTAATGGGACTAAGCAATGCCAGAAGTGGTATTGCTTTTTAAGTTATATCTTTTTTTAAAAAAACTGTAGGGGTTGAATCCTAAAGAATCGTCTATATAAGTAGGTCAACAAGAAAGGGGGAGAGGAATATAGGAGATAAAGTATTAATTTCATTATTGTTGAGCGGAAATGAACAGGCTTTTAGAATTTTTTACGAGAAATATCGACCGTATCTTTTTCGTACCATTCATCCAATTGCGAAAACATCGGAAGATACAGAAGAAATTCTTCAGGATGTATTCTTAAAGATCTTCCATTCTCTCCCCGAGTATCAGCATCAAGGACTAAAAACATGGATGGCAAGAATTGCGGTAAATAAAGCAATTGATTTTGTTAGGAAAAAGCAGCGTAAACCGAAAGAAGATGGCAGCGAAAAAGAAATATACTTCATTCAAGGGTCCCTCTGTCAACCGGAGCAAGCATTTTTCGAGAAAGAAACAAGGCAAGACTTGCATCGCAAACTTGAAGGGGTTCCACAAAATTATAGAGAGGTATTGACTGCTTTTTATTTGGAGGACAAATCGCATCGAGAAATTGCAGAGAATCAAGGTGTACAGGAAAAAACAATTGAAATGAAGCTCTATCGTGCACGCCAGTGGGTGAAAGAACATTGGAAGGAGGATGCCAAATGAAACACTTTACAGAAAAAGAATGGAAGTCATATGTGGATGGATCCATACACCTAGAACAGCAAGTTATCATGGAAGACCATTTGTACGGGTGTGACGTATGTTTGGCAGACTACCTTCGGGTTAATGATCAATTTAATCACTTTAAAGTACCGGAAACACCGATTGGACAAATGGAAGAACTCTTAAAAGAGATGAACGTTACACCAAAAAAGAAACAACAAAAAAGAAAAAATAAACAACATCCAATGATTCATTATGTGATTGCAGCCTCATTAACTGTTTATTTAATGAGTTCAGGATTGTTTCATCAAGTAACAGGGGTATGGAAGGATGCTGAGAGCAATGTAACGAATAAAGCTCCAGAATCAATGACAGAAAATTTAATGGATCGAACGTTGATTTTACTTGATCGTTTGCAATCCACAAAATAGGAGGGTTAACAGATGGTACAAAAAAATCCGATTTTAGGTTTGATCATAGGAATTATTCCAGGTATGGGCCATTTTTATTTAAAAAGAATTCGGGCAGCTCTTTACTTCTTTTGCTTTATGGCACCTTTCATGTTTGGTTTAGGGATAGGGCTCTGGAATGGTGGGGTAGAGTTGATTACCCTTTCAGGGGTTGTGTGGCTCATTAGTATAGTGGATTTAATAATAACATGGAATAAACAGCTTAAAATAAATGCAGCTGCAACAATTGAAACAGCGGATGACGGTGGAGTGAAAACAAATCATTCCAGAACGATTATGCTCGCTTTCGTTCCAGGCTGTGGACATTTACACCTTGGATTAGCGAACAGGGGATTAACGTTTTTAGCCGCATTTTTTGGACTCGCTAGTATGATTTTTTTCGTAACCATATGGACAAATCATGAAGGATTTTTAATCTTCTTATTTATTATCCCGGTCATTTGGATCTATAACATGTTTGATATTGTAAAGCTTCAGAAATTAAATGATCTTGGGCTGCCTTTAGTGGACCAAAGTTTGTTTGAAGACTTAGAACAAGTAAGAAAAGATGGAGGCAAAAACAAAATCTTCGCAACGATTTTAGCGATTTTTCCTGGAACGGCTCATTTATATTTAGGGTTACAAAGAAGAGGCTTGCAACTCATGGCAGCATTCCTTTTTACCATTTTTATCTTGGATGTGTTGAGGTTTGATCTGTTTTTCTTTCTGGCTCCGATCATTTGGTTCTACAGCTTTTTTGATGCATTGCAGCAGATTAATAAAGACCCGGATGACCTTGAAGATAAACCGGTCGTGGAGTATTTAATCTATCATCAGCGCTGGGTAGGTATCGGTCTGATCGCATTAGGTATGTTCTATATTTTTGATCGGGTTCTTGTACCAATTGCGGATCGTTTTTTAGTTCGTTACTACAATATTCAATCTCTTTATATGTATTATCACGAGTATTTTCAAACGGGAATCGTAGCCTTCCTATTGATTTTAGGCGGTATTAAGTTATTGATGGGAACGAAGAAAAAGCTCAGTGGAGGAAAAGTATGATGAGAACATGGAGGGTTGGTACTTTTTCCATGGGAGCCGCCTTAATACTGCTCGGTGTTACGTTGATCGCTGGTCATTACTTTAAGGAAAATGTAATAAATGTTTGGGTTCCTATTCTCTTAATTATCGTAGGAAGCGAAATTTTGTGCTATCTATTCTTTCATAAAAAAGAAACGAGTTTCGTAAAATATGATTCTGTCAGTATTTTCTTTGTATCGATATTAGGAACATGTGGCATCGTATTTACTTTTGCAGCAGGAGCTGGACTCGTTGGAGAATGGGAAAATGCGCTGTACGCTAAAGAGATTACAAAGAAACTCCCTTCCTATGAAGAGTCTATATCACCATCTATTAAAAAAGTGGTTTTGGTAAACGGAGAGGCAAACAATGTTTATGTGCAACGATCAACAGAATCTGATCTTCATGTTTTTGGAACGCATACTTCAATGATGTATAAAGAGAAGAATAAAGACACGACGTTGCCATTAAAAAAAGTAGCAGATACAAAGGTGATCGGAAATACACTTTATCTAACGATTCATTCTATTCCACATGAAAGAGGCATATTTAGAGCAGGCGGCTATTCCAACATAAACGTAGTGGTTCCTGAAGCCATTCAAGTGACGACTGCCTCAGGTGAAACACTATAATATTTAAAAAGACCTGCCCTCAAACGAGTGCAGGCCTTTTTCTCTTTGATCTCTCTCTAATCTCTCTCTAATCTCTCTCTGTATTCTACGAGGGGTTGTTTCGCAAAAGGTTTACGCAATTGAACAACATTCATTGAATGACTTCTTGTAAGAAGTAATCAATTAACACCAGCCGTATCCACCACCGTAGCCTCCACCGTAGCCGCCGCACCAGCAGCACCCAACGATGATTAACAAGATAAATAGCACTACGATCAAAGCAAAGCTGTTTCCGTGTGACTTAAATCCCATATAACCCACCTCCTTCTTTACATTGACAATTTATTAAAGGTACAAGTTAAAGGTTTGGGCGGAATTAGCCCATTTTTTCGGGACAAGAGCGGATATTTTTATATGGGGATTGTACGATTTTCCTTGTGGTACAATAGGGTATAATTTCCACAAAGGGAGATGATACAATGTACGGTATAATCGCGTATTTGGATAAAAAGACAGAAGACAAAATTCATGTAGTAAGAGAAGGAATGAAGGAAGCAAGGATAACGGAGTACGATATGAGGCCGCATGTAACAATTGCCACTCATCTGGAGTTAGATTTAGAAGACTTTAAAGAGGAATTTAATCAATATTTTAAAAATGAGAAAAGTATCTCTTTGTTCTTTCCTTCGTTAGGCATGTTCTTAAATAGTGGAACATTGTATGCAGCCCCTACAAAAGATCCTGAGCTTACTGATTTTCATACGAGCTATCATGAACAGTTCAAGAAATATGTGGATCCCACATCCTTGTATGCACCAAAACATTGGGTTCCTCATTGCACGATCGCCAGCCATCTGTCACATGAAAAACTCGTTCAAGCTTTTGATTGGTCGGCAGAAAACATGGAACCGTTTTACGGAAGAATAGAAAGTATAGCATTGCTGGAGCTGGATTTCGAAGCAGAAGTATGTACAGATGTGAAGGATATATGCGAAGTACCATTAAAAATCGTGTAAAAAACAAAGACGCTGACACCCGTGAGGATACGTATAATCATTTTTTGGTGTCAGCTTGCTCTTTGAATAAAGCTGGATAACAATCTATGAGTATATGAATTTATTGACCAAGCCATTCATCGTAATTTCGGTTTTCTTTAGTCGATACAGCCGCCCATAGTATTAGGGATTCCTCTGTAAAATAATAAGTACTATCAATGGTGATGTACGGAATCATAGTACCGTTAAAGGATCCATTTTGGATAAGTTGTTGTTTTTCCAGAATAAGCATCGTATTGAATTGCTCTTCTGATATGCCTAAAAATGTTGATGCCTCTTTCGTGTTTAGGAAAACACTGGTACTTTCAATCTCCTTTTTGGTAGTGATGTCAGATTGAACAACAGGTACAGCTTGTTCTTTGAAGAACAGAATGGTAAAAAGCGTTATTGAAAGAAATATACTTGTTATCATGATTGCGATGATCGTTTTATTGTGCATAATGAATGAAAGTCCCCCTTGTCTTCAGAATTCGACATATTGTAATACATTTCCTTTTCTGAAATCAGAAAGCGGCGTTTTAAAAGATACGTGGTATGGAAATACATAGGAGTAGATAGGTAGAAAGGAATTATCAAACATGTTCAAAGAATTTAAAACCTTTATCATGCGTGGCAATGTGATGGACCTTGCCATCGGAGTTATTATTGGTGCAGCGTTTGGAAAAATCGTTACTTCTTTAGTGGAAGATATGATTATGCCACCAATTGGTTTGCTTTTAGGAAAAGTGGACTTCAGCAACCTTTATATCAACTTAGGAGAGAAGGAATACTCTTCGCTGGCAGAAGCGCAAAAAGCTGGAGCTGCAACTCTGAATTATGGAAACTTTATTAATACACTAATCAATTTTTTCATTATTGCACTCGTCATTTTTATAGTAGTTAAACAGCTTAATCGTATGAAAAAGAAAGAAGAAGTGAAGGCACCTGATACGAAAGAATGTCAATACTGTTTATCCACCATCCCATTAAGAGCAGTAAAGTGTCAAAGTTGTACAGCTAACTTAAATGAAGAAGGTACTTTGAAACAGTCATCTGAATAGAGGTGGCTGTTTTCTTTATTATCAAACAATCATCAAGTGATCGTAGCGAGAATTACATTTTTTGGATAGAATAAAAGGAAAAGAATAGAGGCTGTTGATGAAAAAAATTCGTAAAATTAGCTGGATGGTAACAGGATTATTTTTAGTCTTTTTTGTACTATATTTAGGACCTGATCTCTGGACGAAACATAAAGCGAAGCATAGTGCCGGTCAGTTTTTAAACGATGTTAAGAACGATAATCTAGAACAAGCATTTAACCGTATATATTTTTTCGATAGTGCTTTTGATGAAGATGTAACCATTAAGAAGGATGCAGCAAGGAAGAGTTGGGTCACAAGAATTAAGCAGTTAAAAAACAAAGGAACGTATATAAAATCTTTCGAGAGATTAAGGATTCGTCTAAATGATGGCTTGCCTGCCGGAAGTGTGGATATGGTGATGGTTGAAAACGGAAAGGAGAGAGTATATAAAGATGTATACCTTTCGTTTCAAAATGATAAAGGAGAATGGAAGGTTGGGATGCTCCAAACGATGCAAGAAAAAAGCTGGGAGAAAACGTTAGGCGGACAGGTTATCAAATAAAAAAGGCTGGATCCATTTAGGAACAGCCTTTTTTTAATAACTTTATTTTTTAATTAAACCAATTTCAACAAGGCGCTCATAAAGAAACTCACCTGCTGTAATTGGTGGATATTTTTCCGGATTATCTGCAGAGATACAAGCAGGAATCGTCTCTAACAAAGAGTTCGGATATGGATGCACGAAGAACGGCATGGAATAACGAGATGTGTTCTTGCCTTCAGGATTTACGACCCGGTGAGTAGTAGCAGGAATGACTTCATTCGTTATGCGAGAAAGCATATCCCCAGCGTCAACGATGATCTGCCCTTTTTCCGCTTTAACAGGAACCCATTCTCCTTCACGCGTCAGCAGCTCTAAACCAGAAGCTGTAGATTCTACTAAAAGCGTGATTAAGTTAATGTCTTCATGTTCTCCCGCACGTATCGCACCTTTATCCATAGATTCATCTAGTGGAGGATAGTGAATAGCACGAAGGATGCTGTTGCCATCTTGAATCATGTCAGCAAAGAATCTTGGGCGAAGGTCCATTTGAATAGCTAAGGCTTCAAGCATGTTACGCGCAACACGCTCAAGTTCACGGTAGAAGTTCAACGCATATTGACGAAGTTCTGCTACTTCTTCAGGCCATACGTTTGCTGCATAATCACTTGATAGCGGGTGGCCGACAGGAAGTTCTTGTCCTACATGGAAAAATTCCTTTAGATCTCCAACCGAGCGGTTCTTAGCGTGCTCTTTACCGAAACCTGTGTAACCGCGAGCGCCGCCTTCAACGCCTTCATATTTTTGTTTGATTTCTGTATCGAGGGTAAAAAACTTCTCCCAAAGCTCGTAATTTTTCTCAATCAGGTGCGTGTTCACACCATGACCTTCTAAAATAATAAATCCTGTTTCTTTCAGGCCAGCTTCAAACTGAGCAGCAAATGCTTTTCGTTGCTCAGACGTACCGTGTGTAAACTCTTTTAAGTTTAATGTTTTTACGAGTGAAGTAGATAATGTAGACATGTTGTAAACCCTCCTAATACTATTGTGTAATCGCTTTCAAACCTTTTTAATTTTATCACAAAAGTATTTAGAGGCAATGACTATTTTAAGATTACTACTATTTTCTACCTTGAGACGTGTAAAAATACTACATTATGGAAGGAAATCACGACCTTCTTACTTCATGTGTTACTATTAATCTATATAAGTGATAAAACGGTAGGTGATACACATGCCTCAATCTGTAAGCATTTCAGTTCGTTTTCTTGTCGAATATGTATTTCGTTCTGGGAGCATCCAATCGGGATTTAAGACTACGTCGTCTTTAACAGAAGGAACAAAAGCCCATCAAACGATACAAAAGACATATGGAGAAGCAGATGCAGCCGAGGTGTTTTTGCAAACAGAATATGAATTTGAAAATATACGATACATGTTAGAGGGCCGATGTGATGGTCTTCTTTTAGGTGATGGTAGTGTAACGATCGATGAAATAAAATCCACGGCAAGACAGCTGGATGATATCACGAGTGAGTCATATCCTGTCCACTGGGCCCAGGCAAAATGCTATGCGTACATGTATTTAATGAAAGAGGCTATGCAGCAAATCCAAGTTCAACTTACCTATGTTCAGATTGAGTCAGGTGAACAAAAACGTTTTCAGGAAACATATACGTTAGAAGAATTAAAATCGTTTATGCATGAACTCGTAAAGAGCTATGCACCATATGCTGAACTGCGTCTTCAAAATAAAGAAAAAAGGAATGGAAGCATTCGGAAACTGTCATTTCCTTTTGAAAAATATAGAGAAGGCCAACGGAAATTTGCTGCAGCAGTTTATCAAACGATCCTTGATAAAAAAACGTTGTTTGCCAATGCGCCGACAGGTACGGGTAAAACAATTTCCACCCTTTTTCCGGCTATAAAAGCAATAGGAGAAGAAAAGGCAGATAAAATTTTTTATTTAACGGCTAAAACGCTGAATCGTAAAAATGCGGAAGAAGCACTTCAGTTGATGAAAGAGAGAGGATTGTTTTTTCAAAGTGTGACGATTACGGCAAAAGACAAGGTGTGTTTGAAAGAAGAAACGCGCTGTGATGCTGCCTATTGTGAGTTTGCAGATGGATATTACGATCGTATCAATGGAGCGGTTTTAGACATTCTGAAGCATGAAACGGTCATGGATCGAGATGTTATCGCTGATTATGCCCAAAAACATAAAGTATGTCCTTTTGAATTTTCTGTTGATCTGGCTTATACGGCAGATAGTGTAGTTTGTGATTACAATTATGTGTTCGATCCACGTGTTTCTTTTAAACGTTTGTTTGAAGAACAGAAAAAACGAACGGTCTTGTTGATGGATGAAGCGCATAACCTTGTTGACAGGGCACGCGGCATGTATTCTGCTGAGATTTTGAAGTCGTCGTTTTTACAATTGTCCCGCGATTTTAAAGGGAAGCATGATGGTGTGTGGAGAACAGCAAAAGCCATTAATGAAGAACTGTTAAAACTAAAAAAAGTGTACGGCGAAAAAGAAATAGCCGTTCCTGAGATGCCAGAAGAGTGCATAGACAAGATGGAAGCTTTCTTAGTTCAAGCAGAACAATTACTTGCAAGTGGAGAAAAGGATGAGAGATTGCTTGAAACCTATTTTTCAGCTTTGCAGATGGTAAAGATCGCATCGTATTATGATGAGCGGTTCGTTACGTTTATTAATACGTTTAAAAGTGAAGTTCAAATTCGTTTATACTGCATGGATCCATCTCAGCTTCTTTTTCAAACAAGTAAAAAATATGCTTCACGTATATTCTTTTCTGCTACCCTTTCACCGCTCTCTTATTTTCGAGAGATGCTGGGCGGAGGTGAAGAAGACTACGTTATTCGAATGCCATCACCTTATGAGAAAGAACAGCTTGATGTCTTTATCCAGCCTCTATCCACACGCTTCAGAGATCGAGATAAATCACTTGAACCAATCGTAACGATGATTGGGGATCTTGTTCACAAACGACCAGGCAACTACCTTATCTTCTTTCCTTCGTACCGCTATATGAGTGATGTGTATGAACGCTTGCAGGAAGATGGCCCACCGTTTCGGTTAATTGTGCAGCACCCCGCGATGGCAGAAGAAGAGCGAGAGGAGTTTCTCGCTCACTTTGAAAGAGTAGGGGACACGTCACTTGTTGGGTTCGCAGTCATGGGCGGTATTTTTTCAGAAGGAATCGATTTAAAAGGAGACCGGTTGACAGGTGCGGTTATCATCGGCGTAGGTTTGCCGCAGGTCGGCTTGGAACGGGATACGATAAAGGCATATTTTCAGAGCACAGGAAAGAACGGATACGATTTTTCTTACGTGTACCCTGGCATGAATAAAGTCTTGCAGGCTGGTGGCCGTGTTATCCGGTCAGAGAAAGATCGAGGTACACTCGTACTCGTAGATGACCGGTTCTTGACGCGAAAGTATGTGGAGATGCTGCCAGAAGAATGGCTGGATTTTATCGTGTTGAAGTGATAAGTGATAGGCTGACGAAGGTTTAATAGAAGACAGACAATAGAAGACACTTGGAATCGCTCCAAGTGTCTTATTTTATCGTTTATATAGGGCTGCCCACAAAAAGGGAACGCCAAATGTTTTTGCTGGCTGCTTAATCTCATTCATTTTACGTAGTTCTAACTCGTGAAACTGGGAAAATACCTCTTGCATCTTTTCAAGTGTATAACCGAGTCCGCCTTTCATCGTTCTTTCTTTATATACCTCCATGTCCGGTATATCTAGGCCCATTCCCTCTGCATCAAAACAGGTAATAGCAAAATGTCCGCCGGTTTTCAAACAATCGTTTAATAGATTTAAATAGCTTACTCTTCTATGAGGTGGGACATGATGAAAACAGCCGGAGTCGTAAATGAAGTCATAGTGATTATGAGGCAGGTCTAATTTAAAGATGTTTCCTTGGATAAAGTTTACGTCAACCCCTTTTTCCGAAGCACGTTCTCTTGCCCACTCTAGACCTTCACTTGACAAATCTACTGCATCTACTTCAAAACCTAGCTCTGCCAAAAAGATAGCATTACGGCCAGGTCCACAGCCTAGCTCTAACACACGGCCAGGCTTGATGAGTCCTCTCTCCACATAGTCTACGAGATTTTCATCAGCTCCATCAACAAAAAAAGGAATCTTTTTATTTCGATCTTCATAAAAAGAATTCCAAAATTGGCCTTCATCACGTAAAAGGGAGTCCAGCATGTCATAAACATGTTCGTTTTTTGTTATTGTTTTTGTCAAAATTTCGTCCGCCTTTCATCATTAGAATAAGCTTCTGACTGACTGAGCAGCATATCTCTATTTTACCAAAAAATAGTATATAATGGGCGATAAATAAGGAAAAAAGGGGAGGATAAGTTATGATGAATTCGTTAAATCTTACGATAAAAAAAGCAGGTCCTGAACATGTTCAAGGCATAGCGAAAGTATGCTCTGAAGGCTGGCGAGCTACATACGGTTACCTTAGGGATGAGGCTTATGTTGATCAAGTTATACAAGAGTACTATAACGAAGAGCGGCTCTATAAAGAAGTGACAGAATCGAATGATGACTGGCACGGTTATTTTATAGCAGAAGAAGAAGGAGTTGTCGTAGGTGCGATCGGAGGGGGAACGACAGGAGAAGGAATAGGTGAAATTTTTGTTTTTTATATGGATCCTCTAAAAAGAAATCGTGGAATCGGAAGCCAACTGCTAAATTATTATACTGACTTTCAAAAAAGCTTACGTATTAACGAACAATGGCTATCGGCAGCAGAGGGTAACGAAAAGGGAATACCGTTTTATGAAGCGAAAGGTTTTGTGAAACAGTCAGAGAAGATTAGCGAAGGAAGCACGGATCACATTTCGTATCGTTATATGAGAAAAATCTAAAAAGCCGCTCAGATGAGTGGCTTTTCTTATTCAAAAATCTCTTTTTTTCGAAGCAATAATGATTGGAAATCCAAACTGCCGCCAGCTTGAGGTATACAGTGAAAGTGAACGACTTCAAATAATGGATCTATTACTTCTAAGATGTTTTCATTTGTGTAAAAAGAGAAGAAACGCTTTGGCACATAAGGATCATCTTCCCAGACCCCTTCAGAATCTTTGCCGCCGTACACTCCCATGTAGAACAATCCATTATCAGCTAACACAGTATGTATGTTCTTCAACACAGCAGGCAAACTTACTTTTGGAACATGAAGGAGTGTGTTCATCGCCCAAACCGCCTGAAAGGAGCTTTCTTTAAAAAGCAAGTTGTAATAATCCATAACTTCAGCTTTTAACCCTTTTGCATGACACGTTTCTACCATGTTTGGGGATAGATCGATGCATGTTACGTCCATGTTGTGGTCTTTTAAATAGTTTCCATGCTGACCGGAACCTGAGCCAATGTCGAGAACGGTATGTAATTCTTCTTGTCTAAGAGCCTTAATAAAGAAATTCAGCTCATCTATCTTCCAATTCTCTATTTCTACCTTATCACGTACATCTGCTTGAACGTTATAGCTGGCTCTTAAACTTTCTTTTAATAAAAGATCCAATACAGTTCGCTCCTTTTTTCTCTATTACGTTGAAAAATGCATCAAAAGCAAAATAATAGATTTATTATAGCGGATTACACAGGATTGGTAAATTTTAAAATAAAAGAAAATTCCGCAATGGAAAGCCCTTACATTTCTCTAAACACTGATGGTGACTGGAAAGTAGTAAAAAAGATGTATTCTGAAAGACCCCTTGTAAGTGAGAAAAACAGCTTGTAGAATGTAAAGAAATTTAATTTTCTGAAAAATACGAAAGATAGGAGAGGATGACAATGGCTCGTTCAGCAATCAAAGCAGTTCCATCACCAAAACCGCCGCAGCCTGAAGAGAAACGGAAAAATTTTTTTAACAGGCTGCTCGATTGGGTAGAAAAAAACGGAAATAAACTACCAGATGTTCTAACATTATTTGTAATCATTACTGTCACTATACTGCTAGGTTCTTTGGTTGCAGGCGTGTCGGGCTGGAGTGCAGTGAATCCTGCCAATAACGAAAAGATTGCTGCGGTCAATCTTTTGAATGAAGAAGGCATTAAACGGATGCTTACGGAAATGGTGAGTAATTTCGTTAATTTTCCTCCGCTTGGACTTGTACTCGTCGTGATGCTTGGCGTGGGACTAGCTGAATCAACCGGACTCATTTCAGCATTTATGCGAAAAGTGGTTCTTGCCTCACCAAAAGCTCTCATCTTGCCGATCATTGTGTTTATCGGTGTCGTTGGAAACGCAGCAGCAGATGCAGCGCTAATCGTCCTTCCTCCTGTTGCAGCTATGGTGTTTTTAACACTTGGCAGACATCCGATCGCAGGTCTTGCAGCAGCATATGCGGCAGTTGCAGGCGGCTTTAGTGCGAACATTATTATCAGTATGCTGGATGTGATGCTCGCAGGCTTTACTGAATCAGCAGCCCATCTAACGGATAAGAGTTATACGGCGAACCCTGCGATGAACTATTATTTTATGCTCGCATCCACATTCGTTCTTTTACCTGTTGCGGTCTGGGTAACAACTAAAATTGTAGAACCTCGGTTAGGTGAGTATCATGCTCCACAAGACCTCGAAGTGAAGGAACAGACCCTTTCTACTCATGAAAAAAGAGGATTAAAATGGGCAGGCATTTCATTGTTTACGTACATAGGTATCCTTCTGCTCGTTACCGTTCCAAAGGGAGGAATGCTGCGTCATCCAAAAACAGGCCAAATTATCGAATCTCCTTTTATGGATTCACTCGTACCTATCATGCTTTTATTCTTTTTAATTCCTGCTATTGCCTATGGTTTTGCGTCTAAGGTTCTGAAGAATGACAAAGATGTAGCCGAGCATTTAACGAAAGCCATGAGCGGGATGGGATATTACATCGTTCTTGCCTTTATAGCAGCACAGATGATTGCTTATTTTAGCTGGAGCAACCTTGGATCAATTATTGCCATTACTGGCGCAGACTTTTTAAAACAGTCTGGGTTTACAGGACTTCCGCTCTTATTGGCTTTTATATTATTTACCGCTCTCGTAAATCTGCTGATCGCAAGTTCTTCCGCAAAATGGGCAATCTTAGGTCCTGTATTTGTGCCAATGTTTATGGCGCTCGACTATAGCCCAGCATTTACGCAAATGGCTTATCGCATTGGGGATTCCATTACAAATACAATTACACCGATGCTGGCATACTTTGCGATTTTACTGTCTTTTGCTAAAAAGTTCGACAAGAACATGGGGATGGGAACACTCATTTCATCCTTACTGCCGTACACGATTGCGTATACGGTATTCTGGTGTATCTTGTTTGCTGTTTGGTATGTACTAGGACTTCCGTTAGGTCCTGGCGAATATATAAAGATGTAGATTGAATAAGGAGTGAATGTGTATGGAACAGTTATTTAATCGTTTAGCAAGCTATCAAGATGAAATGATAGAGATCCGCAGATATCTTCACCAAAATCCTGAACTGTCATTTGAAGAAGTAAAGACGCCTGCTTACATTGCAACTTATCATGAAAAACTAGGATTAGATGTTAGAACAAAAGTTGGCGGAAGAGGAGTTGTTGCAACCCTTAAAGGGGGTAAACCAGGTAAGACCGTTGCCTTGCGTGCAGATTTTGATGCACTTCCGATCCATGAAGAGACAGAATTGCCTTTTAAGTCCCAAGTAGCGGGTGTAATGCATGCTTGCGGGCATGATGGTCATACAGCAACACTTCTTGTTTTGGCAAAAGTTTTAACTGAAATGAAGGATGAGCTTGAAGGGAATGTTGTATTTATTCACCAGCATGCTGAAGAACTTGCACCAGGAGGGGCGCTTCCAATGATTGAAGACGGATGCCTTGATGGTGTGGATGTTATTTATGGCACGCATCTTTGGGCAACCATGCCAACGGGAACGATCGGATACCGAACAGGCCCTGTCATGGCTGCAGCGGATTCTTTTTCTATAAAAGTGCAGGGAAAAGGTGGACATGGTGCACAGCCGCATAAAACGAAGGACAGTATCGTGATTGGTGCTCAGCTTGTTTCTAATCTGCAGCAGATCGTGAGCCGGCGAGTAAATCCATTAGATGCAGCAGTAGTTTCAGTTGGCGCATTCGAAGCCAAGAACGCTTTTAACGTGATTGCGGATACTGCCAAATTGACTGGAACAGTAAGAACATTTAAAGAAGATGTGCGTGGAGCAATCGAACAGGAGATTGATCGTGTCGCTAAAGGAACGTGTCTTGCTGCAGATGCTACATATGAATATGTTTATAAGAGAGGCTATCCGACCGTAGTGAACCATAAAGAAGACACTGATTTTGTTGTAGAAGTGGCAAGGAATGTACCTGGCGTTTTAGAGCTAGAAGAAATCGAAGCACAGATGGGTGGAGAGGATTATGCCTACTATCTGCAAAATGTTCCTGGAACATTCTTCTTTACTGGAGCTGAGGATGCTCTGTGGGATGAAACTTACCCGCATCACCATCCAAAGTTTAAGATCAATGAGGATGCATTATTGGTTGCTGCTAACGTATTAGGAGCTGCAACATTAACCTATTTGAAACAAAATGCAGAAGAGAGATTGAAAGTGTCAAAATAATAGGAAAAGCCCCTTTCGAAGAGGGGCTTTTTTAAACAACTATACCATTAATCAGAATCTACAAAACAGTCATCGGAATTACTATTGTTTGACCATCGTGATTTCTTCTTTTTCTTCTTCTTTTTCTTCTTTTTTAAAGCAGCGGCATCTAATTCTTCGGGCATTGTTGAACCTAGAGAGCGAAGAGCTTGTACAATGTTATCTGGATCCATGCCGCTGGAATTATCATTAGAACCTGAACTAGCCCCAAGCACTTCTCCATTCTGCCGAGCTTTTCCACGCAGTTCTCGCAAAGCACGCAGACTTCTTGGGTCTACACCATTGTTATGATTTCTCAATATAATCACCCCCCTATTCTACTATATGAAAAGGGAGTTGGACTGCTTGTACGAATCACTAATTTATACCATTTTAAACGATTAAGTAAAAAGAAGGGATGTTACTTGTGATAAAAGCCGTTTTATTTGACCTTGACGGAACAATGCTTGATCGAGAGGAATCTGTAAAGAAATTTATAGCGTACCAATATGAACGATTGAATCAGTGGGTTAATGCTATTCCAAAAGATACTTTTATAAATAGATTCATAGAGCTTGATTGTCAGGGTTATGTTTGGAAAGATAAAGTGTACAAACAGTTAGTGGATGAGTTTCAAATAAAGGAAATTACTTGGGAGATGCTGCTTCAAGACTACATAGATAACTTTAAACATGCTTGCATCCCTTTTGACCATCTAAAAAGTATGCTGGAACAGCTGAAACAACAATCGATTAAATTAGGCATAATCACGAATGGGTATGGACAATTTCAAAGGAATAACATCAAAGCGTTATGTATTGAACATTATTTTGATGTCATATTAGTTTCAGAGTGTGAAGGTATCAAAAAACCGAATCCGCAAATTTTCGCTAGAGCGTTAGAGCAGCTTCAAATTTCACCGAATGAGAGTGTATATGTTGGAGATCATGCACTTCATGATATATGCGGATCTAAACAAGCGGGGATGACCGCAATTTGGAAGAGTGCAGTTCGTAATTGGGATGTTGAAGCAGATTACATCATTGAAGGACTGGCTGAAATTCCAAAAATCATAAAAAAGATAAATAACAATGCTGCTGTATTCTTGTAAAAAAATTGAGTTTTAAATAATCAGGCATGGGTTTTATCCTGCCTGGGCACTAGGTGTACATCTGAAACAACATCCAAGTGATGACAAAGCTTTGGATGGCAAGAACGATAATCTTTTTACCTGGATGTTTATTTCCTTGCCTAAGAATCCTGCTAAAAACCGTTTCAAACGAAAGCGAGATTAAAAATGTATATATGAAACCGATAAGTATACCTTCCATGTAGATGTCTCCTATTTCATAGACTCTGCCATCTTCAATAGATCTTCTTTTGTCCAAGGATTGTTCGTTTTAGGAATAACAGCCAGTGTAATTTTATAGGTTATTTTTTGCTCGTTGTTGGACCAAACCATTTCCTTTGTATTTACACTGTTTCTTCTCATATCGGCAAGAGTTCCATCTTTTAATTTGACTGTCGTAGGCATATCCGGATCAATTTTCTCCACTTTATTAAAATAGGTCGTAATGTGCAAAATGGCATTACCCTTCTTTTGGTAAGTCACTTCTGTGAACTGGGGCCGGAAGCCAGCATCCTTTTCAACAGAAGAAGAAATGGTGTCAGGCTGAAAAGGCAAGTAGCTTGGCAGTTTTATTTGAGAGAGTTCTGTATCAGGCAGTGTTTTCATCTCTTTCTCGATGGTTGGCTGTTCCTTCATTAAGTTCTCAAGTTCAGGTGAAACAGAAGAGCAGCCAAACAAAAACAATAAAAAAAGCATCCCAGTTAATCGCCTTTTCATTCTAATCCTCCTAGACGATGTTATGAAACATCATCATTACTTTTTTCTTTTTTACGCAAGTACTTTTGAATAAACTTCTTCACAATGTCTTTACCAGCTAAAAGTGCTCCGAGCCAGAAAGTAACCTCTCCTGCGATGAACAATCCGCTTACGATAGCCGTCTTCATTCCGGTGCTTAATGATAGAAAGGGAACGATGGGGATAAAGATCCATAAAACAAAAGAGAGTACGATTAAAACAATTCCCGCTTTCTTTTTCATAGATGAAAACTCCTTTGTCTTTATATATATGTAAGTACGCCTGAGTCTTCATAAAGTTTCCTCATGACTTATTTGTAGTGTATCGATTAATGGTTATTTTCACAATACAGACATCATTTCTTTGGGAAACTTCTTAATCTTATAAGTTGTAAAAGTTTCCATGTTTGGATAATGTTAAGAGTAAACCATGATAAAGGCAGGGGACTTTTAGATAATGGAACTTGTTTATAAGAGCAGAGATAGAGAAATAGAGGTATTCGAAGATGAGTTTGGAAAAATCACATTAAAAGAGATGCCACATGAAGCTGCTATAATGGTTGCTCTTGAAAATGACCGTTTAATATTAGTTAGTCAGTACAGACCTGCCGTTGACGAAGTGATTATCCAGCTTCCAGGCGGTGGATTGAACCGTAACGAATATCCAGAAAAAGCAGCGAAAAGAGAGCTGCTTGAAGAAACCGGTATTGTTTGTGGAGAGGCTGTTTTCTTAGGCAGCATCCAACCTAGTGCGTGCCTTAGCAATACAATCACACATGTCTATTTTACAAAAGATATTGTCGAATACAGATCACCAATGTTGGAGAAGAAGGAAGCATCTATTCAAGCTTTTCATATCCCAGTTGAGAGAGCGTTTCAAAACATTAAACAAGGCATTTGGAAAGATAGCGAACTAGCCCACGGATTATTGCTTGCGCGATTAAATGGGCTGATCTGATTAATCAGATTTTTAATCATGAAACGTTTAGTTCCGTTTATCGTTCTGGATTACAAATGATTAAAATAGGGGAACATTCAGTGATGTAATTCATTTTTATATGTACAGTGTACCTATTCACTACACCATAATAGACGAAGGAGTGATTCAAGATGGTAAGCAGCATACATGATCGTGCGGTTCTACATAACGGTGTCCATATGCCTTGGCTTGGTCTTGGTGTCTATAAAGCGGAAGACGGAGATGAAGTGATCCAGTCGATTAAGTGGGCACTTGATGCAGGCTATAGAAGCATCGATACAGCAAGTCTATATGATAATGAAGCGGGTGTTGGTCAAGCCATCCGTGAAACAAATGTGCCAAGAGAAGACCTATTCATAACAACAAAGGTCTGGAATACGGATCAAGGATATGAAAAAACGCTAGCAGCATTCGATGCAAGCTTAGAAAGATTGGGTCTTGAATATGTTGACCTTTATCTCGTGCATTGGCCAGTTCCTGGAAAGTATAAAGAGACGTGGAGAGCATTGGAAAAAATTTATTACGATGGCAAAGCGAAAGCCATTGGTGTAAGTAATTTTAAACAGCATCATCTTGAGGATTTAATCGCTGAAGCACAAATAAAACCAATGGTGAACCAGGTGGAATATCATCCTCGTCTTACACAGGAAGAGTTAATCACGTATTGCAAAGAACAAGGGATTCAGGTTGAAGCATGGCGTCCTCTTTTAAAAGGAGAGATATTTGAAGAGCCTACTTTAGTTGAACTTGCTAAAAAGCATAACAAATCAGTAGCCCAGATTATTTTACGATGGGATATCCAAAATGGTGTTGTTACGATACCAAAATCCGTAACGAAACACCGCATAGAAGAGAATGGTCATATTTTTGATTTTGAGTTAACGGCCGAAGACATGTCACGGATTTCGGCTCTGAACCAAGATAAGCGGAACGGCGCTGATCCTGACGATCCCGAATTTTATAAGCAGTTTGAGTAGAGTGAAGCAGTCTTTTCTTTTGGAGAGACTGCTTGTTTGTGTGCTCGCTCACGAAAACAGCATGCAAGCCTTTTGTTTTAAAAATAAGAAATCGGGAAAAATGATAAACGTAGATGACAGAAAGGAAGTGCTAGCATGTCAAAACGCATATTGATTGTCGTAACGAATCATCAGAATATCGGTAATAATAAAACAGGGTTGTGGCTTGAAGAGTTTGCCGTTCCATTTAACGAATTCCGTGATAAAGGGTATGACATTACGGTGAAAAGTATTAAAGGAGGAAGTATCCCTCTGGATCCGAATAGCGTAGAAGGTGTTGATCGGGAACAATATAAAGAAGCATTGTCCTTGCTTGAGGATACCGCTGAACTTAGCCGTGACGATGCGGTGAGCTATGACGCGATCTATTTACCAGGAGGTCATGGAACGGTATTTGATTTTCCGAAAAGCGAAGCGTTAAAAGAAGTGGTAAGTCAGATGGCGCAGACAAACAAAGTCATTGGAAGTGTATGTCACGGACCAGCAGGACTAACAACTGCCACGCTGAAAGATGGTACCTCTATCGTAAAAGGAAAAACAGTAACAGCTTTTACGGATGAAGAGGAAGAAGAGATGCAGCTGACGAAAGAAGTCCCTTTCTTGCTTGAAACGAAATTGCGGGAACTTGGAGCAGAATTCCAAAGAGCAGGAAAATGGGAAGATTTTGCCGTAACAGACGGCAATCTGGTTACGGGTCAAAACCCTCAGTCGAGCAGAAGTGTAGCCATTCGCATGGTGGATGTATTAGAAAAACGTTAAAGAATAATGAATGTAAAACGATCAGCGGTTGCTGGTCGTTTTTTTGTGGAGAGAAGTTGCAAGTTATTTATAGTAAAGGAATTCGATCATTTTTGTAGAAATGGATGGAGAAAAATGCTGGGAAGAAATGAAAAAGAGAGTTGAGTGGAAATCGTATGCATGATAAAGAAAGATTAGAATTGTTAATAGCCCCCTTTTTTTACTTATTAAACGGCATGCCCGAGTATCTTGGGTTGGAACAGAAGCATTCGGTTGAAAATGAGCTTTTTTCTGAGATTGTGGAGAAGTTGCTAACGATCGGATCGCAAAAACATCTTAACCGAGTGGGTGTTCATTTACGCAATGAAACGAACACACAATCCAGTTTGGCCAGGTATCTAGAAGAGTGTGGTTTTAAGCATCATTCTAACTCAATAGAATACGTGAAGAATCTATCTGAGGAGTTTGAGTTTCATCCCGATTTTTCTTACTATACTTTAAAGGATGGTAAGTTTACCGAAAAAGAGTTTAAGGGCTTATGGGAAAGGGTGATGCAAAACTCACTAAACAAGCGTTCGACGATATCGATGGAAGGGCATTTAAGTTCCGTTAAGAATGAGCTAGGATCTCATTGGAAACACAACTGTGGTGTATTTTATATGCAAAACCGTCCTATCGCGGTATGTATCCCTCATATCGAACCTGGGACAGAGGATGAAGGCCGTTTGTTCTATTTTGGGTTGCTGCCAGAAGAGAGGGGAAAAGGGTATGCTTCAAAGCTTCATAACGATTCTCTCTATCTATTAAAAAAGATGGGCGCAAGCTATTACATAGGTTCTACTCATGAGTCGAACAAGGCGATGCAGAAGCTTTTTACACGGTCAGGGTGTAAGGAGAATGCTAGGAAATCTTCGTACTACTATTATTTTTCATTTAAAAAAGGATGATACATAATGAACAAAACTGTACCAGAACGACTGCAGAGAGGCGATGAAATCAGGATTATCGCTCCATCAACGACGCATCAGATTATTTCAGAGGATATTGTAAGGGAAGCGATCAGAAATTTTGAGAAACTAGGTTTACGAGTAACATTCGGTAAAAATATTATGGAATCCAGTGTGTTAATGACTGCTCCTATTGAAAAGCGTATAGAAGACTTGCATGAGGCTTTTCTTGATTCGAATGTAAAAGGGATATTCACAACAATTGGCGGCTTTACTTCCAACCAGCTGTTGAAATATATAGACTATGACTTGATTCGGAAAAACCCAAAGGTATTTTGCGGTTATTCTGACATTACTGCTCTCCAGAATGCCATTTTTACAAAAACGGGACTCGTAACCTATTCAGGTCCAGCATTCTCTTCATTAGGTATGAAAAAAGGATTGGACTATACGTTAGAGTATCTTCAAAAAGTATTGATGAGTGAGGAAGAGGCAGACTTGAAACCTTCCCTTCATTGGAGCAATGATAGCTGGTATATCGATCAAGACAATCGTGCGTTTATTGAGAATGAGGGGTATGGAGTTTTTCAGGAGGGAAGTGCTTCAGGCACTATTATTGGCGGCAACCTAAGCACACTCAACTTGTTGCAAGGGACAGCGTTTATGCCAAGTCTGGAGAATACGATTTTATTTTTAGAAGATGACTCAGAGGTGAATGCTCGCACGTTCGATAGGGATCTGCAGTCTTTAATCCACCAGCCTTCATTTAGCGGTGTAAAAGGAATTGTCATCGGAAGATTTGAAAAAGGCTCAAACATTACAGAAGAAGAGCTGCGTTATGTTATTGAAACAAAAGAGGAACTAAGAAACCTTCCTGTTGTCGTAAACGCTAATTTTGGTCATACTACACCTATTTTTACATTTCCGATTGGGGGAAGATGTGAGTTGAAAGCTCAACTAAACAAAGTCTCTATTAAACTATCATTTGAATAAATGAAAAGTCGCCGGCTGGCGGCTTTTTTTGTTTGTTAATTAAGGGACTTTATACCTACTCGCTACATCCAGCAAAGAATATAATTGGAAGGAAGTTAGGGATAAACTCTCATTGACGATGATAATCATTATCAATTAAGGTTATACATGTAATTAATAATGAGAATCATTTTCAGTGAAAAAACAACCCATTTTAAGGAGGAGCAAACATGAGCACTCTACAAATAGAAATGAACGAACATTATCTTAAACAACAGGAAAAACGAGAATCCAACGCAAGATCATATCCGAGAAGAATTCCGATTGCCATTGAAGAAGCAGAGGGCATTTATGTAAAAGATGCGAATAGAAACAAATACATCGATTGTCTTGCCGGAGCTGGGACACTTGCACTCGGTCATAACCATCCGGTTGTAATTGATGCGATTGAAAAAGTGCTTCATGACAAGCGGCCATTACATACATTAGATTTAACAACACCTGTAAAGGAAGAATTCGTGAGTGAAGTGTTTGATAGTTTACCAGAAGCGTTTGCGAAACGTGCCAAAATTCAATTTTGTGGTCCAACTGGCGGAGATGCAATTGAAGCTGCGATCAAACTTGTAAAAACGGCAACGGGAAGAAGAAGCATCCTATCCTTCCAAGGAGGGTATCACGGAGCAACGCACGGGACAATGGCTCTATCTGGAAATTTAGGACCAAAGATGAACGTACAAGGTCTAATGCCAGATGTTCATTTTATGCCTTATCCATATGCGTACCGCTGTCCGTTTGGAGTCGGTGGAGAAGAGACGCACAAAATTAGCGCTAAATATATTGAAAATCTTTTATATGATCCAGAAAGCGGTATTTTACCACCTGCAGCGATGATTCTAGAAGTCGTTCAAGGCGAAGGCGGTTCGATACCTGCTCCAGTTGAGTGGTTACGAGAGATCCGCCGCATTACAAAAGAGCGCAACATTCCATTGATTATTGATGAGGTTCAAACTGGAATCGGCCGAACCGGTGAGCTTTTTGCTTTTCAGCATGCTGATATCATTCCGGATGTGGTCGTTTTATCAAAAGCAATTGGTGGAAGCTTGCCGTTATCGGTTGTCATTTATGACCGAGAGCTCGATAAATGGGGACCGGGCGCGCACATCGGAACGTTCCGGGGCAACCAAATGGCAATGGCAGCAGGGACGGCAACGCTTCGTTATATAAAAGAAAATCAACTATCAAAACATGCAGCAGAGCTTGGCGAAAAATTAATGCTAGAGCTTTCTATTCTTCAAAATGAAGTTCCTGAAATTGGTGATGTTCGCGGCAGAGGCTTGATGGTAGGAGCAGAAATCGTAAATCCGCGTATTCCGTCAGGATTAAAAGGGACGTATGCAGCTCATCCAGAACTTGCAAGCCGTATACAGAGGGAGTGCTTTAACAGAGGCTTGATTTTAGAAGTGGGTGGCAGACATGGGAGTGTCATCAGATTTTTACCACCTCTTATCATAACGGAGAAGCAGCTTGATGATGTGATTGCTATTTTTAAAGATGCGGTTAGAGCCGCACTCAAATAGAGGTGCTATATGAACACAACGGACTTTGATCGTTTTTTTCTTAACGAAAGTGATGCAGGAACTCAAAGCTTTCAACAGATCTTGTTACAAACACAACAATTGCTAAGCCAATTTTATAAAAATAACGGCAACGCTTTTAACGGAAAACTGCCACAGGAAATTGAGACCGAGGTAAACGCATTATCGCTTTCGTCTCCTCATGGAGAAGACACATACAAAGTGCTGGATGATATTTTGCAAGCCATCGTTCACAATAGCATCCATGTTACGCACCCAACGAGTATCGGACATTTGCATTGTCCGCCAGTAATTCCGGCAATTGCAGCTGAGCTTATTATTGCAGCACTAAACCAATCGATGGATTCATGGGATCAAAGTTCCGCTGCTACCTACTTAGAGGAAAGAATGTTGGAGTGGGTTAGCCAAAAACTAAAACTGCCAGACACAGCTGATGGAACATTTACAAGTGGCGGGACGCAATCCAACTATATGGGGCTGCTATTAGCGCGTGACCGGTACTGCGATAAGCACTTGAACTGGAACGTGAAGAAACAGGGGCTTCCCCAGGAATCATATAAGATGCGCATTCTTTGTTCTGAAGATGCTCATTTCACTGTAAAAAAATCAGCTTACCAGTTAGGTCTTGGTGAACAGGCTGTTGTAACCATTCGTACAGATGATAATAAGAAAATGAATACAATTGATTTAAAGAAAGAAATAGAGCGACTAGAAGCAGGCGGACTTCTGCCGATGTGTATCGTCGCAACGGCTGGTACAACTGATTTTGGAAGCATCGACCCAATCGCGGACATCGCGGTTGTTGCTGAGGAACACGATTTATGGCTGCATGTAGATGCTGCGTATGGGGGAGCATTAATGCTGAGCGATACGCATGTTGACAAACTTTCACGTATTGAACAAGCAGATTCTGTCACTATCGATTTTCACAAGCAGTTCTACCAGCCCATCAGCTGTGGTGCTTTTTTTGTTAAAAACAAAACGAGCTTCAGATATCTAGCACACCATGCCGATTACTTAAACCCAGAGAACGATGAAGAAGACGGTCTTGTTCATTTAGTAAATAAATCGGTACAAACTACGAGACGGTTTGATGCGTTAAAGCTGTATATGTCCCTTCGAATTATCGGTGAAAAGAATTTTGGCAATATGATTGATTATACATTGCACCTTGCAAGCCAAGCAGCAAGTGTCATCAGCCAAAAAGAAAATTTCGAAGTGTGTAACGAAAACCCAGAGATGAACGCGGTTGTTTTTCGTTATGTAAAAGGTGCTACGAAGGACAACAATGAACGAAACACGTTTATTTATAAGAGGATTATTCATACAGGAACAGCACTTGTTGCGAAGACAAAAGTGAGGGACCACGTATTTTTAAAATTTACGTTGCTGAATCCACGAACAACAATCGTGGATATTGAAGATGTTCTTCATAGCATTTCTCAATTTGCTTTAGAGTACGAAGACAGGGGGATTACCCAATGACAAAACATAAATTAAGAGCTGAACAGGCGAGTATGCAAAGCTTTTTAAACTGTTATCTTAGGGAAACACAAGACTTTATTGAGATTGAGAACGAAGAGATTGAATGGAGTGGAGAAACGCCTCAAAAATGGATAAAACTTTCATTGACCAGTCAAGGTGGAGCGATTTATGCAGCAGTTAAACATCATTCACTGACAGGAAGGCATTTGTTCCACTTTCCCATTTTTTATAAAACGAGTCAACATCAGATATCTCTTGACTATGTCACGTTAATATCTTTGCTTTCAAAAGAGCTGTTGCTCGAACAAAACCGTGAAGATGCGGAAGATGAGTTGATGCTGCGCACGATCTTAAGCTGCCAGAACATCAAGCGATATTTAGAAGAACGAGAAAGTGATGAAGATAAACTAAATAACAGTGAATTTACGTTTATTGAGGCAGAGCAATCTCTTCTGTTCGGACATCTGCTTCATCCAACTCCAAAAAGCAAGCAGGGTATGACGAATGAGCAAGAATCACTCTACTCTCCCGAGATGAAAGGTGAGTTTCAGCTTCATTTTTTTAAAGCCGATCGATCTATCGTTGATCAAGATTCCGCTGACTCTTTGACGGCTGAGGAAATATCCTTACATCTGCTTCAGATGGATAAGATATTTTTACAAACGATAAAACAAGATGATTCATCCGTGTACATACCCGTACATCCACTGCAAGTACCCGTTCTTCTAGAAGATGAATACGTGAAAAAATTAATAAAAAAAGAGAAACTCAGCTACATTGGATCTTATGGCGAACCGTTCATGGCTACTTCTTCCATGCGTTCAGTGTACAGCAAAGATTTCAAATACATGTTCAAGTTTTCTGTACCGGTAAAAATTACAAATTCACTTCGCGTTAATCTGGAGAAAGAGCTTCATCGAGGCGTGGAAGTTTCCAGGCTCATGCAGTCTCAAATCGGACAAGAACTTAACGAATTTTTCCCTTCGTTTCAAGTGATTAAAGATCCTGCATTTTTAAATATAGCGACTGATAAAGAAACGTCAGGTTTTGAAGTAGTGATCCGAGAAAATCCTTTCTATCAAAATGATAAAAATGCGAGCTTAGTAGCTGGATTATGTCAAGATCACGGATATGGTGGTCGTTCGCGTATCTCTGAGCTCATTCACGAGATTGCAGAAAAAGAGAGCAGATCGACTGAGGCAGTAAGCAAAGATTGGTTCGGAGAGTACTTGTCTATCGCATTAGATCCGATGGTTTGGCTTTATGAAACATATGGAATTGCCCTTGAAGCACACCAGCAGAATTCAATAGTACAGCTAAAAGGCGGATATCCAAGCACGTTCTTTTACCGTGATAACCAAGGCTATTATTACAGCGAATCGAAAGCAGACCTGTTAGTGAAGCAACTTTCTGACCTTAACCGCAAAAGTGTGACAATCTGCAGTGATGCCGTAGCAATCGAACGATTTCGTTATTACTTTTTCATGAATCATCTGTTTGGATTGATTAACGGGTTTGGAGCAGCAGGTTTAATTGAAGAAGCAGAGCTTATGAAGATGTTGCGAAACCGGTTAGTCCATCACGACTCTTTAACAGGAGGTAAATCTGGGCTCTTAAGAAGTTTGCTGGATTCAACTGAACTCCCTTGTAAAGCAAACTTGCTTACACGTTTTCATGACATGGACGAGCTCGTAGGATCACTTGAAACACAATCTGTGTACAGAAATATACCTAACCCATTGCAGAAGGTGATGACGCTTGATGAAGCCAGAATTTAGTTTTTATGATTCATTGATCGAAAAGACATTATCTTTTGTAAAAGTGGACTTAGAGCGAGATGCCGAACTTCTTCACAAGTGGCAGCAGCAATCTTATGTGGTTCCATTTTGGAAGCTTGATATGCCGTTTACAGAATACAAAACACATCTGGAACATTTTTTGGCAGATAAACATCAGACCCTTTATCTTGGATTGATCGATGGTGTTCCGATGAGCTATTGGGAAGCGTATTGGGTAAGGGGTGACGTAGTTGAAGATTGCTATGACCCGCACCCGAAGGATCAAGGAATTCATCTGTTAATTGGGGAGGAAGCATTTTTAGGGCAAGGCTATGCAATGCCTCTTTTACGTGCAATGGTTCATTTTCAGTTCTTATCAAAGGGCACTGAAAAAGTGATTGCGGAACCAGATATAATGAATGAAAAAATGATTCACGTGTTTGAAAAATGCCGTTTTGAAAAAGTGAAACCAATCAAGCTGCCAGATAAGACAGGTATGCTCATGTTCTGCCATAGAGAAACGTTTGAAAGGAGATGGAGTGATGTCTTTAAAGCAGCCGCAACATGAAAAAGTGTATGACATCATCGGCGTAGGCATCGGGCCATTTAATCTCGGTCTCGCAGCAATGCTTGATGAAACGGGTGGAAAAGAGGCACTGTTTTTTGAGAAAAAAACAGAGTTTAACTGGCATAAAGGAATGCTAATCGATGGTACAACCTTGCAGGTTCCCTTCTTTGCAGATTTAATCAGCATGGCAAACGTCAAGAGCAAGTACACCTTTTTAAACTATTTGCAGGAACATAACAGATTGTACCACTTTTATTTTCTAGAAAACTTTCATATTCCACGGACCGAATACAACCACTATTGCCGATGGGCAGCAAGCCAGATCGAGTCTTGCCGCTTTGGAACGAGCGTTGAACAGATTGTCCCTATAGATTATGGTGATGGTCACTTGTATGAAGTAATGGTGAAATCGGAAAACAGTGGAGAAACACAAGCGTATTATACAAAGCACCTGGCCATTGGAATCGGAACAAGTCCTTCTGTTCCGTCTCATCTTGAAAAGAAGTTAGGATGTAACGTCATTCATTCTTCTCAGTATTTGAAGCACAAGAAAAATTTAATGCAGGCAAAGAGCATAACTGTAATTGGATCTGGCCAAAGTGCGGCGGAGGTTTTTTATGACCTGGCCCAGCTTCAGGATAATGACCGTTATTCGTTGAACTGGTTCACACGGTCAAACGGATTTTTCCCGATGGAGTATTCGAAGCTAGGTCTTGAGTATTTTTCACCTGATTACACGAATTTCTTTTATGATTTATCACAATCCAAAAAAGATGAACTCCTGCAAAAACAAGATCTTCTCTATAAAGGTATCAGCATGGATACGATCGCTGATATTTATAATCTGTTATACGAAAAAACGGTGGGTGAAGTAAAACCAGAGATTCATTTGCAGGCGATGACAGAGCTCGTTCATTTAGAAAATAAAGGAAATCGTAACATACTTACATTGCGTCAGCATGTTACAGGAGATGTGTTTGAACTAGAGTCAGATGTTGTTATTTTAGGTACCGGCTATGCTCCTTCACTTCCGCATTTCCTCATAAGCATGCAGGACAAAATTCAGTGGGATATGAAAAACAGGTACCAGATCAAACGGGATTATCGTTTACAAACAAAAGGTCTTGAAAACAATCACATCTTTATTCAAAATGGAGAGCTTCACACACACGGAGTCGGTGCTCCTGATTTAGGTCTTGGTGCATATCGAAATGCTGTAATCGTCAATACGCTCTATGATGAAGAAATCTATTGTGTCAGCCATAAAAATGTGTTTCAGACATTCGGGACGGAACCTTCATGGAAGTTAGCAAGCGTTCGTTAACCTTTTTTCTTTTATGCTGTGTCTTCCTGTTTGTGTGCACCGAAGTTTTGTTATCACCGTTCTATCCGCAATTCTTTCGTAAGGTGTACGGCATCACGGACCCCGATGTAACAGGGGTTTACATCATGACATGCCGTTTAGTGGTCGTCATTTTCACACCAATATGGGGCATGCTCGCAAAAAAATACAACAGCTCCATTTTGCTGATGATCGGTCAATGGGGAACAGGGCTCTCCTGCTTTATAGTGGCAATTTCACAGACGTTTGTGATGTTTCTAACGGCAAGTATGCTGTTGCTCCTTTTTAAGAGCAGTTACTTTTTATTGTACACAATCATGATGGAACAAAATGAAGGAAGAACAACAGGTACGGCAGCCAGTTATCATGCCGTTCTACAGGGAGCCATCGTAACCGCGACCGTTTTATCGGCTTGGATAATACAGATGGAGAATCCGCTTATGATCTTTTGGATGATCGGTCTTATCGAATGTTTCTTAGGTCTTTGCAGTTATTTTTTATTGAAACAAACGTTGAACAAACAAAAGATAAGTAATACACGGCAGAATGTAAATCATGATTCGAGTCTATTTCCGCACTTTGTGAAATTCGGCATCGTGGTGTTAACGATTCATTTAGCAGTAAATATGATTCGGCCATTCTTTACAACGTACACCGAAAATGTGTACCACACGAGTGAGATTATGAGCAGCCTGTTGTTCTTAATACCAAGTCTTATGAGCATCATTAGTCTGCCTCTAATCTTAAGATACAGTGAAAAAATTGGCTGGAACGGCTATGTGTTCGCGACGATTCTGATGATTTCAGGCCTTTTTTTCCAAGGAATTGAAACGGGAATGGTGGGCTTGATCGTGTTCCGATGTTTGTTCGGAATAGGAGCTGCCTGGTGTTTGGCAAAACTGGATGTTTTTCTTTTTCAAAAAAGCCAAAATACACATGGCGACTATAGTAAAATCTCTGCGATTCAAAATGTAGGTTTGCTGCTTGCACCTGTTGCGGCATCATTCATCGTGAGCAACCAATCGATTTCAGACGTATTTTTCTATGCAAGTCTGTTTGTTGTTCTTCACCTTGTTGTTTTCTTATGGAGTACGTTCACAAGCGAAAGAAAGGCAGGGAAACTGCACTTTCAAAAGGAGGAAAAGCATGCTTTATATAAATGAAACAGAAGCTATTTTACAGCGTGATACGTGGGAGATTGTGAATAAGAACTTGCTTGCCAAAATGCTCGCAGAGTACATGTATGAAGACATGATTTCTCCAGAAAAAACAGAAGAGGGATATGTATTCACGATAAATGAGAAGCGGAAATATCGGTTTACAGCAGAGAAACGTTTCTTTGACAGCTATGAGGTAGATAGAGATTCTATCGAAGTTTTTGAGTCGGAGAAGTGGAAGCCGGCAAGAAGTGCGATTACCTTTTTAACGGATATTCAGCCGTTGATCGGGATGTCAGCTGAAACAGCAGGACATTTAATTAAAGAGTTAAACCATACGCTGATTGCTGATGCAAACACATTAAACCATCATCAAAAGACTTCTGATGAACTGGCTGATCTCGATTATGCTGAATTAGAAGGAGAAATGTCAGGTCACCCTTGGATTACATACAACAAAGGACGTATTGGGTTTGGCTTTGACGATTACATGAAATATGCCCCTGAAAACCAGCAGGAGACGAAGCTGTTTTGGATTGCTGTTCATCGTGACCGTGCACAGTTTCATTCCGTAAGTGAGCTTCACTACGAAAAACTGATTTTGAAAGAACTTGATGGTGTACTTCTTCAGCGGTTTAATGAAATTTTACGGGAAAACGGAAAACTGCCGTTAGATTATTACTTCATGCCTGTTCACGAATGGCAATGGAAGAACGTATTGATTCAAAACTTTCCGGAAGATTTGGCGAACGGGGTAATTGTTCCGTTAGAAGAAGGAACAGATCATTACTTGCCCCAGCAGTCGATCAGAACGTTTGTGAACACAACGAACAAAACGAAAGCTCATGTGAAGCTTCCAATGAGTATTTTAAACACTCTCGTCTATCGCGGGCTTCCATCTGAACGTACAGTGATTGCTCCGCGAGTTACGGAACACATCAAAGGAATCTTTGAACAGGACCATTTTTTAAAAGAAGAGTGTCAGGTGGTTTTACCGGGTGAAGTGGCAAGCATGAACGTGGACCATCCCCACTACAGCAAGTTAAAAGGAGCACCGTATCAATATTTAGAAATGCTCGGAACCATATGGCGTGAAAGCATCTATACGTATTTGAAAGAGGGGGAACAGCCGATCACCCTTGCTGCTCTTCATCATGTAGATGTGAATGGAAAACCATTTGTTCAAAGTTTGATTGAAAAGTCTGGCTTAAGTGCAGATGAATGGGTGAAGAAGTTCTTTTCGGTTGTCATGCCGCCATTGCTGCACTTTTTGTATCAGTACGGAACAGTTTTCTCTCCACATGGTCAGAACACGATTCTCATATTGAAAGACTATCAGCCTGAAAGATTAGCAGTGAAGGATTATGTGGATGACGTCAACATCTCTGATCAGCCTTTCCCTGAACTGGAAGGAGTAACGGAAGAGTTGCGTAAAGTATTGCGCAGCGAGCCACCTGAAGGGTTAACGCAGTTTATTTTCACTGGACTTTTCATCTGTCATCTCCGGTACATGTCGAACGTTTTAGTGAAGAAGAAACTGATTGAAGAAAAAGCCTTTTGGTCGCATTTGGTAGAAGCTATTGAAGCGTATCAAAAGAGATTTTCTCATTTGGAGGACCGGTTCAAGCTGTTTGATTTCTTTAAGCCAGAACTGACAAAACTATGTTTAAACCGCAACAGAATGGTAGATTACGGATATGGCGATGGTGAAGACCGACCACACGCATCAGAATATGGCAAAGTACAGAATGCCCTGCACGATATACGAGCAAATAGAGTGTCCGTTTAAGAGTAAAGGAAGAAAAAGTCGCTTCGGCGGCTTTTTTTCGTTCTTTAAAGAGTGTAGTGGATTGTAAAAACACCTATTGAATAAAAATACCCATAAAATAAGTGAAAAAGATGGTTGTTCCTGTCGAAGTCCAAGTCTATGAGCGAACATTGGAATTCTATGAGCATTTGTGTAATAAAAAAAAGAACACGTACCGTAAGACTGCTTTAGTCAGTAAATCTGAGAGCAAGCTTTCACACCAACGTAAAGACTGAAACTTCTGTCTTTATAACTCCGTATGTAATAATATGTTAAAAGAGACGTCTTGTAAGGTAGATTTTTCACATGGGGGGGTTAAACGATGAACGATTTTCAAGAACCTGGATTAGGCGGAGGAGACTGGCTGTTTGAGTTTGGACCAATTTTTATGGGTGCAGTCTTCGTCCTTGTAATTGGATTATTTTTATTTGTAATTGTTAAAGGTATTAGCCAGTGGAACTATAACAACAATCAGCCAATATTAACCGTTTCAGCGGATGTGAAAACAAAGCGAACGGAAGTGAGAGGTGGAGCAAATGATACACGAGCTCGTACCGATTATTATGTAACATTTGAAGTGGAGAGCGGTGATCGCATGGAATTTGAAGTGAGCCCACAAGAATATGGCCAGTTGGTGGAAGGTGACAGAGGCACGCTTTCTTTTCAAGGGACTCGATATTTAAAATTTGAACGTATGAAGAAAACAGAAACTCTATAGAGTAGATTTACGCTGGAAAAAAGTAATGCTAAAAGGAGATCATTTATCATGTCTACAGAACTTAAAAACTATCAAACAAGTGTGTTGAATGCTTTTCTCAATAAAGAAGGTAAGTTGAAGAATATTCCTTCACAAAAAAAGAAAAAGTTAGTTGTTCTCGAACACTTGGTTCGCCAGCTTGAGGACGGTAAAACATACAGTGAGCCACATTTGAACGAATTTATTAAGAACTATCATGAAGATTTCTGTACGATTCGTAGAGAATTTATTGTGAATGGATATATGGATCGCGAATCAGGTACATATACGAAAAGACCAGAAGCTTTATGGTCAAAATGGCAGGAGCTGAAGTAAATCATAAGAAAGTAGTGAGTATCCTGAAAACGGAGCTAATTGAACAATCGTTATGGGAACATCTAAAAAGTGAGGCAGAAGGATTATTTGGTTTTACCATTTCTAAAGTTACGCCAATTAAACGAGGCTGGCTTAATGAAAAGTGGAAAATCGAAACAGACGAAGGGACTTTTTTATTAAAACAATACAATCGAGAGAGGTTAAAAAAATACGACCTCAATACAATTCGAAAAGCACTTCACACCCAAAATCGTGCTTTTTCACATGGGATTCCTTGCCCAGAATTGCTGCAGCATAACGGAAACCTTTTGCATGAGTCGAGTCTAGGTGAATATTTTACGGTGATGCGCTTTATGAAAGGTAGCTTGATAACAGCAGGGTCAGCTCATTCTAACCAGATGGAGTCGTTAGGGCAATCTGTTGGAAAGCTCCATAAACTGCTGAACGATGGGAACTTGCCGCCAAAGTCTGAGACGATGTTTAAAATACCACCTATTGAAGAACGTCTAGACTACTGGGACAGTGTATTATTGGAGTCTGAAGAAAAAGGGCTATACCACCTTCAACCATTCATGAAGCTACAAAAAGAAGCTACCCTAAAATTAAATTTATCTGAAATAATAAACTTCCCTAGCGGATGGTCTCATCGGGATTTATGGGTAGATAATCTGCTGTTTTTCGAATGTGAATTAGCGGCGATTTTGGATTTTGACCGTATGAATTATGATTTCCCCGCTATAGATGTCGCAAGAGTGGTGATCTCAACCTGCTTACAAGAAGAATCCTTAAACTTGGAAGCTGTACAGGCATTTGTAAAAGGATATAGCAATACAAATGAATTATCGCTCAAAATATTATGTTCTTCGATGAAACTGTTATGGTACCTCGAAAGTACGTGGTGGATCTCCGTAACGATGGAACATCAAGGCGATCCACCAAAGCGATTTGCAAAAGAAATGATATGGCTTGCAGAAAATTTGGAGGAGCTGGAACTCATTCTTTTTGGAAACAAGGAGCAGCAGGAAAATTTACGTTTTACCGAAACGTCTTAAGGGAAATTCCTCATTATCAGATAAGAGGAGTGGTTTAGTGGAGACGAAACAGTTAAGTTTGCTGACAAAAGAAGATATGACAAATCCAGAAAGGGTGCCGGCATGGGTCATTGAAGAGTATAAGACTTTTCATGAAACGGTGACGGACAAAACGTTTCCGTGTTATTTCGGAATGGCTGCAGAAAATAAAGGGGAACTTCGCTATGCTTATATGACGCATGACGACTGGTCCAACTTGCCTGAAGCGATAAAAGAATTCAATAAACTCTTTGACGCTCCAAAATTAATTCGTCACGGCTTATTTGTGTTCGTTGAACCAGAAAAGGAAGAAAAGGACATCCCACACTACAGGGAGTACTTTTGGAAGATTCTCCAATATCTTCACGAAACAGATGATCAGCCTTGGCCAGAACAAATTCCTAAAGATCCTGATCATCACTTGTTTGCTTTTTCGTTCAATCAAGAACCGTATTTTGTGTTCGGGAATGCACCGGCTTACAAGCAACGAAAAACGAGAGATCTCGGAAACAGCTTAGTTCTTGGATTCCAGCCACGCCGTATTTTTGAAGGATTAGAAGGCACATCCCCGGGCGGCAGCATGTCCCGTGAAAAAGTTCGTGAACGCGTGGAGAAATGGGATAACTTGCCGAAGCATCCAAACATCAGTCATTACGGAGATCCTGAGCATCGGGAATGGAAACAGTATTTTATCGGAGACGATGTAGAGCCGATTACCGGCAAATGCCCGTTTCATCATAAATAAAGCTTAAGATGTTTAGAGTGTTATCGGTTTAAAGCTAATTTGTCGAATTTCGGACATTTCTAAAATAACGTTGGATAAATCCAAATAACGTGGGATAAATCCCAAATAACGTGGGAGAAATCCAAATGAACGTGGGAATATAGAAAAAAGGACTCTTATCAGAGCCCTTTTTTTACGTTTTTCTGTAAATTGTGAAACGATACCCTTGCCAACAATCCATTAAATGATCTATTCGTATAATTTGCCACGGATGAAACATCGTTTGCCCATTTTTATTAAACGCGTGTTCCTCACTCAATAAAAGGGCTGCATGTACAGGACGATCATGTAAATCAAACCAAACGATTACATCAGAGGCTGATAAACGGTTTGTTTCGTTTTCCACATACTTGCTATCAAAAAGAAGCTGTAAAAACGTATCTTGTTGCATCCATTGATGAATGGATGACGCAGAATTCGTGATGCCTGCTATAACAGAGGCAAGGCAATTAGGCCCGTTTTGTCCAGGAAAAACATTGATGTATGCAGATAAGTTGGGATACTTATTTCTGTAGTGAACTATTTCCCCATTATCTAAAGCATGTTCATCCACCCACAAATCTGCATAGTTTACCAAGATAGTTTGACGCGTTTTATAAGAAAGTCTTCTCCAAATGTGACCTTGCAAAGAGACGATTTCATCATTATAAGCGTTTTGTTTTAACATAACTAAACATTCGTTTTGATCGGTCAAGTCGAGTCCTTCAAGCAAACTCCTCATTTCAATTTCGGTAAACATGAGACCTCTGTTTAATCTTTTTTGTTCAGCTATAATTTCTCGTTTGACATGTGGAAGCAACGCTAAAAAATCTTTGTTGGAAACATGACTGACATACTTAGCCCTTTTATCGATAGACCACGTAAGAAAAGAAGTTCGAACATTTAATGTGAGAAATTTTTTGTTTATCTCCTCAATTGTATAAACAGGAATACACTCCGGTTTCTCTACAAAGTAAAAAAGATCAAAGTCTGGAACCCAATTCTGTTCCCAGTTGCATAAAACATTCTGTGGAACCTGATAACCTTTAATAGAATTCATCATTTTCTCCTAGCAAAGTTCTTATTATCTGTTTACTTTTATTATTTCCATCCTGCTCTAACGCACAATATATATGTCATTTCATTAATACTTTTTTTAGAAGCTATATTTTTTAAAATGATTCTATCACCTATAAACACGTGTATTTCTCCTCTTATTTTTATGATAATCTAATCTTATCAATAATTCCCATTTGTTAGTAGGGTGTTATGGGGGAGTGAAAATTGAAATGAATCCAGTTACGATTGATGAAATTCCATTGCAGTTCAAAAATATCACGGGGAAAATAAATAATATGACGTTCCCTAAGCAAGGATACACTTCTGATGTGGGTATCCTTCATACGGATAAAGAAAGATATGTGGTGAAAAGAGCAAAAGGGGAACTTTTCAGAACGTGGTTGTCTCAAGAGGCATCGGTTCTTGTAGCCTTATCGGTGACAGATCTATCTGTACCGAGACTATTTCATTTTGTTTCTGATGCTGACTCTATGCAATCATGGACGTTAACCGAACATTTAGAAGGTGTTACGCTAAGAAACTATTTATATGAAGAAAAAGATCAACAAAACAGGCACAAGGCGATTTATAGTTTTGGCGAAACTTTAGCAAAGGTACATATTACAACGTGCCCGAATGAATTAATGGGAGATAAACTTTGGCTTGATGAACAATTAGAAAATGCACAGTTCAATCTTGAAAATTACGGAACGGAAGGCACAAGAGATCTGTTGGATAAGTTAAGGCGAGATCGTCCATCCTTTCATCCTCAAACGCTGATTCATGGTGATTTTACGTTAGATAATGTTTTAGTAAAAGACGGGAAAGTGACAAGTATCATTGATTGGAGCGGGGGAGCTTTTGGTGATCCGCGATACGATGTTTCCTTAGCCATACGTCCAAAGCCAAACGCCTTTGAAACGAAAGAAGATAAAGAAATGTTTTTTGCAGGGTACGGTAAAAAAATTATAACAGAAGCAGATTATCATTATTTTGAAGAAGGTTTATATAACTTTTTTTAATTATCATGAAAGGAAAGTATAGAAATGCATTTAATGAATGTAGCAAAAGAAATGGCATCGATCTATAAAAGGAACGAAAAGGTAAAAGCGGTTTTGCTCGCGGGTTCTGTTTCAAGGGGATGGCAAGACAAACACTCAGATATTGAACTGCATATTTTTTGGCAGGAAGCACCAACTGATTCAGAACGGATGTCCCCAATCCATGTGGTAAACGGGAACGTTTTAGATTTTTATCCTTATGAAGAAGAAGAGTGGTCAGAAACCTATCTGACTCACAACATTAAGTTAGAGATCAGTAATTTCTTAGTAACTACTATAGAAACGTACATTGAGGATGTTGTTCTTCATCACGAAACGAATTATGACAAACAGTGTATATTAGCATCCATTTTTTATGGTCATAGTTTATATGGAAATGAATTGATTCTTGATTTAAAAAAGAAAATTGAAAAATACCCAAGTGAACTTGCTGAAAAAATGATTCTTGAAAACCTCGAGCTTGGTAGTCGCTGGAACAATCGGAGAGCACTTGAGGATCGGGAAGACTGGTTAATGTTAATGGATGTTATATGTTCTACTCAGAAAAATTTGCTTGGCATCCTATTCGGGTTAAATCAGAAGTATGTACATCACCCAGCATTTAAATGGATGCATCAAACGATCAGCTCTATGGAGATTAAGCCTAATGACTTGGACAAGCGGCTAACAAGCATTCTAGTGGATAACATACAAAACTCAGTAGCTGAACTTGAGTTACTTCTGGATGAAATTTTAACACTTGTGGACGTCCACTATCCTCATATTGAAATAAAAAAATACAAAGAAAAGAACGCATTTCTTCGACCAGAAAATAGCGCTGAATAAAACGTAAGATAACCATACAAAATAAGGATAGCCATCCGAGTGGATTCGTTTGCTCGGGTGGTTTTTTTCAATTCAGTAAGCAGTTAACTTTTAGCCATTTTTGGGAAAAATAAAAATAGAATAATGAAAGGTGCAAAAAACGTTTACCATACTAATGATTTCGGGAAGAGCCTAATACATACCTTATGATTACATGGAGGATTCTAAATGGCTACCGTTATAAAAGGAGAACACCAACTCGTGAATTGTGACAGTGAATATGGCGTGTTAAAAAAAGTGATTGTTTGTGAACCTAGATTTATGAAGATCGATGAAGTGATTAATGAAACGCAACGACATTTTGCTAAAGACAATATCAATATGAAACGAGCAATGAAACAGCATCAACAATTTGTAAAAAAGTTATTAGAAAACGGAGTGGATGTATATAAACTTCCACCGATGGAAGAATTTCCAGAACAAGTCTTTACCCGTGATATCGGTTTTACAATAGGTGAAACGGTTTTTGTTTCAAAAATGGGAAGCACCATTCGTGATGGTGAGGAAAAAGTACTTCGGAACTGGCTGCTTGAACACCAGATCAATCTGTCACTTATTGAAGGTGATCGAATAGAAGGCGGTGACGTAATCATTCATGGCCAAACTGTCTTCATAGGTGTTAGTGGCCGAACATCAGAAGAAACGATTCGGCAATTGCAATCCGAATTGCCTGATATGACGGTTGTTCCAGTACCTTTTGACCCAATCTATTTGCATTTGGACTGTGTGTTTAATATTTTATCTGAACAAGAAGCCCTTATTTATCCTCAGGCGTTTGATGAACGAACCCTGAAGTTTCTCACTTCCCGTTTTGATTGTATTGAAGTGAACAAAGAGGAACAATTTACGATGGGGACTAATGTATTATCCATTGGAAACAAAAAAGTTCTAAGTCTTCCATGCAATGAAAAAGTGAATAGAGCACTTCACGAAAGAGGATATGATGTCATCGAAGTAGATATTTCAGAAATCATAAAGTCTGGCGGTTCATTCCGTTGCTGTTCGATGCCGCTATACAGAGGAACGGTGCATTAAAAAGACAAAAGCTTCTGCACATTATGCAGAGGCTTTTTTATATGAGCGCAACTTGCTTGAAATGATGAAGGCAAAAGAAAAAAGCTCAGACATTTAAGCTTTTTCTACCTTAATGAGTGAAGTATCTTCTTCTTCAGTTGGGGCATAGAGCGGTAGCACGATGGTGAACGTTGTAATTTCGTCAGTGGAAGAACAATGGATCGTTCCGTTGTGTTTTTCAATAATACTTTTGCACACAAAAAGTCCAATGCCAGTACCAAGCTCCTTTGTAGTAAAGAACGGCTCAAAAATGGTTTTGATCGTTTCTGGAGGAATAGCAGGTCCGTTATTTGAAATCATAATATGTACGTTTGACTCGGCTTCAATCTTGCTATAAATCATAAGCCGGCGATTCTGTTTTTTTTGTCTCAGAGCATCAATGGAATTCATGATGAGATTTAACAATACTTGTTTAAGCTCATCTTTGTGTGCCCGAATAGTTATAGTCGGATCGATTCTTGGTACCACATTGACGTCAGCATCTACAAGACTTGGATACATGAAATCTAGTATATCTGTGAATAGATCCTCCAGTGCAAACTCTTCTGCTTCTCTTTCCTGTACCCCTTTTCTTGAGGCATGAAGAAATTGGGAGATTCGAAAATTCAGCTGAGTCAGCTCATGGCTGATTATATCAATATACTTCATCCCGGGATTCTCCTGCTGCATGAGCTTAACGAAACCCATAACAGCAGTTAAGGGATTCCGAAATTCATGAACAAAACTGGAGGACATCTGCCCTAGAATGGTTAATCGTTCCTTATGGCTTTGATCAATAAAAAGGGTCTTTTCTTGAATCTCCGCATCCTTAAGCTGGGTGTATTTTTTAACAGCATGATATAAAAACTCGTCGAAAAGAGAGTTAATATTTTCAATAACGGGCTGAAGCTGCTCAATTGAGATACCAGAGCCTGTTACAAACCTAACAATTTCACTACGGCCCAAATTTACGTTGTAAACAAACTCCCCAATGTTAATCTTGGCTTCAAGTCGTTGATGCGCCACTTCATACGCGAGCTCCTTAATTTTTTCAGGTGAAAGCTGTCCGCGTAATGAAAGTTTAACTAAACCAACCATATGTAAAGCATTCTCAATCACTTTGTCCTTATGTATGTCAAGGTTTGATATGACAACTTTTCCATACCAATCTTGTAAATAAGTAGGCAGATTCTTATCCATATACGAAATCAAATTTTCGGTAATGTCCAACGCTCACACCTCTTTCAATGTAAGATCATGAAAAAACAACCAAAATTATTTTATATGTAAAAGTAATTATACTACATATAGTAATTGAATGAGAAAGTAAAAGCTATATACAGTTTACATTTTTTTCATTAAAAAGTGAAATCTTCTAGTAGGTAAAAGGAAGGGCAACATCGAAATGTAAGGTGAACTACTTTACCTATACTTCTTCTTTACTAATAATCACTATCCTTCAATAGTCCGAATAATTTTCTAACTATTCAAAAAATATTTTAAGAGATTTCATATTATGAAATTACACCATTGTATGCCATCATCTTTATCATTACCATGAACCCATATTGGTGAAGGAAGAGGTGGTTGTCTTTAAGCTGACATTCTTTTAAATCGTATCCGTTTGAGGGGGAGAATTGGTGATCTCATCTGTTCAGAAAATTTCAAGGATATTAAACTGTTTCACCAAGGATGAACCAGCACTAGGAAACTTGCAGATTGCAGAGAAACTAAACATGAATGCGAGCACAGTACATCACTTAGTACGGACGCTTTGCTCAGAAGGCATACTGATTCAAGACAGTCAGAAAAAATATAGATTAGGATGGAAGCTCTTAGAATGGAGCAACCATGTGATGTATCAGCAAGACATTAACACGGAGGCTTTGCCGTTATGCGAAGGCCTTGTTCGACGGTTTAACACAACCGTACATATTGGGATGCTCGATAGTGGGGAAGTACGATTTGTTTTGCGTGTTGCTTCTTCAAATTCAGTCCCAGTACCTACATTTATCGGAGATACAAAGCCAGCTTATTGTACAAGTACGGGAAAAGTTTTGCTTAGCTTTAACCCCTCAATGATAAAGCCAACCATCTCAAGAGGGCTTCTCCGCCGTGCTCCTAACACGATTACGTGTGTTGAAAAACTGAAAGATGAACTTTCATCAATCAGAGCAAACGGATATGCAATAAGCAATAATGAAAATGAGCTTGGTCTTTATGGTATTGCAGCACCTATAAAATCGTATACCGGACAGACCATAGCTGCACTAAATATGGTAGGACCCGTATCTTACATGCTTGGGCAGGATACACCTTACATGATTCATCATGTAGTAAAAACAGCTGAGTCTATTTCAAAAGAACTGGGTTATATTAGCGTATTATGACAGCGCTTACATAATAAAAAAGGAGGAAATAGAATTGAAAAAAGAATTGCAAGTGATTCTCTCATTCTTCTTGCTTTTGATTCTTCTAACATCATGCAATAGTGGAGCAAAAGATTCAGCGAGTTCCGGTGATGCCTCAGCTAATGATAAGACATACAAGTTCAAGTTAGCTCATATTACCCCGCCTTCACACATGTGGCATAAGGCGGCTGAGAAGTTTAAGGAAGAGTTAGCTGAACGATCAGACGGAAGAATTGAGCTAGAAATCTATCCTTCATCACAGCTCGGAAGTGAAGCGGATATGATGCAGCAGATTGAGTCGGGTTCGGTTGATTTTGGCTTTATCACTGCGGCTTACACAAGCTCACGTTCTCCTTCATTTGCAGCTTGGTTCGCGCCATATGCCTTTAAAGATCTAGAGGAGGCACATAAAGCAAGAGAATCGGAACCTGCGAAAAAGATTTTAGCCACACTTGACGAACAAGGAATTACAGGGCTTGATTATTTGTTTGCCGGTCAGCGCGTTATGTTGTTTAAAGACAAGCAAGTGAAAAAACCTGAAGATATGAAAGGACTGAAACTACGTGTAACACCAAGTCCGCCGATGCAGGATTTCTACAAATCAATGGGTGCTTCCACAGAAGGGCTTCCATTGCCTGAAGTGTACTCTGCCGTACAGACTGGGGTAATCGATGGAATGGATATGGACCTCGATGCAGCAATCACAAATAAATACTATGAAGTTGCAAAATATGGTGCAGTAACTAATCATATGGTGTGGCCGGCGGTTGCCATGGTGAACAGCAAGACGTTTGAAGGCATGTCAGAAGAAGACCAGAACATTGTTCGTGAAGCGTTAAAAGCTGCAGCTGACTTTGCTGTAGAGACAAGATCTGGCCAAGAAGAAGAGTTCAAAAAAGAATTAGCTGACAACGGAATGGAGATCTATTCGATTGACACGGATATGTTCAAACCGTTTATAGAAGAATTTGATAAAAAATATGGACCGACTAACCCGCTAATTCAAGAATTTATCGACTCTGTAAGAAAGTAAGTTGAAGGAAAGGGGGAATCAGCATGATGAGCTTAAGCAACGGAATATCTAAGATTGAAAAATTTCTTGCTCTAATCCTCATGTTTGCATTAGCAGTAATCGTCGCCCTTTCTGTCGCATTCCGTTACTTTCTGAATGCACCTCTATCTTGGTCGGGGGAAGTTGCTGTGTTTTTGTTGATTTGGATCAGTTTTATTGGAGGGAGCTTGGGGCTTAAGAATAAGTCCCAGGCTGCTGTTACGCTATTGCTTGATTATTGTCCAAAACGAGTAAAGATGTGGATCGTAGTGTTTAGTCAAATATTCATCATCCTCTTTCTCGTACTCATTCTGACATACACGTACACGTGGATTCTTTCAGATGGTGTAGCGTTTCAGAAATCTACAAGTATTTTACTGCCGATGTGGATTCCTTACAGCGCTGTTCCGATTGGTTTAACTTTTGCGTGTGTCCATGTGATTGCACATTTGGTAGAAGTCATTAAAACAAAGGGGGCAGGATTATGACCGCTGTTCTCATTATTGGAATTTTTCTTCTGTTTCTATTGATGGGTATCCCTATCTCTTTAGTGCTAGGAATGATTACGGTTGTTTATTTTTTTCTGAATGGGAATACGGCGCTGTTAGATTCTACCCCTATGAGATTGTATTCAGGTCTTGATAACTTTGGGTTGCTGGCAATCCCTCTGTTTATGTTAGCAGGAGAACTTATGAATGGCGGGGGAATCACGACACGCCTTGTGAAGTTTGCAAAGGTGTTCGTGGGTCACGTAAGAGGGGGACTGGCATACGTAACAGTTGTAGCCAACATGTTCTTAGCTTCTATTCTCGGGTCAGCGAACGCGCAAGCAGCCATGATGAGTAAAATCATGGTGCCTGAAATGGAGAGAGAAGGATATTCACGAGAATTCTCTTCTTCTCTAACACTCGCCTCATCGATCGTAGCTCCCATCATTCCGCCTAGTATGATCTTTATTATTTATGGGACACTTTCTGGCACTTCCATTGGTGGACTGTTTATGGCCGGAATCATACCAGGCTTAATCTATGGAGCAGGATTTATCAGTCTGATCGCTTTTATGGGGTATAAATACAATTTCCCAAAAAGCGAGCGTGCCACAGGAAAAGAGATGTGGAACAGTACGGTTAAAGTATTGCCTGCTTTAGTTGTGCCTTTCGTTATTATCGTTGGAATCTTAAGCGGAGCGTTTACAGCGACTGAATCAGCAGCTGTAGCATGTGTGATCGCATTTTTGGTTGGCATGTTTTTTTACCGGGAATTAAAATGGACGACGCTTCCGCAGATTATGATTAACACCGTTGTGAGCACTGCGACCGTTACATTTTTAATTGCCATGGCTAATATATTTGGTTGGCTGATCGCGTTTGAACAGATTCCGCAGCTTTTCGCAGACAGCATGCTGTCACTTTCTGAGAATCCTTTAGTATTCTTACTTTTAGTCAATATCATGTTATTGCTCGTTGGAATGGTGTTAGATGGGATTGCTGCACTCATTATCTTAGTGCCCGTGTTTATGCCATTGCTTACTGCTTTTGAAATTGATCCGATACACTTTGGGGTGATCATCTGTATTAACTTAACGATCGGACTTCTAACACCACCGGTAGGAACAGGTTTATTTATCGTCTCTTCTATCGCTGAAGTACGGTTTGAAAAATTAGTTAAATCATCTGCACCATTTCTGGCACTGGCCATAGCTGTATTATTTTTAATCACATATTTAGAAGATGCGGTTCTTTGGATTCCAAGAATGATCGGTCTTTAAAAAGGAATAGAGCTCTTTTAACAAGGAGCTCTTTTTTTTGGAAAGGATGTACTCGTAAACTATGATGCAATAGGGTATTGTGTGGGCTTAGGAAATAAATAAATTTTCTGAACATTTCACAATATGAAATTACTCCATTGAGCGTTGTAAGCGCTTTCTTATATAGTGGTAACAAATTCGAACATCAAAAAAATAGGAGGTAGATTGAGTGGGAATTAGAACTGGGGCTCAATATATCGAAGGACTGAAATCGCGTTCGCCAGAAATCTGGTTAGAGGGCAGAAGAGTTACGGATATTGTAAACGAACCTGTTTTTAAACAGCCGATTGTAGAGATCGCAAAGCTGTACGACATGCAGCATGATCCGGCCTATCAAGAATCAATCACCCACATTTGTGAAGAGACGGGTGAACGGGTGAACAACGCATTTTTACATCCGACAAGCTACGATCAGATGATGGCTAGAAGTCAGCTGTTTGAGATCTATGCTAAGTCAACGTTTGGACTCATGGGTCGTACACCAGATTTTCTAAACGTCGTCGTAACAGGTATGGCACACAACGGATGGTTCTTGGATCAGTACAATCCCGATTGGTCCACCAATATTAAAAGTTATTACAACTATATAAGAGACAATGATCTGTTCTTAACTCATGCCATCATCAACCCACAAAATGACCGCAGCAAAAACTCCCATGGACAACAAGACATGTTCACTCATCTAGGAGCAGTGGAAGAGACACCTGAGGGATTAATCGTTCGTGGAGCAAAAATGCTTGCGACGTTAGCACCGATTACCGACGAAGTCATCATCTACTCCTTCCCAGGCTTTGCTCCGGGTGACGAGCGATATGCGCTGGCTTTTGCGTTACCGGTTGACACGCCAGGACTTAAACTGATCTGCCGCGAGCCGATGCAGGATGGAAAGCGTTCGCAGTTTGATCATCCACTCGCATCACGGTTTGAAGAAATGGATGCACTCCTCGTATTTAACGATGTTCTTGTTCCGTGGGATCGTGTTTTTCTCTATAACAACGTCGAAGCGGCGAACCTTTTATACCCGAAAACAGGAATTGCTCAGCAGCCAGCCCATCAATCAGGGGTTAGAGGGTATGTGAAGCTTGCGTTTGCAACAGAAGTCGCTTGTAAACTCGCAGATTCTATCGGCGTAGATGGCTACCTTAACGTACAAAATGACCTTGGAGAGCTCGTTCAGAACGTAGAAGTGATTCGGTCGTTGCTGAGGGTTGCTGAATATGAGTATGAGACGACAGCTTCTGGTGAGGTGATGCCAAGTGCGGCAGCGCTTGAAACGATTCGCGGCATGCTGCCGAAAATGTATCCAAGAGCCATTGAGGTGATTCAGATCATTGGGGCGGGTGGCTTACTTATGTCACCGACTGGTAATGATTTTAATGCACCAGAGATTCGCGGTGAGATTGATAAATATTATTTAGGTCGAGATGGTGTGGATTCTCTTGAACGCGTTAAACTGTTTAAACTTGCATGGGACTTATGTGGAGAAGCATTTGGACAGCGTCTCGTTCAGTACGAAAGGTACTATACAGGAGACCCAATCCGTAAGAGAGCCATTTTTTATAACGGATATAAAAGAAGAGCAAAATTCTCCATGGTAGAGGAAGCACTTTCAGTAACGGAAAACTTCGTAACCGACCAGCCTAAGCTGGCGAAATAAAAGGAGGTCATTAGAATGAGTACAACGTTAAAATCTTTTAACCTATTAAAGTGGATCGATGAAAACAAAGACTTGCTCAAACCCCCGGTAAACAACAAAGTCATTTGGCAGGATTCTGAATTTATCGCTATGATTTTGGGCGGACCAAACAAAAGGCGCGACTTTCATGTGGATCCATCAGATGAGTTTTTTTATCAGATCAAAGGAAGCTGTTATGTAGAGATCATCAATAATCAAGGCAAGCGTGAGGTTGTTGAAGTAAAAGAAGGAGACGTCTTCATGCTTCCAGCAATGGTTCCGCATTCACCACATCGTGTTGCCGATTCTTATGGACTTGTAATTGAACGAAAACGCGGTCAAGGAGAACTAGAAGACTTCGTTTGGTTCTGTGACCGCTGTGATTCGGAAATGCACCGTGTAACCGTTCAATTAAGTGATATCGAAAAACAAGTAAAGGAAGCGATTCATAGTTTTAATTCCAATGAACGTGTTCGCTTGTGCAAGGACTGCGGCTATCACATGCCAGAGAATGTGGAGGAATGGAAGTGCTAAGAATCGACTTTCACACACATATTATTCCAGAGTCGTTTCCTGACTTTGCAAAAAAGTATGGTGGGGAAAGGTGGCCGGTACTAAACCGGACATGCACGTGCGGTGCTGCCATTATGGTAGGCGGAAAAAACTTTCGAGACGTCACGGACCAAGTGTGGGATCCAAAAAAACGAATTCTTGATATGGACCGTGAAGGAGTCGACATTCAAGTCCTTTCTCCCATTCCCGTAACCTTTTCATACTGGGCACCTCCTGAACAAGCCGAAATGATGGCGAGGATTCAGAACGACTTTATTGCAGAGACGGTGAATGAATATCCGGATCGTTTTGCGGGTTTAGGAACTGTTCCGATGCAAGATGCCGAAACAGCGATTCGAGAAATGGATCGGTGCATGAATGAACTGGGTCTTCATGGTATTGAAATCGGAACGAACGTGAACGGGCAAAACCTGGACCATCCATCGTTTATCGAGTTTTTTAGAATGGCAGAGCATTGGGAAGTTCCGCTGTTTATCCACCCATGGGAAACGTTAGGACGAGAACGTATGCCCACCCATAATTTTATGTACACGATCGGAATGCCAAGCGAAACAGCACTTGCTGCTGCCTCACTTATATGGAGTGGGATGATGGAGAAATTCCCAAAGCTGAAGATCTGTTTTGCGCATGGTGGAGGTTCGTTTCCATATTTGATACCAAGACTTGATCAAGGGTGGCAGGTGTGGCCGCATCTACGGCTAACGACTCATCCACCTAGTCATTATGCGAAACAGTTTTATTTTGATTCGTTAAATTATGATCCAATGAACATCCGTTACATGATGGAACGATTTGGTTCAGACAAAATTTTCATGGGGTCGGATTATCCTTTTCTTTTACGTGAAGTGAACCCGGGAAAAGTACTAGATGAGACACTCGAGCTGACAGAGGAACAGCGCAAGGGCATGCTCGGAGGAAATGCTGCAAGCTTTTTAAATCTTGAAAAACGAAAGCGGGGTGCAGCTGTTGCAAGTCATTCAAACACCGGAGGATAAGCTTGAACGTTTAGGACTTGTTTTGCCAGAAGTTCGTCCTTCTGTTGGAAATTATGTGAGTTGTGTAAGAGTCGGCAATCTGCTATTTACAGCAGGACAAGGTGTAGATCAGTTTCATGGAAAACTGGGAGATACTCTTTCCCTTGAAGAAGGCTATGCAGCTTCAAGACAGTCCATGTTGAACCTGCTTGCCGTTGTTCAGAACGAACTTGGCAGTTTAAACAAAGTGAAACGAATTGTTAAGCTGCTAGGTTTCGTGAACTGTACAGAAGATTTTACAGATCAGCCAAAAGTCATCAACGGTGCATCAGATCTGCTAGTTCACATTTTTGGTGAAAAAGGAAAACACGCGAGATCCGCAGTAGGAATGGCACAGCTTCCTGGAGGAACGGCCATTGAGATTGAAATGATTGTCGAGATCGATGAAGAGAAGGGGGACTAGAGAGTGAAATTCGAAACCCTTGCACAAAAGATAAATGTTCAAAATGCAAAACTGTTTATTGATGGAGAATACGTGGATGCTCTGTCACGCGACACGTTTGAATCCATTAACCCAGCAACAAATGAAAGGTTAGCGCTTGTTGCAAACGGCAGTGAACAAGATGCGAAACGGGCTATTCAATCTGCTAAAAATGCCTATGACAGCGGCGTTTGGAGCAAGATGCCTGTAGAAGAACGATCTGATATTTTATGTAAAATGGCTGATTTGATTATGAAAAACGTTGACGAACTGGCGATGATAGAAACGCTTGACGTAGGGAAGCCGATCAAAGAAAGCCGCGGGTTCGATATACCAAGAGCCGCATCCAATTTTCGTTTTTTTGCCGAGATGTCCAAGTACATGGTGAGTGAGCATTATGACAAACACAACGTAATGTCATATGCCAAATACAGTCCGGCAGGGGTTACGAGTCTAATCATCCCTTGGAATCTTCCGTTTATGCAGATGACATGGAAAGCTTCCGCGGCGCTTGCGGCAGGGAATACGGTCGTTGTAAAGCCAGCGTCGTACACCCCACTTTCTGCAGTTATGTTTGGTGATATCGCAAACGAAGCAGGACTACCACCAGGTGTGTTAAATATCATTACGGGACCGGGGAGTACGATGGGTGCTGCGATGACGAAAGATCCGAACGTTCGCCGCATTTCGTTTGTCGGTGAATCGAATACAGGCAAAACGATTATGAAAAATGCTGCAGAAAATTTGATTCCAGTTTCTTTAGAGCTCGGCGGAAAATCGGCAAATATTGTGTTTGAAGATGCAGATCTAGATGAAGCGGTAAAAGGATCGATTGATGCCATCTATCGTAATCAAGGGGAGATTTGTTTAGCAGGATCACGTTTGCTCCTGCAAGAAAGTATATACGATCAGTTTTTGGACAAGTTTGTTTCGGCGGTAAAGAAAATCAAAGTAGGAGATCCTACCGATGAGAATACCGATATGGGGGCACTCGTTTCTAAAAGCCATCTTGAGACTGTAGAAACGTATGTAGATATCGGTATAAAAGAAGGTGCGAAACTGGCTTGCGGAGGGAAAAGGATAGAAGGACTCGGCAACGGAAACTTTTATGAACCTACTGTGCTGTATGATGTGAACAACAAGTGGCGAGTCGCTCAAGAGGAGATATTCGGTCCCGTGCTAGTCGTAATTCCGTTTAAAACAGAAGAGGATGCAATCGCTATAGCAAACGATTCACAATATGGGTTAGCGGGAGTTGTCTGGACTAACGATATTCGAAGAGCACAGCGGGTATCGGCAAGTGTAGATTCGGGCTTACTTTGGGTCAACTGCTGGTACATACGTGATCTTCGCACACCTTTTGGAGGTTCTAAAGCGAGTGGGATCGGCAGGGAAGGCGGAAGACATAGCTTTGAATTTTATTCAGAAGCGAAAACGATAACAATGAAACTATAAAAATGGTAAAACGTGATTGGATTCCAGTCGCGTTTTGCTCTTTGGAGAAAGAAGGGAGGAATAAATTATGCAACAACAAATTCTTTCAAGATTAACAGAAGAACTTATGGAAGCCGAAAAGAAATTAATGCCAATGGAAGCGTTATCCACTCGTTTTCCTGAACTGTCTGTTAAAGATTCTTACGAAATTCAACTAGAGTGGGTAAAGAGACAGCTAAAAGAAGGACGAGCAGTCATTGGAAAAAAGATTGGGCTTACGAGCAAAGCGATGCAAAAGATGCTTGGGGTCGATGAACCTGATTACGGTCATCTGCTCGATAACATGCTGATCTCTTCTGGAAGTGTTTTATCAAGAAAAGATTTTATTCAACCTAAAATAGAAGCAGAAATCGGGTTTATTTTAAACCAAGACTTAAAGGGCCCGAATGTGACGTACGTCGATGTTCTAATGGCGACTGAAGCACTTGTACCTACTCTTGAAATCATCGACAGCAGAATAGAAGATTGGAAGATTAAGCTAATTGATACAGTGGCAGACAATGGATCTTCTGCGCGAGCCGTTACAGGTGAACCTTTTAGAGAGATTGAAAAAATAGATTTGCGAACGGTGAGCATGACGTTAATGAAGAATGGTGAAGTGACGGCAACAGGAGCAGGGGCTGCCGCACTTGGACACCCTGCTCATGCCATTGCATGGCTTGCAAATAAACTTGCTGACTATAACATTTCTTTAAAAGCGGGTGAATTGATTCTTCCAGGGGCACTGTCTGCTGCGATCGACGTGGGTGCAGGAGATGAAGTGACAGCGACATTTGGCAAACTAGGTTCCGTCTCTATTACTTTTCAAGACTAAAAATCTCTGTAGAAAGGGTCTTTCACAGTGAAAAAGATAAAAGCAGCTATTATAGGTTCAGGAAATATTGGGACAGATCTTATGTACAAGCTTCAAAAAAGTGACTGTATTGAATTGACCGCCATGATTGGAATCGATGCAGAGTCGGATGGACTTAGGCGTGCGAACTCAGCAGGCTACAGAGTATTCACGAATGGTATTGACGATTTTGTGCAACGGCCGGATCTCGCTGACATTGTGTTTGATGCAACCTCAGCAAAGGCACACTTACGTCATGCTCCCCTTTTAAAAGACATGGGTAAGTCAGTGATTGATTTAACCCCTGCAGCAATAGGACCATTCGTTTGTCCGCCAGTTAATTTAAGGGATCATTTGGAATCACCTAACATCAATATGATTACATGCGGCGGTCAAGCGACCATTCCAATTGTCCATGCAGTAAATCGTGCTGCTGACGTTACGTATGGTGAAATTGTGGCTACCATTTCTTCTTTAAGTGCAGGTCCCGGAACACGTGCGAACATTGATGAATTTACGATTACAACCCGAAGAGGCATCGAAGAAGTTGGAGGAGCAGATCATGGAAAAGCAATCATTATCTTAAATCCAGCTGACCCGCCAATTTTAATGAGAGCGACCATTTATTGTGAAGTGAAACAAATGGATGAAGATAAAATAAAGAAATACATCTCTGAAATGGAGAAGAAGGTCCAGCTTTATGTTCCTGGCTATAGGCTTAAACAAGAGCCTCTTTTTGAGGGCAACCGGGTAACCGTTTTTGTCGAAGTAGAAGGAGCGGGTGATTATTTTCCGAATTATGCAGGCAACCTTGATATTATGACAGCTGCAGCCAAACGAGCAGGAGAGATGGTCGCGGGGCATCTGTTAGGCCAGGAGCCATTTTTGAATAAGGCGGTGATCACACATGAGACGAAATAGTGAATTACCGCTAAAATTTACAGAAGTATGTCTACGAGACGGCAGTCATGTAATGGCACATCAGTTTACGGAAAAGCAGGTATATGAAGCAGCAAAAGCTCTTGACGAAGCGGGAATGCATTATATAGAAGTAAGTCATGGAGATGGCTTAGGAGGTTCCACACTACAGTACGGAAAATCACTTGTGAACGAGATGAAACTGATTGAAACAGCAGTAGCTGCTTGCAATCAGTCAAAAGTTGCGGTCTTGCTGCTGCCAGGGATCGGAACGGTTCATGAGTTAAAAAAAGCCCATGAGTTAGGTGCAAGTCTTGTTCGTGTTGCGACACATGTAACGGAAGCAGATGTTTCCGCACAGCATATCCAAATGGCACGAGAGCTTGGGATGGAAGTCATGGGCTTTTTAATGATGGCTCACTCAGCACCTGTTGAAAAACTGGTCGAGCAGGCGAAGCTGATGGAGTCGTATGGTGCACAAGGCGTTTATGTAACCGATTCAGCGGGCGCATTGCTTCCTCATGAGGTAAAAGAGCGCATCTCTGCTTTAAAAAGCTCCATTGGTATCGAAGTTGGCTTTCATGCACATAACAATTTGTCAGTGGCCGTAGCCAACACGCTTGTTGCAATGGAAGAAGGAGCTACCCGAATCGACGGGAGCGTACGATGTTTAGGGGCCGGAGCTGGAAATACGCAAACCGAAGTCTTGCTCGCCGTTCTGGACCGAATGGGAATAGAGACAGGAATTGATTTATATAAAATGATGGACTTGGCCGAAGAGGTGATTGGTCCGATGCTGCCTGGGTCACAGGAAATTCGAAAAGGCAGTCTTGCAATGGGTTATGCAGGCGTTTATTCAAGCTTCCTTTTACATGCAGAACGAGCAGGAAAGCGGTTTGGCATAGACCCTCGGGATATTCTAATTGAGCTTGGCAAAAGAAAAGCAGTTGGCGGTCAAGAAGATCTCATCATTGAAGTAGCCGCTGAATTAGCAAAACAAGCAAAGCTGGAGGTGTAAACAATGACAGTAACAAACCGATCTCATGTAGAAGTGATCGAAACCCTTTTGCGTGCTGAGAGTGATGTAAAAGAAGTAGTGAAGATTACAGATCAATACCCCGACCTTTCAATAGAAGAAGCATATGATCTGCAAAAAAAGCTAATCGAAAGGCGGATGGATAAAACAAAATCAAAACGTCTTGGCATTAAGCTTGGGCTAACAAGCAAAGCAAAGCAGGAGATGATGGGGGTTCACGAAGCGATCTACGGATATCTGTTAAGTGACATGCTCGCACTCGAATGGGAGCCCCTTCAGCAGCATCGACTCATTCATCCGAAGGCAGAGCCAGAGATTGCTTTTATTATGGGTGAAGATTTGATGGGTGAACACGTAACCGCAGATGATGTCATGAAGGCGGCAAAATATGTGGTGGCTGCGATTGAAGTAATCGACAGCCGCTACAAAGATTTCCGTTTTACACTGCCAGATGTTGTGGCAGATAATTGTTCATCCGCGAAACTGATACTAGGGAGCAAGATGGTTAAGCCAGTGGAACTGGATTTAGCGGGGATTGGCATGGTGATGAGCAAGAACGGTGAGATGGTTGCAACTGGTGCAGGTTCGGCAGTTCTCGGTCATCCGGCAGAAGCTGTTGCTTGGGCTGTACAAAAGCTAGCTCTGAGAAATGATGGTTTGAAAAAAGGTGATATCGTATTAAGCGGGGCATTATCAGAAGCGGTTTCTTTCGATATGGATGACACGATTGTTGCGCAGTTTGAGGGACTAGGATCAGTCACACTATCCTCGAGATATGTAAAATAGGAGATAATAAATGCCGATTATTCATGTGCATGTCATTGAAGGAAGAACAGAGGAACAGCTTCGTAACTTGATGGAAAGCTTAACAAACGCAGCTGCAGAAAGCTTAGAAGTAAAGAAAGAGCAAGTCCGGGTGTTGATTCAGGAAGTTCCGAACAAACATTGGGGTGTTGGCGGAAAGCCAAAGAAATAAAGGCTTTATCCAGAGTGTACATGACAAGAAGCTTGCCCGCTTGAATGGGCAAGCTTCTTTTTTAATCCACTTAGCGAGAAACAAATAAACCAGATGCTTTTGTTATGTGAATGTAACCGCCATTTTTTTCTTTTTGCTTTTCAAGGTATTGTTTAAATCCGCACAAAGTTTCACCATAAAGAGCCTTGGCGGCAGGGGTTTCTGAAGACAAGATGTACGTAATAATCGCGTCAGTATTCGAAATGTTAAGATCTCCAGGGAAACTTTTTAATGTTACAGAATCAAAAAAAGGTTTCAGCTGCCGCTCTCCATTTTCAAGCCCAAAAGCTTCTGCGTGGGAATAGGCTGATCCGTAATCCAGTTTAGAAGTATAGTTAGAAATTAAATCTCCGAACTCTTTTAAATGATTCAAACCTATGGTTGATGAATAGAAGACCCCTGATGGTTTTAAGATTCTTCTAATTTCAGAAAGAGCCTTTTGCCGATTCGGTACATGGTATAACATGTGATTCGCGATAACAACATCAAATGTTTCCTCGGCAAACGGAATAGTCTCAACATCTATTTGTTTAAAGGATAGTCCCGATACATCTTGCAGATGAGTTTGAGCATCTTTCAGCATCCCTAGTGAAAAGTCAGAAAGTGTGATATTCCATTCATTACGTATTCGAGATTTATTTTTGATCCAAAAGGCTGCACTGCCACAGCCTAATTCAAGGATTCTGCTGTTTGGTGGAATCTCATATTGCTCAAATAGCCATTCGTGCCAATCTTTTTGGTTTGTACTGTATTGTTCATGGATACGGATTCGGATATCCAGGTTTGAAGCATTTTTATATTGTTCTTTTACGTTCTCCATCTAATTTCCTCCATTCGTAAAACTCTATTCGATTATCGGTTTTTCTTTATTGGAGAACAGATCATCAAAAAATAACTGATGCTCTAAAAATAAATCGGCAGGTAGTCTGTTTAATTCAAAAAATCGGTTTTCAAGGGATTCGTCGTTTTGTTTAATCAAATTTCCTTTATACTCTCTGCATGAAAACATGATTTGAACCATCGATACTTGATCGCCATTATCAAACGTTTTTTCATGATTAGAGCCCGAATAGATGCCGAATAAATCAAGTTTTCCTATGATCAGTCCCGTTTCTTCAAACACTTCTCGCCGAGCAGTTTCTTGAACCGTCTCATTAAATTCCATAAATCCACCCGGTATACCCCAACGTTGGTTGTCTCTTCTCTTCTGCAAAAGAACGCGGTTTTGTTGATCAAAAACCAGTGCACCGGAAACGACCATAATGACTTTTTCTTTTCCGACTAAAGAGCGAATATGTTTAATATAATCCATTGTTTCTCCTTTTGGTTTTTTCATATAGAACAGAGTCTTTCATAAAAAAGAACATTCTCTTTTGTTAGACAAGCTTCCTTCTTTTGGTACAGAGAAATGACGAATAATACAAACCCTCTGCGTCATACAACTAAACAGTATGTGAATGTGAGGAGGGAGCATCATGATTAAACGGATGAACAAGCTGCAGATCGCACTTCCAACACCAACTAACCCAGATGCAAATGCAGCAGCTGCTGTTCAGGCACTTCTAGGTGGACGGTTTGGTGAGATGTCTACATTAAATAACTATATGTATCAGTCGTTTAACTTTCGGAAAAAAGGAAAGCTGAAGCCGTTTTATGATTTGGTTGCAAGTATTACAGCAGAAGAGTTTGGGCATGTAGAACTAGTTTCGAATACGATCAACTTAATGATCTATGGCACGACAGAAGCAGGAAATGTGAATGATACACCAATGGCAGCGGCAACAGATAAACGAAATACAGAGCATTTTATTTCAACGGCCCAAACGTCCTTTCCTTTTGATTCCATGGGCAAATCATGGAGTGGGGATTACGTGTTTAGCAGCGGAAACTTATTGCTCGATCTTCTTCACAACTTTTTCTTAGAATGCGGTGCAAGAACACATAAGATGAGAGTTTACGAGATGACAAGTAACCCGGTCGCACGTGAAATGATTGGTTATCTGCTCGTTCGAGGCGGAGTCCACGTTTTAGCCTATGCAAAGGCGATTGAGATGGTAACTGGTGTGGATGTAAAGAAGATGCTCCCTGTACCTAGTCTAGACAATGCAGCATTCGAAACGACGCGCAAGTTTGAAGCAGAAGGCAGTCATCGTAAACTGTATACATTTAGTGATGACGATTATCGTGATATTGCATACATTTGGAGCGGTCAACATCCCTCAGGTGGTCCATTAGAAGTGGTTATTGGTGCACCAGAGGGCGGTCCAATTCCAGATCTTCGTTCCGTACCTGAAGAGTTTGCACCTGGAATCTCACAGGAAGATTTTATGGAAATCGCTAAAAGACTGCAAAAGAATGCAGGAATCATCTAATTCGGGCGTATTGTACGCCCTTTTTTTTGTGTTACTATTTATTTAATTAATAGTGACGAAGAAGGGAATTCCTTTACATGACATATAAACAAATAAAGTGGCTTATTCTTTTGCTGCCCACGATTTCTGTAGGGTTATGGGAGTATTTGCGGCATACCGTATTAGCAAATTATATTTCAATGAGTTCAGGAAACTGGCTATCAGCTGTTATTGTCTTTTTAGTGACTTTGTTTTTATTAAATATTCTTTTTGGAAAGTTGGAGCGCATGCAGAATGAACTGCAAAGAGAGCGTTCAGAAAAAGCGGTTTTGGAAGAGCGTGGCAATATTGCGAAAGAACTTCATGATGGCATTGCTCAATCCTTGTTTTTTTTATCGGTTCAGGTAAATAAACTTAACAAGAATAGCAATCACAGTCATTATGAAAAAATGAAAAAAACCCTGCAGCACATACATGATGATACACGAAGTGCGATTCAGAACCTCCGGACTCAGTCGGCGATAACGGGTATTACGTGGACCAGCTCGCTGCACCAATTTTTTGATGAAATTGAGAACGTCCATTCCATAAAAATACATAGGGAATGGAATTTGAGTGAAGAGGAACTGACCATTAAGGAGAAAGTAGAACTCTTCTCTTGTGTGAAAGAAGCGATAATTAATGTCATTAAGCATGCTGAGACGGACAGCGTGTGGGTCAGTACGAAGCGTGAAAAAACAGGATGGTTTTGTGAAGTTTTGGATAAGGGCAGAGGCTTTTCAAATGACCAGAAACGGGAAGGATTTGGCTTAAAAATTTTAGAAGATCGCGCTTCTTCAATGGGCTGGGAATTTAGTATCAAAAGTGTAAAAGGAGAAACGGTTATACGGATCCAAAAAGAGGAGGAAGCCGCATGACACAGCCGGTTAGAATTTTGTTAGTGGATGATCACCTGCTTGCTCGGGAAGGGATTAAGGAAATCCTTGATGGAGAAAAGGAGTTTGAGATTGTTGGCGAAGCATGTAATGGGATTCAGGCCATAGAGAAAACGAAAAGGCTGTTGCCTGATTTACTATTGATGGACATTTCGATGCCTAAAATGGACGGGTTCGAAGCAACAAAGGAGATCAAACAGCTTTTTCCAAACGTAAAGATAGTCATCATGACGGTCTCGTATGATATCACGGACTGGTTTGAAGCACTCAAGCGGGGGGCGCAAGGCTATTTATTAAAGAACTTAAACACGGACGATCTCTTAAACGGATTAAAAGCGTACGCCTTGGATGAGATCCCGATGTCAAAGGAAATGGCATTCCGTATTTGGAAGGAGTTCAAAAAAGATGGGGAAGTGAAGGAAACCTTATCCTCAAGAGAACAAGATGTGCTGCAACTCGTTGCGAAAGGTTATTCTAATAAAGATATCTCTAAAGAGCTGAACATTTCTGAAAATACGGTAAAAACACATATGAAGAATATATTAGGTAAGCTTCATTTACAAAACCGCGTTCAACTAGCGAGTTATGCATATGATAATGGAATGGTATGAGAAGTGTGTCATTGATTTGACACACTTTTTTTGTGCAATCACCCATTAGAGTGATTTCCGTTAATGGTTCTTTGATTATACTCGTTCTATGGAGAATAATTTAGGGAGGCTATTATGGAAGCATCAGCGAGGCAATTATCGGACAAGCAAGCAGAACCGGAAAAGAAGTCTAATAATTTATACCAAACCTTTTGGCGCTGGCATTTTTATGGCGGTATCATTTTTGCACCGTTTTTGATCATGTTAGCGATAAGCGGTGCCCTTTATTTATATCAATCTGAAATTGAAACGATGATCTATAAAGACAAACTTATCGTTAACGAAGGGAATAAAACAATTCCCGTATCTGAACAAGTCAATGCAGTACAGACAAAGTATCCAGACGCAGAGATCGGCTCGATACGAGTTCCGAAAGAGAACAATAGAGCAACATTAATAAAAGTAATTGAAAACGATGTCGTGACTCAAGTGTATGTAAACCCTTATAACGGTAACATCACGGGTACGATTCTTAATGAGAAGCATTTTAAGAACGTCGTTGCCAGTCTGCATAGCGAATGGATTGTTGGAGGTACTTTCGTTAATAGAATAGTAGAATTGGCAGCGTGTTGGACGATTATTATTTTGGCAACTGGCCTTTACATATGGTGGCCAAGAAATCGGGCTTCTTTTATGGGTACGATTCTTCCGCGATTGAAATCAAAGGGAAGAGTATTATGGCGTGATCTTCATGCGGTATCAGCGTTTTGGCTGTCACTGATGATCCTTATACTAATTGTGACCGGGTTACCGTGGTCAGGGGTTATGGGAGAAGGTATCAACAGCATAGCGACGAAAACCAATACGGGTTATCCGACATATGCCTTTATGGCTCCAAAATCGGATGTAACAACAGAACAGATCGCTGATGATGTTCCGTGGGCGACTGAAAATGTTCCTGCGCCAACTTCAGGAGATGGATCAGGTAATCTGAACCTTGATCAGATTACTTACTTGGCTCAAGAAAATAAGATACAAAAGCCGTACACGATTTCTCCTCCTGAAGGAAAAGACGGTGTTTATACGGTAGCGTCATCAAGAGACAAACCTGAAAATGAAGCAACCGTTTATTTTGATCAATATTCCGGTGAGATTGTAGAAGATGTACGATTTAGCGATTATGGATGGATGGCGAAAGCTGTTTCCATTGGGATTGCCTTGCATGAAGGGCATTATTTTGGACTAGCCAATCAGATTTTAGGAACGATTGCTGCCCTTGGTCTTGTCGCAATTGTTATCTTTTCGTTAATCATGTGGAAAAAGAGAAAACCCTCAGGCAAACTTGGAGTTCCAAAAAAATCAGATAAAAAGCTTAAGCCATTCCTGATTGGTATTATGATTATAACCGGTATTGTCATGCCGCTTGCAGGTCTATCTTTTATTATTGTGTTTATTTTAGATCGTTTTGTAATACCGAGGATAAAACCTTTACAGCAATGGTTATCGTAAAAAGCTTCAAAGAATGTAAAGAGGTGAATGTCATGAAAAAAATGATAGTCGTATTATGTTTAACTCTCGTACTTTCTGCATGTGGTTCCAAATCACACGACGAACATGAAAATCATAAACAACAGGATAGCAGTAAAGAAGAAGCGTCTCAGTCATTAGACTGGGACGTTCAGTCGTTCACATTTAAAGACCAGAATAACGAGTCATTCGGATCGACTGATTTAACGAATAAGGTATGGATGGCTAATTTTATCTTTACAAATTGTGAAACGGTTTGTCCCCCGATGACCGCTCATATGGCGAAACTTCAGCAAATGGCTAAGGAAGAAGGAGTAGAAGTAGATTTTGTTTCATTCTCAATCGATCCAAAGCGAGATAACGCAAAAGCCTTAACAAAGTTCGGTGAAAATTATGATGCTGATTTTTCAAACTGGCACTTTGTAGGAGGTTACGAGCAAGACGAGATTGAAAAATTTGCAAAGGAATCCTTTAAAACACCAATTACCGCTGATCCAAATTCAGACCAATTCATTCATGCGACGGCATTTTTCTTAGTAGATAAGAACGGAAAAGTAGTATCAAGATACGACGGAGTGGAAAATACTCCTTATAAACAGATTATCGAAGACATGAAAAAAGAGGCGAAAAAATAAATCAACTCTTAAAGTGGGTTGAACTTCAGTAAACCCCCTCTACAAAATCCCAAAAACATAGAGGGGAAATAATAGTTGGGGGACTGACCCCAACTATTATTTTTACCATTTGTTCACACAAAAGTAAGGGATGACAAGTCTACTTCCATATCATTTGTGTTAAAACTATAGATAAGAATTGTAATATGGAGGTATTTATCTGATATGAACCCAATAAAAACATTAAAAACCGTCGGCTTCTTAGAGGGCTGGTCGTTTCTTATTCTTCTTTTAATCGCTATGCCTTTAAAGTACTTTTTTGATCAGCCTATGGCGGTTTCAATCGTTGGAGCTCTTCATGGTCTATTATTCGTCTTATACATTCTAGCAATCCTTTACGTGTGGAATGTGAAAAAGTGGCCGTTCATGCGTGCATTTCTGGCGATGCTATCGTCAGTGATTCCGTTTGGACCGTTTATTTTCGATTCAAAATTTTTAAAAGAATAGTTAATACAAACTCTAAAATAGCAGCTGCTGGCTGCTATTTTTTATTTTACTTTTGTGTTTGCTTCTCTAAAATCTTGAGTGGAATACGGGACAGCCATTGTCTTGGATCCCCACATTCAGAGAGTGCACATCAGGAGGAACTCTTTTACGTTGTTCCGAAAGAAAGTTCCAATTCGGATTATGAAGTTCTTGTTAAAGATTCCTATAGTTTGTTTTAACTTCCTTATTTTCGGTTATTTATACCTTAATATGAAATTGATAAATGGAGGTCTATTTTGACTATTAAAGCCCTTTTACTTAATGCATCTCTTAAAAGCGGGGATGAGGTTTCTAACACGGAAAGTTTGATGAATGAAGCAGTTTCCATCTTTAATAAAAACAAGATAGAAACGGAGATTGTGAGACTTAGAGATTATAATATCGCATACGGTGTAACAGCAGACGAAGGAAAAGGTGATGAGTGGCCTCAGATTTTTGAAAAAGTGAAAGAGGCCGACATTCTGATCATCGGAACACCACTATGGCTAGGGGAAAAAAGCAGTCTCGCAACCCAGGCGATTGAACGACTTTATGGAGCAAGTGGCATGACGAACGATAAAGGCCAATATATATTCTATAACAAGGTGGCAGGTGTTGTTGTGACCGGGAATGAAGATGGAGCAAAACATGCAAGTGCTTCCATTCTATACGGTTTATCTCACATTGGATTCACAATTCCGCCAAATGTAGATACATATTGGGTTGGTGAAGCAGGGCCAGGACCTTCATTTATTGAAGCCGATGGAAAACAAAATGAATTTACGATGCAGCACAATCAGATTATGACGTACAACCTGATTCATTTTGCCAAACTTTTAAAAGAGCATCCTATTCCAACAGAAGGAAATGTTGTGAAAAACTGAAGCTAGAAAAGGGAGGATTTTTATGGCGATTGAACATGTAGCAGTAGAACGGTTAAGCGAACAATTCCAGCGGATCAGGTCATTATCAGAAAAACTGGCATCCAAACTCCAAAATGAAGATACGATCATTCAGGCAATGCCTGATGTTAGTCCTCCTAAATGGCATTTAGCCCACACGACATGGTTTTTTGAGCGGTTTATTTTAAAAGAGAAAAACCCTTCCTATACGCCTTACAACGATCAGTTTGATTATTTGTTCAACTCATACTACGAAACAATCGGTTCCTATCACCCCCGTCACTCTAGAGGTGTGCTGTCACGGCCATCAATGAATGATGTGTATAAATATAGAAGACACGTAGATGATGGAATATTACAGCTGCTAGAAGATTATGATGATGAGCTTCCGCAACAGATTCATGATTTGATCGAGATTGGTCTTCAGCACGAACAACAGCATCAAGAACTTCTTTTAACCGATGTGAAATATAACTTCTCCTGCAATCCACTGCTTCCTAAATTTGCGGAAGAAAAAAGTGATAACGATTCAAATACAAAGTCAGAAACGACATTTGTAAATAGGGAAGGCGGACTGGTCGAGATCGGATTTACAGGAGTTGGTTTCTCATTTGATAATGAACGTCCTCGCCACAAAGTGTGGCTTGAGCCTTATAAGCTGGCATCTCATCCTGTAACGAATGGTGAATATATCGCGTTTATTGAAGCAGGTGGATATGATCAGCCAGAACATTGGCTTTCTGATGGATGGGCAACCGTAAAAAAAGAGAAATGGAAACATCCCCTTTATTGGCGAAAAACAGAAGACGGATGGTACACGTTTACGTTAAGAGGTGAAAAAAAGCTGAACCTTGATGAGCCAGTCTGCCATGTCAGCTTTTATGAAGCTGATGCCTTTGCGAGGTGGAGCGGAAAAAGACTGCCTACAGAAGCAGAGTGGGAACATGCGATGTCGTCTGTAGCACGAGATGGAAACTTTGTAGAAAGTGAAGATTACCATCCGGTTGTTGACGAATCCCTTTCTTCCTCAGCTTTTAAGAAGGCTTATGGGGATGTTTGGGAATGGACGAGTAGCCCGTACACATCGTATCCGAAAAGCAAACCACTGGAGGGTGCACTTGGTGAATACAACGCGAAGTTCATGTGTAATCAAATCGTGTTACGAGGTGGTTCGTGCGCGACTTCAAAATCACACATTCGTTCTACGTACCGCAATTTTTTCCCAGCAGATAAACGCTGGCAGTTCAGTGGTTTGCGCTTAGCGGAGGACTTATCATGAAAACGGTAAAACATAACGTGCATTATCACGTAGGTAATAAAGCCGAAACCGACATGTATAGCGAGGTAATCCAAGGGTTAAAATCCTCACCTAAGAAAGTGTCGCCTAAATATTTTTATGACAAAAAAGGCTCAGAGCTGTTCGAAGAGATTACGATGCTCCCTGAGTATTATCCAACCCGAACCGAAATGGTCATTTTAAACAAGTATAAACGCGATATGGCGAAAGCGGTTGGAGCAGATAGTGCACTCATTGAGTTCGGGAGTGGCAGCAGTGAAAAGGTAAGGACACTTCTTGGAGCTATGACAGATTTAAAAGAATATATCGCTTTAGACATTTCAAAGGATTTTTTATATCAGTCTGCGTGTGCTCTTTCAATGGAATATCCTAACTTACAAGTTCATGCCGTTTCAGCAGATTATACGGAAAAATTTGAAATGCCATCACTGCAATCAAAACGAAAAGTAGTGTTTTTTCCTGGATCGACGATTGGCAATTTTGAGCGCAGAGAGATGATGCAATTTTTGAAGAAAACGGCTCTGTTTTTAAAACAAGGCGGGGGATTGCTGATTGGGGTAGACATGAAGAAAGACCATGCCGTTTTAAACGCAGCTTATAACGATAAAAAAGGAATCACGAGAAAGTTTAATCTGAATTTGTTAAACCGGTTAAACCGTGAGCTGCTCGCAAACTTCCAACTGGAACATTTCAGTCACCATGCGTTTTATCATGGAGAAAAAGGCAGGATCGAGATGCATCTTGTAAGTTTAAAAGATCAAAGAATCACTATAGGGAATGAAGAGATCACCTTCAAAGAGGGTGAGACTATACACACTGAGAATTCGTATAAATTTACGATTAAAGAGTTTCAAGACATCGTCATAGAATGTGGCTTTACGCCTAAAAAAGTATGGTGTGACGAGAGAAAATGGTTTAGCATGCACTACTTAGAGGTTCGATAAGAAGAAAAATGCTCCTTTTGCTAAAGGAGTTTTTTTCATGCTGTAGAATGGATGTAAAGGGGGAGCGTGATACGTGCTGACAGCCATTTTTTTATTTGTTATTGCGGGCCTTGCTGAAATCGGCGGCGGCTATCTAGTATGGTTATGGCTGCGTGAATCAAAGCCATTTACATATGGATTGGCAGGAAGCATCATCTTAATCTTATATGGTGTGATTCCCACCTTCCAAAACTTTCCGTCATTTGGAAGAGTGTACGCTGCGTATGGGGGCGTTTTTATTGTGCTGGCTGTTTTATGGGGATGGTTTATTGACCGGAAAACACCGGATTTGTATGACTGGATTGGTGCAGGTATTTGTATGATAGGTGTTTTAATCATGCTCTTTGCCCCTAGAAGTTAATCCATTATAGGAGGAATTATGTTACGAACAAAAGATGCAACACAAAACTTATTTGATGATTGGGCGAAAACATATACAGAGGATTTACAAAATGCTGCAGGACCACTATTTGGTTATAAACACAGCTTAGAAGAAGCATGCAAGATGATTCAGCTTAGTAAGGGTAGCACACTCTTAGATGTAGGAATCGGGACGGGGGCATTTGCCGCTTCTCTTTCAGATGAAGGAAATGAGGTTTGGGGTATCGATCTTTCGGAAAACATGCTTAAAGAGTGTAAAAAACGTTACCCGACTTACATACTGCATCAAGGAACGTTTACAGAGCCGGGTTTAAAGGATAAAATCGAGTCTTTTGATGTGATTGCTTCAAGTTTTTGTTTTCATGAAGTCTTGCCAGATGAACGACAAACTGCGTGTGAGAAGATGTATACTTTATTAAAACCAGACGGAAAATTTCTCGTTTTAGATATTATGTTTGCTTCCCAATCGGCAATGAACAACGCACGTAAACAGATTGGACACTATTGGGATTCGACGGAGAACTATCCACTTGTTCAAACATTGGACGAGATGCTCCGTCACGTCGGTTTTAAACATATAAGCTGGAAGAACACCGGACCGTTTCACTGGGCATTTTCTGCGCAAAAGTAGATAATGGACGAAAAGGCTGGAAAGAAGGTAGACATGATGGAACTGAAGGGGATTCACCACGTTTCGGCCCTGACGGCTAATGCTCCTGAGAATTTTACGTTTTATACAGAAGTGATGGGACTTCGCCTTATTAAAAAGACGGTAAACCAAGATGACACTAGCGTTTATCATTTGTTTTACGGAGATGAAAAAGGGAACCCTGGAACAGAGCTCACGTTTTTTGAGATCCCGATGGTTGGTCGTAATCATGATGGCAATAACAGTATTTCCGCCATTTCACTGCGTGTAAAAAATGATGCTGCTCTTTATTATTGGGAAAAGCGTTTGCAAGACAATGGAATTGAAAAGGAAGAAATGAAGAATCGTGCAGGACGTCTCACCCTTGCTTTTCGTGACTTAGAAGGGCAGCGGCTTATTCTTGTATCAGATGAAAACAATCAAGGTGTAGCTGGCGGAAAGCCTTGGCATAAGAGCACAACTCCAGAGGAAGTAGCCATAGTTGGTCTTGGACCTGTTCGATTAACCGTCCCGGCAGCTGAACGTACTGTTGAAGTGTTAACAGAGCTTTTAGGCTTTCGGAAAAAAGGAACGTATTCTGCTGAAGTTGAAGGACAGCCTGAAATTCTTGTTCTTGAAACAGGCGATGGCGGATCAGGGGCAGAAATTCACGTTGAAGAACGGTCAGATCTACCGCAAGAACGACTCGGTCGCGGAGGAGTCCACCATGTCGCATTCCGGGTGGATAATGAGGATGAACTTCGTGAGTGGATTGAAAAAGTCAAAACATCTAGGTTTCCAAACTCAGGATTTGTGGACCGCTTTTATTTTAAGTCTCTTTATTTTCGCGAACCGAACCGTATTCTTTTTGAATTAGCAACAGATGGACCAGGATTTGATACAGACGAAGAGCTAGATCACTTAGGAGAATCTCTTGCATTGCCGCCATTTTTAGAACATGAGCGAAACGAGATCGAAGCGAAACTAAAGCCGCTCGATACGAAATAAATAGGTTAAAAAAGCGCTTGGATCACTTCGATTCAAGTGTTTTTTTATAGAAATCGTAATAAAAATGTCAGATTAGGAAAAAGTAAAAAACGCTAGAGCTTCTTTATGGTTTAGTGTAATCGGGAGATATATGGAGGTTTTTATAGATGATATTAACTTGGCTTGCTGGATTGTTGCTTTTTGCCCAACCTGTTGATCTACCGAATACCTTAACAGTAAACCAGCAAGGGAAGACGCTCGCTATTGTGGATCGGGCCTACTTTACCGTGCCGTTTCCAGGGATTCCTTTGGTAGACGAGGAAAAGTATCTTCAGTTTATAAAAAACCTTGAACAAAAAACTTTCAAAGCACCCATTAACGCTAAAATTGCTGATGGCGGAAGCATTACACAGGGAAAAGTAGGTTATAGACTAAACAGAAATGCGTTTCAAGAAAAATTTTATACATATTTCTTTAAAACAGGTTCATCAGAAATAGACGTACCTCTATTGAAATTACATCCGAGAGTGGATGCTGAGTTACTTGCCAATATCAGCACCCAGCAGATTGGTCAATATGTAACGTTCTTTAATCCGAATAATAAAAGCCGTTCTAACAATATTGAAATTGCCGCAAAAGCCCTTGATAGCCATGTTGTTTTCCCGAACGAAACGTTCTCATTTAACAAAGTCGTCGGTAAGAGAACACTCCATAAAGGGTATTTACAAGCACCTATCATTGTAAGAGGAGAGTTATCCGAAGGAATTGGCGGTGGCATTTGTCAGGTATCTTCAACCTTATTCAATGCTGTTGACCGAGCGGGATTGCGAATCGTTCAGCGTTATTCTCACAGTAAACGTGTTCCGTACGTTCCACCTGGACGCGATGCAACCGTTAGCTGGTATGGACCTGATTTTCAATTTCAGAATGAGTATAATCAGCCCATTTTAATCAGAGCGAAAAGATATGGGGGAAGTATGATTGTGAAACTATACTCTTCTGATGTCATTAATGTTGAACCACGAAAGGTTCCCAATGCTTCAACTCAGTTACCTAAAGAAATCCCTATAGAACAAAATGTTCATTATCCGAATCCTTGAAGATAAATTACGTGGAGGGAAAACGAAACCGTTCCAAGAAATAAACGAGTGTATACAAATTTTAGCGCTTTTAAGAAATCTTGAAAAGAAAAAGTAAGATAAGAAAGGGTAAGAGCGTGATTGCAAAAACAATTGAATTGTCAGGGAGCCTGCGACCAATGAAGTAGCCAAAAGCACCAGCGAAAATGGAAACATATAGAGGGGGCGCATTCCAAAAACGAGTACTAACTAGAAGTGCTGCAGGGACAATGACCCATTCAAACGTCCGGTCAGCCCATCTTAGTTGACTAAAAGCAATGATCCCTTCAGTTGCCAAACAAACTGTGTAAACGATAGGAAAAGCATAGATGATTATGAATGTAAAAACCCAAATCATCGCTACTTGTTACTGAAAAAAGAAATAAGGTAAAAGAAAAAAGAAGGTAAGACATGGGAGCACCTTTAAGATACGTTTTCATTTGGACCTCCATTTTATTTTCAACCCATTATTTTACTATATAAAGATTATTATGATATATAATGGTTTACAAGAAACGATGTTAGGAGACTAAAATGTTACAAGAATTCAAGATTCAAATTGAACAATTCGGCTGGGAGGAAAGAATGATCCGCGTTTGTTTACCTGAAGGGTATGAAGCGTCCAAAGAAAGTTATCCCGTTTTATACATGCATGATGGACAAAATCTATTTCGAGATGAAGATGCTAGCTATGGCGCCTCTTGGGGTTTGGCTGACTTTTTACGAGAAAGTCAAACACCATTAATTATTGTTGGCATCGATTGTAACCATGAAGGAAATGAACGATTAAATGAGTATGGTCCTTGGGTGAACACGGAAGTCGGACCTGAACTTCTTAAGGTAGATGAGGAATTTGGCGGAAAAGGAGACGCGTATATGGCGTTCCTTATTCATACCGTGAAGCCATTAATTGAGGAAAAGTATCGGACAATGCCTGATCAAACGTTGTTGGCAGGAAGCTCCATGGGCGGATTGATCTCTACATATGCAGCCTGTCGCTATCCCAACATTTTTGGAAAAGTGGCCAGTCTTTCGCCATCTTATTGGTTTAACCAAGAAGAGATTGAGAGTTTTATAGAACAGAGTGATATGACTGGAATCAAAAAGTTTTATATGGATATAGGAACAGAAGAGGACTCATCAAAAGAGGGGTCAGACCGTCAAATCAAATCATTGGAAAGTGTTTATGAAAAATTAAAGAAAAAAGAATTTGATTTGCGTTTTGAAGTTGTAAGTGGTGGAAAACATCATGAATCATCATGGCGGGAAAGAATGCCTGAGATCATACAATATTTAATGAAATAAGGAGTTCACAATCATGATAACGTTTGAGAGAATGAACGAGAAAGCCTATCAAGACTATATGGAATTTATGCTGCCGGATTATGCGCAGGACATCGCCACACACTTTCTCATCTCTTTAGAAACAGCGACAGAAGATGCAGAACAACAGATGGAAAAGCTGCTTCCAGATGGTGTGCAAACAGAAGGGCATTATTTTTATCATGTAAAGAAGAAGAATGAAATAGCAGGTTATCTCTGGTATCACGTAGATGCTAAAGAAAACAAAGCATATTTGTATCATATTTTTATTCTCGAGAAATTCAGAAGGCAAGGCATCGCAAAAGTCGCATTAACGTTTTTTGAAGAAGAAGCAAAAAAGGTAAATGTTGCTTCACTTGGTCTAAATGTATTTGGCAGCAATGAGAACGCTCTTGAACTTTATAAAAAACTGGGTTACTTCCCTGCAGCGATCTCGATGAACAAAATTTTATAAAACCACATAAAAGGAGACAACAACAATGCGTAAAATTGGACTACAACTATACTCCATTCAATCTGAAGCAGAAAAAGATTTGCTTGGGACACTTGAGACTGTAAAATCCATGGGCTACGACAGTGTCCAGTTTGCTGGTCTTTTTGGAATAGCAGCAAAAGAAGTGAAGGAAGTTCTTGATTCAACTGGTTTGACAGTGGCTGGCGCACACATTCCACTCGACCGTTTTTCAGGAGAGGCTTACAAACGTCAGATGGAAGATCAGCTTTTGTTAGGGAATGATTTAATGATTATGCCTTATTTAACAGAAGAACAGCGCAAGTCGATCGATGATTACAAAAGAGTAGCAGAAACGTTAAACGAAGCAGGATTAAGAGCAAAGGAATATGGGATACGTGTGGCTTATCATAATCACGATTTTGAGTTTTATGAAATGGATGGTGAGATGCCGTTTGATGTGGTTTATCGTGAAACCGATCCTGAGCTTGTAAAAATGGAACTGGATACATATTGGGCAAAATTCGCCGGGTTTGAACCTGAAGAACTTCTCAGAACGTACAACCGCCGATGTGTATCTTTCCATCTAAAAGACATGGTTAAAAAAGGGAATGAAAAAACAAGTACGATTGCAGGAAAAGGCATTTTGGACTTGAAAGGATTCATTCAATTGGCTGATGAGCAACAAGTGGATTATTGTGTGATAGAACAAGAACATTTTCAAGGAAATCCACTCAAAGAAGTTGAACAAGGAGTACAAAACATAAAAGCTCTTTTATTGAAGTAAGAAAATGCTTCATAAATAATTCAAATCATGAGGAGGAAATCAAATGAATGATAAAGTAACGAGCATTGCCCCTATTCAAAGTCACATCAATAACGTATTTGTGCATGTTTCTGATCTAAAGAAATCGGTAGAATGGTATGCTGCCGTTTTAGGAATAACCATTAATCTTGATGCTGTCGAGTCTCCCGTTCATAACATTCCAGTTACAGGACAAACTGGTTTATCACTTGACGATCATACATTTGACCCCTCCTTTCACCGAGCACCAGGATCAGGGCCTATGTTTAATTTATTTGCTCCAGACATTGACGCAGCTTTTGAGGATATCAAAGAAAAGAAAATAAAAATACTGTCAGAAATTCAGTGGCATAAAGAAGTTGCTTGGTTCAATGTAGAAGATCCTGATGGAAATGTGGTCATGATCTGTAATTGCTAAGAATAAACGGGGGGTTATGATGAAAGAAACACTTACGATTCTTCACACGAACGACTTGCATGGACATTATGATCTTGCGCTAAGGCAGTCTGCATTTATAAAAAAGAGAAAACAAGAACTAGAACGCCAAAATGAAAAAGTTATCGTTGTTGATGGCGGCGATCATATGGATATGAGTATGAGTGAATGTCTGGCAACGGAAGGGTATATTCATCTGGATATGCTCTTTGCAGCTGGATATGATGCGATGTCAGTCGGAAATAATGAACTGTTGCGCACATCGAAAGAGAAGATCAGACAATTAAGCAAAGATTCAAAAGTACCGTGGCTCATGCTCAACTTGGAAGAAGAGGACGGCTCAACGATCGGTGGTATGAAAGAGTCTTTGCTTCTTGAGGTTGGAAAGTCACTTAAAATTGGTATGTTTGGTGCAACAGATCAATTTGAAGATGTGTATGAGCAGAAACACGGCTTTCGAAATCGACATACGCTGAATACGATAAAATCAACGGTAAAAAAATTAAAAGAAGATGGCGCACATGTGATAATCTTTCTTTCTCATATGGGGTACGATGTAGACCGGAAACTGGCAAAAGAATTGTCAGGAATAGTAGACGTAATTGTTGGCGCTCATACACATACCGTTATTGAAAAACCAGAAGTTGTTTCAGATGTAATCATCGTACAAGCAGGTTGCTACGGACAATATGTGGGTGAGTTAAGAATTACAGTGGACAGTGAGAAAAAGAAAGTAGTGAGTCATCATGGAAATCTTACCAAAATAACATTGGATGATGAAGTTGACCCACAGTTAGAAGCAGTAGTGGAAAAAGGAAGGCAACAGGCTGTTCAATTTTTATCAGAGGTAATTTATCATTCCAAACATGACCTCTCACATGAAGAACTTGTTAAAATGACAGCTCATAGTTTAAAAGAGTTCTGGGGTTCTGATATCGGGATCATGTATGGTGGAGGAGTAACAGAAGGGTTAAAACGGGGAGATATTACAAAAGGCGGCGTGCTGGATGTTTGTAAAAGCATGCACACACCTGTATTGATGGAGGTAACGGGTAAACAGCTTACAGGCCTCATTGGCGAAACGTATGACGAAACCATTACATCTAAACGTGTATATGGTAGTGGATTCCGGCCACATGGTATCCCCATTGGAAAACTAGAATTTTCAGGAGTAAGTTGGACAGAAGGAAATGGAAGTGCAACTGATATACGTGTAAATGGTGAGAAGGTAGAGGACACAAAAGTTTATACGGTAGGCACGGGAACTCCTCTTCTCTACGAAGAAGTTTGCGGGTATCCAAGTGTCGAGGGAAACAGGTTGATAGAGATTGGTAAAGATATCATGGTTAAAGATTTGTTTATGAATGCAATGAAGAAAAAGGATGCATATTCAAGAACGTCCGTATAGAAATGAAGAGAGCTAACTCAATGGAGGGAAAACCGCCCTAGAATGAGTTAGCTTTTTTGTTACGGTCAGACATTCATAGTAAGTAAGTAACATGGTAATCTATTACAAATGATACTCTGTTTTGTGATAGAGTGAAAGATAGAATGATTTGGGAGGGATTACCTTGAGTGAGCAGCAAGTGGAGCTTTTAAAACAGGAATTCGATCATCTACTTGACCAAAAGATAGGTTCTGAAAAAGAGTTAAAGACTTTCTTAGCAGAGCAAAAGAAATGGTATGAAAAAGTTGAAGAAAATCTGTTAAAGCATTATATTGCTTTTCAATGCCAAAGTGATAGTGAGGAAAACAAACAACGTTATGAGTTTGATCAGGAGCACATAAAGCCTCTTTTTAAGAAGTATCAATCTTTATTGGATGAAAAGGTTCTTGAATCTCCTTTCTTAGCCACTCTGTCTGATGAAGAGTACGGGGAATTTAAGAAGAAGCTGAGAACGCAATTTGCTCTTTTTCAAGAAGCCAATATAGAGATTGAAAAGGAAGAAGACAGGATCGTAAATCAATACTTCGAAACGACCGGCAGTATGACAGCGATTTGGGAGGGTGAAGAAGTTACGGTTAGTGACCTTTTCGAGCATTTTCAGAATCCAGATCGTGATATACGTAAAAAGGCGATGGAGGCCATATATGCTCCTATCCTGAAAGAGGAAGTAACGCTTCAAAAACTAATGGATGAACTCATTCGGCTTCGGGTAAAAAAAGCAGAAAATACAGGTTTAAGCAGTTTTGCTGATTATATGTTCAATAAGTACAACCGCTTTGATTATACTCCTGAAGATTGCACACAGCTAGCAGAATCGATTCGTGAACATGTGATGCCACTCGCTCTCCAATTAGAGAAAGAGCATAAGAAGGAATTACAGGTTGAAGTATACAAACCATGGGACATGAGGGGAGAACCTCTTGGCAAGAAACCTTTGAAGCCCGTTGAATCAGCAGAAGAATTAGTAAACAAATCCGCTGCTGTCTTAGGGGAGATACATCCAGGTTTTGGGACACTCGTACATGAAATGAATGTAAAAGGACTGCTGGATTTAACAAGCCGCAAAGGGAAAACACAAGGTGGTTTTTGTGAACCTTTACCTGAGACGGGACTTTCTTTTATTTTTATGAATATGAACAACACACAAGGAGATCTTCTAACGTTTATGCATGAAATGGGTCATGCCATTCATGATTTGATGAAGAGAGATCAAGAATTATATACGTATAAACAGATTCCCATGGAGTCCGCAGAATTGGCAAGCATGAGTATGGAATTCTTTACGATGGATCGATGGGATGCATTCTACAAAAGTGAAGAAGAGCTGAATCGTGCAAAAAAAGACCAATTGAAACAGGCTGTTATGGGACTGCCGTTTTTTATGGTTGTTGATCAGTTCCAGCATTGGCTTTATCAAAACCCGAACCATTCGTGGGAAGAACGCAATAAAAAGTTTGGGGAGTTAAAGGACAGATACAATGCAACGATTGTTCAATGGGATGGTTTTGAGGACTTGAAGGAAAAAGAGTGGATGTATATTCTACATATTTTCGAGCTTCCATATTACTTTATTGAATATGCAATTGCTCAACTAGGTGCACTTCAAATGTATAAGTTGTATAAAGAAAATCCTATTGAGACGATCGAAAATTACAGAAAGGCGTTGCAGCTTGGAAGTTCCAAATCACTTCCTGAAGTATACAAGGCAGCTGGAATCACGTTTGATTTTTCACCTGAAACCATTTCGCAAATTATGGAATTCGTTGCCCAAGAATTAGAATTACTGTCTGTTTAAAAAATTTACAAACTAATTATTTAACGAATTTAATTAAAATAAAGGGAAATCGTCATTTGAGTCGAATAATGAGTCAAGGCGCCTATATTTTACATCATTCGCATAATTTTTTATGTCACGGTAAAGGTGTCCATAAATTCTTGTCAAAACCGGTTGGTGAGAGAGTTTCGATTTTTAATACTTCGACATACCTAATCCGATATTGAGCCGGACTTTATCCCCAGTGTTCGATGGAGAATATACACTGGATTCTCAATAACGAGGAGCAAAATATGCATCATAAGACTTAATTCTTCATTTTAGTGATTATTTTTTCTTTCAACAGGGAAATGATTGTTGTCTTGCATATTTAAATCGGCTGATTATTCGGAACAAGGGGTGATGGGGTAATGAGGAAACATGATGATGAAAAAATTTGGGACACAGGTACTTCTCAATTTGAAGAGGGCGATAGAATAACTTTTCACAATACCGAACAAGGCATTGAGAAAACCTATATTGTCAAAAGTGTTAAAGAAAACGGTGACATTGAACTTAAATATTCGGCCAATAGACCACAAAGCCCCCTGCAATAATGGAGGGCTACTGAACAACCGGTTAAGTTTTACCGGTTTCTCTCATAATGAATAAAAAACAAGGACATCGCATGTTTATATCATGCGATGTCTTTATTTTTTTTTTGACCTTACCTTATCTCCTTTTTAACTTTGCTTCATTTTCTCGAATTCTCTCCAGTCAACCTCTTTTGCATTTGTAAAACTTCTTCTGCAATTTTTACATTCGTAGTCACCTGATATAACGAATGGCACCCAACAAATAAAAAAGCCAAACGGAATAAACAATAAAATAATGGCAATCGGAATCTTTACCCAATAAAAGTTATTACGTTCGATCAAATCTGACCGGCAGTGTGGACAAAGCTTCATTGTAAAACCCCACTTCCAAGTAAAACGTTATATTCATAGTGTACGAAATGGAGGGGGAGAAAACTACCTATATTTGGATATTAAGTACCTAGGGTTTAGAAAACATCAGATTGGGATAAATATGAGGAAGCCGTTCAAACGAGAGGAAGTATACAAAATGGAAAATAAACCTTTGATTGGACTTACAAGTACAATTATGACCATTAATACGATAGAAAACGAGACACAATCCATACCAACTGTCGTCGTTTATAATAAATTTGCTGAAACCGTTAGAGATGGCGGGGGGATTCCTATTGTTATTCCAATAGGAAAGCCCGAAGAAGCAGCTCATTATGCGAAGCTTTGTGACGGATTTATCTTTACAGGAGGGGAAGACATCAGCTCGATTACTTATGGAGAACAGCCTCATCCGAATGCGAAAAAAGTAAATAAACACCGAGATGATTTTGAGATGCAATTAGTCAAAGAAGCAAGAAAAGAAAACAAAGCAATTTTAGCGATGTGCCGGGGTTATCATTTATTAAATGTGAGCTTTGGAGGGACAATCGTACAAGACGTAAAAAGTGAGTTAGACGACAGCATCAACCACTTTCAGTTATCAACAACAAGAACAGAACCATCACACACGGTAGAGATTGATGAGGATACCCTGCTTTATAAAATTGTTGGAGAAAAGAAAGTGGACGTGAACAGTTTCCATCATCAAGCGATCGGTAAGGTTGGAAAGGGATTGAAAATAGCCGCAAGAGCAGAAGACGGTGTCATAGAAGCGCTGGAGTTAGAAAATCAAGAGGAGTCATTTTTATTAGGCACTCAATGGCATCCTGAAGAGCTGCGACATGAAAATGAAAATATGATGGAAATTATTAAGACTTTTATAGAAGCAGCAAAAAAATCAAAATAGATACATTTACAAAAACCTCCATTTTCTGGAGGTTTTTTGGTACGATGAAAGAAAAATAAGGTTGTGTTTTAACAGTGAGAGATTTTCAAGAAATGATGTTGATGTTTTTGTTGTTCTGGGTACTATTTCGAGGTGTTATTCTATTATGGAAAAGAAGATTTTCAGTAAAAAGAGAATTAAAGGTGCTAACAATTTCATTATCACTTGCATTCATTTATCTTCTAACGGTATTCCCTTTTCCTTTTTTCAATCCTTATGCAGGATTCGAAATGGTAGTCAAACATAATGTGGTTCCATTGGATAGTATCCGGGGTTCTCTCAATCACTTTTATTATATGGTTCCTTTACGTAATATAGGTGGAAACATCATTTTGTTTATTCCACTTGGATTTGCTTTGCTTTTTCGATTTCATACTATAACGGGTTGGAGAGCTGTCGGAATAGGCTTTGTTGTTTCATTGATGGTGGAAACTTGTCAATTATTTATGGGCTATCGTTCGTTTGATGTGGATGATCTCATTCTTAATACGACAGGAACAGGGATAGGGGCATTTACTTTTACTCTTACTTCAAAACTCACAAAAAAGGAAACTTTTTCTTTATTCGTCCGTAAAATAGGATAGAAATTAATCGAGGAGGTTGTCTCATGAATGTGTCGAGACTCTTGAAAATGGTGACAGGTGGAATTGAAGCATTTTTAGGAATTCCTTTCTTAGGAGGTTCCATTATTTTAGCTTCGGCCTGGGCACCGCTTCAAGTCATGTTCTTTCTTCATTTAGTAACACTCATCATTTGTATCGTTCAAAAAGAAAGATTTCATGGAAGTATATTAGGGTTGATTACTTCAGTAGTGGGCTATGTGCCGATCCTTGGAATGCTCATGCACATCGTAACCGCACTTGTGTTATTCATTGACGCATCGAGGGGAAGCCGTAATAAGAAGAACGAACATGTTATTGATGTGAAATGAAATTTTTTTTAAAAAAGGGTGATTAACAAAATGATGTTCATCTATATTCTTATAACATTCCTTCTCTCTTTGCTCTTTTTTAACTGGCTGATGGGTTATAAGAAAGGAAACATTACCCTGACTTTGGATGATCGTTATTATGATTTAAAAACACACGGAGATGCGATTGTCGCCGAATTAGAAAGAGAAGGGAAGCAGGCGGTTTACAAAGGAGATCGAGATATTTTTGTAAATGGAAAGCCATATGTGTTTATAGAACGTACTGTACCTATAGGTGGAGTCCCGATGCAGCGGACGATTTTAACAAGAAAATAAGTAGATCGAACACTTTTAGCTTAGTGCTGAAAGTGTTTTTTTGTGGGACAGACTTTTTATTTCCAATACATATATACCCTTCTACCCGGAGACATTAAGGAATGAGAAAAGGAAGGATAGGGTGAGTAGTATGAGCTTTTTTAAGAAAAACAATACGTTTACTAAAGAACAACAAAATCGTTCAAACGCTGACCTGCTTTCTAGAGAGCTAACGATAAACATTTCCACGATTAAAGAGGTTTTTGGACAAACTAGCGATTTAATCATACGTAACACTCATCTGCATTTTTATGAAAAAGTGAACTTAGCCATTATTTATATAGAAGGATTAGTGGACACAGCTGTTCAAGAATCCGTTTTAAACTCCATGTTAATGGACCATGAACGTACATTTGCCGAGAAAGGGAATGACCAATCCGCTGAACAAGTAGTAGATTTTCTCATAAATCGAATCCTTACCGTTTCGCAAGTAGTTGAAGTAAGTGATGTAACAGAGGTGAAAACTCAATTACTTTCTGGAAATACCCTTTTTTTCTTAGACGGTCATTCTAAAGGGTTTGCTGTACATACGAAAGGATGGAAAGGTAGAAACATCGATGAGCCAGAATCCCAAACGGTCGTGCGTGGTCCGAGAGAAGCGTTTACAGAAAATATTGAAACGAGTATCACCCAAATAAGAAAACGGATTAAAGATTCATCATTAATAGTGGAATCTACTCAGGTTGGCCGTATTACACATACGGATGTAGCCATCATGTACCTGAAAGGCATCGCAAATGAAAAGGCACTTAAGGAAGTACGAGAACGGTTAGATAAAATTGATGTAGATGGAATATTAGAAAGTGGCAATATTGAAGAGTTCATTCAGGATACAACGTATTCACCATTTCCAACTGTATTTAGTACGGAAAGGGCAGACGTGATTGCCGGAGGATTGCTAGAAGGACGAATTGCGATATTTGTAGATGGAACTCCTTTTGTTCTTTTGGTGCCTGCATTATTTATTCAGTTTTATCAGGTGTCAGAAGATTATTATCAACGTGCTGATATCTCGTCACTGCTTCGGATGCTTCGCTTGTTTTGCTTTATTATCGCTTTGTTTGGTCCAGCCTTATATATTGGGATAACGACCTATCACATGGAAATGCTGCCAACCTCTCTTCTTATCAGCCTCGCTGCGCAACGGGAGGGTATTCCATTTCCAGCTCTTATTGAAGCATTAATGATGGAGGTCGCATTTGAAATATTAAGAGAGGCGGGTGTTCGTATGCCAAGAACCGTTGGACAGGCGGTCTCTATCGTAGGAGCCCTCGTTATTGGAGAAGCTGCTATTATGGCAGGAATTGTTTCCCCATCAATGGTAATCGTCGTTTCCATAACCGCAATCGCAAGCTTTGTTATTCCTTCTTATAATATGGCCATCTCCCTTAGAATTTTGAGATTTATTTTTATGATGTTAGCTGCTTCTTTCGGATTACTTGGGATTACAGTAGGAATTTTTGCCCTCGTTCTTCATTTGAGCAGTTTAAAATCGTTCGGTGTTCCTTACATGACGCCATTCGGACCTTTTGTTTTAAAAGATCAAAAAGATACCATTTTTCGCTTGCCTCAGTGGGGATTACTTAACCGTCCGAGCTTAATCGCTCAACACAACACAACACGTGTTGATAATAAAAAGTCTCAAAAGCATTAGGGTGATATCATGAAAAGGTTTGTTACATTGTTTGTAATTTCCGCTTTATTGCTCTCCGTTTTATCAGGTTGTTGGAATCGAAGAGAACTAAATGAGATGTCTCTTGCTGTAGCAATGGCAGTGGACAAATCGAAAAAGGGATATCATGTTTCTGTTCAAGTGGTAAATCCCAGTCAGATCTCTAATCAACAAAACGGTGGGGCATTACATACACCGGTTTCCGTTTACTCTGCATCAGGTAAAACGCTGTTTGAAGCCATTCGTAAAATCATTAAAACCTCTTCGAGAAAAACGTACTTTGGTCACCTAAGGTTACTCATCTTTAGTAAGGAGATCGCAAAAGAAGGTGTGGGAAAAACGCTTGATATGATTTGGAGAGACCAGGAATTTCGTTCCGACTTTTTTATGGTCGTTTCGAAAACAAAAAAGGCTAAAGATATATTGCAAATTTTTACGCCTGTTGAAAAAATACCGGCAAACCATGTTTTTCAGACGCTAGAAGTTTCAGAAAAAGCATGGGCACCTACCGTAGCAATTGATATTGATGAATTTATTGAAGATTTACTAGTAGAAGGCAAGAATCCTGTTTTAGGAGGGATTCAAGTACATGGTAACAAAGAGAGTGGTAAAAATTCATCAAGTGTATCAAAAATCTATCCAGATGCCCGATTGGTTGCTTCAGATATCGCTTTATTTAAAAAAGATAAGCTAGTAGGCTGGTTAAATGTGGATGAAAGTAAAGGTTACAATTACATCTTAGGTAATGTAAAGAGTACGGTTGGATTTTTGGAATGTCCAGGTGGCGGGAACATTACGATGGAAGTGATCCGTACAGAGGCTAAAATCAAAGGAAATGTCGTAAACCACAAACCTAAGATTTCTATTTCTTTAAAACTAGATCAGAACATTGCCGATGTGGAATGTGATTGGGACATTTCAAAACAAACTACGATTAAACAAATTGAAAAGGAAAGCGCAAAAAAGATAATAGCATTGATGGACAAAGCGATAAAAAAAGCTCAAAAGGAAAAAACGGATGTCTTTGGCTTCGGTTCTACTATTCATAAGTCTAATCCTAAAGAATGGGCAGCATTAAAGAAAAACTGGGATCAAGAATTTACATCATTAGAGGTAGACATAAAAGTTGAAACAAAAATCCGGGTATTCGGTAAAGTGAATCAATCGTTATTGAAGGAGTTGGAAGAATAACTCATGTTGAAATTCTTTTACATCGTTAGCTGTCTCCTAATAATTTCTCTCATTGAAATTCCTCAACTGAAAAAGAAAGAATTTAAGAGAGAGCGCATGTTTTATATCGGCTTTGTTCTGCTTGGGTCAGGACTTTTAACGGCAAACCTTATGGGCGTTGCGATACCAAATCCTTTAAAAGCGATGGAGTACATTTATACACCGATCAGTGAAGTGGTTTATGGATTTTTAACGTAAGGAGGGAAAGCGAATGCTAGATAACGGGCAGATTTCTTCTCGACAGTTGAGTATTTTATTTTTAATTTTTACAATGGGTGATTCTGTCCTCATTCTTCCCACAATTGTAGCAGGTGAAGCTAAACAAGATGCTTGGATATCAGGAATCCTTAGCCTTTTTTTTGGAGCGGCTATTGTCTTTCTCTACCACAGAGTTGGAAGAATGTATCCAGAACATACTTTGATAGAAAACATCCTCACTTTATTGGGCAAATGGATTGGCTCAATCGTAGCATTACTCGTTATCTTTTATGGAATGATTTCAATTGGCGCATTGTTAAGAGAAATTGGAGATTTCATGACTTCTCAAATTATGGTCGAGACGCCTATTACCGCTATTATGATATTAATGATCGTAGTTGTGGGCTACGCTGTAAGAATGGGATTAGAATCAATCGCAAGAAGTGTAGAGATATTTTTCCCTTGGCTTGTGTTATTGTTTACTTTCTTACTAGCGTTATTAGTACCTCAAATCGATCCAGAACATGTAAAACCAGTCTTTGAAGGTGGAATTAAACCCATTTTAAGGGGAGCAATACCGTTTACTTCTTACCCTTTTATAGAAACTTTTATGATCCTGATGTACTTGCCATTTGTGAAAAACAAACATGAGATCCAAAGAAGTTTGTTTATTGGAGCGGGACTTGGTGGACTTGTGCTGGTTGTATTTACCCTGTTGTCCATTCTTGTATTGGGCTCTGAAATGACGTCAAATCAAACGTATTCTGGATATAAATTAGCCACCAAAATCACAGCAGGTGACATTATTGAAAGGGTAGAAGCCCTCCTTGCGGGTATCTGGTTCATTACAATCTTCTTTAAGATGATTCTCTATTTTTATGCATCTTGTTTAGGGACAACCCAATTGTTTAAGTTTAAAGACTATAAATTTCTTGTTGTTCCCATGAGTATCATTACTCTCTCCCTATCCTTAATCATTACAGATAACAGTCTGTATTTAGGGACAGTATTTGTAGAACAATGGCCCTATTATGATTTTACATTTGGTATCGTTCTATTATTGATCTTGTTGATAATTGGGACCCGAAAATTGAAAAAACAAAAAACATAATCAAAGACTTATGCCAAAAGGGTGAGTTTTTGATTATTTTTTTGTTGATTTGGTGCAGGAGCTTTGTCGAAAAGCCTATAAATTATTTTGAAGGATCATAAATTTTTAGTTAGGGTTCATAAACAAATTTGAAGGCTCATAAATGTTCGTTTAGGGCTCATAAATTTTCTCTCTACATGCAATAGGTATTCATCTAGCAATAAAGGAGGTACCGCATGAGTAATCACCTTATTTTTGTCTATGGAACGCTCAGGAAGGGCGAACAACATCACCATTTGTTACATCAGGCTGTGTGTTTGGAGGAAAATTGTTGGATTCAAGGACAACTTTTTGACACAAGGTGGGGCTATCCTGCGTTGCTGTTGGAAAAAGGAGCTCTGCCAGTAAAAGGTGATCTATATAAGGTAACTTCTGATCAGCTTAAAAAGCTGGACAGATTGGAAGGTTTTCAATAAAAAGCCAAAGATAATCTGTATGAGAGGGTATTAGTAAAAGTGGAAACAAATAACGGGGAGCACGAAGGTATGGTTTATGTAATGACAAACACACAACCCGAGTTCAATGTAATTCATGATAATGACTGGGTTCTTTACAGAAAAAAATAAACAAAAAAGAGGCTGCTCATTTAATGAGAACCTCTTATAATAAGAGTTAAAACTTTTTCTATTTATAAATCATAGCACTGATGCAATCAACAGCAGAATCGACGTCATGAAACGTTTCTAGGGAATTTGTTTCAATCCGGATGACCTCAAATGTTTTTAGGTTTTTCATGTACTTTACTGAAAAAACGGCTGCGTTGTTTTCGCTAAAAGTGTGAGTGATATCAGATTCGATATACTGTTTGCTTTGTAAATTTAAAAGTATAGCTTTCACATCTTGTTGGTTCATGATACATCATCCCCTTTCTATTATGGGGGATCTCGCTAGGAACCCAAATAATGAAATATTTTACTTTCTTAACTTTTATGCTATCATAATAAGTTTGGAAAGTACAGGTAACCTAAGTCCTAATAACCGTCATCCAAATGATATGTTATCGTCAAAATAGCTTCCACGTCGACATTACCTTGCAATGCCCGCGAAATCATACACGAATTTTCAGCTTTTATCGCAAGTTTTTGGAGCATTGTCGAAATTTTTTTAGATGTTTCTTTTTTTAATGTAACAACTGGTTTATGAACAATTCTCTTATACGTAATAATTTCATTGATAACCTCAACATAACCCTCTGATTCCATCGTTAAATCAAGCTTTTCTATTTTGCTTCTTTCCATCATCGCAGCCAATGTAATAATGTAGCAAGTCGCCGCTGCACCGAGCAGCATCTCATCAGGGTTTGTCCCAACGCCTGGTCCATCCATCTCAGGTGGAATAGAAATGGATGTTTTTAGGTTTTTCGTCTCTAATGTTCCCGTATCATTTCGTCCGCCTGGCCAATGTGCTTGTAAATGAAAAACATGTTGAGTCATCTGATTTTCTCCTTTTCTTCACTTGTTTCTAGTGTAAAGGAAAGAATGTTTCACGTCACACTTCTTGTTTAAAGGTAGACAGCGCTCATTGAAGTGCTGTCTTCTTTTTATATTTACGAAGTTTAGGAAATAATGGCTAATGGATAGGAGCGAAAAGAGAAAGGATTTAAATTTAGTATAGTAAAAGAAGAAAACACCCTATGCAAAATCTGAAAATTAAAATGGGAAATAAATTGTTGGGGGACAGTCCCCCATTAATCAAGTATACTTAATTTTATTAAGTATACTTGATATGGGTTTACAGGTTAGGAGATGGCTAGATTGGTACATAAGGAGAGTAATCTTAAATTAGTTGTAGCTGGCTTATTGCTTGGTATTTTAATGGCTGCTATGGATAATACCATTGTTGCAACAGCGATGGGGACCATCGTTGCCGATCTTGGTGGATTCGATAAATTTGTTTGGGTCACAGGTTCATACATGGTCGCTGTTATGGCGGGGATGCCGATCTACGGCAAACTTTCTGACATGTATGGAAGAAAGCGTTTCTTTATCTTTGGGCTTGTTGTATTCCTTTTTGGTTCAGCACTTTGTGGACTGGCACAAACGATGGAACAGCTCATTGCTTTTCGTGCGATTCAGGGAATAGGTGGAGGAGCGCTTTTACCGATCGCGTTCACGATTGTATTTGATATTTTTCCGCCTGAGAAACGTGGAAAGATGACAGGACTCCTTGGAGCTGTTTTTGGAACATCGAGTGTGCTAGGTCCGTTGCTTGGAGCTTTCATTACAGATGCTATCAGCTGGCACTGGGTGTTTTATATAAACGTACCCATTGGAGCAGCTTCCTTCTATTTCATTTTCCGATATTACAAAGAATCGCTTGAGCCAAGGGAACAAAAAATCGACTGGTGGGGTGCAGCCACTTTAGTCGTAGCTGTTGTGAGTTTAATGTTCGCCCTTGAGCTGGGTGGAAAAACATATGCGTGGGATTCCACGCCGATCGTTGCATTGTTTACGACGTTTACTGTCTTTTTTATCGTTTTCTTTGCAGTAGAGCAAAAAGCGTCTGAACCCATTATTTCATTCTGGATGTTTAAAAAACGCCTTTTTGCAACCTCACAAATTCTTGGCTTTCTATATGGAAGCACGTTTATCATTCTGGCAGTTTTTATTCCGATTTTCGTCCAGGCCGTTTATGGAGGTTCCGCTACAAGTGCGGGGATGGTATTGACTCCAATGATGCTTGGATCAGTTGCAGGGAGCATGGTAGGCGGTATTTTTCAAACAAAAACCACGTTCCGTAATTTGATGATCGTTTCCGTTATCGCTTATTTCACAGGGATGTTTATGCTGAGTGGGATGACGCCTGAAACGTCACGCATGATGCTGACCCTGTTTATGATTACAGTAGGCTTCGGTATGGGATTCTCCTTCTCACTGCTGCCAGCTGCCACAATCAATAACATGGAGTTTCGTTTCCGAGGATCTGCCAACTCAACAAATGCTTTTCTTCGTTCACTAGGTATGACACTGGGTGTTACCATTTTCGGTGCCTTACAGAACCGTTTCTTTTATGAAAGACTAAGTGAAAACCTTAAAGGACAAGGTGGGGCTTTAGGTGACATCGATCCACAAAAAGTTTTTCAAGCGGAAGAACGATCAAAGATTCCTGAGGATATCCTTAACGGGTTGACGACCTCTATGTCAGAATCCATTACAACCGTTTTCACATATGCTCTCATTCCTATTGTTATCTCTGCAGTGGTCATCTTTTTTATGGGGAATGAACGAGTGGAAACATCTAAACAAACAAGTAAACAGGCATAAAAAGAGAGTGCTCCAAAAGTCTATTATCTTTTGGTGGCACTCTTTTTATTTATGCTGCCCGAGAAGGGAACTTTTCTTTTTTCGGAAACAACGTATAAGAAAGGGAAATGACTATATCGATCATTAAGATAAGAGCCCATATGCGGGTAATATTGTTTGCTGTATCATTTCGATAAAATAAAGAAGTTTCAGCTTGTTGATACCATTCGCTAAAAAAGGTATCCATTTTAATGTTTCTCACTTCATCAGAAAAGCCGAACATGAAAAAAAACAAAAGTTGAACGGTGAAAAAAACGACAAAGTGAGCATACATGTTTTTTCTTTCTTGCTTGGCATGTTCCATTCCGTGTAAAGAACCTTGATGTACCAATTCAGGCTCTGACAAACCGCGCCACTTTGCCACTTTACGCTGAATAAATCCGTCCAGCTTTCTAAAATCACTTTTACCGTAAAGAAAAGCGTATGCAATGACGATCAAGATAATAATCTGATACGCTGAAAATTCACCTGTCCTCAAGTAATCAAAGTACCCCATTGTAGCTATCCACAGATCATTTACGAGAAAGAGGATGAAGAAAATAAGGCTCAATCGTTTTAGGTTAAACCAATACCTCACGATTAAAAATGAAAGAGTAGATACCCAGAAAATAACTTCTGCAAGAATTAGAAAAGCCCACTTGTTGTCTAAAACAAAATCCACTAAAGGTCAGCATCCTTTCTATTAGTATTTATCTAAAGATACCACTTCCATATGGATATGTCTTCCATATTTTAAAAAGCAGACATTAAAAAGCACCCCAAATTTGAGGTGCTGTCTTAGTTATTCCGTGTAATTTAAACCAGTAAAAGTAACAGGACCAACTTCACTTGCTTGGTTTGTTCCGAGTGTAGGGTTTTCAACTTTCGCTGTAAAATAGTATGCGTGATAACCAGTTGGCGGATTAAGGTCTACAGCATGAAAACTGACGCTTTCACTTTCGCCAACCGCTACAGTAGTCTGGTGGCGCATGGAAAAGATAACTTGGCTATTACGAAATACTTGAAATAGAATAGTCGGGTTAACTACGAGGGAAGTTACGCCAATAGTTGCGTGAAGATGTACCTTTGCTTGTGGCCGAGGGACACTTAGGCCAAATTCAGCTACACGTATAGCTTTTGGTGTGTTAGGAATCACACGATTCAGTGATTGACTTCCATTAGTAGGAACGCTTGCTCCGAAAGAAATGATAGGCATGATGATCAACTCCTTTCACTTATTAGAATACGTCGTTTAGCAGAAATAGCTTGTACATTTGGCAGGGTGGATGCATACATTTTTATGGAAAAGTTTTTTAACAGAAGGAGAAGAACAGAGGGTGGATTCAGATTCACATTTTATACAGAATTCGCATGTAATATAGAAAAAATGATGGGATTTGTTAACCTTGCTTTCAAACAAACAAGTTGTTGAACAACTAATTAAGAAAACTCCCCCGCTGTATCATGAGAATTTTCCGGTTGTCTTATTTTGGACCCCTAAAAGTGGTTGTACTAGCCTCATGAAATGGTTTTTCTATCATATAGGTCATTTAGAGAAAGCGCTGGAATACAGTCCATGGGTGCATAAATATCGGTTAGAAGTATTTCAGGCAAATCGAAACCATCCCTCTTTCGCTACGAACATTTTACATTCAAAAAAAGAATACATTAAACTTATCCGTAATCCGTATAAACGTGCGGTCAGTTCCTTTTATGCCGTTATCAAAAACCCTCATTTCTTAGGAATGAATCGTAAACATTTAGCGGAATCTGGACTATCTTTTATTCAATTTCTAAACTTAGTAAAAGAGGTTTTTACAGAAGATGTACAGCCTGATCTACACCTTTATAAACAATCGGTATCTGGAGAAAAAACGGCCATAAACCGGTACATTCGACTAGAGTCATTTCAAGCTTCCATAAATAACATTGAAAGAAGATATCGTTTGACGAAGTCACCTCTTTCGTTGTTTAAAGAGTCACCGCATCATCATAACCATCATATGAAGATTATGGGACAGCACCAAAATACAATTATCCAACTAAAAGATCTGAATAACGTAAAACCCTTGCCTAGTTATGAGAGTCTATATGATAAACAGGCAGTTAAGCTAGTAGAAGAAATTTATGCGGATGATATCTCACTTTACCGCTATACATTCACAAAATAAAAGTGCTTGAGAGAAGTTTCTCAAGCACTCTTTTTTTAAAAATAAAAGACGATGAACACTCCAGCTAGTAGACAATATAAAGCGAAATAACCAAGATTTCCTCGTTTCATGATCCCCATAAACCATTTCAATGAAAAATAGGAAAAAACCAGCGAGGCTATGAACGCTCCTATATAAGGAAGCAGCATAGTTCGGAAATTATCTGCACTCGCAAGATCACCAGCTGACATAATAAAAGTTCCTAGACTAACAGGGATATATAAGAAGAAAGAGAAACGTAATGCAGTATCTTGCTTCATACCGAGTGCCATACAAGCTACGATGGTAGCACCTGAACGGCTGATGCCTGGAATTAAAGCTACGGCTTGTGCGAAACCAACAACAACTGCATCTTTTACAGTTAAACGTTTGTCTCCTTTATAGCCTTTTAGATTTCGTATTAAATACAAAGCAACTGCTGTAGCAAGGAGTGCGAAACCAACTTGCTGAATGCCTTTTAATTTTGTCCCAATTAAATCTTCGAACAAAATACCCAGCACAGCAACAGGAATGGTCGCTAAAATAAGGTATACAGAAAACAGAAAGTCCGTTTTGTATTCCTTTTTTCGTGTTAGTAAAAAAGAGAACGTGTTTTTTACAAGCTTGTACAGATCTTCTTTATAAACGAGCAGGACAGCCAGCAACGAAGCAAAGTTCACCAAAACCTCAAAATTTAGATCCTTTACTTGGATCCCCATAAAATGCTGAACAATAACAAGATGTCCACTCGACGAGATGGGAATCGGTTCAGTAAATCCTTGAACCATTCCTAAAAAAACATAAATCAAAAATTCTTTAAAATCCATATGCAAGGTCACCTTTCAACAAAGAAATCAACGTAAATATATCATGATAAAATGTGAAATGGAAATATCACTACTATTTTTTTGAGGATGTAAAAGAAGTGGAAGTTGTTTTATCAGTAAGTTCTTGTATTTTATGATATACTTTTCTAAATTAATAAAATTTATAAAACCTAGGAGGTGACAACTTATATCCCAGAATACATCGGGGTATAAGGAGTCTTTTTGGACAGTTTGACCTTATTGAAATTATTTGCAGTAGGAATTTTGATTCTATTAACCGCTTTTTTCGTTGCAGCAGAGTTTGCTATCGTTAAAATCCGGAAGTCACGTATTGACCAGCTAGCTGAGGAAGGAAACAAACGGGCAATCGCTGCACAAAAGGTTATCGAAAACCTTGATGGATCATTATCTGCCTGTCAGTTGGGAATAACGATTACAGCCCTTGGATTAGGTTGGTTAGGTGAACCGACGGTAGAAGCACTACTCGGTCCTATCTTTGAAAGCATGGAATTAAGTCCTGCAATTGTTCACACGTTGTCATTTGCTATTGCATTTTCGTCCATTACTTTTTTACATGTGGTTCTTGGTGAACTGGCACCCAAAACGGTTGCTATTCAAAAAGCTGAATCAATAAGCTTATTGCTATCACCTGCATTAATTGCTTTTTACAAAGTGATGTATCCTTTTATCTGGTTCTTAAACGGAAGTGCTCAGCTCTTAGTAAGACTGTTCGGGCTGAAACCAGCATCAGAACATGATATGGCACACACAGAGGAAGAATTGCGTTTAATTTTAAGTGAAAGCTATAAAAGCGGTGAGATCAATAAATCAGAATTTAGTTATGTAGAAAAGGTTTTCGAATTTGATGACCGAACTGCAAAAGAGATTATGGTCCCTCGTACAGAAATGGTTTGTATGTATGTTGATAATACAATGCAAGAAAACATCGATATCATTGCTGAAGAAAAATATACACGCTACCCCGTTGTGGGTGAAGATAAAGATCATGTACTAGGTATGGTGAATGCTAAGGAGATCTTTTTTGATTTGATTAAAGGTAAAGAGTTCCCTCTTGACCACTACATTCGCCCAACACTTAATGTTTTTGAAAATACACCAATTAAAGAAACATTGTTAAAGCTCCAGAAAAAAGGTTTTCATATGGCTGTACTTGTTGATGAATATGGTGGTACAGCAGGTATTGTTACAATTGAAGATATTTTGGAAGAGTTGGTTGGAGAAATTCGTGATGAATTTGATGATGATGAGTCACCAATGATTCAAGCAATCGGTCCAAATGTAAAGCATCTTGATGGTAAAGTACTGATTTCAGAGGTTAATGATATTTACGGGCTTTCCATGGACGACAGTGAGCTGGATACAATTGGCGGCTGGGTTCTGTCTCAGAATTCTGAAATTCAGGAACAAGAAGTCATTACCTATGAAGGTTATGATTTTAAAGTCATTGAAATTGATGGACATCAAGTGAAAAAAATTGAAGTGTCTAAAAAAGCACTTCAAGAACAAACGGATACACCACAAGAACAAGAACAAAGCTTAGTTGAAAAAGAAGCATAATGAAAAAACAGTCAAAATGGAAAGCTATGTTAAGCTTATTGTTGATAAGAAAGGGAACCCTACGATTGGGTTCCCTTCATTAATGGAATAAAACATTTTCATAAAAAAATGTAATAGACACCTACAATTCCGATTTTCTTTATATTTAAACTCTCCATTAATTCTGATTTAAAGAGTGCAATGTGTTTAATATTCCTTCAGAATAACTCCCAAGCGAAATTTTACTATGCTTGGATTTAGCTTCTACAGTAGCATTTTCTACTAAGAATCCATTTTCCACTGAATTGAGCATTAGCAAATCATTGCCACTGTCTCCAAAAGCGTACGCATTATTCTTGGTAACTTGATACTTATTAAGCATAAATTCTACTATTTTATCCTTACCAGTTCCTAAGGGGATGAAATCAATATCATAACAATCTTCAGGATCGCCAGCCATAGGATTACATTTGTTTATATTCACTAATATGCCTTTATTGTTTGCTAACCTTCTTATTGTTTCTAAGTTTAGCACATCTATTGAGGGGCTTTCCTCTCGGTAATAGAAGTTTTTCTTATACTTAGAACCACCTAAATTAGTTTGTCCTTCTAACATAATTCCGTGCTCTTTATACAGTACGTTCACGATACTTTCGACTACGGAAGATGAGAACTCCTTATCGTTTAACATTTTTTCCCAAGTGGAGTCTTCTTTATTAAAACAATTGTCGTAAAAATAAGTTATTTCAGTACCTAAGTTGCTTGCTATAAAATGAGGCAATAATGTAAGTCTTCCTTTCTCCATTTTATTGATAACCGATTCAATACTGCTACCTGTGACCCATCCAAAAACCAGTTGCTTTTCCTCTGCTTTTTGTAACAAATAGTCCTCTAATTCACTAAGCTTTTCATATCGATATGAATCAATTTCATGAGGGAAATAAGTCTCGTCAAAATCAAAAAACACGATATTCCTAGGATTTCTAACTTCATTCACTCGCTTTAATTGGCTGATTTTACTTATGTACATGTTTTAGCCCCTCCAACTCTCTTTTGTTCCTTATTGAAAAGCATGGATACAAAGGCAATCCTCAGCACCCGTCGGGAACAGGCAACTATCCACGATAATTACTTACAGTTCTATTGTCATTCCGATGTCTGATTAGGTGGAGAATAGAAACGTGGTCGAGGTACTTACTCGCCACGCCATTGAATCTTCTAATACAGCCATTTAGACGGCTGTGGTACCTATTTGCGTTTTGGATAGGGTACACAGCTTTTACATGTTCTTTACCATCTGATTTGAATCGATAGTGCTCCAAACCTTTTTCTTTTGCATAAGTCATAAATACACTCCAAACGTGGGTAAAAAGGGCATTCGTTTTTGATAATTTTGAGCCAACCAACAAAACGAGTACCAGTAGCGGAGATTACCCCACTAAACATTATAATAGTAGATTTTTTCAGTGTCATCAAAGATGACTGCTCTATTTCGTAAATTAGAACAAGGTGAAAGATAGCTTTAGGAAAGAGGAAATACTCGTCTTTGTATTAGACGAATCGAAGAAAAGAAAAGAAAGAATACTTCCGTATGAAAAACTAGTAAAAGACAGGTCATTTTCCCCGTTATTTCTTAACTATCTTCTATATAATTACAAAATCCACTACTTATTCCCCAGGAAATCGACTTAAATTGACAGAATATATTGACAATTTTTACTCATTCTATTATTGTATAATTAATAAAACTTTTATGAATAACACATCATGCTTGAAAAAATGAAAAGGGGTTGGAGGAGATGAAGAGTTCCCCGCGGTACCGTTTTTTTCGAGTAATAAAAGGAGGCGAGTTAATAGATATTGATATCTTTCAATATCCTCACAAAACTACCGTCATTATAAGCATGCTTTATATCAATCATGATCAAATTATAGTGGCTAGTCAAACGAACAAAGATAGAAGAACGGCGCTTAAACATGCACATCTTTCCTTCGAACAAAGCAAACGTATTTTCGAAAAAAAGCTAAAACTCCCTCATGTAATAAATGATTCCCTTTAGTTTTACTCTATGTGAATTTTTTTAACATACAGAATAAATAAACAAAAATTTCTTTATTAATAAAACCACGTATGTTTATAATTTAAATAAGTAGACTAACGTCTCTTGAAAAAATGATAAACGTTGGAGGGTGGATATGAAATTTCCAGATGGTCATCTAAATACAGCAGACGAACTCATTAATCAAATTAAAAGATATGATATACAAGTTGAACATTCTGAGACTCCTTTTCTTGTCCAGGAAGACCGCAAATGGATCTATTTAAACCCTGCAGCTAAAAAGATATTAGAAGTGGAAGAAGACATCATCGGAAAGCCAATCTGGGACAATCTTCCTTCAGAATTACATGGGATTGTAGAAGAAAGAATAAAGTCTTGTAACAATGGTATTGTACAATTACCCATTGAACAGACATGGATTACCCAAAAAGGAAACCATGTACTATTAGAAGTGATTGGAATTCCGCTAATGTTTTCATCTAATGCTACTCAAATGTTTATTCGAGATATTACCAAACAAAAAAATGAGAAAATGGAAACATTAAATCATTTAAAGCTTATAACCGAAAATATGATTGATATTGTTGGAATCGTTAATGATCAGGGTGTTTTTACGTTCCTGACGCCTTCCTATGAATGGGTGACAGGATACTCGCAGCTAGAAGCAGTTGGAAGATCACCTTTTGAACTCGTTCACCCGGAAGACCAACCTTATGTAATTTCCAAGTTTATGCGAATGATTAGCGAGCAAATTCCATTAACGGTCGAGTATCGGTATAGGAAAAAGGATGGTTCTTACATTTGGCTCGAGTCACAGGGAACTCCAGTAAATGAAGATCATTCATATCGATATGCGATTGTTGCGTCTAGAGAAATAACAAAGCGCAAAATAGCAGAACGTGCATTAAAGAAAAGCGAATACAAACACAGAATTATCCTTGAACATAGTAATGATCTTATTTGTTTAGTGAATCCTCATGGAGAATATCTTTTCGCTTCCCGTTCCTATAGTGACATTTTGGGAATCGATCCGAAATCGATTATGGGTCATTCCGTGTTCAACTTTATCCATCCTGAAGATCATGCTTCCGTACGGCAATATCTTAAATTAATTTGTGACTCAGAAAAGCCCCCTCCACACGTTTATCGTAAAATACATGCGTCAGGTCATGCTGTGTACCTTGAAGGAAAAGGAATGCCGATGTTTACTGAAGCGGGCGAAGTTGAAGGTCTCGTTTTTATTTCACGTGACATTACTGAAAAGAGAGTATCAGAAGAATACATTCGGAATAGTGAAAAGTTAGCGGTAGTTGGAGAACTGGCAGCAGGTGTGGCACACGAAATCCGCAATCCTCTTACCTCTATTAAAGGATTGTTTACCCTGTTAAAAAATGGGGAGATCGACAATGAAAAACACCATTTTTATCATGAAGTTATTTATGAAGAATTGAACAGGATTGAGCACATTGTGAACGAATTTATGGCACTGGCGAAACCGGATGCCATGCATTATGAAAATGAAGTGAATCTAGTTCAACTGCTTCAAGATACCGTGATGCTCCTTTCTTCAGAAGCCAACTTATATAATGTAGAAATTCGTTTGTTGTTTAAGGAAAAGAATGTATTCGTGTCATGTGAAAAGAATCAGATCAAGCAAGTATTTATTAACATTATAAAAAACGCAATTGAGGCAATGAGCCAAGGTGGTGTATTATCAATTGCCATTGAAGAAATGGAGGATAATACAGTAAAACTGCTTTTTGCCGATACTGGTGTCGGTATTGAAAAAGAACGTTTGAAAAGTATCGGTGTCCCGTTTTTTACGAATAAAGAAAAAGGAATTGGTCTAGGCCTTACTATTAGCAATAAAATTATTACGGAGCATGAGGGAAGCTTAAAGGTAGAAAGCATTTCCGGAAAAGGAACGACAGTAGCTGTAACCTTGAAGAAAAATAAAGAAAACGTTATTGAAGGATAGCAACTCTATAGAGTTGTTTTTTTTTTTTTGAAAAAAGTTCCACATTATACATATATGGTATATAATCAAAACTGTACTAATAATAATAATACAGTAAATACAGATTGTTGAGATGGGAGGGTGTAAATGTTCGACTTAGACGTTCGAAGCCGAAAGCCGATCTATGAACAGCTTGTTGATAAGCTAAAGGAGCTAATTATGAATGACGTATTAAAAGTAGATGAGCAGCTACCATCCGTAAGAACACTTGCCCAGCAGTTAACGATTAATCCTAATACGATACAAAAAGCATATAGAGAACTAGAAACACAAGGATACATTTATTCCATTAAAGGAAAAGGCAGTTTTGTCAATGCAACGGTCAAATCTGTAAATACGGAAAAGCTGGAAAAAGTAAAGAAAGAACTAATCAGATTATTAACAGAAGCCATGTATTTGGGGGTTACTTCAAATGAACTGGAAACAATCATTTCTGATATTGAATCATCTTTAGGGGGAGGCAGTTCGATTGATTAACGTTAAAAATGTAAGCAAACGTTTTGAGAATCAATCCGTATTAAAGGAAGTCCATTTCTCAATAGATAAAGGCTCGATTTATGGGCTGCTTGGATCAAATGGAGCGGGAAAAACGACTCTTCTAAAAATTATTAGCGGCATCTTAACTCAAGACAAAGGCCATGTGTTCATTGATGACAGTCCGGTATTTGAACAGATACAAATAAAAGATAAAGTTGTTTTCTTGCCAGACACCTTATATTTCTTTCCGCAATATACGATTAGACAAATGGCAGAGTTCTATAGAAATATCTATACACAGTGGAATGAAGAGCGATTCCAAAGATTAAGTGATGTCTTTGAGATTGACATAGATAAAAAAATCCATAAATTATCGAAAGGGATGCAGAGGCAGGTTGCTTTTTGGCTCGCGATGTCTGCAATGCCTGAAATTCTAGTGTTGGATGAGCCGTTAGATGGATTAGATCCGGTTATGAGAAAAAAAGTTAAAAACCTGCTCGTTCAAGATGTTGCGGAAAGAGAAATGACGGTGCTGATTTCTTCTCACAACCTGCGGGAAGTAGAGGATATTTGCGATCACATCGGGATTTTGCATAAAGGCTCAATTATCCTTGAAAAAGATTTGGACGACTTAAAGTCCGATGTTCATAAAGTTCAGGTTGCTTTTAAAAAGAACGTGCCGAACAAGCTCTTTGATAATGTTGATCTTTTATTTAAAGAAGAACGAGGAAGTGTTTTATTGTGTATCGTAAGAGGAAATCAAGCCGACGTTATGATGCATTTTAAAACGTTTGAACCCGACATTTTCGATATATTGCCTCTAACTCTAGAAGAGATCTTTATTTATGAAATGGGGGGTGTGGGATATGCCATCAAAAACATCTTGGTTTAATAGAGAAATAATTAAACAGAGTCTTAGAAATACAGGATGGCTTGGAATCGTCTACTTTTTAGGGTTGGTCTTTGCAATTCCACTAAGGATGTTGATGAATTATACAAGTGTAAATGAAGATTATTATCAATCTCCTTCCAATTTATTTGATTATCAATTAGAGATTCAAGTTTTTCTTATGTTCGGAATACCCATTCTTCTCGCCATATTCTTGTTTCGTTATTTGCATGTAAAGAACGCTGCTGATTTTATGCACAGCTTACCGATAAAACGCTTAAATTTATACAATCATTTTGTAAGTATGGGCGTTCTCATTTTAATAGTCCCTATAATCATGGTCAGTATCATTCTTTTGATCTTGTATAGCTCACTGAACACAGAGAATTATTTTACTTTAATCCAACTGGGAGAATGGGTGTTAATTACGGTGGTCATGACAGTGTTTACCTTTTTGGCGACCGTATTCGTTGGCATGATAACAGGGATATCGGCTATCCAGGGGCTATTTTCATTCATATTACTGATTTTTCCCCTCGGCATTAGTGTTTTGATTGCGTTTAATTTATCGTTTCTATTGCACGGTTTTCCTGGTGATTATTATTTAAATAAACAGTTTGAGAAATACTCGCCGTTTACAATTGTGGATCGATTAACGAACAATACAATGGAGTCTATCGAAATCCTAATCTATTTTCTTTTAAGTATTCTTCTGTATATATTTGCCTTACAGCTTTACAAGCTCCGCAAAATTGAAATGGTTTCACAAGCTCTTGGTTTTCCACAACTTAAGCCAGTCTTTATCTATGGGACAACATTTTGCATGATGCTTTTTGGAGGAGTGTATTTTGGAGAAACCGAGCACCACTTTTTATGGATATTGTTCGGTTACGCAATCGGTTCATTAATCGGATTTTTCGTAGCTCAAATGATTGTGGAAAAAACATGGAGAGTATTCAAGAATATAAGAGGGTTTGGCATATATGCTGCGACAACAGCCATTTTCTTTTTACTTTTCCAATTCGATATAACAGGCTATGAAAGTAGATTGCCAGAAATAGAGGAAATTCAAAGTTTTTATATAGGTGATAATCATTATGAGTACGAAGCAAGGGAAGATGACTTAACCTTTTTTGTGAATAAGAAAAAGAGTTATTCAGATCCAGAAAATATACAAGCCGTACATGATCTTCATCAACAATTAATCTCGGAAAAAATTCCGAAAAACGCGAATGAACAGATTTTTATTCTTTATGAACTTAAAGACGGCAGCAAGCAAGTACGTGAATTTAAAGTAGCATCTAAACAGTCATACAGCTCTTACTTAAAGCCTATTTATGAATCAATGGAATATAAAGAACATAATTACCCACTATTAACGGTTGACGGCCCAGATGTAGACTTAATACGGTTCCAGCCTTCTGGTCGTATCTCTAAAATGTTGACTGTTTCTGATCCGAAAGAAGTTTCTGAAATCATTGAAGTGATTCAAGCAGATATGCAAAATCAAACATTTGAAGATATGACAACAGAGCGCGCCTCTCTTTCTTTTATAGAGGTGTCTGTTCATAAAAAAATGGTTCAACTCGAATTCAAACCAAGTTATCAAAAACTTAAAGACTTGTTGAAATCTAAAGATATGCTTAAGGATGCTATTGTTACTGGGGATGATCTGCGTTATGCCGTTATATTTAAAGAGACGAAGGTGGAAAGAGACCCAATGACACAAGAAGTAGATGAACAATGGGTTGATGAAAAGATACAGCAAGGAGATGCAATAAAAGTTACTGAGAAAGACGATCTTGAGAAAGTATTGAGCAATTACAGCCATGGAGATAAAGGAGAGTATACATTAGCCCTTTATTATAAAAATGGAAGTTATACAGAAGTAGGTCATTTTACAGAACCGTTTGTACCCGAATTTGTAAAACAGCAGCTAAAGTAAAGGAGGGAGAAGAACCGCGTGCCAACAAGCAGCCTTCATTTAGAATTATTGGATTTTACAACAATCTATCAAATGTTTTATAAGAGAGTGTATACCATTGCTTTTAAAATTAGCAGGGATGTTCACCTTACAGAGGATATTATTCAAGAAACGTTTATTAAAGCGTATAAAAAACTAGATTCGGTTCTTGATCCAAACAAGATGGGACCGTGGCTATCATCCATTGCTTCTCACACAGCTATAGATTTTATGAGAAAAGGGAAAAGAGCTAACGAAACACTTACGGACTATAATGCCTACAACCAGACAGAGAATAATTGGTGCGTGACCTGCTATCAAAAAAAGGAAACGGAGCGTTTCAGTGAACAGGAAATCATAGCAGAGGTCAGGAATCTGAAACCGCAAGAACGCCATATCTTTATCATGAAATACGATGAAGGGATGAAAGAAGAAGAGATTGCCTGCAAACTCCATATATCAAGAGCTGCTGTAAAATCCAGACTGTACCGGGCAAGACAAAACCTGAAAACAGAATTAATGAAGAATTAAAGAGAGCTTATTAAACCAATTCCCCACCTCTGTATGGAGGTGGGTTTTGTTTGTACGCATAATTGGAACTTAGTATAGGATTTACACTAATAATAAAACTTTGTAAAAAATAGTATAAGAAAATTAGGATAAAAGATGGAAGCTGTTTTTGATTTTTACGACGTGAATGATTATCATTATGTCAATTCATTGAAAAATGGTAATAAAAAGGTCCTGGATTTTATCTTGCTGCGTGTTTTCTCCTTTATAAATCGAAATCGTTTCTTAACAATCTCTATCTATAATGAGTGTTGTTAAAATATTCATTTTGAAAGGGGTAACATCATGAGAGATGAAAGACCGATGGATGAATGGATTAAGAAATTAACGGAAGAAAGTTTTGAGACGAAAAAATTAGATCGAAGGAAATTTTTATCAGGTGCAGGTAAAATTGCAGGACTTTCCCTAGGACTGACGATTGCGCAGTCAGTAGGTGCATTTGAAGTAAATGCTGCACCTAGGTTTGGCAGTTATCCATTTACACTTGGTGTTGCTTCAGGTGATCCATTGTCAGACAGTGTTGTATTGTGGACAAGACTAGCACCAGACCCTCTAAACGGTGGAGGTATGCCAGACCAAGCGGTACCTGTAAAATGGGAGATTGCAAGAGATGAGAACTTTAAGAAAGTGATTAAAAGCGGTAAGACTTTAGCGCAGCCGAACCTTGCACATTCCGTCCATGTAGAGGTAGACGGCCTTAAGCCAAACAAAGTGTACTATTATCGCTTTAAGAGCGGACACGAACTAAGCCCGATCGGAAGAACAAAGACACTTCCTTTAAAGGGTGAAGAGGTTTCCAGCATGACATTTGCGTTTGCCTCTTGTCAGCAGTATGAACATGGGTACTACACTGCTTATCAGCATATGGCAGAAGAAGACTTGGACCTGGTGTTTCACCTTGGTGACTACATCTATGAATATGGACCAAATGAATATGTATCAGGTTCAGGCAACGTTCGTACACATAGCGGTCCTGAGATTATCACACTTCAAGACTATCGTAATCGTCATGCCCAATATCGTTCGGATGCTAATCTAAAATCTGCTCATGCTGCGTTTCCGTGGGTGGTAACATGGGATGATCATGAAGTGGAAAACAATTATGCCAACATGATTCCTGAAAAAGGTCAGTCTGTCGAAGCTTTTGTTAAGCGTCGAGCAGCTGCCTATCAAGCCTATTATGAGCATATGCCATTACGACGATCTTCACTGCCAAATGGAGCGGACATGCTGTTATACCGTGACTTCACGTATGGAAATTTAGCAACTTTCAATGTATTGGATACCCGTCAATACCGGGATGACCAAGCAAATGGAGATGGAAGTAAACCACCGTCAGATGAATCCCAGGATCCTAATCGTACGTTAACAGGAAAAGAACAGGAAGCTTGGCTGCTTAGAAATCTAGGGGACTCAAAAACACACTGGAATGTCCTCGCACAGCAAGTGTTTTTTGCTCAACGCAATTATGGAACAAGTACATCGCCAAAATTCAGCATGGATGCGTGGGACGGGTATACATCGTCAAGACAACGGATTACTGACTTTGTTCAATCTAGAAACATGAATAATGTAATGGTGTTAACAGGAGATGTTCACGCAAGCTGGGCATGCGACTTAAAGGCTGATTATGATGACCCAGATTCAAAAGTCATCGGAGCAGAATTGGTAGGAACTTCGATTACATCTGGTGGAAATGGTGCAGACAAGAGAGCGGATACGGATCGAATAATAGAGTTAAACCCGCATATCAAATTCTTTAACGATTACCGTGGTTATGTCCGGTGTACCGTTAAGCCAGACGAATGGCGTGCAGATTTTAGGGTTCTTCCTTTTGTCACTTCACCAGGAGCTGCAATTTCAACACGGGCTTCCTTTGTCTACCACAAGGATCAGACAGGATTAAAACAGGTTTCATCTGCAATGGTAGCAGAAGGGGTAAAGGTGTCAGCTGAAGTGGAAGAAGATCGAAACCAGGCACATGGAAAAGCACATGAAAAGCAAATGAAGAAAAAATTGCAGAATATCCAATAAAGCAACATTTCAAAAGCAGACGCTGGTCTGCTTTTTTCTTTTTGAGTACCCACACTTCTTTAGGTCAGTCAATCTTTCCTTTATAATGGATATGATTTGGAAAAAAAGGGCTGGTTACTTATGAATTACTCCGTTAGAAGGTGATAGGTTGTACTTACATACAAACCAAAAACAAATCAAAACGAACAGTCCCATATACTATGGATGGTATATTGTCTTTATTGGAGCACTTGGTCTTTTCTTTTCAGGACCTGGCCAAACGTATTCAATATCCGTTTTTATTGATGCTTATATTCGTGATTTTGGCTGGAGCCGTTCACTCGTTTCAGGTCTTTATTCTGTAGCCACTTTACTGGCTGGATTATTGCTTTCTTTTATAGGTATTTGGATTGACAGATATGGGCAAAGAAAGATGGCAGTAATCATTGGCACTCTTTTAGCGTTAACCTGTTTCTGGAACAGTACGATTGCAGGTCCCATAGCCCTTTTTATTGGCTTTTTCTTTCTTCGTATCCTAGGTCAAGGATCTATGACATTAATACCGAACACCTTAATTCCTCAATGGTTTATTGTAAAAAGAGGTAGAGCTTTAAGTTTTATGGCCATAGGCGGCTTTATTGGGTCAGCAGCTTTCCCTCCTGTTAACGCTTGGATGGTGGAACAGTTTGGGTGGCAGACAAGCTGGCGAGTACTTGGTGCCATGCTATTATTCATCTTTGTTCCATTGGCCTTTGCTGTTATCAGGAATAAACCAGAAGATCTAGGATTGTATCCAGATCATGCACCAAGAAAGGCTGTTGAAACTGAAGGCAGCCATGTATCTTTAGAAACGAATTGGACCCTTCAAGAAGCCATGAAAACAAAAGCCTTTTGGTTAGTCTTAATGTGTGCGAGTATTCCTGCACTAGTAAATACAGGGTTTACGTTTCACCTTATCTCCATCTTGTCAGAAAGAGGATTTGAAACGACTTCGGCGGCACTCGTATTAAGTTTGATGGCTATTATGGGTTTTCCGATATCTTTTGCATCAGGCTTTGTGTTAGAAAGAATACAAGCAAATCGTATGCTGGCTCTGTCATTTCTAGGTCAAGGGGCATTTATTCTTCTATTGTTTAACAGCTATTCTTCTCCAGCCTTAATCTCTTTTGGAGTGTTATGGGGAATTGTTGGAGGAATTGAGCAGATAACGTTAAACATTATTTGGGCAAATTATTTTGGAAGAAAGCATCTGGGAAGCATCAGAGGCGTCTCCATGACTGCTATGGTTTTAGGATCCGCTTTTGGACCTTTGCCATTTGGCTTAGCATATGATTATTTTGGTGGTTATAACGAAATCATCCTGGCTATGTTAATCTTTCCTATCGTTGGTTTTGTTGCTGCTTTTATGGCAAATGCTCCAAAGAAGATATAAAAAAGGCTGACAAACAGGATTTTTGTTTGATCAGCCTTATTGAGTGGTTTTACTTTTTATCCTTCATCGCAGCTTTTAATGCATCAGCTAAGCTGTTGCCAAAGCCCTCGTCAGAATTGTTGTTGTTGGCACTGTATTTTTTCATCAGTTGCCGCTCTTCCCGTTTGTTTACTTTCTTTTTTGTAGCGTCCGCTTTTTCTACCACGTTACATGGCTTGCATTGGAAGTACGTACCCGCTTTTCCGTTATGCAGTTCCATCTTTTTCTTACATTGAGGACAGCGGCGGTTAGAAAGCTTCGGATCCTTCCTGCGGCGATAAGAGCATTCACGGTCAGAGCAAACGAGCACTTTGCCGTCACGTCCTTTTATTTCCTTTAAAAGCTTTCCGCATTCCGGACATTTTGAACCCGTTAAATTATGGGCGCGGTATTCTTGAGAGCTCGTCTTGATTTCCATCACGAGCTGCTTCGTTTGCTTTCGGATATTTTCTAGAAACTCTTTCGGATTTCCGTTGCCACGTGCAATGGCTTCAAGTTCTTGCTCCCACTTGGCTGTCAGTTCAGGTGACTTTAATTCGTCGTTCACAAGGTCGATAAGCTGCTTTCCTTTTGGTGTAGGATGCAGTTTGTTGTTCTTTCTGTCGAGCACTTCTGATCCTAATAAGCGTTCAATGATATCCGCACGCGTTGCTGGAGTTCCTAAGCTGTATTTTTCCATTCGAGAAAGAAGATCAGCTTCCGTAAAGCGAGCAGGTGGTTCTGTCAGTTTTTTTTCTGAAGAAACATCTTTCACAGATAACGTTTGCCCTTCTTTTAAGCTGGAAAGTGCTCTTGGTGTTTCTTCTTCTTTTCCAGACAGCACTTTAAAGCCTGGATTAAGCACGAGCGTTTCCCGAGCGGTAAATGTTTCCCCACCGACTTTAAGAGTAGCTGTTAACGTTTCAGACGTAAAAGCGGGATAGAAGAGCGCAAGAAAACGGCGTGCAATTAAATCATAGAGTTTACGCTCATCATTGTCTAAATCGCTAAGGTGAAGCGGCTCATCCGTCGGTATAATGGCATGGTGATCAGTTACTTTTGCATCGTTAAAGACTTTTTTTGCTACCACATTTCCTTTTTGTTTCAAAAGAGGCTGTACCTCTTCACGGTATCCCGCTGACATGCCTTGAAGGCGGTCATACATCGTGTTTTCCATATCCTTTGTTAAGTATCGGGAATCTGTTCTTGGATAGGTGACAAGCTTGTATTGTTCGTAAAGTTTTTGCAGCACAGAGGATGTTTTTTTAGCAGAAAAACCAAAACGGCGGTTCGCATCACGCTGCAGTTCAGTAAGGTCGTACGGCATCGGATGAGCTTCTGTTTTTTCTTTCTTTTGAAGAGAATCAACGGTTGCTGTTTGGCCCTTTACTTTATTTACGATGTCTTGGGCGGTTTTTTCATCAAAAATGCGCTTTTCACCGTTTCTTTCCCAAGAAGCTTTTAACAAACCAAATGTGCCGTCAATCGTCCAAAAGTTCTTTGGCTGAAACGAGTTGATCTCTTGTTCACGCTCTAAAATCATGGCGAGTGTCGGCGTTTGCACTCGTCCTGCCGATAGGGGATCATTGTATTTCGTCGTGAGGGCACGTGTCACATTTAAACCGATCAGCCAATCTGCTTCAGAACGGCATACAGCAGACTGATACAGATTGTCATACTGCTTAGCAGGTTTAAGCTGGTTAAATCCATCACGAATCGCTTTATTTGTTTGAGAGGAGATCCAAAGGCGTTTCACCGGTTTTTGCCACTTCACTTTTTCCATGATCCAACGAGCAACAAGCTCCCCTTCTCGTCCTGCATCTGTCGCGATAACGAGCTCTGTAAGATCTTTTCTTTTGGCAAGCTGTTCGATGGCCCGAAACTGGTGACTTACTTGACGGATAATTTTTAGCCCCATATGTTTTGGGATGATGGGCAGATCTTCCAGTCGCCACTGCTGATATTGTTTGTCATAGTCTTCAGGCATTTTCAATTCTACAAGATGGCCGAGCGCCCAAGTTACGATATGCTTCGGTCCTTCGATATAACTTTTATTTTGCTGCTTACATCCGAGTACACGGGCAAGTTCACGCGCCACACTCGGCTTCTCAGCGAGAATCAGTTGTTTCATAACGTACCCCTTTCCACAATCTACTTTAGTCATTATAACAGAGGTTGGAGGGAGATACCCTTTTGTATAATAATGGTATAATCACTATGGTGAGGTGAGAAGATGAACTTTCAATTCCTTGATCTTATTCTTCTTGATGAAAAAGACTTGCCATTTTTCCGCCCTATTGCCGGTTCATATGCTGTTTTACAATGTGAAGAGAAATACCTGCTTTGTTATAACAGATGGAGAAAGCAATGGGAAATTCCTGCAGGAAAAAGAGAGCCTGATGAAACGTCAAAAGATTGCGCAATAAGAGAACTATATGAAGAAACGGGTCAGCAAGTTGAAGGTCTTACCTTGAAAGGGCTTATGAAAGTTAAAAATGTAGACACTAGCTTAATTAAATACAATCCTGTTTATGTTGCCCAAATAAAAGGTTTACGTCCTTTTATAGAAAATGATGAAACAACACGAATACTATTATGGGATACTATAGAAGACATTGGAAATATGGATAAAGTGGATCGTGAACTTTTAATGCACTTATGAACTTACTCATCTATTTATAGTATTTTTTCGGTTACTGAGAGGGGAAAGAAAACATGTGGAGAAACCGGAATTTTTTAATTTTGATGTTTGGCCTGGCCGTATCAAGTACAGGGTTGTGGGTAGGAATCATCGGAAACCTTGAGTTTCTGCAAAAAAATGTAGAATCATCTTTTTTACAAGCACTTATTATTCTCGCAGGTTTTTTAGTGGGAATCTTTTTAGCACCAATGGCTGGAAGAATCATTGATCGAAACAATAAGAAAAAAATACTGATTTATGCTGGGTTTGCCAGATGCATAGCCGTGTTTTTCATGTACATAGCAATCGCTACTAACAATGTTTGGTGGATGGTCGTATATACGTTAGTAATCGGGATATCCGGTACCTTCTCACAGCCTGCCATGCAGACGATGCTTCCTTTAATCGTGAAAAAAGAAGAGCTCCTGGATGCGAACGGTGTGAACATGAATATCTTTACAGCCTCTCGCATCGTAGGGACTGCATTGGGCGGTGTGATGCTTGTTGGCATGTCGCTATTCGCTGTATACACAGCAACGCTTATCTCTTATATCATTCTATTAATCTCCACGTTCTTTTTAAACGTTGAGGAAAAACCAAAAGAGGCAGACAAAAGCGGAAAAAAGGAAAGCTTCTTCCGAACACTTGGCGAGCTGTATCCGATTGTAAGAAAACAGTCAAAAGTGGTTTACGGTATCTTTTTGTTAATACCTGCCTATCTCTTTTTGTCGGGATTCAACTTAATGGTGATCGAGATCAGCGAGTTCCAGGATAATCCGGGAATTAAGGGGATTTTGTATACAACAGAAGGAATTTGTGTATTTATTGGAACGTTTTTATCCAAAAGGTTCTTTCGTGATGATCCGAAATTGTCTTACATGGTTGCCATCACGTTTATTATTGCAACTGCACATACTTCCTTATTTCTAGCCGATCATCCAATCATGTCCATTTTATCATTTGGCTTGTTTGGTCTTGCTGCGGGAACACTTTTTCCAGTGGTGACAACCATCTTCCAAACCGACGTCCCATCTGAGTATCATGGCCGGTTTTTCTCTATCAAGGGAATGGTTGATAATATCATCTTCCAAGTCTTGATGCTATTAACAGGTTTATTTTTGGATACGATTGGGTTTGAAAAAATGGTCATTGGGTTTGGAGTCAGCTCGTTTGTCATTGCAGCGATCATTCTTTTTCAGTATAAAGGAAAGAAGTCCGCAAAAAGAGTCGCTCTTATAAAGTAATACTCTAAATAAGGCAGTCAATCGACTGTCTTTTTTTAATTCATCTTGACCATAACAGCAAGATTGAGGACGATTTAGGTGAAAAACCTTGATAAAATAAAGAAAAAAGAAACGGGGGATGTGAAGTGAAAATCGTCAATATGTCGTTTGAAGAAAAGTGGAATAAAATTATGGAATGTGACCGTTCATATGATGGATTGTTCTATACCGCTGTGAAAACGACAAAAATTTATTGCCGTCCATCCTGCCGTTCGCGCAAACCTAAAAAAATCAATGTGGAATTTTACGAGACAATATCAGAATGCGTAACCGCTGGATACCGTGCTTGCAAAAGGTGTCAGCCAGAAGTTGAACACAATCCCCATACGAATCTAGTAAGAAAAGCCGCAGCCTATCTCATCAATCATCATGACAAGAAAATCGTATTACAAGATATTGCCGATCATGTTGGTGTAAGTGCGTTTTATTTGGAGCGGTTATTTAAAGAGGAGATGAAGAAAACGCCTCGAGAATATATAGAGAATATACGTATTGATAAAGCGGCCTTTTTGTTGAAACATACAAAACAAACCAATCTCGAAATCTGTTATGAAGTGGGATTTCATAGTTCTTCTAATTTTTACAAAGCATTCCGTAATGTAATAGGGTGTTCACCAAATGAATACCGAAATTCAAAGGAGTCTACCCATGCAATGGAGAGATCAAGGAACGTTGATTGAAATAGTACCACCTAAAGAATTTAGCTTTCGGGAATGTCTAGTTTTTCTTGGACGTTCTAATCAAGAAGTACTCCATCGCATTCAAAACCAGCAGCTATTTAAACTTGTGAAAATAATGAATGAGCTCATCTTATTAAAAATAGGCTGGAAGAATCATAGAATGACCATTGAGTTTCCAATGGGAGAACCAACTTGGTTGATAAAAGAAGAAGTAGTTCACTATATTTGTAATTGGTTTGACCTCGAACGAGATCTTTCAGGCTTTTATGAAATGGCATCTAAGGATACCGTTTTACAATCATTGATAACAAAATATGATGGCTTGCGTATCATTGGCATTCCAGACTTATTTGAGGCGCTGACATGGGCAATTATGGGTCAGCAGATCAATTTAAGTTTTGCCTATACATTAAAAAAGCGGTTCGTTGAACATTTTGGAGAAAAAATTGATATTGAAGGAGATACCTTTTGGTTGTACCCCACGTTTGAAGCGATAGCACTTCTAGAAGTAGATGCTTTGAGGAAGCTTCAATTTACAACTCGAAAAGCTGAGTATGTAATAGGTACTGCAAGAGCAATCGCAACGGGGAAATTATCCAAGCAATTACTAATCGAATTAGATGCCGAACTACAACAGGAAGTGCTCGTAAATATAAAAGGGATTGGACCATGGACTGCCCATTACGTGATGATGAAATGTTTGCTAACACAATCGGCCTTTCCCATGACAGATGTTGGCTTACATCTTGCGTTAAAAGCTCAGTTAGGATTAGACGTTAAACCGGATTTAGACGAGATTAAGAAAATGGCGAGCAATTGGAGTGGATGGGAAGCGTACGCTACTTTTTATCTTTGGAGGTCATTGTATGAATGAACAGTACACACTCGATTATCTATCTCCTATAGGGGTTATTGAGGTCGTTGGAAACAAGGAAGTGGTGACATCAATCATGTTCAGTGATAGAGAAACGGTTCTTGAGCATGGATCGAATGCTCCTGACGTTCTGAAAGATTGTTGTCATCAGCTTCATCAATACTTTAAAGGAGAGCGTCATACATTCACATTTCCATTTGAATATAAGGGGACTCCTTTTCAGCAGGAAGTTTGGGCTGCACTCGTTACTGTTCCTTACGCCCATACCGCTTCTTATCGGGATATTGCAAACAGCCTTCAAAAAGAAAAAGCGGATAGAGCAGTAGGGAACGCAAATGGAAGGAATCGATTAAGTATCGTGATTCCGTGTCATAGAATTATTGGTTCCAATGGAACTTTGACAGGGTATGCGGGAGGCTTATGGAGAAAAGAGTGGCTGCTCAATCACGAAAAAACAGTTAATAAGGTGAATAATTAAAAATAGGGATATAGCTTTTATTATAAAAGCAATAGATTGTAATAGAAATTCATATAGTCTGATAATTCAATCATATTAAGGCTTAAGCATTAATTTTTCCTCAATTCATAAGAAATAATGATTTTTTATTTACAATATTAAGAAAAAGTATTAAAATGAGAAAGTTCCAAAAAATAGAAATATATGGGGGCTTTCTCGATGAAAAAATTCTTAGCACTAACAGCAGCAGCGGTTCTGGCACTTAGCGTAGGTTGCAGCAAAGAAGAAGCAGAGCCAAAAGAAGAAACAAAACCAGCAGCAACTACAGATAAAAAAGAAGAGGGCAGCAATGAAAAGGTTACTCTTTTAACATTTGAAGGAGAACTGATGCAACAACTTCGTCAATATCATGCTGCATTCAATGCGTATGCTGCAGGATTAGAAAAAGAAGGAGACAAAGCACTTCCTCAAGCAGAGCTTGATCAGTTGAAAGCTGATGCAAAAGCGGCTGGAGAAAAAGCGGTAGCTGAAATTCCTTCTGTTGAAGTTCCAACTGACTTGTCAGAAGAAAACCAAGCAACTATTAAAGGTGCTTTAGAAGAACTGAAAAAGTCTTATGAAGCAAGAGTTGCTGGTTTAGAAGACGAAGCAAAAGCGACTGAAGCTGACGAATTGTTCGCGGCTTTCGAAGAAAAATTAAACACAATTCACGAAGACCTTAAACTAATTCCAGGTAAATTCGCAAACGAACTACAATAATTGTAATAAAACTGCTGTCTCGAAAAGAGAGGGCAGTTTTTTCTATAGAAAGGGAGTGCCGATATGATAGAGATTAGGGCTGAGCAGAAGGAAGACCATGTGGCTATTGGTAACATACATTCCCTTGCCTTTAAAGGGGAAAACGAAGCAAGACTCGTGAATAAAATTAGAGAATCAGAATTTTTTGTTCCACAATTATCTTTAGTTGCGGATTCAGACGAAATTGTCGGACATATATTGTTAAGCGTAGTTCATATCCAAACAGAGGAGTCGTTAATACCGACACTAGCACTTGCTCCGATGGCTGTTCTTCCACACTGCCAAAATCAAAACATCGGATCGAAGTTAGTAGAAGAAGCGTTGAGAAGGGCGGGAAAACTCGGGTTTTCACATGTTGTAGTGCTGGGGCATCCGGGATTTTATCCTAGATTCGGATTCGTGTCTGCTATGACAAAAGGAATTAAACCACCATTTCCTGTACTTGAAGAAGTTTTTATGGTCCATGAGATGAAGAAAGGTTCTCTAAATCATATAAAAGGAACGGTTGTATACCCTCCTGCTTTCAATGCGGTTACATAGGAGTTTTACAGATAGCGAAAAAAAGCTGACTTCAAAGGAAACATATCCTTTTGAGCCAGCTCGATTTTATAAAAACAGTCCTGCGATCGCTGCAGATAAAATACTTACCAAGGTTGCACCGTAAAGAAGTTTTAAGCCGAATCGTGCAACGGTATTACCTTGCTCTTCATGCAGACCTTTTACAGCACCGGTAATGATACCGATAGATGAGAAGTTGGCGAAAGAAACGAGGAATACAGACACAATGCCGACTGTACGTTCAGACATATCTTTTGCGTATTTAGCAAGATCCATCATCGCCACAAATTCATTCGATACAAGCTTAGTTGCCATGATCGTACCTGCTGATACCGTTTCTGCCCAAGGAATACCCACAAGGAAAGCGAATGGTGCAAATACGTATCCAAGCATCGTTTGGAACGTCATTCCGAACGCCATGTTAAACACATCATTGATCATGGAAATCAAAGCGACGAATCCTAGTAGCATCGCCCCAACGATGACTGCTACTTTAAAACCATCCATGATGTATTCTCCGAGCATCTCAAAGAATGTTTGCTTCTCTTCTTCGATTTCGATGATGTCATCATCATCAGTCACTTCGTAGGGATTAATAATGTTAGCGATGATAAAGCCGCCGAACAAGTTAAGAACGAGAGCTGTTACGACATACTTTGGATCGATCATCGTCATATATGCACCAAGAATCGATGCTGATACAGTTGACATGGCTGACGTACAAAGAGTATATAAACGATGTCTAGGCAGATGACCTAAAAGCTTTTTCACAGAGATGAATACTTCAGACTGACCAAAAACAGCAGAAGCAACAGCGTTATAAGATTCCAGTCTTCCAAGACCATTCACTTTACTTAAAGCAAAGCCTACCCATTTAATGATAAATGGAAGAATCTTAAAGTGCTGTGCAATTCCGATAAGAACAGAAATAAAGACGATAGGCAAGAGAACATTTAGGAAAAACGGCATGGCCGCCTCATTGGCCAATCCACCAAACACGAAGTCAACTCCGTCGCGTGCATACCCCAGCAGCTTTTCAAAAAGTGCAGAGATTCCTTTAATGATAACAAGACCAATTCCTGTATTTAATAGAAAGTATGTAAAGATAAGCTGCAATCCTAACATGATTAAGATGGGTTTATATTTAATCTTTCTTCGATCATTGCTGACTAAAAAGGCTAACAAGAAAACAACTGCCAGTCCAGCCAGAAATATAATATACTTCATTTCATTTCCCTCCAAAACATTTAACTCATTTAACTTTACTATTATTCGACAAATTTCGAGTAAGTGCAAGCGAAAAAATATACTGCTTTGTTAGTATTGACCAATTTTTATAAAACTCTTTCTAAAAAATGGATTTGATTGTTTGCGTCGAAATTATACTAGAGACAAAGAAAAGGGAGTGTTACATTGAACCACGCCGTTTTAGTAATAGATGCACAACAGGAATTAATGGATGGAAATAAACAGGAAAATGCTGTACATAACAAAGAGATGGTATTACACCATATTAATCTTGTGATTGAAAAAGGAATCAAAGAGGAATCGGAAATTATTTTTGTTCGGGACTTAGATGTTGCTGAGGGTATTGGCGGAGGATTTGAAGTCCATTCAGATATACATGTTCCACAAGAAGCCATTATTTTTGATAAGAGGGCAACAAATGCTTTTTATGGAACACCTCTTTTGAACCATCTCAAAGAGAGTGAGATTGATCATATCATTATAATGGGATGCAAGACAGAACATTGTATAGATACGGCAGTAAGAATGGCGACCGTAAATGGCTTCGATGTTACATTAGTAGGTGATGGTCATTCTACAACAAATTCAGAAGTTTTAACTGCACAGCAGATTGTGGATCACCACAATAAAATACTTCATGGGCATTACAATGTTGATCATTTTTCAATGGTAAGAAATGCTGAAGAAGATTTGTTTAGACCCATCCACAATACTTATCGTTAATCATATTTCGTATAGTCATGAAGCGAATTGAGGTTGTATAATGAACAATGATAGTGCTTTATCAAATTTTAGGGAGGCGTAAAGATGAGTGAATTAACGTTTAAGAACTTTGAATTATCCCGCAGTTTTTTTATGAAGCATGTTGAAAGCATGGATGCTGAAATGGCTGACATACAGCCAGAGGGATTCAAGAACAACATTCTTTGGAACATTGGTCATGTATTAACGACAGCGGAATATTTCATGTTTGGTTATCCTCAAAAATCTGCATCTATTCCTATGAACTATTTGGAGCTGTTTAATAAAGGAACGAGCCCTGCTGATTGGAAAAGTGAAGTGCCAACCTTAGCAGAATTGACTTCTCAACTGAAAGATCAACTAAATCGAGTGAAAGAGATTCCAGAAGAGCGACTTCAAGAAAAGCTAGAGAGACCGTTTTTTGATTTTACAACATACGGCGAACTTGTAAATTTTGCTGCTTTCCATGAAACGTATCATCTTGGTCAAATGCATGCGATGAAGAAGGTAATTGAAAACTCACAAACCGCTAAAACGATTTAATATAGAAAGAAAGACACTCTACCTAAAAGGGAAAGTGTCTTTTTTTTACCAGTCTATATGTCGTGAAGTTGGATTAGTATCATTTTTCAATAAAAATTGCTGAAGACCTGGAAGATCATCCGTATTAATAAGATCCACGCCAGCGTTCATTAATTCTTGCCAAACCGCTTCCCGGTTTGGAAGAGCAGCGTCTGGAGTCGCCCAAAATCGAACAATTTGTCCGTTAGTATGAGCAGTTTTTACAATATGGTGGAGCTTCTTCTTTTCCTCTTCTGGCATAGGGCCGATCCCTTGCCATGTGAAATGCTTTGTCCAATTATCACTAATCACAGGCATGAAGGTATTAGAAAAGTTCATTCCCAGATCGCTCATTCTTCCGTCATTCGTGCTGTAGCGTGTCTTTTGACTTTTCATAAGTTCGTACGGGCGATTACCCGAAATAATAACCGTAACAGCGCCTTGATCCACATCGTCGCCTGAAATGCGCGTTAACATGTTCTTATAGGCTGTAAGCTTTTCATGAATGGCTTTATAGGTAGCTGCATCTTCTGATTTGATATCAATCCACAATAAAAAGTCTTGTTTTTTATACCCCTTATATACGGAGCCCCCGTTGCTTTTAATTCGCTTTTTTAAAGGAGCTAAATAAAGGGACTCTAGTGTTCTGTCAGGTTTTAGATCAATTTGATCATGAGCGACTAAAAGTTTGCCGTCTTTCAGCCAAACATCCGCTTCTACACTCGTGAATCCATGATCGAGAGCATCTTGAAGCGGCTTGTTATGCTCGTAATCATTATGAGCATGGGCTTTAGATAGAGGGGTAATGGATGAAAGGCTGCTCCTATCTTTTGCATGTGAAGGAGTGACCGTTAATGCAAAAACAGTAAGACTTAAAGTTAGTATGCTGATCCACTTTTTCATTCATAATCCTCCTTGCGATGTAATCATTTTCATCATAAAACATTCCAAGTTAAAAGGGTCGATTAGATGACAATCTTAATATAAGATTAAAAAAATTTACAAAAACAAAAAACAGCGGCCCATGAAGGTTCCGCTGTTTGTAGGAAAAATAAATATGTACATATGAAATAGGAGTATGCTAATATAAATAAAGCACGCTCATTTTAATTTTTAGTGTAAAAATATACCCAATTATATTATACGCAAAAATGGAATGAAGTGTCAACAATAAATTTACGTGTAGGGAGAGATCGGATGACCATTTGGAATCGGGAGCAACAAAATGAACAAATGCGAGTAGATGAAGTAATAAACGAACTTTCTCAAGCGTCTAGCAAGCTTCAAGAGCACTTAGGCGGTAAATTAGCCGATGTGGTCCAGATACGAAAAAATTTCTGGTCCGATGTAACGGTGAATGTAGACGATGTTCACGAAGCAGCAGAAACGGCTGCTAGTATTAAACAACAATCCGAACTGTTGTCGGAAATTGAGCGTAGTCATATTTCTTCAGAAAGCCGCCTAAAAACCTATGAAAAATTGAAACATTCACCCTATTTTGGACGAATTGATTTTAAAGAAGAGGGTGAGAGTGAAACAGAAAAGGTCTATCTGGGGATCGCGTCTTATTATGATGAAAAGACAAGTACCTTCCTTGTTCATGACTGGCGTGCGCCCATCTCAAGTTTGTATTATGATCATTCACTTGGAGAAGCAGCTTTCAGGGCACCAGGTGGCCGAATAAAAGGCGAGCTGGAGCTGAAAAGACAATTTATCATAAAAAATGGCCGCATCCAAGGCATGTTTGATACTGGGGAAGCAATTGGTGATGAGCTGCTTCAACAAGTGCTTGGGAACCAAGCGAATACCCAAATGAAAAGCATCGTCGCGACCATTCAAAAAGAGCAGAACAGCATCATCCGAAACACAACGAGCGACCTTCTTATCGTACAAGGAGCAGCGGGATGCGGAAAGACGTCTGCTGCACTTCAACGAGTGGCTTATTTGCTGTATCGGGACCGTGAGACGTTGCAATCACATCACATCGTGTTGTTTTCTCCTAACAACATGTTTAATAGTTATGTGGCTAACGTTCTTCCAGAGCTCGGAGAAGAAAATATGGAACAAACCACTTTTCAATCTTATATCAATCATCACTTGGCTCATGAATTTTCAGTCGAAACACCATTTGAACAAATGGAAGATCTTTTATCAGGAAACGGTAAGTCTTCTCGATTAGAAGGCATTCAGTTTAAGAGTTCTGTTCACTTTCTAGAAGCCATTCATCGATATACAGAAAAACTAAGTCAATCGGGTTTGCCGTTTTCTGATGTTAAATTCCGTGATAAGACTGTCGTACGGGCAAAACAAATTCATGCATACTTTTACTCTTTAGATCCACAGGAAACAATCCCTTATAGGATGAAGAAAACAGCGTCCTGGATTTTAGATGAGTTAAAAAAAGCCGAGAGACGTGAACGAAAGAAACCTTGGGTTGAAAAAGAAATTCAGTTTTTGGATAAGTCTGTGTACACAAAGCTTTATCAACAGCTACATAAACGAAATAAGTACGCTGACGATTCTTTTAATGATTTAGCGAGCGAACAAAAAGTACTGTCCGCTTATGTGACGAGAATTGCTTTTAGACAGGTACGAGAAACGATAGAGTCCTTTGCTTTTTTAGATATGAAGAGTTTATATAAAAAAATATTTCAAAGAAATAATGATCTCATAAATGATTACACCACTTGGAGCGCAATTTGCACTCAAACCTTGTTTAATCTTAAACAAAATCACCTAGCCAATGAAGATGCTACCCCGTTTTTATACGTAAAAGAATTGTTGATCGGTTTTCAAAACAATGCGGCGGTAAAACATGTTTTTATTGATGAAGCTCAGGACTTTTCGCCGTTTCAGTTTGCGTTTATTCAGCGAATTTTTCCGAGAGCCAATCTAACAGTACTTGGAGATTTAAATCAGTCTATCTATGCACACGCTTCTGATGAATCGTTTAGCATGCTAAAAACTCTATTAAATACAAAGAATGCTGAAATGACTACACTGACGAGAAGCTACCGTTCGACAAGAGAAATCGTAGAATTTACGAAGACTCTTTTAAAAGAGGATAGCATGATTATCCCGTTTAACCGTCAAGGGAAAAAGCCTTCTGTTGTAAGTGTGGATAACGAAGAAAAGCATTATAAGCAGTTAGAACAGCTTCTCTATTCCTGGAGAAACGATGGACATGAGACTGTGGCGATTATTTGCCGAACAGCAAAAGAATGCTATAAAGTGTATGACAAAATGAAACTGCGACTGGATGTAAGGCTAATGGTCGATGAGGATGCAGCATTCCAAAAAGGGATTATCATCATCCCTTCTTATCTAGCAAAAGGGATTGAATTTGATGCTGTTGCCATTTATAATGCATCTGGCTATCAAAACGAAAGGGAACGAAAGCTGTTTTATACAGTGTGTACCCGTGCCATGCATGAACTCTCTATATTTTACCGAGGAAAGGCATGTCCGTTTATAGAAGAGGCTTCAGAGGAACGATACGAAAAAGTTAAATTGTAAAAGGACATTCAAAATCCGTTGTGGAGTAAGCAACGGATTTTTTATTTTTATAACATGACAAGCAATTCAACCATTAATCCTTTTTATCTTACACAATATCGGGTAAAGATAACAAAGAAGGAGGGTAACGATGGCATTTAATTATGATCTTGATTTTGAGAATATTGACTTTAGAAAGAATCCAGAAAAATACCGTGTAGGCCGAGGAGAGCAGGGTGTACTTCTTGTTGAGCCATATAAGAGCGAAATTCTTCCAAATTGGCGGTTTAAAACGCCTGAAGAAGCAGAAGAATCATCAGAGAAAATTTATAAGCAGTTTCTTGATTACAAAAAGAACAAAGAGTTTGTTGGAGCCGATATGGCTCGAAAGTTTTTGCAGATGGGTTATACACGTGCCCGCCGATATACGAATTACAAAGGCGGAAGAAAATATGATAAGAACGGTGAGATAAACGAACGCCAAATCGATCCAGTTAAAGCAAAATCAGCAGAAATCTTTGAAGAGAAGTGGAAGCTTGCAAGGACCGACGAAGAGTACTTAAAAATGAAAAAAGCACATCAAAAAGAATTTGGATAAATAACATTACTTGTGAGCTTTTTTCTATTTTAGTGACCTATGCTTGTTGAAGGGTACTTATTTTATTAATAAAAGTTGTAACAAGGTGGTTATACATTTCAGGCTGTTCAAGATTTGCCACATGGCCTGCAAAAGGGACTAATCCGATATGTATATTTTTAGAATACTCCTTTAACAGAATAGCTGCTTCGCATTCGTGTTTTTCTTTTTCACCATTAAGGAGAAGAGTAGGTACGATTAATTTTTCGAAATCAACTTTTGTCATAGTGGGATAGTGATACGTGAAAGTATCTAACACAAGTTTAAGCGTTTTATACCACCTGTCACCATGAAGTGATTGAAAATGTGAGGCTGTTTCTGGGGCTGTCTCTTTTATAGCCAAAAAGGAATGATATTGCTTTTCCATTGTCTCTTCTAAGTATTGGGGTATAAAAGGGGCATAACCTGTTAGTATTAAACTCTCTACTAATTCTGGATATCTTATAGCAAGATGAATCCCGATAGATGCCCCGAGTGATACCCCCATGATGTGGCCTTTACCTTGTATTCGTATGTGTTGTGCGACCCATTCAAGAGCATGTTCAAAATAAGGATCAGCTGCAGGTTCTTGATTTGAGCCATGACCAGGTAAATCAATAGGGTATAGGTCAAATTTATCTTTTAAATTCATTAGCTGTGGATGAAAGTGTTGTTCGCCTGTCCCCATTAATCCGTGTATTAAATATAAACGTTGTTTCATAATGCTCCTCCGAGTATTTGTTTATTTAGTCTTGTTTATCCCTGCATGTTCAACTACTTCTTGCCCTGAATCAAACTCCCCAAATAATAGTTTTTCAAGAGGCGCAACGTATGTGACGAACTCGTTTAACAGTTCGTTTACTTCACGGTCTCCATCGAAGTCATGCATCGTCATACGTGCGTGTTCTTCTGATTGAAAGCGAAGTAAGCCGATCCACAGTTCTTCGCCTTCCTCTACGTCCAAGCTTTCTGAGATCGATGAAATTCCATAGTTTTTTGGCATGCTGGAAAGTTTGAAAATCTGTTCTGTCACTCCGCCGTATTCTTGAAATTTTTTGTTCGTTTGTGCACAGATATCAAGAAATTTCTCTTTCACTTCTGGTTTAATTTTGTAAAAATAGACAAGCAGATGCGCCATTCTCTAACCTCCTATTTTTGTTAACCATCTTGACTTAATTTCATCTACAACCACTTCCGGACGATCCCAATGCAGCATGTGAGTGGAATCCTCGACCAGTATTACATGACCTGAAGCATTTTGTATAAAAACTTCAGCTGTGTCTAATCGTTTTTTTAACAGATGTTCTGGTAAGGTGGCAACGAGCAATGTGATATTTTTCGGTAATAGATGATAGATGTTCTCTGTTTCATTCAGGTGCATGCCGCGAATGATATGTCTTGCCGTTTCACCACGAGCGTGCCAATGAATTCTATTGTTTCGCTCTACACCTAAATCTTTGACAGCCATTTCTATTGCTAGTGTCCATGTCAGATAGTTTTCTTTTTCTGATCTGTAAAAATCATCCCACGATTCAAAGACATACTCGTCGAAATCTTTTTCAAGATCATCCATTTCATCTTCCATGGATGTTGCCCAAATACGCTTCGTCTGATAACCACCATCGATTAAAAGCGTGTCAATCACGTTATTAGGATACTTCGCCAAAAAATGCAGTCCAACAAAACTTCCCCACGAATGCGTTAAGAAAAAGAATTTTCCGATCTTGAGCTGCTGAATCAACCCATAGACCCAATCTGCCAATCGAGGCATCTCATATTCTTCTGCTGAAGCTAATTCCTCTGTTCTGCCATGACCAGGGGCATCGATGGCGATGATGTGAAAATCCTCTTTTAATCGTTCAGCTATATGTAAAAAGCTAAAACTTGTACTTCCTAATCCATGCAAGCAAAATATGACAGGTTTATCGTTATTGCTCCATTCCGTTACATGCACTTTTTTTCTGTTATACTCCAAAAAATATCGTTTCATCGGTCACCTCTTCAGTATTTTAGCTAAATTCTTTATGTACGACTTCTCGATAAATGACAAAGCCTCGTTTTTGATAAAAAGTTCTTGCGATGGTGTTGTCGACCCAGTAATCGAGTTCAATTTTGGTTGCACTGATCTCTTTTGCCATCTGTTCAATATAATCGATAAGCTTTGTTCCAATTCCTTGATTGCTGACGGTTTCGTCCACACTGATCTGATGAATGTAAAGGGATTTTGCCGCTCTTTTAAAAGGGGTATCTCCAGATTCGCGAATGGTCATCCACACATAACCGACGGGAAGTGTATCCTGTTCGACCAAAAGGAAGATGTGCCGTTGATCATCGACTATCCCTTTGTAAAAATCACGGATCGATTCATAATGGTAAGGGGTAAAACTCTCAGGGAAAAGTTCAACATGCAGGTCTTGGACAGTTTTGTTCAGTTTAGCAATCGTTTCGTAATCTTTGGTCCTGAAAATGTTCATGTTGAAGAATCCTTCCGTTTAAATGTAAGAATTTTTTGTTATTTGTTTATTTTAACATAAAACAAGAGAAGGTTATGGAAATGGTTAACATTTTTCGTGATGGTTTTTAATGAAAGACACATACGTTGCTAACGTAAGGTAGAGGGCGGAAAAATCTATGAAGCGAGCGAGAAGGCATACAAAAAGGGCAAGATTCTGCCCTTATTTATAGAGAGTATGGTGTGAAGTTGGGGAACGGGTGATTGGCTTCACTTAAAGAGGATAGGCTTTTTATTTCAGCGACTTCCATAATCTCATTCCAAATCTTCATTACCGCTGGTGACTCATGAGCAGCGTCTTTGGCTTGTTCAGATTTCCACTCGAAAATTTCCAAAACGGTACCATCAGAAGCTTGAGCACGAATCGGTTCACGGGAAGTAATAAGGTCTTCTGCTTCTAGCGTGGTGACATGATTGGTTAATATCTCGTTCAACTGTGCTTCCTTACCTTCATGTGGGCGGTAAAGAGCCATTGTAATTAAAGCAGACATGTGCGATTTCCTCCTATAAAACTGATTTTTATGTAGAATCTTATTTTATCACAGTCTTAGCAATAGATTTTTAGGTTTCAATGGTGCAATTTTAGATCTTTATGTATAAATTTCACTCTTTTATAAGTCGTGAGTTCAAGATGGAGTAGATATGTACGTATAAGGGAGACTACCGTTGCATGTGTTTTTTTAAGAGAGACACGAAAAATAACCTTTACGTAATATCCACGTTATTTTGAATTTATCCACGTTATTTGAGATTTCTCACACGTTATTTAGGATATTCCCACGTTATTTTAAATATATCCATTTTTCGACAAAAACCCCAAGTAATCGACATCCCCCATAATAGAGAAAACTCATGACGGTCAATATCCTTCCGCATGAGTTCTTTTTCTTAACCGTCTGTCCCCGTTTTCATCACTTTCTCAAACTGTTTCTTAGATAGTGCCTTCACAGGAATAGCTGTAGTTTTTTTTCGTTTTGATCGACGAACCTTCGTGTAAGACCCTTGTGCCAGGTATTTCTGTTTCAGCGCTTCTACCATAAAGTTAAGAGCTAAAATGGCAAGAGCAAATCCAGCCAAGGGAACGAAAACGATCCAACGATTGCTGCGGATTTGGTGAATATTCGCGCCAAGCATGCTTGACCATTCATTAATCATTGCAAAGGGTACGGTATTATTGCTCAAAGGTTCAAGAGTAATGAAGTCTGTCCCGCCAATAAACACTTTTAATACCCCTAAATGTGCAACAAGTAAAAGTGTTGCTATAACTTGCTGACTGTACACGATGCTTAAACGCGGCCATAGGAAGGGGAGCACATGCTTTCGAAGGGTGTGGAGTCTTCTGCCTCCGAGTACTTTTACGGATGAAATAAACTCATTCTCCAAAAACTTGGATGTCTCATTGGCAACCGTGACCATAACGGGAGGGATGGCAATGAGAATCAAAAAGAGGATGGCAAAAATGGTTTGTTCTGTCCGTGTGATCGACCAAGTAAAGATCTGCAGAACCGGAAAAAGAATTAAGTAACTAATAATTGTAGCTGGAGCATAATAGAAGGCTTCAAAGAGTTTACTTGTATTCCGCTGAATGCTCTTTGGCAATTGGCTGAGAATAAGACCTAATAAGGTGCCGACAAAAAGTCTCATAAAGGCGATAAGAAAAGCAAAACCAAGTGTGTATTTTGCACCATCAATGACTCTATGAAGCATGCTCACCCCAAATTGATCGGTACCAAACGGCATTTCTTTTGAAGGTGCAAGTGGGGCAGAATCGACGGGCTTATCATCTTTATCGTACAAAATCTTCAACACAGGCTGTTTTTCGTTTGGCACATAATGGGTATAAACAATACTTCCGATAAACATGGAAAGAATGATTAAAAATCCAGTTAAAAATAATGGGCTTTTCCAAACAAACATTTACGCCACCTCCTCTTCTTTTTGACCAAGTTTAAGCTTTAACACATAAGAAAGGAGGGTGAAAAGCAAGTAAAAAGGGACAAACATCAATAAAATGCTTACCGTAATAACATCAGGTGTAGTTGGCCCATTGTTCAGCATAAACTTCGTGATACCAGGTATGAACATGACGTATTCCACCATAAAAAGGCTTGAGATCAAAAGCCAGTAAACGGTCTTTGAATAATAAAAAAGGCTGAGAAGAGAATTTCTGAGCATATGAACATAGAGCACTAAGGTGTATCGAACCCCTTTAGCGCGAGCAAAATCTACATATGTTTTTGAATCTTCATCATCAAGCAAGAATAATAAAGTTCTCACTAAAAATAAGGTAGGCAAGATAGATAGACTTAATATAGGAATAAGGTAAGTCGGATTTTGATCACTATGAACGATAGGAAAGAGGAGATCCCCAGTATTCCGGTAAAAGACAATAATGAAATATTGAATCATAACCACGATAAAAATGTCTGGCAAGGATTCAAAAGTGAAGAACAAAAAACGAACCGCTCTTTGAAGGACGTCAGGTAGAATTTTAACCAATAGTGCCAGAAAAATAGCGGCAATTCCAGAAAACAGAAAAGCGGCCACTACAAGTTTTAAAGAGTAAAAGAAATAAGGTAGAATGGTTGGAAAGATAAACTTCATCTGCTGACTTTCATAATATTCAACATTAGAAAACGTCAAAAGCTTTTTCATGAGCTCGCCTATTTTGTTAAAATAAGGATCTATAAAGAAACCAAGATTCTGATCAAGGAAAAGCGCATTCTGTATGGAGCCCATTTCAAGCAAACGTGCCACGGCTTCAATTCCTCTCACATTACTAAAGAATAGATAAGGAAGCGCGCCAATCAAAAACACGCCAAAAATAGGCAGCAAAAAACTACCCGTTTTTCGCATTACAGAAAAAAACATGAAAATTTCCCCCTAAAGCATTTTCTCTCTCTTTTTCTCGTATAAATTTACCTTTCGACAAAAACCAATATTTACCTCCCCAAAAAATAAAACCGCTGCAGAAGCAACGGTTTTAAAAGTGGCTAATTTTTTGTATGACGGATTTAATAGAATCTATGGATTCAGATAGATTATTATCAATTTCTAAGGCATGATTTCCATTAGGAAGTATGTAAGTTGTGACCTGGTTCCTTTTTAATTGTTCCATTCGCTCTCGATTAAAGGATGGATCTTTGTCCCCAATTACACAAAATGCCTTCTCTCTTTGTTCAAGAATACTCTGAAACACTTTTTCTTCTTTAATTAGTGGAGTCAGCCACACCGATTTCGCATTTTGTAAAACATACAAATGACTTTCCAACCAAATAATAAGACCCATAATGCACATCACATAATGTGTTTTCTAAAACTGCATGAACGTCATGAACTAAGGCACTTCTCAGTTCTTCGTTCGTACATTCATCGTAAGCCTCTATATAATATTGATAGTTTACGTGTAAAACATCATAGCCCTTATTAATATATCCACTAGTTGCAAAGTGAAAGAGAGGAGCATGAACGGTATACCCAACACCAGGAAGCATGATAACCAATCCGAGGGGTGTCTCCGATTTTCCGAGAATGGCAAACGGAACTTTCATATCCTTGTATCCTTTTACAGAACCATATCTTAATGTCTTCATAAAACCCCTCCTATAAGTTTTAATATACATAATATTCCATAGGAGAGGAGGATACAAGACATTTTTATTTTAAAATTCCTAAATACTTTTTCCACGGTCCAACATCTTCTTTATAGCGTTTTGCTAGGACTCTCGTAATTTGAGAAATATGTGTTAAATCGTGAATCACCCACGTGGACAAGAGCTCACGAAGTCTCACAGGTCCAAAATCGGGGTGAAGTCCTGTACGTTCAAAATCAGTCTCATTCAATATTTCCATTTTAAGAGTTGCTAGGTTTTCCTCCCTGTACTGGTGAAATTCTTTTACGAGCTCTTGAATCGTCTTGCCTTTTATCTCATTCACAAAGCTAAGCCGGTCAAAGGGTGGAAACGTCTGGTTTTCCCCATCCGTTAAAATCATTTTCATACGTGGAATCCAATTGTATTTTTCTCCCTCAATGAGATGCCCGACAACTTCAATCGCATTCCATGTCTCATTTCCTTCGTTACAAGTTAGCCACCCCTCAGAAAGACCGCTCAATAAATGGGTAAGAGTTAGAGGTGTCCGTTCTAGTAATTCAATGGCTTCGTTTAGATGAAAGTGGATCGTAGCAGAATGGTTTTCAGTGTTCATTAGATAACTCCTTTTAGAGGTGATTTGTATCACTTCCATTTAAATGTCTATTACCCTTTTTTTAATGACTTCTTCAGTTGTCTGAGTCCATTTACCTAACGAGTAAAATAAAAGATGTACCATATGACCGAAAAATGGATTATTGACTTATTCTTTTGCAATACCCATGTTAAACTATTAGTGAAACGTTTCGATATACATGGATCATGATAATTGAAAGGGGCAGTGAAACATGGAAACAGCTAAAATAATAAGGTATGTATTGGTGCTTAGTCTTGTTGCCAACTTATTTATTATGCCTTCTGCATCAGCAGATGACAGGGAAAAAGAACTTGCTTTTCAAGTACAATTGAAAGCGGTTGCAAAGAAAACGTACAAGTTTTACCAAGATCACACAGATCCAAAAACAGGTTTGACATACGATGAAACTCGCTATACAGAAGAAGGCAAAAAAAATGCAACACATACTTCTCCAACGAACATTGGAATGTATATGATGAGCACCGTTTCTGCTCAACAGTTAGGGCTCATCAAGAAAGATGAGGCTGTAAAACGTATTGAGCTAACATTAGATACGTTAGAGAAACTAGAGAAATGGAACGGTCTTTTCTATAACTGGTACAACACACATGATGGTTCAATAAAAAAAGACTGGGGTCAATTCATTTCCCAAGTCGATAACGGTTGGCTGTCAGCTGGGCTGATTGTTGTTGGACAAGCATATGAAGAGCTATATCCTCAAACAAGCAAGTTAGTAGAAGAAATGAACTACACGACACTTTATGATCCAGAAGTGGGGCAATTCCGCGGGGGATATGATGTAGCAAAAGGTAAATTGACAGACCATCATTACGGTTTGTTTAACACAGAACCGCGAGTAGCCAGTTATATTTCAATTGGTAAAGGTGACGTACCAAAAGAGCATTGGTGGAAGATGTATCGAACCATGCCTGCAAGCTGGGATTGGCAAGCACAAGTACCAAAAGGTCATGAAGCTGAATATGACGGTGTAACGGTCTTTGAAGGCCATTACGAATACAACGGAGTAAAATTTGTGCCAAGCTGGGGAGGAAGTATGTTTGAAAGCCTGATGCCTGGAATAGTTTTAAAAGAAAAAGACCTGGGCAAAAACGCACTTGGGTTAAACAACAAACGCCATGTCGAACTGCAGCAAGCTTTTGCAAAAGAAAAAGGATATCCGGCTTGGGGCTTTTCACCTGCAGCGACTCCTGATGGGTACAGCGAGTTTGCAGCGACGCCACTTGGTACCTCAGGCTACAAAGATGGTGCTACAGTAACAGCACATGCCTCGTTCTTAGCACTGGAATATGATCCGGAAGCGGTTCGTAAAAATATTAAAGCGCTTAAAGAATTAAATACGTATAGCAAATACGGTTTCTATGATTCTGTTAATGTAGAAACGGGAGAGATTGCAAAAGCGTATCTCGCCTTGGATCAAGGAATGATAATGGTATCGATCGCAAACTATTTAAAAGATGGTGTGATTAGGGACTATTTTCACAGCGATCCAATCGGAAATAAACCTGAAAAATTATTAGAAAAAGAGGTATTTTCAATTCAATAATGGAAGAGCACCCATATCCAGGAGATAAGGGTGCTTTTTTTGTTGGAATTAACGACTAGGATTGTTGTGCAGCATTTTCATCCATATAAAAGACTTCCCATAGGTGTCCATCCGGATCTTGGAAACTCCTGCCGTACATAAAACCATGGTCCATCGGGTCGTTTGAAGGTTTCCCGCCAGCTTCAAAAGCACGATTCACAAGCTCATCTACTTCTTGACGACTTTTTGCCGTTAACGCGACGATCGCTTCTGTACTCTTCGTTGCATCAGAGATATCTTTTTTTGTAAAGGTTTTAAAAAAGTCTTCTACTAGCAGCATGGCAAAAATATTGTCGTTGATCACCATGCAGGTAGAATTTTCATCCGTATATTGAGCATTAAACTCAAAACCGATTTTGGTAAAGAATTCGACAGATTTTTTCAAATCTTTTACCGGTAAATTTACGAAAATCTTTTCAGCTGTAACTGCCATTAATAATCACCTCAAAATGATTTAGTGTAGAAAAACATTCTGACTGAACCTGGTAGTTAACGAGCCTCCTCTCAAAACCAAATGAAATACCACCCTATTAATTCTTTTCTTAGATTGATTTTCCTTGTGATAATCAGCCTATTTTTTATTTTTTTAAATTAGCAGAATCGAATAAATAAAGCAGATTGATCAGACAAAAAAAACGAAACAATGAAACAGACAATAAAAGCAAAAGACAATTAAAAAAGGCTGAGGCAAAAGTAAATAGTACTCTTGTTTCAGCCTTTGTTCCTATTTCATACCCGAAATCGTATATCCTTCGATGATGTGTTTCTGGAAGATGATGAATATTATGACAATCGGTATGACCATAAACGTTGAACCAGCCATCTGCAAGGCGAAATTTCCGCCATATTGTCCTTTTAAAAGACTTAAACCGACAGATAACGTATAAAGACTTTCGTCATTGGCGATGATTAGCGGCCACAGAAAACTGTTCCATCCTGCGATAAACGTTAAGATTCCTTGCACGGCCATGATGGGTTTTGAGATTGGAAGAATCAGTTGCATAAACACACGAAACTCGCTTGCTCCATCCAATCGTGCTGCCTCTAGCAACTCATCTGGGATGGTAGACATGAATTGGCGGAACAAGAAGATGCTGAATGCGCCAACCAATCCTGGAAGAACAACGCCTGCCATCGTATTTGTTAACCCCATCTGATTTAAAATCAAGTAGACGGGAATCATGGTTACTTGTCCAGGAATCATCATCGTCGCAAGTACAAGATAAAAGAGTTTATCTCGGCCTTTAAACTTGTATTTTGCAAAAGCATACCCAGCCATTGCATTAAAGAAAAGGCCGACAAAAGAAAAGAGAACAATGATAATTGTATTTCTCAAGTAAACAGCAAAGTTCATATTTTCAAAGAGGTAGATGAAGTTTTTCGTTGTAATGGTTTCAGGCCACAATGTTGGAGTGAGCTGAAGCACTTCACTTTCAGGCTTAAATGCAGATAGAATCATCCATATAAAGGGGATAGCTACAAGCAATCCGCCGATTAATAAGATAATACCCGCGATCACTTGCTGAATTTGATATGTTTTTTTCGCATTTGATGCATTTGTTTTCATGTTCTCACCTCACATCCTAAAAATCGGTATCTTTCTTCTGTAATCTGAACTGAATGATGGTAATGAGGATAATTGTTACAAATAAGACAAATGATCCTGCAGCAGCGTAACCAAAGTTGCTTAATTGAAAGCCGTTTCGGTAAATGAATAATGCAACTGAAGTTGTACTGTCTAAAGGTCCGCCGTTTGTCATGACGAATGGTTCCTCGAAAAATTGCAGCCAACCAATCATCGTCGTAATCGATACGAAGAAAATGGCATAACGAAGAAGAGGAATCGTAATTTTTGTTAGCTGCTTCCAATTATTCGCACCATCAAGCTGTGCTGCTTCGTAATACGTTTTCGGAATACCTTGCAAGGCAGCTAAGAAAATAATCATGTTAACACCAATTGCCCGCCAAACAGCAAGAGCAATCAATGAGCCTTTCGCGATTGTAGGATCCTGCAGCCATGGTATCGCTGGAATCCCAACAAGCCCCAACAAGTAATTGAACAAACCGAACTGCGGATTGTAAAGATACGTCCAAACAACTGCTACAGCGACAACGTTAGTAATGGAAGGCATATAAAAAACAAGACGAAAAGCTTTAAAGATTCGTGCTGTACCAAAGTTAATCAACAAGGCGATCCCGAGTGAACAGGCAATAACGAGAGGTACGCCGAATACCACATAAAAAATGGTGTTACCGATTGATTTTAAGAAAATGGGATCCTTAAAGATGTGAAGATAGTTTTCAATTCCTATAAAGCTAATGTTGGAATAGTCGGCGAGTCCAGCGAGATCGATATCAGTAAAACTAATTACTAGTGCAACGACGATCGGAAATAAAGAAAAAAGTGCTAATAAAAGTAGGGCAGGTCCGATGAAGAGGTAAGGTGTTGTCTTTGAATAGCTTTTCATGGTTTTCACATCCTTCATGGTGACCGATTGTAAACCATAAAAAGGTAACGAGCAGAGTGAACTGCTCGTTAGCCTTTTGTTTATCGGTCTTATTTCTTTAAGATCTCTTCAGCTTTCTTATTAAAAGCATCCATTTCTTTTTCCACATCTGCTCCGCCACGATAGATTTGTTCAAAACTCTTCAAATACGTTTGCGCTATTTCTTCCCATTGTTTAATAACAGGCATGGGTTGAGCCGCTTTCATCTGTTCACCAAACGCATTGTAATAGTCGTTTCCAGTTAATGATTCGTCTTCCCAAGCTTGTTTAACAGCAGGAAGGGAGTTCGTCATTTCCATCCACTTTAATTGTGTCTCTGGTTTGCTCATATACGCTGCAAATTTTAATGCTTCTTTTTCATGTTTTGTGTGTTCGAATACAGATAAATTAGACCCGCCTAGTGCGGAAAGGTTATTTTCTTTTGTTGGAAGTACAGCTGTTGACCATTTTCCTTTTAAGTCTGGTGCTTGGTCGTTGATCAGCTTGATCATCCAAGGGCCACTGATAAACATAGGAAGAATGCCTTCATCACGGAATCCCTGAATAATGTCAATTCCTAATTCTTCTTTAGGAGCAGCTCCACTTTTATAAAAACTGTTTAAGTAATCCACAGCTTCAACGAATTTTGGTTCGTTAAAATTTGGTTCATTTTTCGATGTTAATAGTTCAGCACCATTTTGACGGGCAAACATGAACCCTAAGCTTTGTTCTTTAGCATCGATGCTGATTCCATATTTTCCTTTGCCTCGATCAGCTAGTTTGTCGGCAGCATCCTTTAATTCATCCCACGTTTTGGGAGCTTCTTTATAACCTGCTTTTTCAAGCAAATCTGTACGATAGTAGAGCACGCGCGTATCAATGTACCAAGGTACCCCGACCAATTTGTCTTCGTATTTTGTCGTTTCAACAGAACCTTCAAAGTAGTTTTTCGAATTTAGTTCTGGATAATCTTTCACATGAGGTGTTAAATCTTTTAACGCGCCAGCTGATGCGAACTCAGGAATCCATGTTGTTCCCATTTGCAGAACATCAGGTCCTTTTTTAGATGCAACGGCTGTTAATAGTTTATCATGAGCTTGATCCCAAGGAAGGGCTTGTACTTTTACGTCAATTTTAGGATTTTCCTTCTCAAATTCTTCGGCGATTTTAGGCAGAGATTTTGCTTCTTCCCCCATTCCCCAAACCGTAATGGTCGTTTTCCCATCTTCACCTGAACCAGAAGAGCAGCCTGCAAGAGCTCCCGATAGCATAAGAGCTCCTATCATTGATGTTACTACTGACTTTTTGAACCAACGTTTTTCCATGAGTGTTCCCCCTAAAGTTTACGTAATGGTTTGTTGATAGGTTTACAGCCACACAACTTAGTAGCCAAGTCATTCCTTTTTTAAATATAAACTGTACTTTGTTAGATTACTGTTGAAACGTTTCGATAAGCACATTATAATTCAACATGTAATCGTTTTCAATACTAGAATTTAAAAAAACAGTTAGCTTTCATTTTATTAATAACCGTAATGGTTTCTTATACAATTCGCTGGATATATAGATAAATTGACAGTCTTACTTATACATCATATAATCGCAGTAAATTTAATAGAAACGTTTCGATAAAATTAGAACTTAAAAAATCGAGGTAAAAGGATTTCCTTGGAGAAGTGCTACTTTCAAACTTATCAATTAATGAATTGAGGGGTATTCTATGACGACTATAACAAAGGGGAATTTTGAAGTTAAAGCTGGAAATATTTCATTTTCTTTTTTAAACTCCGGTGATATTTTTAAAGTTTCTCACAACGAGACGATGATCAACCAATGGATGAGTAACCCGATCGATGGCGCGTTGAACAACTTATACCTGCGTTTATTCAAGAAAGACGGAATAGCAGTCACACCGCTTTTAGGCACACGTTCAGAAAGTACGGTTTCGCACACTGACAGCCAGGTGTTTTGGAAAGGAACATTTGAAGACGTTTCATATAAAGTGATTTTTTCGTTGACAGAGCACGGTATTTGGTTTTGGAATGTAGAACTTGAAGGCTTTGGCGTAAAAGCCGACATCATCTACGGACAAGATGTAGGTCTTGCGAATATGGGGGCTGTTAGAACGAATGAAGCTTTCACCGCCCAGTATGTAGACCATCACGTTTTTGAAACAGATTTATCAGGATTTGTCATTTGTTCTAGACAAAACCAGCCAAACAATGGAGCTTTCCCTTACCTGCAGCAAGGATCCCTGACGAAAGCTGTCGGCTATGCAACGGATGGCTTTCAGTTCTTTGGTCGTTCATTTAAAGAAACGGATACACCTGAAGCTCTTTATGAAGAGAATCTGCCAAACTCTGTTTATCAATATGAGTTTGCGTACGTTGCTCTTCAATCTGAAAGTGTTCAATTACAAGGAATAGAACAGTTTACCTTCTATGGCTGCTTTAAAAAGGACTATCCAGAGGCTGTAACTTCTGTTGATTTTACAGATGAGGTGGTGATGGCATGGAAAGACGTACAGTGTCTTCCTCACAAAGACGCAATTTTGTTTCCGAGAGTGAAACCCAACGAACAGTTTGCAGGGACATTAAAAACAAAGGATCTTAGTTTGATAGAAGTTCAGGAGCTTTTCCCTGATCGCATTTTAGAAGAGTATGAAAACGATACGTTGTTATCCTTTTTCACCCCAACCTACGAACATATTGTATTAAAAGAAAAAGAGAGAATAGTAGAAAGACCCCACGGACATATTCTTGTAACGGGAAACAATGTACACCTAAAAGAAGATACGATCACAACCACATCTTATATGTACGGAATCTTTAACTCTCAGCTCGTTGTTGGAAATACTTCTTTTCATAAAATGCTGACAAATGCACGAAATGCTCTTAACGTGATGAAAACATCAGGTCAGCGTATCTATGTGGAACGAAACGGGAGGCTAGAGCTGTTAACGATGCCGTCTCTTTTTGAAATGGGTTTCAATTACGCACGCTGGTATTACAAAACGGAAGATGAAATGTTTATCATAACTAATTTCACAACGGTCGATACACCTGAAGTTGAGCTGCATGTCCGATCTCAGAGCGGAAAGAAATACAGGTTTGTTGTAACGAACCAAGTATCGATGAACAATCAGGAATACGAAGTGCCTTTTAACATGAAGAGGGAAGATAATGTGATTTCGTTCTTTGCAGACTCCTCATCAGACAGCGCAAAAACGTATAATAACTTAAGCTATTCGTTGAGAGTGACTGGAACGGAGATGGCATTAAAAGATGAAACGATGTTTGGCGAAAACATAGAACCAGGATCAGCATCACTCGTCGTTTGTGATCTGAAGGCAGCTAGTGAATGGACGTTAACTGTTCAAGGTTTGATTGACGGACAAATGTTTCCTTTTACAGAAAAGAAAGCAGAAAGAGAGAGTGAGCGATATCGTCAATTTATTAAAAAGACAAATCGGGGCTTTCATCTTTCTCTAGGTGGAGAAGAAACAGCACAACTTCAAAAGATGAACGCGTTAGCTCATTGGTACACACACAACATGCTTATCCATTACTCGGTTCCGCACGGATTGGAACAGTACGGAGGAGCGGCATGGGGAACGCGCGATGTCTGTCAGGGGCCAACTGAATATTTTCTAGCCACACAGCATTATGATGCGGTAAAAGAGATTTTGCTGACCGTATACGCCCATCAATACGAAGAAACAGGGAATTGGCCACAGTGGTTCATGTTTGATCAATATTTTAAAATACAGCAGGAAGAATCTCATGGAGATATCATCGTTTGGCCTTTAAAAGCGGTAACCGATTATCTTGCGGCAACGAATGATTTTAGTATATTAGATGAAAAAGTGCCGTATACGGACAAAACGTTTGGATATACGGATAAAAAGGTAACAATGCTTGAGCATATTCAAAAACAGATCGATTATATCAAGTCAAACTTTTTACACGATACTCATCTTTCTTCTTATGGTGATGGTGACTGGGATGATACGCTTCAGCCAGCGAACCCGCAGCTCAAAACATTCATGGTGAGTTCGTGGACCGTTGCCTTAACATATCAGGTTATTTCTCAGTTCTCAGCATTGCTGAAAAATGTGAATGAAGAGAAAGGAAGAGAATTAGGACAATTAGCTGAAAACATTAAGACAGATTTCCAAACATACATGCTGAGTTCTGAAGTGGTCCCAGGGTTTGTGTATATGGAAAATGCTCTTGAACCAAAACTTATGCTTCATCCAAGTGATAACACGACAGGCATCAACTACCGTTTGCTGCCAATGACGCGCAGCATGATAGCAGAACTCTTAACACCAGAGCAAGCGGGTCAGCATCTGACTGTTATTATGGATAAATTTTATGGTCCGGATGGTGTAAGGTTGATGGACAAGCCAGCACATTACAAAGGTGGTGTGAGCACTCACTTTAAACGTGCTGAGCAAGCATCGAACTTTGGACGAGAGGTTGGTCTTCAATATGTGCATGCACATATTCGTTTTGTAGAAGCGATGGCGAAGCTTGGAAAATCTGAAGAAGTATGGAGCGGACTTGAAAAAATTAACCCCGTCATGATTCAGGATATGGTAAAGAACGCAGAACGTCGCCAAAGCAACGCATACTTCAGCAGTTCAGACGGTGACTTCAAAACACGTTACGAAGCACAGGAACGATTTGGCGAACTGAAAGATGGCCATGTAAAAGTAAAAGGTGGGTGGCGTATCTATTCGTCCGGACCTGGAATTTACATGAATCAGTTTATTTCAAACTGTTTAGGGATTCGTCCACATGGGGAAAATCTCATCATAGACCCTGTTTTACCTCATGACATGAACGGATTAGAGTTTCAATTCATGGTGGATGAAAAGCCTGTAACGTTTGTGTACAGAAAACGCAGTGATGAAGAGGAAAAACTTCTGGTCGTAAACGGTAAAGAAATGACTGTGGATCATTACCAAAACGTGTATCGTCAAGGTGGAGTTGTTGTTAATCGGAATGAGGTTATAAATCAGTTAAACGACGAAGGTAATACAATAGAGATTTATTGGTAATCATTCGTTATAATTGAGAAAACGTTTACAAAAAAAGATAGGAGAGAATGTGTTGGTAAGTATAAAAGACATTGCAAAAAAAGCAGGTGTTTCCATATCCACAGTCTCCTATGCCTTAAACGGCAGTACGAAAGTGACGAAGGAAACATCTGAACGAATTGCAGCAATTGCAAAAGAACTAAACTATATTCCGAGTGCCGCCGCTCGTTCTTTGAAAAAAAGAGAAACAAAGATAATAGGTATCTATTTAACGAATTATAGTGGGGCTTTCTATGGTCAGCTGCTCCAAGGCATGATGGAAACACTCAGTGAAAACGGGTACGAACTGATCGTGTGCAGCGGCAAAGAATCACATCGGTTCCTGCCAGAGCGGATGATCGATGGTGCCATTATACTAGATGCTACTTTTCAAACAGAAGAATTGCTGAGCCATGCAGAACGTGGCCATAAATTAGTTGTGATGGATCGGAAAATGGATCATCCGAACATTTCACAAGTGCTGCTGGATAACAAAGCAGGTGCAACACTTGCCATAGATTATCTTGCTGAAAAAGGACATAAGAAAATTTATGTAATAAAGGGTCCTGAAGAATCGTTTGATGCACGTCAACGATTAGAAGCTGTCCAAAAAGCCGTTCAGCGTTATTCTCACATCGAATACGTTGAACTGAATGGGGAATTCAACAAATCCTCAGGAGAATCAGCAGCTAAGAAAATACACAAAGAATTCTCAGAACCTGTGGGTGTTTTTTGCTTAAACGATGAAATGGCGATTGGGGTATTCAACTACTTTAGCCGTACGAATATGAGGATTGGGGAAGACGTTCATGTGATTGGATTTGATAACATCGAGCTCTCCCAATACATTCAGCCAAGACTGGCAACCATTAACTATTCCAAGCACAAGTGGGGAGCTTTAGCATCAGAACTGCTTCTTAAATTGATCAAAAAGCAAGACGCTGAGCATGAACGCATTAATGTTAGTCTAGTAGAAGGCGATTCTGTGCGTAATCGATAGACAAATTGCCCTATAGGAAGAGTGATCAAAACCTAAAAGTAGAAGAACTGATGATGAAGGGTGTTTATTATCCTTTATGTCAGTTCTTTTTCTTGAAAAGAAAAAGGAGGCTTCCTTATTTGGAGATTCGTAATAAACAGGACGTGACAGCACTCATCGAAAACGACCAATGGATGATGGATATCCTAAAAGCCGCTCAATCGTTGAATCTTCCAGATTGGTGGATTTGCGCAGGTTTTGTAAGATCTAAAATATGGGATACCTTGCATGGATTTAAGGAGAGGACACCACTTGGTGATATTGATGTAGTTTATTACGACCGTAGTAATATGGATAAAACGATTGAAAAAAAGTACGACAAAAAGCTTCATACATGTATGCCGAATCTACCGTGGTCAGTAAAAAACGAAGCAAGAATGCATATCGTCAATGGTTTTGAACCTTACACATCAGCGGTGGATGCAATCTCGAAGTTCCCAGAAACGGCAACCGCACTAGGAGTAAAATTAAATGAAGAAGATAAGGTGATTTTAGCAGCTCCTTGTGGAATTGAAGATGTTCTTAACATGGTTGTAAAGCCCACTGAGGTTTTTATGGAAACGGAGGAACGGATGAAACACTTTAGGAATCGATTGAAGAAAAAGAACTGGATGACGACATGGGATAAGGTGAGAGTTATCGAATTGGAAACCATCAAAAAAGCTTGAGGGAAGACATCATACCCTCAAGCTTCATTTTTTTGTATTAAATTTTTCTCTAGGTTATTCTTCACGGCTGGCCACTCATCGTCAATGATAGAATACAGAACAGAGTTTCTAACTATACCACTGGCACGGATTTTATGTTTTCGAAGTATCCCTTCTTTTACAGCTCCTAATCGTTCAATCGCTCTTTGGGATCTTATATTGGTTTCATCCGTTTGAAATTGAACGCGTTGAAAGTGAAGGGTTTCAAAACAAAACTGCAGAAGTAATTTTTTACAAGCCCGATTTACAAAGGTACGTTGGTAATCCGTACCGTACCACGTATAGCCAATTTCGCAGGATTTATAGGGGAAATTAAAATCATACAATCTCGTAGTTCCGACGACTTGGCCAGATGACTTTAAGGTCACAACAAAGGGAAGAGCAAGTCCTTTTGCTCTCATAGAAATGGCTTGATTCACAATGGATTCCATCTCTTCAAGTGTATCAACCTTGCTCAACATATGATCCCAAACAGAAGGACTTTGGATTTGAAACAATCCAACAGCATGTTTTTCTTCCATCGGAACCAATGCGATTCTCTCATCTGAAAGAGTAGGGGGATTCATAAACAGTTCGTTATTCATTCCATTTCCTCCTGATGTTTCTTTTTTCTTTTGAATAAAGAATAACTTAAACCAAATCCGAGTGAGCAAGAGATGCCATATCCAAACACAGCATATGTATTCGTTTCTTCAAAATTGATTAAATAAAAGATGGTATAGCGATAAAAAAGAATAAGTAGAACACTTAATAGGACATACAAAAAAATGCGGGTTCTTAGTCTCAAGCTGATTTTTGTTGCGATAGATTCAATAATAAAAGCACTAGGAAAAGTACAAAAAAGAAAAAAAGGCAAAGCCGTAACCACCCCAAAGAATAGACTAAATAACAGACCTTGTAAGTCAATTTCTAGTATATTTCCACCAGGAATGGTAAAAAAGAATAAAGCTCCGCAAATGATAGATATTACGGATGACAGAATGATTCTCATATTATCTCCTAGCTAGTTGTTGAAGCTTCTCTATTTTACTCGCTTCATCTTTGTATTCAAATAATCCAAGTCTGTTTCCCCACGGGTCGTTAAATGTTGCCCACTTTACCGGCACTTCCTCACGTTCAAAAATCTCAAATGGTTCAACACCTAAAGAGTTCACAAGCCGCATACGTTCAGCGAAAAGATCAATAACTCCTAACCGAATGGGACCGTTTCCTTCAGTTGGTGTTCCTTCAGCCACCTGAAGCCAACAGTGGGGGATCAGCTCCCATTCAGCAAAACCATCATGTGGGACAAAATCAGGGGCTCGATTCAATAACGTTTCATAAAATTTTTGCCCCTCTTCCATATTAGAAACGCGAACTTGGACGGTCATCTCGTAAATCATAGGAACATCTCCTTAAAATGAATTTGGTTTTCCTAAAAATCTTTAACGAGTCTGAGCTCTAGATAATAGAGCCTGAATGAATCTTATTAATCTTTCTTTTTCCTGATTCGGAATCTTTTCACTCAGTCTCCCTGCAGCAACTGGCAGCATCCAATCTTTTAATAATTCTGATGAAAATGGAAAGGACCTTTTGTAACTTTTTATGTAATGACGGGTTAAGATGTCTCGAACAGCAACGAGTATCCTTCTTTGAAGGAAGGATGATTTATCAGGAAACCCTCCATATCTCAAGATTATAACGGTGCGTGCTAAGTCAGCCATTCTATTTCCTTGAGTAGCATCGATCCAGTCGATAATGACAGGTCCTTTTTCTGTAAGAAGAATGTTGTCCGGATGAAAATCTCCATGACATAGCGAATCACCATCTGGGAGGTTTGATAGAAAAGTAAGGATACTGCTCTTGTCTTCTCTGCTGAGTTCTTTTGCATGTTCAATTTTTCTTTGAAGAACAATCTTTTGTAAGGGAAGTTCAGTAACCTGTTTCTCATGAACCTTAGCGTGTAACGCCGCCATTATTTTTACAAGTTGCAGTGCTGTCCACGGCTTATCTTCTAACCATTTTGTTAAGGCACTTCCCTTTATTTTTTCAAAGAAAATAGCACTTCGTCCGTCTATCCGTTCTTGTTGATAGACGGCTGGAACAGGTAGACCACAGCTCATGACATTTTTGCTCACTGACCATTCATGATCGATAGAAGCGGCCGATACATGGTCATAAAAAACTTTCGCTACCGTTCCTTCATCCATTTCCAAAACTTCAGCTGTGCTTCCATAGCCGATAACACGTTCTTGTAGCATAAGTACACCCAATTCCACTTTAAAACTTATTATGGATAATTTTAACATAGAAGATGTGAAATTTGAGATTATTATAAACGAAAAAAGCTAACATAAAGTACTCATTCACCTTATGGTTAGCTTTACGTGTTACTGTTTTTTATTAACCATCATATCTAATAACACGTTGTCTATTGTTCCAGATGTTTCGTTTCCGAGTCTGCAGAAGTTTTCGATCGTTTGTTCCACGTCTTCTTCAATAAAACCGTTCGTGGAAGGGATGCACAATCCTTGTGAGGCAAGAATTGCGGATTGCACGGCAGCGCTCGAACAAGTGGCAACCTTCATAGCACACCCTGCTTTTGCTCCATCACAAACCATTCCGCTCAAGTTTCCTAGTGTGTTTTGGATGGCCGCTTTAATTTTATCCAAGTCGTCGTTCAATAAGTAAGTAATGGCAGCAGACGCACTCGCCCCCGCAACCGTTACGCCGCAAAGGGCAGACAAGCGGCCGAATTTTGATTTCATATAGATTGAAAGTAGATGACTTAGTGTGACCGCTCTTACCATCTTTTCTTCATCGACATCCATTTTTTCTGCTGCAGCCACAACGGGCATCGTAACTGCGATCCCTTGGTTTCCGCTTCCCGAATTCGCCATAACAGGCATAGTGGACCCAGCCATTCGCGCATCAGATCCTGCAGCTGATAAAGCCATGCTGTACGTGGCGAGATCATCAGATAATATCCCTGATTTTGTTTGGTCATACAATGTTTTTCCAACTTTCAAACCATACTCGTTCGTAAGACCTTCCTCACAAATGGCTCGGTTCAGTTCAATGCTTCTTTTAACAAGACTTAATCGGTTAAGCGAAACTTTTGTAATAAAGGAATAGAGATCATCAACCGAAAGTGCAGTAAACGTTTCCTTTTTATATTCAGAAGATGAATGGTCGCCTGACTGGTCTAACAACACTTCATCATTATAGGAAATATAGCTCACGTTTGTATGATCTCCTGAAATCACCACGATTGCCGTTTCTTCGGATGATTTTAAGGTTACTTCAATATATAATTTCTCATGGGTCTCTGCATTCTGAACGGAGACAATGCCTTTATTCACGAGTTGAACGGCAGCTTCTTCATCAGAAGAGGTTATCCCCTCCAAAACTTGTAGTTCTTTTAAAGGATCTCCTGCTATCACACCAAGTGCCGCTGTAAAATCAATCCCCGTAAAACGCATTCCAGGAATACCTACGGATAATGCATTTTTGATAACATTCCCACTTGCTTTAACTGTGAGCGAAGTTACAGCAGAATCTTTTACATGTTGTTTGGCAGTGGCAGCTGCCAATGCAATCGCTACAGGTTCTGTGCAGCCTAGCGCAACGACAAGTTCCTTTTCCAGTAAGTTACAGATTTGTTCCATTCGGTTCATCTCCATCCTGATGTACTCTCTACCTCTTACAATAACGGGAAAGGTGTGGGGAAGGAAAGAGGAAAATGTTACGTGCTTAAAATTGAAACAGAGTAACATAAATAATCCTCAGAGTTCTAAAAACAGAGCGATAAAAAAACTCGTCACTTCAATTGAATATTTATTTCTTTTTTCTTCGATACAGATCCATCGATTTATAGCCTTCTCCCAAGATGTCTTCCATTTCAAGCAAGCGTTTTTCTTGTGTTTCTTTTCTTTTGGCACTGTACACATAGCGCGCCCAATCTTTTTGATACCCAAATGTTAAGCCCTTATATAGGTTTAACACTTCTTCATTCTTCATTAAATAACGCTTGATGTCATCGACATGGACGATATAGTCATCCACACATTGGCTCTTTTTCACGCTTGCTGTAGCCTTCTTTTTCTCCATTTTCAAACCAATCACAGTAAAGATATCATTTAAACTGATCATTCTTGAGAATTTCAAGCTGCTCTCCGGTACATACCCATCCTCATCTACGTTTATGTAGGGGAAAATCTGATCCCGCTCAATGTACTCTTTATATTGGGAATTATTTTTTTTCGGATAAGCAAAAAAGATATAGCCTTTGTCATGGACTAACTGCTTTTCAATTACAAGATGTAAATGTTTTGAGAGTTCCTCTAAGTTAAACACAAACACAAAGATCAGGTCATACTTCTCCTTTTGGATAGAAGAGTCATAGTCCAACCCAGTAAAATCCTCAATGTCATCAGGTTTATTCAGTATCAGCTTAGAATTGTATTTTGTTAAGTTTAATTTATCCACTACACTTTTCGTAGAATTCATACTGGACCTCCAAAGTATTATTGTCTTTTCTATATGATAAACCAAAAATAGGCGGGATAAAAAAAATCTTATAAAAAAGAAAAAAGCCAATTTCCAAATTAGGAAATTGACTTTCGTTAAGTTGTAAGGCTTAATGGGATACAGTTTTGTTAGCCGATTTTGATGCAGGTGATGTAAAACCTACATAAAGGGAACCAAAAGCAATGATAAAATGCAGGATATTTGTAGCAACCAAGAACATAATTCCAATAAATTCATGTGTGAACAATCCGAGTATGGCAACAAGCAGATAAACAAAACCAAACACCTTTAAATAAAGAACCGCTTTTGCCTCTGTTCCACTCATTAAGAGAGCAACAAATCCTGAAGCTAAGTGAACAATATTATGCACCGGTGTTAAATGGAAAATGCTCTCCAACGGTAAAATAAAACCAACAATACCTAAAATAATAAAGATAATACCTAAGACTTTAACAAATTTTTGAGCCATGGTAACTCAATCCCCTTTTATCAATATTTTGTTTCATAAAGATAACGGTTCAAAATACAAAATGGATCATTACTTTTTAAAAAAATTTATGGATATTGAGCAATTGTTATAGTGAAGGCTAGTTTACGGTACGTGTTCTTTTATTTGTTACACATTTGATCATAGAAATCCAGTTTTCGCTCATAGAGGGTCTGTTTTCGCTCATAAAACTCTTACTTATGCTCCTAGAAATCCCACTTTCGCTTATAGAGAGACTATAATACTCATATATAGATATTTCTTATAGAAAACTGGCTCAAAAAGCTGTGAAAAAATAGACTTAAAAGAAAATAAATTCTTTAAGTCAACTTTTATCGTTTTATTATCTAGGAAGAATTGCAGGAGGAAGCAATAATTTTCTTATTTCTCTAACGTCTGACACGATAGCAAATGGAGAATGATCACTTAAAGGAGAGTGGTTATGCGCATTAATCCAGATGGCCTCCATTCCCGCGTCAATCGGACCCGCCACGTCATGTATCCACGAATCTCCGATAAAAAGAGTTTCTTCCGGCGTTTTATGAAAATGAGTAAGAGCTGCAGAATAGATTTCTCGATCTGGTTTTCGATAACCAAGCCCATCAGCATCAAAGACCGTTTCGTCAGGAAACACCTCAGACAACCCCATATGATAAATTTTTTGCCGAGGATCGTATAAAGCATTCGTTACGATGCCTAGTTGATAGTGCTCTGTTAAATCAAACAATAAGTGGGTGATGGACGGGTCCTGCTCAATACAGGACATCCCTGTTTTTACGAAAAGTGCATCCAGTTCATCTAGCAATTCAACCTCAGGTGTTACGTCAAAGTGTGAGAATGCATGCCTCCATCTGGCTCTTCGAAATTCTAACGGGGTGATTTCACGTTTTTTAAATGGCAGGATTAAGGACTTTGGAACATTCAGTTTTCTTTCAAGGAAAAGGGAGGCATCTAGTTTTTTAGTAAATGAATGTATACCGAGCGTCTGAATCAAACCGTTTTTAAACCAATCAGAACCTAGCAGCGTTTCATCTAAATCGAACAACAGCAATGTATGTTTATTCAAATTTAACACCTCATTTCTTATGTGAATACTTAGTGCTCTTTAACCTATTTTGTTATTTTAACTTACATGAAGATTGTCAGCGTTTCTATACTTTTATTAAGGAATCACTAATTTTCCGAAAATTATATTTACTTTTTAATGAGGGTCCCGTATACTTGTAACAGTTAGTAAAAAATCCCAAAAAAGGAGGTAATGGACATGATAACGTTTAACTTAGAAAGAAGTATCCAATCAACTCTATATTGTCCAGTACACAACCTTCTTCAAGGATGCCGTTTATAATTTGTTTCTTTTCGTAAACAGGAGCCTCAGGATGTGTATGCATTCTGGGGCCTTTTTGTGCATTTTTATGGTTAAAACAAAAAGGTCAACCGAATCGTGGTGGCCTTTTTCACATTTTGAGAGGGGTGTTAAATATGTTGATGTTTAGCAGAAAACGTTTGAAGAGGAGCGAGAGATAGGATAAGAGAAAAACGAAAAAATCTTTGGAGGTATTATAATGGAAGTTATAAATAAACAGCAAACCGAACAAATCACGATTGTAGAATACGACCCAAGTTATGCTGCAGCAGTGGCTGAAATGTGGAACAAGAGTCAGGACGGCTGGGGCGGGGGCAACTCAATCATGACAGAAGACCAAGTTTTGAAGCAGGAAGCGAACTCGACGAACCTCCACTTGTATTTGGCACTCGATGGTGACAAGGTAGTCGGCTATTGCAGTCTTGGTGAGTATCGTGAAGATGAAGGTGCGCTTTACATTCCTCTGTTAAATGTGAGAAGTGATTATCACGGCAAAAAAATCGGGAAAAAGCTTGTGTTAAAAGCGCTCGAGAAAGCCATTGAAATGAAATGGCCGCGCCTTGATCTTTACACATGGCCAGGAAATACGAAAGCTGTTCCTCTTTATAAAAAATGTGGTTTCTTCTGGGAAGACAGAGATGATACGACACATCTTATGAATTTTATTCCCTCAGTTATGCAGACCGAAGCCGTTCTACCCTTTTTTGAAGATGGTTTATGGTACGAAAACAGCACGCGGAAAATTGAAACGATACCTGATGGCAAGAAGGAAAATGAGTTTCATTTCTATGAATACTCTTGGAATCACGCTGCACATGGAAGTCTAAAGATGGAGTTCGAGCGTTTCGGAAGAGGGCTTCGTAGCATCGAAACGGACGATTATAAGATCTCGGCAACTGTAGAGGATTTTGATCTTGTTTTTGGTTCTGACTATACTATCCAATACCACATTACAAATAAATCGGGTAAGCCATTAGCTGTTGAAATGGAAGGAATGAACGATAAAAATATTCATTTTGAAGTTTCTAAAAAGATAAGTGTTGATCAAGAGGAAACTATCGAAATTCCTTTTACGTTAAACCCAATTTCAGAAGAGCAAAGTGTATGGAGAACACATCCTGCGGTTACATCCTTACTCAAGATCAATGGGAAAAAAGCTGTGTTCAAAGTAGGAATCCGGCCTAAGTATCCGGTTAAACTAGATTGTACATTACCTGAAAATTTAAGTTTCATAGGAAGGTCTTCTGCTTTTTACCTAAATTTCGAAAACAACTTCAATGAAGATGTTACGTTTTCTTTTGAACTGCCACACTCTGACTTCGTTCAAATTGATAATCGTGGAGTAAGTGTTACGTTGGCGGCAAAAGCTAAACAGTCGATACCTGTTTCGTTCACATTGTTGAAGCATGGATTTTATTCGGCAGATCTTCAGATTACAGCAACAAAGAAAGATGGTACAGAGGTTCAATTTACAAAAAAAATCGGAACGGCTTTAAAAGGAATGGGAGCTAAACTCGCGGGTGAATGCGACACTTATTATCACGTATGCAACGGACAATATCAATTGAAACTAAATAAATTCAACAACTGGATCTCGCCGGGTAAAGGTGATGTCGATTTCAAGATTGCGTTTATGGTGCCGAAACTAGGTAAACCTTTTTCAGAAGAAATCTCCCTCCTTCGTCCTGAAGTGATAGAACCTCTTATGAATGAAGGATATGCAGGGTTTAGAGCGAAGTTTCAATCGCAAGCGTTTCCTGGTTTGCAGCTGGCAACCATCGTGAAGCTGTATAGTGAAGGGCTAATGGAACAGCATTATGAAATCACCAATACGAGTGAAGCAGAGTCTACGGATGAAGTGTGGTTAAACTCTCCGATCATGTGCCGTTTGCTTGATCGAGCTGTCCTGCCGTATGAAGGAAAGTACATTGAGTTAAATGACTCCATGGGATCCTTTTTATCCTATTGGAACAACTGTAAGCTAACTGAGAACTGGATCTTCCTTCAAGGTCAGAACAATCCAAGAGGAATCTCGTGGCCAATAGAAGAAAAAGTTCATTTCTCAAATTGGTTTATGTACTTTGAACATAACTTTGGAAAACTAGCTGCTCAACAAACAGTTGAGACGAAACCTGTAACCATTTCATTCGGCGCTTTTCATGACTGGCAGTCGTTCAGAGAGTATGCGACAGAGAAAAGTGATAAGAAAGCCGTTAGCACAACTAATCATATGACCCTATCAGTCAATGATGGCAATCCTTTTGTAAAAGATAATGAAATCAAAGCTGTTGCAAAAGATTATAAATCTTCCTTTTTTAACGGATTTATTGAAATGAAACTGGATGACGAGATTTTACAAAGCCATCTTTTTGCGTCAGATGAAGAGTTGACGGGAGCAGAGTTTGACATACAAGTGCCAAACGATAAAGCCGTTCATGTTTTAACGTCTAAAATGAATTTAGATTCCATTGATATTACGAGACAATCTGCTGCTTTTGTTATGCGTGACACCCCAGTTACGTGTGAAAAGACGACCCAAAATGATCTTGAAGTGTTGAGTGTAGATAATGGTGAGATCACCATTTCTGCTTCCGCACAGTTTGCCCCAACACTATTTTCTCTTCAGTATAATAATCACGATTGGATGGATTCATCGTTTCCAAAGCCTGCACCTAAATCATGGTGGAACCCTTGGTTTGGAGGAATTGCCGGTCTTGTTGAAGGCACCAGTCTAAACTCTTTATTAAAAGAAATGACTGCAGTCGATTTTGTGGAGAAAGTAGACAATAAAGGAAACGTATGGAAAGGTCTCAAGGTATCGACTCATTATAAAAAGCACGAGACGTTTAAAGGCCTAGAAATCCATAAATATTTCTTATTGCTCCCAGGCGTTCCGGTTCTAGCATCTACAACGGAAATCGTCCAAAATACTGGAAGCTATCTGCACGGTAAGAATTTTTATACAGGTTGTTTCTTGAGTCCAGGACCTGAACTCACAAAAAGCTGGGGAAGCTTTCAGGGCGAAAACGGTGAGTGGGCAATGGTTTATGGCGGAAAAGGCGAGCAGGAGATGACCGTGGACCGCAGTGTTGTCTTCGGATCTGATAATCATGAGAACCTGCTTCAGATCGTTGTGAATCAAAACGCGACCTATTTGGATTCGTATATTAATTTAGAAGTTATTGAAATCGGGTATGCCGAAAAACTTAACCTTCAGCATGGTGCTACTCATGTTACGTCACCTGTGTTTTATGTATTTAACAATAAAGTAATTCCTGATACAGCGTTAGAAGACTTGAAAAAACTTTCATTCAGCTAATTGTTTACGAGAAAGGAAGAGTCCATGAAAATCATCGATGCGCATATGCATTATTCAAACATTGAAAGCTTTAAACATACAGCAATCCATCTGTCCAAACTGGACTATTCTTATGATGGCATTGTAAAAGAATATCGTGAAGCGGGCGTTGAACTAGGCATTGCGATGGGGCTTACGGAAAAAGAGGTAGAGGGTTTCCCAGACCCTCTAGCCCCAACGCCTATGGGAATTGATCTAAGTTCAGAGATTCCTGGAAATATTGTGTATTGTGCAGGAATTAACCCGTACCATCTTGGCGAAAAAGAATTAGCCGAACTTGAGAAAACGGTGCAAAAGCCAGAAGTCGTCGGCATTAAAATCTATCTCGGTTATTATCCTTATTATGCGTATGATGAAGTGTACCAGCCGGTTTATAAGTTGGCGGCCAAGTATGGTTTGCCTGTCGTTTTTCATACCGGTGACACGTATTCAGAGCGTGGTTTGTTGAAATACTCACATCCGTTGACGCTGGATGAAGTAGCGGTCATGCATCGTAATGTGAATTTTATGATGGCTCATTTCGGTGATCCGTGGACGCTCGACGGAGCGGAAGTCGTTTACAAGAATCGCAACATGTATGCGGATCTATCCGGGCTCGTGGTAGGAACACGGGAAGATATTGCGAGATACAAAGATTCACCGCGTTTCTTCAACCATCTAAAGCATGCACTTACTTTTACGGATAACTATTCAAAGTTTTTGTTTGGAACAGACTGGCCCCTTGTGCCTGTACAGCCGTACATTGATTTTGTAAAAGAAATCATTCCTGAGGAGCATCATGAGAATGTTTTTTATAATACAGCAGTGAAGGTTTTTCCGAAGATTAGGCCGTTGTTATAAAAAAAGTTGATAGATTGTGAACATCACATAATAACTTATATTAATCACATAATTTCTTTCCTCTATCACATAAAAAATTGACATCATCACATAAAAATTGGAGTTCATCACATAATTTAACATATTTTGGTAAAGGCGAGCGATATAACAAGCAAAAGCTCAACTAAATTATGTTCATCAACAAGGGGAGATTTACGATGTTGAAGTGGATACGACTACTGAAAGGGCTAATTCCATCGTTAAAACAATTGTTAATGAATGGTTAAGTAACAAATCCCCTATAGGATGGGAAGAAACAATTAAACAGTATTTTTCAAAAAAATTTTGACATCTACTATGAAACTGCTTATACTATTAAAAATTTAACAATTTATGGCTATGATGAGAAAAGTAGTTAAGTCACATTATTTCCAGAGAGCTCTTGGTTGGTGGGAAAGAGCAATAATCGTCTTAATGAAAAAAGCCTCTGAGCTTTGTACGGATGCAGGCGGGTGCCTGTTGATACTACAACGGGATCTCCCGTTACAGAGATAGGGTATATTGCTAAGTGATTGTTTTTCATTGCCGTACCTGAAGAGGTTGATATGGCGACATGTTAACAAACTGAGGTGGTACCACGAATGCTCATAAGCTCTCGTCCTCAAGATGAATAATCTTGGGGGGTGAGGGCTTTTTTTGTTTGTCTTTAAACAAAATTTCTTTTGTAAAGGGTTTTGCCATCAGAAACGGAGCATCCTGGAACGGAATTCAACTACTTCCAAAAGCAGCAGAGTTTAAGAATATCAAAAATAATTAGAGGTGATTGAAAGATGCATTGGGCATATCGAATTGCAGAAAAGTTAATTGCAAGACATCCCGATCGGGAAACTTTTGTTTGTGCTTCAGGCATAAGTCCATCCGGATCGGTTCATATTGGAAACTTTCGTGAAGTCGTTACCACATTCTTTGTGGTTAAAGCACTTCAGAATCTAGGTAAAAAAACACGATTCATCTTTTCATGGGATGACTTCGACCGGTTTCGGAAAGTACCTAAGAATGTGGACCCGTCTTTTAAACAATATATTGGTATGCCTTATTCCGAAATTCCATGTCCATACGGGTGCCATAGCTCCTATGCGGATCATTTTGAAAAAGAGTTTGAGCTCTCGCTTTTACAATTCGGAATTGTTCCTGAATTTATTTATCAAAGCGAGGCGTACAAATCTAAAAGATATAACACTAACATCCTAAAGGCGTTAAAAGAAAGGAAGCAAATTTATGATATTGTGATTGGATACAAGACGGCTGAACCAGGTGGAGATGAACGAGAAGAATATTATCCGGTGAACGTGTATTGTGAAGCATGTCGAAAAGATATCGTACACATAATGGGGTTTGAAAATAACTTATTAAGTTATGTATGTACATGTAGCCACTCGAACGTATTAGACGTAAAGGAAGCAACAAACATCAAGCTCAATTGGAAAATCGACTGGCCGATGAGGTGGATGGTGGAAGATGTGGTGTTTGAGCCTGGTGGTAGAGATCATTCTTCTGCAACGGGGAGTTACAGAGTTTCAATGGACATTGCATCCAAGATTTTTAACCACCAAGCCCCACTATATGAACCGTATGATTTTATAGGCATTAAAGGAACTGGTGAGAAGATGTCGAGCTCTTCAGGAAACAATATCACACCTGGAGAATTATTAAACATTTATACACCCGAAGTAATTCTCTTCATGTTCGCAAAATATCAGCCGAGTGCCGCTTTCCATATCGGTTTAGATGATGACGTGGTTCGTAATTATACAGAGTTTGAAAGATATAGGGAATCAGGAGCTAAACAAATGAATGAAGATATCATAACAGCTCTAGCACTTTCTGTGGAAACATTAAAAAATTCGGCCAGACCTACCTTTAGTCAAGTAGCCAGTATTCTTCCTTTAGTAAATTTTAATAAGGATGTATTGAAGAACGTGTTAAAGAAAATGGGAGAAGATTACTCTTCCGATCTAATAAAAGAGGTAGGAAATCAAGCTGAATTTTGGATCAGAAATTGGGTCCCCAAAAAAGTGATTAGCGTAAATACAACAAAAAATGTTCCGTATTATCAAAATTTAAATGCAATAGAGCAAGAGTGGATAAAGGAATTTATTAAAGTGTTACAAGTTAGTACAGATAGCGAACATATGATGACAGACATTTATGCAATCTGTAATAATGAAGACTCCAAGATAAAAAGGAACAATCAAAAAACGCTCTTTCGAATTATCTATCAGTTGGTGCTGAATACGAACAGCGGTCCTCGCATTCCAATCCTTGTTCATTCTGTTGGAAAAGAGAAATTAGTATCGTTGCTGGATTTTGATAAATAAAACCTCGGAGAATTTCTCCGAGGTTTTGTTTGACTGCAGAAATTTTTGATGATATTTCAATGTATCATTCAGAATATTTATTTAAATACAGATAAAATCCATGCAATTCATTGTTTGGTATCTCCAAGTGTTCTATAATGGAAATAGATCAAATTTACTACATTTCTTTTTGGGTAGTAAGAAAGGAGTGAGATGTGCTAGAACTAATAGAAACGAAAAGTTTGAATGAGGCTTCAGAAAGTGTTTTTCAATTACTCAAACAAAGCATTAATATCAACACTTTCTTTATTGCTAAAAACGATGGAATAAAAGTGGATGTACTTAACGTTGAAAATACGGAAAAAATTCTTCTAGAAGAGGGATTCCAAATCGATTTTCAAGAATCGTATTGAATACATATCGTTATGGGTGGTCGGGAACCACTCGTTATCCCTGATTTAAACAAAAGTGAACTTACAAAGGAAATGGAAGTTACGAAAGCTTTTGGCGGAGGTTCTCTAATTGGTGCACCAATTATATTGAAAAACGGAAAGCATTTTGGAACTCTTTGCGGTATGGATAATGTTCCATTTGATTTTAAAGAAGAGCATATCAACCTGTTTAAAAACATGGCAACACTTCTTACATACGTCATTGATTTAGATTACTCTTTTCAGCAAGTGTTACATATCTCTACGCCTATTGTTCCTGTTTTTGATGGGATTGCTATCCTACCAATTATTGGTGAGATCGATGAAATTCGTGGTGAACACATTATTGCTACAACGATTCAGGAAAGTCACAAGCGTAACTTAGAGCATTTAATCGTGGATTTATCAGGAATTACAAATATTGAAAATGAAGAGACTTTTTATCTATTAAATCTTGTGAACACACTAAAACTGTTAGGCATAACTGTAATTTTTAGCGGCATGCGCCCTGAAATTGCAAAAAAAGCCATTCATAGCAATCACAATCTTGAAGGAGTTCCGTTTCGTTCAAATTTGAATCAAGCTCTTTCTTATATAGGGGTTACATTAACGACGTAATCTATCACGGAGTAACGAAAAAACCTTGGAGAATGGGTCTCCAAGGTTTTTTGCTTTATTTCTTCAATTCCTGCCCCATTCCTTTAAGGAAGTTGAGACCGAAGCCGATGGCGCGGTTGATGTCAGGGTCTTTGAGTGACTTAACTAAATCAAACGCGCCAATTCTCTGCTCGCTCTCTACAAAACGTTCACCTTGCTTTACTCCAGCTACCACGCTATTCAGCAGTATCTCTGTCATCTCGGGATCCATTTTCGTTAAGACACCAGCTGCTCCCATTAAGTTATTGATTATATTTGTGACAGGTTCACGGGTGGCCTGGCCGAGAGCGATGCTGGCGATTTTTTCTTTTGCCTCCAGCATGGCATTGGCTGCATCTAATGCTCCCATCTTGTGCAGTTCGCCAAGAATTTCAAGAGATTTGGTTAAAGCCTCATCTTTTTCAGCTAAGGCAGCCTGCAGTTCAGAGATTTTTTCTTGTTGGATCTGTTCGTCGGTTTTTACGATTTTTTTCACGACTGTAATGGGTTTTGCCATCTCGTATCAGCCCTCCTACACTTCATCCGTCAGGTGAACATAGCCTGGACGGTTCCATTTACGCTCGACTTCCACCCCGTTTTGCGGGTAGCGCGGCTTGTTTCTTGGATTGTTGCCCGGAAGCTTTACTTCACCTTCACGGCTGATCAGTTCCATACGTACCTTTGTTTGTTTATAGGCTGGTGTATGTGTGCGATGGTCGACAGCTGGACCCGTTAAGAAGTTAATCGCCGTTTCATTATTAACGGAGTTCATCGGCAAATAAAGCTCATTATTTTTTACACGATCGGTAACGAGTGCATTTAATTTAACTGCTCCAAATGGTGAGATCAGACGTACTACTGACCCGTCGATAACACCACGTTCTTCTGCTAATAATGGGGACACTTCAACGAACACATCAGGCACCTTATGCAGAATGCCTTTCGATTTGTTCGTCATGTTTCCTTCATGGAAGTGTTCGAGCATACGGCCGTTATTGATGTGCAAGTCGAACTCTTCTGCAAACTCTGCTGGATGTACCCAGTCCGATAGGGCAAAACGTGCCTTTTTATCAGGAAAGTTAAACCCATCTGTGTAAAGAAGAGGTGTGCTTTTCCCACTAAAATCTCCCCATAAGAAACTTCCCCAGCCTTCAAGCACGGAATAGTTCGCTTCTCCAAACAATGGCGATAAGGATGCCATCTCTTCAAAAATCTCGCTCGGGTGAGAGTAATTCCAGTCCGCGCCCATTCTAATTGCGATAGCCTGTATGATCTCCCAATCCGGACGTGATCCGCCTGTTGTAGGGAGCGCTTGATACAAGCGCTGAACACGGCGTTCTGTATTGGTAAACGTTCCTTCTTTTTCTAAAGAAGGAGCGGCTGGCAACACCACGTCTGCGTACTGCGCTGTTTTTGTTAAGAAAATGTCTTGAACGACGAAGAAATCAAGCTGAGATAACATGTCATGCACGTGGTTGGAGTTCGAATCTACTAAAGCCATATCCTCACCGATTAAGTACATCGCTTTGATTTCGCCTTTACCGATTCCTTCTACCATTTGAATGTTGTCCTTACCAGGTTTGCTGTTAATCGTTACACCATATGCTTTTTCAAATTTTGTACGTGCCATGTCATCCGTAATATGCTGATAACCTGGCAGCCATGCAGGAAGAGTCCCCATGTCACAAGCACCTTGAACGTTATTATGTCCGCGAAGCGGGTAAGCTCCAGCACCTGGACGACGATAGTTTCCTGTTGCTAAAAGGAGGTTCGAGATTGCGGCAGATGTGTCACTTCCACCTGTATTTTGGGTAACACCCATGCCCCAGAGGACACATGTTCCATCTGCATCATGGATCATCTTAGCAACGTTGATTATCGTCTCTTGAGACAGCCCCGTTATTTCTTCTGCATATTCCAATGTGTACTTCTCTAAAACATCCTTAAATTCATCAAGGAAATGAACGTTCTCTTCAATAAACTTCTCGTCGTGCCAGCCTTGGTCGATCATGTATTTTGTAACGGCCATAAGCCACACTTGGTCTGTTCCTTGTTTCGGACTCATAAAGATATCCGAGCGTTCAGCCAATTCATGCTTGCGAAGGTCTGCTACGATCAGCTTTTGACCATGAAGTTTGTGTGCGCGTTTCACACGCGTTGCAAGCACAGGGTGTCCTTCGGTCGGATTCGCACCGACGATTATGACGAGGCCTGCTTGGGCAATATCTTGAATCGTCCCTGCGTCACCGCCCATTCCAACTGTACGGAACAAACCATCTGTAGCTGGAGACTGACAATATCGAGAACAGTTGTCTACGTTGTTCGTTCCAAATACTTGGCGGGCAAGCTTTTGCATCAAATAGTTTTCTTCGTTCGTGATTTTAGATGAAGAAACGAATCCGAGCGCGTTGCTGCCATAGTCTTCTTTTATCGAGCGCATCTTGGTAGCGATCAAATTCAGCGCTTCATCCCAAGTTGACTCAACAAACACTCCGTCTTTTCGGATAAGCGGGGTAGTAAGGCGTTCTTCACTGTTTACGAAATCCCATCCGAATTTTCCTTTTACACAGGTAGAGATCGCGTTTGCTGGACCTTCACTCGGTTCCACTTTTAGAATTTTTCTGCCTTTTGTCCACACTTCGAATGAACAGCCGACACCACAGAACGTACAAACGGTTTTTGTCTTCTTCGTACGCGTTTCACGCATGGCTGCTTCTACTTCAGATATAGCAAAAATGCCGCTATAGCCAGGCTCCACTTCTTTTACAAGCTCAACCATCGGTTCAAGCAGTTCATCATCTAAGCCCGTCATAAAACCAGCTTCACCAAGCATTGACTTTTCCATGAGAGCATTACACGGACAAACGGTTACACATTGTCCACAGCTCACACAAGACGAATCATCAATACGAGAACCGGCATCCCAGATCACTCGCGGACGTTCACGTTCCCAGTCGATCGAAAGTGTCTCGTTCACTTGAAGATTTTGACACACTTCCACACATTGGCCACACGTGATACATTGGTTCGCATCATACCGGTAAAACGGGTGAGACATATCGATATCCACCGGCTCTTCTTTTGGTGAATAAGGAACGGATTGATGTTCAATCTCCATTAGTTCAGCGGTGTTATGCAGTTTGCAATTTCCGTTGTTATTGTCACAAACTGTACAATAAAGAAGATGGTTCTCTAAAAGACGGTCCATCGCTTGATTTTGAGCGTCCTTCGCACGTGAAGAGGAGCGCTCGATGGTCATGCCGTCCAGTGCCATCGTTGAACAAGAACGCATGAGCTTTCCGTCAACTTCAACAATACACGTGTCACACGTTTCAATCGGATCCACTTCTGGTGTATAACAGATTTGCGGATGAGATAATTTGTTTATGTTGATGATATCCAAGATGGATGTGCCAGACGGTGCTTCGTACGTCTTGCCATCCAGGTTGATTTGAATCATTTTCTCCATGTCAGAACCTTCCTTTCATTCGTACAAAAAAATCCACCACGAAAGTACAGTTCCCAAAGTACAGAACATGCATGTTCATGGTGGAATAGTTTAATAGCAGAGCTTACTATTGGGCCAATCCATCATTTTGTTATGTATCATTTACGAAAGAAAGAAAAACAGACGAATCTATTTCTTTTCCATCTTTTCTCTTATTATAGCGCTTACATGGAAAAAGAACAATAAAACTACTAAACTACAGCATACTCAGTTGAACAATTATTTTCACGTGCGAAAAGTAAGTACGTCATGTATGATTAGTAAAAAATGGAGAACAGTGGTGATGGTTGAGATGTCTAAGAAAGTACATGACTTTAATGATATTATCCGAAAACTGCGCAAGAACTTATTAGGAAAAGGACCTGAGAAAATCCATACGGTCTTTATTGAAAACATGGCGATTTCCACCATGTATGGTAATTTAACACCAACGGAAAAGTTTATTGCAAGAACAGCTGAAGGCAAAGAAATGGTGCATGCTGCAAGAACCCGGCTCATTCAAGATGTGTATGCAAAAGCACCTCCAGAAGGCTTAGAAGAGGTGACGGGGGCAAAGTTTATTTATCTGTTTTCAGATTTTAAAGTAGATGAGGATATGGCCGTTTCCGTTTTTGTTTTCGATAAACCGATCGCGTAAGAAAAGGAGGTTCACTTTATATGAAGCCTGTAGTCATCAAACGAGAGATTCTTCAATTCAACAATGGGAATTTCTCAGAGATTGAAGATATGATAGTAACGGAACTTCCCGTAACGATCAAGATCAATGGGGATGAGTTCGTGACGATGGTATGCAGTCCCGAGTACATAGAGGACATGGTCATAGGCTATCTCGCATCAGAAGGAATCATACGCAAATTTGAAGATATAAATGACATATGGGTTGAAGAAGCTGGCAGCTATGTGCATGTAAAAACGGATAAGCTGAACCCATTCTATCAAAATCTGCAAAATAAAAGATATATAACGTCGTGCTGTGGAATGAGCCGGCAGGGATTTGTGTTTGCAAATGATGCTCTTACCGCAAAACAGATGCGAGATATTCGAGTAAAAGTGACACCACAGGATTGCTTTCGATTGATGAAAGAAATGCAGGGATCAGCAGGTGTTTTTCAAAAAACTGGAGGTGTGCATAACGCAGCGCTTTGTGATGTGAATGGCATCGTACTTAGCAGGATGGACATCGGACGACACAATGCCCTCGATAAAATCTATGGATATTGCTTAAGAAATAATATATTCATAGGTGACAAAATTCTTGTATTTAGTGGTCGTATTTCGTCTGAGATATTATTAAAAGTAGCCAAAATCGGATGTGAAATCGTTCTGTCTAAGTCGGCACCAACGGAATTTGCGTTGCAGTCAGCTGAGGAGCTCGGAATTACTACTGTCGGGTTTATTCGTGGAGAATCGATGAATGTGTATACAGGGCATGAGAGGATTATAACGTAATAGAGCAGAATAATTTGTGTAAAAAGCAGTCATGCCAGGCTTGACTGCTTTTTTTCTTATATATGGAAGCTGTATACTCATGTTTACCAGCTTCGTTTTTCCCATTCCGTTTTAATCACTTCAACTTCTTCTTTTTCATGTTCTGAATCCGTTGTGTACACATCATTCACATACCAGCCTCTTCCGTTTACGGAACCATCTGTTTCGTAAAGAAAACGAACATACCGTGTATTTGCTGGAAGGTCCACCATATCATGTGTCCACTTTTCCTCTTTTCCTGTGTAGGTTTTGGAAAGGGAAGTCCATTGTTCCCCATCTTCAGAAGCTTGTATGATTCCTTGATCACTACCGTTTTCGATGCTTAACCAATGATTGAAGTGAAGTTTGGTTTGCTCCTCATCCACCTCAAACGTTAAGGGTTTCGCAAGATTGTCACCGTACCCAGAGAACCATGCTTTCTCTTTGCGATCGAAAGGAACGGGAACGCTGTCTGCCACAAAACGTGCCACTTGCCTCCTGATCGGATTCATCGACACAGTTGCTCGAGAAGGATGGACACGGTTCGTTAACGTGAGAACGATCATTTGATTTTTCGGTGAAACAACCATTGATGTTCCTGTATAACCCGTATGTCCGAGAGTCTCTTCGTTTGCCAAAGCATCCATGTACCAGCCTTGATTTAGCTCCCAACCCAGTCCGTGTGCGTTACGAGGGAACTCCGGAAGCTGATTTTCCGTTAACAGACGTACCGTTTCAGGTTGTAAGATTTGTGTACCTCCATATGTTCCTTTTTTAAGAATCATATGACCGAATACAGCAAGATCTTTTGCCGTTGAGAAGACTCCTGCATGTCCAGCTACTCCATCTAGGCTCCACGCATTCTCATCATGAACACTGCCCCACACCATGCCCCGGCCAATATTCGGCTGATATTCAGTCGCGGCTACTCGCTCACGAAGAGAAGCTGGGGGATTATACATCGTATCTTTCATGCCGAGCGGCTTTGTAATGTTTTCTTTGACGTATTCATCCAACCGTTTTCCAGAAAGTCTTTCTACTAGAACTCCAAGTGTAATCAAGTTAAGGTCACTGTATGTATAGGTCGTTCCAGGCTGATTTTTTAAAGGATATTCTAATGCAATCTGAATTCTGTCTTCACGGTTATTTCCTTTACTATAAAGAGGAATCCACGCCGTAAAGCCTGAAGTATGCGTCATGATCTGCCTGATTGTTACCTTTTCTTTTCCGTTTTGATTGAATTCCGGCAAGTACTGACCAACGGAATCATCAAGGTTAAACGCTCCTTGCTCATAGAGTTTCATCGCTGCAGTTGTCGTGAAAAGCTTACTGATGGAAGCAATATCGAAAATTGTGTCTTTATTCATTTCAACCGGGTTAGCCATCTCTGTAAACTGATTGTCAGTGTAGCGGGCGGAATAACCATAAGCCTCATGTTTTGCGATTGTTCCGCTGCGAGCAACAAGCACGACTGCGCCAGGCATTGTTCTTTTGTTCATTTCTTGTTCAATAAAGGAATCAATGTTTTGTAGCGGCTGCTCGTGAAGGGAAGCACTTTTGGGTGTTCCTGGATGAAGAATATTAGAAGAGGGAAGTGGCTGATTCCAGTCACCAGGTTTAACGTGTTGATGTTGAGAAGAGTCACCTGCGAAAATGGCAGGAGTTACACTGGATAAAAGCATGGCTGTACTTAGCATGGTACAAACTAAAACGCGTTTTCCTCTCATATGCACATCTCCTTATTCTGAAAATTCTTACACTTACTTACAGTATCAATCCAGAAATGGGCTGTCCATCACTCAGAAGACCCACAGTACAAGGACCTATAAAGTTTTAAGAATTGTAGAGAATTGTAGGGGGTCTGTCCCGGGGACAGACCCCCTTTTTTTATTTTGAAGGAACATTTTCCTTTTTATCGAATTATATATTCGTGACAGACTCGAAAGGAGAATATCGTGCTTCTACAGCTTAAACCTGCACTTATCACATTTTTATTAACGGTTCTTATAACACCTGTATTGATTTTTACTCTAAAAAGATTAAAGCTGACCCAGCCTATTCGGGTAGAACTTCCTGCTGATCACCAAAAAAAGAAGGGAACACCCCTCATGGCGGGAAGCGTGTTTTTCGTAGGTATCACAGTCGCTTTGTTTTATTCCATAAGTCCTGTCATGCTTTTTTTGGTGAGCACTTTTGTGCTTTTTAGTTTCATAGGTTTTCTGGATGACTTTTGGAAAGCATCAAAACAAGATCCTGGAGGGGTGTCAGGAAAAACAAAGCTCATCTTTCAATTTACATTTACGATTTTGCTCTTGTACATTGGAATCGATCTGTTTAACATTGATACAAGCATTCGAGTGACGGATTCCTTCGATATCGTATTGCCGTACATTCCTTACCTTGTCATCATCACATTGTTTATTGTAGGTACAGCAAACGCAATCAATTTTACCGATGGAATGGACGGGCTATTGGGCATGGTAGCGATTCCTACATACTTCTTTTTCTTTGTAATCAGTGAGAATATGGAAGTGAAAGCTTTTTGTCTAGTGATGATCGCAACAATTCTTGGTTTCTTGATCTATAATTTATATCCGGCAAAGGCGTTTATGGGAGATACAGGCTCGTTAGCAATAGGTGGAACGTTATCCTTTCTCGCGATCATTGAAAACGTAGAAATTTTGATTCCTATCCTATTTATCATCTATCTTGCAGAACAGCTATCTGTCATTATCCAAGTTGCTTATTTTAAGCGGACGAAAAAGAAACTGTTCCGCTTTACGCCAATCCATTATCATTACGGGATAAAGTACGGCTGGTCTGAAAACATGATCGTTACCATATTCGCTATGGTTTCATGGGCCGCATGCGGAATATGCCTCATCTATTTTGAGATGTTTATGTAAGGAGCTCATTTCTTGAGTAGGGTTCCTTGAGTAAGATCAGCGTGCCAGCTAGCTTTAGGAGTATTCTCTCGCGAGGTATGGGGCGAGGAAGCCACCAAGGCAGATGATCTTGATGGGCAAGTCCTCCTGAAAGGGAAGATCCTGTAATAAAAAATAAGGGAATATGAAAAACAAGCCCCGCGGAACGCTGGGGCTTGTTTTTATGATCGCTAAACGAAATTTATGATCGCTAAACGAAATTTATGATCGCTAAACGAAATTTATGATCGCTAAACGAAATTTATGATCGCTAAACGAAATTTATGATCGCAAAACGAAATTTATGATCGCAAAACGAAATTTATGATCGCAAAACGAAATTTATGATCGCAAAACGAAATTTATGATCGCAAAACGAAATTTATGATCGCTAAACGAAATTTATGATCGCTAAACGAAATTTATGATCGCAAAACGAAATTTATGATCGGTATCACAATCTTTAGTAATGTTACCAGATCTCCTCAGCCCACTCCGGGTGGTCAATAAACGGATTTCGATTATGCTGATAGTCATTGTAGATAATGTTGTTTCGATTGCGTTCCCAGTTATCAACGGGATCCTGCTGATGCCATTGCAACAGAATGGACATTTTACCGTGGAATGGGGCTGTCCCGTTGTTTACATTGTTATTCAGTTCAAGCTGTGGTTCACCGCTGTCCCCTTCATAACGAACGGCCATGTAGAAGATCATGCGTGCGACATCACCTTTTACAGCATTCCTAGGTTCCCATGAATCACTGTCATAATAATTGCCGAGCGCTTCAGAGTGCTGAGAGCCGCCATTATCGAAATCCAGGTTTCCTCGTGAACTGTTTACACTCACATCGGTTGGTCGTAAATGATGAATGTCAGTTCCCGCACCCATTGTTGTGCCAAAATCACCATGCGATTTTGCCCAAACGTGTTCGCGATTCCAATCGTTTATGCCAGAGCCATTCGTGGTTTTTGATTGAGAACGCCCTGTATAAAGCAAAATGACGTTGTTGCTGTTGTTCGGGTCTTGATCTGTTACTTTTAGCGCTTCCCAAACCTCAGAATAGGAAAGCTCCGTATGATCGTCGATGATGTTATGAAGTGCTGTCTTTAACGCAGCCCCTGTTTTTCCAGTGGCAGAGCTGTAATAAGATTCATCAAATGGTGGTGGATCTCCTGGATTACCAGGATCACCCGGGTTTGAGCCAGTTGTTTTTTCCATGGCCGTGGCGTTCTTTAGGCCAGCATGTGAAAAATACGCTGTTAAATTCCCCGTAACTTTAATGGAAGTCCCTTTCAAACCAGGATTTGTCTTCAAGCCGAATTGAGAACGATAAGAAGTAGGGATCTGAACATACAACATGTTAGCTGTGTTCGTTTCTGATGCACTGTCTGCGAGTGCCAGTGCATAGTCGTTCGGATAATTGCTCGTAACGACAGTAGATGTACTTGTAGGCTGGCCGACTATGTATCCTTGTACCGTTTTCACACTGTTATTTTGGTTAGATATGGCTTGTGAAACCGAATACGGACTTGTCCAGGAACCATCTCCAACAGCCTGAAGAGAAGGAATAAACGATAATGAGCTTACAACAAGTGCGATGACAACAGAAAAAAGCGAAAGGAATTTCTTGTTTCCATGCTTTTTCATCTTAACGCCTCCATTTTTGATTTAACATACGGTGTAACTGTTGATCGAGGGTGAAACTACTAGGATGCCATTTCATTTTACCGTCTAGTAAAACATGAACCTAGCTACGAAGGAACGAACTATTGAGTTGAACATGCAGTTATATAGGCCTACAAGATAAGGAGGAAAGATTACAGACAAAAAAGACGTACGCAAGTTAAACCAGGTACGCCTCAAAACATTCTTTTCAGTTACACTTTCAGGTTATCGTTTACCAACTTTTTGCTGCGTAATACGGTAATGAAACCATCAAGTATATCATGACTAACCGAGAATCCTTTACGTTTGTAGAATTCCAATGCATCTTCATTGCCATTGGAGACGAAGATAAAATAATCTTCAACATCTTCAAATTGGTTCAGCCATTTTATGGACAGATTAAAAAGTTTAGAACCTATCCCGTATTGTCGGTATTCTTTCTTTATATAAAATTGGGATAAGCAGCCGACCAGCTCTTCTTTAACAGAATTCAAATCAAAAAAGGTAGCGAACTCATTTGAATAAACTTCTTTAGGAGAGATGTTTGAATAGACATAGGCTACAATTTGATCTTCATCCTTAACGACTACGATATAATTAGCTACAGCCTTTTTTATGGAAGGAATCATTCTGCTGTCAAAATTCATGGTGTCAAACAATTCTGGTGTTATGTAGGCTTTTGATTGTTGAAAGGCCATCAGTTCGTTGCAAAGATCACGGCAAAGTTCAATCTGATGAATAGGAAGAATCTCGTATTTTAATTCCATTTCTTTCACTCCTTTACTTAATCGATTACTTTATCATTTTATTACATGGAAAAAGTAAAACAAAGGCATGATTTTCTTATTAGATCAGTTAAATCTAAAATATGGTGGAGGTAGAATGACAAATGGTTTGTAAAATGTTAAATATACGCTATCCTATTATCCAAGCTGGCATGGCTGGAGGGCCGACAACGCCAAAACTTGTAGCAGCTGTAAGTGAGACGGGTGCACTAGGTACACTTGGCGCAGGTTATATGACACCTTTACAAATAAGGGACACGATTCATGCAATCCAACAATTAACGAAAGCTCCTTTTGGAGTAAATCTCTTTCTTCCCGAGCGTTATGAGGTGGATGAGAAATCTATTCTTAACATGCAAAAACAATTGAATACCTATAGGATGAAGCTTGGAATCTCGGAAGTGAATACCGTTCCAGATAGGTTGGATATCTTTGAACAACAACTAGAAGTGGTGATGCAGTCAGGTGTTAAGATTGTGAGTTTTACATTTGATGCACCATCTACGAGTTTAGTAGAAAAGCTGCATGCTTCAGGAATAGTTGTCATTGCAACAGCAACAACAGTAAAGGAAGCGGTGGAGCTAGAATCCAACGGAGTTGATGTAATCGTTGCCCAAGGCAGTGAAGCAGGCGGTCATAGAGGAACTTTCTTGGATTCTGAGAATGAGACAATGATTGGAACGATGGCTTTAGTTCCGCAGGTCGTTGACGCAGTAAGCTGTTCAGTTATTGCATCTGGAGGCATAATGGACGGAAGAGGATATGCCGCTTCCTTAGCACTTGGTGCATCAGGGGTTCAGCTCGGAACAGCTTTTCTGACTGTTCATGAAAGTGGTGCAAGTACGATTCATCAACAGGCTATACTATCGAGTAAAGATACGGATACTAAACTGACAAAAGCCTTTTCTGGAAAAAACGCAAGAGGATTGAAAAATGACATGATGCTGGAGCTCGAAATGATAGATAAGCTTCCACCGTATCCTGTTCAACATGTATTAACATCAGATATTCGAAAAGAAGCGGCGAACCAACAAAATAAAGAGATGGTTTCCATGTGGGCAGGTCAAGCAGCATCACTCTCCAAGAAGCATTCCGCAAAAGAATTAATAGAAAGCCTTGAGAACAGCAAAAAGAAAATCATTTCAGAGCTCTTTTCGAGTCATGATACGGAATCCACTTAAGACGTACATGTGAAGGTTCAGTCCGAAAGAATGCCGTTTAACCTCAGAAAAAAGGCTCTTGATCTCAGATAATTGCATTATGAATCCACAAGTATATCTCATAATCTCGAAAAATTAGTTTCATACGTAAAGTGTGTCCGCCTGTAATAGACAGCCAAAAATATTTTTAATCGGGAGCACGTTCTTTTCTCATACCTGTAAAAATAAATTAGGAATGTAGAGTGCATGACGTTTTAAGGGGGATTATCATGAATAGTTTAATCGCCAATTTTACGCCCTATGTCGGGTTAGCCGTCATTCTTTATGCCATTCGTCAAACCGAGCGTGTTTCAAATCGGTATATCCCAATTGTCGCCATAGTTTTAGGTGTGTTGTATTCGTTTTGGGATGCTGGAGCAGTTACGCCAGCAGCCTTCTTAGACGGATTGAGGTATGCACTCCTTGGAATTGGAACAGTAGCAGGTGTTAAATATTTTATAGATAGCAAAAGTCCACAAGGGAAATGAAAAAATGTTATGTTGAGCGGCACGAATACTCGTGCCGCTTTTTTAGTGTACAAAATATATACAAAGGTTTTACAATATGGAAGAAGGGGTATCGTATGAGTGAACTGAACTACAAAAAAAGGGTGATGACTTATGCAAATGAGAAAAAATGAAGATCTGCGGCTTCTTGACCGTTTGATGTTTAAGGATAAAGAGGCACTAGAGCAATTGGTTGAATCATATGGCACACTTCTTTTTCAAGTAGCAGTTCGCATTACAGGCGAGAAAAAGTTAGCTGAACAAATATTAAAAGATGTTTTTCGAGAGCTGTGGAATGATCCTCAGGATTTTGCCGATTCCAATGAAAACTTTCTTTCTACCTATTTAGTCAAACGATGTAAATGGTTGTGTGTACAGAAAGAAGAGTTACATATTTCGTCTCTATTGTCAAAAAAATCTAAAAAGTATATTGCTAAGAGTGCTTCCGTCTGGTAGTATAGGAAGCGTTTACAACTATTGCAAACATGAAATGGAAAATCTGCATGATCTGCACATTTTTTATTTTATAAAAATAATGATGAATGATTTCTCTGCACGAGTATGTAGAGATGTTAGGCAACATTCTTAGAGAACTTATCTTTGTATAAGTCTCATTGAATGTTGTCTTTTTGTATGGTTCGCAATAGAAGTATACGTGAAGAATGCTTAATTAAGGGGGATTTACGGTATGGGAAAAACGAAGAATCGCTGGCTTATCGCGTTATCAGCTGTTGGGATCCACATTTCCATCGGCTCTGTTTATGCGTGGAGTAATTTTACAAACCCATTAATCGACAAGTTTGGCTGGTCGGCTTCACAAGTACAGCTGACGTTCAGTATCGCGATTCTTTTCCTAGGATTATCTGCAGCTTTTTTAGGTCACTTTGTTGAAAAACATGGTCCCAAAAAAGCAGGAATGCTGGCAGCTATTTTCTTTGGGATCGGAATTGCCGGATCAGGACTTGCGGTTCAAATGGAATCACTGCCGATGCTGTACATGTTTTATGGTGTACTGGGCGGAATCGGTCTTGGTGTAGGTTATATTGCACCTGTATCCACGCTCATTAAATGGTTCCCGGACCGCCGTGGTTTGGCGACTGGTCTTGCCATCATGGGATTCGGATTTGCAGCTGCTATTAGCTCGCCGATCATGGACACATTAATCAAATCTGTTGGAGTAGCAAACACCTTTTTCATTTTAGGTATCTCCTATTTTGCCATTATGACGTTATCGTCTCTTTATTTGGAAAAACCGGAAGAAGGTTGGATGCCAGAAGGTTTTAAAGAAAACGTAAAGAGCGGAAAAGTGAAGATCAAGAAAGATCTTTCGCAGTTAACAGCAAATGAGGCTGTTAAAACACGTCGGTTCTATTATCTGTGGATTATGCTTTTCATAAATGTAACGTGCGGAATTGCAATCCTGTCTGCAGCAAAACCACTTGCTGAAGAGAGTATTGGGCTTTCGACGGCTGAAGCAGCGGCGCTTGTTGGGGTGCTTGGACTATTTAACGGTTTTGGCCGAATTGGATGGGCTTCTGTTTCTGACTACATCGGACGTCCAAACACGTATACAACATTCTTCGTGTTACAAATTGCACTCTTTTTCATGTTGCCGCAAACGACTTCATCTCTATTGTTCCAAGTGATGCTTGCTGTCGTTTACACGTGCTACGGAGGAGGTTTTGCTTCAATTCCAGCTTTTATTGGAGACCTTTTTGGAACAAAGCAAGTCGGTGCCATTCATGGTTACATTTTAACAGCCTGGGCAGCTGCAGGTCTCGCAGGTCCGCTATTCGCCGCATGGATCAAAGACACGACAGGCTCTTATGCCAACAGTTTGTCGTTCTTCTCAGGATTGTTCGTCATCGCATTGGTCGTTTCTATCTTAGTGCGCTTTGACATGAAACGGCTGGAGGCGAAGCAGGAGAAGTCGGTCGCTTAATATTTGTTTTCGATACCCTCATCTTTTGGCTCTTAAATAACGAATATTTATTTAGTGATTAAAAGTAATAACAAATTGTAGGACTCCTCTTAGGATGGAGTTCTTTTGTTTTGTTTTAAGACATGAGGGAACGGTAACTTTTAAGGAGTGATTGATCATATGAAAAGATATCAACAAAAGAAATCGAGAAAGAAAAACGTCGTCCTGTTCAGCGCATTAGGTGCAGTTCTTCTAGCACTTTTGTTTTTACCCAAAAATGCCCTGTTAATGGGTAATGAAGAAGAACCTGTAAAAAAGGAAAGTAAAGAACCCAAACATAAAGTAGTAAAATTGCAGCCGGATAACGAAAGTGCATATGAGGAAGAGGAAGAAGAAGCATCAATTCCGGAAGATTCACCCTCAGCTAGTGAGGAAGAGGCATCTCAAGAGATCGGAATCGATGCAGAAAAGGAATCGGATAAAAAAGAAAAAGCGAAAAAAGAAGAAGCTAAGAAGCAGCAAGCATCAGATCAACCAAAACTGAATGAACCCATTGGAACCTCGCAAACCGGACCTCATACATCGAGTTATGAAGAAGGCAGTGTCGATTGGAACGAAAAGCTAAAAGCGATTCAGCTTGCTACCGGGCTTGATGATAAGATGACGGTTTGGAAGATCGCAAACGGAGGCGGACCACACAAATCGATTGCAGAAGTAAGTCCGAATGGAAAGTCGAACGATAGATACACCGTTAACTTAGAGTGGGTTGATCAAAAAGGATGGAAAGTCACGAGTGTGGAGAAATAACTTCACATGAAAATATAAACGAAGCTGGCTCTGATAGTAAGGTATTTTTACTATCAGGAGAGCCAGCTTTTTTATATCACTAAGATTTATGTCGAGCGATTATGATAAAACGGTGCTGCTTTACATCAAAATATCCTTGTGACTGAATTCTCTTATGAATGTCATAGAATTTCTCCATATAATCTTCACTCTGAAAATCTGTAATCTGCCACGGAATGGCATTTAAATAATAGAGAAGGGCACCTACATCATAAAAGCGCTGCACCGGGAATTCTTCTATGGCTTCTAAAACGTCGAATCCGTTTTCACGCAATTCTTTTTCGGCATAAGACAGCTCCCAATGTGAAAACTCTTCATTAATAGGAGCACCTAGAGCATGATTAATATCGATACAATCCCTTCCGCCAACCTGCTGGGTAACAAACAAGCCATCGGCCATTAATACACGGCGTACTTCAGAAGGAGAGTAAGATTCATGCTTATTGATTATGAGGTCAAATCGATCATCCTCAAAAGGCAGAAGATCATCTTCACCGATTTGAACAACATTAACGCCTAGTGGTTCCAATCGGTTTTTAGCGATAGGAACATTTGGTATATACGCTTCTGTGGCATAGGTTTTTTCGGGAAACGGCTGAAATTTTGCTAAAAGCTCTCCTCCGCCAGTTCCCATGTCAAGCATGCTTGAAGCTTTCTGGATGAGCGGGATTACTTTACTTCCATAAGACCAGGAAAGCAAGCTGCTGCCCACTCGACCTGTCTCTGTAATGAAAGAAAAATCCCAGCCTGAAAAAGGCTTTTCTGCATCCTTTACATACATCTCAAATTCATTATTACGAATCATTCTTGCACCTCCGAATTTGTTGTCAAAGTAGTTGAGTATAGAGTTTATGGGAGGGCCTCGGCAAGAATAAATGTTTTATATGTCATGTTCAAAAAAATTCACGGCAATCTCCTTTGTTAATCTCGTTTTAGTAAAATTCTTGAAAAGTGAATAAATTCCTTCTATATCATAAAAAAAGAGGAGCTCACTCTTCTGAGTAAACTCCTTGTTTGAGTAGTAGTTATTTGGCAACGAGGACAGGCTGAAGTGCATCAGATACCACTTTCTGACTGACACTGCCAAGAAATAGTTTTTTTAATCCGCTATGACCTCTGTTTCCGATGACAATGAGATCGATGTTATTTTTCTCAGCATATGCACAGATTGTGGCAGGCGGGTTACCGTGCAACAAGGCAGTTGTCGTCTTGATATCAGGGTCGACCCGATTTTGTGCCTTGTTGAGGATCTCTTCTCCAAAACGCTCTTCGGAGACTTGTGCTTCTTTTACCTCTTCACGTACGGAGGCAGGATCCGTCATGCCAACAGGATACACGCTGCTATATGCGGGTTGTACAGATTTGTTCATCGCATACAGCAGTGTTAACTCAGCACCTGAATTCCGGGCAATTTCAATTCCGTTTCGTAGAGCATCAAAGCTTCCCTCTGAACCATCAACGGCTACGAGAATCTTTTTATATAGCATCATAGGATCTCCTTTCATACAGATTTGGTACACAGCTACCTTATAAAAAACAGTACCCCCATCACATTTATGTAAAACACTGACAATAGAGAAGAATCACAAAAAGCCCTGGTTAAAGGGCTTTTGCATTTTCGACATCAACAATCAAAGGACATTACCTTTATGTGCATTCTGTAATGCTAACGGATTTTCCTCCACCAACAGAAGGGGTAAATGGAGCGGTTTGGAACACTACGACTCCGTTTGTATCGCGTAAAGTAATTTCTATACTGCCCTCCATGTTGTCATCCGTTAAAACAAGTTCATAGCTAAAGACACCATCTAACTTCAAGTCTCCCATTGGGCCTCCTCTTGGTGTAGCAGTACCAACACCAGTTACAGTCAGAACCATATTATTCATTGAACATACAGCACTTGTAACGACATTTGAAGTAAATTGGAACTGACTTGGAACCATGAACTCAAATACGCTACCTTCAATTGTACAATCTTCACAAATATTTACTCTGCCATTAACATTGCGTCTATCCGATGAAGGTACTATAAAGGTAACGCGATTATTTGCAAATGTTTCAGGAGTACCAGACTGACCGGCTGTTATTGTACCGTTGCACGTGCAATCTACTGGTGGCTGTGGAGGAATCGGAGGTACGTTCTGGCATATAATTCCAGTTAGTTTTTTACAATCCCATACTTGGACAGTGCTGCCAGTGAAAGTTCGAAATGTGGCACAACACGTATCAGGATTAAAACGAACAAATCTTAAATTAGGAATCTTAATACCATTTTTTTTCACAAGTGTGAATAGCTGTTCATTATTATCATTACATGAAAACGGGGTGTCTTTTAGATTTCTTAAAACATGACACACACAACCTGGACAAGATGTTTTATCATTGTTGTTCTTATGGTTGAGCATTTTAGCCCTCCTTTCTGGTTTCTTTAAGCAATTCCATTATTCATATCTTCATCAATGAAAACCGTACAACTGATTCCATCCAATTTTCGACAGTCAAAAACGTATACATTTCCTTCAAAATCGGTAAATGTTGCACAACACGTTTTATCATCTAACCCCTTAAAAATCAGACCGCCAATGTCTAATGTTGGGTCGCCAAAAAGTATAGTGAAAGTCTGGGTGCCGCGTTGACAGGGATTAAAAGGTGCCTTTGCAGCATCTCTTAAAATGGAACAAACGCATCCTTTGCATGAATCAACATGATGATGGTTTGAATTACATCCACTTGACATAATTTCCCCTCCTTTGAAAGTAATTTCAAGATAGTTTACTCAAGGGCTGGAATAATGCTTGGACGATTGACTAGTTAAAATGGATTCCTAACTATTTTGAAACAAAATGGCAGTCATAATCGTCATATGTAGTGTGGCAAATATGTTGGTGGGGGGACTTGTGATGATTAAAGCAGTTTTTTTCGATCTATATGAAACTCTGATTACAGAGTGGGATGGAGAACAGAAAAAAGCTACCTACTCAACGAACATCCTTGGACTGGACAAGAAAATATTTAAAACCGAATGAGATCAAAGAAGAGAACGACGAATGGATGGAACGTTTCCTGATCATCAAAGTGTATTGAGAGATATTTTAGCGTCACACGGGATACCAGCTGATTCGGTATTTATAGAGAAAGTGCATCAAGAGAGAGTAGGGGCGAAAGCCGTACCTTTTTACGACATAATCCCTGAGGTGCTAAAGGTATTACAGATTGTAAAAGGTAAAGGGCTAAAAGTTGGTCTTATCAGTAATTGTGCACCTGAAGAAGTACTCTCATGGAATAATTGCGAGCTAGCAACCTACTTTGATGCGGTCATTTTCTCATGTGATGTCAAACAAGCCAAGCCAAACCGGAAAATCTATGAAATTGCTTGTGAAAAGCTAGAAGTAACACCACAGGAAGCTATTTTTATAGGAGATGGTGGAGCAAACGAATTAGTAGGTGCAATAGAAGCAGGGATACAGGCGTTTCATGCAACATGGTTTTTGCCAAAGTATAAAAGTGAGCAAATAAAAGACTTTTATAAATTAGAAACACCGATGGATGTACTGAAAGTTTTATAGATTTAGGAGAGGAGCTTCCAATTCGGAGGCTCTTTTATTATGCAAAAATACAAACTATGACATAAGAGATGAATAAGAATCTTTAATTATCACAAGCTGAATCTTTAGCACTATAACATTAGATGCAGCTTGCGATAAATAGTCAAAAAGTCACTGTTTTTTACCGATAAATAAGGTAAAGACAGGAGGTGAAATAATGCAGATCAGCCAGTCATCAACAAGCTATTACCAAACAAACAACAACTCGTACAATTACCAAAATGAATACTCTCGGTCTGATTCCAAAACGAACTCGACTGAAAAGTATGAAACTGAAGATCGTCAAGTGAAGCAAAATATAGCAAATGATCAAAAGATGACAACACAATCTTATACGGATATGAAGAATGTGCTGAGCGCTTACTATTCCATTCAAAACGGGGGCATTTCCACCCTGAATGACTTAAAATCTAATTTGCAAAACTTAGCTAAAAAGTTAGTCAGTTATCGTGTTGATAAATATAGTCAAACGTGGGAATCAAAGCTTCATGCGTTTAGAATGGATATTAGCAAAGAAGCGTATGACAAGTTTAACGACTCGAGATCAAAAGGAAATACTGTGGTACCAGCAACCCAAGTAATTTCTACTCCACAAGAACAACAAACCACCAATGAATCTACTACATCAACGAGTAACACTTCTACACAGGACACTTCAACGACTTCAGAATCTACGGAATTGACGAATCAAACAGAAGAAACTTCAACAGGCTCTTCTAGTAATCAGAGCAACCCTTCTGAATCGTCAATGGTAAATCATGATGTGACGACAGAGCCAACAACTAGTGCGGATCCAACAGCTGAGGAATCCAGTACAGATACAACAACTGGTAATTCAAGTACTGAGCCAACAACGAATACATCTGAGGATTCAAGCTCGGATACAACAACGAGTGATCCAAGTACTGAACCAGTACCAGAAGAGACACCACCTAATGAAACCACAGGATCTACTGAAGAGAATAACACGACCGATCCAAATGCAGGGGCAGGCTCTAACACAGGCGGTTCCCAGAATAATGGTAATCCAGGAGACGTAATAGGCGGATTATTAGGCGGTAGAAAGTAATACAAATACAGGAGTCTATCAGAAAAATGATAGGCTCTTTTTTAATAGAGAAGAACTAGTATAAAAGTATTGATATAAAAGTGATTCTTAAGACTCTATAAATTTCTTTAACCTATTTAGTACTAGTACCATCTCTTTAAATTTCTGAAAATTCGTATAAATTAGGAAAAAAGGGTGATATGATGTTGGCTGTAAGTATTACTGAAAAAGGAAAATGGAGGAATAATGATGAGAAAAAAGAAGTGGGTATCGATGGGGATAGCAGCAACATTGCTAGCAGGAGCATTTGGCACACAAGCTTCAGCAGCAACGGAAGATGTGAAAATGAAGGTGAACAGCAAGTATGGTACACCGGCTTTTCTATCAGGGAAGCTAAGTGCACCTTCAAAAGAATCAGCCCAACAGATTTTTTACGACTACATAAATAGTCACACCTCTTCATTTAAAATAGGAAACAAAAAAGCACAAGATTCCTTTTCCATTTTAGAAAGCACAAAAGAACCAGATGGCAATACGGTTATCCGTTTTCAGCAGCAATTTAACGGTGTACCTGTTTGGGGATCGACACAAGTCGCTCACATCAATAAAGATGGTATTCTATCCGTTGTGTCTGGTGAAGTCGTTCCTGATTTGGACAAGCAGGAAAAGCTGAAAGGAAAGACGAAAATTCAACCGAAAAAAGCGGTAGAAAAGGCGATTGCTGCATTAGGTATTCTAGCAGAATTTGAGGAAACACCAAAAGCAGAGCTCGTTGTTTTCATGAAAGAAAATGTGGCTCATTACGCATATCTTGTAAACTTGAATTTTTTAATTCCTGAACCAGGAAACTGGAACTATTTTATCGATGCTCAATCAGGTGAGATCATCAACCGTTACAACGACATGCATGAAGTAACGGGAACAAACGCAACGGGGACTGGAAAAGGTGTTCTCGGAGGTTCAAAGACATTGAATCTTACCCTTTCAAGCGGTAAGTATTATATGCAAGATAACACGAGAGCAAATGGGATCTACACGTACGATATGGCGAACCGTACTTTCTTTCCACAGTTCTATCTTCCGGGAACGCTTTACAGCGGACCAGATAATGTGTTCGACAGCAACTACGATGCAGCTGTAGTCGATGCTCACTATTTTGCGGGTATCACGTTTGATTATTATAAAAATACACATGCAAGAAACTCATACGATAACAAGGGAGCGCGCATCACATCTTCTGTCCACTATGGCAGCAACTACAACAACGCTTTCTGGAACGGTTCACAGATGGTGTATGGTGACGGAGATGGCACAACATTCATTCCATTATCAGGCGGTATTGATGTAGTGGCCCATGAATTAACACATGCCGTAACCGATACAAGCTCTGATCTCGTTTACCAAAATGAATCAGGTGCTCTAAATGAAGCGATGTCTGATATTTTTGGTACATTGGTAGAGTACCATGATAATAACAATCCAGATTTTGAGATTGGTGAAGACATCTATACACCAGGAACGCCAGGTGACGCCCTTCGTTCCATGTCAGATCCAACAAAATATAACGATCCAGATCACTATTCCGTACGCTACACAGGTACTGGTGACAATGGCGGCGTTCATATCAACAGCGGTATAATCAACAAAGCAGCATACTTGCTCAGTGAAGGTGGAACGCACTATGGTGTAACCGTTACAGGTATCGGCAGATCTAAATTAGGAGCAATCTTCTACCGAATGAACACAGTTTATCTAACGTCTTCATCTAACTTCAGCCAGGCAAGAGCGGCAGCTATTTCATCAGCAACTGACCTTTATGGAGCTGCTTCACAAGAAGTAACATCTGTAAAACAGGCGTTTGACGCGGTCGGAATTCAATAATAAGAAATGAGCCAGAGTCGTATTTGCGACTCTGGTTTTTTTATATGTGTTAGCCGCTGCACGTTTTGTCGAGAATTGTAGACTCGTGGATAAATGACTGAAACTTTCGGATTCAGGCCAAAAACTTTTGGAGTCAAGCCATAAACTTTCGGATTCCGACCAAAAACTTTTGGATTCAAAGCCGAAACTTCATATACAATTATTAGGAAGAGGTAACTTAGCAAAAAAGGTTAAGAACGAATGAACGTTCGTCGTTATGATAAGTGTAGGGTAGGTGATGGAGATTGGATTATGAAGTTTGTATTCAGCGAACACTGGATTATATTGAAGAAAATCTGCATGAGAGGATCTTATTAGAGGAGCTTGCAGAGCTCGCTTGCTTCTCACCTTTTCATTACCATCGCGTGTTTCATTTTTTAGTAGGTGAATCAGTCATGGATTATGTGAGAAAAAGAAGACTCTCTCATGCGGCGAGCCGTTTGTTGAACTCTGAGGATAAAGTGATCGATATTGCAATTGACCTTGGGTTTCAGTATCACGAGTCCTTCAACAGAGCGTTTAAAAAGTGTTATGGCATGTCACCCAAACAGTACCGGAATACAACTTTTATTCCAGTGTCTCTGCATCAAAAAGCTTACCTAAATATGAGCAATTTTACAGGAGGAATTTCAATGGAAATGAAACTAGTAACAAAACCGGCATTCCACATTATCGGATACGACTTAAAAACGCGCAACACGGACGGTGAGAACAATCGCGAAATCCCTAAGTTTTGGCAGCATTATATTCAGAACAACCTTGGTGCAAAGATACCAAGTCCGTTAAACAAAAATGAACTGGGGTTGTGCACCGATTACAATACAACAACAGGCGAATTTGTGTATATGATTGGAATGGAAGTGGCACAAGGAACACAGCCGCCAGAAGGGATGTCCTACCGCAGCTTTCCTGAAATGGAGTACGCAGTATTTACAACACCGAAAGCGACTGAAGAAAATTTTCCATCATCTATACAAGCGACGTGGGTTGAAATCTTCTCAAAGTGGTTCCCAGATTCAGGATATGAACATGATGGAACGGTAGAATTTGAACTATATGATGAACGTTGCGTAGGAAAAGAAAAGCAGATCGACATCTATATACCGGTAAAAAAACAACAAGCCAAAGTAAAATAGTGTGAGAAGCTGTCCAACGTCAATCGTTGGTACAGCTTTTTTTGTTGCGACCGCATGGAATTCTACGTTATTTTTGTTTTCTCAAACGTTAAATGAATGAATTCCACGTTATTTCTGTTTTCTCTAACGTTAAATGATTTATTTCCACGTTATTTTAGTTTTATCGAATTTTCGACAAACCGACCTAATTTTCATTCAATTACAATGGAATAACCTCAAGAATAATTGGAATATTGTGTTAAAATAAACAATGTTGGCATGAATTTGGAGAGGAAGCCCTAAATGGAATTTATCATAAACCAAGCAATTTTTAGCAAAGCCCTGTCTGATGTGGGAAAAGCGGTTTCGTCGAGAACCCTTCTACCCATTTTATCTGGTATTAAAATAATCGCGGATTCAGACGGTATCACATTAATCGGCAGCAATGCAGATCTGATTATTAAACGATGGATTCCTGCAAAGATGGAAGGAACAGCTTCAGTCAAAATTCTGAAACCAGGCAGCGTGGTGGTATCAGCAAAATATTTTACAGAACTGATCAAAAAGTTGCCAGATCAAATTATCGTTCAAGCAAATAAGAATCATTCCATTCTCATTCAATCTGGAGAGATTCGGACGCAGTTTAATGGTTTTCAAGCAGATGAGTACCCAACACTACCAAAGCTGAATGTGACTAGCCGTATACATATAAATGCAGAAGAGTTGATGGACGCGTTTAAACAAACCGTATTTGCAACAGCCAAAAGTGAGACAAGACCTGTTTTAACAGGAGTAAACCTTACCTTTACAAAAGACAAACTCATTTCGGTTGCGACAAACTCCCAACGATTAGCGCAAAAAGAGATTTATATCGATTCATCCACGGTTGAAGAAACGGTAGTCGTGCCAAGTTCCAGCATAAATGAGCTTTTGAAATTGATTCATCATGATTCAGGAAAGATTAATATTCAATTAGCGGAAGGATATATTCAGTTTGAGACAGTTGAAATTTCTTTTTATTCCAGATTAATTGCTGGAAACTATCCGAACACAGCAAGTCTGATCCCAACTGATCAAAAAACAACACTCATTCTGTCTAAAGAGTTGTTCGTAAAAGGAATTGAACGAGCTTGTCTCTTTGCAGGAGAGTGGAAGAATAACAACATCACTCTTAGTGTTACGGATGATCACAAACTTTGCATTTCTTCAGGATCTTCTGAAATGGGCAACATACAAGAGTTTCAGGAAATAAAGAGTATAGAGGGCGAGACGGAGTTAAAGATATCTGTGGATGGTCATTTTATTCTAGATGCGTTAAAGACCATTCAAGACCCAGAAATAAAACTAAGATTCAGCGGGATGATGAAGCCCATTGTGATTGAATCAACCGAACATGATTCAACTTATGTGCACCTCATTTCACCTGTAAGGTCTTACTAGGAGGTGGTTAGATGAAACTTGAAAATGGTGAATACAAGTGGAGACTTAATAAAATCGAGCACTGGGTAAAAATTGAAGGCAGTGAAAAGAAAACCAATCCTTTAGTAATCATTCATGGAGGTCCTGGCGGAAACCACTATACATTCGAGCGAACGGTTGGACCGTTGCTCGCAAAAGAAAGAACAGTCGTGTATTACGAACAAAGAGGATCAGGAAGAAGTGGTCAACCCCTTTCAGAAGATGACTATTCCATTGAGTTGCTTGTTCAAGATTTCAAAGAGCTCAAAACTACGCTGGATACTGAAAAAGTAGATTTGTTAGGATATTCGTTTGGCGGAGAGTTAGCACTAGAAATCGCTTATGCTTACCCCCAGGATATTAACAAACTCGTACTTTCTGGACCGAGTTTGATGAATTCACGTATTCAACAACTGATACAGATTCAAGGATTTATGTCTGTAGCTACGGATTCATTACGAGAAAAAATCGAAACCATCTTAACAGAAAATACATCCATCGAAGAGAAATATAACCACGTATGGAACCTTGTAGATACAGAAACAGTGGATCGGTTTTTGTTTGAAAACCAGGCGATCGCGAAACAAAATCGGAAGCTTTGGGAAGAAAGTAATTTAACAAATACAGGACATATGATGAAAGCCCTTCAAAAACAACCGCCTGATGTACCGCTGATAAATCGTCTTCAAGCCATTCACCATGAAACGTTAATCATCACCGGTGTTCATGACCGTAATACAGGAATGTCTGTTTCTAAAATGGTCAATAAAGAGTTGCCAAACAGCACGTGGGAGTTGTTTCAAAAAAGTGCCCATTTTCCTGACCTGGAGGAAACGGATGCATTTGTTGCAAAGACGCTGAACTTTTTAAGTAGAAATACGACCATTGAATTGGAAAAATTAAAAAACATCTTATATAACGTATGGTCGCTCCAATCTAGTTCGAAATGGACTAAAGACAATCCAGCCAAAGGACAGTGCGGGGTAACGGCTTTAGTGGTGCATGACCTGTTTGGCGGGAAGATTGTTAAGACGAGAGCGGAAGAGGGCTGGCATTTTTATAATGTGATAAACGAGCAGCGGCATGATTTTACGGAATCGCAATTTCCAGAAAGCATTCAGTATATGGATGTGCTCTCCAGCCGTGAAGAAGCGATGCTTGATACAAATGAAAAACAATATAGCTATCTAAAACAAAATGTAAAAAAACAATGGAGGTAAGCGGTTTTGAAAGAGGATATCCAATATTCAGTGGACGATCATTTGTTCACTGCACAAGATTATTTATCTCTCGTAAATGATATATGGCCTGGAGAATATGATGAAAAGTTCGTTTCAATTGCCTTGCAGCAAACTACGAATATTACGGCATGGGACAACGAAAGGTTAATAGGCTGCGTTCGTCTTTTAACAGATGGGTATATTTTTGGAACCATACCAGAAATTCTGGTACATCCAGACTATCAAAAGTTAGGAATAGGCAGACAGCTGATGGAACTTGCTTGGGAAGCGAGTCCAACCTCGCTTTTCTTAGGTGCACAGCCTGGAAAAGAAGCATTTTTTGAAAAGTTAGGCTATACCAAATCTCTGCAATCCTATCAAAAGAAAAAGGAACGAAAAAAATAATGGAAAATCAGTTGCCAAACGTAAGATTAAGAGACTTGATGTTGGAAGATGCCGATGATCGTTATGAATGGTGTCTGGATGAAGAAGTGACAAAGCACCTTAACATGCCCGAAGAGTACCCGCCGTTTACTAGGGATGAAACGAAAAAATGGATTGAACAATGTATTCATAAAACAAATGGTTATGAGCAAAAGGCCATTCTTTCAGAAGATGGTCATCACATCGGATGGGTGGACTTGAAACAGATCGATAAGTTGAACAAACACGCCGAGTTAGGGATAGCTATCGGAAATAAAGCCTATTGGGGTAAAGGGTACGGCATGGCTGCCATGCATAAAATGTTACGGTTTGGCTTTGAACAGCTGGACTTGAATAAAATTTGGCTTCGTGTAGAAGTGGATAACCAAAAGGCGATAAAATCTTATAAGAGAGCAGGATACGTGGAAGAGGGAGTATTAAGGCAAGATCGATTAAGAAAAGGGAGGTTTATTGATCGGCTGAGGATGAGTATTTTAAGAGAAGATTACACATTGTGATGTGAGAGAAGCTGACTTCATTTTTGTTCAGCTTCTTTCTCGTTTTAATTCGAAAGTATTATTTTTTGAAAAAGGGATTGACAAAACATAACCCAATCCATAATATTAAGGCATTCGATAAAAGTTTACCTAAGGAAACTTTTTGGCGTAACGGAGATATACAATGGTTATAATACATGTTAAGCTATCCCCCTGTTATAAGCAAAAACTATATATCAATTAGTAATTAAAAAAATTTACGTCAAAAGTTGCCTGTACGCAAAATAGTTAGTCTTACCCATTTTTATTTTTAAGAAAGTAGGTGTAAAGTATGTTTTTCAAATTTTTAAGAGAAAATGTTGTGGCGTCTTATCTTCTCACCATCATTCGTTTGTATTTAGGAGTGCAATGGTTCGTTGCAGGATGGAGTAAAATTTCGGGCGGTTTTGATGCTACTGGGTTTTTAATGGGAGCTGTAAAAAAAGCGAATGGTGAACACCCAGCGGTCCAGCCTTGGTGGGCAGATTTCCTGAATGGATTTGCCATTCCTAATGTAGGACTGTTCAATGTTTTAGTACCGTGGGGAGAATTGCTAGTGGGCCTAGGATTAATTTTAGGGGTGTTTACGACTTTTTCTGTTTTAATGGGATTAGTGATGAATTTCGCTTACATGTTTTCCGGAACAACGAGCACGAATCCACAAATGATTTTGTTGGAATTCCTCATTTTAGTAGCAGCCTTCAATGCTGGGAAAATCGGTTTAGACCGTTTGGTTATCCCATTTATGAAAGCGAAAATAGGAAAGAGAAATCAAGAAAGCCTAGCTTCATAGATTCTTAAAGTAAAAAAGGGGGACCAGAAAAGCACAAAGCTTTTTAGTCTCCCTCTTTTATTACGATTCATTAAGTAACTGTTTGAGCAATGGGAAGAGATAATCAACACTTAAACGGGTTTCATGTTGAAGATAGTTGTTAATGGTTTGTGAGTCATTTTTCAGATAAATAATATCCTGAAATTCTGGAACTTCACCATTTGATAAAAGGTCCTGACAGAATGCTTCATATCTTTCCTGAAATTGCTGAAGGGTTACATTGAGTTGAATATGATAGAGCACCGCAATGAAATCATACGTCCCGCCAGTTTTAATATATTTTACGGAACAATTTTGAATGTCCTCTGGATAATGGATACCTAACTCCTCAGTTAGCTCTCTCAACACATTTCTTTCTAAATCAAAAAATCCATCGTTTAAGTCTTCCTTACTTAAGCCTCCACCTACACATTGAAGTCTTTGTGGATAAGCGGTATGATTTGCCATTTCTCCAAAGATTAAGAAAGAGTCTTTCGTTTCAACTAATCCGGCTCCATAGATTACTTTGCAGCTTTCTAATTCTTTCCTTTCACTACGAACAGAATAAAGGTAGTGTGCATAATCTGAAACAACTAGGTTAATATCATAGAAATCTTGTTTTTCCACAATAGACTCCACAAAGAAAACTTCTCCTCGTGTAAAACGGTGATTCGCATTCACAACTTCCCAAAAGTTTTCGACCTTCTGTTGGTAATCTTTAGATAACTGTGCTGGTTTAGATGATGCTTTTATTCTTACAGGTTTTGTTAATGAGCTAATGACAGTAGGGTTCATGATGATGTACCTATATTGTTTATCTCCTTTAACTTAAAAGAAGCAGGATGAAGTTCTTCGCTTTCAATCACAATAGCAGTCAAACCAGTCTTTGTAGTTGTTTCATGGTATTCGTCCTTCTCCCAATAAACGGCTTCACCTGCTTTAATAGGGAAAGGAACTTGATCCTTGCCTAAGACAATACCTTCACCATTTACCACGAGAAGAAGCTGTGGCACGACAGCCTGATGATACCCAATAATTCCACCTTCCATAAGGTGCATGCACCCGATATGAGCAGGTTTTTGTGTTTGAACAATTTGAGACATAACAAAATTCGAGTTAAACTTTGTGACATGTTTGCCAGTATCTTTGTTAAATGAAAATATTTTCATAAAAATCTCCAATCTTAAAACATATATAAGGGTAAGAAATATAAACTCCCCCTTGATGCAAAGATTCGACAATTGTCCATTATTTTCCTTTTTCAATCCGAATAAAAAGTTTACAATAGATGTAAACAAAATAGGAGTGAACAGATGGACATTCAAGACATTTACAGTGACCTGCCGAGGCTAGAAACAGAGCGATTAATCCTTAGAAAAATCACCCCAGGCGACATAAATGATATGTATGAATATGGGTCTGATCCAGAGGTAGCAAAATATGTGACGTGGCAAACTCACGGAACCCTATCAGATACGAAAGAATTCATTGATTTTGTTTTGCGAAACTATGATAAAGGTGAAATTGCTCCGTGGGGCATTGAATACAAAGAAAACGGAAAGATGATTGGGACCATTGATTTTGTGACATGGCAGCCCCATCACAAAAGTGCAGAGATGGGTTATGTCTTATCACGAGAGTATTGGGGTATGGGCATTACGACGGAAGCAGCAGAAGAACTCATTTCGTTCGGTTTTCAAAATATGGATTTAATCCGAATTCAAGCGAGGTGTTTTATCGAGAACATAGGATCAGAGCGAGTTATGGAGAAGGTGGGCATGTCATATGAAGGAACCGTCAGAAAAGCCATGCTAGCAAAAGGGGACCATAGAGATCTTAAAGTGTATTCCGTTCTAAAAGAAGAGTTTGCGAGAATAAAAGATTAAAAAAGAGTGGAAAGGATTGCGTTCAGCGTGCAGCCCTTTCTCTTCTTATGTATCTTTCTAGCTTATAAGTGATGAGTGAAACAAAAACGATAAGCCCAAGAGATCCTATTATCAATGTTGTCATTGAATATTTTCCCCCTGCATATTCACCGCTCCTTTTAGCTTTTGTAAAAGTGCCGTCCTTTTCCTGAACGGCTATGGCCTCATCTGTACTGACACCAAGAATTGAAAAATATTTTGTTCCTTTTTCATACGCATTCGAAAAGTTCCCGCTATACGTTCCTTCTATGTCTGAATAGAATGTCACTTCACCAATCTCATCGCCCACATGCTCAATCACTTCTTCTTGTAAAATATACGTATAACCATTCCAAACGACAAAAGTATATGCCCAATTTGCCGAGGTTTTGTAAGGAAATAAACACGCAGAAAGTAAAACGATGGCTAATAGAAAGACTTTAGTCTTCAATTTCTCATCTCCTTTGTCCGTTCACTGAAAATACTTTTCTTCACCCGATATAACCACTCTGTAACCAGCTCCTGTACTATTTTTCGTTTTTCAATTTGAAGCATATGACCCGCTTGGTCTAATACAACAAAAGATGCATGCTGAAATTTTTTGATTAGATCAAAGCATTCCCGATAACTGCATATAAAGTCTTGCTTTCCAGTAAGGATAAGCGCAGGTTGCGATAGGGTATCAACTGTCGAAAAGGGTTCTATTGAAAATAAGTAACCTTGTTCACGCCAATTTGATAGCAAAAATTCTCTGTTCACCAACAGACGGCCAGGCTGGATTTCTTCCATAAAATAAGTAAGATGTTTGCGGTCTTGATAAATTATGAGTGTTTCAAAAGCTTTTCGGATATCAGGATCTAAAGAGTGAAGCATTTTTTCATCACGACTAAAAAGCTTTTTTTCTGGTGTGATTCTGTTTTGTATGTGAAGAGCAGGGGATAGAAGACAGATGCCTTGAACACGATGAAGTCTATTATGCATCATACCTTGAGCCAGATACCCTCCGAAAGATGTGCCGATTAGTAAGAAATCCTGTTCTGGGAGTATCTCATCGACAAAGTTTAAAAGATTTAAGAGCATGTCATCAGAAGAACTTAAATCACTTGTTATTGTACTCTTACCGTGTGCAGGCAAATCTACGTATATCCTTTTATAACCTGCATGTTGTTTAAAGAGTGGCTCAAGCCATGCGGTCATTGATCGGTGATCAGTTCCTATGCTATGCAAGATAATAACCGGAAAACCTTCCCCCACCGTTTGATAATAAATGGATCCTTTTGAGACTGAACAGATCATTTTAGAGTTATCCTCATTTTTCATAGACTAGGAATTAAAAATTAGTGTAAATAGCACTATCTATCTATTCCCTAATTACTAAACATTTCCTTTTTCTTCATCATTATGAAATCGCATAAAAAAATGATACATAACTAGGTATTTCACTTCAGTACATCATCATTCTAAAGTATGATTCAATTTTCTGAAAATAACGATACACTATCCTTATATTTACATAGGAGGTGTGTTTTGTATGATAGGGAAAACGAAATGGGTATCGTCTGCTCTCGTGCTATCGACAGTTGCAGGGCTTGCTTTTGCGACATTAGATCCGGGAGTCCGAGCACCACGTGCTGAAGCGTCTTTACTTAAGGTGAAAGAAGCCGAAACGGCATCCATTGTTCAGCTGGAAGTACCAAACAAAGCTGCGATGGACAAGCTGACTGAGATTGGAATCGATCTTGCGCACAGGGTGCATTATCACAATGGAGTACTCGAGGTGGATGCTGTCGTAACACCAACTGAAATCGCAATGCTTAAGCTCCATGGAGTATCAGTCAAAGAAACGTTGATCACTCAGAGTGAATGGAATCAGCGTGTTGCAGAAAGAAATGTCGCTGTAAAACAGGAAAAACAGCTGACAGCTGCTGAGGATACCGTAAACATTCTACGCGCCAATCATTTCACTAACCAATCTGACACGTTCTTATATGTAGAAGCCAAATCATCAGCAGGTACTAGCTCGTCAACCATTCTTACAGCAAAATGGCTGGAAAACGGAATGGAAAAGATAGCCACACTTCAAAAGAAAGAAGCCGCAGGTGAATACTTGTATCACTCCTTTATGGTGCCGATTACAGCCAAACCGAAAGAAGTGACAATCGAGAGTTCATCAGGAGGAAAAGCGACTTCGAAAGTAACGGAGTGGATTGGGGAAGATAAACCTGATCGTCCAAGCAAGCATTATGTAAAAAATTTCGTCGATCACTATATGGATCCAACTGAAATAAACGCTCGAATAGAGAATCTCGTAAAAGAGTATCCAGAGCTTGCTGAAATTGTTGAGATGCCTAATAAAACAAACGGTTACCGCCGCAAAGCACAGGCAACTTTAGGAACACTTCAAAACGCAGCAGTGGTCGTGACTTCAAAAGCGTGGGGACATGAGGGCGGAAACTCTATGAGTGTAGAGTTTAAGAAGCCTGATCAAAGAGACGCGACACTATCTGTTGAAGCCAATGGAAACAAAGTAACCGTTAACCTTGCAACAGATGCTGCAGGAATTGTGAAAAGTACAGCTCAAGAGGTTGTAGAAGCATTAAATTCCAGCGCAAACCATCTATTATCAGCTACAACGTATCGCGGAAGTGCTGGCAGCGAAATCGTCATGCCTGCAACAGCAAATTTAACCGACAATTTAAAAGCTCCAGCTACCGTTTCACGCGATCCTTTTACGGTAAAAGCCATTCGTATCGGGAAACATCGTGACGGATCAAAGCCAGGAGTGCTTGGTTATTCCCAAGAACATGCCCGAGAATGGGTAACCCCTCTCGTTTCCGTGGAGACGGCTGAACGCTTGCTGCGTAACTATGCCCATGACCGAGATACGAAAAAGCTAGTTGATAACTTGGATATCTTTATTATTCCGTCCATGAATCCGGATGGAGCTCACTTTAGTTTCTATGATTTTAATATGCAGCGCAAAAACCTCACCAATCATTGTGGACCATCACAGTCCGATAACGGCTACAGAAACGCATGGGGTGTTGACTTAAACCGTAACCATTCAGTTGGATCGGTATTTGATGGATATGTTGGAGCGTCTGCAACAAATTGCTTAAGCAGCGTTTTTGCAGGACCGAGTGAGCATTCTGAACCGGAAAGCCAAAATCTTGCATGGCTGACCAATCAAAATCCAAACATCAAGTTTGGCATGAACATCCATAGTTATGGCGGATATTTCATGTGGTCACCAGGGGCATACACACCTGAACGCGAAACATTGCCGCGTCCATCCGCAGGTGAAGAAGCTTACTATTGGCAGGCATCCGATCATATTTTAAAAGAGATTAAAAAGCATCGCGGTACCGTAATTCTGCCAAGTAGAACCGGTCCGATTCCGGATGTTCTCTATTCAGCTGCCGGAAATTCTGCCGACTTCCTTTGGTATGAAAAAGGCATCTATGCGTGGAATTTTGAAGTGGGAGCAGACCTTTGGAACAAAGAAACGAACCGTTGGGAAATCGTTGGATTCCAGCCACCTTTTGAAGAAGGACATGAAGAAGCAATGGAGTTCTCGAATGGTCTGTTAGGTTTGATGGAAGTCGCTTATGCCTATTCTAAAGACAAAAAAGCACCAAAGTCTAAAACAACTCCTAATGGAGGAAAATTTAATGAGGCGATAGAGGTGAGCTTTAAGACGAGCGAACCTGCAACCATTTACTATACATTAGATGGAAGCAGACCAACCTTTGAATCACAAAAATTAATGCTTAGCGGAACACGGGAAGGCGCAGAATCCCTTATCATCAACAGAACTACGACACTGAAGTGGTTCTCAGTTGACCCTAGCGGCAATATTGAGAACCATTATGAGCCTAATGGAAACAAGAAAAATTACAGATCAGAGACGTTTATTCTGAAATAAAGGATCCATAGAGGATGACCCGGATGGACTAAGGGTTAGCCTCTTTTTTATGGATACAATTGACAATCCTGCAATTTGTAAATATACTAAACTTGTAAAAAGTCATAAGGGAAAGGTACGGTACGTCGCTGATGTGGAACAATCTTATTTTCTAAGGAAAACTCAAAATTGAGACCTGGAGAATAGGATAAGTCTGCCCATTTTGCGAATATAAGTACTGATATCATTTCTTTCACACAAAAATTCTGTTTTTGTGTTTATTCGGTACCTGTAAAATGCAGCTTATTTCCATATAACCAACCTCTCTGGGATCTCCAGGGAGGTTTTTTGTTGTCAAAAACCTCCCAAAATAAAACAACATAAGAGGGTGAAGCTTTATGACGACAGTTATACAAGTTAAAGGAATAAAGAAAACATTTGGTGAACGCGAAATACTAAAAGACATTCATTTTGAAATCAGACAAGGTGAAAAAATCGGGCTCGTCGGCTGGAACGGTTCAGGAAAAACAACACTAGTAAATATACTAGCGGGACATATAGAGCAGGATCAAGGATCAATTACCACATGGCCGTCTCATTTGAAAATGGGATATCTTCCACAATCCACAGACTGTCCAATAACTATGGATAACATCATGGTCGAAGCGAAAGAGGATTTTTTTCACATGACGAAAAGAATGGGGCTTTCTAAGGATTTACTTCAATCGGAACAATCTCCCTATTTGAGTGGCGGAGAACGATTAAAGCTCTCGCTCGCCAACATTTGGGCAAATCATCCCGAGTTCATCATTTTAGATGAACCGACGAACCATTTAGATCTGCATGGTGTTCAATGGCTGATCGATGAAGTAAAAAGCTTTGCAGGAGCGGCAATCGTCATTTCGCACGATCGCTATTTTTTGGACGAAACGGTTACGAAGATCTTTGAAATAGAGAACGGAGAATTAACTATTTATGAGGGCAACTATACAGCCTATCGTCTAGAAAAACAGAGAAGATATGACCAGCAGTTACGCGATTATAACAAACAGCAGCGAAAAGTGGATATGATTCATCAACAGGTGAACACGTTAAAGAATTGGTCTGATAAAGCCCATAAACAAGCTGGTAAAGGTGGCTCGAACTCTGAGAACCGTCAAATGGGTGTAAGAGAGTTCGAACGAGCAAAAGCAAAGAAAAAGGATAATCAAGTCAAATCGAAGCTCAAACGACTGAATCTTGAGTTGTCTAAATACGGAATCGAAAAACCAAAAGAAGAAGCATCGGTGTTGTTTCAATTTGAAAACGCCGGAAAAAGAGGCAAGCGAGTACTTGAAGCACAAGGGTTAACGAAGCAATTTGGTGACCGTCTATTATTCGAAGAAAGTCATTTCTATATCAAGCATGGAGAAAGGATAGGAGTGATTGGTTCGAATGGGACGGGAAAAACAACCTTAATCAAGATGCTGCTTGGTGAGGAATCTATTACGAAGGGCTCGTTCTGGAAAAGTGAGTCAATTAAACTCGCATACCTCTCACAAGATGTCCTCGATCTGCCAGAAAACAAAAGTATTAAGGAATGTTTTGATCTAAGTAATCGTGAGCAGTCCTCAAAAGCACGTAGCATTTTAGTAAGTATGGGAATAGACGACAGCAAGTGGACGAAGCCCATTTCTCATTTAAGTTTAGGAGAGCGAACACGCGTAAAACTCGCTGAGATGATTCTTCAAGAATATGATCTTCTTATACTAGATGAACCAACAAACCATTTGGATTTACCGAGCCGTGAACAGCTGGAGGAAACTCTTCTTCAGTTTGCAGGAACATTACTCATCGTTTCACATGATCGTTATTTTGTTGAAAAATGCTGTGATAAATTACTTTCCATTCAGCACAAAAAGATCTCACGGATCGAAATGGGTTTGAGTGAATTTTTATCCCGAGAACAGCAAAAGACCATAAAGCCGAAACAAAATATTCAAGAAGAACTTGCAATTCTAGATCATAAAATTACGGAGCTGCTTGGACGAATCAGTATGTATAAACCAGGAACAGAAGAGTATGTGACATTGGATCAAGATTTAAACGCGTATATGGATCAAAAAAGAAGATTAATGAAGTGATTTTGATTGTTAAGCCTGATGTGTGACCATTTGGATTTGTCGATATATGTCGACTCGTGGATATGTAGGTAAAACTTTTGGATTGACGACCAAAACTTTTGGATTGAGCCCCGAAACTTTCGGATTGACGCCGAAAACTTTCGGATTCGTCATCAAAAATAGCGAATCCAACACCAAAACTTCTGGACCTGCTCACTATTCCTTCTACTAATATCCTCACATGTCCCAGAATACTTGTAAGAAGAGGGAGTGTGAACGTATGGATACGTTTGAAGCAATCAAAACGAGAAGAAGCATCGGTAAGGTAAAAGACACTTCTGTCCCGAATCATGTAATCGACAAAATTTTAGAAGCTGGAACTTATGCTCCGAACCACTTTCGAACAGAGCCTTGGCGATTTTTCGTATTAAAAGAAAAAGGCAGAACGAAGCTTGGTGAAGTTATGGCGGATATCTCAATCATTGAAAATGCGAATCTATCACCAGAAGGGTTAGGTCTTAAAGTCAAAAAAGCCAAAAATAATCCGTTACGAGCCCCTGTCATCATTGCGGTTGGGGTGGAGCCGAGCGATAAGGATAATGTAATAGAGATTGAAGAATACGCAGCAGTTCACTGCTCAATTCAAAATATGCTGCTCGCTGCTCATGCACTAGGATTAGGCAGCATTTGGAGAACAGGTAAAATCATCTATCACCCGAAGATAAAGGAGTTTTTTGGTCTTTCTGAAAAAGGGCAAATGACGGGTTTTATTTATCTCGGCTATCCTGATATGGAGCCAAAAGACGTGAATAAAACGCCAATTACCGTTTTAACAAAATGGATTGAATAGAAAAAGTTGTTCCGGCAGCTTTTTTATTCGTACAACTACAGAAAATAGGGAGGGATAAAGCAGATGGTGTAGAATGGTAGGAAAACCGGTTTAAAAGGAGCGATTTCTGTATGTATGAACTAAAAACAAAGGAAAACGACAGAAATGTTATCGAGTTTATTGAAAATGTAGAAAGCCCGAAAAAGCGGGAAGATGCGTATAAATTGCTGGACATCTTTACCGAAACATCAGGATTTGAGGCGAAGATGTGGGGACCCACCATTATCGGATTTGGTTCTTATCATTACAAATACGCAACAGGTCATGAAGGAGATGCGGCAATAGTCGGATTTTCCCCTAGGAAAGCCAAAATTAGTTTATACTTATCTCCTGGTGACCCTAACCGCGAAGCGCTGCTAAAAGAATTTGGCAAACACACAACGGGAGTCGCCTGTGTGTATGTTAATAAGCTTTCGGATATTGACGTGGAAGTCTTGAAGCAATTGATTCAGTCTTCCGTTGATCACATACAAGGAATATATAAGTAATTTGGAAAGGAGCCCAAAATGGACTCCTTTTTGTTTTAGAAAATTAGTATCTGCATCTACACTTCTTCTTCTTTTTCTTGCACTTTTTACATTTGAAGTAGTAGTAATAAGAAGATGAAGATTCACATTTGTGATCTCGTTTCCAGCTCATTGATTTCACCTCGCTGAGATTTCCTGTCCCCCCAATCTCTGCGTCGGTTAATATATCATATGCGAAAAAGGACAAGTTGTTTAGACTGTTGAAGGATTTCTATAAAAATGGTTTATTGACACATAGGTTTTTAATAAGGCTCATTTCTAGAAGAGTTCAGCCCCGACAAGCAAAAGGTGAATGGGCTTAAAGAGCATTTCTCGAAGTCTGACAAACATGCTAAGATAAAACAAAAGGAATGGGAGTTGATGAAGTTGAAACAAGCAATCATTGAGAGATTTACTTCCTATGTAAAGGTAGATACACAATCTGATGAAACGAGTGAATCCTGTCCTTCTACACCAGGACAGCTGACTCTCGCAAACATGCTCGTGAATGAACTAAAGGAAATTGGCATGGAAGACGTGACGATCGATGAAAACGGATATGTGATGGCAACTCTTCCATCTAACACAGAAAAAGACGTGCCAACGATTGGATTTCTGGCTCACGTTGATACGGCAACCGATTTTACTGGTGCAAACGTTAAGCCTCAAATCGTTGACAACTATGATGGAAAAACCATCACGTTAAACAAAGAACTACATATTGAATTATCTCCAAAGGATTTTCCAAGTCTGAATCATTACAAAGGGCATACGCTTATCACAACAGACGGCACAACTCTGCTAGGAGCTGACAACAAAGCGGGAATCGCGGAGATCATGACAGCGATGAAGTATTTAATTCAGCATCCAGAACTCAAGCATGGAAAAATACGAGTAGCGTTCACTCCGGACGAAGAGATCGGGAGAGGCCCTCACAAGTTTGACGTTGCGGCATTCGGGGCTAAATTTGCTTATACGATGGACGGTGGACCTCTCGGTGAACTGGAATATGAAAGCTTTAATGCGGCAGATGCGCATATTGTTATCAAAGGGAAAAACATTCATCCAGGATCAGCAAAAGGAAAAATGGTCAACTCTTTGAAAATTGCGATGGAACTGCAAAGCAAGCTGCCGAGAGAAGAAGCCCCTGAACATACGGACGGCTATGAAGGGTTTTATCATCTTCTTTCATTAAAAGGGGACGTTGAACAAACGGACATGAATTACATCATCAGAGACTTTGACAAGAATCTTTTTGAAAATAGAAAAGCAACGATGCAAAAGATTGTTGATGAATTAAGAGAAACATATGGAAAAGGAAACATCCTGTTAGAGATGAAAGATACGTACTACAACATGAGAGAGAAGATCGAACCGGTAAAAGAAATTGTAGATATCGCGTACAAAGCGATGAAAAACCTTGAGATCGAGCCAATCATCAAACCGATACGAGGGGGAACAGATGGCTCTCAGCTTTCTTATATGGGACTGCCAACACCGAACATTTTTACAGGTGGAGAAAACTATCACGGCCGTCATGAATATATTTCGGTTGATAACATGGTTAAAGCGACACAAGTCATCGTAGAACTTGTACAGCTGTTTGAACAAGAAGCATAGGTCATGTGAAAGCTAACCGATTTAAAGGTTAGCTTTTTTATATATAGAAAAAAGTAAAAAAATTCAAAAAACATTTGTCATGACCCCGGTTTAATCTTTATAATATGAAGTGTATAAATAAACCATTCAGTCGTTTTTATTTTTTATTCAAGGGGGATGAAACAATGTCGTACTTGTTTGAACGAAATCGAAGCCGATTAAAAGACGTGCTGCCTGATGAATCGGTTACGATCCTATTTGCCGGCAAAGCTCCACAAAAGTCAGCGGATGAACATTATCCTTTCGTACCGAACCGCCATTTCTATTACTTGACGGGAATCAATGAACCGAACGTTATTTTGTTGATGAAAAAGTCGGGAAGTTCACTGGAGGAGATGCTATTTATCCAAAAAGCAGATCCAGTTATGGAAAAGTGGGTAGGTAAAACCATCTCTAAAGAGGAAGCCGAAGAAATTTCTGGGATTAAAGAGGTTAAGTATGTGGAAAACTTCGAAGGGTTTGTAGCAAGTCTCTTTTTTACGAACCAAGTGAAGCATGTATGTCTTGATCTTGAACGCCGTGGCTGGTCAGATGCTCCAACCCAAACATCGTTATTTGCTAAACAGATTAAAGAGCACTATCCACACCTTTCTATTAATAACATCTATCCTGAAGTTTCCGAGCTGCGAGTGATCAAAACAGCTGAAGAAATTCAAACCATTCGAGAAGCGATCTCCATCACAAAAGAGGGGATCTACAATGTGTTGAAGCATGCCAAGGCAGGGATGATGGAATACCAGTTAGAAGCTCATTTTGACTTTAAGCTAAAATCCTCAGGCATTCGAAATTTCGCTTTTAATACGATTACAGCAAGTGGGAAGAATGCAACCGTCCTTCATTATGAAGACAACAATGCGCAGATTCAATCAGGAGATCTCGTGTTACTTGATCTTGGCGCACAAAAAAATTATTACAATGCCGACATCAGCTACACGTTTCCGGTGGACGGAAAATTCACTGACCGCCAAAAGCAGCTGTATAATATCGTGTTAAAGGCACTTAAAGAAACAACGGCATTGATTAAACCAGGTCTCGCATATGCAGAACTCGATAAACATGCTAAAAAGGTGCTCGCAGAAGAATGTAAAGCGATCGGCCTAATTCAAGAAGACTCAGAACTGTCCAAGTATTATTATCATAGTGTGGGTCATTTCCTTGGATTAGACACACATGATGTTGGCTCATATAAGGATCGTGTCCTTGAGCCGGGCATGGTTATTACCATCGAGCCTGGATTATACATTGAAGAAGAATCCATTGGAATCCGAATTGAGGATGATATTTTAGTTACCGAAGATGGGTATGAGAACCTTTCAAAGGATATCATTCGAGAAGTAGAAGAGATCGAGGAGTTTATGGCTACACAAAGACTGCAAACTGTAAAATCATAGTCTGAAATGATGAAAAAGCTGGCAACAAAGGGGCACATTTATATGTCCTTTTGTCGTCAGCTTTGTTTTTTAATGATGTTTATTCATGAATCGCTTGTCGATCATATTTTTTAAAGTCCAAGCCCACTTACCTTGCACCGCAAACCCTCCATACGTAAAGAGGCCGTTTTGGTTGCCGGTTGAAAGAATCGAGACGAACTTTTTTTGTGGATAAAAGCGATCTAATGATTGACGTGATAGATAGTTTTTTATATTCTTCCACAAAACAGGCCCCTGTCTGACTGCATACACACCATTTTTCGGCAAGTGTTCATAACCTGCAAGAGTTACACAATCACCAGCTCCGAAAACGAATGGAAATTCATGATTTTGCAGTGTATCTTCGACCATCATAAACCCTGCTTTATCAATTGGCAGCAGAGCTTGTTTAAATATTGAACTTGCTTTTGGTCCGGTGACAGGGAGAATCGCGGAATAGGCAATACGCGAACCGTTGCTTGTCAAAAGGTAATCTTCAGTCACGTCTTCAACCTGTTCATTTTCGTAAAAACGAAGATCGTGGTTTTTGGCGATGCCCCTTATCTTCTTGGTTGCGGCCGCACCATATGAATCAAGAAGAGGAGAAGAACTAATCAAAGTCACGGGTGCACGGTTCCTATTCTTTTTTCTTCTCCACGCTAATGTCGATAGAGCCAGTTCAACGCCAGCAGAACCACCGCCAATCACTACAGGCTTTTCACTAGACCGGAATGTCTTGATTTGATCAGGGAATTGATAATTGGGCTTGATGTTCAAGCCGATCGTTTTCGTTAATTCTGAGTTTATACCTGACCCAATATCAAACGAAATCACATCAAAGTTGTAAATGCCGCCTGAGAATCCTAACAATACCTTTTGCAACGGGTCAAAAGAGATAATTGTGTCTTCTATAAAAGAAACGGAGGCTTTCTTACATAAGGATTCAAGATCAATCCGGATTTCTTCCTCAGAATAAAGACCTTCTGTAAACCCAGAGAACATTCCTGAATAGTATTGGTATTTTGAAGATGAAATGAGCGTCACTTCAAAATCCCTTGCTGTTTCGTTTAATAGATTGCGAAGAATAGATAGATGGGCGTGTCCGCCACCGACTAGTAAAATATGACTCAAACGAAACACTCCAATATGATAAAATTTATATCTTCATCATAGCCACTTTTTCCTAAACTAGCGAACGTTCGGCTTATATGTTGCGTGAAAGAGGCATGAGAGAAAAAATGTAAGCAATAATTGAAAATAATGTTAGTTTTTGGATTGGAAATATGGTATTTTACTATATGGTGATAAAACATGATAATTAAAGAACTTTTTGCAAATCTGGCCATTTTAATTGCGTTGTTATACTTATATACACAAGTATCGACCAACTATCAACTAACGACCCAATCTTCTGTTAAAAGTAAAGTACTAACAGGAGTTGCAGGCGGTGTATTGGGAAACATATTGATGCAGTACAGCATACAAATCGGTACGACCATTATTGATTTACGACCGATTCCAATCCTATTGTTAGCTTACTTTGGGGGAGCCATTCCCGCCTTTATTTCCATGGTGATGATAATTGGCGGACGTCTTTTAATAGGCATTAATATCTCTTCATATGCAGCCATTTATTTGATGGTGTCTATTACTCTATTTTCAGTGTTGATCTCGAAAACAAAATTAACGGGACGGGTTAAGCAGTTTTTGATGCTGACTTTCACAAATATTGCATCAACCATCTTGTTCATTTATTTAATTAAAGACACAAATTATTTAAAGGTTCTTATCCCTGTTTATTGGATCGTTTCTTATTGTTCAGGGTATGTCGCGTTTAAAACGGTAAATTTATTGCGAAAAAGCCAGCAGTTATTTCAAAAATACAAAGCAGCCTCCACAGTCGATCCTCTAACAGGATTAAACAATGTACGGAAATTTGATGAAGTCTTTAACGCGAGCATCGCTGAACTTGAGAAAAAGAAGAAAAAGCTGTCGTTGCTTTATATTGATATCGATTTTTTCAAAAAGGTGAATGATACATACGGTCATGCAGAAGGAGATGTTGTCTTAAAAGAACTCGGACACATCTTGCGTTCATGTACCCGAACGTTCGATATCGTCAGCCGAAACGGTGGAGAAGAATTCACAGTCCTCCTTCTGGATTGTCCCTTAGAAGAAGCTGTTCAAATAGGGGAAAGAATTAGAAAGACAGTAGAAGATAATCCTTTCACCTTGGAAAAGGGCGGCAAAATAAATGTGACAGTTTCAGTGGGTGTATCGTGTTATCCAGAAACAACGGAAGATGTTGCGCTAATCATAAAAGATGCAGACAAAGCGCTCTATGAAGCTAAGAAATCTGGAAGAAACATGGTGTGTGTGGCCAATTATTAAGTATTGAACCAGGGAGGCATTCTCCTTGGTTTTTTTATTGGTTACGAAAGGAAAAAACGAAAAATGACAACCAAAAAAGAGCAGATAGAATGGAAGAAGGATATTGTGATCCATGATCAAACCCTCCTGAAAAACCATGTTAGATTATCTTACATAGGTGTAGAATCTTCATCAGAACTGTATAGAATGAAAAGAAACAGTGAAGCAGGGGGCGTTTCTAATGGAAGAAATAATGTTTTCGTTAAACAGTGTATGGCTTGTGCTAGGTGCACTTCTTGTCATTTTAATGCAGGGTGGGTTCATTTTGCTTGAAGCGGGATCAACCCGTATGAAAAATGCCGGACATATTGCTGGTAAGACAGTTTTTACGTTTGGTTTGGCTTCAATAGTATTCTGGGCAGTAGGTTATGGTTTTATCTTTGGAGGTAATTCAAACTTTTTTATTGGTTTGACTGACTTTTTTTATTCGGGTGAACAAGCGGAGGGGATTCCATATTCTACAGCTGCATTCTTCATGTTCCAGCTTGCTTTTGCTGGGATTTCGTTAACGATAGCGTTTGGTGGTTTTGCTGAGCGTGCAAAGTTATCCGCTTACCTTGTATTCGCAATCCTTTTTTCAGTTCTTGTCTACCCGGTAGTGGCCCACTGGATCTGGGGAGGGGGATGGTTAGCGGAACACGGCAAGCAAGATTTTGCTGGTTCAACAGTCGTTCATTTAACTGGTGCAATGGCAGCATTAGCGGCTACGGTTTTACTTAAACCGCGTATTGGTAAGTTCAATAAGAATGGCACATCCAACACTATTTTTGGACATAATCAAGTATACACTGCATTAGGCGTTATTGTTCTTTGGGTCGGATGGTTTGGTTTTAATGGGGGTAGTACATTTGTTGTTGATGATGGCTTTTTCGGATTTGTAGTTTTAAACACGAACATTGCGGCTGGAGCTGGAGCGGTTGCTGCACTTATTATTTCTTGGATGGTACTAGGTAAATCAGATATTCCTACAATCCTGAACGGGGCATTAGCAGGACTTGTTGCTATCACGGCATCATGTGCGTTTGTTGAAACGTGGGCAGCAGTTCTGATCGGATTTGTAGCAGGCATTCTTGTATTCTACTCTGTGAAGTTATTCGATAAGTTAAAAGTGGATGATCCGATTTATGCACTAAGCGTTCATGGTGCAGCAGGAATTTGGGGTACGTTATCTACAGGGCTTTTTGCAACACCAGAACTTGCGGCAGTCGGTAAACCGGGTCTATTTTATGGCGGTGGTTTCTCGCAGCTTGGTGTTCAAGCGATGGGTGTAACCGTATCAGCGCTTTACGCATTCGTCGTTTCTTTCGTTCTTTTATACGCGATGAAAAAGGTTATGAAAGGACTGCGTGTATCTGAGGAAGAAGAGATTATCGGATTAGATGTTAGTGAACACGGAAACTACGGCTATCCAGAAGCTTTCGTTACAAACAAAGAAAAAAACAGACTTGCAAATTAATAGAAGTGAAGGGCATTTTGGGGAACTCTCCCAATGCTTTTCTCACGTGGGATGTGTAAATATGTCTTATTTGTCGATAAAAAGATGGCGTGACAGTGAATGGAGTAACCATGAACATTCGTCCCGTGATGTAAATGTCTTTCATGACACGATCATGAAGAAAGTGTTTGATGCTGCGCTCAAAAAACACACTGAAGCCTTTGGACCACCCCCTTGCCTATATTCCTGGATTGTAATGGGTAGTGCAGGCAGATTTGAACAAGCTCCTGTCTCTGATCAAGACCATGGTTTGATCTATGAAAAAGAAAACGATGAAGCGGGTCATTACTTTCTTGAGTTTGGAAAAGAATTGGCATATGGTTTGAACGAAGTCGGTTATCCGTATTGTGATGGAAATGTAATGAGTTCGAATTCAGTATGGTGCAAATCACAAATGAAATGGAGTGAACAGCTTTCCAAATGGCTGAAAGAAGAAAGCTTCGAGAGTATTCGCTTTCTGTTAATTTTTTATGATGCACGAGTGCTTGTTGGTGAAGAAAAATATGGTGATAAACTTAAACAAATCGTACATGATTATATGAAGGAATACCCGCATTTTCTTGAAAGGTTATTTGAAAACACAGAGCATATAAAAAAAGCTGTTGGCTTCTTTCATCAGTTTTTAACTGAAACGCATGGCTCGCATGCAGGGAGCATTGATCTGAAACAATCGGGTTTTTTTCCATATGTGAATAATGTTCGTCTCCTTGCCATGAAAGAATGCATTAACGCAATTTCTACACTCTCAAGAATTGAAGAACTATTAAAGCTTCCAAGATATCAACAGGAGCTCAGCTGGTGTGTAAAAGAATTTGAAAATCTTCTTCACTACCGACTTAAATATCATAAAACAATGACAGAAAACTACGATGACATTCACTATCTCCATATTAAAGAACTAAGTAAGGATGAGAGAAAAGAGATCAAACATATTCTGTTAAATGGACAAAAACTACAAGATTATACACGCTCGGTCATTAAGGGAACGATGCACAAATGAGGATAAACCCGCTTATTCAGTTTATGAAACAAGTCCAGGGCAAAATTAACTCAAGTGTATACGCGTCTTTATCAGGACAATCCAGCCCGCAGCATGTTGCGTTTTTACGGCAGCTACAAAAAGAGTTAAAGGTAGAGGAGAGTTTGGTTGTGCCGCTTAATCAGCTGAATGTTGTAGTATTCGATCTAGAAACGACTGGTTTTAATCCTGAGCAGGGAGACAAAATTCTATCGATCGGAGCGGTGAAAGTCAGAGGTGGAGAAGTTCAGCAAGAGGATACTTTTTATTCACTTGTTCGTTGTAAGGGTAACCTTACTCATGAAATAAAGGAACTGACAGGACTAACTGATAGGGAGCTTGATGCGGCACCAGAACTATCAAAAGTGATGGTTGATTTTTATGAATTTGTAAAAGGTGCTGTTCTTGTGGCACATCATGCTAGTCATGAAAAGAAATTTCTGCAGCATTATAACTGGAAACTTTTTCGAAGTCAGTTCAAACATAGAATCGTAGACACGTCATTTCTTTTAAGACTCGCAGAACCAAAAAATAATTTTGTTCGTTTGGAAGATTGTTGTGAACATTGCGGTATTCCCGTCATTAACCGTCACCATGCATTAGGAGATGCGAGGATGACAGCAGAACTTTGGAGTATTTATGTAGAACGAATTCAAGCGTTAGGAATGAAGAATCTGCGAGATGTTTATGAGCGGCTATCCAAATAAATCAGTTGGCAATCTTTTAATAAGGAGTCGGCTGATTTTACTTTCTCATATTAAATTGAGCGTTTAGTTGACCCCGAATCATCTTGTTGCGTTCTTCACGGTTCTGCTTCTTCTTAAGCTCTTTTTTTATCTCATAGGTTTGGATACCGTCTTCAATGTGATCCGCAATTTCCATGAGCCGTTCAACATCAGAAAACGAATACTTTCGGGTGCCTTTTCCCGTTCTTTCTGGAAAGATAAGCTTTCGTTCTTCATAATATCGAATCTTCCTTTCAGACAGTCCGGTTAACTCACTTATAATACCAATGGTCATCACTTTTTTATCTTTGTAGGATGTGTTATCAGCTGCCATTCCAGTCCTCCTATAGAAAGAACGAAAACTCGTACAGACAATTCGGAATATTGTTAACTATTATATCATAAATTTGTTAGGTTTTCTTACATTTTTGTTGGTGAGCACTACGCTATTCTATTCCTCAGTGTATTAAAAAAGTAAGATTTATTTTTAATGACTCCTCAACCACGAGTGATAAAATAGGGATAACGATGATTAAACTAAAATTCACATAAAAGGAGTAAACGAATGTGGAAATTATAGAATTACATACAATAAACGAGTCAATTGGAGAACTTTCTTCAATGTTAGTTCGTGTTGTTCATGAAGGGGCATCGATTGGTTTTTTGCCTCCACTACGTGAGACGGATGCAAACATGTATTGGAAGAACGTTTTATCACCTGATGCCATTTTATGGGTCGCGAAAATGGAAGATAAAGTCGTGGGAAGTGTTCAGCTTCATCTATGCAGAAAGCCTAATGGTACGCATCGTGCAGAAATTGCCAAGTTAATGACTCACCCTTCTTATCGAAAAAAGGGTATTGCTCGTAAACTCATGGTGACTGCAGAAACAAGAGCTATTCAAGAAAAGCGTTCGTTGCTCGTTTTAGATACGAGAGAAGGAGATCCTTCTAATTTCCTTTATCAATCAATCGGTTATGTAGAAGCTGGTCGAATTCCGAACTTTGCTATATCGGAGAGTGGAGGATTAGAAGCGACCATTATTTATTATAAAAACATATAAAACAGGAAGAGGGTGGACAGCCTCTTCTTTTTTATGGAAGTGGTGATTAATTGGTTGACATTATACCCTATAGGGTATAATATAACGATAAGAAATCGTAGTAATAAAAGGGGATTAGACCATGGATTACATCAACTATATTCTTTTTGCACTGATCATTTGGTTTATGATACAGCGTTTTATGCCCATTAAAGGTGTGGAGAATATTACCACTCAAGACCTAAAGACAATGTTGAAAGATAAGAATAAGCAGTTTATTGATGTACGTACTTCAGGAGAGTTTTCAAGTTATCACATTCCTGGATTTAACAATATTCCGCTTCATCAATTATCAAAGAGAACAAATGAACTGTCTAAAGAAAAAGAAGTAGTCGTCATTTGTCAGAGCGGGATGAGAAGTCAAAAAGCCAGCAAAGTTTTAGTAAAATCAGGATTTCAAGTAAAGAATGTTAAGGGCGGCGTTTCGGCCTGGAGATAATGAGGAGGATGAAGATGAAACAACTAACAGCAAAAGAAGTAGAAACAAAATTAAATGAAGGACAAGTACTGAATATGATCGACGTTCGTGAGGTGGATGAAGTACAAGAACGGAAAATTCCTGGCATCACGCACATTCCACTTGGTTTGTTAGAGTTTCGGATGCATGAGCTTGATAAGTCAAAGGAATATGTTATGATTTGTCGATCTGGCGGAAGAAGCGGAAGAGCATGCCAGCTGTTAGATAGTCACGGCTATAAGGTGATCAACATGACAGGCGGAATGGATTCATTTGAAGGTAAGACGGAATAATGAAAACGCAGCTAAACACAACCTCCTGTAGCTTTTTAAAACAGGAGGTTTCTTAATGAAAACGTCTGTTTGAATCCTTGTTTCGGTAAGTACGGACGGCATTTATGAAAGAGGAATAAGCCCCAACGGCAGCTACTCCATAGAAAACGCCCATGATTACGCCGGTCCATAGGGAGTCCCCATGAACCATACATATCGATAGGAGAAATCCAAGAACAATCGCAATCGTTGGCTCCCAAGAACGAAAATAGGGAAAGAAAACCTTAAAAATCTCGATTAATACGATAATGGCAGGTATAGCAATGAGAGCATCCCAAAAGTTTGTATGAATGATGGGGAATATCTCCAATAACAATGCCTCCTTAACAAAACGTGCATGTTTTTGGCGTTCCTTATATGCTTATACAATAACCCCATGTATCATGAATAGCATTTGGAAAAATCTCTAGTTTTTTGCAGGAAGAACAATCTTGAATGTAGTTCCTTTATTGGCTTCGCTGCTAACGGAAATTGTACCTTTGTGATTTTGGATAATCTGATAGGTCACCATCAATCCTAAACCGGTACCGGTCTCTTTTGTCGTGAAAAAGGGATTGCCTAGCTTTTTCACTTGATCTTCTGTCATGCCTATACCGTTATCCTCAATGGAAACCGTGACCGTTTCATCGATCTGCTCTGTCGAAACACGAATATAGCCTCCTTCAGGTAGTGCTTCCATCGCATTTTTTATGAGATTGATAAACACTTGAGTGAGTTGGTTCTTCTCTCCGAAGATACTCACATCTTCGTTAATAGAATCATTCACAATGACCACATTTTTTAGGTTCGCTTCCGCTTCGAGAAGATAGATAACAGATTTAAGGATTTCGCTTAGATTACACATACTAAAATAAACCGCATGAGGCTTAGCTAATACCATAAACTCACTGACAATAAAGTTAATGCGATCGATCTCATTAAGAAGGACCTTTGTATAGAAATCCTTTTTTTCGCCGGTTGTTTGATGGAGAATTTGAACAAATCCTTTCACGGTTGTAAGAGGATTTCGGATCTCGTGGGCAAGCCCTGCTGCCAGTTCACCTACTAATGACAGTTTTTCCGACTTAAGAAGCATCTCTTCCGTTTGCTTTTTTTCTGTAATATCATATTGGATCGAAAAGTGTTGATACATTTTTCCTTCTGCCGCTAAAAAAGGAACGATCGTCGCATCCACCCAATAAAGAGAGCCGTCTTTAGCTTTGTTGCAGATTTCACCCTTCCACACCTTACCCATTTGAATGGAATCCTTAATATCTTGAACGAATTCATCAGTATGATAACCAGATCTTAGAAAGACACCATGGTTCTGACCGATTAATTCTTCTCTCGTATACTTGGAGATGTTGCAGAAATGCGTATTCACATAAGCGATGTTGTCGTTTTGGTCTGTTATTGCAAAAATGGTCGCTTCATTTAAAGCCACTTGAAAATCTTTCAGTTCTTTTAACGTAATTATCAGATCTTCGTTTGTTTCAGGCAAGGCAAGCTTCATATTAAACAGGGATTTTGTAAAATTTTCGGTTAACGAATTAGAGGCGTAATCTAGAAGTGGGTTCAGAATCTTCATGATTTGAAACACAGTAGAAGCAGAGATGTTATCGTTGTTCATTTCTTTTTCAAGATAGTCAAAAATGATGGTCCGCGTATACCGAAGGATGTCCAAATAATAGTTAAGAGGTAATTCAGGCTGTTCCAATTCAAAAATATCCGTCCAAGTATGGATTGTGTTTTTGGCTTGCTCATACTCTTCATTGAGCGCATTACTAAGATAGTAGAACAGTTTCTCGCTCATTATGTATATGTTGTTAAAATCCAATTTCAGTGAGGCATTTTCTTCCTTGAATTTTTCGGTAATGACATCAGCAAAAAGATGGCCGGATTTTTTGATTTTCCTTCTAAATAATTCAAGTTCTTCGCTCACGTTTCCCCCACCTTTCTACACTTACAATGATTCGTACATAGAGATATCTTTGACAGCCATGACTAAAATCCTTTAAATTTTCTAGGTCTAAAGATATTAACATGTTCTTCCCTAATCTTTATCTAGTCTGAAAGTAGCTTTTCATCAATACTTAGAATTGTAAAGAATGTCTAAATTTTCTTATATCTCCTTTACCAGATCACCTATTCGTAATATGATTTGACTATCATAACAATAGGGGTGAATATCATTGGTCATATTCACAGACAAGACTTACAATAATCAGAGGGGTTATTTTTATATCCCTGTTACATGGCGAGAAGAGTTCAATCTGCATAAGGGTAAAGAAGTTGGGATTGATGTCGATAATGACATCATTATCATTGACCGGCAACAGTCAAGAGAATTTACTCGAACGGTCAGTGCAAAAGGAAAATTAACGATTCCCTTGGAACTAAGAAAACATTTACTAAATAAAACATATGATATTATCATCATGCAAAAAGAAGAAAAGATTATGCTCTCACCAAAAGTGAGTTAATCAATTAATGAATACGAGCTGGAGAAGGGGTGGGTATAATGGTGAATGTTGCCTTACTTAGCAAATGGCACGTCCATGCCGTTGATTATGCTCGGGAAGCACAGGAAAATGAAGAGATCTCTATTAAAATGGTATGGGATGAGGACCATGAACGTGGAGAAACGTGGGGAAAAGAATTAAACGTTCCTTTTGTACGAGACCTAGAAGCTGTATTATCAAACCCAGAGATTGACGGAGTAATCCTAACAACACCAACCAATCAGCATAAGGACATCATAATTGCTGCAGCAAACCATGGTAAACATATTTTCACCGAAAAAGTTTTGGCTTTCTCTATTGATGATTGTGAAGAGATTTTTGCCGCTGTTGAAGAAAATAACGTTAAGCTTATGCTTTCCTTGCCCCGTTTGACAGAAAGCTCTTACCTGTATGCGCAGGATGTGGTGAACGAAGGCTTGCTTGGAGATATTACATACATCAGATGCCGCGTGGCACATAACGGAGCCGTTCCTTCTAAAGAAAACCCTAACGGATGGCTGCCTGAGCATTTTTATAAAAAAGAGGAGTGCGGCGGAGGAGCGTTGATCGACCTTGGTGCGCATCCGATCTACTTAACAAACCGATTAGGTGGAAAAGTCAAAGCAGTGAGCGGCAGGTTAAACCATTTTTATAAGCATGAAGTGGACGATAACGCCGTCGTAATGGTCGAGTATGAATCAGGCGCGATGGGAATGATTGAAACAGGCTTTCTTTCGTTCGGCAGTCCGCAACAGCTCGAACTCTATGGAACAGAAGGAACGTTAATGATTGAAGGCGACAACGTCCGATTGAAAAGTAAATCCTTCACAACTGAGGAGTGGTTTACTCCAGCACAGCTGCCACATCCACTCCCCTCCGCGATGAAGCAATGGGTAGCGTCGATTGAAGGCGGAATAAACCCTGTCATTACAAAAGAAGATATGTTGAATCTAACTGCCATCAATGAGGCGGCAGCTCGTTCGAGTAAAGAAGGACGCCGTGTTTTGTTATCTGAGTTAGGAATTAAACAAGAGACATAAGTTGTACAAGGAGTGACTTACACGAGTCACTCTTTTTTTATTATGAAAAGTTGTTTTGACATGCAACCAATAAGTTGCATATAATCAAATCAAAAGAAGGGGAGGTGTTACTTTATAGATTCGGTATTTAAAGCACTTGCTGATTCCAATCGCAGAAAGTTGTTAGACCTCTTGTATCAAAACAACGGGCAAACGCTTCATGAGTTATGTGCACATCTTGATATAACACGTCAGGCTGTAACGAAGCATCTCAAACTATTAGAAGAAGCACATCTAGTGGCAGTAGAATGGAACGGACGAGAGAAGCTTCATTATCTGAATCCGGTTCCTATACATGAGATTTATGAAAGATGGATCCACAAATATGAAGACCAAACTTTACAAGCCTTACATACATTGAAAAAGAATTTAGAGGAGGAACACAAAAATGAATAAACGGAAATTCGTTTATGTAACATATATCGCTTCTACACCTGACAAAGTTTGGGAAGCACTAACAAACAGTGAGATGACCGAACAATATTTTTTTGGTACAAGAGTGGAGTCGGATTGGAAAGAAGGATCAACGATTAAACACACACGTGAAGGGGCAGGGCCGAACTATGGTAACATATTAAAATTTGATCCGCCAAATGAACTCTCTTTTACGTGGACGTATGAAGAAGACACTAGCGAGCGAGATCTTTCGGTTGTTACGTTTACTTTGCAGCAAATGGAATCAACCGTTAAGCTGACATTGAAACATGATAACTTAATAGAGTCAGAGATTGTAGAAAAAGAAGATACGTTTGAAGGATACAATAATGGCTGGCCAGCAATCATGAGCAACCTGAAGACCTTACTAGAAACAGGTAAAACGCTGCCTGCAGTTGTTGTTTAACCTTGTAAATTAATTGAAAGAATAAAAAAGTAGGAGCTGCCGATAATGTTGGCAGCTTTATTCTGTGTTGAATAAAAAAATATTCACTTTTTTAAACAAAAATACAAGATTTCTACAAGTTGTTCAAGCAACATTGTATTTCCATAGCTCGATAAATCAAACAGAATTTGTTGAAATTTATTTGTGTCTAGCCCCTTTTTTTCAATAGCCTGAAGCAATTTCCAATATTCTTCGTTGATTGTTTCATTGTTTTTCATCTATTTTTCACCTTAATTCAAATTGAATCCCTTATCGGGGTTAATATAGTATATGGTGAAAAGTTGGTATTCGGAACCAAAAGAAGATAAAATTTGTGTAAATAAAACCAATTGGGTTGAATATAATAATCTTGCACTAAATATTAGGAAGTTTCTATTGATCGGTTAAAGTTTCTCTTAACTTTCGAATCATCATAATAATAAATTCTGCCTCCTTTTGAGAAACCTGTTTACCATCCAATAAAAAGTTATATTTGTTTAACAGATCTTCAGATGAAAGCTCTAAGTCTTCCATGAAACTTTGCTCTTCACTTGAAAAACCTTCGTTATCTAATAAATAGGTCAACTTCACCTCATAAATATTTGCAATTTTAGATAGTAACTTTATGGAAGGAGTAAGAAGGCCACGTTCAATTTTGGACAAGTTACTATAATCATATTGAATTTTATCCGCTAACTCTTTAATGGTGTCCCCTTTCTTTTTTCTTAGTTCCCTTATCTTTTTCATAAGAAAAGATCCCACCTTATTATTAATGTATAATTTTGTTAATTACAGCTCTTACATACATTATATTGCGTCCATATAAAAAGTTAGCCTTTTTTAACACATAAATTTAAAAATAACAAAAAAGCTGTTGCTGCACAGCTCTTTTTCCTTACAAAATTTTGTTTTCAATAAAGTAAAATGCATCAAGAAAATGGTGATATTTATTCATTCGAAATAATTTTATCTTTTGTTGTTTAATCGTTCTTCTATTTAGTACGAGCTCTCTTTTGTTAATTGGGACTGAAGCCAAGTGTGCAGCAATCTGTTCTAGTCCTGCCTGAAATAGAGTAAGAAGTGATATGAACTCAACAGGATGTTCATCAATTAAAGTTACATACTCTTTCACGATTAGACTTTCCTGAACACGATTGATCTTTCCTAACAAAAAGAGTGCGTGGATGCTCACTTCAAAAGCGCTATGCTTGTTTTGAAAGTAATAAAAATTCGGGATCATCTGTTTTTCAATAAAATTAGGAGGAATAGGATGTTCTTGATGATACGCTTTTATGTCGCTTTTACTAACAATATAAGCTCCTTGTTTATATAAACGGTACCCAAGTTCCCAATCTTCATATCCCCAACCTTTGAAGTTTTCATCAAACCCTCCTGTTTGTAACAATAATTCTCTTTGTAAGGAGACATTCCCACTAAGAAAAACAGTCCATGGCTGCGTAAAACCTTTTAATTCATCACCATAAGTCTCTGAGATTTCTGGAAAATAAGGGTTTGGAAAAGATAATTTAATAAATTGAGAGGTGTGGATATCTTCTTTCTTTATCAAGGGAACAGGATAGGATTCAGGGAGAGTTCGCAGTGGAAATGAGTGGTGTTTAGCTAGATGTTTGATATGGTTTACTTGATTATGTGAAAAGTCAGGGTAATACATGGTAAAAACACCTTTATGATAAAAAGTTCCACTTACCACGAGGCTTTTGTCATTACGATGGTGATTCATATGATTTTCAAGAAAGTCTGGTTCGGTCAACATTTCGGAATCGAGAAACAAGATAATTTCTCCTCTAGCTAATTCTACTCCTATATTTCTAGAAGCTGCTCGACCTTTATTTACGGAATTTCGAATATAGGTGAAATGATACCTTGATTCAAAATGTCTTAATGATGGTGTTTCATCTGTAGAACAATCATCAATAAATAAAATTTCAACTTGGTCGGATGAAATGGTTTGATTCTCCAGTGAATACAAACTCCACAAATTTAATGGATACCGATTATAGGAAGGTATGATGATGCTTAGTTTAATCATCCTTATTTTCCTCAAAAGAAAGCGAATTTTGAATCTCAATTGCTTTTTGTAGATCCTCAACTGTCCCCATATCTATAAAATGGCTGCCTTTAATTATACCAATATTTAATCCCTCACCAATCGCACTATTGAATGCTTCACTTAACGTATATTCCGTTAGCCTTTCACTTTCGGACAGGAATTTCGCTAATCTAGATTGAAAAGAAGGTTTCCACATGGCTACACCCCATGCAAATTCTGTGTTCGGTTTTTCTTTTGGTTTATCCACAATCCTTTTCACTAAAGATTTCTCTTCCAGTTCTTCATATTCGACCATGCCTAGTTTATACCATTGGTCGGTTTTGAAAAGTCCAAGTACAACATCTAGGGTGAGATCGTCTAATAGACGTTTTTTCATCTGAGTAAATATACAAGGTGGATAAAAGAGCGTGTCAGGCAAACCTAATGCGATTAAATATTCATCCATTTTATTTATCCAAGGGTCAATACATGTCAAAGCATCTACCAAGCCATTTGGTTCTTCTTGCAGTAAATAACAAAAATTCATTTTTAGGTTTGTTCCGCTTTTATAATACTTCTGAATATCTGTTTTAGCCACAGATGTTATCCAATAGAGATCATCGATTCCCGCTTTTTTTAGAGCTTCGATTAAATAGGCAGAAACGGGTTTTGGACATATTTTTCCATGAGCATTCATGAATCCTAAAGGAAATAATTCTTTTGAAAAAGGGAGAGGAGATAACCGTGATCCTTTTCCAGCAGCAGGTATAACACCAAATACTTTCAACTAAAATCGCCTTCCTTGTTTAAGTTTCTTCTTAATCATACGTGACAAATGAGGGGGACAAGCAGATTTTCTAGAGAAATAATAAAAATCTTCCATTTCGTCCAAAGATCCTTGATGCTCCAGTCTAGCAATCATTTTTTCTAAATTATGCAGAACGGAATTCTCATTTAGTTCATCAATTTCTTTACATATATTATTTTTAAAAAAATGATCAAATTCTTTAAAGCAATAAAAAAGCAAAATGTCTATATTAGGGTGTTTCTTAACAATGTAATTAATATTAGACTGGCTTTCTTTTTGTTGATTGAAAGAACGTTCGTGTTCTTGATGAAAATTTTTGATGTTTGTATCCATTATAAATGGAAGTCCATTTTGATATAGACGGTATCCTAGCTCCTCATCTTCTCCTCCATATCCTTGAAACGATTCATCAAAGCATCCTGCCTGAATGATATGCTCTTTTCTCACAGATACATTCATAACCACAAAGTACATCCAAGGGAAGTAAAAGGAGGATAAATGCTTACCATACAATTGAACAAATTGTTTAAACCAATAAGCCCAAGGTTGCTCAATTGCTTCATTTTGATAGGCTCTGCTTTTTATAGACTCTAAAGAAAGTGAAGTACTTAAAGGGAGCTGTTGCCAAAAGGAACCGCAAACGACTAGATTGTTATTTGCTTTATGATAGTTTAGATGTTTCTGCACAAATTCAGGAGGAAGAATCATGTCACAATCACAAAATATTAGGACCTCACCATTAGAATGATGGATTCCTTTGTTACGTGTATAAGATCTACCTGAGTTTTTATCATTTTTGTGATAAATCACTGAAAATGGGAAGATAGTGTTTTCTATATATTCTTGAGTCTGATCTGTAGAACAGTCATCAATAACCACAACCTCCAAATCGGAGAGGGTGTAGGTTTGCAAAGTGATGGAAAATAAACATTTTTTAAGTCTTTCAATTGCATTGTATGTGGATAAGACAATGCTTACTTTAGGTAACATCGTTTCACTACCAATCTTGTTGTGTTTATGTAAACTATGTCCATCTTAAAACTTCTGTATAGGCATTTTGGTAATTATTACAATAAATAGGTGATTAACTTAACGCAAATTGGTATATCGTACATATCTTGAAGTAATTAAAGAAAGGAGAGTGTTAAAATGGATAACACTTTGTTTAACGAAAATACCCACACTGATAAAAAAAATAAGTGTGATACATGCATTTGCGAGCTTTTAGAAAAATTGGCAAATGATACTCTTGGTTTATGTACAGATAATGAAATGAAGTTTCTGGTTATTCTAAAAGGTGCTTCAGAGCCTTTATCAATAAGCAGTATGAGAAGTACGGAGTTTAAACTGGAAAGATTCGATCGTAAATCGTGTTGTGTGGTCTTTAGTTTTATGGAACACTGCGGAAAGCATCAACATGAACAAAAAAGAACGATCATCCTTGACTGTCGTTGTATTTGTGCTATCGTCTGCTTAGGCGACAAAAAAATCAAACCTTACTAAGACTTGTGAAATATGCTAAAACAACACCCACTTCTATTTGATGTGGGTGTTGTTTTAAAGACAAAGAAAAAAAGAGGATTCCCTCTTCATTTAATTATTTGTTTGAAATCGATTCATGTTCTTTAAATTGAGATAGGCTCATTTGTAACACATTTTCATCGCTTTTGTTTAATTGTACACAATGAGCATCCACTCGATTAACATTTCCATTCTCATTTAAAATAGGATCAAGTGAAATAATGAGGAATATCTCGGTATTAGAAGCAGGGGTTAAATAATAAAAAATGGGGTCACCTTGCCATGCCTTTTCATAATTATTGAAAATTTCATCAGAATAAGTTCCTAAAAAGTTCTGATTATTATATAAGCTTTTACCAATTACATCTGTTGCCTTTAGGCGTAACAATTCCAGTAGATTGTCGTTTATATCTATATAAATATATTCATTATTCCTTTTTATAAAAGAAAAATATAACGTTTCGTGCTTCTTTTCATATTCTCTTATCAATTTTCGAATCAAACTTACTAAGTTTATGCTCTTTTTTTCCATAAGAGATCCTCTCCAATTGTATAGTCCTTTAGCCTATTTTAATGTAATTATAAAGTACTATTAGTTAATTGGTCTATACACCAAAAGTCGTAATAGTAAAACTTATTAATTTACTTATTACTTCATGATTAAAACTTTTTATTTAAGTCTACTCCTGCTTTGGCGGAGCAGGAGCAGTTTCAAAGGAGTGTATGAGTAACATATTTCATGACTCATGTTAAAATTATATGCAGAGACATTATTTTTGGTTACATATACCAAAAAAGTAGATAATTTTGACAATTACACCAATATAAGTATAATAAATTTACATGTAAACGTTGCTCAACTTAGAATGAAGATAATGCTTAAATGGGAAGTGAATTAGTTTGAATGTGAAAATTAAAGAGCTTCGCAAAAAAAATGGAGATACCTTAAAATCTTTGGCTAAAAAAATCAATTATGATTATAGCAACCTTTCAAAAATTGAAAGAGGTGTCTATTCGCCTTCTTTATCATTATTGGTGAAAATTGCTGAAGTATATTCGGTAAACCTGATGACTTTATTAGACGTGAACGAACCATTCACACTAGAGGAAGAAAGTTTGATGAAAGAACTTGATTTTTCTTCAGACGAACTTTTGGAAGAATACGATTTATGTTTAGATGGAAAAAAAGTTACTAAACATGAATTTGATTTTATTATCCAGACTCTTAGAATGTTAAGAGATACAATACAAAACAAATAGAAAAAACCATTTTAGTAAGGTTTGTTTTAATTGTTTTCACGTATTAAACTGTTATGAAAGATATTCGTATGACACCCCTTTCCTACGCCCGCCCTATATTGAAATTTTTAATATGGAAACAACTTATACATGATATAAGTATCAATTTCAAACCTCTTCTTATACCTGTCCCAAAATCTCTCATCATCTCTTTTTCAAATCCAAAAGTTTCCTTTTAAAAAATCTCCAATCTCCCTTAAAGAGAATACTAAACTAGGTACCGTACAAGTGTTACAAACATACACATAATGCATCGATTTCTTTTGAAAGGGTGTTTTTTGTGATGAGACAAGGTAATAGGTGGAAGTCTGTTGCTGATGAACTGGAGAAAAGCCTGTATGGTGAGCAAATTGTGTGCTCCATGAGTACGGAGTTGTATCACATACCCAAAACAAAAAAGTTAGAAGGAAACAATAACATGCACCGTTTTCTCGTTCCGGCGTCCTACCATCGTGTAACTGCTGTGGGTTCAGCCATCCGCATGGTTAACGGGTATATTACGCCATCTGTTCTAAAAACGTTAATTCTCTGTATCCAACAAGCCGAGGATCAAGACAAAGGAGTACGAAAAAACTTAAAGGTTATGCTTAAAGCAGCACCTGAACCGTATAAACCGTTCGTAGAAAACATCATTCAATGGCAGGACTATGCCGAGTTGCATCTTCAACACGCCAAGCAGTTAACGATGCAAATGACAGGTTCCTCTAGTTGGCAAGATTCTTCGAGCAATTAAGCCAACCGTTTTAAAAATGAAGAGTAGGGTATATAGATAAAAAAATAAAGGAGGTGGATAGCATGTCTGTTTATGACCAAATCAGCTCGTGTTGCAGCAGGATTGAAAAAGCAGACACAAAAGAAGACATACTCCGCGAAGTAGATAAGCTGGATCAATACGCTTCTTATCTTAACGCTGATAAAGCAAAAAGACTCCACATTCATTGTGATAATATTCGTAAATTAAACGTTGACGTAAAGGTTGAAACCCATAATCAAGCTCAATTTATACGAAACCTATTTTAATCGTTTGTTAAAACAAGACTGCCTACGTGCGGTCTTGTTTTTATATTACGGACAAGCAGGAAGCTTGACAGGTTTGCAGAACATAACAGAAGGGATTGAAGAACAGATAAGGTTAGGGGTTGTGAAGCGATGATAGACTTCCTGTTAAACATGCTTGCAGGCGGTGTAGGTGATAACTCTTTAGATACAAAGAAAATTGACAAGCACATTGAGCAAATGAAAAAATACAGCTGGTTTGCAGCATTATATGATGATGAAAACTATCATTCTTTATTTTTTGTGAGTAGAAGAGTAAGAGCCTATTTACAAAGTTCTTTTCGAGTGAAAAGAATGATCCATAATGAAAAAGCACGGGAAAAGTTTGTACACTTGTTAAATAAGCAACGGTAGTACAAAGAAGGCGATACGAGTAGATTATAGAAAACCGTTGCTAGCCTCTTAGAACAGAAAACTACTATTCTCAAAAACAATAAAGTGTACGAAAACAGCATAGGGAAATTATCATAAAGGTTGTACGAAGTGAATATACTCCAATGGTGAAAAAATCATTAGGGGTGAATCAATGTCTAATTCGTTTGTAATGCGTTCAATTGATGAAATCCGTTTTTGGTCAAGAATCATGAAGGAACATGCCTTATTTTTAAGTCTTGGATTTAATGCTGATGATAAACAACTTATTCAAGAGGCGAAGCAATTCATACCTGTATTTGAACAAATTGAAGAACAACTCAGTCAATACTCGCAGAACTCTGATCCTCAGCAAATTATCAACTTTAATAATCAGGTTTACCAATCGGCTGTTTCCATTTGGGCATATAATCGAAAAGTTCTTGGGTTAACGTTAAGCTGTAAAGTAGTTTCAAACAATTATGCTCTTTTAATTGACCATACGAGCCGGGAAGCCGCCTATTTTGCGAACCGTCTAAAAGAATTAAATGAAGGGAAGCTGAGACCATTACCAGAAGCCATCATAAAAGAAAATGTATTTTTTCTTAAAATTATGGCGGACCATGCCAAGTTTATTGGACATCTTCTTGATCCATCTGAAAGAAAGCTTGTCGATCAGGCAAGAGAATTCAGTCATGATTTTGATCAACTTGTGTTTCAAGCGATTGATTTGGATTCCATGCGTCCACAGTCAGAAACCAAACCGCTGCTCAATCAATTTCTTGATCAAAACCGTGTATCCGTCGTATCGTTAAGAGATTTTAAAAAGGCTGCAACGGAGTTAATTGAGGCCTGTAGAATCAAGAGCAATATACATCCGCTCCTTGCCGATCATGTTTTCCGTGAAGCTGAAAGGTTTCTTCATATTATTGATATGTTTGAGGATAGTCTAACTTCAGGAAGTTAGGAGATAACGCAAAAAAGACGCTTTCAGAAATAAAAAAAGCGTCTTTTTATATGTAATGAAAGATGACTACAATAGCAAAACCTACGATAATAATTTGTGTTCCGTCTCCATTACCATTGTAAATTCTGCTACGTAGCCATATTATAAATTATTTTACTGCTTTAAGCGGTTTATTAGAAGCCGCCAAATCCATAACCGCCGCCATAACCAAAGCCACAGAAACATGCTGCACCTACGATAATTAACAAGATGAAAAGGACAATAATTAGTGCAAATCCTCCACCTTTACAACCAAAACTCATGTAAATCCTCCTCTCTGCTTATATCATCACTCACAATCATGATATGTAGGAGGGAAATAGAATGAGTAGGACAGTATCACAAGTTTTAGTAGATATTTTCATTTAATTTTAAAAAGTTGTTACCGGTTCAGGCTTATGAAGAAAATAACCTTGAACAAATTGGACGCCAAGACCTTTAGTGCTCTTCCCTAAACCACTAAGTTTTAAAAAGAAGGGGAAACCTTGAACATTTTATAAAAATGTAAATCTTTAAAAAATATAGTTTAAGGTTATGGTTTATGTGGTACATAAGTTATACAAATGACTTACAAGACATGTACAGACGTTTGTATACCATTTTAGAGGAGAGATGAAATGAAAAAGATAGTAGGATCTGCACTTGCCGCTGTTATGATGTTTGCTTTAATGGCCACTGGGGTATTCGCTGAATCGAATGACGCGATGGTTCGTATTGTACATGCTTCACCAGATGCACAAGCAGTTGATGTTTACGTGGATGGAAATGCAGTTGTTGAGGGAGCAGAATTTAAAGCAGCGACAGATTATATGCCAGTGCCAGCTGGTGAGCACAAAGTAGAAATTTTTGCAGCGGGAACAAAGGATAATGCAGTAATTTCACAAACTGTAACTGTTGAAGCGGGTAAAGCTTACACGGCGGCAGCTGCCAACACACTTGAAATGATTGAATTGGTAGTAGCAGAGGATTCTATGCAAGCAACTGAAGGGAAAACGAAAGTTCGAATCGGGCATCTTTCTCCAGATGCACCGACTGTAGATATAGGATTGATTGGTGGAGATGCTTTGTTTAGCGGTGCTACGTTTAAAGCATTTACAGATTATAAGGAATTAGATCCGAATACGTATGACTTAGAAATTCGTACGCCTGACGGTACACAAGTGCTTGATCTTTCAGGAACAAAACTTGAAGCAAATATGGTATACAGCGTATATGCGATCAATACAGCCGATAAGCTTGAAGTATTAGTTCTCCAAGATTCGATGGTCATGCCTTCAGAGATGCCTAAGACTGGAATGGGCGGAGCTTCTGAGTCAACGACTGATTATACGACTGGAATCATCGCTTCTGTTGTAGGGCTTGGCGTTCTAGCGTTTGCCGCTTACCGTAAAAGAACGGCTCACTAATGAAACACTTATGGGTAATAGCTATTTTCCTGCTGGGCAGCTGCTCAGCAGGAAACAATAGTTTATCAACGAATGAAACGGCAAAACAAGAGCTGACACAAATTGCAACAGTTACTACGAGTCATATGATAAATAAAGATAAAAACCTTCCGAAAGAAACTTCATCAGATCCTGTTTTGACTGGAATTGACCCGGAGAGAATTGAAATTCCTTTATTGGAAGTTGATGCTCTAATAGACGGGCAGGGGTTAAACAAAAAAGGTCAGATGGAAGTGCCTGATAACGGTAAGGATGTGGGATGGTTTGAATTAGGAGTGAAACCAGGTGCACGTGGAAATGCGGTCATAGCTGGTCATGTGGACGATTACAAAGGCCCTGCTGTATTCTTTTATCTAAAAAAACTAAAAGCCGGTGACTTGGTTCATGTATACAACAAGGCAGGAGAGAAAGTCTCTTTTAAAGTAGAACGAGTCGTTGCTTATGAGAAAGATGAAGCACCTATCCGGGAGATATTCGGTCCTTCTCGTGATGGAAGGCTGAACCTGATTACTTGTACGGGACTATACGATCGTAAGTCAAACGAACATGAGAAGCGGTTAGTCGTTTATACAAAAAGAATCGATTCATAAACAAGCGGATTTCTATTAAAAGGAGTCGGCTTGTTTCGTTTTATGATGGTTTTAGTATGTCTTTTTAGAAATCTTCTTCATCGATAGCCAACAACCTCCTTCTTAAGATTCACCCCTTACGTATACCCTTATTCAATTTTTAAAAAATCTTATAAAGTACAGTTCCCTGTTTGAGTTTTTCAAAATGAAGTATAAATGATTTTGGATCATCAAAAACTAAACCGAATGTTATCCAATGACACTTTTTAAGAAATTGTGAGGGTACATCAGATAAACAACTAGAACACTACAGAAATGGAGAGATAAAGATGAAGAAGTTTGTAGGTATCGCACTTACGGCTTTCATGTTGTTAGGTTTAATGGCGACAGGAGCGGCAGCCAACTCGAACGATGCATTGGTTCGGATCGTGCATGCTTCACCAGACGCACCAGCAGTTGATGTTTATGTAAATGGGAAACCCGCTGTAAAAGGTGCGTCCTTTAAAACAGCAACAGAGTATATTCCACTGGCTGCAGGACCACATAAAGTAGAAATCTTTGCTGCGGGAACAACATCTAATCCGGTTATCTCTCAAGAGTTAACGGTCGAAGGTGGTAAAGCTTATACGGTAGCAGCAGCCAATACGCTTAAAAATATTGAATTAGTAGTAGCTGAAGATGCTCTTCGTGTTACAAATGGAAAAGCGAAAGTCCGTGTTGGACATCTTTCTCCAGATGCGCCTACAGTAGATGTGGGAGTAATCGATGGACCTACACTCTTTAGTGGAGCATCGTTTAAAACAATTACAGATTACAAAGAGTTAGATCCAAACACATACCGTTTAGAAATTCGAACACCAGATGGCAAACAAATATTAGGTCTTTCTGGCACCAAATTAGATGCCAATACCATCTATACCATTTTCGCAGTAAATACGGCGGATAAACTTGAAGTGGTTGTTCTTAAAAATCCAGGAATGCCTTCCACACGATAAAAGTTTAATACGAAAAGAGCTAACACCAAGGTGATATGCTCCCCTTTAGGTAGACAGATGAAATAAAAAATCTGTTTTACCTTAAGGGGAGTTTTATTTATGGGGTATTCTAAAGAGTTTAAGTATAATGTGTTGCTCACTTATGAACAT
>NZ_JAHVJO010000002.1 GCF_019801215.1 Fictibacillus nanhaiensis | reverse complement strand
TAAATCAGAGGAGCAAGCTCCTCATCATTCGCTCGACTTGCATGTATTAGGCACGCCGCCAGCGTTCATCCTGAGCCAGGATCAAACTCTCCATAAAAGTGTTTGACTTGCTCTTGTTTTAATACTGACGGAATTAATTTAATTCCTTACCTATTTCTTTTGTTCAGTTTTCAAAGAACTTGTTTGCGTCACGTGTTTCAGCGACTTTAATAATATACCACGCTAAACCGTTAGAGTCAATAACTTTCTGTAACTTTTTTAAAAGTTCTTGTTATTAACTTTTCGTGCTGCATGCTGCTGTTAAGACAGCTTGATTAGTCTATCATGGATAGCCGTTCGTTTCAATACTAAAATGAAAAAAGCTTCTATCCTAAGATAAAAGCTCTTCTATAAACAAATCATTTCTTGTTTTTAAGGCAATGATTTCCTTATTCGATTCTAATTTAATCATTGGGCGAGTAGGATAGTCGTTCTCTATAAAGACGATTTCACCAATTTCATGGTTGGTTAACTTAACACGGCTTCCTACGGAAAAGACAGATAGACCTGATAATAAAGCACGAATGACTTGATGATCAAATTTCCCAAATTGATCTTTCATCATCATTTCTAATACTTTAAAGGGAGATTGTTTGCTCCTGTATGGCCGTTCAGCTGTCATCGCTAAGTAAACATCAGCTACTGCAAGTATTTTACTAAAAGGATGGAGTTTACTTCCTTGAACTTTTAGTGGATACCCTGATCCATCTTCACGCTCATGATGCTGCAGCACTCCAAGCAGAACTCCTTCCTTAATAGATGGTATCTTTTTTAGCATATTATAGCCATGGATTGTATGTTGTTTGATCTCATCAAATTCCGCGGGTGATAAAGCGCCGCTTTTTTTCAATAGTGTAGGTTGAACTTTTGCCATTCCACAATCTGATAACACACCTGCTAATCCTAATTGAATACAGTCTCCGCTCGAATAATTTAGTTTTTTTGCTAGAAAAGTACTTAAGATTCCTACGGATACTGCGTGATGGTAAATATAATCTGAACTTGTGGCGTAGTGGTGCAATAATAACATCTCTCTAGGGAAATTTGTTCCTTCTTCAAGTACATGGAGAACGGTTTGTCTTACCTCTAACATATCCACTGAACTTCCAGACTGCCAATTCGTAAACAACTGCTTATACTTTCTTACCGTTTGTAGATACATACTAGGAAATGAACGATTTTCTTCTTTTTTTCTATGTAAAGATGGTGTCTTTTCCTCATCAATAGAAGGTGCTTGGTTCACAACACTTTCATCCTTCTTAATCATAGAGTGAATCTTATGGCCTGACTCGTTAATAATATCTATCTCATCTATATTAAAACGAGTAAGTACTCGGAGATGCTCTGTATTTAATACCGTGTTTTTATTAACGATTGGCTGATTGGTCATCGAAAATATGTCCTGAGTCACCATTTGACCAACCTTAGCCTGACTCGTTTTAACTTTCATACACATGCTCCTTTTATCCGAAAATTCTTAATTTCATTGTACATATAAAAAAGAGGAAAATGTATACTCATTTTCCTCTTTTAAGATATTATTCGTTATTTTCTTCTGTTTCTTCTTGTTTCTCTGGTTCAGAAACCGGTACTTCATTTTCATTCGGTATCGGTTCACCATTTTCGTCTAATAATACTTCATCCGTTTCTTCTTCGCGTTCAACAACGGCTACTGTAGCAACATGGTTGCTGTCATTCATAGTCATTAATTTTACACCTTGCGTGTTACGGCCCATCGTGGAAATACCAGAAATGTTCATACGGATTATGATACCTTTTGCAGTAATAATCATTAGATCTTCTTCATCCGTAACGGTTTTCAATGTTACAACCGGTCCGTTCTTTTCCGTGATGTTAACCGTTTTGATTCCTTTACCACCACGAGACTGTAAACGATATTCGCTCATCGGTGTACGCTTTCCATACCCTTTTGTCGTAACAATCAGAATGTCCTGGGTTTCATCCAATACTTCCATTCCCACGACTGCATCGTCTTCACTAAGGTTAATAGCTTTTACACCAGTAGCTGTTCTACCCATGGATCTAACGTCGGTTTCTTGATATCGGATGGACATACCTTGTTTCGTTCCAACGATAATATCCTTCGTTCCGTCTGTTAAACGGACACCCATCAACTCATCTTCATCACGTAGATTGATTGCGAAAAGTCCGCCTTTACGAATATTGCTGTATGCAGATAATGGAGAACGTTTTGTAATTCCTTGTCTCGTCATGAAATTAAGGAAGATTTCATCATTCTCCATATCTTCAACAGGAATCACAGCTGAGATTGTCTCACCTTGTTCAATCTGTAATAAGTTGATGATCGGAATTCCTTTTGCTGTTCTTCCGTACTCAGGAATTTCGTAGCCTTTTAGTCGGTATGCTTTTCCTTTATTTGTGAAGAACAAAATGTAATTATGACTGTTCGTAGTAAATAGTTGCTCTACAAAGTCGTCACCGCTCGTACCCATCCCTTGTATCCCTTTTCCGCCACGTCTTTGTGAACGATAAGTAGATATTGGAAGGCGCTTAATATAACCTTTGTTTGTTAATGTAATAACGATATTCGTACGAGGAATTAAATCTTCATCTTCTATGCTGTTAAAGCCTACAGAAATAATCGTACGTCTAGGATTATCGTATTTTTCTTTGATTTCAATGAGCTCAGTACGGATGATTTCAAGAATCTTCTCTTCATCTGCTAAGATTGCTTTTAATTCCGTAATAATAGCCACAAGATCATTATATTCGTTCTCAATCTTGTCTCGTTCAAGTCCGGTTAACCGCTGTAAACGCATATCAAGAATCGCTTGTGCCTGATCGTGACTTAACTTAAAGTTTTCCATCAAGCCTTCACGAGCAACATCAGTAGTGCGTGATGCTCGGATCAAGCTGATTACTTGATCTAAATGATCAAGTGCTATACGCAGACCTTCTAAGATATGTGCTCGCGCTTCCGCTTTCTTTAGATCAAATTCTGTTCGACGGCGAATGATAACTTGCTGATGCTTCAAATAATGATACAAGCATTCTTTTATGTTCAGTACTTTTGGCTGACCATCAACGAGTGCCAGCATGTTAATACCGAAACTTGTTTGAAGTGCTGTTTGCTTATAAAGGTTATTTAAAATGACATTAGCATTTGCATCGCGGCGGACTTCCATTACGATACGCATACCGTTACGGTCTGACTCATCACGAAGATCGGTAATGCCTTCGATCTTTTTATCTCTGACAAGCTCAGCGATCTTTTCAATCAGTCTCGCTTTGTTTACTTGATAAGGAAGCTCTGTAACGATAATGGCCGCTTTACCACTCGGCATTTCCTCAATCTCGGCTTTGGCACGGATAATGATCGAGCCTCTGCCATTTGTGTAGGCTTTCCGAATTCCTTCACGCCCTAAAATTTCTCCGGCTGTTGGAAAATCAGGCCCTGGAATAATCTCCATTAATTCAGGGATGGTAATGTCTGGGTTTTCACTGACAGCTAAAACTCCATCGATCACTTCACCGAGGTGATGCGGCGGAATATTAGTTGCCATACCAACTGCGATACCTGCTGCACCATTGACAAGTAAGTTTGGAAAACGTGCAGGAAGGACAACTGGTTCTCTTTCAGATCCATCATAGTTGTCTTTATAACCAATCGTATCTTTGTTGATATCTCGAACCATTTCCATGGCAATTTTAGACATACGGGCTTCTGTGTAACGCATTGCTGCCGCAGCATCGCCGTCGACTGAACCGAAGTTCCCATGTCCATCTATGAGCATATGTCGGAAGTTAAAATCCTGTGCCATACGAACCATCGTGTCGTAAACCGCTGAATCACCATGCGGATGATATTTACCGATTACTTCACCAACGATACGGGCAGACTTTTTATAGGCTTTATCTGCCGTCATCCCTAAGTCGTTCATCGCATAAAGAATACGTCGGTGAACCGGTTTTAATCCGTCACGTACATCTGGCAGTGCACGGCTGACAATAACACTCATCGCGTAATCCATGAATGATGCGCGCATTTCCGTACTAATGTTTATTTCTTTAATCCGGGAACGTTCCATTTCAGACATTCGTTTTACCTCCATAACCTCTTGAAAAACACAGGCTTTTTAAAAGCCATTTAAACAAAATCAGTAAACGAGCCGATTCCGTTTTTCTTTTGTCCAACTTCATCGGCTAAAAGCTCGAGGTTGCAACTGTTTCCTCGTTCAACACAAAAGTCGTGTTCACACTCGAAAACTTTTGCACTTGTCGCTTTTAAACGAGCCGATTCCGTTTTTCTATTTAGATATCTAAATTCTTCACATACTGCGCATTCTCTTGAATGAAATCACGGCGTGGTTCTACTTTATCACCCATTAAAATCTCAAACGTTTCATCTGCTGCCATTGCATCCTTCATTTCTACCTGAAGCAATGTACGTGTTTCAGGATCCATCGTTGTCTCCCATAACTGCGTAGGGTTCATCTCTCCAAGACCCTTATAACGCTGCAGCTGCGGCTTCGGAATTTGAGGAAGCTCTGCTAATAATTTTTCAAGTTCTTTGTCGTTATAAGCATATTCTATACGCTTTCCTTGCTGTACTTTATAAAGTGGCGGCTGTGCGATATAGATGTAACCATGCTCAATGATCGGACGCATATACCGGTAAAAGAAAGTGAGAAGCAGGGTACGAATATGCGCTCCATCAACGTCGGCATCGGTCATAATAATGATTTTATGGTAACGTGCTTTTGTAATATCGAATTCATCGCCTATACCAGTGCCTAGTGCGGTAATGATGGCACGAACTTCGTTATTTGATAGAATCTTTTCCAGTCTTGCCTTCTCAACGTTTATGATTTTACCTCTAAGCGGTAATATCGCTTGGAAGTGACGATCACGGCCTTGTTTTGCAGATCCACCGGCAGAGTCACCCTCAACCACATAAATTTCAGAGATGCTTGCGTCCTTTGAAGAACAATCGGCAAGTTTTCCTGGTAAAGAAGAAACCTCCAAAGCACTCTTGCGGCGTGTGAGCTCACGTGCTTTTTTAGCAGCGACACGTGCGCGCAATGCCATCATTCCTTTTTCAAGGATTGACTTTGCAACGACAGGATTCTCCATCATGAATGAAGAGAACGTTTCAGCGAAGATGGATTCTGTAATCTGTCTTGCTTCAGAGTTTCCAAGCTTTGTTTTCGTCTGTCCCTCAAACTGAGGATCAGGATGCTTGATCGAAATGATCGCTGTTAATCCTTCACGTACATCCTCACCTGTCAGGTTAGTGTCATTATCCTTGAACAAGTTATTCTTACGTCCATAATCGTTAATAACACGAGTAAGAGCTGTTTTAAAACCGGATTCGTGAGTTCCACCTTCATGAGTGTTGATGTTGTTGGCAAACGAATAGATATTGCTCGCGTAGCTATCGTTGTATTGGAACGCGATTTCTACTGAAATTCCATCTTTTTCACCTTCAACGAAAATGGGTTCTTCATGTAGCACTTCACGTGTGCGGTTAATATGTTCAACATATGATTTAATACCGCCTTCATAATGGTATTCCTTCTCAACTGGTTCTTCACCGCGCTTATCTTCTGCAATAATGCGCAAACCGCGATTTAGATACGCCAATTCTCGAATACGATTAGAAAGGGTTGGAAAGTCATATTCTAATGATTCTGTAAAAATTTCAGGATCTGGCTTAAAGTGCGTACGCGTACCCGTTTTGTCTGTTTCTCCAATCACTTTTAGATCAGCAGTTGGTACCCCACGCTCATACTTTTGGTAATGAAGTTTGCCATCACGTGATACCGTAACTTCAAGGCTGGTGGAAAGAGCATTAACTACTGATGCACCTACACCGTGCAGACCTCCAGAAACTTTATATCCGCCTCCACCAAATTTTCCTCCGGCGTGGAGCACAGTCATGATAACTTCGAGGGCAGGTCTTCCCATTTTTTCATGCATCCCTACAGGAATACCTCGTCCGTTATCTTCAACTGTGATGCTGTTGTCTTCTTCAATCGTAATACGGATTGTGTCACAATACCCTGCTAAAGCTTCATCAATGGAATTATCCACGATTTCCCATACAAGATGGTGCAATCCTCTTACATTTGTCGCACCAATATACATCCCAGGACGTTTACGGACGGCTTCAAGACCCTCAAGTACCTGGATATTACTCTCATCATATTGTTGTTCTAACTGTTGTTCAGTCGTCAATTCGTTCACCTTCATTCCGGTTTAGAAACGCTTTATTTATAAAACCTTTATTTTATATTCCAGCCATTTTCAAGTTCGAGGCGATCAGTGGCTCTCTTTTTTAACGTAGAAGCGGATAGGGGGGATAAGTAGATCGTCTTGTCAGTAATAATAACGGATTTTGCTGCATTCCCGCTTAAATCGGTCAATGTTTGATTCTTCTCATGCTTTTTAAGAAACTCCTTAGCTAATTCAGAAGTCTTTAATGCATTAATATCCAATATTGCTAGTACATCTTTAGAGTGAATCACTTCCTCATCACCTAAATGCAAAAGCAAATCCCTCACCTCACTTCAAACGTTCTATTGAGCCTGATTGAACTTGATATGTTGCGGCTTTATCCAGTGTTTCATGGTGAATACCTTCAACACTAGTCGTTGTAACAAAGGTTTGTACTTTCCCTTGGATGGTATTAAGCAGATGTGATTGCCTGAAATCATCTAATTCTGAAAGAACATCATCCAATAAAAGGACAGGATATTCTCCTACTTCAGAATGAATTAAATCGATTTCTGCCAATTTTAGCGAAAGAGCAGTCGTTCTTTGCTGGCCTTGCGATCCGAATGTTTGAACATCTTTTCCATTAACGGAAAATAACAAATCATCACGATGGGGACCAAATAAAGATGTTCCGCGTTCAATCTCTTTTTCTTTTATTTTACCAAATTTTAAATGAAACGCTTCTATCATTTTCGACAAGTCCTGATCATCACATACCTCTATTGCGGGTTTATAATGAATTTTTAAGTGTTCCAGTCCCCTAGATATTCCATGATGTATCGGTTCTGCCCAACTTTGAAGCTTGTCCATATATTTCATGCGTTTCATTGTGATCCTTGCTGCTTTATCTATGAGCTGTTCTGTTAAGATTTCAAGCATCGTCATGTTTTCAGTACTTTTATCGCGAAACATATTTCTTAATAAAGAATTGCGTTGAGACAGTATTTTTTGATAGACAGATAAGTCATTTAAATAAACTGGATTTACTTGACCGATTTCCATATCAATAAAACGACGACGCACCTGTGGACTGCCTTTTACTAAATTAAGATCCTCAGGTGCAAACATGACCACATTGAAATGCCCGACATAATCCGTTAAACGTCTTTGTTCAATGCGGCTGATTTTCGCTTTTTTTCCTTTTTGTGAGATGACGAGGCTCAAATCGAAAGAACTATTTCTTTTTTTGATGCTACCCTCTATTTTAGCATATTCTTCGTCCCAAGTTATCAACTCTTTATCTTTTGCTGTCCGATAAGATCTTGCCATGGCTAAAACATAGATCGATTCCATAACATTTGTTTTTCCTTGAGCGTTTTCGCCTAGAAAAACATTTACCTTATTTTCAAAACTTAGAGACTCTGAATGGTAGTTGCGGTAATTCCTCAGATGAAGCTGTTCAATATGCAAAGGGATTCCCCCTATTCCGTTGTTACCTGAAACTCCCCTATATCTGGAATGGACACGACATCACCCGCATATAGTTTTTTCCCTCGGCGTGTTTCATGTTCTCCGTTCACAAGAACTTCATGTTCTGCTAAATACCATTTTACCATGCCACCGGATTGTATGACATCGGTTGTTTTCAACAGTTGCTGCAGCGTAATAAATTCTGTCGTAATCTTCACATTTTCCATCAGTTTGCCTCCTATAGTAATCTCGTATTGTTTAGTTTCTCCAAAAAAAGGATCTCTTAAAAAGAAAAGAAAGCCACCGGTCATCCGGCAGCTTTATATTTTAATAAGTCCTAACAGGCAAAATCAGCTGGCGGATGCTGTCATCTTCAACGGGTTGAATAAGAAACGGCCGCATAGCTCCTGTGAATAAAATGCTGATCTCTGAGCTGTCCATTACCTTTAATGCTTCCATCACATATTTCGCATTAAAAGAAATCTTTAGCTCTTCTCCTTCAATTTCCTCTGCGATCATATGTTCAAACACTTTACCGATCTCAGGTGAGTTCGATGAAAGTTCAATGGTTTGATTGTCTAGCGTTGCAAGCTTTACAACATTGTTCCGTCCTTCTCTCGCTAAAAGTGATGCACGGTCAATCGCTTGTAAAAACTCTTTCGTCTTAACTACAAAAGTGGTTTTACTTTCGGCAGGTATCAACTTAGAAGTATCAGGGTAATTCCCGTCTAACAATCGTGAAAACAATAGAATGTTCTTCGCTTTAAAAAGAATCTGGTTGTTCGTTACAACAATCTGTACTTTTTCAGCATTTTCATCAAGAATTTTAGAAAGTTCATTCAAGCTTTTACCTGGAATGACCACGTTTTGAAACGAAAGCTCCTCACTTTGCGAATCGATCGGCATTTTACGTTGCGCTAATCGATGACTATCTGTTGCAATACAGTTTAATACACCATCCATTAATGTCCAGTTTACGCCTGTTAAGATAGGACGTGTTTCTGAGGCGGACACCGCAAAGACAGTTTGGCGAATCATCGTTCTAAGAAGATCGCTTTGAATCTCAAATACAAGATCTTCTTCAATCTGTGGTAAACGAGGGTATTCTTCAGGATCCAGTCCTAATAAGCTGAATTCAGATGCTCCAGAACGAAGAGTCGTTTCGAATCTTTCTCCAACTTCGATCTCCACGGTTTCATTCGGTAACTTTTTAACGATTTCGGAAAAATAACGAGCTGGTAAAACAACACTGCCTTCTTGTTTTACTTCAATATGTACAAGATCTCCTTCTTCAATTGGGATCAGTCTTTCGATGGAAATATCTGAATCACTTCCGGTTAAATGCACACCGTCATAGGTTACTTCCATTTTTATTCCGGTTAGAATCGGAATCGTCGTTCGAGATGATACAGCTTTCATGACATCTTGAACGGCTTCGATCAATTGGTTTAATTGAATCTTAACTTTCATTGTTTTTTGCCCCCTAGATATTAATTAAAATCTTTTAAAAAATAGTAGTAATAGTACTAGGCGCTGTGAATTTGTGGATAACCCATTTAAACAAAGATAGAACAGCCTATCCACATGTGGACAGACTGTGTATAAAGTAGTAGCAGTTATTCACAGTATTCAAGGTTATTATCTAGATCGATTTAAGCTGATCATGTATTTCCTGTACTTTTCTTTGCAGCACATGATCTGTGATAAGCAACGTTGAAATTTTTTCATGAGCATGAAGAACCGTGGTATGATCACGTCCTCCAAACTCCTCGCCGATTTTTGGAAGCGAATTGTCGGTTAACTCACGAGATAGATACATCGCGATCTGTCTTGGGAATGCAACGGACTTTGTTCTCTTCTTGGCAGTAAAATCTTCAAGCTTAATATTGTAATGTTTACCGACCACTTCTTGAATATGGTGTATCGTAAGTGTTCTTGGTTTAGCCGATGGAATAATATCACGAAGCGCTTCAGCAGCTAAATCCGCATTCATATCTTGATTAATTAAAGAGGAGTAAGCAACAACGCGTATAAGTGCACCTTCAAGTTCGCGGATATTCGTATCAATCTGATTTGCGATATAAAGCATTACTTCATTTGGAATATCAAGACCTTCTGCTTTTGCCTTTTTTCGTAAAATGGCAATCCTTGTTTCCAAGTCTGGTGGCGTGATATCAGTGATCAATCCCCATTCAAATCTTGAACGAAGTCTGTCCTCTAGTGTAGGAATCTCCTTTGGAGGCCGGTCACTTGAGATCACAATCTGTTTGCTTTCCTCATGAAGCGCATTAAATGTATGGAAAAATTCTTCTTGAGTCTGTTCTTTTCCTGCTAGAAATTGAATATCATCTATAAGAAGCACGTCCACACTTCGGAATTTATTGCGAAACTCAACCGTTTTGTTATCACGAATAGAGTTGATAAATTCATTAGTAAATTTCTCTGATGATAGATAAACAACTTTTGCGCCAGGGTTATGTTCGAGTACATAATGACCGATCGCATGCATTAAATGTGTTTTTCCTAACCCTACGCCCCCATATATGAACAACGGATTGTATGCTTTTGCCGGTGCCTCTGCAACAGCAAGTGATGCTGCATGAGCAAAACGATTTCCGGATCCGATAACAAACCGATCAAACGTATATTTTGGATTTAACATACTTTGAGAAACTTCTTCATGGGGTTCATTAGATGCTTTTGGGGCTTTCTTCAGGGATAGTTCGAGATCTAAGTCTAATTCTGTCTGATTTTGCGGAATGATGAACTTCACATCAAGTGCCGCACCCGTAACGTCCAGCAATGTTTCAGAAATAATGCCTGCATACCTTGATTCCAGCCAATCACGCGCAAATTCGTTCGGCGCTGTGACCACAAGCGTATCATTTTGTAATGCATGAGCTGTTGTTGATTTTAACCAGGTTTCAAAGCTGGGCTTACTGACTTTTGTTTCTATAGCAGCAAGTGCTTTGGACCATAGGTCGTTTATGTTTTCCAACCAATTTACCCCCCTTATCCTTTAAAGTCATCCTATTTCAGCAGTCGTTTCCCTTGTTGTTAAAGGTTTGTACATGCAGTGAATACCTATGAATAAAAATAAAAGTCCACATGATAAGTGAAATGATAATTAATATAGTAGATAATAGGATTATGAACAGTCCAGTGTGTGCTGTGGACAACCTTTTCAACCGATTTTAAAACCTGTCCACAAGTTTATCCACAACATGTGCATAACTTTAGAGACCGAATATATTATTAACGAGTTAAAACACAACAAGCATATCAAAAAAAAGCAAGCTTGGCAACGGGTTATTGTCACTTATCCACAACGCCCATACCTTGTGTAGAAAAGTTGTCCACAACACTAGATTTTGTGTAAAACATGTCGATAAATGGTGTGGATAATGAAAAATATGTCGAAAAAGCTGTCCACAGGAAGAAAAAATGAAAAAAGATAACAATCTTCGACATATGTAGAATGAGATGAAAAAGTTTGCTCAGATCAGTTAGATTTTATAAAAAGTGAAATCAACCTTGACAAATGAAGCGCCGAGTCTTTATACTTTATTAGACTGTCTTTTATAAGAGATATCCTCAGGGAGGTGTAATATACATGAAACCTACATTTCAACCGAACAACCGTAAGCGTAAGAAGGTACATGGTTTCCGTGCACGCATGGCTACTAAGAACGGACGTAAAGTTCTAGCTCGCCGTCGTCAAAAGGGAAGAAAAGTATTATCCGCATAGGCCACTGACATCAGTGGTCTTTTTTTTACTTTTAAAGACATATCCGCTCATTCCAGGGAAAAGTTCAAACAAAGATGTTTTACAATGAAGAATATTGACCGATACTGTGAAAGATCTAGCAAGATGTTGGAATGAGATTGCTTAAATTGATGGAGTGTTAAAGGAAATGAAGAAAGAGCAGCGCATCAAAAAAAATGAGGAATTTCAAGAAGTCTTCAAAAGAGGAAAATCAACGGCGAATCGCCAATTTGTAATATACAGTTTAAAAAAAGAAGACCAGCAGGTTTTTCGTATTGGGTTATCTGTTAGCAAAAAGGTAGGAAAAGCAGTAACGAGGAATCGGATTAAACGCTCTGTAAAAGAAATCTTTCACAAATACAGTGAACAGTTACAGACGGGCAGGGACTACGTCGTTATCGCAAGAATACCTACGGCAAATATGGATTATCACGAAATGGAAAAAAGTTTACTTCACGTATTAAACAGGGCTAATGTTTTAAAAAAGAGGGTGTAAGTAATGAGATCCTTTTTTATAGGAATCATTCGTTTCTATCAACGGTGGATTTCTCCTTTAACACCGCCTTCTTGCCGCTTTTATCCGACTTGTTCGCATTACGGTGTAGAAGCTTTCAGCCGCTTTGGAGTAATAAAAGGAACGTGGCTAACTTTGGTTAGAATTCTGAAATGCCATCCTTTTCATCCTGGAGGCGTTGACCTCGTGCCTGAAAAAAGAGACAATAAATAATTGAGACGAAGATTTACGATTTTAAGGAGGATAAGAGTGTGCGTAAGAAAATAGGTTTACTGATTGCCCTTTTCGCACTCATGGCTGTCCTATCAGGTTGTGGGACGATGGATCCTATCACAGAAGACAGCACGGGAATTTGGGACACATATTTTGTTTATCCATTATCATGGCTGGTTATTTATTTCGCTGATCTGACTGGTGAAAATTATGGACTTGCCATTATAATAGTAACGTTAATCATTCGAACAGCATTATTACCGTTGATGATTCAACAAACACGCAGTTCTAAAGCGATGCAGGCTATTCAGCCAGAAATTCAAAAATTACGTGAAAAGTATAAATCTAAAGATGCGAACACCCAGCAAAAATTGCAGCAGGAAACGATGGCTTTGTTTCAAAAGAATGGTGTAAATCCTTTAGCGGGATGTCTTCCTTTACTTATTCAAATGCCGATTCTTTTAGGTTTCTACCACGCAATTATGCGTACAGGTGAGATCGCAAATCACAATTTCCTTTGGTTCGATCTAGGAGATCCAGATCCTTACTTTATTTTACCGTTAGTTGCAGGTCTTACTACTTTCTTGCAGCAAAAAATTATGATGGGCGGAATGGATAACCCAAATCCGCAAATGAAAATGCTCTTATACATCATGCCAGTCATGATCGTCGTATTTGCGATTAATTTCCCAGCTGCATTATCCTTATATTGGGTGATCGGTAACATTTTCATGATTGTACAAACATATTTTATAACCACCCCAATGAAAAAGAATGAAAATCAAGTTGATGGGGGAGCTAAAAAGTGAAAAAGGTACAGGTAACAGGGAAAACGGTTGAAGAAGCAGTAGCAGCAGCCCTAGAACAACTTCAGACTTCAAAAGAACAAGTAGAAGTAAACATTCTTGAAGATTCCAAAAAGGGCTTTTTTGGTCTCGGCGGGAAACCGGCAGTTGTTGAAGTAACAGTGAAAGCTGATCCTGTAAAAACCGCAATCGAATACCTCCAAGATGTAACATCCAAGATGGGGGTACCCGTTACCATGACTCAGCGAAAGGAAAATGATCACCTTGTACTGGATTTATCCGGTGACAAAATTGCGATTTTAATTGGGAAACGCGGACAAACACTTAATGCGCTTCAACTTTTAACAAATATGGTTGCAAACTCAGATCCTGCAAATAAGCACGTGAGAATCGTACTTGATGCTGAAAATTATCGTACCAGAAGGCAGGAATCGCTTGAAAGACTTGCTGAGCACTCCGCTCAAAAAGTGTTCATCACGAAAAAGAGTTTTGCTCTAGAACCGATGCCTGCCAATGAACGTAAAGTTATTCACTTAACACTAAAAGAAAATCGAGATGTTGAGACAACGTCTGAAGGGGTAGAACCATTTCGTAAAGTGGTGATTCGTCCGACGTCTTCCAGCAAACGATAACAAAGCTTCAGAGGATATTCCTCTGGGGCTTTTTGTTTACTGTCGGAGCATAATAGGATACACTATTTTTTATTGTGGATATTTATGTCCTTTTTTTTACTAACCATTATCACAGTAACCAATTAAGGCCATACTAAATGATAGATGATATAGAGGGTATTGAAGGAAAGAGTGAGGTGAAACAACGATGGAATATGATACGATAACAGCAATTTCTACACCTATGGGAGAAGGTGCGATCGCGATCGTCCGATTAAGCGGTCCTGAAGCAGTAGGGATAGCCGATCGTGTATATAAAGGGGCTAAAGCTCTTGAAGAGGTCGATTCTCATACCATTCATTATGGGAAACTGATCGATCCGAAAACCAATAAACCAGTTGAAGAAGTGATGGTAAGTGTTATGCGAGCTCCGCGTACCTTCACACGTGAAGATGTTGTAGAGATCAATTGCCATGGTGGATTAGTATCAGTAAACCGTGTCCTTCAGCTAATACTGAATCAAGGTGCACGTTTAGCAGAACCGGGCGAATTTACAAAAAGAGCTTTCTTGAACGGACGAATTGATTTATCTCAAGCGGAAGCAGTCATGGACCTTATTCGTGCAAAAACAGACCGTGCCATGAACGTTGCGCTTAACCAGATGGAAGGACGACTTTCATCTTTAGTGAGCCGGCTTAGACAAACACTTCTTGAAACGATTGCACACGTAGAAGTAAATATTGATTATCCGGAATATGATGCGGAAGAAATGACACATTCCTTATTAAATAACAACCTCTTAACTGTAAAAAAAGAGGTGGAATCTATTTTACAAACTGCTAGTCAAGGGAAAATACTTCGTGAGGGATTATCGACTGCTATTATCGGCAGACCGAACGTGGGTAAATCTTCCTTAATGAATGCTTTAGTTCATGAAAACAAGGCAATCGTTACTGAAATCGCTGGAACGACAAGAGATGTTATTGAAGAATACGTCAATGTAAGAGGAGTGCCTTTGCGCCTTGTTGATACAGCGGGTATCCGGGAAACCGAAGACATTGTTGAGAAAATTGGGGTAGAAAAGTCACGCAAAGTATTAAAAGAAGCGGATTTAATCTTGCTCGTCCTTAACAACAATGAACCTTTATCTCAGGAAGATGAGAACTTGTTCCGTGCAGCAGCTGGACTTGATAAAATTATTATTATTAATAAAACCGATTTAGAAACAAAATTAGATATTGAAAAGGTAAAAATACTTTCAGAAGGTTCACCCGTTATTTCTACATCTTTAATAAAAGAAGAGGGAATAGATGAACTTGAGCAGTCAATTGCAACTCTCTTTTTCGCAGGCGGTATCGAAGCGCAAGACTTAACATACGTGTCGAACTCCAGACATATAGCATTGCTGCAGCAGACGATCCATCACATTGATGAAGCATTAAGCGGAATTGAGGCAGACCTGCCGATTGATATGGTTCAGATTGATATAACGCGAGCGTGGGAGATACTTGGTGAGATTATTGGCGATACCGTTTCAGAAAGCTTAATCGATCAATTGTTCTCTCAATTCTGTCTTGGAAAATAAAAGTAAGGAGGTCATACACATGGGGTATAAAGCAGATACATTTGATGTTATCGTCGTTGGTGCTGGTCATGCTGGGGTTGAAGCCGCGTTGGCGTCAGCTCGAATGGGTGCGAAAACGCTTTGTTTAACACTAAATTTAGACACCGTTGCCTACATGCCATGTAATCCATCAGTTGGTGGACCGGCAAAAGGGATTGTAGTACGTGAAGTAGATGCCCTTGGCGGAGAAATGGCGCGAAACATTGATAAAACGCATATTCAGATGCGGATGCTGAATACAGGTAAAGGCCCAGCAGTCCGAGCACTGCGAGCTCAGGCAGATAAATATCTGTATCAGCATGAAATGAAAAAAACGATGGAAAACACTGAAAACCTTACATTACGCCAAGGAATGGTAGAACGGCTGATTATGGAAAACGGCGAATGCAAGGGTGTAATTACAAAAACGGGTGCTGAATATGCTGCAAAAGCAGTCGTATTAACGACAGGTACGTATTTAAGAGGGAAGATCATTATTGGCGAACTCGCTTATGAGAGCGGTCCGAACAACATGGCACCTTCAATTAACTTGTCGTATCATCTTCAAGAACTTGGTTTTGAAATGGTTCGTTTTAAAACAGGCACTCCACCTCGAGTAAATAGTAAAACGATTGATTACTCGAAAACAGAAATACAGCCAGGGGATGACGTTCCAAGAGCTTTTTCATTTGAAACAACTGAATACATTACCGATCAGCTTCCTTGCTGGTTAACATACACAGGTGATGAAACACATCAGCTCATCAACGGAAACCTTCATCGCTCACCGATGTATTCAGGCATGATAGAAGGGACAGGCCCAAGATATTGTCCGTCTATTGAAGATAAAATTGTCCGTTTTAATGATAAGCCGAGACATCAGATTTTCTTAGAGCCAGAAGGCAAAAATACAGAAGAAGTATATGTACAAGGTCTATCCACAAGCTTGCCTGAAGATGTTCAGAAGAAGATTCTTGCCACAATACCTGGTCTTGAAAAAGCCGAGCTTATGCGAGCCGGATATGCGATTGAATACGATGCGATTGTTCCAACGCAGCTTTGGCCGTCCCTTGAAACAAAACTCGTAAGCGGCTTATTTACCGCAGGGCAGCTTAACGGCACGAGCGGCTATGAAGAAGCGGCAGGACAAGGCCTTATGGCGGGGATTAACGCTGCACTAAAAGTACAGGAAAAAGAACCTCTAATCCTTGACCGGTCCGAAGCGTATATTGGAGTACTCATTGATGACCTTATAACAAAAGGAACAAACGAACCATACCGTCTCTTAACATCGCGAGCAGAATATCGCTTATTGTTAAGACATGATAACGCTGATTTTCGTCTAACTAAAAAAGGGCATGAGATCGGACTTATAGCTCAAGACCGTTTTGAACGCTTTGAAGAGAAAAAAGCTCAGGTTGCAAAGGAAATTGAGCGTCTTGAACATGTTCCGATCAAACCTACGGATGAGGTCCAGCAAATCCTTGAAGAAGCTCAATCTACACCGTTGAAAGAACCAATGTCGGCTGCATCTCTTCTTAGAAGACCAGAAATAACCTATTCCGTTATTCACAGGATTGCCCCAGCAGAAACCGCACTAAGTGAGACGGTGTCAGAACAAGTTGAAATCCAAGTGAAATATGCAGGGTATATTGATAAACAGCTTGCTCAAGTTGAGAAAATGCGTAAGATGGAAAACAAGAAATTGCCAGTCGATCTTGATTACATGGCGATTAACGGATTAGCAACAGAAGCGAAACAAAAATTACACGAAGTTCGTCCGCTTTCTGTCGGACAGGCATCGAGAGTATCAGGGGTTAACCCAGCGGATATTTCTATCTTGCTGATCTACCTCGAACAAGGCAAACTTGCGAAGATTGCCCGTTAAGGGGGAAGAGATTACAATGAATATAGAATTGTTTCAATCATCCCTTATAGAAAAGGGAATTCAGTTATCAGAAAAGCAATTATCACAATTCGAGACGTATTATGAGCTGCTCGTTGAGTGGAATGAAAAAATGAACTTAACGGCAATAACAGAAAAAGAAGAAGTATATTTAAAGCATTTTTATGATTCTGTTACCGCTGGTTTCTATTTTGATTTTAATCAGAACATAACGGTTTGTGACGTTGGTGCTGGGGCTGGTTTCCCTGCGATCCCACTGAAAATTTGCTTTCCAGAGATTCAGCTCACAGTTGTAGATTCACTAAACAAGCGCATTGGTTTTTTACAGCACGTTGTAAATGAACTAGGTCTAAAAAATGTTTCTTTGCATCATGATCGTGCCGAAACCTTCGCACACCGAACTGAATTTCGCCAGCAGTTTGATCTTGTGATGGCAAGAGCAGTTGCCAGGCTTTCTGTATTGTCTGAACTCTGCTTGCCTCTTGTGAAAAAAGGAGGGCACTTTTTAGGAATGAAAGGAGCCAACCTTCCGGAAGAAGTTAGAGACGGAGAGAAAGCGGTCAAGCTTTTAGGTGGAAAGATTCAGGATGTACATTCCTTTGTCCTGCCAATCGAAGAAAGTGAACGAAACATCGTTATTATTGAAAAAGTCAAAGAGACACCTAAAAAATTTCCTCGTAAACCAGGAACACCAAATAAGTCACCAATCGTATAAAAATCAGACTGTGTTTCACGTGAAACACAGTTGCTACATAGAAGAAAGATTTTTACAGCCTTGCAGGATTTTAGGACTAATGAGAAGAATTAGTTAACAGGTAGATTACAAAAGGTGGTGTATTCGCATGAAGCATCCTTTTTCACGTTTATTCGGCATCGGCGAAAAGAGCCAGCAAACCTTAGATCCAGAACCAGCTGAAAAAAACGACAACGAAGAAGTACTTCAAATCCCGGTTCAACAAATTATTCCAAACCGGTTTCAGCCTCGAACGGTTTTTATAGATGAACGAATTGAAGAATTGTCTCAGACCATTGAAGCTCATGGAATTATTCAACCTATCGTCGTTCGTTCTTACGGTGAAAATCAATACGAACTGATTGCCGGAGAGCGACGGTGGAGAGCAGTCCAAAAACTAGGTTGGGAGAAGATCCCGGCTATCGTAAAGGAAATGGATGATTCACAGACTGCATCCGTAGCACTTATTGAGAACCTTCAACGAGAAGAATTAACCGCTATTGAAGAAGCGATGGCGTATGCTAAGCTGTTAGAACTGCATGGTCTCACTCAAGAAGGATTGGCACAAAAGTTAGGGAAAGGCCAATCGACGATTGCGAACAAATTACGATTATTAAAGCTTCCTCAATCGATTCAAGATGCTCTTCTGCAAAAGAAAATTACAGAACGGCACGCGCGTGCGTTAATCGTTTTAAAGCTACCAGAAAAAATGGAGCTTGTTTTAGATGAGATTCTAGAAAAGCAATTGAACGTAAAGCAGACCGAAGACCGGGTTAAAAAAATGATTGAGTCCGAAACTCAAGAAAAAAAACCTCAGGCGCGCCGCAAATCATATAGCAAAGATATGCGACTGGCGATAAATACAGTCAGACAATCGGTAGACATGGTAGTACAGAGCGGGCTATCGATTGACACACAAGAGGAAGAGCATGAAGAGTTTTATCAGTTCACCATTCGTATTCCTAAAAAATAAAGTGAAATGCCATCCTTTCCTAAAAGAGGGTGGTGTTTTTTATTTTAATAGAAAACATTCATTTGAAGACGTTTTTAAAACGATTTTAATGATTTGATTTTCAGGAAAAGAACATACAAAGAAAGCTTTAAAAAATTCATAGAATAAAAAAACTCCTTTTTTCATTATTTCAAGAAGTTATTTTAAATCCTTCATGATAGAATAATAAATAATTGATTGTTCATAAAGTGAGGTAGGTGACAACGTGGCGAAGATCATTGCAGTAGCCAATCAGAAAGGCGGAGTCGGAAAAACGACTACGTCAGTAAACCTTGGTGCATGCTTAGCATATTTCGGTAAAAAGGTTTTGTTAGTAGACATAGATCCCCAAGGAAATGCGACTAGTGGCGTAGGTGTCGACAAAGGTGACATTGATCAATGTATCTATAATGTCCTTGTTGAGGATGCAGAAGTAAGTGATGTGATTGTAGAAACCATCTGTGAAGGATTACATATACTCCCTTCAACGATACAACTCGCTGGAGCAGAAATTGAACTTGTGCCAACGATATCACGTGAAGTGCGGTTAAAAAGGGCATTAGAAAAAGTAGGTCCAGTTTATGATTATATTATCATCGATTGTCCCCCTTCACTCGGATTGCTTACGATTAACTCATTGACTGCTTCAGATTCGGTTATTATCCCAGTACAATGTGAATATTACGCTCTGGAAGGCCTGAGCCAGCTGTTAAACACAGTGCGACTCGTGCAGAAACATTTGAATACTGACCTTATGATTGACGGTGTTCTGCTTACGATGCTGGATGCACGTACGAATTTAGGTATTCAAGTTATCGAAGAAGTGAAGAAATATTTTCAAGATAAAGTGTATGAAACAATTATACCAAGAAATGTTAGACTCTCTGAAGCGCCGAGTCATGGAAAACCGATTATTATATATGATCCAAAATCCCGGGGTGCAGATGTTTATCTAGATTTTGCAAAGGAAGTGATTGGCGTTGGTGAAAGGGTTAGGTAAAGGGCTTCATGCATTTTTTCCGCCATCAGAAGCTGGTGAAGAAGAACAAGTCAAGGAAGTCGGTATCAAAGAGCTTAGACCAAATCCGTATCAGCCCAGAAAAGTTTTTGACCAGAAAGCCATCGATGAATTAAAAGAATCCATAGAGGAACATGGAATCTTGCAACCGATCGTTGTTCGAAAAAGCATTAAAGGCTACGAAATCGTTCTTGGTGAGCGAAGGTATAGAGCAGCTTCCCAAGCAGGACTTCAAACTGTTCCTGTCATTGTAAAAGATTATAACGAACAAAAAATGATGGAAGTAGCATTGATAGAGAACCTTCAAAGAGAGGATTTAAATCCTGTTGAAGAGGCACATGCTTATCAAAAGCTGATGGAGCATCTTCAAGTGACACAAGAAGAGCTTGCTTCACGTGTAGGTAAAAGCAGGCCGCATATCGCAAACCATATCCGTTTGCTGCAGCTGCCAAAACCTGTTCTGGAGCTGCTGTCAGATGGGCATATCTCTATGGGGCACGGCAGAGCATTATTAGGACTTAAGAAAAAAACAAAGATGCAGCAAGTGGTGCAAAAGATTACAGAAGACGGGTTAAACGTAAGACAGCTTGAAAAGCTCATTCAAGATATAAACATGAATGTTTCACGTGGAACAAAAAAGAAAACGACTACTAACGTGTTCTTTAAAGAAAAAGAATCCACGCTGCGAGATCGGTTTGGTACATCCGTTACGATCAAAAAATCAAAGCGTAAAGGAAAGATCGAAATCGAGTTCTTTTCTCAAGACGATCTGGAACGTATTTTAGACCTATTAGAAAAATAGAAGGAAACCATCGACAAGGTGGTTTTCTTTTTTACAAAAGAAACGGTTAACTTGGATAGGAGATACAACACATGTCACTGTTAGGAACAATTGTTAACGGTATTGCCATCATCAGCGGAAGTTTTCTAGGTTTGTTTTGGACGACAATACCCGAAAGAATAAAAAATACAATTCTGCAAGCTATGGCACTTGCAGTAACTATTTTAGGAATCGGAATGGGGCTCAAAAGCGAGCAGTTTCTCATCGTTATCGCCAGTCTTGCTATTGGCGGAGCATTAGGTGAATGGTGGGATTTAGAAGGGAAACTGAATGCGGTTGGAAAATGGCTAGAAACAAAAGTGGGCAAAAAAGAAAAAGGATCTGTAGCCACGGGATTTGTTACAGCTACACTCGTCTTTGTGGTTGGAGCGATGTCGATTGTAGGTGCGTTAGACAGCGGATTAAGACAGGAACATGATGTGCTTTACACAAAGGCGTTAATAGATGGATTCTGTGCGATACTCTTTACATCTGCCCTTGGTATTGGCGTCATGTTTTCGGCCATTCCTGTTGTGTTGTATCAAGGTTCGATTGCCTTATTAGCAACTCAAATTGACAGGTTTATCCCCCAAGAACTAATGGATGCACTTATCGTTGAAATCACGGGTACGGGCGGAATCATGATTGTAGCGATTGGTCTGAATTTACTGGGTGTAACGACCATTCGAGTTGCAAATCTTCTTCCTGGACTCTTGGTTGCAACACTTCTTGTATTTATCGTTGAAAAATGGGAAAACATTCTTTCCTTTTCCCGAGGACTGTTATAAAAGTAAAAACAGCCGCTTTTATCCTTTGATTGATAGGAGCGGCTGTTTTGTTATTGGATTTTATAGATATCTGTTGGTCGTGTATCTGTTTGGTGCATCATGTTTTTTTGCTGAATCTTCTTGCGTAAACAAGCCATATGAAGAGAGTCTGCTATGATGTCAGCCATCTTCATAACGATGCTAAGCCGTGTGTTTTGGAGAACGAAATATTCCATAAACCCACTTACGTTTACAATCCCAGTTATGTGCATATCACCTACTGGTGGAAGCTGTTTATTTACTCCAGCACCAGGTTTGACCGGTCCATCATTTATGGAGACCATTCCAACATGATTCAATCGTCCAAGACAGGCATCAATTCCGATCACAAATGCGCCGGGGTGTTCCGTTTCAATCATTTTTAATCGTTCTTCAAGATTTACAGCATGAACAGGATCATCGAGTGTTCCATAAACAAAGAACGGAAAAGTATCTTTGTTGTGAAGTTTTGTTCCAACGAGCGGACCTAATGCATCTCCTGTTGATCGGTCTGTCCCAATGCAGACGATAACGACCGGTTGGGTGACGGACTCCGGAAGCATGGGTATGATTTGTTCTGTAATTCGAAGTGTGGCATCTTTGTCTTCATGGTGCAATTTATATTGAACGGGTTTCCCTAATCCAAGCTTCCGTTTGAGGAACATGACATCCTCTCCTTTATAATGGTACTACTAGTATACGGAAGAAATCCTTTTCCTATACATGGTAGAATAGAATAATCACAGACTTTTGTTTAGAGACTATACCCGTTTAGGGCGTCCTCGTAACCGAATAAGTTTTTAGGATTACTTTTCATTGAATGATATTGAATTTCTATGTAAAAGCTGATTAAATAATTTCATAATCAAAGAGAGGATGAGACTGCATTGGAACCAGCAAGTGTAGTTGACACAGCAGAACAGGCCGTAACCATAGTTTCGAATAAAGAATGGTGGACGGAGATAGCTGCTAAAGGTATAAAAATTGCTACTATAATTGTTTTAGTCATCATATTTAAATTCGTAATAAAAGCAGCAATCGCTAACATTTTTAAAGTCAGACTAAAATCTCCTTTAAGACTTAGTGAGAGAAGAGAAAATACGTTATTTAGGCTTCTTAATAATGTATCAGCTTATGTCATCTATTTCATGGCTATATTAACGATTTTAAGTGAGTTTGGTGTGGATATTAAAGCTATCCTTGCAGGAGCTGGAGTTGTAGGTTTAGCAATCGGCTTTGGCGCACAAAACCTCGTGAAAGACATCATTACAGGCTTTTTTATCATTTTTGAAAATCAGTTTTCTGTAGGCGACTATGTCAGGATTATTGGTTTTGAAGGAACGGTGGAAGAAATCGGACTTCGGACAACGAAAATTAAAAGTTGGACAGGAGAATTGCATATTTTGCCGAATTCGTCTATCACAGAAGTAACGAACTTTTCTGTTCATAACAGTATTGCGGTTGTCGATTTAAGCATCGCATACGAAGAAGATATCGATAAAGCACAAAGTATTATTCAGGAAGTCGTTAAGAATGCAAAACCGAATTACCCCGAAATGGTTAAAGAACCTGAAGTATTGGGAGTTCAAATGCTTGGAGCGTCTGAAGTGGTCATTCGTGTAACATCCGAGGTGCTTCCGATGACTCATTTTAAGATAGCCAGAGAACTGAGAAAAACATTAAAATTCGAACTCGAAAAAGCGGGTATTGAGATTCCTTACCCGAAAATGGTTACTTATCACAAAGGAAATGTTCCGAAAGAAATGGATAATCAGTAATTATTAGCAATGGAGGGCTGACGATGCAACAAAAAGAATTTCACCTTCATGATGAAGTGGAAATGAAAAAACAACACCCTTGTGGAACTAACCGCTGGAAAGTTATTCGCATGGGCGCCGATATCCGAATAAAATGTATGGGCTGCCAGCATAGTGTGATGCTGCCCCGTTCAGAGTTCTCAAAGAAAATAAAGAAAGTGCTATCGTCACCAGGGGAGTAATTCGGGAGGTTATTAAATAACCAAATCATAACTAAACTGCGGACCGGGTAACCCAACCCGGTTCTTCTTGTTTTTTAAGGTGATAAAACCTATAATTGGGAAGGATATTTTTTTAACTCAGAAGTCTCGGGTTTCCGAGCTTTATATAAAACAGAGGAGTGAAATAACAGTGGCTCTTACAACTGGAATCGTTGGTTTGCCGAACGTTGGTAAATCTACATTGTTTAACGCTATTACACAAGCGGGTGCAGAATCTGCTAACTATCCGTTCTGTACGATCGACCCGAATGTTGGAATCGTAGAAGTACCTGATCACCGTCTTCAAAAATTAACTGAGATGGTACAGCCGAAAAAAGTAGTACCTACTACTTTTGAGTTTACAGATATTGCCGGAATCGTAAAAGGTGCGAGTAAAGGGGAAGGTCTTGGTAACAAATTTCTATCTCATATTCGTCAGACTGATGCGATCTTACAAGTTGTTCGCTGTTTTGATGACGAAAACATCACGCACGTTCACGGTAAAGTTAATCCGATCGATGATATTGAAGTAATTAACCTAGAGCTTATCTTTGCCGATCTAGAGTCGATCGACAAGCGTGTTGCACGCGTTGAAAAATTAGCAAAGTCAAAAGATAAAGAAGCTGTTGCAGAGTTTGCTGTTCTTTCAAAGATTAAAGAAGCTCTTATGCAAGAACTACCTGCTCGCAGTGTTGACTTAACACCTGAAGAGAGCAAGATTGTTCATGCGATGCATTTGCTGACAATGAAGCCCATTCTATATGTCGCAAACGTAAGCGAAGATGAGCTTTTAGAAGGAACAAATGAGCACGTCGAAGCGGTAAAAGAATATGCAGCACGTGAAAATGCAGAAGTTATCGTGATTTGTGCAAAAGTAGAAGAAGAGATCGCAGAGCTTGATGGCGACGAAAAGATGGCATTCTTAGGAGAGCTAGGAATTGAAGAAGCAGGTCTTGATAAGCTGATTCGTGCTTCTTATTCTCTTCTAGGATTAGCAACTTACTTTACAGCAGGTGTTCAAGAAGTACGTGCTTGGACGTTCCGTAGAGGAATGAAGGCTCCTGCATGTGCGGGAATCATCCATACTGATTTTGAAAGAGGATTTATCCGTGCGGAAATCGTAGCCTATGATGATCTAATGGCTGCGGGTAACATGGCTGCTGCTAAAGAAAAAGGCAAAGTTCGTCTTGAAGGTAAAGAATATGAAATGAAAGATGGAGATGTGGTTCATTTCCGTTTTAATGTATAATAAAAGGTTGAGAAGAGGTTGGTTTCCGCTCCAGGTTGCTCGCTTTCCGCGGGGCGACCGGTGAGCCCCTTGCCGCTTTGCGCCATTAAGGGTCTCACCTGACCGCTCGTCCCGCAGGAGTCTCACACCTTGCGCTCCAACCAACTTATCACGGGATTTTTAAAAAACGAATATAACACTTTTAGAAGACAACCGAAATCGGAAAAACGGAGGAAAAGCAGTCGCTTATCCTCTTCTTTATGCTTTCTTTCAAGAGATGCTTGTTTTATCGAGTTTGTTTTGGTATAATTCTTTATTGTGAGTTAATTGTCAACATATAATGATTTTTGATGATTTTCTCCTTGCCCACTAACGTATGTTTTGGGCCGCTTAGACCAAAAGGAGGTGAACGGAATGAAAAAGTACGAAATCATGTACATCGTCCGTCCGAATATCGAAGAGGAAGCTCTTAAAGCAACAAAAGAGCGTGCGAAAAGCATCCTAACTGAGAACGGTGCGGAGATCGCGAACGAAAAGGAAATGGGTAAGAAGCGTTTAGCTTACGAAATCAATGACTTCCGCGATGGATATTACACGCTATTGGATGTCAACGCTCCAAACGAAGCGATTAATGAATTCGACCGTCTTATGAAGATCAACGAAGATGTTCTTCGTTTCATGACAATCGTAGACGAAAGAAATTAATCCTTTAAGGAGTGGTTCTGAATGCTAAATCGTGTAGTACTGGTGGGACGTTTAACGAAAGACCCAGAATTAAAGTACACTCCAAACGGTGTGGCAGTAGCTAATTTCACACTTGCTGTAAATCGTCCTTTTTCGAATCAGCAGGGTGACCGCGAAGCAGATTTTATTAACTGTGTCGTATGGCGAAAGCCCGCTGAAAACGTAGCAAACTACCTGAAAAAAGGTTCGCTTGCGGGAGTGGATGGACGTTTGCAGACTCGTTCTTACGAGAACAATCAGGGTCAAAGAGTCTATGTTACTGAAGTTATGGCAGAAAGCGTTCAGTTCCTAGAACCGAAAAATGCTAATGCTGGTGGCCAACAGCATCAAGGTGGCAACAACTTTGGTGGACCATCAAATGACCGCGGATTTGGGCAGCAAAATCAGAACCGCAGCTATGGAAGTGACAACGGCTTTGGAGGACAGCAACAACAGCAAAATCCAAAACGTAATAACTTCAACGATGACCCGTTTGCAAATGATGGCACGCCGATCGACATTTCTGATGACGATCTGCCATTTTAAACAAAACAACGTAAACTATGAATCGGAATATATAAAAAATAAAATTAAAGGAGGGGACCATCAATGGCTGGACGTCGCGGTGGACGCCAAAAGCGTCGCAAGGTTTGTTTCTTCACTGTAAACAAAATCACTTATATCGACTACAAGGACACTGATCTTTTAAAGCGTTTCGTTTCTGAACGTGGTAAGATTCTTCCTCGTCGTGTAACTGGTACATCTGCTAAATATCAACGTCAATTGACTCGTGCAATCAAACGCTCGCGTTACATGGCTTTGTTACCATATGTATCTGAATAAGACCATTTAAAAGAAGCAGCGAGAAATTCTCGCTGCTTCTTTTTATAGGCTGTTTTCGTAAACTTTGTTGTTTTTGAATATAGTTAATTTCCGGATGGAGGATATAACTTCATCGTGACAGATCCTGATGGACATCCTTCACACATTTGGGGCGGTTGGCCAAAAACGGATCAATAGAGATATTAAAAACAGCTGTAAAGCTGTTTTTTTCTTTTTAAGTCTTTTGCTGAATACCAATCTGTTTACATCTAATAAAGTACGTCTATGCTAGAAAATAACATTAAAGTTGAATTACTGCGGTGATGTTACTACAATTAGAACAGATGAAGAATTTTATGAGGTGAATCATGCGTAACACTAAAGTATTGGTAGAGGGTGCCGTTGTTTCAGGCATATACACTCTTCTTTTTTTAATCAGTATGTACATACCGTTTTTTAGCTTAGTATCCTTTTTTGTTCTGCCGCTTCCGTTTATTATTTATCTTTACCGGCATAACCTCCAGGCGGGCTTGCTGTTATGGGCTGTAACATTTGGGGTTTCCTTGGCGTTTGCAGGAATCAACGGTATTATTGTAACCTTGTTTTCCGGATTGACCGGAATTGTAATGGGAGAACTTTACAGAAGAAAAAAATCTGCCTTTGCTGTTCTCTTAGGGGGAAGCTTGGCTGGAATCATAAACATGCTTGCTACAATTGTAGTGGCACAGATTGTGATGGGCTTCAACTTTGTTACAGAATTAAAAAAACAGTTCCAAATTGCGATAGAGAAGGCAGAGGAATTTTATACAACGACTGGTCAGGATCCTTCACAGATCGAGAGGTTCAAAGAGCAAGCGGAACTGATTCCGATGATGCTTCCTACATATATTATTGGAGGGGCTGTTATCCTTGCCTTTGTAACTCATTTGGCTGCGAGAATGCTCATGAAAAGACTGAAATTTGATACGCCTTCATTTCCGCCATTTCGTGAGTGGAACCTGCCGAAATCATTTTTGTGGTATTATATTGTAGCGATTGTATTAACATTTAGTACCCCTGAAAAAGGTACTGCTTTATATACGGTTACGATAAATTTGTATATGATTTTATCGTTCGCACTGATTATACAAGGGTTTACTGTTATTTTTTATTATGCGTGGATAAAGAATTGGAAGAGAAAAAGAATCATATTATTGGTTATATTGCTTTTTCTGTTAAATTCTTTCCTGCCAATTCCTCTGGAAGTCGTGAAATTCTTAGGTATAATTGATTTAGGATTTATGATTAAAAAACGGTTGAAACCTAAACAGTAGGAGCTGAAAATATGCCAAAGTTTTTGTTAAAACGGTGGCATGGTTACCCCGTCATCGCCTTATTTGTTACTTCTGTTGTTCTCGTAAGCATCATCACGTATTTTCAGTGGATGATCGGAATAACTGGCTTTGTGGTGCTAGGAGCCTTATTTTATTATGCTATGAAGGCTGAAGAGAGTTTTCAGGAAGAACTAGGTGACTATATTTCTACGCTTTCCCACCGCTTGAAAAAGGTAGGAGAAGAAGCGTTGATGGAAATGCCGATCGGGATTATTTTGTATGATGAAGATTTCAAGATTGAGTGGTCAAATCCCTATATGGGCTCACTGATCGAAGAAGAATCCTTTATCGGTCATTCGCTAAACCATGTTTCAGAAGAACTGATTCCTTATATTAAAAATGATGCAAAGGAAGAAGTTATTAAGATTAATACACATAAGTTTCAAGTGAACTTCAAGAAAGAAGACCGTCTACTATACTTGTTCGACGTAACGGAACAGCTTGACCTTGAACGTCTGTATGATGAAGAGCAAACGGTCATGGCCATTATCTATCTAGATAACTATGAAGAAGTCACGCAAGGGTTAGATGATCAATTCCGTTCAACGATCAACTCTAAAGTTACCTCTGTATTGAACGGGTGGGCAAATCAACACGGAATCTTTCTTAAGCGAACGTCTTCCGAACGGTTTTTAGCTGTATTTAACCAGCGTATCCTTAATGAACTAGAAAAAAATAAGTTCAGCTTGCTTGATGAAGTAAGAGAGTCAACGGCAAAGCAGAATGTGTCACTTACTTTAAGTATTGGTGTAGCGGCGGGAACATCATCACTGCCAGAGTTAGGCCAGCTGTCTCAATCAAGTCTGGACTTGGCTCTTGGGCGTGGCGGGGATCAAGTTGCTATCAAGCAAACGAACGGAAAAGTACGCTTCTATGGCGGGAAAACAAACCCTGTTGAGAAGCGCACCCGGGTACGTGCCAGAGTTATTTCACATGCTCTTAGTGAGTTAGTCGCTGATAGCGACAAAGTCATGATTATGGGGCACAAGAACCCAGACATGGATTCGATCGGTTCTGCCATCGGTATTTTAAAAGTGGCTCAAGTTAACGGAAAAGACGGCTATGTTGTTCTTGATCAGTCTGATATCGATATCGGTGTTCAGCGTCTGATGGATGAGATCAAAGAAACTGAATCAGTATGGAAGTTCTTTATCACGCCAGAAGAAGCGCTAGAAATTGCTTCCCGAGATACACTGCTTGTCGTAGTGGATACGCATAAGCCTTCGATGGTGATTGAAGAAAAACTTTTAACTAAGCTTGATCATGTTGTCGTAATCGATCATCACCGACGTGGAGAAGAGTTTATTAAGGATCCCGTACTCGTGTATATGGAGCCTTACGCTTCTTCCACAGCTGAGCTTGTTACCGAGCTGTTAGAATATCAGCCTAAACGCCTGAAGATGCGTATGCTTGAAGCAACGGCACTGCTTGCAGGTATCATAGTGGATACAAAGAGTTTTACTTTAAGAACAGGCTCTCGTACGTTTGATGCGGCTTCGTATTTAAGGGCGCATGGAGCGGATACGATTCTTGTACAAAAGTTTTTAAAAGAAGATCTGAACACGTATACGAAACGTTCTAAGTTGATCGAGAGTGCGGAAATGTATAAAAAAGGCATCGTGATCGCAAAAGGAACTTCTGAAGATGCCTATAACCAGGTCGTTATCGCACAAGCAGCAGACATCTTGTTATCAATGAACGGTATTCAGGCGTCCTTTGTTATATCAAACCGCATCGATGGGAAAGTAAGCATTAGCGCTCGCTCTCTAGGGGACATCAATGTGCAAATGATTATGGAGCGGCTTGAAGGCGGAGGACATCTTACGAATGCCGCATGTCAGATCGAAAACTGTACGATTGATGAAGCAGAGAAACAGTTAAAGATAATCATAGATGAGTATATAGAAGGGGGAGAAGAGGAATGAAAGTAATTTTTCTTCAAGATGTTAAAGGTAAAGGTAAAAAAGGTGAAGTGAAAAACGTTTCAGAGGGCTATGCTCGTAATTTTCTTTTTCCAAAAAACTTAGCTTCTGAAGCAACATCAGGGGCAATGGCGGCACTACAGGGCCAGCAGAAAAGCGAAGAGAAAAAACAACAAGCTCAACTAGAAGAGGCTGAAGCGTTAAAAGCAAAACTAGCTGAAATGACGATTACAATTAAAACAAAAACGGGTGAAGGCGGAAGAGTGTTCGGCTCAGTCACAAGCAAACAAATCGCAGACGGCCTTAAAGAACAAGGTGTTAAGATTGATAAACGTAAAATTGAACTAGCTGATCCGATAAAGTCTTTGGGATACACAAATGTACCGATAAAAATACATGCTCAAGTAACCGGAACAGTTAAAGTACATGTAACAGAAGAATAAAAAAGCCGGGCTTCCCGGTTTTTTCCGTGTTTATAAAAAAATCAGAGAGGAGGAAATGAGGAAATGAGTGATTTATTTGCTGATCGTATTCCACCCCAAAATATCGAAGCAGAGCAAGCCGTACTGGGCGCGATCTTTCTAGAACCAGAAGCTCTTATTACCGCGTCAGAAATTTTGCTGCCAGAAGATTTTTACAGAGCGACCCATCAAAGAATATACCGTGTTATGTTGGACTTAAACGCAAAAGGAGAGCCTGTCGATCTCATTACAGTAACTTCTGAGCTTCAAGACAATAACCAGCTGGATGAAGTGGGCGGCTTATCGTTTTTATCTGAACTCGCCGACAGTTCGCCAACAGCAGCAAACATCGAATACTACAGCAAAATTGTAGAAGAAAAGTCTCTGCTGCGCCGTTTGATTCGAACAGCTACAGATATAACAGCAAACAGCTATGCGCGTGAAGAAGAAGTAGAAGCGATTTTGAACGAAGCGGAAAAATCCATTCTAGAGGTTGCGAACCGTAAAAACACAAGTGCGTTTACAGCGATTAAAGATGTATTAGTACATGCCTATGACAACATTGAAGCTCTTCATAATCGAAAGGGCGACATAACAGGGGTTCCGACAGGGTTTAATGATTTGGACCGGATGACAGCTGGTTTCCAAAGAAACGATTTGATTATCGTGGCTGCCCGTCCTTCCGTCGGTAAAACGGCTTTTGCCTTAAACATTGCGCAAAACGTGGCTACGAAAACAGATGAGAATGTTGCGATCTTCAGTCTTGAGATGGGAGCTGAGCAGCTTGTTATGCGTATGCTTTGTGCGGAAGGAAATATAGATGCACAGCGCCTTCGTACGGGTGCATTGCTGCCTGAGGACTGGCAGAAGCTTACGATGGCGATGGGGAGCCTTTCTGCAGCAGGTATCTTCATCGATGATACTCCAGGGATCCGAATCAATGATATTCGTGCGAAATGCCGACGTCTCAAACAGGAAAAAGGGCTAGGCATGATTTTGATCGATTACCTGCAGCTTATTATGGGTAGCGGGAAGTCTGGAGAAAACCGCCAGCAGGAAGTTTCAGAGATCTCCCGTTCATTGAAAGCTCTTGCTCGTGAGCTTGAGGTGCCCGTCATCGCACTTTCACAGCTGTCTCGTGGTGTAGAATCACGTCAGGACAAGCGTCCGATGATGTCCGATATTCGTGAATCGGGTTCCATCGAGCAGGATGCCGATATCGTAGCCTTCCTATACCGTGATGATTATTATGATAAAGAATCAGAAGCAAAGAATATTATTGAAATTATTATTGCTAAGCAGCGTAACGGTCCTACAGGAACAGTTGAGCTTGCTTTTGTAAAAGAATATAACAAATTCGTAAACCTAGATAGGCGGCATGATGAAGCATCCATCCCGCCAGGTGCGTAACAAAAGCAGCGGGATTTTTAATCCAGCTGCTTTTGCAGTTCAACGATATGATTTTCTGTTAACCAATTTTGAATTCGATTTCTTACTTTTTCCTTTTGAAACTCACGCCACTTCTCGGTTAGTTTTAAATGGTCGACCCTTTTGTTGAATCCTTCAAAGGGGTCTTTTTCATTAAGAGCATGTAATAAATCATTATGCTGATTCAAGCTTTCAAATTCGACCATCCAACTAAAGGATTCTACATTCAAAATTTTTGGGACTTCAACAAAGCGCTCTGGCTCATCAGCATCTAAAAACTCCAAATGAGGAAGTCCTTCTGTTTCCATACTATCAAGTAAAATGACTTGATCGTGTTTATCTAAATAGTAAATGTGATGAGCTTTATCATCCAAATAAGCAACCATTAGTTTTTCGATAAGCAAGAAATGTTACCTCCTAAACAGGGTGTATATTACAGGATACGATAGAGGATATAATCTTTTGACTATGAGTTTGTAAATTTTTTACGAACAAAAATAATTAATATTGATTTAACGTTCGTGTTTTTCGTTGACTTTCCCGTAGATTATTGCTAAACTAACCTTGGTTTTCAAGATTAGACGGTAATATCGTCAATCTTTAATTTCATGGAGGTGCAACCATGTCATCAGTAGTAGTAGTGGGAACACAATGGGGAGACGAAGGAAAAGGTAAAATTACTGACTATCTTTCGGAAAAAGCAGAAGTTGTTGCAAGATATCAAGGTGGTAACAACGCTGGTCATACAATCGTTTTTGAAGGAAAAAAATATAAACTTCATCTTATTCCATCTGGAATCTTTTATGATGATAAAATCTGTGTAATCGGCAACGGGATGGTCGTTGATCCAAAAGCGGTTCTTGAAGAGCTAGCTTACCTTCACGGCCACGGAGTAAGTACGGATAACCTTCGTATCTCAAACCGTGCACATGTAATCCTTCCTTATCATCTTCGCCAGGATATTTTAGAAGAAGAAAGCAAGGGTGCTAACAAAATCGGAACGACCAAAAAAGGGATCGGTCCTGCCTATATGGATAAAGCAGCTCGCGTTGGAATTCGAATTGCTGACCTTCTAGACCGTGAAGTATTCGAAGAGAAGCTCGAGCGCAACCTGGCTGAAAAGAATCGTTTGTTTGAACGTATTTATGAATCAGAAGGGTTTACAAAAGAAGAAATCTTAGAAGAGTATTTTGAGTACGGGCAGAAAATCAAAAAATATGTGGTTGATACATCTGTCGTTTTAAACGACGCTTTAGATGATGGCCGTCGTGTTCTTTTTGAAGGCGCACAAGGCGTTATGCTTGATATCGACCAAGGAACTTATCCGTTCGTAACATCGTCTAACCCTATTGCTGGGGGAGTAACAATCGGTTCTGGTGTTGGCCCAACTAAAATCAAGCATGTTGTTGGTGTTTCAAAAGCATATACCACACGTGTTGGTGATGGTCCATTCCCGACGGAACTTCATGACGAAATCGGCAATCAAATTCGTGAGGTTGGCCGTGAATACGGTACGACTACTGGCCGTGCCCGCCGTGTAGGCTGGTTCGACGCTGTCGTTGTCCGACATGCTCGCCGTGTATCAGGAATAACGGATCTGTCTTTGAACTCAATCGACGTTCTGACAGGCATCGAAACGTTAAAAATATGTGTAGCATATAAATACAAAGGTGAGCTCATGCAAGAGTTCCCAGCTAGCCTTAAAGTTCTTGCTGAATGTGAGCCGGTATTTGAAGAAATGCCAGGCTGGACTGAAGATATTACAGGCGTTAAGAACTTGAGTGAGCTTCCGGAAAATGCTCGTCACTATGTAGAACGCATATCACAAGTAACGGGTATTCCACTTTCGATCTTCTCCGTTGGACCTGACCGTGCTCAAACAAACATGGTAAGAGGCGTGTTTGCTTAAGTAGTAAAGATACAAGATAAGATAAAAGGCCAGACTCCAAAGGATAACTTAGGGGTCTGGCTGTTTATTTGTGTTGTTTTTACGGTACGTGTTTCTTTAACTGTTACACATTTACTCATAGAATCTTTGAATTTCTTCATAGAACCTAAAAAACACCTTATTTATGTCCGTTTTTATGAGAAATGAAAGCAGTCCTTCGTTTTTTATTAAAAATAAATGAAAAACATATTGCCAAAGCTTTCATATCGTGATAAAGTAACACTTGTCGTGAAAAAACGACGATTTGTCTCGACGGATAGCCCTACAGTCCTTCGCGTAGAGGAAGAGACAGGGAATCCAGCGAACACATTTCTTTTGAGCGAGAGCCATTAGCTCAGCCACGAGCAATACATCGTGATTGTGCTACGATTTGTCTCGACGGATAGTCCCACAGTCCATTCTTGTAGAGGAAGAGACAGGGAATCCAGCGGACACATTTCTTTTGAGCGAGAGCCATTAGCTCAGCCACGAGCAATACATCGTGATTGTGCTACGAGTTGTCTCGACGGATAGCCCTACAGTCCTTCGTGTAGAGGAAGAGACAGGGAAACCAGCGGACATTTCTTTTGAGCGAGAGCCATTAGCTCAGCCGGTAGAGCATCTGACTTTTAATCAGAGGGTCGAAGGTTCGAATCCTTCATGGCTCACCATTTTTTTAAAAAAGTGGCCCGTTGGTCAAGCGGTTAAGACACCGCCCTTTCACGGCGGTAACACGGGTTCGAATCCCGTACGGGTCACCAACAATTTTAAAATCTTTTATTTCTAAATGGACTCGTGGTGTAGTGGTTAACATGCCTGCCTGTCACGCAGGAGATCGCCGGTTCGACCCCGGTCGGGTCCGCCATTTTCTTCAATAATTTCGCTTGGTAGCTCGAGCGTTACAGCAAGTTGTCTCGACGAATACACATCAGGAAATTAGTGTGTAGAGAATAAGACACAGTAATTTCAAAAAAAATTTTGGCTCGATAGCTCAGTCGGTAGAGCAGAGGACTGAAAATCCTCGTGTCGGCGGTTCGATTCCGTCTCGAGCCACCATTTTACTTTAAATCCTAAAACATGTTGCATGCCCTCTTTGAGGGGCATGCATTTTTTTATATACTAAAGCTCGTACAATTTGAATACATTTACATTGTAGAACACTTTTCCAAAATTTTTTACAATATGTGGTTCACTAAACAAAGCATCAAATATAGTGTTATCAGACTAGGGTAGGAAGGTAGATGATGATACACATGGAAGAAGTACAGTGGGGGCTGTATCTGGTACTAAGTTATCTGGTCGGTGGTGTGATGACGGGATATCTTGTTGCGAAGGTATTAAAGGGAGTCGATTTAAGAACGGAAGGAAGCAGAAACATCGGTGCGCGAAACGCCGGACGCGTCCTCGGGCCAGCAGGCTTTGTTTTAACGTTAGTGGGTGACTTGGTTAAAGGAGGAGCAGTGGTTTGGGCTGCGGTTGAACTAGGATATCCACCTGTTATCCAGTTGCTTGGATTTTTAGCGGTCATCATTGGCCACCTTTATCCCGTATTCCTGAAGTTTCACGGAGGAAAAGGGGTAGCGTCCTTTATTGGGGCATTGCTTGTTTTCAACTGGCTGTCAGCGGTTTTGGTAGGTGCGGCTTTTCTTCTGTTTTACTCGATAAGAAGAAGTCTCACTGTGGCAGGACTATTTTCATTTGTACTTGCTCCGTTTTTTTATTGGCTGACTGAGAAACAATGGCTGGAAACACTTCTACTTATCCCAATCAGCTTAATTGTTGTGTATGTACAAAAAGAGGATATTAAAGAACGAATCATGTTAAGAGAATAGAAGATCTAAAGAGTGGGAATGTTGAATTTCACTCTTTTTTTTATGCCGTTTTTTTACAGTTACATTACAAAATCCGCGAAATTCTGACAAAGGCAAAAGTAATATGATAGGATACAAAAGGTGATAAAAAGAGAAAATTGTCATAGGACAATAGACACAGTAGATGAAGTAGAGGGTCTTTAGGGGGAAATAAAAAGGTGCAAACTCAAAATACCACTGAAAGATTAAACCATAAAATGATGCTGTTTTTGGCAGCAGTCATTGTAACACTTTCAACGTTCGCGATGAACTCTTCAGTTACATACGCACATCATGATGACAATCAGTTAATTAAAACGATTTTTCATGTTTATGTTGATGGGAAGAAGGTTGGAACGGTTCGTGAACAAAGTGTTGTTGATGAAGCCGTTGAACAATATCTTCAAGAGACAAAAGAGAAAAACGGCAACTATGCCTATACGATAAATGAATCTATTGAACTTAAGCCTGAAAAAATGTTCAGACCAGAGTTTGATAATGAAGCAGCAAGTGAAGCATTGAAAGAATCGCTTTCCGTTTCACTAGACGCTTACCGCATTGCTGTCGGGAGCCAGACGATTGCTTATGTATCCAGTGAAAAGGAAGCTCTTGATATTCTTTTGAAATTGAAGTTAGAGCATGTTTCAAAAGAGAACCTTGATGCTATAGAAAAGACTAAATCGGGAAATAAACAATCTGAAATGCCGCAACTGCAACCAGGTGAAAGTAAAGTAATAGATGTTGAATTTTCCACACCTATTGTTGTACGTAAATCACAAGTGGCTGCAAATGAATTGGTTTCTGTCGATGATGCGATTAAGCGTATAAAAGAAGGAACGCTCCGAAAAAAAGAACACATCATCCAAGAAGGTGAAACGGTTGAATCCATTACGGAAAAGTATCATCTAACATTGGATCAATTTTTCACGATGAACCCAAGACTGATCTTAACTTCCGTCATTCGTGAAGGTGAGCGAGTAATCGTTACTGAAAAGAAACCTTTTACCGAAGTCATTGTTTATGAGGCAACGCGTGCTCAACGTGAAATACCTTTTAAAACGGAGGAACAGGAAGACGGCAAATTAGAAAAAGGCGTTACCAAAACCCTTCAAAAAGGTGAAAATGGGCTAGAGGATATTACCTACACGCTTAGAAAAGCTGATGGGAAACTCGTTCAAAAGGACGTATTGAATCAAAAGCAAGTAAAAGCACCAGTAGATGAGATTTTAAAGATTGGAACGAAAGTCGTTCCTTCAAAAGGTACGGGCACTCTTTCATGGCCTGCTGTTGGGGGCTACATCTCTAGTCATAAAGGTACACGCTGGGGCAGAGAACATAAAGGGATGGACATTGCTCGTCCTTCCAATCGTTCTATTTTAGCTGCAGATAACGGTACAGTGGCATTTGCAGGCTGGGATGGGGATTATGGCAATAAGATCATCATCAACCACAATAACGGTATGAGAACCGTTTATGCGCATTTGAGCTCTATTTCTGTCTCTAAAGGAGCGGTTGTACAAAAAGGTTCAAAAATAGGTGTGATGGGATCGACTGGACAGTCCACCGGCATACATTTGCACTTTGAAGTATATAAAGATGGTGCATTGAAAGATCCAGAAGACTATCTGTAAAAAAGTATGCTACCTCCTAGGAAAAAGGTTCTTCCTGGGAGGTTTTTCTTATCTGAAAATAAAAGGTTTTCCCCGTATTATGGAGAAAGTTTCACATGTGATAAAATAATAGAGATACACTTCATTCAGACTAACTTATATACAAATTGATTCTGCTATACATTAAACATTGAAAATAGAGTTTCCGAAAAAGGAGAGCGTTCCCATGGATAAGAAAATTCTCGTTGTAGATGATGAAAAACCAATTGCAGATATTTTGCAGTTCAATTTAGAAAAAGAAGGCTTCACGGTTACTTGCGCCTATGACGGTATCAACGCGCTTGAAAAGGTTGAAAAAGAAAAACCAGATATGATTCTCCTTGATATCATGCTTCCGTTAAAAGACGGTATGGAAGTGTGCAGAGAAATCCGTAAAAAGTATGACATGCCAATCATCATGCTTACTGCTAAAGATTCGGAAATTGATAAAGTGCTAGGTTTGGAGCTAGGTGCAGACGACTATGTAACAAAGCCATTCAGCACTCGGGAATTGATTGCGCGCGTGAAAGCTAACCTTCGCCGTCATCAGCAGGAGTCTGAACGCGAGGTGGACGACAACAACGAAATTACAATTGGCTCCCTTACCATCCACCCTGACGCTTACATCGTGACGAAGCGCGGTGAAACGATCGAACTCACTCATCGGGAGTTTGAACTTCTTCACTATTTAGCGAAGCACATCGGACAAGTGATGACACGTGAGCACTTGCTGCAAACGGTTTGGGGATACGATTATTTTGGTGATGTTCGAACGGTAGACGTTACGGTTCGCCGATTACGGGAAAAAGTGGAAGATAATCCGAGTCATCCATTATGGATCATAACAAGACGCGGAGTGGGGTATTACCTAAGAAATCCTGATCAGGAGTAAATACATCATGGATAAAGTTAATTTTTTTAAATCAATACATGTGAAGTTTGTATTGATTTATGTTTTGCTCATATTAATCGCTATGCAGGTCATCAGTGTCTACTTTATTAATAACTTAGAGACGGATCTGCGGCAGAATTTTACGAAGTCCTTAAATGACCGTGTAAATTTATTAGAATTCAATATTGAGCAAAAAATGAAAGACGTCAAAAGCTACAAAGAAAAGAAAAGTGAAGAAGAAGGTAAATTAACGCTTGAAGAGGATATTCAAGCGTTAATTGACGAGGAGTTTGAAGAGAAAGAGGTTCAAGTTTTAAACAAAGAAGGTGTTGTTCTTGCAAGCAACAAACCTCGTTTAAAAGGACAGATCAGCTTCAATCCTAAAATTAAACTAGCGCTCGAGGGAACAGTAGATGACGAGATCATGCTAACTCCTGAAGGTGAACGAGTAATGGTTCTCGCAAAGCCGATACAGATCGATAGCAAAGGAGAAACGATAGGTGCTATTTATCTAGAAGCGTCTATCGAAGGAATTTTTAAACAGATTCAACGGATTAATAACATCCTAGTAACAGGTACTGTTATCGCCCTTATTATTACAGGACTTCTTGGTGTCTTTTTGGCACGTACGATCACGAGGCCAATGGCAGATATGAGAAAACAAGCTCTAGTCATGGCACGAGGAGATTTTTCTCGTCAAGTTCAACTCTATGGTGATGATGAGATTGGTCAGCTTGCTATGACGTTCAATAACCTGACTAAAAAACTTCAAGAAGCAACAGCCATTACAGAGAGTGAACGAAGAAAGCTACGCTCGGTCCTTACCTATATGACAGATGGTGTTATCGCTACTGATCGTGACGGAGCGATCATTTTGATGAATGACCGTGCGGAAGAAATGCTGAACATTTCTAGGCAAAATGCACTCGGCACATCTCTAATGGAGTTATTACGATTGAATACGAATTATACGTGGGAAGAGCTTTATAACGAGTATGAATCCATGCTTCTCGATTTTAGTACGGATGATCTTCATTATGTCGTTCGGGCAAACTTTTCAACGATTCAAAAAGATGATGGGCCAATCAATGGTCTTATTTGCGTATTGCATGACGTTACAGAACAAGAACAGATCGACAATGAACGACGCGAATTCGTTTTTAACGTATCTCATGAGTTACGAACACCGCTCACTACAATGAGAAGTTATCTGGAAGCACTTGCCGAAGGTGCATGGAAGGATGACAACATTGCACCGCGCTTTTTAGAAGTAACGCAAAATGAAACAGAGCGTATGATCAGGTTAGTAACCGATTTGCTCCAGCTTTCAAAAATGGACAGCAAGGATTATCGTTTTAATTTTAGAGAGATGGATCTCGTCCGCTTCTTAAATGATATTATTGATCGATTTGACATGCTTGAAAAAGAAAATATAGAACTGTCACGGTTATTGCCTGATCGGGTAATTCCTGTTCAGATCGATACGGATAAGATGACTCAAGTTCTTGATAATATAATCTCTAACGCCATGAAATACTCTCCTGAAGGTGGTACAATTACGTTCACTGTTGGTATTACCGGAAGAAAAGTAAAAGTGAGTATTTCTGATGAGGGTGTTGGAATTCCAAAAAACAATGTGTCGAAAATTTTTGATCGCTTTTTCCGTGTTGACCGAGCACGCTCACGAGATCTTGGAGGCACAGGGTTGGGATTAGCTATCGCCAAAGAAATTATATTGGCACATGGCGGGGATATCTGGGCAGAAAGTGAATGGGGACAGGGAACAACCATACTATTTACTCTTCCTTTGAAAAAAGTTAAGGAGGGGCAGCTGTGAACTGGTTAAAATGGATTACCAATACGAGAAAAGTGATTACTTTTTATCGGGAGAACTATGAATTAATCAAATCCGTCGTATTAACAGTGCTAATCGTCTTAAGTCTCTTCTTAACGTGGAGCTTATGGACATACAAACCAAGTCATCCTTTTTTACAAGAGACGAAAACCGTAAAGAAACAGGAAGTAGAAGATCAAGCCACGTTAAATAAAGTGGTCTATCCTACTCAAGTTATTTTTCATAAAGGCGATGAGCTTTATGGGGTAGAAGCTCATGAAATGATGAAACAAATTCATGATCAAATAAAAATTGCGGATTTTAATTTTGATCCGAATGTAAAGAACAATCAACTTTTTGATCCGAATGAAAAGATCATCAAAAACGAGGATTATATTGAGATCATCTACCCTGTAGGATTGACAAAAGAAATCTATAAAGAAGTATTTTCATTCGACGCAGAAATCAGTGCCAGTAAACCACAATACGTTGACAGATTGTTACTCTATCAAAGTAAGACACCAAACATTGTAGAAGGGTATTTGGTTTCTTACCAGACCAAAAAGATGCAAAAGATCAGGGTTGATAATTTTGCGCTTACTAGTGTAACCAAGGATATTGCTGAGAAAGTAGGACTTATTCCATATATCTCCTATGACATTGAAGAGCGGACAGAAGAAGGTGCAGCTCAAACCAAAAATCGGTTTTACTTTCCGAGAGATTCTATTAAATTAAATCGTTATCATTATATTTCAAGAGCTATAAACGAAGAAACGAAAGAGAAATACAAAAAAGCATTATTTAAAGATCAATTAGCCGTTAAAAGTGCTTCAACAGGTGTTAATGAGATTACCTTTACTGATGGCAATGCGGTGATGGTCATAAATGAACTGAAAAATCGTTTTACCTATACAAACTTTGCGGGCTTAAATAAGCGAAATTTCACTTCCAGTAATTCACCGCTTTTCCAGTCTATTGACTATATTAATACACATGCCGGTTGGGGTGGACCTTATATTTTATCTGAGCTTGCGGGTGATAGAGCGAGTTTTTGGCTGCAAGTAGCTTCTTTGCCTGTATTGGATCCAGATACTTTTATGAGCCTTTCCTGGGCTGAAAATGAATTGTATCAGTATGAGCGTTCAATGATTGATTTGGACTTTCGATCCACTTCAGAATTAATTGAGACGGTACCCTTAATTTCTGGAAAAGATGTTGTACGTGAATTGAAAGAGTCAGATTATAACGAGAATTACATTAAAGATGTACGAATCGGTCTTACGATGAAAAGACAAAGTGAGCCACATGTTTACGTTTTGGAACCACGGTGGTTTATTAACTATGAAAATAAGGGTTGGATACCATTATTTAAAAAAGACAGAGAGGAAGGATTTTAATTGGATTGGCAGAAAACAAAAAGCATCTTTATCCTTACCTTTCTTGTCTTAAATGTGTTTTTAGGTTACCAACTCTATCAAAAAAATGATATTAATAACATTGGCAGACTATCTGAACAGCCTTTAGAAGAAATTCTTCAGATCAATAAGATTTCATATTTAGATAAAATTCCTAAATACAAAGCAGATCAAACGTTCATTAGTGCTCAACGGTACAAGTTTACGGAAGAAGAAAAGAATTTAAAGTCCAAAGATATTTCTCTTAATAAGGAAAAAAGTACAGACATTACACTTAACTACACGCTCAAGAAACCGATGGATCTTCCAAAAAAAGATTCGAAAGACCTCATTACATCATTAACAACCTTTTTAGAAGAGAATGTTAGCCGAGGCAAAGAGTACACGTATTATCAGTGGGATAAAGAAAAGAACATTGTTTGGTTTAATCAGATTTATCTAAAAAAACCTATTATTTATAAAGCTAGCAATTTTGAAACACCAAAAGAAACATCAGTAGATTTTGAAGCCCCAAATGGAATGATAAAATTTCAGCTTGATGAAGATGGAAAATTGACGGGGTTTACCCAAACGTATTTGTTTATTTTACGTCAAGGCGCGTTTCAAGAAATCATCGCACCTGAAAAAGCATTAGGGCGGCTGTTGGATACAGCCCATCTAACGAAAGGTGATAACATTCAAAGCATTAAGCTGGGGTATTACAGCTTAGTTGATTTGGGTGATCTGCAAGTATATGCACCAACCTGGTTTATTGAAACAGAGGACGGACAGTATTTAGTTAATGCAACTGACAGTTCCATTCAAGTTTTATCAGAAGAGGAAAAGTAGAAAGGAACATGCGGTTATGAGTTTAAAATTCAGCGTTCTCGCCAGTGGAAGCTCGGGGAATGCCATCTATGTAGAAACAGAAAAAACACGTTTGCTCGTGGATGCTGGACTAAGTGCGAAGCAGATTCAGATTCTTTTTGAAAAAGCCGCTTGCGGAGAAGTGGGTGACATCGACGGTATATTAGTTACTCATGAACATAGCGATCATATAAAAGGACTGGGTGTCCTGGCACGAAAATTCAAACTTCCGATCTATGCAAACAAGAACACATGGAATGCAATGGATGGACTTATTGGTGAGGTAGCGACTGAACAAAAGTTTGAGTTTGAGATGGAGACAGTAAAAACGTTTCATGATCTTGAGGTGGAGTCATTCGGTGTCTCTCATGATGCGGCAGAACCCATGTTTTATGTGTTTCATCACAATGGAAGAAAGCTTGCTCTTATGACAGACACCGGTTATGTGAGTGATCGCATGAAAGGGATTATTCGCGACAGCCACTCTCTTGTTATTGAGTCCAACCATGATATCAATATGCTTATGATGGGAAGATACCCTTGGAACATTAAACGGCGTATTTTAGGTGATCATGGACATATCTCCAATGAGGATTGTGGCCATGCCCTTGCCGATGTAATCGGGGATGGAACAAAACATATATATCTAGCTCACCTCAGCAAAGACAATAACATGAAAGACATCGCTCGACTTGCCGTTGAACAAACGCTGCAAACGTATGATATTTCATCGGGAGACCAAGTGATCTTGCATGATACAGATGCTAGCCAGCCAACAAAACTCGCTGTTGTGTAAATAACTTACTCGTTTAAAGTGAGCCGTTTCAGGAAATAACAATAAGTGTGGGAAATTATGAAAAATAACCCAAAATGTCCATTTTTTAAGGACTTATTACTTATAATGGGTTATAAGATCGAACACATGATTTTGAAAGGAACGGTGATGGTTAAATGGGATATTACGATGACGATTATGAATCTTCATCTAAACAAAAGGGAAACCGCGGTGGAAAGTTTCTACCAGCTTTGCTAGGAGCCATTCTAGGCGGTTTGCTTGTGTTATTTACAGTGCCTGCTTTAGGGGGCAGCGGTTTGTTACCGGACAATCTTTATCCTTCAGATGGCCAAGAGAACGGATTAGGCGATGACGAAAACGCAATCGAAAGAACGATTGACGTGGATCTCACCACTAACGTCACAGATGCTGTTGATAAAGCGTCTGGAGCAGTAGTTGAAGTAATCAATATCCAGCAAACTGATTTCTGGAGCCAGCAGCCCGCTGGAACGGGATCAGGCGTTATCTATAAAAAACAAGGCAAGAAAGCATATGTCGTTACAAACGATCATGTAGTCGCAGATGCAAGTCAGATTGAGATCACATTAAGTAATGGTACTAAGTTAAAAGGAACACTGCGAGGAACAGATCCATTAATGGACTTAGCAGTGGTTGAGATTGATGGAAGCAAAGTAGAAGATGTTGCAGAATTCGGAACTTCTGGTGATTTAAAAAGAGGTGAACCTGCCATTGCGATTGGTAACCCACTAGGAAACTTTCCGGGATCGGTAACTCAAGGAATTGTTTCCAGTGCGGACCGCTCGATACCGGTAGATCTTGACCAAGATGGAAATCCAGATTGGCAAGCAGAAGTTATTCAGACAGACGCTGCGATTAACCCCGGAAATAGTGGTGGCGCACTTATAAATATCGCCGGTCAGGTAATCGGAATCAACTCTTCTAAAATTGCACAACAAGAGGTTGAAGGAATAGGTTTCGCAATTCCTTCAGATGTAGCAAAGCCGATCATTGAAGATCTAGAAAAATACGGTGAATTACGCAGACCGTTCTTAGGTGTAAATATCATCCCTCTTTCACAAGTGAACACGTATCATCGAGAACAGACGCTTAAAATCCCTAACAGCGTACAAGAAGGTGTCGTTGTCATGGAAATCACACCAGCCTCTCCTGCAGCACGAGCGGGGTTAAAGGAAATGGATGTAATCGTTGAAATGGATGGAGACAAGATTAAGGATCCAATCGCACTTCGTAAATTCCTTTACACGAAAACTAAAATTGGTGATGAAATCGAAGTTGTCTTTTATCGTGATGGTAAGAAACAAACGGTGAAAGTGGAGTTAAGCGGCGGTAAACAAACGTAAGTCTCTTTAAAATTAGCGAAGCAGGGGGAAAAATCCTCCTGTTTTTCTTTTTGAAGAAGTTTTCACATGTGGACAACTTTTTGCCTATCACTTATTTACAGAATTCGACGTTTCCGATAGTGTAAGAAAGTGAATAAGCAAGAATTGTGGATAAGTAAGGAGAGTAATAAAATGAAGATTATTTGTTGCAAAGAGCACGCTGAGCTTGCGATTGACATCATTGTGGACGAGTTTGAAACACCACCAGTAGTTGAGTTACTAACAGAGAATGACGAGTTATCAACAGCATGTGAATATTGTAAAGAACCAGGTATATATAAAGTATCGAACATATGAACGCCTACAATATATGGGCTTAAATGTGTATATGTGGATAAGTTCTGGGGATAACTTTTTTCGAAAGGAAGTTTTCAACACGTGAATATTATGATTGTGTCAGTCGGAAAATTAAAAGAAAAGTATTTGAAGCAGGGGATTGAGGAATATTTAAAAAGACTCGGACCTTACGCCAAGGTCGAAGTACTAGAAGTACCCGATGAAAAAGCACCTGAAACTTTAAGCGAACAAGAAATGATCATGGTGAAAGAGGCAGAAGGCAATCGTATCTTAGCCAAAATCGGACAAGATGTGCACGTTATCGCAATGGCCATTGAAGGAAAAGCAATTTCGTCTGAAGATCTTGCGGATAACTTAGATAAACTGGCAACCTACGGTAAGAGCAAAGTGGCATTCATAATAGGAGGCTCTCTAGGATTGAGTGATGCCGTCATGAAGAGGGCTAACGAGAAGATCTCGTTTGGAAAAATCACATATCCGCACCAGCTCATGAAGCTCGTGCTGGTAGAGCAGATTTACCGGGCTTTCCGGATCAATCGGAATGAACCGTATCATAAGTAGCAGTAAGACTGAGAAATAATAAAACAAAACCTCCAGGATCTTTTTCTGGAGGTTTTTGACTTGGCACAATCCCTAAAGATTGTTTACTTTTCACTAAATCGAAGAAGCAGCTTAATGAACTCCTTTGTCGCGTGTGAAACGTACTTTCCTTTCTTTTTAATAATTCCTAGCTGATAAGGAAGGGAAGGATTAACGATAGGGATTGCTTTAATATTCTTGTCTACCTTTTTGGCAATGGATTCTGGAAAAATAGAAACTCCTAAATTTTCTCCGATCATTCCGCTAATAAAATCCCACTGAGAGCTCTCATACGAAACCTTAGGATGAAAACCAGCTATATTGCACTCTTGAAGTATTCGGTCATGTAACGTGAAACCTTCTTTAAATAAGATAAACGATTCATCGTGCAGTTCCTTCATCTCAATATCTTTCCTATTTGCAAAAGGATGCGATGAATGGACAAATAACATCAGCTTCTCCGTTACAAACGAGATGACATCAAATTCCTCTTGATTCATCGGATATACGACTACCGCGAGATCAAGTAGACCATCATTTACTTCCTGTTGTACTTTGTTTGCTCCGCGCTCGATCATTTGAATCTGAATATCAGGATATAACGTCTTGAATTCTTTAATAATTTTAGGGAAAAATAAAAAACCGATTAATGGAGGTATTCCAATTTTGATTTTTCCTTTTTTTAAGTTCATTAAATCGTATAAGTTGGCTGAGAGATTATCGAGGGATTCTAAAATCATTTTACTTTGCTCGAATACGATTTCTCCAGCTTCTGTCAGTTCAATCTGTCTCGAAGATCGGTCAAGAAGCTCCATTTCTAATTCATCTTCTAGGTTTTTAACCATTTTACTAAGGGCGGGCTGAGATAAGTGCAGAACAGAAGAAGCTTTCGTAAAACTTTTGTATTTAGCCACTTCATTAAAATATGTTAACTGACGAATATCCATTTATATCTCCCATCTATACCTATAACTTTTAGGAATACTACTTATAGTTATAATTCATTTTACTTATTAATTGGATAAGAGTAAAATTTCCTTCGTGAAAACGGATTGATTTTTTTAATATAAAACTTAGCGAAGAGAAGTGACGTGGCAAGATGTAAGCGCACTCTTCTTATAGATTAAGGAGGAAAGAAATTGTTAAGTATCTTAATAGGTCTCGCACTACTTATGTTTTTTGCTTACCTTGGATGGTCTATCATTTGGGTTGCACCTATTGTTGCCGGTATTGTTGCCTTAATGAGCGGTTTAGACCTTATGGAGGCGTATACGAATACGTATATGACCGGTTTTGTGAATTTCGCAAAATCTTGGTTCCCGATCTTCTTATTAGGAGCAGTACTCGGAAAATTGATGGAAGATACGGGAGCTGCTAAATCGGTTGCCATCCAGTTCACAAAATTTATAGGTGAGAAACGGGCCATACTGGGTGTTTTAGTGGCCTCAGCCGTTCTAACTTACGGTGGAGTAAGTCTATTTGTTGTCGTATTCGCGATTTATCCGATTGCGCTCGCTTTATTTAAAAAAGCGGATATTTCAAGAAGGTTGATTGCACCAACGATCGTTTTAGGTGCATTCACATTCACGATGACAGCTGTACCAGGAACGCCTCAGATTCAAAACTTAATTCCAATGAATACGTTTAAAACGACCCCAATGGCGGGTACTTTTATCGGTATTGTGGCAACTTTAATCATGGCGGTAGGCGGATACGCTTGGCTGAAGTTCAGAGAGAAGAGAATGACGGCAGCAGGGGAAAAGTATACTGAGCCTGATAAAGCGAAAGAGGAAGAGTCAGAAGAAGAGGAGAATCTTCCAAACTGGATTCTTTCATTAACTCCATTGCTCGTTGTTGTTATTTTACTAAATTTCTTTAAAATAGCACCCATTCCATCCTTGCTAGCTGGAATTCTAGCGATCCTTCTTATCAGCTTAAAACAATACAAAACGTTTATTCCTTCAATGAACGAAGGAGCAAAAGGCTCGGTTATGGCGATTATTAATACGTCTGCAGCCGTTGGATTTGGAGCTGTCGTAACGAGCGTGCCTGACTTTGATCGTATCACAGATATGCTATTAGGAATTTCGAGCAATCCTCTCGTTTCTGAATCACTAGTGGTACAGCTTCTAGCAATGATTACGGGTTCTGCATCAGGCGGAATGGGAATTGCCTTGCAAGCCTTAGGCGGAACGTACTATGAATTGTCTCAAACATCCGGAATGAGCCCTGAAGCGTTTCACAGAATGGCATCCATTGCATCAGGTGCATCCATCCTCCCGCATAATGGGGCATTGCTGACTCTTCTTGCGGTAACCCAGTTGACACACAAAGAGACATATAAAGATGTATTTGTAGTTGCTTTAATTATCCCTACAATCGCTGTAATTGTCGGAATCATTATGGCAAGTATGGGAATTATTTAAAAACCTTAAGGAGTGAGTATTGTGGTAGAAAATAAAGTAGTCGTCATTACAGGTTCTGCAAGTGGTATCGGTTTTGAAATCGGAAAAACGTTCGCTGAAAATGGAAGCAAAGTGGTTTTAACTGACCTTAACGCCGAGGGAGTAAAAAAAGCAGCGGAAGAACTTAAAGGCCTTGGGCTTGAAGCAATCGGTCTAAAAGCTGATGTTACGAGTGAAGAAGACATCAAGAACATGATTGAAACAGCTCACAAAGAGTATGGCAGAGTAGATGTATTGATTAACAATGCAGGTCTGCAGCATGTATCACCGATTGAAGAGTTTCCTACTGATAAGTTCGAGTTGATGATTAAAATTATGCTAACTGCTCCGTTCATAGCAACAAAGCATGTTATGCCGATTATGAAAAAGCAAGGATTTGGACGTATTATCAATATTTCATCCATTAACGGATTAATTGGCTTTGCAGGTAAAGCAGCATACAATAGTGCAAAACATGGTGTTATTGGTCTCACAAAAGTTTCTGCACTAGAATCTGCAGCTGATGGTGTAACAGTTAATGCACTTTGTCCGGGCTATGTGGATACGCCACTCGTGCGAGGGCAGCTAGAGGATTTAGCTAAAACAAGAAATGTTTCTTTAGAAAAAGTTCTTGAAGAAGTTATTTATCCGTTAGTACCACAAAAACGTTTGATGGATGTAAGTGAGATCGCGGATTATGCGATGTTCTTATCAAGTGATAAAGCAAAGAGTGTAACCGGCCAAGCTGTTGTGATCGACGGCGGATATACAGCACAATAATGAAGCTTTTGTTAAACGAGTGTAGGGTTGAATCCTATGCTCGTTTTTCGTTTTCTGAGCATATTAGGGAGAAAGTTTTAAGCTGCTTTTATAGATTGTTTCACATGAAACATTGTAAAAAAGGAGAGAGATGGTTGGGTTTCCCTGACCATCTTTTGCGTACTAGTTTTGTTTTCCAACAGGTAAGTATCGTTTCACATTCAAATGATTTTTCACCTCTTTTAACTGGGCAACAATAATAATACTTATGATGACTAGCAAAAACCAAGAGCTTATTTTTCCTAGGTGAACAAGTGACCACGTTGTTTCCTGATTAGGATACTGCCAAGCACCAAAGAATGTACTAATATTCTCTGCAATCCAAATAAAGAATCCGATCAATAAAAATGATAGGATAATGGGCATTGTATATGTGTTTCTATTCACTTTGAAATAAACTGTGGTTCGATGGAAAAGGGGAAAAAGAAGAGCTATTAATATCCATCGCGCATCAAAGAGAAAATGATGTGTGAAAAAATTCAAATAGATGAGAATGGATATTCCATATGCATGAATGGAATTAGGCCATCCTGTAAACTGAAGGTTTAGTCTTCGCCAGCTTTGACAGATATAGCTTGCTACACTTGCATACATAAAACCGCTATAGAGCGGGACACCATAAAGTTTTGTGTAAGCTTCTTCAGGATAACTCCATGAGCCCATATGTACTTTAAACAGCTCTAAAGCTAGTCCAATGATATGAAACACACAAATCACTTTGAGTTCGTCCAAAGTCTCTAATTTAAATATGACCATGAAGACTTGCGTAAGCAGACAAATAAGAAGGATTAAATCATACCTGGGCAACAACGACAGAGTTATTACCTTCGACATAGCTAGAGATGCGAATATTATTACTGGAAAGATACACGACAACGCCTGTAGATATGTAAAGCGAATTAAATTTCTCAACTGGCAATCACCTTTTTTCATGTAATCTTGTTAGCTATAAGTAGTTCTGTGTCCATTTATCTTTTCCTTCCATTTGAATGAAGAGTAAGAAGAATGACCATATAAAAATGTGTGGAAATCTCAATAAAAATGAAATCTATCACCAGTGTAAGCCCTATCCAAATTCTTTATTTTTCATAGAATAACGTATGTTGGATAAAGGGGGTGATGAATTTGAGTAATTGCCCGCATTGTGGTTTGTTTCGGTATGATCTAAGTGGATGCATCTGTTCTGATCACGATCTTAATAAGGAATGGAGCAGGAGATTTTTAGATGAAATATTTAATAGTGAAAATAACTTCTTAAAAGCACCGAAGAAGATCAAGAGACAAAGAAACTAAAAAAACCAACTGATTTATAGGACAAGCTGCTTTTTATCTTAATATTGGATATGAAACAGGAGGATGACCGCATGAGTCATCCTCCTTTTAGTTTTACTTTATTTGTTACCTCCAAGAGAAGGCGGTGTAGTAAGCCTTCTAACATGGTTAGCTGGTGATGCTTTGGTGATTGTTGGTAAAATGTTATTTGCAGATCTTGAAGAAGATGAATGAAGATGTTTTTCAATAATAATACTGGATCCGATTTGTCCTTTTGTCTGAAATCCCCAACGCTTAAAAAGTGATAAAGCTTCTGGATTATCCTCATCTACCGTACCATATATCGTGCGTATTCCTTGTTTTATCATATGTTTTTCAAAGACTGGAAGAAAAGAGCTAGCAATCCCTTTTCCTTGGTGCTTAGCATCCAAAACAACATAATCTACATAAATCATATCACCCAATCTAAAGCGATAGCTAACAAACCCTATAATGTGATCCTTGCTATCACAAACAACAAGGACCTCATTAGCATGTCCTAGTATGGTTTGAACCGTTGAAGTACGCACGTTAAAATTACTTACTACCATTTCAACTAAAAAAGGATCGTCTTTACTAGGGATCCGATTTCGAATATACAATTTTATTCCCCCTTAAAACATTTGAAAGGGAGACAGTGAGTAAAATAATTAAATGATCATAATTTGTGAATATGATTCGCAATTACGATTTTAAAACGGTATCCATTATTAAATTTGTTTCCCCCTTATAGTCAGTATATGAGGGTTGTCCTCATTGGTTTGGATACAACCCTAATCTCAGTTAAAAAAGGCTAAGAATCGTGTTATGTAAAAATAATAAAACCGGGGTTTCCCCCGGTCTTATATAGATAAAACTACATTTTCAACATTATGCTGTACCGTTAGAATTTCCATTGCCGCCACCGTGTGAACGCATGATTCTTCTAACTTTTTTCTTCTTCTTTTTCTTAAAAGAGAAAGCACGACTCACTTCACGTAAACCATTTAAAAAGTCACTCACTATAGACACCCCCTTCTATATGAGAAACTGGAAAAGAGGATATTTTTCAATATCTTCTTTTCTACTTTATTTTACGCAAGCTTGTCTCTATTGCTTGGACAAATCATGTTTTTTTAAAAAATAGATGCATATCAAAGGACGTAACTAATAGCATTCGTGATTTTCGTTTATAATTAAATAATGGAAATATGGAATTAGGAATGAATTAAGGAGCATTTATAAATGGTTTACGAGAGAGAACAGCAAAAGCAAGTTTTTCGGGTAGTGGACTATATTGAAGATCATCTTGAAGAATCCTTGTCGCTTGAGAAGTTAGCACAAATTTCAACGTACTCCCCTTTTCATTTTCAGAGGATGTTCAAAGGAATGATTGGTGAAACTCCGGCTAACTATGTAAAACGGCTTCGTTTAGAGAAGGCGGCACACCTTTTGATATATGACCGGCAAACTTCAGTCACCCAAATTGCATTCATGTGTGGGTTTACTTCTTTATCTTATTTTACATACTCCTTTCAGGCTTATTTTAAGACCAGTCCTAAAAGCTGGAGAGAGGGAGCGTATTTAGAACGTTTTCCACGCGAATATGAAGATAGCAAGAAATCTAAACAAGTACGCAAAAAGTTGGAAGATTCAAATGAACAGAACCCCTATACTGAGTTTAGATGGCTGGATTTAGACAAGATAGAAATACGGGAGCTGCCGAGGAGTACAACTGTAAAAAATCAGAGAGTAGGTCCTTATACGAGTGGCGTTCCACTTGCTTGGGAGGAGATTTACCGCTGGTGTGAATCCAGAGAGTTGCTTGAACCGAACTCAACCTTTTTAGGAGTCCCTAGGAACAACCCATATATTACACCGCCAGAAAAAAGCCGTTACGAATGCCACGTAGTAATTCGTGAGGGTGATGAAGTACTGTATAAAGACGTAGAGACCTATTCTTTTATAGGTGGAAAACACGTGGTATATGAATTCGAGGAGCCCGTGGATTACAGTGAAAGAAGTATGCTGATTGAATGCTATTCAGAGCTGTACAGTATATGGTTGCCTAGAAGCGGATATAAATATTTGGACAACCCGGTAGAAATGATTCAAATAGATTCGAAAGCGAATACCTTATCGCTTCAATGTAATATTAGAGCGATTTCACTAGCCATTGAACCCAAATAATAGGAGGCAATAGTATGGAACTAAATGAATTGAATGTTTTTGCAATACTTGCAGGCGGTTTGATGTATATGATTTATGGAGGGATCTATTACTCGATTTTATTAGGAAAAAATAAGGATAATCAAGGCTCGGGTGCCTTCAAATATATATTTTCGGTGATTACTGCATTTATTAGTTCTTTTTTCGTAGCCTTGCTTGTTCAAACGTCAGGTTCTGCAACTCTTTTAACGGGGTTATCTGTGGGATTGATGATTGGATTCATCATAACACTAGTATATGCCAAGAATGCTTTGTTTGGCCTAATGACGAAAAGAGTATTTATGATTGCGATTGGGGATCATTTGGTCATCTTCACTTTACTTGGAGCGCTGCACGGTTTGTGGAATTAACTTTTTTATTAGTAGCCTTCATTTGTAAGGCTTTTTTTTATAACCCAAACAGGAGGGGCGTATGATAAACTGGTTTTATCATAATTTACCAAATTGTTAAAGGGTGTGTTGAAGTGGAGTGCGTAGGGTGTCAATTAGCAAATCATGAGGAGTCTGTTCATATCGTTTTTGAAGATGATGATGTTCGTTGTTTTTTAGATTATGATCCGTTTAATGAAGGTCACGTTTTAATAGTGCCTAAAAAACATGTTCATGATGCTGATGAACTTGATGAAAAGACTGCGGATGCCATTATGAAAGCCTCTATCCTTTTGTCAAAAGCAATAAAAAGATTGTTTAACCCTGATGGTATAACGATATGCCAAAACGGTGGCATTTTTAATGAATTAACTCATTATCATATGCACGTTGTTCCAAGGTACAAACATCAATCATTTGCCACTTTCTATTCAGATGAAGAAGTATGTATAGAAGATAAAGCTAATTTAAAGAAGACACAGAGGAAAATTAGAGAAGCCATAAATGAACTTGTAATCTCATAATGAGAGGGACTCCCGGTAAAGTGGAGTTCCTTTTTTTATAAAAAAACCGCTGACATAATGGAAAGTACCATTACATCAGCGGCTATGACAAGTCAGATTAACGAATGCCTTTCATGAACTCCTGAATCTTAGGAGAGATCACGAATAGGATAAGACTTAAAAGAATTGCAACTCCACCGATTGTACCGAAGTACATCATTTCTGTTTCTGCAGAGTAGAACTTAACAATCTGAGCGTTGATCGCTTGTGCAGCGGCACTTGATAAGAACCATAAGCTCATGGTTTGTGCAGAGAAAGCAGCTGGAGCAAGCTTCGTTGTTGCAGAAAGTCCAACTGGTGATAATAGCAACTCACCAAGTACAACGATAAAGTAACTAAGAACGAGCCACAACGGATTTACCAATGTGTTTTCTCCTCCAAAGTATGCAGGAAGGAGAATTACCATAAATGATATACCAGCAAAGAATAGACTAAGTGCAAATTTTTTCGGCACTGTAGGCTGACGATCACCAAGCTTCACCCACATCCAAGCGAATACAGGGGCTAACACGATAATAAATAATGGATTCAACGATTGGAACCAAGCTGGAGAAATCTCAAAACCAAAAAATTCTAAATCAGTACGCTTGTCCGCATAAGCAGCAAGAATGGTTGATCCTTGTTCTTGAATGGCCCAGAACATTACAGACGCAATAAACAATGGGATGTATGCCAAAATTCTTGAACGTTCTGTAGCTGTTGTTTTTGGACTGCGGTACATGACAATAAAATAAATAGTTGGAATGGTAATACCAAAAATACCAACAAGTGTGATGAATACATCAAGTGTAAAAATTCCAGCAGGGATTGTTGTTCCCAAAATAACGGCTAATCCAACTACTGTAATTCCAGCAATTAAGGAATACTTTTTCTTTTCAGCTGGAGAAAGCGGGTTAGGCACATAAGCACCTGCAAGGCCCAGGTTTTTCTTTTTTGTAACAGCAAAAACGATTAGACCTAATAACATACCCACTGCGGCAATACCAAAACCTAAGTGGAAGCTTGTTTTTGCAACTTGTCCTACAATTAACGGAGACAGGAAAGCACCTAAGTTAATACCCATATAGAAAATACTGAATCCTGCATCACGGCGATTATCTTCAGGAGCATACATATCCCCTACAACGCTTGATACGTTGGGCTTAAGCAACCCAGTACCGATAACGATAAAGACCATAGAAATAAACAACATGGTCAGATCGCCTGGCAATGATAAAACGATATGACCGATCATAATTAAGATCCCGCCATAGAATAATGCTCTAGATGTACCAAAAACTCTGTCTGCTAACCAACCACCGATAACTCCAGACATATATACTAGTGAACCATAAATGGACATGATTGCTAAAGCCGAGGTTTCATCAATCCCCAAACCACCTTTTGATACTTCATAATACATGTAATAAATTAGAATCGCTCTCATTCCATAATAAGAAAAGCGCTCCCAAAACTCAGTGAAGAAAAGAGTGAATAAACCTTTAGGATGTCCGAAGAACCCTTTTTGGGGTACACTATCCACAATTTTCTGTTTATTGATGTCTGACATTAGACAACCTCCTTTAGTTCTTTAAATATAATACTTTGAAATATTTATTATTGTCAAAAGTTTTTGGCTAATCTATTATTACAGGTTCTTTTTTATTCGTAAATGGAAATTACAACCTATATAGGTGAAATGACTTATGTTATAGGCGGAATATGTACTAAAAAAGAGTCACAAAAACAGTAGTAACGACGTATTTGATACCTATTTTTACCTATGAAACGTGTCTGCTTGCTAAATCGTTTGTAATAGGCTTAATCAAAATGGTAAATGTTATAAGAACGTTGTTAGAATGACAGGTTTTCAGTTAGTATAGAAGGATAAAGTTAAAGGTTTTGAAAAGAGGTTTCTAATGAATAAGGTGAACAAAAACTCCATTTATGGATTAACATTTAATCAACTAGCAACATGGCTTTTAGAACATGGGCATAAAAAACACCGAGCATCACAAGTCTGGGACTACCTTTACCGGAAACGTGTCACGGATTTTTCTATGATGACTGAAGTTAATAAAGAATGTAAAACGTTATTAGAAGAGAACTTTGCCATCCAAACATTATCTCAGCATGTTAAACAAGAAGCGTCGGACGGAACGGTTAAGTTTTTGTTTAAATTACAGGATGGCAACTTAATCGAGACCGTCTTAATGAGACATAAATATGGCTTATCGGTGTGTGTCACGACCCAAGTCGGGTGTAATATTGGCTGCAGTTTTTGCGCAAGTGGATTGCTAACCAAAACCCGAGATCTATCAAGCGGTGAGATCGTTGAACAAATCATGAATGTTCAGCATCATCTAGACAACGCTAAACAAGAAGAAAAAGTGAGTCACATCGTGGTAATGGGCATTGGAGAACCCTTTGATAATTTTGAGAACATGGTTGATTTCTTACAAATCATCATTGATCCGAAAGGTCTTTCGATTGGTTCAAGGCATATTACCGTATCAACTAGCGGAATTGTAAACAAAATCTATGAATTTGCGGATACGAATTTGCCCGTTAACCTAGCTATATCCCTGCATGCACCCAACAATGAGCTGCGTACTAAAATCATGAAGATTAATCGCGCGTTTCCTGTTGAACAATTAATGGATGCCATCAAATATTATATCGAGAAAACAAATCGAAGAATTACGATCGAATATATTTTACTAAAAGATGTCAACGACCATATAGAAGAAGCGAAGGAACTTGCTGCCCTTTTTGAGGATAAAAAGAAGAAGGTATATATTAATTTAATCCCGTATAACCCGGTAGATGAGCACAGTCAATATCAACGAAGTGCTCAAGAATCAGTTCTTGCTTTTTATGACACGTTAAAAAAGAATGGAATTAACTGCAAAATACGCCAAGAACATGGAACAGATATCGATGCGGCATGCGGGCAGTTAAGAAGTAAACAAATTAAGCAAGATAAAGGGAAGACTGTAAATCAGTAAGCTAGAGAGAGGCCGATTCCTATATAATCGGTCTTTCTTGTTATTGACATTTGTAAATGAATTACATATGATGAGGGTAATCAATGGAAGGGATGGTGTGTTTGTGAGCGTTGTCGTTCTTAACTAAAACGAATTGGATAAAGGTATACAAAAGCAAGAATTTAACGGATATCCGTTTTATTTGCCATGTCTTTTGTTGCCGCCATTAGTTAAGAACAGCGGTCAGATACAAGCCATCATACTCAACCCCTTTGATGCTGCCGGACTCTTCTTAAGAGCCGTTTTTTTATGCATTTTTTTCAGGGTGAAGTTTATCTATGAGGCAGAAATGACGTGTTCATTTCTGTCTTTTTTTATTGGAATGTTACTGGCCTCTGTTTGAGGAGGGGATAACGGCTCAATGAAGGAAAGGAATTAATCAGCCACTTTGAAGATAAACGGAGGTAATACCATTGAATACTCAAACCATGACTATGCTTGAATACAACAAAATTAAAGAAAACCTTAGCAGTTTTGCGTTGAATGCTGTTACAAAAGAACACATAAAAAAACTAGAAGCTTCTACCAATCAAAAAGTAATCGAATCATGGATTCAAGATACAACAGAAGCACGCACAATTCTTGAAAAAAGTGCTAGTGTACCGATTGCGAACCTAAACGGATTAGAGCACATTTTAGACATATACAAAAAAGGGTTAAACCTTAATCCTGATCAGCTCTCTCTTATATATGCCCTTCTTGAGAATGTCAGCAAGCTTCAGCGTTATATGAAAGATAAAGCATTTTTAGCACCGGCAGTTTCGAGTTACGCTTATTCTATGTTTGATCTCCCAGATCTTAAAGAGGAAATCTATCGAAGTATCCGGAACGGTCAAGTAGATGACCATGCGAGCAAACCTCTCTTGAAGATCAGAAAAAAGATTGCTGTTGTTGAAGAACGAATCAAATCAAAATTAGAAAGTCTTCTGAAATCTTCAGCTTATCGGGACATTATGCAAGAGCTGATTATTTCAATGAGAGATGGCCGTTATGTCATTCCTGTCAAAAGCAAGTTCAAACGAAATATAGACGGGCAGATTTTAGATAGCTCTTCGAGTGGTGCCACAGTGTACATGGAGCCAAGTGACATTCGTAAACTACAGACAGATATCAGTATGTTAAAAGCAGAAGAGGAGATTGAAATCTCTAAAGTTTTGAGCCAGCTAACTGGATTGGTTGCGCTATATGACCGTGAAATTGGAATAACAATGGAAGCAATGGCACATTACGATTTTATTTTTGCAAAAGCGAAATATAGCATATCGCTCGGAGCGAGAAGAGTAGGGTTAAACGACGAAAACAAGATACAAATCAAGAATGGAAAACACCCATTACTCGGAGAAATGTGCGTTCCGTTAAATTTTACACTTGGTGATACCTATCAAGCGCTTGTCATTACTGGCCCAAATACAGGAGGGAAAACGGTCGCAATTAAGACGGTTGGTCTGTTGACACTAATGGTCCAATCCGGACTGCACGTTCCGGTAGATGAGGGAAGCAACTTTGCAGTGTTTCGGGAAGTGTTCGTTGATATTGGCGATGGCCAAAGCATCCAACAATCATTAAGTACGTTCTCTTCACATATGACAAACATCATTTCTATCCTGAAGAATGCAGGTCCGCGCGATCTAGTCATTCTTGATGAACTCGGAGCGGGTACGGATCCTACAGAAGGGATGGGGCTAGCTGCTTCCATTCTTGAAAAACTGTACAGCCAGGGCTGCATGATTGTGGCAACGACCCATTACAATGAAATAAAAGAATTCGCAAAAATTAATCCTGGTTTTGAAAATGGCTCAATGGAGTTTGATCTTGATTCTTTATTGCCCCTTTACAGATTGATTATTGGAAAAGCAGGTAATAGTCAGGCGTTTTCCATCGCTCTTAAGTTGGGAATGGACCGTGAAATCATTAACCGGGCACAAGAGCTTACGTACAATGAAGTTTATCCACATGTGGATAAACAGAATAAACTGAACTTGTCCACATCCGGTAAAGACGAACTTCTTTATTTACGAGAAAAAGCACAATCAAAAGTTAGGAGAGATAAAGAAAAACTAAACCATGTTAATCCTAAAGATGAGGTAAGTTTTCAAATTGGAGATAGGGTTTATGTGTCTAGCCTCAAAAAAGCAGGAATCATTCATGAACTCGAGAATAAACAAGGGGAGTACAGTGTAATGGTCGGAGATAATAAGATGACCATTCATAAAAAACGGTTAAAGCTCCATATCGATAGCAAAGAGCTTTACCCGGAAAACTATGATATGAATATCATCTTTGAAACAAAAGAAAATCGAAAAAAAGACAAACTCATGAAGAAGAGGCATGTGGATGGGTTAACCATCGATAGAGAGAATAGCTAGAACGGGTGGGACGTAATGAAAAAGAATCAATTGATTTGCAAAAAGTTAAACGTGGATGATCTGCACGAGGATTTTTTAGAAAAGTTTGATCGTTATCAAGTAACGAATCAGGTTTGGTTTAATGATAATAACAAATACAAGGTGAAAGCAGACCATTTTACGGAACAGTGGGACACACAGAAAAAAGAGTTTGTGACAGAATCACTCCGTAAATGCGTGAATAGGGGTGGAGTTGTTATAGGAATCTTTCATGATAAACAACTTACGGGTTTCGCCAATGTAGAAAACACATTGTTTGGTTCAAAGAAGGAATATGTGGAAATGTCATATATTCATGTCTCCTATGAACATAGAGGCTTAGGAATGGGAAAGAGTCTATTTAAAGCGTGTTGCGATGAAGCTTTGATTTTAGGTGCTAAAAAGTTGTATATCGCTGCACATCCTTCGATTGAAACTCAGGCATTTTACCATTCAGTAGGATGCCGTCCAGCATTGGAAATTAATCAAGACATACTTGATAAAGAACCACTTGACATACAATTAGAAAAAATTCTATAAATCATGAAGAGAGACTTCTTACTATAGGAGTCTCTCTTTTTTACTTCATCATGTCTTTGATTTTTAGTTTGTATCGCTTCTTCCTCTTTTTAATCGTGAAAATATATGTTTCTAGTGACTTCTGATTTACTCATTCTATTATCACTCGTATGCGCTGTAGCTGGGTTTAGTACGGCTCCTACCTCTTTTACAATGCAATGGATTAAATAGAAATATTTTATTAATCATGTGTTGCTTGTCCCTTCCATCTTTCCCCCAATTCATAAACAGTTTTTTTAATAATGCCCCATTTTAGGCTTGTTTTATTTTTACAATGATCCTTACTTGACGTTTCCTTTTACTATTTTTTAGCGAGTGAAAGTAGGAAGTGACAAGCAAAAAATTCGATAGGGGAGAGGGGCTTTTCTGAATAATCACAGCGCAAACATTTTTGTTAACATGTTTGCAACTTCGTTTGCAAATGTTTGCTTTATTGTTTACAAGTTTACAAATACGCTTACATGTTGCTGTGTAAGTATTCTCGGAGTTTTTAGTAAATGTTTACAAGGTTGTTTGCAAGTTTACATTTTTATTAAATATGAAAATAGGCATTGTTTAATTTAGCCTAACACTCTAATCTGTTAATATAGTTAAAAAATATTTTTTAACAAGAAAGGATGCATGCGCATGAGTAATTCTAGAATTGCAGCTGTAGATGTTGGTAATGATTCATTAAAAGGTATTTTTGGAAATTTAGATTATGAGCTGAACATACCAAACGTAATTGCAAGAGACATAGAAGACCGACCGGTAATCGGTATTGAAGAATTAGACAGCAAAGATCCTTTAGAAGGAATACATATTAAAGTCCACTCCCCTGCTCTTAAAGAAAACAATGTAATTTATCGTGTTGGTGAACTAGCAGCAAAAAGTGACAACTCTACTGAACTAGATCCAGGGAGCAGCAAATCAGAGGAAGACCAAACACTAATTATGCTATTTGCATCACTGGCACTGGACGCTGTCAGAGAAGAAAATGGCCATACGTTCCCTAAAAACAACAATGTAATCGACTCTAGCTATATTTTAGGAACAGGACTACCTCTTCGTGAAGTAAAAGAAGGGAAAGATGCTGGTTACCGTTCGAAATTACTAGGATCCGTTCACCAAGTAGAATTCCTCGTTACTCCCAAATATCAAGGGATAAAAGTTAACTTGAAGTTTGAAGATGTAAAAGTATATCCTGAAGGATTCGCAGCATTTATCAACCTTGTAATGGATAATGATCTAAACATCATTAATAAAGATTTAATCGACAAGCCAATCCTTATTCAAGATATTGGTGGGTTGTCTACGGATATTGCCGTTATCAAAAATAGGAATGTAGACGATGACAAAGCACAGGGCTTTAATCTAGGCGTTTCTGAAGCACTTGAGCAGATTCGAGAAGAGATTCGATCTAAACATGGTGTAGAACTCGATAGCCGACGTGATGTTGTTGATATCATTACGAAAAAGACGAATCGAAACCACATTATGGTGCGTGGAAGCCGTACTAGCGTTCATGATATTACAGACAGAATTTTAGTTGATTTAGCGAAGAAGCAATACCGCCTTCTGCGCAACGTATGGCAGAAGAATTCCCAAACAGAGATTTGTTATTTTGTTGGGGGAGGATCTGCTGTATTAAAAGACTATATTAAAACGTTAAACAACAATTTAGATGGCTATAACATCGACTTTTTTGAGGATGAAAAAGAGAGCATCTGGATGATGGCAAACGCTTATTATAAATTGATTTCTGACCACCTTAAGAGAACAACGAAAGAAAAAAAGAGTGAGGACAAAGAGAAAAAAGCCGTTAAATCTTAAGTAGGGTGATGAAATGGATAAAAAAGCAGCCAATGAAATAACAAGAGGAAAGACGATTGCCTTTCGGATACCCTCTGACACCCCAGACCATGTATTAAAGCAGCTTCAAAAGCTAAAAGAAACAGAGAGACGCAACTTTTCAAGTCGTATATCAGAGTTTGTTATGCATGGTGTTGGACAAACCATGCAAAAGGATAGAGAAACCATTACGATTCCTCTTCCGAAAAATCTTAGTAAAATACAGCGGGATTGGTTAAAGCATGAACATTCCGAGGCGTTATTAGGAAATATCATGTATCAGCTAATATCCAACCCAGTCAGGACGGCTTCATTACTTGCGGCTATCAATAGTAACTCAACAGACATTGATCAAGCTTTGTATTTACAAGAAGATTCGATCACAGAAGATAATACTTCTAAAAGTGAGTTGAACCAATTACAAGATAACAGCCCAATTGAGGATCTTGGCGATGATGACTTGAGTCAGTTCGATTGGGATTCTGCAAAGCGTGAGGAAGAGGATACAAAGAATCAAGATTTGGATGAAGAGAAGGAAATGGAAGATCTTTTAGGTGATTTTCTGGCACATATGAATAAGTAATGAATGTAGAGCGCAACTGTAGTCCATGGTTGCGTTCTTTTTAATTTACCTCAAATGGTACAAAAATATTTTAAGAATGAAATCAAAAGAATTAACCAAACTATTTAAGAATGTATTAAAAAGTTAAGGAGAGATACTATGAAGAAAAAATTCATTACGCTTGTAATGATTTTCGCTATCGCTTTTCCCATGTTAGCTACACCTCTTCAAGCCGAAGCAAAAACGAAGCAGCGATTACAAGGACAGTGTTATAGCCAGCAAGCAATCGACCTGTATTCTGCTCAAAGAAGGTTATGGAAAGACCATGTTTATTGGACAAGAAGCTACATTGTGAGTGCCTTGTCAGGATTAGAGAACAAGGATGCGGTTTTGAAGCGCCTTCTTCAAAATCAACTAGATATCGGAAACTCAATCAAACCTTATTATGGTGATGCAGCAGGTAATGAGCTTGGAAAACTGTTAACCGAGCATATTGTTATTGCCGGACAACTAGTAGATGCAATGAGTAAAGGCGATAAAGTCAATGCTCAAAAATACAATAAAGAGTGGTATCGTAATGCTGATGATATCGCGAAGTTCTTAAGCAAAGCAAATCCAAACTGGTCGGAACAAGAACTAAAAGACTTGTTGTACATGCATTTGAAACTTTTGACTGATGAAGTGGTTGCAATGTTAAATAAAGATTGGGCTGGAGAGATTGCAGCTTTTGATAAGGGAGAAGATCATATCATCCTTCTTGCAGATGAAATCACAAACGGTGTGATGAAGCAATTCCCTAATCAATTCAGAAACCAATAAACTATAAAAGCCTCTCTGAAAAAGGGAGGCTTTTTTCATATGATTATCACGTGGGGCAGGATGATGTACCAGTTGTTTAAAAGAAGTCGATAAATGCAGCAGGTTTTTTTGTAATGATATTTTCCAGTCTTTGAATCGCTGAATAATCACCCATTAATTTACCGCACTCATACAAAAAGGCAGTTTTTTGTGTTCCTAGTAATAAGGCAGTTAACGTTTGTACATCCATATGAATACTCTCTTCAGATGGTTCTTTTGAAATTCCATCCTCAGAAATAGTATATGTACCATTGTTCCAGTCGGCTTTTTCATCCGTAACCGTAATGGAAAGCGGAACTCCAACCTTCTTAAACGGATATTTTCTTAAGAATGCTTCTACATCTACAATACGCGCCATGAAATAGGGATAATGTTCTTGATGTATTCTAGGATTGTCTAATAAATAGGGGAGCTGATCACCAGCAGGAGCCACGATCTTTACCTTTTCAACCATAGAATCGTGTTGGCAAATAAAATTCCATAGAGCACGTCTCGCGTTTTCAGTTACATACACAAACTCTTGAACATCAAGTAACTTATCGGCTGCTTTGCAGCAAAGGTAGCCTTTAGGTTCTCCATTTTCATCTTTGTAAACAATTCTGTTATAACCATCCGTAAAGACATGGTTATTCCACCAGTAATCAGAGCGTACGAGAAGATGGTTGTATTTCTTAAACCATGCTTCATAAATCGTATTTAAAGTAGAGTTTCCTTCCTCATTTTTTAATCGGCACACACTACCGGGGACATCTTGATAACGGGTTAAATCGCTTTTTTCAATCGTGTATTTGTTAACGGATGCAGTCAGCTCCCAACCGAAACGCCGATAAAAGTTCACGTTAAACGGATGCAGCAAGCTAATCGTTTGGCCCTTATTTTTCATCGATAAAAGGGCTCGGTTCAACAAGCGTGTAACAGAACCCTTCCTCCTATGCTCAGGCCATGTGGCCACTCCTGCAATTCCTCCCATTGAAAATATGTGATCCTCAATATTTATTTCCAGAGAAAGAATATGCAATTTTGAAATCAGATCTCCATCCTCAAATTCTCCCCAAATCTCATGTTTTCTTAACATTTCATATCGTTTCTGCAAGTCTTCTTTTTTTACTTTATACTGAAAGGCATATTCCGAAAGCTCGATGGACTTATCCAGTTCTTCGTCTGATAGTTTTCTTATTTCCATGTGAAACGACCTCCCTTTTACCTAACATTGTACAAGTTCAGTCGGTTTCTTGAAAAGTGGAATCATATCATTTTCTGAGTATTAGAAAAACGAAGAAAGCTGCATTGATATAATAGAGAAATATTGGATATTTATAAAAAAGGTCGATAAAACATTCATGATAAGTTATAATTATAAACTGTTATGCATAAAGACACGCGTGTGAAGTGAGGAGTATTTGTGCGAATTCATAAATATGTTAGTTTGACTGGATTTTGTTCCAGACGAGAAACGTCACGTCTTCTTGAGCAAAGAAGGATTACAATAAATGGAGAAATCTGTGATAAGGATTCAATCGTGGAAAATGATGATCTTGTTCTGATCGATAACGAACCCATACCTCGAAAAGTATCAAACCTGTACCTAGCCTTTAATAAACCTGTGGGAATCATTTGTACATCTAATCCAGAGATAGAAGGAAATATTTTAGATTGTGTGAAGCTGCCTGAAAGGGTATTTCCTGTCGGTCGCTTAGACAGGGCTTCACAAGGGTTAATTCTTTTAACGAATGATGGTGATTTATCAAATCGTATTTCACAGTCCGAATACGGACATGAAAAAGAGTATGAAGTAACAGTGAATGAGCCAGTTACAGATCTTTTTCTAAAAAAAATGGCTGAAGGTGTACCGATTCTAAACACCATCACCAAACCATCAAAAACGTGCCTTGTCAGTAAATATGTATTTCGAATCACTCTCACACAAGGGTTAAACCGCCAGATTAGAAGAATGTGTAAGGCGCTTGGTTATGAGGTGGAAAAATTAGAACGTATCCGGATTATGAATATACATCTTCATACATTAACTCTTGGAGAGTGGAGAGAACTTAAGCCAGAGGAACTAGCTGAGTTAAAGAAGGATTTAGGTCTTCTCTCATAAGGGAAACGGTAAGGAAATCCCCTAAAACATGGATTATGTAGATTATTTATAAATTTGCGAAAATTGTAGAAAACTCATATACTTGTAAATGGAAAGCTAATGAAAGCGTTTTATATTTAAGAAAGAGAGGCATTACAACATGGAATTGCAAAAACAACAGATAGACAACGAAGTAAAACAACAAAGCTTAAGCAAGTTTATTATCCCTTCATTAATTGGTATTTTCCTATTTATGATTCCTATCTCATATAATGATGAAATCACCATACCTGTTGCAATTTTTGCAGGAGTATTACAAGACGTGATTGGTAACTATATTCCTCAGATTATGACAATAATAATCGGGTTAACGGTTCTAGGCTCTTTAATCACGTATATAGCAAAACCAAAATTTATTATTCAAAACACCTTCTTAGAAAAATTATTTAATGTCCATTTCGTTTGGCAATTGATTCGTGTCGTCGGTTTCATTTTTGCGGTCATGACATTGTACAAAATTGGACCTGAAGCAATTTGGTCTGAAAACACAGGGCAATTGTTGCTGTATGATTTGATTCCTGTTTTATTTTCCGTATTTTTATTTGCCGGATTATTCTTGCCATTATTGTTTAACTTTGGCTTGCTTGAATTTTGTGGAGCAATGCTAGTGAAGATTATGCGTCCAGTGTTTAAGCTTCCTGGCCGTTCATCCATTGATTGTCTTGCTTCATGGCTTGGAGATGGAACGATTGGTGTATTGCTAACAAACAAGCAGTATGAACAAGGGTATTATACGAAGCGTGAGGCAGCTGTTATTGGTACAACATTCTCTGTTGTATCCATTACTTTCGCTATTGTTGTACTGGCCCAAGTAAAATTGGCACACATGATTGTTCCTTATTATTTAACCGTTGTGTTGGCTGGGCTCGTATGTGCGATTATTATTCCGCGAATACCGCCGCTTTCTAGAAAACCAGATACGTATTATGAGGGAGCACAAGAAAACGTTGCAGATGAAGTTATTCCCGAAGGAGAAACTCCGTTCCGCTTCGGATTGAAAAAAGCTGTTGACCGCGCTGATCAAAACCAAAAAGCAGCTCCTTTAGTTAAAGAAGGCATTCAAAACGTTCTCGACATGTGGATGGGTGTTGTACCAATCGTCATGGCCATTGGAACCTCTGCACTAATCGTTGCGGAATTTACGCCATTCTTCACTTATCTAGGGGCACCATTTGTGCCGATACTAGAGTTATTGCAAGTTCCACAGGCAACAGAAGCTGCTCAGACAATCGTGATTGGTTTTGCGGACATGTTCCTTCCATCTATAATCGGAGCAGGCATTGAAAGTGAATTGACTCGCTTTGTCATTGCTGCAATGTCAGTCATTCAATTAATCTACATGTCTGAGGTTGGCGGACTGTTATTAGCTTCAAAAGTACCTGTTAACTTTAAAGATTTAGTGATTATCTTTTTCTTGCGTACGATCATCTCGCTTCCGATCGTTGTTGGGATGGCACACTTATTCTTTTAGAAATTAAAAAAGATGTTCAAGGAGAAATCCTTTGAACATCTTTTTTCTTATAATATTTTTTGGATATGCTTTTCAATTGTTTCAGGTTTATCTGTTGGAGCAAACCGGTTTACTACATTCCCGTCACGATCAATCAAGAACTTTGTAAAGTTCCATTTAATCGCTTTTGAACCTAAAATACCTGGTGCTTCAGAAGATAGATATTTAAATAATGGATGTGCATCTTCTCCATTAACGTTCACTTTCCCGAACAACGGGAAGCTAACTCCGTAGTTTAACTCGCAAAACTCTAAGATTTCGTCGCTTGTTCCAGGCTCTTGTGCACCAAATTGATTACATGGAAACCCAAGCACTGTAAAACCTTTTTCTTTGTTAGATTCATATAGTGATTGAAGCCCTTGATATTGTGGAGTAAATCCACACTTACTTGCAGTATTGACGATTAGAACAACGTCACCTTTATAAGCTTCTAGGTTGGTTTCCTCGCCTTTAATAGATTGAACAGGAAAATCGTATATGGTCATCTCAACCGCTCCTTTTGTTTCATTTCTCTTATTTTAACGGTAAATGCAAAAGCTTTCATGGAAAATGCTCTTGATGGTAGAATAAGGATATTGAGAGGGGGGATGGAACAGTGGATGTAGTGTTTCATGTGGAACATCAGGTTTTTAATTACCGTGTAGCAGGAATCTTTATCCAAAACAATCATGTATTAATTCACCGATCAAAAATGGAAACACACTGGTCATTGCCAGGAGGAAGAGTGAAGCTTGGAGAAGATGCAAGGTCAAGCTTAAAACGTGAAATGCAAGAAGAGTTGGCCATAGGTGTTGAGCCAGTTAACCATCTATGGACAGTCGATAATTTTTTTACATATAATAATAAGCAATTTCATGAAGTTGGACTATACTTTTCGATAGAATCTAAACAACCCTTGCCATATTATGAGGGGAAAGAATTTACGGTTGAGGAAGCCGAAAGACTGGTGTTTAAGTGGGTTCCTTTAAAAAAGTTGAATGAATACGAGCTTTACCCTGAAGTGGTAAAAAACAAGCTTATGACAGGTTCAATGCAATCCGATTATTTTTTTGTAAATGATCTCCAAAATGCATAAGCCGATTGGAAAAGTAAATGGGTATATGGTGAGAGACAGCGATCATGCTGTCTTTTTTTTTGCAATAAAAGAAGAGGTTGTCCACCTGAAAAGCACAAAATAGCTGTTATGTAATTGTAGGGGGACAGACCCGGGTCTGTCCCCCCTCTACGCCTGAAGTCTTATTGGAAAATACTGCTACGGACAGTTTTGAGTTTCTTTGCGAGGAGGTAAGCTAAAGATACGAAAGGAGGAAGCTTTTATGAAAAAATTAGGCTTACTTGTTGTTGGAGGAATTGCAGCTATCGTGCTGATGGCAAACTTAGGTCCAATGGTTGGACTCGCAATCGGGCTTGCTGTCATGTATTACGCATTTAAAAAATGTACCACAGCTGAAACAGGCCGCAAGAAATTTTGGTGGGGTGCACTTTCAGTAATAGGGCTGTGTGTGTCGGTTGCCAACATTCCTGCCATATTAGGAGCTGTGGCGATTTATGTTCTTTATATCGTGTACAAAAAGTGGAATGAAAAAGGGGAGTCTACTGAACAGCAAATGGACAGTGATCCTTTTACCAATTTTGAAAATGAATGGACAAAACTGAAAAACAGTTAATTAAAGAAAAAGGAGCTAAGAAAAATGAATGTATTTGAACGAATCAAAAACACCATTACGGCTGATGTTCACGAACTTCTTGATCAAAAAGAGGATAAAAATCCACTTAGTCTACTAAATCAGTATTTAAGACAATGCGAGCAAGAAGTAAATAAAACAAGGAAGCTTGTGGAACGCCAGCAATTGTTATTGGATCAGTTCCGCCGTGAAGTAAAAGAAGCGGAAGAAAAGGCTGTAAAACGGGCCCACCAGGCTGAATTGGCACAGCAAGTGAACGAACAAGAGCTTTATCAATTTGCCATTCAAGAGAAAGCGCAGCATGAAACACGAGCAAATCAGTTAAAAGAATCAACAGCACAAGCTGAAAAGGATCTTGCTGAGATGGAACAAAAATATGAGCAAATGAAGCATAAACTAAAGGATATGCAGATTAAGAGAATGGAATTAATGGGCCGTGAAAATGTAGCAAGAGCTCATCAAAAAATGGACCGCATTTTAGGATCAGAGGGTCCTCTTAAAAAGTCAGTTTTTCGATTTGAAGAGTTAGAACAGTATATGGACCGTCTTGAACAAAAAGTAAATGAGCACTATTTTGCGAGTTCAATGGAATCAAAACTCGCGAAATTAGAAAAAGATTGGAAAAAACAAGATTCATCTACTTCCGTATAAATGAAGATGTGATACGATAAATAAGACAAGGCGCAACCACCATGCGCCTTTTTAGATCGTTTCAGACAGAGAGGAGTGAATGCAGATGCCGATTAAAAAACAGAATGAATTAATGAGCTGGCTGCTTTTAATAGCAGGTGTGCTGCTGCTATTAGAAGCGGTATTTAACGGAGAAAATATCGTGTTCACCCTTTTGTTCTGTGGAGTTCTTATTTATTTCGGACGTAAAAGAATGCCAAGACGCTCAGGAAAGTTAATGTTTTGGCTAGGATTGTTCATATTATTAATCAATATATTGAATTTATTTGCTTTTAAATTTTTACTTGTTGCCGTTATTCTCTATATCATTGTGAAATTTTATCAATCAAAGCAAAATCCAATACTTATCTCACCAAGACTTGAGCACACAATCATGACCACAAATGAAAACATCTATACAAAAGAACCTCTTTTAAAAAATATAGGATTTGGTACACAGCAAACGCCTGATCATGTTTATGAATGGAGCGACATCAACATTCAGTGCCCAGTAGGCGACACGATTATTGATCTCAGTCAAACCCTTTTGCCGGTGGGGGAATCGGTTATTTTTATTCGTGGTCTTATAGGGAATCTTTCCATTCATATCCCGTATGAAATAGAGGTAGCTGTAAATCATTCTGTACTTGCGGGAAATACAATGATTTTTGATCAGCATGATCCGAAGATGTTTAATAAAGTCGTTTCCTATCGAACAAAAGATTATGTGGAATGTGAGAAAAAAGTAAAAATCGTAACGAGTTTAATTGCTGGAAGTTTGGAGGTGAAGCGGGTATGAGTACCGTTTTGCGCCATATGCTCTCAAGCCTCTTTTTGGCATTTGGAGTATCTCTCCTTTTAGGGTCAATTGTATATTTTTTATTTCCTATCGAAGACTGGTCCTTTTTGCTGAAAGAGAGGTTATTAGACTTTCCGATAGCCTTTGTTATCCCATTTTTAGTATTCATTTCAGGAGCTTTCTACGGCTTAAATACAGGCATTACGTCCCGTAAACAATTGAACCTCATCCAACGTACGCTGAAGTCTATTGAGGATGGCAGGCAAGTGGATATGAAAGAAGTGAGCAGCCTTGAATTAAAGGCAATTGTGAAACGCATGGAAGGTATTCAACAGCAGTTAAGTGAGAAGATAAGGCAGTCTCAAAAAATGGCTACTGAAAAAGCGGTAGATCAGGAAAAACGTATCCAAGATATCATTTCTCAAGAAAGAAATCGGCTGGCAAGAGAACTTCATGATTCTGTTTCTCAACAGCTTTTTGCTGCAAGCATGATTATGTCTGCCGTCAATGAAGGACGAACAGAATCGGAGACAAGGGAATCAAAGCAATTAAAGCTAGTTGAAGAAATGATTCATCAAACTCAGCTAGAAATGCGTGCTCTGCTGTTGCATTTGCGTCCGGCAGCTTTAAACGGAAAGTCTCTGCAAAAAGGAATGGAAGAACTTTTACAAGAGCTGTTGCAGAAAGTACCTATCGATCTGAAGTGGAAGATTGAAACGATTCCTCTTGATAAAGGTGTAGAGGATCATCTGTTTCGGATTCTGCAAGAATCGATATCAAATATTCTTAGACATGCACAGGCAAACAAAGCTCAAATCTTGCTTGTCCAGCGAGATGATCTTATCATTTTACGCATTGAAGATGATGGTGTCGGATTTAGGTTGGATCAAGAAAAAACAGGCTCATATGGTCTGCGGAACATGCAGGAGCGGGCTGCCGAAATAGGCGGTAATCTTAAGATTGTGAGTTTGCCAGGCGAAGGAACACGTCTTGAAGTGAAGGTTCCGATTTTATCGGCGGGAGAGGAAAAAGCATGATAAAAGTATTGTTAGTCGATGATCATGAAATGGTTCGAATTGGGGTTTCGGCCTATCTTTCCGCGCAGCCGGATATCGAAGTAACAGGTGAAGCGGAAAATGGAAAAATAGCGGTAGAGCGTGCTTTAGCGCTTAAACCGGATATTATCTTGATGGACCTAGTGATGGATGAAATGGATGGCATTGAAGCAACACGCCGTATTACAGAATCCTGGCCAGATGCGAGAATCATTGTGGTGACTAGTTTTTTAGATGATGAAAAAGTCTATCCAGCATTAGAGGCAGGGGCAGTTAGCTATATGCTAAAAACCTCTAAAGCCAGTGACATCGCACAAGCTGTCCGTGATACGTTTCATGGCAGATCTGTACTTGAACCAGAAGTCACGGGTAAGATGATGAGCAAGATGAGGCAAAAGAAAACGCGCGAGCTGCATGAAGAGCTAACTGCGCGAGAGACGGAAATTTTGTTATTGATGACTAAAGGAAAAGCGAATCAGGAAATCGCAGATGAACTGTTCATTTCGTTAAAAACGGTAAAAGTTCATGTGAGTAATATTTTGAGCAAGCTTGAAGTGCAAGACCGAACTCAAGCTGTAATCTATGCGTTTAATCACTCGCTCGTGTAAAATAGTAGCGAACGATTATTCATCCGCTTTTACAGGGATATGCTGAAAGGTTTTGAAATCAAAAAGTCCTAAGTCGGTTAGCTTTATCTCCGGAATGACAGGGAGAGTTAGGAAGGATAGAGTTAAGAACGGGTCAAAATCTCCATGAAAGCCTAGTTCTTTCAGCTTGGTTTTTAATGTAATGATCTCATCGTTTACTTGTTCGAACGGACGGTCTGCCATTAATCCTGAGATGGGGAGCGGAACGGATGCGAGTATGTTTCCGTCCTTTACGACGACATAACCGCCCTGCATGCCGTTTATCGCCTCAATAGCCGTGAGCATATCGTTATCATTTGTTCCTGCAACAACAAGATTGTGGGAATCATGAGCAACGGTTGAAGCAATTGCGCCGGATTTTAATAACAACCCTTTTACAACCCCAAGGCCGATATTCCCGGTTTGGTTATGTCTTTCAACGACAGCCATTTTTAATAGGTCGTCAGCAGGTGACGGAACGAACTCCCCGTTTTCGGCTTTAACACGGAGTACTCTCTTATTTGTGACAAGCTTGTTTGGAATGAGCTCGATTACATGAACGTTTTCTCCGTTATTTATTTCTATGGCTAGTTCTAACTTTTTTACTTGATGAATGTTAACGGATCTTTTTAATGTTTGGGGAAGAGAAGAAGCGGCATCCGTTTGTCCTGTGTACTTTCCGTCAGATGCTACTGATCTTCCATCCACAAATACCTCTGCAATTTTAACATTTTTTAAATCATCCAATAAAAGAAAATCTGCTTTATATCCTGGTGATATAGCTCCTTTTTCACGCAGCCCATAACATTCCGCAGCATTTAAAGAGGCCATCTGAATTGCCTGAAGCGGTGAGATTCCTTCTGAGATCGAAAGTCTTACGTTGTGATCCACACTGCCTTCTGATACAAGGTCATCAAGATGCTTGTCATCTGTACAAAATAAGAAGCGCCGAGCATTTGAGGGGGTTACTGCTTGTATCAATGCTTTAAGATCTTTTGCTACAGATCCCTCACGGATTAATACATACATACCCCGGCGGATTCGCTCTAACGCTTCATCAGCTGTCGTACATTCATGATCGGTTGTAATCAGAGCAGACCGATACACATTGATTCCGTTCTTATTGAGTCCTGCAGCGTGTCCGTCAATGTAGGAATGATGGTTCGCCGCAGAGGTGATTTTATTGAGCATATCTTCATCCTTGTTAAGAACAGCAGGGTAATCCATGACTTCAGCCAGTCCTAGAACACGGGGATGGCTGTAGAAAGATTCAAGGTCTTCGGCTTTTAATACAGCTCCTGCATTCTCGAATGGGGTTGCCGGAACGGAGGAAGGGAGCATAACCCGAACATCAAGGTGCAAACCTTCAGATTGTTCTAACATGAATGAAATGCCTTCTTTTCCTGATACATTTCCGATTTCATGAGGGTCTGTAATGACTGTTGTTACACCATGTGAAAGAAGTACCTTACTGAATTCAGCGGGCGTGACCATTGAAGATTCTATATGTACGTGGCCATCAATAAAAGCAGGACAGATGTAACGTCCGGCTGCATCAATCGTTTTCTGACCTTCAAATTCACCGATTCCGGCAAAGTACCCATCGATAATGGCTACATCTCCTTCGATGATATCAAGATTGAATACATCGATAATCTTTCCGTTTTTGATCACTAAATCAGCAGGCACTCTTTTTGCACTAACATCAATCCGTCTTTTAAGATGATCTCCATTCATGTTTTAATCTCCTTCAAAGCGTAGATTTACTTAGTATACGAACCTCGTTTGTTTTTATTTTAGGCTTTTTTCTAAGGGTTGTTACTTTTGGAAACTTTTTTCTCTCATCATATGCAAGTTGATTGAAGCGAAAGGTGTGAGACTCCTCGAAAATTTTACTTCAAATTTTCTTCGTGCGATGTATAGCTGCCGGAGCATTCCTTGTACTACGGGACGAGCGGTCTGGTGAGAGACTCCTAGTGGCGCATAGCGCAGGAGGCTCACCGTACGCCCCGTGGAAAGCGAGCAACCTGGAGCGGAAATTAACTACGTTCAAAAACAACAGAGTTTACGAAAACAGCCTTATTTTATTATTCCTGGAAAAGTAAAACGGTCTCCTGTTTAATAGGAGACCGCGCCTTGAGGTTATTCACTAAGTATATCTATAACGCGGCCAACCTGACCGTCTTGAAGCCTCACTTTAATACCATGAGGATGGTTAGGTGAGTTGGTGAGAATGTCTTTAACAATGCCTTTTGTTTTCTTCCCTGAACGCTGATCTGCTTTTAAGATAACGTTAACGGGAAGTCCAGGTGTGATATTAGAGCGTTTACGATGCATTATACGCCTGTTCTCCGTGCCTGGTTATTGGCTTTTTTCGTTTGTTGATTTTTTAATTGTTTTGTTGACTTTACTGGCCCCTTACTAAACGTTCCGCCAGCTTGCTGTGCTTTTTTCTCAGCAAGGCGCTGCTTTGCAATTTCCTGAAAGGTTAATTTCTTTTTCTCCTCTGCCATCGTCTATCACCTCTATTTATTTTCTGATTCGGAATCCAGATTCTTTTAAATATCCTTCTGCTTCTGCATATGTTTCAAACGCTGCTTCTAGTGCATCGTCTTCATCAAAGATAAACCACATGCCGTCTTCACCAACTAAACGAATTTCCTCATGGCTGTGACTGTACCAGCGTTCTTCTTTACGTTCCCCATCATCGGTACGTTCTTTTTTCGGCTGCTGCCAGCCATGTGTTTTTGAAAGGAATTCCATGGACTCTTTAATTAGAGCGATCAGTTCATCTGCTTCATAATCACGGATGTTCACGTATCCTTTATCGTTTTTCACGCTCTGTGGAAGATGACCTCCATAAACAAAGCCGTTTCCGTTTGGGTGAAGATGGTAGACGACTGTTTTTTTATCTTGGACACTTCCTTCATAGTGAAAATTAACACGGCCAAGAGATACCTCATGTAATTCCAATTCAGGAAAATTTTCTTCTATTAATGCAATTTTATCTTCAAATGAAAGCATATTTTATACTCTCCGTTTCTTTTATTGTGATTGGTTGATTATATCATACCCAAATAAAAAAACGAAAATAGCACAGTGAAAAAGAACATCAGAAGATACTCTGATGTTCTCCGGTGAATTTTTATAAAGCGGATGGTTCTTTTTTAATGGATTTCTCAAGTTCAAACCAATAGTCTGCGAGTGTCTCCATCCCCATATCAAAATTTTCGAGGTGGAAGTGTTCATTCGGTGCATGGAAGTTTTCTGTTGAGAGTCCAAAGCCCATTAAGACCACTGGAATATTTAACAATTGATCAAACGTTGCCACGATTGGAATCGAACCGCCTCCACGTGTGAAAGCTGTAGGGACGCCATATACTTTTTCATAAGACCGGGCAGCCGCTTGAATAGCAGGGTGATCAAAAGGTGTAACGTATGGTGCTCCTTTATCGAATAGGGTAACCGTAACCTCTACACCGACAGGTTTATGTTTTTCTATATGACGTTTTACTTTTTCAATAATCTCATCAGGGTCCTGATTCGGAACAAGACGACAGCTGATCTTTGCGTGTGCTTTTGCCGGAATAACCGTCTTGACCCCTTCACCTTGGAAGCCACCCCATACACCATTAAGTTCGAGGGTAGGGCGTGCCCATGTACGCTCGATGTGGGAGTAGCCTTCTTCACCTGTCAGTTCTGTTACGCCAAGCTGATTCTTCAAGGCTTCTTCCGTTAATGGAAGGGCACGGAAAGCATCTCTTTCTTCGTTTGTCAGGTCTTGTACGTTATCGTAAAAGCCATCGACTAATATGCGTCCGTTATCATCACGGAACGATTGAAGAAGCTCCGTAATTGCGTGAAGCGGATTTTGGACCGCTCCTCCATATAGGCCTGAGTGAAGGTCACTGTTTGGTCCTGTCACATCCACCTGCATCGCACACATGCCGCGCAGACCATAGCAGATTGCAGGCTTGCCTCTATCAAGCATACCTGTATCAGAAATAACGATTACATCAGCTGCTAGAAGCTCTTTGTTGTTCTCTATGAATTTTGGTAGACTTGGGCTTCCGATTTCTTCTTCTCCTTCAATGCAGAACTTGAAGTTTAATGGAAGTGTTCCTTCAGATTCTAGGATGGCTTGTAACACTTTTACGTGCATGAACGTTTGGCCTTTATCGTCGGATGCGCCGCGAGCGTATAATTTGTTGTCACGAATAGTAGCTTCGTATGGAGGGGAATCCCAAAGCTCGATAGGGTCAACAGGCTGAACGTCATAGTGGCCATAAACAAGCACTGTTGGTTTGCCTTCTGCTTTTAACCAATCAGCATAAACGACCGGGTGTCCATCTGTTTCATAGATTTTCACGTTATCCATGCCGGAGTTGGCAAGGTTATCTGCAATCCATTCTGCTCCTTTTCGAACGTCTTGTTTGTGCTCAGCCAATGCACTCACACTCGGAACGGCGAGCCAGTCGGTTAATTCTTTTAAATGTGTGTCACGATTTTCTTTTAAATAGTTCACAATTTTGTCTGTCATCATGAAATCCTCCTTATGTACGTTACGCTTTACTTCCTAGTTTAATGGAGTTTAGCTCAGAAATGAAATAATCTTTATCCTCTTTTTTAGCAATATTTTCAGCCGCATCATGCGCTAAAGAAATGAACTTGTCCATCATGGTATCATCGTCTTTTATCATGTACGCTCTTGCTGCTGCCTCATAGGCGAATGCTAAGTCAAAATCTCCGATGTTATTTTCAAGACAAAGCTGCAAGGAATGTTCAGCGTGAAGCAACGCAGAATCAGCCATCTTTAATAAAGAATAGACTCTGGATATCTGCCATTCTCCTCGTGCAAGATTTAGCGGCCCACCAGCTAAACCCCAATGGTATCGGGAGCTGTGAGCGGTATGAATCATCTCCATAGCTTCTTCTTTCGTCCGATTAGCCTTCTCCATCAGATCCCACGTTTTATTAAAATTATCAACCGCTTGTTTACGATGCCATTCTTCTTTAGTTAACATGTCCATGGATTTCACACACCTTATGTATTTGTGGTTTACTAAAGGTAAAGCTATCTTTAAAGGTATTCTGTATAAATAAAAATTTCCCTTTTTAAAAGTATAGATAGAAAGAAGTGTAGACACATTGAATAAAAGAATTGGATTTATCGGTTTTGGAAAAATGGCGCAAGCGATGGCTGGCGGAATCATGAAGTCTGGCTTAGTAAAAAATGAGCAGATTATGGCAAGCATGCGTACGGAGAAGACAAGAGAATATGTCAAAAACGAGTTTGGCATTCAAGTGAGTCCATCGAATTCTGACGTATGCCGTTTTGCTGATGTATTGTTCCTGGCCGTTGCTCCTTATGCGTATTTTGATGTGATTGAGGAGGTTAGATCTGAAATGAATCCTGAAACGATCATCGTCACGATTGCTGCCGGCATTACGACACAGGACGTCGAACACGCCTTTGGGCAAAAAGTAAAAGTAGTCCGTACGATGCCTAACACTCCTTCTCTTGTGGGGGCGGGAATGACAGCTGTTTCTGTGAACGATGAAATAACTGACGAAGAACTGACGCTCGTTGAAAAACTCTTGAGCAGTTTCGGAAAAGTGGAAATTATTGAAGAATCTCAGATGGATGCCATTCCTGCGATAAGCGGGTCATCACCTGCCTATGTGTACATGATGATTGAAGCGATGGCAGATGGAGGCGTAAGACAAGGTCTTTCACGTGATCAATCCTACCGTTTAGCAGCCCAAGCCGTTTTAGGAGCTGCACAGATGGTTCTTGAAACAGGAAAGCACCCAGGAGAGCTGAAGGACCAAGTAACCTCACCTGGAGGGGCAACGATAGCGGCGGTTTCTACTCTTGAACAGGAACGTTTTAGAGGAGCGGTGATGGCCGCTATGGAAAGCTGTACGAGGAAAGTAAAAGAATTGGGGCAAAAATAATGAGTTTTAAAGAATTAGGCGTTACAGATGAATTAGCAGAGATTTTGCTTCAAAACGGAATTGGGGAACCGACTCCTATTCAAAAAGAAACGATACCTGTTATTTTGGAAGGATCAGATGTAGTCGGACAGGCACAGACAGGAACAGGGAAAACCCTTGCATTCGTGCTGCCACTCCTTCAAAAAATAGACGCGGAACGAGACGCTATCCAAGGGTTGATTATTGCCCCCACTAGAGAGTTAGCGATACAGATTACTGCAGAGGTCCGAAAACTGACAGAGTCTCTGGGAGATATTCATGTTCTTGCCGTATATGGAGGGCAGGATGTAATTGCACAGATGCATCAGCTGGAAGGAAAAGTTCATCTAGTTGTCGGAACCCCAGGCAGACTGTTAGATCACATTCGACGAGAAACGATTGATCTGTCTAGCGTGTCAACCTTCGTACTCGATGAAGCGGATCAGATGCTGCATATCGGATTTTTAACAGACATTGAAGATATTATGGAAAACGTACCAGCAACCCGTCAAACCTTACTTTTTTCTGCAACGATGCCGGATGAAGTAAAGAAGCTTGCCCGGACGTATACAAAAAATCCACGAGATATTCATATTCAGACAAAGAACATTACCTTGAAGGAAATACGGCAGCGTGTGGTTGAAACAACGGATCGAGGAAAGCAGAATGATCTTGTCCGTTCTATCCGCTTGTTGCGGCCATATTTGGCCATCATTTTTTGCCGGACAAAGCGAAGAGTAAGCAAACTGAACGAGGCTTTACAGAGTATGGACTTCAACAGCGATGAACTTCATGGCGACCTATCGCAAGCCAAAAGGGAAGACGTGATGAAACGGTTTCGTCAAGGAGACATCCAGTTTTTGGTCGCAACAGATGTGGCAGCACGAGGTCTTGATGTTGAAGGGGTTACCCATGTGTTCAACTACGATATTGCTTTGGATGCCGAAAGCTATATTCATCGAATCGGCAGAACCGGACGGGCTGGGGGAAAAGGACTTGCTGTAACGTTTATCGCTCCGAAAGATCGCAGGCTTCTGCAGGTAATCGAACGGGAAACGAATCAAAGATTAAAAGTATTAGAGTTGGAATATTTATAGAATTATTTCATCTCCAAATAAATCGGTCCGTAAAAAAGTAAAAAGTAAAAGTTATAATTTAAAGTAAAACGGGTCATCCTTCTTGGTGACCCGATTTTTTTTATCAAAAACTAATTTGGCAGGAAAAATCAGCTTCAATCAAGGTTTCTTTATGGGTACATAATACCAACTATTATTACCAGGTAATAAAAATGGTTGCTTCCTAAAACAAACCTTGTTACGATAGTAAAGTACGAGAATTCGAAAGAGTCTGATTTAGAGGAGTTGAGCAGATGAAAGACCTACAATCTTTTGGCTGGTATGCAGCAAAAATTGCTCCCAAGCTTCCAAAAGAAGCCTTCAAACCGGTACCATCACGGCTATGGGGAGGATTAGTTTACTTATTGATTGCTATCGCCGGTATATTAGTTATCGGTTTATTAAATAATCTTCATCCTTGGATAGGAATTGGAATCGCTGTCATATTAGGAACAAGCTTTGCTGGAATGGGCTTTTTAGGACATGAAATTCTCCACGGCACGGTCATTCGTAAGCCATGGTTGCGTGACTTTTTAGGAGCTGTTGCTTTTTGGCCGCTTAGTGTCGGTCCAAAATTATGGCGAAAATGGCACAACACGACACATCACGTACACACGCAAGAGGATGGGGAAGACCCTGATGCTTGGCCAACATTAGAAAACCTGTCACACAACCCATTTCTACAGAAAGTATATAAGCTTCCGTTGTGGATGCGTTCAATCGTCAGCTTTGCCTTTTTGTCAGTATCGTTTACGATTCATGGACTATATATGTTCAAACGATTTATTAAGGAATTTAAACCGAGTAATCGTCCATCTGTTTGGATTCAGCTTTTACTTCCGTGGGCAACGTGGCTAAGCCTGTTAGTGTGGCTAGGTCCTGTTAAGTGGTTTTTCGCCGTATTGCTGCCGCTTTTAATTGCCAATGCCATCGTGATGAGCTATATCTCAACAAACCACCGTTTAAATCCGATGACGGATGTAAATGATCCTTTAGCGAACAGCTTAACAGTTACCGTACCAAAATGGGTGGATGTGCTTCATTTCAACTTTTCCTATCATACGGAACATCATTTGTTCCCAGGAATGAGTCCAAAATATTATCCGCTCGTGAAGAAGCATATTAAAGAAATGTGGCCTGAGCGTTATCATGAGATGCCTCACTGGAAGGCATTGGTGACGCTGTGGAAAACACCGCGAGTTTATATGAACAATCATCAGTTTGTTGATCCGGCACCGGGCAATGTATATCAATCACTTGGACATGGGCTTAACCCAGACAACATTTCCTATCAAAAAGGGGAAACAGGGGAGCCGGAAGTAAGTACAACAAATCGAACAGTTAAAAGCACCCATTAGTTGAGGGCTGACTAAAAAATTGATATTTTTTTATTAGGCTTGGCCTGTTGTTTTTAAATCATCCGATATCACCCACACGTAGTGGATGCTTTGTATACTGAAAAAAAGGGTAAAACCGCCTCGTCAGTACGAGTTGGTTTTACCCTTTATTGTAGTTTGTATCTATAAATTTTCGGTGACATCACACGACCCATTTTTTCGTAAAGCTTTCAATGCGCTCCATTGCTGCGGGTATTTTTTATCCATAAAAAGGAATTTGGTGGATTCCCTGTAGAATAAAAACAATATGTTTTTTTTCATGGGGGTTATAAAAAGTTGAATGGAACTAGGGATTATCAGTTACCTGAAGATGTTGAGGAATTTTTAGAAATTTATAAGGAGCTATTACTAGAGGTACTTCCTTCAGAACGAATTAAAGGAATCTATGTATACGGTTCTCTTGCACTTGGTGCATTTGATCCCAATTCGAGTGACCTTGATTTTGTTACGGTAATCAACGGACGAATAGGGAAGAAGACGGAAGATCTATTAAATTTGGTTCATTTACGATGCAACGCACATCAGTTTGGTCCAAGGCTGGATGGCTGTTATATCACGCCAGGACAAGTTGGAATGGTTTACCCTGATCTAGAGGAGTATCCTTTCTTTACAGAAGGAAAGATGCATCGAGGTTTTCATGATCTAAATGACCTAACGTGGTGGATGTTAAAAACGAAAGGGATTACTGTATATGGAGAGCCCTTTTCTGTTTTACCTTTAGAGGTACGATGGACAGATGCAGAAAAGACCATGAATGAGTATTTGAATACCTATTGGAACGAAAAAGTAGAGCGGGACATGTGTTTCTTTTATGATGATTGGATAGAGTTTGGTGTGGTTATGTTATGCAGGATTCTTTTGTCCTTCACATACAAAAATATATTCAGCAAAAAGGAAGCTATCGCAAAAGCAAAGCCACTGGTGCCATCTCTTTTTCATCCGATTTTATTGGAAGGCTTGCGAATCAAAACAAACCCTGAATCTGAGTCGTACTACCATTCAAAAGCGGTTCGCAAGGAGGATATGAAGCGGTTTGTGAAATATATCATCACCTATTGCAAAGAAACGTTTCAGCTGCAAAAGGTGTGATGAATTTAAATATAGAATGACCAGGGGGATAACTGTGAAGAAAGACTTACATTGCGAAAAATGTTTAATGCCGATAGAGTGTAGAGATGATCTAGTGACCGTTTGGGCGTTTTTTAAGATACGCCCTTATCATGAAGCCTGTTATGCTCATTCCCTAAAAGGAGCTGCAACGCTTTTTGTAGGGAACACACCGATAAACGGTTTTTCAGGAAATGTTACAGCGATTGCTGCATTCCTATTCATGTGGATCCCATTGTTTACAGACTTAACATTAGGTATAACAGTAATAGGATCTTTAGTTGTTCTTACTCGAATGTATTCTTTTATCCGGTTTGAGAAAAAAATGCCACTATAAAAAAAACGTGCCTTTCCATCTAAGGAAAGCACGTTTTTTGAATGATGCCTAAACGCGGTATACGCGAGCTTCGTAAGGCTGTAATGTAATTTGCGTAACATCATCATGTGATGCAACATCTTCGTTCGAAAGCAACAGGCTCTCTCTGTTTAAAGCGAATGTTGATGTAAACTCAGCCTTTGTTTTAGAAAGGTTTGTGATGACGATCACTCTTTCTTCTCCTAGCGTACGTGTGTAGGCATAGATTTGTTTATCGTCTGCACACAATAAATCATACGTTCCATACGTGAAGATGTCGTTTTCTTTCTTTAAAGCGATCATCTTCTTATAGAAGTTAAGGATTGAATTTTCGTCTTGTTTCTGTTTCTCGACGTTAATTTCTGTATAGTTCGGGTTCACTTTCATCCAAGGTGTTCCGTCTGTAAAACCTGCGTTTACTTCGCTGTTCCATTGCATCGGTGTACGGCTGTTGTCACGAGAAGATGCCCAAATGACAGCCATGATGTCATCGTGTGACACGCCTTCTTCGCGTTTGATGCGGTACATGTTTTTAACAGCTACATCATCATAGTCGGAAATAGAGTCAAACTGCACGTTCGTCATGCCAATTTCCTGTCCTTGATAGATAAACGGAGTACCTTGCATGAGGAAGTACATTGCTCCCATGCTTGTTGCACTTTGATACCAATACTCTTTGTCATTGCCCCAAGTGGAAACGACACGAGGTTTGTCATGATTCTCAATGAAAAGAGCGTTCCATCCTTCTTTTTCAAGGCCTTTTTGCCAGCGTGTTAACACTTTCTTCAATTCAACGATATCCAAGTCTGGATTTGTTTCTGCATCCCAAAGCCCTAAGTGTTCGAATTGAAAAATCATATCCATCTTACCTTGTTCTTTTCCTACCCAAAGATCAGCTTCATCGATTTTTACACCGTTCGCTTCACCGACCGTCATAACATCATAGTTGGCATACGTACGGTCTTTAAACTCTTGCAGGAACGTGTGGATGCCCTTTTGGTTCATGTGCATATCAAAGGAAGATACGTATTTTTCATTCTTCGGATTCGGCATATCAGGAAATCCTGGACGTTTTTTAATGTGACTGATGGCATCGATTCGGAAACCGTCGATCCCTTTATCTAGCCACCAATTTACCGTATCGTAAAGAGCTTCCCGTACTTCTGGGTTTTCCCAGTTTACGTCAGGCTGTTTTGTTGAAAAAACATGTAGGTAATATTGGTCTGTCGTTTCGTCATACTCCCAAGCAGAACCAGAGAAGATGCTTTCCCAGTTGTTTGGTTCTTTTCCGTTTTTTCCGTCTCTCCAAATGTACCAGTCACGCTTTGCGTTGTACTTTGAAGAACGGGATTCAATGAACCATTGGTGCTCATCGCTTGTATGATTGAGAACAAGGTCGATAATCAGCTTCATTCCGCGTTTATGGACTTCGTTTAAAAGAGCATTAAAATCTTCCATTGTTCCGAAGTCTTCCATAATATCTTGATAGTCGGAAATGTCATAACCGTTATCATCATTCGGCGACTTGTACATCGGACAGATCCAAATCACATCGATACCTAAATCTTTAATGTAATCGAGGCGCTGAATAATACCTTGCAGATCACCGATTCCGTCTCCATTTGAATCCTGGAAGCTGCGAGGGTAAATTTGATAGCCAACGGCTTCTTTCCACCAAACTTTTTCCATAATGTTACCTCCATTATCTCTTTACAACAGGGGAGGGGATACCGTATAACGGCTCCCCATAGTCTGTTAGTTTTCTAAATCTATTATCGTTGTAACCCCAGCATGATCTGACACAACGGGTGTTTCTTTTCCGTTAAAACGAACATATGAACTTTGTACGTTCAGCGGTTTGTTGCTTAAAATGTAATCGATTCTACGCCCTTCTTCAGCGTGGTTTTGATTCCAGCCTGCAATGGCGCCTTTTATTGTAAAACCGTCATCTTTCTTAACGGCCATGTTATACGTATCGAAAAATCCGTTCGCTCTGACATAGTCGTAGCCTTCATCCCGAACGTTAGCATCGTTATTCAAATCGCCCATTAAAAAGGACAATCCGTTTGCCGGAATATGTTTTATAAAACGATCAAATTGCTCTTTAAACGGTGCTGCTTCATCATCCCACCATCCAAAATGACCGGAGAAAAAATGAAGTTCTTTTTCAAAATAGGTGATAGTAGTGCCAACCAATTTACGTGTTTTCCAGTTGTTCATATCCTGTAACGGGGTCACGAAGAAACTCTTGCTGGACGTAATCGGATGCCTGCTTAAGACGGCAAGTCCTTCTTCGTAGGTTACAAAACCGTAATGTGCCATATCCCAAACAAAGTCATAATCGTTAACGCCAAGTTCTTGCAGCAGTTGGATTAAAACCAGTGCGTAATTATCTTGTTTGATGTTGCCTTTTACGACAGGAGATTCGATCGACTGCATGACTTCCTGTAAGGCGATTACGTCATATCGTTCGCTTGCGATATCTTGAGCAAGTGATTGAAGTTTCTCCATCTGATTTTCTTCTTGCCAACCATGGACATTTAACGTTAATAGTTTCATTGATTACAGCTCCAAACGATCCTGAATATCAGATTTTAAAACGTCTGCTTTTGGCCCGTAAATCGCTTGAACTCCTTTGTCTTTAAGGATCAGCCCAAGTGCGCCGTTTATTTTCCAATCTTTTTCCTCTGCAACTCGTGTTGTGTCTTTTACCGTTACACGAAGGCGTGTCATACAGGCGTCAACGTCTTCAATGTTATCTGCTCCACCTAGAAGACCAATGATTGCAGAAGCTTGAGAGTTATCTGATCCAGCTGCCGCTTCACGTTTAGCAGTCGAACCAGAGTCTGCCTCAGTTGTTTCGATATAGTTGCCCGCACGCCCTGGAGTAGGCAGGTTGAACTTTTTAATCAGCACATAAAAGATGGAGAAGTTTATTCCAAAGAATACGATACACGTAAATGCAAAGTTGATTAAATCGCGTGTAAGCCCTGCTTTTACGAGTAAAGGTGTACGTGTTAAGAGTTCAATAAAACCAAATGCGTGAACGCGTACGTTGATTAGATCTGCCACAGCAAACGCAAGACCTGTTGTGAGTGCATACACCACATAAAGAAGAGGTGCAGCAAACATGAACATAAACTCGATCGGCTCTGTTACACCTGTTAAAAATACAGCGAGTGCAGCAGAGAAGAACATGGATTTATATTTTGTGCGTTTATCTTTATCAACGTTCAAATACATGGCAAGAGCAATCGCCACTAATGAAGCGGTAGAGAGGACAACTTGTCCCATTTTAAAACGGGCAGGTACTACATCATTTAAAAGTGCTTGATATGCCTTCGTGTCACCCGCAGCTAAGAAGTTGTTCAGATCATTGATCCATGCAAGCCACAATGGATCTTGTCCGGCAACAGATGATCCTGCACCCGAACCAGTCATGATCTGGTACGTACCTCCAAGCTCTGTATAGTTAATCGGCACCGTTAACATGTGATGAAGACCGAACGGCAGCAATAGTCGCTCTAATGTTCCAAAAACAAATGGTGCGATAACTGGAGCGGTATTGCGTGATGTTGCGATCCAGCGTCCAAAGTCATTTAATCCTGCTTGAATGAACGGCCAAACGATAGCAAGAATTAAAGCCGTAATCACTGACCATAAAATAACGGCAAAAGGTACAAAACGTTTTCCGTTAAAGAAAGCTAACGCATTAGGAAGCTTGTTGTAGTTATAATACTTGTTAAAAAGAACGGCACCTAAGAAGCCGGAAATAATACCGATAAATACACCCATGTTTAGAGCGGGTGCTCCTAGAACAGAAGTGAAGTAATCTCTTACGATTAACTCGCTGCCGAAAAGGGACTTTACGTTTGCATCTTCTTCTAACATCATGCCGCTGTTTACACCAAAAATAGCTCCTGTAATACGGTTGATGAGAATAAAAGCGATAACAGCTGCAAATGCACCGCCAGCACGTTCTTTTGCCCACGAACCACCAATGGCTACAGCGAACAAGATGTGCAAGTTCGTAATGATGGCCCAACCAATGTCTTCCATGACCCGGGCAAGCGCTTGCACGAATGTGATGTCGTCAGCCGACATGGCAATAACTTTACCTAATGATATCATCAAACCAGCTGCTGGCATGACCGCTACTACGACAAGAAGCGCTTTACCAAGCTTTTGCCAGAAATCAAACGAAATGAGTTTTCCACGTTGTTTCAAAACGATTTCCTCCTTAAGTATATCTCTTTTGTTGTATTTTTGAAATCGCATTCATAAGAATGTGAGTGTAAAGTGTGAAACGCTTACAATTTGTATATGCAAGTCGGTGCAATCGTTTGCATAAGTGATTGTAAAATAAAACGGTTACATTTACAAGCTAAATTATCTAAAAAAAATTAAAGTTTGTTCGGATGTAGGTATATTTTGGACTTTGGACGTTTTATGCTCGCCTTGAGGGTTTTATGCTCGACCTACGAGGTTTTATGCTCGCTATAAGGACTTTTGTGCTCGTCTAGGAAATTATATGCTCGCTTAAAAAAATGAATAAAGCAGGCACTAACTTTTGTGTGCCTGCTTCAGTAATTTCATGACAGAAAGGTTTTTCTTCACAGTTTCGACCCTCTTCATTCCGATCATCGTAGAAAGAATGCGAGGAGTGTTAAGAACAAAGGTGAATAGTTGATCAGCAGTCCATTGCTTTTCGTTCTGTAACCTTCCACAATCAAAAGGCGCGCTCGTCGTCACATAGATTTCCAGTTCTTCTGCAGCTTCAAACAAAGTGCGCCATTTATCATTCACCCGCTGATTTTTGTCGGTTAAGGCGATTTGGTTTTTGTAATGAAAAGGCGTCTGTATAAACCGGCAGTGATGAGAGGGTCCAGCCACTTTTCTTGCGGTTTCGATGACGCGCTCGAGTGAAATATATCCTCGTACATGGGGATTTTCAGTAAAAGCTGACCAAACGGCCAGACCATAAAATCGGATTGCACCCTGCTCTACTTGTTCTTCGTAAAAACAAAATAAAGCCTCTAATGCTTGATAAAACGTTTCTTCTCCAAGAACTTGCATGGAGATTTCCGGGTTATGCAGGTAGTGGATATCAATCGTATCAAGTTGGAGATGATTTAAACTCTGCTGGATGGCAAACTCATAATACGATGGCTTTAACACATGCTTATGATGACCGACGATTTGAAGGTCATGTTCTTGTAGAATCCCAGTATGCAATAGTTTATCTTTTAAGTAGTTTTCAGGACGGAGCTGAAGATCAATATCTCCGGGAATAATTCCCGCCTTTGTCGAAACCACGATTTCTTCTCTTTTTAGCTTTTTTTCATGCTGAATAAGCTTGCATAAAACAGCCCCAACATCTCTTTCAGATCGCATCCCGCGGTAGTTGAGCGCCGTATCTATAAAGTTGATTCCATTACATAAAGCAAATGCTATGGATTCTTGGTATAAAGACGAATCTGTTGTGTCCATTTCCCCTAAGTGCGTTCCGATAGCGATTCGTGACACATGAAACCATGGTGTAGTTTGCGGATAGTGAAGTGTAGATTCTTTATTGGCATATCCCTTCATCTTTTCTTCCTTTCACACCATTTTGTTATCCATATTATAACATTTTTTTGTGCTACGTGGAATGATTGAAACTAACGCGGATAAATGAAAAATAACAGGAATTCATCATCTTAGCGTGGATATATCCCCAAATAACGTGGAATGATTAAAATTCTTAAACTTGAATTCAGCCTAACCTTGTTACAAACCTCCCATTTTGGGGAAGATGAAGAGTAGTAAAATAGTAGGTGGTGAGAGAAGTTAATGATTTTAAAGATGTTGCTTAAGATGAGGCAGAATATATGGGTGATACCGAGTATTTATAGCGTTGTTTCGGTCATATTGGCATTCATCACCATCTATATTGATTCAAGTGTGGATGTTGAAAGAAATTCTCTTATAACGAAACTTCTCTTTACTGAGATTGATCTTGCTCAAACGATATTAGTTTCAATTGCTCCTTCTTTATTAACGATGACAACTTTTACATTCTCAATCATAATGGTAGTTTTGACGACATATTCTTCACAATACTCTCCTCGGACATTGCCTACCTTTATGACAGATCGGATAACGATGAGGATTCTCGTCTTTTTTATGGGAAGCTTTATCTATTCTGTCATCACGCTGCTGTTTATGAAGAACTCTATCTCAGAGCCATATGTAGTATCTGCAACGATATGCATCATGCTCGCTATCATCTGTCTTGCTTTTTTCGCTTTTTTTATTCACCATGTCGGTACGTTTATACAAGTTAGTAAACTGGTGGAGCGATTAACGAGTGAAGGGCTAGAAGTACTTGATGAACTAGACGAGATGGAGAGTCATAAAAGGATGCGCATTGAGGATTATACTTTTGCTCAGTCGCACTGTAATGGAAATACGATAATTACGAACAAACATGGCTATCTTCAGCTGATCGATCATGAAGGGTTGACCGAATGTGCTGAAAAAAACCAGCTGAAAATTGATATTCTATGTCAAACTGGAGATTTTTTAACTCAGGATCAACCTGTGATGATGGTGTTTTCAGACAAAGAGGTAATAAATGATGAGTTAAAAGAATATTTACTTTCCTATATGACGTTCGGCAGGGAAAGAAGTGTTTTTCAGGATATTGGCTTTAGTACGCAAAAATTGGTGGAAATTGCTTTGCGGGCAATATCACCAGGGATTAATGACCCAAACACGGCTAACCAGTGCATATTAAATATTGGACGGGTGCTCGCTAAAGCGGGCGAAAAGAAGGACGGCTATATGGTGTTTTTTGATTCTGAAAATGAGCCGAGACTAACAGTTCCTAAACATGCATTCAAAGAAGTCGTCTATCATACTTTTTATCAAATTCGCCATTATGGCAAAGAAGACATCTCAGTAATTCTAACGATTTATGATGCGCTAACCATCACGGCTAGATATGCCCTTGCTGAAAATAAAAAAATAGTATGGGATTTTGAAAAATACGTTGAACAGGGTATCCAAAAAGAGGTACTGCAACAGCTTGATCTGGAGTATATAGCGAAAAGAAAACATGAATTGGCCAAACTGACAGGCAATGCTCATAAAAAATAGCAAACCTCGTATCAACGAGGTTTTTTTGTGTACATAGAACTATGCTTTTGTTCTCATTTTTATCCTTTTTCTAAAAATGAAAAGGCTTTCATGGTGAAACATGGAATATCAGTTGGAGTAATGTGCAAACGAATGAAAATATAATTGAATAAATATTCACCATTAAGTATAATTACTCTCATGATGAGGAAGGGGAGAACAAAAGAATGAAAAAACAATGGATGGCTGGGCTTTTGAGTGTGAGTTTACTAGCTTCAACTCCGTATGCAGTTATAGCAGAAGCACCACCAAAACAGTGGGAAAATGTAAATGTGAGTGAAGAGGCAGATGGAAGTCCTTTTAACTCTGAGCATTATGATTTTGTAAAATACTCAAAAATGGGGGAAAAGCTTAAACAGATTGATAAAGAAAGTAAGCGTGTTTCTTTAGAAATCACAGGTAAATCTGCAGATGGCTATCCTTTATATGTGATTACCATTTCAAATCCTGAAGACAAAGGAAAGTATGGACATTACAAGAAGCTGCGTAAGCAAATGATTAAAAATCCAGAGAAAGCGCAAGAATGGGTTGCTAAAAATTCGGATTTTAAAGTACCTGTTATGATAAATGGCTCTATTCATGGTACGGAATACATAGGTTCAGATGCAGTTCTTCAGCTGATCGAACGATTTGCTTTTGAGAACGATGAAACAACAAAGAACATTCTTGCTAGTAATATATTAATCTTTAACGTGGTAGCAAACCCCGATGGCAGAGTAGACGGGACACGTTTTAACAGTGAAGGCATTGATTTGAACCGTGACTTTATTACGCAGTCACAACCTGAAACACAACAAACGGTGGATCTTATTACAGAGTGGAATCCGATGGTGTTCTTGGACCTTCACGGATATGTAAATTGGATCGATGGTAAGCCGGGATTGATCGAGCCTTGTACGCCACCACATAATCCGAATTATGAATATGATCTGTTTTCTAAGTGGGCTCTCGATCAGGCGGAAGCAATGGAGGCAGAGATCGTAGAAAATAAGGCAGAATACGAGAGTGAAACGTATCGAACGATGACAGGGTCGTACATCCCTCAGCGTGATGATAGTGCGGGCTGGGATGATTATCCGCCAATCTTCACACCGATGTATGCCATGTATCATGGTGCTTACGGATATACGCTCGAAGCACCGACGAACAGCTGGGATGGCGTGAAATGGGCTAACGATGCCGTGATGGGTGCATTAAAGTTTTCAACAAAAAATAAGCAAGGGATGCTGACAGATCAGATTGAGATCTTCAAACGAGGTATTAACTTTGATCATCCTTATCATAAAGAAGGATTTTTTCCGAATGCCTATGTACTTCCAGTAGACAAAAAAGATCCTACCGTTACGGAGAAAGCCGTAAATCATCTTCTTACGAACGACATCTCGGTTGAAAAAGCGAGTAAGTCTTTCCAAGCAAACGGGGTGACATATCCTGAAGGTACTTACATTGTCCAGATGGATCAAGCGAAAGCTGGGCTTGCGAACACGATGCTTTGGAATGGTGAAGACATTACGAATGACACGCCTGCGATGTATGATATTTCAGCATGGAGCTTGCCGGAGCTTTGGGGCTTTGAGGCGAATGAAGTGAAGTCAGAACTAAATGTTAAAACCACAAAGGTAAAAAAAGCGGACTTTGAAGGCTCTTTGAACGGAAAAGGACCTTACGTGATTAAGAACAGCTCAGTGAAAGCTGTGAGTCTAGTAAATGGATTGCTGCAAGCGGGAACAGATGTTTATAAGGGGAATGATGGAAACTTCTATGTGGAGAACGTGACGGGGAAAAATAAGGCGCTTGTAAAGAATTCAGGGGTTATACTTGAAACGAGCGTTATTCCCTCTCAGAAGAAAAAATTATCAGAAATGAAAGTAGCGATTTTGAAAGATGGAGGCATTAATAAAGCACAAACGCATGCCGGCACTAAGCTTGCTCTTCGTCGTTTAGGTTTTTCTGTAACTGAAGTGACGCCAAAAGAAGTAGCCGAGCACGGCCTAACTGGATTTGATGCTTTTATTTACAGCGGAACCGATCTAATGCTGCAATATGAGAAAATGAGAGAAGCGAACAAGCCTTTTGTTCTTGGCAGCAAAGAAGCATACGACCAATTCAAGACGAATGTTCAAGCGTATGTAGAGAATGGCGGTAAATATATTTCTATTGGTGCAGGCGGTGCTAAAGCATCCAGCATGCTGGGTCTAACAAATGTGAAAGTGAATACCGGCGGCTCTGACAGCAACGGGATTGTAGAAGTTTCGTATGAAGAAGATGAGCTGAGCAAAGGGTATAAGGACAACGACTTAGGATTTGTGTACAAGCCGGTTTGGTTTACGGAACTGGGTAAAGCTAAAACTGTAGCGTTATTTAATACAGGTGACTTTTTTGTTGCGGGACACTGGAAAGGGTATGAACAAGCTTCAGGAAAAGCGGTCATTGTTGAAGAAACAGATAAAGATGTAACGCTGATCGGACTAGAAGCTGGTTTCCGAGACCATACAGACTATTTATTCCGTTTGTTATCAAATGCCCTTTATCAATAAGCCATATCATTTTAATTGACATTAGAGTTGGGGTTGCCTTACTTTTATAGGGAAAGTTTGACCTGCAAACATGATGAAAAAGACCGAAAGAACATCGAGACATGACTATCTTGTTTGTTCTTTGGTCTTCTTTTATATCTTTATATCGCTATGAAAAATGTTTTAAAGCGGTTGGACAGGTGAAAAGTATAAAGGTAAGTTTACTGAAAGGTGAGTGGAAATGATGTTTAATAAATTATTTGGAAAAAAAGAAGTACAAAAAGAAGAAACGCTTGTAGCTCCTTTAACAGGAAAAATTGTGTCCATAGAAGAAGTGCCAGATCCAACATTTGCAGAGAAGATGATGGGTGACGGTATTGCAATAGAACCAACAGAAGGAGTCGTCGTTTCACCCGTAAATGGCGAAATTGTTCAGTTCTTCCACACGAAGCATGCCATTGGCATCCAATCCGAGTCAGGAGCAGAAATCTTGATTCACGTTGGACTGGAGACAGTGAGTATGGATGGAGAAGGCTTTGAAGGGTTTGTGAAGGTAGGAGATAAAGTAAAGGCAGGAGACAAACTGTTAAGCTTCGATCTTGATCTAATCAAAGAAAAGGCGGCAAGTACGATTACGCCGATTGTGATTACGAACGGTGAAGCTTTAGAATCTATGGACAAGCGTGCTGCTTCAGAAGCAACAAAAGGGGAAACTTCACTATTGCAGATTAAAATGAAATAAGTGATAAAATCAGGCTGACGCTGCCTAAAAAGTTTCCATATTGAAAGGGAGAGGCAATGATGAAAAAGGGAGTTATTTCTCTAGGAGAAGCACTCGTTGATTTTATCCCGACAGATAATAGCAATGCCTTTTATCAAAAAAGTCCTGGTGGGGCTCCGGCTAATGTGGCAGTGGGGCTTGCCCGTTTAGGAACGAAATCTGCGTTTTTAGGTAAAGTTGGGGACGATGTTTTAGGAAACTTTATGATTGATACCTTGAAAAGCTATGGAGTGAACGCGTTTCATGTGTATAAAACCGACAACGTTCGAACGGGTGCCGTCTTTGTGACATTGGCCGAAAACGGTGAACGCACCTTTGATTTTTATATTAATCCGAGTGCTGACCGATTTTTAGAAGAAAAAGATATTCAGCCAAGTTTATTCAAGGAACATAAAATCCTCCATTTTGGCTCGATATCCTTAATAGGCGAGCCATCAAAAAGCGCTACCGAAAAAGCAGTAAGACTGGCAAAAGAAAATGGTATGTGGATCTCGTATGACCCCAACTTGCGTTTATCACTGTGGAAAACGGCTCTGCACGCACGAGAAACCATCATCTCGATGCTGCCTCATGCTGATATTGTAAAGATTTCAGAAGAAGAGCTTGAATTTATAACTGGGTTAAAAAAGGTTGAGGAAGGGATCAAAGTTCTTCAGCAATACAATATTCCGCTTCTCTTTATCACACTAGGAGATGACGGAAGCTATGTTGTGACAGAAGAAGGAGGAGAGCATATCCCTGCAAAAGCGGTTGAGGCTGTTGATACAACTGGAGCAGGTGATGCTTATGTGTCTGGAATCTTGCACGGATTAAACGAATACAATGGTACACTTCAAGATGTTTCTCTTGAACAAGCATGTAAGATGGCTGAGTTCGCGAGCATTTCAGGAGGGCTTGCTGCCTCTGTAAAAGGAGCGATGACGGCTCTCCCGACTTTGGATCAAGTTCAACAAGAGCTTGCACCAAAAACGTAACCCGCACATACAATATGAAAATTCTTTGACTAACGATTTTGTTTTTTGGTAATATTACTTTATTATAAAAGATATTACGCAACCATGAAGGATGAATAGTAGCTAATCTGACACTCTTTAGAAGCGAGCCGGGGGCGGTGAAAGCCTGGCAGGAGACATTAGTGAAACGGCAATCCGGAGTTGCTTTTGAAAAAGAGGATTCGTACATACGGATCAACTAGGGTGGAACCGCGGGAGCTATAACTCTCGTCCCTGGGCTTTATGCCTTGGGACGGGAGTTTTTTATTTTTTAAAAGATTCCCATCCATTAAGGCAAACTCAAAAATGGGAGGAATTAAAATGACAAAAAACATGGAAACCATCACAAATCATGCGAAACATCGCGGTTTTGTATTCCCGGGATCTGAAATTTACGGAGGTCTAGCAAACACGTGGGATTACGGTCCGCTTGGTGTTGAACTGAAGAACAACGTAAAAAAAGCGTGGTGGAAAAAGTTTGTACAAGAATCACCATACAATGTTGGACTTGATGCAGCCATTCTAATGAACCCTCGTACGTGGGAAGCATCTGGTCATATCGGCAACTTCAACGATCCGATGATGGATTGCAAAAACTGTAAAGCGCGTCACCGTGCTGATAAGCTGATTGAAGATGCAGCGGATCAAGCAGGAAAAGAAATTATCGTTGATGGTCTTCCGTTCGAAAAGATGGAAGAACTCGTAAAAGAGTACAATATTGCTTGTCCTGAATGTGGAAGCCATGACTTTACGAGCATCCGCCAATTTAACTTAATGTTTAAAACCCACCAAGGGGTAACTGAATCCAGCTCGAACGAAATCTATATGCGTCCAGAGACTGCTCAAGGGATTTTCGTTAACTTTAAAAACGTTCAGCGTACGATGCGTAAGAAATTGCCGTTTGGTATCGCGCAGGTTGGTAAGAGCTTCCGTAATGAAATCACACCAGGTAACTTCACATTCCGTACGCGTGAGTTCGAACAGATGGAGCTTGAGTTCTTCTGTAAGCCAGGTGAAGAGATGACATGGTTCAACCATTGGAAAGATACAGCGGAGAACTGGCTGAAATCTCTTGGCATGACGGAAGAAAACCTTCGTCTTCGTGACCATAATGAAGATGAGCTTTCTCACTATTCAAATGCAACAACGGACTTTGAATACAAATTTCCGTTTGGCTGGGGTGAGCTTTGGGGTGTAGCATCTCGAACTGATTTTGACTTAAAGAGACACATGGAATTCTCTGGTGAAGACTTTAACTATATCGACCAAGAAACGAACGAGCGCTATATTCCTTATTGCATCGAGCCATCACTAGGTGCTGACCGAGTGACATTGGCATTCTTAATCGATGCTTATGAAGATGAAGAGCTTGAGGATGGAACGACAAGAACGGTGATGCACTTGCATCCAGCACTTGCTCCTTATAAAGCAGCAATCCTGCCTTTGTCGAAAAAACTTTCTGAAGAAGCAACTGACGTGTTCAGCTCACTCGCAAGAGACTTTATGGTGGACTATGACGAAACAGGGTCAATCGGTAAACGTTACCGCCGTCAGGATGAGATCGGTACACCGTTCTGTATCACGTACGACTTTGATTCTAAAGAAGACGGCATGGTTACCGTGCGTGACCGTGACACGATGGAACAAACACGTGTGAAGATTTCTGATTTGAAGAAGTTCATCGAAGAAAAAGTACAATTTTAAACCATATAAAAGGGCACACATTTGCGATAAGCGGTGTGTGCTCCTGTTTTTTTGCAACCGTTTCTTTTACAATGGACATAGAGACACATATTTTCGGCCGTCATCGGCTTTTATAGGAGGAATACATATGAACGAAGGACGTATTCAAAAGGTAAAAGATTGGTTAAAGGAAAAGGGACATGCATTCGCGTTTATTCATACGACGGCAAACGTTTTCTATTTGTCTGGACTGTTCACAGATCCCCATGAGCGTGTACTTGGAGTCTTTGTATTACCAGAAGGAGAGCCTTTCATGATCTGTCCAGGGATGGAACGCACTCAAGCTAAAGCGGCAGGCTGGACATACGATATTGTAGGTTATAGTGATTCTGAGGATCCATGGGACAAAGTACAAGAAAAATTAGACATGCAAGGTGTAGTGATTGCTTCATCGTTTGCTGTCGAAAAGGAATCACTTCCATATGCGCGTGGAGAGAAGCTTCAACACATGTTCCATGACGCAAATATAGTGGCTGCTGAAGAATATTTAAACGAACTTCGACTGATTAAAGAAGAAAGCGAACTGGAAACATTGAAAGAAGCAGCCAAGCTTGCGGATTATGGTGTTGAAGTCGGTGTAGCAGCCCTTCACGAGGGCGTAACGGAGATGGAAGTTCTTGCGAAAATCGAGTACGAGCTAAAGAAAAAAGGAATCAGCCAGATGTCGTTCTCCACGATGGTCCTTTTTGGTGAAAAAGCGGGACAGCCCCATGGTAAGCCTGGCTTAAGGAAGCTTCAGCACGGAGATCTGGTACTGTTCGACCTTGGCGTTGTTTTGGATGGCTATTGTTCTGACATTACGAGAACGGTTGCGTTTGGCGATTTAGACGAAAAGCGACGTGAAATCTATGAAACGGTATTACAAGCACAGTTAAAGGCACTTGAAGCATCTAAGCCAGGTACGCGCATCGGTGACCTTGATGTAATCGCGCGTAATCACATCACGGAAGCGGGCTATGGTGATTACTTCCCGCACAGAATCGGTCATGGCTTGGGGATTGATGTGCATGAGTTCCCGTCGATGAGTGATAACAACGATGGCGTGCTGCGTGAAGGCATGACATACACGATTGAGCCAGGCATCTATATCGATGACCTTGGCGGCGTACGAATCGAGGACGATGTCGTTGTAACCGCAGATGGATACGAAACATTGACGAAATACCCTAAGAACCTGCAGATTATTAAGTAAAATGATTGAAATAAGGAGGGATGACTCTTGATTGAGTCATCCTTTCCTATTTTAGGGGGTGTGAAAGAGGTGAATGGCTTGTCTGGAAGAGAGGTTTGGTGCTGAGAAGGGTGGGATCTACAGGTTTAGGCCGTGAATCCAAAAGTTTTGGCGGTGAATCCACAAATTTAGGGTGCGAATCCAAAAGTTTTGGTCGTGAATCCAAAAATTTTAGGCAGATATCCACGAGTTTACAAACTTCGACAAAACACGACAACAACACTATGTGTACCTTACTCAAGTTTTTCTTATCTTAACTTCAACCTCCTCATCTTTATCACCATCCCAGACTCTCTGTACTTCAAATGTGCCTTCTTCAAAGAAAAGAGGTAATCTTTCTTTAAACCAATTCTGCATTGGAAGATTCAATGCTTCATTGATTGACACCCACACAAGCTCCCCTTCTGGAGGATCTGTTAAAAGTTCACCTTGAAACGTATTTGTCCAATAGTTAAACACCATGTATCTTACATTCTTTTGAGGATTTACGTATTCATCTATGCCTTTAAATATTAGGTTAGAAACGGTTAACCCCGTTTCTTCCGCTACCTCTCTAATCGCTCCCTCTACTAAGCTTTCGGGAAAATCTACTTTTCCTCCGGGAGCCAGGTAACCTGGGAAACCACGGTCATCAGGACGGTTGATAAGCAACACATAGTCATTTTGCTGAATCATGCACATCGTGAAGATTGAGTGTTCGATAAACTCAGGATTTTTCATGTCATATACCTCGAAAAAAATTGATTTACTTATTTTAACATATTACGTATAATAATGATTGATTAACCAATCATTCGTATTGGAGTAAGGAGATACTATTGTGCCTTTATCAGATAAACAAGTAAAAACGATGGAACAGAAGCGAGAAAAGATTCTTCAGCAAGCAATTATTTTATTTGCCCAACAAGGTTATGAAAGTACGACAATTGCAAAAGTGGCAAAAGCTTCTGGTGTAAGTTTCGGGAGTGTATTTACGTACTTTGAAAACAAAGATCAGTTGTTTTACCATGCTGTAACAGAGCCCTTAGAAACAAAATATAGAACAACATTGTTAGATTTTGATCCCGAAGCAGAGGACATATTAGCTGAAATTAAAAGTATGATAGACAAACATATTCGTACCTTTATTGAAATGCACACGTATCTGCAGTTAGTTGTACAAGTAATTGGACAGCATACTAAATTTCCAGAACCGTTTAAAATTCTTGATGATTTTAGCCTAGAGTTTATTCTAAAACTTCAACAAATCATTAGGAATGGTCAAAAAAGTGGCGTTTTAGAAGAATCAGATGAAGATTTAACAGCGACAGCTTACATGGGGTTTTTATTAGGGATTCGATTAACCTTCACGGACTATGCCGTGTCTCGTATTTGGGAGCAGCTTAAGATACCTGCTTTTCAATTGTTATATCCGAAACGCTAAAAAAGTGTTTCGGTTTACTTTTACAATATAAACGATTGATTAATCAATCTTAGTTGTGGTTTTAAGCTTGTGACCGCAAAATTATGTAAACGATATCATGATCGAAAGTTAGATAGCCATGTGCGAACCACGCGAATGGTCAGGCGAGAACAGAGTGAAATTCAAGAATCTGCATAAAAAAAGAGCAGAGAAATTCTCTGCTCTTCACCGATTTTATTAAGAGGGCAACACGTAAAACATCATAAGAAAATGTACGACGCTTCCTGCTAAAACGAACAGATGCCATACTGCATGGTGAAAAGGAAAACTGCGCCACACATAAAAGATGCTCCCGAGCGTATAAATGATCCCGCCTGCAACGAGTAATTGTATTCCTGCTGGAGGCATGTTCGCTGAGATGTCTTGAAAAGCAAACGTGATCAGCCACCCCATGGCTACATATCCAAGGGTGGATAATACAACAAATTTTTTCGTGAAAAAGACTTTAAAGACGACTCCAAAAATAGCAAGTCCCCAAACAACACCAAACAATGTCCAGCCAAGCGCGCCTCCAACTACGATCAAAACAATCGGAGTATACGTACCAGCAATAAAGAGATAGATGGCTGCATGGTCCATGATTTCAAATATATCTTTTACGCGTCCTTTAGGAAAAGCATGCACGAGGGTTGAAGCCGTATAAAGGGCGAGCATCGTTCCTCCAAAAACGGCAAAGCTTACGATATGAACTGCTGTTCCTTTCCAAACTGCAAACACGAGAAGAATGGAAGTCACAGCTACACTTAGAAGGACACCAAGACCATGTGTGATGGCATTTGCAATTTCTTCGCGTTTCGTGAATACATGTGTACTCATTCCGTTCACCTTCCTTTACGTTATCGTAAGTATATCAGAAAACCACTTCCTTTAATCAAATAAAGAATTTAGATTTTGTGAAAAAGCAGGAATCATTCTGTAAGGATTGAAATATATAGGATTACAGACTTTAAAGATAAAGAGAGGGTCTATTGTCATGGAAATCACACGTTATGAGTCTATCTCTGCATTCTATGAAGAGGCAGAGTCATTTTTACTGGGTCAGGAAGACAGAGCAGGAATGATGATTTGGAATAGTTTAAGATTTAAAGACAAGAAGTGGGAAGAGGAAAAACCATTTCTCGCGACTGTTAAGAAGGATGGAGCGATTATGCTTGCGGCTATGCTTATTCCGCCGTACGCCTTACTGCTTCTTGAAAAAGATGAAGCGAATGGTGTAGCTGCTGTCCCAAGTTTAATTCACTATTTAATCAAAGAAAATTTTGCAATTCATAAAATCCTGTCACCTAAAGCTGTTGGAAAAGCTTTTGCTAAGAAGTGGTCGGCGGCCAATCAGTTAGAAGAAAAGGTGACGATGGATCTTCGTCTATATACACTCCAACATGTCATAAAGCCTGCGGCACGTCCCGGGAAATTACGTCACGCAACACAGGCTGATTTACACTTTTTGCCTCAATGGATTTTAAACATGACAGAAGAGACGAACCAGCTGATGACATATGGAGAAGCGGAAGAATATGCGAAGACCAGAATGGAAGATGGATTTCTTTTTATATGGGAGGAAAATGGCCGCCCCGTATCCATGGCAGCTAAAACGAGGCCGAACGTCAAAGGGGTCTCTGTGAATCTCGTTTATACACCTAAAGAGTTGCGTGGGAAGGGATATGCGAGTACATGTGTAGCTGCTTTAAGCGAATACCTTCTGCAAGAAGGATATGAATTTTGCACGTTGTATACCGATCTAGCTAATCCGACCTCCAATAAAATTTATCAAAAGATCGGGTATGCTCCTGTATGTGATTACATTGAACTGAAGTTTAACGAAAAACGAACAGACACTCCGGCATAATTACCGGAAAGCTCTGCTCGTTTCTTTTTGTTCAACAAAATAGTGTATGTACTTTTGAGCACCTTTTAACAGGCCATCTGGAAGCTTATCTAATGAAAAGTACCGAAATTCAAAAGATTCATCTTCATCTATTAACAGGTCGCCTTTCACTTCACTCGCGGTATATACAGCGGTTACAGCAAACAATTCATCCCCATTTGGTGTTTGTATATAGTGGTCTTTACCTGAATAAACATAGAGCTGCGTTAAGCCGTCAATTTCTAGTCCAGTTTCCTCTTTCACCTCGCGCACTGCGGTTTCTTCAAAACTTTCGCCATGTTCCATTAATCCCCCTGGGAGTCCCCAACCGCCATCTCTGCGGTGCTGCAGCAATATTTCTTCCTTTTCATTTTCAATGATGACAACGGATCCAGGTAAAATGAGCGGTGCACTTCCTACATGCTTTCGTAATTCTTCATAATATGCCATGAAAACTCTCCTCTCGTTAACCAACATTTTACAGAAAAGATGATAACATTTCACGTAAAAGTGGAACAATGTTAAAAACGGTAATAAGGGAGTTGGAATTATGGGAGCTTATGCAAGACCAAAAGTTGTGGTTAGTAAGTGCCTGGAGTTCGATGCATGCCGGTATAACGGGGATGTTATCTATAATGATGTGATTAAAAAGCTGATGGAATATGTAGATTTTGTCCCTGTTTGTCCAGAGGTTGAGATTGGTCTTGGAACTCCGAGAGAAACCATTCGCATTGTAAAAAAAGAGGATCAGCATTTGTTAGTGCAGCCTTCCACGGGGAGAGACGTTACAAAGGAGATGCGATTATTTTCAGAAAGTTATCTAGCAGGCGTTCAGGACACGGATGGTTTTATTCTTAAAACGCGTTCTCCCTCATGCGGTTTAAAAGAAGTAAAAGTTTATGCTTCAACAGAAAAAGGTCCAGCTATTGGTCATGCGAGTGGATTGTTCGGCGGAAAGGTAGCAGAGCTCTTTTCGCATTTAGCGGTTGAGGAGGAAGGCCGTTTGAATAATTTCACGATACGAGACCGGTTTTATACAAAATTGTTCACGTTAGCTTCTTTTCGAAGAGTCATGCCTAATGGGTTAGAAGCGATTAAAGATTTTCACAGAAAAAATCAATACTTACTAATGGCTTACAGCAATCCGACATTAAAGGTCATGAACCGGATCTTAAGAAACATCGAAAAAAACGGGGAGGAAATGACGGTAAAGCTGTACGCAAAGTCGCTGAGCAAATTGTTTAACCGGACATCCAGAAACGATTCGAACCGGAATGTGGCAAAAGAAATCTTTAAAAAGTTCGAAATGAAATTGTCAGCTAAAGAGATTGCTTTTTTTGAAGAACTTCTCGATAAATATGCAGCTAAGAAAGAGGCGTTTTCCAGTATCACCACTTTGTTAAAATCTTACGCGATTCGTTTTGAAGAGCATGACGTCTTACAGCAAACATTTTTTGCCCCATATCCAGAGATTCTGCTCGAAATCTCAGACTCAGGCAAGGGCCGAGATTACTAGGAGAAGGCTGTAAAGAGCGGGTATTGTTAAACAGGAGAAAAAAGTGCTAAGTGCCACCCCTGCCGCCGCATATGAGGCGTCTTCTCCATACTTTTCTGCATACATGGAGATCGTTGGAGCTGAAGGCATCCCAGCGACTAAAACAGCAACGGCAAATAGGTGGAAGGGCAAAGAAAATAGAACAAACGGAACCAATAGAAGCGGAAACAAAATGAGTTTGTAAAAGGAAGCGAGCCATAAATGCCGATTTATCAATAAGGACGTTAGCTGATGAAGAGGTATTGTTCCTAAAAGAACCCCGATTAATAGCATAGAAAGAGGAACGGTTGGTTTCCCCGTCATCTCTAACGTATTGGATAATACGGTGGGCAAGGTACCCGGCAGAATCATTAAGATAAAACCAAACATTGTGGCAAGGACGCCTGAGTTGAAGAAAACGTTCTTCCACGGAATGGTTTTTGATACTCTCGCAAATAAATAGATGGCATACGTCCATATCATTAACAAATAGACAAAATTAAAGAGAGTGGCATAGAATATACCTTCTTTACCGAATAAAAGAAAGCATACGGCAATACCCAGGAAGCCTTGGTTTCCAAAGATCATGATTCCTTCTAACGCGTTTTTTTGGCTGGGCTGAGGCTTCAGTTTTTTAACCGTTTTAGAAGCAATAATGGAGGATGTGATCAACACAAAAGATGACATGAGAGAGAGCCAGCCGAACTGTTTAACATTTTCCATTGAAAACGGTACATCCATACCGAACAAAATCAGAGCAGGAAGTGTAACGTTTAAGATAAGGGCAGTAAGAACTTTTTCACTGCCAGGAGGAAGGATGTTTCTCTTTCGAAGGATGTACCCTAATAAAGCGATACTGTACAACAATAATAATTCCTGAATAAAAAGAATGAATGGTCCCATTTCCATAGCCTCCTTGTTAGTAAAGAGTATGGGTAAGAGACGTAATAGGTGAGAGATGTTTGAATGAATGTACTTACACAGTATAAAAAACAAAAAGTGCCGAAGCGTTTCTTACGCCTCGACACTTTTCTTTAGTCTTCTTTATGGGAAGGAACATAATCCGGATAGTCCGTAATAATCGCATCTACTTCAGCGTCAAGAAGCGGTTGTACTTCTTCTGGTTTGCGTACCGTCCATGCCATGATCCCCATATCCTGTTCATGTACTTTTTCTACAACCGACGAAGTAACAAGTGATTTGCTTGGATTAATATATTCTGCATAAGCGGAAAATTCCTCGAGCTTTGCTTCTGTAAGATCTGTTGCAAGATAGACCAAAAGACCAACAGGAACATTAGGCAGCAGCTTGTCCATTTTTTTCATTGATTCAAATTGAAATGACTGCACGATGATCTTATCATTATTAGGTTTATGCATATTTCTTTCTTTTAACGCTTCGGCTACTTTTTCTTCGATTCCAGGGTAATGGTAGGTAGCTTTTAGTTCGATAAGAATACCTGTTTTACCGCGGAATTCATCAAGTACTTCTTCAAGGGTTGGGACCTTTTCACCTGCGAATTCAGGAGAAAAATAACTGCCAGCATCCAGTTGGCGAATTTCTTCGAGTGTATGATTCTTTACATAACCTGTACCATTCGTTGTACGGTCTAACGTAACATCATGGATAACAACGAGTTCACCATCTTTTGTCTGTTGCACGTCAATTTCGATGTAATCTGCTTTCATATCAACACCTTTTTGAAAGGCTGCCATCGTATTTTCTGGTGCGTATCCTGATGCACCTCGGTGGGCTACAGTCTGCACCTGATCGGAATGATCATATGCTGTAATCGTATTTGTGAACATTGAACCTATGATTCCCATTGAAAGAAGTGAAGCAGTTGCCATCTTCTTGACGTTCATCAATTCCATCCCCTTTGCATGGTTATGTTTTTGTTTATCCTGCCTGCCTCATGCAACAGACAGGACTCACAACACCTATGCTAACAAAGGGGGTATTAAAAAGAATGGTCGAATATTCCCTACTATCATTAAGAAAAAAAGGTCTTATTCAGTAGAAAAATTAACATAATTGTCTTGTGTAAAGAGACCGTGAATAACATTTCTCCTATGTTAAGATAGTTGGTAAGGAAGAGGGTGTCGAAACGTGCTAGAAGATGAAATTTATGGGCCGGAGCCAGTGATCAATGAACTTATTCAATCAACACCTGTTCAGCGGTTAAAGGGTATTCATCAAGGGGGAGCGTCCTATTTGGTTAGAGCTGATTGGAACGTAACCCGCTATGAGCATTCTATAGGGGTTATGTGTTTGATTCAGAGACTTGGCGGTTCAGTGGAAGAACAGATCGCAGGACTATTGCATGATGTTTCTCATACTGCGTTTTCTCATGTTATTGACTTTGTATTAGGTAATGAATCTGAGGACTTTCATGAAGAAATTTTTGAAGAAACACTTGTGAATTCCAAAATTCCTTCTATTTTACAGAAGTACGGATATTCTCTGGAATCTATACTTAATGGGCAATTTTCTCTATTAGAACAGCCATTGCCGCTTCTTTGTGCAGATAGAATTGATTATACACTGAGAGATCTGTACCGGTATCAATACATAACAAAAGGTGAGGTAGATGCTTTTTTGCCAAGCCTTCGCGTAGTAGATAATGTGATTTGTATAAAGGATATACATCACGCAGAATGGTTTGTTCACACTTATTACAGAGAAGTGCAGGACTTTTTCATGGACCCTCTAAATGTATACGGGTACGATAAATTAATCACGCTGCTAAAAAAAGCATTGCAAGCGGGAGTAATTTCTAAGGAAGATTTCATGCTACAGGATGAAGAAGTTCTGGAAAAAATTAGAAGAGCTAATTTACCTGAGTTGGAAAACTATATTGAAGACATCATTTCACAAGTAAAACTTGAAGAAAATGATCAAGATTTTCATATTCATTTAAAAGGGAAACCGAGATTAATTGATCCATCTGTTATTTTTGAAGGAAATGTAATAGCTGCTTCTAATATTTCAAGCAAGATTCGTGAAGTGAATAAAAAAGCTGAAGCAAGAGCATTAAAAGGAAGCTACATAAAAGTGATAGAAAAAACCAGGCGTGTTTAAACGCCTGGTTTTGGAGTATCTTCAGGATGATTGAAACCTCTTGCAATATATATGAATGGTGTAGACGCAGCAGATACGACAAACTTAATCACATAGGTCGTAAAGAAAATTTGCAACCACACGTCCCATGAGAAAACTCCGGCAAATGCTATTGTACAAAAGATGAGCGTATCGATTAGCTGGCTAACCATCGTACTTCCATTGTTGCGAATCCATAATTGATCAGGTCTTGAAAATCGTTTCTTGATTTCCCCGAATAGCTTTACGTCAAGATACTGACTGACCAAGTACGCGGTTAAACTGCCTATTGCTAACCGTGGCAATAAGCCAAATAGTGCCTCGAGATGAGGATTGGCAAAATCACTTTCATGGGGTTCGAAAACAAGAACCATCTGCATAATAATCGTCGTCATCATTAACGTAAAAAAGCCGAACCATACCCCTTTTTTCGCCTCTTTTTCCCCGTACTTTTCATTTATCAGGTCTGTTGCTAAATAAATCGTACCGTAAATGACATTTCCAAGCGTCATTACTAGCCCGAACATCTCAATTGTTTTTACAACTTGCAGATTGGCTAAAATCGTTGCCGCGGCAATCCATGCGAACAACCCTGCCTTGCCAAACCACTTATAGCACATCAAGAAAAGAATAAAATTAACGAGTGCAAAACCTATTCCGAAATAAAAATTAAACATAATAAACAATTCCTCCTAGTTTTGATAACGCGGGAGTTTTCGAACCGCGAAACACATAGTTTCCCATTATACGTCATGTTAGGTGAATAATCCAGTTCGGTAGATAATAATCATATGATGAGATTTAAGAAACCATAAAATAAACTTTATCCAACCATTCGACAAAAATTTCCCGGGAAATAAAAACACCCCTGATGGGATGTTTAAAAGCAGTACAGCTAATTAAAATTCTATCTTAAACGAAAGTGAATCGGCAATCTTCTTTTTCTTGCTATCGATAACTTCACTTGATTTAAGCGTGATTTCCTTCAATTTCTCAGGGTCTGTCTCATCAATAATAAAACCTAAGCTTCCTACTTTTTCTTCCCCTGGCTTCAGATCACCATTTAAGTTTTCTAAATAAAAGTCTTCCTCCCAAGTAACGGTTTCCCCTTGGTTCGTTTTTAATTCAGAAACAGGAGCGAAATGAACGGTTTCTTTGCTTGTGTTTTTTAATACGACATTGACTCTTACGTAAGGAAATTCAACCTCGTGGTGTGTGAATCCATGGAAAAAGTCAATTAAGTCAACAGACGGCTTGTAATGTAGAACCTTAACATCTGCTATTTTTAGCGATAGAGGTCCTGTTTGTTTTTCTTCATTTACTTGTGCAATTTGTTTTAATGTTATAATCCCGTCAGCATCCTCAAATGTTTTATTCTTTTCCGTTAAATCGGAATCATCTGGAGCCTGAGGGCTGTCATCAAATCCTTTAACTTCTTCGTTTTTTGCGGATTCATTCGGCTCTTCTTGTTGTGTTTGTTTTTTTTCTTTGTTATCTGAAGAATCTGTAGAACAACCCGTAACAAGGGCTGCAGTTAACCCAAGAATGATCCATCCTTTAAAAAGCATGGAAGCACCTCCTAAAAGATAAGCATCCCGAGGAAAAAACGGGATGCTTTTTTTATATAGATTGCCCTATTCAATTTTATTTAATGTTTAATCGTTGATTGCTGACTTGCTTCTTTTCAAGATAGCGAAAATTTCTTTAGCAGTATCTGTATTGTCGATCTTACCTGCAAATTTCTCCATGCCAGGACCATATGCGTAAACTGTTACATCTTCGCCAGTATGACCATCAGTAGTCCAGCCAGTACCAGTACGCAGGTCGAAAATCTTTTCAATCGCGTTATCGATATCTAATACTTTTCCGCTTTTTTCTTTTGCGTCTTTAACGGATTGGATTTCTTCGGCTGTTAGTTCTAAGTCAATGTTGTTCTTTAACGTTTCTTCTACAGGAGCGCCTGCTGCAATCTTTTTAGCCATAAAGTCTGGTGTTTTCTTAGCTGCTTTAATGGCTGTTGGGTCCCATTTATAAACTCCATCGCGTCCCATTGCCATACCACCTGTTGAGTGGTCAGCCGTTGCAATTACTAGTGTGTGCTTGTCTTTTTTGGCAAAATCGATAGCTGATTGGAAAGCTTGTTCGAAATCTTCCATGTCACTCATTGCTGATACGACATCATTGTCATGGCCAGCCCAGTCAATTTGGCTTCCTTCAACCATTAAGAAAAAACCATTTTTGTTTTGGTTTAATCGATCAAGTGCAGTATTCGTCATTTCTTTTAATGAAGGTTGTTCAGCAGGACGATCAATCTTCTTTTCCAATCCTTTAGGTGCGAACAGTCCTAGAATTTGTTCATTTTTATCTTTAAGCATTTGGTCGCGAGTCGTTACATAAGAGTAACCATCTTTTTGGAATTCTTTTGTAATATCTCGATCTTTACGAACAAAGTAGCTTGTCCCGCCACCTAACAATACGTCTACTTTGTGTTTTCCATTGATTAGGTCATCGTAATAATCGTTAGCAATAGCGTTATAGTTTTCACGTGATTCATCATGTGAACCAAAAGCTGCTGGAGTAGCATGGTTAATTTGTGACGTTGCTACGAGTCCAGTGGATTTCCCATTTTCTTTTGCTTGTTCTAAAACAGTTTTAACATCTTTTTTCTCCATATCAACAGCAATTGCCCCGTTGTATGTTTTGATTCCAGCAGACATGGAAGTTGCAGCTGCTGCAGAGTCTGTAATGCTTTCTTCTGTATCCCAAGAATAAGTGGATTGCATACCAACTAAATACTTATCGAATTTTGTTTCTTCCATCATCGGAGTGTTCTTATCGTCCTTCATGGCACGGTATGCCGTTGTATAAGAGTTACCCATACCATCACCAATTAAAAAGATGACATTGCGAATTTCATTATCGTCTTCGTTATCGGCTGATACATGATTTATAGCTAAGCTGCTTACGGCAAGTGTTGATGCCATAGCTACTGTTAGAATCTTTTTAGAAAATAACATAATAACCTCCTAAAATGCTTTATTTGGTTTAGTGGTCTACCGCCAATAATTATATGTGCATAATATTAAGGGCGTGTTATCGGGTTATTAATTTTCTGTTACAAACAAAAAACCTCCCCTTTTACAAAAGGGAGGTTAGTGCTCAGTTCTTACTACACGGTTTGAACCGTTTTTTCTAATGCTTCTTCTACAGAAAGGTATTCAAACCCAAGATCACGTGCTACAGCTTCATAAGTTACATAACCGCCAGCCGTGTTTAACCCAGCTCTTAGTGATGGGTTATCCGTGATCGCTTGTTGTGCTCCTTTGTTCGCGATTTGAAGCGCGTAAGGAACAGTCACATTCGTAAGTGCGATTGTAGACGTACGAGGTACGGCACCAGGCATGTTAGCTACAGCATAATGAACAACTCCGTGCTTTTCATAAGTAGGGTTATCATGTGTTGTGATACGGTCAACTGTTTCAAAGATACCGCCTTGGTCGATCGCTACATCAACTACGACTGATCCAGGTGTCATGGCTTTAATCATTTCTTCTGTTACAAGCTTTGGTGCTTTTGCTCCCGGAATAAGTACAGCGCCGATTACAAGATCTGATTCAGCAACAGCTTGAGCGATATTTAATGGGTTAGACATCAAGGTTTGGATGCTGTTTCCGAAAATATCGTCCAATTGACGAAGACGGTCTGGGCTTAAGTCAATAATCGTAACATCAGCTCCAAGTCCTGCAGCAATTTTTGCAGCATTTGTTCCTACGACTCCCCCGCCTATAACCGTAACTTTTCCGCGTCGTACACCAGGAACGCCTGCAAGCAGAATGCCTTTACCGCCTTTTGGCTTCTCAAGGAACTGTGCCCCAATTTGAGCAGACATACGTCCTGCTACTTCACTCATAGGTGTTAATAGAGGAAGCGTGCGGTTAAATTCAACCGTTTCATAGGCAATCGCTGTAACGCCGCTATCCGTAAGTGCTTTTGCCAACGCGGGCTCAGCTGCCAAGTGAAGGTATGTAAACAGAATCAATCCTTGGCGAAAATAGTTGTACTCAGAAGCTAACGGTTCTTTTACCTTCATCACCATTTCTGCTGCCCAAATATCTTTTGCATCTTCTAATATTTTTGCACCTGCTGCTGCATAATCTTCATTCGTAAATCCGCTGCCAACACCTGCATGGCTTTCTACTAATACAGTGTGACCTGCTGCTGTTAATGTCATGACACCTGATGGCGTTATCGCAACACGGTTTTCATTGTTCTTAATTTCTGCTGGTACTCCAATAATCATTTGTGAATCCTCCTATATAAAAATACATTGAGTGCGTTTTCAATTGTGATTTTAGTATAAAAGGGAAAGAAGCGCTTTTCATTGTTAGGATGCTAGAAAATGAAAAAAAGCATTTGTGATAATTCACAAACGCTTCTTCTAAAATAATCGATTGATTTTAAAATCAAGGTAGATCATGATCTTCTGGTGCGGACTTTTCAAATCAATATTGGTAATCTCGCCGATTCGTTTCAATCGGTATAACAGTGTGTTCATGTGAATATGAAGGACATCTGAAGCTTTGTTTAAGTTTTCATCTAATGTCAAATACGTCTCTAACGTGTGGTAGAGCTCTGTTTTATGAAGACGGTCATATTCCTGCAAGGTTCTTAGCATTTCATTCTGGTAGCTCTGTCTTTGTTGTTTTTCATAAATGATATCTAAAAATTGGTAGATGCCGAGTTCATGATATCCGTTTAATGATAATGTTTCCCCGCCAAGCTTTTCTTGAACAGCTAATACATTCATTGCTTCCTTATAACTTTTTTCAACTTGTGTAAAGGAAGAAACAAGACTTCCGTATGCCGCTTTTACTTCTGATACGGAAAAACGTTCTTTCATATGAGTAAAAAATGAATCAACAAACGATTTTGGGAGTTCTAAAGGTGGTTCTTTTCCGACAGGAGAAGCAAGTAACAACATTTGGTTGCTGTCAGCTGCTGATAAAAGTACATTAATCTTCTGATGAACGGCAGCGATATATAAAATATCTTTTTCAACGGCTGGTGTGACTTCCTCTTGCAGCTGAAGGATAAAAACTGCAGCAGGCAAGACGGGGAGTATGTTGAGCTCATGTAATTTTTCTAAAATACGTTCTTCTTGTGGCAGGTTGCCCGTAAGCATCTTCCAAAAAAGCTCCTGCCGGTTTTCTTCCTTTTTTTTCGTTCCAATCTGTCTTTGAAGCAGCTGGCTTTTAGCAGAGACAGCAGCAAGTTTGAGAAGCTTCATATCGTCTTGATTTAATTTTTTTTCGACCTCGAGAACCCAAATATACCCGAGCACCTCGCTGTTTTTTCTGATTGAAACAGCAACACGGTCACCGAGTCCTACTTTTTGTATAGAACTAACCCGAACAGGGTCATCACTTTCTTGTAAACGGGGAATGACGCCATCTTTCCAAAGACTGTTCACTACTTTTTCGGGAACGCGCCGTCCGATGATGGTAGCAACCCGTGCAGGATCTGTGCTGTCTTCGTGTGTACTGTAAGCAAGGAGACGATGATTCTGGTCTTCAATGGTTACAGGACAAGATAGAACATCACTAATCTTATCCGCCAGGTTTTCTAAACTTCCGAATGTACCTTTAAAAGGGTCATGTTGATACTCTTTCATGCTTTTCGCCTGCCTTAAGCTCTCTTAGTCTTTATTCTACCGAAAGTGAAGAGAAGTTTACAGGAAAAAAGGAGCTGTTTGTAGAAAGGGTAATACAGAAAATTGTTAGGGGGCATTTTATATGAAATTTAGTGAATTTACATATGAAAGACCGAACGTGACCGAGCTGAAGACAGCATTTGAAAAAGCTGTACAGATTTTCCGTGAGGCTTCATCTGCCGATCAGCAAAACGAAGCTATGAAGAAAGTTGTGGATTTAAGAAACGGATTTGAATCGAAGGCAAGATTAGCGAAGATCCGCCACACGATTAATACGGAAGATGTTTTTTATAAAGATGAACAGGCATTTATGGATGAAAATCTACCTGTATACCAAGGGATGGTTACGGCGTTTCACGAGGCGCTCGTACAGTCTCCATACAAGGATGAGTTAGAAAAAAAGTGGGGCAGCCAGTTGTTCCGCCTTGCAGAGTTAAAGGTGAAAACGTACTCTGAAGATGTTCTTGAGGACTTGAAACAAGAGAATAAATTAAGCTCTGAATATGTGAAAGTAATGGCTTCAGCGAAAATCGAGTTTGACGGCAAAGAGCTCAATCTTGCTCAGTTAGCTCCTTATATCCAATCATCTGATCGTGATACGCGTCAGGCTGCTTATCAGGCGAGCAATGCATTTTTAAAAGCGAACGAAGAGAAATTTGATGCGATTTATGATGATTTAGTAAAATTGCGTACACGTATCGCTAAAAAGTTAGGGTATAACCAATTTACAGAACTTGCTTATGACCGTATGGGAAGAACAGATTATAATGCTCAGGATGTAAAGGTATTCCGTCAGCAAGTAAAAGAAATCATTGTTCCTCTTTGTACAAAATTAAAGAAGAGTCAGCAAAAGAGGATTGGACTTAATGAGCTTAAATACTATGATGAGTCTTTCAGCTTTACAACAGGAAACCCTGTCCCACAAGGTGATGCCGAATGGATTGTCGAAAAAGCAAAGCAAGTCTTTTCAGGCTTGTCACAAGAGACGGGTGCATTCTTTACTTATATGGCGGATGATGAACTGATGGATCTTGAAAGCAAAAAAGGAAAAGCGCCTGGAGGGTATTGTACGTACCTTCAGGATTATCAAGCTCCTTTCATTTTTACGAACTTCACTGGTTCAGAGAATGACGTACGCGTGCTGCTGCATGAGATCGGTCACGCCTTCCAGATGTATACAAGCCGAGGATATGAAGTTCCTGAATACCAGTTCCCGACACTTGAGGCTTGTGAGATCCACTCGATGAGTATGGAATTCTTAACATACCCATGGATCGATAAATGGTTTGAAAAGGATACGGAAAAGTATTTGTACTCGCACTTAACGGGGGCTCTAGAATTTATTCCTTATGGTGTTGCGGTCGATGAGTTTCAGCACTTTGTCTATGATCATCCAGACGCGACGCCTAGAGAGCGCCGTGAGAAGTGGAGCGAGCTGGAGAAAATGTATTTACCTCATCGTGACTATGACGGATTAGAGTACTTAGAGAATGGAGGATTCTGGCATAGACAGGGTCATATTTTCCGCTCACCTTTCTACTATATTGATTATACCCTTGCTCAAATCTGTGCCCTTCAGTTCTGGAAGCGATCAGTAGAAAACCGCGAACAGGCATGGGAAGATTATTTTGCTCTTTGTCAAAAGGGAGGCAGCCTGCCATTTACGAAATTAGTAGAAGAAGCGGGTTTGGTCTCACCGTTTGAGAAAGGCTGTGTCGCGTCCGTTGTGGGTGAAGTAGAAAGATTTATTGCAACCATTGATGAGAACCAGTTTATAAAAGCATAAGAAATAAGGAAAACCGGCCTCAGTGCCGGTTTTTTGTTGCTTCCTCTTCAGGTGTGCAAGTTAGTTTTTTAATGATACTTCAAGGATTTGGAATTCTTACTGAGAGAAAGCACTAAAAACACTCTTTTTTTGAAGAATTATTGACACTTGTATAGGGAATGCTGATTTCAGCTGCCATTTGGTTTGTGAATAGGGTGCAGAGTGGTAATATAAAAAGAGATATAGTTGATTTTACTCACACATTTGAAAAGGGGTCTTAAAGAATGGCTGAAACGAAGCAGCGTAACTATACACCAATTATTATTGGATTATCAATTGCCATCAATGTTCTTGTGGCTGTGTTGTTTTTCTTGCCGGAATATGAAGGGGAGATCGCTTTTGATGTCACCTTGCTTCCACGTCTGAATGCAATCTTTAATAGTTTTACCTTTGTGTTTCTATTAGCAGCTCTTTATTTCGTTAAACAAAAAAATATTGTGGTGCATAAACGTTTTATTTATGCAGCCTTTTCCAGCACGACTCTCTTTCTATTGTCGTATGTAACGTACCATTATTTAACGGAATCGACTTCATATGGCGGCGAAGGGCCGCTAAAGTATGTTTACTTCTTTATCTTGATCTCTCATATTCTTCTTGCGATCGTTATCGTTCCTCTTGCGCTTATTACCGTTACACGCGGGCTGAATATGCAGGTAGAAAAGCATAGAAAAATTGCACGATGGACGATGCCATTATGGCTGTATGTCAGCATAACGGGTGTTATCGTCTATCTGATGATCTCCCCTTATTATGCCTAATAAACAGAAGGACTTTTGCTGCGTATCTACAGCAAAAGCCTTTTCTGTATGGAGAGGAAAAATGAGATGAGCTGGTTTTGGATATTCTCGGTCTTGCTGTGCGGGTTTGGTGTAGCGGTCATCGTTTATGGCATTCGTTACAATAAAGTGGAATATGAACATAAGAAACACTTTGGAACGACTTATAATGGTGGTGGCGGAGGGATTTCTGAGACCTTTTTTGGTGCGATCGTTGAACGGATTTTCATTGTTTTTATTGATGGGTTTGTCCGCTTTTTTCCAAAATGGCTTATTAAAGCATTCCTTTTCTTAGTGGGAGTCGGCTTTATTGCATTGGGTGTGTTTCTTTTACAGGCAATGCCGCCAACTTCTTAATAGGCGATGCCTACTCGACATTGAGAGAAACGTGCCTTTTTTATAAGAGAAAAAGCAAAATGCGCCGTGTCTCCAGTACTTATCTTGTTGCCATCTTCAGGCAAAAGATCCTTTTCTACGCGGTAAACACCTGTAGCATCCCCATCAGGTAGGTAGGTCGGACAAACAATCGTCCATTCCAAGCCGCTCTCTTTTAATCGTGTGTATGCTTTATGATGGTCTTCGGCTGCTCTCGTTAATTTTCGCTTCGACTCTGAAGACTGGTAACGCAGCAAATGAGGCTCTGTCCGGCTTTGTAAGATTCCTGCTGTTCCTATCGTAATGATTCTAGAGATACCTTCTTTTTTCATCGCGTCTATTACAATCGGCATACTTTCTGAGAGCGTATTTCCCCCGTCCGTAGAAAGAGCACTCACGACAATTCCGCAGCCCTTCATCCCTTCTTCTACTGTCTTTCCTTGTAAAACATCTCCTTCTGTATACGTCATGTGGTTCAAAAGATAGGATGGTATTTTTTCAGGCTGACGAATGAGTGCATGTACCGACATTCCTGCTTTTTGTGCAAATTCTGTCATTTGGCTTCCCACTCTTCCGGAAGCTCCTAACATAAATATCTTCATAAAAAACCCTCCAATTGTTTTATTAACCTAACACGGAACTATTAATTTCATATATAATTGACAAGAAACTACAAAATTCGGAAAATTTTTGTACAGTGATTATAGCAATTCAAAACAAAATATCATGTAAAGAAGGGGACACATCAATGAAATCATTCCTAACCATCATACCATTGATTGTTTGTTTGCTTTTAGCATCATGCAGTAACCAGGAGAACACGTTTAAAGAAGTGGATAGTGCCAACAAGGAAGATCAATCCCAAAAGCCTACCTTGAAAGCAGAAGTAACGGTAAATGGGAATTCTGCGCTTGTTTATGTAGATACGTCGATGAAAATCTCGAAAGATATGTACGGAAAAAAGAAAAAAACGGGGGAAGGTCATATTCACATGTACGTGGATAACGGAGAGAAACAAGGTGTTACATCCTCACCCGTACGTATTGAGAACTTAACAAAAGGTGATCACAAAGTAAAAATTTCCTTACATAATAATGATCATACGCCTTATGATGTAACCGAAACGTTAACGTTTACAGTCCAGTAGATCATACAGAATCAGGGTGAAAACATGTTTCAGCGATTAAGTTTACCATCTAAAATAATCATGATGTTTACTTTTGTTATAGTGCTGACCATCTCTTCTGTAATTGCTTACGATACATATAGTTTAAAAGAAGCAGTAAGACAAACCTATGTCAGCCAGCTGCAAGGTATAACCACTACGATAAACGGCAGTTATGAGGAATCACATTCCATAGAAGAAGTTCAGCTTATGTTCGATTATGTAAAGCATCGAGAACCAAAAGTACAAGAACTTACACTGCATATGAAGAGTTCCTTACAAGATGAAATTTTTGCATCTACGAATCGAGATTTAATTGGGAAACCATCATCTTCTGACTTTAGTCCTTCCATCCTTGAAGGTAAAACGCTTATTGCCTATGAAGAAAATAGTACAAGTAAGGAAGTCAGGCTTGTGGCACCACTCATCGAGGATGGTAATTCCATTGGAGCTATTGAGTTAAGACTTGATACTTCCTCTGAACTTGCTGTTGTAACAAAGCAAATTCAAAAATCGATCATTGTAGGACTGAGTGTCGCCCTATTGCTTATAAGTGTTTTGTGGCTTTTTATCCGAAAACTTCTAGTCAGTCCATTATTGCGTTTAAGGAAAGCGGCGTTAAGTGTACAGCGGGAAGAACCTTATCAGAACATTAAGCTCAATGCCAGTCAGGAAATTAATGAAGTGGCACGTTCATTCAATGACATGGTCCATCAATTGGAAAAAAGGTATCTTTTAAGCATTACGGATCCGCTTACGGGTGTATACAACAATGCTCATTTTAAACGGATGCTCACGAAAGAGATGAAAAAGACCCGTGAATCTGAAGGTGAGATGACCCTTCTATTCTGTGATGTCGACAACTTCAAAATGCTCAATGACAATGAAGGACATGTATATGGAGATTCCGTTTTAAAAAAGATTGCCAATATCCTGAAAGAAAATGTGCGTAAAAGCGATTTAGTGTGCCGATATGGCGGAGAAGAATTTGTTGTTATCCTGCCTGATTGCGGACAAGCGGAAGGCGTAAAGATCGCGGAAGAAATCAGGCAGATGGTTGCAGTATATGGCAGCCATAGCTTGCTTACACCGATTACGATTTCGATCGGGTTAGCAGTCTTTCCGAAAGATGCAGATGAAGAAAAGCTAGTGTACTTGGCAGACCGGGCCATGTATGTTGCAAAAACGAACGGCAAGAATCTAGTAGTCTCAGCAAATGAGCTCAATCATTATAAAGAGAATGATTACAACCGTAAGCAGCTTCATACAAAATGGCACTTAAATGCGATAGTCTCTCTTGCCAGAACGGTAGAAGTAAAAGATTCCTATACGCACAGTCATTCAGAGATGGTGTCTAAATATGCATCGGCCATTGCGAGCACGATGGGGTTAGACGAAGAAGAGGTAAAAAGAATATCTGTCGCAGGTCTTTTGCACGACGTCGGGAAGGTTGGTATACCAGATACGATTTTACATAAAGAAGGCAAGCTGACGGAAGAAGAATATGAGATGATGAAGAATCACCCAGAGCTGGGCTTTAATATTTTATCAGGTGTTGAGGAATTTAATGAGATTCTGCCTTATGTTCTCTATCACCATGAACGCCCAGATGGAAAAGGGTATCCTTCACAATTAAAACTGGAGGAAATCCCGCTTGGCGCGAGAATTATTGCGGTAGCAGATGCTTTTCATTCCATGGTGTCAGTTAGACCTTACCGTAAAGTTCCGCTGACCATAGAAGAGGCCGTAGCCGAACTGGAAAGAGGAAGCGGCACGCAGTTTGATGAAGATGTAGTGGATGTTTTCTTAACCGTCGTCGAAGATATGAAGCAATTTGAGGTTATAGACGGCGTGCCATGTCCTGAACCCGTTTCATAAAAAAATCCCTTACCATAAACGCGGTAAGGGATTTTTTGTTTTTATTGAAGAGTGATAACATCTGTATATTTGTAGTCTTGTTTCGCTCCTCTGTATGCAAAGGCAACTACTCGATAGTTTCCAGCAGGAACCGGTTCACCTAAAAGCTTTCCGTCCCAATGGAAGTCATTGAATTCTTTTGGAACATTCTCGTAAGTGCCTATCGTACCTATTGATTGAGATAAGTTAGCGTTAAATAAAATGAGCTCAACTTTTTCTGCTTCAGCAGGCAGATATGCTGATAACGTAAATGCGTTATTGCCAAGAGCTGTTGCACTAAAGTGTGTGATTGAAGGGAAGTCTGGTTCTTGAACGAATAAAATCGTCGGAACCTCGATTACGTTGCTTCCATCACTAATTCGGATCGTCCCCTCATGATAACCTGGTGTCATCTTAGAAGCTTCAACTTTAATTCTAAAATTAACATCTTTACTTTTGTTAGCTGGGATATTTAAGTTCTTGCTTGTAGTTACTTTCACGCCTTCCAGATCTACTTCGAACGTGTATTTCTTCGTCTTGTTGCTCAAGTTTTTAATCGTAAATTTCTGAGCTTCCTTTTCTTTTCCTTTTAGCTTTTCAAATGTACCGAAAGAATGGCTTCCAGGAGTGACAAGTGTTTCTGCATCAATGGCATCAACCACTCGAATACTTCCTGCACCTTGTGTGTTATGCGGATATTGAATTCCGGTTGCATCGAACAAGTTTACAGCTGTATTCATTAACGCTGCTTTCACATCGTCAACACCGTAAGCAGGATGTGCTTGCAAAATTAATGCTGCTGCACCTGCAACGTGTGGAGACGCCATACTCGTTCCTTGTTTTGCACCATATCCGTGCGGGTTAGCCGGGTCATGTGTTGGTACCGTACTAACAATGTTTACACCAGGAGCTGAAACGTCTGGCTTAATCATCCATGTATCCATAACAGGACCGCGAGAAGAGAAGTCTGCCATCGTTTCACCAACTGTTTTATCGAATGCTGTACCAAAAGTAACGGTTGTATCAGGCTTTTGAGCTAATATTCCTTTTAATTCTAATCCTTGTTCACGTGATAGTTTAATAGTTGGTACAGCCATGCCAGGCACATTTACAGGGATTTCGCCAGAAGCATTATTGTAGATGACCATTCCGACTGCTCCAGCATTTTTTGCATTCGTTGCTTTATCAACAAATGCATAGGCACCTCTTTCTACTAAAGCAATTTTTCCTTGCAAATCTTTTCCGACAAAATCAGAAGGTGCAGCCAAACCAACATAGACGATCGGCAGTGTTTGACCATTCAGAGCAAGAATGGCTTCATCTGAAGGAAAGCCCATTACTTTTGCTGTGCCAAAACTTGTGTTACCGCTTTTTAAGGTTGAAGTGAATAGGTTGAACGGCAGTTGTGTAGCTCCTACTGAAATCGCCTCTCTTGATGTTCCAGGTGAGCCGACCGTCCAGTTCTTTGGGCCGCTGTTTCCGTTAGATGTGACAGCTACCACACCGTCAGACATCGCTTGATCAAGGGCTATGCTTGTTGCCCAGTCAGGATTGTTTAATGAGTTTCCTAATGATAGGTTCATCACATCCGCGCCATCTTCAACAGCTCGCTCTATTCCTGCAATAACGTTTTCAGTTGTTCCGCTGCCGCCAGGTCCAAGAACGCGATAGGCTAATAACGTAGCATCTGGTGCCACTCCTTTAATACCGCCATCCGCTGCCACTGTCCCTGCAACGTGCGTGCCGTGTGTGGTTTCCGCACCTCTTGAATCTCCTTTAGGCGTTTCTTGTGGATCATTATCGTTATCGACAAAATCATAGCCTTTGTAGCTGCCAAAAGCTTGGTCGAGGTCTGGATGGGTATAGTCAACCCCTGTATCAATTACAGCAACGGTTACTCCTTCACCCGTGTAACCGGATTCCCATGCTTTATTTGCTCCAATAAAAGGTGCTGAATTCATCATCTGTGGACTCACTTCATCAAAGGAAAGCTCTCCCGTATCTTCCCCAGTTACATGAAAGGCCACATCAGGATAAACGGCTTTTACCCCGGGAACCGCTAGAAGATCAGGAATTTCGTTAGCTGGAAGCTCCAATGAAAAACCTGAGAACACATGATCATACTCATTGTTTACTTCATATTTATTTGTTCGGGCTGCAATCTCTTTAATGACAGCGTCCCTTTTTGTTTTAAGGTTTGTTTTGGTTTGTTTCTGTCCCTTCTTTTTTGCTTCTAGAACAGATGGCTCTTTTATTTCAACGATAACTTTTGTAGCATGAGAAGAACTTAAATTATATTTTCCATAAAGCGGTGCAAGTTCTGGTGTTTGCTCATTTGGTGCAGCTGAAGCCCCAGAAAATGCAGAAAAAAGAAAAGTACATGCTAATGTGATACTAGAAGACTTGCGTAAAAAACGTTTCATCCAATCGTACACCCCTTAATTTCAAAGTAAGGGTATAATTCTGCAAAGTGATAGAAAATCCTTGATTATATGGTAAAAACAGTCATTTAGGCCTTTTGTCGAAAAAGTAAATGTTTCAAAAGTCCCATATATATTAAGTGAGCAAATTACAAGCAAGGTCATTTAGTACCATGGTAATATGGGAATATTGTTTAAAGAAAGAGGTGAACAGAATGGCTGATCGTGAAGAAAGTCTTGGAGGTATTCAGGAAAATCGGATCATTCCATTATGGAGTTTGACGGTATGGCTTGTCGTCATGAATACGACCATGTTTAATGTAGCTCTACCGAGTGTCATTGCACAGTTTGATTTAAGTCCTACAGCAGGCTCCTGGATCGTATCGGGCTATTCCATCGTGTTTGCCTTATCTACGATTACATTCAGCAGATTATCTGATTTTATACCTATAGGAAGATTGCTTTTTACTGGACTTATTATTTTGGGTATCTCATCAATCATAGGGTATTTTGCGAACAGCTTTGCCTTTGTATTAATAAGCAGGATCGTTCAAGCCATGGGAGCAGGTGCTGTTCCAGGACTGGGTATGGTGCTCGCCACTCGTTATATTCCGATTTCTCGCCGAGGACGCGCCATGTCATTTATATCTTCAGCCGCTTCCCTAGGTTTTGGTTTAGGACCGGTTATTGGGGGAGGAATCACGCAGCTTTTCGGATGGAATTTCCTATTTATCGTGACAGGACTAGTCTTATTGCTTTTGCCAGTCTTTAAAGTTTATTTACCTGTAGAAAAGAGGCAGGCAGGTTCTTTTGATTTGATCGGTGCATTGTTAACAGGTGGGGGAGTAACATCATTGTTGCTGTATCTTTCTTCCTTTTCGTTCTTCTTGCTTGGATTAAGCATCTTATTCTTCGCTGTTCTTTATCTCTATTCAAAGAAAAAAGATAACCCGTTTATTCGCGTGGATCTGTTTAAAAATGGTCGATATGTTTCGATTTTAGTTGTTGGTCTTATTGGGTTTATGACTCATTTTGCCTTGCTGTTCGTAATGCCGGTAATGCTCGCAAATTTATTTCAAAAGGAACCGGCAGTAATCGGTTTTATTATCTTTCCGGGTGCTATGCTTTCAGCGTTTGCAGCCATATATGTCGGACGCTGGATCGATAAATTCGGCAATCTGCCTGTGATGCGTGCGGGTCTTTTGTCTCTCTTGTTATCAACGGTTTTATTCTCGTTGTTCGCAACTAAAGCCTTTTACATGACAGCGATTTTCTATATGTTTACTAGTATAGGGTTTTCAAGTTTAACATCCAGTCTTGCAAATGAAAACTCTCGAATCCTGAAAAAAGATGAAGTCGGTTCGGGCATGGGCATGCTTCAGCTCATTCAATTCTTTGGTGGAGCCATTGGTGTAGCCATCGCAGGATTATTGATTGAAGGACAGCATATGTTTGAGCTGTCTGTCATCTATCGAAATGTGTTTGTGTTTTATACGTTTCTAGTCTGTATAGCAATCTTCATCTATTATAGAAAAATTAATCAGCATCAATTAGAATCCACCTAGTGCAGGTGGGTTTTTTCTTCATAAAAAAAGTTGTAGAACTTCGTCAAAAAAAGCCGATAAGTTAATTGGAAAGATAAACAGTCGAACTTTTAATACAAGAATATAAATGATGAAAGAAAGGAAGAGAAGCCGTACGTGGAGAAAAACAAGGAACTGATTGAATCATTGTTGAAATTTTATGACCTATTAGACACGCATCCAGATGTAGTAGAATCCATTCCAGTATTTACAAATTACATCAGAACCTTTTTACGAATTAAACCACTTGGAAGAACTTTACCTACTATTGAGATCATGACCTTATTAAAAAAAAGAAAGCCAAACATGTTCTATTTATTGAAAAAGTACTCGAAAGACGATGTTATGACGATGCTGATGCACTTAAACATGGATTATGATCAAGCTGAACTTAAAATTGAACGAATTCTACAAGGAGAGGTCATCGCATAATGTGCGGTGATTTTTTCTTTTTTCGTTATAATGAAGAAAAAAGGAGTGAGGATATTTGAACACGATCGGGTTTATCGGAACAGGTGTGATGGGAAGAAGCATGGCTGGCCATTTAATAAATGCAGGCTATCCTGTCCATGTGTACACAAGAACAAAGAAAAAAGCAGATACCTTATTAAAGCAAGGTGCTGAATGGGCGAATACACCTGCTGAGATCGCACAAAAATGTGATGTAATCATTACGATGGTCGGTTATCCGAAAGATGTTGAACACCTGTACTTAGGCGAAGATGGTCTGATTCGTCATGCAAAAGAAGGATCATACCTGATCGATATGACAACGTCTAGTCCTCAACTGGCTCAAAGGATCGCAAAAGCTAGTTCGGAAAAGAACATCTCTGCATTAGATGCCCCTGTTTCAGGAGGCGATATTGGAGCAAGAGATGCCAAGCTTTCGATCATGGTTGGAGGAGAGAAAAAAGCATTCGAAGAAGTAGAACCTATCTTTTTAAAGATGGGAACGAATGTTGTCTATCAAGGCCATGCCGGCTCAGGCCAACATACAAAAATGTGCAACCAAATCGCCATAGCATCAGGGATGATTGGTGTTTGTGAAGCGATTCTGTATGCTGAAAAAGCAGGGCTTGATCCAGCAACGGTTTTAAAGAGTATTGAGACAGGAGCAGCAGGGAGCTGGTCTTTAAGCAACCTTGCGCCTAGAATGTTAAAAGGCGACTTTGCACCGGGTTTTTACGTAAAGCATTTTATTAAAGATATGACGATTGCGCTACATTCAGCTGAAGAAATGGGCCTCTTAACACCAGGATTAGCTTTAGCAAAAAAATTGTATGACGAATTGGCTGAAATGGGAGAAGAAGAAAGCGGAACACAGGCCCTTTATAAGCGATTAGAGAATAAGGGTTAAATGTTGGGGTGTGGTATTGTCGATCTTTGTCGGAAATCGGATATTTATTAAATAACGTTGGATAAATCGAAAATAACGTGGGATTAATGAGATTAACGTTGGATAAATCGAAAATAACGTGGAATTATCGGATTAGAAAATGAATTTGTAGCTATGAAAAAAAGCGGAGTGAGCAACCTCCGCTTTTTCTTCAATTAATACACGTATGTTCCTACTGCGAACAATTGGAACAAGACTGTGATTCCGATAAAATAAGAAATTTGGACAAAAAGACCCCATTCTTTATTCTTTACAACCTGTGTTACATATAGAGCAATGGCTGTTACGAGCAAAGGAATAATAAGTGAGCTTCCCGAAAATGTGAGATAATCTGGTGCGATTGTATAGAATCGATTATTAAACAACGACTGGATAACATAGAGCTGTGTGAGAATAAAAAGCAGAATAGACATCCATTTTACCCATGGTCTTTCTTCTTCGATCATATCAATTCTTACAAAATACAGAACTCCTAAAAACAATATTGGGGGTACTACCCATATGAACGCGTTTGTCATAGCGATCAGAGATACGATGGAGGAAGTTAGTGCATCATACATCGCATTGTATATATCTTGTTTTCCAATCGACTGACTAGCTTTCATGACACGAGGATCTTGGCTGGCTGCAAAAACCTGATAATCTTTAATAGATTCTGCTTTAAGCCAAAATACAGTTTGATCATCCGCTTTTATGGGGTAAATAGCAAAATTTCCTGTTGTGCTAATGCGAGTTGATTCCCACACATCCCCATTTAAAGTGGCTTTATATATATTTCCAGCTTCCTTTTTATTAGAGATTGCCCCTTTAGCTGAAAAGAGGATTACAGGCTTATTATCTTCAATATTAATCTGTTGATATGTAGGATTCTCTATATCGTATCCTGCCTGCATATCTGTATATTTAATACTTTTGAAAGACAAATCCTTTAAAGTACTAAAAGGTGCAGAACTATAGTACGTCTTAAAAGATTTTGTTCCCTGTTTGGATGAATATAAGGTATACATAAAGTGAATGTGTTCATCTGCTTCAGCAAATCGGAAATTATACATTTTATCAGTCGATGTTTTGCTGTATTTAAGAATGGACGATGCGTTATACGTTCCGCCTTTTTCTTGTATGAAAAAAGCCTCCATTTCAACTTTTTCACCAACAGCAGCCAAAAATGAATTTGACCCAGCATGACCGGATAGTTCTGCAAGCTTTTCTTTAGCCGTAAAAACTAAGCTGGTACTTCTGCTGTTTGGATCAAAAACGTACACTTCATTTCCTTTGGAGTAGGCAAAGCGTTCTTTTGTGTCTGCAAGGAATTCAACACCTGTATCTAGAACGACCTCTTTACCCCCTTCATAAAGAATTAGATCTCCGTTCGAAATAAAAGCAAACTGCTTACCGTTCGTCCAGAAGTTCGATCTTTCATCGATCGGCAGCTTTTCCGTTTTTTCTGAAACGACCTGAAGATTTTTGTCTAATATCATAGACTGTATACCCTCTTCAACATGAGTATAGACGTGGTACTGATTCCCTTCCTTGTAAGCAATGGGTTCAGAGCTGATCGACTCCGTTTCGATGCTCATCGAGCGGCTCCAATCCTTGTTTGGAAGTTGAGTCTCCTGGCGGATGTTATTCCAGACGACTAGTCCAATCAAAAGAAAAACAACTGCAAGTGGAAGAATCAAAGCTTTATGATTCGAGGGATTCTTTTTCTTTTTTAGTTTTGATTCTACATTCATGGTAATGCCCCCTTTTCTCTCTATAAAAGAACAAGATATTAGTATTCGTTAAATTAGACGGTTATTCCTGTAAAATCTACTCACTTTTTTTAAAAAAACTGGAACATTTCGAATGCGGATGTAGGTCAAAAGTTGTGAGCGAGGTAAGTGAATAGGAAAAAATGCCGATTAGATATATTTACCTATATTAATTATCTGAATATTTAGTAATTTTAAGCTGTTTTAAAGGATATTTGAATGATAAGGGTAGAGTTAATCAGTTAATAATTCAATCGTTAGACCTATATAAATAAAAGTTTAATATGTTTTTATTACTAAATTAACTGTGAAACTTGCAAGATAAAAATAAGTAGCATGGCTGATTTTTTATGGGTAGGTCATAAGATAGAATTTAGTTATAAGTCAGATTCACCGACATATCTTGCTACATTTCAACAAAGCACGCTGAATCTCGATAAAGGCAAAACTGGTGAAAGCCAGTGACGCAAAACTACAGGGGCTAAGGTGTACGACATTGGATCGTACATGATGCCAGCCAGTTACCGAAAGAAACCCGGGGTGTTTTTTATTTGTCTATAAACCCCATTTTTCGGTAAATAAGTAAAATTTTATTAAATGGAGGTGGGTGCCACTTGCTGCTTAACCTAGAAACGGGCAAAATCATCGCTCGAAAGGTTATTCCGGCGTACAGTTTTTTCAAAAGATTAAAAGGGCTTATGTTTTCAAAAGAACTTGCATACGAGTGTGCCATACACATTAAACCTTGCAGCTCAGTTCACACTTTTTTTATGAACTATGCGATTGATGTACTGTATTTAGACAGTGAAAAGCGAATTGTTGCGATTGACGAAAGCCTACCCCCTAAAAGGATCGGAAAATTGTACATGCAAGCTGAATCTGTCATTGAGCTACCGTCTGGAACGATCGCCAAAAGCCAGACAAAAGTGGGACACAAACTTTTAATCGACATTCAAAACATATATATAGGAGGAATTCACGATGAAAAACAAGTTAATGGGTCTTATTAAAGAAGAGCAAGGACAAGGTATGACAGAGTATGGTTTAGTTTTAGGTTTGATTGCAGTTGCGGCAGTTGGAGCACTTGCACTGTTACGTACAGAAATCGTGGAAATGTTTACAGATGCAAAAGACATGGTAACCAACCGTGAGTCTGGTGGAACTACAACTCCTTAATAAAAGGCAACATTAAGGCCTTACGTTCATTAACGTAAGGCCTTTTTTAAACGAAGTTTATAAGCAGGATAAGATGAATTGAAAGAACTTTCTTTAATAGAGGGTGATACAAATGTGGTTTGATGCCATTTTAATAACAGTTTTATTCATATGTGTCATTACGGATGTAAAGAGCCGCAAAATCTATAACAAGGTCATTTTTCCTGCTCTTTTAATAGGCGTTTTATCTCATATGATCGCATCTGGATGGTCCGGTCTTTTTTTCTCGTTCAAAGGATTTTTGCTTGGTCTAGGCCTGCTACTTATTCCTTATCTCTTGGGCGGCATGGGTGCGGGAGATGTAAAATTGCTTGCATTAATAGGGGCTTTAAAAGGTTCTTTATTTGTTTTTTATACGGCGATCTATATGGGTTTGATCGGTGGAGTGATTGCTCTGTTTATCTTGCTGTTTAGAAAAGGAGTGATTACAAGGATAAAAGGTATTCTTTATTCAATGGGATGCTGGAAATTTGGAATGAGACTCCCTATTTTTATTGAAAAAGAGGCTTTGACCCAAACATATCCGTATGGCCTTGCGATCGCGGGTGGTGCAATGGTTTGTCTACTGATGAAAGAGGTGCTCTTATGAGAAACAATGAAAAAGGGCAATCTCTCGTTGAAATGGCACTTGTTCTTCCCATTTTGCTTATGCTCGTAATCGGCATTATTGATTTTGGAAAGCTATTTTACACGTATATGCACTTGCATCTTGCCACTCAAGAAACGGTCAGACTTGGAGGCCTTGGAAAAGATGACACGGAGATTCGTGCATTTGCTAAGGACTATGTTCAAGTAAAAGATTCTTCTCTTCTTCAAATTGGAATTACACCCGACTCTTCCACAAGAGATTCAGGACAGTATGTGACGGTTACTCTGTCCTATCCCCATACATTTATGACACCGGGAATTGGAAGATTATTTGGAGATACGATACCGGTAGAAACGAATTCAACGATTCGGGTCGAGTGAGGTGAATGGATGATGAAACGTTTAATAAGAAAAGAAGATGGAAATACGATTGTCCTGTTTGCATTCAGTCTTTTAGCACTTATTGCAATGACGGGACTTGTCATTGATGGCGGAAAACTGTTTTTAACAAAAAGCCACCTGCAAAAGTCAGCTAACGCTGCTGTCCTCTCAGGTGCTCAAGAGCTTACAAACAAGGAAGATTCTGTACGGATGATCGTGCATGAAACGCTTGAAAAACATAGTGAAAATCATAGTTTGCAGAATATGCACATCACAATGGAAGACAAAGTGAGCGTAGATCTTACAAAGGAAGTTAGGCTAACATTTTCTCAGCTATTCGGTTTTGATACAGCCCCAGTAAACGTTCATGCTGCAGCAGAGCTTGGAACAATGGGTAAAGCCGCCGGTGTCGCGCCGCTAGGGATCGATGAAGGTTTAGGCTTAGAGTTTAACAAAGAATATAAACTAAAAGTAGATCAGACCGGTGTAGAAGCGGGTAACTTTGGAGTTCTTGCTCTTGGTGGTCCAGGTGCTGCTACGTATGAAGATAACTTGTTGTACGGTTATCAAAGTGAACTTGAGGTTGGAGATATATTAGAAACGCAAACAGGTAATATTGCAGGAAAGACACGTTCTTCTATTAAGGAAAGAATCAATGCTTGTCCCTATCCAGAAGGTGAAACACACCACCGAGATTGTTCAAGAATTATTTTAATACCTGTATACGAAAAACTAGATTCAGGCGGCAAGCAGTTAAAAGAAGTGAAAATAAAAGGTTTCGCTTACTTTTATATTACAAAACCGATGGACTCTAAAGACACCTCCATCACAGGCATGTTTGTCAAACGGGCAGGAACGGGTTTTGTAAAAACCGTTAACGCAAGTAAGGGTGCATTTAGTATAAGACTAACAGAGTAGGTGAAGACATGAGAGCAAAACTGATTTTAGGAATGGCTATTGTAATGGGTTTGATAACAACCTTTTTATTTTATAACCATATGGGAAACTACAATGCGGCAACCGTTCTATCTGAGAATACGGTTAAGGTTGTAGTCGCTAATCGGGAAATTAAACAAAATGAAAAAATTACAGCAGATATGCTTTCGCATGAAAATGTACCAGAAGCTTCCGTGCATCCAGAATCAGTGAAAAGCATTTCAGATCTTGAAAACAACTATAGCACGACAAAGATGGCGAAGGGTGAAGTCTTTTTAAAGCATAATGCACGTACGACAACGGAAGAATCATTACGAGTGAGCAGAAAGGTGAAAGAACAATTTCGCGCAGTATCAGTAGGTGTGAATTTTGTTCAGTCTGTATCTAACTTGATTGAACCAGAAGATTATGTGGATGTTTTTGCCTCCACTAAAACAACAGATGGAAATAAAATCGAGACGATATTGCTATCAGAAAACGTTCGGGTCCTTGCGATTGGAAGAAAGATGATTGAACCGGTTGAAGGTGAGCCGTATGTCGAATATAGTTCTGTAACGTTAGAGCTTTTTCCAGACGATGTATTAAAACTTGTTCATGCAGAAGAAAACGGAAACATCCATCTTGCCGTGCGGAGCAAATTAAAAACAAAAAAGTAGAATTCAGTATTGATGAATATCTAAAAAAAGGGGTAGGCAATCATGGAGAGCCAACTGCGAGATCAAAGAGAAGTAAAAAGACAGGTACGGGGTGAAATGATTGCGGTATGCAGTGCCAAAGGAGGAATTGGCCGTACAGTATTAACGGTAAACCTTGCTGTCGCCCTGTGCAAAAAGAATATTCAGATCGGTGTTGTGGATGCAGACTTTCAATTTGGAGATGTTAGCTTAGCGCTGGATCTTCAGACTACATTTACGATAAAAGACGTCGTAGAGGAAATTCAGCAGTTGGATCAGCATAGTCTTGCAAACTATTTAAACAGGCATGAATCAGGAATCAAGGTCCTTGCTGCTCCTGAAAGACCGGAGTATGCCGACTTGATCGGGGAAGAAGCTGTTAGTAAGATCCTGGACTTATTATTGCTAGAGAACCATTATGTTTTAACAGATACCGGTGTAGGTTTGCCAGAACGCAATTTGCCTATTATTGAAAAAGCAGATCAAATTATACTTCTTACAAATCTTGAGATGGCTACATTAAAAAACACGAAATTGATGATGGAAACATTCGACATGCTCGGGTTAAAAGAAAAAGTACAGGTTGTCGTTAACCGTTCCACGATGGAAAGTGTTATTAACGCGGGAGACGTAGCAGATATTTTGAACATTGAAAGTCCTATTTTTATCCCGAACGACTGGCAGATCGCCACACAATCACTCAATATTGGTATTCCTTTTGTTGTGAATCAAGGAAAAACGGACATTGCCAAGGCCGTTTTTAAAATGGCTGAACAGATTTCTACGAGACGAGAAATTACTCTTTTACCAGCAGAATCAAAAACAGGAAGTGTATTAGGAAAACTTTTTCGCAGATCGAAAGTAAAAGGATAAGGAGAGGGATACATGAGTTTATTAGAAAAAATCCAGGCCAAGAATCCAGGTGGAGCCTCTCTGGAAGAAACACAATCTGCAGAACAGCCTGTTGGAAAAAAAGATTTGATATCCTCCTTTAGACAAGTAAAAAAAACAGAGAGTAAAGCAAATGTGAAGTCTTCTGAACGCAGGGAAAAAGTAACAAAACACCAACAGCTTAAAAATCTTTTACATAAACAGATTTTAGACGAACTAAAAGATGTGGCAGTAGAAGAGATTATTCCGAAACTAGATGGCATGGCCATTGATTTTATAAAAGAAGATGAAACCTTTAGAGGGGCAGTAGATCGAAAGAAAGTTATTGATGAATTAATTAATGATCTAACAGGTTTTGGTCCGATAAACCCTCTCTTGTTAGACGAAAATGTTACTGAAGTAATGGTTAACGGACCTCATCAAGTCTATGCCGAGAAAAAGGGAAAACTCGTTTTAACTCCTATTCAATTTAGAGATGAAGAACATGTTCTAAATGTGATAGAAAAAATATGTGCGCCGATCGGCCGGAGAATTGATGAAAGCAGTCCGATGGTTGATGCGCGGTTGCCAGATGGTTCTCGTGTAAATGCCATAATTCCCCCGTTATCATTGATTGGGCCTACTATAACCATCCGGAAATTCTCAAAAGATCCATTCACGATTGAAAATTTAATAGATTTTGGGACTGTCACAAGAGAGATGGCTGCATTCATTGAAGCTTGTGTAAAAGCTCACTTAAATATTTTTGTTAGTGGGGGGACAGGCTCCGGGAAAACGACTACTTTAAATGTTCTGTCTGCATTTATTCCAGGGGATGAGCGGATTATTACGATTGAGGACGCTGCAGAATTGCAACTTTGGCAGGAGCATGTAATCTCACTCGAATCCCGTCCGCCAAATATTGAAGGAAAAGGAGCGATAACGATACGAGACCTGGTACGTAACTCTTTGCGTATGCGCCCTGACCGTATTGTAATCGGTGAGGTGCGTGGGGGAGAAGCACTTGATATGCTGCAAGCGATGAACACTGGGCATGACGGCTCTCTTGCTACAGGTCACTCCAACTCTCCAAGAGATATGATCGCCAGGCTTGAAACAATGGTACTGCTTGGGGGAGTGGATCTTCCAGTTAAAGCGATACGAGAACAGATCGCAGGTGCTGTTGATGTAATTATCCAGCAAGCCAGGCTCAAGGATGGAACCCGGAAAATAACGCATATAACGGAAGTACAAGGACTAGAAGGTGACGTGATTGTCCTTCAGGATATTTTTGAATATAAACAAGAAGGTGTGGATGAGAACGGAAAGATAATAGGGCGCTTATCACCTACAGGCGTGAGGCCAAAATTCTTTGAACGCCTGGAACAATCGGGTATACACATTCCAACGAGTGTGTTTATGGAAGGAGATTGAGAGTGATGACGTATTTGTTTTTACTCCTTATCCTAGTAACTGCCTTTTTGTTCTTTTATGGAATGTTAAAGCTTATTTTTATGTCAAATAAACGATTAGAACGGCGGATGAAACACTTTTTAGAAATTAAAGACGGAAAAAAAGTAAAGCCGTCCAATTTTAACGTATTTGTCCAAGTTCAAATGTATAAGCAAAAAGTGAGAGATCAAGTGTTATCGAAGGAAAAAAACAAAAAGTTATCTGTAATGCTCGAGCAAGCAGGTATTCCTTTGAAATCTGAGGAGTATGTCATGTTTCAATGGATCATAGTATCCCTTTTAGGAATGCTTCTTTTGCTTATTACCAACTCCTTCTTCTTCTTAATAATCGGTGCAGGGATTGGTTATTTCACACCCGGAATCTGGGTAAAGAAAAAGAAAAAACAGCGTGTCAAACAATTTAATGAAGGTCTCCCTGATTTAATTACTACGGTTATTGGCTCTTTGCGGGCAGGGTTTAGTTTTCCTCAAGCGCTGTTAACGGTTGTTGAAGAAGCACAATCTCCTGTTAAAGAAGAGATGGAGAGGGTACTGAAAGAAATGCAATACGGAAGCACGATTGAGGAGGCACTAAATGAATTAAAAGTGAGGATGCCGAGTGAGGACCTTGATCTGATGATTCAAGCAATAATTATTCAGCGCCAAGTAGGTGGTAATCTTGCCACGGTTCTGGAGAAAATTGTGGAAACCATCCGAGACAGGACCAAAATTCAGCGTCAAATTACAACCTTGACTGCACAAGGGAAACTGTCAGGTATTATTATCGGACTCCTCCCCCTGATTTTAGCGATCCTTTTATATGTAATTGAACCTAATTACATTGGAACACTTTTTGAGAACATGATCGGCTGGGTGATGATTGCATGTGGATCCATATCAGGAATCATAGGTTTTATCCTTATCCGAAAAATCACAACAATTGAGGTGTAAAAAGATGATGTATCTTACTTTTTTTATAACCATTACCCTCATTGCGTACTCCATCTATGTTTGGGCGAGTGAGAAAAAGCAGTTTGTAGAAAGGCGTTTATCATCGGCATTAGGAATGAATGGACAAAGAAGCAACCTGGAAACCTCCGTCACTCTAGACATGCCTGTTTCCTTTTCAAACCGGTTTATCTGGCCCCTATGGAAGGAATTCAAACGAAGCTTTAAGAGAAGAATGCCTGGAGAAAAAGAAGCGAAAATCGAAAAGTTATTAAATCAGGCAGGAAATCCATTTGGAATGACACCTGTTGAATATCGTATGATGCAGATCGCACTTTTTATTTTTTTTCCAATCGGTTCCGTATTGTATAGCAAGCTATTAAACGTAGCTTTCGGAACAGGATTATTATTCTTTCTTCTAGGATTAGGAGTGGCTGCGTTCCTGCCCGGTTTTTATTTAAAACAAAAAATAAAAACAAGAAACTATTTCGCGTTACGTGAACTGCCAGATGTTTTGGATCTATTAACGGTTAGTCTAGAAGCTGGATTGGGCTTTGATGGAGCACTTAGCAAACTCGTCTCAAAAAAAGAAGGTGTTCTAACAGGAGAATTTCATCGCTGCTTAGAGGAGATGAGGTTAGGTAAAACCCGTCGTGAGTCGCTCGGGAAAATCAGGGAACGTCTGAGTGTTGATGAAGTGAGCTATTTTATTAGTGCGATTCTACAAGCTGAAAAATTGGGGATTGGAATGGTTCAGGTGCTGCGGATTCAATCTGCAGAAGTGAGAGACAGAAGAAAGCAGCGAGCGGAAGAAGCGGCAATGAAAGCGCCTGTTAAAATGCTGTTTCCTTTAGTGCTGTTTATTTTCCCAAGTCTTTTTATCGTTTTGTTAGGACCCGCAATTATCGATTTTGTGCAAACGTTTAGTGAGATGAATAAAAAGTAACAAAAAATACAACAGATAAACTCAAGAAGTCATTTGATTTCTTGAGTTTTTAAATGATACATTTTCGCACAAGAAAAGACAGCCTGTAAAAGCTGTCTGTCGAAATCACTAAACAATTCGTCTGCGAAGGTAACCTGAGATTATATCGATCAACGTAACCATCACTACAATTCCGAGCAAGATGATTCCTACACGGTTCCAGTCACGCGAAGTAAGGGCAAAAATAAGCGGCGTACCGATTCCTCCTGCTCCGATTACCCCTAAGATTGTAGCGGAACGAACATTAATCTCAAAGCGATAAAGCGTGTAAGACAAAAAGTCAGGAAATACTTGAGGAAGCACGGCAAACCAAAGAATTTGGAAGCGGTTCGCGCCTGTTGCAAGCAAGGCTTCTGTTGGTCCTAAGTCCATGTTTTCGATCGCTTCTGAAAACAGCTTTCCAAGCATCCCGATCGAGTGAAGCCCTAGTGCTAAAACACCGGCAAATGATCCAGGTCCTACAGCCTTAATAAAAATGATCGCCATAATGATCTCAGGGAACGTACGAACGATGCTTAGAGCAAATTTTCCTGTTCCTGAAATCTGTCTAAATTTGCTAATGTTGTTTGCTGCCCAAAAGGCAAAAGGGACACAAAGGATAGCCGAAATAAAAGTACCTAGAACGGCGATGGCAAGTGTATCAAGCAAGCCTCTAAGAAGGTCTTCTCCTTCGGGTAAATACACATAATCCCAATCTGGATTTAAGATTCCAGAAAGGATAGCTTTAGAAATGATAGCTGCGGTTTCTTTAAAACCATTAAACTCAATGCCGGCAAAAGACCAAACATACAGAAGTGTCAATAATACAAAAATAGTCAGCTTAAAAAAAATCTTTCGAGGTGGTCGTTTAACAGAATACGTACTCATAATAATTTCTCCCGTATCTTCGTGCTTGTGTAGTCAATGATCAAAACAATAACGAGTGTAAAAATGATGATGGACGCAACCCGGTCATATTGTAAAAAGCCGAGCGTTTTTTCATAATAGTGGCCAATCCCGCCTGCACCAACTAAACCAAGAACGGCAGCAGCACGGATGTTTACCTCGAACGTGTAAAGGGTGTACGACATAAAATGGGCTGAAATTTGCGGCACTACACCGAAAAAGATCCATTGTATCTTGTTGGCGCCGACCGCTGTCATCGCCTCGAGAGGTCCTTTATCGATCGCTTCAATCGTTTCATATAATAGTTTGGATATGAGTCCAAGTGAAAAGAAGGTTAGAGCCAGAATTCCCGGTATCGCACCAAGACCAAAGATTGCCACGAAGATTGCAGCTTTAAGCAAATCAGGAATTGTACGAATCAAATTTAAAAACATGCGTGTTGGATAAAAAAGAATTTTACTTTTCACAACGTTTGATGCCGCGAGCAGGGAAAGAGGAACAGCCATGATCGCACCAAACGTCGTTCCTAGAACAGCCATACGAATGGTTTCAAGCATCGGTTCTACGATAGGTTCAAAGTATGCCCAGTCAGGTGGCAGCATCTGTTCCATTAATTTGGCCATCTCTGGAAGTCCTAGAATCAATTCTTCGAATGTCGCTTCAGTCTGATAAGCACTAGCGAAAAGTAGACCAATAATAAAAAGTGCCGTTACATAATGCTTAAATTTGCTTGGCGGATCTGGAACATGACCAAGAGGTTTAAGTGTCTGTTTTTCTTGATTCCATTCCGTTTTCATCATACTGTTTCACCTAGCAACTCATCTTCACTGATTTCACGACCATAAATTTCAGAGAACTTATCATCTGTTGCTTCAGATACAGGGCCGTCAAAAACAACTTCTCCGGCACGTAACCCGATAATTCGAGTAGCATATTGTCTGGCAAGATCAATAAAGTGCAAGTTAACAATTGTTGTAATACCCAGCTCTCGGTTAATACGCTGCAGATCATCCATTACTTGAACAGTCGTTAATGGATCTAAAGAGGCAACGGGTTCATCAGCTAAGATGATCTTCGCTTCTTGTGCTAACGCTCTGGCGATGGATACACGTTGCTGCTGTCCGCCTGAGAGTTCATCTGCACGGGAATAAGCTTTTTCCAAAATATTAACACGCTCTAAGGCGCGAAGAGATAGATCAATGTCTTCTTTTGGGAACATTCCGAGAACGGTTCGTAATGTGGAATGGTATCCAACTCTACCTGACAGAACATTCTTCAACACGGACGAGCGTTTTACTAGATTGAAGTTTTGAAAGATCATACCAATATCACGGCGGATTTTTAACAGCTGTTTTCCATTTGCTTTTGTAATGGATTGATCATGAATGACAATCTCTCCATCTGTAATTTCATGCAGCCGGTTTATGGATCGAAGCAGCGTCGATTTGCCTGCTCCGGAAAGTCCTACGATTACAACAAACTCTCCAGGTTCAATAGTGAGATTAATGTTGTTTAAGCCAACTGTTCCATTTGGGTATACTTTTGAGACATTCTTGAACTCTATCATGTAGGTGGACCAACTTTCTGCTAGATTCATGTAACATTTGAAATTTCGACAAAACCAGAAACATTCCTGCAAATTTTTTATTATCTATACGGGACAAAAGAAAAACCGCAAAGAGGGTGTGACCTCATGCGGTTATCATGTTTGTTGCTTAATATAGATTACTCAGCCACTTTTTCTCCATATTCACGAACAATGTCGAAAATCTTATCTTCAGACTTAGAATAACCTTCGTGAGAGTAGATATCTTTCACGATTTGTTTTCCTTCTTCACTTTTAGCAATGTTAATAAAAGCGTCTTGGATTTTTGTTTTCCACTCATCACTCATGTCAGAACGAACAGAAATCGTATCGTTTGGAATTGGCTCAGTACGGTGAAGAACGCGAACATCATCGAATACAGAAGGATAATCCCCTTTAACAATGTTACGAGCATCTTCAAATACCGCTGCAGCATCTACATCTCCGTTAAGAACAGCTAGAACCGCTTGGTCATGTCCTTTTAATGTTACAGTTTCCACATCAGCCATTGGATCAATTCCAGCGTTCATCATTTCAACAGCAGGCCATACATATCCAGCAGATGAAGTTACGTTCTGGAAGCCCATTTTCTTCCCTTTAAGATCTTCTAAACTTTTAATATCAGAATCAGCTTTTACGACAATCATAGAACGGTATTCAGCTACAAGATCATCCGTAGGAGAACCGTCTTCTTCATTTACACCATAACGTTGTGCTTGAAGAATGACTTCAGCTGCATCGTTTTCTTTTGCTAATACATAAGCAGTTGGAGGAAGAAAACCTACATCTACCTTTTTGGATTTCATCGCTTCGATAATCGTGTTATAGTCAGTGGAAACACTTACTTTCACATCAATTCCGAGCTCGTCTTTCAATAATTTTTCAAGCGGCTTTGCCTTTGCTTCCAAAGATTCAGCGTTTTGAGAAGGAACGAATTGTACCGTTAATTCTTTTGGTACATAGCCATCCCCGGATTTACCAGTAGTTTCTTTTTCGTCGGAACTACATCCGGCTAAAACTGATCCGGCAAGTAATACGGACATGCCGACTGTTGCTAGTTTTTTAAACATTGTTGTCGAACCCCCATATAATATGTAAAATTTTCTTGCTTATTTATAATATCATATTTATATAAATGTAAAGTAAAAATTTTGTAAAGGTACTAATAATAGTAAAATTGTATAATGGTACTACATAGATGTTGGAAAGGAAGGTTGGTTTTATTGGAACAATCCCTACATATTTTTGTTACGAGTGATATTCATGGAAATGTACTTCCTATAACATATGGAAACAATCAAAAAGCTGACCTGGGTCTAGCAAAGGCTGCAGCGTTAATAACAGAGAAAAGAGAAGAACATAAGAATTGTATCGTGATCGATAATGGAGATCTTATACAAGGCACACCGCTCACTTATCATTACGCTAGAATAGGCGAGGAATCTATGAATCCGATGGTTCTTCTATTAAACGAGCTTAAATTTGATGCTGCTGTAATCGGCAATCACGAATTTAACTATGGTCTTCCTCTTTTACAAAAAACCGTCAGCGAATCTCAATTTCCATGGTTGTCCGCAAACATTATCTGGGAAAAATCGGGTGAACCTATTTTTGGACAGCCCTATGTCATAAAAACATTCGATAGTGGGCTAAAAGCCGCAGTTCTAGGTCTGACAACACACTATATCCCGAATTGGGAAAACCCTGAACATATTGCTGGCATTACGTTTTTAGATGCTGTTGAAACGGCAAACCGATATGTTCCCCTTTTAAAAGAACAAGCAGATGTGGTCATCGTTTCATATCATGGAGGTTTTGAAAGAGATCTAGAAACAGGAGAGCCAACAGAAGCACTTACAGAAGAGAATCAAGGATATAGGCTTTGTATGGAAGTTGAAGGAATAGACGTACTCTTAACAGGTCATCAGCACCGTCTGATCGAAGACAAAGAAATTAATGGCGTGGCCTTAATTCAGCCAGGTACACAAGGAAATGCAGTAGGTCATGTAGAAATAACAGTTAGAAATAGAAAAGATCGATGGGAAATCACACACAAAAAATCAGCCAACCTCTCAACGAAAGGGTACGATGCCCACGAACACGTGCTAAGATTGATCTCTCCATATGAAGAAAGAGCTCAGAAGTGGCTTGATCAGCCCATCGGTGTCATTGAGGGAGACATGGAGATTACGAATAGCATGGAAACGCGATTGCGTGATAATCCGCTGATTGAATTTATCAACAAAGTGCAGATGGATGCCGCTGGAGTTGATATCTCAAGTACAGCTCTTTTTGATAACAAATCAAAAGGATTTTCTTCCAATGTTACCATGCGTGATATTGTTTCCAACTATATTTATCCAAATACGCTAAAAGTGATCGAGATTACCGGTAAGGACATGAGAGAAGCTCTTGAGCGTTCGGCAGCTTATTTTATGGTGAACAAAGATGGTAAAGTTTCGGTTAATCCGGCTTTTTCAGTTCCGAAGCCACAGCATTACAATTATGACATGTGGGAAGGAATTTCGTATACGATCGACTTGTCAAGACCGATTGGTGAGCGGATCACGGAATTATCGTATAAAGATCAGGAAGTTAAAGATAGTCAAGTTTATAACGTAGTAATGAACAACTACCGTGCTGGTGGGGGCGGAGATTATCTTATGTTTAAAGGAAAGAAAGTCATAAAGGACATACCTATTGATGTTTCAGAGCTAATGGCCAATTACATGTTAAAAAGAGGAATCATTAAAGCAACGTGTGATCATAATTGGAGAGTTAAGGTACCTTCTTCCATTAAAAACTAAAGGAATGGGTGGGGCGATTTGAACAGGAAGCATTTTTGGGTTTATATAGTTTTGATTGTCTTTCTTGTAGGCTGTCAGAGTAAGGCGATGGGTACTTTGAACGATAAGGACTTAAAGCTGCAAGATCATCCGAAAGGTGCTTATCCAAGGTACTATGAACCGGTATCAAAAGAGGCTGCACAAAAAGCTGTGCCCTTTTCTTTAGAATTGCCAGATAAGCTGCCGTTTAAAGTCGTATTGTCTACTTTCCAGATATCCGATTGGGGTGAAAAGAGAAACATCCTGCTGGATACAGTATTCTATCCAAAACAGGAAGGGCAGAATGTTTATCTTGCTTATCGCATTTCAACGTTCCTTCAAAATGGAGAAAAGCTAAAAACCGAAGAAGTGGTTAAGCTTACAAACGGAACGAAAGCGTATTTTTCTGGAAACAGTGACTTGCCAATCTTAAGCTGGAAAGAAGATGGCTTGTATCATAAGATGGAGTATTTAATAAAAGAAGGAACGGACAGCAAGAAGGCAAAAAAAAACCTTTTAGAAGCTGCTAGTTCTATTTATAAATAAGCTGTTTTCCCATGCTATGTTGTTCTTGAGAGTGATTGATTTCCGCTCCAGGTTGCTCGCTTTCCACGGGGCGTGCGGTGAGCCTCCTTGGCGCTCTGTGCTAGTTGTGTCTCACCTGGCACATTGCTACCTTAGGAGTCTCGGACCTTGCGTAACTTTTATATGATGAGAGAAAAAAGATTCCAAAAGCAATAATTCTTTAGAAAAGAGTCATAAATAATAAAAAAGCTACCTCAGGGTCGTGGGCTACACGGTTGATCTGAGGTAGTTTTTTTGATTAATTGATACGTTCAGCTCTTACGATTAAACGGAACTCATCGGAGTAAAGAGGCTCACATGTTATCAATGTAATCTCTTCTTCTTTTTTAGCTTCTAGAACGGAGAGGTTATCCGGTGTTACAACAACTTTTTCATAGATTCGATAAAGGATGGGTCCGGAAGTCGTTTCTACTTTTATGGTGTCACCTTTTTCCACTTCATCCAAGCGATGAAAGAACTGTCCGTACGAATGTGAACGGTGCCCAGCCACGACACTATTGCCTTTTTCACCTGGAAAAGAGGTTGATGTCATCCATCCAATTGCATTTTGAAGGTCTTTTTGTGAAACACCTGGTACCATCATGGATTGCAAATCGATTTTAGGAATCGACATCTTCCCGATTACTCCCTTTTTGAGAGCTTGTCCTTTTGCTGTTTCAGAAGCTTTCGGATCGTTATCTTTTTCTGTGTTCGTCGATTTTGCTGCTTTTACTGCAGGAAGTTTAAGCGGATTGTCGTATGGTGTGTTTAACGCATTCCATTCTTTTTCTAGTGCCGCTTGTTCATTATTTGTTTGCCAGCCTGTGATCATAGGAAAAACGAGAAGGGCAAGGCCGATCATAAAGACGGCAATCCCTCCGCGCTTTATTGTTTTTGGATTCATGCCTGCATCCGAACTGCTTTATAGTACAGTCCGATTCCTAATAGCACAAACAACGTTCCGATCATTGTCCACGTTAATTGGCTAAACGGGCTTCCTGTTTTCGGCAGCGTGTTTCCTGAAGCAAGAGTGGGTTTTTCTGTATCTGTAACAACGACTGGTGCCTCACTGTCTGTAGAAGAAAGACCTTTAACGGTTGTAGAAAGGGAAGCGGTAACGCCAGTAGCACCTTCTGTCATGAGATCTGTAGAAAGCTCATCACCCGTACCTGAATAGGTTCCTGTTAAACTGACGTGAAGCTTTGTTATTCCTGTTTCTAAAGAAGGGATGATGATCCAAACAATACCGTCTTTATCCATTTCAATTTTGGCACCTTTTATGCCGGATACTTCAAGGTCTTCCACTTTAACAGAATCGGGCAAGAGAAGTCGCAGTTTATACGAATTTGCAGCTGTCCCGTTTTTATTATCAAGGTAGAGCATGTAATCTAAACAAAGCTTGTCTTTTTTCATTTCAGCCGTAAATTCACCTTTAGCAAAAATCTTCTTCCAATCGATCACAGGTGAATCTTTTATCGTGAAAGTAAGAGGAGCAAGAGGAACATCAGTCATCCCATCCATTCCAATCGTAAGCGGGAGCTGTAGTTTGTCCCATCCTTCCATTTTCTTTATGTTAAAATGCAGAACGATATTTGAATCATGCATTACTACCTTTGGCAGATAAATCATGGCGTACCCGTCTTTAATGGTGATCGTTGCACCTTCTATCCCAGAAATCATTGCTTCATTGATTTCAAGACTTTCAGGGAGTTTCATTTTCAGGATTACTTTTTCCATATCCTTGTTGTTTGTATTGTTCAGCATAAGCATCAGTCTTATTTTCACATCATTTTTAAACCATTCTATTACTTTTGCGTCTGGTTTAATGATGATCTTTGTTAGATCGATCATTTCCTCGTCATCGTCATCATCATCGTCATCATCGTTTTCTAATCCAAGCAAGAAAAATTTTACATCAAAGGTTAAGATCTCATCCTTTTCCATATCCGGAAGTGTTAAATTGATTCCAGTGGAAGTGTCATAGGTTAAGTGAATATCTTCTTTGTTTCGGTTTTTGTTGGTTTCCGTAATAAGAACTTCATGGGGAAAGGAGGTATCTAGCTGAGTTTCTGGAGGATAAGGGATGTTTACGGTTAATCCGCTGAGCGTACCCATAGTCTTGTTCTCAAGTTTAAACTTATAGACAGGATGCATTTTTTTCTCAGCGTCTGGTACATTTCCGTTAAGCGTTATCGCTCCTGTTAAGTTATGCATGGATGGACTTACGGTAAAATTAGAAAATGCCGTTACGCTGGAATCAATGTTGAGTACATTTTGTGTAAGTGTTTGTGTTTGTGCTTTAGATGAATCATTTCCTTCGGCTAAAGCGCTTACAGGAGCTAACAACAAACATGCTGCAAGTAGTGCAAAAAACGATTTTCTCAAAATCATTCACATTCCTTTCTAATTATGGGTAAATTTAGATACAAGGAAGATATACCCAAGAAGATTGTCGGAATAACATCTTTTTTGAAAAAATGGATAAAAAAATATGATAATATGAATCAAAGGGGTGATGCACCTTGCAAAAACTGGTATTCGAACCAGCGTGGGATAGGACTTTAGCACAGCGAGACAGATTGAACATCGAACAAATATTTTCTGACATTCATCATGAACAAAAAGAAGGACAACAGGCTGTGTTAGTAAAGACCGCATTCAATCATAAAGACGAATTTCTTGTAACAGTTTTATTAAATAACTATTCTAAAGAAGCATTTTCACTGTTAGGAAAAAGAGTGGTTTATAAAGAGGAAGAACAGATAGTAGCGGATTTCATGTCCGTTTATACGTTGGAAATTCCTGCCGAGACAAGTATGCCTTGGACATTTATCTTTCCAGCACACAGCTTAAGACAATCACCGACAGATAGAGCTGGTGAACTAACAATTAGTTAAAGTGGGGGAACGTTTTGCGTACGATTATATGGTTTTTTTATTTTTGGGGGATATTGATTACATATATTCCAGCGTTATATCGCGTCAAACATTTGCAGCAAACGGGCAGGATTGAAGAACGTGACGAATTAGTAGATAAAAAAGTAAAAGAGTGGTCACAATCTCTTGTGAAACTTAGCGGATCTAGTATAACGGTGAATGGGGAAGAAAACATACCAAAAGACACGGCTGTGTTATTTGTGAGCAACCATCAAGGTAATTTTGACATTCCATTATTATTAGGGTATATCGAGAAACCGAAAGCTTTTATTTCAAAGATCGAAGTGAAAAAAATGCCGTTTATTGGTACATGGATGGAGCAGCTGAATTGTTTGTTTATGGACCGAAATAATGTAAGACAATCGGTAAAAGCGATCAATGAAGGTGCACAACTGCTTCGGAACGGAACTTCGCTTGTGATCTTTCCAGAAGGGACGAGGAGTAAAGGAAACGACATGGCTAGTTTTAAAGCGGGAAGTTTTAAATTAGCGACAAAGTCAGGTGTTCCTATTATACCGGTTACTATCAATGGTTCTTATAAAATTATGGAGCAGCAGGGGTATTGGATTAAACCAGCAGAAGTTATTATTGAAGTGCACCCTCCTATCTATCCTCAACAGACTGAGGCGAAAGAGCTTGCTCAGCAGACCGAAATCATTATTAAAAAAGCCGTACAAAAAGCGGTATCTTGAAGGCATAAGGAAAAGTTCCCTTGATGGGTATGCGAACCATGTTAATATTTGGTATTATTGGATAAGAAGGTAAAAAATTCTAGGAGGAGTACTATGACCGGAATAATCTCAGTCATTATGATATTCTCAATTCCAATTATCGCAATCGTCTTAGGACATTTTAAATCACAGACAAAACTGAAACATAAGATGATAAAAGATGAGCTTGAACTTGAACGACTAAAGCACGACAACTATGTAATCGAGACACAAAAGATGAGACTGGAACTCGAGCAGATGAAGCTGTTAGATTCGAGCGACAAAAAAGAATCGGTGTAAAAAAAGCCTCTCCGTAAATAGAGAGGCTTTCACTATGGTTATCGATAATTAATGAACTGTACGTCAATAGGCAGGTTCGCTTCCTTTACAGCTGCAATGACCTGCTGCAGATCGTCCCTGTTCTTTCCTGTTACCCGTACTTGATCGTCTTGAACCTGGCTTTTTACTTTTAATCCGGAATTTTTGATCAAGGTGTTAATTTTCTTTGCATTTTCTTTATCGATTCCGGTTACAAGCTTAACGCGTTGACGAACGGTTCCGCCCGACGCTTGTTCAATCTTAGCGTAATCTAGGTTTTTTGTTGGTACCCCACGCTTAATAAGCTTCGTAATGAGAACATCCTTAAGCTGTTCAAGCTTATATTCATCATCAGATACTAAAACGAGCTCTTCGCTTGACTTATCAAGTGTAATTTCACTTTTGCTTCCTTTAAAATCATAGCGTGTTGTAATCTCCTTCGATGCAATGTTGATCGCATTGTCTACCTCAGATAGATCGACTTGTGAGACGATATCAAATGAACTTTCTTTTGCCATTTTCCTGAAACCTCCTGCCGTTCTTTTCGTTTATATAGTTATAGTATAAAGACAAACGTATTATGTTTCCAGTATGTACACATTCTTTTCCCTTAAGGTGGGTACAAAACTTTTAATTGTATGCTAAAATGAAGATTGGAATTTCATAGACGTTTAACCACTAGGAGGAGTACTTTTTGCTTCATTACAAAACATATACACACGAAAAAAATCATCAATGGGTGATTTTTGTCCATGGAGCAGGGGGCAGTTCATCCATTTGGTATAAACAGTTAAGAGAATTTAAACAACACTTTAATATTTTGCTTGTCGATCTAAGAGGTCATGGCAAATCACAATCGGACACTTTCTTATTAAAAAAATATTCTTTCAAAGAAGTAAGTCTTGATGTTCTTGAGGTTATGGATCATCTAAAGATACAGAAAGCGCATTTTGTAGGAATTTCACTCGGAACGATACTTATTCAAACGTTAGCTGAAGTAAAGCCAGAACGCGTTGCCTCCATGACACTAGGTGGAGCGGTTACGAAGATGAATTTCCGTTCGCGATTTTTGATCGCAGTAGGAAACCTTTGTAAGTCTTTCATTCCCTACATGTGGCTGTACAGCCTTTTTGCTTGGGTGATTATGCCGAAAAAAAGACATGAAGCTTCAAGATCGTTATTTATTGGTGAAGCTAAAAAACTTTGTCAGAAAGAATTTAAGCGGTGGTTTAAACTGACGCTGAGAATAAATCCGTTTTTGCACAACTTAACAAAAAAAGAGATTCCTATCCCCACGCTATATATTATGGGTGAAGAAGATTATATGTTTTTGCCGCCGATACAGGCTTTTATTGATAAGAAAAAACATTCAAAGCTATTGACGATTAAAGATTGTGGACATGTCTGCAATGTCGATCAGCCGGAGGTTTTTAATAAGAAGTCAATTGATTTTATTAAACAACAAATTGCAGCAGCACCGACTGCTTCATAATTAAGTGGAAGCCAGCTACATTTAGCTGGCTTTTTGTTTTTGATGAAGTTTGATAAACATCAAAATTACGCCATCACATAATAATAAGGGGTCATCAAATAAAAATGAGTCAACATCACATAAAAATGGCGCTTGATCAAATAAAAAAGTCGGTTGATCACATAATTAACCATATTGTGGAATTTTTTGTGTGCATAAAAAAACACCCCTCTACTAAAAAGAGAGAGGTGTCTTCAACCTATGATCTACAAGCTAACCGCCCGTGCAATGGTGAACAATCTTGAAGCGGGATGGAAGCCTTTTGTGATTAAATCTTTAATAATTTCCGCTCCAAGCATGCTATAGACGGTTCCATTGCCGCCGAAGCCTAAGCAATAATATTCACCTAGACGGTTCGGGTGTTCACCGATATAAGGAAGACCGTCATGGGATTCACCGAAAGTGGCACACCAAGAATGTGAAATTTCCGGCGAAAGGTCTGGAAAATGTTCGATAATTTTTTCAACGATGCGCTCTCCGCGTTCTCTGATGATCCCGTCATTTAGAGGAGCTTCAGGCTTATCTTCGTCTAGACCGCCAGCTATTATTCTTCCGTCCTTCGTCGTTCGCATGTACAAATACGGTCGCTTTGTTTCCCAAATCATCCATTCTTTGTACCACGTTTTTAAAGAAGGGAGAGGTTCGGTTGCTATCGCATAGGATCGATTAATGTCTGCTCCTAATTGCTGGGCAAGGAAATCATTCTCATACCCTGTTGCAAAAATGATATGTCGCGCTTGTACGGTTCCCTTCTCTGATTCACATGTAAATCCGTGTACGGTTTTCGTTTTACGCATAAGGGGAGTTTCTTCAAAAATTCTTACTCCGGCTTTGGCTGCATCTTTTAACATAATCTGAACAAATTTATAAGGGTTTACATCTGCATCTCCACCCGTTACAAGTGCTGCTTCTTTTGTAAAAGCAAATCGGGATGCGATCTCCTGAGGTTCGAGATACTCGACAGGGAAATCATATCTCTGTAACGCTTCGTATTCTCGAGCGAGTCTGGCCGCGTCTTCCCTCGTGCTGGCATAGTACAAGCTTTTTTGTTTTCGATACTCAGGATCTTCAGAAAGTTCCTGGGCAATCGTTGTTAGACTTTCTACAGCTTGTTGACAGAGCTGATAAAAATATACGGCATCTTGTTCGCCTTTTTGTTCAATAAGCTCATGAAGCATCTTGTCGCTGGAAAACTGCAGAAGGCCTGTGTTAGCTGAAGAGCTTCCAAATCCGGGTTTTCGTCTGTCGATTACGACCACGTCTAAATCTGTTTCTTTGCTTAACGTATAAGCGCAAAGTGCCCCAGACATTCCGCCACCAACAATCAGTACATCACATGTGATATTTTCTTCAAGTACTGGATAATTTTCTTCATTTTTATATGTGGTAGGCCAAAATAGCTGCCCATTGTGTAAGTTCATCGTTACTCCTCCTCGTCCTCTTTTCATTCCCCCGAAATCCACGATAGAAACCGCATGAAAGGAAATTTTTTTAAATAGAATTGAGAGAGGAGGGATGCACATGGTGTATGGGATCATCATAGGTTTAGTCTTTTCAGTTTTTTTATTGGTTTCTTTAATCATTCCAGTGAAATGGAGGGTGAAAGAATCTGCATTTATAAAATGTCCGGTTGAGAAACTATTCGAAGAGCTGTTACATGTAAAAAGGTGGACAGAGTGGCAAATGGACGATAACGATGAAATCGCTTTTTTATATGTTGGACCTGAAAAAGGTGAAGGTGCTGCTCAATATTGGGAGTCAAACGGAACGCCGGCTTGTCTACGAATAGATCGTTGTGTGCCTTTTAAAAGCATTTCTTATCAAATTCGATTGAATAGAGGTGAAACGGTCTTAAAGTGGCGAATGGATTTCTTGTCAGATAATCCGGATTCAACACACTTAACATGGATGTGTGAAGGCACTGCTCCAAAGCATCCGATTGAGCGATATCTGACCCTTTTTTATAAATGGAAAACAAAACAAGAAATGAAAAAAGCTATATTTAAGCTGCAAGAAGTGAATGCTGCAAAGTACGATGTTAAACAATCTGCATAAAAAAGTAAAAAGAGCCGCTAAACCCTTTTTAAAAAGGACTCAGCGACTCTTTCATTTTATTAAGGTAAATTGGTTACTTTGCCTTCATCTTTTACGATTAAGAGGATCTTGCCTAAATCTAGTCTTTTTTCATATTGATCTGCTTCTCCTTCAGATAACCCCATTTCGGTCATCTTTTTGCGAAGCTCGTCTCCTCGTGATTCAAACACGTTGCTTAAAGCAGTGCCTAATCCTTCTTCTTTTAAACCGATCGTATTGATATCGGCATGATCAGCAAGATCTCGGGTGTCATTTTTTTCGTGTGATAGGACATAGAGGTTGTCTTCATGAATACCTTTCGCTTTCAAATCGCTTGCAGCTGCAATCAATTCTTGTTGAGAGTTAAATTCATGTACAATAGGTTTTACCATTTCTTACATCCTCTCCTTTATACGAAGTTATAATGTGTATTCACGGAATGCAAAGATTCTAAACGTATAAACAGCAGGAGGATTTTACTATTTTAAAAAAGTTTCAGGCCTGATTGAGATCGTTTTTTTAAAAAAAAGACAATACGTCAAGTCGCATTGCCTTTTCTTTCTATTCAACTATTCCCGGTCTACAACATCCAATTTTCCTGTAGAAGGATCGATTACAAGACCGTGAACGCTTATTCCCTCAGGAAGGAGGGGATGGTTCCTTACTAATTCCACACTGTTTCTTACCGAATCTTCCACACTGTCAAATCCTTTTAGCCATTCTTTAAGGTTTAGGCCAGAATATTTTAGCGTATCAAGTGTCTCATCTTGTACTCCGCGTTCCTTCATACTTGTAATAAATTTATCAGGATTTACATTACTCATTCCGCAATCATAGTGACCGATCACCAATACTTCTTCTGCTTTTAGCTCATAGATGGCTACTAAAATACTTCGCATGATGGAACCGAAAGGATGTGAGATTATCGCTCCTGCTGATTTTACAACCTTTACATCACCGTTTTTAATGTTCATTGCATGAGGTAAAAGTTCAGTTAAGCGCGTATCCATACAGGAAACGATAACCAGTCCTTTGTCAGGAAACTTGGTAGTTTGAAAAGGCTCATACTCCTTGTTTTCAACAAATTTGTGATTAAACGCTAGAATTTCGTTAAGTACAGACATGATTTTCCTCCTCTTTTCTACAGTAAATCGTTCAGACTGAAAACAATAGGAATGTCTCCGTCTTTTTCTATCATAATCAGCGTGAACTCGCTAACAAATTCACACCTATTATAAACATTATACAAAAAGCAGTGCTCAATCTGCTCTTTTTTGTATGGAAAAGCGAATTTTTGTTGATAGAAACTTTTAAACAAAAGCACATTGTGACAAACATTTTGTGTGAAGGTACGTATAATCACAGATAACACCACATAAATTGGTAAGTTCGAAAGGAGGACTAAAAAAACAACAGCTTACCAGTACGGGTTTAAATAGATCGGTAACCTATAAAACTACATTACTGAAAGGGGAAGGGAACATGGAAGTTATGACGTACATGCTTTGGGTAGTGCTATTAATGGGGTCTGTCATGAAGAACTTTATTTTACTTGCTTCTGTGCCTAGATCGGGACAAGCAATGCCTGCAGTAGGTAATATTTCGGCACTCTTTATGAATGTAGAAAAGCGTGAGATCAATAAGTTAGAACGTGTATTTGTGGGAGCGGTAATCACAAATAATCAGGCGTTCAGCTGGGTAGATACGTCATAAACAAACCTGTTCTCTTAGAAATGAAAAAATCTATGAAAAAGGGGGACTTTTATATACGATATTTTATATGAGCATTCACTTGTATATTTGCGGCATGGATCACCGTGAATATGTTAGTTAATGAGAGTTATTGGGCGGAGTTTGGAACAGAAAGGCAGCTATCGGAGAGCTGTCTTTTTGTGCGTGATTTTCTTTCTGAGGGCTCGTTTGATAAAATAAGAAAAAAAGATTGTTGTGGTGAAAGAAATGAATATACCTGTTAGTCAGTTTGCAAAAAAAATAGAACAGCATGTAGCAGAAATTAAGCAGCTTAGCGAAAATTCTCCTAAACTGCGAGAACACGTTTCTGCTATTCAGGCACTTTGTGAAATCATGATGGAAGCAGGAAATGATCCTGTCGTTAAAGAGTGGGTACCGTCACACCCCATTCAAAAACCGGCAAGTATGGTAACTTCTCCTTCTGCCCAAAAAAGTAGTAAATCGATGATGGATTATGATATGGAGTATGAAGATGATGATAGCAATGACAGTGAAAGTGATGGAAATAATGATTCAATCTTTGATTTTTAATAGTAAAACCTGTTCAAAGTGAACGGGTTTTCTTTTTTTTAGCCCGAAAAGAAAAGCATTAACCTAAAAAAATGCAAAAAAAAAACAGCATCATATGTATGAGCTGTTAGATCGAAACGTATTGGTTTTGGTGTTCCATTCGCTTATCTTTGCGTTTTGCAATTTCAATCTGTTCATTAATCTTTTTATTAGAAAAGTAAACTGCTGTAGCTGTTGCTATTAAACTAAGTGCAGCTAGTCCTAGTATTGTATACATCATCGTAATAAGAAGTTCCATTTGATGCTCCTCCTTTGATTGTTTCCGTCTTAGTATCTTTATTCCACGATATAAAATATTCTAAACCCATTTTTTGTATAGGTCGAAGGATTCAAAATAAAAATATGCAAAAGGAATGATGGTAAAATTTTCTCTTTCGTTTTATAATAATTTTACGAACATATGTTCGATTAAAAATGAGGGGGAAACTTAAAATGAATCAGGCGACCGATTGGCTTAACTTAGTAAATCTCCTCGGTAATGTTGGATTCCCTATTGTCATCGCAGGGTATTTGCTATTTCAGTTTGAAAAGCGGATCCAAAGCCTTGAAGGCATTATAAGGGAGCTGCATTCAGAGTTAGTGGAAAAAGAAGAGCTAGAACGCAAAATCGATCAATACGTCCGGCTTCTGGACAGCGAACGCCAAGTGAAAAAAAGATAACGTTCGCCTTTTTTATCATGGACAAGTCGTCCGCCTAATTCCTTACAATCGTGTGGCAATCTTTTGTTTCAGTGCATGGAAGTGGTAAGATAAAAGAAAAACAGGAGTGGAAACATGAAGCTTTTTCTAATCTTAGGAGCCGTTAATGCGATGCTTGCCGTAGTGTTGGGAGCATTTGGAGCGCATGCGCTTGAAGCGAAATTAAACGAACGAAATATGCTGCACGTCTTTCAAACAGGTGTTCAATATCATATGTATCATGCTTTAGCTTTACTTGCTGTGGGCATTTTGCTCGGCAAATGGCCGGCATCAGCATTATTAAATGGAGCGGGTTGGTCTTTTTTTATCGGAATCATCCTGTTCTCTGGAAGTCTTTACGCGCTTTCAAACACCGGAATGAAGTTCTTTGGACCGATTACACCGCTTGGAGGACTTGCTTTTATCATCGGGTGGATCTTACTCATCATATCTGTAGTAAAAGCATAATAAGAAGGCGCCTAAACAAAAGGCGCCTTTTTTTATGACTGTCTTGACCAGACAAGATGGGTTTCTATCAACGAGGGCTGTATTGAGAGTATTGCCCCGATTGCTGAGTTCCATATGGATAGGTGTAGTTAATCTCTTCATCAAACGTGACATAGTTTACGTAGACCATCAATAGCAAATATCGTTTTCCTGTTTGCGGGTCACTTAAAATGATATGGTCACGGCCTGCAGCTTCAATAATCCCTTTAAAAACTTTTGCATTCCATTTTTCGTTATTTTCAAACGTCATGTACACAGTAGCTACTTTTCCTTTGTTTAAACGTAAGATATTTTCGATGTACGATTGCTCGATCGGAAGCTGACCAGGTAAACCGATATCTGGAAGTGGTCCACCACCAACGCCTGGTGCTTGCTGGGTTTGCGCCATCTCCTGGGGCACGCCCATTCCGGCCATGCCACCCATTCCATTTTGCTGACGATAATATTGCTCATAATTCGGTTGATAATAGCTCATCTACAAACCTCCCTAATAGGTGTTAAACACATTCGGACAATCGCTTTGTTTCGGCTGATAAAAACAGTGTGCTTTGTAACTTCCGGAAGATGGCTGATTGTACCAAGTAGGCGGACAAGCACCTGTTGGGTCAAAGAACCATAGAGAATTCTTAGCCGGATGAAAACGCTGACCATTGATGATCTTTTTGGCTAATCGCTTTTCATTCTCGCGGGCACCTTGATAAAAATAGCCTTTAATGGTCGCTTCAAATCCCCCTGGTCTTTGGAACACCATCTGCTGCATCGTCCGGATATTTTTAAAATCAAGGCAATTGGAACGAATACGGTTTACGCCAACATTCCCAACAAGCAGCATACCTTGGTCGCCTTCACCTTCCGCTTCCGCTCGCATTAACCGGGCAAGCAATTCAATATCTTTATTTGTTGCTTTAATAACAGCCAAAATTATTCCCCCTCTATATGGTAAGTCTTGATGTACAAGCAGGGAAATCAGAACATTCGATATATGTGTATGAGCTCTTTAGAGAAACTAGACCAAACCTATACAAAAAAACCTCTGCCCATTAATAGGCAAAGGTCATTGTACTATCGATTATATTTGTAAAAATGCAGGCACGGCTTCTTTTTTAAGGATGTTTCCAACATAGAAAGAACCGAATTCCCCGTAGCGCGCGCTTACTTCATCAAAGCGCATTTCGTATACAAGTTTTTTAAACTGCAGCATGTCGTTTGAGAAAAGGGTAACGCCCCATTCCCAATCGTCGAATCCTACTGAACCCGTGATGATCTGCTTCACTTTACCTGCATATCCGCGGCCGATCATACCGTGTGAGTACATCATCTTCTTACGCTCTTCCATCGGCAGCATGTACCAATTATCGTCCCCATCACGGCGTTTATCCATAGGATAGAAACATACATGCTTCCATTTTGGAAGTTCAGGGAACAAACGAGCTTTAATCATCGGATCCATCTCGCCGCTTTCGTTTTGAGGGTTGTACGTACTTAGCTCAACAACAGAAACGTAAGAGTAAGCTTTTATCGTATATTGAGCAAAAGCGGTTTTATTAAATGCGTTCTCAATTTCGTTCAATTCTTCCATAGTTGGACGTAAGAGCATCATCATAAAGTCAGCTTTTTGCCCCATAATGCTGTAAAGAGCGTGGCTTCCTGTTTGATTCGCTTCTACATTTTCCCATTTTTCAAGAAAGGTTAAAAACTCATTTATCGCGTATTCTCTTTGGTCACTCGTAAGTGTTTTCCAAGCGGCCCAGTCCATCGTACGGAAATCATGAAGGCAATACCAGCCTTCTAATGTAATAGCTGCTTCACTCATCGTATCATTCACTCCTTGCTAATATATAAACGTCCCTACAAATATAACACACAAGAGGACGATTCCAAAAAGGAGACTAGCTAAAACGATGAAGTGTTTGTTCCAGTTTACTTCGAACATAAGAAGGATTCTTGAGCTCATCGCGTGTAAGAGTCAGTCTCACTTTCGTTTCATCAAGATCCATCGCTTCTTCAAGCATGCCAAACAATCCTTTACCACGTTTATCAATCTCCAGTAACAGTTCGATGCTGTCCGATTGCGGAACAAGAATCACCTCAAGTTCATCCAGTTTTCCGGCATAAGCGCCTGATGCTGGTACATATTCAAATTCTTGAAGAAACGGAAGTCTGCGGCGCATATAACGCGGAGCAGATCCACAATATGCTTTACGGAGTCTAAAGCCGAGCTTTTCAATTGCATCAAAAATGGCCGATGCATCTGTATCAGGATGCACACGGATCTGATCGTTGTCTGTCGGGTCGATAGCCATTTGGATATCAAGTCCTGTTTTGATCCAAACCGGAGTGTGGCCAAGTGTATAAGGTGTGTCGTACGGAAGCTGAAGGGAGAATGGAATCTCTTCTAAGCTCTCTGCTTTCACTACTAAATTTGTGCCAACCGTCGTTTTTTCGATAGCTGCGGTGTCTCTAACTTTTTTATCATCTACTTCACGGTAAAATTCTGTCATTACATAAAGCGTGATGTGATCGATGTTCTGATCCACTTTTCCGCCTTCAATCTTGATCGTCCCTGTAATCGTCTCGCCCGGAGAATACGTGTCTTTATCTAAGAGGGTATCTACTTTTGCAGATCCAATGCCTACACTTGCCAACATACGATTAACGAATGACATAATTAATTCCTCCTCCAAATTTTTCTCTCATTTGTACGATGAAAAAATGAAAAAGATTCATTTTAGGCAAAATAAAAAGCTTTCTTCCTTATTGGAAGAAAGCCGGTTTGTTCATTAGGAAACCATCTTTCTGCAGACTTCAGCACACCGGTAACAGGCCTTTGCGCAATCTTGGCAATGCTGCATATCGTGTTTTTCACATTCTTTTCCGCAAGCTTCACAAACTTTTGCACAAAGCTCACAGATTTCGTTAACAAACGGGCTGTTTCTCGCCATCATTTCTGCGGCAAGGCTACATATATCCGCACATTCCCGGTCCAAACGGATACAACCTGCCATCATTTTGACGTCTTCTTCCTTTAAACATGCATCATAGCAATGGTTGCACGCCTGCATACAGCGCAAGCATTCATCAATACATTCTTGATACGCTTCATGCATACTTAATGATCGCCTCCTCAAAATGTATTTCAATAAAAGATTTCCCGAAGAACTTGTTTTTAAACAAAGCGAGAGGATTTTCGTTTAAAAATTCAAAATAAAAGAACTTCTTCTATCAAGCGCTTACAACTGTATGGATAGGTTTAAAAGGTATAGGAAAAGGAGTACTCTAGTAGGGAATGCATTTTGGCTACGTGTAAACGGACATTTGGGAGGCTATATAATGAGTGATCTTTTTATAGATTTAAAGAATAAAGTACAAGCAGCAAACCCGGTAATCGTGTTTCCTGAAGGTACAGATGAAAGAATTCTGGAAGCAGCGAGCCGCCTAGCAGCGGAAAAAGTATTAAAGCCCGTTCTGATTGGAGACAAAGAGGAAGTATCGGGAAAAGCAGAAGCTTCAGGAATTTCCCTCCATGGAGTAGAGGTTATCAACCCTTCTGATTACGGTGAGTTCGATGCTCTCGTTGAAGCTTTGGTAGAACGACGTAAAGGAAAGACAACAGAAGAACAGGCACGCAAAATATTACTAGATGAAAATTATTTTGGTACGATGCTTGTTTATACAGGTAAAGCACACGGGCTTGTTAGTGGTGCTGCACATTCAACAGCGGATACCGTTCGTCCGGCTCTGCAGATTATCAAAACAAAAGAAGGCATTAAGAAAACGTCTGGTGCGTTTATCATGGTTCGTGGCGATGAGAAGTATGTGTTCGCAGATTGTGCGATCAACATCTCACCATCAAGTCAGGATCTTGCAGAATCTGCAATGGTCAGTGCGGAAACAGCACGCGTTTTTGGCATCGATCCAAAAGTAGCGCTGCTGTCATTCTCAACAAAAGGATCTGCCGTATCGCCCGAAACAGAGAAAGTCGTTGAGGCATTGGAAGTGCTTAAAGGAATGAACCCTGATTTTACGTATGATGGAGAACTTCAGTTCGATGCCGCATTCGTGCCGTCTGTAGCAACGAAAAAAGCGCCTGATTCACCATTAAAAGGGGAAGCAAATGTGTTTATTTTCCCGAGTCTTGAAACGGGGAACATTGGTTACAAGATGGTTCAGCGCTTAGGCGGATTTGAAGCGATCGGACCAATCTTACAAGGGTTGAACATGCCTGTGAATGACTTGTCACGCGGCTGTAACGCAGAAGACGTGTATAAATTAGCTCTTATTACAGCGATGCAAGCCTTGTAAAATAAACCGGATTAAGAAAAGGGCCACATGTTGGCCCTTTTTTCTATATATAAGATGCGAAATTTGTCGATATTTGACAACTCGTGGATAAATGCTGAAAATTTTTGGATTGGAGTGTGAAACTTTTGGATTCAGTAGTAAAACTTTTGAATTCAATACCAAAACTTTTGGATTCAGAAGCCATTTCTGGTTTCCACCCGCTAAAAAGACACAGCCACCTATAGTGACAGTGCCTTTTCATTTCGGTCCCACATTCGTTGGATGTTTCCTGGGAGCAGCTCACTTTCTTCAGCAGAAAGCTGACCGCTGTAAAACAGTTCACTATTTTTGTGCAGCGCGTTTAAAAGTGCTGCGTGGATATCAGCAACCGAAAGGGAAACACCGAGCAGCTCCGCGAGGCTTGCCATCACTTCCGGCTGAATTTCAGGATATTGGAACTTAGTCGTTGCACCCTGCAATCCGCGCTTATAAAATTCTCCAATCACCGAAGCGCGTTCTGAACCACTTCCGTTAACACACAGATAGATCTGCACCGCAACACCGCCGCGCATGCGACGCTGGGAGATCCCGGCAAATTTTTTTCCGCCGATGCTTAAATCATAGCTTCCCGGACAATATGAGCCGATGATCTCATATGCTTCAAAAGACACGCCATAAGGCTTTAGCAAGTGTTCCACAAGTTCCTTCATCGTGTCATATCCTTGATTGATATCGATCGTACCTTCTTTTTCGAGAAGGATGAGTGATAGATTGAGAACACCTTCGTCCAGCACGACGGCAAGTCCGCCTGAATTTCGAACGATGACGCGGTAACCTTGGTCTTCAAGGAATTGGATTCCATCTTTTAAATATGGAAGACGCGTATCTTGAATGCCGAGTACGATCGTTTGGTGGTGAACCCACGTGCGTGCTGTCGCAGGTGAATTTCCGCTGCCTATAGACGTGCATAGCGTATCGTCTATTGCGAAGGATTGCCGTGCATCAAAAGAAGGGCCAAGTGTTGACTGATCGATCAACCGCCAAACGGGTTGATCTAAAAGATGATCATTCATTATAATTTCTCCGCCACGATAATAAAGGATTTGGGGATGCCTCGGTCCAGTTCATCTGGATGCGGTTCTTCTACGAGCTGTTTGATCCATAAGCCTTGGCTGCCGATCGCCGTAACGATTTCACCAAGTGTCCATTGACGGATTTGCACCTGAAAAGGAGCACGTTCTTCTGACGTCGCGTATTGCAGTTCTGGCAAAAACTTAGAATAAGCCACATCTGTCGTAACGAGTTCTTCGCTAAAATAATCACCGGTCACTTTATGCTTTCTAGTACCCTGACTTTTGCCTTGAGACTCAATAAGCTTCGTTGAAACAGGATGAAAGTCTTGCAGGATGAGTGTGCCGCCTTTTTTTAGAAGACGTGACACAACTTTAAAATAAAGGTGTAAATCTGAGAAATAGTGCAGGATACCGTTTTCCATAAAAGCCATATCATAATCGACGGTCAATTCTGCTTCAGGCAGATTCAATATATCCTCGACTACATAGCGAACATCCACGTCTGCAGCTTGAGCAAGTTCCCGAGCGTAAGCGGCATTTGATTCTGAAATATCAATAACGGTAGCGTCGGCTCCAAGGAGAGACAGTGCGACGGCTTTACTTCCGTGTGATCCTAGCAGATTAACAACCTTTTTACCTGCTACATCCCCGATATAGGTATGGAGCGGCTGTAAACGTCTTTTTGGATCTTTTAAAATGCGTGCTACTGCTTTTTCAGGCGTGCCAAAACGGTTGACCCAAGCCTGATAAGAACTGTTGCTCCACGCCTGTCCATTTTTTATTCTTCGTTCTTGATCCATCAACATGTTCCTCCTGCATATTCTATATATAAATCTATCATTTCCGGATTAAGCTTCATCTAGTATAACTCAAATGAAGAGGCGAAGAAAATGTGGATTTTTTTACAGTTCTGTCCGATATAAAAAGAGGAAACTAGAAAAAAATAGAGGTTGTTTTGGTCGTTAAAAAAAAGATACAATGGGTATACTCTCTTTAGGGTGAATAACAAATAATGAGCAGAAAATACCTTTTTCAACATGAGAAATGAGGAAGGGATTTTTCTTTTTTACGAGAACTCTTACCTATAAATGCTGAATGAAAGAGCAGGGAAAAATGCAATGGCTAAACCATTAGGAAAGTTGCACGAAGAGAAAGTGTTTAAAGACCCGGTTCATCGTTATATTCACGTTCGTGATGAACTCATATGGCGGCTGATCGGCACACGCGAGTTTCAAAGACTGCGAAGAATCAGGCAGCTTGGTACCACTTATTTAACGTTTCATGGAGCAGAACATAGTCGATTTAGCCATTCTCTCGGTGTTTACGAGATTACAAGGCGAATCATTGATATTTTTCAAGAAAAAAAAACGTGGGACCCGGAAGAACGCCTTCTCGTTCTATCAGCCGCACTCCTTCATGATGTAGGGCATGGACCGTTTTCTCATTCTTTTGAAAAAGTGTTTGGAGTAGATCATGAAGATTTCAGCCGAGAGATTATTTTAGGAGATACAGAAGTTCATAAAATCCTTTTACAGATGGGAGACGATTTTCCGAAGCAAGTGGCAGAAGTGATCGCGAAAACCCATAGAGATAAACTAATCGTCAGCTTAATATCCAGTCAGATCGATGCCGACAGAATGGATTATCTTTTAAGAGATGCTTATTTTACCGGTGTAAGTTACGGGAATTTTGATATTGAGCGGATCTTGCGAGTCATGCGGCCAACTGAGGATGGCGTCGTCATCAAATCCAGCGGTATGCATGCGGTGGAAGATTATATTATGAGCCGTTATCAAATGTACTGGCAAGTGTATTTTCATCCGGTGACACGCAGTGCAGAGGTCATTTTAAGCAAAATATTGCATCGTGCTAAAGAACTGTATGAAACAGGGTATACCTTTAAAGGAGAGCTGAAGCATTTTAAAACGCTCTTTGAGGGAAATGTATCGCTAGCAGATTATATTTCGTTAGATGAAGGTGTGATCCATTATTATTTTCAGGCGTGGTTGGATGAGGAAGACGCTATTTTAAGTGATTTATGCCACCGGTTTATTGATAGAAAGCTTTTTAAGTATACGGAGATGGTTTCATTTACAGAAGGCCACCTCTTATCTGAGTATTTCCTTCAAGCCGGCATCCATCCAAAATATTATTTGGTTGTCGATTCGTCGTCTGATCTTCCTTATGATTTTTACAGACCAGGCGAAAAGGAAGAACGGTTACCGATCAATCTTTTAAAACCAAATGGAGAAATACGGGAGCTTTCAAGAGAATCTGACGTGGTGGAAGCCATCTCTGGCAAACGGCGCACAGATCACAAGCTGTATTATCCACTGGATCTAATTGAAGCCATTCAAGATGAAACGTTAAAAAAACAGATAAAAGAGATTTTACATAAATAGAGCGAGAAAAAGGATGTTAGGGGGAAGTACTGTGTTTGAGGATCATTTAAAAGTTGTTACACTGATTCAGGCAGCCGGAGAAGTGATTGGCCGCAAAAAGCTTCAGAAAATGGTATATATTGCGAAGAAGCTGAACTTTCCATTTCAAGAAAAATACCAGTTCCATTTTTATGGACCTTACTCTGAGGAATTGACGCTTAAGATTGAAGAGCTCTGTAACATGGGCTATATTCATGAGGTGAAAGAGAAGGTTAGCGGATATTCGCAATACCGATACGCTGTGAACGAAGAGGGGCAAAAGCTTCTTTCCACATACGGAGCGGAAATCGAGAAGCTAGGAACATGCGTGAAATCTATGAATGAGCAATCGTCTCGCTTTTTAGAGCTTGTTTCAACGATTATGTATTTTGAAAAGCTGGATAGAGATGAGATTAAAGAAAAGGTTCAAACGGTAAAAGCGAAGCAAAAGTATACAGAGGAAGAAATGACCGAAGCCTTTGCCTATATTTCTGCATTAAAAAACTCAATCCAATAAAAATAAACCTGTTTAAGGGCCTAGCGTATCAGCCTAAGAACAGGTTTTTGTTTACCATTTAAATTGCAGCGGGTTTCCGTTATTATACAAACCAAACACATACATACATCCTATAAACAAAAAAAATGGAATAATGATTCCTAGCAATGTCGTAATAAATCCTAAGGCAATGCTTTTTTCATAGAGACGAGTTGCATAATACCCGATGCCTAGTCCTAAAAAGAGAAACGAAATAATAAATAGCGGTAGCCATAGTTTCATGATTGCACCCCTTTGTATCAGCATATCCACCCCTATAGAAGTGTAAACGAACTCTTTATATGAAACTTTTTACTAGGAGCTGCGACTAATAGAGAAAGGAGGGCATTGTGATGAAATACATGAAGCTGTTTGTGATGGCAAGTCTGCTCGTTCTCCTTGCCGCTTGTGGCAGCAAACCCGTGCCAGAAGAGGACATAAAGAACGGGGCACCCCAAGTAGAGAATGATATACCAGCCGAGGAAGCCGGAGTAAAAGCAGAAGTGAAGCTAGAAGAGGCAAGTGATGAAGCTCAATTTATTTTGCGGAATGGTTCTGAACAAGAGGTTGGTACAGGAACGGCATATTCACTGGAAAAATGGAACGATGGCAAGTGGGAAAAAGTCAATTCGGATCAAATGTTTACCGAACAAATGATTCTCGTTAAAGCGGGAGAGAACTATGAGCAAAAGATCGATTTAAAAGATCAAGACGCTGGAACATACCGCGTCACAAAATCCTTTTTTGAAAATGAGAAAAAGTATGTGGTAGCGTCTGTTTTAGATAAGAAATAAAAAAAGGCCGGAAGCAGCCCAATTTGATAAGGGCTGACCGGTCTTTTCTTTATGGTTTAGACAAGAAATTCTTGAGCGGCTTAATGCAAGTCTTCTGATTCGAAACCAAAGCAAAAAAAACTTTTTCCCTTCCCCGGGTGCTCTACCACTCAGTTCGCTAATTTTGTTCATAAAAAAGCTATCCTAAAGAGAAAGATCCCCCTAGGATAGCTTTGTATGATGCCTATTCATTTTTAGTGAGGCAAAAAGGCGAGCTGATAAAAGAACAGTACAGCGAATAAATAGACTAAGAATGGAACTTCACGATACTTGCCTTTTACGATCTTCAAAATCGGGTAAGAAATGAATCCAAGAGCAATTCCTGTAGCGATACTTGAAGTTAACGGCATCGTTAAGATAATTAAGAAAGCCGGAAACGCTTCGTCAAGCTCATTCCAGTTGATCTTGCTAAGTGAAGCAAGCATTAAGCTGCCAACAATGATTAATGTTGGAGCGGTGATTGCTGCGAGACCTGAAATCGCACTTACGAGAGGTGCAAAGAATGCAGCAGCGATAAACAATACAGCAACTACAACAGATGTTAAACCCGAACGTCCGCCAGCTGCAACACCTGAAGAGGACTCGATATATGCACTCGTTGGACTCGTTCCGAAAGCTGCACCGACTGTTGTGGCAACAGAATCGGCTAGAAGTGCCTGACGAGCGCGAGGCATTTTGTTGCCTTTCATTAGACCTGCTTGTTCAGCAACACCGACCATTGTTCCGGTTGTATCAAAGATCGTGACGAGCAAGAACGAAAACACGACTGCATATAATCCGTATTGGAACACGTCTCCAAAAGCTGTAATTGGGTCGCCGAAAATGAATAGTTCCTTTGGTAAGTTAGGCGCTGCAACAAAGCCATCGAATTTTAACTGATTAGTGAAGTAAGCAATAGCACCTGTAATGATCATTCCGAAGAACAGAGCACCATTTATGTTAAGAGCCATTAGGACGAGTGTAATCGCAAGTCCGCCAAGTGCAAGCAATACTGTTGGCGAATGCAAGTTGCCGAGACTGACTAAGTTTTCAGGGTGTGCAACGATAATGCCTGTTAAACGCATTCCGATAAAAGCGATGAAAAGTCCGATGCCTGCTGTAATTCCGTGCTTTAAGTTTGCTGGAATCGACTCAATTAATTTTTCACGAAACGGTGTTAACGATAAGATTACAAAAAGTAGACCGGCAACAAAAACTGCGCCGAACGCGATGCGATAATCAATATTAGTATTGTTACCTACGACTGAGAATGCAAAATACGCGTTTAACCCCATCCCTGGAGCAATGGCGATCGGGTAGTTCGCGAAAAGGGCCATCCAAAGAGTTCCGACAACTGTGGCAATAATCGTCGCCATAAAGACTGTGTCAAAAGGAACACCTGCTGAATGAAGAATAATCGGATTCACTACGACGATATAGACCATCGTTAAAAAGGTGGTAATTCCTGCTAAAATTTCAGTTTTTACTGTTGTACCAAGTTCTTTTAGTTTAAAAAAGGAAGAAAGCATAAGTTGAAACCTCCAAAATACGAACAATTTATAAGTACATGATATATATTATTCGTTTTTAGGGATTTATTCAACCTATTTTCATAAGTTTCTTGCATAAGCGTTTTATCGAATTTGTGATACAATACGTGGTAATAATGAATGTTTAGAGGAGCTGGAAGCATGAAAGATTTTTTCAATTCCAATAATGAAGGAAAAGATAACGACAAAAAGAAAAAAGGAATGGGATTCACAATCATTAGCGGTGACTCTACCGACGGTCATGGGGGATATGGTGTCGGAAGCTTGACTCTAGATCATGTTACACCGGTAATCGTGGATGTAGAGGATGCGATCGCGTATATCGATATGGGTGCGATGCATGCACGAAGTGAAGTTGAAAAACGCATCAAGTTCACGCCAAACCGGGAAGATACTCCAAACCCGCGTCTGTATTGGCTTGTTTGGGTAACGATCAACCGCTCGCAGCAAGGTCCTTATTACTTCGGGTTAACCGCTTGTGAAATGCAGGTTGATAAAGATGCCCGCAGAGGGTATAAAAGCTTGCCAGAGCACGTGAACCGTATGGATAAATCCATGAAAGGCCGCGTAATGGTTTCAGAGATGGACGAAAACGCTCGTCGAGTGCTTGGTAACTTTTTAAAAGAGCATGATGAAGGAATGTTTAATCGCTCAAGTGATGAAATTCAATCATTAGTGGAATAAAAATGGCAAAGTTATGAACCTTTTTTGAACATTTTTCAAAAAACTTGTGACAAGAAAGCACTTCCATTAAACTATAGGTAGCATTGTACACACAATGTTTCTAGGACAATAAAGTGCCCGGGGCTTATTTTAAGCTTCCGGGCATTTTATTTTGTACAGTTTGTGTGGGGAGTGTAGGACGTACGGGTTGTGCAGGTGGTATCAAAAAATGTCGAAATATGTAAACTCGTGGATAAACGACAAAAACTTTTGGATTCAGGGCCAAAACTCGTGGATTCAGGGCCAAAACTTTTGGATTCACCACCCGTGCTCGATGATTGCTACCCTATCACGTGCATTCATCACCATCTGCCCATAAAAAAGCCCCGCCAGCCACAGGCTGACAGGGCTCCAAAACACTACCAAGAAAAAATCCGCCGGAAAAAGCCTTTTTCCTTCTCTTTTTTCTCCAGTTTTTCTTTTATTTCCTCAGAAACACCATGCTCATCACAAAATTCAACAGGTTCTGTTCCTTTTTCATAATAAGAGATGCGCGTTACCGGGCAGCTGTCTGTAGCGAGCTTTCCGTTTTTCGGATTGATCGTTACTGCCGTCACGCCTTCTGGCTGTTGAAACGAGAGGATCTTTTCATCTTTTAGTACGTCTTTCATAAAATAGGCCCAGATACGCTTTGAGTAACCCGTATCGTTAACGTCATGCAGCTCTTCGTTTTTATCGTACCCGACCCATACGCCTGTTACGAGTTGAGGGGCATAGCCAATCATCCAGCTGTCTGTAGGAGTGGAACCGGATTTTCCCGCCACAGGCACCGTTAAATATTGATTGATGCTTGCGCCGGTTACGCTCGTGTAGGCGTTTAATTTTTCATCAAATGTTCCCGATAAAAGATCTGTCATGACAAACGCTTTGTTTTCGTCGATAACTTGCTCACTTTTGTATTCATGCTTATAGAGCACATCGCCTTTAGAGTTGGTGATCTTCGAGATAAAAACGGGCTCTACTTTTTTGCCGCCGTTTGCAAAAACGCCGTATGCGTTCGTGAGCTCTAATACGCCAACACTTTTTGAACCGAGTGCAAGGGAAGGGATGCCTGCAAGTTCACTTTTTATCCCGAATTTCTTTGCTGTTTTTACGAGCTTATCTGGACCAAGGTATAGGTTTGTTTTTACCGCATAAATGTTGTCTGATAGAGCTAACGCCTGGGCCATCGTTATAAAATCGTTCGCGTACCGGTTCTTAAAGTTCTTCGGTTTGTAATCTGAGACTCCATCACCCATAACGAACGTCGTAGGTTCTGACTTGATCGGGGTGGATGCTGTATAACCATGCTCTAAAGCGGTGTAATAAAGGAAAGGCTTAAAGGTTGAACCTGGAGCTCTTTTTGCTTGCAGTGCCCGGTTGAATGAGCTTTCTTCAAAATCCCTGCCTCCTATGAGTGCTTTCACATCACCGCTTCGTGGATCCATTGCCACGAGTGCTGTCTGAATGCTGCTGTTGTCGATGATTCGGTTTTCGATCGTATGCTCTGCCATCTCTTGCATTTTTGGGTCAAGGGTCGTGTAGATGCGCAGACCGCCGAATTGAATGGAGTTCGCATGAATGTTCAGCTCCTTTTTTAACGTGCGCATCACAGCATCCTGAAAATAGGGAGCGATTGTTGCAGCCTCTTCGTCTTCTTCTTGTACATAGGTTAATTTTTTGGAAAGTGCTTCCTTTGCCTGTTCTTTCTTAATGGCTCCATCTTCAACCATGCTTGCAAGGATGATGTCTTGTCTTTTTTTCGCATTATCTTCATGAAGAATAGGAGAATAGAAGCTCGGTCCTTTTGGGATGCCGGCAAGCAAACTGGACTCGCTGAGCGACAGGTCTTCTGCATTTTTTCCAAAATAAAAACGGGAAGCAGACTGAATACCGTATGAACCGTGACCGTAATAGATCGTGTTCAAATAACCTTCTAATATCTCATCCTTTGAATAACTCATCTCTAGCCTTAACGTGTAAAAGGCTTCCTGAAACTTTCTGCGCCATGTTTTTTCATGGGTTAAAAAAAGATTTCGGGCATACTGCTGTGTGATCGTACTCGCGCCCTGTACTTTAGCGCCCGCTTTTATATCTGCTAAAAGTGCACCTGCGATTCTTTTAAAATCAAATCCATTATGGTTATAAAAACTTTTATCTTCAATGGAAAGAGTGGCAGAAATAACATGCTTGTCGATCTTTTCTAAAGGCACCCAATATCGGTTCTGCCCTCCGTTGTTGATCTCGCCCATTTTCGAACCGTCGGCAGCATACATGATAGTCGTTTGAGGGACGAGCAGAGCAGGGGGACCCATGAGTTTTGCAAGCAATAAAAGTCCAATGAACACTAGAATGCAGCTTCCAGAAGTGATAAGACCCCATTTTTTCATCCAGCGTATTTTTTGCTGTTTCGTCGCTTCTTTATAGACCTGCCAAAATTTCATAATCCGCCCTCCTCTTTTCTTCCCTTTTTCTTATCTAGTATGGTGAAAAAAGAAGTCTCTTAAACGTAAGAAAGAAAATGAAATGCTATAATGGCAGTTAGACAGGAGGTACTCTAAATGCTTATACAAAATATTCGATACATGGCTGTGGATGAAGATGGAAAGTGGAAGGTCCAATCAGGAGACATGCTAATTCAAGATAACGTGATTCGTAATATCGGAAACTTTTCTTTTGACGAGTCTGTTGAAAAGCTGGACGGAAAAGGCATGCTTGCTATGCCTGGATTGATCAACGGACATCAGCACACGCCGATGTCATTATTGCGTTGTTATAGTGATGACGTGCCTCTCATGACGTGGCTGAACGAGAAAATGCTTCCCCTCGAAATGAGAATGAATGATGAGGACCGGTATTGGGGAGCTCTTCTATCGATGGCAGAAATGATAAAAAGCGGAACGACAGCTTATGCGGATATGTACATAGGAATGGACATGGTAGCTGAAGCGGCTTTAACCTCAGGAATCCGAGCGGTAATCGGACGCGGTCTTATTGCAATGGACGACAATGTTGAGGGGCGTTTACGAGAAGCGTCTGACGTGGTGGATCGGTGGCATGGAAAAGGAAACGGCAGGCTTACAACGATGATCGCTCCTCATTCTCCATACATGTGTCCGCCGGAATTCTTGAAAGCTGCGGTAAATCTATCTGAAGCAAAACAAGTTCCACTGCATATACATCTTGCTGAGACAAAAGATGAAGAACGAATGATTCTAGAAAAATATAAAGTAAGACCAATAGAATATTTACATCAAGCAGGAGTGTTCGAGCGGCCTGTACTACTCGCTCATGGTGTGCATTTTAATGAGGAAGATTATAACGTATTGAAGTCGATGCGAGGGGGTATTATTCACAATCCTGTTAGCAACGCGAAGCTGGGTTGTGGAATTAGCGACGTAAAGAAACTAAGTGAAAGAGGCATTAAGGTGGGTCTTGGGACAGACGGACCGGCAAGTGCCAGTTCACTTGATCTGTTTTTTGAAATGAAGGCGGCGAGCTGGTTCCAAAAGCTAAAATACGAAGATGCGAGCGTATTGAGTGCACATGACGTGTTAACGATGGCTACACAAAACGGAGCAGATATATTAGGGATCGGGGAAGAAACGGGCTCGTTGACCATCGGAAAGAAAGCTGATGTTATTCTGATGGATATGAACAAGCTTCATTTGACACCTGGGCATGAAACGGCGAATCTGCTCGTGTATGCCGCGACTGGCCAAGATGTGGATACGGTCATTATCGATGGTAAAGTTGTGATGCGTGGACGAGAGCTGAAAACGATAGACGAAGAAAAAGTGATGGCAAACGCTAAAGAACGGACTAAACAGCTGTTAGAGCGATTGTGATTGATAAAAAAGCATTCCTACATGGAGTGCTTTTTTTCAAATGTTAATATAGAGGGAGTTTAATTGTTTGACTTGTTGCTTTTCGTATTTTATATTAGTTGACGCGTCAATTATTGACCTATCAACTAACGGTCTTGGAAAAAGGAGGCGGCTAAAGTTGACCAACTCAATCAGGGAAGATGAAAAGATTATCTACCGTCTGTACGAGATTCACCGAAAAACGGCACCGAAGTTTGAAAGCTGTACCGGCATTAGCCAATCGCGCTTGGAACTTTTGCATGAGCTCTATGAGGTTGACGAAATCAGCCAAAGAGATCTACAAAAGAAAGTGAACATCGATCATGCTGCTGTAACTAGACATTTAAAACAGCTTGAAGATAAAGGGATGGTCATTCGCAGGAAAGATACCCATGATCAGCGTTTTACGTTCGTTCGCCTATCAGATGAAGGGCGTTTGAGAATGGTTCAATATAAGGAAGAAAAACAAAAATTTATCTCAAACGTTTTGAATGATTTTAGTGAAAACGAACGGCATCTCTTGTTGGACATGCTTACTCGTATACAAGACAATTTAGCCAAAATCTAATAAGTCTCTTAACAACCAAGACAAGACATAAAGGAGAATGTACCATGCAACAGACAAAAATAAATGATTTTCACGAAATAATCTCAGGACGACGTTCTATTCGTAAATATGACCCTTCAGTAAAAATCTCTCGAGATGAGATGGCAGAAATGATTGAGGAAGCTTCTCTTGCACCTTCTTCTGTTAACTTACAGCCGTGGAGGTTTGTGGTGATCGATACACCTGAAGGAAAAGATACGTTAGCACCACTCGCAAAGTTTAACCAAGTCCAAGTGGAAACATCTGCAGCGGTCATAGCCGTGTTCGCGGACATGAATAGTTTAGACTTTTTAGACGAGATTTATGATAAAGCAGTTGTTGAAGGTCTAATGCCTGCTGACGTAAGAAATCAGCAAGTACCTGCAATACGCGGTTTATTAGAAACGATGTCTAAAGAACAGTTCAAGGATATGAACCTGATTGATGCTGGCCTGGTTTCCATGCAGCTTATGCTAGTAGCACGTGCACATGGGTATGACACGAATCCAATTGGTGGTTATGAAAAAGATAAGATTGCAGAAGCGTTTGATCTGGATAAGGATCGCTACTTTCCAGTGATGCTGCTTTCAATTGGTAAAGCGGCAGATAAGGGATATCAGTCGGTACGTTTATCCGTGGATACAACAACGGTTTGGAAGTAGATTACGAACAAAAAAAGGATGGTAAATCATATGATAATTATTCATGCTGGATTTGAAGTGAAAAAAGAAGTGGAAGAGGAGTTTTTAGAAGAGATCTACAAATTAACGGATGCTTCTAGAGAAGAGAGCGGCAATCTTTCGTATGATTTGATGAAAGATACAGAAAAAACAAATGCTTATTTGATGGTGGAAGTATGGAAGGATGAAGAAGCTGTTCAACACCATAATACCAGTGAACACTTTACTTCTTTTATTAAAAAAGCAAATCAATACCTTTCTGCTCCACCGCATATAACGATGTTTGAAGGAAAGCAGATAGAGAGATAGAAGGTCACAGACAAAAATAAATGGGCAAAGGAGATAAAAATCTCTTTTGCCCATTTGTTCGTTTAAGATACTCTTTGCTTTTTCTCTTTTTCAGAAGGACTCATTTCCCAGCCTTCTAAGTCGCCAAGACCCGGAATGCTATCTGCATAAAAGACAGGATCTTTTCCTTCTTTTCGTTGGTCTTGATAGTGTTTAAGCACTTTAAACGCAATTTTTCCTAATAAGAAGATGGCTATTAAGTTGATCGTCGCCATCAATGCCATGGAAAGGTCAGCTAGGTCCCAAACGATCTGAAGGCTTGCTAACGCGCCGAACATGACCATTCCAAGAACACCTAGGCGGTAGATAAATACATTACGTGCACTCTTTTTAATAAATTCAATATTCGTTTCTCCATAATAGTAGCTTCCGATAATCGAGCTAAAGGCAAACAGGAAAATAGAGATAGCAACAAAAATTCCTGCCCAGCCGCCTACATGTGAAGCAAGTGATGCTTGAAGTAATTCAATTCCAGTAAGATCTTGCTTACCGTAAGCATCTCCTAAAAGGATAATAAATCCTGTTGCACTACATACTAGCAACGTATCTACAAATACACCAAGTGTTTGAATTAACCCTTGTTTTGCAGGGTGACTTACAACGGCTGTAGCAGCAGCATTCGGTGCGCTACCCATCCCTGCTTCGTTTGAGAATAGTCCGCGTTTTACACCATTCATAATCGCAGCACCTATTCCGCCACCAATTGCCTGTTCTAAACCAAACGCACTTTTAACGATTAGTGCAAACACTGCAGGTACTTGTGAAATGTTCGTTACCATTACATACAAACCTAGAAGAATATAGAATACAGCCATAATCGGCACGATGATTTCAGAAACTTTTGCGATTCGTTTTACACCGCCAAAGATAACTAGAGCTGTAAGTCCGACCAGAATAAGGCCAATTATAGTACGGTTTGTTCCAAACGCTGCTTCAAATGCAAGGGATATTGTATTCGATTGAACGGCATTGAAAATCAACCCGAATGCAAGTGCGATAAAGAATGCAAATAGAATTCCAAGCCAGCGGGCATTCAACGCTTTTTGCATATAATAAGCGGGTCCGCCTTTAAATCCTTCATTATCTTTTACTTTATAAACTTGTGCAAGCGTACTCTCAATAAAGCTTGTTGCTCCACCAAACAAGGCAACGATCCACATCCAAAAAATCGCTCCGGGACCACCAATCGCAATCGCGATGGCAACACCCGCTAAGTTACCTGTTCCAATCCGTGTCGCAGCTCCAATACAAAACGATTGGAAAGAAGAGATGCCTTTTTTGCCGTCTGTAGTAACCATTGCTTTGTCTGTTAAGAGACGAAGCATTTCTTTAATCATACGAAGCTGAACAAAATTGGTCTTAACAGAAAAATAGACACCTAGGCCGAGCAAGCCTCCGATAATTACATACGTCCATAATAAGTTGTTCATAAATCCTATAATGCCATTTACAATTTCCATAAAGATTCTCCTTTTAATTATTCTGACAATTCTTAAAAATCAGTATACCACATAATTCGACAAAGTCTGCAAAAAGTTTAGTGTTGAAAGTTTGGTAATTAATACAAATAAGGAAAAACCCTTGCTAACAATAAGAAAATGGAATAAAAAAACGCCCGTGCAAAAAAACACGGACGAATGGTGCGCCAGAAGGTACACACGAGCCGGTAAAGCGAGGCCGGCTTTCTTAAAAAAGAGAACCGGGTGCCTTTACACGTGTGACAGAGGCCTATTTATTTTTAGACGTAAGGACAGTAACGATAAGCGAGCTAAAAGCGACCGCGAACATCAACGCCTCAAAGATCGTCAGAGGCATCACCCCCCTTAACTGTAAGCTGCGGATACCCGCAAGATGTCCAGCTTCAGTTTAAAAAAGGGAATGCGCCGGCCGTCTGTCCTTCTGACGCTATCTTCATTATACCATCTTATGGAAGGAATAAAGTCTGCCAAAAGAAACAGGGTGAATGACCTATTTTTATAGGAAGAAGAATAGGGAATCTATTATAAGGGTACCGATAATAGCAGTTCCTTCAGGCATAAGCACAATTCTTACAAAAATTGAATTGGAATCTAAGAGTGAGAATGCTATAATCATTTTGTTTGTAAAGAATGAAACTTTAGATGCCTGGCATTTCAAATATAGAGTAGGAGTGAGACCAATATGAGTATTTGGTTTACAGAAAAACAAACAGAGAACTTTGGAATTACGATGAAAATTAACAAAACGTACGTATCTGAGCAAACAGAATTTCAAAAGCTGGATATGGTAGAAACGGAAGAGTTCGGAAACATGCTGATCCTTGATGGCATGGTTATGACAACACAAAAAGATGAGTTCGTTTACCATGAGATGGTGGCACACGTACCTCTTTTCACGCATCCAAATCCTAAGCACGTATTAGTAGTAGGTGGGGGAGACGGCGGAGTAATCCGTGAAGTGTTGAAGCACCCATCTGTTGAGAAGGCTGTTCTTGTGGAGATCGATGGAAAAGTAATTGAGTACTCTAAAAAGTACTTGCCTGAAATCGCTGGGGAATTAGAGAACCCGCGTGTTGAAGTGAAAGTGGACGACGGCTTCATGCACATTGCAACAAGCGAAAATGAATATGACGTAATCATGGTCGATTCAACTGAGCCGGTTGGACCTGCGGCTAAGCTTTTTGAAAAAGGGTTCTATGAAGGAATCTCTAAAGCTCTAAAAGAAGATGGAATCTTTGTTGCTCAAACGGACAACCCTTGGTTCACGCCTGAATTGATCTCTCAAGTATTTAGCGATGTTAGCGAGATCTTCCCAATCACGCGTCTTTACACAGCAAACATTCCAACTTACCCAAGCGGGCTTTGGACGTTCACGATCGGATCTAAGAAACACGATCCGTTAGAAGTACCTGCTGAACGTTTTCATGATATCGAAACGAAATATTGGACGCCAGAGCTTCACACAGCTGCGTTCGCGTTGCCGAAGTTTGTGAGTGACCTTTTGAAATAAGACTGTTTTTGCATGATGCTTTTGGAAGTAGTTGATTTCCGTTTCAGGGTGCTCGCTTTCCGCGGTGCGTGCGGTGAGCCTCCTTGGCGCCATGCGCCATTAGGAGTCTCACCTGTCACGCTGACCCCGCAGGAGTCTCACACCTTACACATCCAATCAACTTGCTTGGAAGAACTTTGCTGTTTTTGGAAGTAGTTGATTTCCGTTTCAGGATGCTCGCTTTTAACGGTGCGTGCGGTGAGTCTTCATAAAAGATAGACATTCAAGGGAGCATACTTGCTCCTGCGTCTACAAGTAAATCCTGCCGTTGGGAGCTTCCTCGTCGCATGCCTTACAAGAAGTTTTTCTAGAGGTAGGCAATACACTCGCAATCAACTGCTAGATGAAGTATCGCAATAAAATGAATTGAAATATGGGGCCGTCAAAGGTGAGTGTGAACTTGCTTTCGGGACGGTCCTGTATTTTACATAAGGAGTGTAAAATCATGCGTTTTGACGAAGCTTATTCTGGAAATGTGTTTATTTTAAGCAAGCCTGATTATAAGACGGCTGATGCTGTTCTTTACGGTATGCCAATGGATTGGACGGTTTCATTCCGTCCGGGTAGCCGTTTTGGCCCTGCTCGTATTCGTGAAGCATCTCTTGGCCTTGAAGAATATAGCCCATATATGGACAAGCATCTAGAAGAAGTGAATTATTTTGATGCTGGCGATATCCCATTGCCGTTCGGGAACCCGCAGCGTTCATTAGATATGATCGAAGAGTACGTTTCAACATTACTCGCTGACAACAAGTTTCCACTTGGAATGGGTGGAGAGCACCTTGTAACTTGGCCGATTTTTAAAGCACTTAAGCAAAAATATGACGACTATGTCGTGATTCATATCGATGCACATGCTGACCTGCGTGAGCAGTATGAAGGTGAGATCCTTTCACACTCAACGCCGATTCGTAAAGTTTGTGATCTTATTGGAGCAGAGAACGTGTACTCGTTTGGAATCCGTTCTGGTATGCGCGAAGAGTTTGAGTTCGCAAAAACAAGCGGCATGCATATGTATAAGTTTGATGTGGCAGAGCCTTTAAAAGAAGTACTGCCGACACTGAAAGGCCGCAACGTTTATGTAACAATTGATATTGATGTTTTGGACCCATCTGCAGCACCAGGAACTGGAACAGCTGAAGCAGGTGGAATTACATCAAAGGAACTTCTTGAATCTATTCAATTGCTTGCAAAAGCGGATATCAATATCATTGGAGCAGACTTAGTAGAAGTGGCTCCTATTTATGACTCGTCTGAACAAACACCGATTGCAGCTAGTAAATTTCTTCGTGAAATTCTGCTAGGCTGGGTAAAGTAAATGAAAAAATCCCGGAACTTTAAGTTGAATGCTTAAGCCCGGGATTTTTATTATTGTGCGACCTCTTGAAGCACTTCTTCTTTTTTGGCTTTAAAAAATAGGACAGCTTCAACACCAAAGTAGAGAGAAGAGACTATACATACATAAAGCCAAATCTGCTGAAGCTCCGCGATCTGCCAGAGATCAAGGAGCATAAATAAGGAAGGCAAGGTTAATGTCACCCATGATTGTACGAAAGCAACTTTTCCGATATACCCTTCATACGGCTTTTTCAAAGCGGAAGATAAATAGAATAAAAACCATAGAAATGCCCACATGACCCAGATCATGGCGTTTACATGATCATTTTCCTGAACATAAAATACAACAGCGTATACGAGTGCCATCATCGCCACCCATAATGAATAAAAGCCAAGGCCGCTAGAGTCATATCCTTTAAGAATGGTTGCACCTAAGTAGAGATAGGTAAACCCGAATAAGAAAACGGCTCCATTGTTAAACATCGACCAGTTTGATTGATCAGACGAAATGATAAGGTAAATTGGTGTAATGACCTGCAATGCACCAACCAATATATTAAAAAACGCTACACTTTTTTCTTCTGCTTTACCAAGCAGCATTAAACTGTTTAAAAACAATGCTGCTCCTGAAAATAATAAGCCAATTGCACCCATCTTAAAACCTCGTTACGTTATAGAATAGTTGTAGAGTAAAATTCGACAGAAGTCAGACCTCTTACATTCAATAAATATATAGAAATTAGAAAGGTAAAGCAATGGAAACTTGAAGAAAACGAGAGATGGAAAAGAAATCTGTACATTTTTTATCAAAATATGTCGAAATTTGTTATACAACTAAGATTTTTTTGCTATAGTTAACAATAGAAAATTCGACGCGAAAAGGAGGGACGATCGCAATGGAAGCGATTACAAGAGATATGAACTACCTGCAAGAATTTATCGACCAACTATCTGATGCTGTTCTGCTTGTTGCACCAAGCATGCAGATAGCGGGAGTAAATAAACAATTTCTCATGTTAACCGGTGAAGAGAATATTCAGACAGGGCGGTCTGTTGAAGAAATCGTAATGCGTCATAAATACGGAGAAGAAGGTACACTTTTAACCAGAAAAGGCTATGTAAGTGTAAGTATCCATGAAGGTTTACTGCCTCTTAATAAGGACATCTATAGGTACTTTATTTTAAAAGAGCAACCAGCGATCGTTCATTCCTGTCAAGAGTCATTATTGAAAACGTTAATGAATATCGTGCCTGATTTTATTGGAATAAAAGACGGACAAGGCCGTTTTTTGTTTGCAAACGAATTTGTGGGGAAGCTTTTTGAATTGCCCGGATTTGATTTCACAGGCAAAACAGATGCTGATATTGCAGAGATCAAACCTTTCTTTCGTGATGTGTTTCAATATTGTATTGAAACAGATGAACAGGTCTGGCAGGCAAAAGAAATCGTGCGTTGCGAGGAATACGTTCCTGAAAGAGATGGGACCATTCGTTATTTTGACGTGTATAAAATACCTGTGTTCAACACAGATGGTTCTCGAAAAAACCTGCTCGTTTTCGGGAGGGAAGTAACGGAGAAGTTTGAATCCAGAGTGCTGCTTGAAGAAAGTGAAGCAAGATACAGACTGCTGGCTGAAAATGCGATGGATATGATTACAACTCACTCAGCAGACGGGACGTTTACCTATGTATCACCAGCATGTGAAACACTTATCGGTAGAAAGCCTGAAGAACTAATCGGCCAAACCGGTTATGGCATCTTACATCCTGATGATGAGGAAGCATCGAGAAAGGGACATGAACAATTGATGCAAGGGCCTTCCACAGCGACTGTTCAGTTTAGACTGCAGCACAAGGATGGTCATTTCGTTTGGCTTGAGACGTCATGTAAGAGCATTGCAGATGAGACAGGAGAAGTCGTTGAGATCATTGGGGTCACTCGTGACATTTCTGACCGTAAAAAGTCGGAGGAAATGCTCCGTCAGTCAGATAAACTCTCCATCGTTGGACAGCTTGCAGCGTCTGTCGCACATGAGATCAGAAATCCGCTAACTTCATTAAAAGGATTCGTGCAGCTTTTTCAGGAACGTGAACAAGTTGAAGCCGCACACTACTACAACATCATGTATAAGGAACTGAACCGGATCGATCAAATCATGGGACAGCTTTTATTGCTCGCAAAACCACAAGCAAAAGCATATAAGAAAACATCGTTAAAAGAGCTTGTTGATTTTGTAACCATATTATTGGAGCCAGAGGCATTCGTTCAAAACGTTAAAATCCAAAGTGATGTTTGTGAAACATTACCGCTCGTTATGGCAGAAGAGAATGAGCTGAAGCAAGTATTGATCAATGTTATTAAGAACGCAATGGATTCTATGACAGATGGAGGAATCATTCATATACAAAGTGAACAAAAAGATAACAAAATCCATTTAACAGTTAAAGATCAAGGATGCGGAATTCCAGCTGATCGCCTCGAAAAAATCGGAGAACCTTTTTACACGACAAAAGAAAAAGGCACTGGTCTCGGACTGATGGTAAGTACAAAAATTATGAAAGAGCATAAAGGGGAGTTAACGTTTCATAGCTTGGAAGGAGAAGGAACGACAGTTAGGATGATATTGCCTGTTTAAATTTTTTAGGTGTGCGTGGTGTTTGTGGCATGTGGTTGATAGCGAAAATTGTCGACAAGTGTCGACTCGTGGATAAACCCCAAAAACTTTTGGATTGAGACCCATTTTTTGTGGATTCAGAGCCAAAACTTTTGGATTCCACGTCCAAACTTTTGGATTCACTGTCACCGCCTAATAAAAAAGCTGTTTCCAACCTTTTTTTCAGGTTGAAAACAGCCTAATCCTAACGATCTATCATAGATTTTCAGGCTCAGCTACTTTAACGAGCTGTTTGCCTGTGTTTTCACCAGAAAACAAGCCTAAAAACGCATCGACTGTGTGTTCAAAGCCTTCCACGATATTTTCGCTATAAGATAGCTTGCCTTCTTTTAGCCATTTTGCGAGCTGAACGGCTCCTTCTTCAAAATGAGCGGCATAATCGCTTACGATAAAACCTTTCATGAGTGCGCTGTTGATGAGCAGTTGACTCTGTATACGCGGACCAACATCCATCTTTTCCAGATTATAAAGGGCGATCTGACCGCAGATTGCGATACGTGCCCCTTTGTTAATGGACGAGAGGACACTATCCGAAATTTCGCCTCCAACGTTGTCAAAATATACATCCACGCCATCAGGACAGGCTGACTTCAGCGCTTCGAATACATTTTCTGTTTTGTAGTTAATCGCTTCATCAAACCCAAGCTCGTTTTTTAAATAAGCGGTCTTTTCATCAGAACCTGCAATACCTACGACTCGCGCACCTTTAATTTTGGCGATCTGTCCAACAATCGTTCCAACAGCACCTGCAGCACCACTAACCACAACTGTTTCGCCTTCTTGCGGATTTCCGATATCTAACAATCCGAAGTAAGCCGTTAAGCCGGTCATGCCCAAAACTCCGAGATGAGTAGTGAGAGGGGCAAGGGATGGATCCAGTTTTCTTACAGACACGTCACTTACCGTATTGTACTTTTGCCAGCCAAGATTTCCGATCACGAAATCCCCTTCAGCGAGTTCCGCAGAGCGGGATTGAACCACTTGTCCAACGATGCCACCTGAGATCACTTCATTTAATTTATATGGAGGCACATATGATTTACGGTCATTCATGCGTCCTCTCATGTAAGGGTCAACAGATAAGTAGATGGTTTTTACGAGCACCTCGCCGTTATCTAGCTCAGAAACAGCTGCTGGTTCAAATTTAAAATCGCTTTTGGCAGGAGCACCCTTTGGACGGTTTACAAGTAAGATCTTCTCGTTTTTCATCTTATTCCTCCTATAAAACATAAATTTATCTTCTACGTGTAATCATACGCTGAATGAAAATACTTTCCAAAAGAAGCGCTCATTTTTGAAAAAATAAAGGGATTTTATTAAAAAGACATCCATAAGGTTGAAGGAGTGTACTGAAATCTTTTATAATAGGTAAGTTAAAGGTAAGGTTACACCAAAAAAGGAAGTGTTATTCGCATGGATCAAGATACGGAATTGTCTGTGGCGCTCTCCATAAGTTCAGAAGTCCACTTTAGCGGTGAGAAGGAAAAGCATTACACCGAGACAGACGGAAAGCTCTATAAAAGAGGGGACGTAGTGTACCTGCAGTATAAAGAAGAAATAGAAGGTGCGGGATCTGTCAATAATGTTATTAAAATCACACACTCAGGAATTCTGATCATCCGCTCAGGCAGTGTATCTATGAAACAGAAATATTTAATCGGTCAGACAACAAAAGGCATGTACGATAGCCCATATGGCCAGCTTTGGATGGAAACCACGACACATGAAATGAATTTCCGGTGGAATCAGCAAAAACAAACAGGGGATTTGAACCTCGCGTATGAGCTGGTCCTGCAAGGTGAACATACAGGAACACATCGAATCAAGATTAATTTTCAGGAGGCAAAAGCATGAATATCCTTGACCAGGTCAAGCACCTGTTAAAAGAAGAGATTGAAGAAGCAGTCGTTAAAGCTGGACTCGCTAAAAAAGAAGAGCTCCCGGCAGTGGTGCTTGAAGTGCCGAAAGATAAAGCAAATGGTGATTTCGCGACGAACATGGCGATGCAGTTAGCGCGTATTGCGAAAAAAGCGCCCCGCATGATTGCAGACGAGTTAGTGGCGAACTTTGATAAAAGTAAAGCATCCATCGCAAAAGTAGAGATTGCGGGTCCCGGTTTTATTAACTTTTACATGGATAACTCTTATCTGACTGACTTGGTGCCGACTGTTCTAAAAGCAGGCAAATCTTACGGACGTACTGAACATGGCGGTGGGAAAAAGGTTCAGGTGGAATTTGTTTCTGCGAATCCTACAGGAGCTCTTCACTTAGGACATGCTCGTGGTGCCGCTGTCGGTGACACGATCTGCAATATTTTGAATTTTGCAGGATACGAGGTTTCACGAGAGTTTTATATTAATGATGCTGGAAACCAGATCAATAACCTTGCAACATCGATTGAAGCTCGTTACTTTCAGGCGCTTGGCAAGGAAAAAGAGATGCCAGAAGATGGTTATCATGGAGCGGATATTATTCAGTTCGGTAAAGACCTCGCCGAAGAGTATGGTGACTCGTGGCTTGCGAAAGAAGAAAGCGAACGTGTAAGCTTTTTCCGTGAATATGGCTTGACCCGAGAACTGGACAAGCTCAAAAAAGACTTGGCTGCGTTCCGTGTGAATTTTGATGTATGGTTCTCTGAGACTTCTCTTTATAACAATGGAAAAATTGAAGCAGCTCTTGAGAAGTTGAAAGCAAAAGATGTTGTGTTTGAGGAAGAAGGGGCAACGTGGTTCCGTACGACAGATTACGGTGATGACAAAAACCGTGTGCTCATTAAAAACGATGGTTCGTTTACTTATTTAACACCTGATATTGCGTATCATAACGATAAATTTGAGCGTGGCTTTGAAAAGCTGATCAACATCTGGGGAGCGGACCACCACGGGTACATCCCTCGTATGAAAGCAGCGATTCAAGCGTTAGGCTATGAAAAGGAACAGCTTGACGTGATGATTATCCAGCTTGTTTCTCTTTTCCAAAACGGAGAAAAAGTACGTATGAGTAAGCGTACGGGTAAAGCTGTTACACTTCGCGAATTGATGGAAGAAGTGGGTATTGACGCGACACGTTATTTCTTCGCCATGCGCTCAAATGACACGCATCTTGATTTTGATATGGACTTAGCGGTTTCCAAATCGAACGAAAACCCGGTATTCTACGTTCAGTACGCACATGCGCGTGTATGCAGCATGCTGCGCCAAGGAGAAGAAATGGGTCTTTCCTACGCGAGTGACCTGGATTTGTCACAGATCGATTCTGAAAAAGAATTTGAGTTGTTAAAGAAAATTGGGGAGTTCCCAGCTGTTATTAATGAAGCGGCTGAAAAGTTATTAACGCATCGTGTGACGAACTATGTGTTCGAGCTCGCTTCTGCTCTTCATAGTTTCTATAACGCTGAGCGTGTACTGGATGCTGAAAACAAAACCAAATCACAAGCACGTTTTGCTTTGATGAAAGCAACACAAGTGACGATTGAAAATGCGTTGAACCTTATTGGGGTCGAAGCACCAGAGCGCATGTAAGATTAGTATAATGGTGAAAAACCTGTCTCTTGGCAGGTTTTTTTATAGTCTTTTTTCGTATTGTTTTTGAAAGTAGTTGTTTTCCGCTCCAATGGGATTTAAGAGCGATGCATGAGATTTACGAGCCTGCATGGAATTTACGAGCGCTGCATGAGATTTACGAGCGAGCCTTACGTGGAAAAGCTGGAAGAGCAAAAAAGGAAATCACCGGGAATTCTTGAATAGTAAAGGGTGGAACGCTACAACATTAGGAGGATATTCATATGCAAACTTCTAGCCAGAGCCCTTTTGTGATTGATCAGATCGAAGGGTACTCTAAAGACTTTTCGTCATTGATCTGTATGATGAATTACACGAGACGGACAACAATTCAAGCGGTAGAGAATTTAACCGTTGAAGCACTCGACTTCAGAATCAACGGAACGGGCAACTCGATCGGGATGCTGCTTGCTCATAGTGTAGCAGTTGAAAAAATCTATCAATTTTTAACGATGGGAGGCAAAGACCTGCCTGACGAAGAGATAGACCGTTATGCTGATACCTTGCAGCCTGCACTGGATTTAGGTGAGGCAGCAACGATTATCTCAGGAAACACGGCGGATTTTTATTTGGAAGACATGGAAAAAACGCGCGAAAAAACGTTGGAGCTCTTTCGCACGCTTCCAGATTCTTGGCTTTATGAGACAACACCTTGGTGGGACAACGAACTTTCAAACAACTATTTTAAATGGTTTCATGTGTTTGAGGATGAACTGAGCCATCGCGGTCAGATGCGGATCATTCAGAAACATTATGAGCTGTCTAAAAAATAATAAAACATGCAAGGATATTGTAAGGCAATCCTGCCATATTAATAAGAGATAGATTTTTAACTTACTTGATTCAGGGGGTACATCATTTGAAAATCATTCTGTTGTCACTCATTACAGGCGCTCTCGTAGGGTTTGTTTTTGCGATGTTTAAACTGCCAATTCCAGCTCCGCCCGCTCTTGCGGGTATCATGGGAATCGTTGGCATCTATATCGGTTTTCAGCTGTACGGTTGGGTAGCTGCCACCTTCTTGAAATAATTCTACATGAAGATTGTACCGCCGCTCATTCTTTTAAAGCCGCGCACACGCTCAAGCTCATCGATGAGCTGAAGAGCAGCGCGGTCTTTTTGTTTCGCTTCAATCATCACATCAAGCTCATCTGTGAAATTAGAAACCATCTTAAAAAATGGAAGCACATAGTCAAGATTGACAAAATCGTGATGGCTTCTGTAGGCTTTCTCATCTTTAGGTGAAGAAAGGTGTACCTTTGGTGGTCTGCCCGTGTTTTTCCACGTTTGAACAAAGCGAGGCAGCAGCTCTTCAAGCGGCGTTTCCCCGGGGTTTGCTTTGTAATGATGGTAATCAAACATGAGTGGAATCCCTTCTTTTTCACATACTTGAAGTGTTTCTTCTGTTGTAAAGGTTTTGTCATCATTCTCAAATGTCATGCGGCTCTTAATCTCTGATGGAATTCTTTTTATATTTTCATAAAATCGATCAAGAGATGTTTTCTTGTCCCCGTAAGCACCGCCAACGTGAATGTTGATATAGCTTCGATCCTCAATTCCCATTCCTTTTAATAGATCATAATGATATTGCAAGTCTTTTACGGCATTAACGGTGACTTCATGGCGTGGACTCGTAAACAAGGTGTATTGATTCGGATGCATGCTCGTACGCAGGTTATATTTTTTTACGAGTCTCTCTATTTCCTTGCATTCTTTTTTTGTTTTCGCTAAAAAATCCCACGCGGCATCCGGGTGGGTTGCCAGTGGAACGATTGAAGAAGACATGCGGTATAAAGGCAGTTCATGTGCGACACAGTAGTGCAAGACACGCAGTGTGCGCTGCAGGTTATTCTTCGTTATGGCAAGCAATTGTGCTTCCCGTTCTTTTTTGTCGCGCTTTTCGTAAGTCGCGAAAGTCATGGTTTTAGCTGGCGAGGCCTCATATAGATTGAGAGCCGTCGAAACAAATCCAAACGATACTAGCATTTTTGGCCCCCTATTATGAACAATTGATTATAAAAATGGCGAGACAATAAAAGCGGTTGCCTCTTTTATTCGCACCCAGACCGTACGAATCTTCTTAAGATGCTCTACCGTCAGTTTCTCTGAACGTGCCAGATCGGATTCAATTACTTTTTTTACTTCTTGAATATAAGCTTTTTCTGTAAAAATACAGTTGATTTCATCGTTAAAGAAAAAGCTTCGATAATCAAAGTTAGCCGTTCCGATATCGCAGATGTTTTCATCAAAAATCAGCACTTTTGAATGATAAAAACCTTCATGAAACTGATAGATGCTAGCTCCTGCTTTCAATAAAGGTTGTAAATACTGATAAGATGCCTCTTTTACAAGTACATGATCAGGATTCATTGGCACGAGCACCGTAACCTCAACGCCCCGTTTGATCGCACGAAGCAAAGCCCTGTTCATCTTTTTACCCGGAATGAAGTAAGGTGAACCAATAAATATGCTTTTTTTAGCTCTCTGAATTTTTTCAAAAAAGAATCGATAGACAGCATCACCGTTTGAGTGAATGAGCATAAACTCCTTTTGCCCTTCATTTTCATGATGGGTGGGAGGCGGGGGGGTTAAATCGTCGCCAGATGCTACATTCCAGTCTCTGAAAAAAGAATGCTGAAGTTCAGTTACGATTGGACCTTTTAATTTCATATGATAATCGCGCCAATCTCCGAGCTTTGTATTTTTTCCGATATACTCATTGCCTGCGTTATAACCGCCCAAATATCCGATATTTCCATCGATGATGGTGATTTTTCTATGGTTGCGATGATTCATTCGATATAGAAAATAGGGAAACCCAGGCTTATTGCTGTACTGAAAATGAATGCCTGCGTCTTTCAAAGAGGATATGGTTTCTTTTTTTACCTCTTTACTTCCTAAAAAGTCGAGTAATAATCGGACTTCGACCCCTTCTTTCGCTTTTTGGATCAAGCTATTGCATAGCTCATCACCGAGTTCATCATCGCGTAAAATATAAAACTGAATATGAATATGTAAAGTGGCTTCTTTTATATCATGAAACAAGCTGTCAAAAAAGTGATAGCCTGTCGATAAAAAAAGCATTTCTCCTCTTGTAGCAGAAGGCGGTTTTTCCAGACTGACCATCTTTTTATGTCCGAAATAAAAATCAATCCCTGCAAGAAGACAAAGGATTGTTATGAAAAGAACGATCCACATCTGAATTCCTCCTTTATGAAAAACTTTTGCTTAGTATACCCGGCCTATGTAAAACAACTAAAAAAAATTTTTATGAAGTCCGACTGAATGCTCATTCATTTATTTTTTATGATATAATGATGTCAGAAAATTAATTTCTTTTAGAATAGTTAAAAGAGAAAGAATTAGGGAACTAAGCATAGGGAAGGGAGAGAAAAGAGATGAACGGCTTAATGATAGCAAACTGGCTTGCATTTCTTTTTGTAACCGCTTACGCATTGTTTTTATTTGCTTATGTGGTTAAAACAAGATACGAATTTATCAAGCTTGGGAAAAAGGTTGAGTTCGATCATACGGTACAAGAAAGAATCAAAGCCGTATTAGTAAATGTCTTTGGACAGAAGAAGCTTTTGAAGGACAAAAAAAGCGGAATTATTCATATCATGTTCTTTTATGGATTTATTCTCGTCCAGTTTGGAGCGATTGATTTTATTTGGAAAGGTCTTTCCCCTGGAGATCATCTGCCTTTAGGGCCGCTTTATCCGGGATTTACTTTCTTTCAGGAAATCATCACGTTAATGATTTTAGTAGCAGTCGTTTGGGCTTTTTACAGAAGATATGTCGAAAAGCTCGTACGCCTGAAGCGTGGCTTTAAATCGGGATTAGTACTTTTATTTATTGGCGGTCTGATGCTTTCTGTTTTATTAGGAAACGGGGCTGAAATCATTTGGCATGACCTGCCGTACGAGTGGTCGGCGCCGATCGCTTCCGGATTTGCGTTTTTGCTTAGCTTTGTCGGGAAAACAGGAGCCGCTGTCATTTTCTTTATCTCATGGTGGATTCATCTCTTATTTTTACTAACGTTCTTAGTGTACGTTCCACAGTCTAAACATGCTCATTTAATTGCAGGTCCGCTAAACGTTTGGCTCGGACGCAAAGATAAGGTTGGAAAATTGTCATCCATCAACTTTGAGGACGAAACACAAGAAGTTTTCGGTGTGAACAAAATTGAAGACTTCAATCAAAAACAGCTTGTTGATCTTTATGCGTGTGTGGAGTGCGGGCGTTGTACGAATGTTTGTCCAGCTACTGGAACAGGCAAGATGCTCTCCCCGATGGACATGATCATTAAACTGCGTGACCACCTGACAGAAAAGGGTGCTGCTGTTACTTCCAGAACGCCTTGGATGCCTGCGTTCGCTTTTACGAACACCACTGGAAACCAGATTGCTTTTGAGGCGAGAGGTAAAGGAGCACAAGAAACGGCAGCTGCTACAGATGGTTCATCCGCTTTGTCTTATGATGTGGCGATGATCGGTGAAGTCATGACAGAGGAAGAAATCTGGGCGTGTACGACATGCCGAAACTGTGAAGATCAGTGTCCGGTTATGAACGAGCACGTTGATAAAATTATCGATATGCGCCGTTACCTAGTTCTCACGGAAGGAAAGATGGATGGTGATGCGAAGCGCGCGATCCAAAACATCGAGAAGCAAGGAAACCCTTGGGGAATTTCGAAAAAAGAACGCGAGAACTGGCGTGAACTGAAAGAGGACATCGTGATTCCAACCGTAAAAGAAAAGGAAAAAGCGGGTGAGGAATTTGAGTACTTGTTCTGGGTAAGTTCCATGGGTGCCTATGATAACCGTTCACAAAAGATTGCTCTTTCCCTTGCAAAGATCATGAATGAAGCAGGAATTACATTCGCGATTCTAGGCAACAAAGAGAAAAACTCAGGTGATACGGCTCGTCGTCTTGGAAATGAGTTTTTGTTTCAAGAGATGGCGACGGCGAATATTGCGCTGTTTGAAAAGCATGACATCAAGAAAATTATTACGATCGATCCGCATGCTTACAATACGTTTAAAAATGAATACCCTGAATTCGGTCTAAAAGCAGAAGTGTATCACCATACGGAACTTTTAGCGGAATGGTTAAAAGAAGGAAAGATAAAGCCGCAGCATGAAGTGAACGAGACGATCACGTATCATGACTCATGCTACCTTGGCCGGTATAACGAGGTCTATGAACCGCCTCGTGATATTTTAAAAGCGATCCCGGGAGTAAAAGTCGTTGAGATGGATCGCAACCGTCAAAACGGAATGTGCTGTGGTGCAGGCGGCGGTATGATGTGGATGGAAGAAAAAGCAGGCTCTCGTGTAAACGTTGCGCGGACAGAGCAAGCTCTAGCTGTGAATCCAACGATGATTGGAAGCGGCTGTCCATATTGCTTAACAATGCTAAGTGATGGAACAAAAGCAAAAGAAGTAGAAGAAGAAGTTCAAACACTAGATGTTGTAGAAATCCTTGAAAAATCGTTGTTTGGACCTCAGAAACAAGAGATGATTCAGTAATAACATATAAATAAGTGCAGGCTGCTTGCTTCGATGCAGGCAGCTATGTGCTTGGAAGCCGGGTGACTGAGCGTTCGCTCGGCATCCTTGTCTCATTAAAAATGAAAACGTTTTCTAAACGCTTTATCACATATTATCCAAGGAGGTTTTTCACATGGCAAAATCGGTCATTGTAAGTGGTGCTCGTACACCTGTTGGGAAATTTGGAGGAGGATTAAGCTCCCTTACAGCATCAGATTTAGGCGGGATCGCCATTAAAGAAGCACTTCGCCGTGCTGACGTTTCATCCGAATCGGTAGATGAAGTCATTTTAGGCTGTGTTCTTCAAGGCGGGCAAGGTCAGATCCCTTCCCGGCAAGCTGCTCAAAAGGCAGGTTTACCATGGGGAACGAAAACGGAGACGATCAATAAAGTATGTGCTTCTGGTCTTCGTGCCATCACAATGGCTGATCAGATCATTCGTGCTGGGGATGAAGAAGTCATCGTCGCGGGCGGTATGGAATCGATGAGCAACGCTCCCTATATTTTACCGAAAGCGCGTTGGGGACTTCGAATGGGAGACAGCTCGGTGAAGGACCTTATGGTACATGACGGACTCACGTGTACGTTTACAGGTGTGCATATGGGCATCTACGGAAATGATGTCGCCGAAGAGATGGAAATCTCTAGAGAGCGTCAGGATGAGTGGGCGTACCGCAGTCATAACCTGGCTGTTATGGCGAGTGAGAATGGTGTGTTTGCTGAAGAAATCGTTTCAGTTGAGGTACCTCAGCGTAAAGGGGATCCAATGGTTGTTTCTCTAGATGAATCACCTCGAAAAGATACTTCCGTTGAATCGTTAGCTCAATTAAGACCTGTTTTTTCTAAAGAAGGTTCGATTACAGCAGGTAATGCGCCTGGCGTGAACGACGGAGCAGCGGCAGTGGTTGTGATGAGCGAGGAACGTGCAGAAAAAGAAGGAAAAGAAGTGCTGGCAACGATTTTAGGACACACAGCGATCGCGGTTGAAGCGAAAGACTTTCCGAAGACACCTGGGCTCGTCATTACAGAACTTTTAAAGAAAACAGGAAAAACGATAGAAGAAATCGACCTTTTTGAAATCAATGAAGCCTTTGCGGCTGTTGCGTTAGCAAGTGCAGAACTTGCAGGACTTGATCTTGAAAAAGTAAATGTAAACGGTGGTGCAGTGGCGTTAGGACATCCGATTGGGGCGAGCGGCACGCGCATCGTACTGACATTAATTCATGAACTAAAAAGACGCGGCGGCGGACTTGGCATCGCATCAATCTGTTCAGGCGGCGGTCAAGGTGATGCGATTTTAGTAGAAGTAAAAGCATAGGGAGATGAGAACGTGAGCATTCAGCAGATTATGGTAATAGGCGCAGGACAGATGGGGTCAGGAATTGCCCAAGTATGTGCCATGGCGGGATATAACGTTATTTTACATGATATAAAAAACGAATTTGTAGAAAAAGGGATCGCGCACATTCAGAAAAACGTAAATCGTCAAGTAGAAAAAGGCCGTATGGAGGAAGGGGAAAAAGAGAAAATCCTTTCTCGAATATCTCCATCCGTTTCTCTAGAGAACGCGTCAAAAGCAGATCTTGTGATTGAAGCGGTCGTTGAGAACATGGAAGTGAAAACGCAATTGTTCAAGATGCTTGATCAATTTGCGCCAGACCATACGATCTTAGCATCAAATACTTCCTCTTTGCCGATTACAGAGATTGCAGCTGCGACTGATCGTCCGGAAAAAGTGATCGGGATGCATTTTATGAACCCTGTTCCGGTTATGAAACTTGTAGAAATCATCCGCGGGCTTCAAACGGCAGACGATGTGTATGACACGATTGAAGCCGTTTCGAAAAAGCTGCAAAAAGTACCAGTGGAAGTAAACGACTTTCCAGGATTCATCTCTAACCGTATCCTCATGCCGATGATTAACGAAGCGATCTTTGCTGTTTATGAAGGCGTAGCAACCCCAGAAGCGGTTGACGAGATTATGAAACTCGGAATGAACCATCCTATGGGGCCGTTAACATTAGCTGACTTTATTGGTCTAGATACATGTTTGTACATTATGGAAACCTTGCATGAAGGGTTTGGTGACGATAAGTACCGTCCATGCCCATTGCTTAGAAAATATGTAAAAGCAGGCTGGCTAGGAAAGAAGACGGGCAAAGGCTTTTACACCTACGCATAGGGGTGTGGGGGTCTGACCCCACACAAAGACAAAAACGTAGTTTGTCTTTGTGAGAAAGACAGATTGCGGAACGGCACACATTTCAGCATTTCAAATGGAAATGGGGAGAGACCATGAACCTCGTGTTTACAGAAGAACAAAAAATGATGCAGAAGATGGTTCGGGATTTTGCACAAAAAGAGATAGCACCGGCCATTGAAGAGATGGAAGAGACGGAGAAGTTTCCGCGTCATCTTATCAAAAAGATGGCTGATCTTGGACTTATGGGCATTCCAATTCCGGAAGAATACGGTGGAGCGGGGATGGATTTTACATCGTACATCATTGCGATTAACGAATTATCAAAGGTGAGTGCAACGGTAGGCGTTATTTTATCGGTCCATACAAGTGTCGGAACAAATCCGATTCTTTATTTTGGGAATGAAGAACAAAAGAAAAAATACATTCCTAAGCTAGCGAGTGGAGAGTACCTTGGTGCGTTCGGACTAACAGAGCCGAGTTCAGGTTCTGATGCAGCAAGCTTGAAAACGAGAGCGGTTAAACAAGGTGATCATTATATCTTAAATGGCTCGAAGATTTTTATTACAAATGCGGGTGAGGCAGATGTATATATTGTGTTTGCTTCAACAGAGCCAGATAAGGGCAGTTACGGCATCTCCGCCTTCATCGTAGATAAAGATACACCTGGGTTTTCAGTAGGGAAAAAAGAGAAAAAAATGGGGTTATACGGATCGAATACATGTGAGATCGTTTTTGAAGATGCACGAGTCCCTGCCGAAAATCTGCTAGGAAATGAAGGAGAAGGCTTTAAGATCGCGATGAGCAACTTAGATGCGGGCAGGATCGGAATCGCTGCACAATCTCTTGGTATCGCTGAAGCCGCACTCGAGTATGCGACGAACTACGCAAAAGAAAGAAAACAGTTCGGCAAGCCGATTGGGGCGAACCAAGGGCTTGGATTCAAACTCGCAGATATGGCGACAGAAGTGGAAGCTGCAAAATTACTTACCTATCGTGCAGCGGACTTAAAGACGAACCATTCGCCATGCGGAAAAGAGGCGTCGATGGCAAAGCTTTTTGCGTCAGAAACAGCGATGAAGTCAGCGATTGAAGCGGTGCAAGTTTATGGCGGTTACGGCTACACGAAGGAATATCCGGTTGAGAGACTGTTCCGTGACGCGAAGGTCTGTCAGATCTACGAAGGAACGAGTGAAATTCAGAGGATGGTTCTTAGCAAACACCTACTAGGGTAAGAGGGAGAGAATAGATATGCAATTTTTATTATCAGAAGAACATGAAATGATCCGCAAGATGGTGCGTGATTTTGCGAAGAACGAAGTAGAACCGACAGCGGCTGAGCGTGATGAAGAAGAGCGCTTTGACCGTGAGATCTTTGATCAGATGGGTGAGCTCGGACTTTGCGGCATTCCATGGCCTGAAGAGTACGGTGGAATCGGTGGTGACTATCTTGGCTACGTTATCGCGGTAGAAGAGCTTTCACGTGTTTGTGCGTCAGTCGGGGTAACCCTTTCTGCTCATACATCACTTGCTGGCTGGCCGATCTTTAAATTTGGGAATGAAGAGCAAAAGCAAAAGTTCCTTCGTCCGATGGCAGAAGGAAAGAAGATCGGTGCTTACGGATTAACAGAGCCAGGTTCAGGTTCGGATGCGGGTAACATGAAGACAACCGCTAAGAAAGATGGAGACGATTACATCATCAACGGCTCTAAAATTTTTATTACGAACGCAGGTGACGCAGAGATTTATGTCGTGTTCGCTCGTACGGATATCGAAGCAGGAACGAGAGGCATTTCCGCTTTTATCGTAGAAAAAGGAACACCAGGTTTTTCTTTTGGGAAAAAAGAAAAGAAGCTTGGGATCCGTTCATCCCCAACGCTAGAGATTATCTTTGAAGATTGCCGTGTACCTGCTGAAAATCTGCTTGGTAAAGAAGGCGAGGGCTTTAAGATCGCGATGATGACGCTTGATGGAGGGCGTAACGGAATCGCCGCTCAAGCGGTAGGAATCGCTCAAGGTGCACTGGATGCATCCGTTAATTATGCAAAAGAACGCAAGCAGTTTGGTAAGCCGATCGGTGTGAACCAAGGAATCGGATTCAAGCTTGCTGATATGGCGACAAAAGTGGAAGCGGCAAGACTGTTAACCTATCAAGCGGCATGGAGAGAATCAGAAGGTCTTCCGTACGGTAAGGAGTCGGCGATGTCGAAGCTGTTTGCAGGGGATATTGCGATGGAAGTAACAACAGATGCTGTTCAAGTTTTCGGCGGTTACGGTTACACGAAAGAATATCCTGTAGAACGTTATATGCGTGACGCAAAAATTACGCAAATTTACGAAGGAACGCAGGAAATTCAGCGACTTGTTATTTCGAAGATGCTTTTAAAAGATTAATTTTTGAGCTTGTAAGCGGTTGATTTGTACTCCAGGATACTCGCTTTCCGCGGGGCGGGCGGTGAGCCCCTGCCACTTTGCGGCTAAAGGGTCTCACCTGTCTAGCTACAGCGGCTAGCCCCTCGAGGTCAAAAGTGAAATGGTCATGAAGGCAAAATGCGCCTTCATAGTCCATTCACCTTTTGCTTGTCGGGGCTGAACGAGCCGCTTTCGCTTTTCCGACTGTCCCACTGATCCGCAGGACAAGGAAAGCTTCGACAGCTTTACATCGCACGAAGAAAATGTGATTTCCATTTTCGAGGAGTCTCGCAACCTTCCGCTCCAATCAACCTATCACTGAAGTAAGAATTTAAATAATGGCAAAATTGATAGATAGTAACCATCACAAATAACGATTACAGAAACTAGTTTTAGGAGGAAACCATGCATCCATTAGCACAGCGCATCCAGCAAAGAGATGAACGGGCACTTGCCAAAGCGATTACCCTTGCTGAAAACAATGGTCCCGATAAATTAGAGCTATTAAAAAGCATCTATCCTATGCAAAAAGGTGCTCATTGGATCGGAATCACGGGTTCGCCTGGTGCTGGAAAAAGCTCGCTCGTGAACCGGCTGATTGCCTTTCTTCGGAAAAAAGGGTTAACGGTTGGAATCGTAGCGGTTGATCCTACAAGTCCTTTTAGCGGGGGCTCCATCTTAGGTGACCGTGTCCGGATGGCAGACCATTTTACAGACCCTGGTGTGTTTATTCGCAGTATGGGAACGCGCGGCAGTCTTGGTGGCCTTTCCCGTTCTACGAAAGAAACAGTAAGGCTGATGGATGCGTATGGTTTTGACGTTATTTTAATAGAGACGGTTGGAGTCGGACAGTCAGAGCTCGATATTATGAAGCTAGCCGACTCGGTTGCGGTTGTTCTGAATCCAGGGAGCGGTGATGTCGTTCAAGTGTTTAAAGCAGGAATCATGGAAATCGCGGACCTTTTTGTTGTGAATAAGGCAGATATGCCAGGCGTTCCGAAGCTTCTCGCTGAAATTGAAGCGATGCTTGACCTCGTGAAACACGACAGTCCGTACCGTCCTCCTGTTGTGGAGACCATATCTACCGAAAATAAAGGATTACAAGATTTGTGGGAAGTCCTTCTTGCTCATAAAGCCTATCTCGTAAAGAGCGGAGAAGGGAAAGATCGAAAGCTGCGGAACCTGCAGCGTGAAGTGATGGAAGTCGTTCAGCACGAAATCTTTCAGCAAGTTTGGACACACGAACAAGAAAACGGTTTTTCCTGGCTGGCCGGTTTACAAGAAGGTACAACAGATCCTTATACAGCTGCAGAACATATCCTGTTACAACGAATACAGCCAGCAGGCAAGAAACAGAAATGAGGGAGGCCATTGGGAAAGAAAGAAGTGCCATCGCTCGTAAAAGATGAAAAACTGATTCAGCGCCGCCGTGAAGAGATGGTAAAAGCAGCGGTGTCCCTTTTTAAGAAAAATGGCTTTCACCGCACAACAACCCGGGAGATCGCAAAAGCTTCAGGCTTCAGCATCGGTACATTATATGAATACATTCGGTCTAAAGAGGATATTTTGTATCTCGTTTGCGACAGCATCTATGATGGCGTTAAGTTGAGGCTTCAGCAGGATATTAATGCAGAAGACAGCGGGGTTAAAGGCGTAGAAAGAGCGATAACGGCTTATTTTAAAGTGATGGACGATATGCAGGATGAAGTACTCGTGATGTATCAGGAAGCAAAGTCTTTATCTGATGAAGCATTGCCATATGTATTGAAAAAAGAGCTTGAGATGACCGCTATTTTTGAAAAACTTCTTGCCCAGTCCGTCCTGCAGGGGGAACTGGATCTGAGTGAAAAGGAAATTCAGGCGGCTGCTCACAATATTTTAATCATCGGTCAGATGTGGACGTTCAGACGATGGGCGCTTCAAAAAATGTATACGATTGAAGAATATACACAATTACAGCTCCAACAACTCCTTTATGGAATAAGAGGAGCATAAGAGAGGATGAAAACGATGAGCCAGACAGACATTTATCGGCCGAAAAATCCGGTTCGTTTTGTTACCGCTTCCAGTCTTTTTGACGGACATGATGCATCAATCAACATCATGCGAAGAATCATTCAATCCAATGGCTGTGAAGTGATTCATCTCGGACATAACCGTTCCGTTGACGAAGTGGTGAGTGCGGCCATCCAAGAGGACGTACAGGGAATTGCGATCTCGTCTTACCAAGGCGGCCATGTGGAATATTTTAAATATATGATCGATCTTTTAAAAGAACGCGGAGCCGGACATATTAAAGTTTTTGGCGGCGGCGGCGGAGTTATCATTCCGCCTGAGATCAAGGAGCTTCACGCGTATGGTGTGACACGCATCTTTTCACCTGAGGATGGAAGGTTGCTAGGGTTGCAGGGAATGATCAACAAGATGGTAGAAGAATGTGACTTTCCGACGGTTACTTCATTAACGGATGAGATGGAAAAAGTGAAGGAAAAAGACGTGCGCTCTGTTTCCCGTCTGATCACACTTGCGGAAAACGCCAAACAAGCAACTGAAGAGATCGCGGCAACAGCTGAACAGACTCTTTCTGCATTAAAGGATCTACAGAAGCAAGTCCCTGTGTTAGGGATAACGGGTACAGGGGGAGCGGGAAAAAGTTCACTTACTGATGAGCTTGTGCGCCGTTTCTTGAACGAATGCGAAGATAAGACGATCGCGATTATTTCGATTGATCCGACGAAACAAAAAACGGGCGGAGCTTTATTAGGAGACCGTATTCGCATGAATGCGATCTATCATCCGCGTGTATATATGAGAAGCTTGGCAACGCGCGGCTCTCGCTCTGAGTTGTCGGATGCGATTAAAGATGCGATTGCCGTAACGAAAGCAGCCGGTTATGACCTGATTGTCGTGGAAACGAGCGGTATTGGCCAAGGGGATGCAGGGATCTCTGAAATTTCAGATGCTTCCCTGTATGTGATGACAAGCGAATTTGGTGCACCGTCACAGCTCGAGAAAATCGATATGATAGATTACGCAGACATCATTGCAATTAATAAATTCGAACGTAAAGGCTCTGAGGATGCGCTTCGTGATGTGAAGAAACAATATCAGCGCTCTCGTGGCTGGTTTGATAGAGATCTTGATGAGATGCCGGTCTACGGTACGATCGCGAGCCAGTTTAATGATGCGGGTACGAATGTATTGTTCTATCACTTAATAAAGACGATCGAAGAAAAGTCTGGTGTGGATTGGGGCATCCAGCCAGCAAGTGACGCGATGACAGCTAAGAAGAACGTAATCATTCCGGGTGAGCGTGCACAATATTTGAATGAGATTGCTCAAACGGTTCGTAAGTATCATGAGACGGTTGAAGAACAGTCGAAGCTTGCACGCAAGTCATTCCAGATAAAAGGGACGCTTGAAACGGTAAAAGAGTATGATGCGGCAGGCGTTGAAGTTGAGGCGGGGTTAAACAAAGCACTTGAAAAGGTGGAAGAAAAACTTTTGCCAGCAACGTCCAAAATGGTAAAAGAATGGCCAGAATTAAAGGAAAAGTACAGCGGAAAAGAGTTTGTAACGAAGATTCGTGATAAAGAAATCGTGACCGAGCTGACGACGAAGAGTCTTTCTGGACTTCATATCCCGAAAGTCGCTCTGCCGAAGTTTGAGGACTGGGGCGAAATCGTAAAATGGATCATGAAAGAGAACGTTCCTGGTTCATTCCCATACACAGCGGGTGTTTTTCCTTTTAAACGTAAAGGAGAAGATCCGAAGCGCCAGTTTGCTGGTGAAGGGACACCTGAAAGAACAAACCGCCGTTTTCATTATTTGTCAAAAGATGATGATGCAAAACGTTTAAGTACGGCGTTCGATTCTGTAACGTTATATGGTGAAGATCCGGATTACCGCCCAGACATTTACGGAAAAGTTGGGGAAAGCGGAGTCAGCATCTGTACGCTTGACGATATGAAAAAGCTGTATGATGGCTTTGACTTAATTGCGCCATCCACATCGGTTTCAATGACGATCAACGGCCCTGCTCCGATTATTTTAGCGATGTTTATGAATACAGCGATCCAGCAGCAGGTGAAGGTTTTTGTTGATTCAAACGGAAGACAGCCGAATGAAGAAGAATTTGCTGAAATTAAAGCGAAAACACTTTCCTCTGTTCGTGGAACGGTTCAGGCTGATATTTTAAAAGAAGACCAAGGGCAGAACACGTGTATCTTCTCTACTGAATTCGCTCTTCGCATGATGGGTGACATTCAGCAGTATTTCATTGATCACGAAGTACGCAACTATTATTCGGTTTCGATTTCCGGCTATCATATCGCGGAAGCTGGTGCGAATCCGATCACACAGCTCGCGTTTACACTAGCAAACGGATTCACGTATGTAGAATATTACTTAAGCCGAGGAATGGATATTAACGCATTTGCGCCTAATCTGTCGTTCTTCTTCTCAAACGGCCTTGATCCGGAATATACGGTTATCGGCCGAGTGGCAAGAAGAATTTGGGCAACGGTCATGCGTGATAAGTACAAGGCGAACGAACGCAGCCAAAAGCTGAAGTATCATATCCAGACGTCTGGACGTTCCCTGCATGCTCAAGAAATCGATTTTAATGATATTCGTACGACGCTTCAAGCGTTGATGGCGCTGTATGATAACTGTAACTCGCTCCACACGAACTCGTATGATGAAGCGATTACAACACCTACTGAAGAATCGGTTCGCCGCGCGATGGCGATTCAGATGATCATTACAAAAGAGCTCGGTCTAGCGCGTAACGAGAACTCGCTTCAAGGTTCGTTTATCATTGAGGAATTAACAGACCTCGTAGAAGAGATGGTTCTTCAAGAGTTTGAGCGGATGAATACAAGAGGCGGCGTACTGGGTGCGATGGAAACTCAGTATCAGCGCGGAAAGATTCAAGAAGAATCGATGTATTATGAGATGAAAAAGCATGATGGTTCACTTCCGATTATCGGTGTGAATACGTATCTGAACCCGAATACGCCTTCAGAAGAAGAGTTCAACATGCAGCTGGCGCGTGCTACTAAGGACGAAAAAGAACAGCAGATTCTGAATTTGTCAGAATTCCAAGATGAAAAGAAAGACAAAGCGGGCGAGGCTTTAAAGCGTTTAAAGACGGTTGCGCTTAATGGCGGAAATATCTTTGAAGAACTGATGAATACGGTAAAATATGCGAGTCTCGGCCAGATTACGGCAGCTTTATATGAAGTTGGCGGCAAATATAGACGCAACATGTAAATTTAATAGAGGAAGAGCCGTTTTTTTAGTGGTTCTTTTTTCTTTGCGAAAGCGGATTTAAAATAGTTTATTGCTATTAATGGGGTTAACTTCCGCTGCAGGGCTCGCTTTCCGCAGGGTGTGCGGTGAGCCCATTCGCCGCTTTGCGTCATTAAATGGTCTCACCTGTCCCACTCATCCTGCAGGAGTCTCGCCCTTCCGCTTCAATTAACTAATCCATTGCAGGGCTCGCTTTCCGCAGGGTGTGCGGTGAGCCCATTCGCCGCTTAGCGTCATTGAATGGTCTCACCTGTCCCACTCATCCTGCAGGAGTCTCGCCCTTCCGCTTCAATGAACTAATCGATGAAGTGTTCTTAAAGGTCTCTCTATAGCGTTAATTTTTAGAAAAAGATCTTTTTGAAAGCTACACTTAAAGCTTGTGGCATTTGACTTTTCAATTCTAGTGCAAGGTGGCGAGACTCTTGCGTGCTCACGGGTGGCCCGCGGAAAGCGAGAGACCTGGAGCGCAAAATCAACCATTTTCAAGAGCATCGAAGTGCGATCTTACACTCTTCACAAAACCTTTTATGCAAAAAAGAGAGATTACTACTGGCATATCCGTATAGGATTTGTTTATAATGAAGAGTATGATTCTTCTAGAGAATGAGCACAATGTGTTGATATAAATGAGTGTGGAGAAAGAAAGGAAGTGCCGATGTGGCTATGCTGAACACGTATACGAAAGAGCAAGTCGTTGAAATGTCTATGGTCGAAATCGCATTTGAAATTTTGCAGAATGAAAAGCAACCTATTCAATTTTACGATTTGGTCAAACAAATAGCAGAAATTAAAGGTCTGTCTAAAACAGCAGTTGAAAACCGAATTGCTTATTTTTACACAGATATGAACATTGATGGACGTTTCGTTTCATTAGGAGACAATAAATGGGGTTTGAAGGTTTGGTACCCTGTAGAGAGCAGTGAAGAAGAACTTGGGGCTACGAACAAACCAACAAAGCGTAAAAAAGCTTCTGCAGACGATTATGACTTTGAAGAGGACTTCGATGATGAAGATTTCGATGAGTTAGAAGTGGAAGATGAGTTTGTCGAGGAAGACGACGATCTATCAGACGATGACGATGATGATGACGACGATGACGAAGAATTAGATTTTGATGAAGACGACGAAGATTTTGATGAAGAAGATGAAGATTCAGAAGAAGATGAAGACGAAGATCAATAAATTGCAGAACCGGTACAGTGCGTGCCGGTTTTTTTATATGTTTTTGAGTCATTAAAAGCACGATTTAGGAACAAAATGTTTCATACGAGAATGCACATACCATCTTGACACAAGCAAGGTACTCCGGTAATATCATTTTTGGGCTATTCCTGTATCTTTTTAATTAAAAAGACTAAATTTTATACAATATCGAAGCAAAAGTGCCCCCTAACCATAGGGGAAGTGTCGCTTTTGCTTTTTATTTTTTGCTAAAACTGTGAGAGAGGTTATCCAGACTGCCTCTTTTCGATAGTAGAAAAAGGTTTTAACGCACATACTTATTTTAGAAAAAGCAGGGGGAATGAAAACATGGCTAAATATATTTTTGTTACAGGCGGGGTTGTTTCTTCTTTAGGAAAAGGGATCACTGCAGCTTCATTAGGCCGATTACTTAAAAACCGCGGAGTGAAAGTGACGACGCAAAAATTTGATCCGTATATCAATGTGGATCCTGGAACGATGAGTCCTTATCAGCATGGCGAAGTTTTCGTAACCGATGATGGTGCCGAAACCGATCTAGACTTAGGTCATTATGAGCGCTTTATTGATATTAACTTAAACAAATACAGCTCAGTAACGACGGGGAAAATTTATTCTACCGTTCTCCGCAAAGAGCGCCGTGGTGAGTATCTTGGCGGAACGGTCCAAGTTATTCCGCACATTACAAACGAGATTAAAGAACGTGTATTCCGTGCTGGCCGTGAAACCAATGCCGATGTTGTGATCACAGAAATTGGCGGAACAGTTGGTGATATCGAGAGCTTGCCGTTTTTAGAAGCGATCCGTCAGATCAAAAGCGACGTTGGATCAGAGAACGTCATGTACATCCACTGTACGCTTATTCCTTACATTCGTGCAGCAGGCGAGCTGAAAACAAAGCCGACACAGCACAGTGTAAAAGAACTGCGAAGCTTAGGAATCCAGCCTAACATCATCGTTGTTCGTACAGAGTTCCCTGTCCCACAAGAAATGAAGGAAAAAATCGGGCTTTTCTGTGACATCGATCCTAAAGCAGTAATCGAGGCAAGAGATGCTGAAACGTTGTATCAAGTGCCGATTGACCTTCAAGAGCAAAAGATGGACGAGCTTGTGTGCAAGCATCTTAAACTTGAAACGCATGAGCCTGATATGGATGAATGGAAATCATTAATCGACCGAGTAACGAACCTTTCTGGAAAAGTGAAGATTGCATTGGTCGGTAAATATGTAGCACTTCAAGATGCGTATATTTCTGTTGTTGAAGCTATGCGTCATGCCGGTTATCATTTCGATACAGATATCGAGATCGACTGGATCAATTCGGAATTGGTTACGGCTGAAAATGTACACGAACTGTTAAAAGATGCTGACGGGATTTTAGTGCCTGGCGGATTTGGAGACAGAGGAGTAGAAGGAAAGATTTTAGCGACTCAGTTTGCTCGTGAAAACAAGGTTCCGTTTTTAGGTATCTGTTTAGGGATGCAGCTAGCGTCAGTTGAATTTGCACGGAACGTACTTGGCTTAGAAGGTGCGCATTCTTCTGAACTGATGCCTGAAACACCATTCCCGGTTATCGACCTTCTTCCTGAACAAAAAGATATTGAAGATCTAGGCGGAACCCTGCGTCTTGGTCTTTACCCTTGTAAAATTAAAGAAGATACAAAAGCGTTCGAAGCATATAAAGACGAAGTAATTTATGAAAGACATCGTCATCGTTATGAGTTCAACAATGAGTACCGTGAGCAGATGGAGAAGGCAGGTTTCATCTTCTCAGGAACTTCTCCAGACGGCAGACTTGTTGAAATTATTGAACTTGAAGATCATCCTTGGTTCGTAGCTTCACAGTTCCATCCGGAATTCACATCAAGACCAACAAGACCACAAGCGTTATTCCGTGATTTTATTGGCGCCGTATCACAGTTGAAGAACTAAATAGAAAAATGTTTGCCGGCAGTTCCCTTTTCGTTGGGGGGGCTGCCGGTTTTTTGTTGAGGTGTCGGTGTCTAGTGGGTAGTATAAATGGAATAAAAAGGAAAAATATGTGATCAGCATCTATTTTTATGTGATGAGTTCCGTTTTTTATGTGATGACATTCACTTTTTATGTGATTTTATCTATTTTTTATGTGATCGAGTTTTTTCGACCACTAATATGACTCGCTCAAACTATTAAATCACAAGAAAAAGCCTGGCATATTAGCCAGGCTCCTCCTTATTCCTCATCATATTCTTCTAAAATTTCACTTGTTGTTAAAAATACCGAATAATAGGCGTATAATGCAGTCAATCCAGACGGGAATCCGATACGAGAACCGTCATCTAGTGGGACTAAACCACGAACAGCCTTCGTATCAATCTCTATATCGGCCACAGCTCCATTACTGGACTCACTATCCGCATCTTTTCTTCGTCCGCCCATCAAAATAACATGGCAATCGGCACTTTCTTTGACTTTTTTACAAAACGCCAATGCTTCTTCATCATCCAAAAATCTGCTTGCCAACACAACGCTATCTACAGGCAGCAACTTTTTCGTACTATCATCCGTAAACTCCGCACCACTCCGGAATTTATTCTCACCGGACAGCGCCTCGCTTACAACAGCATCCATCTCGCCAAATCCCTTGAAATATACGGTTCCTTCAGACAAAACGGTTTGTGCCAGCAGGCGGGAACTTTCCTCGATTGATTGTTCTTCTTTATCGGAGATGGTTTTTAATAACCCTGAAACTTGCGTTGAAAAAATTTTTAACATGAGATGACTCCCTTACTATTCAAATTATCGCCTTGTTGCTCATTTATTTAGTATACTGAATTTAACCATACATTTCATGGAAGACAGCAGGAAAATCTTTGCATATAGCGAATGTAAACATAAAAGGGTTTTGCAAATGAACTCAGATGGGGTGAGCAATAATGAGCGGGAAAATTTTAATTGTAGACGATCAGTATGGCATCAGGATTCTATTAAATGAGATCTTTCAAAAAGAAGGGTATAAGACGTATCAAGCAGCCAATGGTGTACAAGCGCTTTCGATTGTAGAGAAAGACCGTCCTGATCTTGTTATTCTAGATATGAAAATTCCTGGGATGGATGGACTTGAAATTCTTCGCCGTGTGAAAAAGCACGATGAGACGATTCAAGTAATCATTATGACAGCATATGGTGAACTCGATATGATTCACGAAGCCATGAAACTAGGAGCCATTACTCATTTTGCTAAGCCATTCGATATTGATGAGATCCGAGCGGCTGTTAGGAAAGAACTTCCACTGAACACTCCTTCAACATAAAAAAATTAAGATTTCCAAGTATGTAGCCAATGATAGCGTTTACACTAGAAAACGTTGATGTGTTGCGGTTTTTCGGCGATATTGGTATGCTATACTAGAATGAAAATGAGCATTATGAAATGTTTAGCAAGACGCCATGAAAGGAAAACTATAATGGCTTCTTTTTGCTGTTTTTAACATTTCAGCAATATAAAACACAGTAGTTGGTCTGCTCGTGCCAAAACATAAGGAGGACTAGTACATGCCTTTAGTTTCAATGAAGGAAATGCTTGAAAAAGCAAAAGCGGAAAATTATGCAGTTGGTCAATTTAACTTGAACAACCTTGAGTTCACTCAAGCTATTTTAAAAGCTGCACAAGAAGAGAATTCACCAGTTATTCTTGGTGTATCTGAAGGTGCTGCTCGTTATATGGGTGGATTTAAGCTTACGGTTGCAATGGTAAAAGCACTTATGGAAGAGTACAAAGTGACTGTTCCGGTTGCGATTCATTTGGACCATGGTTCTAGCTTCCAAAAGTGTGCTGAAGCGATTCATGCAGGTTTTACTTCCGTCATGATCGATGGTTCTCATCATCCGTTAGAAGAAAACATTGCATTAACGAAAAAAGTAGTTGAACTTGCTCACATCCACGGTGTTTCTGTTGAAGCAGAACTAGGCCGTATTGGTGGACAAGAAGATGACTTGATCGTTGATGATGCTGAAGCTGCTTACGCTGTTCCATCTGAGTGTGATCAACTTGTTCGTGAAACAGGCGTAGACTGTTTTGCACCTGCACTTGGTTCTGTTCACGGTCCTTACAAAGGTGAGCCTAACCTTGGATTTGACCGCATGCAGGAAGTCATGGAACTTACGGGTATCCCTCTTGTTCTTCATGGTGGTACAGGTATTCCAACAAAAGATATCCAAAAAGCAATTTCTTTAGGAACGGCTAAAATTAACGTAAATACAGAAAACCAAATCGCTTCTCAAAAAGCCGTAAAAGAGTATATTGAAGCAAATCCAGGTCAATATGATCCTCGTAAATACTTGACTGCTGCACGTGATGCGATTCAAACAACAGTAGCAGGAAAAATGCGTGAGTTCGGTTCTGCCAACAAAGCGTAATTTTCTGGTCAAATAAGCCTAATATGAAGCTTTCTTTGAAACCGCCTATACATCATAGGCGGTTTCATTTACACTATAAGAGTGTGTAACTTCATTAGAAATGTAATCAAAATAAGCGTACATCTTTTGTGAATGAAGAAGTACGTGTTATAAAAGAATATAAATGAAAGAGAAATTTAACATACAGGAGTGAGTGTTTTGAAATTCTTTATCGATACGGCAAATATTGATGATATTAAAGAAGCCTATGACCTGGGCATTTTATCTGGTGTAACAACGAACCCATCGCTAGTAGCGAAAGAAAAAGGCGTAGATTTTCATGAACGCTTAAAAGAAATTACTAGCCTTGTTTCGGGTTCTGTAAGTGCTGAGGTGATCGGAACTTCTTATGAAGAAATGGTAACAGAAGGCCGTGAGTTGGCTGGAATTGCTCCTAATATTACCGTAAAAGTGCCAATGACGCTTGATGGGTTAAAGGCAGTTAAAACCTTCTCTGATGAAAACATAAAAACGAACGTAACGTTGATTTTTAATGCAAACCAAGCTTTATTGGCTGCACGTGCAGGTGCGACATATGTTTCACCGTTCCTGGGACGCTTAGATGACATCGGTCAGGATGGATTAGAGCTTATCTCACAAGTTGCACAAATTTTTGCGATTCATGAAATTCCGACCGAGATTATCGCAGCATCCATTCGCCACCCGATTCATGTAACAGAAGCGGCAATTCGCGGCGCCCATATCGCAACAATTCCACCGAATGTTATAAAAGGACTTGTAAAGCATCCATTAACAGACCAAGGTATTGAGAAATTTCTTGCGGATTGGGATGCAGCGAATAAAAAGTAATTTTTTCCACATGAAAAGAAAATTTTGGTAAATAATAAAACTAACGAAATTGGTAAAATATTCACATCTAACTTGTCATTTGTGACTCTTACTGAAAGGAGTTTACCATGGAAAAACTGATGATTGAAGGGGGCTATCCTCTTGAAGGAACGGTCCACATAAGCGGAGCAAAAAATAGTGCGGTGGCTTTAATCCCAGCTACAATACTTGCAGAATCAACCGTTACCATAGAAGGTTTACCTAACATTTCAGACGTTCGTATTTTGCGTGATCTGTTAGAGGAAATCGGGGGAGAAGCTTACCTTGATGATAATCAGTCACTAACGGTTAATCCTGAAAGCATGATTGCGATGCCCCTTCCGAACGGAAAAGTGAAAAAACTTAGAGCGTCTTATTACTTAATGGGTGCGATGCTTGGGCGTTTTAAAAAAGCGGTAATCGGACTGCCTGGCGGTTGTAACCTTGGACCGCGTCCAATCGATCAGCACATTAAAGGTTTTGAAGCTCTCGGTGCTAAAGTAACGAATGAGCAAGGTGCGATTTATTTGCGCGCCGATGAGCTTGTTGGTGCACGAATCTACTTGGATGTTGTTAGTGTAGGGGCGACGATCAATATCATGCTTGCCGCAGTAAGAGCAAAAGGGCAAACGATCATTGAAAATGCAGCAAAGGAACCAGAAATTATTGACGTAGCAACACTTTTAACGAGTATGGGTGCCAAGATCAAAGGTGCAGGTACTGACGTGATCCGTATTGATGGCGTCGATAAAATGCACGGATGCCGTCATTCTATCATTCCAGATCGTATTGAAGCTGGTACGTATATGATTCTTGCGGCTTCAATGGGTCAGCAAGTATTGCTAGATAATGTAATCCCGCTGCACCTTGAATCCCTTATCGCCAAGTTAAGAGAAATGGGTGTTTATATCGAAACAAGAGACGATCAAGTCCTTGTTTATCGCGGTAATGATCCGTTAAAGAGTGTCGATATAAAAACGCTAGTCTATCCAGGATTTCCGACAGACCTGCAGCAGCCTTTTACATCGCTATTAACAAGCTCAGAAGGAACGAGCATTGTAACAGATACGATCTATAGTGCACGATTCAAGCATATAGACGAACTTCGCCGCATGGGAGCGAATGTGAAAGTAGAAGGACGCTCAGCTATTATTAATGGGCCTACCAAGCTTGAAGGAGCAAAAGTAAAAGCTTCAGATCTTCGTGCAGGAGCGGCGCTCGTTGTTGCAGGTCTTATGGCAGAAGGTATAACAGAAATCTCAGGCCTTGAACATATTGATCGCGGTTATGAGTCTTTAGTAGACAAGCTAAAAGGACTTGGAGCAAAAGTATGGCGTGAAAATATGGGTGTTGAAGAGATGGAAGAACTCAGGAATTCCTAATAAAACGAAGAGAAAAATCACCAACATCCGGTGGTTTTTCTTCGAGATAAAAATGTAAGCGTTTCAAGTTAACGGGAGGGGAACCAAGTTATGGAAAGAAGTTTATCGATGGAGCTAGTTCGTGTTACAGAAGCAGCTGCACTCGCATCTGCACGATGGATGGGAAGAGGCAAGAAAGACGAGGCGGACGATGCTGCTACAACCGCGATGAGAAATGTTTTTGACACGGTACCTATGAAAGGAACTGTTGTTATCGGTGAAGGAGAAATGGACGAAGCACCGATGCTTTATATCGGAGAAAAGCTTGGTACAGGCTACGGTCCTCGTGTAGACGTTGCTGTAGATCCTTTAGAAGGTACGAACATTGTTGCTTCTGGTACTTGGAACGCACTTGCTGTCCTTGCTATCGCAGATCATGGCAACCTGCTTCATGCTCCAGACATGTATATGGACAAAATTGCAGTCGGCCGTGAGAGCGTCGGGAAAATCGATATTAACGCACCAGTGATTGATAACTTAAAAGCTGTTGCAGAAGCAAAAAATAAAAACATCGAAGACTTAGTAGCTGTTATTTTGGACCGTCCGCGTCACGAAAAGATCATTCATGACATTCGTGAAGCAGGTGCAAGAATTAAGCTAATCTCTGATGGAGACGTCGCTGCTGCAATTAATACCGCTTTTGATGATACAGGCGTTGATATTTTATTCGGATCAGGTGGTGCACCTGAAGGGGTAATCGCAGCCGTAGCATTGAAGTGTCTTGGCGGGGAGCTTCAAGGGAAGCTTCTTCCTCAAAACGATGAGGAACTAGAGCGCTGCAAACGCATGGGGATCGAGGATGTGAACCGCGTATTGTACATGGATGATCTCGTAAAAGGGGATGACGCGATCTTTGCAGCTACTGGTGTAACAGATGGTGAACTGTTAAAAGGGGTTCGTTTTGATGGTTCAACAGGAACAACTCAATCTGTTGTTATGCGCGCAAAGTCAGGTACGGTTCGCTTTATCGATGGCAGACATAGCTTAAAGAAAAAGCCAGACCTTGTTATAAAACCATAAATCCTTAAGTGAGGCCGGACATCACGTCCGGTCTTTCTTACTTGATGGTTTAGAGAATTCTGCTATCTATTGGAAATGCACGTTTTAGGAAAAGATGTCTTAAGTTTCTTTAGCTTGATTAAAGGCCATTTTTGTGGTTAAAATAAGAAGTATGATTACTTTTATTTAATTCTTCAAACCCACTAACCTTAACTTTCGAGGAACTCCTTCCATTCACTAAAACCTAAAACACATAGACTAAATCCCAAAAATTTTATTTAAACAAAACAAAAATAAATAGTAAATTTAGAAAAGCGTGGTGTCACTATGGGGATTGATTTAGCAACATTAGAAAACAAGAAATTAAAAGAGCTTTATGAGCTTGCCAAACAATATAATATTCAATACTACGGAAAGCTGACGAAACGTGAGCTGATGTTTTCGATCTTAAAAGCACAAGCAGAGCTTGATGGTTTTTCATTCATGGAAGGTGTATTAGAGATTATTCCGAATGAAGGCTTCGGCTTTTTGCGACCGATTAACTATTCGCCTAGCTCACAGGATATCTATATCTCTGCCTCTCAAATTCGCAGGTTCGATCTTAGAAACGGGGATAAAGTTTCAGGTAAAGTTCGCCCTCCAAAAGAAAACGAGCGGTATTATGGACTTTTACAAGTTAACGCAGTTAATGGAGAAGATCCTGAAACAGCAAAAGAACGCGTGCATTTCCCTGCTCTGACGGCTCTTTATCCGGAAAAGAAAATGGTTATGGAAACAACAAGCAACAATATTTCTACGCGAATCATCGACATGATGGCTCCTGTCGGCTTTGGTCAGCGTGGATTGATCGTCGCTCCTCCGAAAGCAGGTAAGACGAGCCTTTTAAAAGAAATCGCACATAGTGTGACGACCAACAACCCGCAAGTGGAGCTGATCGTTCTTTTAATCGATGAACGTCCAGAGGAAGTAACCGATATCGAGCGTTCTGTAAAAGGTGACGTTGTGAGTTCGACGTTCGATGAGGTCCCTGAAAATCATATAAAAGTGGCTGAGCTCGTTCTTGAGCGCGCCATGAGACTTGTTGAGCACAAAAAGGACGTTGTGATTTTGCTTGATAGCATCACGCGTCTTGCTCGTGCCTATAACCTCGTAATTCCGCCGAGCGGACGAACACTTTCAGGTGGTATTGACCCGGCCGCTTTCCATCGTCCGAAACGCTTTTTCGGTGCCGCACGTAACATTGAAGAAGGCGGCAGCTTGACAATTTTAGCTACAGCCCTTGTTGATACAGGTTCTCGTATGGATGACGTGATCTATGAGGAGTTCAAAGGAACAGGAAACATGGAGCTTCACTTAGACCGCAAACTTGCTGAGCGCCGTATTTTCCCGGCAATCGACATTCGCCGCTCTGGAACAAGAAAAGAAGAGATGCTTATCGCCAAAGATCATCTTGAAGCCTTATGGTCGATCCGTAAAACGATGGACGACTCATTTGATTTCGTTGATAAGTTCATGAAACGTATGCGTAAAACGGAAAACAACGAAGAGTTTTTCGAGCTTTTTGAATCAGAGAAAAAGGGTTCTGCAAAACGCGTTAAAACTGTAACGAACTAACCGAAAAAGTATGGTTGCAAATGGGTTTTGTCCCTGTTATACTGTTTTTATGTGTTTATTTAACTCTGTTTCCGCATCGGAATCAGGGCAGAAGGAGTGAAATTGACATGAAACAAGGAATTCATCCGAATTATAAGAAGGTTATCTTTGTTGACGCTCAAAGTGGATTCAGCTTCCTTTCAGGTTCTACTTTGTCTTCAAGTGAGACAATGAAATGGGAAGATGGTAACGAATATCCAGTAGTTAAAGTGGATGTTAGTTCAGATACTCACCCGTTCTACACTGGCCGTCAGAAGTTCTCTGATGTTGGTGGACGTGTTGACCGCTTTAAGAAGAAATACAACCTTAAGTAATTTGTTGCAAGTAAAAGGGCAGGAGTCTTTCTTGCCCTTTTTTCTTTACATAGAAAACGAATTTTTTATAAAAACTCGGTAACTGTACGTCGATGGACCGGGTTTTTTTACGCCTTAAAAGGAGTTCGACACTCCATAAAAGAACGTTATAGATAGAGAAAAGACGAAAAACGTGCATACTAAGGAAACGAATGTTGCGAAAGGGGGAGCAGGCTATGTATGTCATGAAACAGAATGGTTGGATCGAATTGATTTGCGGAAGCATGTTCTCAGGCAAATCAGAAGAATTGATTCGCCGTGTAAGAAGAGCCACATATGCGAAGCAAAAAGTACAGGTGTTTAAACCGCTTATTGATAACCGCTACAGTGAGGAATCTGTCGTTTCCCACAACGGAACTGCCGTTTTGGCTGAGCCTGTCGGGCGTTCAGTTGAAATCTTGAAAAATGTATCACCTGAAACAGAAGTGGTTGCTATCGATGAAGTACAATTTTTTGATGAGGATATCATCCCAGTGGCGCAAGAGCTTGCTGATCAAGGGCTGCGTGTCATCGTAGCTGGCTTGGATCAAGATTTTAAAGGAGAGCCATTCGGCCCTGTTCCTAAAATGCTTGCTCTTGCTGAGCATGTGACCAAACTGCAAGCGATCTGCATGTCATGTGGTTCTCCTGCGAGCCGTACTCAGCGTTTGATTAATGGCAAACCTGCATCCTATGACGACCCCGTAATTTTAGTCGGCGCGTCAGAGTCGTACGAGCCGCGCTGCCGCCATTGCCATGAAGTACCAGGAAAGAAAAGAAACCTCCTATCAGGCGTAGAGGGCTTAGAAGGACGTTCATAAAATAGGGTCCGGGAACGATGATGTTCCCGGGCTTTTTTTATTTATTTTGCTCGTTTGACGTGAAAAATCGGTGTCGAAAATTGCAGAGTATTGTCGACTCGTGGGTATGTGGCAAAAACTTGTGGATTCAGGGCATAAACTCGTGGATTCACCGTAAAAATTTCTGGATTCACAGCCTGTTTTTCAGAGATGAACCATTCAGCACGCCTTAAAGTACCTCAAACGGTCAGTTTCGGCCGCCGAAACTGGTCATTATTTTTCATAAAGCACCATCCGAAAGGAAATCCTAACAATATGGGAGGTGTTTATAGTGAAAAAGGCTTTTTTCACTTCGTTTTTAGTGCTGCTTGTTACGGCATGTTCTCCTATGGAGTCATATAAGGAAGAGGGAGCAAAAACGGAACCCGCTGCCTATGAAGATAAACGGGATATCCGTGATAACCTGTTTGGACACGGGATTATCAACTACCACCTGACCAAAAATGAACCGCGTGTCAATTACAGCTTTGATACAAACATGAATCCGAGTGATTATAGAAGCATGAATACGACACGTTTTGATTTATCGGATGATCAGGATTTGATTCGTCAAGCCGTAATAGATGCTTCGGGAATCAACCCGCAGATGGTAACGATCAATGGGAATTTTGCACACATACACGTGAATGTACCGGATGACCTGTCAAAAAAAGAGCGTTCTGCTTTAAACCGTAAAATCATGAACGCTGTAGAACGAGCGGTACCTCGGTACAAATTTTCCTTAAAACTCGATCATTAGTGGGAAATAAAACGGGAAATGGGGACAGACCCCATTTCCCAATTTATTTCCCGACTCTTCTTGCCGCTTGCTGAACAGGATCCCACGAACCGTTGTATGGTGGTGCATATGATAGATCAAGATCCGTAAGTTCCTCAATGTTCATCTCATGATAAAGTGCTGTAGCGAGAACATCGATCCGTTTATCTACACCTTCCGCTCCGATGATTTGACCGCCTAAGAGCTGCTTTGTTTCTTTATGATACGTTAATTTCACTTCGAGTTCTTTGGCATCTGGATAATAGCCTGCGTGACTTTTGGATGTGATTTTTATATTTTCGTATGGAATCTCCAGTTTTTCTGCTTCTTTGTTCGAGAGTCCTGTTTTACCTAAAGTGAGATCCATAAACTGAATGATGGATGAGCCGACGATTCCTTTAAATGATTTTTCAACACCGGCCATGTTTAAGCCAGCGATCCGGCCTTGCTTGTTTGCAGTTGTACCAAGCGGAATGTGATCATTGCGTTTTTTTATCCGGTGATAATGTGTGGCGCAATCTCCAGCTGCATAAACACTATCCACGTTTGTTTCCATTCGTTCATTAACGATAATAACACCTTGTTCATTAAGAGAAAGATTGGTTTCGTTTAAGAAATCTGTATTTGGCTTAACCCCAACTGCTATAATCACAAGATCAGTCGGATAATCTTTTTTAGCCGTTTTGACAAACTGAACATGATCGTCCCCTTTGAAGCCCAGCACTTCCTCTTCCAAACATAGCTCGATGCCGTGTTTTTCTGCTTCCTCATGAATAAGAGGAGAGAGATCTTCGTCAAAGATACTGCCAATCTGTTTGCCTCGCTGTATGATCCGAACCTTTTTACCCAATCTAATCACGTTTTCAGCCATCTCAAGCCCGATGTATCCACCGCCGATGATTGTAACGTTTTGAACAGCTTCGAGACCTTTCATCAGTTCCTCTGCATCAGGGATGGTTTTTAAAGGGTAGATTCCATTCAAATGTACGCCCGTCCAGCTTTTAGGCATGATGGGTCTGACCCCTGTTGCGATCAAGAGCTTGTCATAAGATACCTCAAAAGCCTCTCCCGTTTTCGTGTGCATGCCAGAAACGGTTTTAGCTGTCGTATCAACGGACTGAACCTCATGAAAGGTGCGTGCATCCATACCGTATTTTTCTCGGAACGTTTCAATACTTCTTGCGATTAGTTTTTCGGTAGATGGGATGAGTCCTCCTACCACGTAAGGCAGTCCGCACTGTCCGTAAGAATAAATCCCGCCTTTTTCGAGCACGGTGATGTCGGCATTTTCTGTATTTCTTACAATCTGCATCGCTGCACTCATTCCAGCAGCGTCTCCCCCAATAATGCAATATTTCATCTAATCAGCTCCTTACCATGCTACTAACAGTATAGTATTCCCATTGTGTACAAAAAAGTAACGTATATAGCTGAGTATTGAGGTTCTTACCCATTGACCAACAAGAAGTGAACAAACAAAACGAACAATGATAGTAGAAAGAGGTGGTGAACCGTGCTAGAAATTAAGTCGAACGGAACAGATTGGAATGCACCTGTTCAGCCGATCCATACACTAATCAAAAAATTGGACCAAAAACCACTAGACCCTGTTTATGAAGGGATGGGGAACTTTATTATAAAATATAAAAGCCAAAAACAGGTTGAAAATCCCCGGTATGTGGGATGTACGCATTTCTTAGGTCACTTTGCTACGATTCCATATGTATTTAATGTGATTACGGATGAAAAAGTGATTATTGAAGAGCTTACAAAAGCCATCAGAATGAATCAGGAAAGAATAGATTACGAACAGTTGCGACGGAATATTTTTTCCTATTAATTTCCTTTTGTACTATGCTATGCTTTTTAATGAGGTGAGTGAGATGAAGGGAAAAGTTGTTTCTTTGAATATTAAGCTCCCAGAGAGTGTATTAGCTTCTGGCAGGTCTTTTTTTACAGGATACAATAAAATTCCGCAAGAAGGACCGATCTTTTTACATAAAACGCATTTTGAAGGTGACGGACAAGGAGATAAAGTTCATCATGGCGGACTTGATCAAGCCGTTTGTGTGTATGGGTTTGAGCATTATGAAAAATGGAACGGAGAATTGCAGCTTCAAACTCCTTTAAAAGTGCCGTCTTTTGGGGAAAACATTACGCCGCTCGGGGTTTTGGAAGACAACGTGTGTATTGGCGACATTTTTCAGATGGGAAAGGCGGTTGTACAGATCACACAGCCCCGGCAGCCGTGCTCAACATTGGCATCCATCTTACAACGGCCAGATATGATAAAAAAGGTTGTAGATACTGGGCGAACAGGCTATTATCTTCGCGTCTTAGAAGAGGGATTCGTTCAAGCGGATGATGAGATGAAGCGGATTGAAAAGCATCCTATGGGAGTTACCGTTACCGAAGCCAATCAAATCAAGTACGGTTTCGAGAAGGATTTGAAAAAGATTAAGCGTCTGATTGAAGTGAAGGAACTCTCAGATAGCATGCGGCAGTCTTTATTAAAAAAGCTCTAAAACTTTTATTATAACACCTTTTCTTTTGGATATTTGTTGGGAAAATCGTTCTTTATTAAGTCCGCTTATTCCATAGTAAAGCACATGGTTTTCCCAATGTTTAGAAATCCCAGTCATGTTACAATTATCCAGTAATAGTCAAACAATTCAGAAATATACATATGGGCCCGGGACCTGATACACCGAGAGCTTACCGTTTGATTGTTATAAATACATGATTGGGGGATAAAGTATGAAAGCTGTTTTTAAAGCATTTACTGCTGTACTCAGTCTATTGTTTGTCCTTTCACTTCTAGTAGGAAATTTGCATTTTAATGCTTCAGCCGCAACAGAAAAAGGACCGAAAAACTTCCTCGTTGGTTTTAAATCAGATATTCAAACAGCTCAAGTAAACGATGTTAAAAAAATGGGCGGACAAGTAAAGCATCAATACAAGTTTATGAATACGATGCTTGTTTCCATGCCAGAACAGGCAGCAGAAGCCCTTAAGAAGAATCCGAACGTTGCTTATGTGGAAGAAGACCAGATGGCTTATGCGATCGGGCAATCAACACCATGGGGCATCCCGCATATTAAAGCAGATCAAGTTCATGCAACAGGAAACACAGGATCAGGTGTTAAAGTTGCGATTTTAGATACAGGGATCGACGCAAGTCACGAAGACTTAAACGTTCTTGGCGGAGCGAGCTTTGTTGCAGGCGAGCCAAATGCGTTAATTGATGGAAACAGTCATGGTACTCATGTAGCAGGTACTGTTGCAGCGCTAAATAATACGAAGGGTGTTATAGGCGTTGCTCATTCGGCAAGTCTATATGCTGTAAAAGTGTTAGACAGCTCTGGAAGCGGAACCTACAGCGGCATCATTCAAGGCATCGAATGGGCGGTTGCTAACAATATGGATGTGATCAACATGAGCTTAGGTGGAAGCTCAGGTTCTACTGCGCTTCAGCAAGCCTGTGACAATGCAAACAACTCTGGAGTTCTAGTAGTAGCGGCTGCTGGAAACTCTGGGACAAAAGGCAAACGAAATACGATCGGTTATCCTGCCAAATATGCGTCTGTTATGGCCGTTGGAGCTGTGGACGCTAGCAACAACCGCGCATCATTCTCAAGTGTAGGAGATGAACTTGAGGTTATGGCGCCGGGTGTAAACGTTTTAAGCTCAGTTCCGGGTAACAGTTATTCAAGTTACAATGGGACGTCTATGGCATCACCACATGTTGCTGGAGCAGCAGCTCTTATCATGGCAGGCAATCCAGGATTGTCTAATGCTCAAGTTCGTCAAAAGCTGATTGATACAGCCATTCCTCTTGGCAGCGCCTTCTATTATGGCAATGGCGTTATCGATGTGTACGCAGCAACAAGATAAGAGAAAAGAACAAAACAAAAAGAGGTTCCTATGGGAGCCTCTTTTTTATCTTTCTTCCGTATACTGAACTTTCACATCTAGGTCTTCACAAAACACTTTAAATTGATAATCGTCAAAGTAAAGCTGTTCTTCTTCTTTATGATCCCAACTGAAAATCGTTGATCCAAACACGTAATCTCTTTTCCGGTATGCCCGTATCGTTGAAGAATGCTGTATGACTTCGATCAGCCCTTTATCCATTCCTTTTTCAAGTTGATGGATGACCCAAGGCAAGTCATCTTGACGCACCTTCCTTTTTTCCCCGTTCCTTACGATTCGAATCGTTTTAGACATCGGCAGGTCTCCAATATATTTTTATAGTCATTTCTAGTCGTAGTCATTATAATAATAGTTAGTATCCCTGCGCAAGAAGGTACATTCATGTAACTTAGGGCATGTTATGAAACATAGGTAACGAAATGATACTAAGGAGTGTTTTTGATTGAGAAAAGATTATTCTCATCCAATTGAAGTAACGATGGATGTGGTGTGCGGAAAATGGAAAGGTGTAATTCTCTGCCATCTGCAGCAAAGTGAAGTTTTAAGATTTGGTGAGATTAAGAAGCTTTTGCCTAATGTCTCTCAAAAAACGTTAACGCTTCAACTAAGAGAATTAGAAGCGGATGGATTGATCGATCGGCGTGTGTACCCAGAAGTTCCTCCAAAGGTAGAATATTCTCTAACAGATTACGGAAGAGAATTAGAAGCTACGCTAAATCTGATGAGTGACTGGGGAAAAAGCCATGTGGAAAAAGTGGAATTAAACAGCTAGAAAATAGATACAATGAGTAGGGTATAATTTATCCTTAAAAAGATTGAGAGTTTCGTCCATAACGACTATAATTAGAATGTTATGCATCAAAAACAGAGGTGAAAAACCATGTTAGAACGTTTAGAAACGATTGAAGCAAGATATGACAAATTGAATGAATTATTAAGTGATCCAGAAGTTATAAATGATAACAACAAATTGCGTGAGTATTCTAAAGAACAATCTTCTCTTCAAGAGACAGTAGCCGTTTACCGTGAGTATAAAGAAGCGAAAGAACAGCTCGATGAAGCCAAATTGATGCTTGAAGACAAGCTCGATGCTGAAATGACGGCAATGGTAAAAGAAGAGATCTCTGGTCTTAACGCTCAGATTGAAGAGTTCATCGCGCAGCTGAAAATCTTATTGCTTCCAAAAGACCCGAACGATGACAAAAACGTTATCGTGGAAGTTCGCGGTGCTGCTGGTGGAGACGAAGCGGCATTGTTCGCGGGTGACTTGTACCGCATGTACAGCCGTTACGCAGAGATGCAAGGGTGGAAGTCTGAAGTAATTGAAGCTTCGTACACAGAGCTTGGCGGCTACAAAGAGATTATCTTTATGATCAATGGTGCTGGTGCCTATTCAAAGCTTAAATACGAAAATGGAGCACACCGGGTTCAACGTGTTCCTGCTACAGAATCGGGCGGCCGTATTCATACATCTACTGCCACAGTAGCGGTCCTTCCAGAAGCGGAAGAAGTGGAAGTGGACGTTCACGAAAAAGACGTACGTGTAGATACGTTTACGTCATCTGGTCCTGGAGGCCAGTCTGTTAACACGACTCAGTCTGCGGTGCGTTTAACTCACATTCCGACGGGTACGGTTGTATCGTGTCAGGATGAAAAATCACAGATCAAAAACAAAGAAAAAGCGATGAAGGTTCTTCGTGCGCGTGTTTATGATAAGATTCAGCGAGAAATACAAAAAGAGTATGATGAAACACGTAAAAGTGCTGTAGGTTCAGGTGACCGTTCTGAGCGAATCCGAACGTATAACTTCCCGCAAAACCGTGTGACGGATCACCGCATCGGTTTAACGATTCAAAAGCTTGACCAGATTCTTCTAGGTAAAATGGATGAGTTTGTTGAAGCGCTGATTACGGAAGATCAAACGAGCAAAATGAAAGCACAGGCGGATTCGTAAAATGAGTACAAAAGTTCATGAAGCCCTCGCCTGGGCTTCTTCTTTTTTAGCTGATCATGATCGCGAAGCCTTTGCCTCTGAGATTCTGATGAGACATGTTTTAGGCGGTGTAAGCCGTTCTGAAATGCTCATACGTCTTCATGACTATATGAGTGATGATGAATATGGCTACCTTAAGAAGGTGGTCGCGCGTCATGTTGATGGGGAACCTGTTCAATACATTACAGGCAGTGAAGAGTTTTATGGCCGAACGTTTTCCGTCAATCAAGAAGTCCTGATCCCTAGACCGGAAACCGAAGAATTGGTAGAGCACATGCTGAAGCTCATTTCTTTGCATTTCAATGTAGGTGAAGAGGTCACGGTTGCAGACATCGGAACAGGAAGCGGTGCCATTTCTATTACAATGGCGCTGGAAGATGAGCGTTTGCAAGTGTATACGGTCGATATTGCCCAAGAATCGATTGAAGTAGCTAAAGGTAATGCGGCTCGACTTGGTGCAAAGGTTACTTTCCTGCATGGCGATTTGCTGCATCCCTTTATGGAACAAAACATGAAACTAGATGTTGTCGTCTCAAATCCGCCTTATATTTCTGACCACGAAATCGCTGTCCTGGATACGATTGTAAAGGACCGCGAACCAATTAGAGCATTAAGCGGCGGGGAAGATGGCTATAACTTTTACAGAAGGTTTATGGAGGAGCTTCCGCTTGTCTTAAATGAAAAAGCGCTGATAGGCTTTGAAGTAGGAGCTGGACAAGGAATGACTGTCGCTGGAATGCTAAGAAAAACGTTTCCAGACGCAGACGTATACGTAAAAGAAGACATTAGCGGCAAAGATCGCATGGTGTTCGCGGTCGTAGGGAAATAATTTGGGAAATGGGGACAGACCCGGGTCTGTCCCCTCTATCTTAAAAGCAAAAAAATATATCCACGTTATTTAGTTTTTTTTCACGTTAACGGCCTATAATTCCACGTTATTTTGAATAATTCCACGTTATATTTATTTTATCCGATTTTCGACAAATTTCGCTAACCGACTCTCCAGATTTAGCACGTTCTAGTTGTCGAATTACCCAGAAAAGATTTTACTAGTTTGCTAGTATGTTTTCCTCGCTTGCTGACCAAACTGTGGTTAGAGACGACGGGGAGGAAAAAACGATGAAAAAACGCAATCATTTTTTTATTCTTATTCTTATATCTTTAGCGGTGATGTTCTTATTCTTTGAAACACAAACAAAAGTGGCAAACGCAACCATGAATGCTTCAGTTAAAATACCAGAAGAATCAATCAGACTTCGCATTTTAGCGGACAGCAATTCAGAGGCTGATCAAAAGCTGAAACGTGAGATCAGAGATAAAGTAAATGCTCAGATCACAACATGGGTAGATGAGTTTACGACATTGACTGAAGCGCGTGAAATCATCCGTGGCGAGCTGCCTGCTATTGAAAGAATCGTAGAAAATGAACTGAAAGAAGCGGGAATTGAAAAGACTTTCTCGGTCGAGCTTAGTAAAGTGGCATTTCCTACTAAAATGTACGGCGAATTCATCTATCCTGCGGGTCAATATGAAGCGTTGCTGATCACACTAGGTGAAGGAGAAGGGAAGAACTGGTGGTGTGTTCTTTTTCCTCCATTATGTTTCTTGGACTTTGAAAATGGTGATGCAGTAAAAGAAAATAAAGATGGTAAAACGGATGGGGCCGAAACAGCGTCTGTAGAAAAGACGGGCGAGTCTAAAGAGATCCAGACGAAGTTCTTTGTTGTAGAATTGTTTGATAGCCTTGTTAGTGCGATGGGTTCATTATTCTCTTAAATCTTGCATAAGTTCCTCCCTATTTTCATAGATTATAGAAAATGAAGAAGGTAAGCCTCATAAGGTGTACCTTCTTTTTTGCCACTATGGGACATACAGCTCATAAAAGAAGCTGTTATTATAAAAAGCAGGGAGAGTTAAAGATGACGATTATTTTAAGGCAGGCTATGAAACATGAAGCGAAAGATCTGCTTCAGCTCGTTGGAAAAGCCGGACTTCAATCAGAAGGGATTACAGACAGCATTGAAAATTATTTAGTCGTTGTGAATGATGAAGGTGAGACCATTGGAACTGTTGGTCTTGAACGAATCGGCAAAGATGGTTTGCTGCGATCTTTTGTATTAAAGCAGAAGTACTCTTCAGAAACACTTCTGCTTAAACTGATCGATAAAATTTTGGTATACTCAAAAGATAAAGGAGTAGAAACTCTTTATTTATTAACAAAAGCTGTGCATATGTTTGAAGCCTTATCATTTAAAGTGATTCCAAAGGATAAAGTGCCTCCTCATATCGAAAGTGCCGATCATGTAAAAAATAATGCATCATCAGGAGCAGAACTTTTAGCTTATGCCCTCGATTCATAAGTAGTTTGTCAACAACTTGTCCACAATTACCGACAAATTGTGCATAACTCTGTGGATATAAAAGTTTTGTGGATTGACCATTGAACAGTATGGTGTACCTGAGTTATAGAAAGGGTTTAAATCATGAAATCATTCCAAACGGAACGCTGGATTGTGGATAAAAGCGAACAATCCTTAATAGACCATCCACAAGTTATACAGGCTTCCCTGTGGATAAAACAAGATGAAGTGGTCGCTTTGCCAACTGAAACCGTTTATGGATTAGCGGGAAACGCCGGAAGCGATTATGCGATAGCACGCATTTTTGAGGCAAAAGGAAGACCGAGCGATAACCCGTTAATTGTCCATATATCCGATCGAAAGCAATTAGAAGGTCTTGTTTCATCCATACCTAAAAGCGCGGAAGATCTTATGAACAAATTCTGGCCTGGGCCACTTACTATCGTTTTACCAAAAGGAACTAAGGTAAGCGAAAAAGTCACTGCTGGGTTATCCACAGTTGCTGTAAGAATGCCGAATCACCCGGTTGCTTTAGCGGTGATTGAAGCATCAGGTGTACCATTAGCCGCCCCAAGTGCAAATCTGTCTGGGAAACCTAGCCCGACTACGGCAAACCATGTGTATGAAGATTTAAAAGGCAGAATACCTGGTATCGTGGATGGAGGCTCTACAGGAGTTGGTGTTGAATCAACGGTTGTAGAGTGTACGGATAACGGTGAGATTACAATTTTACGACCAGGCGGGGTGACCTTTGAGGAGCTTGAAAATGTTGTGGGCCTAGGGAAGGTGATGGTCGACCCGGGGATTGACGACGAAAAGCTTGCACCACGATCACCAGGTGTGAAATATACACATTATGCTCCAAACGCGCCCTTTGTTTTAGTGGATGGAAGTCCTGAGTTTCTTCAACAGCTTGTGGATAAAGAGAGAGCAGCCGGCAGAAGAGTTGGGATACTCACAACAGAAGAGCGAATAGGGTTGTATCGAGCAGATTCTGTCATCCCTTCAGGTGTACGTTCCAATCCTGAAACGGTCGCTCAGCACTTATATGAAGCATTGCGCTCATTTAACGAAGCGAATGTGGACCAAATTTTTGGCGAAGTTTTTCCAAAAACGGGAGTCGGCGCGGCGATTATGAACCGGCTAGAGAAATCTGCAGGTGGCAACGTAATAAAAGAATAAAAAGGAAAAGGAACAAGCCTCTGTCTATTCGGACACAGGCTTGTTTTTATGAATGGGAAGCATGATTGAAAAGGTGCTTCCATCGTCTATTTTACTCTCAATCTTTATTTTGCCATGATGGTTTTCTACGATCTTATAACAGATCATTAAGCCGAGACCTGTACCTTTTTCTTTTGTCGTATAAAAAGGTTCGCCAAGTGTAGCCAATCGCTCTTCAGGGATGCCGCAGCCGTGATCGATAAAGGAAGCGATAACATAATTCTCTTGTTTTTTTAGATGAATATGTACAGAACCTCCCGCTGGCATAGCTTCGATTGCGTTCTTCAGCATGTTTACGAACACTTGCTTGATCTGATTATCCACGCACCAAATTTCCGGTAGATCTGGATCACACTCAAAATAAATCTGGACGTTTGTCAAAATGGCCTGTGTCTCAAGGATAGAGATAACGTGTTTTAATAATTGCTTTAGATCGGTTTTCATAAAATTCATCGCTTGAGGCTTAGCGAGCAGCATGAACTCTCCAACGATGCTGTTGATGCGGTCGATTTCCGAAAGCATGATCTGGTAATAATCTTCGTTTTCCGATGCTTTTGACTGTAACAGCTGTAAAAAACCACGTATGGATGTGAGGGGATTACGTATCTCATGTGCCACTCCTGCTGCGAGCTGCCCTAAGACCGAAAGCTTGTCTGATTTTCGGAGCATCTCTTCGGTCTTTTTTCGTTCTGTCAGATCCCGGGCAACAACTACAAACGATCCGCTCTTATCTAGAAGGTTAACAATCGGCGTCGCATTCGCCTCCAGTGTGACCCAGTGGCCATGGGCATGCTTGCATCTCACCTCGAACTTTACAGGTTTCATCGTTTTTATCATCTCGTTAATCGCCATTCTTACTTTTGGACGATCATCACTATGGAAAAAGGCTTGTATCTTTTTGCCATCATAAAGCGATGGATCGAAACCGAGAAGGAGCCTGTTAGAAGGGGAAGCATATTTAACGTTTCCTTCTAAGTCAACGACTCCGATTAAGTCGGTCGTATTTTCAGCGATAATCCGATATTTTTCTTCACTCTCTTTTAATGCATTTTCTTTTAACTTTTTATCTGTAATATCTCGTGAAATCGCAGATAGTGCCACGACATCTCCATTCTCCCCATAGATAGGACTAAGGGAGAGACTGACATTCAGGCGTTTTCCGTTTTTATTTACTCGGATGGTCTCTATGCCTTTCACATAACCTCCGTGCTTAACAATATTCGTGAGCCGTTCTGATTCGGCAATTTTGTCCTCTGGAACAATCGGCAGCATGTGTGACGTCAGGTTGTTCAATTCGTCTTGTGACCAGCCATAGATAAATTCGAAAGCGGGATTTACTTTTACAGAATAATCGCTAAAGTGGACAACAGAAATGGCATCACTTGAATGATAGATTACAGATTCAAGCAGCTCTTTTGTTTCGCGAAGCTCTTTTTCTGCCTCTCTCTTTTCGGTAACATCTTTCGCGATTCCAAAAACACCAAGAACTTTATTCAGTACGATAATCGGAGTAATTGTAAACGTAATCTGGCGGATCTCACCGGTCTTTCGAGTGATGCGCGTTTCAATAATTTTAGAGTTCCCTTTAAGAGCATCTTGAAATTGTTCCAATGCAATGGATTTTCGTTCTGGTATGATAATCGGAAGAAAGGTCATGTTGAGCAGTTCTGTTTCGCTATACCCCGTCATTTCTGTACAGGCTTTATTAACCGTCGTAAATTTCCCTTCTAAATCTACTGAAAATAATGCATCAATGTTATGGTCCATTAAAGATCTGAACCGTTGTTCACTTTCAGCGAGCTGCCTTTCCATCTGTATTCTCTCACTCAAATCTACACAGAATCCATACACCTCTGTTACAATGCCATCTTTATAGATCGGGCCGATTGCAGCCAGAAACGGAATTCCGTTCAATTCTGCTTCATATGTCAAACTTTCCCCATTCAATGCTCTCTCATAGACTTTCCTTTTAAAAGCAGCCATCTCTTTTGGAAAAATATCTTCTAATCTCTTTTGGAGAACGTCTTCTGGTTTGAGGCCGAACAAGTCAAAAAGCTCCCCTTCGCTCTCGGTCATGATGATATCTTCCTCTTGCTTTATATAACGAAACGTCATACTTTTCTGGCGGGAAATACCGTTGGTAAACGGAGAAAATTTCCACTTCATTTCTCCTTCTGCCGAAACGGCCGATGCGTTATGGACCATGCTTGTTCCTCCCTTTTTCCTATAGACTTCTATCTTCATATATACGCTACTAAACGGGTTATCCCTTCCTATGACAGGCTAAAGAATTCATTTTTTAAAGGTTAAACAGCTTGTATATTTTTTATAGTCTTTTTAAAAGTAGACATGCATAGGCTGAAAGTAGTGATGGGTAAAGGAGTGGAAACTATTTTGGCAACGATGGGGGAATGGATGACGCTATGGTTTATGTCTATCGCACTAGGCATGGACGCCTTTTCAATCGGCCTAGGTATGGGAATGCTATCTCTTCGATTAAAACAGATCATAAAAATCGGGATTACAATAGGTCTCTTCCACATGTTGATGCCTTTAGGCGGAATGACGATCGGCAAACAAATCTCGAATCATTTTGGAAGTATTGCAGCCATCGTGGGTGGTGTGTTACTCGTAATCTTAGGTTTAACGATGATTCGTTCCTCCTTTTCAAAGGAGGATGAGCCATTTGTCCGCCCCGTTGGTTTTGGTCTTTTAGTTTTTGCTTTAAGTGCCAGTCTCGATAGCTTTTCTGTCGGTCTTAGTTTAGGAATCTATGGAGCGAAGACGTGGATGACGATTTTTATGTTCGGTATAATGAGTATGCTCTTAACGTGGTGTGGTTTAGTGATGGGGAAAAAAGTGCAGAAATGGCTAGGTTCTTATAGTGAAGCGTTAGGAGGCTGCATTCTGCTCGCATTTGGTGTGAAGATTCTTTTGCCTTTTTAGAAAGAATGTCTTCATTTTTTATTCTGAAAACCGGTGATATACTAAATAATAACGTTACCATATAAAAAAATAGGGAAAGCTAGAAAATGAGGTGACTCACCATGAACGTGTTATTTATATGTACAGGAAATACTTGTCGAAGTCCGATGGCTGAAGCTCTATTACGGGAGAAAGGCAAAGGGAAGTTTCACGTGAAGTCTGCAGGCGTATTCGCTGGAAACGGCGCTGTTATGAGTTCGAATGCATCTCATGCGCTCTCAGAGAGAAAAATTAAAGAAAATCATCAATCTCAAGGAGTTTCCGAGTATTTGATCAGCTGGGCGGATCTCATTCTAACGATGACGGAGAATCATAAACATGCGCTTGTTGGAAAATGGCCTGATGCGGTAAATAAAACGTATACGTTAAAAGAATATGTGCTTGATGAAGAAGATAAAAGCAAAATAGAAGAAATCTATCAGCTTTACACAGAAATTGAAATGTTAAAGCTAGAATATATGGCAAAGAATGAAAACAGTGAAAGGTTGAAGATGGAATTTGAAAAAGCAGTCAGACCGCTCGTTGAAAGACGTATCATGCTCGAGAACACAGTGCCGTCATTAGATATTTCAGATCCGTTCGGCGGGCCGCTAGATTTGTATAAAGAAACACGGGACGAAATTGAAGCGCTTATTGAAAAACTAGTGAAAAAAGACGATAACATGAAAGAGTGACACCTAAATAGTATGAGGTTGTCCTAAATAAGCGTGAAGTGACATTGAAACCACCAATCCAGAAAGAATATAATGGAAAAAAGAATGAGAGAGCAGGTGCAGACCAACATGAAGGTAGCGATAGGTTCAGATCACGCCGGAGTTGAATTACGAAAAGAAATCATCACGATGATAGAAGAATTAGGGTTTGAAGTAGAAGATGTTGGCTGTGAATGTGATACATCTGTAGATTATCCCGACTATGCCATTCCTGTAGCTGAAAAAGTAGCAAACCATGAGGCAGATCGCGGAATACTAATCTGCGGAACCGGAATCGGAATGAGTATTGCAGCGAACAAAGTAAAAGGAATCCGCTGTGCCCTCGTTCATGATCTGTTCAGTGCAAAAGCGACAAGACAGCATAATGACAGTAACGTACTAGCCATGGGTGAGCGCGTCATTGGTCCAGGTCTCGCATTGGAAATTGCAAAAGTTTGGCTAACGACAGAATACGAAGGCGGACGTCACGGTCGCCGAGTGGATAAGATCTCTCAATACGAAGGCCAATAACAAGACCCAAACGAAAGGAAGACCATAAATGAGCGATGAGCTCCAACAAATTCAAGACCAAGTCCTGAATGTTTTGCAAGATTTACAAAAACATGCACAATTAAAATCTTCTCAATTATTAGTTGTAGGTGCAAGTACAAGCGAAGTAATTGGTGAACGAATTGGCACATCAGGCACGATGGATACTGCAAATGCGCTATACCGCGGTATCGTGGCATTCCAAGAGGAGACGGGAGTGGCGTTGGCAATTCAATGCTGCGAACATCTCAATCGCGCGCTCGTCATGGAGCGCCATGAAGCAGACAAAAGAGGCTATGATGAAGTTCGCGTTGTTCCGGCTCGGTCGGCCGGGGGAGCATTGGCGACCCATGCCTTTCATCATATGAACGAACCCGTAATCGTTGAATATATAAAAGCCGACGCAGGCATCGACATCGGTGACACCTTTATTGGCATGCACTTAAAGCACGTTGCAGTGCCTGTTCGCAGCGAAGTCAAAAAAGTCGGCGAGGCACACGTAACACTGGCGAAAACGCGTCCGAAGCTGATCGGCGGCGAACGAGCCGTCTATCCGAGCAAAGAAGATATTCGCTGTTTTTAATTCGGAAAGCCCTCTTGGTGAGGGCTTTTTTTGATGGAGGATGGGGATCCGGGATGTCGTGTCGAAATGTGTCGATATATGTAGACTCGTGGATAAACAGCCAAAACTTCTGGATTCACCCCATAAATTTTTGGATTCATGGCCAAAACTTTTGGATTCACTGCTGTTTTTTCTGGAATTACGGTTAACAAGCCTGTTTTTCGCCTGCTCTGACCCCATCAAGACAGCTATTCTGTTGCTTGGCACAAGCCAAGCTTCCTAATTGTGTTCGATCTCGTAGTGAATCCACTCTGAATTGATATTTTTTCCGCCCATTTTTTCGTAAAGTGCCTGTGCGGGCTCGTTATCTTGGGCCGTTTGCCATGACATGTAGGCAAACCCTTCCTTTTTTGTGTAATTCAGTACGTGTTTGAACATGTTTTCGCCCAATCCGGATCCCCGATACTGTTCATCGATAAAAAGATCATTCAAGATCGCAATCTTTTGAAGTCGTGTTGTGCTGAACGAGAAGTAGAGTGTGGCGAACCCGGCAAGCGGGCCATCCTCTGCTTCTGCCACAAATTGAGTTCCTGCTTCTTCTGATTTTAATAGATGAACGATATGATTCTCCAACTTTGATCCCTGTGGTGTCTTTCCTTTATAAAAATCGACGATATACGAATGCATCAGATTCCGTAAAGATGGTAGATCTTTAAGGTTAGCAGGACGTATTACAAATGAATTCATCTTCTTTCTCTCCTTTTCCATTTTCCTTAGATATACGATAAGATTAGCATAAGTTTACAGAATCGATGGAACATAGGGAATATTTATGATAATAAAATCAGGACATAGTGGTAGCCATATACTTGCTGCTTAGCTTTGTGAAGGTAGAAAGGAGACTTTTTAATTTGAAAAAGTACGCGATCGGTATTGATATCGGGACGACGAGTACGAAGGTCGTTCTTTTTGATGAGAGAGGATCTGCTGTCGCTCAACATGCAGAAGGGTATCCTTTACTCGCACTAGAACCGGGTGCTGCAGAACAAAATCCGGACGAGATCTATGCGGCCGTTCTTACTTCTCTAAAAAAAACGATAGAAAAAAGCGGCGTAAAAGCCGAACGTATAGGATTGCTCTCGTTTAGTACCGCGATGCATTCCTTGATCGCGGTAGATAAAGAAGGAAACCCTATAACAAACAGCATCACGTGGGCAGATACGAGAAGTGAACCATTTGCTTTCAAAGTAAAATCGTCACGAGATGCCTTAGACCTATATAAACGGACGGGCGTGCCAATCCATCCGATGACACCTTTGTTCAAATTAATGTGGATTAAAAACACGTCCCCTGAAATTTTTCAACGTGCCGAGAAGTTTGTCGGGATAAAAGATTATATACTGTTCCGCTGGTTTGGAGAGTGGGCAACTGATTATGCTTCAGCTGCAGCAACAGGATTATGGAACATGCACCATTTTATATGGGATGAAGAAGCGTTGCGATTGGCGGATGTTACTCCTCGCCAGCTGCCCCAACTTAAGCCGACCACTTTTTATTGGGAGGGGCTGTCAGAACGTGTTGCAAAAGAATGCGGATTGGACCGTAATGTGAAGGTGGCGATTGGTGCAACAGATGGGCCGCTATCTAACCTCGGTGTGGGAGCGGTGTCTCCCGGAGATGTAGCAATAACGATTGGAACGAGCGGTGCGATCCGAACAACATCTTCTGAGCGAGTGGTAGATGCAGAAGGCAGGACTTTTTGTTACCCACTTACCGAAAATCTTTGGGTATCGGGAGGTCCAGTCAATAATGGCGGAATTGCCTTTCAATGGGTTCATGATCTTTTTCATGAAAAAGAAGAGCAAGCAGCTTACGAGGAAGTGTCTTTCGCAGCCGAAACAGCTCCAGCAGGCTGTGAAGGGTTGGTGTTTTTGCCTCATCTAACGGGTGAACGTGCACCATTATGGGATGCAGAAGCAAAAGGTTCTTTTATCGGTTTAACATTGCGTCATACGAAAAATCATATGGTTCGCGCAGTTTTGGAAGGCGTTATACTCAACCTTTTTCAGGTGTACAGACTTGTTACCAATCAGGTTGCCGAAAATAGGGAAGAAGTTAAGGTTTATGCAACTGGCGGCTTTACCCAATCTGCTCTTTGGAAACAAATTTTAGCTGACGTTTTTCAAAAAGAAGTAAGTATCCCGGAGCATACGGAAAGTTCTTGTCTTGGTGCGGTTCTCCTCGGAAGGTTTGCAGTCGGTGACATAGAGAATTTACAAGAAGCGGCGCTTAGTACAAAAGATTATGAGCGTGTTCAGCCTCAGTCTGACAATAAGGAGATTTACGAAGATCTATTTCTAATTTATATGGAGTTATCTAAAGCTTTGCAATCACAATACGGAACCATTCATGGGTTTCAAAAGAGACATAAAAAAGAGAGCGGAGAATAACCTAACGGGTTCTCTTTTGGAGTACAAAACAGAAAAAAGCAATGCAAATAGCCAGCTAATTAGCATATGAATTAGTTGGCTTGTTTTTATTGTTATATCAACGTTTATTGAGTTTTTTTACTCGAATTAGCACCACAATTCGCATACGTTTTAGCAAGATGACAACAATTTCTGTCACGTTGCGTTTTGCGAATTCGCTGATAATTCGTTTGCTAATTTTTGCTTATCGTCGCAAAAAGGATTACATTGAGGTGCTCTTGAATATGATGTAAGGGGGGAGAAATAATGCATCCGACTGAAATTATAGAGATAATGACTGTTGGCGGTTTCATCACAATAATTATAATCACTTCATTCTTTTTAAAAGGCAAATACCGCAAAGCTGGATTGAGCCTTGTAGCAATTACGTTGTTATCATTTTGCGTACTTTTTATAGTTCGCCCTCTGTGGATAGACACACAGATTAAAAAGAAAGTGAACCTATTAACACCTTACTTAGTAGAGCATTATCCGAAAGAAAGATGGACTATATCTACGGTTCCACATCGTGAAGAAGGTTTTAAACATTTAAATCCGTATTATATCGGTGTTGTATTTGAAAATGAACCAGAAGTGACTTATCACTATTGGGTGAAAAACAAGAACAACATCTCCCAAAGTGGCGTTTCTACAAAAAGCGTATTAACGGACCTAAAGCATAAAGAACAGAAAACACGTTAAAAGCACTGCGATTTACAGTGCTTTTTAATATGCTAATTCATATGTGATTCACTATACTTTTCGACTTTTTGTACTCCAAAAGAGAACCTGTTAAGAATAACCCCGCTCTTTTTCTAGTCAATATAAGTGGCATTGATCAAAGACAGACCTGATTTTGTGTCTTTACCGTTCTTCACATTTCCGTAAACCGTAATTTGATCGCCTGTATTTACATCGGTATTCAACGTAAAGTTCATCACTTTAAAGTTTGTTTCTCCTACTTTAAGTTCAAAACTTCCGCCCATTCCTTTTTCCACATCAGAATCGACGGTACCTGTTGCTTTAATGATTTTTTGTTCATAAGCCTTCGGGTCTTCTTCCAAAGCCTTTGGATCTAACTCAACAGCATTTTTCTCCATGTTTTTTATGACTCTCGCTTGTTCTTCAGCTATGTTGTTTGAGTTGCTTCCCTTTTCAGCTTCTTCTGCCTTTGGCTTTTCTTCGGGCTTTGCTTTTTCCTCACTGCAGCCAGCCAAGGCTAGTACAAACACAAGAAGACTTGCTCCAAACCATTTTTTTATCATGTTGTGTGACACCCCTTTTACATCTTCTATCTCTATTATGTATCATCATACCATGTTCATCCCTATCAAATAAAATGAATTTTCGCATCTTTGTGAAAGATTCATCATTACCACTTACAAGTCAACGCATAAATGTGTAAGATAGAAGGGTATGTTACAATCAAAATAGTTTTTTACATAAGGTAAGGGGGAAGCGCAAATGAATCATTTGAAAGCAGCTGATCAGGAAGTCTACCAATCCATCATGGATGAATTGAACCGCCAGCGTACCAAAATAGAATTGATTGCTTCTGAAAACTTTGTAAGCCAAGCCGTTATGGAAGCACAAGGCTCGGTTTTAACCAATAAATATGCTGAAGGCTATCCATCAAGACGCTATTATGGCGGCTGTGAACATGTGGATGTTGTTGAAAATCTAGCTAGAGACCGGGCAAAGAAAATTTTCGGAGCCGATCATGCTAACGTTCAGCCGCATTCTGGTGCACAAGCGAACATGGCTGTCTATTTCACGATTCTTGAACCAGGTGACACAGTACTGGGGATGAACCTTACACATGGCGGCCACTTAACCCACGGAAGTGCTGTTAACTTTTCCGGTGTTCAATATAACTTTGTTGAATACGGTGTGGATAAAGAAAAGAACGTAATCGACTATGAAGATGTTCGTCAAAAAGCGCTTGAACATCGTCCAAAGCTAATCGTAGCAGGTGCTAGTGCGTATCCGCGTGCCATCGATTTCGCAAAGTTCCGTGAGATCGCGGACGAAGTGGAAGCTTACCTTATGGTGGATATGGCCCACATCGCAGGTTTAGTTGCGGCTGGCCTTCACCAAAATCCAGTACCCTATGCGGATTTTGTCACGACCACTACACACAAAACCCTTCGCGGTCCGCGCGGCGGAATGATTTTATGTAAAGAAGAATATGCGAAAAAAATAGATAAATCCATCTTTCCAGGTATTCAAGGTGGTCCGTTGATGCACGTAATCGCAGCCAAAGCAGTAGCGTTTGGTGAAGTTTTAACGGATGAGTTCAAAACGTATGCCGAGCAAATCGTAAAGAATGCAAAGCGTTTGGCAGAATCATTGAAAAAAGAAGGGCTGACACTCGTTTCTGACGGCACAGACAACCACTTGATCCTGATTAATGTGAGCGAGCTTGCACTAACAGGGAAAGTGGCTGAAAAAGTATTGGATGATCTCGGAATCACCGTAAACAAAAACACGATTCCGTTTGAAAAAGAAAGCCCGTTTGTCACGAGCGGCATCCGAATCGGCACAGCAGCCGTTACTTCACGCGGATTTGTTGAGGAAGACATGGATGAGATCGCTGCAATCATGGCGTCTGTATTGAAGAACATTGAAGACGAAACAACGTTGAAAGATGCAGAAGCGCGCGTTGAAAAGCTAGCAGGGAAATATAAGTTGTACGAATAGAATATGTATGTACTGAAAAACCAGTTTCTAAGCAGAAACTGGTTTTCTTTGTACGGAAGAATGAGGAGCTGACTTTTTCTTTGTAGGAACAGGGATAATATACTGATGCTTTGGAAGCTGCTGTATGATTTTCACAAAAAATATAGTTGCAAATAGTACAGCAAAAAACATAATGGGCATCATTTTCGTCTGCCAAACTTCTGCGGGAAGTGTTTTTGTAAATAAGATAAGCGTGAATGGATGAATTAAATAAATACCCATTGATAATTTTCCGATAGACTGAAGTGACGTCTTAATCCACTGAACCTTCGTTAAATAATAATATAAGCCGATTGTGGCAAAACTTAACGCTGGTATATTAAATAGGTTCGTTTCTCTTCTAGAAGAGACAGATCCTATTGTTTTATATTCCATATAAGCCCCGATATAAATGAAAAGAACACTTATCGCAAGAAGAATCGAATGTCTTTTTGTCCACTGTGAGATCGGATTCCAGTAGTAAGCGAGGAAACCTCCGAAAATAAAATAAAAAATCCAATGTAACACAAAAACTTTATCTAACAGGACTTGTTCAAAGATTCCCGATGCAAAGGTTATATCCTGCAAATTTGAGAAATAAAGACTTAGAGCTGCAGACACGAATAAACCAATCCACCAGCCTAACCCCGATTTAATAAGTTGAAGCAACGGAAACAATAAATAAAATTGTACAACGATTGCCATAAAGTATAAGTGGTAAAAAGATTCTCCCATCGTGAAATTATATAGAAGAACTTTTGGATCAGTTGGCAGCGTTCCTCCTAATATATAGATTGTAATAAATTGATAAAATATACTCCATATAACAAAAGGCATAATGATTTTCGTTGTCCGAGATGTGACAAACTGCTTAAGCACAAATCCTTTTTTATTCACTTGGTTAAAAAGCAGAAATCCGCTTATGACAGCAAATGTAGGAGTTCCAAACCGGCCAATTTGATTAAAAAAATACGTAAACCAGTTAAATACTTCTCCTGCCTGCGTATAATAAGTGGCTGAAACATGGACTAATAGTACGCCTATACAGGCAAATGCTCTTAAAAAGTGAATTTCATTAAAGTACTCTTTAGATGTATTTTTCCTATTCACTTTTTACATCCTCTCTTTATCAATATCTTTAAACGACTTAATAATTTCATGTTTATAAGGATTCGTGACGAATCGCCCAATACATAGGGTTGAATCACTTGTAATTAATGGATATCGCAACAAACGTGAGCCGTGCTATTTATGTTTTTCATAAAAAACAAAAACTTTTTTTAAAAAAAGTGATCCAAATAAAAACTCTCTCCGTTAGCTTGATGTAAATAACGAAAACCAAAACAAAAGGGAGAGATTCACTTATGAAAATGAAACAAGCATTTCTTGCTGTACCATTAAGTTTTTCTTTATTAATTCCAACGTTTAGCGTTGTAAGTGCAGATGATCATGGCAGTCACGGAAACGCTCACATGTCTGCTGAAGTGTCCAATCCGGCTATCGATCTTCGTGCTTCACTTGATGCTATTCTTTCGGAACATGCATTTTTAGCGGTTGTAGCGATGCAAAAAGGAATTGACGGAAAAGAAGATTTTGAAGCAGCTGCAGGACAGTTGAATCAAAACACAGAAAAATTATCTGCAGCCGTTGCCTCTGTTTATGGAGAAGAAGCGGGAGCTCAGTTTAAAGAAATCTGGAGCAGCCATATCGGTTATTTCGTAGATTATGTAACAGCAACAGCTGAGAACAATGAAGAAGGAAGAAAACAAGCACTTGCTGAACTAGATGGATACCGTGTGAAACAAGCAGATTTGCTTGATAAAGCAACAGAAGGCAGATTAAAAGCAAAAGATCTTGAAGAAGGCTTAAAAGTTCACGTTGACCAATTGATCTGGGCTTTTGAAAGCTACAGAACAGGTGACTACGACAAGGCATATGACAGCATTTCAGAATCCATGCACCATATGTTTGGTACAAGCAAAGGATTATCATGGGCGATCACCGATCAGTTCCCTGAAAAATTCGAAAACAAATCAGTAGATACACCTGCAGCAGATTTACGTTCTGATCTGAACAGCGTATTCTCTGCACATGCGGCATTAGCGGCTTTAACGATGCAAAAAGGAATTGATGGCGCTAAAGATTTTGAAGCAGCAGCTAAAGAGCTTGGCGAAAATACAGATGATATCACAGCAGCAGTAGAATCTGTTTATGGTGCTGAAGGAGCGGCTAAGTTTAAAGAAATCTGGAGCAGCCACATTGGTTACTTCGTAGATTATGTAACAGCAACAGCAGAAAAGAACGAAGAAGGTAAGAAGCAAGCGGTGGCTGAGTTAGATGAATACCGTGTACAACAAGCGGCATTCCTTGATGCTGCAACAGAAGGCCGTTTAAAAGCAGCTGAACTAGAAGAAGGCTTGAAAGTTCACGTTGACCAATTATTGATGGCGTTTAACAGCTACACAGGAAAAGATTATCCTACAGCGTACAAGAGCATTTCTGAAGCATATGGTCACATGTTTGGAGTAGGTCAAGCTATGTCTGGTGCGATCGTTGATCAGTTCCCTGAGAAATTTGCTGGTGAAAAACCATCTGAGATGCCTAAAACAGGTATGGGTGGAATGAGTCAAACGAATAACGATGCCATTCTTTGGAGCTTGTTCGGATTGATCTTAGCTTCAGTAACAGCAGCGATGATCGTTCGTAAAAAAGCAACCAACAATGAATAAGAGTAAAAGACTGGAGGACGATTATAGTCCTCCATCTTTTCTATCTAAAGACAGATGGAAAGGACGTATCACAATGCGCTATTTACTAGGAATGCTAATGATCGCTATTTTAATAGGCGGTTGTTCCCATACACAAGAAAATGGTCAGGAAAGCACGAAAAAGCCAAATGTTAGTGAACCGGCTGAAAAACAAGAACAGAAGGAACAGATCGCTTCTTCTTCAACCGAGCTTACTCCTCCAAAAGGCTTGAAGCTGAAAGAAGATAGGGATGGAATCGTACCTTATTCCATCGAAATTCCGGCGTTAGATGTTAAAACAACCATTGAAAAAGTAGGTACATTAGAGAACGGACAGATGGGCGTTCCTAAATCATTTGATACGGTTGGATGGTTTGGAGATGGCTCACAGCCAGGATCACCAGGCAATGCCGTAATGGCGGGGCATGTTGACAGCAAAACAGGCCCAGCTATTTTTTATAAACTCGATGAACTAGAACAAGGCGATGAGATCATCGTAAAAGACAAAGACGGGAAATCCTTAACATTTGAAGTAACAGGGAAAGAATCTTACGACAGAAAAAACGCACCTGTCAATAAAATTTTCGATTATTCGTATACGAGCAAGCTGAACTTGATCACGTGCACGGGAGATTTTAATCGAGATGAAGGAACACATGAAGAACGGCTCGTTGTGTTTACAGAATTGAAAAAGTCTTAATAGACGCAAGGTAAGGGGGAAAAAAGATGAGCCTATTCAAGATTGGGCCATGGCAAGCATTAATTGCTCTAGTGGCGGTCGCTTCTCTCATAACAGGTTGCAGTTCCAATGAAACAGAAAAACCTGCAAATGAAATGCAAAGTATGGAAGAGAAAAAAGCACCAGAACAATCGACTGAAGATAATGCCTCAAAAGAGGAAGAAAAGAAAGAAGAGATGGATGAGCAGCAACCACCGATGGCTGAAAAGGGAGAAGAGGTTACAGGTAACATGGCTTCACCGTTATTGAAAAAAGGTGAAAAAGTGACATATACTTTCCCGGACGAAGGAGTGTACATGATTCATTGTGATCCTCACCCAGTCATGAAAATGAAAGTAACCGTTCAGGCTGATGCAGAAAAATCGGGATCTATTGCACTTGATATAGCTGATTATGAATATAGCGAAAAAGAAGTTGTAGTCGCACCAGGTACGACGATCACGTGGACAAACCAAGATGTGGCACAGCATAATGTAGCGATTGAGGCAGAATAATAGGGATACGTATCCATTCAGATAAGAAGCTAGCTTTGTTCGATTTCGCCTCATGGACAATATAAAAGTCGAAGGTGGAGAATTCTCCACCTTCTTTTTTATGGTTTCTCGTCTCAAAAGAGGGAATAGTAGTAGAGGGATTAGGATATGTAAAATTTGGAGTGCTGCTTCAATCCGAACAATGTTTACTTTCCCTTGAAGTGGATGATGTTTTTCTGTACAATGCTAGAGATGCTTTTTCGAAACGACAATAAAAGTTACATAAAGGAGAGGTGCTTTAACATGAGCAAAGTATACGTCCTTGATCATCCGTTAATTCAGCATAAATTAACATACATCCGAGATGAACGTACGGGTACAAAAGAATTTCGCGAGCTTGTAGATGAAGTAGCGGGACTTATGGCATTTGAAATTACGCGTGACCTTCCGCTTCAGGAAGTAATCGTTAAAACGCCAGTTGCAGAAGCAACAATGAAAACAATCGCTGGTAAGAAATTAGGGCTGGTACCTATCCTTCGCGCAGGTCTTGGAATGGTAGATGGTATTCTAAAACTTATTCCAGCGGCAAAAGTAGGACATGTTGGTCTATACCGTGATCCTGAAACGTTAACACCGATTGAATATTATGTGAAGCTGCCATCTGATGTAGAAGAACGCGACTTTATCGTGATTGATCCTATGCTCGCAACAGGCGGATCTGCATCTGCAGCGATCACGTCCATTAAAAACCGCGGCGCGAAAAACATTAAGCTTATGTGTTTAGTAGCAGCTCCAGAAGGCGTTCAAGTGATACAAGAGGAACATCCAGACGTTGATATTTTCCTTGCTGCACTTGATGAAAAACTTAACGACCATGGATATATCGTTCCAGGCTTGGGCGATGCTGGTGACCGTTTATTTGGTACAAAATAAAAGAATTATACAAACTGACTTGACCGAGGGTTGGCAAACCTTAGGATGAGTCAGTTTTTTTGTGGATTGTGCCCTTTTGTTGTGGGAATAAGGGTTGAACGGTATGTTTACGAGCGATGTTTGAGGTTTACGAGCGATGCGAGAGGTTTACGAGCGATGCGAGAGGTTTACGAGCGATGCAAGAGGTTTACGAGCGATGCGAGAGGATTACGAGCGATACAAGAAATTTACGAGCGATGTGTGAGATTTACGAGCGATACTAAAAAACTGCAAGTCTAGAGCGTTGACGCCCATCCAATGGCGTACGCCAACCAAAAAGGCAGCCCGGAAATTACCGGACTGCCAACATCATCCCTATTTAACTTATTTCCTCAAACTTCATATCAATGAGCTTATCATCTTCTGTATGCATCACACCGACTTTTACTAATCGCTTGTTCGTATCCTGAGTAATTGTGAAATCGAAGTAATCGGTGATCGTGCCATCCGGGCTCACCTTACGTGTATCGTAGTCATAATCGCTGATTTTGCTATTCGGATATTTCTGGCGTGTTTCTTTTAGAGCCATTTTCCCCCACTTGGCATAGTCTTTTTGTTCGATAGCTGTATCCATGTTCATAGGTGTATTTCCTTTTTGAAAATCATTATAGCTAATGTTTTGGGACTGTTCAGCCGGTTTTTGTTCTCTGTTCATACACCCTGCTGCAACAACGGCTAAAACAGCGAGCAGAATAAATGCTTTTTGTTTCATTTTGATCAAGCTCCTTCCATATATTTAATGTAAGTATTTATCAAATTGGATGATTTATGCAGGGTATGGAAAAAGCAGGATGAAAATAGTAAACAAGGTGAAATATACACTATTAAAACAAGCCACAAAATTTCCACAATTTATTTAACAAACCGCCTCGGAAGTCGTTGACATAGAAATGTCACTATTGTATTCTTACAAAGGGAATATGGTAAGGTTTTCATTCTAGTCTTTTCAAGGCTTTTTAAGAAAAAACCGCCTGTTTCCGAAAAGGAAGGAGTCCACCCTTATGAGCAATGGGAAACGCCCTTATAAAGCAATGGCTTTAATGTCTGGCATTCTTTCTCAGCTTGTTGGTTGTATTCTAATAGGACTTTTTGGAGGGAAATGGCTCGACGAATATATGGGCAATGCATTTCCAATCTTCCTCATCATCGGGTTGTTTCTTGGTCTTGGAGCAGGTGTTTACGGGATGATCCGCTTAATATCAAAGTTTTCAGGGGACGGGCAATGATGAATGAGTACAAACAAGTGTTTTTCAAATACATAAAGTACACATTATATCTGCTCTCATTCTTTTTCATCGGATATGCTGCTACTCCCTACAAAACAATCTTTTTAGGACTGGCTCTAGGTACAGCGTTCAGTCTCTACAATCTTTGGAGCATGTATTCCAAGATTGATCGAATGGGACAAGCAGTCATTCAGCAGAAAAGAGTGAAAACACTCGGTTCGCTTTCCAGGCTCCTTTTCGCAGGGGTAGCGGTGCTCATCGCACTGAAATACCCGGAACACTTTCATTTATTAAGTGTGGTAGTGGGATTGATGTCAGTCTACATTATCATGTTAATAGATTCACTAACTTTAGCTACACGTACTCCAAAGGAAAAGAGGTGAACATAGGTGGAACATGGTGCAGTTACTAAAGATTTTATCGGTTTGACGTTTAATCTGTCGAACGTACTAATGATCACAGTTTCATCCGTTATTGTTTTCCTTATTGCGGTACTCGCTACTCGATCCATGTCAATGCGACCAGGGGGAATGCAAAACTTCCTTGAATGGGTAGTCGATTTCGTAAAAGGAATCATTGGAAGCACGATGGACTGGCATACTGGCGGACGTTTTCTTGCTTTAGGACTAACGCTAATTATGTATATTTTCGTTGCCAACATGCTAGGATTACCTTTTGCAGTAGTAGTCGACCATAATTTATGGTGGAAATCACCTACTGCAGACCCAACCATTACTTTGACACTAGCGGTTATGGTAGTGGCGCTTTCACACTATTACGGTGTGAGAATGAAGGGATTCAAAGAATATGGAGCTGAATTCTTTAAGCCAATGAAGTTCTTGTTCCCGTTGAAGATTATTGAAGAGTTTGCAAACACGCTCACACTTGGTCTTCGTCTTTACGGAAACATTTTCGCTGGTGAGATGCTCCTCGCTTTATTAGCAGGACTTGGTACAAGCGGTATTTTCCAAGGAGTTTTCGCATTGTTGCCGATGATGGTATGGCAAGGGTTCTCGATCTTTGTCGGTGCGATCCAGGCGTTTATCTTCACAATGCTGACAATGGTTTACTTAGCACATAAAGTAAGTCACGATCATTAATTATCGGGAAAAATCCAGCTTCTTACATAGAAGCCAATTTTCATAAAAATTTTAAGGGAATCAGAAGGGAGAAATTTTATCATGAATCTTATTGCAGCTGCAATCGCGGTAGGTCTAGCGGCACTTGGTGCTGGTATTGGTAACGGTTTAATCGTAGGACGTACAGTTGAGGGGATTGCTCGTCAACCAGAACTACGTGGTACTCTTCAAACAACAATGTTCATCGGGGTTGCGTTAGTTGAAGCACTTCCAATCATCGGTGTAGTTATCGCTTTCATCGCACTTGGTCAATAATAAGCGAAGCAAGCATTGTTTATTACGATTTTTATAATGGCGAAGCAAGTTTCCGTAAAGGGACTACCCTTCGCCATTCCTTATGTATGATGTATTGAAGGGAGGAAATGCTGTGCAATCCTTAATTTTAGGTGCTGCTGCAGGTGGAATTAACACTGGAGATATCGCATTCCAGTTAGTATCATTTATCATCCTATTAGTTTTGTTGCGCAAATATGCATGGGGCCCATTGATGGGAATCATGAAAGAGCGTCAATCACATATCAACAGCGAAATTGACGCGGCTGAACAATCCCGTCAAGAAGCGAAAACGTATCTTGAGACTCAAGTTGAAGAGTTGAAAAAGGCAAGAGAAGAAGCAAAAGCGATCATCGACAATGCGAAAAAGCAAGGCGAAGCTCAAGGTGAAGCAATCATCAAAGCATCCCGTGACGAAGCTGAGCGCGTAAAAGAAGCTGCATTGGCTGAGATCGAGTCTGAAAAAGAAAAAGCAGTTGCTACACTTCGTCAAGAAGTTGCTGCTCTATCCGTTAAGATCGCTTCTAAAGTTATTGCAAAAGAACTTGACGAAAGCAGTCAGGAGAAGCTCATTAACGAATACCTTCAAGAGGTAGGCGAGTCTCGATGAGCAAAGATCAAGCAATCGTAGCAAAACGTTATGCATTAGCATTATTTGAAGTAGTTGGTGTTACGAAACTTGAAGAAACGGTTTCAGAACTACGTCTTGTGAAAAGCGTTCTGGAGGACAATAAAGAACTTCAAAAAGTTTTGTCACACCCAAAAGTTTCAAAGGATCAAAAGAAAGAATTGATCAAAGAGAGTGTTGGGGCTGAACTTTCTCAGTCTGTAATGAACACGGTTTACTTAATGGTAGATCGCAACCGTTACACATACATCAAAGAAATGGCAGCGCAGTTCATTGAATTAGCAAATGAAGCACAAGGCATTGCCGATGCAAATGTATATTCTGTTCGTCCTTTATCAGACGAAGAAGTACAGAAGTTGGAGCAAACGTTTGCTGCCCGTGTCGGCAAAAAAGCGTTGCGCATTAATAATATTGTAGATTCTTCACTTGTTGGAGGAATCAAAATCCGTATTGGTAACCGTATATTTGACGGCAGTATCAGCGGGAAGTTGAATCGAATGGAACGTCAATTAGCTTCGAACGGAAGCTAGAAGGATAGGGGTGAAATTCATGAGCATTAAAGCTGAAGAAATCAGTGCTTTAATAAAAAAACAGATTGAAAACTATCAATCTGAGATCGAAGTTAATGATGTGGGTACAGTTATCCAGGTCGGTGACGGTATTGCCCGTGCCCATGGATTAGATAACGTAATGGCTGGTGAACTAGTTGAATTTTCTAACGGTGTAATGGGTATGGCCCAAAACCTTGAAGAAAACAACGTAGGTATCATCATTCTTGGGCCTTACCAAGAAATTCGTGAAGGTGACGAAGTAAAACGTACAGGACGTATCATGGAAGTTCCTGTAGGTGAAGAGCTTCTAGGTCGTGTAGTTAACCCACTTGGACAGCCTATCGATGGCAAAGGTCCAATTGCTACTACAAAGACTCGCCCGATCGAGCAAAAAGCGCCAGGCGTAATGGCTCGTAAGTCAGTACACGAGCCGCTTCAAACAGGTATTAAAGCGATTGATGCACTTGTGCCAATCGGACGCGGACAACGTGAGCTTATCATCGGTGACCGTCAAACAGGTAAAACTGCTGTAGCGATCGATACGATCCTTAACCAAAAAGATCAAGATATGATCTGTATCTATGTAGCGATCGGACAAAAAGAATCAACAGTTGCAGGCGTTGTAGAAACACTTCGTCAACACGGAGCGCTTGATTACACAATCGTTGTATCAGCATCTGCTTCTCAACCTGCACCAATGTTATTCCTTGCTCCTTATGCTGGGGTATCTATGGCTGAAGAGTTCATGTGGGCTGGCAAGCACGTATTGATCATTTATGATGATCTTTCTAAGCAAGCTGCTGCATACCGTGAGCTTTCCTTGCTACTTCGTCGTCCTCCAGGCCGCGAAGCATATCCAGGGGACGTTTTCTACCTTCACTCACGCCTACTCGAGCGTGCTGCGAAGTTAAATGATGAATTAGGTGGCGGTTCCATCACGGCGCTTCCGTTTATTGAAACGCAAGCATCTGATGTATCTGCATACATCCCGACAAACGTTATCTCTATCACAGACGGACAGATCTTCTTACAATCTGACTTGTTCTTCTCCGGTGTTCGTCCGGCGATCAACGCAGGTATCTCTGTTTCTCGTGTAGGGGGAGCAGCTCAGATTAAAGCGATGAGTAAAGTATCCGGTACACTTCGTCTGGATCTTGCTTCATACCGTGAGCTTGAAGCATTTGCTCAGTTTGGTTCTGACCTTGATAAAGCAACTCAAGCAAAACTTAACCGTGGTGCACGTACGGTTGAAGTACTTAAACAAGGACTTCATAAGCCACTAAAAGTTGAGCACCAAGTTGCCATCCTTTTTGCATTGACTCGTGGTTACATCGATGATGTAGCTGTAGAAGATGTAAACCGCTTTGAAGAAGCATTATACGCTCACATGGAAGCAAACTCTAAAGATGTTCTTGATCAAATCAAGACAACTGGTAAACTTCCAGAAGGCGATAGCTTAGACGAAGCAATCAAAGCATTCAAAAAGACATTCGCGTAATTTTTTAATAAATGAACTTAAGTAAGGTTCTAACTTCAAAGAACCATACAACCAGCTTGGAAATAAAGAAGGTGTTCAAAGAGAGGACAAACAGGGCAGAGAAGTTCGAGGCGGTGAAGTTTCGAGGATCGGAGTTTAGTTAGCTAAATGAGAACCGGAGAAACAAAACCAACGAAGAAATTCGACAGCAATGTTTCCCGCACTCTTTGAACTTCCTTTACAAAGGTGGTGAAATGAATGGCATTAAGAGATATAAAAGCAAGAATAGATTCTACGAAAAAAACAAAGCAGATCACAAAAGCGATGGAGATGGTTTCAGCTGCAAAGCTAAACCGTGCTGAGCAAAATGCACGTTCTTTCGGCCCTTACGTGGACAAGATCCAAGAAGTGGTGGGAAGCATTGCATCTGGAAGCAGCAACGCGAAACATTCCATGCTTTTAACACGACCAGTGAAAAAGACGGGTTACTTCATCGTTACAGCTGACCGTGGATTGGCTGGAGCTTATAACTCCAATATTTTGCGTCATGTTTACCGTACGATTCTTGAGCGCCACAAGTCACCAGACGAGTACGCCTTGATCGTAATTGGTAAAGTCGGAGTAAACTTCTTCAAAAGCCGTAAAATGTCTGTAATGGATAGCATCACAGGTGTGGCTGATCAGCCATCTTTTGCTGAAATTAAGGCAATCGCATCAAAAGCAGTTGGTCTTTATGCGGACGGAACATTTGATGAGCTTTACATGTATTACAACCATTATGTAAGTGCCATTCAGAGCGATTTAACGGAGAAGAAACTTTTACCGTTAACAGATATCGCTACAACAAAATCAAGTTCTTCTTATGAGTATGAACCATCAGAGGACGAGATCCTTGAAGTGCTTCTGCCTCAATATGCAGAAAGCTTGATTTATGGTGCTTTACTCGATGCTAAAGCAGCCGAGCATGCTTCTCGTATGACTGCGATGAGAAATGCGACTGACAACGCGAATGAACTGATCGGCCAATTGACACTTTCATACAACCGTGAACGTCAAGCAGCCATCACTCAGGAAATTACGGAAATTGTCGGCGGTGTAGCAGCACTTGAATAGACTTTATAAAGTCGTACAGTGCATCATGTGCAAAGTAAGATAGGAGGGAAACCGATGAATAAAGGCTATATTACTCAAATTCTTGGACCGGTCGTTGACGTAAAGTTTGAAGGCCAGCTTCCAGAATTGCTTAACGCTTTAACAGTTAACGCTGGGGGTGTTGAACTAACACTAGAAGTAGCACTTCACCTTGGTGATAACATGGTTCGTACAATCGCAATGGATTCAACGGATGGTCTTGTTCGTGGAATGGATATCACAGACACTGGTAAGCCGATCTCTGTACCAGTTGGTGAAGCAACACTTGGACGTGTATTTAACGTAACAGGTGATCACATCGACCTTGGTGAAGCAGTACCGGCAGATGTTCGCCGTGACCCTATTCACCGTGCAGCGCCTTCTTTTGAAAACTTAACAACAAAAACCGAGATTCTTGAAACAGGAATCAAGGTTGTTGACCTTATCGCTCCATACGTAAAAGGTGGAAAAATCGGTCTTTTCGGTGGTGCGGGTGTAGGTAAAACCGTTCTTATCCAGGAGCTAATCAACAACATCGCACAAGAGCACGGAGGGATCTCTGTATTCGCTGGTGTTGGTGAGCGTACTCGTGAAGGAAATGACCTTTACCACGAGATGAGCGACTCTGGTGTTATCAAGAAAACGGCAATGGTATTCGGACAGATGAACGAGCCACCTGGAGCACGTGCACGTATCGCTCTTTCTGGTTTGACAATGGCTGAATTTTTCCGTGACGAACAAGGACAAGACGTTCTTTTCTTCGTAGATAACATTTTCCGTTTCACACAAGCAGGTTCTGAAGTATCTGCCCTTCTTGGCCGTATGCCATCAGCGGTAGGTTACCAGCCAACTCTTGCAACAGAGATGGGTCAGCTTCAGGAACGTATCACATCTACGAAAAAAGGTTCTGTAACATCTATTCAAGCAATCTATGTACCTGCCGATGACTATACGGATCCGGCTCCAGCTACAGCGTTTGCTCACTTAGATGCAACGACTAACCTTGAGCGTAAACTAACGGCTATGGGTATCTATCCAGCGGTAGATCCATTGGCTTCCACTTCTCGTGCACTATCTCCTGAGATCGTTGGAGAAGAGCACTATGAAGTAGCTCGTAAAGTACAGGCGACTTTACAGCGTTACAAAGAACTTCAAGATATCATCGCGATCCTTGGTATGGACGAGCTTTCTGAAGACGATAAGCTAGTCGTTCACCGTGCGCGTCGTATCCAGTTCTTCTTGTCCCAAAACTTCCACGTTGCAGAACAATTTACAGGACAAAAAGGTTCATACGTTCCTGTTAAAGATACAGTTCGTGGATTCAAAGAAATCCTTGAAGGAAAATACGATGATCTTCCGGAATCAGCGTTCCATCTCGTAGGCTCAATTGAGGATGCTATTGAAAAAGCAAAAACTTTGGCCTAATGCCTGAAAGGGGTAAGATTGGATGAAAACCATTCAAGTCAGTGTAGTAACCCCTGATGGTCCTGTGTTTGAAGGAAATGCGAAAATGGTCAGCGCGAAAGCAAAAAGTGGGGAACTTGGAATCCTTCCAGGTCATATCCCTCTTGTAGCTCCTTTAACGATCAGCGCCGTGCGTGTGCACGATGTTGATGGTAAAACACAATATGTGGCCGTTAGCGGTGGATTTATTGAAGTGCGACCTGAAAAAGTCACGATTTTAGCAGAATCTGCTGAAGTTGCAGGTGACATCGAAGTGGATCGTGCACGTGCATCAAAAGAACGTGCCGAAAAGCGTCTTGCCGACAATAAGCAAGATAACGTAGATTCCGTTCGAGCGGAGTTTGCACTTAAACGTGCAATCAACCGTATCGACGTAGCTGCAAAACGATAATTTTCAAGCCTTTCAGCTCTTTTTATAGAAGCTGGAGGGCTTTTTTGTAGTTTTGAATGGTTGGCGCTAGGGTATTGGATGTTGCGGAATTTGTCGAGGATTGTAGACTCGTGGATAAATCGGTAAAACTTTTGGATTGAGGGCTAAAACTCGTGGATAAACTCCCAAAATTTCTGGATTGATGCCGCTTTTTTCTGGATTCGACCCCGTGAATCACGTTTAATACCCCTTTAGGTATCAGCTAAAAACAGTTTCGGCACCCGAAACTGTACCTGATTTGAGTGTTTTCCAATTGGTTCCACCTGACTTACTTAGCTTTTAGTAGAATCACTTCATTTCCCCCTAAAAAAGTGAAAAATCCCTCCTGAAAATAATCAGAAGGGACATCCACATTCCGTTCATTTCAATTGAGGAGGCTGAAATGAGGATTTACTAGTTGAAGGTACAGAATTCAAGATCTTCCGAAAACCATTGGAAAGTTATCTCTTTTTCTTACCCAGTGCTGTTCGCCATTTTCATCTAAAACCAGATCAGCTTCTTCAAATTTAGCTTTTTCAGCTACTTCGTCTCCAAAAGGATTTGGAAACTTGCAGTAAGGAACGAATTGACGTCTAATTTTTTTGTTTATTATCAGAATCATCTCCTCAACATGAAGCATGATTAGCTATATTTAATTAGCCTTACTACATTACATGCTCGTCCAAAGCATTTGGTATGTGTTATTATCACAGAAAATAAAAAAAGGCTGAGTACCGATAAGATGGCAGCTTAATGAAAATGATAAGAAGAATGAGGAGTGAACATAATGAGCTTTCATGGCCAGCAAGTTTTACCGGCAGCTAGGAAGATGAAGGATTTTGAAAAACTGCTGCAAAGCAAATATACATACATCGTTTGTTTAGATACACATATTAGCCAGCTTAAGTTTATGATCGCTATGGCAAATGAGAGGAAGAAAAAGGTTTTGATTCATCTGGATCTTATTAACGGGCTGAAGGCGAATGAATATGCGGTTGATTTTTTAGCGCAGGAAATGAAGCCTGCGGGGATTATTTCAACGCGTTCAAACTGCATCATACGGGCAAAAAAGAAAAATATGATCGCGGTGCAGCGCTTGTTTTTACTCGACTCACTTGCCCTTGAAACAAGCTATAAAGTGATAGAACGTGCTCAACCCGACTATTTAGAGGTTTTGCCAGGCATCATGCCGGAAATAATAAAAGAGGTGCGTCAGCAATCACAAATTCCAATTATTGCTGGAGGACTCATCCGTACGAAAGACAATGTTACCGAAGCGTTAGCGGCAGGTGCTGAGGCCGTTACTACTTCAAACCCAGACTTGTGGATCTAAAGGTACTCTTGAAAAACGTTGACAACGCTTACAACCTTGCTATAATGGAGACAAGTTCATAAACGTGACGGAGAACATGGAGATCCACAAGGGTTACTTATAGTATAGGCTATAGGTATCTTTTGCTGGGTTTCTTTTTGTATCTCTCACGGTTCATCTAGATTAAGAAATGATCTTATTATCTTTTTACAAGAAGGAGGAAAATACGATGTCTACGTTTTTAGGAGAATTAATCGGTACGATGATTTTGATTATTTTTGGAGGCGGTGTTGTTGCAAACGTTTCCTTAAATAAATCAAAAGCACAGGGCGGGGGATGGATTGTTGTTGCTCTCGCTTGGGGATTAGCGGTTTCGATCGCTGTGTATGCTGTCGGATCGTTTAGTGGTGCACACATTAACCCAGCAGTTACGTTAGGGCTTGCTGCAATAGGTCAATTTGCTTGGAGTGATGTCCCTCAGTATGTTTTAGCTCAAATGATGGGTGGAATAATTGGAGGAATCGTCGTTTACTTTCACTTCCTTCCTCATTGGAAGGCAACGGATGATCCAGCAGTTAAGCTAGGCGTGTTCTCAACTGATCCAGCCATACCGCACACGTTCTCAAATTTACTTTCGGAATTTATTGGAACAGCTGTATTACTAGTAGGATTATTATCAATTGGAGCGAATGAATTTACAGAAGGACTTAATCCGCTAATCGTCGGGTTCTTGATCGTAGCGATCGGCCTATCACTAGGTGGAACGACGGGTTACGCAATTAATCCGGCTCGTGATCTAGGACCAAGAATCGCGCATTTTATCTTGCCGATCCCTGGCAAGGGAGGGTCGAACTGGACGTATTCCTGGATTCCGGTTGTCGGTCCCGTATTAGGCGGAGTGTTTGGAGCATTATTTTATCAAGCCGTATTTACAGGTAAGGTTACAACTCTATTTTGGATTTGGACTGTCGTATCACTGGCTGTTTTTGCAGTAACGTACTTCTTAGGAAGCAAAGGCACACACGCTCTTCCACACGGAGATCAAATCGAAAACTAAAAGCTAAGAGGAGGTTTTATTATGGAAAAGAAATATATTATTGCACTCGATCAGGGGACAACAAGCTCAAGGGCTATTCTTTTTGATAAATCTGGGGATGTGGTTGAAATTTCTCAGAAGGAATTTAAGCAGCACTTTCCTAAGCCAGGCTGGGTTGAGCACGACCCACAAGAAATCTGGGGGACGATATTGGCCGTTGTGGCAGAAGTCCTTTCCAAAACAGACACAGATCCTGGAGAAATCGCAGCAATCGGGATTACAAACCAGCGGGAAACGACTGTCGTTTGGGACAAGAACACAGGAAAACCTGTCTATAACGCGATCGTCTGGCAATCTCGTCAAACGGCTGATATCTGTGATGAACTAAAAGAACAGGGCCACAACGATACATTCCGTAATAAAACCGGTCTTTTGATCGACGCTTATTTTTCTGGAACAAAAGTAAAGTGGATTCTCGACAATGTGGATGGAGCGAGAGAAAAAGCGGAAAATGGTGATTTGCTTTTCGGTACGATCGACACATGGCTCGTATGGAAACTTACAGGCGGCAAGTCACATGTAACTGATTATTCGAACGCTTCACGAACGCTTATGTACAATATTTACGATTTGAAATGGGACGAAGAGTTGTTAGATATTCTAGGTGTTCCAGCATCCATGCTGCCTGAAGTGAAATCATCCTCAGAAGTTTATGGGGAAACGATCGACTATCATTTCTTCGGTAAAAATATTCCGATCTCAGGGATCGCCGGTGATCAGCAGGCGGCATTGTTCGGACAAGCTTGCTATGAAAAAGGAATGGCAAAGAACACGTACGGAACGGGTTGCTTTATGCTTATGAATACTGGTGAAAAGGCGGTACCATCGGAGCATGGACTTCTTACAACCATCGCATGGGGCATTGATGGCAAAGTTGAGTATGCGCTAGAAGGCAGTATTTTTGTTGCCGGTTCTGCGATTCAATGGCTGCGTGACGGACTGCGCATGCTGAAGAATGCAGCCGACAGTGAACAATACGCTGACCGCGTTTCTTCAACAGATGGGGTGTATGTTGTTCCTGCTTTCGTAGGACTCGGAACACCGTACTGGGACTCGGATGCGCGAGGTGCAATCTTCGGATTAACACGCGGTACTGAAAAAGAACACTTCATCCGGGCAACATTAGAGTCGTTAGCTTATCAAACAAAAGACGTTCTAACAGCGATGGAAGCAGATTCTGGAATCGAGCTTAAAAAACTGCGCGTAGATGGCGGAGCAGTGAAAAATGATTTCTTGATGCAATTCCAAAGTGACATTTTAAACGTACCTGTTGAACGTCCTGAAATCAATGAAACGACAGCACTTGGAGCGGCTTATCTAGCAGGTCTAGCCGTTGGTTTCTGGGGAGACCGTAATGAAATAGCTGAAAAGTGGAAAGTAGACAGAGAGTTTGACGTAAACATGAAAGAAGAAGAACGCAGCGACCTTTATGACGGCTGGAAAAATGCCGTTGAAGCCACACGAGCTTACAAGCACAAAAAAATCAAACAAGCGTAATCCTTTAAAAACAATTAAGATTAGGTTATACTAAACACAAGTTGATATTGAACCGGTTGGAGATCAGGAGAGACCACAAAACCTCGTACACATGCTGCGAGGTTCTTGTGGTCTTTTTTTGCGCTAAAAATTGCCTAAATGATTAAAAATGCGTGTTGCAGCTCTTCATTCAGGGAAAACTATAGGCAGCGTAAGTTGTTCAAGCGGTTCTTACAAAAGGAGTGAGAGAAAATGACAGCATCATTTTCAACCTATAAAAGAGAAAACATGATTGAAAATATGAAAAAGCAAAAACTCGATCTGCTTGTTATTGGCGGCGGGGTAACAGGAGCAGGAATTCTCCTTGATGCTCAAACACGCGGCATGAAAGTCGGGCTTGTCGAGATGCAGGATTTTGCAGCCGGCACATCCAGCCGCTCAACGAAACTCGTACACGGAGGGCTGCGTTATTTAAAACAGTTTGAAGTAAAGCTCGTAGCAGAAGTCGGTAAAGAGCGGGCGGTCGTTTACGAAAATGCTCCTCATGTGACGACACCAGAGTGGATGCTTCTTCCGATCTACAAAAAAGGCACGTTCGGAAAATTTTCAACATCAATAGGTCTGAAAGTTTATGACTTTTTAGCAGGCGTTAAGAAGAAGGAACGCAGAAAAATGCTGTCCGCCTCTGAAACGTTAAAGCATGAACCCCTCTTAAAGAAAAGCGGGCTCCTTGGCGGAGGATATTATGTAGAATACAAAACAGATGACGCGCGTCTGACGCTTGAAATCATGAAAGAAGCCGTCGATCGCGGAGCATCAGCAGCAAACTATGCTAAAGTGACGAGTTTTATCTATGACGGCAAAAAAGTCGTCGGTGCACATGTAGAAGATCAGCTTACAGGTGAAGTTCACGAGATTCATGCAAAAAAAATCATCAATGCAACAGGTCCTTGGGTCGACTTGCTTCGTGAACAAGACCGTTCGAAAACAGGGAAACAGATTCATCATACGAAAGGCATCCACCTTGTGATCGATCAGGAGAAATTCCCCCTCAAGCAAGCCGTTTATTATGATACAGATGACGGACGCATGCTGTTTGCTATCCCGAGAGCAGGCAAGACATATGTGGGAACAACGGACACCGATTACAAAGGAGACCTTGCTAACCCCGGTATGACGGAGGAAGATCTTGAATACGTACTGAACACAATCCATTTTATGTTCCCAGAAGTGAAGATTACACGTGATGATGTTGAGTCTTCTTGGTCAGGATTGCGCCCATTGATTCATGAACCGAAAAAAGGTCCATCAGAGATTTCGAGAAAGGATGAAGTTTTCCATTCTCCATCAGGACTTCTGACAATCGCGGGCGGAAAGCTTACGGGCTACCGTAAAATGGCGGAAAAAGTCGTGGATATTGTTCGTGATCAGCTACAGGATGAAGAAGGCGCGAAGTTTCCGGATTGCCGAACAGAGCACATGGAACTGTCGGGCGGAAAGATGGGCGGCAGTGCGCATTTCGGAGAATTTTTACAAAATAAAGTGCAAGAAGGATTAAAGTTAGGACTTGATGAATCAAAAGCGAAAGAACTCGTGCAGCGATATGGCTCAAACATTGATGTCGTTTACGGTTTTATGAAAGATCGCGGTGAAGAAGCAAAAAGCTACAATATGCCGCGGAGCCTTTATGCCTCGCTGCTTTATGCACTGGATTACGAGATGACATCAACTCCTTCAGACTTTTTAATCCGCCGTATCTCGGCGCTTTATTTCGATATCGATACCGTATATAAGTGGAAAGACAGTGTAATTAATTGCATGGCAGATAAGTTGAACTGGAGTGCCGAGCAAAAACGTGATCATGCAGAAGAGTTTGAAGAGCAGCTAAGATTATCGGTAGAGGCGATTTAGGTTATTCAACAGCTTATAGATACAAGTAGATCCGATCCGCGCGTGTCGATAAATGTCGGAATTTAGCAACTCGTGGATATACGACAAAAACTTTTGGATTAACGATGAATTCTTGTGGATTCAACCCAAAAACTTTTGGATTCCCACCTGTTATTTTTGGATTGATTCCCTCTTGTACCCCTCAAGCTATAAATCAAGAGCAGTTTCGGATGCCGAAACTGCTCTTATCATCTTAAAACGAAAGGATGCTCCCGTTTCATAGGGAACATCCTTATTTTTTTATAAAAGTAGAACGTGAAAGATAGTCTGAAGGGTATTTTTTAAGCAAATCTTGCAAAAAAAGCATCATATTAGGCGGGATGCTCTCCATTTTTTCCGTATCGGAAGATTTCAATTCTTTTAACAGTGAAAAGAACTGCTCTTTTTCTTTTTCGTCTGCCGATTTTTTAAAATAACCCCAAACGTGCTCGAAGGTATTTATAATCGCTTTTGTATCAAAGGGTTCTTCTCTATAAACTGAAATCAGCTCTTCAATGGCTTCATATTCTTTAACCGTCTCGGCATCTCTCATTTTTCCTTGAATGTCTTTGTAGAAGTTATACCCCTTTGCCATAACCGTGTATTTTTCACTGGCCCAAAGCCGTTCAGTTTCTTTCTTCAAGAAAAATCACTCTCCCATTACTAAGATTCAATAATCAAATATAAATGTACAGAGCAAGCGCACCGAGTGAAACAAGAATTAAAACAGCATAGATGACGGTTAATCGAACTAGGTTTTGTTTCGTCGATTTTCCGTAATTTTCATCCTGCGTTCTTGAGATCATAATCGTCCCGATCAATCCGCCGATTGAAATCACGACAATCAGAAAATAAGCGATCCACCACAAATCCATAAACCAATTCCCCCTTTTTCATCACTTTTATCTTACTTCTTCTTTTCTTTCCGCCCCAAAATAATCATTACAGGATTGTGAACGTTTCTATAGAAAAATAAGTATAGACACTTTTTTTGGAGTAGATCTCAAAAAAGGCATCATCGACACAAAATTTGGAATTTGATATAATTGTAGCGGTTACACTATTTGAAAAATTCTGAAGACTAGGAGGTAGTCATAATGGAATTTTATCATTACTATCAGAACAATTACCTCATTGTGGCTGTATTTCTTTTTTTAGGGATCTTATTGCCGGTGGTCGCGTTGACGGCAGGCCGTTTTTTACGTCCTTATAAACCATCTGAAGAAAAATACACCACTTACGAAAGCGGGATCGAACCCTTTCACCAAAGCTGGGTTCAGTACAATGTCCGCTATTATTTATTTGCACTTATGTTCGTTATTTTTGATGTTGAAACGGTATTTTTATATCCATGGGCAGTGGCGTATGAAGAACTCGGTATTTTTGCGCTCATTGAAATGGGAATATTCGTCGTTCTGTTAACGCTAGGTCTCGTATACGCTTGGAAAAAGAAGGTGCTTAAATGGACATAAAATGGGAGCTTACAGCTGAAGAACGATCAGAACTAGATCGAAACGTATTCATGGTCACACTCGAACAAGTGAAAGCTTGGGCGAGAAGCAATTCACTTTGGCCGTTAACCTTTGGACTCGCATGCTGTGCCATTGAAATGATGGGAACAGGTTCATCTCATTACGACCTTGACCGTTTTGGGAGTATTTTCAGGACCTCTCCCCGCCAGTCCGATGTCATGATCGTCTCGGGTACGGTAACGAAAAAGATGGCACCTGTTTTAAAAAGATTGTACGAACAAATGCCAGAGCCGAAATGGGTAATCGCGATGGGGTCGTGCGCGACAGCAGGCGGTCCTTATATAAAATCTTACGCTGTTGTAAAAGGGGTCGATCAGATCGTCCCTGTTGATGTATACATACCAGGGTGTCCACCAAACCCGGCCGCACTGATTTACGGCATAAACAAGCTTCAGGAGAAAATCCGTTATGAAGCGAAGACCGGCAAGAAGGTGATGAGCGAATGACAAAAGAACATGATGAATCAAAGGAAGGTTTATCCATAGAAGAACAGAAGAAAAAAGCTGCCGCTGAAGCAAAGGCAAAAGCGCTCGAGCTCGCGAAACAGCGCCAAGCCGAAAAAGAAAAAGCAACGGACGCGCCAACAGCATCATCAAAACCAGAATTAACAAAAGAAGAGCTAAAAAAGAAAGCTGCCGCAGAAGCGAAGGCGAAAGCGCTCGAGCTCGCAAAACAACGCCAAGCTGAAAAAGAAAAAGCGTCAGAAGCGCCAACAGCATCATCAGAACCAGAATTAACAAAAGAAGAGCTAAAAAAGAAAGCTGCCGCTGAAGCGAAGGCAAAAGCACTCGAGCTCGCGAAACAGCGCCAGGCGGAAAAAGAGAAAGCAACTGAAGCGCCATCAGCATCAGCTGAACCAGCCGGTGATGACGAAAAAGCAAAAGCTGCTGCGAAAGCGAAAGCCGCTGCAGCCGCAAAGGCAAAGGCAGCCGCAGCCGCGAAAGCGAAAGCACTAAGAGATGCAGGCGGAGAAAAGGCAGAACCAGCCGGTGATGACGAAAAAGCAAAAGCCGCAGCGAAAGCGAAAGCTGCTGCAGCCGCAAAGGCAAAGGCAGCCGCAGCCGCGAAAGCGAAAGCACTAAGAGATGCAGGCGGAGAAAAGGCAGAACCAGCTGGTGATGACGAAAAAGCAAAAGCAATTGCTGCTGCAAAAGCAAAGGCCGCTGCTGCTGCGAAAGCACGCGCCGCTGCTAACAGTAAGGCTGAAGAACCTGCTACCGAAGTGAAGCCATCTCCTAACCAGCCTATCCTGGATACATACGTGAAAGTTATCAAAGAAAACCTTGGAGACGATTGTTTAGAGGACGCTTATATCAATCGGCTATCAAAAGACGTGCCGACTCTAGTTGCTAAACCGGAAAGCTATTATAAAATAGCGGAGTTTTTAAAGCATAATGACCAATTGCGTTTTGATTATTTGTCGGAAATGCATGGCACTGATTTTGAAACACATTTTGAAGTTTACAACCATTTGTATTCTTATCATAATCGCCAATCTGTCGCCCTAAAGGTGAAAATCGACAGAGAAAGTGCCACTACCCAATCCATTACCCCGTTATGGGAAGGGGCAAACTGGCCTGAGCGGGAAACGTTTGACCTTTTGGGCATTGTATTTGAAGGTCATCCTAATTTAACACGCATTATGATGCCAGATGACTGGGTAGGTCATCCGCTCCGAAAAGATTATGAACCGCATGACGTGGAGGTGTAGAGTATGATTCGGACAGAAGAGATGCTCCTCAACGTTGGACCTCAGCATCCGAGTACACACGGTGTTTTTCGGATCGTATTGAGAATTGATGGAGAAACGATTATAGAAGCGACTCCCGTTATTGGCTATTTGCATCGAGGAACGGAAAAGCTTGCAGAAAACCTTCAATACACTCAGATCATTCCGTACACAGACCGCATGGATTATTTAGCAGCGATGACGAACAATTATGTGATCTGTCACGCGGTAGAAACGATGATGAGTCTTGAAATTCCTGAACGCGCTGAATATTTGCGCGTCATTGTGATGGAACTCGGACGAATCGCGAGTCACCTCGTTTGGTTTGGTACATATTTACTTGATATTGGTGCGATGAGCCCTTTTCTTTACGCCTTTCGTGAAAGAGAAGCCATCATCAATATGCTTAACGAAATTTGCGGAGCACGCCTGACGTTCAATTATATGCGTGTCGGTGGTGTGAAATGGGATGCGCCAGATGGTTGGATCGAAAAGGTTCGTGATTTTGTTCCTTATATGAGGGAAGAGCTTGCAGGCTACCACGATCTTGTGACAGGCAACGAAATTTTCCTGAATCGTGTAAAAGGAATCGGGTTTTACACGAAGGAAGAAGCGTTGAACTATTCCTTAAGCGGCGCTAATTTAAGATGTACAGGAACGCAGTGGGATCTTAGAAAAGATGAACCGTATTCCATTTATGACCGATTCGATTTTGATGTACCGGTGTTTCATACGGGAGATGCATGGGCGCGTTATCAGTGCCGCATGCAGGAAATCGAAGAATCGCTGAAAATTCTAGAGCAAGCAGTGGAACAGTTTCCTGAAGAAGGTCCAGTTATGGCAAAAGTTCCGCGAATCATTAAGCCGCCTAAGGGCGAAGCATTTGTCAGAATCGAATCCCCACGAGGTGAGATCGGCTGCTATATCGCATCAGAAGGAAAGAAAGAACCCTATCGATTAAAGTTCCGCAGACCGTCGTTCTATAATCTGCAGATCCTGCCAAAGCTTTTAGTCGGCGAAAACATTTCCAATCTGATTACGATATTGGGCGGAATCGACATTGTGCTTGGGGAGGTTGATGGCTGATGATGGAGGATTTGTTATACGCACAGCCAGGCTGGGGACATGTAGCGATTTTCTTTGCGCTTGGTGCAGCGCTCCTCATGACCGTTTTAGGATTTGTAACGTACGCGATTTTAGCTGAGCGAAAAGTGCTTGGGTTTATGCAGATGCGAACAGGGCCGAACCGGGTAGGAGGAAGGTTCGGTCTCCTCCAAACCGTTGCAGACGTTTTAAAGCTTTTATTAAAAGAAGACACCATTCCGAAGCTTGCCGACCGGCCGCTCTTTATTCTCGCTCCGGTCCTTGCGTTTGCTCCTGCATTCATGGTGCTTGCGACGATTCCGTTCTCTGAAAACATGCAGTTTGCTGATCTTGGTGTCGGTTTATTGTATTATGTGGCCGTGTCAGGCATCTCAACGATCGGTATCTTGATGGGTGGCTGGGCTTCTAACAACAAGTATTCGCTGCTTGGCGGCATGCGTGCTGCAGCGCAAATGATCTCGTATGAGATACCGCTTGTTATTTCGGTGATCGGTGTTATTCTTTTTGCTGGTAGTCTTAATTTAAATGATATCGTCAGAGGTCAAGAAAATATTGCTTACATCTTTTTAACACCGATCGGGTTCATTGTCTTTTTAATCTCTTCAATCGCTGAGTTGAACCGAACTCCGTTTGACTTACCTGAGGCAGAATCAGAGCTCGTTGCCGGTTATCATGTGGAATATTCAGGATTTCGCTGGGCGTTCTTTATGCTGACAGAGTATGTTTATTTGTTCGCGATGGCCTCGCTTACAACCGTTTTGTTCCTAGGCGGCTGGAATCCCCTTCCGTTTTTAGGATTCATTCCGGGAGTGCTGTGGTTTGGGGTCAAATTCAGCATCGTCGTGTTTTTTATGATCTGGATTCGTGGAACACTTCCTCGTCTGCGTGCGGATCAGCTGATGGGCTTTGCGTGGAAAGTACTTCTACCGCTCGCGCTGTTGAATATCTTCGTAAGTGCAGCCGTAAAAGAGCTATTTTTATAAAAGGCTGTTTTCATAAACTTTGTTGTCTTTGGAAGATGTTGATTTCCGTTTCAGTTGCTCGCTTTCCGCGGGGCAGGCGGTGAGCCACATTCGTACGTTTCACTTTTAAGTGTCTCACCTGACCGCCAGTCCCGCAGGAGTCTCTCAACTTCCACTGGAATCAACTTTTCAATGAAGTATTTTAAATCACCCTGTAGCAACAAACTTTTAGAATAGAGCCTTATATAATAAATCGGTGAATTGCTTAGTTGTTTAGTTGAAGCTAGCAAATATACTTCCAATCTAGCTTGTTGTAACAACTTCATCGAATTGTTGATTGGAGCGCAAGGGGCGAGACTCCTGGGGGATCAGTGGGCCAGGTGAGACTTCTAAACGGCGCAAAGCGCAGAGGAGGCTCACCGAACACCCCCCTGAAAGCGAGCATCCTGAAGCGGAGATCAACACTTTCACAAACAGCGAAGCATCTCCTAAACTAATAGATTTCCAACAAAGCAATTGCCCACTCAATAGATAGACCAAAGCATAAGGAGCGTGATTCAGGATGAAAGGTCTTGTTAAAGGTTTAAGCTATACGGTTAAAAACTTGACGAAGCAAAATGTTACGACAAGTTATCCGGACGTGCCGATCCAAATGCCTGACCGTTTCCGCGGTATTCAAAAGTTTTATCCGGAAAAGTGCATCGTTTGTAATCAGTGTGCACAGATCTGCCCAACAGACTGCATACAGTTAACGGGCAAACCGCATCCGGATCCAGCGAAAAAAGGCAAGATCATTGATACGTATGATATTAACTTTGAAATCTGTATTCTGTGCGATCTATGTACAGAGGTTTGTCCGACTGAAGCTATCGTCATGACAAACCAGTTCGAACTTGCTGAATACAGCCGGGACGAATTGTTTAAAAACCTGGAATGGCTGGATGAAAATGATGAAAACGTCAGAAAGGAGAACAAAGCATGACCGGTGAAATGATAGCTTTTTTCCTGCTTGCGCTAACAGCGATTACCGGTGGAGTTCTTCTCATCAACCTGACGAATGTGGTACATATGGTTGTCGCCCTTATTTTCACGTTCATTGCCATTGCAGGAATTTACATTACGTTGTCTGCAGAATTCGTAGCCGTCGTTCAAGTGCTTATCTATTCGGGAGCGATTACAATCATCATGCTTTTTGGGATCATGCTCACCCGACATCAGGAAAAAGAAAAGACGGCACCTCGTTTGAAGGTTTGGCTTGCAGGAGGTTCAATCGCGCTTTTCTTCATCATCATGTATGGAAAGATCAAGGACCTTAATTTTGGACAGCAAAATGCAGAGCTGCATATTGATAACACGAAAAAGATCGGGATCGAGCTGTATTCTCATTACGTGATTCCGTTCGAATTAACGTCTGTCTTGCTGTTGGTCGCCCTGATCGGTTCGATCATCCTTGCTAAAAGAGACGATGATGAAAAGGAGGCAAAAAAATGAGCTCTGTTCCATTAACAGCTTACTTGATGCTTGCCTTAATTTTGTTTTGTATCGGTCTTTTCGGTGCATTAACGAAGCGAAACGCAGTCATTGTCTTAATTTCAATCGAATTGATGCTGAATGCAGTAAATATTAATCTAGTAGCTTTTGCGAAATATTCGTTAAATCCGGGTCTGACCGGACAGGTTTTCTCCTTGTTTACCATTACGGTAGCGGCTGCTGAAGCGGCAGTCGGACTTGCGATTCTGATTGCACTCTACCGCAACCGACAAACGGTAAACGTGGATGAAATGGACACGATGAAGCGATAAGAGAGGAGATGGACGATCAGATGTTGCAGATGAGTTGGTTAATACCGTTGTTCCCGCTTTTATCCTTCATTCTTTTAGTAGTATTCAGAAAATCTAGCAATGAAAACACTGCCTGGATCGGCGTTCTGTTAACAGGCGCTTCATTCGTCCTGTCATTCGGTGCGTGGCTCGCTGTTTGGCAAGGTGACGGGATTAAGGTGGAGGGAACTTGGTTTCAATTAGGAGAACGAGCCATTACGATGGGATATGAAGTGAATCCTCTTAATGCGCTCATGCTCGTTATCGTTTCACTCGTAAGCCTGCTTGTACACCTCTATTCAAAAGGGTACATGCATGGAGATGAACGATTTTCAGTCTTCTTTGCCTATTTAGGATTGTTTTCGTTTGCAATGCTCGGACTTGTGCTTTCTCCGAATCTATTGCAGTTATATATGTTTTGGGAGCTGGTAGGTCTCGGTTCTTTTCTATTGATCGGATTCTACTATTTTAAGCCAGAAGCAAAGGCTGCCGCGAAAAAAGCCTTCGTCATGACGCGTATTGGAGATGTTGGTCTTTTTATTGGGATGGTCTTGCTATTTTGGCAGGTTGGCAGCTTCGAATATGACGAAATTTTTAGCGCTATTAAAAATGGTGAGCTTTCACAAAGCATGCTTACCCTTACTGCGATTTGTATTTTTGTAGGTGCGATCGGTAAATCAGGACAGCTGCCTTTGCATACTTGGCTTCCTGACGCCATGGAAGGGCCGACACCTGTTTCGGCGCTCATTCATGCTGCGACAATGGTTGCCGCAGGTGTGTATTTAGTAGCTGCGATGTATCCACTTTTTCAAGCATCCGAAACTGCTTTAACGGTTGTTGCTGTAGTGGGAGGGGTAACGGCCATTTTTGCCGCCTCGATCGGCTTGATGCAAAAAGACATCAAACGCGTGTTAGCGTACTCGACTGTCAGTCAGTTAGGGTACATGATGCTTGCGCTAGGTGCTTCTGGCTATGTGGCAGGAATATTTCACCTCACCACTCATGCCTTCTTTAAAGCCTTGCTGTTTTTGGCAGCGGGAAGTGTGATTCATGCCGTACATACGCAAAACATTGAGGAGATGGGCGGACTATGGAAAAAGCTGAACATAACAGGTCCTCTCTTTTTAATCGGTGCGCTCGCGATTTCTGGAATCCCGCTATTATCAGGGTTTTTCTCCAAAGATGAAATATTGATGAGCACGTATGCGGACGGAAAATATGGTCTGTTCTGGATCGCTGTTATCGCCGCGTTCATGACAGCGTTCTATATGTTTCGTTTATTCTTTCTTGTTTTTACCGGAAAACCGCGCGGCAGCCAAAAAGGTGTTCACGAATCTCCAAGTGTAATGACCTTGCCGATGATCGTTCTTGGTGTACTCGCAGTAGTAGCCGGTTACTTGAACACACCATGGTTTGGAACGTTTTTAACGGATTACTTATCTCAAGGACCAGTCGAGCTATTACACGCTGATCACCATGGCCCAGTATGGATTCCTTTTGTGGCAACAGCTGTGGCGCTTTTAGGGATTGGTCTTGCCTATATGATCTATCAAAAGGGGTCCGTTTCACGAGACTGGCTTACCCGCACGTTTCCAGGACTCAGTCATGTGATCTATAACAAATGGTTCGTGGATGAAGGCTATGACCGTACGGTTGTAAAAGGCACGACGGGATTGAGCTGGCTCGGTGTGTGGTTTGACAAGTATGTTATTGAAGGCTTGGTTGCAGGAGTAGTATCAGGTGTTCAAGCTCTCAGCAGACTTGGCTCCGAGATGCAGAACGGCCAGGTTCAGTCGTACGGTACGTTTGCAATTTTTGGACTCGTACTATTATTGCTCATCGCGGCATTATCAGGGGGGTATTTTTCATGAGTACGTGGCTGTTATCAATCTTGATTTTTTCCCCAATGCTCGGTGTACTTGTTCTTGCTTTCGTTCCTTCTCATGATGAAAAATCGATCAAATGGCTCGGTATTCTAGGGACGCTGTTTCCGCTAGGGACAGCACTTATTACGCTATCGGCTTTTGATATGTCCAGTGACAAGCTGCAGCTTGCAGAAACGTACCGCTGGATCTCGTATGAGGTGTTTCAGTCAAAAGGAGAAGTGAGCTATCCGATTTTTTATGAAGTAGGTGTTAACGGCTTATCGATGGTCCTCATTTTGTTGACAGCTGTCGTAAGCGTATTGGCAGCTGTAGCTTCGTTCTCGATCAAAAAAAACTGGAAAAGTTATTTTATCTTATTTTTCTTGCTTGAAATGGGAATGCTCGGTGTTTTTGCCGCACAAAATCTATTTCTGTTCTTCATTTTCTTTGAGATCACGCTGATTCCGATGTTTTTCTTGATCGGCCGGTGGGGGTATGTAGAACGGGAAAAGGCGGCATATAGCTTCTTAATTTATAACGGAGTAGGTTCAGCGATTTTATTGATCGCATTCGTCTCGATGTTTATGAAGACCGGTACGATGAACTTTGAAAAGCTGACAGAAACGTTTTCACTGCCGCAAGAAGAACTAAACGCTGTTTTTATTACCGATGGCTATATGATGGGAATGCTTATTGCCCTGTTGATTGCCTTTGCCGTTAAGCTCCCTGTTGTGCCTTTACATTCATGGATGGTCTCTGTACACGTTCAGGCACCGCCTGCGATCGTTATGATCCACTCAGGCATCTTATTGAAGATTGGAGCATATGGGTTAATTACCTTTGGTGCAGGCATGTTTCCTGAAGAGTTCCGCTCACTTGCTTTTGTGATTGGATTATTCGGAGTCATCAACCTGCTTTACGGGGCGTTTCTTGCCCTCACCCAAACCGATGTGAAACGGGTACTCGCTTATTCTTCGGTCTCCCATATGGGAATCGTGCTCATCGGACTGGCCGCTCTTAATGAAGCAGGGATAACAGGAGCCGTTTTCCAAGTGGTGTCTCATGGCTTGATCTCTGCCTTACTGTTTTTCTTAGTGGGAGCTTTGTATGAACGAGCGGGTACTTCTGAGCTAAATGACCTTGGCGGACTGGCGAAAAGAATGCCGATCCTGGCCGGTGTCCTTCTGGCTGGGGGGCTTGCGTCATTAGGTCTTCCGGGGATGTCCGGTTTTATTAGTGAGTTTATGGCGTTTTTAGGATTGTTCGAAAAGATGCCGATTTTGGCGGCAGTAGGTACACTGGGACTTATTTTAACCGCTGTTTATGTGTTAAGAGCTGTTTTAGCTATAACGTTCGGTACGGAAAAAGAACAGCATGAAACATATACGGATTTAACTTCAGCAGAACGTGTTCCGGCCTTTGTTTTGCTGGCGGCCATCATGTTTATCGGGATCTATCCAGCTTGGTTAAGTGATATGCTCCGTCCCGCATTGGATGTCATACTGCTAGGGTTAGGGGGCTAATTTATGGATTTAGATACGTTGTTATCCTATAAATGGGGCGTTATGGCGCCAGAGTTCATCATACTCGGCGTCGCTACATTGTTATCTGTGCTGGATCTATTTATGAAGAAGGAAGCGAGCCGAAAACCGTTAGCTTGGCTAGCGGGTGCAGGCATAATCGCTGCGTTAGTTTCGGTTTTTCTGCAGCTCGATCAAGAAGTAACGTCCATTTTGTATGATACGTACAGACTGGATTTCTTCTCAAAAGCCTTTAAGATTTTGCTTTTACTCGGAACCCTTCTTGTTATCGTCCTTGCTTCAAGCTATAAAAAGGAAGAGATCGATGAGAACCGGGGCGAATTTTATTATTTACTTCTCGCTGCCCTTTTGGGAGCCATGATGATGGCTTCAAGCGCAGATATGATCACTTTGTTTGTCGGACTTGAACTTCTGTCACTTTCTTCCTATATCATGGCAGGGCTTGAGAGGCGGAACAAGCGAAGCAACGAAGCAGCGTTTAAATATGTAGTCTCTGGAGGAATTGCTACCGCGATTACCTTGTTCGGGATGAGTTATGTCTTCGGTCTGACGGGTGAGACGAATTTGTTTCTGATCGTACAAAACATGCAAGATGAAGAATTGCTGAAACATGGATTTTTGTTAGTGTTTGCGTTTTTCATCACGTTTGTCGGTCTGACGTTTAAGATTGCAGCCGCACCTCTTCATATGTGGGCACCTGATGTATATGAAGGAGCTCCTGTTCCGGTTACAGCATTCTTGAGTGTTGTTTCCAAAACAGCTGGGTTTGTAATCCTGATCCGTTTTATTATCATTACGTTTATTTCAGCACCAGCCGCTCCAAACATCGATGGTGAGGTGATGCTTTTACAAGTTCAGCCTTATGTGATGGCACTTGCCGCTGTTACGATGGTTATCGGTAATGTAACGGCATTACGGCAGCGCAACATAAAGCGGATGTTCGCGTATTCGTCGATTGCGCAGGCAGGGTATCTTTTAGTGCCGTTTGTTTCGAATTCCTCTCTGTTGTTCGAGCTGATCTGGTTCTACTTGCTTGCTTATCTGTTCATGAATATTGGGGCATTTACCATTATTCAGCTGTTAACTACACAAGCTGGATCGAATGACATCAGCGTGTTCAGAGGGTTATTTAAGCGTTCACCTTGGCTCGCTTTACCGATGACACTGTTCCTCTTATCTCTTGCGGGTATCCCGGTCACAGCGGGGTTCGTCGGGAAATTTGGAATCTTTATGGGAGCTCTTGGCCTCGAGCCCGCTCATTATTGGCTTGCAGCCGTGATGATGCTTACGACCCTGATCTCGTATGTGTACTACTTCAATGTCATCGCCGTTATGTTTTTCCGCGATGATGAAGGCAGAAAGATATCAGTTCCAGGTGGTATGGCAACCGTATTAGCGTTTTGTGCAGCTTCCACACTCATACTTGGCGTAATGCCAGGACTCGCACTCGATTTCTTTTATGGAAACTTTGATATAAATGAATTCTTTATGCGGATAGAGGAAGTGGGAACACATACACATTAATAAATTTGAAAAATCTATATTATGGGGCTCTGCAAGGTCAATTTGCAGAGTTTTTTTCTTTTTGAAGAGGGATTTCGGGAATTCATCACAAGAAATGACGATTAATCCACATGTTAAGGCGATTTATCCTCGAATCGACAAAAACCACATGAGTTTTTCCTCATGATCATCCCCAAATCGTTACAACTTTCCGAACTTTCTAATGTAAGGGTTTGCAAAACAGAAAACTAGGGACAAAGTATCTTTTTTAAATGATTAGAAAGAATTATGCTAAAGGTGTCGAAATATGTAATAGGGGGTAAGTTGATTCATGATTCCAATAGGGCAACAAGCTTTGTTACATATCATCGTACATTTATTATTTCTTGTTATTGCTTGGTGGGCCATGCAAGCGATTCATTTTGATTCGTGGATCAAAAAAGGAAAGGTCATGCAGGCAAGAGTGCTTTACATTTTACTTGTCATAAGCCTCGCGAGTCTGGCTAGTGATTTCTTTTTAAAGTATCTACAGTATTCCACCAATCTAAGCCAATTATTTGGATAGAATCCTTACCGTAAAGGATTAACGGAATTGTCGGAATATGACTACAAGTTCCACGGATATCCCTCATTTCTTTGGCAACAATGAGAAATAGAGAGGATGTGCTGGGGATGAAAAAATGGACAATGGCGATTACAGCAATTTTGCTTATGCTTATGATTACTTCCGGATATGCAAAAACTGACGATAAAACTAATGAAGTTTCCCATATAATAAACGTTTTAACTGACAGTGGTGTGAAACTAGATAAATGGACGATGTATTTTCGCGGACAAATAGGTTTTACATCTAAAGGACTAGGGTATTTAACAAAAGCAGAAGAGCTTAAGCGCAATTATCCTGAATTTAACTGGGCGGTAACAGAAGATGAGGCAGGACATCACAAAATGACCGGACTGAATCATCGTGCTGATATGAAGGTAACTGAAAAGATTACCGTCATTACATACCCCCACAAAGACCAATCTGCATCGTATTTTATTTATGCGGTTGAAGGACTTGTCGAAACAAATCCAAACTGGAAAAAACAGATCGAGCCATTATTAGAGAACCGTATTGAAAAATCAGTGGGAGGAAATCCGAAAATTTTCTCTTGTGTTACCGGTACATACGGTGATAAAATGGTGGTTGATTTGTATTCGCAAGCAAATGAACTGGTACAAGCTTTTTCAGCGGTTTCTGTAGAGGAATTAAGGGAAGAGACGTTTGTGTCACTATCTGCATATAATGAGCAGTGGGAACAAGCGATTTATACTGGTCAACAACATAAAATGAATCTTCAGGTTGCGTTAAGAACTGAAGGATTGGGCAGTAAAACTACTGTCACAATTGGCACACCAATAATTACGTCTGAATATTAATATACAAATTGGACGCGGAGGGGAATATCGTTGGAAAAAATCATTGTCCGTGGTGGTAGGCGGTTAGAAGGCTCTGTACGAGTTGAAGGAGCTAAGAATGCCGTACTTCCTGTCATCGCAGCATCCATTTTAGCGAGTCAAGGTAAGAGCACAATTAAAGATGTGCCAGCCCTTGCTGATGTGTTTACGATTAATGAAGTGTTACGTTATTTAAATATTGACGTTGCTTTTGAAAATGGGCAAATTCATGTGGACGCTACGAATGAATTAAAAACAGAAGCACCTTTTGAATATGTTCGTAAAATGAGAGCCTCATTCTTAGTTATGGGACCATTACTTGCTCGTGTTGGACTATCCCGCATCGCACTTCCTGGAGGATGTGCAATTGGATCACGTCCGATCGATCAGCATTTAAAAGGTTTTGAAGCGATGGGAGCAACGGTTAAGATTGGTAACGGCTTTATTGAAGCAAAAGTAGATGGCCGCTTACACGGAGCTAAAATTTATTTAGACTTCCCAAGTGTTGGAGCTACCGAGAACCTTATGATGGCTGCTACACTTGCTGAAGGTACTACCGTTATTGAAAATGCAGCAAAAGAACCAGAAATCGTTTGTTTAGCTAACTACCTGAACGCGATGGGAGCAACTGTAATCGGTGCAGGTACAGGCACAATCCGTATCATCGGTGTTGAAGAGCTTTATGGCGCTGAACATGCTGTAATTGCAGACCGTATTGAAGCAGGAACGTATATGGTTGCTGCCGCAATTACAGAAGGTGACGTATTGATCGAGAATGCGATTGCTGAACATTTACGTCCTTTAATCGCAAAAATGGAAGAAATGGGCGTTCGAATTTCTGAAGAAGGACATGGACTGCGTGTTCGTGGACCTCGTGAATTAAAGCCTGTAGATATTAAAACAATGCCACACCCAGGTTTCCCGACTGACTTGCAGTCACAAATGATGGCTCTCTTGCTTCGTGCAAACGGAACAAGTGTTATTACGGAAACGGTGTTTGAGAACCGCTTTATGCACGTGGAAGAATTCCGCCGCATGAACGGTGATATTAAGATCGAAGGCCGTTCATCTGTAATCAATGGACCTGTAAACCTTCAAGGTGCTGAAGTAGCTTCTACTGACCTTCGAGCAGGTGCAGCTCTTGTACTTGCTGGGCTTGTCGCAGAAGGGTACACACGAGTTACGGAGTTAAAGCACATTGATCGTGGATATGTTGCTTTTACAGAAAAATTGGCTGCATTAGGTGCTGACATCGAGCGTGTGAACGAAGATGTGAAAACGACACCTGCAGAAGAGCAATCATTAAAAAGTAATTTAGCTTAAATTCTAATATTTATTAAGAACCCCCTGGTTGGAGGGTTCTTTTCTTTTTTTGTATAGAAAATTGTTTATAAAACGCTTGCCGAGGGAAATCTAAAACTACAGTACATACTATCATTTGAAGGGAAGTTGAACCCATGCTTTGGACAATAATCGCAATATTAGTCGTGCTTTGGTTATTAGGCTTAGTATTTAAAGTAGCAGGCGGTGTTATCCATATCCTGCTCGTTATCGCTCTCATTATTTTTATCTTTAATTTCATTAAAGGCAGGAAAATGAAGTAGCTGAACAAAGCTGGCGGAGGCGCCGGCTTTTTTTATTTGTTGGCATGTGGTGGAGTGATGGGTGAGTAAGGGGGAGGGTTTGTAGTTGTCGAAAATTCGATAAGTTCCCTGTAACGTGGAAAAAATGCAAATAACGTAGGACAAATGCTAAATAACGTGGAATTATTGAAAATAACGTAAGAGAAATGCTGAATAACGTGAAAATATACATAAAATGAAATCTAAAAGCGATCTTTATCACTGATTTTAAGCGTGAAGAAGATGGCTTTTTTATTGTTTGCCTATCAATGGGTCCATTATAAAGGACTTTTTACTTATTCGTGACTTTGGTCTCATATTTCCAACTGCAATCAAGTGGTCAAAAAGACCCTCTTTTTCACCGGAATCCTACCGATTAGTACCAATCTATCAAAATTTTTGAAATAGTTTGAAAATAAAAGAAAAGATGCTACTATAAATCCACTGGCTTAAAAATCTTAATAAGTGAAGGGGATTGGGTAGGGATGAATAAAAAGATTGCAGCATGGGGTTTAACACTTGGACTTGCAGTAAGTCCGCTGGTTGGTGGACAAGCATCAGCTGAAGCACCACTTAATGTTTTATCTGCAAAAAAGTATGACAGTTTAACAGGGACACCATCCTTTTTGTCTGGTAAATTAACGGAATCTTCAAGCAAATCAGCTAAGGATGTGGTGATGTCCTATATTCAAAAAGAGTCAAAAACCTTTAAGCTTGGAACGCAAAAGGCTGAAGAAGCTTTTACGGTGAAATCTGTAACGAAGGATGAATTAGGCCGGCAGATGGTTCGACTTCAGCAAACCTATAAAGGCGTTCCTGTTTGGGGATCCACACAAGTTGCGCATGTAAATGATAACGGTGAACTAATCGTGTTTTCTGGAACGGTGATTCCTCATCTGCAGGAAAAACCAGGTCTCGGGTTCGGTAAAAAGCTGCCTGCTTCAAAAGCAGTTGCTGCAGCTGTCGGAGACTTAGGGTTTACGCCGGAATATGAAGCAACACCAACTGCAGATTTAGTGGTGTATACACAAGGAGATCAAGCCACATACGCTTACCTGGTTAACTTGAATTTCTTATCGCCAGAACCGGGTAACTATAATTATTTTGTAGATGCCAAAACGGGAGACATCCTTCATTCTTATAATGACCTCGATGAAGCGAACGGCGGACAGAAAGCACCTCCTGGAGGCGGCGGTTCATTAGTGGGGACGAATGCTGTTGGGTCGGGAACGGGTGTCCTTGGAGATACAAAATCCTTAAACACTCTTTTATCGAGCGGTAAATATTACTTGCAGGACAACACGAGAGGAAGCGGAGTATTTACATATGATGCTGCTAATCGTTCAAAACTTCCTGGCAGCCTTTGGGCGGATACAGATAATCAGTTCCATGCAACTTATGACGGAGCAGCAGTAGATGCCCACCATTATGCTGGAGCCACATACGATTATTATAAAGCGGTCTTTAACCGCAACTCTTACGATAACAATGGAGCGGCTTTAAAATCTACTGTTCACTATGGACGTAATTACAATAACGCGTTCTGGAACGGTCAGCAGATGGTATACGGAGATGGTGACGGAACGACATTCATCCCATTATCAGGCGCATTGGATGTTGTAGCGCATGAGTTAACACATGCGGTAACAGATTTCACTTCAGATCTGATCTATCAAAACGAATCAGGGGCATTGAACGAAGCAATGTCTGATATTTTTGGAACGCTAGTGGAGCATCATCACAACAACAATCCTGATTATGAGATCGGAGAAGACATCTACACGCCAGGCACGCCAAATGACGCACTGCGTTCTATGAGTGATCCTACTAAGTATAATGATCCTGACCACTATTCTGTTCGTTACACAGGAACTGGGGACAACGGAGGCGTACACATCAATAGCGGTATCATCAACAAGGCAGCCTATCTTCTGGCAGTTGGTGGAACGCATTATGGTGTAACGGTCCCTGCAATTGGCAACGACAAAGTAGGAGCGATCTATTACAGAGCCAACACAGTGTACTTAACAGCTTCCTCTAACTTCAGCCAAGCAAGAGCTGCACTCGTTCAATCCGCAGCTGACTTATATGGTGCAGCATCACCAGAAGTAAACGCGGTAAACAAATCATATGACGCAGTTGGCGTGAACTAAATACAAGTAAAAACCCTGATTCTTATTACGAGGATCAGGGTTTTTGTTTTTTTACTATAATCCATATACCGCCATTCTGCCGAGGGGACCTTTCTCATCGATAATATTCTGCAGATCAAAAACCGAGATTGAAAACATCGGAAAACCATACACATAAGCCGTGATCTCATACAGCTGAAAATAGATAACGAGAGCTTTATCGGCAATATAAAAATCCTGATCGGGCCTGATGCTTTTAAACGGCTCTAGCGTATCAATCTTTAGTGCTTTAATCTGTTCTTTTATGATGTGGTTCAACACTTGCACGTAGTTGCTGTCCGGTTTAAAGAGATCCTTCAGACGATACGTTCTGCCAGTCGTGAGATCCCATGTCAGCGATTTGATATACGTCATACCATGCGCTTGCATGGGCGTATACGCATAATTGCTGAACGCCACGCTTAAAATGTTCTTTTCGTTCGTTTTTATACCAAACTCTCCATACATCTCAGTCTGAGTTTCTGGATTTTGCATATGGGCAAGTTCTTGATTTTGTTGAATAATCTGCTGATTAACCTGCTGCTGAATACGTGGATTGATCTGCCCTTCAATCTGCGGGTAATAAATCTTTATGTTGTGCGGAGAATAGGTAAGCGTCCGGATCAAAACAGGCGGTTGAAACTGCTCCATGATGTTCCCCCTTTCCTCTGTCTCCCTACAACTTATGCGCCATATCCTTTTAACAGACGGCTATCGGTACAAAACTTGTAATAGGTTGATAATGAACATAATCACATTGTAAAATTGCTAGTTTTCATGTTCTAAAGTCTTCTCTTTTTGTATAAGTTGTATGGTAGAAAACAAAAGAGGAGGGCAAGGGAACGTGCATGTAAAAATCAAGCCGCTGATCTGGATTCTAGTAATTTTTATTACCATTATCGTCTTGCTTCCCACCATACTCGTGCTACCATTTTCGTCTCCGCCTCCTGAGTGGAATGAAGAAAACAAAGCACGGCCATCTGAGAGAATGCTAGCTTTGGAAATGCCTCATTCGGATATCGTTGTCCCGGTGTTTCGAACATCTATGGATACGGTCCAGAATATTCCGTTAGAAGAGTATGTTGCGGGGGTAGTGGCTTCTGAGATGCCCGCAGAGTTTGAACTAGAAGCATTGAAAGCACAAGCATTAACCGCCAGAACGTTTATTGTTAAAGCGCTGCTAAACCCGGCAAAAGATGATCGAATGCCGGAAGATGCTGTCGTAACAGACACGATCATGCATCAGGTGTATAAAGGAAATGAAGAACTGCAAACGCTTTGGGGAGAGAATTTTAACGAGAAACTCGCAAAGATCGTTAAAGCTGTTACAGAAACAAAAGGGCAGATTTTAACGTATGAAGGGGAGCCGATTCAAGCTAGCTTCTTTTCAACGAGCAATGGATTCACCGTCAATTCGGAAGACTATTGGAAAAACAAATACCCTTATTTACGAAGTGTTGAAAGTCCGTGGGATAAAGAATCACCAAAATACTTACAGACGGTTCACCTTTCCGTAGACACAGTGGAAGAAAAGCTCGGTGTTTCCATAACGAAGAACGGTAAAGTTGGAAAGATCGTCTCAACGACGAGCGGAAAACGGATCGGCAAAATTTCAATAGGGAAAAAAGCATTTACCGGTAAAGAAATACGAGAGAAGCTGGAACTCCGCTCGACCGATTTTCAAATGGAGAAAAAGGGAAAACAGATCATCATCACTACAAAAGGCTACGGACACGGAGTTGGTATGAGTCAGTACGGAGCAAACGGGATGGCGATGGAAGGCAAATCTTATGAACAAATCGTAAGCTATTATTATAAAGGAATTGAGATCACCGATTACAAACCGATCGCTGATAAAGGCCTAGCTTATCACCCTTAAAAAGTAAAAGAGGGGTCTGTCCCGGGACAGACCCCTTCGTTATTAAGAACCGCATTGTGTCATAGACATGGTGCGGTTTTTTTTGCATGTCGAAAAAAACTTTCAAAAAATTTACGGGCTAAAGTATATATTTTCAGAATTCTGTTCAAACTTGTTGCTGAGGTGATGAAAAATGAAAGAAGAAGAAAAACAAACCAAAAAAACAGTACCGATGAAAGGTAAGAATGCTATGAAAAAACGTTGGGTTTATCCTGCAGTATATCTTAGTTTCGCAGCAGTCATTTTAACATCTGTTCTATGGTATCAAAACGATGCGAAAAATGTGGAGGACAATACTCCGGATAGCGCGTTTGAAGACGATGGAACAGCAGTACCGGTTTCTTTAACAAAAGAAAGATTCCAAATGCCAGTTGCAGACCCTGAAGCCATTGAAGTAATTAAAGATTTCTTTAGTCAAGATGCTACAGCTCAAGAGCAAGAAGCAGCACTCGTATACTATAACAATATCTACTACCAAAATCGCGGTATTGATCTTGCAACAGAAGACGGAAAAGCGTTTGATGTAACAGCAGCACTAAGCGGTAATGTTGTAAAAGTAGGAAAAGACCCTGCACTAGGCTGGGTGGTAGAAGTTGAACATGACAAAGGTGTTGTCACACACTATTCTTCATTAGCCTCTGTATCAGTAAAACAAGGTGACCAAGTGAAACAAGGTGCAGTTTTAGGACAAGCTGGCGAAAATGCATACGATAAAGATGCTAAGATCCACGCCCACTTCGAAGTTCGTAAAGACGGAGAAGCAGTGGACCCAGTAATGGCTTGGGATCAATCTGTAGCTCAGCTTGCAAGCGCTGTTGAAGACTCTCGTAAAGAGATGAAGAAAGCAGAAGAGAAGAAAGCCGTTGAGGAAAAGAAAGCAGAAGAGAAGAAGCCTGCGGCACCAAAAGCCGATGATAAAGGCAGCAAAGACACGAAAGACGGCCAATACGACAAAGATGGCAAAGACCAAAATCGTGAAAAAGAATCATCAACGGAGTCAGCAGAAGATACTGATGCTCCCGCAGAAACAGACCCAACATCTGCAGATGATTCTGGTGCAAACGAATAAAAATGTAGTGAAGCTGACTCAATCGAGTCAGCTTTTTTCGTATTTCCTCATGATATTTAGTAAGCGGGGTACGATGACGGACGTTTCTGCTTCAGAAACAGCGGTAAGAAAGCTAAAAAATCCCCTTGTTTTACGTTCTATGAGCGAATAGAAGCGGTCTATGAGTGAAAAGAGGATTTCTATGAGCGAAAATGATGAGTCTATGAGCAAAAGTCAAAGTTCTATGAGCGAAAGTCACAGTTCTATGAGCAATCGTGTAACAGAAAAAAGAACACGTACCGTAAAAGAAGCGGTGACCATCAATAGATCCTCACAAAGCTAGTCCATCTGTTAGGAGCTAAAATTAATATGTTTAATTTTTCAAGGGATGATGTAGGTTTTTTCACAAAATTGGACATTTCCCCTTGTCCCAGTTGAGATTTAGGCATATAACGAAAACTTGGTTAATAAGATGTTACAAAACCTACAATAATTCAATTGAGGGTGAGCGGTGAGAAATCGTACTATGGCTGCGGTGGAAAAAGGGGAATGGAAGCAATACTTATAAGCCGAAGATGACAACAAAACTTGTCACGTAGCTTGTTCATAGAAGTCTCAATCGCATCTCTCACATCCATTTTAGGGAGGCGAGTGGTGTGCACGATTACATCAAAGAGCGAACCATCAAGATAGGACGGTATATCGTGGAGACAAGAAAAACAGTCCGCATGATCGCAAAAGAATTCGGGGTTTCCAAAAGCACGGTGCATAAAGACCTCACCGAGCGACTGCCTGAAATTAATCCGGATCTTGCAAATAACGTAAAAGAAATCCTCGAATACCACAAGTCCATCCGCCACTTGAGGGGTGGGGAAGCGACGCGCGTAAAATACAAAAAGGGCGCAGAGGAAGTTGTTCAATAAGTAGGAAAATCAATTGACACCTGAACATTATGTACCTCGTTCTTTTCTGAAATGTCCCAAATTATTTTTTGACAATTTTTAACCTTGTTCGACAAACATGTGATATAATGATTAATTGGATAGAACTTCGATTTTTTACTAAAAATGTCATTATATCGTATGGATTGTTTAACAGGGAGGATAAAACATGTTTTCAAGGGACGTTGGAATTGACCTTGGTACCGCTAATGTATTGATCTATGTAAAAGGAAAAGGAATTGTGCTTGATGAGCCATCCGTTGTTGCGATCGACACGAATACTGGAAAAGCTCTTGCTGTCGGTGAGGAAGCTCGCCGTATGGTAGGGCGTACACCAGGAAACATCGTGGCCATTCGTCCGCTAAAAGATGGCGTAATCGCTGACTTTGAAGTAACGGAGCAAATGCTGAAACACTTTATTAATAAAATCAAAGTGAAGGGCGTGTTTGCGAAACCTCGAATCTTGATCTGTACCCCAACGAACATTACGTCCGTTGAGCAAAAAGCCATTAAAGAAGCTGCGCAAAAATGCGGAGCAAAGCAAACGTTTCTTGAAGAAGAGCCGAAAGTGGCTGCAATCGGGGCGGGGATGGATATCTTCCAGCCAAGCGGCAATATGGTTGTTGACATCGGTGGTGGCACAACTGACATTGCGGTCTTGAGCATGGGTGATATTGTCACCTCCTCTTCTATTAAAATGGCTGGGGACAAGTTCGATGCCGAGATCCTTCAGTACATAAAGAAAGAGTACAAGCTGTTGATCGGCGAGCGTACGGCTGAGAATATTAAGCTTAATGTCGCAACAGTCTACTCTGGAGCGCGTGAAGAAGAACTTGAGATCCGCGGACGTGACATGGTTTCCGGTTTGCCGCGTACGATTACTGTGTACTCTGGTGAAATTCAAAAAGCGTTGATGGAGCCAGTTATGGTCATCGTTCAAGCGGCGAAAAGCGTGCTGGAGAAAACTCCTCCTGAGCTATCAGCAGACATCATCGACAGAGGCATCATGCTCACTGGCGGAGGAGCACTGCTTCACGGGATAGACAGGCTATTTGCAGATGAGCTAAAGGTACCTGTCTTGATCGCGGAAGAGCCGATGAGAGCGGTGGCGAACGGAACAGGCCTTATGCTTGAACATATGGATAAAATTGCAAAACGAAAAATCTTTTAAGCTGTAAAACGTCACCTCAATGGGTGGCGTTTTTTTATTTATGTGACAAAAAGTATGTAACAAGTACCTCATTAATCATTTATGAGCCTTAGAAAAATTTTATGGTCCTTCAAAAAAATTTATGAGCCTTCACCAATTTTTATGGTCCTTCAAAATTATTTATGATCCTTCAAATTCATTTAAAGGCTTTTCGACAAAACTGGAGCCACCAACATAAAGTATCATTTCAAGTTCACCTGGTACAAATTCCTCATTTTAAAAAGGAATCCGTCATTTTTCGCAGAATGGTATAAAGGAATGTAAAAAACTGTCGATATGTACGATGAGACATTTTGTGTCCAGATTACAATTACAGGAGGAATACTCCGTGTTAAGAGGCTTTTATAATGCTGCAGCTGGTATGCTGGCACAGCAGCGCAAACAAGAAATTTTAACGAATAATATGGCAAATGCCAATACACCTGGATATAAAGCGGACAATGCGAGTCTCCGCACGTTTCCTACGATGCTGCTGCAACATATGGGGGACACAAACATTAACGGCAAGTCCGTTCCAAACAACTACCCGATTGGACCAGGCACACTTGCGACGGGAGTCTATGTTCAAGAGACCACACCGAACTTCATGCAAGGTGACCTTCGTGAAACAGGGATCAAAACAGATGTTGCTCTTTTACAAGGGCAAGTGCCTATTGATCCTGAGACTGGTGCGCCCGGAGGTTTGTTTTTCCGCTTAAACGTTAATGGCGAAGAGCGTTTTACAAGAAACGGTCATTTTTCAGTGGATGCTGAAGGTAGTTTAGTAACACCTGAAGGACACTATGTACTTGGATCTAATGGAAACCCGATCACGGTGAGAAGCGATAACTTTACGGTGAATAAAGATGGCACAGTAATAGATAATGGCGGGGTTGCCGGTCAGATCGATATTGCCTATGTGGCCAACCCGAACAATCTTGTAAAAGAAGGATCAGGGCTCTTTAGACTGGATGGCAACGCGGCTAGTGCGATTGGAAACGCTAATATTGTCTACAACCTGCAGCAAGGATTTGTAGAGCGTTCCAATGTGAACACCGAATCGACGATGACGGAGATGCTGACGGCATACCGTGCGTTTGAAGCGAATCAAAAAGTACTTCAAGCCTATGATCGAACGATGGAAAAAGCAGCAAACGAAATAGGCCGGATCGGCTAGGGGGAAAAGACATGAACCAATCTATGATCTCAGCAGCCGTAACGATGGGGCAGCTGCAGCAGAAGCTTGATACCATATCCAATAATATGGCGAACAGCACGACGAACGGTTACAAACGACGCGAAGTGCAATTTGCCGATCTTCTTTTTCAACAAATGGAGAGTTCTGCAATAAATCCAACAGAAGATGGCCGGCTGACACCGAACGGCATTCGAATGGGGAGCGGGGCACGCGTTTCTTCGACGGCAGTGAGTCTAGAAGCCGGAACGCTGCAGCAGACAGGACGGTTACTGGATGTAGCTCTTACAGAACCAGGAATGTTCTTTTCGTTACAATCAACAGATGCTAATGGACAAGAAGTCGTGGAATATACGCGGGATGGAGCCTTTTATTTGTCACCATCAGCGGGTAATCCTGATCTGATGGAACTTGTAACGTCAGCTGGCAACCGGGTAATGGGCACAGCTGGACCGATTACGATTCCAAGTGACCATAACAAAATTACCATTGGACAAAATGGCCAAGTTTCGGTAACGTTAAATAATGGAGCGGTTGTTGAATCTGGACAGCTTGCGGTAGTAAATATCGTTCGTCCGCAGCTGATGCTCGCAGTCGGACAAAATTTCCAGGCGCCACAAGGCATTCCGTTAAATCAGCTCATTGAAGAAATAGGAGCGGGAGCAGGTAACTTTGTTCAGCAGGGAGCATTGGAATCATCCAATGTAAACATTTCAACGGAGATGACGGAACTGATTCAAACACAACGTTCATATCAATTTAACGCGCGTTCTCTTACCATTGCTGACCAGATGATGGGGTTAGTAAACGGGCTTCGCTAAATGAGGTAGGTTTGTATGACAACGAATGATATGCAAGAGTTGAATAAAAAAGAAAATAAACCAGCAAAACAGCGTCACAAGGAACACGAGGCATCTTCACGGGAAGAGAAGAAAAAGCTGATCAACCGTGGAACAAAAAGAAGCTTTCCGATATGGCTTCGTCTTTTGCTGCTCATATGCGGGATCGTGGTTTGTTTTGCTGTCGGTACGATGGTTGGCTATGGTGTGATCGGAGACGGAAAACCGATGAATGTTTTTGAAAAAGAAACATGGACTCACATTATCGACCTTGTCGAGAAAGACTTGTAAAGATATAATAATAAAAGCAATGGCAGCCAAACAAATCGTCATTGTTTTTCTTTTGAGCATAAATTAGTACCAGGTAACAATACCACGTATAATAAAAATAAGAAAACGTTGAGATGACAGGAAAGGTGATGTGATTATGTTAACGATCGAAGAAATTAAAGAAATTATCCCCCACCGCTACCCGTTCTTGCTGGTTGACCGAATCTTAGAAGTAGATGAAGGACAGCGTGCAGTAGGAATTAAGAATGTAACCGCAAACGAAGAGTTTTTTAACGGGCACTTTCCAGAGTACCCGGTGATGCCAGGCGTTTTAATCGTAGAAGCTCTTGCACAAGTGGGTGCCGTTGCGATGCTTAAAAAAGAAGAAAACCGTGGACGCCTCGCTTTCTTTGCTGGCATCGACAACTGCCGTTTTAAAAAGCAGGTCGTACCAGGAGATCAATTGCGTCTTGAAGTGGAGATGACACGTGTACGCGGTTCCATTGGAAAAGGGAAAGGGATCGCGACTGTGGATGGCCAAGTCGCATGCGAAGTCGAAATCACCTTCGCTTTAGGCGACAAAAAAGGGGACTGACCCCACACAATTATCATAAAAGCTTGAAATGGAGGATCCCGCATAGGTGATATTCTCCATTTCAAGCTTTTGTTTTAGCTTATTTTAGATTTATCATGTGAAAACATTAACGGGTTCGGATACCTATCATAAAACGTTAACTAGCATTCTTAACAGTAATTTTGCTGAATATATAAATGTTCTTGGTTTTGTAGATCAAATTGCTATGCCGGCGATTTGGCTCCTTTTTATATGCGATTTATAAACATAGTTATTTTAAAGGAAATACACCTCTCTTTGTTGAATTTTTTATTAAATTAACTACGCAGGTTAGCAGAAGAAGGTGTTAGTACCAGTCAAAATAGTTAGCAACGATTAATGAATGAATTAATTGGGAGTTAGAAGATGAAGAATAAAAAAAGAAATAGAAATGGCTTTTTAAAAGATACCCTAATTGAGTTTATATATGAAGTGGTATGGAACATCATAATGTTTATACCAAGAATGATCATTCGCTTAATAGGGCATATTTGGTGAAGGAATTAGTCAAAATAGAGCTACCGTTGTGCTGTAATTTGCGAGCTTACAGAAGTTTTCTGTTAGTCTACAAATGGATATACAAATTCTATAGCGAAAAATTAGTAACAGTAAATCAATAAAAATAGACCATCATTTTTAAGAACAATTTGATGGTCTATTTTGCTTACAAATTAAATTTTGTGACAGGTAACAGAACCCGGAACAACATCCTGGTTTTACTTATTTCGCTTTCGCCACGATGCCGTTGTGCACTTTAATATATCCGTGCTTCATGATATCGAGGCCGTTTTCATATAAATAAAGTCCCATCTGCTCGAGCGTCATTAACTCTCGGTACGTATGGTTCATTACGTCTGCCATAATCTCATAGTACAGTTTGGAACGAAGCTGAGCACGCGGTGTTGTCATGACGATATAGCCTCCAGGTTTTAGAAATCTACGGTGCCATTCAACAACCTCTGCTTTTATTGAATCAGGAAAGTGTTCCAGCAGCCCGACACTTAGCACAATATCAAACTCGTTGCCGAATGGGAGATTGCGAATATCGTCCACCACATAAGAGATGTTAAAATCATTTTTATGATAGACTTTGTCTCCGCCTGTGCTTGGATTTTTCCCCAAAAACGGATACGATTCAGGAAACTCAACAAATCTCGCATCCCGGCAGAACGGATCATAGTCAACCATGACCACTTCACCGCCCGGATACATCGCCGATAGCTGCATCGCTTCATACCCTTCAGCCGCTCCTAAAAATAGAATTCGTGGCTTTTGAACATCTAATCCTTCAAACAACGCTCGTTTTCCCCTAGGGTCCCAGATGCCGTCCTGAATACGATGCACGTAATTCCATAAATGAATGCGCAAATAATCCCCCAACGCCACTTTTACTTCAGCTGGCTTAAAGCTTTTTAAACTATGAATAAATGCGCCCTTTTTTTCATGGATGTCAGAGGGGACGTCTTTTGAAAACCACTCGTGGAAGGATTGGTTGAACATCGTCCAGGAGGTGTGAACAGGAAGCGGCTCGCCATGCTCTTTTTCCCATTCTGTTTTTTCTTTTGAAAAAGAAGTAACTTCGTACGGCTTACCGACGTCTTTCCAAGATATTTGGGACCAGTCTTTTACCGTATTTACTTTAACCCATTTCTCATATTCACGTTGATTGTAATGACGTAAATCCATGCGATAAGAGGGCAACATCTCAGTCTGACCTAATGTGGCCGGACGATTAACAACAGTTTCAAGCATATTTTTTCCTCCTGTAAAACGGATCTTTAACTATTAATTCCAAATAACGCTGGAGAATCCTTTATTTCATTCTTTTTTCAACATCATGATAAAATGAAGAAAAAGGGAGGGATGCACACATGAAAATGATTTTTATTGGAGACAGCATAACGGCCTCAGGGAAGAATGCAGATCCCGAGAGACTCGGAAATGGCTACGTTCGGATGATAAAAGAAGAACTTTCCCAAAACGTCAACATCCTTAACAAAGGTGTGAACGGTCACCGTGTAACAGACCTGGCCATTAGGTGGGAGCGTGATGTTATCAATCTTGAGCCTGACCTTGTATCCATTTCTATCGGAATAAATGACGTGTGGAGGCAGCTGGACAGTCCTGATCTGAATCAAGTGGACGTTGAGAAATTTGAGCAGATCTACCGTGATTTGTTGTCACAGCTGACACAGAACAATTCTGTAAAAGTTGTACTTATGGAACCAACCATAATAGAAGAGAATCCTGAGTCAAAAGGAAACCAAATGCTCATTCCCTATGTGGAGACAGTCCGTAAATTAGCAAACGAATGTGGAGCATGGGTTGTGCCGACTCATGACGTTTTTATGGAGCATCTTAAAAGTTACCCAGAAATGACATTAACAACAGATGGGGTACATATGAACAAAAAAGGAAACCTGCTGATGGCACAGACTTGGTTAAAAGAAACAAAAGATCTCCTAGCAGATTATTTTTAGAAATCGAGGACATAAAATGATGACAAATGTTACGCTATCTTTTTTTGAAGAAAAACATATGAAAGAACTGATTTTGTTTCATTTACCAGACAATCAGGAAAAGTTTACACAACACCCAGAGAAGGCATTAAAACTATGTGAAGAAGACCGTGAACGGTATCCGATTGTAATTACAGCATCTGGAAGAACAGTCGGTTTCTTCGTTTTACATAAAGGAGAGAACATCAAAGATTTCACTTCAAACGAAAAAGCGATGGTCATCCGTGCTTTATCCATCAATCACCAAGAGCAGGGAAAAGGATATGCAAAGAATGCGATGATGCAAGTCCCGCAATTCGTCACAACTCATTTTCCTGAAATTAACGAGCTCATCCTTGCTGTCAATTTTAAAAATGAGCCAGCTAAGCAGCTTTACGAAAAAGCGGGCTTTGAAGACCGGGGACAGATCAAACCTGGCCCGGTTGGACCTCAATATGTATTGCATTATGATGTCATTAAATAACAAAAACCTCTCCTTTTATTAAGCGTATATAAAGAAGATATAGGAAATGTAAAGTAATGGTTAGGACTTGGTAAATTGCGACTTTTCGGATTTTTTTCATGATATATTCTTTAACAGGGACAGACAAATCCCGCACTCATGCAAAAAAAATCATAATGAAAATCCGAAGGGAGCAATAGGAAGATGACTAAAACAATGATGGCGAAAATCGGAGCATCTCTTTTGGCAATTATGTTAATCACTGCATGTAACAACGCGGAAGACACGAACACAGAAGAAACAAACACGGAAGAAACTGAAAATAAGGAAGAAGAAACTTCTACAGAAGAGGAATCAACTGAAGAGTCAGCTGAATAAGATAGAACAAAGACCGGGCCTCTACCTATCAGAGAGGACCCGGTATTTTTATGGACTGAACGAAGGCCATGTTATCCGTTTTCTTTATGAATTCTTATTAATCTTGTTAACAGGGGTTCACATTATCTCTCTATACTTTTAAAAGTAAAACATCAAAGAGGAGATGACAGGATGAAAAAAACAATTATCGTAGCGGCAATTGCAGGCATGATGGTAAGTATCCCAGCCGTGCAAACAGCAACAGCTGCAGACAGCGAAGAATTAAAATCAACTAACAAAGGTTATGGACCGAAAACCTTTGATCTGCAGGCGCATCGAGGTGGCCTTGGACTTACGGTTGAATCTACGATTGCATCGTTTTCGCGCGCACTTGAAGTGGGTGTTCATACACTTGAGTTGGACGTGCAGATCACGGAGGATCACCAGGCTGTTGTTACGCATGACCGCAAGATTTCGTCAGCAAAGTGTCAGGATACAGGTCCCATCACAGCGGAAGACCCGGAGTATCCTTATGTTGGCAAGTACATAAAAGACCTCACGCTTGCACAAGTGCGTACTCTTGATTGTGGCTCTCAAACGTTGCCTCAATTTCCTGAACAACAGATGAGCTCCGGCTCTCGCATGCCGCTATTGAGTGAGGTGTTTGATCTTGTAAAACAGTATCGTGCGAACAAAGTATGGATGAATATAGAAACAAAAGTAGAGGCCGGTGCACCAGAAGAGACGGCTCCTCGTGAAGAGTTTGTCCAAATCGTAGCCAGTGAGGTTCGTCAAGCGGGTATGTTAGATCGTGTATCTATTCAAAGCTTTGATTGGGGAGCATTGATGCGCATGCGTGAAGTTGAGCCGAGGTTGCCTATCGTCGCACTGACTAACGGACCGCAGTTTTTACAGCCCAATCAGCCTGGAGCTTCACCTTGGCTTGGCGGGATTGACATTGATGACTTTGGAGGCGATCTCGTTGCGGCAGCTCATTCATTTGGTGCGGACGCTATCTCTCCTGTGCACGGTTTTCCACAGAACGGAAAAGTGACCGACGAAAACTACGAGCCTTATGTGACGAAAATGATGGTCCAAAAAGCACATAACCATGGCATGAAAGTAATTCCTTGGACGGTTAACGATAAACCAACCATGCACAAGCTTATAGATAATGGAATAGATGGACTCATCACCGATTACCCGGACAGATTGCGTGAAGTGATGGAGGATCATGATTTAAAATTGCCTAAGCGCTACAAAGCTCATAAGCAGTAAAGAAGAACCAACAAAAAAACTCGTCAAAAACGACGAGTTTTTTTGTTTTATTTGATAAATGCAGTTTGATTAATCTCTATCCTTGTCATCGTCATCGTCTTCATCGTCGTCTTCATCACGATCATCATCATCGCGGTCTTCATGACGTTTTTCATCTTTACGCTGTTCTTTTTTAGGTTGTTCTTTTTTAGCTTGTTCCTTCTTAGGCTGCTCTTTTTTTACTTCTTCTTTCGGTTGTTGTACGTTTCTTACTTCCTCTTTTTTAGGCTGTTCTTTCTTAGGTTGCTCTTTTTTCGGAAGTGAAGTTGTTGTTTTTTCTTTTTCTTTCTTTTCTTTTACAGGCGCAACCACTGTTGTCGTTGTGTCTTCGTCCATATCTTCTGTATCATCACTTGATTCTTCACCGTCAGATTCCTCAGAATCATCTGTTTCCGGTTTTTCTTCTTCTTCTTCTTCTTCTTCTGACTCATCATCTTCTTCGTTTTGTTTCATCTCATGCTTAGCTATCTTCTTTTCTAGTTTTCCAAATGCCTTGGCAATGTTTTTAGCCAATGCTTCTTGAGCTTCTGGGTTTTCGATTTTTTCTAGTGCAGCCATCAACGCAATGATGTTTTGAAAGAATTTCTTTTCTAGCTCTGAAAATGAATCGTCTTCCTCTTCTTCTCCTGCTTCTTCGTCAGCAGCTTCTTCATCCACAACTGTTTCATCTGTTGTCTCTTCCGTTGGTGCTTCTTCGTTTGCTTCTTCTTCCGTTACCTCTTCAGTCGGTTTTTCTTCCTCAGCAGCTTCTTCTTTTTCAACAGCTTTCTCTTGCTTGGCGATGGCTTCTTCTAAAAGCTTAGTAGCTTCTTCCACTTTGCCTTCTTGTAAAAGAATGTTTGCTTCTTTAATGCGCTCTGCAGCAAATTCTGCTAATAGCTTCGCTTCTTCATAGTCGTCAGTTGCCATGGCAAGCTGGATGTTTTCCATCATTATTTTTATAAAATAAAAGAAATCACCTGGAACAAGATTTGGAATTTCTTCTTCAGCTGGAGGCTCTTCAGCATTATTCTCGGAAGGTGTTGGTTCCTCTGGTGATGTCGTTTCAATCGGTGCTTCTGTTTGTGCTTCCTCAACCGGTATCTCCACAGGTGTCGAGCCGCCTGTGTTTGCGAATGCAGCCGGTCCAAATGAGGTTGTTGTGAGTCCTAGTGCTAATAATGAACTTAAGATCTTCTTCACTTTCATTCTCCCTTTCTTCCTTAAAGATTGGAATTTAAACAATAAAGAAAAACACACTCTGGCCGTTTGGCGGAGTGTGCTCCGAAAAAACGGCAGCTGGCTGGCATTACAGAAATGTAGAAGCCCCTTTAGCTTTGCGTCGCTGCGTTTCCGCAACTTTGCCTTTATCCTTTTAAGTTCCATGTATTATTCTTCCTAAATATAGCGTGTAAAAAAATGTCGAACAAGTAACAGTTTTCCTATTTTGGCACTAGGGTTACATGTAAAACTAAGGACAATGTATCTACTAAATGAGTCATTGTGCCTATTCATTAATCCATGACTCAGACGAATGGGGTATTTTCCAATTAAGGAAAATATGACATAATCATAGTAATGAAAGCGCTGTCTTTTTATGGAGTTGCGCAAACGCTTTCGTAAACGATTAACGGGAGAGGGGATTTTTTGTGAGGAAAAAGAATTCACGTAACGCGGTTTCATGGCTATTACTTATCACGATGATTTTGCAAACGTTTGCATCAGCACTACTCATACAACCAACCACCACTAAAGCAGAAGAACGTACGGTTACACTGGTTGGGAATCTACAGAATGAACTAGGAGGATCAGGCGACTGGAATCCAGCTGATTCGGCAACCAACATGGAAAAGCAGCCGAACGGAAAGTATAAGCTTACGGGTACGTTACCTGCAGGGAATTACGAATACAAGGTTGCCATCAATGGTTCTTGGGTAGAGAACTATGGAGTGGACGGAAAAGCGGGCGGTGACAATTACAAGCTGACCGTAGAATCCGAAAAAGAGGTGACGTTTGTGTATGATGATACGACGCATAAGATAACGATTCCAGAAGCACTTCCAAAAGAACAAACACCTCGTATTGTTGGGGATATTCAGCCTGATATTGGAGCAGGAGGCGAATGGTCACCTGGTGAATCAACGGCTCTTTTACAAGACGAGGATCTTGATAATATTTACACCTACACAGCACAAGTGCCAAAAGGAAAGCACGAGTTCAAGATCGTGCTCGGAAACAACTGGGATGCTCCTGCATACCCTGGTAACAATTTCGTACTTAACGTTGTAAAAGAAGCAGAGATTACGTTCTTTTATAACCATGACACAAAAGAAGTGTACACGAATTATGATGCAGGCTTGCCTGATGATAGTGTGAACGGGGACAAGCTTTTCCATAATACGTGGGATGAAACTTATCGTGCACCGTTTGGAGCAATCAAAGCGGGTCAACCTGTAACTCTCCGCCTGCAATCAAAAAAAGGTGATCTGACAGGTGCAAAACTATATCTTAGAAACTACAATTCTGGCAGCACAACGGTTAAAGATATGGAGAACGCAGGCTGGACGATCGTGAATGGTGAAGAGGTCGAGCTTTGGGAAGCCATTGTAACGCCAGAGGAAAAAGGCGTATACGGATACAAGTTCTCAGCACGTGATGGCGAGACGGTAAAAGAGTATGGTGAAGACACAGGGGAAGGCGGAACAGGTGTGACGGCTGACACGAATGCCGGTCTTTTCCAAATGACTGTCTATGATCCATCGTACAAAACGCCAGACTGGATGAAAGAATCCGTTGTCTATCAAATTTTTCCGGACCGCTTTTTTAACGGCAACAAGAAAAACGATGACGACAAAACAACAGCACGCGGTACAGAACCGATCGAACACCAAGATTGGAGCGAGCTTCCGGACAATCCGCGTTTAGCTGAAACAGAAGGATACGATGGCGACGCGATCTGGTCAAACGACTTTTTTGGCGGTGATGTTAAAGGAATACAAAAAAAGCTCGACTACATTCAATCTCTTGGCGTAAACACGCTTTATTTAAACCCGATTGCCCATGCTGCATCCAACCACAAGTACGATGCAACGGATTTTAAAGCGATCGATCCGATGTTTGGAACACCTGAAGAATTTAAGGCTTTTACAAAAGAACTAAAAAAACGCAAGATGCACCTGATCTTAGACGGGGTGTTCAACCACGTTGGTGATGACTCGATCTATTTTGACCGTTATGGCAAATACGAATCAGTGGGTGCGTACGAATATTGGTCTAGCATCTACGACCTTATGAACGAACAAGGCTTAACAGAAGAAGAAGCGAAAAAGCAAACCGAAGAAAAGCTCATAAAGGAAGGCCAGAAGTTCAGCACATACGGCTTTCATAATTGGTTTAACATCAATAACGAGAAAGTGAACGGAGTCTATAAATATCAGGCATGGTGGGGCTTTGATTCACTTCCTGAGATCAAATCCATTCCAGGTGAAGCGGTAGACTATGATTCTGAACTTAACAACAAAAAGTTTGCTGATTACATTATGTACGATAAGGACTCTGCTGCGAAATCGTGGCTTAACCGCGGTGCATCAGGCTGGCGCTTAGACGTTGCAAATGAAGTAGATACCGAGTTTTGGAGAGAGTTCCGTAACGAGTTAAAAGAAGGCAAAAAGGACGATCCGCTTATCCTTGGCGAAATCTGGGATGATGCGTCTGAATACTTCCTTGGCGATCTGTATGACTCTGTTATGAACTACCGTTTCCGCGGCGCGATGATTGACTACTTAAAGAACGGCAATGCAAAGGGTGCGGAAAATCAGCTGAATGCTGTTTTTGAAGATTATCCAGAAGAAGCGTTCTACGCATTGATGAATTTGATGGGCTCACATGATACCCCTCGTGCAGCATTTGTTCTTGGTAACGGAACAGATTCGTTTGAGCGTGCAGAGTTAGATCCGAAATACGACCATGAACTAGGCGTTAAGCGATTGAAGCTTGCGGCGATTTTACAGATGGGGTATACAGGCGCACCGACGGTTTATTACGGAGACGAAGCTGGCGTAACAGGCTCTAAAGATCCGGATGACCGCAGAACATACCCATGGGGCTCTGAAGATAAAGAGCTTGTGAAGCACTATCAAGAGATCGGTAAAGTGCGAAATGATTATCATAAGCTGTTCAGTTATGGTGACCTCGAGCATCTTTACGCTGAAAAAGATGTGCTGGCTTACACGCGTACTGATAAGAAGAACGCAGCACTAGTTGTGACAAACCGTGGTATGGAAGAGAAAACCATTGAGCTGGATGTTAAGAAGCTGATCGTAAACAACGTAAAGCTGACTGATCAGCTGAACAAAAAATACAAAACGACTGTTAAAGATGGAAAACTGACAATAACTATTCCTGCAATGAGCGGAAGAATGCTGATTTCAGACAAAGGACAAAAGTTGAAGCGTCCGGAATCTGTGGAAGACTTGGAGACGAAGGAAGGAAGCCATTCCGTTTCGTTATCATGGGATGGAGACGCGAAAAGTTATGCTGTCTATCAAACGACGATCTCTGGCGCTTTTTATGAAAAAGTAGCAGAGACGAAAGAAGATTCAATTGTGATCGATGGTCTTGATAATGGTCGCAAGTATTATTTTGCTGTTGTGGCTATCGATAAAAACAACAACGAATCTGTTAAAACAGAGAGCAAAGCGCTGATTCCGCATGTGGCGTTAAAAGACGGAAACTATGAAATTGCCAACGTAACAAAGCTGCAAGACGGGGTGATTGACCTTTCGAAAACGCAGACCGTTACAGCTGATATTTTTATAGAAAATGAAACAGAAAGTGACGTAGCAGAAGGATTGAAAGCTGAGCTTCAAGTGAAGGAACCAGGAAAGAGCACGTGGACCTCACAAAAAGCAAGCTACACCGAGCAGAACGGTTCATTTAACCAGTTCAGCTCATCATTCCTGCCGTTTACGGAAGGTACGTACGAATACCGCTACGCGTTCTCGACCGATCTAGGCAGAACATGGGTAACGAGTGAAACAAATGCTGTAACCTTCACGAAAGGTGACGACACGACGGCTCCTGCTGCATCCGTAACGTTGCAAGAACCAGCCCAAGAATCTGGGCAAGTGAACTTAACGTGGTCGGTAGAGAGTGCGAACGATCCTTATTTGTTCACGATCGTCCGTGACGGTGAAGTGATCGATCAAGTGCTGGATACGAACACCACCACTTACAAAGACATAAACGTCACGAACGGTAAAACGTACTCCTATGAAGTCCATATTTATGACAAGGCCGGTAACAGCGTAAAGTCGAACACCGTGAGTGTCACTCCTGACCTTGTTATGGTAAAAGTAACCATGAAAGTGAACGCACCAGCATACACACCACAAGGAGCAGACATCACGATACCTGGAAGCAAGAACGGCTGGAACACGAGTGCCTGGAAGATGACGCGAGGCGGCGCGGTAACGAATGATTACGAATACTCATTTGAAGCGCAAGAAGGCGAAGTTATCACATACAAGTACGCGAAGAACAGCTCGTGGGATCAAGAGGGTCTGTCTGATCATACGCCGGGCAACCCGAACGATGATGACGTGAGCTACTACGGCTATGGTGCACCTGGAACAGATCTTAGCTTTGTCGTCACGAATCAAGGCGGCAACGAGATGGTCGTTCAAGATAAAATTCTTCGCTGGATCGACATGCCTGTTGTTGTGACATCTCACAGTGATGGCCAATCCGTAACATCTGACACGATTACGCTTAAAGGAACTGCGATCAAAGAAGGCGTCATGACGATTAATGGTGAAGCAGTCACGATCAACGACGATATGACGTTCTCGCATACCGTGAACTTGAAGAATGGTGAGAACAAGTTAAATATTCACATTGAACCGTCGGAAAAGAACAAGACCGCAATTTTTAAGAACGATGGCGGGGCGATTGGGAAGAATACGAAGGATATTGTCATGACTATTCACAAAAACTGATACAAAAGGGTGTCTCACGATGGGGTGAGGCATCTTTTTTTGTTTTGTTCTAGGTTTTGATAACGGAAATGGGTGTCTATGAGCGGATATAGGATTCTTATGAGCACATACTGCGTTTCTATGAGCAAACACCGCGTTTTTATGAGCATATCTTGGCTGTCTATGAGCGAATATCGCGTTTCTATGAGCATTTGTGTAACAGTTATAAGAACACGTACCGTAAAACCGGTGGTGAATGATTAATTTTAAAAGGTACAAGCAGGAGTCGGCATAATTCGTACTTTGTCCCGATATGATGTATAGAGAGCCTGTCACAACAGGCTTATCACAGATGAAGGGGAGTAGAATGAAATGAAAAAAACTGCTGATTCATGGTCTCATTCTTTAAAATTTCTATTATTCAGCGCAGTCGGCATTTTCATGTTCTTCATTCCGATTTCGGTAAACGGCAAGTCGTCCATTCCGCTTGATCACCTCGTTACATGGGTGAGAGATACAGCGGGAGATGCGGTCCCATTGTATGCCTTGCTCGTTATCCTTTTAGGAGCGATTTATCCGTTCTATACGAAGACGTGGAACAGAGATAAGGTAACTACCACGTTCTCTCTGTTAAAAGTAGCTGGTCTGATCGCCGCTGTCCTTCTTTATTTTGAATGGGGTCCGAGCTGGTTGAGTGATCCGAACATGGGGCCGTTTTTATTCGAAAAATTGGTCGTTCCTGTAGGCTTGCTTGTGCCGATCGGAGCTGTTTTCTTAGCCTTTATCGTTGGTTATGGACTCATGGAATTCATAGGAGTGCTTGTACAAAAAATCATGAGGCCGATCTGGAAAACATCTGGAAGATCTGCAGTAGATGCTGTGGCCTCTTTTGTCGGCAGTTATTCAATTGGGCTGCTCATCACAAACCGCGTTTTTAAAGAAGGGAAATATACGGTAAAAGAAGCAGCTGTAATCGCCACAGGCTTCTCCACGGTATCGGCAACGTTCATGATTGTTGTAGCGAATACGCTTGGACTCATGGAAATGTGGAACACGTACTTCTGGTCGACACTTGCCGTAACCTTTCTTGTAACCGCTATCACAGTAAGGATCAGGCCTTTGAGCAGCATGGAAAATACGTATGCAACCGGGGAAGGAAAGCCGGAAGAAGTGGTGAATGAAAAAATTCTTCAAAACGCGTGGGATGGAGCTATGAGATCATCGGCAAATGCTCCAGCTTTTTTCCAAAACGTCTGGTCCAATTTAAAAGACGGGTTTGTAATGGCGATGAGCATCTTGCCTTCCATTATGAGTGTAGGACTTATTGGACTGCTGTTAGCGGAGTATACACCTGTATTTGATTGGATCGGGTATGTGTTCTATCCGATCACGTGGGCGCTGCAGCTTCCAGATGCGATGCTTGCAGCGAAAGCCGCATCAATCGGTATTGCTGAAATGTTCCTGCCGGCATTGCTTGTTGCTGAAGCGGCACTCGTTACGAAATTTGTAATCGGCGTCGTGTCGGTTGCTTCTATCCTCTTTTTCTCAGCGAGCATACCTTGTGTCCTCTCAACAGAAATTCCGATCAGCTTGCCAAAACTTGTATGGATTTGGTTCCAGCGTACGGTGTTAGCACTGATTCTCGCAACACCGCTCGCGTACCTGTTGTTGTGAAGTAATGAATGGAAAAGATGAAGATGCTGCTATCAATAATCGCAGCATCTTTTTTATGGGTAAGTGAAAAATTTTAGTAATCTAGCCCTATTTTTCTAAAATTATCAAAATATAACTTTATTTTCCCATTACATATTGTATGATAATGAAGCAATGATATGAATGGATTGGGGAGAAGACAGGTTGAAAAGGAAATTAAGTTTATTGTTTTTATTGGTAACACTCGTAGTTGGCAGCTTTCCTTTAACTAGTTTTGCGAACGAAGATTTTCCGAGATATGAAAGTTTGTCAGTTAGTCCGAAAGAAGCGGCGATTAACGAACCCGTTTTATTTGACCTTTATGCACCAGACTCTGCCTATTTTATGCTGGAGGCACGCCTAACCTATAAGTCTCCACAAGGAGAAACTCAAGAAATCGTTTTAAATGGTCCTGATCATTGGACAGGCAAATTTACGGCTTCCTCTTTTGATGAAGTGGGTACATGGGAACTCCAAAGCATTTATCTATATGATGATAGCTACAACAGCAGTTTGTTTACACGAGAAAACATTGAACAGCCGGAAAAATACGATTTTACAATATTAAATGAAATAAAAGAAGCAGATGTAACTGCACCTAGTGTGAATGCGATAACGTTTGAAAAAGAGCAAGTACAAGCAGGTGATTTTACAAAGATTACTGTTTCTGCAAGTGATGATACAGGAGTAGAGTGGGTGACACTCGGTCTGTACAACACATCAGGACGAGGATCTGGTCAAGTAACAGATTTTGTAAAAACTGAAAATGGCACCTTTGAAGCAACTTGGTGGGTGCCGCAATTTACGGATCAGGGTGAATGGCAAGTAAGCTGGATTTATGCAGGTGACGCTGCAGGAAATCAATCTTACTGGGATGCTTTTGCAGAAGAAAATTACCCAGAAGCGTTTGGCAAGATACAGGTTCTTAATAAGAATCCGGACTATACAGCCCCAACGGTTTCAACTATTCAGTTCGTGAATGAAAGCGTTCAAGCTGGACAAGAAAACACAATTATTATGGAAGCAGAAGACGATCTTTCAGGGATCAATTATGTATCTGTTGGGTTGAAAAACACACTAGGACAAACCCTATTTATACATGGTATCTATAAAAACGAAAACGGATTGTGGACAGGATCAGTGTTAGTGCCTTCGTATATGAAACATGCAACGTTTAAAGTATGGAATGTTTATGTAGAAGATGTTGCGGGCAATGTAGATCATCAATTTTATGAAGAAGAGTATCCACCAGAATTCGGTACGTTTGAAGTGATAAATGATAACGAAGATGTGAGTGCTCCAGAAGTTCATAGTGCTACGTTTGACAAAGAGATCATGACTTCAGGAGGTACGAATGTAGTAAGAGTAAATGCAACGGACGATAACAGCGGCATTGAAAACATTGAGATCTATCTAAAAAGTCCAAGTGGTAAGGGAACGACAAGCACATATTTGTACCTTAATGAAGAGGGTAGTTGGATAGGAGAGTTCCATGTCCCTCCTTATACGGAATCAGGTGAGTGGAGGGTTGAGAAAATTATAGGAAGAGACTTTGCAGGCAATACAGCCGATATAACCTATTCTGCTGAGAATTATCCAGAAACCTTTGGGACATTTATAGTTGAAAACGAAAATTTTGACCAAACGGCACCAAAAGTAAACAAGGTCGTTTTTCAGAAATCAGAAGTTAAAGCAAATGAAGAGGCTGCTTTAACCGTTTATGGAGAAGATGCTGAAACAGTCCCAGCATTTGTGGAAGTCAAACTTGTTAGTCCTTCAGGTAAACAAAGCTTGATGGGGAATAGTGATTATTTGGATGAGAGTGGATTGATGCATATTACCATACCAGTTTCTGAAGATGCAGAACATGGTGAGTGGCTCATCCAGCAGATAAGGATGGTAGACTTAGCTGGAAATGAAGCGGTATATGCTTATGCTGCTGAAGATTACCCTGCAACCTTTGGAAAACTATTTATTAATAATGACAGAACAGCACCTGCTGCACCGGAAGTGGATGAAGTAAGTGACAGTTCTAACCTTATACAAGGAACTGCAGAACCGATGGCTGCAATCGTTGCATATGTTAATGGAGAAGTGTTAGCAGAGGGAAATACTACTGAGACTGGAACTTTTTCAATTGAAATTCCAGCTCAAACAGCCGGCACACTAATAGAAGTACTGGCTGTTGATGAAGCAGGTAATAAAAGTGAAAAAACTAGGGTTACTGTTGTTGACCGTACTGCCCCAGAACGTCCTATAGTAACTGAAGTGACGAAGGTCAGTGTTTCAGGAACAACTGAACCAAGTGCATTTGTCACCATAGTGGATAGCAAAGGAATGGTTCTTGCATCTGTTCATGCAGACGAAAATGGCCATTTTCATTCTGAAATCCAAAAACAAAAAAATCATGACTTTATCTTAGTTAGTGCAGCAGATTTAGCTGGAAACGCGAGTGGGAAACAGCAGGTCTTTATAAAACATAAGAAATAATTAATATTTGTTTACTGAATTATTTTTCGTTAAAATAGAATCATAGAAAACAAAATATTCGTTACCACTAGGGGAGCCTGTTAAAGGCTGAGATTAGAGTGTACTTTAAGACCCTTAGAACCTGATTTGGTTAGAACCAACGTAGGGAAGTGGTGTGTTGATCCGAAACTGCTAATCTATAGATTTCGATAAAACCACCTCTTTCTTTACAAAGGAGGTGGTTTTTTTAGTGTGAACATACGTAAACAGCTTCATGTCGTGTCTACAGGTAAACAGCCTGATCGTGTACTTATCAACATCATGAGAGAGATCCACCCGTATATATCGGCTCTTCATGTTCGTGAAAAATCAAAAACAGCGAAAGAGCTTGTTTGTTTGATGGAGCAACTGACAAAAGCGGGTGTACCTCTAAGGAAGCTAATTGTCAATGACCGAGTAGATGTCGCGATATGCTCAGGAACGAGAGGGGTTCAGCTTGCTCATCACAGCCTTGACCTCTCTCTAGTAAAAACGGCATTTCCTGATCTAACAATCGGCTGCTCCATTCATTCCGTTACAGAAGCGATAGATAGCGAACAACATGGTGCGAGCTACCTTCTTTACGGTCATGTTTTTTCGACTTCTTCTAAACGGGGCATAGAGCCAAAAGGATTAGAAAAGCTTAACGACGTCACTTCTCAAACGACGCTTCCGGTTATCGCGATCGGCGGGATACAACCTGCAAATGTGTGTGATGTCATGAGGGCAGGAGCCTCTGGTATTGCTGTAATGTCTGGCATATTGGAAGCGCAATCCCCCTTGCAGTCTGTTATTGAATATCGAAATCATCTGGAGGTGTGGGATGAAGCATATATATGATGCGGCTATCATCGGAGGCGGGGTAATCGGCTGTTCCATTGCCTATCATCTCGCGAAAAAGAATAAAAAAGTGATTTTGTTGGAAAAAGAGCGTATTGCTTGTGGAGCATCTGGTGCGGCGGCGGGGATGCTTGGCGCACAAATGGAGTTTACAGCTGATCATTCACTTTATCCACTTGCCATAAAGAGCCGGGATATGTTCCAGATGTTAGCACAAGAATTATACAACGAAAGCCAAATCGATATTGAGCTGATTGAAGAAGGCATCTATGAGCTTGCGTTTCATGAAGAGGAAGTAACGTCTCTGCAAAAACGTGAAAACGAAGAAGACGCGTTTTGGCTCAATAAACATGAGCTGCTAAAAAAAGAACCAGCACTCTCAGATCGTGTTCGTGGTGCCCTTTTTTTCCAACGAGACAGCCAAGTTTCACCCCAAAAGCTGACAGAAGCATTTATGATGTCTGCCCAAAATCGTGGTGCAGAAATCCGTGAACAAACGAAGGTCGTTTCATTTATCAAAAACCAAAGTGAAGTGACAGGTGTGGTGACCGAGAGTGAAACGATACATGCTCACAACACGATTATAGCTGGAGGAGTGTGGAGCGGTGAACTAGATCCGGATCTCGAAATGATTCCCATGAAGGGAGAGTGTCTATCATTTACCACCGAAAAACCCCTGTTAAAAGGGACGGTTAACTATAGAAATTGTTATCTTGTGCCGAAAAAAGACAACCGGCTCATTATAGGAGCAACGACGATTCCGCATTCATTTCAACAAAATGTCTCTTATAATGGAATTTTTCAACTGATGAAAGTGGCAAAAACAATTGTTCCGAGTTTGATAGACGCAGAGTTTGAAAGAGCGTGGAGCGGGATACGTCCTCAAACGAAAAGAGGTGAGCCTTTTATTGGAAACCATGAAGAATATGAGAGGCTCTTTGTTGCAGTAGGACATTATCGGAATGGGATCTTGCTTTCTCCCCTTACAGGAATGATGATGACGGAACAAATCATTGCAAAAGAAAGGCAGGCGTATGTGAGTGAAGCTTCAAATTAATGGAGAAGTGCTTGAAGTGCCAAAATCTCTTCAGACGATTACGGATTTACTGAACCACCTGGAACTGCAGAACCAAACGGTAATTGCAGAGATCAACGACGAAATTATATCAAATCATAAACAAGACGAGACGGCGATTAAAGAGAATGACAAGATTGAACTCGTGCGTTTCGTTGGAGGAGGATAATATGTTAAAAATCGGATCTTATTCGTTTTCATCACGGCTTCTTTTAGGAACAGGCAAATACCCGGATTTTGAAACACAGAAAAAAGCGGTAGACGCTTCAGGCTCTGAAATTTTGACGTTTGCAGTACGACGAATGAACATTTTCGAAGCCAGTCAGCCCAATTTTTTAGAGATGCTTGATTTAAAAAAATACACACTGCTGCCTAATACAGCTGGAGCGAAAACAGCGAAAGAAGCGGTGCGCATTGCAAAACTCGCTAAAGCTTCAGGATTATGTGATATGGTTAAAGTAGAAGTGATCGGCTGTGATAAAACGCTGCTGCCAGATCCTGTAGAAACGTTAAAAGCAACAGAAGAACTTTTGAAAGAAGGATTCATTGTCCTGCCATACACTTCAGATGATGTGGTGCTCGCACGACGTCTAGAAGAGCTTGGTGCGCATGCGATCATGCCAGCAGCCTCACCGATCGGTTCAGGGCAAGGAATCATGAATCCTCTGTATTTAAAATTTATTATTGAGCAAGCGGCTGTTCCGGTTATCGTAGATGCAGGAATCGGTACGCCTTCTGATGCCATGATCGCGATGGAATTAGGAGCCGATGGTGTTCTGCTGAATACGGCTGTTGCTGGAGCAAAGGATCCTGTGAAAATGGCTCTAGCGATGAAGATGGCCGTAGAAGCCGGTCAGTTAGGATTTGAAGCCGGCAGGATCCCGAAAAAAGAAACGGCAACCGCCAGCAGTCCTTTAGAAGGGTTGAGTGTAAATTGAATGAAAGATATTCGAGACAAGAACTATTTACCCCAATCGGGATAGAGGGGCAAGTAAAAATACGCCAGAAGAGCGTGCTGATTATTGGTGCTGGTGCGCTCGGTGCGGCGAATGCTGAAGCCCTCACTCGGGCAGGCGTAAAAAAAATCGTGATCGTCGACCGAGACTATGTTGACTGGACAAACCTTCAGCGACAGCAGCTGTACACAGAAGAAGATGTGAAAAACCAGCTGCCAAAAGTAGTCGCAGCAAAAAACAGACTTCAGCAAATCAATGCTGAAGTGGAAATCGAAGCACACGTGATGGATATGGGGATTGAGGAAGCAGAAGAGCTGATCTCGGATATCGATCTGATCATGGACGCCACGGATAACTTTGAAACGAGGCTATTGATTAACGACCTGGCTCAAAAATACATGGTTCCCTGGATTTATGGCGCTTGTGTGGGAAGCTATGGAATCAGCTATACGATGATTCCGGGACAAGGACCATGTCTGAACTGTTTATTAGAAAAGATACCGGCTAACGGGCAAACGTGTGACACAGCGGGAATCATCTCACCTGCCGTACAAATGGTTGCCGCCTATCAAACGGTTGAGGCGTTGAAAATTCTAGTTGAAGATGAGCAAGCGGTCAGACGTAAGATTGTGACGTTTGATCTATGGGAGAATCAACAGATGGTGCTAGGGATGGAGAAAGCAAAAAAGGAAGATTGCCCTTCATGCGGCAAACATCCGTCGTATCCATACTTAGAAAAAGCTTCTGAGTTAAAGGCTGCGGTTTTATGTGGACGGGATACGGTGCAAATCCGTCCGGCGTCGGGTAAAGAATTCGATCTCGAACAAGTGGAAAAAGCACTGACCCCGCATGGAACGATCCATCGAAATGCGTATTTGCTCTCTTTTCAAGGAAAATCACATCGATTGGTTCTTTTTAAAGATGGACGCGCATTGGTGCATGGGACGAAGAGCACGTCAGAAGCGAAGACCCTTTATCACAAGTATTTAGGGTAAAAGAAAACAAACATCGTAAATCGCATATAAAATTAGCATATAAAAAAGCACTGCATTTTTGCAGTGCTTTACGCTTGTACCCGTTACTTTAAGTGGAATCTTTGTTCCAACTTTACCTAACCCCTAGTGTGACTTATAGTGTTTTTTCCATTTTGATATTTGTCTCTTTATATCCTAACTTTTCATATAAGTCTCGTGCTACTTTGTTTTGACCAAAAACGTGTAGTCCTATACTTTTTATTCCGTTTTCTTTAGCAAAGGTTTCAATTTCCTTCATAGTCTTTTTACCGTAACCTTTGCCTTGGTATTCATCCCAAATCGTAATGTCATAAATAAATCCTTTTTCATCTGTTTTTGTAGCCAGCCAAATGACACCAACTTCTTTGTCTCCAACACGAATGATAAATAGGTTATGATTTTCTGTATTTTGTCCTTCAGGCAACAACTTTTCAAATTCTTTTTTTGCATTCCTTATTGCCTCTTGTGGCTCCCAATTTCCAGACGTAATCTGCTCGTCGGCAAAGGTCTTAATTGCAAAGCTTAGATAACGTTGGAATTCTTCCGCATTCATTTTCTCTAATCTCAAAGTCACGATCTTTCTCTCCTCGCCAAAAATTAGGAATTTCTTGTTACACAAACCTGCACTGCACGCTAGATGAATAAGGCAGAATATTTTTTTCTTTTTTTTAATATGAAAAAATCATGCAGCTTCTTTTTTGCGTAATTTTCTGTTTCGCATCTCATCGATTGCACCTGAACCTAGCAGGACACCTGTTATGATCAGGAAAAAACCTAGTACGTGCTGAAACAAAATCTTTTCATTTAAAAATAATGATGCTCCCACTAACGCAAAGAACGGATTCAAGTTAATGAAGATCGACGCTTCCGATGCTCCGATTTTTCCCATCGCTTCGTTATACAGCATGTGTCCTACGGCAGTAGCCATACAGGCAGATGCAAAGAAAATCAGCCATAAAGAAATGGTAGAATTGGAAAGTACACCAGAAAACCCTGTCGGTTCTTCAATCAAACCGATTACGATCAAAAATAACGAACCGATCACCATCATATAGCCGGTCATCAAGCGGGGATCGAGTGTGTGTGCAACTCGTTTTATTAAAATAAAGCTCACGGCTTGCGTGATGACCGATAAAAGAATATAAGCATCCCCAAATGAAATGCCGGCTACATCACTGCCTTCAAGTACGATGAACGTAACGCCAGTAAACCCTAAAAACAAACCGACGGTACGTAGCCACGTTAACGGTGTGCCAATGAACAGAATAGCGAGAATGGTCGTGAGCAAGGGAGACATTCCCATAATTAACCCGCCATTCGTTGCGGTCGTACCGGTTAAGCCGATCGATAAATAATAGTGATGTGCGACAACGTTAAAAAGGGAAGCAATAAAGACGTACCTAAACTCTTTTCTTGTAAGCCAGCGAACTTTTTTAATAAGAAATAAAAGCAGAAAAACCGTTAACCCAGCCGTTAATACGCGAATACCTGTAATGGTAATGGGTAAAAAATTAGTAACGAGAATCTTGGTTGCGGTTACGTTCAATCCCCACGCAATCATGACAAAAAATAAGATCACATACGTTCGGTACGGTTTCATGTGGTCATCTTCTTTCCTAAGAGGTAAAAGCGTTTTAGATACTATTGTAACGGAATAAAATCATTTTAAAAGGAAAAGAACTTTGCGATAACGAGAATGAGGCATTGTTCCTAAAAAATCATTTTCTAAAAAAAGTAGGCAATAATTGAGAATGATTTACAATTTTTGTGAAACTTGTTATCTACATCATTCGTAGTAGCTTGTATAGTAAAAAAGGATTATAGAATGAGAAAAAGGATAGGAGGAACTATGACGACACATACGTTAGAACTTAAAAATGTAACAAAACGAATCAAAGGCAAGACGATTGTTGACGGGTTGTCTTTTTCGGTTAGAGAAGGTGAAATATTTGGTCTGCTTGGTCCAAATGGAGCGGGTAAAACGACGACCATTCGAATGATTGTCGGGCTGATTTCCATTACCGATGGCGAGGTTTTAGTGAACAATGTTAACGTTCGTCAAAACTATGAGACAGCAATGGAACGAGTCGGTGCAATCGTTGAAAATCCCCAGCTATACGATTATATGACCGGTTATAAAAACTTGATGCAATACGCACGAATCATGCCTGACGTAACCCAAGAAAGAATAGATGAAGTAATCAAACTAGTTGATCTTGAATATGCCATTCATGATAAGGTTAAAACGTATTCGCTAGGGATGAGACAGCGTCTAGGCGTAGCCCAAGCCCTTTTACATAAACCGAATGTATTAATTCTCGATGAACCGACGAATGGGCTGGATCCTCAAGGAATCTATGACCTCCGGAACTATTTGCGTTTACTTGCCAACAACGGAACATCGGTAGTCGTGTCTTCTCACATGCTTGCAGAAATGCAGATGATGTGTGACAGAGTGGCTATTATTCAAAATGGTAAAATGGTACGAATTGATGAAATTACGAACCATGATGAAGAAAAAGACGTGAAAGTTCATTTTCACATTGACGGTGATGTTCATCAGGCTAAGCAAGTTCTGAGCGACGGCGACACCAGTCTAGTGTTAGAGATAATTGGAAACGAGCTTGTCGTAGAAACGGCTGACAATAAGACGATTGCGGATTTGAACAGACAGCTTGTTCTTGCAGGTATTCTAGTTGTTGGCATACAACGGAAAACAAAAACACTCGAGGAGCGATTCCTTGAGATGACAAAGAAAGGGGGCAATGTGAATGAAGTGGCTATCCCTGTTAACAAATGAGTGGATAAAAATCTTTAGCCGTTTGCGTACATGGTTCTTCATCCTCATCCCCATTCTCATTATTATTGGTGTTGCGGTATACGATAAAGTAGCGACTGATGAAACGGCACATGAGAATTGGAAGCAAGAGCTGACAGCAAACATTGAAGCAGATAAAAAAGCCTTAGAAGACACGAAAAAAGAAGACGGCGATGAATTCTTTATTGAGATGCTCGAATCGAATATTAAGCAAAACGAATATGCGATTGAAAATAATATCTCACCTTACGAAAAAACGACTTGGCAGTATATGAAAGACATGGCACCGATTTCGTTTCTGATTGGATTATTTGTCATCGTAGTTGCAGGTGACATCGTCTCTAGTGAGTTTTCAAAAGGAACGATAAAGATGCTGCTCATTCGGCCGTACAGCAGATGGAAGATCCTTTTATCTAAACTGATAGCCACATTAGGATTTGCGTTTGCCATGTGGCTCGTTGTTATTGTTTCGACATGGCTAGTAGGTGGGCTGGCATACGGATTTGGCGGGATCGACCAAACGTATATCGTGCAGAGTGAAGGCGGCCAGATCAAAGAAAAGCTGATCGTGGAATATGTATTTGCCAACATCGGCTTAGAATTTATTGAGCTAACCGTTCTTGTTGCGTTGTCGTTCATGATTTCTACTCTGTTCATGAGCAACTCTGTAGCCATTGGGGTGGCCATGTTTACGATGTTTGCCGGTGACCTAGTTATTATGCTGCTGCAGGATAAAGAATGGATCATCTACACCCTATTTGCCAACATGGATCTTAGCGTATTAATCGATGGACAAAATCAGTTTATTCAAGAGTTAACGCTGCCTTTCTCTATCACTGTACTTGCGGTTTATACCATGGTGATGCTCGCCATCACGTTTACCGTGTTCCAAAAGCGCGACGTTAAGGCGTAAAATTGTAGGGGACAGACCCGGGTCTGTCCCCATCCATGGACAAATCGCGGATTTGTCTATGTGAAAAGGACAGGGAACACTGTTTCCCTGTCCTTTTCTATGTTTCTCCTATCCGCTTATTCTATCTGCTTCGCTTGTTTTACGCTTCTTGTGATTGAAATTGATCTTCTTCCGTTGATCCTCTCAACGCAGTAGTAGAGGCGGTTCCTCCAGAAACCAGCTGCGTAACTTCATCAAAGTAACCGGTTCCGACTTCACGCTGATGGCGTGTAGCCGTGTAGCCATCCACTTCGCTGTCGAATTCTCTTTGCTGCAGCTCCGAATAAGCGCCCATTCCTCTACTTTTGTATCCTTTTGCAAGCTCGAACATGCTATGATTCAAAGCATGGAAGCCAGCAAGTGTAACGAACTGGAACTTGTAGCCCATCGCTGCAAGCTGCTGCTGGAACGTTTCGATCGTTGCATCATCCAGCTTCTTTTTCCAGTTGAAGGATGGGGAACAGTTGTAAGCTAACAGTTTGCCAGGGAACTGTTCGTGAATGGCGTCTGCAAATTTTTGTGCTTGTTCTAAGTTTGGTTCAGAAGTTTCACACCAGATAAGGTCCGCATATGGTGCATAAGCAAGGCCGCGTGCAATCGCCTGGTCAATTCCAGCTCGAGTACGGTAGAAACCTTCTGCTGTACGTTCACCTGTAATGAAAGCAGAGTCTGTCGGGTCGATGTCGCTTGTGATCAAATCAGCTGCATCGGCGTCCGTCCGGGCGATCAACAGGGTAGGAACACCCATAACATCTGCAGCCAAGCGGGCAGAGATCAAGTTGCGCACCGCGGTTTGCGTAGGCAGAAGCACTTTTCCGCCAAGATGACCGCATTTTTTTTCAGACGATAACTGATCTTCAAAGTGAACAGCAGATGCTCCTGATTCGATCATTCCTTTCATTAACTCAAACACGTTTAACTGACCGCCGAATCCTGCCTCGGCGTCTGCAATGATCGGCAAGAAATAGTCCACATCATCCGCACCTTCAAGATGCTGAATTTGATCAGCACGTTGAAGTGCAGAGTTTATGCGTTTAACAACATGAGGTACTGAGTTAGCGGGATACAAACTTTGGTCAGGATACATGTTTCCAGAAAGGTTGGCGTCTGCAGCAACCTGCCAACCGCTTAAGTATACGGCTTTCAGACCTGCCTTCGCTTGCTGAACGGCCTGATTGCCAGTTAGCGCGCCTAATGCATTTACATAGGTCTCCGTTTGAAGCAAATTCCAAAACTTTTCAGCACCTCGTTTTGCGAGTGTATGTTCAATATCGATCGATCCGCGTAACCGAATAACCTCTTCTGCCGTATAAGGGCGGGTAACCCCTTGCCAGCGTTCCTCATTTTGCCACATCTCTTTTAGCTTCTCAACACGTGAATGACTCATTAAAATCTCTCCTCAATGTATGTTTATTTTTAAAAAAACGGTTACGTTATAAAACGTCATAGCCCCGGATCGTTAAGAAATCCTGAAACTCATCATCACGAATTAATCCTTCAAACAAATGAACAGCTTCTAAAAAACGACCTTTAGTGAATGAATCCTCACTCATCTGCTGCTTTATTTTTTGCAATTCCTCACTCTGAATCTCCTCGACCAACTCGTACGTTACTTTGCGGCCATCGCTTAAGATGCCTTTTGGATGACGGATCCACTGCCAAACTTGTGCTCTTGAAATTTCTGCCGTAGCTGCATCTTCCATCAGGTGATTGATTGGTGCTGCGCCTTTTCCTCTCAGCCATGAAGCAATGTATTGAATGCCTACACTTATGTTGACGCGTAAACCCTCTTCTGTAATTTCACCTTCTGGTACAGCCACTAAATCGTCAGCCGTTACTACAACATCTTCTCGTTTACGATTGATCTGGTTAGGCTCTGGCATAATGCGGTCGAACACTTCCATCGCTACAGGTACGAGACCTGGATGGGCAACCCATGTTCCGTCATGACCGTCAGATGCTTCACGCTCTTTGTCTGCCCGAACTTTATCAAAAGCTGCAGCGTTTCTTTTCTCGTCATTTTTTATCGGAATTTGTGCCGCCATACCGCCGATAGCAGGAGCATTACGCTTATGGCACGTCTTTATGGCAAGCAGCGAATACGCACGCATGAATGGAACCGTCATCGTAACGAGCGACCGGTCAGGCATAATGACGTGAGGCTGGCTGCGAAACTTTTTAATATAACTAAAAATGTAATCCCACCGTCCGCAGTTTACCCCAGCAGAATGCTCGCGCAGTTCGTATAAAATCTCATCCATCTCAAATGCCGCAACAATCGTCTCGATTAGTACAGTGGCCTTGATCGAACCTCTTGGAATCCCAAGCTGTTCTTGCGCGTAGATGAACACATCGTTCCAGAGTCTCGCTTCCAAGTGGCTCTCTATTTTAGGAAGGTAAAAATAAGGACCTGATCCGTTCTCAATCAGTGTTTTCGCATTGTGGTAAAAGTAGAGGCCAAAATCTACTAAACTGCCAGACATGTGTTCATTTTCAACGACAATATGTTTTTCTTCCAAATGCCAGCCACGAGGACGAACGATCAACGTTGCCGGCTGCTTATTCAGCTCATACCTCTTGCCGTTTGCCCCCTCAAAAGAAATGGTCCGGTTGACGGCATCCTTTAAGTTGATCTGCCCCTCAATCGTGTTTTCCCAAGTAGGTGAATTCGAATCTTCAAGATCAGCCATAAACATTTTTGCACCTGAATTTAGCGCATTAATGATCATTTTTCGATCAACAGGTCCTGTAATTTCGACGCGGCGGTCTTGAAGATCTTGAGGAAGTGGTGAGATGGTCCAATTGCCGTTTCGAATATGTTCTGTTTCAGGCAGAAAGGTCGGAAGAATCCCTGAATCTATTTCTTTTTGCTTTACTTTGCGCTGTTCTAGCAGTTCTTTTCGGGTGTTATTAAAGTGAAGGTGCAAGGATTTTAGAAAAAGAATGGCACCTGGTGTTAGAATTTTCTCGTAAGCCGGGGTGACATCGCCTAACACTTGGAGATTAGAGGTATCAATCGTCACTTATTCAACAGTCCTTTCAGGTTATGTTATTAAACAGTTAAACTATAAAAGTATTGTTATATAACAGGTGTTACAAAAAAATTAAGCCTCGTGTTTTCCCATGCAACGCTCACACTCATAAAGGTAAGATTCATGCTGTTCCTCGATTTCACATCCACACTCACAACAGATTTTTTTTGGCATGTTACGGTGCAGTTCAAGATAATTTTTCATTTTAAAATTCCTCCTGTTTTGTTTTTGATTGATTATAATGCATTGTATTATAACAGATTTAAAAATGCAACAACTGTTTTATAACATTTTACTGTTTTTTTAAAAAATAAGTCATCTGTCCATGAGTTTTGGCCATGAAATATATAGAGATAATCACATTTATGGTGAAATGCATCCTCCAATTTCCTTTCCCTACTTTTTTTGTTAAAAAGACAGGTCAAAAGCCTAGTGTGAATGTTCACCGTATGGGAATAACAATACCTATCACGATAAAATTTCAATGAGGGGGGATGCACATGTTTGGATTTGAGGATGTTTGGAAGTTTTTCTTTTCCTTTTTTCTTGTTTTACCGATTGTGACCTTCATTCATGAAGCAGGTCATCTCTTTTTTGGGAAATTGACGGGCGGCACCGTTCGCATTCATATAGGAAGCGGCAACAAATTGTTTAAAATTGGTCCATGCCACATCAGGAAGCTGTATTTTTGGGATGGCTGGTGCGAATATGAAAATTTAAAGAATCATACAAAACGTCATCTCGTCGCGGTATATTTAGGCGGTCCCTTTTTTACCATTCTCAGCATGCTTCTTGTTAACGGTTTGATTCATTTAGAAGTGTTTAAGGCGGGGATCTTCACCTATCAATTTGTGTATTTTTCCTTTTATTTTGTATTCTTCTCCCTTATTCCAATCGAGCACAACGGCTATCCAACCGATGGAAAAGCAGCATGGGATGTCATTAAATTAGGAACGGTAGGGAAGAATCCGTTGGGTTAAAAAATAAAGGCAGAGACGTTTGGATATGGTATTCAAACGTTTTTTTTGCTGAGTTTAATTGTCGAAACATTCTCTCTTTGCTTGTATATAATTCGACATACTTTTTATGTACGGATTGGTAGATTAATAGCGTAGTATCAATAATTAGTAGGGGGAAATGTACTTGAAGAAGAAGCTAACCACATTATCCATTTGTGCAGCATTGTCTCTATCTTTATTATCAGGATTAAAGTCACCAGGTGTAAATGCGGAAGATTCATCAAGTTATTATTTAATTGCATATAAAAATAATGTTCCTGGTGATTATGTGGCACAAATTGAAGAATCAGGCGGAAAAGTAGAACGTGTTATAGAAGAGATAGGAATAGTAGAAGCTAGTTCATCTTCTTCTGCATTTTTAGAAAATGTAAAAAAATTCTCAGACATTCACTCAGCAAATAAAGAATACACAGTATATCTAGAAGAAGATCCAAATCCAGCTGACGGCAAACCCATTACGTCAATACCGCAGCCTGATTGGAACGACCCAAACCAAAACTATCACGATTATCAATGGGATGTAAAACGAATTACGAATGACTTTGAGTCTTTTACTATCAATAAAGGTAATAAAGAGACAGTTGTTGGAATCATTGATACAGGACTGGATTTTGCCCATCCAGATTTAAAAGATAATGCAGATCTTGAAGGCAGTAAAACATTTGTCCCGGGTACAAAGAATGCTTGGGATGAGAACGGCCATGGAACACATGTTGCGGGTTCGATTGCAGCAAACGGCAAAGTGTACGGTGTAGGTCCTGAACTGACCGTTCGTGCATACCGTGTTTTTGGTGCCAAAGGAGGAGCTCAGCAATCATGGATCACTGATGCGATTGTTGCGGCTGCTAATGACGGAGTAGAAGTCATTAACATGAGCTTAGGCGGATGGCGCTGGATGGCCCATAACTTAGATGAAAAAGGTGATTCAGCTTCAATGGTCGCCTATCACCGAGCATTGCAGTATGCAACGAAGAAAGGTGTTACGGTAGTCGTGTCATCAGGAAATGATTCACGTAACTTAAATAGTCTTCAAGACATGCAAACCTACTGGAAAGAGCGTTATGGTCTAGATATAAAAGGACCATCTCGAGTTGTACCAGCCCAAATTCCTGGAGTTGTTACAGTATCGTCTTCCAACAAATGGTCCAATGATTCTATTGCATTCTATTCTAATTACGGCAGCGTTGTTGATGTAGCGGGACCTGGGGGAGACAACGGTCCACTGTATGATAGTCTGTACCGTCAAGATCCTAAAGGAAACTATCTGGATAAACGAGACTTCTTGTACAGAACACTCTCTACGTGGCCAACTTATTTGAACCCAAATGGAACAAGTAACCTTAAGGGTTATGCTTTGTTGCACGGAACGTCTATGGCAGCGCCAAAAGTTGCAGGAATTGCTGCGGTAATTAAAGCCCAAAATCCTCAATATTCACCTTCACAAGTTCAAGCAGCACTCCGTCAAACAGCCGTTGACCTTGGTAAAAACGGTCAAGATCCGCTTTTTGGATCAGGCGAAGCGAACATTTATAACGCATTAACTAGATAAGTGGAGAGCAAAACCTTATAACTCGTAGTTTTTTACTACGGTTATAGGGTTTTTGTTTTGAAAAATAAAGCGAAAAAAAGAATTCTAATGGTAAAATAAATTCAAAATCCCGGATGTTTTTGCAAGTGGCATGTTGGACCACACAAAGGAATACCTTTTTAGTGGAAGTGGGGGTACTTGAGATGAAGCCGATAATATTGGGGATAGGGGCAGCCTTTTTCTTTGGCGTCACGTTTATTTTAAACCGATCGATGGATTTATCTGGCGGAAGCTGGCATTGGAGTGCGGCTCTTCGCTTTTTTTACATGGTTCCGTTATTATGGCTGATCGTTTGGATGCGCGGAAACGTTTGGCCGGTTTTTCAAGAATTGAGAGAACGGTTTGGCATATGGTTTTTATGGAGTACAGTCGGTTTCGTGTTGTTTTACGCACCAATTACGTATGCGGCTGGTTTTGGAGCGGCTTGGCTAGTAGCCGCCACTTGGCAGATCACAATCGTTGCAGGTTCACTCCTCGTGCCGTTCTTTTATGAAACGAACGGAGGGGAAAGAGGAGAGCGGCAGAAGATTCCGTTTAAAGGGTTAGGCTTTTCTGTGCTGATTTTAGCAGGAGTGGCGCTTGTTCAAGTACAAGAAGCAGATGCTATAAATGGCTCTGTATGGCTTCATGTGGTTCTGCCTGTGTTAATCGCAGCTATCGCGTATCCACTCGGCAACCGAAAAATGATGGTGGTTACAAACAAACGGCTTGATGCGTTTCAGCGTGCGTTTGGCATGACGATCGCATCACTGCCATGGTGGGTGGTTTTAGCTGTTGTCGGCTTTGTAGAGGGAGGGCCACCAACAAACAATCAGCTGTGGCAGACCTTTTTAGTCGCCATCTCTTCAGGCGTTATTGCGACCGTTCTCTTTTTTCAGGCAACAGACCTTTGCGCGAATGATCCGGTTAAACTAGCAGGAGTAGAAGCGACCCAATCGGCAGAGATTATATTTGTACTGGCAGGCGAGATGTGGCTGCTCTCGATCGCAAGCCCGACGCTGCTCTCTTTATTCGGGGTCCTTATCATCATGCTGGGTATGTTTTTGCACAGCTTTTATGGAAAAAGAGAAGTTGTGCCAAAAAAATCTATGAAACTTGCAAAAATAATGAATAAAAATATGTAAGGTGGGAATAGTAGTATTACCCCCCCTTTAATATAAGAACTTTTGAACATCCGTTGCCCGTAGCAGCGGTTGTTTTTTTGTTTTAAAAAAGTATCAGTCAGAGAGGAGAAAGCAATGTTAGATTGATAAATAAGAAAAGCATCGGCGTAAAACCGATGCTTTTTAATGCCTAATTAAATGAATCACGTTATATCTTTCCATTTTTCTCTCTTGTACTTCCACCAAAATAGAATAAAACTAAGAGAGAGTATGGCTGCTAATAAAACCGGAAGTAGATACTTGAATAGGTATAGTGTGGTTAGATTTTGAACCAGATAGGTTGTACCAACACCAAATAAGATAAATGCTAGTGGAACATGCAATCCAACACTTGTCATATAGTTTGGTGCGATGCTTGAAATGCATGCGGTGACCAAGACCAAAGCAAGTCCAATCAAATAGATAGAGACTACCGTTAAAAGAATATATTGTAAAAACGTAATGTCATACCAAGAGATAAAAGCGTTGTAGATTGAATGTAAGGTAAGCGGCAAAAACATACTGATATCATTTCCTTTATAGAGGAAAAAGAAACAGACAAGCTGAACAGTTATAACGATAAAAGAAGCAATTAATCCCGCTAACAGCTTTTTTGTAAAAAGGGTGCGTCCCACTTTAGAAGTATATTGCAAAAACACAGCGTGATTTCGTCGATCTCCTATGTAAAGAGGCAAGATGACTAACATGATACTTAGAAAGATTAGAATGGCAACATTTTTTATCAGGGTATTGTAATTTTCAAATACTTGATAACTAAATATGGCGGTTGCAGCTCCGTTTTTCATTAATTCTTCGATACGAGCTTTTTGCTTTTCATTTATCTGACCGTATTGTTGGATATAACGCTCAGGATGTTCGTACCTTTCAATCATATCCTCTCTCGCCGGTATCTCCCAGAACACATCAACGTAATCCTCATGATATACCTTGTTATGAAGAGCAGCTAACTTTTCATTTTCAAGATCAATAGATTTAAATTTTGTATACGAATCTAGACCAGCAGCTACCATATCATCTTGTGATTGCAGATATTGTGTAGCTTCATTAATTCTTTGGTCATAAATGCTTTTGAAATCCTCAAATTCATCTTCATCCATCGACTCCCCATAGTCCTCGAGCATTTTTTGTGTAGCGAGGAATTCATCAAGCACTGGTCGCCCATTTGGAAAGTGCTTAAAATCAAACACGATAAACATCTGGTATATGATAATGCTAACCAGGAGAAGCAGGATAATGGTTTTTACCGTAAACAACTTCTTTAATTCCTCGAATAAAAGTCTCATAAGTTCGCGTCCTATCTATAAGTTTTCTCGTGTAAACCGGCTGATAGAGAACCATGCTATTAGCAGTAAGGCGATTAACCAAGCTGACACTGTAATGACTTCATAATGTTTGAATGATGTAAATGCACCGCTCTCCATCCACCATTTTTTCACATTCATCACAAGTACAAAGGGTGAAAAGTGTGTGTAGAGAATGAGCAGATTGTCTTTTGGAATGTAACCTGGCAGGAGAACACCCGCTCCAAAAATGACCCCAAAAATGGTAAACACTATATAGCTATTTCTGATCCACATGGAAAGGCAAAACGTGAGAAGAGCAAATATTACCTGGCAGATCATCAGAAGGGCACAAGATAACAGCAAATATTCTAAAAAAGTGAAGTTCCACCAGCTGATGAAAGGGATTTCGTTAAGCTCGATTAAGAATCCCGTGCTGATGGGCACGTTCCAAAGACCTGAATAATCAAATACTAAGAAATAGACGAGCAGTGTTGTGCCTAACAAGGTGAATGTAGCAACAAGTGATGAAAGCAGTGCTACAACCAGCTTGTCCCACACTAAATGTCTACCGCGCTTTGTAGAATACGCAACTAAAGACGTTTTTTGTTCAAATTCGTAATTAACAAGGAATGCTGTAAACAATACGATCAATATCATCGCCTGAAAAATGATGGACTGAAATAGTGTTTTAAAAAGAAAAGAATGTGTAGCATAAATCTTGCCATGAAAGAAAAGATGCAAATGCTCTTTATTTGTTATTAATTCTTTAACACGGGTATCCAATTGTGTATATTGAGTCCGAACGGTTTCAGCAACACCCTCGCCTAATCCAAACACCCGAATCTGTTCCTCGGCGCTCTTTATCATATTTAACTGGTTGTACTGGCTCTCAATACCATCAATGGTATGAAAATACGTTTCTTTTAAAGCCAATGTGCTTATTGCTTGGAGTTCCTTGTCTGTGTATGTTTTGGCTTCCATTAAAGAATGAAAATGCTCAGGTTTATAAAAATCTGTAGCTGCTTCATAGGTGTCTCCCGTTTTGGTTTGTGCAAGCTTGTTCCACGTTGCTAACTCTTTTTCGTAAGACGATTGCAAACCACTTCTTCCATCAGCATCCATCAGTGTGCCATTTTCTTTAATAATGGGTTGAAGCAGATTCATATCCTCTTTCATAGGTGTTTTGTCGTAAATAAGAAACAGGTTATACATCAGAAACAATAAGAAAAGTCCTAAAACAATGGGAGACGTAATAATTTTCTTGAATTCGAGCCGCTTAATCATCAAAATCATCGCCTGCAGAAGGAACTTCATCTTGATAGATGTAAAGGAATACATCTTCTAAATTCGGATGAACAGTCTTCCATTCTGGTTTCGCATCTTCAGTCGTCAAAAACCTCATGTGCATCTTGCCGGTTTCTTGTTTTTCAGAGAGAGTAAGATAAGTAGATCGGAATTTCTCCGTGTCACCATAATCAACTTCTGTCTCATAAACCAAGCCGTCAATTTTGCGGCAAATGTTAATAACAGTATCCTTATATAACACTTCTTGATTCTTGATCATGATGATCTCATTTGCGATGGATTCTACATCTGACACAATGTGCGTTGATAAAATGACGATGCGGTCTCGAGCTAGGTTCGTAAGCAGGTTACGAAAACGTACTCTTTCTTTCGGATCAAGGCCTGCGGTTGGTTCATCTAAAATAAGAATTCTCGGATCGTTTAACATGGCTTGCGCGATGCCTACACGCTGAATCATTCCTCCAGAAAACTTTTTCATCTTTTTAGTCGCCACATGATCAAGTGCTACTATTTTAAGCAGTTCTTTAACACGAGCTACAGCTGTTTTTCGATCAATTCCTTTTAGTGCTGCGAGATAGAGCAAGTAGGCGGTAGGGCTGTAATTTTTGTAATAACCAAATTCTTGGGGAAGATAGCCTATTAATTCTCGATATTTATCATCCATCTTAATGATGTCATGTCCCTCATAACGAATGGTTCCGGAGGTCGGAAACAATAGCGTTGTGAGCATTTTAATCAGCGTCGTCTTCCCAGCTCCGTTTGGTGCCAAAAGCCCGTAAACTCCGTTATGAAACTCTATATTGATTTTTTTAAGGGCAGTGAATTTACCGAAATTTTTTGTGACTTCTTCTACGAGTAACATCTATAGAACTCCTTCTGCATCGCGGAATGCGATTAGTTTTTTTAATCGGTTAAAATAGAGTGCAAGACTTGCGGCACATACCGTTACATACACATACAGAGGTACGTGACTGAGGAAAGCAGAGTATACATCTTGTTTAAAAAAGGCTGGCAGGAAGTTTACAAGTAACCAGCCCGCCATCACAGCATACGTGGAGTATCTGCCTTTTACATGCTGTAAAACATAGAGATACAAAACGGAAAAAACGCTTAAAGAGCTGAAAGATAAGATCATGGCTTCAAGCAGATTAATAGATTGAAGAAGTATGAATACAACAAGTATAAGAAAACTATTTAGAATGAGTGAAATTACGCTAAACATCAGCATTCGAAAGGCAGCGAGCTGGAATACATGGTATTTACAGGTCATCTCGACTGCAAAGGTATCATTCGTTAAAGCATTTACTAAAAACAAGGAGGCGACAGTAAAGTAAAGAACAGGTGACAAGGTAAAAATAAACGAGTATATGTCTTCCGTTTTTACTGATGAATCTAGTGAGAATAAGCCGTATATCAAAACACCAAGTGCTAAACAGACTACAAATATAAGCTCAGTTGCATCTCGAAACAGGTAACGAAAACCGAGCTGCTGGTACATTTCGTTTAAAAATTGAATAAAGGTTTTTGGTTTAGATAGACCTGCTGAAACAATGGAATGAATGTGATGATCCACTTGATGTTCCTCGGGGTAATCAACGAAAAAATTTTGCTTCTCCATTTACTCAGCCTCCATTCGCTGTTTGATCTTTTTTATTGCAGAATAATACTTAGTCTTAATAGACGATTCGGGAACATCAAGTGTAGCGGCGATTTCCGAAAACGTATGCTCCGCAAATAATTTGAGGCGGAGGATTTGCTGATCTTTTACTTGAAAGGCATTTATAATTTCTGTCACTTTTCGTACATCCTCTTTATATTCCAGTTCAATCGTAAAATCCGAAGTGGTCCCTAATTCCACGAATTCCATGGTGTCTGTAGACTGGTCATATGTATAGTGCTTTGACCTAAAATAATCGACCACTTTATAAGTGGCAATTCTGTATAGCCATGTTTTAAAGGATGCTTTCTTGTCATTAAAATGATGAATGGTCTGAAGCATGCTGATGAATATTTCTTGCGTTACGTCCATCGATAGCTGCTTATCCATCGTCTGCTTGTAAACGTACGAATAAATAGAGTGATAGTAATAGCCTATTAGTTTGTTTGCTGCGTTTTCATCGGATCTTTTCTGGATTAACTTTATCCATTTCTTCTCGGTTGTCATGATTTGTTTTTCACTTCCAGACGGGGAAAAGTTGTCTTACTAGTACATTCGTAAAAGAGAGATAAATAGTTTTAATTTATTAAAAAAATTTTTAATTTCATTATAGACTTTATTTCTGGGATTGTTTGCTAAGAGATGAAATATGTTATGTTTATTGTGAACTGTTTCACAAATTGATGTAAGAGAAGGAGGATCATATGCGATTTCTAATCTTGTATACACCTGGAACGAACTGGGTGAATGGCGTTGAACTTCATAATCAGCCTTTCATGCCAGAACACGCTGTTTATGTGCAACAAGCATATGATAGAGGAAATATCGTTCTTGCGGGACCTTATGGAGATTTATCTGGTGGAGCTATTGTTGTGGATGGTGAAACGGAAGAAGATGTGATTTCTTTTGTTGAGAATGACCCTACGGTAATAAATAAAATCTTCAGTCCTCAAATGAAACGGTGGGGAGAGGGTATGAGCAAGTTTGAAAAGATAAGTCCTAATTTTGACGAAGGTTATATTGAATATAAACATAAGATACAAAAAGAATTGAATCTTATTTAGTAGAAAGCAGGTCTCTAAAAGATTTTAATAAAGCGCACCTACACAAGGTCGCACCTACACAAGGTGCGCTCATTTGTTTTTAATTTTGGGAATTGATAACACCTTGTCATCTATAATCCCCTATATATGTATGTAGACGAGTTATTCATTTTACACCAAATTTTAACATAATTTGTAAAAAATAAAAAAGGAAATCCTTTATGATCCTTCACCAATATTTATGATCCTTCAAAAAAATTTATGATCCCTCAAAAAAGTTTATGATCCTTCAAAATAATTTAAAGGTTATTCGACAAACGGCTTAGTGATCGCTAGGATATTTTAGTATGAAAAAAACAACGAAGCTGACTCTGTCGAGTCAGCTTCCCATTTTTATTGTTCCACGATCTCTTTTAGCTTGCTCTGCCATTTATCGTCATCCAATATGATTTGAAAGGAGATGCGGCGGTTTTTTTGCAGGGAGGACGAAGAATTTCCTTCTGCAATGGGCTTGTATTCGCTGTAACCGGTTGCCGCCAGATATTGCGCATACTCTTTTTTTGCGAGTTTTGGATTCGCTTTTCCTAAATAATCGACGACCGCAACGGCACGCTGAGTAGAAAGGGACCAGTTGTCATACGGAACAGAATCGGTATGGCCTTCGATTAAGATGATGTACAGGTACTGGCTCATGTCTTTTTCCTCAATAATGCTAGCGAGCGCATCTGCAAGAGGGTCCAGAACTTGTTTTCCTTTTGCCGATATTTCAGCACTTCCGGTATCAAACAAAATGTTGCCTTCTACGGAGATCGTATTGTTGGGGCCGCGAATGATCTTATCTTTGCCGACGTTTTCCTCAAGCTGTTTTTGAATGAGGTCTGATATGTGCTTCTTCACCTCTGCGACCTGCCCGAGTTCACGCTTGATCTGTGCCTGATCATACGCATTGTAGATGCTCTGGACGTAGGCGAGTATGGCGATGAAAACCATTACAAGCACCATCATGGCCATCATGTCGGTAAAACTCGGCCAAAAAATTTCTTTCGTCTCCTGATCGTCATTGTTGTAATACGATTTGCGCGCCTTCATAACGGTCACCGTCTCCTAAAGTTCTGTGGTGTGACCTCGGGCATCCGATCATCATCCAAGTAGTCTGGCTGGTGGGAATTCCGAGTTTCATAGACCACTTGGCTGGATTGGTTCATCGCCGACTGATAGATGCGCTGCAATAGGTGATACATATCTGAGAGGGTGCGGTTATTGTCTGTAATGCTGCGCGTTAAGTTGTGATGCAGATTTTCCAGTGTTCGAGAAAGTTCACGCATTTCGTCATCGCGTCCGCTCTGGTTTTGAGCGTTGCTTAAGAACGAACTGAGCTGCCGGCTCTGATTTTCCATGATGTTTCGAACTTGGTCGGTAAAATCACGCTTGATGTGTTCGACTGCGGAATAGAAACTCTTCTCAAGCTGCCCTACACTTGAAGCAAAATCGGAGGAAGCCCTGCCGTATTCGCCTTGTTTTTCCGCATAGCGGTAATGCCATTCATCCTGCTTTTGAGCGAGGCGGTTTTCCAGTGCGTCATGCTGATTTTGATAATGCTGAAGCTGTTCCTGCATACCGCGAAGCATCGTTTGTGCATGTTCTTCCGATCGCCGCTGGGCTTCTTGCAACATTTTATCTGATCTTTGGATGAGCTGTTCAAATTTTTGCTGACCTTGTGTGTGCCGGTCATTCGATTGTTTGAGCTGCTGCTCGAACGAATGGATATTTTGTGCCAGCGCATTGATGCTTGTATCGACAGTCTTTTGGATCGTCCCAAGCTCTTTCGTTGTTTCGTTAAAACGTTCTCCAAAATGGTCAAGCTGGTTGGTTGAGGCTGCAAATCGTTCGGAATGCTGGCGCTGCGCCTCGAAAATGCCATTCACATCTTCCATTGCTTTTTGAAGACCTGATGTAAAATTAACCATCTGAGAGGCAAAATCACCGAGTGTTTTATCAAAGGAAGATTCCACGCGTGAGGCGAGTCGGTCAAGCAGCCGTTCAACGGAATCCTGCGGTTTGTCGTTAATAAGCACGCTGTTGAAGTGGTGATCTAAGTACACTTCACAATCGGCTAAAAGTTTGTTCTGCATGTAGGAAAGGGAAGTGCCTTGCGAAAAAAAGCCAGACTGAATGAGGTTCAGAAAAAGAGCAGCCCCAATTCCGGCAATACTTGTGAAAAAGGCTACACTCATGCCTTCAAAAGGTGCAGTGAGTGAAGAGATGATGGAGTTTAACGTAAGGTTTGAGTCGGCAGGCTGCGTTCCGAGCGTCATTAATGTATCCTGCATGGATAAAAGAGAAAGCGTAAGTCCAATGAAAGTTCCGAGTACGCCAAGAATGATCGTGAAGGAAGGAAGCTGGCTCAATAGTTTTTGAATGTTTCCAACCGGAACACGGAAAAGACCTAAAAGCGGAATGCGTTCGTTATATAAATGTTTTTCAATAAGCGCCTGGGTGTTCAACTGAGGTACACCGGCGAGATGAAATTGTTTGTAGTCTGATGTGACACGCTGAATCCAATGAGAGTAGGGCTGTTGCTCTTTATTTGTTTCAATCTGGTGCAGCTCTTTGCTCCATTTTCGAAAGTGGTAAGCGGTTTGGGTATACCCCACGATGCCTAGAAAAATCATAAACCCAATGACCCCGACGACAATTAACGTAAGCTGATCCATTATGCCACCCCTTAGATGTCTCGTCTTATGCTAATAGATATGTCCTAATCGCGGGAAATATTTTGGGAAATGGGGTCTGACCCCAAACAAATACAAAATCACCTGCATTGTCCATCTCGAATGGACAATGCAGGGAACTCACATGGGTCAATTTCACTAATTTTGGCATACAGTATAGGGGGCTACATTGATAAATTCTGCTTTTCCTTTTATGAACCACGAACAAGTCAACCATGAAGAAATGAGGAAAGACAATGCCAATTATTAAGCCATACTACAATGTAAAATCAAGAAGATATGCTTCTACGATTGGAAGTGGCACAGGGACGGGTGGCACGTTCGCCATTGCGGCTACCGCTTTTACTACGGACACGGGAGCTGCGGCCACCGCATTTCCATCAACATATGCGTATTACAACCTTTATCTGAATGCCATGATTCAAACAGCAGATACATCTTCGGTCACTACTTCTTCCGTAAGCATTCCTGGAGGAGACACGCTCGATGCTGCAACCCCTGTAATTCTCGAATTTGTCGTAACGTAAAGCGGCTACGACATACAGCAGCGATTTATTTTCTGTACACTTTTTATAATGGGAGGACTTACTTTGTTTAATAAAGATCAATCACATCCTTGTAAAAGTAAATCCTTATTTCAACCTTGCTGCTCCAGCTCCCGAAATCATCATCACCAAAATAAACGTTGCTGTCAAAACCAAAGAAACTGCTGCCATACTTGCTGCTGTTGCGATTGTTACGATGGTTATCAGTGTGACTGTTGTTTTTATTTTTGTCCTAAATTCCCGCGATCCCCATCGCCGCCATCACCTTCTCCAAAAATTCTACAGGTGGAAGCTTTTCAATATACGACGCTGTCAGATGGTGAAAAACGAGTATATACCAATTTGGACAAAAGGCAAGAATATGCTAGCACTGACATAATCAACCCTAATCAATGTTCTTATGTGAATCTTTTTATAAATGGAATCATTCAACCTGCCACTTTTTATCAAGTGGATGAAGGCAGACTTACATTGCTACATGCTTCAGGTTCTGTTCCAGAAAAAGGTGTACCGATCATTTTACAATTTATTAAGATCACGGGGAGATTCTAGCTCTTAAACAACATCAACTTGCACAACCGTATCTGCAATCGTACTTAAATTACCTACGGTCACTTCTAAAGAAATGTTATCCCCTGCATCAAAATTAACGGAGATGGCTTCATTAATAGCGGAGGTTTGGGAATTGTTCATAGAAACCGTCAGAGGTGTATCTTCACCATTTTTACGGATGGTCCAAACTACCGTCGTCCCGATTCCTGGTCCAACTAACGAGCGTACACTTAGCGTTTTAATAACACATTTCTGACTTAACCGAATAAAAACGTCCGTGCTTGTCAACGCAGCCGTGCCGGGACGATAATAGCTAGTTCCTGCTGCTATTACTCCTGATTGGGCCCACACAAGAATGGACGGCTGCCATGTAGTAGAAAAACCAAGGGAATTGGCATTAGAAAGGATTAAATCCGTACTGCCAATATTTAAAGAGCCCGCAGTTTGTGAAATATCTGCAGTTTGTCCTTCAATAGAACATCCTTGAAGATTTAACAGCGAACCAGATGCATTTACTTCTGCACCAATATATGAACCTCCACCTGCAGAACGAGTGGTTAAAAAAACAGAATTTCTGCAGTTAAAGTTATGCGAATTCGTATCAACGAGTAAAGCCCTTTTGTTACCCAAACCTGCTGAGCGAGCAATGATTGTAGAATTATTGATATTATCTATACTGATATCTGGAAGTCCAGTGCCATAGGAATGTACACCATATACATTTGACGTACCGCTTGATGGCGCAGTCGCATTGTCTACCTCAATTGCCACCTGTTTTACAATAGCTGAACGCGTGGTGATCCCTGGAAAGGCAACACCAATTAAGGAAACATGAACGGAAGAAGTTAATAAGAGGGTAACTGATTCAAGGGTAGTTTGTTCACCCATCGTAACCAACGTTGTGTTAGAGGTTACTTCCTGTTTTGTAATAACGACTGTTGAACAACATAGGCCTTGCAAAGAGTTTCCAGCAGGTATCGATACGGTCTCTTCATAAATACCAGGGAAAACAAGTATGGTTATCCCTTTAGCCCTTAAAGTGTTAATCGCTGTTATTGCTCCATTAATGGTTTTAAAAGGTTTTCCGCCAATCGAGGCCAGTCTGTCATCTCCTTTTTTCGTAACGACGGCAGTGTTTGCTCTTGCTATAAGTAATTCAATAATTCCCATCTGAACTGACCTCCCTTATTATAAAAATATGAATCTGATAAAAGATTCATGCAGTTCTTACACAAACAAAAAACCCCGAAAAGTCCAAGTAAAGAGGACAAGTTCGAGGTTATTTTTTAAACGAGAAAACTATTCTTTTTCAGCGATCAGTTCCTCATCACTTTGCTTTTTTACTAATTCATTATAAAAAGCAGCAGAAGATGAACTCATGTAAGGCGCAAGCCATAGGAAACCAATTCCAAGCGTTAACAGACAAAGAATAACCCATCCGATAAAGCTTAGCTGAAGAACAAAGAATTTCCATTTATAGCCCTTCATCAGCTTTCGGCTTTCGGTAATGGCTTTGTTAATCCCGATATCAGGCTGATCTTTTAATACGTAATAAGTTTGTGAATACGCTAATCCCTTAATGATGCCAGGAATAATCAATAGAAGGAACCACAAAAGAGTGTAGACCATCATAACTAAATAAGTACCAAGTAATTTAAGGTATGTGCTAATTTCTCCGAATGCTGTCAGCAGTCCTTTGTACTCTATTTTTTCGCCAGTACGAATCACCGATAAGAACGTCCATAGGTAACCAATATATAAAGGCAGCAGCACAAGCGTAATCAGGAAAGTACTTGCTGTTCCGCTGTCTGTTTCGGTTGCGTTAAGCCAACTTTCAAAACCGCCACTCAGGTTGATTTCAATAATCATGGGAATTAAATAATAAATAGCTGAGAAAAGCAGCGTAAATAAAGCAGCACGCCCCCACTGTCCTTTTAGTTGCTGTCTCGCTTCTTGCTTCAATGCTCTAATTTTCATTCGATCTTCACCTTTCCTTTTCTCTCAATAGAAGTTTATACTACAATGCCTATTGTTGGAAGATGTATTTTATGGGTAATGATTAGAGTTTTAGGAAAGTAAGGGATAACGATTAGGAAGAATAATAAAAAAAATGTAAAATAGAGGGTACATAAGAAACCTTAAGATTCTGAAACGGAGGGGTAAGGGGATGGAAAATAACAACAATGACAATGGACCTGTTCTTCTGTTTGACGGGGTATGCAACCTTTGCGACAATAGTGTCCAGTTTATTTTAAAGCACGAAAAAAATGACGAGCTTCGATTTTCTGCTATTCAATCGGAAGCTGGCCAAAAGTTGCTTTCTGACTACAACATAGATTCAGAAAAGACGGATTCGGTGATCTTTATCCATAATGGACAAGTATATGCTGAATCTGATGCGGTATTGCATGTATCGAGCTTTTTGAAGTTTCCTTTTAATCTTGGGAAAATTTTATTGGTTTTTCCGAAATCATGGCGAAACTTTTTTTATAAACAAGTGGCCGAGAACCGCTACAAATGGTTTGGCAAAAAGGAAAGCTGCATGATGCCGACTCCAGATGTAAGAAAACGGTTTTTGGAATAATCTCTTATGCTGTCTTCATAAATCAAGCCACCTCTTTAATAGACTATAAACAAAAGCCTAAGAGGGGTTTTATTATGGGACAAAAAGTCTTGCTCTTTGGAGATGTGGGAATTGATGACACGATTGCCTTAATATACGCGTATTTAAGTGATGACATCGACATTGTAGGTGTTGTCGCGGATTACGGAAATGTTCCACGAGAACAGACCATTACAAATGTGAACTATCTCGTTAACATGATCAAAGTCCCGTCTGATGTAAAAATCATTGGAGGCGCAGAGGTACCAATGACGGGAGAACAGCCTACCTTTTACCCGGAAGTTCATGGAGAGTACGGATTAGGTCCGATTGAGCCAGGGGTATATGAAGGTGTGATTGAGAATTTCTTTGAGATCATTAACTTGATTCATGAATATGAGAATGAATTGATTATCGTTAATACGGGAAGGTTGACTTCTCTTGCAACGCTTTTTATTTTGTATCAAACCGTTATGAAAAAAGTGAAAGCCTACTATATTATGGGAGGCGCGTTTTGGGTGCCAGGGAACGTTACGGCTGTGTCGGAAGCTAATTTTCATGCGGACCCGATTGCCGTAAGAGTTGTCTTGACATATGCAGAAAATGTGACAATCATTCCGTTAAATGTCACGGACCGTGCTCTTGTAACGCCTGATATGATCAATTATATCGATTACAAAGGAAAAGCTCCTTTAGTTAAACCGTTACTAGATTTTTATTACGAATTTTATAAAAAACGAGTTCCAGATATAAAAGGAAGTCCTGTTCATGATGCTCTGACGTTAATGGCAACCATTCGTGAAGAGATGTTCACCTTCAGAACATTGCCTGTTCATATTGTCGTTGAGGAAACGGCAAGAGGACAGAGTATAGCAGACATTAGACCGTATATTGAATTTGGAGAACAAGTAAAAAAACATCGAATTGCCTTTGATTTTAACTATCCCTATTTTTTTAACGATTTTATGAGTGTGCTGACAGGTGAGGAGTTTAGATAACAGATAGATTAGGAGTTTTTGAAGGGGAATGAGCAAGTGATAGAGTAGAATGGAAGTTGACGAAATAAAAAACCGGAAATCCCCATAAACTAACGGGCCTCCGGTCATAAGTAATTAAATATAATGATTTGTCTATCCTTTATTATGCGCAACTCTTTATTTGATCCAGTTTGTTTAGTTTCTCGTCCAAAATTTGACTAAGCTGTACAAGAAGCGGATCAGCAAGACTATTAACCTTTTTACTTACCTCATACATGGTCGTGCGAATGGCGTCTATTTCCGTAGTTAAGACAAGAGCATTGCTTGGGCTCATGGTCCATACCCCCTCAAATATAATAACCACTACTGCACTTAATATCGGTAAAACTTAAGATAATTATATACCATATTTTGTGTCAAGTCTATTATTTTTTTGTATATATAGGGGGACAGACCCCGTACAATTACACTTTTCGTCGAATTGTCTTTTCCGTGGAGACAATTTTTATTTTTTCTATTAAATAATTTGTTACTTCCTGTCGATATACTTTTTGCTGCCTAGAAAAAGTATACAGATGGAGGAAAATGATGATTAAGAAAAGTCTACAAAGGCAAATTCTTGTGCCTTTTTTATTACTGATAATTATGACAGGGTTGGTCGTGAGCGGGGTAAGTTATTTCTTTAGCGTAAAGACAACCGTTGATAATTCTTCGAGTGACACATCTGCGAGAATGAACGACCTCAATGAGTCACTGAATCGTTTTTTAGAAGACAATGCTGAATATGTGGAAGCATACGCAGATGCGGCTTGGATCAAATTTTATGAAAAAGGGGACAGTCCTGACTTTATTATTAATAAGCTAGAAGACTATCATCTTTCAAATGCCGCAATCATGAATAGTTATTTTATTTCAGATTCAAAAGACGTTATCATGTATCCGATACCGTCAGAACCAGTTGACGATTTTACGTTGACATCGTGGTACCAGCAAGCGGTTAAGAACCCTGATCAAGTTTACTGGCTGGATCCTTTTATTGACACAGCTACGGATCGACCTGTAGTCAAAGCTGTAAAAGGGATTGAATACAACGGAAAAACGGTTGGTGTGGCAGCGATTGACATAGCCGTTAACGACATCTTAACGTTGATGCAAAACGTAAAGATAGGAAGTACAGGATATGCCCTTCTGATTGATAACTCAGGAAATTACATGGTGCACCCAGATGCTAAAAAATCAGGGAAAAGTGCCGCAAAAGAATCCTTTTACAAGGACATGAAAGAAAGCCAAGGTGTATTAACGACTGAGCTGAACAACGAAAAGCGGATTATTAGTTACTTTAAGAATGAAAAGACAGGTTGGAAGCTTGCAGGAACAGTAGCCGTAAGTGAGTTTGAGAAAAAGGCTTCCGTTATTTTGTTGCCGATTGGAATCGCCTTACTGATCACGCTTGCAGTAGCTGCAGTTATCTCCTTGTTTGTATCGAGAAGAGTTACTCAACCGGTAAAAGAGCTAAAAGAAGCCATGAATGAAATGAAAAACGGAAATTTGCAAGTAGACGTCAGCATTAACCGAGAAGATGAGATTGGTGAACTCGCTGATAGTTTTACAGAAATGTCAGGACAAATGCGGGTGCTCATTGGTGAGATGGCTCAGATTACAGATCATGTAACAGATGCATCTCAAACGGTAGTATCAAGTGCTGAAGAAAATTCAGCTTCCGCTCATGAAGTCTCGATAACGATGCAGCAGATTGCAGCAGGATCGTCACATCAGGCTGAACTGATGGACGGAAATGCAAAAGCAGCAAACGTACTTGCTGACCGAATTATTCAAGTGCAAGAACAAGGGGAAGCAATTGAAAAAACAACACAGCAGATGAATGACGCATCCGTAACAGGTGTTGCCAAAGTGAACTTCCTGAAGGAAAAGTCCATGCTTACGACCGAAATGACAAAGGATATGATCACTTCCATAAAAAAACTGGATGAAACGTCTGGCAGTGTTCAAGAAATTGTCCATACGATAAGTGAAATCGCGAACCAGACAAATCTGTTGGCGTTGAACGCAGCGATAGAAGCGGCACGAGCAGGGGAGTCAGGCCGAGGATTTGCGGTTGTAGCGGATGAAGTTCGTAAACTGGCAGAACAAACAGAAGGTTCTCTAAAAGAAATAAGCGGGCTGATCGGTGAAATGCAGTCTGTTACACAAACAACAGTAGGACAAGTACAAGAAGCCGCAGCACTTATCCTTTCACAGGGTGAGGCAGTGGAAGAAACGGAACACACCTTCACAGCGATCTCAAACGCCGTTCAAGGAAACTCTGTAAAATTAAAAGAGGTTATTGCGTCTGTTCAAGAAATGGCTCAGCAAAAAGATGTGTTATTGGAAAATGCTTCACACATTTTAGCCATTACACAAGAAACAGCCGCGGGAACCGAAGAAGTTTCCGCATCAACGGAGCAGCAGTCAGCATCGATGGAGCAATTGAACCACCTGGCAGAACAGCTGGAGCAATACGCGGAACAAATGCGCACCCACGTGCAGAAGTTTCATTTCTAGGGGGGGGACAGACCCCAGTCAAATACAAAAAAGCCGGTTGTGTCTTCGTCAGAAGGACATAACCGGCTTTTTTTATTGTTCGTACTAGCTAACGCTTTAAAATAAACAGAGTGTAAAATGACGTTGTAGTTAATGTTCGACTACCGGTGAGGTCCTGCTTTCTACATATTCACGATAAAGAGGTTTTGAATTTTGAAATAATCCAAGAATGGTTGAGGTTTCCACAAAGGGACATACCGACTTTGTAACATAATAGCGGTAGCTGCTCCATGGATATTCAAGAGGAAACATAACAATATCGGCTGTTACCGGATTCATATGAATATATCGACTCGTGTCTAAGAGATAGGAACGGTCTTCAATCAATTCTGTTCCATACCTGCCTTGAAACACATGTCCGGTAAGTTCGTATTTCTTATTGAAATACATGGCGTACGTTTCATTAAGTTCTTTCATGAAATCTCCAGGCGGGGAATGACGGCACTGGATTTGCAAATGGGTGTGATTTGTCATGAGGCAATACGAAAAAAGTTCAACAGAATACTTTTTTACGCAGTGACTGAGGATTTTTAAATAGCGATGGAAATCCAAATGAGAATAAAAAAGAGGTTCCCTTCGGTTTCCGCGAGTAGTCACATGGTAAACGGCATCAGGGTACCAGATACGCCTCGTTCTAGGAATGATCTTCACCTCCTTTCGTAGTTCCTTTATTTTATAACAGAGGATAACTAGTGGGAAATGGGGACTGTCCCCAATCAATTTATTTCCCTCAATGATATTGAGTAAAACGCTAAGGAAAATAAAGAATGCAAACGGTACGAATGGGTTGGTTTCAAAATGTGTTCTTTTTTTTGCTTTTTTTTAAAATAGTCTTGTCGAACAATATAGAATTCTAAATTTTTTTATCACATTTCCCCGGAAATTATTTTAGGAATTTAGCAATTAACGACTTTTCCAACTTAAATATTTCTTCTTCTCCATGCTAAAAGGTTAGCCTAATCTCAATACTTCATCCTTACAATAAATATATTAAATACATATCCCATGCATGCGTAGAGGTTATTCAACAATGGTTACTACGATAGGAAAAAATATAGGGTTTCATTTGCACGATATAAATGTAACAAGGGATTGGTCTCTTCTTATCGAAATCCCTAAAATAAGTCGAAAGAGCTCGACAATCGTTTTAGGCTTTGACATGATAATGAGTGGACTTTATTTTTTGTGACTCCAGGAGGTTGAAAAATGAAAAAAGTAAAGGACTGGCGTTTTCGAGTCTCCAATAAAGAGGCCATTATGGGCACGGTGCTGGCGCTTTTGAATTTTGTATGGTGGTATGCATTTGCATACGGACTTGGAAGTCAACCAGTAAAAGAATATACGTACATACTTGGTTTTCCTGCGTGGTTTTTTTATAGCTGTATTGCTGGATTTATTGTCTTTACCATACTTGTATGGATTATGGTTAAATTCTTCTTTAAAGAAGTTCCTTTTGAAACAGAAGAGATGGAAAAGGAGGAGAATCATTAATGAATTGGGATGTGATCCTGCCATTAGCCTTCTTTTTGGTACTCGTTTTTTGTATTGGTATCTATACGTCTCGCCATATGAAAAGCGGTCCTTCTTTTTTACAAGATTACTTTTTAGCAGGCCGTGAGCTAGGTGGTTTTGTGCTTGCTATGACAATGGTTGCCACTTACGGAAGTGCCTCAAGCTTTATTGGGGGGCCAGGAGCAGCATATCAGCTGGGATTGGGCTGGGTACTTCTTGCGATGGCACAGCTTGTTACAGGATACTTTACACTTGCAGTCTTAGGTAAGAAGTTTGCGATTGTAGCCAGGAAAATTAACGCAGTAACGCTGATCGACTTCTTAAAGGCAAGATATGAGAGTAAATGGGTTGTTATTCTATCCGCACTCAGTATTGTTATATTCTTATTTTCAGCCATGGCTGCCCAATGGGTTGGTGGAGGCAGACTAATTGAGTCGTTCACAGGATTATCTTACACAACGGCACTGTTTATCTTTTCAGGCTCAGTGTTGGTGTATGTTATCGCAGGTGGTTTTAGAGCTGTAGTGATCACCGATGCCATACAAGGTGTGGTCATGGTGATTGGTACAGTGATTATACTCGCTGGAACGATTGTTGCTGGTGGCGGGATTGACAACATTATGAGCGAATTGCGAACGGAGAATCCAAACCTAATCTCTCCATTTGGTTCAAATGAATCCCTCACACCACTCTATGTTTCTTCTTTCTGGATTTTAGTAGGTGTTGGTGTAGTGGGGCTTCCTCAGATTTCAGTTCGCGCCATGAGTTATCGAAATGCAAAAGCGATGCACAGGGCGATGATCATTGGAACATTTGTCGTTGGGTTTATTATGTTAGGTATGCATTTAGCTGGTGTTTTTGGCAGGGTAATTCTTCCTGGTATTGAGGTTCCGGATAAAGTGATGCCTTTACTTGCACTTGAAGTATTACCGGGCTGGTTAGCAGGTATCGTCCTCGCAGCTCCGCTTGCTGCTGTGATGTCAACGGTAGATTCCGTTCTATTGCTCGTAAGCTCTACCATCATTAAAGACGTATACATCAATTATGTAAAACCAGATGCAGAAGAGCGTTTTGTGAAAAAGTTGAGCTTTGCGATAACAGCAGTGGTAGGCTTGAGTGTATTTGCGATGGCCATCAACCCGCCTGATTTGTTGATCTGGTTAAACCTCTTTGCATTTGGTGGACTTGAAGCAGCGTTTATTTGGCCGATCGTTATGGGGTTGTATTGGAGAAGAGGAAACGCAAATGGAGCAATTGCCTCTATTGTAGTAGGAGTTGGGTCATACATGTGGCTTCATGTAAATCAACCAAACCTTTGGGGTATGCATACGGTCGTAATGCCAATCCTATTCTCGTTTATTGCATACATTGTGGGGAGTTTCACAAAGGGGGACAGACCCCAGACAAATACATTTTAAGAGCTATTGTCCGCGCCGTGCGGACAATAGCCTTTTATCGAAAAAGGGATTTAATCTACTAAAATATTGAAATCACCATAAAAATTCATGAAAATATAGTTTACAGCTTATTCCTATAATGGTAAATTAATATTATAATATAATTAAATAAGTGTGGGGCTTTGAAGATCATTCTGTAATTGGGCGCTTGGAGTGATCAGAGCTAGTAGCGCAACCGACCGCTTCTTTTATTCTATTTATAAAGGAAGGGGTATTTTTTATGGAAATCTCAAGAAAAGAAAAGTTTGGTATGAAAAAGAAATCTTCAAAAAAATGGGTAAAGGGCATTTTAGCAACAGCTTTTGCGCTTTCTCTCGGAACAACCTCTGCGTTTGCCGCAAATCCTAATTTAGCTGATGAAGTATATGCGAAAATTCTAGCTTATACATACAAAACAGACATTAACAATGAACTTAGTAAAGAGAAACAAGTGCTGTTAAAAGATATGAAATCAACAGTGAACGGAATTTTTTCAAGTACAAAAGAAGAGCTAGATAAGAAAAAATCAGAAGTTATCGCTGAGAAGAAAACCGAATTAAAGACTCATTACGATCAGCAAATCAATGATATTACAAAACGTCAAAAAGAAGCTGTAGACAAGAAGACCGAAGAGATAAAAACCGATGCAGCCCAAACGACGAAAGATATGAAAGAAGACATAACAAACGAAATTCAACAAGAAGTTAAAAAAGCAGATATTAATAAAAAATAATCGATTAAAGAGCGGCAGAAATCAAACCTCCGCTCTTTTTCTTTTTCCTTTATACTAGAAATAGAAAATCTACCCATTTGGAGATCCGAAGTCATGAGAAAACTATTTCTTACTCTTAGTAATCTGTTCTTGATCTATGCAACAGCGATCCTCATTCAAACTACAAACATGGATATGGGACTTGCTGTCATCTTTATTCTTGGTCTATTTTTTTTCATTCTTTTTTACAAATACCAAACCGTGATCAGACTAATGAGTACGTACAAGAAAACGACCATCATCTTCACGGTTCTTGCTCTCCTTTTTGTGGGAGCCTTAGAAACACTCATTCTTACGTCAGCCAACACGGACCCAAAGAAGGTAACGGGTAAGATAGATACGATTCTTGTTCTTGGAGGTGGCACAAAAAATAATAAGCCTGGTGCCGTTCTCAAGGAGCGTCTCGATCAAGCGTTAGCCTACGCAACAAAACATCCGGACGTTACTTTTATCGTGAGTGGCGGTCTTGGATTCAGAAAAACGACGAGTGAAGGTATCATTATGAAGAACTATCTTGTCGACAATGGGATTGAACCAAACCGCATTGTAATAGAAGAAAAGGCAACGAGTACACACGAAAATCTTTTGTATGCGAAGGAAATGATTCAGCCAGATGCCAACGTATTGATCGTAACAAGTGATTTTCATCTGTTCCGGACAAAAATGATCGCTAAACGTGTAGGGATTGAAGCTGAAGGGTTAGGTTCACCGCTTAGAATTTCCTCCATTCCACAAGCTCACGTGAGAGAATATATGGCCATCATTAAAAGCTATTTCACAGATCGTTAAAAGGGAAGTGAAAGTACGTGAAAATTAATCGTTACCATTGCTGTGCAACGTGCGTACATTTTAAGCCTGAAAAAACGGACCATGGTATGCGTTATCACTGCGAGCGATTAGGTTTTGAGACAAAACCCAATTACGAGTTTAATTGCTGGAATCCGAAGCCGCATATCGTTTCTCGAATAAAAAATGAACACATGAAAGGAACGCCTTGATAATCCCTTTATCGAGGCGTTTTTTGACGTAAAACGGGGGGCTTGCTTTGTAAAAGCTTACAATGATACATTGTGTAAGGATTTATGTAACGGAAATGCTGGAAATACTGTTGATAGATGAAAGAAAGGACTTTTTAAAATGAACCTTCAACTTCCAAATGAGATAAAAGAAAAAATTCAACAAGATGCGGCTAGACGATTTGAAAATTTACCGGATGTTTTCAAAGAGTTGATAGGAAAGCCTGGATACACGGCACCTGATACATCGCTCGTGGAAGATGCGGTAATCGCACTTGCATTAGGTAAAAACGTATTGCTGAAAGGTCCGACGGGTTCAGGTAAAACGAAGCTGGCTGAACTCCTTTCAAATCTGTTCGGGCAGCCACTGCACCAGATTAATGCCTCGGTTGATCTTGATGCTGAAGCGCTATTAGGTCATAAAACGTTAAGCTATGAAGATGGCAAACAAGAGATCGCGTTCATTCCAGGTCCTGTTACGAAAGCTGCGAACAACGGGCACTTCTTATACATCGATGAGATTAACATCGCGAAGCCTGAAACGCTGCCGATCTTAAATGGAATGCTTGACTACCGGCGCACGATCGCTAACCCGTTTACTGGTGAAGTGGTAAAAGCGAGACCGGAATTCAACGTGATCGCCGCCATTAATGAAGGATACATTGGGACTGTGCCATTGAATGAAGCTTTGAAAAATCGTTTTGTCGTGATTGAGGTCCCATACATTCAAGGAGATACGTTAAAAGAAATGCTTAAAAATCAGTCTCAGCAAAAAGACGACAGCACACTGGATAAATTTGTCCAGCTTTCGTCTGACCTCATCGGCCAGGCGAAAGGCGGCCATCTGTCCGAGGACGCCGCATCCATCCGCGCTTTGCTGGATGCGGCCGACCTCTCCGTCTACTTGCCGGCGAAGCGCGCCATCCAGCGCGCTATCGCCGACAAGCTTGAAGACGCCCGCGAACGCGCCCTCGTTTCCAACGTGGCCGCGACGCTGTTTGTGTAAGCTGGGAAATGGGGACTGTCCCCCTACAATTTATTTCCCACGATGATTTTGGAGGTTTCGCCTAGATGAAATTCCTAATTTTTGCAGATACAAAGATCGATTCTTTTGTTCATATGCAACTGATTGACCTGGCACGGTCGCTATCACGAGTGGACGAGATGGACGTTTCATTTTCGTATCATTCGTATCTTCAACGAAACAGCGGCATTACTCACGTAAGTCAGTTCTGGAATCCGTACCCACCGGATATCCAGCTGGAAGGCTGGAAATCGGACGTGTATTTGCGCAGCTTTGGAACACAGTTTCATACGGATGATGACGTAATTTGGGATTCACTCCAGAAGCTTAAATCTCATCCGCACCGTGAATTTTTAAAACAGATTCTTCTGTTTTCTGAAGATTATCGGCTGGAATTCCTTTGCACAGAGCAGAGACCTGGAATGAAACATAGCTTCAAGCTGCGAAAAGAAACATTCCAAGTGCATTACAACAGAGAATACCGAAAACACATCCAACAAAAGCGTGATCTTGACGCTTTATTTTGCCATATTATCCTTTTAGCGAATAAACGCTTTGTTCGTGTCCCAGCACAAACCCAATCGCTCTACCAAGAGTTGCGTCCCGTTCTTGCTGAGCTCATTCAAGCACAATCAACATCAGACATCGCAAAAATCGTTCTGCAAATGGCAGAAATCATGGAAAACCACACGCAGCTAGCAGACATGAAAACCGCTTACCGCAGTTTTAGTGATAAACCAGTGCTATCAGCTGATAACGAAGGATCGCAAACTCTTGAGGACCTGACACGAAACAACGAAACAAAAACAAAAAAAACCATCACAAAAGACGAAGACAAAAACGATGACGAAGAAGGTCAGGAGAAAGAAGAACACTCCTCCTGGCACGATGAAACGTCAGACCCGCAGGAATCTTTTTTGCAGATGGATCTTGATCAAGGAACGAACACAGATTTGCTCGGAGAGGGAGCACGGGAAGCGGAGTCTGGAGATGCGGTCTTCGGTTCAGTCCAAGCGAGCGCACAAACGACCGACAACAACGACTTCAACACCCAAAACGAACATGAAGCCGAAACCGATAACAACCAAACAGGATCAGACTCTTCAAACCAATTTCCGTACGGTGAAGTGAATAAAAACGTGACCGAGCATCTCGTTCCGGCAAAACCATCAACCCAAGAAGAACTCGCGCAATACGAAGATTTTCAACAAGAAATCGCGCCATTCGTTACTCAGCTCAAACAGAACTTTTTAAAAACGATGGAGCATAAACGTTCAAGTCCGCGTGAAGATTTGCACTTTGGGAGACTCGGAAAAAAGCTGACAAGACTGGCGACAGACAAAAACCCGAGACTTTTCCAAAAAAAACAAGAGTCTCAGCATGAACTCGACACGACGTTCACCTTGCTCGTAGACTGCTCTGCATCCATGTTTAACAAGATGCAAGAGACGCAAAAAGGAATCGTCCTTTTTCACGAAACGCTAAAAGCTCTCCGGATCCCGCATTCAGTTGTTGGATTTTGGGAAGATGCAGCAGACGCAACGAGTGACGATCAACCCAATTATTTTCACGAAGTCATTTCCTATCGAAATTCCTTGCATCAGCCAGGAGCTTCGATCATGCAGCTCGAGCCGCAAGAAGACAACCGTGACGGATACGCGATCCGGAGAATGGGTGAAGAACTTTCAAAACGCCCAGAACAGCAAAAAATTCTGCTCGTTTTCTCTGACGGAGAACCGGCTGCTTTTGATTATGAGACACACGGGGTTCTTGATACACATGAAGCCGTGACCCGCACGAGAAAACGGGGGATCGAGACGATTGGGATGTTTATCGCGAACGGAGAAATAACGGACGAAGAAGAAAAGCTCATGCAGAATATCTATGGACCACAAAACGTTGTCGTACCAAGTGCTGCAGAACTTGTAGATTACCTCATGCCTGTTCTTCGAAAATTATTGTTTAAATTCATATAAAACGAAAAAACGCCAAGTGGTTCACTCCACAGGCGTTTCTTTTATGTATAAAACTAATACTCTAACAGCTTCAGCCATCCAAAAATCACACCAACAAAACCGGCAGAACTAAAGATTTTGACAGACCATTCTGGCAAGGCATTACGAAGCAGGCTTGAAAAAATTCCGACTACAATAAAAGCAGCTAACAAAATATAAATTGAAATAATATCAAAAGGAATTCGAAAAGACAGCCATTGTTCCATCGTCAGACCTCCCCTAATGATAGTAATATCGGTCAAAATGCCTATCCTTCAAGGAAAAATGACGAAAAAACAAAATTTCCTTTCATCAAAAAAGGGGGGGTTACATCCAAGAACCGTCACTAGGGCAAACGCATATTGTAATAAAAACCAGGAGTAAGGAGTGACCACCTTGAACCAACGTGTTGTTGACGTCGTGTTAGCGGCAGCCGAGGAAGATTTTTTATCGAACAATAAAGATGCGGAAACCTTTGCTGCTGAGCTGGCTTTGCTTGGATCGACGCTCGTAACAGCAGGTGACTTCCTCGGAACCTTAAGTGCCGCTATCGTATTAAAACAAATTTATCTCGACAGAATTCAAGCCCAAAAAGAACAGAAAGAACAAGAAAGCCAGATGAAAGACATTCAAGATCAGCTAACCTCATTGAAAAAAGAAATCAAAGCGCTTAGGAGAATGAAGTGAAATCAGCCATTCTCCTTAAGCCACCTCTCTTTCAACTAGAACCCCTTCACTCAAACCGACCGCGATTCAAGTAAATTCTTTTGATATTCCAATGTACAAAATAACCACACCAAAAACAGCGAGGCCTATTAAAAAGAAATAAACGATTTTTTCTTCTGCCTCTTTTTCAGTCTGCCTTTTTTCCTGATCGGTCGCTTGAGCCTGCGATCCATCCTCAGTGTTGCTCTGTTTTTGCTTTTTACCGAATCCAAACAATTTCTATCACACTCCGCTCTAACCATGTCCTGTTTACAGTGTTTCAATTTGGAGCGAAATTTAAACAAAACAAAAAAACCTCCGAAGTCTTTGTTGAGTAAAAGACTCAGAGGTTATGAATTGTTTTATTACATGATTATTGAACAGCTTTTGCTGCGTTTACACGGCCGTTTTGGAAGAATGTTCCTGTGCCAGACACTTTGTCAGCTGTGCTTTGAAGAGCTGTACGGATTTGTGAAGCATTCTTACCTTGTGCAGCAAGCAATCCAGCTACTCCGGCAACAACAGGTGATGCCATGGACGTACCAGAGAAACTAGCATATTGATTGTTTGGTGTCGTTGAGTAAATAGCAACACCAGGAGCTGCGATATCTACCCATGTACCCCAGTTAGAGAATGCTGCTCTTTGATCGTTTTGATCCGTAGCAGCTACTGCGATCGCGTTTGAGTAATAAGCAGGATAACTAGGAAGATTAACGCCAGAATTTCCAGCTGCAGCGATTACGACAGAACCTTTATTCCAAGCGTAGTTTACGGCATCTTCCAATGTCTTTGAACCAAGATTTCCACCAAGACTTAAGTTGATGACTTGAGCACCTTGGTCTGCTGCATAACGAATGCCTTGTGCAACATCATCAAGTGATCCGCTGCCACCTGCGTCTAGTACTCTTACGGCAAGGATAGAAGCCTTAGGAGCAAGTCCTGCGATTCCGATGCCGTTGTTCGTGTTAGCTGCTGCGATCCCAGCAACATGTGTACCATGCTCGTTTTCATCGATTGGGTCGTTATCATCAGCAACAAAATCTCGTCCTTTAATGACTTTACCTGCTAGATCGGGGTGATTGTAATCCACTCCCGTATCAATTACGGCTATTTTTACAGAAGCGGCACTTTGGGTAACGTCCCAAGCTTGCTCTGCGCTTACCTTTTGAGGTGCATATTGTTTTGTTTTATAGCTTGGATCATTTGGAACATAACTAGCGTGGAACGTAGCGTTCGGCTCGGCATATTCAACAGAGTCGAGACTTTCGAATTTTTTTATCGCGTCAGCAACACTGCCGTTCACCTTAACAACCATAAAATCTTTGGTTGCATCGACAACTTTCCCGCCAAACTTGGAAATTCCGGTTTTAGCAGCTGAATCAGAAACTGAGTCTTTAAAATGAATGATGATTTCCTGCGGTGCAGCCTCTTGCTGGGAAGGAGGCGTAAATGAAGCTTCCTTTACCTCAGGTTCAGCAGCTGATGCTGGGAGAGCTAGTGAGACCAATAGTGGTACTGATGCGGCACATGCCACGAAACGCTTTAACATAAAATCACTCCTCTGATGTTTTTACCAAGCTAGCTTGGGTGTGTGTGTAGGATTCAACAATTTTCTACAAATCCCTTTTAAAATATCTGAAAATAATGATAATTTACCACACCGCAGTCGTGAATGAGTCGATTTGACTATGATAAAAGCGTAACATGTAATACTTAGTTATTATCTTAAGAATAAATGACGTTCGTAAAAGTTATATGAATATAACGTAAAGGTGGGAGCTCTACCTTTACAAAGCAGAATGGTTGGGTCCATTTAAGGCTTTCATGTAAACTAAAAAGAGAATGAAAGTAAATTTCTTTTGAGGAGGGTAAAACATGGCACGCTTGCCAGAAGCAAATGTGGAAGGTACACCTTTTAAAAAAGCACTAGCTAATGCTCCTGAAATTCTAGATGCGTTTCAACAGATGGACAAAGCATTAAACCAGATTCTTGAACCGGAGATTATGGAAATGCTTCGTTTACGATCCGCATCAAACAACGGCTGTGATTACTGACAAACCATGGACTATGGGGCTCTGGATGAGTCCACTCGTGAACATGCAATGAAAAAAGGCGAAACGGAACTGTCCGATCGACACAAGCTCGCTCTTGAATTGGCCGATCATATTATGGCTTATCACGGCCAGCTGCCGGATGAACTTTATAACCGATTGACCGAACATTTTACAGAAAAGGAAATCATCGCGCTCTTTTTTCAAATTGGAAGTAAAAATGGGGCCAACTGGTTTATTATCGCGATGGGAATTGAAAATAACTAAAGGCTATTTTCAAAAAGATTGAAAAAATTACGTCGAGGAAGATGGCTATCAGTACGAGCCATCTTTTTTTGCGAAACCTAACCTTTTCTATTCCGTATAATTAAGGGAAAGGAGGCGATTATGGTGTTCTATGAAAACCGGCCCAAACTGCGAATTCCAAAAACGATACTTGAACGTGCATTCGATCTGCTTTCCGTTGTTTTCTTTATCGGCAGTGTAGGATACTTAATGCTGCAATGGATGTCCATACCTGAAACGGTACCGATTCATTTTAATGCGGCAGGTGAGCCAGATGAATGGGGAAATAAAAACAATCTTTGGATTCTTCTTGTGATTGGAAGTTTGATGTGGATCTTACTATCTATCCTGGAAAAGTTTCCTCATGTGTACAATTATTTATTTCTTACAGAGGAAAACGTAGAAAGACAATACAAAAATGCGCGCCTCATGCTAAACGTAATAAAAAATGAAATTCTCATTTTCTTTACTTATATGAGTTGGGTGAGTACGAGAGTGGCGATGGGGGATGCAGATGGAATTGGATTATGGATATTGCCTGCTTTAATCATTGTTATTACGGGTTCGATCGTCTTTTTTATTGTAAGGTCGATTAAATTAAAATAAAGACGCTTAGGGGATAAACGAAACCCAAGCGTCATTGCTGTTTATTGATCTTGATGATTACGAGCACGAGCTTCGTCTGGGCTTTCCATTTTAGCTGCTCCAGAATATTTCAAACTTTGATCACGGTCAGATTCGACGCGACCCGATTCTTTAAGCTTTTTCTCTTGTCTGTCTTTTCCCATCTGAAAACCTCTCCCTTCCCACAAGATTTTTACTATAGTATGAGAAGGGATACTGGGTTTTATGTATAAATTGATGGATGCAAACAAAGAATGAGGTTTGTGTATAAAAAAATCAGAGAAAAAAACAGCCGTATTTCTCTGAACAAACCTGGCTGTTTCGTAATGTATATAAGTTCGTTTTAGCTATTCACAACTTGTCTAATATCCGCAAGGCGAACGACTTGTTTGCTATCTTCAAAATGTTCTTCGTAGTTCTCTGTTAGAGAAAAGTCCACAACAGCAGTGTTGGTCAATAAAGATGTAATTTCTCCTTTTAATCCGTCAAACGTTTCAATAACATCACCGATTTTATATTCCATACCTTTTCCTCCAGCCTTTATTTTGTCCTATTTTACCATAATTGTTATCCAATTTCCTTTTGTTTGTGAAAAAATTCTATTTGTTAACCAATTATCATGGAATCGAAAAGAAGTTGCTCTTGAAATGTAATCAAAAAGCGCGTAAAGAACAAGTGTTCTCATATCTGTATCCTATCTTAGTCTATGAAAAGATTCAATATTGCCTTTTGTAACAATCAGTCATAAAACAATGTCAAATTGCCATTTTCCCCTAAGAACAATGATGAAAACAACCAACAAATAATGAACTTTCGCAAAACAAACCTTTTAAAGAAGATAAAATCAGTAAAAATCATACTAAGTTTAGGAAACCATCCACAGATCCCCATATGAAAACAGTGCGTAATGTGTATAAATAGAACTAGTTATCCACAAAATCCACATTATCCACAACGGAAAACCGTCCCTAGGCCAAATTGGCTGAAGAGACGGTTTTTTTCGGTCGCTTTTATTTAGGTGAAAAATTAGCTCAATATGATGTCACTTACTTCACGGTCGACAATACGGGCACCTTTTTTGCTCGTATAGTTTCCGCCAGAAGACGTAAAGATGTTCTGGGCGATTACCGTGTCCATCGCTGCGTTAACAGCTGCTGGGTTTACCGGTTCAATCGGTGCGTCCAATCGGATCGTCACGGTCTTGTTTTCTTGGTTAAGAAACTGCAGCTCAAGCACTTTGGCCATTGAAATCCCTCCTTTCCTCTCTATTTTCGTTGCGCTCATTCATTAGGAATTGATCGCGAAGGAATCATTTCGTTTGATCATGACGAGTGGATACACTTGAAGGCCTGACAGTGCGGTCGCCACTGCATAAAGCTGGTCGGGTGTGGATGATGTTTTGACATGTGCGAAGTTTTTGTACTTCACAACCGGCTTGTTTTCTGCGTCCAAACCACCGTCAAGCTCTAATCGCATAGCTGAATCGATTAACGCTGCTGTTGCCATGTGCCTCACCTCCTTTCATCTCATATGTTCCTAAGAAGGAATGGGAGGAGTCATCCACAATAAAAATTTTTTTGGTTTTTGCAATCCGTCCATTATCCACAACTGACGCTTGTTTTTCTGAAAAATCAGCTCTTATTTTTTTGATATTCCCAAAAACATCCCGAAAATGTGTCGCAATATGTCAAATTATCTTTAATCTGTGGATAACTCAATCCAAATTTCTTCATTAAGAATCTCAATCTGTTCAAAACTTCGCCACAACTCTTAAAAGATGCTCATTTGTTAACAGCTCTCCGTAAAAATATAGTGAGAGTACCGCGGAATTCCCCGAATGTGCGCACGTTCCAAAAGGATGTATTCCAATGAAAGAAATGAATTTTGAAGAAATCGCTTCTATGTATGATCCTCTTATCAAGTCTCAGATCAGACTGTACAAACTTACCCGGAATTTCGACCAGTACTATCAAGCTGGCCTGCTCGGTCTGTGGAAAGCTTATGAATCATTCAATCCAGAAAAAGGTCAGTTTTCGTCTAATGCTTTTCTGCTTGTAAGGGGACGGATTTTACAAGAATTAAGAAGTGAAGCGAGACGTCAAGAGCGTGAAACGAGCCAAGATCCCCATGAATATGGCGCGTTACGAACGTTGTCCTTCCAAGATCATATTCCTCTTCTAGAGGACGAGCTGTTAAACGAATGTATAATGCATTTAACAGAAAATCAAAAGAGATGGGTGATTCATCGTGTTATTCATTTCAAGAGTGAAAAGGAAATCGCACAGATGTTTCACGTTACGATTTATGCGGTGAAATCATGGCGAAAAGCTGCCTTGAAAAAGCTTCGATCTGTTTTAAATACCCAGTAAAATCAAACTTTCTTACTACCCTATTTTAATGGATATATCGCTAGAATTAAGGTATAGTAGAAAGCTGCAGGTATAAAAATTCCTAAATTACCCATCTTTGTCAGTATTGAAGAAACTGGTATTTTTTTAGAATAACAGTGTACTAAGTTGGTAGGGAAATGATTATATATCTATTAAGAGGGGGACAACCAAACGATGGAAACTCAAGTAAATCAGAGTACAGGAAGTAAAAAACGTCCGATAATCATTGGACTGGCTATTGTCGCTTTACTTGCGATGGCAGCTACAGCATATGCTATGTTCATCGATCTATCTCCACGTGAACTGTATTTGAAGTCAGAGCTGAACACGTTCAAGGCGATGAACGAGTCTTTTGAAGAAAGCTTTGATGATGCATTAGCTTTACAAGATAAGCAAATGAAAGAAGCATATAAGTCTGAAGCCCGTGTTGGCGTGGAAATGGACATGGGTATGCTTGGAGCAACAGGAATGGAAGCGGCTTTAATCGGCTCTATTTTACAAAACAGTGAGATTAAGATGACGACTCAGCATGACCCGAAAAAAGAAGAAGGATCTGCTGATGTTGCACTCGTAACGAACAACACAGACCTAGTAAAAGCTGAATTTTACCAAAACAACAAAGAAACAGCATTGAGCGTACCTGCTGTTTATGAAAAACACGCTTACTTTCCGAACAATCAGTTTGGCGATGTGATGCGCAAGTTCGATCCTGCTTATGAAGGCATGGAGAAACTTGAAAACTTCTTTAAAGCAATAGAAGGCGACCTTAGTGAAGAAGCACGCGATGCAGCGTTCAAAGAGTTTGCAAAAGTATACGCGGACAGCATTCAAGACGAGAATGTGACACAACAGGAAAATGTAGACTTTAAAGGTGAAAAGCTTCGCCAGTTAACGGTTACACTTTCTGAAAAAGAAACAAAAACACTGTTGATCAACTTTATTGAAAAAATTGAGAAAGACGAGGAGATTCTGGATGCGATTGCTGAACAAGGATCATTGTCAGGTGGTCTTCCAGGGACGATGAGCAGTACAGGTGTAATGAGTAAAGAAGATGCAAAAAAAGAACTGAAAAAAGGTCTGGCTGATCTTAAAGCAGAAATCAACGACAACTTGCAAATTCCTGATGGCATGAAGCAAGTCGTAATTATCAACAATGACGAAAAAGTCGTAAGCCGTGACTTGAATATGAGCTTTGGCGCGGACGGCGAGGAAGCCGTTCCGATGAACTACAAGTCTGAGAGCTGGACGAAAGGTGATGTAACGAATTCATCTTGGACGATTAACGCGGGTCCTGTAGACGAAGCATTGCTAGTGGATGTAAAAATGCAAAGCGAACCAAAGGGTGAAGGAAAGAAGCGCGATATTAAAGCGAAGTTTGAATTCACAGAGAACGGTTCAACAGAAGGTCTGGGCTTTCATATTAAAGGAGAAGGTACGAGCGAAAAGTCTAAATGGACAGCACAGCTTGTTCCAGCAGGAGATGCACCGTTGCCGATTCCTGATATGACGATTGAAGTTGAGCATAAAGGTGACCAAAATCTGGATAAAGATTATGCGAACCACGATTACAAAGTAACATTGATTGGAAATGACCCATCAATGGGCGATATCAATGTCGGGCTGAACATCAAAACAAAAACAACATTCGGTGAGAAGCTATCATTTCCTGAACTATCAGAAGGAAAAGCGGTTAACGTAGCAGAGATGAGCGACGCTGAAATGATGGGCATGATGTCCGAGATCCAACGCAACCTTGAACAATTTATGGGTGAAAACGCTCAATTTCTTCAAGGACTATAAGTAGACCTATATAATTAAAAGGACAGAGATAACTGTATGTAAGTTTATCTTTGTCCTTTTTTTAAAAAAATTCGCACGAAAGGAATTATTCTTATGAGGCAAACGTTGCTCATTGCCCATCTCACCGTAAAATGCTGGCTAAAACAGCCTCTGCCGTTGTTTGCGATGATGTTTTTTCCGCTTCTTTTGCTCGGAATCACGTATGTGGGCATGAAACCCCTTCTTGACGACAAACAGTGGGTAGAGCCTTTTGAAGTAGCCATTGTGGATGAGGATAACACCTTCGAAACGAAACTATTAATGAAACAATACGAAGAATCTGAAGAACTGCAAGCTGTGCTCTCTTTTCAAAAAACAGATGCAAAAACAGCAAGTGAACGGTTAGCCGCAAACGAGATCGCAGGCATGGTCATCGTGCCAGAAGGCTTCACAAACGGCATTCAGCGCGGTACGAACATTCCTGTAACCGTGATCGGAAACCCCGAACGCGCCTTTCAAGCGGAACTCTTAAAGCAAGTGATGACAAGCAATGCAAACTTAATTTCATCCGCCCAAAGCGGGGCAAACACTGCTTTTCATTATTTAAGAAAGCTGGGGCTCAGTTCCGAAGAGTTTGAAACATATCGAACAACCATCATTACGGATTTTACCTTACACGCGTTAAACCGAAACAACATCTATGAAACCGAAGTCTTAAGTGTGTTTGGCGGAATGACCCCGATCGAATTTTACAGCATTTCAGGGGTGTTGATCCTCCTTTTAATCGGTGGCTTATTTGGCATGAGCTTAACGTCAAGAAGCGAACAAAGGGCACTGCGGGAACGCCTTTCTCTACAAGGGATACGTCCTTCCGTTTTCTTTTTCGGCAACATCCTGTCCGTGTTCGTTCTGCTCGTCATCCAAAGTGCTCTTTTAACGGGGCTGTTTTACATGGCGACAAAATTGTGGAGTGTAGAAGCAACTAGTATTCTCTTAGCCTATTGTTTAGCGGTCAGTTCATTGTTTGCTCTTTGTCAGGAGCTTTTTGTACAGAACGGTTCAAAATGGGGAGCGGGTATTCTGCTGGTCATTGGAATAACAGCAAGCAGCGGAAGTGTCGTGCCTTTATCGTACCTGCCCCAAATGTGGCGCAGCGTGAGCGTTTTAAACATCATGCATCACACACATCAAGGTCTAATTGAACATCTCTTTTCAGGGAGTGGTTCAGTGCTGCCGGTTGTACTGTTACTCAGTTTCTCATGTGTGTTATGGATCTTAGGTTTGTTACTTATCATGATAAAGAAGAGGTTGTTATGGTCTGGACAATTGCCTTTACACGTATAAAATTATTGCTTAAAAGTCCGTGGAGCTGGGTCGGGCTCGTGATTCCCGTGCTCTTGCTCGGCTTATTCGATCTGTCTGTAGAAAAAACGGCAAACCACACAAAAGTGCCTGTTGTTATTGTCGATCATGACTCTACGAAATATTCCAAGACGGTTATCGAACGAGTGAGCAGCAACCCTGCCTTATCCGTAACGACCGCTACGGAAGAAGAAGCACGAAACGCGATCGAAACGCAAAAAGCAGATGTCGGATTTTTGATCTCAGAAGGATTTATGGAAAATATTCAGAAAAATGAAGAAGATGAAACGGTGACCTTATGGCTTTCGACGGGTTCGCTATCACACGGTTTAGTGCGCGAGATTTTTGCAAGTGAAGTGAAGCGCTTGTCGAGCAATTCGTACGGCGCCAATACCGTTTTAAAAACATACGGCAAAAGGGAACAGTTAAATCAAAAGGAACAAAAGTCGGTTTGGAAAGAGGCATGGATTTTCAGTGATCAACATTGGGACCCAGTGCCGCTCATGACTATTGATTACAAAGTGGGAACAACACGAGAAAAAGCACAGACCGCTGACGCAGCAGGTACTTCCATTTACGTGCCTGGCATGCTCCTTCTGCTTATGTTGTTCACCTTTTTATGGAACAGCTGGCCGATCAAAGACCGTGATTGTGGAATGAGATCTCGTGTTCCCTATTCAGCAGGGAAGTTGTCCGTCTATTGGGCTGGAAACGCGCTGGGTGTGCTCCTCCTACAGCTGGAGCTGCTGATTTTATTAGCTGGATTTGGCTGGTGGAGGGGGGAGCTTCTGCTCAGTGGGTCGACAATGGCCGTTTTTATCGGCTATGTCCTGTTTTTGAACGCAATAAGTCTCTTGTTTGCGTATTTCGTTCACAGCCATCGAACGTGGCAATCGGTCACGCTGTTTGTTGTACTCGGAACTTCCCTCTTAAGCGGAACCTTTTTTCCGAGTGACGAACTCTCAATATTTTTACAAAAAACGGCCCAATGGACCCCGCAAAATTGGGTCATGTCTGCTGTGAATCAAGGAACGTTTCTCATTTCCATACTATTAATCGGAATTAGCGTCGTACTATACGGTATTTCAACCATAAAGGCAGGTGACAACGCGTGATTGCAGCAGAAAATCTTTCAAAAAAGTTTGGCAAAAAAGAAGTCCTAAAGGAAATGAACTTCTTTATTGAAAAAGGAGAAACAGTAGGCGTTGTTGGCCAGAACGGAGCAGGGAAGTCGACGCTTCTTAAAATTATTGCCACAATCATGAGGGAAACGAGCGGTACGGTTCAGATCAGCGGGATGGATGCAAAAAAAGAAACAAAAAAAATCCGTGAGCGTATCGGGTATGTGCCACAGGAAATCGCCCTGTATCATGAACTGACAGCACGAGAAAATCTGCGTTTCTTTGCAAAGCTTGCCAAAAGTTCATCTGTAGAGAGCTGGATGAAGCGATGTGAGGAGTGGCGGCTTGCTGAGCATCTTGATAAAAAGGTGAAGCATCTGTCAGGAGGCAACCAGCGAAAGCTTAATATTTTAATCGCCTTGCTGCATGACCCGGATATATTGATACTTGACGAACCGACAGTCGGCATCGACATTTCAGCCAAGCAAGAGATCGTGAACGACCTCCGTCAGTTAGCGAGTGAAGGGAAGACGATCCTGTATTCCAGTCATGACGCACAAGAGCTCGAATCGCTCTGCACCTCTTTTTTAATCATAAAAGAAGGCGAGCTGCTCTTTTACGGCTCAAAGCAAAAAGTCCGTCAGTTTGGATCGATCACACATTCTAAAAATTTTGCGGAGACGCTTGGCGCGATTGTTGGATAGTTAAATAATTGAGGATACTGATTGAGTGAGGCATTATAAAAATTGAGACCTTACAATTAAAAAATAGTAGTTAATACTTCCATACATCCGTCTTCTCAAAGGAAAAGAATTTCTATTTAGCACCTGTTATTATGACGGGTCTTTTTTTTTGCAGAAGAGGAAAACAGAGAAATTTGTCATATTTTATAATGTAGAGGAGGCTTGAAAATGAATTATAGAGTAGTCGAAAAGTTAAATGGCATACAGTTAGAGGAATTAAAACAACTGTTTAAAAACGAGTGGTGGACACAAGAAAGAAAAAGTCCTGATATTGAACAGATGGTTGAAAACAGTACCGTTGTTATAGGGTTAATAGAAGAAGAAACGGGAAAATTAGCAGGATTTGCACGAGCAATATCAGATACGATTTATCGAGCAATCATTTTTGATGTAATTGTTCATCAGGATAATCGGAATAATGGATTAGGGATATTGTTAATGGAAAGTATGATGAACCATCCTTTAATTCAAAAGGCAGAGCGGATTGAGCTTTATTGTCCTGACAGCCTTATTTCATACTATGAAAAATTCGGGTTTACAACAAATGTTAATGGAAGCAATCTCATGAGAAGAAAATAAGTGTCCACATGTAATCGGGAGGAAAAGAAATGAAAACAAATATCGTTTCAAACGTAACGATAACGAATGATATAAAAAATATCGATTGGGTCGAATTGGAGGCACTTTACAAAGCGGTTAAATGGGATGGGTTTCCTAAAGAAAAACTCAAAAAAGCATATGATTCCAGTTATTTTGTAACATTAGCCTATTTAGATAGACAACTTATCGGCTGCGGAAGAGTTGTAACGGATGGTGTCTTTTATGGGGCGATTTATGATGTTATCGTTCATCCGGAATTCCAAGGGATAGGAATCGGAAAGAAAATTATGAACGATATCCTATCAAAAGTAGATGACATATTCTTTATCCATTTAACAGCAACAACTGGGAGAGAGGGATTTTATGAAAAGTTAGGTTTAAGAAAACACAAAACAGCAATGGCCAGATATACTCATCCAGATCCAGCTAAAGAGTATCTTGAAAAGGCCAAAACGATTTAAAAAAAATCTATTATGTCTAAACGACAGATTATGACAAGATAGACGATATTCCTATTTTTCGTAACCGAAGCGTAAAACACAACCCTTTTATAATATAGTAGGATAATAATAGATTACTTGGAAAATAAAAGGGGTTTGGGATAAATAATGAAAAAATGGATTGCAACTTCGGTTTTAGGAACGGCTCTATTATTGTCACCTGTACAAGCATTCGCAAATATTGGAGATCAAACGCTTCGCCCGACGATGACACATTCTGATGTAAAGACGTTACAAACCATATTGCGCGATAAAGGTTATTTTACATATAGCGGATCGCCGACTTCGTATTACGGCTCTTATACAAAAAATGCTGTGGCAAGCTTTCAACGTGCAAAAGGACTAACAGCAGACGGAATCGCTGGACGCAGCACATTTAACAAATTAGGCGTTTATAAGGTGAATAACTCATACTTAGTAGATTACGCAAAGCGTTATACGGGAACACCTTACAAATGGGGCGGGACAAGCCCTAGTGGATTCGACTGCTCAGGGTATATCAATTATGTATTTAAAAACTCTCACAGCATCTACTTGCCGCGAACGGTAAAAGAAATGTGGGCAAACACAGGATACAAAGTGTCTACACAAGCTGTTGGAGATCTAGTATTCTTTGAAACGTACGAGCCAGGTGCCTCTCATATGGGAATCTATATTGGAGACGGAAAGTTCATTCATGCGTCTTCCTCTAAAGGCGTAACCATTTCAGAGATGAGCAACTCGTACTGGAAGCCGCGTTATATCGGAACAAAACGTCTATAATAGCAAAAAAAAGAGTCCGATTGGTTCGGACTCTTCTTTTTTTTAGCAGAACAAGATTTTTGCCCAAGGATCGAAGCAACGACACTTACGCTTTCTCTTACGGCACTTCTTACACTTGAAGTGCTCGTAGCTAGAAGACGAACATGAAGAAGAGGAGGAGGATGAAGAAGATTCACACTTATGGTCGTGGTGCTTCTTCCAACACTTTCTATCATGCTTTTTCTTGTAACCCATAAAAAATTCACCTCACAAAATGATACCGATTTCCATAACTGGCTTCGGTTTCTATACATCATATGTAGATGAAAGACAAGTTGCTTAGACAAATGCTGGGGTTTAAAGAAAATGGGGACAGACCCGGGTCTGTCCCCATACAATTACACTTCCTTGTATTTTGTGCATACGAGAAGGACACAAGAGAAATAAAAAAAGGAATGGCGCGTCAACGATTATGACGCGCCATTCCTTTTTTGTGAAATGATCATTATTTCATTTTTCCTGGCTCTTGTATTTGCATGCCTTCTTTAGCAAATGCGAAATAGATTGCATGCTTTAAATTTCTGAAATAGGTGCTGTCTCCAAGTGAGTATTGGTGTTTTGTAACCTCTATACTCAACTCTGGCGATATGCCGACAAGCAACGTTTCCATTCCAAACAATCGCGCTGAAGAGACTAACTTATTTAACATGTCAATCATTTCGGAATCGATGGATTTAATACCAGTCAAATCTAAAATAACGAATTTTGCACGATGCTGAGGCAGAGCCGTAAGCGTATTCTCCAACATCTCTTTAGAACGAAGCTCATTGTATTTGCCAATAAGCGGAATAACAACGATATTATCCGTTACCGGAATAATAGGAGAAGAAATTTCCCGAATCAAGTCCGTTAGTTCTTGTGTGCGATTTTCAACCATTGCTTCAAGCTTCATAATCTGGTTTTGTTCTTCGCGCTGTACAAGGTCACGAATATTATCGCTAGGTGTTATATCTGACTCGGAAATTTTAATGTTGATTATATTTGGATTTGAATTATCGTTTAACACTTCGTACCACATGTTTGTTTCAAATAAACCCGTGAATACACCAGCCCAATGGCCAGGAAGGAATCGTCCAATACGATTGCTGCCTTGTGCTTTTTTAATCTTTGTCTCCCAGCTGTTCGAAATCGAAATATTAGCTTCTTTCTTTTCTAAATCCAGGTCAATATTCGTTTTTCCCCACCCAGCCGTTGCATACAGGTTGGGCAGTATTTTTGCTATATTGCTAATATCTTCAAAAGAAGTTTTATAAAAGTCACTTACAACAAGACCCGTTCGATAGCCAGCTGTCTCATAAACAAGATCTGCTGTGCCTTGGCCTGATATCTCTTCAATCGAATCAAGGAAGACCTTAAATGCAGAATCGATCCAAAACATCATGACGTCCGCGCCTTCGTATTGGAAAACCCCTTTTTCAATGTCCCAATGAAAAGCATATCCATTCACATCTACGCTTTTTTGAAATTCTGTTATTTCGTTAGGTGTCTTACTCATAAAAAAACCTCCATTAGCCCCTAAAATAATAGACACTCTAATCGTATTCCCTCTTTAACAGGTGATGAAACATAAATTTTTTGACAGGGGGACAGACCCGGGTCTGTCCCCAGAAAAAAACATATCACTATTTTTGTCTATCTGATACGAACAAGTAGCAAAACTACCCAACAAAAAACCACCAGATTCATTGTATCCAGTGGTTAGCTCTGCTTATTTTTCCATTTATTAAATTCTAAGAATTCTTTAAATTGCTCTTTGCTTACACCAGAACCCATAGCTTCTTTTACAAGATTTGCCCATTCTTGGTCCAAACTTTTTGTATCCACTTCAGGTTTAATCAAGTGGTCTACAGAAATATTCAATACATCCGCAATCTTTTCAAGAAGCTGAATAGACGGATTTTGCTGAATATTTCTCTCTAGTGCACTTATGTACGATTTGGCTACTCCAGCTTTATCAGCTAACGCTGTTATGGAGAGGCCTTTTTCAGTGCGGTATTTTTTTACTCGTTCACCAATCATCATTTGCAATCCCCATTTTACATAGTAATTTGCCTTTATTATATCTTTGTATAAAAGGGAAGTAAATAAATTCATGAAATCGTGTTATTGATTCATTTCAACCATTTGTTTAGATTTTACTAACAAAAAGCTGTGGATTTTTCAAAAATTCAATAATTTGTTCTTTAGTGAAACCTTGATCTCTAGCTTCTTTCATCAATTCAATCCACTCTCGATCTAACGTAATTGTATTCTCCACTAAAAGATCCCTCCAGATAAGCGTTTTTGTTCAGGTAACCCGGCGATCTTAGCTAAGTCAGCCTTAGACCCGTGGCTTTGCGCCCACCTCTTTCGAGAATGTTTGCCCTTTTCCGAAGGTTTTGGGTCTAATTTCCTAACCCAAATTGATTATATCGCATCTAAAAAAAGAAAGTTGTCAGAAAATGACTGTAATATAAATGTAATATTTTAGTAGTAAATGTTTATTCTGTACCTCAAAATGGTTCAGTTTAAAGGATTTTTGTACCTATTGTGGAAAACTACTAAACAGAAAATATATGTAAGGAGTGAAACATCATGTCAAAATTGCCAGAAACCATGTCGAATCAATTAACTTTGCCGGTAATTAATGCCCCGATGTTTTTAGTATCAAGTCCAGATATGGTCATTGAGAGCTGCAAAAACGGAATTATGGGTACGTTTCCTCTATTAAATGCAAGAACGACAGAGCTTTTAGAAAACTGGATGATACGCATCACAGAAGAACTTGAAACAATAAAAAGGGAAGACCCAACAGCAAAAATAGCACCTTGGGGAGTCAATCTAATCGTTCACCGCACGAACAAACGATTTCAAGAAGATCTCGAATTAATTAAGAAGTATAAACCACCGATTGTAATCACATCGCTTGGAAATCCGACAGACGTTGCCACAATCGTTCATAGCTATGGAGGCTTCGTTTTTTCTGATGTTATCTCTCTCGATCATGCCCGTAAAGCAGCTAAAACCGGCATAGACGGACTCATTTTAGTGTGCAGCGGAGCAGGAGGGCATGGTGGAACATTAAATCCATTCGCGTTTTTAAGAGCAGTTAAAGAATTCTGGGACGGAATCACAATTCTTGCGGGTGCCATTTCAACTGGGGAAGACATACTCGCAGCTAAAATTCTGGGAGCAGACCTCGTTTACATGGGGACTCGTTTTATTGCGACGGAAGAATCGTCAGCAAGTGAAGATTACCGACAGATGATGATTGAATCCACCTTAGAAGACCTCATCTATACGGATGCTATAAGCGGAATAAACGGGAATTATCTTTTACCCTCCTTACAAAAAGCAGGATTTGATCTAGAAAATCTAAAGAAAAAAGACGCTGTAGACTTATCCTTCTCTGAATCAAAAGCAAAAGCTTGGAAAGACATCTGGTCAGCGGGTCAGGGAGTAGGGAGCGTTAAAAAGGTTTCGACCGTTGAAGAAGTAGTAGAAGAATTAAAATTGGAATATACGCAAGCAATGAAATTAAAAGATTCATTAATGATTATTTAATAAATTTTAAATCAGAGCCTCCATTAGATGGGGGTTTTTTTAATAAAAGGAAATAACTTTCATAAAGTTTACAATAAAATATCAATTGAATTCATAAAAGAGGACTAAGCTATATAGGGGCGAAAATATAAATATTATCTTTATGTAAAGAAACGATGTAAACTGTAAAGAATCATTAGACGATAATAAAGGATAAGTTACTCAAACACGGAGGTGTTAACATGAATGTATTCTCATCAATAACGGAAGAAAGTTTTTCCTACCTTATCAATGAATATGGATTTTCTGAACCGGTTGCAACAGATGGGAGCTGGAAGACAACCTTCTTTTATGAAAAAAGCGATATTGCAATTGAGATTGAACTGAACTATAGAGAAATGGATGCTTTTGTTTATATGATAAAGTTAGAGAATGGAAAGCTGCCAAACGATCATGAGTCTGCTCGTAAAATGTTAGAAGTGTTAATTAATGTGGAACCGGTAAAAAGTAATGGAGACCATACAACAATCCAACAATTTGAAAAAGGGATTACGAATAAATCAACATTATTAAAAAATAATCTTAATGAAATCTTAAAAACAAGAGAGAAAGTATTCTTATAAAATTCAAAAAAAGATAACTCGAAAAACGGGTTATTTTTTTTTTTTTCCATTAAGGAATAAAGGACCGAACGGCGAGCTCAGGAAAGAAAGGCTTTTATGACATTTTACACCTGTAGGAAGACCCTATGAACAATAAGAGAGCAGGTGAAAAGAACTGCAATTTTTAGTTCATTTAAAGGTTTATAGAACTAATGACCTATTTCGAACATGTTTCGATACTATTTTACTATTTTTGACATTTATGTAAGAAATATGTTGAAAATATTCAGATTACTGTATAAAATTGTAAATAACAGAACTCACAAATGAATTTTACATAGGGTTCTGAAAAAACAAAACAAGAGGAGGTGTATCGTATGAAAAAGAAAAACACTGTAAGAATGGCAATTTGTGTTTGGAATCCAAGTTCTGACCATAGATAATGGAGGAGTATCCTATGAAAAAGAAAAACACTGTAAGAATGATAGTTTGTAATTTTAACCCAATGGTTGACCGTAGATAAAAGTACTAAACGGAGAGTACCTATTTTAAAAGAGGTACTCTTTTTTTTTAGAAAGGTGGAATAACTATGATTCTTCAATTTAAACCATATACGCGAGTAACTTTAAATAAAATAAAAAAGGAAGTCCTTATAAATCGGCCTCTTACGGATGGGAATGTGGGGCAAGTGTTTGAATTAACCGATGTTGGACTTGAGGTTTTAGAAAGCATTGGAGAACTCACTTATGAGGAGTTAATAGCCAAGATTGATAATAAATATCCAAATTCTATCGATGAAATAAAAGAAATTGTTGATTTTTTATTTGAAGAAAAATACATAGAAGTAAAAGGGAAAGTTACACTTGATCCGTCCTTAAGTTTATTTTCGAGAATTATTCCAATGTGGGCTGAGCTGGAGTCAGATGGTGTCGACCGAAACGAAATACAAAGGCGGATCATGTCTAAAAAAATTGCCGTTATAGGATGCGGCACAATTGGATCCAGTGTGGTTGCAAAGCTTACGGCTATGGGTGTAAAAAATTTCGTTTTAGTAGACAATGACGTTGTGGAAGAGACGAATTTAACGAGACAGCCTCTATTTTCATTGAATGATATCGGCCAAAAGAAAACGAATGTCCTTAAGCGGTATGTTGAGGATAGAATCCGTGATGCTATTATTAGTACATATGAAATTCATGTAGAAAATACGTCAGATATGCAAATGCTGGACGACGCAGATCTAATCATATCTGGCGGAGATGGACCGGGCTTCGATAAACTGATCAATGAATATGCCGTTCAAAATCAAAAAGCGGTTTGTTATGCGGGAGCCTATAATGGTCACAATTGTAAAGTGTTGCCGATTTATGTTCCAGGAAAGTCTCATGATATTGATTGTATTTATCATTTTGTAAAAGCTGATGCTGAGTTTAATGGCGAAACCAAAAACAAAAACGATTTTGTCGTCAGCACCGTTCCTTATATTGGAGAATTAATCGGAAGTATCGCTACAGCAGAGATTATTAAGTATTTGACGGGACAAGTTGAACCGTATTTAATGAATAAAGTCTTGCTAGTTAATATTGCGAAATATAGCATTGATGTGCTCGAAGTACCGGAAAAATATGATGCCTGCACATGTTCGCTTGCAAAAGCAATGAGCCGCTGATTGTTCCCTGCGGCTCATTCTTTTATTTCGTGATCTTCGCGATGAACTAGTGGAAAGTTTGCTTCTTAAATGTGGTATCTATGTGCGTCTAGAAAAATTAAAAAAATAGAAAAACCTCATTTATTTTAAATGATTTAATTAGATTGAAAAAAACTGTTGTAACGTTAACTACAAATAGTTTTTTTCTTAGCTCAAAGAAAGCTAGTAATGGTTGAACTTTAAACTGTTCATTAAGCTCTTTAAGTTCGTTAGATGATATAGTAAACTCATTTGCCTGTTTATTTCTTCCGTTGTTGCACTCAACTGTTGTGTATAAACGGAAACCTCCTCAAAACCTGCAGAATTTTCTTCAAACATTGCAGCTATTTCTTCCATTTTAATTCTCATATTATCTTGTGTTAGTAAAACTGTTTCAAATTTTTTTGGATAAATAAACGAAAATAAACGAGGTGTTGTTTACATACTTATTAAACAACGTTGTTTTCTAGCCTTTTGTAAAAAGCACTTCAAATTATTTTAAGGGTTCCAATTTTCAAAAAAATATTGTAAAATAATTTGAAATGAGGTTTCGTTTTATCGGAATTAGGGAAGGAGAATATATTTGGAGATGAAACATATTACATCTGGCTTTGGATTTGCATTTATCTTTTTAGCTGCGCTTTTTGCATTGGGAATGTATCAAACAGTGATGGTATGGGGGAATATTAATTTGTTCTTTGAACGAATTATGGGACTAACTTCAACTTCATTTATTTCTTCCATACTTCTATTCTGGTCAATTACAAGTGCATTTTGGATTTTGAGTTTAAAAGTGTTAGACGTTGCACATAAGACAGAACTTTTTAACACTAAAAATGCTATTTTTGGTATATCATTTCTTTTTTTCGCCATTCCATTTGGCATTTGTGTACAAGTTTATCATGCCTTAAATATGAACGCTGGCATTACTACCATTACAACATCTTTGTTTATCATGACAATTGTTTCTTTTATCATTGGATTTGTGTTTAAGTTTAGAAAAACAGCCAGATAACATATTACGTAACGTGAACGGTATCCCGATTAAAGGAAAAAACCTTTAATTGGGATTTTTTATGTTCCATCCCGTAATAATCCGTGAAATTTAATTACTTTTATTTTAATAAATTCTCACATTGTCCTTGAATAATGATGAAGTATGTTCTATAATCAATTTAAATTGTTCTATTTACAGAACAGCTGGTTCTTTAAAGTACTTCCTTATTAGAGGAGTGATTAAATGAAAATTCTATACATTACTCCAAGACTTCCTTTTCCTCCAACAAAGGGCGATCAGCTGAGATCTTATAATCAACTCAAAGGTTTAAAAAGGCTAGGTCACGATATTCATCTCATCTCCTTTAGTAATAATAAAACAATACCTTACGAGCTCGAGCTTCTATGTAAAAATATTTCTGTCGTTCCCTTAAACAAGTTAGAAGCGATAAAAAACTTCCTTTTAAGTTTGTATAAGAGGATGCCTCTACAAGTTTCTCTATACTTATCGAAAGAGTTTGAACAAACCATCCATAAAGCCATCCAAATGAATAAATACGATATTGTTCATAATCAGTTAGTGAGAACACTTCCATATTATTCGGTAATTAAAGACATTCCAAATGTAATGGATTTTGTGGATTCTATTTCGTTGAATCTTAATCGCAGGATTGCTTTGAAAAAATCATTTTTAAATATGTTATTTAAATACGAAGCTTCCAAAATATACGAAATGGAAAAACAAGCAGCTTCTTGTTACGATGGGGGCATTTTTATCTCTGATGTAGATAAGGGAACCATCGATGCGAACAATGATGCGGTCACGACTATCCCAAACGGTGTAGATATCAACTATTTTACTTATCATCCACAGCTGACCGAAGAAAATACACTCATTTTTGTCGGAAATATGAGCTATGAGCCTAACCGAGAGGCTGTTAAATATTTTGTTACAAAGATCTTCCCCCTCATCGAAAGTGAAATCGACAATCTCACATTTTATATAGTAGGGAGAAAGCCAACTAAGGATTTAATCAGACTTTGTAAAAAACATAAAAATATCATCATCACGGGGGAAGTGCCAGACATTCGGGATTACTTGGCAAAAGCTAAGCTGTTCGTTTGTCCCATGCAATCAGGTGCTGGGTTACAAAATAAGGTGTTGGAGGCCATGGCTGCAGGAATTCCTGTCATAACGACACCGATTGTCAATGAACCTATTAAAGCAGTTAATCATAAGACCATTCTTGTACGGGATGGAGAAACTGACTTTGCGAAAGGAATGATAGAAATACTCTCTAATGATTCTAAACTAGAAGAGATAAGACATGCTGCGAGGGAATTTATAGAAATGAATTACCAATGGCATCACTTGCACCATCAATTAGAGAAGTTTTATGTGAACACGATAAACCGATTATCAATGACCCGCACTTAAAAAATATGGAGGTGATGGCATGAAGGTAGTCTTATTATCTGGAGGCTCTGGAAAACGATTATGGCCTCTTTCAAACGACGCTCGATCCAAACAATTCTTAAAAGTTCTCAAAAATGAAAATAAAGAAAGTGTGTCAATGACACAGCGAGTGTGGAATCAGCTAAGTTCGGTTAACCTGGATCAATCAACTGTTATTGCGACAAGCAGCGCACAAGTAGATATGATCAAAAGTCAGATATGTGGAATGGATCGAATGGTTGTAGAGCCTGAGCGCCGGGACACGTTCCCAGCTATCGCACTGGCAGCATCCTATCTTTATTCGGTGATGAAAACAAATCCTGAAGAGGTTGTTATCATCCTTCCTGTTGATTCGTATGTCGAAACTGCATTTTTTGAAAAAGTAAAGGAACTAGAAGCCGTTCTTCATCAGTCGGATGCACAGTTAGCGTTACTCGGGGTCAAACCAACGTATCCTTCAGAAAAGTACGGCTATATTGTCCCAGATTCCAAGAATGATCATAACTGGATGACCGTGTCTCATTTTAAAGAAAAGCCTGATGGTGTTGTAGCTGAAGAATTAATTCATAAAAACAGCTTATGGAACTGCGGTGTATTTGCCTTTAAGCTAGAGTACATGCTTTCTTTGCTGGAGAACAGGAAGCTTCCTCTTCATTATGAAGAATTAAGGCAAGATTATTCTGCTTTACCTCGAACTAGCTTTGACTACGAGGTAGCTGAAAATGAAAACCATATAGTTGCGTTACAGTATGAGGGGTATTGGAAGGACTTGGGTACTTGGAACACGTTATCGGATGAAATGGAAACGGAAAAGCTAGGTAAAGGATTGCTTTTTGACTGTACAAATACGCATCTAATAAATGAACTAAATATACCGATTACCGTGATTGGTGGGGCAAATCTTATGATTGCTGCTAGTCCTGATGGCATTTTAGTATCAGATAAAGAAAAAAGTCATTTAATTAAAAATATACTAGCTGGTCATTCCCATCGTCCCATGTATGAAGAAAGAAGATGGGGTTGGTATAAAGTGCTGGATTATACAAAAGTGAACGAAAATCACGAAGTATTAACGAAAAGATTAGCGATCACTTCAGGGAACAACTTAAGCTATCAACTTCATTCATATCGTTGTGAAGTGTGGACCATTATTAAAGGTGAAGGTGAGTTTGTATGTGAAGGCGAGATTAGGCAAGTGAAGGCTGGTGATGTGCTAGAAATTCCAGTAAAAACAAGACACGCCATACGCGCTATAACGGATCTTGAAGTGATTGAAGTGCAAAGCGGAAGCCAGTTAATTGAAGAAGATATTGAACGGATTTATTTACATTGGAACGATATTGAAAGGCATTGTCATTCCGTTAAAAGCCCTGTAGAAGTATGAGTATACAATTTTTTTTGGACAGCATATTCATTATTAAGAACAAACAGGACTTTAAAGTAGCTGATTTGGAGGTGGTATTATGGACAACGGGTTAGATATAAAAAGTCTTCTCCAAATTATAAAATTTAGATTCATGACCATTGTTTTAACAACCATCCTTTTCGCATGTCTTACAACAATTGCAACGATTTTCTTTTTGAAAACTACTTATGAAGCAACGGAATATATGATAGTTGGCAAAGAAGAGAAGGAAAGCAAGTTTTCAGAAACCCAGGAATTCAATCGTCTTTTAGCTTCATCTGTGGATTTAATTAAAAGCCCCATCATTCTGAATGCGTTAATAGCAGAACTGAATTTACAAGATGAATCGTTAAAAACATTAGAGGAGAAAATCTCTGTTCAAAACAGTAAAGATTCTCAAATCATTCATATTATCGTTCAAGGAACAAATCGTGAACAAACACGAGAAATGGCACATGCCCTCGGAAAAATATCGACGAAAAAATTAAACCAGCTTCTTCGTGTTAAGGAAATTAAAGTGTTGAGCACGTCTAGCTCAGATGTACCTGTAAAACAAGTCGGCGGCTTCTTGCTTAACATTTCGATTGGTACGGTTATGGGCCTGTTAGCAGGCATTGGAGTCGCGATGTTTAAGGATCATTTAGATGAAACAATAAGAGATGTTAGTCAAATTGAAGAGCATCTTGGATTACCTGCTCTCGGACAGATCAACACACAAAAACATGGCAGTAAATTAAATTTTGATAGGAACGATGCCATTCGTGACCCAAACCAATTGAGGGGTGATAAAAGTGTACAGTCCTCCAGTATTAACAAAACGAGCACATCGGACTTTCAAGTATGATTCTGAACAAGTGAGCTTTGTAAGAAATAACATTGAAAAAAGGCTGAATCAAACAAGATGTTCCTACATTATGATTACTTCGCCTAAAGAGTCCATTCACCAATGTATGTTAACAACAAGTTTAGGTATTTCATTTGCAGAGCAGGGGTTAAAGGTACTGTTAGTGGATGCCAATTTACGGAAGCCCTCTTTGCATACGTATTTTAACGCAGAGAATCGTAGTGGTTTTTCAAATGTTATTCTGCAGAATGATCACGTGATGGAACACGCAAATTGCTGTAGTGTAAACGGATTATTCGTTTTAACAGCCGGAGATTTTACGTCAAATCCGCTGGATGTTTGGGTCTCAAGTAAAGTGGCGAGCTCGATCGCGGAGTGGAGAAGAGAGTTTGATTTGGTTCTGTTTAATGCCCCCGGTTTTCTCGAGTTTTCGGATGCTCAAGTTTTAGTAGAGCATTGTGATGGCGTGTTGTTAGTCGTTCAATCCAATAAAACAACGCTTAAAGATGCAAAGGCGACTAAGCTACAAGTGGAAAGAGCACATACAGAAATCATTGGCGTTATTTTACAGACAGGTTGAAAGATAGATTCATGAGAACATTTCTACCGAATACGATTGGAAAAAATATCGTTCATTTGCTTTATAGCACAGCTTTATCCAGTGTATTAAACGCGATGGCGTTAATCTATTTAGCATCCTATATGCAATCTCATTATTATGGAATGTTCAGTGTTTCTTTGGCCGTTGCAATGATTATGGGTTACTTAACGGACGCAGGATTGACGGAAATAGCCTTAAGAGAAGGGGCGAGAAAAGGAGCACAACTAGAAGCTGTAGTTTCTTCTTATATAAAAATACGGATTCTGCTGCTTCTGATTACATTCATAGGCGGGTACTTTTTTATCCACCAATTTCATGCTCACAATCAAGAATTGCTGATGACAACCGTTTATTTAGCCATTCCTTTAGTTGCTGGCTTAGCGATGCAAGGAGTTGGAAACATGTTTTTTCAATTGATTGAAAAGATGCAATACATCGGGTTCATTAAGATGACCTCATCAAGCTTATTAGTCGGTTCACTTGTAATCGGCACAACGCTGCATTTAACTCCTTTAACCATCTGTTTTCTGTATGGCATGTCCTATTTTGCAGCTGGCATAATTGCAATTGTAATGGTCAGCAAACGTATTCCCATCCAATTTTCAAGACCGTTTCAAATAGGATTTCTGAAAAATTTCGGGGCATTTTCGCTTAGCGGATTATTGTTTATCTTAAGTCCGCATCTAGGACCGCTAGTGTTAGAGAAAACATTAACGTTAAAAGAGGTAGGCTTGTTCGCCGTCGCTTATCGAATTCCACAAGCTCTTATGCAAATACCTTTTGTTGTTGCGGGAGCTTTCCGTCCGGTGTTGTTTAGACACCATCAACACAATCAACCAGAAGAACACACCTTCCATCATATTAGGCTCGTTAAGGTAATGGCTTTATTCGGAATAGTGATGACGATTCCACTTTATTATTTTTCAGAGGAAATCATTGGACTATTGTTCAGTGATCACTGGCTTTCTGCGTCAAATGCGTTAAAAATCCTTTCTCTTCTATTAACCTTACAAGCTTTTAACATCGCTTTAGCTGACGGTCTTACAACAACGGGACGGCAGACGTTTCGTACGATCATCCAATTGTTATCCGTCAGTTTAGGGGTTTTGGCTTATGTGGTATGGAGCAGGTCGGATGGTATCATGGGGGCTGCTTATGCTGGAATTGTAATTGAAATGGTTGCGCTTATCGGCTTTTGGGTGTTTTTGCCGAATAGAAGGGAAATTGCGAATCGATCTCTTATTCCTTACTTCTGTTTCTTTATTGGCAGTTTTGGAGTGATTACTCATTTTCTTGAATCTTCTCCGTACGTTGCGGCCATTGTGCAAATTACATGCTGCAGTCTTTTATTAGCAGTGGATTCAGATTTAAGAACAAAATTAATAAGCTTCATCCAAACATTTCGTACAAAAACTATAAATCACAAAAAGGGGGTAGAAGATGCTGTACAGTAAGGAAAAATATACTTCTTCCTCTTTATATCTGTTGTTTTTCTTACTCTTCTTAGGGAAGTACAGCATTGACTTAGGATTTGCGTTAAAACCTTACATGATCTATTTGTTTTTGTTTTTTATTCTCTTTCTCTCTTCTGTTACTTTTCAAAGATTGCAGTTGTTTGAAGTCGGCATGCTTTTGTTTTTTTTCGTCTATTGTTTTACAGGAGCGTTTTCATTATATCCACTTGCTAGCATTCGTATCTTAGTGGGTATTTGTTTATACCTTTTCTGTTATTTTCTTATGAAAAATATAATAAGCAAAATCCCTCAAGTAAAGATTGAACACGTGATTTCCGTTTGTGGTATTTTCTTTAACTCTTTCAGCCTGCTTCTCTATTTTTTGGGCTTGTTGAAGCTGAATTTTATTTTTGAAGGAGACGGACTCTATGCTTATGGGGTGCTGATGGACAGAGATTATCCAAGGTTAATCGGACTTCTGCAAGATCCGAATTATTACGTATTCTATAACACGCTGTTTTTTACTTATTTTTTGTGCAATACCAACAGCTTGAAAAATCGTTTTGGTTTGGCTTTATGCATTTTGACAAGCTTGCTCTCCTTCTCAAGAGGAGGCCTTGCTGCTTTAATCGTCGTTTATATCCTCTCCATTGTAATTTTGAATGATCCTCTCAAACAAGTAAAACGAGTAGTGGGAACAATCATCACCATCGTTTTGACGATATATGTATCTGTTGAATTTTTGAAACTGGATCTCTTTTCTGTATTACAATCACGCATTCAAGATTTTTCTACGGATGGAGGAAGTGGAAGGTTTGAATTATGGGGAAGGGCGATGGACTACTTTACAACGAACCAATGGATAGGAGTAGGAGCGTATAATTTCTCGGATTACAATCGCTTTCATTACGGAGAATCATTGCGTGTTCACAATACATTTTTAGAAATATTGTCAGAATCGGGACTGTTTGGATTTTTTGGCTTCTCACTCTTCATTGGTTTGCTTATCTTTCAACTGTTTCAGTTTCGCATTCACCGAAGAAAGCCTTATCTGTTTTTAGCGTTTTTTGGCTTCTTGCTGCAAATGGCATCTTTATCGATTATCATTAACGATTTGTTTTTCTTCTATTTAGCCTTACTCGCTGTGTATGTAAACAAAGAATCAGGTGTACACGTACATAATCCGCCACAACGCTTGTTAACGAATAACACGATAAAAGGAAGTGCATACGTATGAATGTATTGCTTGTTACAGATAAATTAACGACAGGTGGCGCAGAGGTGTATTTTTGTAAGTTAGAAAATGCGCTGAATCATGAAAACATAACAACGTTTACAGCAGCGGGAGAAGGCGAATTATATGATCAATTGCGTGATAAAAAGCGGCATATATTATTGTCTAAACGAAATGTCTTTTATAACTTACGGATCATCTACAACATGATACGGCACAACCAAATTCAGCTTGTGCATGCTAATAGTTTACGAGCGGTGTTGCTCCTCATCTTGTTAAAAATCATAACCCTTCAACATTTTACCATTTTCTATACGAAACATAATGTGACCCTTCTTGAAAAAAAGCTGCCTTTTGTCTTTTCCTTTCTAATCAATACGTGGGTAAAACGAGTAATTACGGTAAGTGACTTTGAGAAGGATAATTTAATAGCTTTAGGCATTCATGAAAATAAAATAACGACTATCTATAATGGCGTCGATCTTGAGCAATTTTTATATCAAGAAAAACAACCTAGTACACGCTTTAAAGTGGGCATACTTGCTAGGTTATCAGAAGAAAAAAATCATTCCCTTTTTTTAGATGTTGCCCATGCCTTTAAGGATAATTCGAGATTCCTTTTTTATATTGCAGGGGATGGACCTGATTATCAAAAAGTTTTGCAAAAGATTCGTTTTCTTGGTCTTCAAGAAAGAGTGCAGCTGTTAGGAAATGTAGAGCATCCGGAATTATTTATACGTGATATGGACGTACTGCTTTTAACCTCGAAAAGAGAAGTCTTCCCTATGGTGGTCATAGAAGCGATGGCAGTTGGCACGCCAATTATTACGATTAATAAAGGAGGTATTCCAGAAGCAGTCATTCACAAGCAAACAGGACTTCTCATGCAAGAGCATTCTATTGAAGAGTTCTGTTCCACATTGGTTGAACTAGATTCAAAGGCAGAGCTTCAGAAGGTAATAATTAAAGAAGCGAGAAGGAAAGTGGTCACCGATTTTTCATTAGACAAAATGATCAAAGAAACTACAAATGAATACTTAAAATATGGATAGATTTTCAAAAAAATAACGAAATCCAATTATGTAAGGGGTTTTATTATGACGAAAAAGAACGAAGGACGATTGTTTCCACTCTTTTTAGCAGTAGGGGATGCCTCAATTGTATATGCAGGTTTTTGGCTCATGCTATCCATTGGAGAACCAATGGAGGCGATTCAGGTGGACGTAGCCAATCAACTGATTCTTATGGTTTCGGCAGGATCCATTCTATTTTTCTATCTTTTCGATTGTTATTCAGACTATCGAAGAAAGCAATTCCAACCCTTATTTTATTCTTTGATCTTTGCCATCTCGGCTTTTACCTTCTTTTTGTTTATCACTACCCTTTGGAGCGAAACATTATTTACGAACAATGTTCTTCTTTTTACTAAAGCGTGTGTCACTCAAGTTTTTCTTCTTTCGGCTTTTCGTTATGGCGCCTATTTTGTAGCCCAACAGTCTTTAGGTAAAACCAGAATCGTCATTATTACGAAAAATAATGAAAGTCTCATGCAACTGAAAAAAAAATTTTCCAATCATTCTTCTGGAAAGTTCGTGGTGACCGATTTCCTGATTAATGAAAGTGGGGATCAGCTAAAGAAGCACATTTTAAAAAACGAGGCAGTGGTAGTAGACTCTTCCATTAAGAACGAGCTAAGAAACAATGTCATTCAGCTCTGTTCAGAACATAATAGAGAGATTCTCATTGTTCCGGAACTTTATGACTTCTATATCCAAACCGCACATATTCAGCAGATTGACGATATGATGGTGTTTTCGATTGCACCCGCCAAACAATCAAATCTTCAAAAAGGCGCAAAACGAGTATTTGATGTAGTAGGAGCATTGTTGCTTTTGTTGGTAAGCAGTCCAATTATTCTAGCACTGTGTATCTTAATTCCACTAACATCAAAGGGTCCAGCATTTTATCGGCAAGAGAGGATTGGCCTGAATGGCAAGCCATATGCCATGTATAAATTTAGAAGTATGAAACTGCATGCAGAAAAAGAAACAGGTCCTGTTCTAGCAGGTGACAACGATCCAAGAATCAGCAAAATCGGGCATTTTATACGTGCCACTCGCTTAGATGAACTTGCTCAGCTTGTAAATGTAATAAGAGGAGAGATGAGTATAGTAGGGCCTAGACCAGAGCGAGACTATTTTATTCAGCAATTCATTAAACAAGTACCTGATTACAATGTTCGATTATCGGTTAAGCCTGGTATCACAGGGCTAGCTCAAGTATTTGGAAAATATGCCACTAGTGTGGAAGATAAGCTTCGCTATGACCTGATGTATATCCGTGACTCATCTCTTATGTTAGACCTGAAAATTTTGCTTCAAACAATCAGAGTGGTTCTCCAAAAAAACCAGGCACAAGGGGTGGTTGCGCATCATAAACCCAGCCAAAACGTTCAGCAGCTGAATGCATTAAAATTTAAGATGGGCAACAAATAGAGGGTGTTTTCCTGACGATTGCTTCAAGTGAAAAGTGCAAGACTCAACGGATAACAACTACTTTCAAAAGAAACAAAGCGAAATAGAAAAAGAGCTATGCAGCATAACTTAGCTCTTTAACGTGAGTATTTGTATCAACCATTCACGACTTTACCGCCATGAAGGTGAAACATCTTTCCTTGTCAGCCATAAACAAACCTCCTTTAACAAATATTAAGTAAAACTGTTTATTATCTTAAGGATGTAAAGCATATGTAAGTATTGGATGAATAATTTGAATTGAAGAAGGAGTTTAGAATATCCAGTTTAGAAGTGAACATATAAATAAGATTAAGAGGAGGGAGTAATGGTTATGAATATAAAGAAAGCAATCATACCAGCCGCAGGTTTAGGGACACGATTTTTGCCGGCAACCAAGGCGATGCCAAAAGAGATGCTTCCGATTGTTGATACACCAACAATTCAATATATTGTGGAAGAAGCAGTAAAGTCGGGTATTGAAGATATTATTATTGTGACGGGTAAAGGGAAAAGAGCAATTGAAGATCATTTTGATGTATCTATCGAACTTGAACAGAACTTGTTTGAAAAAGGAAAACTAGGATTGTTAGAAACCGTACAAAAATCTTCCAATCTTGTGGATATCCATTATATCCGCCAAAAAGAGCCGAGGGGATTAGGTCATGCCATTTGGTGTGCCAGAAAATTTATCGGTGATGAACCATTTGCCGTCCTGCTCGGGGATGATATCGTAAAATCAGATAAGCCGTGTTTACAACAGTTGATGGAGCAGTATAAACAACATCAAGCTTCGGTTATCGGCGTACAGGAAGTAGCTAAAGAACACGTCTCCAGGTATGGAATCATTGACGGAAAGAAAATTAGTGACCGTCTCTACTCGTTAATGAATGTAGTTGAAAAACCAAGACAGGAAGAAGCTCCTTCCTCAATCGCAATCATGGGACGCTATATTTTAACTCCGCGTATTTTTGAACTGCTGGAAAACCAATCTCCGGGAACGGGTGGCGAGATTCAGTTAACAGATGCAATTGCAGAACTAATCGGATTAGAAGACGTTTATGCATATAATTTTGATGGCGTTCGATATGATGTCGGGGAGAAGCTAGGCTTTATTAAAACAACCATTGATTTTGCGTTGCAACGAGACGAATTAAAGCATGATTTGTTAAATTACTTATCTCAAATTGTTGTATCAGAAGTTCAGTTGAAGAATTTAGATTAAGCAAAAGGATAGAGAGGATGGTGAATTTACCCATCTTCTTTTTTATCGTTCTTTTTAACTTCCTTAAAAAACGGAAAGAGGAGCGGGAAAGAAATCCAGAAATAGATTGCTATAAGTAATTAAATAAAATATGATAATTATTGGAAATCATTAAAAATATAGGAGTTGACGATTTTACCATGAAAAAAGCATCCATGTATGTTTTATCACTAGGTTTAATAGTAGGTTTTTCTTTTTCAAATGCAGAAGCAGCAACAACAAAAGCAAAAGTATATAAGAACTGTACCGAACTCAATAAAGTATACAAGGGCGGAGTGGCACGTTCTTCTTCCGTTAAAAACAAAGGTGGAAAAACAAAATACAAGCCTTTTGTATCAAAAGAGTTATATGATGCTAACAAAAAAAGTGATAGAGATAAAGATTATATTGCATGTGAGCGCTAAAAAATACCTTATAAAGAGGTCTTATTTTACAATTAAACAAACAAAAAAAGCTTACAGCAGTCGCTGCAAGCTTTTTTTCATTTATACGAAAATTTTTATTATCACAGATTGAACGATCAGCAGTAATCCATTTACCGACCAGTAGAAAGGTAGAATCGCTGGGCTTGCAAGGGAAACGATAAATATGATAATCGGTGACAACAGGATCATCCACCTCATATTTGGTTGACTAGTAGTAGGGACGATATCCTGGCTTACTTTTCCCTGAATGTAGTAAACTAAACCTGCCAAACATGCCAGAACAATACTGGTCTTTGTAAAATCAAACATCAGAAAGAAAAGATTGGATAATTCAGATGTCTCAATGACCGCCCAATACATTCCCATAACAATCGGCAGCTGTATGAGCATCGGAAGGCAACCGATAGTTAGCGGATTGATGTTATATTTCCTATATAATTGAACCATTTCCTCTTGCTTTTTCTTAAGCTCTTCAGGTTTCTTACAATCCATATATTTTTTCTGAAGTTCTTCTAATTCAGGTTTCATAGTCTGTAAACTTTTCCGCATGTTCTTCTGCTGTTTAGCCTGTTTAACAAACAGTGGGAGCAAAATCATACGAAAAATCATTGTAATAGTAATGATTGCCAAACCATAATTCCCATCCAATGCATCAGCGACAAAATATAAAGATTGACTGAATGGATAAACAATAGTTTCAATAATTTTCAATTCGTCTCCTCCTCTTTATTTCTTAGTAGAGAAGGTGACCGCAATCCTCCAAATCTTTATTTGACGTACATTTAACTTTCATTCTATGAAAAGTGAAAATGACTCTTTTTCCATCTGGTATGAGTTCGGACAGTTGAATAATTAAATTTGTAGTTAGACTATTTGAGAATTGTTCATGAGATAAAGTCTTGTGGTTAATATATTTTAGTATAGAAGGTACATGGTAAAACAGAATTAAAAGGCTAAGAAGAGTAAAGATAAAAAGATATTGATCAAACAAAAATAATAAATCTGACATGTTTATCTCCTTTTGCCCGTTTTTATGTAATACGGCACAGCTAAAAAAAGGTTCCTAAAAAACAATTTATTCCCTGGCAGGTAATTGGAAAAGTCTATCTTGATAAAATGGTTCTACAGAAAGACTGATGCAACATATAAATAAACCGTTTACATATTTTAACAAGAAGGGATGATGTGTATGGAATTGCAACAGGAAGTATCCCGAAGTAATGGTATGGCTGTATCTTCTTTAGTACTTGGTATTGTTGGTCTCGTTCTGGGTCTGGTACCATTTTTAGGGTGGTTTATGCTTCCAGCTTGGATTCTCGCCATTGTTTTTGGAGCAGTTGGCATCAAAAAAGGACAAAGCAAAGGGATGAGTTATACGGGACTTATATTAGGAGTTGCTGCCTTTGTTTATAAATTTGGCTTTTGGTTCTTGGTTGTCGTTGGCGCAAGCTCTAGCGGTATGTAACGAATGGATTGTTCCAATAAGAAAAGGCAGCTATTCGCTGCCTTTTCTACATTCATGACTTTGAAACAAACAAATAATGATTACGAATAAACGCCTTTCCATTTACAACGACAAGTTTTTCATTAAAATCTTCAATATAGCCTGAGTAAACGGTCAATTTTTCTTTAACGCAAACCACTTCTATCTCTACCATCAGATAACGGTGATTATTAAAGTCGTAATCACTATGAATCGAACTGCCACTCGGGAGGATATACATTGACCGCTCTCCTTATTATCCATTATACCTAAACTATAATATGGAAAAAAATAACTGTAAAGAAAAGACTATGATAAATTCTTTAAAAAAAATCTACCAACACTTCTCTGCCATCTGTAATAACTCAAGAGTGATCCTCTACGTTACTTTCTATTCATAATCATACACTAACGTTGTATCTTTTGAACTGATTGCCAGCGTTGTCTCAAAGTCTTCAGCTTTAACCCCAAAGACATAAGCTTTCGTACTATTTTCTAATTCGATTTCCTTATAAAAGGTTAGAGTCTGTGACTCTGCTGTTAAGAGTTTGGCAGCTTCATCTTTTGATAATTTAAGATCTATACCATCAAGTGATGATTTTTGCCAATGGTCCATTTTCCACTTGTCATCTTCTTTCACTAAATTAAATGTCCACTTATATCCTATATTCGTCATATCTGTTGCTGGTTGAATTCCAGAAACTTGAATAGTATCTTCTTTCATAGAAATTGCTTTAAAGCGTACCTCTTGATTTATCATGGGGAGAAGACCATTATCACAATCGCAATAGTAATCTGGTAGTAATTTCGTTAACACGGTTTCTGAGAAATTTTGAGTTACATACGGTTCGAAATCTGGACCTGCTACTTCATATGTTGCAGGATTCTCGTAGTTCCAATTATTCTTTTTTCCGGATTCAATAAGAGTTCTCTTAATGTCCGCTAAATTTTTATTAAAGATTTGTTTCGCTTCTCCTTCTGAAATCTCTTTTGGTTTTTCCTGACTAGGCTCTTTCTTATTTTCTGCCAGTTCATCTTTCATTTCAGCCACAGCATAATCAACTTGATTGATTACAAATGAATGCAGTGTCTTATCATCATTAATGGTTTCAACGTATACAGCATGATATAAATCCTCTTTTGTCACCTCAGCATTAAGAACAAACTGTTTTGAAATACCCTCACTTTTCTCCGGTCCTAATGGAGAGAAGTTTTCTGGTTGAATCATGACTGATTTAGTGCCAACAGCGTTGACTAATTTATCGTTCATGAAAGTAATACGATATGTTAATGGCTTCTTAATGGTAGATGTTGTTTTGTTTGTAATAAGGAATTTAACGACTAATTGCTTTTGATCTACATCTGTATAAAGCACGGATCCTTGTCCAGAAACTTTTAGAGAATATACAGGCGTTTCCTTTTTGGTTTGAACATTTTGATCAGAAGCTAATTCCTGATCAAAGAAGACGTAGGATGAAAAGAGTATTCCTAAAAAGAGTGCTGCTGTTAATAATCTTGGTAGAAGTGACAACGGTTTTTTCTGTCGCACTTTAGGTTTTGAAAGCCGATTAATTTCAGAAAGAATGTGATGTTCATCCTTTTCTGTAAAGACTTTCGTTTTGGAGATTTCTTTATTCAGGGTATAATTCAGTTTTTTTAATTTTTCTTCCATTATCTTTCACCTCCAAGCTCAATGTACCTATCATGAAGCAGTTTTCTTGCACGACTTAACCGGGTTTTGACTGTAGCTTCTTTTAATGATAAAAATTCACTCGTTTCACGAACGGAGAATTCCTTATAGTAATGTAATAGAATGACTTCCCGATACTTTAAAGGTAAGTGTAAAACAGCTTGATAAAGTAACTGATCCTCGGAACTAGAAATGACATGGAATTCAAGGGCATCTTTTTCACTGCTGGATTCACCTTTTAATTTATCGGTCAGCAGCATCTTTCGGTAGTTCCAGCTTTTTAAATAATCTTTGGATTTGTTAATAGCAATTGAGTAAATCCAGCTGCGTATGGCAGAGTCTCCTCGAAATGTATCCAGTTTTGTGTAAAGTGTTATAAAAACATCTTGAGTTACATCTTCAGTCTGTGGCCAATTTTTTATAAAAGAGAACACAAGACGTTTAATTTCTTCACCGTATTGTTTCATTAAACGAATAAGAACTTCCTCACGACTGAGTGTTTGCAAATCAAATTCAGCAGTCGAATTCTCTTTCTCCAATATGCACGACCTCCTTTGCTGTTCTATTGGTAAGACGAAACAAATATGTAATGAGTTTCAATTGAAATTTAAATAAGTACCTTCGTAAAAACGATTTTGTCTTCAACCACGAGGAAAAGACCTTAACTCAAAGAGCTAAGGTCTTTACTATATCAGTCTTTATTTACCAATCCACACTACACCAGCAGAATTATCTTTTGCTTCTCCTAGGATTAAGAACTTAAGACCATATTTAGGAAGCTTCTTACCTGCGTCATTGATTACTCCGTCTTCAGCACTTCCATTGTAATCAGTATTATCAATGTAAGTCAGAGCATCGCTAAATCCAGGAACACCTTTTTGAGCTTTATAATCAAAGATTCCCCGGCTAGGTGAATTAATGTACCAACTTGGTGTTTGATCATAAGAGAAAGCGGCATCAGCAATTTGATAACGAGTAGAGTTTTCAACGGTTGGTTTTCCGTCTTTCATTCCTACAATGGCTTTTGGATGAGAATCTACTACACCGATAAATCCTTCGCCAGGATGAATTCCAACCCAGTTGTCGGTAAAGCTGTCATCTCCATACCATACGAGCATTCCCGTATTGTACTTTACCCCTCGACTCGAATGAAGAGCTGAGTCAGAACCTTTTGTATTTCTCCATTCGATATAGTAATAATGATCTGCGAATGATATTCCGTTAAATGTTTCAAATTTGTTTAACGTAAATTTAGGTTCGCCTTCAGAATCATCAGAAAAGACTACTTGTCCATCTGTTGTTAATGTTGCGTTATCAAGGGCAAATCCTTCTGGTGCCAGACCACCATCCGTTAAGTAATCAAATTCTAACACAACTTTCTTACCTGCAAATTCACTAAGGTTATAGGATTTATCTACCCACTTTCCGTTAGTGGTATATTTATCTACTTCGGCGTTTGTAGCATTTCCGCCTAAAACTTCGATTACTTTTTTCTCGCCGTCTGAAGTTTTGGCTGTTACGGTTAGATAATCACAATCACAGCCGTTTTCAATTTCATAGTTTGCTCTAAAAGTAAATGTGGCATCTGTAACCCCAGTAAGATCGAATTCTGGGGATGTCATCGTCGTGTGAATGTTGTCACCTTTTGTACTCCAGTAGAACAGATTTCCATTTTCAGGTTGGAACTTACTTGGTACGCTTTTCTTTGGCAAGTTTACTTTTACAATACCGGCGTTCTTTGACTTCGTAACCGACTGGTCAATTTGAATCATTTTGCCGGTACGATTAATATCTTTTAGATCGATCTCGGTAATATTTGCCCAGTTTCCGCCCATTACTTTCTGGAAGTATTCTTTATTTTGCGGAGAAAAGCTTGTTGGCTCAGTTCCAGCTATTTTACCATTCCAGCTACCGCCACTCATAATTGACCATGAAGCAACTGGTTCTCCGTCTCCTGTGTATTGCGTGTCATACTCATCAGGAAGTCCTAAATCATGACCAAATTCATGAGCGAAGACGCCAACTGCTCCATCTTCAGGTTCAATTGTATAATCATAAGCACCCATCATTCCGTTCCAGGGACCAACTGATCCAGGAACAGGATAAACACCACCTAATGTCCAGCGATGAGACCAGATCGCGTCATTACCCAATCTTCCTCCACCCGCTTCTTGCCCAACACCTGCATGGATTACCATTAAGTGATCGACTAATCCATCTGGTTCGTTTATGTTGCCGTCATTATCGAGATCATAAATATCAAGTTCATCAAAATCAGCTAAATTAACCTCTTTTGCAGCGGCTTTTAATGCGTCTGCTACAAAATTACGGGGTCCTTTTGGGCTTAAGTTGTCATGACCTCCAGCAGGATTATCATCACCATATTCTTTAGCTGTTCCTGGAACAGAGAGCCAATTGGTGACATATCCATCTACCGTGTAACTGCCACCAGATTGTTCTTCAAAGTACTGTTTGAACGTTTTTACCTTTGACCCATCGAATAACTCAAAATCTTTTTCTCCGAACAACATTTTTTCGTAATGCTCCCGGCTAAAGTCGTTTGAGTACATATAGCCTGCTTCTTGATCGATATTGTTATGCTTAAAGTCGGAGAATTCGGCTAAGATAACCAGTACTTTATCATTCCGAACTTCTCCTTTATATTTTACAGGTTTAGCAGGACTTACTTTCATAACACCGTTACCTTTACCAGACTTCATATTGTTGTTTTTGTTAAGTTTGTAAGTTAACTTTTCTTTTTGTTTCGTTAAGAAATCTTTTGATTTTTTTGACATGTCTTGTGCATTCTTATTTACTTTAGCCGAAGAAGAAGTAGTAGTCATACCTTTCTTACTCTTAAGGTCAATGTACTTTTTTACGGCTTTCGCTGTTTCTGTTTGGGAGGCATTTTTAGGGATGACACCTCGTGTTTTCAAAGCTTTCGCTAATCGGTCCTGATCCACGATATGTAAATCAAGTGGAGCTGACTCTAGAATGATAGAATCCCTAGAATGATTTTCTAACCTTGAAACTTCACCCTGTGACAAGGCAGATGGCACTAATAGACTCATAGAAAGACTCGTTAGTAGAATTGAAGTACTTAATTTCTTGCCCCATTTTCCCATTGTTTCTCCTCCATTATTAAATTAATTTTAATAAAATGGTCTTGTCCAATAAATGATAGTTGCCTTTGTTCACTCTTTCCATGAATCCCTCCGTATGTATTCATTTATAAAGAACAAGTTGTTCTTTATTAAGAATATCATATGTTAAGAGGGACCATTTGTAAATTTATTTTTAAGGGATATTTATCATTATGTTCAATATAAAGGATTAAACGGTCTAAATTAAGAACAAGTGTGATACAATATAGTTGGTAACAAAAATCTTTTAAAGGGGATGGTATAGTGAAAATTAACAAACTATTACTTACGGGGGTCTTATCGAGTCTGATTTTGATTCCGACAACAGCTTTTGCTTCAACTGACTCGACCCCACCTTCTGCGGCAACTAGCGCAAGCAAACCTTCAAATTCAACTGTTGACCAGCAACCTTCTTTTAAGATCAGAGGATTAAACACAACCAGCTTAGAGGTGAACGGAAATATTACTCCGATTACTACACCTACATCAGAATACACGAGTTCTACAAGTAAAATAGATCTTTCAAATCTCACTAATTATGAGTTTTATGATTCTATAACAGATGGTAAGCAAACAGTTTCATTTAGTTCAACAATGGATAAACGCATTGTTCCAAATGGATGGTATGCAGATTGGGCACCTCATGTTGAATCAAATACACCTGACGTACTTTTTTCACTTAACAATGAATTGACATTGAATTTGTCACAACCTGCCACTACATTCGGTTTTGAATTGTCTCCAAATTTGTATGGAACCTTTAGTATGAACGTTGATTATTATTCAGGAAGCACCCTTGTAGGAAGTTTAAAACAAAACGTTACTACTAGTTATCCAGGAAGCTTTACGGGTGATATAAAAGTTTTTGGAGCAAAAACGATGGGTGCACCGTTTGATCGTGTAACGATTCGACCTGTTAATACGAATACTTGGGGATTTGCAATAGCGCAGATTCGATACAGTACAGATCAAACAGCTCCTGAAACGTTCGCTACCATGTCCATGGTTAAAAATAATTTTAAAATTAGTTTAGCAGCAACAGATGATATCTCTGGGGTAGCCAAAACGGAGTATCGTATTAATGGCGGCGACTGGATTCAGTATCAGGATGTTATTACTATTAATAACAGCCAGCAGCTTCAGTTCAGAAGTATTGACGTGTCTGGAAATGTAGAAGACATACACACTATCGGCATGGTCAAAGATGGCTTCCGCTTAGAGAACGCCTATGTCAAGTCAACAAAAGGTATAATCGGCCCATTAAATAAAACGCTTACATCAGGTAAAGAGTTTGTTGATCTGTTTTTGCTTGGCATCTCCAACTAATAAACTTTCAGAATACGTTATATAAATAGAGGAAGCGGAAACGTTTCCTCTATATTATTTTTAAAGGGGAGAAATCGATGAAGAAAAGTGCTTTACGTTTATTTTTTGCAGGTGCGGTAATGCTTGCTTTTCCACTAAATGGGTCAGCTGAAGCCGATCAAAAAAACAAGAAGGAGATCCATTATGTTGCCTTAGGAGATTCACTTGCAGCTGGACAGACTCCATTTGGACAAATGGATATGGGGTATGCAGATTACATTGTAAAAAAGTTTAAGCACTCCAGCTATAAAGTGGCTGATTATGATAATTTTGGGGTGCCTGGTTATACGTCCGTTCATTTAAAAAATGATATCTTATATAATCAGAATGTCAGAAAAGAAATAAGTGAAGCAAGTCATATAACAATTGATATTGGTGCCGTTGATCTTTTGATTAAGCTTAAGACAGATCCGATACACGCTCCGGACGCCATAGCAAGTGTGAGTATGAACTTGCAAACGATTCTTAGCACAATTGACCAATTGAATCCGGATGTAGATGTTTTCATTATGGGGTATTATAATCCTTTCCCATATTATCCACAACAAGAGCAAGCCAAGCTAGAACCTTTATTAACGGCGTTAAATAATCAAATAGAATATAGAGCAGGAACAAATGGTGATCATTACGTTGGAACGAAAGAAAAAATAGCCAATAACTATTTAGAGTATCTTCCAAACCCACAAGACATTCATCTAAGTTTAAGTGGTTATAAAGTAGTGGCTAATCAGTTTTGGAAAGAAATTAAGATTCAATTAATTATGGACATCATTAAGGATTATGATTTAGAAAGAAAATAACCAATAACAAACACATGAAATAAGAATAGTTCCAGAAAAAGTGAACTACCTTTCCAGTTTGAAGTGGACAGGTAGTTTTTATGGTTTTAAAAGTTCTTTAAAAAGAACAACAAATTCTTTAAAATTAACGAAATTATATGAAAAAGGAAGATAATACTAGATAATTAGGCCTTTTGTACGTTAAAAAGAACGTAAATCACCTTATATAAAGGTTTGTAAACAAGAAAAAGGGTTCTATAATAACGACATAACGTTCTTTAAAAAGAACAAAATCATCAAATAGTTTAATTGAACGGAAGGTGAAAAAATGTTCGCTAAACGGGCAGAAAAGATAAGGAAACTTAAAAAAGAACAAAAAAAACAAAGATACATAATCATAGGCCTATTTACTCTAATACTTTATGGAGGAGCGCAACTTACTTCATCAACTTATGCTTTTTTTTCAGATCAATCCAAGACGTCTGGAGTCATATCAACGGCAAGGATGTTTCCTAAGTATGCTAATGAACTCGCAGAAAAGGTTAAGGGTAACTCAAGTGAATCGGCCACACAGCTTATAAAAATAAATGAAGTTCTAAAAAGTGAAAATAAAAGTGTAAAAGAAATAGAAACAGCCATTGGTTCAGCTAAAAAAATGACCGTTCAAATGTCAGAGATAGAAAAAGCGGCTATAGCCTCTATTCAAATCTTACAACGAAATTTAGATTTAGAAACAATCGATTTTAAGAACAAGATTCAAGGATCCGAAACAGTTAGAAGATATATTGAAGAAGCATTAAAAATGGCAAAGAACGAATTGAAAAAAATTCACCACGATATGAAAGAAGCGAACAAAAATATTCAAACAGCAGAAAAAGAATTAAAACAAAAAATTCAACAAGAAAAGCAGCAAGCAGAAGAAGCGAAGAAAAAAGCTGCAGAAGAAGAAGCAAAGAAAAAGCACGCTGAACAAGAGGCAAAGAAAAAAGAAGAAGAAGCCAAGAAAAAGCAAGCTGAAGAAGAAGCCAAAAAGAAGACTGAGAAGGATAAGAAAGTGTCTGAAGATAAAGGCAGTACAACTGACGATCCACCCTCTACAAACGAAGTTGCTGAGGAAGATAAACAGGATAACAATGGAAACGAAGCTTCAAAACTACCAGATTCCAGCTCCTCTGAACAAAGTAAGGAGGGACAAAAATGAAATTACTAAAGTGGCTTAATCAACTAACTACGGTTTTCTTAACCATCATTCTATTCGCATTGTTAGTGTTCGTCATTTCTTCCAAACTATCTGGTGGAGAACCTCAGATAATGGGTTATCAAATAAAATCCGTACATTCTGGTTCCATGGAGCCGGATATCCAAACAGGTTCTATTATAGCCATAAAACCTGGAGGGGACATGACGCGATTTAAAAGCGGTGATGTCATTATTTTCAAGGAAACGGATAAGCTCATAACTCACCGAGTTTTAGAAGTTAAAGGTAAAGGAAATGCAACTCAGTACATTACAAAAGGGGACAGCAACGATGGACCCGACATCGAGCCAGTGCTACCTGAAAATGTGGTAGGGGAATATAACGGATTCACCATCCCTTACATCGGATATCTCTTAATTTCTGCTCAATCCAAGATCGGTACCGCACTTCTGTTAATCCTTCCAGGTTTATTACTTCTTGTTTATTCAGCTATGACCATTTGGAACGGAATTAAAGAGGTAGATCTGAAAAAAGAAGCTCCAACAACTGAAAAATAATGGTGGTTGAAATTCTGGAAGGTAATCATACCTTTGCGGATTCAATATAAAAACTTACATACCCAAAAAGGGTGAAGGGGAGGAAAAGAAAATGAGTTTGAAAAAGAGATTAGGTTTAGGTGTAGCTTCAGCAGCGTTAGGATTGTCATTAGTAGGTGGAGGTACTTATGCATATTTCAGTGATTCAGAAGTAACGAATAACACCTTTGCTGCCGGTACTCTAGATTTGTCTGTAGACCCTACTACAATTATTGATGTTAACAACCTAAAGCCAGGAGACACCATGCTTCGTACGTTTGAACTTGTAAATGGCGGAACATTGGACATTAAGAATGTCGTTTTGAACACAACTTATACAGTGAACAGTGCTGATGTGAATGCAAGTGATCTTGGTGACCATATTCGAGTCAATTTCTTGTTTAACGTTGACAAACTAGATGTACCTATTTGGTCTACAACGTTAGCCGAACTAAAAAATATGGATCCGAAAGTAGTTAAAAATAAGTTTGAAACAATGTTTGGCGATCAGTGGGGGACAAAAGGTCTTGTAGCAGGATCAAGTGATCTATTATTCGTACAATTTGAATTCGTCGATAATGGGAAAGATCAAAACGAATTCCAAGGTGACTCATTGTCACTTGAATGGAAATTTGATGCGAAACAAAAAGCTGGGGAAGAAAGATAAATTTAAAGAAGAGGTGGGAATCTACAGCTCCCACCTTTTTCTATAAATAGTACCTCTAGGAAAGTATTAAAGTAGTGAGGTAGATTCGATGAAACGTAATTTTAATAGACTTAAATTTATTATGCTTCTCAGTTGTATCTTTCTTTTGCTTATTTTGTTTTTACCTATAGGCAGTACAGGTGCAGATTCCACTACACCGCAAATAAAAATAGATACATTACCGGCTCATGTAGTTTTTGATATCGAAAATTTTAAACCCGGTGATTGGGCTCCTCGTGAACTCATTATCCAAAACAATGGAAATCAAGACTTTTTATATAACATAAAATCAACGATGAAATCTGGCTCAGAGATTTTATACAAGCAACTCCAAATTAAGGTTGAGAGTCAAGCAAGTGTGTTGTTTGAGGGTGGACTAGATGAATTTATCGGATTTAAAAGTCCGCGTTCATTAACGAGTTTTTCAGAAGAAAAACTTAAGGTGACCGTTTCTTTTCCTTATGAATCGGGCAATGAGTTTCAAGGATTAAGTACGGTTGTCGAACTGCACATTCACGCCGAAGGGGATTCTCCTGATGATCCTGGAAAAGATGATGACGATGACGGCAATCATCCACCAGATAAAAATGAGCCCCCAAACAATAATCCAACACCAACAAAACCAGCTGATCCACCAAATAAAGATACAGGTTCACTGCCGCAAACAGGTGAAGAAAATCCTTTCTTAATCTTATTAACAGGATTTTTCATTTCATTGGCTGGGCTAGGATTATTGCTAGTTAAAAAATCTATTCTTCCAAACCCCTTTAAAAGAGGTTAAGTGATGAAGTGGTTTGCTTACTTGTTGCTTGTGATAGGTTTAAGCACCATGTTCTATCCGAAAGCGAAAAGCATGTACTATTCTCAAGTAGAAAGACAGCTGTTGAAAGACTGGGAAGCGGCTGAGGTCAATTCTGTAATCCAACAAAGCTATCAACAGCTGGATGATATTTTTTTAGAAATACAGCAACCTCAACCAAATACAACACCAAAAAACGGCATACTAGGTAAACTTACGATTAACCAAATTGACCTTATGATTCCCATTATGGAAGGAGCCTCTCAGAAAAATTTAAAAGTGGCTGCTGGACATTTAGCTGGAACTGGATCTATAGGTGAGATTGGGAACTCAGCCATTGCTGCACATCGCAGCTATACGTACGGAAAACAGTTCAACCGTCTGCCAGAAGTTGAGGAAGGTGACCTCATCCAGATTGAAACGACTCAGAAAAAGTTCACTTATTCTGTAACCGAAAAATTACTCGTTTTACCTACCGACCTGTCAGTCCTTCAAAATGAAAACAACGAAAGCATGATTACCTTAATTACTTGTCATCCTATGAAAAACCCAACTCACCGTTACATTGTAAAAGCTGTTTTACAGAAAGAGGAGGTTTTATAGCGAAGGAAGATGTCAATCGTGAATATAAATGTAGGAAAACAAATAAAAAAAGTACGATCACGAAAAGCGATCAGCATCACGAAACTTGCTAACAAAGCGGGTATTTCAAAAGGGTATCTAAGCAGCATAGAGAGTAATAAAAATAACCCGTCTGCGCATATGATTCAAAAAATAGCGACTGCTTTGGAGGTCCCTGTGGAACAATTGTTAGATATACGTGTAGAATTACTTGACCCTGAATGGGTTGATCTTGTAGCACAAGCAAAGGATATGGGAATTGGAAAAGAAGAAATACGTGCCTTTATTGCATATGAAACATGGAAACGAACGGTTAAGGAAGAGGTGTAACCTTGATTCGTCTTGAGAATGGAGTATACATCTGTCACATTAATGGATATATTCTAAAAGTAGTGTACGTAGGAAAGAATGAGTGTAAGATTTACCTTGGAGATGAGTTTCAAGGAACAGCACCATTTGACTATGTAAAAAAGAAACTAAATCTTTTAGAGAAACGATGGAACACGGCTAAACTTCGCCACTATAAGTTTAGAGAATTTCACCCATCCCTTGATTATACGATTTAAAGAGCCGACGCTTTTTTAGCGCCGGCTTTATGTTTATCCATTTACTACTTTACCACCATTTATGTGAATCATCTGTCCGGATACATAAGAAGAGTCTTCACTTGCTAAGTACACGTAAGCTGGAGCGAGTTCTTCAGGCTGACCAGGCCGGCCCATTGGGGTATCTTTACCAAACTGCTCTACTTTATCTGCTGAAAAGGTGGATGGAATGAGTGGGGTCCAGATGGGACCTGGTGCAACCCCGTTTACACGAATTCCTTTCTTGACAAGATTATTGGATAACGAACGGGTAAACGAAACAATTGCCCCTTTTGTCGATGCATAATCAATCAGTTCCGGATGTCCTTGATAGGCTGTAATGGAGGCTGTATTAATAATTGTACTTCCTGGTTTCAAATGAGGAAGTGCAGCTTTTGTTAAATGGAACATACCAAAAATATTTGTTCGAAATGTTTTCTCAAGCTGTTCAGCGGTAATATCCTCAAAATTCTGCTGTGGGTGCTGTTCAGCTGCATTATTTACAAGCACATCCAGGCTACCAAAAGATCCAACAACATCACGGACAGCTTGTGAACAGAATGATTCTTCTCCGATATCACCTCGTAAAAGCAGACATTTTACGCCTTCTTCTTCTATTTGTTTCTTTGTTTCCTCTGCGTCACCTGATTCTTCTAAGTATACGATCGCAACGTTTGCGCCTTCCTTCGCGAAAGCAATCGCGACTGCTTTTCCAATCCCGCTGTCCCCACCTGTGATGAGTGCGGACTTATCTTTTAATTTTCCACTTCCAATATATGTCGGACTTTCAGATTGTGGTAGTGGTGTCATTTCTGATTCAACACCAGGCTGTTGGTTTTGGTGCTGAGCTGGCTGTCCTTTGGGATGTTCTTGATTAGACATGTACACATCACTCCTTTTAAATTTCTTACTAAATCTACCTTTCCCATCTCACCTTGTAATAAACCTTTTTTAAAAAATAGAGTTGCTTTGTTCTATATAAAGAACTATAATAGTGATATATAACATAAAATGAGCTATTATCTTATGATTTCGTTTTGTATGAAGAACAAACAAGAGTAATCTATTTTTTTTGGTTGTGTCGTTCTTTATTAAGAACTTCAAAATCCAATGAAGGAAGGTCTGATAACATGGATTATTTAAAAAAGGATTTAATTGAAGGAAGACCTAATATGTATATAAGAAAAGATGATCCTGAATTTTATAAAAAGTTTCTACGGTGCCAGCCTAATCATAAAGAAGCTCTATATGAATATGCTAAAGAGCTTTATGGGCAAGGCAAGTTCGTTGATGCGATAAAAAAATTAGAAAAGGCAAAATCGCTAGGCTATTACAAAGCTGACTCTCTGCTTAAAGAATGGAACGGATTGTCATCGAACCTTTCCAAAATTGAGAAACGGTCAGAACACGGATTGAAAAGAACCTTCTTATGGACCTTTTTAATCACAAGTGTTTTATGTTTGCTCTTGCTTTTTTTGCCGCTTCTCATTAACAACTACTGGGTGAAGGAAAATAACTATTATTACTCGGAAAACAATCATATCGTTTCTGCCCAAGCTAAGACTGACCCGTCAGAACTGCCCAGCCTCATTTTTTTAAACGGTGCAGAACGATATAAAGAAAAAAACGGGAAATATCCGACCTCAGAACATGACCTTTTAAAAAGGAATGGTCAGCTAAACACCTTATCTTACATCCCTAAGGAACATTACATTTTTAGTAGTTCACCATTACAGATCAGTTCTGCTGGAAAAGTGTTTGAACGTAACATTCCAAAAGACTTTACCGTGGAACTTCATTTTTTTCAGAATGTAAATAAGCTAGCCCTTGTAAGAGGAAGTGGGGAAGTTTTGTCCATTTATCCGGTTGCATCTGGAAAAGAGAAGCTGCCATTTAACAAGAGTATCATTACTGAAAGGGTCGTGAATCCAAACGGGGGAGATGGAGCTTTCGGAACAAGGGGACTTGTGTTAGAAGACAATTATGCGATTCATGGAACGGATAATCCTTTCTCAATCGGTAGCCGCTCAACGAAAGGATGCATTCGTCTTTTCAATGATCATATTGAGGAGCTATACCCATATATCGCTCTTGGGACTCCTTTTTCAGTAAAAGAGGGAGAACCTCCTGCTGCAACCTTCCAGGAAGGGTTGCCAATGATTGCTCTAACACAACAACAACTTGCGAGTGAAACACAATCAAATCAAAAATTTCATTGGAATCATTAATAAGGTGGCTTATCTTTAAAGCTGCCTCTTTTCTTTTTACACTTCATGGCTTTTTTTCTCTTTCTCTAATCATTTATAGATGAGTCAAAAGTTAAGGGAGGAAGAATGGTGAGAGCAGGCAACATTTATCAGTTTAAGCATTTAAGTAAATTTCAAAGTGTGGAGGTGTTTAACGCGCACAAGGAACAATTTTTGCGGCAACACCCAGATTTATTCACTCGTTCAGAATTTATGGCATTTGAAGTATTAAGTCAATATAGTGTTGTTGTGCCTGGAGTGGCTAATGCGAAAATTGCCACACTCGTATCAGCATGCGCTGGCAAACTAGGTGGAATTTCGAGAGCAACCTTCGTTAGGATGCTCAGAAAAGCTAAAACAACGGGGTTTCTTAACATACTTAATACCTATCGATCAAACGGGGGATTTGCACACAATGTCTTTGTTTTTCAACCAATTGAGGCATCGTCCGAAACGCAACTGACTTATCGGCAACAATCTGAAACTCCTTCTGAGAGTAGAGGAGAGAACCACCATTTGGCTCAAGAATCTATAAATCTCCTATTAAATCTAGAAAATAAAGATCTAAACATACGTCACGTAAAGAACGACAATGACACTTTCCAACCTTACTCTAGAACCCCTCAACTTCAAGACCTCGACCACTCCTTTGTACCTGATAATGTTCCACGAGAATTCATACAAACAGTAAAACCATTCTTTGATAGAGCTTGTGAGATTTATACCTTCTGGCAAAAAGCTATCTTCGCTTATCAAAAGTTTAACTTTCAAACGCCTCTTGTTCAGCTGACATCCATCGTAATCGATGCCTTCAAAGCAACGATTTTCCACTACAAACGCCACAAGATTAAAACGAGCTTTACCCAGTATTACTATGGAACACTAACCGGCATGTTCAGCACGGAAAAGAGAAGAGAACGAGCAGCACACGAAGTAATCCCTCGTTACAATTGGTTGGACGCGTAACAAAATAAAAAAGCCAGCATCCCTGTGCTGGCTTTCTAATTAACATACACTTTACATCAAAATGAAAACTGATAGCTAAATATGAAACAGGAAAGATACTTCTTTATTAGTGTGTTCCAAGAGATTAGGTTCAGCTTTCCACGTTTTGTATCGTCCAAGATTGTTTAGAGCTTCATCTGATTGAATTCGAGTTAAAATTTTTCGGTTAATCCGTTCAAAATAAAGTGCAACCGCAGCTGGATCCGTTTCAAAATAGTATGTATATCCGTTATAGGAATAATGTGCATAATACCAAATGCCTTTTGTAATAACAGAGAATCTCTTAAAACGATCTTCTGTATCTTGTTTAAGCCATCTTGCAGCTTCTTGTATACTCTCAGCTTCTTTAACGAGCTTTTCCCCTTTATAGATGTTTACAGGAATATGTAATTTATTTTTTTGCTTTGGTTTTACTCGATTCAATCATTACTCCCTCCTTAAGGTAAATTATATAACATATACCATAATTTAACATAAAACATTACTTTTAACGTGGGTATAAAGTCATGTTTAAGACATAGAAAAAGACCTTAGGAAGGTCCTAAGGCCTCTAAACTTTTACTTAGATAGATCAACAATGCGTCCTTCAATCTGTGGGTTAACATTTACTAATTTAGCTACATAATCTCGAAGGTTTTCCCAGTCAGACGCACCTAGATCCGTTACGCGTCCTTGTTCATACGCATTTTTAAATACGGTATATCCGTCTCCGCCTTTTGCTGTAAACGCGTTTGTTGCAATCACGTATTCCTGCTGCAAGTTAATAGGCGTTAATGTTCCGTCAGCTGCTTTTACCTCCATAGAAACAACACGTTCTCCAGCAGCTTTTGTGCTGTCATAGGTAAACTTCATTCCAGAAACGTGTAGGAAGCCGCCGCTTTCTTTAGGTGCTTGGCTTACGCTATGCTCGAGTGCTGTTTTAATCTCTGAACCCGTAAGTTTCATTGTTGCAAGTGTATTTCCAAACGGAAGCGTCGTTAACACTTCTCCATATGTGATTTCACCTTGATCAATTGGGGCACGAATTCCGCCGCCGTTTTGGAACGCCATTACCACATTTGGGTTAAATTCCTTAGCTTTATCTAACATGCCATCTGTGATCAGGTTTCCAAGCTCTGTTTCGTTGCTTCTTACACTGACTTCACTGCCGTTTTGTCCTAATCGCGGGTTAGCCAATGCTTTTTCAGCAACAGCGCCTGTTGGTTTCTTCTTTATTTCTTCAATCTTACTAGAATACTTTTCTAGCAGCGCAGCAGCTTCTGAATCTGGGGCTTTATCTGTAACTTTAATCAACTTTCCAGCTTGTCCGATCACTTTTCCTTTTTTATTGAACTGCACATCAAGCTTTCCTAAGTAATTTCCATATTGGGAGGCTTGAACAATGACAGTAGAATCTTTCTTTTTTCCTCTTTCATCTGTTGAAACAACAACGGGCTCATTCAGCTGGGTATGGCTGTGTCCCCCAACGATAACATCAATTCCATCAACGTTTTTGGCAAGTTCCACATCGTTGTCATAAGCTGGGTTATCATCCAGTCCTAAGTGAGTAATCGCAACAATCTTGTTGATACCAAAACGTTCTAATAACTTTACTTCTTTTTTAGCTTCTTTTATATAATTTTGAAAAACAACATTCCCTGGACTTGAGATGTCCTTCGTTTCTTCTGTAGTCAGACCGATAAAACCAACATATTCACCGTTAACTTTTTTTACGACAGATGAATAGATTCTGCCATCTTTTGGACGAAGAGCGTAGCCTTCAAATAACTCTTTTAGATATGGGTCTTTAGAAAAGTCAACGTTCGAACTTACGAAAGGGAAATTAGCCTGTTTAACAAACGCTGCTAAAGCCTGATGACCTTCTGGGCTAGCACCTAAGTCAAATTCATGGTTTCCAAATGTCATAAGATCATAATCTAATAGGTTCATAAACTCAAGATCAGCTTGTCCTTGAAATTCGTTAAAATAAAGCGTGCCTGAGAATACGTCACCTGCATTAAGCAGAAGAGTGCTAGGGTTTTCCGCGCGCACTTCTTTAACTGCAGTTACTAGTTTTGGAACATTATCTAAATGTGCATGTGTATCGTTCGTATGCATGAGGGAAAGGTTGTATGTTTTATTTTTATGGCGCTTCTTTTCATCATCATCTGACTCTGCAAAAACAGGCATTGTTACTTGGGAGGAAATAAGGCCCGCTGCAAGGGAAGTGGCTAGCAATCTTTTAAACGTTTGTTTAATGAACATATCATCACGTTCCTTTCAAAAATTGTCCTACCTTATAAATATAGCAGGTTATAGATAATAATGCGGACGTAATTTGTCGAATATTGAAAATAATAGAGAGAGTAGCTGATCCTATGTTTAATAGAAGGATATACAAGAGACGACAAAAAAAGTCAGCAGTGTTTTGCCGACTTTTTCCTACTTCCATTTTTTCATTTTTTCTTTAAGATAGTCTCGAACTTCCTCTGCTTCTGCGCGGTCAATGCTTTGAAATTCTCCATCATGTTTAACAACAAAGAAAGTATCTAAAGGCTTTCTTTTGCCGTACGTAAGTTCATAACCGTTATCTACATTGCAAACAATTTTGAATGGCGATCGATAGAATGGCTGCATATCAAGCGGTCCATTAACAATGTTCTCAAATGTTTCTAAATCATTTTCAATAGAAGTAATGGACGGGCGCTTAGTCGGCTCAACCATAAGTACAGAAATCGTAGACAATAAAGTTTCCCCCTTTTGTTCATCCTACTTTTATCATGGTATCATATGCCCTATAAATTGGTAAGAGGTGTAAATTAAGGGATTTTGTCGAAAGATTCAAAAAACTATTACTTTATTAAACAACTGTTTTTTTGACAGAAATCGTCGTCTTTAGACAGTTTTTACGTAATGAAAACAATTCTACGAAAATATACAGAAAAACCAGACCTTTTTACAAGTCTGGTTCAAATGTCCTATTTGTTTATATGTTCATTTAACAAATCATGTATTCGTTTTTTCTCGGTTTCATCCACAATGCCGTAATAAGTGCCTTTAATCATTTTTCCAGAACTTTTAATTTCTGTTGATTCGGTATGATTTCGTGCGTTTTTATAATTCTTCTGAATATCTTTCATCTCTTCAAACGTCATGTTCGTTTTTACGTTTTCACTTAATATTTTTAAGATGTTATCAAACTTTGTAATTGATGAAACGCGTGCCCCTTTATCAATAATAGAAGTAATAATTTGACGTTGACGGTCGTTTCGTCCGAGATCACCCTTAGGGTCTTCATATCTCATTCGAGAGTAGGAGAGTGCTTCTTTGCCGTTTAAAACTTGCTCTCCCTCTGGAAAAGAGTGCCCTTCGTATTCAAAAGCTTTTGGGTTATTCACGTTAACCCCGCCAACCGCATCGACGATATCTCTGAATGACTCCATGTTCACCTTTACATAATAATCAATAGGGGTGTCTAGAAAATTCTCTACCGTATCCATTGCCATCTGGGTCTCCCCAAAGGCATAGGCGTGATTGATTTTATCTTCAAAACCTTTGCCGACAATTTCAGTTTTTGTGTCACGAGGGATACTAAACATGAGCATGGACTCTTTTTTCGGATTAAGTGCAGTGATAATGATTGTATCAGATCGTCCTTTGTCGCCAGGACGTTCATCCACCCCTAAGAGCATGATCGTGATCGGTTTAATATGTTTGCCTTCCACGACGGGTTTTGGCTTATCGGTTTTCACATCTTCATGCATTTCGTTTACCGATTTTTTGGCGTAATCATACAAATAGTAGGCGTATCCTCCTATTCCAAGGGCGGTAATAAGTAGGATTAAGCTAAAAATCACAAGAAACTTTTTCATTTGTTTCGCTTCTTTCTATGTAAGATATGTGTCTTTCTTGGAGTATACCACGAGTGGGATTGCTTGAATATTCCATTTCTTATTTTGGTAAGATGGAAATCATTATGTAAATATAATGTTAAGATTGACCAGTATTTACTATTATTTATAAAATAGTGTCTATTTTACCAATTAAATATGCTATAATACAACGAAATTAAAAATCTATTAAAAAGCAACATGGAGGCATATATGGAAGAAACGATTTCGTTAAAAGATATTGCAGCTACCTTAAAAAAACGGTGGATGTTGATCGCTTTAATCGCTGCAATCGCTGTAGCTGTCAGTGGGGTAATTTCTTATTTTATTCTGACTCCTGTTTATCAGGCATCAACTCAAATCCTAGTCAACCAAAAATCTAGTGAACAACCGATGCTTGACGTTAACCAAGTAAGAACAAATGTTGAGATGATCAATACGTATAGTGTAATTATAAAAAGTCCTACCATTTTAGATAAAGTAGTAGAAGAACTAAATCTAAGTGAATCCTCAGAGATTCTTAACAATGCAATAACGGTGAGCAGCGAACAAAACGCGCAAGTCTTTAACTTAACTGTTGAAAACGAAGATCCTACTAAGGCCGTAACCATTGCAAATACCATTGCAGATACATTCAGAACAGAGATTCCAGAAATTATGAACGTCGATAATGTCAAAATTCTTTCGCCAGCTGTACTGAAGGACAACCCATTACCTGTAAAGCCGAAACCATTATTAAATATTGCAATTGCGTTAGTAGTAGGGTTGATGGCAGGAGTTGGCCTTGCATTTCTAATGGATTACTTGGACAACACCATTAAAACAGAAGAAGATATCCAAAACATTCTTCAGATCCCGGTATTAGGCGTAATTCCAAAAATCTCTGTTGAAGATGAAAGAGCACCACTTGCTCAAAAAGCAGCTAGAAAACGGATGGGAAGTGAAACCATTGGCTCGTAAATATAGAAAAACCATTCAGGATTTAACCCAAAGAAGTTTAATTACACACAACAATCCGAAGTCTCCCATTTCGGAACAATACCGAACCATCCGGACAAACATTCAGTTTGCTGGGGTCGACAAAGAATTTAAAACATTAATGGTCACTTCAGCCGGTCCAGGAGAAGGGAAATCTACAACCGCCGCAAACTTAGCTGTTGTTTTAGCCCAACAAGGGAAAAGTGTCCTGCTGATCGACGGCGACCTTCGTAAACCGACTGTTCATTATACATTTAAAGTAAGTAATATCTATGGGGTAACAAATGTGTTAACTCGCCAAAAAACGTTGAACGAAACGGTTGTTAGTTCAAAAATTCCAGATCTAGACGTTTTACCGAGTGGACCCGTTCCTCCCAATCCGTCAGAGTTGATCAATTCGAAGTCAATGAATCAGTTAATAGAAGATGCGAAAAGCTCGTATGATTATATCTTGTTTGATACACCACCTGTTATGGCTGTAACAGATGCTCAATTGCTTTCTAATAAAGTAGATGGAGTAATTTTAGTAGTATCCAGCGGAAAAACTCAGATTGAAGGGGCCGTGAAAGCGAAAGAGCTGCTTGTGCATGCGAAGGCAAACCTTATTGGTTCAGTGTTAAATGGAAAAGATGTCAGAAATGAAAATTATTATTACTATTACGGAAAATCATAAGGGACAACAAGGTTCGACAAAATAACCCTATTGTAAATATTTACAGCTATGGTAATATAGCGTTATGTTTCCAATCATAAGTAATTGGCACTAGTTACATAGGGTTATAGTTCAATAGTCCCGATAAAGGTGGGAAGTGTGTGATTGATATACATAGTCATATTCTGCCTGGAATTGATGATGGCGCCCAGACCATGGAAGATGCAATTGTAATGGCTGAGGCTGCAGTGGAGGAAGGAATTACGCATTTATATGCAACTCCCCATCATCGAAACGGCAGGTTTGAAAACGAAAGAGCAAGTATTGAGCAAGAAATAGAGCGTTTTAAACAAGAATTGAACAAAAGAGAGATCCCGTTAAACATTCTCGCCGGACAAGAAATTCGCCTATACAAAGAATTAATCGAGGATCTAGAACAGGGCTATTTATTACCGTTGCATAACAAAGTGAACTATTTACTTATTGAACTTCCTTCTTCCAGTGTCCCAGCCTACGCGGCAGATATACTATATGAGCTTATTCTCAGAAACTATCACCCTATCATTGTTCACCCGGAACGCAACAGCGAAATTCTAGAAAATCCAGATTTATTATATGACTTTATTCTTTCAGGGGCACTGACACAAATTACAGCAAATTCAATCGTTGGAAACTTTGGAAAGAAGATCATGAATTTTTCTCATGACTTAATACACGCAAACATGGCGCACTTTATTGCCTCAGATGCGCACAACACAACAAGCCGCGGTTTTCATTTGGCCGAAGCGTATGAAGTGATACAAAACCGATATGGCATAGAAGCTAGATATTATCTGCAAGAAAATGCAGAACATGTGATGAAGGGTGAAAGCATTCTAATTCAGCAGCCTTCACATATTCGAAAAAAGAAATTTTTAGGAATCTTTTAAAGGGGGACGTTCTTCACCATGAAAAAAGTGAAAAAAGCCATTATACCGGCAGCAGGATTAGGGACCCGTTTTCTGCCGGCAACAAAGGCTATGCCAAAAGAGATGCTTCCGATCGTCGATAAACCGACAATTCAATATATCGTAGAAGAAGCAATTGAATCAGGCATTGAAGACATTATTATCGTAACAGGTAAAGGAAAACGAGCGATTGAAGATCATTTCGACCATGCCTTCGAGCTCGAACAGAACCTGTTCGAAAAAGAGAAATTCGATCTTTTAGAAAAGGTCAAACATACGTCAAAAATGGCTGATATTCATTATATTCGTCAGAAAGAACCAAAAGGTTTGGGTCATGCCGTATATTGTGCAAGAAAATTTATAGGTGATGAGCCATTTGCGGTCCTTCTAGGTGACGACATCGTCACAGCGGACAAGCCTTGTTTAAAGCAACTCATTGAGAAGTATGAAGAAACAACGGCGTCCATCATCGGCGTGCAGCAAGTACCGGACGAACAGACAAGCCGTTATGGAATCATAGATCCGATCAGCTCCTTCAACCATTTATATGGCGTAAAGAATTTCGTAGAGAAACCAGCACAAGGAACAGCACCATCTAACTTAGCCATTATGGGCCGCTATATATTAACGCCTGAAATCTTCTCTTATCTCGAAGAGCAGGAGACAGGGGCTGGCGGAGAAATACAATTGACTGATGCCATTCAGAAGCTCAACCATTATCAGCGCGTGTTTGCTTATGACTTTGAAGGTATGAGATATGACGTTGGAGAGAAACTAGGCTTTATAACCACAACGCTTGAATTTGCTTTAAAAGATAAAGAAATTAGTAAGCAACTCTTACCAGAATTAGAGCGAATGGTAGAACAAATGAAAGTAAACCATTAAACTGCATTGTTAAATAATACAGAACGTCAGTTAATTAAAATTTAATACCCTAAGTAAAATGTCTCCATTTTCCTTAGGGTATTACTTTGTCAAAATACAACGAAAAGAAGGGGTTTCGTTTGAGCTATCAAAGTCGGGTATCGATGCTGATTCTACTGGATTCGTTAATCGTTTTAACGTCAATTTATGTAGGTTATTATACGCTTAATCCATACTTCAATATTTATAACTTCAATATGCTCACGATTAGCTCTATTACACTACTTGCCAGTCATCATTTATTTGCATTTAGGTATCGCTTGTATCAAAGGGCATGGGAATATGCAAGTGTTGGAGAAATGATCGGAATCGTTCGTGCTGTTACGTTATCCATTCTTGCAGCTGGACTTATTCAATTACTTGTAAATGGTAACGTGTATGTACGCGTGCTTGGGATTACATGGATGCTACATATTATCCTGATTGGCGGATCACGTTTCTCTTGGAGAATGTTTAGAGATAGTTACATAAACTCACAGATTGAAAATAAAAGAGCTTTAATTATTGGAGCGGGTTCTGCAGGTTCGATGCTTGTTCGTCAATTGAAAAAGAGCAATGACTCTGATCTATATCCAGTTGCTTTTGTAGATGATGATCCCAAAAAACAAAGACTTCAGATTTATGGTGTAACCGTTTTCGGCAAAACCAAAGATATTCCGAAGCTAGTTGAAGAACTTAACGTTGAAAAGATCATAATTGCCATCCCTTCCTTAAACAAGAAAGAAATTCAGAAAATCTATCAAGAGTGCAGTAAAACTACAGCAACAACAAAGATTATGCCAATGATTGAAGACATTGTATCGGGGAAAGTATCTGTTAACCAATTCCGTGAAGTGCAAGTAGAGGATCTTTTAGGCAGAGATCCTGTACAACTTGATATTGATAGCATCTCAAAGACAGTGACAGGAAACACAATATTGGTTACAGGTGCTGGTGGATCAATTGGTTCAGAAATCTGCCGACAGGTGAGCAGATTCAAACCAAAAAAGCTCCTATTGTTAGGTCATGGTGAAAACTCCATCTATCAAATTGATATGGAACTTCAAAACAAACACGGTAAAGATTTTGAAATTATTCCTATTATTGCAGATATTCAAGACCGTGATCGTATCTTTGAAGTGATGAGTGTACATGCACCAGACGTTGTCTACCATGCAGCAGCACACAAGCATGTTCCGTTAATGGAGGATAACCCGAAAGAAGCCGTTAAGAACAATGTAATTGGTACGAAGAACGTAGCTGAAGCAGCAGATATGTTTGGTGTCACAACTTTCGTCCTTGTATCTTCTGATAAAGCGGTTAATCCTACAAACGTAATGGGATCAACAAAACGAATAGCTGAAATGGTTATTCAAAAATTGGACAAGGAAAGCCAAACAAACTTTGTCGCCGTACGTTTCGGTAACGTATTAGGAAGCCGAGGTTCAGTTATTCCACTATTTAAGAATCAGATTCAAAACGGTGGACCAGTTACGGTGACACACCCAGATATGACTCGTTACTTCATGACAATTCCAGAAGCTTCACGACTAGTTATGCAAGCGGGTGCGTTAGCACGAGGCGGGGAAATCTTTGTTTTAGACATGGGAGAACCTGTTAAGATTGTAGACCTTGCTAAGAACCTTATTAAACTTTCAGGTTATAACCTTGATGAAATTGGAATTAAGTATGCTGGGATTCGACCTGGAGAGAAGATGTATGAAGAACTCTTAGGAGAAAATGAGGTTCATAAGAAAGAGGTATTTCCAAAGATATTTATAGGAAAGACTGTGGAATTTGATTATGAGAGAGTAGCTAACCTTATAGAAAATCATCAGTCGTTTAATGGTGATTATTTGTCCCAGTATGTTTTGGGATTGGCAAATAAGAAAGAGCGGCTGTTAGTCAAGAATGTGAATTAAATAAACAAGGAGGGTCCTTTTTGTGAGGGACCCGCTTGTATGTTAGGTGATTTACAAAGAGCTAAAAATAACAAGTAAATATAATAGTAGAAACTCGCCATTAATGTGATCTTTTTGTAAACCTATATTCTGATTAACTTAAAGGACAGAATAATTTTTATGAGGCATCTAAGGTAGATTAAATTTAGTGGGTCAGTAGTTGGTTGGAAGAGTGGTTTAACAGATTTCAGTCAAGTCCTAACAAACTAAACTAACTTAAATTAAGCGAGGAAAATTAAAATGATTAAAACGTATTTAAGAAATATTTCATTCTCTCCACCAGATATTCAAGAAGCGGAGATTGAAGAGGTTGTAAAAGCAATGAAGTCGGGTTGGATTACAACTGGACCAAGAACTAAAGAGCTTGAAAAAAGAATAGCTAAATACGTCGGGACAAACAAAGCTGTTTGCTTGAATTCAGCAACAGCTGCTATGGAGCTTACACTTCGGATTTTAGGTATCCGACCTGGTGATGAAGTCATTACCTCTGCATACACCTATACTGCATCTGCCTCTGTTATAGAACATGTAGGGGCAAAAATAATATTAGTTGATACAGCCGAAGATTCATTTGAAATGGATTACTCTAAATTAGCAGACGCAATAACTGAAAAAACTAAAGCCATAATTCCTGTAGACATTGCCGGGAAGATGTGCGACTACAATACTATTTTTGAAATAGTAGAAAATAAGAAAGAGTTATTTAAGCCAAATAATGAAGTTCAGTCTTTATTTAATAGAATAATTATTATGACGGATGCTGCTCATGCTTTTGGAGCGGAGAGACAAGGAATGAAATGTGGGCAAGTTGCGGATTTTACTTGCTTCTCTTTCCATGCAGTAAAGAATTTTACAACGGCTGAAGGTGGAGCTGTTGTCTGGCGAAATGATGGTGGGTTAGATGATGATTGGCTTTATAAGCAATTTATGCTATATAGCCTACATGGTCAATCTAAAGATGCGCTAGCAAAAACTCAGATAGGTGCATGGGAATATGATATTGTTTATCCAGCCTATAAGTGCAATATGACTGATATTATGGCCAGTATTGGTTTAATACAGTTAGATAGATATGAAAGTCTGCTAGAAAGACGTAGAGAGATTATTGAGATGTACGATAGAGCGCTTCGACCATTAGGTATTCAAAGCTTGCAGCATTATGGTGAGGACTTTGCCTCGTCAGGCCATCTTTATTTAGTTAGGATTCCTGGAATTAGTGAAGAAAAGAGAAATGAAATTATTATTAAAATGGCTGAAGTGGGTGTTGCATGTAACGTCCATTATAAGCCATTACCAATGTTTACGGCCTATAAGGATCTAGGATTTAATATTAAGGATTATCCAAATGCTTATAAGCAGTATGTTAATGAAATTACGCTTCCTCTTCATACTTTGTTGACTAATGAAGATGTCGAGTACGTGACTGGAAATATGAAAAAAGCATTAAATGAAGTTATAGGTGGGTTGCAAGATGTATAAGCATTTCTTTAAAAGAGTATTTGATTTAATGCTAGCTTTAATAGCCCTACCATTCTGGTTTATTATTCTAGTTATTGTAGGGTCAATTATTTACTTTCAAGACAAAGGCTCAATTTTTTATAATGCACCACGACTCGGAAAATATGGAAAAATATTTAAAATGTATAAATTCCGTTCCATGAAAATGAATGCTCCTGATTTGAGAAATGAAGATGGTTCAACGTTTAATGCAGAAGATGATCCTAGATTAACAACCATTGGAAAGTTCATCCGTAAAACAAGTCTTGATGAAACTCCTCAACTTATAAACATAATTAAGGGTGATATGAGTATTATTGGTCCTAGACCTGACTTACCAGAGCATCATGAGTTATATGAGGGTAATGATGAAAGAAAGCTTGAAGTTAGACCTGGAGTAACGGGGTTTAATCAGGCGTACTATAGAAATACTGTGCCGTGGAAAGAAAGAATTCAAAATGATATTTACTACATTGATCACCTTTCTTGGTGGCTTGATATTAAAATATTTTCCAAAACAGCTATAACGGTACTGAAGCGCGAAGATATATATGTAACAGAAAAGAGTACCAAATCAAATAAAAATACAAGTGTAGGAATGTAAGGGGAAAATTGTATTGGAAAATATGGGAATATCAGTAACTTTTAATGAATTGAAATGGGATACAGACTTTTTTGGTGTTGCTAGTGCGAAATCTACTCTGCATAAACCTCTTACATTAAATGAATGGCTTGAATTAAATACTAGGTTTAAAGATTATCAGTTTATTTCAATCATGAATATGAACTCTGAGCCCATTAATGCACAGTTAATTGGGAAAAATACTACAGCATTTTTGGTAGATATAAATATACAATTTAAGAAAAAATTGTTAGCTTTAGATGAGAAATCAAAGAACGTAACAATACACCAAGCACTAGAAAAGAATGATCAAATCATAAAGATAGCAGATTTCCAGTTCTCGAAATTTACAGAGGACCCTGAATTAGCTAAACGTGGTGGGGATCAGGTCTATCAACAATGGCTTATTAATTCTTTTGAAAAGACTGACAAGTTTTATGCATTATCTAAGGATGAAATAGGCGATATTAATGGTTTTTTATTATTTTCGTATGTAGATAATGCATGTGTAATTGAGCTAATTGCTGTGTCTCAAAAAGAAACTAAAGGTGGTATTGGAACTAGCCTATTTAAGGCAGTAGAATACGGAGCATATCAACAAGGTGTTAAAGAAATTAAGGTTGGCACCCAATTACGAAACTTGGGTGCAATTAACTTTTACCATAAAGTTGGTTGTAAACAAGTTGGGTGTCACCAGGTTTATCATTTGTGGAACTTTTAGTGGAACTCTAACTAATTATACGAGAAAATGGTGTGCGGCAGAAAATGAGGAGAGATATTTTGAGAGTACTATACATTGCGACTTCTTTTCCAGAACCAGATAAGGGGGCTACTATTTATACAGATTTAGCAGAGGCATTAAATGAAGCTGGTCATGAGATTACAGTAGCTGTATCGGAACAGGCTAGAAATAAACAACATACTGAAATGAAGAAAGAACGAGGTTTTGATGTACTACGTATTGTGACCGGAAACTACTATGATGTTAGTTTTATAGAAAAAGGTATAACTACTTTAAAAATCCCAATTTTAATGAAAAAAGGTATTACTAAATTTCTAGGAGACAGAGAATTTGATTTTATTTTATTTGAAGCTCCTCCAGTAACCAATGCTGGTCTTGTTGCATGGGCTAAGAAAAAATTTCACTGTCCAGCCTATTTAATGCTGAAGGACATTTTTCCACAAAATGCAGTAGATTTGGAAATTATAAAGAGTAATGGATTATTGTATAGATATTTTGCGGCAAAGGAAAGAATGTTATATCGCACTGCTGATATTATTGGATGTATGTCAGTTGCAAACAAAAACTATATAATTGAACACAATGTTTGGTTGGATAAAGGGAAAGTAGAAATCTTCCCGAACACAAAAAAACTAACAAATAATATTAAAGATAGTGGGTTTCCCATGCGAGAACGCTATGGTATTCCTCATGAAGCCTGTGTTTTTCTTTTTGGAGGTAATATGGGGAGACCACAGTATATAAAGTTGTTGTGTAAGGCAGTTGAGGAGTGCAAAAATGATGAGGAAATATATTTTCTTTTCATTGGTAGAGGGACAGATAGGCATAAGTTAGAACAGACAATTAGAAAAGAAAAAGTTAAAAATGCCCTTTTAATTGAAAATCTACCCAGAGATGAATACGAACAGATTACAAAAGAATGTAATGTAGGACTAATCGTGTTAGATCCTAGATTTACAATTCCAAACTATCCTTCCCGAATTTTATCCTATATGGAGTATAGCAAACCCGTACTTGCAGCTACAGATAAGATCACTGACCTTCGAGATTTAATAGAAGAGTCCAACTGTGGTGAATGGGTATGGTCGGGGGATGCCGATTCTTTTGTATCAAAAATTAAGGCGATGGCAATAAGTAAAGAATTGTCAATTAAAGGGAGTGATGGACGTAAATTTATTGAAAGTAACTTAAATTTGCAACGTTCAATTGATATTTTAGAAAAGCATTTTAATTAAGAGAAGTTCTACAGTTGATTATTTTAGATAAAGAGGTTTAATTAATGACTGAAAAACAGATGTTAGAAACTAAATCAGATCAAAGTAATAATCCTCAATCAATAAGAAATAGGACAAGGTTTAATCTTCTAAAACCATTATTGGTTGCTGAAATTTATTTTATTTTCACCCTTATTTTATATACATTTGGACCTACAACTTGGATAAATACCAATCCATATTTTCTTTATACATTTTTATTATTATATCAGCTGTTTTTTTCATTCGGGTATTTATATGAAATAAATAAAGCCCGTATTCCTATTGGTTTAGATTCGAAAAAGGAAAATTTAATAACTTCCAATAGTATTAAAATAAAGCGATTTATTAAATTTATTATCATTTTCGGAATAATAATGACCTCTATAAGCACAATTACTTATACAAATATATCAATCTTTTCATTATCAGCACTAATAGACCAGACAATCAATGGAATTACAAATCCACTTTCCGCTTATAAAGAATCATTTGGTGGTGGAAGTGAAGGCGGAATAATTTTTCTAATAATTGTACTCACGTCTCCCATAACTTGGGCTGCATTTCCTTTGTCGGTAGTGTATTTTAAAAGATTAAATATTTCCTATAAGGTACTTGTGATAATTATGTTTTCATTAGAGGCAATGCGATGGATTATTATGGGTAGAAACAAGGGTGTATTTGACTTAGCTATAATAATTATTTCTATTATATTAATAAGAAAAATGCAGAATAAACATGAAAATATAAACAATGAGGTATTTAAAAAAAGGGAAACAAAAGGAAAAAAAAATATATTATTAATATTGATATTACTTACTTTATGTATAAGTTATTTTACAAATGCAATTGGTGATAGGACAAATAATCATTCTTATTATAGTGTCAATATGGATGCTCCCTTAATGAAGATTAGCCCGGAATTCTTCCATCCAACTTTAATTTATCTTACTTCTTATCTTACTCAAGGATACTATGCTTTTTCGAGAATCATTGAAATACAATGGACACCAATGTTTGGAATTGGGAATTCAATGTTTTTAATGTCCAATTTCAGTGATTTATTTAATAATGACATGTTTCAATATACGTATCAGTCGAAGTTGGCCTTAAAGGGTATTAATCCAATGTCCGCTTGGCACAGTTATTATACTTGGATAGCAAACGATGTACATTGGATTGGGGTGCTTATAATTATGTTCTTATTAGGTAGATTTTTTGCCTTTGTAGTTAAAAAGTGTGTTGTTGAAAAAGAAATTATAGCATACCCTTTATTGTGCTTGATGTTCATACTAATTTTTTATTTTCCAGGAAACAACCAAGTTTTTTCACAACCAGTTACATTTATGGCATTTTGGGTTCTATCTTTGTACTGGCTAATGATCAAGAAAAGGATAGTGTTCACAAGGTCAGTTTGGGGTATGGCTGATAAATAAAAATCCGGGTTAACATTAATAAAACAACCATTAATGAGGGGGGAGATGTATTGAATATAGTAGTTATGACGGGAAGTTATCATCCTAAATACTCCGCTAACTCAAGGTGTTTAGGGAATATTGTTGAGGAATTAGAAAATAATCATCATATTACAGTGATTAGCAATGATCCCAGTGAAAACAATAGTAGGGGGCAATACCGTAATCATGAAATAGTAAGGGTCAGTACCTTAAGACAAAAGAAAAGGAAAAAGATAGAGAAAAAAATAAATAGTAGTACAGGGATTAAGAAAACTTTCTGGAAGCAGTTGTTGACTTTTAATAAGGTGATTCACGTGTCAAAAACTTTAGTTTCTAGGTATACAGTCGAGTATGAATTAGTTGAAGAATATTTACAGGCTTTGAATTCTATTGAGGATGAAATAGACGTTATTATACCGGCATGTAATCCAATTGAAAGTATATTAGCTGCTCAAAAATATAATTCTAGCAAACTCGATACCATAAAAATTATTCCCTTTTTATTTGATAAATATAGTACGAGCAAGACAGCTCATTGGTTTGATTTTAATAGAAGTTTAAAAATGAAAAACCATTTACAATTGGAAAAGAGAATGATTGAACAAAGTAAGGCAATATTAACGTATTTTTCGTGGGCAGATCATATAAAGAAACATTTTGCACAGTTTGAAAAAAAGATAACTTATGTAGAACACCCTTTAATAAAGGAAATTGATGATATAACAGAAAATAACGTAATTGCACAAAGTGGGGAAATCTCTATAGTATATGCAGGTGGATTAAGCAGAAAAATTCGTCATCCACAATATACACTTGATTTGCTCAAAGAGATAATAGATGTAAATCAATCTGTAATGCTGCACTTATTCATTACAGGGGATTGTAATCAAATTGTTAATGAGCAAATTAAAGGATTTAGTGCAAACATTGTAAATCATGGTACTGTTACTAGTAAAGAAGCTATCAACGCGATGAAAGGTGCTTCGTATCTTTTACTAATAGGTAATCATGATATTTCACAAATGCAAAGTAAGGTCTATGAATATATGTCTTGTGGTAGACCAATTATTCTGCTGTATAAACACAGTGAGGATCCTATTATCAAGGTTTTAGAAAAATATCCGTATGTTTGTATGCTAAAACAGGATAAACAATTGATAGAAAGTAATAAAAAGACACTTCTTTCATTTATAGAGAGTAATTGTACTTCATATATCAATTTTAATGACATAAAAAAGATATACTACGATTCTACTCCAGAATATATTGCGAATAAACTTATTAAAGTAATTAATGAGAATAATGGTGGTGAAACCCAAATTGATAACACTTATCATGCCAGCGTATAACGAAGAGAAAAATATAGCTGAAGCAATAAATAGTGTACTCTCACAGAAGTACAAGAATTTTGAATTACTAATAGTTGATGATGGTTCGACTGATAGGACAGGACAAATTGTAAATGACCTTGCTGCAAAACATAGTGAGAAAATTGCCTTTTTCCAACCGGGGAAAATCGGGAAAAATGCAGCATTTAATTTAGCTGCTAAGCATGCTAAAGGTGATTGGTTTTATTTTATGGGTGCCGACGATTTGATTCCTCCAGATGCTTTGCAAAATTGGATGAAATATGTGGAGCAAAAAGATTCAAATAAGAGAATTGCCGTTTGTGGTAGAATGAGAGTCTTTTCCACAAATAAGAAGTATGACAGACTAATACTGCCTAAAAATATGAAGACATTTAATTGGAGTGGACCTCTAACTTTAATGTCAAAAGGGATGCTTAGCGAAGTTACTCCTATACCGACAAAATATCCTAATGAAGATACTTGGTGGTCTTTGTGTATACGATTTTTTGCAGAAGAGCGAATAAGAATTGACGACATTATCGTATATTATCGAATTCATGATGGTAACGCAATTTCAAGAAACTCAAATTATTCAGTCTTTAATGATAAATACCATTCTCGCCAGATTGCAATCGAAGAATTTCTAGAACGTTACAACAAACGATTGAAACAAAAAGAACAAAAAGAGTTAAGTACAGAAATAATGTTAGAGAATTATAGATACAATGGTGAAATGTTAAAAATTATTTTTTTAATTAATTGTGGATTCAAGAAAAAAGTTCGTGCATTTTTCTTTTCCAATGCACTATTTTTTAAGATTAAGAAAAAACTTGATAGGTTGATGTTAGGTCATTGATTAAATATTTCCTATTCTAAAAAAAATTTGAAAAGAAGGGAATAACATCTATGTTTAAGGATAAAACATTATTAATTACAGGTGGAACAGGTTCATTTGGACATGCAGTTTTAGAGCGATTTCTTGAGACTGATATCGGTGAGATACGGATTTTTTCTAGAGATGAGAAGAAGCAAGATGATATGCGTAAAGAATATAACAATAATAAAATTAAATTTTATATAGGAGATGTACGTGATCTTCAGAGTGTGAAGAATGCTATGCATAGTGTAGATTATATTTTTCATGCAGCAGCATTAAAACAAGTACCTTCGTGTGAATTTTTTCCTTTAGAAGCAGTAAAAACTAATGTATTGGGGACAGAGAACGTTCTAACTGCGGCAATTAATGAAGGAGTAAAAAAAGTTATTTGTCTTTCAACAGACAAGGCAGCGTATCCTGTTAATGCAATGGGAACATCTAAGGCAATGATGGAGAAGGTATTTGTAGCAAAGTCTAAGACTGTACCTGAGGAGAGAACACTAATTTGTGGAACTCGTTATGGGAATGTATTGTGCTCACGCGGAAGTGTTGTTCCTCTCTTTATTGAACAGATTAAAGCAGGAAAGCCAATAACTATTACTGACCCTAGCATGACTAGATATATCATGAGTCTTGAAGAGGCTGTGGAATTGGTGATATTTGCATTCCGAAATGCTAATTCAGGCGATATTATGATTCAAAAAGCTCCTGCATGTACAATTGGTGACTTAGCTCAAGCTGTAAAAGAGCTTTTTAATCCAAGCACAGAGACTGGAGTAATTGGCGTAAGACACGGTGAAAAAATGTACGAAACTCTTCTAACGAGAGAAGAATATTCAAAAGCAATAGATATGGGAGGGTTTTATAAAGTACCAGCTGATCAGCGTGATTTAAACTACGAAAAGTATTTCTCAGACGGGGACGTAAAGCTTGCAACTTGTGGAGAATATAACTCAGATAATACAGAACGATTAAATGTTGAACAAATAAAAGCTAAACTCCTTACTCTTCAATTTATAAAAGATGAAATACGAACATGGGAGGCACAATTAGTATGAAAGCACTAGTAACAGGTGGAGCAGGTTTTATCGGATCAAATGTTGTAAAGTATCTACTTGAAAGAGAGTGGGAGGTCAGGGTAATTGATAATCTTTCATCAGGTTACAAATACAACCTAGATGGGTTAGATGTTGAATTTATTGAGGGTGATATTTGTGATCCGCAAATTACAATGAAAGCATGTGAGGGCAGAGATGTAGTCTTTCATTTGGCTGCGTGCGTTGGAAGGCAAAAGTCTCTTGATGATCCACAACTTGATTCAAATATTAACCTTCTAGGTACTGTAAATATACTAGAAGGAATGAGAAAACATGGAGTTAAACGAATTGTTTATTCATCTTCTGCTGCAATCTTTGGGGAATTGATTACCCCTACTATTGATGAAAATCATCCTCAGAATGCTGATTCACCATATGGAGTTAGTAAGCTAGCAGCTGAAAAGATGATTCTTGCATATAGCGGAATATTTGATATAACTGGTATTTGCTTAAGGTACTTTAATATATACGGTGTTAATCAAAGATATGATTTATATGGAAATGTAATACCTATCTTTGCAAAACGTATATTTTCAGGAGAACCAATAACTATCTACGGTGATGGAGAGCAGACTAGAGACTTCGTAAATGTTTGTGATGTTGCAAGAGCTAATTATTTGGCTGCAACAACAGATAAGGGAACTGGTGTTTACAATCTAGGAAGTGGTAACAGTATCACTATAAACAAGCTTGCTGAAATGATGCAAGAAATGAGCGGTATTAATGTAGGTGAAAAATACGAATCTATGAGACCAGCTGATGTAAGGCATTGTAAGGCTAAAACAGATAAAGTAAAGAATGAATTAAGATTTGAGACTTCGATTATTTTAGAAAAAGGTCTGTTAGAATATATGAGTTGGTTTAAAGAAAACTGTGTGAAACTGCAGACCATAAAAATGTAAATAGAAATACAAACTAAACGTGAGGCCTTATTTAACTCAAAAAATGATGGGGAGGCCTCTTCATTATTGAAAGATTAGAGTTTAATAAAAGGTTGAAGGGGCTTTAAGATGAAAATACTAGTGCTCGGAGCAACTGGAATGGCGGGACACACTATAGCAATCTATTTTAAAGATGCTGGATATGATGTAACCACTTTTACTCGTCGTAAGTTTGAATACTGCAATAATATTATTGGGGATATCACGGATTTAAATCTTGTAGAAAATGTTGTGCAAGAAGGTAAATATGATGCAGTTATTAATGCGGTTGGTATCTTAAATAAAGATGCAGACGATAATAAATCCCTTGCTGTTATGATAAATAGCTTTCTTCCACACTATTTAAGTAATATTACGAAAGACTTAAAAACAAAGGTTATTCATATGAGTACAGACTGTGTTTTTTCAGGAAATACAGGTGGATATACTGAGTCATCATTCAAAGATGGAGAAACTTTTTATGATAGATCAAAAGCAATAGGAGAACTTGATAATAATAAAGATTTAACATTTAGAAATTCAATAATTGGCCCTGATTTGAATGAAAGCGGCATAGGCCTCTTTAATTGGTTTATGAAACAAGAGGGACAAGTTAATGGATACACAAAGGCTATATGGACTGGAGTTACAACACTTACTCTGGCCAAAGCTATGGAAAAGGCTTTAGAAGAAAACTTAACAGGATTATATAATCTAGTAAATAACGAAAGCATTAGTAAGTTTGATTTACTTGTACTTTTCAACAAACACATGAAGGATGATAGATTAGCTATCTTGCCAAATGATTCAGTTAGGGTTGACAAATCACTCATTAACAATAGAAAAGACTTTTCTTTTGTAGTACAGAGTTATGAACAAATGATTATTGAAATGAAAGAATGGATTGAAAAAAATAAAGAGATTTACCCACATTATTTGAATAGAGGATGAGCAATAGTGCGTAAATTAAAATTAATGACAATCGTCGGTACACGCCCGGAGATAATTAAATTATCAGAGACGATTAAAAAATGCGATAAGTATTTCAAACATATTTTGGTTCATACAGGTCAGAACTATGATTATAACCTTAATGAAGTGTTCTTTAAAGAATTAGGATTAAGAGAGCCAGATTTTTATTTAGAGGTAGTAGGAGATAATCTAGGACAAACTATGGGGAATGTGTTAGCTAAATCATATGAAATCATGGTGGAACAAAGACCGGATGCAATTCTAGTATTAGGGGATACAAATTCATGTCTAAGCGTAATTTCGGCAAAGAGGCTTAAAATTCCAATTTTTCATATGGAAGCTGGAAATAGATGTTTTGATGAAAACTTACCTGAAGAGATTAATAGGAGAATTGTGGATCATACAAGCGACGTTAATCTCTGCTATACAGAGCATGCCAGAAGATATTTAAACTCTGAAGGAGTTCCTAAAGAAAGAACGTATGTGGTGGGCTCACCTATGGCTGAAGTTCTTAATGCAAACCTTGAGAAGATCAATGCTAGTAAAGTATTAGAACCTTTGGGTCTTGAGAAGAATCGATATATCTTATTAAGTGCTCATAGGGAAGAAAATATTGATAATGAACAGAATTTTATTGCATTAATGAATGCTGTAAATTCAATGGCAGAAACATATAATATGCCTGTTATTTATAGTACACATCCAAGAAGTAAGAAGTTTATAGAACAACGTGGATTTAACTTTCATCCAAATGTTAGAAGCTTACCACCTTTTGGTTTTTCAGATTATAACAACCTTCAAAAAAATTCATTCTGTGTTGTATCGGATAGTGGAACAATAGCAGAAGAGGCTTCCTATTTTAAATTTCCTGCTGTTTCGGTAAGGACTAGTACAGAACGTCCAGAAGTTTTAGATAAAGGAAATATCATAATTGGTAGCATAACAACAGAACAAGTTCTACAGGCAGTAGACATGGCTGTTGAAATGAATGCCAATTGCGATTTAGGAATTGATGTTCCAAATTATATTGATGAAAATGTAAGCATCAAACTTGTAAAGATTATACAAAGCTATACCGGGATTGTTAATAAAATGGTGTGGAGAAAATCTTAAGTTTCGGACATTGAATTAACCAATATGTGAAAGGTAAATTAAGTTTGATGTTAATTGTTCATTAACTATGAAAAGAGGATAAGAAAATTGAGCATTAAGTTAAAAGGTTTTGTTAGAAATTTTTCATATACTTTAACATCAAACTTGATCTCTTTTATCATTTCAACTCTAGTTATACTTATAGTGCCAAAATTAATTGGAGTAGAGGAGTATGGTTATTGGCAGCTATATCTATTTTATTCTGCATATGTTGGGTTTTTACATTTTGGTTGGAATGACGGAATATATTTAAGGTACGGTGGTAAGGAATATAAGGATTTAAATAAGAGAGTATTTTTTTCCCAGTTTTATATGTTGGTTATCTTGCAGATAATACTCGCTTTATTTGTTCTTCTCTATTCAAACTTCTTAATAGAAAGTTTCAATAGAGTATTTATCTTCCAAATGATTGCTATAAATTTATTTCTTTATAATGTTAGATCTATGCTTTTGTTTATCTTACAAGGAACAAATAGAATCAAAGAGTTTGCTCAAATAACAATGATAGATAAAATCTTATATATTGTTTTAATTTTTAGCTTCTTATTTTTTGAGGTTAGGGAATTTAAATTATTGGTAATTGCCGATTTAATGGGAAAGTTTATTTCTTTGATATATGTAATGTATTGTTGTAAGGATATCATTTTTCAAAAAATAAACTTATTCTGTTTTAATGTAAGGGAAACAGTGAGAAATATCAATGTAGGAATAAAACTCATGTTTGCCAATATTGCTAGCATGTTAATTATTGGTGTAGTGAGATTTGGTATAGAACGTACCTGGGATGTGGCTACTTTTGGTAAAGTTTCGCTTATATTAAGTATATCAAATCTTATGATGATTTTTATTAATGCAATTGGAATTATTTTGTTTCCAGTTTTGCGAAAAACTGACGAAAGAAAATTAGCAAATATATACTTAACGGTGAGAGATTTTTTAATGATTATATTGTTAGGATTATTAATTGCTTATTTTCCACTTAAAGTAGTTTTAACAGCATGGTTGCCAAAATATGCAGAGAGCTTAGTGTATATGGCTATATTATTTCCTATGTTTGTATATGAAGGCAAAACTGTATTATTGATAAATACCTATCTAAAAACATTAAGGAAAGAAAAATTGATGTTGAAAATCAATTTAATATCTCTTAGCTTAAGTGTCTTGCTAACATTTATTACAACTATGGTATATAGAAATTTAAATTTTGCAATCTTATCAATAGTGTTCCTCTTAGCGTTCAGATCAGTTATTGCAGAGTTATCTTTATCCAAAATATTGTCTATTTCAGTTTCTAAAGATGTGATTTTGGAATTATTAGTAACAATAACCTTTATATTATTAGGATGGTTGGTAGATGCTTGGTACACGGTCTTAATTTATACAGTTTTGTATATTCTTTATTTACTCTTAAAGAAAAAGGATATTGCAAAATCCATTTATAATGTCCGGATTTTGATAAAAGCTTAACCGTTAGATATTAATCAAGAAAAAGTAGATATGATTAATAATAAAAGATCTCCGATAATAGATAATGAGATTGAAGAATTCCTAGCAACAAAAGAATTAAACTTAATTGCAACAACGGACAATTATAAAGCATTTTATGATGAAGAATATGTAATCATTTCTACACCTACTAATTATGACCCGGAAAAAAATTACTTTAATACGAGAACTGTTGAACCTGTAATTGCTACCGTATTATCGATTAACCCAGATGCAGTTATGGTTATTAAATCTACAGTTTCAGTAGGATATACAGAGGCAGTACGAGGAAAATTTGAGACAGAAAATATTATCTTTTCTCCAGAGTTTTTAAGAGAAGGTAAAGCATTATATGATAATTTGTATCCATAGAGAATTGTTATTGGGGAACAGTCTGAGAGAGCTCAAGTGTTTGCTGATTTGTTGTTAGAAGGCGCAATTAAAGAAAATATTGATGTATTATTTACGAATTCCACAGAGGCAGAAGCTATTAAACTATTTGCAAATACTTATTTAGCTATGAGAGTGGCTTTCTTTAATGAGCTAGATTCATATGCAGAAGTAAGAGGATTAGATACAAAACAAATTATTGACGGGGTGGGATTAGATCCACGAATAGTTCCCACTATAACAATCCTTCCTTTGGATATAGAGGATATTGTTTACCTAAAGATACTAAACAGTTATTGGCTAACTATGAAGATGTACCTAATAATATTATGGCAGCGATTGTTGATGCTAACCGAACAAGAAAAGATCATGTCGCTGATATGATTATAAAAAGAAAACCTAAAATTGTTGGAATATATAGGCTCGCAATGAAAATGAACTTTACTTTAGACAGTCGGCTGTACAGGGTGTAATGAAGCGAATTAAAACTAAGGGTATTGAAGTTGTAGTATACGAACCTGCATTAGAAGAAGATACTTTCTTTAATTCAAGTGTTGTTAATAATTTCGAAGAATTTTAAAAAATCTCGGATGTAATCGTAGCTAATAGATTGACCAGTAATTTAAAAGAAGTTGAAGAAAAAGTTTATACTAAAGATTTGTTTAGTAGGAATTAATTGATACCTTGACGGTTCTCGTGCTTACATTTTTATGCCGTTGTTCCAGACTTTTATAGTAAAAGGACTGCAGAAGTTTGCAAATTGGTATGTGGATTACTACAAGTTAAAGTGAAAAGTATGACCCAGAGCAATTATTGCTTTGGGTCATTTATATATGAAAGAAAATATTATGATTTAGAAACGATGGTTGGTCTATTTTCCATATTTTGATTATCCATATTAGTTCTTGTTTCAATGGAATTTTTAATATCGCATTCATCACAAACGGGCATCATATTATGATACTTAAGAATTTCCCAATCAGTCTTATTCAATTTAATTCCACATCTTAAACAACGTATAATTTTTCTCAAAAAAATCTCCTACTTTTAAAATTTATGTATTATTTGTCATATTTATATCTTATGAGTCCTCCTAAACTGAGAAGGGCTCATTTTCATTTTCTTAGAGAAGATTCGGCTGAAATAAAATCCATTGTTGTATCCGCATCTGACTGCGATGTCCTCGATTGTACAATCTGTCTCTAATAACAACGTTCTTGCTTTTCTTAACCTTAATGACGTTAAATAATCAATCGGGGAAACGCCAACACTTGCTTGAAAACGCCTCGTAAATTGTACAGGGCTTAAATTAATGTATGTGGATAACTCCCGAATGCTGATTTCGGTATAGGCTTGTTCATGAATATGGGATAATGCCTGATTAATGATAGTGTCATAGATTTTGGGTTCTTCTTCAATTGTCACTAATTGGTTCTCCATGCTGTAAATCTGAAAGATATCGGTTAATAGGTGAGCTTTCCAGTGATTGCTGTGTTCACTCTCATTAAATGCGATATCTTTTAACCGCTCATAAGTGGACATCAGCCGTTCTGTATCTTTAAATTGCAGCAATCCCACAGGTAGCTGCTCTCCTGATAATCCCCTATAGGTAAACTGGAAAAAGTGAAATTTCAGCGGTGTCACGGCTTTTCTCTTCAACGGGATGTGTGGTGGACAAAGAATGATGTCACCCGGTTCAGCCTGTCCACTTTCTCCTAACACTTTATAGTCAAACGTCCCATTCATGATGCAAAAAATGCTGTAGTGAGGATAGGTATCTTCAGACAGGATAAAGTCTTCAATATGATCCCAATAGGAATGCTGCTTGATTTGTATATCATTTATCCGCCATAGCTCAGACATCTGTTTCACCGCCTTGTTGAAATAAAGTATATATACATGATAATTCAGTGCATGTAAAAAGTGGAGTATTTCTTGTATTATGATTACAAATTAATTTGAATGTTTAGAAAATACGTAAATGTAAGCGGTTAATTTACTATCTACATACGAAACTTTTACAGAGAAGGGCTGACACGATATGAAAATTACTGGAATTGAGACTAAACAATACTTGATGCCACTAGACCCTCCATTTAAGGCGGCTTGGGATCCGGAACCACGAAAGAAGTTTGCTTCAACGCTTGTATACGTGCATACGGATGAAGGCATTACTGGGGTTGGGTCTGGAGACTTGATGATGGGGTTAGAAGGTCACGAGCATTTGTTTATCGGGCAAGATCCTTTTGCAATTGAACGTCACTCGCAAGTGATCGAGAACATTGATTTTCATTATGGACGTTGCTGGCCTCTCGATCTTGCTCTTTGGGATCTGATGGGAAAGGCGACAGGACAGCCAGTTTATAAATTGTTAGGAGGAAAAACGAATAAGCTTCTAGCTTATGCCTCAACTGGAGAGATCGTCAAACCGGAAGAACGTGCAGAGCGAGCACTCCGTTTTGTGGACCAAGGTTTTAAGGCAATGAAGATCCGTTTTCACCATCAAGATGTAAGAGATGATATAAAGGTAGTGGAAGCTGTTCGAAAAGCGGTAGGAGATAAGCTTGAAATCATGGTTGATGCGAACCAAGGCTGGAAGATGCCATGGGATGTGGAACGCACATGGGATTTAAAGATGGCCCTTCAAGTGGCTCAAGAACTAGAGAAGCTGGATGTCTTCTGGTTAGAGGAGCCTCTTCCGTCTCATCAGTTTGGCTTGATGGCGAAACTTCGTGACAAAGTGGGCATTCGCATCGCAGGTGGTGAAATGAACCGGAACTGGTATGATTTTAGAGAGATGGATAAAGCACAGTCTCTGGATGTGTATCAGCCGGATGTAGCGCTTGCGGGCGGTATCACAAAAGTGAAGAAGATTGCGGACCTTGTGCAAGGAAGTGGGGCTTGGTTTAGTCCTCATACGTGGTCGAACGGCATCGGACTGCTTGCAAACCTTCATTTAGCCGTTGGTGTCAGCAACTGTCCTTACCTTGAGTTCCCGTATGATCCTCCTGCTTGGAGCAACGAACGAAGAGATTATGTGCAAAAAGAAAAACTGATGATTGATTCTGAAGGATATCTAGCTGCACCAGAAAAACCTGGACTAGGAATTGTTTTAGATGAAGAAGCGTTAAAGAAATACGAGATCAATCATTTTTACGTTGGAGAAAGCAGCACGACTTATCAGACGACGTAAGAAAATAAGAGGTGAACACAAGATGCAACAACATAAAGCGTATATCAAAGGAGAGTTTGTCGAGAGCTCAGACTTTTTAAAAGTAAAGTACCCTGCAACTGGGAAACTTGTCGCAAAAGTTCCTGCTCTTACAAAAGAAGATACAGAAGAAGCGATTGAAAGTGCACACGTTGCTTTTAAAGAATGGAAAGTAACGCCTTCTTATAAACGAGCACAGCACGTGATAAACCTGCTGACTCTCATGAGAAAAGAAGAGAACTTAGCGGAAATTGGAAGAGCAATCACGCTTGAAACGGGTAAGCCTTTAGATGCGGCAAAATCAGAAGTTTTTTACGGAGCGGACCTAGGTGAGTATCAAGCACAATGGGCGAGAAGAATTGAAGGCTCAGTTGTAGACAGTGATAGTATGAATGAGAAAATCCTTACGTATAAAGAACCTCTTGGAGTCGTGGTAACAATTATCCCTTGGAACTTCCCGATTTATGTGTTGATGCGTAAGGTGGTTCCGGCACTTATCGCAGGAAACACGGTCGTAATCAAACCGAGTATAAAGTCGCCGGTTTCCGCACTGATGCTTGCTGAACTATTTCATGAAGCAGGGTTTCCAAAAGGTGTTGTGAACGTTGTGACCGGACTTGATGATGTTGTTGGTGAGACTTTAACCTCTTCACCAAAAGTGAACATGGTGACATTTACGGGAAGTACGAAGGTGGGCAGACACATCGGAGAAAAGTGTGCAGGGAATATGGTTCGTACGTCACTTGAACTTGGCGGAAAAGCGCCAGCAATCGTGATGGCAGACGCGGATCTAGAACTCGCGGTGAGTGCTATTAAAAACGGACGACTCGCAAACAGTGGGCAAGTTTGTAACAATACAGAAAGAGTCTATGTGCATAAAAGTGTAAAAGAGAAGTTTACTGCGATGCTTTTAGAAAAGTTCCAGGAAGTTAAGGTTGGAGACGGACTCGAGACTCCAGACATCGAGATGGGTCCACTTATTAGTGCGAATGATGCGAAGCGAGTTCACAGTCTTGTTGAAGGAGCTGTAGAAGAAGGAGCTAAGGTTCTGTGTGGCGGTAAGATTTTAGAAGAACTTGGTGAAAGCTTTTACCCGCCAACTCTATTAGATAACTGTCATCAAGAGATGAATATCGTTCATGAAGAAGTGTTTGGTCCAGTTCTTCCGATCGTTACGTTTGATACACTCGACCAAGTACTGGAGAGGGCAAACGACTCGCAGTATGGATTAACGTCCAACATCTATACGAACAACTACAAACATGTGATGGAGCTTACATCAAGGCTCGAGTGCGGAGAAGTGTACGTCAACCGCCAGCAAGGGGAAGCGTATCAAGGCTATCACGGTGGGTGGAAGCAATCTGGTATCGGTGGAGATGACGGGAAACACGGTTTCGAAGAGTTCCTTCAGATTAAAACCGTTTATATGAAGTATTAAGTAAAGAAGGTGCCATCTTGAGAGAGATGAGAGTTGAGGAAGACGTGTTCGGTTCAGTTGAACTGCCGGCAGATGCTTTATACGGAATCCAAACCGTGAGAACAATTCAGAATCTATCATTCTCGAACCGGCCATTACACCAATATCCATCCTATATAAAAGCACTAGCTGGTGTAAAGAAGGCAGCTGCCTTGGCGAATTGTGAGGCTGGGTTGCTTCCTTCTGATAGTGTAAATGCTATTACGGCTGCTTGTGAGGATATTTTAGAGGGTGATCACCACGAACAATTTCTAATTGATGTTCTTCACGGCGGAGGTGGAATCGGGGCAAACATGAACGTAAATGAAGTGATTGCGAATCTAGCAAACGAGAAACTAGGGATAAAGCGAGGCAGTTATCATCCCGTTCACCCAATTGATTCTGTGAATCTATCGCAATCTACTTCGGATGTTTGCCATACAGGAATTCGAATTGCGATTATTCATGACTTTCAGGACCTTCATCGTGGAATAACGTTACTGATTGAAGAACTAGAGAAGAAGGTTAAATGTTTTATAGATGTAACGACAATTTCTCGAACTTGTCTTCAAGATGGAATGAGGGCAAGACTTAGTGACTTCTTTAGCGGTTACGTTTCCATGTTAAAAAGAAGATTATCTTCATTAGAAGAAAGAGTCGATCAGCTCCATTTCATTAATCTCGGCGCAACGGTCATTGGTTCAGGACTTGGAGCATCTCCTGAGTACCGTGCTGTCGTTTTAGATAAGTTGTGTGAAGTGATAGAAATGCCGTTAGGGCTGCGACAGAACTTATACGATGCTGCCCAGAATATTGACGATTTAGCCGCAGTCTCAAGTGAACTCAGGCTGCTCTCGACATGTTTAATCAAGATGGCAAAAGACTTAAGGTTATTATCCTCTGGTCCAGAGGCAGGATTTGGAGAAATTCAGCTGTCAGCGATTCAAGCGAGTTCATCCTTTTTCCCTGGCAAAATCAATCCTGTTGTACCAGAAACGGTAATCCAATGCTGTTTTCAAGTATTGGCAAGTGACCGAGCTGTTCAAGCAACACTTGAGCATGGTGAGCTAAACCTTAATGTGTTTGAAGGAGCAGCAGGCATCAACATTTTGGAAGCGTTATCAATGTTAAAGAGCACAATTACTACATTTCATAAAAATTGTATAGCAGGATTGGACGCAAACCGCGAGAGATGTGAAGAACTCTCCAACACGTTCATTCCTGTCATAATCGATTTGAAAGAACAATACGGATACGCTGCTGTTTCATCATTACTTAAGGAACAAGGCAGAGAAGGCGTGAAAAATTTAATAAGTAATGGAGGCGAGAAAAATGACTAAAGTAAATGAAGAAGTGCGCTTTAAAGGGATAAATCAGCCAAAGTTAGAGTGGGCGGAAAACTGGTTAAAAGAAACGAAGAAACTTTACATCAACGGCCAGTGGATGGATGCAACAAGCGGAGAAATTATCGCTTCTACGAATCCTGCGAACGGAAAAGTGAACGGTGTGTTTCAGGGTGCCACGAAGGAAGACATTGATAAAGCGGTTAAAGCCGCGCGTTATGCTTTTGACCACGGGCCCTGGGGAAGTTTTTCCCGAAAAGAACGTGCCAAGATTTTACGTCAGATTAGCGCATTAATTGCTGAACATCAAGCAGAACTTGCGACGCTTGAAACACTGGACAATGGAAAGCTCTACACAGAATCGTACCAAGACGATGTGCAGGAAGCATCCGATATCTTTGAGTATTACGCAGGATGGACGGATAAGTATTACGGCGAGAACAATCCCGTCGACGGTGATTTCTTAAGTTACACGACCCGTGATCCGATCGGTGTTTGCGCACAGATTGTACCGTTTAACTTTCCAATCTGTATGGCAGCTTGGAAACTTGCACCAGCACTTGCAATGGGGAACACGGTCCTCTTAAAACCATCTAGCACTACATCGTATTCTGCGATTCGTCTGTTTGAGATCATCGATGAAGCAAACATCTTGCCTCCTGGTGTGTTGAACTTAATTTTAGGAAAAGGGTCAATTGGTTCTCACCTGAGCCGACACATGGACGTGGATAAGGTGTCTTTTACAGGAAGTACGGGAGTAGGGAAACAGCTTGTTCATGATTCTGCAGACTCTAACTTAAAGCCTGTCACTCTTGAACTTGGCGGGAAGTCACCAAACATCATATTTAGTGATGCACCGGACTTAGATGCAGCGATTGAACGCTCGTTTTACGGACTCTTCACGCATAAAGGAGAAAAGTGTTCAGCGCCGACTCGTCTGTTAGTAGGGCGTGATATTTATGAAAAGGTGGTAGCAAAGATCGCGGAATTTGCAAATAGTTACAGATGCGGCGATCCGTTTCACCCCAACACGCATCAAGGTGCACAAGTCACAAAAGAACATATGCAATCTATTCTATCTTATATCGAGAGTGGGAAAGAAGAAGGAGCACGTCTTGTAGCGGGTGGTGAGCGAGATGTAACAGGCGAAAACGGTAACGGCTATTTTGTACGGCCGACGGTTTTTGCGGATGTGCACAACAAGATGAAGATCGCGCAAGAAGAGATCTTTGGGCCTGTGCTTTGTATTATTCCTTTTGACACAGAAGAAGAAGCAGTGACGATGGCGAACGATACGATCTACGGGTTAGCGGCAGGGCTGTGGACGCGTGATGTATCTCGGGCGAACCGAGTTGCACGGCGACTTGAAGCAGGTATGGTGTTTATCAATAAGTATGGATGCTATGACTTCGCGAGTCCGTTCGGTGGTTGGAAGCAAAGCGGCTGGGGCAAGGAATATGCTGTACATTCATTACAATCGTATACAAAAACAAAAGCAATTTGGATGGCCTTTTAAAAAACCATAGAGAAGATGAGGGAACAAGCGATGAAAATAAAGGCGGCTGTTATGGCAGGTGTTGGAATGCCTCTTACCATTCAAGAGGTTGACTTAGCGGATCCAAAAGCAAATGAAGTGCTTGTCAAAATCGAGGCAACGGGTGTTTGCCATAGCGATTTAAATGCAGTGAATGATGCAACGACCCCGATTCCGACCATTTTGGGTCACGAAGGAGCGGGAACGGTTGTATCGGTTGGGCCGAATGTGTACAAAGTGAAGCCAGGTGATAAGGTCGCGCTAAGCTGGGTGCCGTATTGTGGTACATGTGAGTTTTGTGTAACAGGTGCTGTTCATTTATGTGAATCAGCTTTCAGGCCAATGTTTGACGGTACATTACTTGATGGAACATCTCGGTTGAGTCGTAACGGTGAGAGGATCTATCACAATTCTCTCTTGTCTACTTTCGCTGAGTATGCGGTAGTGCCAGAGTTATCATGTGTGAAACTGCCTAGTGAGATGCCACTTGCCCAAGCTTCGTTAATAGGCTGTGGTGTAGCAACTGGCTACGGTGCAGCAGTTAATGCAGCGAAGGTGACACCTGGATCGACAGTCGCTGTTTTCGGAATCGGCGGAGTTGGAGTAAACGCTATTCAAGGTGCAAAGATTGCCGGTGCTTCCAAAATCATCGCATGTGACGTGAAGCCCGCCAACCTGGAGATCGCAAAGCAGTTCGGTGCAACGCATACGGTGAACGTGGCTGAAGAAGATACAGCAGAAGCTCTTCGCGAAATAACGGGAGGGTTCGGCGTTCACTTTGCAATCGATTGTTCCGGTAACACGCGTGCGACAGAAAGTGCTTGGAATGGAACACGAAAAGGTGGAACGGTCGTGGTGGTTGGCGCGTTCAATCCTACGGCTTCTCTTAATCTTCCTGCAGGCGGTTTCCATCGAGTAGGAAAGGTTTTAAAAGGAAGTTTTTATGGTGACACACAGCCTTATCGTGATTTTCCAACGATCGCTCAGCTCTATTTGGATGGCAAGTTTAAGCTAGATGAACTGGTTCTCAATCGTATCTCTCTTGATGATATCAACAAAGCGTTTGATTCGTTCCATGATTGCAACTGTATTAATGTCGGACGTTCTGTGATTGAGTTTTCACCGGCAGCCCCAATTTCGGCAGAAAAAATAGAGGTACAGATCGAAGTAACGAAGCTATCTCTTTAAGAGCGAGTAGAAGGAGGAAGTTAGTTGAGTACACCATTTGAGTTTTCACCTAAGACCCGTGTCGCGTATGGCACAGGGCGCTATCTTCAGATAGGGAATGACGTAAAAGGTTTATCGGGTGAAGGAAAGGCAGTTCTTGTGACAGATCCAGGGGTGGTTGCTGTAGGACTAGCCGATTTGGTTTTAAAAGCGCTTGAAGAAGGTGGGGTAGAAACCCGTCTATTCAGCAATGTACAAAGTGATCCAAGTGCAGCTTCTATTGATGAAGCAGCTGAGGTGATTCGTGAGTTCGGTGCATCGTGTGTGATCGGCCTTGGCGGCGGATCGGCTATGGACGTAGCGAAGATGGCATCATTAGTTGCCGGTGGCGAACAGCCTGCAATGCATTACGCATTAATGGCAAATCCGTTTCCTTTTAAAAAAATTAAAACGATTATGCTTCCAACCACATCAGGTACAGGGGCAGAAGTGACGAGTACAGTAGTATTCTCAACATTAGAAAAACGAAAGGTGTGGGGATGGGATACTAACATGGCTCCAGAACTCGCAATCCTTGAGCCGGAATTCACAAAAGCACTTCCAGGTTTTTTAACAGCTGCAACAACTCTTGATGCTCTCGTTCATGCGATTGAGGCATGTACAGGAAAGAGAACAAATCCATTTATTGAAGCATTGAGTTTACAGAGCGTTCAGCTAATCGCCGAAAACTTTGAAAAAGCTTTAGCGACACCAGATGACCTAGAAGCTCGCGGGAATTTAGCTTTAGCTGCGACTCTAGCAGGTTTGGCCATTGAGCAAGGCGGAACAGGCATCGCCCATTGCATGGGTCACGCTCTAGGGACGGTTGGGTATATCCATCACGGACGAGCTGTCGCGATCGCGTTACATGCTGCTTATGCTTGGAATGCTGAAGAAGCGGTTAGGATTCATGCGAAAATCGCTAAAGCAATGGGTGTTGACGCAGGGAATTTAACCGAAAAAGAATTAGCTTTAGCCGGAGCGAATGAATATAGCAGACTTGTTAAAGTAAGTGGTTTAAAGCTTTCGTTATATGATGATGGTTTAACGAAAGAAAATTTGACACCTTTCGTTCATACAATGCAATCTGAAGAGAACGCTCCGATGCTGAACAATAACTGCCGATCAGCAAGTGTAGAAGATTTACAAAGATTTGCGAGGAACATCCTAGAACTTCAACCTTTAGAAGCATAAGTTTTTATATAATCGCTTTCTCGTTTTAAACGTTTGTTTAAGGATAAGGGGGATGAAAGGGATGAAAAATATTAGACACAGCGTATTTTGGCCGCCGTTTTTACTTTTAGTGGTGGCAGCTGTTTTAAGTTTTACGAACAGAGTTTGGTTTATTAAGGTCGCAACAGATGCAAATAATTGGCTTTTAGCAAACCTAGGTTGGCTGTTCAGCTTAGGCGGACTCTTGATGCTCATAACGGTTGTTGGCGTTTATTTTTCACCACTTGGAAAAGTGAAAATCGGTGGAAGTAAGGCTGAGCCACTGTTAAAACTTCGCAACTGGATCGCAATCACATTATGTACAACGATTGCAGCTGGTGTAACATTCTGGGGATTTATCGAGCCGGTCTATCATCTAACAGCACCACCAGAATCACTTGGAATTAAGGCAAACAGCGCTGAAGCAGCCGTTTTTTCCATGTCCACGATGTACCTGCACTGGACGGTAACACCTTACGCAATCTATTGTGTTCCAGCACTTATGTTTGCTTTTGCTTATTACAACATGCGTAAGCCGTTCTCTCTAAGTTCAACATTGGCACCACTTTTTGGTGAACGTGTATCAGGCGGTTGGGGAAAGACAGTTGACGCTTTATGTTTGTACACACTAGCACTCGGTATGGCTGCTGCGATGGGTACGACGATTCTTAACCTCGCAGGGGGAGTCAATTATCTTACTGATCTCCCTAGCAATTCAACGATGTGGGCTGTAATCGCTGCGGTAGTTATGATTACGTTCGTGATTTCAGCTTCAAGTGGTCTGATGAAAGGAATTCGAATTCTTTCAGACATCAACATGAAGGTCTATGTAGTCGTGATTCTCTTCTTATTTATAGCTGGGCCAACAGCATTTATCGTTAACTTAGGAACAGAGTCGTTCGGGAATTTCTTATCTAATTTCTTTGAAAAGAGCTTATTTACCGGAGCAGCAGCAGGCGACCAATGGCCGCAATGGTGGACAGTATTCTACTGGGCGAACTGGTTTGCTTGGGCAGCGATAACTGCACTGTTCTTAGGAAGAATCTCTTATGGATATACGGTGCGTGCATTCATTCTAGTAAACTTTGGTATGCCATCTGTGTTCGGCGCGATTTGGATGACGATCTTTGGCGGAACATCTATCCACCAGCAGATGACGGAAAGTAAACTAGGTGATATTTTAACAAACAGTGGACCAGAATCTGTTCTCTATTCCGTACTATCTGATCTGCCATTATCCTTTCTTCTTATTCCTTTTTACTTGTTCATCGTATTTATCTCATTTGTTACCGCAGCCGATTCCAACATCTCTGCTATGGGTGGAATCAGTGCGACAGGAATTACACCTCAAAGCCCAGAGCCAGACTTCAAGATAAAAGTCGTTTGGGGTGTTGCAGTCGGAACGATCTCCTGGATCATGATCTCATTCGCAAAGATCGATGGAATCAAGATGCTTTCCAACCTTGGAGGAGTCCCGGCACTGTTGTTATGTTTGTTTATCGTCGTTGCTTTGATTAAGGTGGCACGTGCGCCAGAGAAGTATGATATGAGTGAAAGAGATTCAGATGGTGATGACTATTCTGAGGATATGAAGGATGTAGGGTAAAGTGTTGAGCACCTGAGCCGAGATGGCTTGGGTGTTTTTTCATGTTTGTCCGGCAAGGGTGCAGGCTATGGATAAGCCTTAAATCCTCATTGGAAGATGATTTGTTCTTTTTTTATCATTCTATTTGGAAGATTTTAATTCTTTATTTCTAATACCTATAATATAGACATATTCAAAATACTGAAGAGGATGGGAAATAATTGGAGTATAAAAAGGGTGCATGCAAGCAACAGTTCTATTAAAATTTCGTGGAATAAGGGAAGAGAAGCGAGCAGGTATGAAATGTATCGTGCTACTTCAAAAGCTGGAAGCTACACAAAATAATTAATCCCCCCTCTAGGTTATGAAAGCTAAGGGGGAATTTTTTTAGTCAAAAGAATTTTATATAGTTGCTTACAAAAATAAGGGTGAAAGTTATCCTCAACTAAATCTAAGTCAGTACTGATTGAGATTGCTTTCTTATGCTCTAGGACTAGCTGCTTTTTTATAAACTGTTTAATTTATTCTTTTCAGTTCATCTCTGATTCCTATTTATTATTTAACTAACAAACTATCCACATTTATATTTGTAGCTGTTTTCTTAGCTCCAGAATGTGTTTTTCCTGTCCATTCGATTTTAAGAACATGTCTTCCTGCTTTCAGGCCTGTTTTACTGAAAACAGAGGTTTTGTACTGTGTGTTACTGGACCATAGATCGACGTTATAAGCGGTTCCGTCGAGCGTTACTTTAGCAATTCCTTGGGTACTGCTTTTTAAAGCATAGTAAGTGATTCCTGTGCCGTTAAATACAAATTCAGCGCTCGCTTCAGAATAATTAACAGTTTTATAGGAGCCTCCTGAAGCACTGCTGTTAGATATAAGTTTCCAGTTATTAGTAAAACTGATATTTCCGCTCGTATCCTGATAGGTTCCAGCTGTCACACCGTTTTTGATAGAGGCGTTATATTTTCCTTTTCCTTTGTAAGCGTAAAAATCTAAATAATATATTCCGGTGCTTGGAGCGGTATAAGTAAAGGTTTCACTGGATGTGTTCAACTTTTCTGAGTAGGCAACAATGCCGGCACTTGAATGGACTGTTTTGGCACTCGAGTTATATAAATAAACATCAAAGTCCGTCCCTGAGTCACCAGACATGGTAACGGTGAATTTTTCTCCTTTAAGTAAGGTCAGTGAATACACATCATTTTTATCACTTGAAGCGTCGAGTTTAGAGCTGATGCTTGTTGTTTTTAAGGGGACGCCAGGAATATCTCCATCCGTGTCACCATTTATCGCGTTTCCTGCATTAATCAGTCCGCCCGTGCCAACTTTTCCTGTGAGTGAAGAGAGTTTGGTTACCGTCTTCATGATCTTGTCTTTTAGTTGAGCAGTAGTAAAGGAAGGGCTAGCACTGGCTATTAATGCGGCTGCTCCGGTCGCATGTGGTGTGGCCATGGATGTACCGTCTAAATAACCGTAAGAATTTTCCGGTGTTGTACTATAGATTGAAACGCCAGGTGCCGCAACATCTACACTTGTTGTTCCATAGTTAGAAAAGTACGCAAGATTTCCTGTATTATCGATAGCTGCAACTGACAAAATATTGGCAGCGTCATAGGCTGCTGGATACATAGGTTGTGAATCAGCATTAACCCCATCGTTTCCAGAAGCAGCTACAAATAATGATTGGGAGCTATGAATCGCATCATATAGCGCCTGTGAATAAGATCCGCCACCCCAGGAGTTATTCGTAATCTTAATCCCATTATTTTTGGCGTATTGAATGGCTGAAATGGCATCGGCTAAGTATCCGCCATCGGGTCCAATAAACTTTAAAGACATAACTTTAATATTTGGAGCTACCCCAATGACACCAATGGTATTTGCTTTCCCCGCAATGGTTCCTGCGACATGTGTGCCGTGAAGATCCTCATCTGGATAATAATAAACTCTATTATTATTGTCGAAAAAGTTCCATCCGTTTATATCATCTACATAACCATTATTATCATTGTCGATGCCGTCGTTAGGTATCTCCCCGGGATTAATCCAAACGTTGTCCTTTAGATCGGGATGACTAATATCAATACCCGTATCAATGACAGCAACGACTGTGGAGGTTGTTCCTTTTGTTTTTGTCCAAGCGGTCTCTACATTTATATCGATTCCGGCTTTTCCTGTAACCCCGTTAATGGATTGACCCGTATTTTTAAGTCCCCACAGATTGCTGTAATAGGGATCGGAAACTCCTGTAGGCTGGTATATATAGTTTGGTTCTGCATATTCGATGGCAGGATTTGCATGTAATTGTCGAAGCATTTCTTTCATGGATAATTTTTTGTCATCAAACTTTACGAGTTGCAGCCGTAAGTTTTTATCTAATACTTTATTTACCTTTAAACCTTTTTCTTTTACTAATAGTCCTAGACTTTTAATAGATTGATTAGGTTTAAATTTAACAATGACTTCTCCCTTTTTATATCCGAGTCGTACATCTTCTGAAGAGATCAGGCGGTGCTTTGAGGCCAAATTGGGTTTAAACAAATGGTTTGCCTTTTTCTGTGTCTGTTTTGGAATGTGTACCACATGGTTACTTACATATCCCGCTCCTTTTTTAAGAGTATGAGATCCTTGTGGAGCTTCTGCATAAACGAATGTAGTAGATAATAAAAAGCCTGCACCAACGAAAGCACTAATTAACTTCATCCTTGTATTCATCCTGGTATCCCCTTCCTCAAATAGGCCTACAAGGCATATATATATGAGCAAGTTTGGTTGTTAAGCCATTTTCTTTTCGTCATTTTTTGTAAGTTTTTCATGCTTTTTTAGATTTATTTATAAGAATTAACAGTTATATAACAAAAATAATTAGTGAAGTAACCCGAAAAATAGTAAAAACATACCGGTAAACTATACCTATAATTAAGAAAATAATGTAAAATATACTAGATTCGTACATTTATGGAGAGGATGTTATTTTTTGAAGTTATTTTCTAGGTTTACTTTTGCCCTTGGCATTTTGTTATTAACGGTTATTTTATTTAAACAAAACACCCTTGTTCATGCGGCAATCAGCGATGCCGCGCAAATTGAATTAAATAAAAGCCTTATTGGAAATATTACTAACCATGAAGAGGATTACTATAAATTCACCCTGCCTAGCGATGGAAATGTTTCATTGCAAGTTAAACAACAGTCGGGTAGAACATGGTATGCTCAGATCCAAGATAGCTCAGGAAAAATATACGAAAATCTATATACTGACAATAGCGAGCTAGTCGAGGGCTATGCGGTAAGTCAGGTGGGCTTACCAAAAGGTACTTATTATTTAAAAATTATGGACTACTATAATGATAATGGTAAGTATGAATTTAAAGTGAATTTTTTGGCTAGTAAATTCTTTGAAAAAGAATCTAATGACAGCATTACATACGCCAATCAGATGATTCTTAATCAAAACTATAAAGGTAGCATGAAAGATTCTGGAGATGACGACTTTTATAAAATTTACCTCCCAACTGCGGGAAATGTAACCTTATACGTTAAACAAAAATCAAATGTTCAATGGTATACGCATATTCAGAATAGTAAAGGGGAGATTTACGAAAGTCTTTACACAGACGATAGTGAATTGGTTGAAGGGTATGCAAAAGTTCAAGTGGGTCTTCCAAAAGGAAACTATTATATAAACATTAGTGATTCCTATAATACTGATGATATACCTTATGAGATAAAAACGGTTTTTAATAAGAGCACTAATTACGAAAAAGAATTTAATAATAGCCTTACTGCTGCGAATGCAATGAACGTAAATCAAACATATAAAGGCAGCATCTCAAATTATTATGATACGGATGTTTATAAGATTACACTGCCATCTAATGGAAACGTAACACTTTCGATGAAACAATCAGCTGGAGCAAGCTGGTATGCTCATATTCAAGATAGTAAAGGGAATATATATGAAGACCTTTATACGGATTATAGTGAGCTTGTTAAAGGATATGCCAAAACACAAATAGGCCTTCCTAAAGGTACTTATTATATAAAGGTAAGTGATTCTAATAATTCCTATGATCTGCCTTATGAGATTAAAGCCAGTTTCACTGCAAGTACGGTTTATGAGAGAGAATTCAATGATAACTTGACGTCTGCCAATTCTATGAAATTAAATAAGTTCTATTATGGAAGATTGTCTAATTCAAGTGATAAGGACATCTTTAAATTTATAGTTCCAACAGATGGAAATGTTTCGTTATATATGAAGCAATTAGCTGATGCATCATGGCATGGTCATATTCAAAATAGCCATGGTGATGTGTACACAGATTTGTATACAAATTCTGATGACTTAGTTTCAGGGTATGCTTCTACTAAATTATGGCTTAAAAAAGGAACATACTATTTTGTTATGCAAGATTCCTTCAATTCTTATGACAGACCATATGAATTTAAAATTTCTATGAAATCTAATCCATTATCAGCTTCCAAAATCAAAGTGTATAATAACAAAGGGAAATCAGATTCTGTGTCTGTTAGGGGAGTAGCAAAGGGCGATGTGGTTAAAATCTATAATACTAGTTCTAAAGGTACATTGCTTGCAACCAAAGAGTCTACAGATTCTTATGTTTCTTTATCAATTAAACAACTTGGGCAAAAAGGCGGAAAAATCTATGTTACGGTTACAAAGTCTGGTTTAGCAGAAAGTGATCGAGTAGCTGTATCTTTTGCAGCTGAAAAGAAATAGTGCAAAAAGACGGAGTGTTAATGCACTCTGTCTTTTTTTGTGATATTTATTAGTCTATTAACCAGTTTGTTAAGGGAAAGAGTTTTTAATCGTTCCAAAAGAAGTGAAATTTAGTCATTGGATCACTTTTATTTAGAAGTTGGGAAAGATCGTATATAGCAAAATGAAATTATTGAGGCTATTACATAAGCCACACCTGTTAAAGTATTAGATAAAACACCATCTGCACCGGAACTGTGGCAACACTAGTAAAATAATCCAGCATGAAAACCTGTAGAGACAGTTGCCTCTGCAGTTTTTTTTCAACGAAGATGAAATTTTACGCCTCAAACTTAAAGACTCATGATTTTCTTAAAGTAAATAACACAAGGGATCTGTCATTTCTAGTGAAAGCGAAATTATAAAAATATAAAGAAACGTTAAGAGTTTATCTATTTTATGTAAATTTAAGAAAAAAGCCTCTTCATTTTAGTATGATGAGTTATTATGCGAATTGAATTGACAAAGAGGTTATTTATGACTACATTCAGCCTTAAAAAGGATCATTTTGAAATTAGCCTTTTTCTTTGTTTAGTTGTCCCACCAGTAGGTATTGTGCTCTTATTGTTTATTGGGTGGTTTAACTTGCACCATGTATGGAGGAAAGGGAAGAGGATTACATTTACACCAGGGCTGTTTTTGCTTTGTTGCATGTTCATCTCAACAATATGCGCATCTATAGCCATGAGCAATTATTCATTCTTCTTGGTTTCTGCACTAATTATGGCTTATATAGGCATTTATATAAAAATGTTAAACAATCGTTTAAAAATATTACCTTTGTTTAAATGGGGTACAATTTTTGGGGGCATCTATTTTTATTGCCTTTATCCTTTTCAGAAGGTTTTAATGACGCAGACTGTATTAAGTTATTTCTCTGGCACGGTTTTAATAGGTGCAGCTGGAATAAATCCACAACATTACACTAGACTGATCGGATCGACGTATAATCCTAACTTTTCAGTAGCATTATTGCTATTAGGATTATCATTTCTTTTGGCTGATTGCTTAGTGAGTATTAGGAAATCATTTTTTTATAAATTAATGTTACAATTGTCTGCTGTTTGCATTTTCACTCATGCAATTATACTAACAGGTTCCAGAGCAGGATTTGTTATTATGCTTATTCTTTTCATTACCTTTTTAATTAGATGGAAAAAGTGGATTTCTTTAGTTTTCCTTATCTTAATGTTAGTGAACATTCCATTAATTGTGGATTGGATGCCAAGAAGTGAACAACTGTTTGAATCTGCAGAACTAAGAAAAGAAATTTGGAAGAATTCTTTTAACCTTTGGCAGGAACATTCCTTATTCGGTACAACACCTATAGGGTTTTACACAGAATATTCTTCTCTTTTCCATGAACACGTGCCTCATGCACACAACATGATCTTAGGTGTATTCACTGAGTACGGTGCATTAGGTGGAATTGCTCTTCTCTTTGTTATTTTTATTAATGGTTATAAGGTGCTCTATCTTTATTTCTCAAAGACAAAGAATAAAGTCCACCTGGATGTATTTTTGTTTTCTTTACCTGTAATCCTTCTGACAGGCGCTTTTGATTACGTATTGTTTTCACCTCAGGTCGCCTTTTTGGCAATTATATTACTGGCATGTTGGGATCTGTATACAGCAAAGATAACGCTTGTGAACCCGCGAATGGCTGAAATTACTATGGGGTTGATTAAGAACCATTCTTTTCTGACTTCTAAAAACAAGAAAACCTCAAATAATTGATTGTAAGGCAATGAGACCGCTCAAACTTTCTGTGCAGTTTGCTGTATGTTCTTATTCTCTAATCTTAATCGTGACCCTTGGTATCCACGTCTTTCTTCATTTACAAGCTGTGTGAAGCGGAACGCATTACAGTAGGTGGTATAGCTGGCTAAAGTATCTTTTGAAACTATTCTTACTTACAGAAAAAAACAATGTTAAAATATCGTTGATTTTTCGAAACTTTTAATATTCCCTTCAATACAATATGGTTATTAATACTGGTGAAGGTGCCAATATTGATTTAAGATACTTGTAGGAGTTACGCCATTAAGAGGTGATTTAGAGGAGGAACCATGTTACAAAAATTCGGTTTTTCACAATATGAGAGTCAAGTCTTTGAAGTTCTTGCATCGAGTGAGGAACCCATGGATGCGACGAACATTGTTAAATATTCAGGTGTACCAAAATCTAAAATATACGAAGTTCTCTCACGTATGATCGAAAAAGGAATGGTAATGGATTCTGTATCAGAAAAGAAAAAGTTATATATTGCATTACCCCTATCTATCGTGATTGAAAAGCTTACGAATGAGTTTCAGGAAAACGTGCAGGAGTTAAAAATCAACACCTCAAAGAGAAAGTTCTATGATGAACATGTCTGGAGTTTAAAAGTGGATTCATCGATCCGGGCGCAAACGAAGCAGCTTCTGCAAACTGCGGAAAAATCAATCAAGATTTCCGCCTGGAAAGAGGACGTCCAAGACTATTTACCCTTGTTACAAAAAAAGGAAGAGCAGGGAGTGGATGTGGAAGTTTTGGTTGTAGGCGATTTCAAGTCCGACCTTTCAAATGTACATACGCTGATCCCGGCACAGGAGCATCTTTCGTTAGAACGTTTTCGTTTAGTGGTCGTGGACGAGAAAGAGGTCATTTTTGCGGGTATGGAAACACAAAGTTGGCAGGCGTTAAAAACAAAATCGACGCCGTTTATTAAAGTGTTTGTTGAGTTCTTTTATCACGATGTTGCTCTTGCTAAAATTACCGAAAAGCATTCGGAACTCTTGATGAATGATGAAGAGATTAAAAATGTTCTCATGAAGCTAAGGTATTAGAATTAAAACGAGTTATTAGAACACCTTCGACCGAGTACAAACAAGTACTCAGGCGAAGGTGTAATTAAAATAATAAAACATCTTGTAAAGGATAAGTATTCATAGATTCGAAAGTCCCATTAGACAAAAACAGATATTTTTTCGGTTCAATAGCACTAGAATTTAATAACCATTTTTACCCTTCTATATGACTATTTACAGTAATATACAGTACTGTTAATATTTTCTCATACACGTACAAATCTACAGGGATATTGTCGAATTATAACCTTTCAATTTTCATCCTGATTATAAAATTACATAATCTTATAATTTTTATTTTCTGAAAATTGAAAAAACAATTAAAAAATAAGATGTTAGAAGGAGAGAGAACATGAAAAAAGCAAAGTTGAAAGTTTCAGCAGTATTATTAGGAGTGGGGATTTTATCTGCACAGAGCGCCTTGGCAACATATAGTTCATATGGGACTTTTGAAGTGACTGCAGGTACTACACAAACAACAACAACTACTGGAAGTAAGTTAAAGCAAATGAAAGAGACAAATAACACGACAGTTAGTTTCCAAGCTTCTTCAATGACAATGTGGTCAGACCCTGATGCTAGAATTGTCAATTCTAACAATGAAAAAAGAAGTGACTGGGTAGAGGTTAAAAACACTTCCGACACATTCACTGCAGGTAATAATATTGGTGAACCTAATTATTACTACTATGCGCAAGTAAAACCGGATGCTACACAGTCTGGAACGGATACAATTAAATTAAGATTCAATCCGAAATAAGTAGTGCAATAAACTCTTAAATGATATTATTTCTGTAGGTACGTGTATATATTTTACATAAGATAGATTATTTTGGGGGAAAACTTGTGATCTTACAAGAATTTTTACGTTATTATAAATCTAAATTTAATGCTATTTTAACTGTTGTGCTCTCCATTATTGTAGGTGCAAGCTATTATTCTACCTATCTGCAAAAAAAAGAATGGGTAGATGTTATGCACTCAGGTGCCAAGGATGTTAATGTTGAAAAAGTTTCTGCCATTATCTCTGGATACACGGGATCTTATTATTTTGAAAGCTTTTTATTTTCAAGTGATTATAATTCATTGGCAGCTCTTATTCTTCTTATTGGATTTGGAATCTCGTTAGGTTCAATTACGTTTAAATCCGTACAATCTAACTATGGAACCATGGTTGTCACACGCATGTCATATAAGAATTATCTTAAAAAGGTCCTTATTGCACAAGCATTATATATGTCAACGTATGTCATTGGTTTCTTCTTAATCGTATTTGTGCTTACAGTTTTATTTCTTGGAGGTATACTAATCTCACCCAATTCATTCGTTGGAAATTTGTCTATAATGCAATATCTGGCTTTTTTGGGAATCTCCATTATTCATTTGTCCGTTTACATTATCGTGATCATTCTGATTACAACGGTTAGTCCACTTTTTCTAAAAAATAGATATGTGATTCAACTATTTCCTTTTATCATTATCATGATTACTTATTTCATCTCTAATGTTTTAGGTAATGTAAATGAGGATTTAGCCTTCCTTACTTCGTTTATTGTTCTTGATAATATATTATTTAGCAGTATTGGCTTATTCAACTCATCAAAATCCACTTTAATGATAATTATGACAAGCAGTATATTTATCGTTATCAGTATGATAGTTTTTACATTTATTTATAAAGCCAACATTAAGAAATTTGGACAGGATTATATATAACATGAGCAAAAAACATAGCATCTTAGTATGGGGAGTACTCTATATAATTATGGTTCACTATATTTATAGTGAATTTATAAAAACCCATGGGCAAGTAGAAGAGACCTATCTATTTTTGGAGCAGTCTCTATTTCGATTGCAAAAGTTTATGTACAATACCAGTATCTTTTTTACAATATACTTATTTATAATGAAATTACCTTTTACCTCACCGATGTTTGTTAGCCGGTGTAAAGAGGAGTACACGAAGCACATCATTACTTACGGTTTGAAGATATGCAGCTTGTATGTTGTCTATACAATGCTTATTCACATGGGAATTCCATTTCTATTTGGTACATATATACCCATAACCAGTGAAGTTATACTCAACACCGCTAGACTCTTTTCCTTTGTATTGTCTATGTACTTCATATATTTGTATATTTATTTAAAAACCAATCTACAAGTTCTAAGCTTACTAAGTATATATGTAATTAATATCACGATATTAATCATATACTTTTCAATTTCTTTTGGTTTAGGGATGAACTATACGATTAAAATGGAATTACATGCACTTACTTTCATTTCTTCGTTAATCAATATTATAGGCATTCTGCTCATCATTAGAGAAAGTAAGAAAAGGGATTTTATATGAGAAAAAAAACCATTATGCTACTAGCTAGCATATTTTTACTATATGTAATCGTCAGCAATGGGGAAGGGATCCATATTTCTTCTCTTGAACTGTTGGCCACCGGTTTTAACTATACAACTGAAAAAATGCATTTCTACAACTATTTGCTTAATATCGCTACAATGATTATTTATATATCCACAATGGAAAGCGCTGTTTCCTCAAGATTTAGGCTGCGCAATTATATTACGACACGTGGAGGACATACCACATTGGTTAGTTGCCTGGTGAAAACCGCCGTGCAACATATTTTTGTCATACTTTTGATTAAGCAGATCGTCTACTTCTTATTTTTTTTAATCTCATCTTCATTTACACCGTTTTATCTATTTGATATGATCTCAACGTTATTAACACTTAGTGTTCTAGGTTTGATGCAGATCATCATTAAGTTACAAGGAATAAGCGAGAAAATTTCGTTGTTTTTGTTGTTATCAATTACAGTTATTGCTCAATTGATGTCTTATCAATATCCGGTGTTTTCGGCAATCGTAATTGCTTCAGCAGGATGGCAGGACATGCAGCTAACGATGCTTGTGATTAAAAGTATTGCTATAGCAGTTATGATATACATTGTTCATTTCATATCCAAGTCCGGTAAATTAATGGAGGTTGTTGAAGAATGATTACGTTAGAAGAAGTAAATAAGGAACTTAAAGAAAAAAGGGTACTACAGAATATATCTTTAACGCTGCAAAAAGGGAAAGTCTATTTATTGAAAGGACATAATGGCAGCGGTAAAACAATGTTGCTAAGATTGCTTTGTGATCTATTGCAGCCTACATCGGGCACTGTTAAGAAACCTAGTTATACGTATGGTGTTATGATTGAAAATCCTTCATTTATTGAACATGAGACAGCTCGTTCGAACTTAACGTTTCTTGCATCGATCCAAAAGAAGATAGGAAAACAAGAAATTGATTCCCACTTAAAGAAAGTAAATCTCCTTGAACATGCAGATACGAAGGTTAAAAACTTTTCACTCGGAATGAAACAGCGTCTCGCGTTCTGTCAAGCCATTATGGAAGATCCTGACGTCCTACTGTTAGACGAACCTTTCAATGCACTTGATGACGATAATTTTGCTGAAATGGTACGTTTGATACAGGAGATGAAAAAAGACAAAATTATTGTTATTGCTGCTCACGGGTTTAACATTTCAGAAATACCTTTATTTGATGAAATTATTACAATGAACGATGGCAAAATTAAAAGTATGGAAGAATATAATTCTTCGCTGTCTTCTTAATGATCATATTCATAGAAGTAGATTGCCTAGCGAGGTAGTCTGCTTCTATTTTTTCTCTTCTATGCTTATTTTTCTGAACTTACCACTTCCAATCAATCATTATAGCTTATGAAGATCACTATAATTAATTTAAATAGCAAAACGACCAGATTTTCTCTGTCTGGTCGTTTTTTTATATTTCTAATACTAAGTAAGTCATGCAAAAATAATTATTTTAAAACGGTGATAGAATCAACGTTCACTTCTGTAGAAGTTTTACGGGCCTGAGGATCTGACTGACCAGTCCATTCAATTGTTAATACGTGCTTTCCTGCAGGTAATCCTTTTTTATAAAAGATTTCTTCTTTGTACTTAGGACTAGCGGCATACAAGCTATAATTTGTCGATTTTCCATCCAATGTCACTTTTACAATTCCTTGTTTATGATTTTTAATAGCTTTGTAGGAAACTCCCGTACCATTAAACACAATCTTAACATGTGAACCGGTTTTGTTAGTGCTTGTGTATGAAGAAGCAGAAGCACTTCCATCAGATATTTTATTCCATGTTCCTTCATATCCCAAATATTTACTCGTATTCTCATACGTTCCTGCTTCAATACCTTCTGTTACTGAAAGAGTGTAGTTTCCAGCTCCTTTATAAGCGTATGCATTTAAATAATATGTGCCAGTTGTAGGAGCTATAAAAGTAAAGGTTTCATTGGATGAGTTTGCACTTTCTGAGCTTGCTACAATGCCATTGCTCGAATGTACATTCGTTGCAGTCCCATTATACAAATACAGATCAAAGTCCGTACCTGCATCACCTTTAAGTGTGGTCTTAAACTTTTCACCTTTTAATAGTTTAATAGAATATACATCATTTTTATCTTTACTTGCATCAAGTGTCGTACTAATACTGTCTCCTTTCCAAACAATACCAGGAATATCGGAGTCCGCCTCGAAATTAACTGCTTTCCCTGCATTTACAAGTCCTCCAGTAACGTTTTTCCCTGTTAATGAAGACAGCTTTGTGGTTGTTCTCATAATAGCATCCTTTATTTGAGCAGGAGTGTAGGTTGGGTTTACACTTTTTACTAATGCGGCTATTCCCGAAACATGAGGGGTAGCCATGGAAGTTCCATCAAGATATTCGTAAGCATTAGAATAGCCTCCGTCCCTAATAGGGACTGTACTTAGTATTCCTTCACCTGGAGCGGCAACATCTACACTTTTCGCACCAAAGTTAGAAAAAATGGAAAGATTCCCGGTATTGTTAAGAGAAGCTACAGAAAGAATATTAGGCAAGTCATAGGCAGCTGGATACATTGGAGATGTGTCAGTGTTCATTCCATCATTGCCTGCTGCAGCTATAAACAAAGTGCCCGAGTTTTTAATAGCATCCTTTAATGCTTGTGCGTTTTCGCCACCACCCCAAGAGTTATTCAAAATCTTTACCCCTTTAGATTTTGCATACTCAATTGCAAGGATTGCATCGGATTCATAGCCGCCCCATGGACCGATAAATTTCAGAGGCATAATTTTCACATTCGGAGCAACTCCAATTACTCCGATATTATTTGCTTTTGCCGCTATAGTTCCGGCAACATGAGTACCGTGAAAATCCTCTTCTCCTCGAATGAACAATCTATTATTTTTATCATAAAAGTTCCACCCATTTACGTCATCAATGTATCCATTTTTGTCATTATCGATTCCATCATTAGGAATTTCTCCGGTGTTCACCCAAATTTTATCTTTTAAATCAGGGTGATTAATATCTATTCCTGTATCAATCACGCCAATAACAAGTGAGGAACTGCCTTTTGTTTTAGCCCATGCAGCTTCCACATTAATATCAATACCCTTTTTACCAACTTGTCCGATTATTTCCTGTCCTGTATTCTTAAGTCCCCATAGTTCGCTATATAGCGGGTCTGTTGCTGTCGGTTGATAAACATAGTTTGGCTCTGCATATTCAACATTAGGAGAAGCATTCAATTCATGTAAAACATCTGCCATTTTTTTATTTTTGGAGAATTTTATGACATGTGTTCCTTCTTTATTTAATACTTTTGCATTTGTTAAGCCTAAAGTACTGCTTAAGGCTCCTAGTCTTTTAATGGAGTCTTTATTTTTAAACCTAACAATAACCTCATTTTCTTTATACTTTTTAGGTTCATTGTTATTAAAATAAGTAAGAATCTTCTTTTTTTTAGTTACACTGCTGTCAACTATCATAATTTGCTCTTGCATGTTTCCTGCTACTTTTTTCTCATGTTTAACAGCCTGAAACGAAGTGGCAGCCAATGTTGTTGTTCCCCCAAGTAATAATCCTAAAACTCCGCATACACTTATTAGCTTTTTTGGTACCCGCATTCTCTGATTCCCCCATTAATTTTTTGTACATGAAAACTAATTCAATAGGGTAAGAACAAAAACCTTTTAAAATACCATTTACTGGGTATGTATTTCATTCAACAAGATCTGATAAATACTAACAATTTACGACATTATAATAAAAAAGTCATCTAATTCAAATGCGAATTAGATGACTTTTTGTATAGCTTTTTCAGTTGATACGCGTAAAAAGATGACTTATTTATTTTTCCTCTGAACTCACGACTTCCAACGCCATTTCGATCATGTCGTTGAACGTCGTTTGACGCTCTTCGGCAGACGTTTCTTCACCTGTAAAGATGTGGTCACTTACTGTCAGGATGGAGAGTGCGTTCACGCCGTATTTCGCTGCGATTGAGTAAAGAGCCGTTGTTTCCATCTCTACCGCTAGTACGCCATTTTCTGCTAATTTTTTCACAATGTCCATGCTGTCACGGTAGAAAAGGTCAGCCGTTAATACGTTACCTGCCTTAATCTTCAAGCCTTTTTCTGTCCCAGCATCATACGCTTTTTTCAATAGATCGAAGTTGGCACATGGCGCAAAATCGATGCCAGGGAACGCTAAGTGGTTCATTCGTGAATCTGTGGACGCGGTCATCGCCAAGATTACGTCACGAACTTTAACATCTTGCTGAATGGCACCGCATGTTCCAACTCGGATTAAGTTTTTCACACCATATTCACGGATCAGTTCGTTTGCATAAATCCCGATCGATGGAATTCCCATGCCTGTCCCTTGAACAGATACGCGTTTCCCTTTGTACGTTCCTGTGAATCCTAGCATTCCGCGAACTTCATTGTAGCATGTTACGTCTTCTAAAAACGTTTCAGCGATATATTTTGCACGAAGCGGATCCCCTGGTAATAGAATGCTTTCTGCAATCTCACCTTGTTTTGCACCAATATGAATACTCATTTTGTCCACCATCACAACCTTGGAATTAAGATCGTAATGGTTTCACCTCCTTAGAAAGTTGTAAATTACCTAAAAAATTTTCTCTACCATTATCATGCCATAGTTTTTGCAGCCTAGCGAATGGTATGTGCGTGTGCTTTGGAATTCTCTTTTTTAACCATAGATAAAACAGCTGCACCTAAAGCCAGTATGACCAAAAATCCACCAACTGTTGCATTCATCTCGACAGATGCCTGTTCAATCACGATTCCACCGATCATTGATCCGAACGCAATGCCGAAGTGAAGCGCAGAATTGTTCAAGCTTTGCTGAATATCGGAAGTTTCAGGAGACGACTCAATAAGATAACTCTGCATCGCAGGCGTGATTGCCCAGCTGAGCATGCTCCATATGACCATAACCGCTAAAAACAACGGAAAAGCAAAAGTGGTATATGGAATCATAAGGATTGAGATAGCAAAAACGATAATGACAGCTATGATGGTTGGTTTCGTGCCAAATCGGTCAGCGAGCATGCCTCCAATACCCCCACCAAATACGGCAGCAACCCCGAATATCAAGTATACGATGCTGACCCACGTTCCGTTAAGACCAAGCATCATCTTTAAAAAAGGTGTTAGATAGGCGTATAACGTCAAATGCCCAGCCAAGAAAAGAAACGACGTAATTTGAGCGAACAATATCCTTCTGTCTTTTAATGTTTGCAATTGTTGTTTGATGGGAATCGCTGGTTTTGGAGCAAGTTGTCCCATAAAGAAATACACACCGAGTATGGATAAAACGGTTAGCACTTCAATTAAGATAAATGGTGCACGCCACCCGAACGCGTTTCCTAGCATTAAGCCGATCGGAATGCCGAGTACGAGGGAAGCGCTGATCCCCATAAAGACGACACCGATCGCGCGACCACGATATTTTTCCTCCACAATATTCGAAGCCATCGTCACACAGAGTACGACGAGCAACGAGCCACTTGACGCTGACAGAATCCGAGCGATCAGCAGCATCGCATACGTAGAGCTTATAATCACGAGTGCGTTTCCTACTAAAAATACCACGAGCGCGATGAGGGTTAACCGTTTTCTCTCGATCTGAGCAGTCACCGTCAGTAAAATTGGAGCTGCGATGGCGAATACAAGAGAAAATGCAGTAATGAGAAATCCTGCTTTTCCAAGACTCACGCCAAGATCCTCTGCAATAAGATCTAAAATGCCACCTATAATCAACTCGACCATTCCCACAACAAACGAAACGATCGTCAATAAATAAACACGTTTATTCAATGATATCTACCTTCTTTTAATAAAAGTTACCCCTGTAATGGTAACTTATAAGGAAGAGGATATCAATCCTATTTCTAACTAAAGGTTAACTTTCTTTTGGTGATGTTGAGTTCATAGGATATTATGAAAAAAATGCATTTTCCAATTTTAAACTATTATTGAATATGATACCATTTATTTGCAGCAACATTACAAGAGAACTTGGTGCTGTTTTTCTACTCAAGTTAGAAAAATTTAATTAGTTAATGCAGAGAATCCTACAGATTCCACTGATTATTAACTGAGTCTTATTTATAAGGAGAATGCCTATGGTGAAAAATGTTTTAGCAACATCTTTGGGTATAGTAAGTCAATTTACAATCGCTATATTAGGAATTATTTGTCTAGGTGCACTGCCCGGCTTGTTCAATGGACTAAAGTTAAATTTTTCTCAATATTTCATAACGATTAAAGAGCTTTTAATTAACCTATCGGAGCCATCTAAACTAACCTATTCTTATGGAAATCGATTGCTTTTTCCAGAAATTTTAATCCGTTACCAAGAAACATTTATTGTATTTATTTTATCTTTTTTCTTTTCTATTTTGTTAGCCATTATCATTGTCTATTTTTTAATGGGCGTTAAAGAAAGAACCTTAAATACTTTTAAAAGTATTTTCTTATTCCTCGAATCAATACCAGATATCTTGCTAATTGTTAGTATGCAATTTTTTATTGTGTGGCTATATAAAAAAACGAATATCTTGTTTGTAAACATTGCAGCAGCGGGTGATGAGAAGGTGAGAGCGTTGCCTATTCTGGCTTTAAGCATTCCTACCACAATTATGTTCATTAAATTATTATTACTTCGATTCCAAACAGAATTTGAAAAGAACTACATATTACTTGCCAAATCTAAAGGATTAGGTAAATTTAAACTTTTCTATAACCACGTTCTTAGGAATGTATTGCTTAGTTTATTCTTTTTCACAAAGACAAGCATTTGGTTCATGCTGTCTAATTTATACATTATAGAATATTTTTTCAATTCTATAGGCATTCTCATATTTGTAAAAGACTATAACACGATAGAGGTATTTACGGTTTCTCTGTTGCTTATTTATCTTCCCATCTTTATTTATCTACAGATCTTTAAAATGGTGACGCCAAAATTAATAAAAGAGGTAGTCTAATGTGGTCTCATTTTAAACAAGAAAAAAAGGCAATGCTAAGTTTGCTGTTCTTAATCCTCTTGCTCATCTTAAGTATTGGTAATACATTCTTGTATGATGGTGAGATTAGGCGTGTTTCTCTACTATTTGATGAAGGAGCACAAGTTCAGGCTCCGCCATTTGCTCCTTCATTAGAATTTCCCTTTGGAACGGATCGGAAAGGGTACGATTTGCTTCACTTAATCATAGAAGGGGCTAAATGGACGATTGGGGCTTCTGTATTAATTACATTGTTACGTATCATAAGTGGTCTTTTCATTGGAATATTAATAGGTAGAATGCCGCACAAATTATTTAAATTTATTGAATCTTTTTTTGATAGCTTTACAGTTGTTCCTATGACAATGATTGCTTATTTCCTTTTAATGAATGTGCTCGTTTTCGCAAATGGAACTGTCCCAGATCCGTTTTATCAGAGGGTAGCATTTGAGATTATCATTTTAACCCTTTTAGCTGTTCCTACCTTAGCCTTTTATATGAGTAATGAAATTCGATTAATATTAAGTGAAGAATATGTCACTGCCTCTCGTATATTAGGAGGGAGTAAGAAACACATTTTACGAAAACACGTTTCGGTTCATATGATTCCAGTTGTAATGATCTTATTCATGCAGCAATTTGTACAAGTACTTGTTATTCTTGTTCACTTAGGAGTACTTAACGTTTTTTTTGGTGGTACCATTGTCTTTTTTCAAGGAGATGTAGATTCCGTAACTCATGAATGGACAGGACTACTGGGGTTGTATTATCAATCTATAATGGGGCATCCTTGGATACCGCTTGTTCCAATCATTTTCTTTACTTTAACGATAATATCCAGCAACTTTATTCTAGTGGGCATCGAAAGGGCGTATGAAAAAGAAAAAGTAAAGTTCAAGTCATTGCCTAAAAACAGTGAGTTTCCCATGGAAACTATGAAGAATAAATCAAAGGAAAAACGCTTTACGTTTATTAGTAGTAAATATTCAAAGGATAAACCAATCTAAAAAAAGAGCGAAGTCGCTCTTTTTTTTATGTTTTGGATCGGGTCTGGCGAATCGTCTCAACTACTGTCGGTTTTTGAATTGCTAAAATAAAGGAGTTAAGGCTGATAATTTTTAAACAAAAAGCTTATGTTCCATTTGGGTTGCCTTTTAGGTTTTTGCAAGCTCGTATTGTCTTAACGAGTAGTCCCAGTTTTCAATCCTTTGATTAATAATACCCTCTAAAATTCTGCAATCTACACATCTCTAAAACTCGTAAATCTTTTCAAAAATCCTAAGTGCTATTTCCTAAATTAGATATTCTAGTGATAAAAAATTTCTAGATCCCTTATAAAAACCGTCATGTATCGGATAAGCCCTCCATATAGTAGTAGTAATCATCATACTAATGGCTGGAAAAAGGATGCTGGAGATTAGGAGGGATTGGATGCTTCATATTGTGGCTTGTATTAAGCAGGTGCCGGATACGAAGATTATCAAAATGAATCCGAAGACGAATACGATGGATCGGGCGAGTGCACCGGCCATTTTAAATCCATATGATGCACATGCGGTGGAAGAAGCAGTGCGATTGAAGAAACGGTATGGAGGGACGGTTTCGGTCTTGACGATGGGACCGCCGCCTGCTGTAAAAGCAATTAGGAAATGCATTGAAATCGGAGCGGACGAGGGGTATATGATTTCGGATCGTGCTTTTGCGGGAGCAGATACGCTAGCGACAAGCTACGCGCTTACAAAAGCGATCGAGAAGATCTCGAAAATAAAGCCTGTTGATCTGATCATCTGTGGGAAAATGACCATTGATGGTGACACCGGACAAGTTGGTCCAGGCATCGCGCGCCGTTTAGATATGCCACCCCTTACTTCGGTAAACAAGGTGGAAGAAATCAATCAACAAGAAGGGTATGCGGTCGTGCACCGGAAACTCGAGGACGGGTATGAAGTCATCCAGTCTACAATGCCATGTTTAATGTCGGTAGAAAAAGAGATCAATGACGTGCCGTATTCCTCCATGACGAACATGCTGAAGGCTGCTCGGTATCAGCCGATTATTTGGGCGGTCGCAGATCTTGAGGGTATTGATCGGGTTCAGCTAGGGCTGAAGGGCTCCCCGACGATTGTTTCTAAAGTTTGGGCACCGACAAAACCGAGCGGAGGGACGATGCTTGAGGGGGATCCAGGTGAACAGGCAGAAAAGCTGCTTAACGTTTTGCTTGAAAAGAAAGAACTTTTTACGGTGAAGGGAGGGGACAACAGTTGAATTTTGAAGACTATCAAGGCATTTGGGTTTTTATCGAAGTCAAGGATGGCGAAATTGTGCCCGTTTCACTCGAATTGCTCGGAGCGGGTAAGCAGCTCGCAGATAAACGGGACTCAGAGCTTGCGGGCGTACTGATCGGAGAAAACGTGAAGCACTTGGCGAACACGCTCTATGAGTATGGGGCGGATACGGTCTACGTATATGATGACCCGATTTTCAAAGATTACCGGACAGAGTCGTACATGAAAGCACTCTTGGAATGCTGCCAAAAATACAAGCCGGAAGTGATTTTGTATGGGGCGACTTCGACGGGTAAAGACTTGGCGAGTGCGGTTGCAACGGACCTTCCGACGGGACTCACGGCGGATTCTACCATTTTGGACATTGAAGAAGATACAGGCTTATTGCTTGCGAGTCGTCCGGCGTTTGGCGGGAACATCATGGCAACGATTCTTTGTAAAAAATACCGGCCGCAGATGGCGACGGTGAGACCCAAAGTCATGAAAGCACTTACCCCAGAACCAGGCCGAACAGGCAGGCTGGTAGAAGAAACAGCCTCTATAAAAGAAGAAGATATTCGGACGAAAGTGCTGAAGATTGTTCAACATACAACGAAAAAGATTAGGATCGACGAAGCAGATATTATTGTTGCAGGCGGAAAAGGACTCGGCAATCAAAAAGGGTTTCAGCTCGTTCATCAGCTAGCCGAAACACTTGGCGGTGCGGTTGGAGCGAGCCGGGATGTAGTAGAAGCAGGTTGGGTCGGACACCATCATCAAGTCGGCCAGACGGGTGTTACAGTAACGCCGAAAATCTACTTTGCGATCGGTATTTCTGGCGCGATTCAGCACATTGTCGGCATGCAGAATTCAGGTCTCATTATTGCCATTAACAACGATCCGAATGCTCCTATTTTTCAATCCAGTCATTATGGAATTGTAGGCGATGCCTTTGAAATAGTACCCCTTTTAATTGAACAATTTAAACAAGCGTTTAATCGTGAGGTGGTCGACCATGTCTGAAAAATTTGATTGTATCGTCGTCGGCGCAGGTCCTGCTGGCATTTCGTGTGCGTACGAACTCGCAAAAGCGGGTGTGAAGGTCCTGCTGTTGGAACGTGGGGAATATCCAGGTTCGAAAAATGTCATGGGTGGGGTTTTGTACCGCAAAATGATGGAGGATGTGATTCCCGAGTTTTGGAAGGAAGCACCTCTTGAGCGCCCTGTCGTTGAACAGCGATTTATGATGCTCGATAAAGAATCGGCCGTCACCTTTGGCTATAAAGGGATGGAGTGGGGACAAGAGCCTTATAACAATTTTACCGTTTTGCGTGCGAAGTTTGATCAGTGGTTTGCCGGAAAAGCGGTGGAACAAGGGGCGCTGCTTGTTAATGAGACAGTCGTTTTAGAATGTATTGTGGAAAACGGGAAAGTGGTCGGGGTAAGGACCGACCGGCCAGATGGGGATCTTTACGCGGATGTTGTGGTGCTGGCGGATGGCGTAAACTCTCTTTTAGCCAAATCACTCGGCTTTCATAAAGAGTTCCGGCCAGACGAAGTGGCACTTGCCACAATGGAAATTATAAAACTAGATAAAAAGACGATTGAGGACCGCTTTAACCTGGAGGAAAACCAAGGAACGACGATAGAGCTGTTTGGGGACGCGACAAAAGGAATCCTAGGAACCGGATTTTTATATACGAATAAAGACACGTTAAGTATCGGGGTCGGTTCACTTCTATCTGGGCTGATCAAACATAAGATAAAACCATACGAACTGCTCGAGTATGTGAAGAACCATCCAATGATCCGTCCTTTTATTGCAGGAGGAGAACCGGTCGAATATTTGGCGCACATGATTCCGGAAGGCGGCTATCACTCCATGCCGAAAGTGGCGGGGAACGGTGTACTTGTTGTTGGGGATGCCGCTCAGCTTGTGAACGCCATCCACCGGGAAGGATCGAACCTTGCGATGACTTCCGGCCAGTTAGCAGCTGAAACGGTGCTGCTTGCAAAAGAACGTGAAGACTATTCGGAACATACACTCAATCATTACCGCTCGCGATTGATGAGCAGCTTTGTCGGTCAAGACATGAAGAAATATAAGGATTCGACGCATCACTTCGATAAATTCCCGCAGTACTTTGATAAATACATTCCGATGATGAACAAAGCGGCGAGCCAGATGTTTACGGTAGACGGTTCGTCCAAATGGGAAAAACAGAAGAAGATTTGGAAAGACGTGGGAACAGCAGGAGAGAAACTCAAATTAGCTCGTGACGCATACCGGGCTTGGAAGGTGATGAAGTAAATGAGCGAAAAAAAATGTCAGACGATCGAAGAAAAACAGTATCTCGTTCGTTTTAACGCCGACACGAAATCACACCTCACCGTCATGGATGCTGACGTTTGCTTGAACCACTGCCCGGACAAAATCTGTACGATCTTCTGTCCGGCAGAAGTGTATAAATGGGAAGAGATCCGAATGCACGTCGGTTACGAAGGCTGCCACGAATGCGGAAGCTGCCGAATCGGCTGCCCGCATCAAAACATTAAGTGGGAATACCCAAAAGGCGGCCATGGAATTGTGTTTCGTTTGGGGTAGGTAGTAAAAAGGTGGAAGATGGCTAACAACCATCTTCCGACTTTATTAAAAGGAGCTCTCATCATCCCAAAAGTTAGTCTATCGCCCATATATCCACGTTAAGCCATGATATACCCACGTTATTTTTGATTTAACCACGTTAATCAACTATATATCCACGTTAATTTCCATTTATCAAAAAAACGACATATATCGACATGACCATCCTATCGTGCCCCGTAAGCACTTAAATATATGTAACGCCTAATTCATGCATTTTCCTCATAGCTTCAAGAGCAGCTGAGTAATATATACTGGCCTGCTTATATTTATGGTTGTTTTCATAATATTTTGCAATTATTGGATAATAAGTGGCTAAGTGTATCCACTCGTTTCTATGTTCAAAGTAAGGAATTAGTTCTTTTTCCATAAAATGAATCGTTGTTTCGTTATGTTTACCGTAAGTGAATAATTGTTTGTGATAGAGAAAATGAAGTTCGTATTCACGATACAGTGGGTTTCCTTGGAGCTGTTCTAGCCAGACTTCTATGAGTTTCAACCCTTGTTCGCGTCGGTTGCTTTTTTGATATTCTTTTACTAGTGCATAGATCGTCATTATTTTTGCGAATAGAGGCTCTTTTTCTTTTACTTCCAGGCTTCGACAAAAGAGTTGGATGGCTTTATCAGTTTCACCTTTATGGGTGGCGATACCCCCTAAGTTATGATAGATGATTCCTTGTAACGCACCATCATCAAAGCTTTTTGCAATAGTTTCCGCAAGCAACAATTGTTTAGTAGATTCATCGAAATTTTTAATCCGAAGATGAACAATAGCAAGTATAATTCGACAATCGGCACATCTCTTAAAAAAGTAGCTTTTCTCAAATATTACCAGAGCTTCTTTGGTGTATTCTAAAGCAACAATATTTTTATAAAGCTGATTGGCAGACAGGCCGATCATATACAGCAAATAACCTTTTTCCCATTCTTGAAAATGATTTTCCTCTAATTGTTTTTCAGCCTTTAATAAGTAGTTAAATGCATCCACGTACTCATTTGCAAGGTAGCTAAGCTGCCCTCTAGCAAGCCAGTAATAAAATGCCTTTTGCCCTTGTATTACATTTTCTATATAGGCGACTTCATTTAACAAAGTATAAACTCCTGGCACTTCTTCTGTTGTCATCATAATATAAATACTTTTAAATATCTTGTGCACTATATCTTCATCGACAGATTGAGAGGGGGAGTCTGTTAAACTATGAAACTTTTGCTTAGCAGTTTTGTGGTCTCTCTGATAAAGAGAAAAGAATAGATTGACATAATCATGAATTATTTCATTTTCATTTTTGGAATCTAACTTGATATCCAAACGTGCTGCTAAATGCTGCTGTATTTCCTTAGAAGGTTCAGTGACTCCATTTTCAATTTTACTCAAGTAAGGTATTGAACAGATCCCTGCTGCTAATTCCTGCTGGGATAAGTTTTTGACTCTTCGGAAATAACGAATCCTTTCTCCTAGATTCATTTTTCACCCTGCCTTTTATGCTTGTTTTTTTTATAAATAAGTAATGAATACAGGTTAAGCTATTTACTTCTCTTAATATACAGCAACTTTAACTGTGAGAGGAAACAAGTATCAAATTCATGAAATGAAACCTCTTAAATCCTTCATGTTTCCCAATTTTTCGCGTTCTATTTTTTAGGTATAATTAACCATAGAAACGAACAACTAGGGTGAGAGTATGACTATTGAAAGAGGAAATATCGTTTGGTATCAAAATAAATTACATAAGGTGCTTCACGTTTATACATCAGAATATCTTGAGATTCAAAAAGTGGATGAACGATATGTACATCGAGTTATTTTGGTACATAAATCAGATGTGGTGGTCCAAAACTAATAAAAAATTAAACAACTGTTTAAATAACGATGAAAAAGTTGGCACATGCCGTGCTTTTTTTTACTTTTGCAGAACTCTTTTTTGTGGAAAAGGCGAAGTTTTGTGCCACGAGTCAAATTAGTGCTTTAATAAGAAGTGACACTTCATGATTAATTATATATCGATTTAGGTTGATTCGTTTTTTTAGGAACTCTCTCTTAAGGGTTCTTTTTTTATACCTTCATATTCAACAATACCAGCTAATAGAAGGTCAATCAGATAAATGGGTGCATTTCTTCAAGAAGGAGAAGTGCATTTTTTTATAGAAGTACTTTTATCAAAAAAAGAAGAGAGAGAAAATTATGCCTAGTATTATATTTAACATGGAAGCAACAAAGAGGTGTCGATTTTGAAGAAAAAATTTTTGAATACCTTTGTAGAAACGAAAGAAATTCGGAGTATGATTATAGCTTGTTACTTGATTTTGATAAGTATACTTATTCTCGCACCTTCAAAATTGATGAGGTTAATAAGTTATTAACTATTTGTGATGAGTTATATAAAAAATATAACGATGAGTATGATTGGGAACACAATCGTGTACGAAAGGTATGTTTAAGATTATTAAAGTTATGTCACGAAGCTATAGAGCAAAAGAAAGAAATAGAGGTAAAAGGCATTTAACATTATGTAAAAGCTGCAAAGAGTAATCTTCAACAATCGGGGATGTTTAATAAAAATTCAAAGTCAGTTTACCAAATACTTTGTTATTCAACGAGCAGGGTAGCTGAAGAACTAGGTATTAAGAAAAGGGTGGGAGAAATGACTACAATAGGACTAATTCGGCACGGAATAACTGAATGGAACTCCTTAGGTAAGGCTCAAGGTATAAGTGATATACCTTTAAATGAGATGGGCAGAAAACAAGCTGCAAACATTGGAGAGAGGCTTTCACTTGAAGAAGAGTGGAATATGATTATTACGAGTGACTTATCTAGGGCTTTTGAAACTGCGAAAATTATTGGAAGTAAAATAGGCTTACCCATTATTCATACTGATGAAAGGGTAAGAGAAATAAATTGCGGGGAGATTGAAGGCACTACGGAAGAACAAAGAGTAAAACAGTGGGGTAGTGAATGGCGTAATTTGAAACTTGGAATGGAAAACTTTGAAGACGTATCTAACAGAGGAATAGATTTTTTAAAAGATATAGTTTGTACATATAAAGGTAAACGAATATTGATAGTGAGCCACGGTGCTTTTATAGGATTAACTTTACAAAAATTACTTCCTCATAGATTCCAGCGGACTTATATTGATAATACTTAAGTAATATAGAAAACAAATGGGATTGTTCTTTATATAACTGTACGCGGCATTTAAATCATACTCCATAAAAGGATGCGTTGATCTAAGAAGGATTAACGCTTTTTCTTATGGAACTTATTAACAAACGAGCAGGATTGTAGAACAAGCGAAAAGTAAATAAATTAAGAAGATAATTTGATATTAAAGATATACGTTAGCTGTATTATGAGGAAGGGTTAAAATAATGAAAAATAAATGGTTTTTCAGATTAAAAACTGTTTTGATGGCTGCAATAGTTCTAATTGGTATTTTTTTATTATCGGGAAGTTATTTACTTAATAAACTATTTGATGATATGTGTGGAAACGAGATTGCACAAAAATTAGCGTCACCGAATGGAGATAAAGTGGCTTTTATATTCCAACGAGATTGCGGTGCCACAACAGGGATATCGTATCAATTATCACTTATTGATGCAGATGAGAAGTTGCCAAACAAATCAGGAAACACATTTGTTTCAGACAAGGAATTCCAAATCAAATGGATTAACAACAAAAAATTACTAGTTAATTATAAGAAGTCCTCAAAGACATACGAAATGGATAAAAGTGTGGATTGGAATAAAATTCAATATGTAGGTAGATAAGTGTCAGTAACACTCTTAATTTTTATTGTTTAATACAATATCAGCAATGATCTTCAACAATCGGGTGCGTTGATCCAAGAAGGATTAACGCCTTTTTTATGGAACTTTTTATGGAACTTATTGAACAAACGTAGCAGGGATTGTGGAATAAGGATTGTCTACTATTATTTTAAACGTGTTCATATGAAAATAAAGTTGGGGGAGTTATCTTTGTCTGTTGAACGAGATTTAATGATAAAATCCTTGAAACAAATTGTTATTCCATCCTTAAGAGAACGAGGATTTAAAGGTTCATTCCCTCACTTTTATAGGAAATTGGATAACCAAACGGATTTATTGATGTTTCAATTTAGTATGTATGGTGGTGTCTTATACGTTGAAATCTCAAAATGTTCTTCTGACGGTTATACTGAAGAAACGTCTGGAAAACATATCCCTCCTAATAAGATGAAAGTTTATCAAATAGGTGGTGGTTCTCCATATAATAGAACTCGAATTGGTGAAGATTTAGGTAATACTTTTGAATTCAATGAATTTAATACCGATGAAGTAGCTAGAAAAATCTTTTATGCTTTGGAAGAAGCAGAAGAATGGTGGCGTTTATATCCTAACTGGTGGAACAATTAGGACTTTACTGTTTACTCCGCAATCGGGTACGTTTCTGTAATAAGAAATACGCTCTTTTTTTAGAATAAAGGCAGATTGTTAAATAAGACTAATTAGAAAGTTTATGGGAAGACACATCTCTAGAATATCTTATCATTATATGCTTTTCATACGATGGTAGATTGAGCATTTATTATAATTGGGATGAAGGTGACGGTTATAGAAAAACTATTTAAATTGAATGGCTGAGCCTAGATGGTATATTAATATATGTTAAATTTAAACAGGATTTTCTTATATCGAAAGGAGCAACAAGTGAAAGAACTTATTGGTCGGAAATTATTGGTTTCTATTCTAACTAGTTTCATTTTTTCAGCTGGAATACTGCTTGTATCTTTTATTAGAAGTAAAGATTTCTTCTTCTTATTTATACTTCCATTTATTACTATTTATGCAGGCGCTATAATACTTGTATATGGTAGTTTAATATCCATTATTATAGAGAAGTTTATTAAAAAAGCTGATAAGAAAAAAATTCCCGTATTATATATTTTATTTAATGGATTTTTTGGTTTAATAGGTGGTTTAATACTAGATTTAGCTGACGAAAGTAATTGGGAATTAGCACCATTAGGGGGATTATGTGGTTTAACATATGCGCTAATTGATATATTGATTTGTACAAGATTTAAGATTCATATTATCCTTACCATTTTATTAATATATGGATCGTTGTTAGTTAGCCTTTATCTTCAATGATCGGGTGCATTTCTTTAATAAGAAATGTGCCCTTTTTTTTATGAATTAGGGCCAGAACATGGAATTTGAGATTGTATAATGATGGTATATTTGAAATAATTGGAAATATAGTTATCTGAGATCTTATCTTAATGGGATGAGTATTGCGTACGCATTAGTTTTAACATTAAGTAATTTTGGGTTAATCCTACTTGGTGGAGCGACCTTTGGTGTCCTATTATATATAGCTAACCTCATTAGAAAGACACAAGAGAAGTGAAGGATAGGGTAAATGTAATGCTAAATATAAGATAAAAAGGGGTAATAAATATGTCAAAAACAAAAAAATTAATAGGCGGTATTTTATCTGCAGCCGTTGCATTAAGTGCTTGTGGTACGAAGGAAGAAATAGTAGTGCAAGAGGAACCGACTTTTTCTGATGATGAAATAAACACTTCGGTTTATACTGATGAAGAAGTAGAGGTAGAAGATGATGTTGAATTAGACCATTTACAATCTCAATATCCAGGTATGGATTTAGAAGCTATGGAAGATTACATGGAGGTAAACAATCTAGAGTACCAAGAAGAAGAGCTGATTGCCTTTTTAGATGACATTTATGAAAATGGAGAAACTACCTTAACATCAAACTATTACGCTAATGAAAGCTCGTTTCCGTGGTGGATTTTCCTTGTAGCAAATGTAGCAAAAACAAAGCCAACAGGTAAAGTTCCATTAACTAAACTGATATCTGCACCATCAACAGTTAAACCAGCACCTAAGCCAAGCACAAACGTTACAACCTCATCTTCATCTAGTGGTACAAAAACAGGTTCAGGTTTCGGTTCAAGCAGCACTTCTTCTGGTTCATAAAACTTAATTGGAGGGATTAGATGGTTTTAGGCTTGGTTGGATCAGGCAGTTTCTAATTCTAGCAAAATATACAGCATTCCTGTAATAAATTATTCAACAATCGGGTGCGTTGATCCAAGAAGGATTAACGCTTTTATGGAACTTAATGAACAAACGTAGCAGGGATTATGGAATAAGGATGTTTCAATTTAGTATGTATGGTGGTGTCTTATACGTTGAAATCTCAAAATGTCCTTCTGAAGGTTATACTGAAGAAACGTCTGAAAAACATATCCCTCCTAAAAAGATTAAAGTTTATCAAATAGGTGGTGGTTCTCCATATAATAGAACTCGAATTGGGTTTAATACCGATGAAGTAGAAAAATCTTTTATGCTTTGGGAGAAGCAGAAAAATGGCTGATAAAACAATCTCAAAATGGATTTCATAATCAAAATAACAATTGTCAGAAACCAAAGAAACTTATCAAGAACATGTTACATAGTAAAAGAGAAATTTATTTGAGTGCTGTTCAGAACTTAAAAGGAGTAACAACTTATATGAGTATTGAAATTGTATATGAAAGAGAAATTTATAGATTTATTGGCATTTATCCAAGTTTAACTATTGTAAGGTTAGCTTCTAATTTTAAAAAGTTTGTTGTTGTAGATCAGAATGGCAGGGTCGTATCCAACATATGCCAATAAATTTTGAACTAGGAAGATGGATTTGGTTGGAGGGGGTAAACAAGTGAAAAAAGAAATGTTTATTTTTCTGTTTGTTTTTATGACGCTAATGACTGGGTGCCGTTTTGGTACCCATGACACATGGCAAGAAGCTGTATATGACAACGTTAAACAAGTCGACAAGATCCTTCACAAAGAAGAAGTCGATGGATACACGGTTGTGCTATATGAGTTCACTCCAGAACGGGGTCATGAAGAGCTGCCAAAAAACTTGAAAACAATCGGACTATCCTTTCTATCTGGTTCTAATAAAGAAGGATGGATACATGACCAATCAAGATGGATGCATTATGAAAATGATGATTTAATGATGGTGTCTGAACGGTTAAATAAAACAGATAACAAAGGGAAAGAAGTGGTCAACTTTATTGTGAATTATGGAGAAATCCGTAACCCAAAAGCTGAGCATGCCGAATTGCTTCTTCGGTATAGAGGTGAAGCAGCCTATGAAGAAGTACCAATGATACAAGGAATTCGTGGACGATATTATTTCAAAATTGGGGATTATTACAAAGTAAGATTATTAAACGAAAAGAAAGAGGTCATTCACAATCAAGGTGGTTAAGAACGAATGATGAATAGACCATTCAAATATCTTTTACTTTAAAATGCCATGATAAGATAACACGCTATAGTAGCCTGTTATTTTTTTAGGTATTATAGAAATAGAGCTGCCAACACAGCTCTATAAAGTTGACTTATTTGATTTTCTCAATTCGCCGTTGATATTCTTTAGCTTTCTTCTCATTTGATTTCTTACCATCGATGTAAATTTCTTTCCAATCAAACGTATATTTATCATGGTATACATGGAAAACAATTCTTACACCTTCACTGCTGCGATAATCAAAGCCAGAGAATTCAACTACATGATAGCGGCTTTCTTTTCGAACATACTTCCATATTGGTTTATCTGTTGAGCTTTCTAATGCAGTCCCTTCACCACTTAAACGAACAACATCTTTCACATTTGTTTCAGTGGGTAAAGAAGATAAAAAGGCAAATGCGATAAAAACAAGGAAGTGAAAAAGTGCGTTGAGACCGAGCATCATTCCAATGTCTGCACCGCCTTTTGTTTTGTAGAATGCTACCTGTTTAGGAACGGAAATGGTTTTGGCCTGTTTTTGAACATTGGAAACATAATTATAATACCAACGATTGCCGTTTCGTCCGACTACTGAAGCAACGGTCATATAAAAAAGAAAATAAAACCATAGCGGGAAATCTACTAGAAAAAAAGGAATCATCCAAAAAATGTGCAAAGTGCCTATCATAATAAAGGGTTTATACATTTTTCGATAGGCCAACCAGAATGAAAAGAAGAAAAAAGCTACCCAGTTCCACGTGTTATTACGTGCAGGATCCTCAACATATCCCCATTTAACATCGTAATAGGCAGTATTTTTTTGTACAACTTTGTGTTCTTCTTCAAATAAAACGGGTTCCTTTAAAGCTTCGTTCATATTAGTCCTCTTTTCTTATTTGGTAAAATCTAACTTCATTATAGATAAAAAATGGAAAAAAACATAATAAAAAAATGAACTGGTTTATAATCCACTTCATTGCGGGTGTTCTATGATTTTCAGTAAGGCTTATGTACACTATTTCACATACGAGGGTAAAAAGAAAAGCGAGGGTAAATCTCGTTATCTATCTTTTATTTCTATTCGAGGGTATTTAGTTGATCTTCTCGTGCTTTTTGGCTCAGTTCGTTTGAAAAGTTGATGGCGTCGTGAATGGATGAAAAATGTGGAGAGGCATAATACGGCGTTTTATAACAGTTCACTCTATTTGTTTCAGAAGGATAGATGAAAACCTTCCAATGAAAGATGTCGGGTTGCTTTTCGCTTCCTTCCATCGCAATGAGCCAGTGTGTGGATCCTTCAAGCGATGCATTTTCCTGAGATTTGTTTAAAAGAGCTGCTCGATCATTCTCTCCGATAAGAATGAGCCCTTTTTGGTAAAACTCCCTCATGTTCGGATAATCGCTCATACGATCTCTCCTTTCAAAACATGATTTGTCCATTTCTTTCGGTAATGGTTCAACCACATTTCTTGTATTAACTCATTATATGAAAGGAGGGGTAAAAAGATGATTGATGAAAATAAAAAAACCCGCATCTAACGGGTTTATTTTTTCTTCCTTATCCGACGAGGGCGTCGCGGTCTTCTTCGTATTCTGATTTCTTTTACTTTAATGAATCTGCCTACAATGAACAAAATGTATAGACCGAGTGCAACGTAAAAGAAGATGGGTACACTTGCAAACTGATTTTTGGCAACAAGATAAAACATATAAAATAAGAACAACGTTACAAGCGTCCCGTATCTTGGCAGTGGAATGTCTTTGAAGCTCGGGATTTTTTTCGTGCTGACCATCAAGAGTGCCAGTCCATAATAGAGAAGAACGAATATCCATAACGGGATGCTTTTTGAAAAAAGAATCAAGAAAGCCACGATACCACCAGCTAATGTAATCGGAATTCCTCTAAAGTATTTCATCGATTCTTCTGAAGATGTAATATTGAAGCGCGCGAGTCGATACGCACCGAATAGCGGGAACAGACCGGCAACGATGACTCCCCACATATCAAGATGCGCAAAATAGGTATGGGCTACAAGAAACGCGGGAGCCACTCCGAATGAAACGACATCTGCAAGAGAATCTAATTCCTTCCCAATAGCATTTGAAACGCCTAATATCCTTGCTGCTCTGCCGTCTAAGGCATCCAGCATAATCGCGATAAAAATAAGGATGGTCGCGTTTCGGATATCGCCTTGCATGACGTATGCAATTGATAGAAAGCCACAATAAAGATTTCCTAAGGTTAATAAGTTCGGGATATGTTTTTTCATTGTTCACGTCCTTAAAAGAATACTATACTTTCTATAATAGATGATTCGCGTTCGAAACGTTATATCTTTTCCAAAATCCAAAGAATCTTATTCATTAAGCTTATCATGTTTATCGGTAAATTTATGTGAATTTTTAAAAAAGAGGGTGAACAAATTGAAGATTGTCATCGCTCCTGATTCGTTTAAAGAAAGCATGTCGGCAGCTGAAGTTTGTGTGGCGATTGAAGCAGGATTTCGGAAAGTTTTGCCGCATGCTCAGTATGTGCAGGTTCCCGTTGGTGATGGTGGTGAAGGAACGGTTCAGTCTGTCGTTGATGCGACCAGTGGTGAGATTGTAAAGGTTCATGTAACGGGCCCGCTCGGCAATCCCGTGGAAGCTTTTTACGGATTAACAGGTGACGGAAAGACAGCGGTGATTGAGATGGCTGCAGCTTCTGGTTTGCACCTCGTTCCGATAGAGATGCGCAATCCTTTGGTGACGACCACTCGTGGGACGGGTGAATTGATCTTACATGCGCTTGAGCATAGAGTGGAGCGGATTGTGCTGGGGCTTGGCGGATCGGCGACGAACGATGGCGGAGCAGGGATGGCTCAGGCACTCGGTGTAAAGTTTTTGGATCTAAATGGTGAGGAGCTACGGCCTGGCGGAGGAGCTTTGAGCGAGTTGGTGTCGATCGATGTATCCGGAATGGATGAACGCTTAAAGTCTGTACACGTAGATGTGGCGTGTGATGTAACAAATCCGTTAACAGGTCCACTTGGTGCATCTGCGGTATTTGGTCCGCAAAAAGGCGCTACTCCTGAAATGGTCGGATTTTTAAACAGTTGTTTAAAAACGTACGCTGAAGTAGTAGAGCGAGACCTTGGTGTGGCGGTGGATGAGCTTCCAGGTGCAGGTGCAGCAGGAGGGCTCGGTGCTGGAGTCGTGGCATTTTTAGATGGAAACTTACAGAGCGGAATTCATCTCGTGCTGGATGTGATCGGTTTTGATGAAAAAGTGGCTGGCGCAGACCTTGTGATTACAGGTGAAGGACGGATGGACGCACAGACGGTTCACGGAAAAGCACCCGTTGGAGTAGCAAAACGAGCAAAATTAATTGCGGGAGATGTTCCTGTTGTAGCAATTGCAGGCAGCATTGGCGGAGATTATAATACCGTATTCGAGCATGGTATTGATGCGGTATTCAGTGTGGTGAACGGAGCGATTTCGTTGGAAGAGGCACTTCTTAATGGACGAGAAAATGTGGAAAAAACAGCAGAGAACATCGCTCGAATGATAAAGAAAATAAAATAGCCCCTTGGTTCTCAAGGGGCTTCCTAATGATTTAGGTTTTGAGAATGTATGAAGTTTATTGAGGTAGTTACGTTTGATGTTTTTAAAAAGAGGTGCTTTAATTGGAGGCTTCTAGCTTGGATTCCACTTGAAACAGCCTTTTATTTAAAGCTTCTGTTTTTGCATTGGTATTTTTATTAAATGTTTTTAATAAGGCAATGACATCGTCGTTCTGGTTAATCTCAATGCGAGTAACAATATCCCGAATTTCTTTAAAATTAGATTCCATTGAACTCTTTAATTCGTTCTGTCCAGTTTCGATTGAATGTACTTTATTGTTTAACTCGTTCTGTCCAGTTTCGATTGAATGTACTTTATTGTTTAACTCAATCTGTCCAGTTTCGAGTGAATGAACTTTATTGGTTAACTCGATCTGTCCAGTTTCAATTGAATGTACTTTATTGTTTAACTCGTTCTGTCCAGTTTCGATTGAATGTACTTTATTGTTTAACTCGTTCTGTCCAGTTTCAATTGAATGTACTTTATTGTTTAACTCATTCTGTCTTGTTTCGATTGAATGTACTTTATTGTTTAGCTCGATCTGTCCAGTTTCAATAGAATGTACTTTATTGTTTAACTCATTCTGTCCAGTTTCCAAACTGCTGAATTTTGAGTTAAGGCTGCCTAGTTGCGCTAAAATTTCATTCAACACTTTTTCCACATTTTTCACCTCCTTTTCTTGTCTTACTAATCATTTTACAATAGATCAAACTTGTCGTACAGTTGGGATAAATTAAACACGTGTTTAAAATGAAGGAGGTCATTGCATGAGTGTCATTGATATTAACTGCGATATGGGTGAGAGTTTCGGGGCTTACCGGCTTGGGACGGATGAAGAGATTCTAAAGTACGTAACCTCTGCTAACATTGCGTGTGGTTTTCATGCGGGTGATCCGGCAACCATGCAAAAAACGGTAAAATTGGCGCTTGAGCATGGTGTTGGAATCGGTGTGCATCCAGGATTGCCTGACCTCGCAGGATTTGGGCGACGCAACATGGATATTACCCCTCAAGAAGCATATGAGATGGTCGTCTATCAGATCGGTTCGCTTTGGGCTTTTGTTCAAGCAGAAGGCGGTAGGATTCAGCATGTGAAACCACATGGAGCACTCTACAACATGGCTGCTGTTAATCAAGAGTTGTCTGAGGCGATTGCAGAAGCGGTATATAAAGTGAACCCCGAGCTGATTTTATTTGGACTCGCTGGCGGCGAATTGGTGAAGGCTGGAGAGAGAGCTGGACTACGCACGGCATCAGAGGTTTTTGCCGATCGAACGTATCAACAGGATTGCACATTGACTTCCCGCAGATTGCCAAACTGCATGATTACAGACGATGATAAAGCGGTGAGACAAGTCGTTCGCATGGTAAAAGAGGGAAAAGTGATGACGCAGCAAGACGTGGATGTCGCGATCACAGCAGATACCGTTTGTATTCATGGGGATGGAGCGCATGCCTTATCGTTTGCAAAGAAAATTAGGCAAACGCTTGAGGAGTCCGGGATAGCGGTTCGAAAAATAGGGAACTCCATTTAAAAATGAAAGTAAAAAGTAAAAAGGCAAGAATGATGACATTCTTGTCTTTTTTATACCCCTAAAGTCCTGATAACTGTTTTGAAATCCTATTTTACTATACAATTTAAATATTATTTGAACAATTCATACTATTCAATTAAAATTTTTCTTATTTTACAATAGAACTGAATCTTTCGTCTCGTACCAAACAAAAGAGGAGGTCTATTATGAAAAAAGAAATAAGATATTTTACCGTTTTCTCCGCTGTTTTTCTTTTTATAATTATGTTTTCTGAAAAAGAATCAGTGGTACAAGCCCAGGGTAAGCAACACTGTTATAACACTAGCATCCCACTATCACCTGAAGAACAAAGGATTGAGGAAGGTTTTCCGATTCCTCAACAAATTTTAGAGGATAGCGAATTTACGCAGTACGTTGGGAAATTCAAGCGGGACCTGTGTTCAGCGCAGAATGCTGAAAAAGCTGAAAAGGTGATGAAACAACATGGGACATCACTTTGGAAAACGGCTGTCGATCGTGCGCAAGGAAAAAGACCCGACTTGGGTGATCTCGATACATATGATGACCGTCCACTGTATTGGGCAAGATTGCATATGACAAGTGCTCTTCGCCAGTGGGAACCTGATTTTGAGGTGACGGAGGAAGAAAGAGAACAGCTAATGAAGAAGCTAGAATATACATCAAGAGGAATAACTTCGATTGAATTTCCAAAGGGGAAACGAGTTAAACGAATTCTTGTAAGTGGATTTGATCCATATCGTCTGGAACAAGAATTTAGACGCACGAATCCTTCAGGGGCAAGCGGTTTGCAGCTTGATGGACAGTGGGTGTGGACAGATGATGGGCCAGCAATGATCCAAGCTGCTAATTTCCCTGTTCGATGGGATGACTTTGAAGAGGGGATTGTAGAAGATACGTTTGGACCATATCTAAAAAAAGGCAAAGATAGAGTGGACTTAATAATGACAATCAGTCAGGGCGGACCTCGCAAAATGGCAATTGAAGGGTTTGCTGGCCGCTGGCATACGGGCGCTGACAACAAACTGGAGAATCGATCAGAAGTCATTCCGCCTGTTTCTCATTGGCCGATGCCAGAGGCACTCCCGGAATTTATTGAGACGACACTTCCGGTTGAAGCGATGATTGACGCTGAAACAGGTCCATGGCCAGTATTTAGGAATGATAAAGTTTGTGAGTGGCTCCCGCCAAACTATGACGATCCATATGTTTGTCATGAAAACGGTCCAACTCCAGAATCAAAGGCAAGACAAGGCGGGGGTGGAAGTTATCTTTCTAATGAGAGTCAATACCGATCCAATCGTGTACGCATAGGGCTCAAAGCATATGACATTCCGGGCGGTCACCTTCATATCGCAGCTCAAGAATACTATCCAGAAGATAAATCTGTTTACATTACAGATGAATTTAAAGAATTCCGGAAAAACACAGTCGATCAGACAGTGGCTTTAGTAAAAGCTGCAGCAAAGGGAATTGGAGAATAGAGGATTAAAAAGGAGTGTCTCTTTTATATAAGGGGTTCTCTTTTGGAGGAGAAAATCATAATTCGCAAGCCTTTTAGCAGGGGAAATAGCACTATCATTGGATAGGTAAATGACATTAAAAACGACCAGATTTTCGTCTGGTCGTTTTCTTATACCCTTATTCAATTAATGTACCCGATAGGTCATTTATTTTGGATTGATAACAACTCGAAGTCACCATTATAATTTCCTGTACACTCGCTGAGAATATATTTTTTAATGTCTTTTTCTGTTTCAATTTTTATTTTTTGGCAATTATATTCCTCAATAAAATCACCATTTACACTATGAGAAACATTAATTTCTTCTCCATCAAACTTCAATGTCCTAACACCTTTTTGTCCCTCTATCCCATACTGAATATAATTAATTTTAGCTTCATTTTGATTTTCTACATTCTTAACAAATCTATCTAAACCCTCTAAGTTCTTAATGTCATTGTGATTATTTACTACTTCTTCAATTTCATTTGATTGATTTTTATTCAATTCTAATTCAATTTCAGTAGTTGGTTCTTGAGAACAACCCAGTAACGCAAAACTAAGTACAGCTAATAAAATATATAACTTTTTCATAATATTCCCCCTTAATCAAAAAGACGTTACATACGTTATTAAAGTTTCTAAAAACGGTTCATTAAATTAACCAGCCCTTTTATTGAATAAGAAACTCCTTATTTTTAACCTTATAATATATTCGATTTTATCGTTTTTTTTATTCTTTTTCGTTAAGAATGGCAGGTTAATTGACAAGCGAATTAACATATCAAATCGTCGCGTGACAATAGCTATTGTCATCTTGCTAAAAACTATGCTAATTAGGGTGATGATTAAGGTAATAAATGTGGTGTGTTTTCACCAAAATCCTTATATATCAAAAAAGAACCACAACTAATTTCGTTGCGATTTATGATGCTAATTACTATGCGATTTGGCTTATTTTTTCTCGTTTTCTCCCTCAAAAGAGAACCCGTTACTTTTATAGAGGTACTCTTTTTAAATAAAATAATTGCTCTAATTGGTAATCTGCACACGTATTCTAGTAAAGATAGCCTGTTTACAGGTTCTTTTTAGATGCGAGGTGTTAAGCCATGAACATCATTCACGTCCTAAACGAATTAAGTGATCGGTACTTCAGCATGAGAGTGAACGATCTATCGGCACAGATGGCGTATTACTTTCTCATGTCCGTCTTTCCGTTTCTTTTGGTGATCTATTCGCTGCTGACGTATCTGCCTATAAAGGAAGAGAACATATTAAGGCTCATTCAGCCGTATGCCCCTGAAAGTACGTATGAGATGATGGAAAAGACATTATCGTACACGGTAATGAAGCAGGAAGGACATCTGTTATCCCTCGGTTTAATCGTGACCATATGGATTTCATCGAAGGGGTTTCAATCCATGAAACGTATTCTGAATGATGCGTATGAAGTGAGAAGTGAAACGAGCAGTTTACGACAAATTGCAGAAAGTCTTGTATTGACGATAGGTTTTATGATTGTAATCGTATTCTCAGTCATTGTGCCTTTATTTGAAAAAGTGCTAAGGGTTTATCTAGAAGGTGTTTTTTCGAATGGCGCGTTTCAAAAGTTATGGGTAGTGCTGCAATGGGGAATAGGCAGCCTGTTTCTATTAGCCTTTTTTATCGTGTTGTATTCTTTCGCACCAAGTATTAAGTTGAAATTCAGTGAGGTTTTGCCCGGTGCGTTGTTTACCACGATAAGCTGGCAGCTCGTTTCGCTTAGTTTCGCATCTTATGTAAGTGGAAGCAACTATTCCGTACTTTATGGACAACTCGCCGGTATCGTTGTTTTAATGCTGTGGTTTTACCTGTCTGCGATGATGATTATTGTCGGAGGTCTGTTAAATACGATTGTGCATCCGAAATAAGGAGAAGTCTATGAAAATACACCTAAAAAAAGGATGCCCCCAACAAGAGACACCCTTTCCTTCATTATAAAACTCCATACTTCTCATCCCTGACGTCTGTTATGAACATATGCCCGGGTGCATGGGTGATCATGATCTCAGGTTTCACGTGCATCGCAACAGCTTGAGGAGTGACGCCGCAAGCCCAAAATACAGGAACTTCGCCTTCGTGAATCTGAACGGGATCACCAAAATCAGGCTGATACAAATCAAAAATTCCAATTTTCTCCGGATTTCCGATATGGACAGGCGCACCGTGAACAGAGGGGAAGCGGCTTGTGACCTGAACCGCCCTTACCACATCTTCTTCAGGAATTGGACGCATGCTTACGACCATCGGACCTTCAAAACGACCAGCTTTCACACATTCGATGTTTGTTTTAAACATCGGCACGTTGCAGCCGCGGTCAATATGTCGAACAGGGATACCGTTATTCATCAAAGCATGCTCAAACGTAAAGCTGCAACCTAACAAAAAACCAACCATCTCTTTGTTCCAAAGCTCTGTGATGTCCGTTTTTTCCTCAACCAGTTCGCCTCGCCGATAAATACGATACTTCGGAATGTCCACTCGTAAATCAGCGTTAGGTGCAACGAGTGCAGGAACAGCAGAACCGGGTTCGGTTACGTCGAGCACCGGGCATGGCTTTGGATTCCGCTGGCAAAACAATAAAAACTCAAACGCCAGTTCTTTCGGCAGCACGACTAAATTTCCCTGTGTGTACCCGTTCGCAAGTCCGCTCGTTGGTTTTACCCAATCGCCACTTCTGATCATTTTGCGCGCCTCGACTGGCGATAGTCGGTCTAGAGCATTCATGGTTTTCCTCCTCTATTTTGTAAATAACATAGGAATGCCGATATACAGAGAATAAACACTCATCACAGCCATGATAACCACGATAAGCACACCGAAAATGGTCATCCACATCGGGTGCTTGTAGTCTCCGACGATCTTGGGCTTGTACGCGGCAATCAGCATTACGCCTAATGAGATGGGCAGAATCAATCCGTTGAGCGACCCGACTAAAATCAAAATCTTAACCGGTTTCCCGATTAATGAAAAAGCGAGTGTGGAGATGGCGATAAATCCGATAATGATCCACTTATGGTATTTTTCTAATGTTGCATTAAACGTTCGTATAAATGAAACAGACGTGTAAGCGGCACCGACAACAGATGTGATGGCAGCGGCCCACATCACGACTCCAAAAATCTTGTATCCGACGTTTCCGGCAGCCAATTTAAAAACAGAAGCAGGCGGATTTGCCGTGTCAAGCGTCAGCCCTTGTGCCACAACTCCTAGAGCAGCCAAGAATAAAAAGATTCGCATGATGGACGCAATCCCAATCGCCGAAACCGATCCTTTTGTTACTTCTCTTAAGTTTTCTTTTCCTTTTATACCCGCATCGAGCAATCGGTGAGCACCGGCAAATGTAATGTACCCGCCAACCGTTCCGCCGACTAAAGTAACAATCGCAAGAACATCGATCGTATCGGGCACGAACGTTTTTACGACCGCTTCACCAACAGGAGGCTGGGCGGTAAACATGACGTAAATCGTAAGTCCGATCATGATGAATCCGGCCACTTGTGTAAAGCGGTCCATCGCTTTTCCAGCTTCTCGTACGACAAAAATTAAAATGGCGATCACTCCACTAAGCAGCGCACCCATTTCAGGTGAAACGCCGAACAGCACATTTACACCAAGTCCAGCTCCCGCGATGTTTCCGATGTTGAAGGCAAGACCACCGGCAACAATTAAGGCAGCAAGGAAAAAACCTAACCCAGGTAGAACATCGTTCGCGATGTCTTGCGCTCTTTTTTCTGAAACGGCGATGATTCGCCACACGTTCATCTGCGCGCCAATATCAATAATAATCGATGCTAAAATAGCAAATCCAAAACTGGCGGCAAGAATCGATGTAAAGTGTGTCGTCTGTGTCAAAAAACCAGGGCCGATAGCTGATGTTGCCATCAAAAAAGCGGCGCCTAATAGAATACTAGCTTTTGATTCTGTTTTCATGTTGATCGCCCTCCATTACTTCGTTTGTTGTCGTATTTTTAATGAGATTCCTTGTTTCAATTGTTGGATGTTTCTTTCTCGGTCTAAGTAGAGTTGTTGAGCAACCGCGTGCGAAACCTCCGTGAATTGCACTTTGTCCCCTGGTTTAAGCTGCGCCATGATGGAGAGATCGACTGTCGCAATCTGGCCGATTTTCGGATAGCCGCCTGTTGTTTGCCGGTCCGCCAAAAGCACGATCGGATTTCCTTCTGACGGCACTTGAATGGTTCCGAAATTCACGGCCTCTGACAGCATTTCTTGTTCATGCTTCAGTTCAAGAGTGGGTCCTTTTAACCGATAACCCATCCGGTCTGACTGGGATGTCACTTCAAAGCTCTCGGTAAAAAGTTTCGTCTGACTCTCCGGGGTAAACCAATCATACTGCCTGCCTTTCATGACCCTTACTTTCGGTTTGGCCGTTGAAGTTGTTTTGAAGTCGGAAGAAATCGTCCAATGCATCTCAGCGAACTTCTTTTCATTCTTTTCGGCAGATAACATATTCATCATGTTAGTAGAAAGAGTGCTCGGGGCTCCAATCCTCAGCTGATCCTCCGCCTGCAGCGCTTTTCCATTAAAACCGCCGATTCCTGCACGTATGTATGTTGATTTGCTGTCCATGACATCAGGAAGATCAAACCCTCCAGCCACAGCCAAGTAAGCTCTGCAACCCGTTTTGCAGCCGCCGAATTTGAGCTTACTGCCAGCTGTCACGAAAACAGCTCGCCAGCATTTTACCGGTTTGCCATCAATAGAAGGAGACAGATTACCGCCGCAGATCGAGATTAACGTATCTTCTGCAAATTCCATATCAGGACCTAATAACGTGAGCTCCAGTGTTGCTTCCATTTCATCGTTTCCGACAAGAAGATTGGCGATTCGATGGGCGATGGGGTCCATAACACCGCTTGCAATTACTCCATATTTTTGATAACCGTAACGGCCGAGGTCCTGAACACTTGTAAGGAGACCGGGCTTTGTGATCTTAATCATTCTCGTTCTCCTCCCATCTTTGAAACTCTTCAACGGTTATAGGCTCAAATTTTATCTGATCCCCAGCTTGTAAAAGGCTTGGTGTAGCACCGTTTGGAAGAAACAACTTTCGCGGCGTTTTGCCGATAAGCTGCCATCCCCCAGGCGTTTCGATCGGATACACCCCTGTCTGTTTTCCAGCGATACCAACCGAACCCGCTGGAATCTTCAATCTTGGATTCTTTCGCCTTGGCGCGGCAATTTTTTCACTCATGCCTCCGATATAAGGAAATCCTGGCGCAAACCCGATCATATAGACGAGATATTCTCCACCAGCATGAATATCGATCACTTCTTGTGGTGATAGTCCGTTATGCTTCGCTACTTCTTCAAGATCCGGACCGAATTCACCGCCATAACAAACGGGGATTTTAACGACACGCGGTTCGCTGTCTTGCTTAACTTTTACATGTTTTAAAAGAGAGGTCAGTTCCTCGCAAACGTGTTCATATGGAAGCTTCGTAGATTTTATTTTTATCGGATCGTAAAATACAGCAACCGTTGAAAAACCAGGTACATACTCGATGACCCAGTCGAAAGCATGCTCATCAAAAAACGAGGAGACTTCTTTCACTTTTCGCTGAATGTCGGGACTAATATCATCCCCAAGCTCAATGATTACGCTGTTATCTCCTAAAGGCTGTAAGGTAAACTCCATCCTATAATCTCCTGTCTTTTTATGTAAATTAATCAGAATATTTGTATATTTATAAAAGTATAAAGGAAAACGCTTTAAATTCAAACCGTTCACTGATACTTTCCCGATTGTAAATATTTCTAGTCAGAAAGATAGCGGCTTTTTTAAACATCTGTTTAAAAATTCAGCAGCTCATAATTCTTGTATTTGCCTAATCCGCTCTCTGGAAGGTGAAGAGAGCGAAGAAGATGTTTTGTGGTATGGCGCGATGAAAGCTTTAGAAAATCACGGCATTGACTGTTTGTAATTCGAGGACCAAACAAAATTCTGTATGTTTTTAAGGCTTCAACGTGAGCATCCTTACTAAACAGAAAGCACTTCTCACAAAACCATTGCCTCTTTTTCCTAATCATGGGGATGGATTCACAATTTGGACATGGAACGCCTTTAATCAGATTATTTTCTGAAATGGAAAACTGCTCAAACAAGTCAGAAGAGTTTTGTGTATGCTGCTTCAATAGAAGGCGTGATAGCTTTTTTATCTCCTTTTTCGTCATAATTTCTTTGTTATGCATGTGAAGAAAGCGATGAAATCTTGGAAGCAGGTTGGAGCTATGGGTTACCATTTTGGAGAGATTTGTTTTATCTGGGATGGATTTGATGCGCGTGTGGGGGTTGCTGATGATAATTAACGATTCAATGGGGATCTTCGGCAATCGTTGATTGTTGAGCCATTCCTTGAAAAGAAAGGTTTGTCGGTAGATTTGCGAAACAGGATCTGCAAAGGTTTCCTCTATCCCGTTTAGAATACGGTGCAGTTGATTGAACTCCTGATCGAAAATGAGGGTGCCTGCCATGTTTTTTACTTCAATAATGAGAAAAAAGGTCGGAGTAAGAATTAGGATATCGAGCTGAAAAAAGCTGGATTTATGGGGGATGCGAAGATCGTGGAAAATAAAGCAGTCATCATGGGGGAGCAGATCTAAATGGTAAAAAAGAGATTGTTCGCCACGAAACCCAGCGTGGCTTCTTGCTAATTCGCCTTCCAATTCATTGCGTTTTAGGTGCGTAGGGGAAATACGTTTCAGAATTTCCTTCAGCCTTACAATTTTAATAGATTCAGTAGCCTCTTTTACAATCATGGCAACTCTCCTTAACGTTTTTTTACTTATTTTCTTCATGGTTCTTAAATTTTCCTTCTCGTCGGATAAAAATGACCTCTGTTTTGGTGCCCAAGTCTGCTCTATGAGCATATGTCAGCGTTCTATGAGCGTACAGCGACAATCTATGAGCATATACTGGCTTTTTATGAGCAAAGATAACGTTTCTATGAGCATACGTGTAACAGATATAAGAACACGTACCGTTAGAGCTAATATTCATAATTATTTTTATAGACGGCTATTGATTAAACGGCAAAAAACTATTTTGCACAAATGTTCACAATTTCCAAAAGAGTTCATGGGAAATTATGTTACTTTATAGAAAGGGGTGTCTTATATGAAAAATAAATCCGTTTATGTAGAAATACCTATTGAAGTTGATGTAAAAGAAGTATGGGATAAGAGTCAAAAACCTGATCTTCACGAGCAATGGGATTTGCGTTTTTCTTCCATCACCTATCTGCCAAAAAAATCAGAAGATGACCCACAATCTTTTCTGTACGAAACAAAAATTGGACTTGGATTGAAAGTGGCAGGGTGGGGTAGAAGCATCGGTACGCATAATAAAGAGGATGGTTCAAAAATCTCTTCTTTGCACTTTGGTACCGATCAAAAAATCTCTCCCATTTCAGAAGGAAAAGGATATTGGAAATACATACCGACTGAACAGGGTACTACATTTCTTACCCAATATGACTATGATGTACGCTATGGTTTATTTGGAAGATTACTAGACTTCTTTTTTCGCCCGATGATAGGATGGGCAACGGCTCTTAGCTTCGATGTGTTAAAACGATGGTTGGAAAAAGGGGAATTACCGCGAACCCAGTACCTCCGTTTTTTTAGCAGCACTCTTGTAACACTGTTATTTTTCTTTGTCTGGTTTTATCAAGGGCTCGTGCCAAAAATTATCGCCCAGCATCCTGAGGAAGTCGCCATGCTTTCTAGTTTGTCTTCTTTAAAAGGAGCTAATGCTGTAACAGCCGTTGGAATCATTGGGGTATTGGAGATGCTGTTTGGGCTCTTATGGCTTTTTTATCGTAAAAAAAGACATCTACACTTGCTTCAAATACTTGTGTTTCCAGCATTGACGATAAGTGCACTAATCGCGGACCCCTCCATTTCCTATCATCCGTTTAATCCTGTTACTTTTAATAGCAGCTTGTGGATTCTTTCCATAATTGGCTACATACTAACCAAAGATTTACCAACAGCGACTAGCTGTAAACGCACGAGAAAGAGTGATGCCTAATGACCATCTACAAAACCCTTTTAGGAACTGACTTTGACAAGCTTCACCCTAAACTGCAAAAACGTTACAGCATTCCTGTTGGCAAACCATTTTTTGCGTCGGGAACCATGACAAAAATTGAATCAGGTGCCAGTTGGCTTAAACCTTTTCTACAATTAGCGACACGCTGGCAGTTTCTCTTCCCTGAAACAGGGCGTAACGTACCGTTTACCGTCAAAAATACATGCCGGACGTTACCGACGGGTGAAGCAGAAATTTATTGGGAACGAACCTTTTATTTTGAAAAAGTTACGCGTCATTTTAATGCGTTTATGACCATTGATCCCAAGAGGAGAATCGTGAAGGATTATCTAGGCGAGCCGAGCTTGTTTTATTCTGATCTGCAATTTGAAGTGACACCTGAAGGACACCAGGTCATTCGTTCAGGACGCCAACGGTTTATTTTAGGTCCTCTAGAGATTCCGATTCCAAAGATGTTAGAAGGAGTTGTAACAGTGGAGGATGGATATGATGATGCCCGGGAAGTATTTACAGTCCAAGTCCATATTCATAACCGAATCGTAGGGAAGGTGATGGTGTATGAAGGTGAATATAAAGAAGAGTCTCTTTAATCCGCTCATACTTGCCGGAATCCTTCTATTTATAGGGAGTATTCTTGTGGGCAGGGAACCTTATTTGCTCATGCTGACAGCAGCGCAGTTAATATTCGTTCCTGTTATGCTTCAGCTTATTATTCAAATAAAAAACATACATAAGATTGTTACGGGGGTGGCAATGCTTTCCGTCTTTTTATTGTATGTTGTGTCATCCGATACATGGCAGATTGGATTTGCTCTTATTTATTTACTTTTTACTTTATTTGTTGCCTTACTCGGACTTCAGCGGTTTTTTCAGCGAGGCTTTACAAATTGGGCAGAAATTTCAATTGATTTTGGAATGATGTATTTGTTTATAGGCGGTGTGTGGTTTTTTGCTTATACGGCAGGCATTGAAACAGGATTTAGTCCTCTTATTACGTGGTTAACAGCTATTCATTTTCATTACTCTGCCTTTTTATTGCCTATATCTCTTGGCTTTTTCGGACGTATTCATGAGTCAAAATGGTATCCGTGGGTTGTTTCTATTATTCTAGCAGGGCCTATGCTCGTCGCCATTGCAATCACATTCTGGCCCTTACTTGAAGTCATTTCGGTATCGTTGTACATATTTGCTATTTATCTGTTAATCTTTCTCGCCTTTCGGACACCTTTTCCCACAAAACTGCAGGCATTTTGTATAAGACTTTCATATGGAGGGCTAGGCTTCACAATTTTATTTTCCATGCTATATGCGGCTAATAATGCGTTTGGCAATTGGCCAGTGAGTATTGATTTCATGCTTGTTTTCCATGGTTTTGTGAACTGTGTTATTTTTGGGCTGATAGGTGTGCTGGGCTGGGCGCTCGGATCTCCTGAAACAAAGTATGTTAGTCCGAGTTTTCCAGTCAGCCGAATACGCGGGAAGCTAAAGGGGACAGGCGAACGACATCGGGGGCTTGTAGATGACTTAAGTGTTTTGGTGGATACAAACGTTTTACCGGAAAAAATCATTCATTTTTATGAGCATACGGATCAATATCAACTGTTTGCTTCTGTCAAATGGGCGATTTGGTTTAAACCCTTTGTTTTATGCTACAAATTGATCAGTAAAAAAATGCAGCAATTGAATTTGCCGATCTCGAGTAAGCGTATTGAAATGACAGGGGAAATACGAGTTGTTGATCCCATATTGGATGGAAGGATCAAACCGCGTGTTTGGGTTCGTAAAGAGAATGAGAATATCATATTTGCGGCCATTTATTCCTATCATGAAACAGCGGATCGAACCTATATGAATATCGCACTTCCACTTCCTTTTTCGTCTATGATTGGTATATTAGCGCTTGTTGAAAAAGAAAACAGTCTAATTTTAACAAGTGAAGCAAAAGGAGATACCGGTATATATTTAGCATCAGGGAAAACTCTTTTCAAGCTGCCATTATCCGAGCAGTTTTCTATTGAAGAGACAAATAAAGGGTCACTTTCTGCTAGTCACAGCATGCGAATATTTGGTATTCCTTTTTTAAAAATAAAATATACCATCCATCAAAAATAGTCACTTTGAAAAAATGCTCAGGAAAAATTTCTGAGCATTTTCTGTGCTTATTTCACTAATATTAAAAGCTTTCCATCACGCTCTTCTCTCTCTTTTTCATCCGCCAGATCGTACTTTTTTAGCAGGTGGAACACTTTGTTTAAAAATTCCTGATCTCCGTTTTCTGTTAAAGCGCATTCAACTCTAGCTGCCAGTTCGTCCGGCATGAAAGCCGTTTGGTCCGCTAATTTTTGCCTGACATCCTCCAACGAATGATCAATCATACATTTTCCCATATCATCTCACTCCTTCTTCAACTGTCATTCCCTCTTAACACTATTATTTATCATTGACTTCCTCTGTGGCTAGTTATATCTTTTTAGTGAATGTTGTAAGCGCTTTCGAGTAAAAGTGTGCCATATGAATAGAGGGGGACCTAAGATGACGCGTTTTTCTGCCTATTTTTTAATGAATCCAGCAGATGTAATAGATTATGTAAAAGAAAAACTTACTTTTTTTAAAAGTGATGCCGAGCTCTCATGTGAAGAAATTGGTGACGGGAACCTGAACTATGTTTTTAGAGTGGTCGATGAAAAGCATGGAGATTCGCTTATCATCAAGCAAGCGGGTCATACGGCTCGGATTTCTGATGAGTTCAAACTTTCAACAGACCGTATCCGTATCGAATCAAATGTTTTACAATTAGAAGATAAGCTGTCACCTGGTTTGGTGCCGATGGTTTATTTGTTTGATGACGTGATGAGCTGCTGCGCGATGGAGGATCTTTCGGATTACACCATCATGCGGACAGCACTGCTCAACCATGAAACATTTCCAAGGTTTGCCGACGATATCACCACGTTTATGGTGAACAACCTGCTTCTTACGTCTGATGTCGTGATGGAGCATAAAGAGAAGAAGCGGCTTGTTCAGCAATACATTAACACGGAGCTGTGTGAAATTACAGAAGATCTTGTGTATACCGAGCCTTTTTATGATCATAACAACCGAAACGAACTCACTTCAGGCAACGAAGAGTGGATTAAGTCTACTATTTATGGTGATCACGAGCTAAAATTAGAAACAGCAAAGTTGAAATTCAGCTTTATGAATCATGCGCAGAGCTTGCTTCACGGTGATCTTCATACCGGCTCTATTTTTATAAAAAAGGAAAGTACAAAAGTGATCGATCCTGAGTTCGCTTTTTATGGACCGATGAGCTATGACATCGGGAACGTAGTGGCCAACCTGTTCTTCGCCTGGGCAAACGGACACGCTCACGGAAATCAAGATTTTACAGATTGGATTGAAAATACGATAGAAGACGTAATCGGCCTCTTTCAAGAAAAATTTCTATATAAATGGGAGCAGGAAGTAACCGAATTGACGGCTAAGCAGGCCGGTTTTAAAGAATGGTATCTTAAGGAGGTCGTAGCTGACACGTCGGCCGTCACAGGACTCGAGCTCATCCGAAGAATCGTAGGTTTGGCGAAAGTGAAGGACATAACGTCAATCGCCGATTCAGAAAAACGAATAGAAGCCGAACGTATTTGTTTAACAGCAGCGATCTCTTTTATCAAGCAACGGTCACAGCTTTTAACAGGACAAGACTTTGTTGCGGTTATAAAAGAAGCGGACAACATGATTAAGAGCAGAAAGGTGATGTAAATGACAGAACAATTGATTCCGATTCAGTGGAAAGACGATGCACTCGTATTGCTAGACCAAACGACTCTTCCAAATGAAGTGAGATATGATTCCTATACAACCATTGAAAGTGTTTGGGACGCGATCGTAACGATGAAAGTGAGAGGTGCGCCGGCCATCGGCGTGTCAGCAGCTTACGGACTATATTTAGGGGTAAAGGATGCTGGGGAGGATTCTTTTGAAACGTTTTTCTCCGATTTAAAAGAGAAATCGGATTATCTGGCAGCTTCAAGACCCACGGCGGTTAACCTTTTCTGGGCGTTAGAGCGGATGGAGAAGAAGGTGGACTCCTTGTCAGGATCTGAAGTGGATGAAATAAAAAACGCTTTGCTTCAAGAAGCGATCGCCATTCATCAAGAAGACGAAGAGATCAACCGACTGATCGGTGAAAACCTTTTAACGTTATTGTCTGACGGGATGGGCATTTTAACGCACTGCAACGCAGGTGCTCTTGCGACGACGAAATACGGAACGGCGACTGCTCCTATGTATCTAGCAAAAGAAAAAGGCTGGGACATGAAGGTGTATGCAGACGAAACAAGACCGCGTCTGCAAGGATCGACGTTGACGGCTCTTGAACTTCAGCGTGCGGGAATCGATGTAACGGTGATTACAGATAACATGGCGGCGATGGTCATGTCACAAGGGAAGATCCAAGCAGTCATTGTTGGATGCGACCGGGTGGCGGCGAACGGTGACGTAGCAAACAAGATCGGGACGATGGGTGTCGCGATTTTGGCGAAAAACTTCGGCATTCCGTTTTATGTTGCGGCTCCAACACCGACGATCGACCTCCGAACACCAACAGGCAAAGAAATTCCGATTGAAGAACGTGAAGCAGAAGAAGTGACGAACCGATTTGGCGTATATACCGCACCAAAGGGCGTGAAAGTGTACAACCCGGCATTTGATGTGACGCCAAACGAATTCGTAACCGCGATCGTTACGGAAAAAGGAATCGTAGAAGCACCATATGAAGAAAATCTGCAGAAGCTGTTTAAAGGAGCACCGAATGTTATTACAAAATGAGCGGGAACAAGTGGTCCATTATTGCCAGCAAATGATCAAACGCGGACTGACAAAAGGAACAGGCGGCAATATTAGTATGTTTAACCGTGAGCAAGAGCTCATTGCCATCAGCCCGAGCGGAATCGATTATGACAGGATGTCGGCGGAAGATGTAGTTGTCGTTGATTTAGAAGGCAAGGTGATAGATGGCGTTTTGAAGCCATCGAGCGAGCTTTCCATGCATGCTATCTTTTATAAAAGAAGAGATGACATCAACGCGGTCGTTCACACGCATTCCCCTTTTGCGACAACGATCTCGTCCATGCGCTGGGATTTGCCAGCGGTTTCGTATCTCGTGGCGCACGCCGGGAAAAATGTGAGATGTGCTGAATACGCAAGCTTCGGAACAGAGGAGCTGGCTGAAAACGCCTTTCGCGCGATGGAAGACCGAAAAGCCGTATTGTTGGCGAACCACGGTTTCCTTTCCGGAGCAAACAATATCGAAACCGCATTTACGATCGCGGAAGAAATCGAGTTCTGCTGTGAGATCTATTACCGCACAAAATGCATCGGCGAACCCGTGATTTTAGATGACGAAGAGATGGAACTCATGACCGAAAAATTCAAGGTTTATGGGCAAAGATAAGATTGAAACCACATCAGAAATGGTGTGGTTTTTTAAACAGTTGTTTAACTTTAACAGCAGAAACATGATAGGAGATTTGGTATAATGGCTAAGAGGAGGTGAGGAAATGGAAAATAAGATGATGGATATATTGTTACAGGTTCAACAAAGTGTTTTAGAACTAAGAGATGATGTAAACATAATAAAAGCAGATGTAGCTGACTTGAAAGTAAGAATGACCAACATCGAAGAGCGAGTAACTAGCATCGAAGAAAATATGGTTAGAAAAAGCGATCTTAAGTACTATGATTTTAAGATTGCAGAGCACGATCGTGAAATCTTCCAGCTGAAACAACAAAATTAACCCCACGTGGAACCCTTCAGATTTTCATAAATGTCCCCATGACCGGGTCTAAACAATTTCATACTAAAAAATAAAAACCCGGGAGAAGTTCCGGGTTTTTTATATATCATTACAACCTATTACTTAACTACATATGTAGATTAATGTTACGCTTAAAAGGAAATAGAATAGTGGAGGTGTTGTTATACATGCGTTTAAAAGGTAAAAAAGTAATCAGTCTTGTTCACCATGATTTTGAGGATCTCGAACTTTGGTATCCGATTCTTCGATTGCGTGAAGAAGGCGCAGTTGTGGAGCTTGCAGGTGAGAAGGCTGGCGAAACATACATCGGTAAATATGGAGTTCCCGCGGAAGCGGATTTCGCATTCGGTGATGTGAGTTCCGCTGACTATGACGCCATTCTAGTGCCTGGCGGATGGGCACCGGACAAGCTGCGCCGTTTTCCTGAAGTGATTGAAATGGTTCAGCATATGGAGGAAAATAAAAAGCCGATCGGTCAGATCTGCCACGCCGGCTGGGTGTTGATCTCGGCGAAAGTATTAGACGGCAAAAAAGTGACGAGCACGCCAGGCATCAAGGATGACATGGAGAACGCCGGAGCAGAATGGATCGATGAACCTGTCGTAGTAGATGGACACCTCGTTTCAAGCCGCCGTCCGCCAGATCTGCCGGATTACATGAGAGAGTTTGTAGAGGTTTTATCTGGAAAATAAGTGAAAGCTGACTTTTAGTAGACATTATGTCGCTGTAAAGTCAGCTTTTTGTTGTTTAATTCTTAATAAATGCGAAACACGCAATGTGCCAAAATAAAGTAAACCTCTACATTTTTCAACAAATTTCTTGTAATAGAAAATTTTACCCCTTATGATATGGATAGAAAATATAAGGGGTTGGGCGAATGAAACGTGTTTTAACCATGTTCGTCATTTTAGCTTGCATTCTTAGTGTGGTTGGCGGTCATTTTTACTATAACAATAAATTAGAGGAAATAGCTCAGGCAGCGAAGCTTGAATTGGAAATGGTACAAAAAGAAGATACAACAATGAAAGTATCCTCTGAAGAAAGTCAAAAGCCATCAGAAGATCATTTTAAAAACGCACCTAAAGGAATTGCAGAACTTTATAAGCAAAAAAAGGACGCAGGGAAGGCTCTTACTTTTCATCTAATCGGATCTACGAATACTTCGATGGAAGATGGGACATGGGCAAAGCTTTTTGCTACGCAAATGACGGATACGTACGGTGAAAATGTAAATGTTTTTATAACAAGCTTAGGTAAAATGACAAGTCTGGAGCTCCAAAACAATCAAGTTTATTCAGACGTAATAAAGAAGAAAGCTGATATTGTCCTGATTGAGCCGGTTTTGCTTAATGACAATATTGGCATAAGAATGGATGATACATTATTTGTTCTCGGTAAAATGATTGCAGGTATTAAAGCTGCAAATCCTGAAGCTATCATTTTGTTGCAGCCTTCTAATCCGATTAATTCACCAAATAAATACGCAGTCCAAATAAAAGAATTAAAGAAATACGCACAAGAACAGAATATTCCTTATCTTAATCACTGGGATAGCTGGCCAAGTGTTGAATCAGAGGATATTAAAGAATACTACAACATCACAACATTACTACCGAATGAAAAAGGATATAAAGTCTGGGCAGACTATATGAATAATTTATTTAAATAGGGATGTGAGAAGACCTGTGGAATAATTGTCGCACAGGTCTTTTTGTTATTTATGATAAAATAATACATGGTGATGAAAATTTATGAAAAAATTTCTGGTCTACTGGCTCCCTGTCCTTATATGGGCAAGTATTATTTTCTACGCCAGCTCACAACCTTATGAAAAGCAAGATTTGCGCCCTACAATCTCGAATCATATTGACTTAGAAATTGTAGAAACCTTATTTTCTTCTATTAACATTCGCTATGCTGGGGAAGAAATTAGCGTTAACAAACTTGGGGCAGCTCATTTTATCGAATTTTTTGTTCGAAAAGCCGCACATTTTTTGGTGTACTTTGGCTTAGGTATTCTAATTTTTCGGGCTTTAAACGCTCATGTTTTAAACAAACGTTTAACTTTTATTACTTCATGGGTCTTAACACTTGTGTATGCCATCTCGGACGAAATCCATCAAGGTTTTACTCCTAACCGTTCACCTCATGTCGAGGATGTTATTATAGATTCAGTAGGCGGACTTATTGGGATCTCGATTATCGTACTTTTTTATAAAAATATTCATCGAAAAAGAATCTAATGTACCAATGAAATGCTACAATATAACCAAAACCGAATGAAGGTGAACTCATGCATATGCCAATTACCGTACAAGCGACTATTGTAACGGCTGGAAGAGAAAACCGTATTGAGGGAAATAGATTTCAAATTACTCTAGAGGGTTATCAACTATTTATCTTGGAACATCCTTTTACACTTCAAAAAAATGAAAACAGCTCTCCTGTCGGGAAAGCTGTTGTAAAAGAACTGACATGGAAAGAAGGTACTACGACATTAGTCTATGAACTAATCGACCTTCACGGCGTCAATTAAGAGTGGCTCTAATGAGTCACTTCTTTTTATTCATAAGTAATTGCTTGTGATCCCATCTGTTTCCATGCCTCTTTAAAGTTCTCTAGTGGCAATTTTCGGTTTTTTACATGATATAAAGGATCGTTAAAATATACATTATTTTCGTCAAAGCCAGTAACTACAACAGAGTGCTCTTTCCATGTGATTTGAACTTGTCCAGTTGGTGTGTTCCATGTGCGGAATTCACTTTCAGGCAATGTTTTGAAATCAGAGTTTATTATAATCCATACTGGTTTTCCAGATTTTACTTCCTTTAGTACATCTTCAAAGGAACTTCCACTTATATCGTTAATTCGTCCAGGTAAGTAATTCTCAGCTAGGTTTGCTATAGGCTCATGATAAACACCGTACCCCATGTTATCAAACGTATAGATATCACCGACAAATCCATCATTTGGGTTGCCATAATAATATTTTCCATTTATCTTCCTATAAGGTGTATCTACTTTTTTTATCTTTTTCGCTAGCTCCATCTTTCCAACATCAACACCTGCATGCTGTAAAAGCATAGCTAAAGAAGTTACTTCACAACCTCGGTCCAGTTCAGGTTTTTGTTGAATGTGCGGAACTTCCTTAATAAGGATTCTTCCATTAGCATCCTCTATAACATCAGTGTTTTTCATTTTATTTTCATGGGTATCCCTTTTTTCTTTTGTATCGTTTTCTTGAAATGCCGCGAATAAAATTCCGAAAACAAAAGCTGCTGTTAATAATAGGATAAATTTTTTCACGACGTTATTCTCCTTATTTTTACTATAACTTTTATATTACCAAAACTAAGAAAGTTTAAGCATGAAACAACAAAAATATGATACATATTCTACAAATTTATTGTTTTTTAATAGAATGTGCTTTTTTCATACACAGAGGAAGGAAATTGTCGATATAAGAAGAAAGTGATTAGTAAATTAGTAAAAGGAGGAAGAAATGGAAAATAGAAAGATGTTAAGGCGTTTTATCATGACTTCGACTTTTGCTGGAGCCTTTTTAGCTGCACCGGTAATTGGTGAAGCAGCCCTTGGAGATCGTACGCTAAAACTGGGAACGACTCATGAAGATGTAAAAGAACTTCAATCCATACTGAAAAATAAAGGTTATTTTAACCACCATGAGACGACTACTTATTTCGGATCTATTACAAAGAAAGCCGTTATGGATTTTCAAAGAGTGAATGGATTAGTTGTTGATGGCATAGTAGGAAAAAACACCTATAGCAAGTTGCTGGAAAAATCTTATCAAGAAGAAAAACCAGAAGCTCTAAAACCTATAGCACCAGCTTCCATATCTGCTTCGTCAACTTCATCAGAAAAAGTACTAAAGTTGAATACGACAGGCAAAGAAGTAAGGAAACTACAAGAAGATCTTAAGTTACTAGGCTTCTTTACTTTCTATAAAACGACAGAATTCTATGGAACAATTACTACTGAAGCTGTTCGTAAATTTCAACTCAGTCAAAAGCTAAAAGCAACGGGTGTGGCGGATGCAGCAACACTTGATCGAGTTCAAAAGCAAGTTGCTGCAAAGAAAAAGGCAGCTGCACTAACTCCAACGCCGCCAAAAAATACACCATCACCTTCAGTACCTCCTTCACAAGAAACGGTTCAGCTGAAATTCGGTAGCAGGGGAGCAGAAGTAGTACAGCTCCAAACGCGATTGAAAAACCTTGGCTATTTTACATATCCCATGATTACCGATTATTTTGGATCGGTGACTGAGGAGAGTGTTGAAAAGTTTCAAAAAGAAAATGGACTTCCTGTAACCGGTGTTGTGACAAATACAGTAACCAATAAAATCACCGAAGTTGAGAAGACAAAAGGACAAACTCCAAAAACTTCAGACCAGATTACAATTAATGTGATTGCTAATGCTGCAGAGTTAATGGGTGTCCCATACCAATGGGGCGGTACAACGACAAAGGGCTTTGACTGCAGTGGATTTATTCAATATATTTTTGCGAAAGAAGGCGTTCAGCTTCCAAGAACCACAGCACAAATGTGGAATGAGACGACTCCTGTTTCTGAGCCTGTAGTAGGTGATCTCGTCTTTTTTGAAACGTATACAGCTGGGCCCTCTCATCTAGGGATTTATATCGGTAATAACCAGTTCGTACATAGCGGGTCGAGTACGGGAGTAACAATCAGTAATTTAGATTATAAGTACTGGCAAGATCGTTATTTAGGTACTAAGCGTGTAAATTATTAATATTTCTTAAAACCCTTCTGATCTATATATTCAGAAGGGTTTTACATTATCAGGAATTTATCATGTGCTTATCAGAAATATACATGTCCTCTTTTGTTATAATAAACAAGTGTTTAAAATTATTGTAAAAATTGTTGAAAGGGGAAAAGATTTGAAGAATATACACAAAATCGTCATGTTGGCTGTTCTTTGTATGGTAGTAGTAACTGCTTGCTCAGAGCCGCCAAAGCCAGAAAATGCTCTAGAAAAGTATTTAAGTTATTGGAATAAAAAAGATTATAAGAGTATGTATAAGATGCTAGATTCGGAATCAAAGAGGGCAATTTCTGAAGACGATTTCGTAAAGCGCTATACAGATATCTATAGTGGAATAGAAGCTAGTAAACTAGAAGTAAAAATGAAGAAGCAAAAGAAAGAGGAAGAAAAAGAAAGTGAGATAAAGAGTCTTCCATATACTGTGAAGATGGATACCCTTGCCGGTCCAATCGAGTATTCACATAATATGAAGCTTCAGCTTGAAGAGAAAGAGGACTCAGAAGAATGGAGAATTAAATGGAATACATTACACATCTTTCCTGAAATGGAGAAAGGCGACCGAATATCTGCTTCATCTTTAACAGCTAAAAGAGGACAAATTCTAGACGCGGAAGGTAATCCGCTGGCCTATAACGGAACAGCAGCGGAAATTATTATTGTTCCTGAAAAACTGCCAGAAGAACAAACAAAAACGCTTGAACCTTTATCTAAATTACTCGGAATCTCCCAAGAAGAGATTCAAGCAAAATTAAATCAGTCTTGGGTGCAGCCGCATCACGGGGTTCCGATAAAGAAACTGGAATTAGAAGATCCAAAAGTTAATAACGCCATCGCTCTCGAAGGTGTTGATTTCCAAAAGAAAGAAACGCGTTTATATCCTTTAAAAGAAGCTGCTGCACATTTAACGGGGTACATTGCACCAATAAGTGCTGAAAAATTAGAGAAATTAAAAGGAAAAGGATACACAGCTCAAGACTGGATAGGTGAAGCAGGCCTTGAACAGGTGTATGAAGAGCAGCTAAGAGGAACAAGCGGCGGAATTATTAAAATTCTCGATAATGAAAAACAAGAAAAATCCGTATTGGCACAAAAAGAAGTTGTTCATGGAATCGATGTAAAAACGACGATTAACAGTCAAGTGCAGCGCTCAATCTATAATCAGATAAAGAGTGATGTGGGAACGTCATCCGCTATTCATCCAAAAACTGGGGACGTCCTTGCATTGGTAAACAGTCCGTCTTACGACCCAAATCAATACACACTCGGAATACCAAAAGCGCTTGATCAAAAGTGGCGAGAGAATCCAAAAAAACCAAAAATGAACCGTTTTAAGTACACGTACGCACCAGGTTCTACACTAAAACCATTAACGGCAGCAATTGGATTGGAAAATGGTGCACTTAAGCCAAATGAGGAAATGAAAGTAAAGGGTAAGACGTGGCAGAAGGATAAATCTTGGGGGGAATACAGAGTAACAAGAGTTACTGATGTCCCGAGTGTAAATCTGAAAAAAGCACTCATCTACTCGGATAATATTTACTTTGCTCAAGCTGCGCTTAATCTTGGTAGAGACAAGTTTGTAGATGGATTAAAACAATTCGGATTTGGTGAAGAATTTCCCGTTTCCTTCCCATTCGTTGCCTCTTCTATTGGAGAAGAAGGGATGTCTGAAGGGCAGCTTGCCGACAGCGGATTTGGACAAGGAAAGATTCAAATGAGTGCCCTTCATCTTGCAATGTCCTATACACTATTCCTAAACGAAGGAAACCTTTTATCACCAAGGTTAGATCAGGCAAAAGAGAGTAAGATCTGGAAAGAAAATGTGATTTCGCCTGATACTGCAAAAATGATTAGAGAGGATCTTGTGCAGGTTGTCGCTCATGCAAATGGAACAGCACATAGAGACGCTTTTATGAAAGAACTTCCGCTTGCAGGAAAAACAGGTACAGCGGAATTAAAAATGAGTCTGGACGATAAGAACGGGAAAGAGTTGGGCTGGTTTGTAGGGTATAATACAGAAAATCCATCACTTTTAGTTTCCATGATGATTGAAGATGTTAAGGAACGCGGAGGCAGTCATTATGTGACTCCGAAAGTGAAAAACGTTTTTAAAGAAAATGTAAAATAAATTACCTAAAACCTCCTTTAATGGGAGGTTTTATTTTATACTATTATTATTGTAAAAAATACAAATTGAGGTGATTCATGTAAACATGTCTCAAATTAATACACTCTCGAAATTGAATTTTAAAGATTAATAGCTTTTTAAAAATTACCCAAGGAGTACAACATATGAAAAAAATATTATCACTTATACTAGTCACTATATTTCTCACTTCACAAATTAATATTGTACATGCAAACAGTAACCATGAGGAAGTACTTATTATGTTTGACGAAAAAGTAAATCGTGAAATTGTGACCAGTTTTGGCGGAGAGATTAAACATACGTTTAAACATATGCCAATGGTATCAGCAGTTGTACCAGCTGGGAAAGTCACTTTGATAAAGAACAACCCAAATGTCACATTTGTACAAAACAATACAAAAATTCAGTCCAATGGACAAGTTACAGACTGGGGAATAAACAAATTAGTAACACAAAGAGCATGGAGTTCTGGATATACAGGTAAAGGGATTAAGATTGCGATACTCGATACGGGTATCACACAGCACAATGATCTTCAAATATCAGGTGGGGTTTCTTATAAATCGTATACGAAATCTTATAATGATGATAATGGTCATGGGACGCACATGGCTGGAATCATCGGTGCAAAAAATAATACCTTTGGGTCAGTTGGAGTAGCACCAGATGCACTTCTTTATGCTGTGAAGGTATTAGATAAAGAAGGTAAAGGTGAGATTGATTCCCTTATAAAAGGAATTGAATGGTCTATTTCTAATAAAATGAACATTATAAATCTTAGTCTATCACTTGAAGAACAAGTAGATTCACCAGCATTAAGAGCAGTATTAGATAAAGCATACAATAGCGGTATATTAATTGTTGGAGCTGCAGGGAATCATGGCAGATCAAATGGTAGCGGGGATACAGTAGAATATCCTGCTCGTTACAGTACAGTTATTGCAGTTTCTGCTACAGACTATGGGGATAAACGGTTAACCAATTCAGCAACAGGATCAACCATTGAAATTTCTGCACCTGGTGAAAACATATATAGCACTTATTTAAACAATGGATATGCCAAAATGAGTGGAACATCTGTTGCATCTTCGTTTGTTTCTGGTAATTTAGCACTTTTGAAAGAACGCTATCCGACATTATCAAATAAAAATATCCGATTAAAATTACAGCACCTTACTCTTGATTTAGGAGCAGGCGGAAAGGATACTGCCTTCGGATATGGATTGATCCAAGCCCCGTCGAATAAAGGTAAAGTTCAACGGTTAGCAGGAAAGAACCGCTTTGAGGTTGCTGTAAATGTAGCTGAAAAGGGGTTTGCCACGGATAACACCAGTAACACCTTAATACTAGCAAACTATAATGCGTTTGCTGATGCCCTAGCCGCATCACCATTAGCTTACAAATTTAATGCACCTATTCTTTTGACACAATCAGATCGTTTAACCACGGAAACAAAAAATGAAATTATCAAGCTTAACCCTGATGAAGTAATTATTGTCGGCGGGACAGGTAGTATTAACAGTCAAGTATTTGATGAGGTAGATGGGCTAGTAAATTCCGTAAGAAGAATCGCAGGAAAAGATAGATTTGAAGTTTCATATAATATTGCTAGAGAGCTTAATGGGGCAACAACAGCAATTGTTGCAAATGGATTAAATTTTCCTGATGCTTTAGCTATTGCTCCTTATGCAGCAAGACATAAGTACCCAATTCTTTTAACTGTTCCAAATCGATTACCTAATGATACAAAAGACGCACTTCAGAATATGCAAAATACGATTGTTGTCGGTGGACCTGCAAGTGTTAGTGCAGAAGTTTATAATAATTTACCAAACCCAAGAAGAATTGGCGGTAAAGACCGATTTGAAGTTTCGACTAATATAATTAAAGAACTTAATCTATCAACAGATCAGGCATACTTAGCGACGGGATTAACATTTGCTGATGCTCTGACAGGATCAGTACTAGCGGCTAAAAACAATGCTCCTTTATTACTAACTGGAAAAGATAGATTACCAGCCAGTGTTTCCTCGTTAGTAAAAGAAAAGAAAGTTTTAGATTTTACTATTTTAGGAGGGGCAGGATCAGTAGCTGAGGCTATTCAAACTACCCTTGAAAATCAATAAAATTTCATAATAAACGACATTTTCTTGCACAATGTTACAAAAATTACAAAAAATAAGTCGGATATGTAATAAACATGTAATAATCTACCATGGATAAATGTGCTACCATAGACATGGGACGATGGGGTCAAGGAAAAGGTAGAATCATACAGTACATATTCGATTTTCTTTTATATATTTCGAACTAATCTACTAATGCAATTACTTGAACCCAATTGGTTAACGGAAACATAACATAATCAATTGGAGGTACATACATTCATGAAGAAGAAAGTTATGTCTATAGCGATCGCAGCAGGTGTTTTATTTTCATCAGGTGAGCTGGTACATGCTTCACTAGGTGATGACATTATTAATACAGGTGACAACTATCTTGGAACACCTTATAAATATGGTTCTGCATATGGTAATACAAGCACATTTGATTGTTCTTCATTCACGTCATACGTTTTTTCTAAACATGGTATTACGTTGCCAAGAACAAGTTCTGGACAAGCATCAGTAGGAACAGCGGTATCAAAAGCTAATCTTCAAAAAGGTGATCTTGTTTTTTACGATACAGATTTCAATGGCTCAATTAATCACGTAGGAATTTATGCTGGAAATGGGAAAATGTTAAATGCCCAATCAAAAGGTGTTATGTTTACTGATGCGTTTTCTCCATATTATTGGGGTTCAAGATATGTAACAGCTAGACGTGTTATTAATGACAAAGTAACTGCAGCAAAAGTGGTTGCTGCTGCACCAAAGCCAACAACGGTTTATAACGCTAATGGAACTATAGTAACTTCAGGAACTGTACATAAAGTTCAAAGAGGAGAAACACTCTGGGGAATCAGCAAAAAGTATAATACAACTGTTGCAGCTATTCAAAAATTAAATCTACTAAAATCTACAACGATTCGTGTAGGACAGTCATTAAAAGTTAGTGGACATGCTCAACAAGTTGTGCCTACTCTAACAGCAAAACCAGTAACAACTAAAGTTGCATCTTCCACAACAACTACTTATACAGTAAAGTCTGGAAATACCCTTTATGGCATCAGTAAGAGCTATGGTGTTTCGGTAAAGCAGCTGAAAGAAAGCAATAACTTAAAGTCATCTGCAATTTATCCTGGACAAAAGCTTGTAATAAAAAAGTAAAATTCTTTAAAACAGCCCTCTAAAGGGTTGTTTTTTTTAATGGACTCCTCAGGCTTAATATTCAAATAGAGAATTTTTTACAATTAAAAATAAAAAATAGTGTTACAATAGATGTTTGAATTACACTTGTTTTAAAGTGAAAAGTTAATACTTTTGGAGGAATTTGAGTGAGTCATGCATTATTTACCTTTTTACATAGAAGTATCTTTTTTATCTTTATTCTCGTTGCAACAATAATAATAGGATTAAATATTTTTTTTAGCAGAGGCTATCATTCGGCAAGCCAGCTAACACCACCATATTTTAATGTTATAACCTTAATTATTGCCATACTAATATTAGGTTTGATTTATAAATTTGGTTATCCAATACTAAATTTCCTAAAGAGAATACCTATTAAATACGCTGTTCCTGCTTTATTAGCTGCAAGTGTTTATCTTCAACTGATAATAGTGGGATTACTAAGTGTTAATCCTTCTTGGGATTTTGGAGAAGTAGTTAAAAATGCTGGTATTGTCCTTCAAGGCGGAGAGCTGAGCGATTATTTTGCTAAATATCCAAATAATATTTTTCTGGTTTGTCTTTTAGCGGTTATTGGAAGTATTTTTACGCCAGATTTAGAAACCTTTCAACTCTTTAATATATTTGTTATTACATTAAGCCACTATTTCATTTTTAGAATTACTTATAAAGTAGCCGGACATTCAATAGGCTTAATTAGTTTATTAGTGAGTGTATTCTATTTTCCCTATATCTTTTATGCACCTATCGTTTATACAGATACAATTTCCTTACTGTTCATATTGATTCCTTTAAATTTATTGATTAGAAAAGGAGGCACTTTTGGGGGGGATATCTTAACTATCTTCATTGCCTCCATTCTTTTTTCACTTGGTATGCTGTTGAAGGGATCCTTAATTATTTTTGTTATTGCATTCAGCCTCATCTTATTTTTGTACTTAAAAAAATGGAAGAAGATAATGTTTCTAATTCCATTCCTAACACTCTTCGTTTTAAATTCCTTATTTAACTTATTTATATATGAGAATCGAATCATTGATAAGCAAAAAGTTGAAAAATATAGTTTTCCGGTCACTCATTGGTTAATGATGGGACAGAACGAAGAGCGATTTGGAAAATATGCAGCTGAGGATGTGATTCTGACAGACAAGCTTCTAAAAACAACTACAAAGAATCATGTAAAAGAAGTTCACATAAATGAGCTAAAGAAAAGAATTAAGGAAAAAGGATTGATTGGGAACATTCGTTACAGTTTGGATAAGCTTAGTCATACATGGACCGATGGTACTTTCTACTCCTTAAACAAGCTACAAAGGCAGCCTGAGCATCCAGAAAACTTTACTAAGCTGATGGATTTTAATTCTGGATATATTATTCAAGGTTTCGCACGTATACAGCATTTCTTAATTCTGGCTGGAGTTGTATTCTTTGCTATACGAACAAAAAGAAATGAATTTTTCACATTCTCGCTCTTGTCAGTTATTGGGTTTTTCTTCTTTTTTATTCTGTGGGAAGCGAGATCAAGATATCTTGTCAGTTTAACACCTCTGCTCATTATGACAAGTTGTGTCGGATACTCTGTTTTACTTAAACAGGCACAGTCAAGAACGCGAGATGTTACGTTAAGTGAGAAGAAGGAAATAGAAGCTTAGGGGATAGGTTATATGATAAAGTTTTTTAAATTTGGAGCTGTAGGCATTTTGAATACGTTAATAACCATTGTTAGTTATATGGTCTTCATAAACTTTGGAATGAACTATTTAATTGCAAATATCATTGCTTATAGCTTAGGGGTTATTAATAGTTTTTACTGGAATAATACTTGGGTATTTCAATCAAGAACGAGAAGCTCAAAAGTTTTTATGAAATTTATTGTGGTTAATATGATTACTTTGGTTATAACTACACTTATTCTTTACCTTTTGGTTGAGCGTACCTCACTGCATTCCATTTACGCTCAAATATTGGCTACAGGGTTTGGATTAGTCATTAATTTTACTTTAAATAAGAGCTGGACTTTTAATAATACAGCCATGAAAATGGAGGGAAAACAGTGAGAGAACTAGTTTCTGTTGTTGTTCCTATGTACTTCGAAGAAGAAGTTGCGCAGGAATGTTATAATCGGATAAAAGCAGTTATGAATGATAATGAGATCAATTATGAGTTTATTTTTGTGAATGATGGAAGTACTGATCGCACCATTGAAATTTTAAAAGAAATTTCAATAGCTGATTACAGAACTAAAGTGATAGACTTTTCAAGGAATTTTGGCCATCAGACGGCAGTAACAGCAGGAATTGATTATGCAAATGGTGATGCGATTGTAATTATAGACGCTGATCTGCAGGATCCTCCTGAGGTCATTCCTATTCTATTGGATAAATGGAGGCAAGGATATGAGATCGTTTATGCCAAAAGGAAAAAACGCAGCGGTGAAACATGGTTTAAACTGATGACAGCTAAATACTTTTATCGTTTTTTAAATTACATGTCAGATATTGATATTCCAAAAGATACAGGTGATTTCCGTATTATAGACCGTAAAGTGGCTGATGTATTTAAAAATATGACGGAGCGAAATCGTTTTGTTAGAGGAATGTTCTCATGGGTAGGATTCCGTCAAACGTACATTGAATATGAGAGAGACGAACGATTTGCTGGAGAAACAAAATACCCATTAAAAAAAATGATTAAGTTTGCCTCAGATGGCATTATCGCTTTTTCAACTAAACCATTACGCTTTGTCATGACACTTGGTTTTCTCTCAGTCCTAATATCTATAGCTGTTCTATGCTACACCATTATCATAAAATTAATTGGACAACAAGTCCAAGCTGGATGGGCATCCATTATGGTAGCCATCACGTTTTTTAGTGGTATTCAACTCTTAGGAGTTGGCATAGTAGGTCAATATATTGCAAGGATTTATGATGAAAGCAAGAATCGTCCGATATACATCGTAAGAGAAACTGTTAATATCGAAAAAAAACAAACAGAAAAAAGTGTATATTAGATTTATATTTCAATTCATAATACAATAAAAAAGTGATTTAATTTTATTAACTGGGGGTTATTACGTGGCAGTACTCGTAACAGGCGGAGCTGGCTATATTGGAAGCCATACTGTAGTGGAGTTAGTAAATACAGGTTTTGATGTAGTAATAGTAGATAACTTTGTAAATAGTAATCCAGAGGTATATAACCGGATTCAGAAGATCCTTGGAAAAGAGATAAAATACTATAATGTAAATCTTATAGATAAAAAAGGTCTTACAGCAATTTTTTCTGAAAACAAAATTGATGCTGTTATCCATTTCGCAGGTCTAAAAGCCGTTGGTGAGTCGGTAGAGAAACCTCTATATTACTACCAAAACAACATTTCAGGAACTCTTGTTCTTTGTGATGTAATGAAAGAGTTTGGTGTAAAAAAAATGGTGTTCAGTTCTTCTGCAACGGTTTATGGAACAGCTGAGACAGTTCCTCTTAAAGAGGATACACCACTTGGAGCTACAAATCCTTATGGTTGGTCCAAGCTTATGCTGGAACAGATTTTTAGAGACTTGTATGTATCAGACAACGAATGGAGTATCGCTTTACTTCGTTATTTTAATCCAGTGGGTGCTCATGAAAGCGGGCTGATTGGAGAAAATCCAAACGGTATTCCTAATAACTTAACACCATATATCACTCAAGTTGCAGTGGGCAAGCTTGAAAAGTTACGTGTATTTGGTAATGATTATGATACTAAGGACGGCACAGGTGTTCGTGATTATATCCATGTTGTGGATTTAGCTAGAGGACACTTAAAAGCATTGGATAAAGTATTAACTAATAATACGGTAGATGCTTATAATTTGGGAACTGGCGAAGGGTACAGCGTATTAGACATTGTTAAGACTTTTGAAAAAGTTACAGGTGTAGAAGTTCCATATGAAATAACAGATCGACGTCCTGGAGATATCGCTGTAAGTTATGCCGATCCTACCAAAGCCAAGCAGGAGTTAGGTTGGGTTGCAGAAAAAAGTCTTGAGGATATGCTTCGCGACTCATGGAATTGGCAGCAAAAAAATAAAAACGGTTATGAAAATTAATAAAAACATCAAGCTTATTTTTAAAAACCTTGTTGGATGATAGCAGTGCAACAGGGTTTTTTAGTTCCATTTTCTTATTTTGTAGAATTTTAGATTATTTTAGCAAAATATAGATTAATAAAGTTATACTTATTGAAGTAATCTATTCAAAATAAGGGGGAAATATGAAAAAAAAGCTAAGTATTCTGTTATTTTTATTTGTTCTCGTATTATCAAATGCTGCTGTAAGTGCGAATGAAGCTACAGTTGAGCGTGTAAATGGACAAGACAGGTTTGAGGTAGCAGTAAATGTATCCAAAAAAGGATGGTCATCAGGTAGTACTACAGTCGTGCTTGTAAATTACAAGGCTTTTGCGGATGCACTAGCTGCATCACCTTTAGGATATAAATTAAATGCACCTATATTATTAACTAATCCAGATCGACTAAATGCTAAAACAGAAGAAGAGATTAAAAGATTAAAAGCTTCAAAGGTTATTATTATCGGCGGTACAAGCAGTATTAATCAAAACGTTGAAACAAAATTGTCAGGAATGAATCTATCAATTGAAAGAATTGGTGGAAAAGATCGTTATGAAGTAGCTTATAAAGTGTCTAGAAAATTAAGTGCTGCTGGTAAAGTAGTCATCTCAAATGGTACGGCGTTTGCGGATGCTTTGAGTATTTCTCCATACGCGTCTAAGCACGAGTATCCTATTCTACTAACGACAAAAGATAAACTTCCTGCTTATACACAAAAGGCCTTACAAGAAAAAAAGCCGCAACAGACAATCATAGTAGGAGGGACAGGCAGTGTCTACAGTACAGTTGAGAAACAACTGGTTAATCCACTTCGTATTGGCGGAAAAGATCGCTTTGAGGTAGCTGTTAATATTGCCAAGAAGTTTAATCCTTCATCAACAAAAGCGGCAATCTCAAACGGAAATACATTTGCAGATGCTTTAACGGGTTCTGTTCTTTCAGCAAAGCAGAACATGCCTTTATTATTAACGCAAGTAAATGCTATCCCTTCTGTAACCAAAAATTACATAGATCAAAGCAAGTTTACGAGCTTTACTGTTTTTGGAGGTACAGGTTCGGTAAGTAATGCTGTCGTTTCACAATTAAAAAATGATCTTCCATTAGCAGGAAAACGAATCGTATTAGATGCTGGACATGGTGGAACTGACCCAGGCGCTGTAAACGGTAAGTTTTATGAGAAGAATCTAAACATGAGTTTTACAAAATTACTTGCTGGCCATTTAAAAGGAATGGGTGCTGAAATTATTTACACTCGCGATCCAGCAAACGATAAGTTTATTTCCTTAGAGGACCGGGCTGCTTTTGCAAACACTAAAAATGCGGATTTATTTATTAGCATCCACCATGATTCATCTGTAGATAAATCTGCTTCAGGTCAAAGTATTCACTACAGCAGCTACCGGCCAGGTATTGAAACAAAAGATGTTTACGTTAAGTATGCAGGTAAAACCTATCCCTTTGTTAGAGAAGATACGGAGAGAAAATTATTTTATTATAAAGATGGCAGTACAACAAAGAGTATGAGTTATCAAGGAGACATCATTGCGTACGATACAATTTCTCCTTCTAGTGCAGCAAAGGAAAGTGCTGAGCTTGCACCTATAGCTTCAACAGCAATTAGATATAATGGAATTGGAGCAGGTTATATTAAAGATCACAACTTGTTTGTAACAAGATGGACAACAATGCCCTCTATTCTTATCGAGTTAGGGTATATGTCTAACAACAGTGAACTATCTATTCTTTCTAATAGTAGCGCACAAAATTCCAGAAGCCATTCCTTAGCTAAGGCGATTGAAAACTTTTATAGATAGAACTAAAAAAGCCTAATTATATTAGGCTTTTTTGTATGAATTTTTTAACAATTATTCTAGTAAATTAATAAATAGTAAATATATGTATACAATGTGTTAATTAGCTATTATTATATAATTGTCTATTAAAAAAGGGGGAGTTAGATGAAATTTAAAATCTTTGCAATATTAATACCTTTACTATTCTTATTTTCAACTATAGAGATTCAAGCCCACGACACGCAATCAGCTCGTATTGCCGGTGCTGATCGGTTTGAAGTAGCAGTAAATGTTTCAAAGAAAGGTTGGCCGCAATCAGCAGACACTTTAATTCTATCAAACTACCTTGCGTATGCAGACGCATTATCAGCCTCTCCTTTAGCCTATAAACTAAATGCTCCAATTTTACTTACGCAACCCCAAAAATTAACCGGTACTACCAAAAAAGAGATTACAAGACTCAAGCCTAAAAAAGTAATCATTATTGGTGGTACGGGAAGTATTTCAGATGAGGTAGCTAATGAAGTTAAGAAAATGGGAGTCAGTATAGAAAGAATATCAGGAAAGAACAGATTTGAAGTAGCATACAGAATTTCAAAAAAACTTTCCAATAATGGTAAGGCAATTCTTGCATATGGAATGAATTTTCCTGATGCATTAGCAATTGCTCCTTTTGCAGCAAAACAAGAAATACCCATTCTCCTCACACTTTCTAATAAGTTACCAGTTGATACACAGAAAGCATTACACGAAAAAAAAATTAACAAAACTTATATTGTTGGAGGGGAAGGCAGTATTAATAAGAAGGTAGAAAATGTGCTACCTGCACCTTTGAGAATCGGTGGTAAGAATCGATTTGAAGTAGCATCAAATATCATTCGAGAACTAGATTTACCTACTAAACATGTTTTTTTATCTACCGGAATGACTTTTGCCGATGCTTTAACAGGGTCTGTACTTGCAGCAAAACAAAATGCTCCAATGCTTTTAACTCTTTCAGATCGTCTGCCAGTTGAATCTAAAGAGCTTATCTATGATAAAAATATAAATAATTTTACGATTCTTGGTGGTACGGGTTCTGTTGGTAATAAAGTTATTGAAATACCACATCGATGGGAGATTACAGAACCTGCTGGAACATCTCTTCAGGGCTATGCATCTGCTACCTCTGCTTTTGCTGGTGATGCAATAAATTTATTTATTCATAGTACACAATCATATAAGATAGAAATTTTTAGAATGGGTTATTATGATGGAGAGGGAGCAAAACTTGTACATACGATAAAGGACTTACCAGTTAGCCTGCAATCGTTTTCTACGGATATAGGCACTATGAAAGCAAATTGGATACCTACTGTTTCATTGAGATTAAATGAAAGTTGGCAATCCGGTGTTTATTTAGCTAAACTAACGAATACAGGTCAGAAGGAAAGTTATATTACATTTGTTGTAAAAGATAAGCATCCTCAATCCCAAATTGGAGTACTCATTTCAACCAATACGTATCAGGCTTATAATAATTGGGGTGGTAAGAGTCTTTATGGATACAACAGCACCAATAACGAAGCAGCGGTAAAACTCTCTTTTGACCGACCATATAACAACGGAAGAGGATCCGGAGAATTCTTTGCATATGAATACAACATGATTCGATGGATGGAAAAAAAGGGCTATCGGATGACCTATTTTACAGATACAGATGTTGACAATGGTCTTTTATCAGATGTAAGCACTAAATTGTTATTAATCCCTGGTCATGATGAATATTGGACGAAAGCAATGAGGGATAGTATTCAGAAGGAAACAAGCAGTCGTATGAATTTAGCTGTATTTAATGCAAATGTGGCCTATTGGCAAGTCCGTCTTCAGGATAAGGACAGGGTAATGGTAGGTTATAAATATCGGGCAAGTGAAGATCCATACGTAAAAATAAATCCAAAAGAAGTTACCACAAAATTCCGAAACGGTCCTGTAAACCGTCCTGAGTATGAGGTATTAGGATTTATGTATCAAGGTATTCCAGAACAAAAACAACAACCTCTTGTTATTTCTAATCCTTCACATTGGCTGTATGAAGGTACAGATTTAAAAAAAGGAGATAAAATCAAGGGTGTTGTCGGTGGGGAAATTGACCGTTATGATGGAGAAATGCCAGGAGTGGAAGTTCTTGCAGCATCTCCAGTTCGTTTATATGGAGAAGACTCGATGGCGCATGTAATCTGGTATAAAAAGCCTGATGGTGGAAAAGTATTTGCTACCGGTACTTTTTATTGGAATTGGTTTTTAGATTCATTTGGTCATGAATCTTTTGCAAAACCTAATAAACATATTGAGAGAATGACGATAAACGCGTTAAGCAAACTGTTAGAAGAATAATTGTATATAATTACAAAAAAACATCCTGATTTAAACACGTGTTTAAATCAGGATGTTTTATATTATTTAATAAACGTTGATAGCTGTTGCTCTGTCGTTGGAGTAATCGACCCAGAACCACCAAGAATGTACATGAAATCAGTTTTTCCTTGATTTTGTTTCAAATAGTTATTAAGATTTCCTTCTACTTTAGTTGAAGTAGTTAAAAGAATAGGTGAACCTGTAAATGTTGCTAGAGGACTTCCAGACAATGCATCGGCGAAAACGTCACCTCTTGCAATTAATAATGAGCTCAAATCCATTCCATAATTTTCAATCCCGTAGTTTGCTACGTTGATAGAAACTTGATAACGGTTTAAACCACCAAGTCTTTCAATCTTTGCTCCGTTGCGCAATTGAGAAATTTTTGTTTTTACATTATCAGAAACAGTTGCTGGCCCTCCAACAATAATGAATTTTTTAATATTAGAGTTATTTTTAATAAAGGTTTGAATTGAATCAGGAACTGAGTTCGTACCTACTAATAAAATTGGCATGCCCATATATCCAGCCATACCAGAAGCAGAAAGTGCATCCGGAAAATTTAATCCACTTGCAATAATTGCCGTATCTGCATAATCCGCAATTTGCTCAGCTACTCCTGCAGAAACTGCAAAACGATCTTTACCGCCAATTCGTTGTATTGTTTGAATTCCCATAGATTTTAATTGATTTTCAACATTGACTGAAACAGATCCTGTACCACCTAGTATTATAGCTTTCTCTGGTTTTAATCGGTTTAGTTCATTAATAACAGTAGATGGAAGAGCCTTCGTACCTGTTAATAAGACAGGCGCCCCTTCAAACGCTGCTAATGGCCCACCGGATAATGCATCAGTATATAAGTCACCACGGGAAATAATGACAGTACCTCCATAAGCAGCTTTATTATCAAGCTCTTTACTTATCCCCGTAGACACCTCATATCGATCTTTACCACCAATACGCTGAATTCCAGGAGATACCACATCATATACTGACCATATCGCATTTAAAGAATTGCTGTCTAAAGCATTAAACGCAATTGTATTATGACCAGGCTGAACAGTTAATGACTTACTAAAAGATGTACCAAGACTTATTGGTTCATTATTAAAATTTACATATAGATCAAGTGCATCAGCAGTTGTTGATCCACCTACATCTAAGCGAGTGCTTCCTTTGGCTAATCTTACATCATGAGTTAAAGGTTTTGTTACAGACAATGAAGGCAAAGAATTATTGGGCTGTTTAGTAAATGAACCTGAAAGCGAATATTCATATTGTTTTGCTTGTTCATTTAGTCCTTCTACTTCAAAAAGATAATTTCCAGCTGGAAGGGTAAACGTATTGGAATCTCCAAATTCAATAACCTCTTCTGTATCTGCATCAATGATAGAAAAAAAGATTTCACCAGTTCCATTATGTAATTCAGAAACTGTAAACTGCCCACCATTTGTTGAAAAGAAGTATTCATGAAGAGTATACGTATCAATAACTTGCTTGTAAGTAACAGAAGCTTGAAGTGACTGAAGGCTGTATTTTGTGCTATATGCTGAACTTCTATCAGTAGAATACTGATTTTGAACGAGTGGATTCGATTCAGCAGATACTGCAGAAGTAAAGAGTATTGACGTTAACAATGAACATGAAACTGCCCCTATTATTCTTAATTTCATGATTTTTCCCCTTTATTAATAAGCTATACCATTGGTATGCAAGTTAATAATATACAATCAAAATATTAATACAATAGGGATAATTTACTAAAATATTGAATTTTTTTACACAAGTAAACAAAATTTTTCTCTTTAATAAATGGAAATTTTATGTATACAAGGTATTAAATAACTATTATTATTGTAATGTTACTATTTTTAGGGGGAAAAAAAATGCTTTTAAAATGGTTTGCCTTTTTTACTTTTTTATCATCTTCTGTTTTCGAATTACAATCTAATTCGTCAATACTTGTATCTCTTCCGAACGATCAAATTATTGAATCTAAACATATTGAGAGTACAGATGCTGACTGGACGATTAAACGGCCGTCAGGAACTTCACTTCAAGGTTATGCCTCTAAAACGTCTGTATATCCTGGAGAAAAATTAAATTTATTCATTCATAGTATAGAACCATATAAGATCGAAATTTTTCGTATGGGTTACTACAATGGTGATGGGGCTAAACATGTAAGCACTATTAAAAAGCTGCCTATTAATAAACAAACATCTGTCTCAAATCCAGATACCATGGAGGCGAATTGGAAACCTACTATACAAATTAGAGCAGATAAATCATGGCAGTCAGGCGTGTATTTGGCAAAATTAACAAATACAAGTGAAGAGAGCAACTATATAACATTTGTTGTAAAAGAGAGAGCGCCTAAAGCATCTATTGGTGTTTTAATATCCACCAACACTTATCAAGCTTATAATAACTGGGGCGGAAAGAGTTTCTATGGATATAATAGTACAGAGAAAAAAGCCGCTGTAGAGTTGTCTTTTGATCGACCTTATAATAACGGAAGAGGTTCAGGAGAGTTCTTTGCGTATGAGTATAATATGATCAGGTGGATGGAGAAAAAAGGATATGAACTAACGTATTTTACAGATACTGATGTAGATAATGGTCTTTTATCAAACTTAAATATAAAGTTGTTACTAATTCCAGGTCATGATGAGTATTGGACAAAGGCGATGAGGGACAGCATACAGGAAGAGACATATAGTAGAATAAATTTAGCAGTGATTAATGCAAATGTAGCATACTGGCAAGTCCGTTTAAGTGATAATGACAAGCTAATGGTTGGATATAAACAGAGAGCGGATGAAGATCCTTATTTAAAGTCAAATCCAAAAGAAGTTACAACTACCTTTCGGAGTGATCCTGTAAGCCGTCCAGAGTCAGAAGTACTAGGAATCATGTATCAAGGGATTCCAGAACAAAAACAACAGCCTCTGGTTATATCAAATCCTTCTCACTGGATTTTTAAAGGGACTGGATTAAAAAAAGGTGATAAAATAGCTGGCGTTGTTGGAGGAGAAATTGACCGGTATGATGGACAAATGAAGGGTGTCGAAGTTCTTGCTGAATCACCAGTAAGACTTTATGGAAAAGATACTATGGCCCATGTAGTCTGGTATAACAAGCCAGGTGGGGGAAAAACATTTGCAACGGGTACTTTTTATTGGAGTTGGTTTTTAGATTCATATGGTCATGAATCTTATGCGAATCCTAATAAATATATTGAAATAATTACAGTTAATGCATTAAATAAATTACTAAATAATTAATTCTTTAATAAAATCTCGTTCTCATTCATATGTTGAAGAACGGGGTTTTTCATGTTTACTTCTGTAAATTATTTTTAAAATAGGTACTTAACTGTAAAATAATGTGATAGAATAATTTGGTGAGTTTCAAATTAGTTTTCCTGAAATATCATAATAGAGGAGTATAAAATATGAAAGTAAAAAAAGCTATAATTCCTGCAGCAGGATTAGGAACAAGATTCTTGCCTGCTACAAAAGCCATGCCAAAAGAAATGCTGCCGATAGTAGATAAACCTACTATTCAATATATTGTTGAAGAAGCTATTGAGTCTGGTATTGAAGATATACTTATTGTAACGGGTAAAGGGAAGCGGGCAATAGAAGACCATTTTGACCATGCCTTTGAACTGGAACAAAACCTTTTCGAAAAAGGAAAGGTAGAGTTATTAAAAAAAGTTCAGCATACATCCAAGATGGCTGATATTCATTATATTAGGCAAAAAGAGCCTAAAGGTCTTGGTCATGCCGTTTGGTGTGCAAGAAAGTTTATTGGGGATGAGCCATTTGCTGTACTTTTAGGAGATGACATAGTAAAAGGTGAGAAGCCTTGTTTAAAACAGTTAATTGAACAGTATGAAAAGACCGGATCATCAATTATTGGTGTACAAGAAGTACCGGATGAACAGACAAGCCGATACGGAATTATTGATCCGATGAATAAAGATGGACGCCTCTATGGTGTACATAATTTTGTGGAAAAACCAGCACAAGGTACTGCACCATCAAACTTAGCTATAATGGGAAGATATTTACTTACTCCTGAGATCTTTAATTATCTCGAAGAACAAGAAATTGGTGCAGGTGGAGAAATTCAATTAACAGATGCTATTCAAAAGTTGAATACTTTCCAACGAGTTTTTGCCTATAATTTTGAAGGTAAAAGATATGATGTTGGAGAAAAGCTAGGTTTCATTATGACTACTCTTGAATTTGCTCTAAAAGACAATGAAATCAGCAAACAATTATTACCTGAGATCGAAAGAATGCTAGAAAAACATAAAATATTAGAAGCACTTAGGTAATTATTTTATCCCATTCATAAAAGAATGGGTTTTTTTAATCCATTTATATAGTGTTTATTGGTAATTATGTATAATAAATGAAAAACATGTTTTTATGGGGGAAAGTATGGACGTGAAAAAGTTAACAATTTCTATAATTCTGGCGACTTTTTTTTATATTTCTATCGCTGCTTATACAGTAAATGCAAGCCTACATAATAAAGGATATCTATCAAATGATTCAATTTTTAATATGTTCCGGCATACAGAGTATATTCAAAATGAATTAATTATTAAACTTTCACCAAAATTGTCTCACAAAGAAAAAGCAAAGTTCTTGAATCTTTATAACTTAGTGAAAATAAAATCCCTTGGTAAAGATTTTTATGTTATTTCACTCCGTAAAAATACTGATATAACAGAACTGGCGAGTAAATTGTCTAAGAATGGACTCGTGGAAAGAGTAGAGCCTAATTATTTAATTAAAAAAGGGTATACACCGAAAGATCCTTTTTATAAAAATCAGTGGTTTCATAAAATGATTAACACGGAAAAAGCATGGGACACAACGAAAGGTTCAAACCATGTGGTGGTTGCCGTTATAGATGGAGGCGTCCATATTAATCATCCCGACCTAAGGGGGAAAATGTATAATCCATATGATGTCGTAGACGGGGATACAACATTTTATCCCGATGATCATGCAACTCATGTATCAGGTATTATTGCGGCATCTTTTAATGATGTTGGTGTTTCTGGGATTGCTCCTCATGTAAGAATCATGCCAATCAATGTCTTTTCTGGAGCTTCTACAACGGCAGAAGAAGTTTCTACTGCTATCATCTACGCTGCAGATAAGGGTGCTGACGTTATAAATTTAAGCCTGGGAAGTTATTATTATAGTTACGTAATTGAAAATGCCATAAACTATGCAAGATCGAAAGGTTTAATCGTCGTAGCGGCAGCTGGTAACGACAATATAAGCAGAAAGACATATCCAGCAGGATATAAAGGAGTATTTGGAATTAGCGCAACTAACTCTCTAGATAAGCCTGCTTATTTTTCTAACTACGGAAGTTATGTGGATTTTACAGCACCTGGAGAAGATATTTATTCAACTTTTGCATACGGCAGATACGGTTATATGAGTGGAACCTCAATGGCAGCTCCCGTTGTAACAGGAACAATTGCCTTAATGCTGTCAAAGAACCCATTTTTATCAGAATCGGAAGTGAATAGGATATTAAAAAAATCAACAGTGGATTTAAATCAAGCAGGGTGGGACGAATCTACTGGTTTTGGTAGAATAGATGTTTCTAAAGCTTTAGTTAACACACCATTAGCTCTATCGAATATAACGTTGTCATCAAACACATTTGTAATGAACGGTAGCAATACCGTTTCTGCAGCTTTTAAAACTTATAGCGGAACAATGATAACCATTTTTGTAAAAGATAAGACCGGAAAAATAATCAGAACAATAAGTAAGAATAAAAAATCATCTGGAAGTCAAATGAAAGAAATCTGGAACGGTAAAAACGATAGTGGAGTGTATGTGAGCAATGGAACTTATAAGATAGTAGTAAAAGCTGAAAAAGGAACCAATAAATTAACGAGGGAGAGCACAATAACAGTTACTAATGAGGTTAAGCCATCTATCATCTTGGAAAAGACGGTTACTTATTTTTCTCCTAAAGTCTCAACAGGCTTCTTAGTAAAGTTTAGCCTTAACAAGTATCAAAAGGTTAGTGCTAAAGTATACAATAAAAAAGGGACGGTTGTTCAGACCATTCTAAATCATAAAGGCTATAGTGGGGGTTCTCACTCATTATCCTGGAACGGTAAAGACAGCAAAGGAAAACTTGTTACAGATGGAGATTATAGGATCAAGTTAGACATTATTGATAGTTCGAATCAAAAAGGGGATTCTAAAAAAATAATGGTTAAAGTGGATAGTAAAGCCCCTCAAATAAAAAGCTTTGCACCATCTCCAACTGTCTTAAAGTTAGGGAAAACAGCAGGTGTTAAAGCAAAGATATCTACTGCTGAAACTGCACTGTTTACTATTTATATTGTGAATAGCAATAATCAAAAAGTGAGATATTTAACAAAAAATAAATCCTTGGAAAAAGGTATCCATTCGCTAAGCTGGGATGGAAGATTTGATAACAAAAATAAGGTAAACCAAGGTAAATACAAATTTATATTTGAAGGGAAAGACCTTGCTGGAAATAAATCAACAGTAACTAGCAGCTGGTTTTCTGTAGAGAAATAAATATACAAATAAAAGATGCACCAGAACTATTTTGGGTTAGGTGCATTTTCTTATTCTTATTTTTTTGGAAATGGAAAATTTATCTATACAAAATACTTCCTATAAAATATGATTGTGTTATTGCATTTATATATAAAGGTGGGTTTTTAAGTGATGAAAAGATTTTTTGCTTTGTTAACTATTTTTACTCTAGTGCTATCCTTGTTTCCAAACGTATCATTTGCTGCAGTTAGTGAACAAGAACTGACAGATTATCTTTCATACGTAAGTGAAGAGCGTGGAATGGAAGTCACAAAAGAAAATCTTGAAGATTATGTGATGGAATATTATGGGGAAGAGCTTGCTTATTTTGAAAATTTAAGTGATTTGAAAGAATCATTAGGACCTGCCATTAAAGCGAATTACAGCAACTTAGACACAATCTATAATGATTATGGTTTAGATCGTTCCTCTTTAATTGTACTACTTGAAGAAAATGGTGAAACACTAGATAATTACATATTTGTCGAAGATTTGTATTTTGATGTAAGTTTCTTCTTAGAACCAGAGGTAGATTTTGAGATTGATGAAATGTTTACAGAACTGGATCTGACAGAAGCAGAAGTGGAAGCTCTTTTTAATCACATGTTATCATTGGAAGAGAAATTAACCGATCCAGTAATGGAAGAGCGTTTAATGGAATTAGCTAATAGAATGATTGCTTTTGAAGATTTTGAAAGTGTAGATGAATTAACAGAAGAACAAATCAATGAATTTTTAGCTATCTCCCAAAAATTGATGAACATTCTTGAGTTGCAACCTAAGTTTTATTTAACAAATGGAAAGGATACAAAATCACTTTCACTAAGAGAACTATTATTTTTAAAAGAGATGAATAAAGGCTATAAGCTTTTAATTAAATTGTATGATTTAAAAGGAAACCTTATTTTGGATATGAAATTAACACCAGAAATGATAGGGGCCACAATTATACAAGAAACAGGTAAAGATATTAAAGAGGTTCCTAAAGTAATAGATAAAATAGAGAAAATTAAGAGTGCACCAAAACACAAAACCGTTAAAGGAGCAAAACTTCCTAAAACGGCATCTGATTATGGAACTAACGCATTGGCAGGCTTATCATTTGTACTAATAGGTTTTTTCATGTTTAGACGGTTATACGTTCAGTAGCATGAAGATAAAGAGATTTATTTTATTATTTATAGCAATATGTTTTATACTTGTAGGCTTTTGGTTCTCTACAACCAATGGTTATAAGTTTGCAAAAGGATACTTAATTTACAAAGTTGGACAAATAAATAAAAATGAAAAAGTTTATTCAGAACCTGTTTCAAAAGGTACAACAGAAATTAATGAAAGCAGCAATGAACTTTATAAGATTCGTCCAAATGTCGGGGAAAAAATGGGTGAACTGTTTATCCCGAAGCTAAATGCTAAACTTCCCATTTATCATGGGACAGATGAAGATGAACTTGAAAAAGGGGTAGGACACTTTGCAGGTAGTGTCTTACCAGGAGAAAAGGATAATTCCGTTTTATCTGGACATCGAGATACGGTATTCCGAAAGCTTGGGGAAGTAAAAAAAGGTGATTTACTCGTGGTTTCGACAATAGCTGGAGAATTTACCTATAAAGTGAAACAGGTTAGAATTGTAGACAAAGACGATCGGACTGTAATTGTCCCAAAACCCCGTCCGATATTAACAGTCAGCACATGCTACCCTTTTAATTTTCTTGGATCAGCCCCAGAGAGATATGTATTAGTAGCATTTTTAGTAGATAAAGAAGAACGTTCTTTGAAAAAAGATTTTTACAGTTGATAAGAGGTTAAACCCTAAAAGTGGTTGTTCCATTATTTTGTAATTGTGGCAGGCGAGCATGTAATATTGTACCACTGCCATACTAATGATATTTACAAATAAAAACCCGCTAAAATGTCAGCGGGTTTTTATTTAAATTAAATAAATCATTTTACAAATCTAAATGTTCTTTTAATGTTGTAGTTATTCTAGCCTTTTCTTCAGGAGGTACTACATAGAAATAGATTCCATTAATTTTTTGTCCAGATCCTTTTATTTCAAAGGAATTAGATGTTTTTCTAGCCCCACTATAGTTCTTTTGAATATCTTTCATTTCACTAAATGTCATGTTCGTTTTTACATGTTTCCCTAAAACATTTAAAACGTCATTAAATTTTGTTAGTGAAGAAGCACGTGCACCTTTATCAATTATTGCATTTATAACTTGTCTTTGTCTTTCTTGTCTGCCAAAATCTCCTCGTTTATCTTGATATCTCATCCTTACATAGCCAAGTGATTGAGGTCCGTTAAGTGTAATTTCTCCTTTTTTATAGTGGTATCCTTTTTTATAATATCTATCATCGTACCAGTCGTTTTTATTATTTACAGTTATTCCTCCGACTGCATCCACAATTTCACTTAAAGCTTCCATATTTACTTTAATGTAGTAATCCAATGGAACATCAAGAAAATTTTCAACCGTTTCTACAGTCATTTTTGAACCGCCGAAAGCATAGGAATGATTGATTTTATCCTGTGTACCTTTACCGACCATCAGAGTTCTTGTATCCCGCGGAATATTAAACATGAACATAGATTGCTTATTAGGGTTAAGGGTAATCACTACTAAGCTGTCAGATCTCCCTTTATCGTTTTCCCTTTCATCTACACCCATTAATAAGATTGATATTGGTTTTTTACTAGCGATTTTTTCCTTTTGGTTCCCTTTACCTTTCCAACCATTTTCCTCATGCATTTCACCTGCCGTACTCTTAATCTGGCTGTATAGGTTATAACCAAAAGCAAGTGAAGCAATCAATAGAACAAAAACAACTGACATTAGTATCAGTAGTACTTTATGACGCTTTTTTTTTCTATTATTAGCTCTGGATGTGCTCATTTTTTTCCTCTTTCCAAATTAAATTTCTTCGCTCTTCATTATAGCTTTTTCATAATTCCTCTTCAATGTTACTTTTGTATTCTATCAATCAATTACTTGTATATTGGCAAATTTATGTCAAAATGGCATTTCAACTACAAGATGTCAATAGTTTGTGATAAACTAAAAATTGCATTTGGAAAAAAACTAGCAAAATTCGGCTTAATACAAGAAAAAAGCTTAATATTTGACAAATAAGTTGTGTGTTTTTGTAAAAAAATGTGTTATTATTACATTCATTGGTCATTTTTGTAATGTTTTTGTTATATTAATATATGTTGATGTACTAAAAATGGGGGATTAGATTGAAGGTAAAAAAAGCAATTATTCCTGCCGCTGGACTGGGTACACGTTTTCTGCCAGCAACGAAGGCGATGCCTAAGGAAATGCTTCCAATAGTTGATAAACCAACCATACAATACATAGTAGAGGAAGCTATTGCTTCAGGTATTGAAGATATATTGATTGTTACTGGTAAAGGGATCTATTGAAGATCACTTTAATTATGCTATCGAGCTCGAACAAAACCTATTTGAAAAAGGTAAGTTAGAGTTATTAGAGGAAGTTCAGCACTTATCTAAAATGATTGATATACATTATATTCGCCAGAAAGAGCCAAAAGGATTGGGGCATGCAGTTTGGTGTGCAAGAAAATTTATAGGGAATGAGCCATTTGCCGTATTATTAGGTGATGATATTATTCAATCTCAGCAGCCTTGTTTAAAACAATTGATGGATCAATATGAAAAAACAGGATCATCTGTAATAGGTGTACAAACAGTGCCAGAGAATGAAGTATCTAGATATGGTATCATACATCCAGGAAGTAATAATGGAAGATTATACAGCGTAGAAAATCTGGTAGAAAAGCCTGCTAAAGAGGATGCACCTTCTAACCTGGCTATTATAGGCAGGTATATTCTTACCCCTGAAATATTTACGCATCTTGAAAAGCAATACATTGGTGCTGGTGGAGAAATACAGTTAACAGACGCACTACAATTGGTTAATAAACTTGAAAACATATATGCTTATGAATTTGAAGGAAACCGATTTGACGTGGGTGAAAAATTAGGATTCATAGTAACAACTCTAGAATTTGCTCTGCAAAACAATTCAATTAAACATGATTTATTGACGTATTTAGAATTCATTATTAAAAACAAGAAGGCAACAGTTTAAGGGAGGTATACCATTGATTCCTTCTTCATTACAAGTTTCAAAAGCTTCACAAGAAATGCAACTTGAAAATAATGTGATTTACAGTGGTTTCAAGAGATTAATAGATATTTTTGTGAGTTTGTTAGCGATTTTAATAGCAAGTCCTTTGTTAATAATTGTTGCAGCAATTATTAAATGGGAAGAACCAAAGGGAAAAATTATCTTTAAACAACTTAGAGTAGGTAAGAACGGAAAACAATTTTACATGTATAAATTTAGATCCATGGTGAGTAACGCAGAAGAACTTCTTGACCATCTATTAGATCACAATGAAGTCTCAGGGGCCATGTTTAAAATGAAGGATGACCCTCGTGTAACAAAATTTGGTAAGTTTATACGAAAAACAAGCATTGATGAGTTGCCGCAGCTATATAATGTACTTTGTGGAGATATGAGTCTTGTTGGACCACGTCCCCCTCTACCGAGAGAAGTAGACCAATATGGTTCTTATGAGCTCCAAAGGTTATTAGTTACACCAGGCTGTACGGGATTATGGCAGATCAGTGGCAGAAGTAATCTAAGTTTTGATCAAATGGTAGAGCTAGATCTTCAATATATTAAGCACCGTTCTATTCGAATGGATATTAAAATTTTGTTTAAGACATTTTTTGTTTTGTTTGGCTCAAAAGATGCTTTTTAATTCTTGAGAGGATTGGGCGAATAATGATAAAGTTTTTCTCAAATAAAAAAATATATTTCTCAATTTTCTTTTTGTCCCTTATTTTGGGGACATTTTTTCTGGGTACTATTTTTACATTACTAACAGCAACGTTATTTTTATATATTTATCTCTTTGCTAAATTTAATGAATGGGGCCAATTTAAAAAACTGTTGCCAACTTTTTTTATTTTGTTGCTATTTCAAGATACTATAGTAAAAAACGTCCAGTTCTTTTCTCTTTTAGAAAAAGGAATGAATAATCTTGACGAGTTTTTTGTTTTATTTGGTTTTTCAGTTGTACTTTATCATCGTTGGAAAGAACGAAACTTCCGAATTGAAAGGATTTATTATTATTTATTAGCAGTTTTTATTATTGGTCTAGTATCAAGTATTATTCATAAAGTCCCTCTACCTATCATGGCTGAAGGAGCTTTCTTAATGTTTAAAGGGTTTGTAGTTTTTGCAATCTTTCAGCATATTCCTTTTTCGCTTCATGATTTATCGAGATATATAAAAGGTTTAATAGGCATTGGAGTTATTGTTTTGATTTTTGCTTTAGTAGATCTCTTTTTGCACAAAGATTTCAGGACTCTAATCCATACAAATGGTAAATTTGATTATCGGTCAGGTCTCATAAGCATACAATCTCTATTTATTCATCCAGGACAATATGGATGGTTCATGGCAATGATATCATTCTATTTCCTTGCTTTTTTTACAGTTTCTCCTTCAAAAAGAAAAGGGATTTCAGCTATTCTCTTTATGATAACAGCCTTTTTATCCTTACGTTTTAAAGTGCTTTTAAGTATTTTCTTTAATGGACTAATTATCGCCTTGAAAATATTAAAAACGAGTTATCAAAATAAAAAGCTTTTACTTATTTCAGCCGTTATTTTACTAATTGTAGGGATACTCGGAGGAGAAGAAATCTATCAACTAACAATATTAACAATTCAAAGGTATATTGAAACACCTTACACGGAATCAGCAAGAAAAGCTCTGTATATATTTGGGTTTATTATTGCGCTGGATTTCTTTCCATTTGGAGCTGGTTTTGGAAGATATGGCGGCTGGGTTGCAAGAGAGAACTATAGTCCTCTATACCATGAGTATCATTTAGACCGAATTTATGGCCTTTATCCAGTTGACCCAAAATGGGCAACAGATACTTATTGGCCTTTCATTATGGGTGAAATAGGAATTATTGGTGCGTTAATATGGCTAATTATTTTTGTATGGATTGGGTTGAAGATATTTAAATCGTATCAATTAAGCAAGAATAATTTTAAAAAGGGATATTTGTTATTTTCCCTGCTTGTGCTCATTCAAAGCTTAATTGAATCTTCTGGAGAACAGGTTTTTAATAGTTCTCCTCAATATGTATTGATTTTTGCAATACTTGGGAGTGCATTTGCATTGACTCTTAAAAAAGAAGAAAAAGAGGTGAGCAACATGAAAAAGAAAGTAATGGTGATTGGTTCTTCGTTAGAGGATAAAGGTGGAATTGTTACTGTTATGAAGAATATTAATCATTCGTTCATTGCTGATAAATATGAAATGAGGCATGTAGAGACTTACATTACAGGAAGCACTCTTAAACGATTGTTTTATTTTCTAAAAGGATTCATCCACTTCCTTTTTGGGCTTATCACTTTTCAGCCAGATATTATTCATATACACATGTCTTACAAAGGCAGCTTTTATAGAAAGTCTTTATTTGTCTTGTTAGGTAAAGTTGTTTTCGGAATTCCAACGGTAGTACATGTTCATGGATCAAGTTTTAAGGATTTTTATTCTTCACTCTCAACAGGAAGGAAGAAATATTGCCATTTCATCCTTAACAAAATAGACAGGCTTATTGTTTTATCCGAAGAGTGGAAAAAATATTTTGCAAATATTGTTGATTCAGAAAGAATATTAGTGCTCTATAACGGAGTTCACACTGTTCAACACTTGACTGATGATCGGAATAACGATCCCTTTATAGTTCTTTTCTTAGGGAGATTAGGAAAGAGAAAAGGTACGTATGATTTACTAGATGCAATAAAAATATTAAAAGAAAAAGAAGTTCCATTTAAATTCTGGCTTGCAGGTGACGGCGAGATTGATGAAATAAAAGACATTGTAAAAAAGGAAAAGCTTGAAGGTTATGTTGAGATCTTAGGCTGGATAAATGGATCTCAAAAGACAGATCTTTTGCAAAAATCAGATGTACTGGTTCTTCCTTCATATAATGAGGGGTTGCCAATGGCAATTTTAGAGGCAATGGATTATGGAATGGCAGTCATTAGTACACCTGTTGGAGGTATTCCGGAAGTTATAAAAGAAGGTGTGAATGGTTACTTGGTAGATCCAGGCGATGTTAAGGGACTGGCTGAGAAATTTGTAACCTTGGCAAATAATCCATCCTTGTTAAGAAGCATGGGTGAAATAAATCAGTTGAAAGTGAAAGAAGAGTTTGATTTAACAATCATCTTAAAGGATTTGGATCTTCTTTATGAAGAGTTAATAACAAAAACAGAATTAGGTGAACAAATTGGATAATGATAGAAAACTAAAAGTTTGTTTGATTAGTTCATCCGGTGGGCATTTAGCACAGCTCAAACAGCTTTTGCCGCTTGTTTCTAGTAAATATAATTATTTTCTTGTAACAGAAAAAAACGAGACAAGTCTTTCTTTACAAAAAAATCACCCTACTATGTTTTTAAAGCAACAAGAACGAAAGAATATCTCTTTTGTAAAAAACTTTACGATTAACCTTTTTAAATCGGTTTGGATTCTGCTTAAACAGAAACCTGATGTTATCATATCAACTGGAGCAGGTGCTGTTCTCCCGCTTTGTGTATTAGGTGCTTTGTTTGGCAAAAAAGTAGTGTTCCTAGAAAGCTTTGCAAAAATTACAAGCCCAACGATTACAGGAAGAATAATCTATAAGTTTGCAGATCGGTTTTACGTCCAGTGGGAAGAAATGAACGAAATCTACCCAAAAGCAACCTACAAGGGGGCGATCTATTGATATTTGTTACTGTAGGTACTCAAAAATTTCAGTTCGATAGATTATTTAAAGAACTGGATCGTCTTGTTGAAAAAGGAATTATTAAAGACGAGATAATAGCTCAGGCTGGTTTTACAAACTATAAACCAATTCACTTTAAGACAGTTGGTTTAGTCAGCGCAGAAAAAATGGACGAATGGATTGCTAACAGCCGATTTGTCCTTTCACATGCCGGAACTAGTTCAATTATTAAGTCATTAGCAATGGATAAAAAAGTGGTTGTAGTTCCCAGATTGATGAAATATGAGGAGCATGTAGATAATCATCAATTAGAGATCGCGGAAGTTTTTGAAAAAAAGAATTTAATCTCAGTAGTTCATGACATAGAAAACCTGGAAGAAATCATTACAAACATTGAGAAAGAAAAATTCTCGACGTATCATTTTGACAATTCAAAACTAATAAATGATATTGATGATTATCTAGGTAAATTACAGGATCAATTAAAGAGGTAATATGGGAGTTAACTTATTTAAAGCAGGAGCCATTGTTTTTGTTGTTGCTACATTTAGCAAGATATTAGGTTTTTTACGTGAAACTTTCGTTGCTTATCATTTTGGAACTTCCCATGAATCAGATGCTTATTATTTAGCTCTAACGCCTTCAACACTTGCGATTACCTTCTCATTATCATTGAGTAGTGTTTTTTTACCATTATTCATTAAGTATTTAAAGAAAAAAGAGGAAGCCTATCATTTTGCAAATAAAATTTTATTAATTTCTTTAATAACTTCATTTATATTATATGGAGTTGTACTTGTTTTTAGCGAAGAAGCAATCGCGCTTATAGCACCAGGATTAACTTATGAAACAGAAAAATTATCAATATACTTACTCCAAATTTTATTTCCATTAACTTTTATTGTTTTAGCTATACAAATGTATACAGTAATGTTAAATAGTTTTGATAGTTTTTTTATTCCAGCAATAAGTATCTTACCAAATAACATAGTAATTTTAATTTATTTAACTTTTTTTGTAGATATATTTGGTGTTTCGGGACTTGCATTTGTAACCCTTGTAGCGTTTATTATTCAGTTAATAATTTTAGTATTTACTATTATGAAATATGATTACACATTCCAAACATCAAGTTTTATTTTGGATAAAAGGATTAAAGATTTTTCGATTTTACTTTTACCCATTTTGTTAAGTACAGCATTTAGCCAATTAAATGCAATTGTTGACCGTGCCCTAGCATCTACTCAATCTGAGGGTAGTATTGCAGCATTGATGTATTCATATCGGTTAAAGACTTTGATAGCAGGAATTTTTATTACTGCAGTAATTACAGTTACTTTTCCGAAACTCTCTCGTATTAAAAATAAAACAAAAGAACTTGTAGAACTAACGCAAAATAGTTTGTTAAGTATTTTAGTATTAATAGGTCCTTTATCTGTTTTTTTTATTATTTTTCACACTGAAATAATACGAGTTTTATTTGAACGTGGAGCGTTTGATCAACAAGCGACTTTAGTAACGAGCAATGTTTTTTTATATTACTCAATAGGTTTAGTTTTTATGGGATATCGTGAAATTCTATCAAGAAATTTTTTTGCTGCAGGAGACACAAAAACTCCTACTAAACTAATGATAATATCATTAATAATTACAATGATAATGAGTGTTGTTTTTGTTCGTATAATGGGAATTCCAGGTTTAGGATTATCCTCTTCTTTAGGATTAATTATTAATGCTACTATGATTTCTTTCAGTGTTAACCAAGTTACTAAAGGGATTTGGTCGAAAGCTTTTTTTGAAAGTTCATTTAAGATTATTATCTCTATTTTGTGTTCAGGAATTATATTATGGTTTTGTAATGAAACGATAGAGGATGTAAAAAATTCTTCTATAATTACTCAAATAACTTTATTAGTTGGATTATTCTTGATTCAATGTATATCTTTTTTATTTTTCATGTATATTTTAAAGATAAAAATTGTCTTAGATAATATTAATTCAATTAAAAGAAAGTTCGTAAAGGAACGATAATTATGAAAAACATTCTAATTGTAAATGCACATTCATCAAGAAACAAGGGTGATGCGGGGATTTTATTGTCTATGATTGATTCAATAAAAAAGTATAATCCTGATTGTAATATTAAAATTCTTAGCCGTTTCCCTGAAGTAGATCAATTAGCATATGATGTACCGGTAGGATCCTGTGTATATAATATATCTATTGATCCAAAGACATCAAAATGGTCAAAGTTACTATCTGCAATAAAACTTATAAAAATATTAAAGACTAAAAGTAAGAGTAGTAACATAACAAAAGATTATGAATGGGCTGATGTGGTTGTGAGCTGTGGAGGAGGCTTTCTTCTATCGCATGGATTTAGTGCTGCTTTGCTTCAGCATTTAGTTCAATTAAAAATTGCCATAGATTTTAAAAAACCTTTAGTTATTTATTCTCAATCCATAGGTCCATTTTATAATAAATACATGAAAATTTTAGCGAAAAAGGTACTAGATCACGTTAGTAAAATCTTTATTCGTGAAAAGATAACGTATCAATGGCTAGAAAAAATTAGTTTAAATAATGAATCTGTCACATTAGTTCCTGACTCTGCTTTTTGTATGGAGATGGAAGAAAGTGAATTGGCAGATAAAGTAATTGATGAAGTTAAAAATCAACATACGGGACCTTTATTCGGTTTTACAGTACGCGATTGGAATTTTCCAGAAGTAGAGGATAAAACCTTTTACCGAAATAAATACATTGAAAGTATTCGAAGGGGTATAGAGTATATAGAAAAAGAATTAGATGGAAAAGTTTTGTTAATGCCTCAAGTTTTAGGACCCAACCCTTTTAATGATGACCGAATTATTAGCCGTGAAATATTAAATCATCCTACTATAAAAAATGCAGAGTTGTTGGACTATGATTTTAAGCCAAGAGAATTAAAATATCTATATTCTAAAATGGATATGTTTGTGGGTACAAGAATGCATTCAAATATTTTTAGCTTATCAAACTTTGTTCCAACGGTTGCTATTAATTATGAACATAAAACAAGGGGTATTATGGAATCTTTAAATTTAAACGATTTTGTAATAGATATTAATGAAATTACTCCTGAGAATTTGAAAATTAAAATAGAAAACTGTTGGAAAACTAAGGAAATTGTTAAGCGGAATCTTTTAGAAACAATTCCTGAAGTTAAAAGACAGGCTGAACAGCCTGCAATTTATATATCTTCATTAAATAAGTTACAAAAAATGGGGTAGATGAAAATGCATTTGTCTAAGGACCTTGAAAGATATTATACGGTTGGTAATTGTGATACTTTAATAAAAAAAATGAAAATGATTATGATAAGTGAAACATTCTGGTATCTTGTATTTTTTAGAATTGGGAGCTTTTTTAAAAATGAATTTAGAATACCAGTAATAAAACAAATCTTATATATATTGTTTTGGGTAATCCACAAAATTTTATCCATAATTATTGGAATTCAAATACCTTTAGGTACTAAAATTAATCAAGGTCTTTATTTACCACATTACGGACTTATTGTTGTACATCAAAAAGCAAAAATAGGAATGCATTGTAACATCGGACAAGGAGTAACAATTGGAATTGCTGGTAGAAAAGAAAAAAAAGGTGTTCCTGAAATAGGTAACTATGTATATATAGCACCAGGAGCTAAAATTATCGGTAAAATAAAAATTGGAAATAATGTAATGATTGGTGCAAATGCAGTGGTTACAAAAGATGTTCCAGATAATTCAGTAGTAGCTGGAATTCCGGCAAGAATTATTAGTAATAAAGGTTGGGATGTTAATGGTAATCCTTACCAGAATGTAAAAGAAGACTAGAAAGGAGATACTAATGAAAATCACTGTAATTGGGACAGGTTATGTTGGTTTAGTGTCAGGTGTGTGTTTTTCAGATCTAGGAAATGAAGTCATATGTTTGGATAAAGCTCAAAACAAAATAGATATGCTAAATAATGGGGAAGTTCCTATTTATGAACCCGGTTTAAAAGAGTTAATCGAAAAGAATGTTAATTTAAATCGATTATCTTTTAGCACAGATATTCCAAACGGAATTAAGAATGCAGAAGTGATTATTATTGCGGTAGGTACTCCACCACTTCCAAGCGGAGAAGCAAATCTTGCTTTTATTGAACAAGTAGCACGCGATATTGCAAGTTCGATTAATGGCTATAAGATAATTATGACTAAGAGTACTGTTCCTGTAGGTACAAATGAACGAATTGCTGAGATTCTTTCAGCCGGAACAGATACAGAGTTTGACGTAGTCTCAGTTCCAGAATTTTTGAGAGAAGGATCAGCCGTTCTGGACACTTTTAATCCTGACCGAATCATTATTGGAGCAAAAAAACAAAAAGCTGCTGAAATGATTGCTAAATTACATGAGCCGCTTACAAAAAATATTATTACTACGGATATTAGAAGTGCTGAAATGATAAAATATGCATCAAACGCATTCTTAGCGACTAAAATTTCGTTTATCAATGAAATCGCTAATATATGTGATAAAGTAGGCGCTGATGTTGTTAAAGTTGCTGAAGGTATGGGTTATGATAAGCGAATTGGACAAGCCTTCTTAAATGCAGGGATTGGTTATGGGGGTTCTTGTTTCCCGAAAGATACGGATGCTTTAATTCAAATTGCAGGGAATGCAGAATATGACTTTAAATTGTTAAAAGCAGTCGTTGAGGTAAACAAGAAACAAAGATTAAATGTTATTGAGAAATTAGAACATTCACTTGGAAACCTAAAAGGCAAGACAATTGGTATTTGGGGATTGGCATTTAAACCAAACACTGATGACATTCGTGATGCTCCCGCAATAGAAATTATCGGTGATCTTATTAAAGCTGGTGCTAACGTAAGAGCGTATGATCCAATAGCTCAAATAAATTTTCAGCATGAAATGAAAAACTACAATGACATCATTGTTTATTGTGAAGATGCCTTAGAAACTGCTGAAGGGTGTCATGCTGTATGCTTACTGACTGAATGGAAAGAGTTTACACAAATTAACTTAAATGAAGTAGAAAAAGTCATGAAACTGCCAGTATTAGTAGATGGAAGAAATAGCTATTCGGATGCACAGGTAGAGGGTACGAACTTCGTCTATCATTGCATTGGGCGTCCTAATTTTCAAAAACAAAAACAACTAATATAAAAAAACATTCGGGATTTTATGCCCGAATGTTTTTTTAGTAATCAGCCCTTGAAGAACGTTCTGAACGCTCCTTTTTTGGGCGGTTTATTAGTTTCAATAAAAAGTAAATAACCGTTTTAATTAAAAGAAACACAGCAAAGAAAGCTAGAAACCCATACAGACCTATTATAGCGTCACTAAATTCCATCCTTCCTCTGCCAGTAATCTTCTGCTGAATTTCAATAGCGAATACAATTACGAGCATTACCGTAAAAGTATATAAAAATGAGATGACAGTAATGCTGAATTTTGAAAGCCATTTGAAAAACAGATGTGTAAACAGAAAAAAAGTTATACCAATAACACCAATGATCCAAAAATGAAGATCTTTATCAGTAAGGTTTATACCTAAATTCATGAATAAATCTTCTATTATATCGTGTACATTATTGACTAATTCTGCAAGTAATTTGATAAAGCTGCCCATATGACCACCCTTGTTTGTTATATGTATAATTTAGATTTAAATCTAATAAATGTCAATTCAAATATCAAATACATATTAATCAATTCATGGTATTAGAGTACCTTTTTCACAATATTCTTTAAATGTTAATAAATTACATTTTTACGCTTTTTCCAAAGGATTCCAATTTAAAGTGTCGAATATAATTTTTGAAAAGAAAAGTGTATAAAAAAACTTAATTAACATGGTAGAGAGGAATGTTGATGAAAAAACTCTTTTTTTGCACGTGTTTTTTTATAAGTTTATTCATACTTGCTGTAATTAAAAATTACGCCATCGCTTCAGGACCAGTAGAAAGATTAGATGGAAAAGACCGATTTGAAGTAGCTGTAAATGTATCCTTAAAGGGATGGAAAGAAGGAGCAGATACTGTTATTGTATCTAACTATAATACGTTTGCAGATGCGCTATCTGCTTCACCTCTTGCTTTTAAAGAAAATGCTCCTATTCTGTTAACGCAAAGCCATGTATTAACCGCTATAACAAAAAATGAAATTGAAAGACTTAATCCCGAAAAAGTAATAATTGTTGGGGGGACTGCTAGTGTTTCTGATAAAGTTCTAGGAGAGATAAAGAAGCTTGCTCCTAATGTAGAGCGAGTGGGAGGTAAAGACCGTTTTGAAGTATCATTTCATATTGCCAAACGACTAGGAAACAGCACCAAAGCAATTATTGTTAATGGTTACAAATTTCCAGATGCACTTACAATTGCTCCATATGCTGCTAAAGAGGGTATACCCATCTTGCTTACATTAGAAGATAAGATTCCTGAAAGTACCCAACTGGGATTAAAAGAAGCAGAGAATACTCTGGTTGTTGGGGGTGAAGGAAGTGTAGGTCCTTTAGTCTATAACCAACTTCAAGGTAGACAAAGAATAGGTGGTAAAGATCGTTTTGAAGTGGCTGCTAATATTATTCGTACACTAAACATGAATTCTGACCGTAGTTACATCTCTACGGGTTTAACGTTTGCTGATGCATTAACGGGTTCTGTTCTCGCGGCAAAAAACGATGTACCCATGTTGTTAACAAGGCCTGATACACTTCCAGAGAGTACGAGAGAGATAATAATAGAAAAAAACATTCAAAGTTTCACAGTCTTAGGAGGCGTGGCTTCAGTTCAGGAGGGAGTTGCTTCTCTTTTAAGACCTGTAAAGAACAATCATGATATAGAAGGCTACAGTAATAAAATTAGCTACTTCCCAGGAGAAACGATACAGCTTAAGGTGCATGCACCGAATAATCGTTTTTCTCTTAGCTTTATAAGACATGGAAAAGAAGCAAAAACGTATTTAAAAACTGAAGTAACAGATGCTAGCTCCCAGAATTATTTTCTAGATTCCTACCGGGAGGGTGCATTTTGGAAAACAAGCTATGCTTATAAAGTACCCACGGATTGGCCGACTGGCATGTACTCAGCAAAATTAACTGATGGTACTAGTGAATTTCATATAACCTTTGTTATTAAAAAAAGGAATCCAGTAGGTGATGACATTGCTGTATTAGCTTCGACTAATACGTGGGAAGCTTACAATAGCTGGGGAGGTAAGAGTTTATATAGTTACAGCTATGTGAATGGTGCAAGAAACTATAATGAAGTTGTAAGTTCCAACAGACCTAACCCAGAAGCTATTCCTACTGGTAATGAAGGACATTTAGCGAATGGGGAGCGTCATATTCTTTCATGGCTTGAAAGAAATAATCATCCGTATAGCATGATCTCTGAATTTGATCTTCATCAACATTCTTCATTATTAAACTCTTATAAGACACTAATCATCAGTACGCATAGTGAATATTGGTCTACACCAATGTATAGAGCGTTGGAAGGCTTCCTAAAACGCGGAGGAAACGTATTGTATTTATCTGGTAACGGTATCTACTGGAAGGTTGCGTTAAAAGGGAATCAAATCGAAGTGAAAAAAGACGGTGGTTATCATTCGTTCACTTCTGAAAAAGGCGGCAATCTGTATAAAATAGGTATGCCTGAAACCGCTTTAGTAGGAGTTGGATATCGCTCTACCGGCTTCTCAGATCCAGCTCCTTATAAGGTTATGAATAGCACCCACTGGATTTTTGCTAATACAGGTATTAGAAATGGGAATTTAATAGGAAAAATAGGATTGAACAAAGTGAATGGCTCAACTGGCGGTGCATCAGGCTGGGAAACAGATCAGGTTGATAAATATACTCCTAAAAATTATGTTTTGTTAGCGCGGGGAACAAATACAATAGGCAAAGGGGCGGACATGATTTACTATGATCATCCTGGTGGTGGAGGAGTATTTTCTACGGGATCTATTACGTTTGGAGGAAGCTTGGTGGTTGACACACAGTTAACAAAGATCGTAAACAACGTGCTAAAAAAGTTTGGCCACTAAGAAAAAAAGGATTTCGAGGGAAAACGACTCGAAATCCTTTTTATTATTTGGTATAGAAGTTCACAGTACCGTAATAGATAGCATCTGCGCTCTTTTGCCGATACGTCGGAGAGCCTAATTTTGAGGCATCAGAAGGGTTTGTTATGAATCCAAGTTCCACTAAGATGCTTGGTATTCTTGTTTTATCTATGACATGGAAATTAGCTTCCTTTTCTCCACGGTCGCTCGTACCTAATCGTTTCACAAGTTCTTTTTGAATTTCTTCAGCTAATCTTTTGCTTTCTGGTCCACTAAAAGTAGTATCATAATATACTTCAGAACCATGAGCAGCTGGACTCTCAGCAGCATTTGAGTGGATACTGATAAAAGAATCCGCCCCGGAGTTATTGGCTATTGTAGAGCGCGCTGTTAGTGCCAAGAATGTATCATCGCTTCTCGTCATAATGATTTTTGCTCCTGCATTTATCATTTTTGACCGAGTACGCAATCCTACATCAAGTACAATATCTTTTTCCTTAAGTCCATTTGCACTTGCACCTGCATCATGATCTCCGTGTCCTGGGTCAAGTACAATCGTTTTACCTAAGAGAGCTGTACTGTTGTTGTTTACAGAAGCAGGTCCTCCTAATATAGTAAAAGTTCTAATGGTTTTGTCTTGAATTATACTTTTTGTTTCATTTGGCAGTCTTGCTGGTATGGTCAGCAACAATGGAGCATTCTTTTTAGCTGCTAATACCGATCCAGTGAGTGCATCTGCAAAATCCAAACCAGATGATAAAAAGGCAGTCTGTGTTGTTAAGTTAAGCTGGCGTATTACATTTTCTGCTACTTCAAATCGGTTTGCCCCGCCAATTCTGATTGGGGAGGGCAATTGGTTTTTTACAGAATTACTTACACTTGCTTCTCCGCCGATAATGTATGTACTCGTAATGTTCTTATCTTTTAACGCATTCTTCGTTGCACTAGGAAGTGAATCATTACTAGAAAGTAAAATCGGATATTCATTTCTTGCAGCAAAAGGAGCGATTGCTAAGGCATCAGGAAAGTTTAAGCCGTATGCAATCACAGCCTTCCCTTTGTTTGATAATTGCATTGCAATGTTTTGAGCAACTACGAAGCGATCTTTTCCATCAATTCTTGTAACACTAAGACCCATTGATTTTAGCTCATTTTCTGCATGGTTAGAAATACTGCCTGTTCCTCCGATGATTACAGCTTCTTTCGCATTTAGTCTGTTGATCTCATTTTTCGTAATCGGGGTAATATGATTATTTTGCGTTAATAATATGGGTGCGTCCTTTTTATATGCTAAAGGTGAAGCGGATAAAGCATCAGCATATGCAAGGTAATTTGTTACGATCACCGTATTTGACCTAGACCATCCATTTTTTGAAACATTGACAGCTACTTCAAATCTATTCTTGCCGTCTATACGGGACTCAGCTGCTTCCGATTGAGGCATATAAAAAAGTAGGGAAATCCCGCCTAAAAATATCGTTAAAATCATTTTGCGTAACATGGGGTACACTCCTGTTAATTTTTTTCGACACGATTTTTAAAAAATTCACTCCCTTCACTTTTTCTTTTTCTACGATAATAGTATCGGAGCGAAATTCTACATTTTAATAGTAGATTCGTTCTATTTAGACAAATAGTAATTTTTATTGTTTGAACCAATCAATCATATGGATAAAGTATAATAGGGAAATGAATAAACGGAGATATGTTATGATAGTTGAAATTATTTAAATAAATAGGAGTCAAAACAAAATGAAATCAGACAAGAATCAACATTTAGTAATCTTATCAAGTCGATTTCCTTTTCCTCCCGGAGAAGAATTCCTTGAAACTGAAATAAAGTATTTGTGCAATGAATTTCAAAATGTACATATAATACCTGTTAATTTTATAGACGATTCTTCTGTAATAGAGAGAGGCACACCCCAAAATACAGAAGTATATAAATTAAACCCTTCGCCTTCTTCCCTTAAAAAGACAGACTTAATGAAAAAGATGTTATGGGATTCTCAGGGTAAAGAATGGTTTGTAAGAGAATTCAAATATATTTTTCCTAAATATTTATCTGCCTCTTTAAAGGTTGCCAACTGGATTGGATTAGCTGTCGAAATACGTAATCAACTTTCTAAGATAGTTAAAGATAATCAATACAAGTTATCAGAAACTGTATTTTATTCGTACTGGTTAGGACCTTCTGCTACTGCTCTGGCTATGTTGAAGGAACTGGAGCCTTCAATGAAGATAGTTAGTAGAGCTCATGGGGGTGACCTGTATGCATATCGGCATCGTACACCGTATATGCCAGCTCAAAAAGAAACGGTCAAACGATTAGATAAAGTATTTGTTATTTCACAAGATGGAAGTGACTATTTAAAACGGTTATATCCTAATGTCTCAAATAAGTTTACCGTGAGCAGGCTAGGAACGAAGGCTGCAGCAGGAGAATCTATGCCTTCAAGAGATGGAGTATTAAGAATTGTTTCTTGTTCCAATATGCTTCCAGTTAAACGGTTAGACTTATTAATCGATACGCTCAAGAGATGTGAACAAAAGATTTTTTGGTCTCATATTGGAGATGGACCGTTACGAGAGGAATTGGAAAAAAAGGTTAAAGAGGAAGTGCCTTCTAACATTCAATGGGAATTCCTTGGGCGAAAAAAGAACGCTGAAGTGTTGAAATATTATGAGAGTCACCCTGTTGATTTGTTTATCAATGTAAGTTCTAGTGAAGGTATTCCTGTATCAATTATGGAAGCCTACAGCTTTGGCATTCCTTCTTTTGCAACTGATGTTGGAGGTACGAGGGAATTAGTTGACTCAAGAAACGGTAAACTTATCGAAAAAGATTTCAATGTTGAGGAATTGGCTAAAGATATTGATCAATTTGCATCTTTAAGCAAAGAAAAAAGAGAAAGTTACCGACTGGCGGCTTATAAGAAATGGGAAGAATTCTTTTTCTCTGAAACAAATTACACTCAATATGCAAAATCGTTAAGAGAGTTTGAGGGAAGGTAATCAATGAGTACAGATCGCAGTTTTCTAAAAAATAGTTTCATTACGTTTACAAGGCAAGTATCAAATATTGTAATAGGAATGCTTTTGTTATCTGTTCTAGGAAAATATCTCGGGGATGAAGGGTTCGGGAACTACACCATACTTACGCTTTTTCCAACGGTTCTACTCACATTTCTGACATTGGGTGTAAATACCTCAACTATATATTTTGTTAGCAGAAAAGAAGTGGATTTAAACACGGTATTTAACAACAATATTATTATTGGAACATTATTAAGTATAATAAGTATTCTTGTTGGCTTAATCGCTGTAATGTTTTTTTCAGAACAATTGTTTAAAGATGCTCCAATAGGTTTAGTTTATTTAAGTTTGTTGTCGGTTCCATTTTTATTTTTAAGAGAGTACTTTCAGACCGTTTTTCAGGGACTCCAAGATTTCAAGGCATTTAATACCCTTATGGTTCAAAATCAGCTATCTATCTTAAGTTTTGCGGTATTATTTGTCATTGTTTTAGACTTAGGGCTAAGGGGCGCACTCTCAGCTTTTATACTAGGTAATGCCATTACGGTTGTCACCATGATTTGGAAGCTTATACGTCATCATCAAGTTTCTTTTAGATGGAATAGCTTTTCATGGGAATACTTTAGGAAGTCTGTAAATTATGGACTTAAGGCACATGTAAGCAATTTTGCCAGTTTTTTAAACTATCGAACTGTTGTGTTCATTCTAAGCTATTTTACAACAGGAAGCGCAGTAGGAAGATATAGCGCGGCGATGAACTTAGGGGAACGTCTATCGATATTCGCTGTTTCTTTTTCAAGTGTATTGTATCCAAAAATCAGCTCTACAAATTCTGAAGCTGACCGTAATCGGATTACTTCAATCGTGAGCAGGAACGTGTTTTTGATAACGATTCTAATGGCTGCTACGGTCTTTTTTATGACAGATTTTATCGTATTTACTATCTTCAATGAAGGGTATGTTGAAACCCCGTTATTGTTAAAGATTATGCTACCTGGCTTTGCTTTACTCGCTGTTGAAAAGGTCCTCTCTAACGATATTGCTGGAAGAGGTAGACCTGAATTAAACATGTGGTTATCCATTTATAATGTTATTTTCAATGTCATTCTTAATTTATTTATGGTTCCAAAATTCGGCGTTACGGGGGCTGCAGTTTCAACTACGATTACGTATTTCTTTAGTTTTATCTTGAAAATCGTTATATTTAAAAGACTGACTGGTGAATCTTACTCAAACTTCCTTCTTATAAAGAAAAGTGATTTTCTGATCTATAAAACACTTCTACAGAAAATACGTGCAAGATAATGATAAAAAATATCTAAAAGAGGAAGAAAATACCTGTCTAAGGGGTAAACTAATAAAGTCAAAAATGTGAAATGTTTAACGAAATGATGTTTAGTAGTATGAGATTGAGAATTAATTTTATTGATATTATTGTTAATTAGTATAAAATTATGTTTGGATTTAACTAGTTAACAAACATTTGGTTTTAAAAGGAGAGTTATCTAGATGACTAATTTCGCCATAGTCGGTTGCGGTCACATCGCAAAAAAACATGCTGAGGCCATCGAAAAGGCTGAAGGCGCAAAGCTCATTGCTGTTTGTGACATGATACCGGAAAACATGGAGTACTATACAGAGAAATACGGCGCTAAACCGTATACTGATTTGGACGAGCTATTAAAATTGGACGAGCTTGAGGTAGTAAATATCTGCACACCAAGTGGCTATCACGCACCTATTGCCATTCAGATCGCAAATTCGAAAAAGCATGTAGTTGTCGAAAAGCCAATTGCCTTAACACTTGAAGATACGGATGCCATAATTAATGCATGTAAGGAAAACAACGTGAAGTTATCTGTCGTCCATCCAAATCGTTTTCGCCCAGCAATTATGGAGTTGAAAAAGGCGTTGGACGGAGATCTAGTTGGAAAGCTGAGTCATGCGAATGCTACTGTTCGCTGGAATAGAAATCAAGAATATTATGACCAAGCACCATGGAGAGGCACTAAGTCTCTTGATGGCGGTGTATTAATGAATCAAGCGATACACAACTTGGACTTGCTATTATGGTCCATGGGCGAGGTTGATGAAGTCTATAGTATGGCAGCGACAAGACTACGAAATATTGAAGCTGAAGACGTATCAACCGGTGTAGTACGTTTTAAAAATGGCTCATTGGGTATTATAGAAGCTGCAACTACTATTTATCCTACGAATTATGAGGAATCTTTGAGCATATTCGGTGAAACAGGTACAATAAAAATTGGCGGAAAAACAGCTAATTATATTCAACATTGGGATGTCAAAGAGATGGATGAAACTCAAGTAACTGATATTATGGAATCTGTTAAAGCTGACCCATTTGGAAAGCCAGGACATCAATGCATCATTGAAGATATGGTAACAGCGATTAAGGAAGATCGTGAGCCAATTGTAACTGGTGAAGATGGAAGACGAGCATTAAGTCTCGTATTGGCTTTATATGAATCTGCAGATACCAATAAACCAGTAAAATTATAAAGAAACTCCCCCCTGAAAGAGAGGAATATATTGATGTCTAACGAGTTGGAATTAAGTACAGTTTCAAAGGAATTATTAGGAAAGATCGAATCAAAAACAGCGACTATCGGTGTAGTAGGTTTAGGTTATGTAGGATTACCTCTTGCTGTTGAAAAAGCAAAAGCAGGATATAAAGTAATTGGATTTGATGTGCAAGAAAAAAGAACACAAATGGTGAATGACGGTATTAACTACATTGGGGATGTTGTTGACGCTGAATTAGCTGAGCTAACTTCTTCTAAGCAAATTCGAGCAACTACTGATTATTCTCTTATAAAAGAAGTCGATGCTGTAGCAATTTGTGTACCTACACCATTAGATAAATATCAGCAGCCTGATACTTCTTATGTGGAAAGTTCAGCAACTGAAATTGCTAAATTTATTCATCCGGGCATGTTAATTGTTCTTGAAAGTACAACTTATCCTGGAACTACGGAAGAAGTACTTCAGCCAATCCTTGAAAAAACAGGCCTAACAGCAGGAAAAGACTTTCACTTAGCTTATTCACCTGAACGTGTTGATCCAGGGAATAAAGTATACAATACGAAAAATACACCTAAAGTCGTTGGTGGTCTCACAGAGCAGTGTACGTCAATTGCTGCTGCTATGTACCGTTCCGTGCTTGAAGGTGATGTTCACGAAGTATCGAGCCCTCGGGTTGCCGAAATGGAAAAGATTTTGGAAAACACATTCCGTAACATTAACATTGGGTTAGCTAATGAAATGGCTATTCTTTGTGAAAAGATGGGGATCAATGTGTGGGAAGTTATCGATGCTGCTGCAACAAAGCCTTATGGTTTCATGGCATTCTACCCTGGTCCAGGACTTGGTGGACATTGTATTCCAATCGATCCGTTTTATCTAACATGGAAAGCGCGTGAGTATAATTACCACACTCGTTTGATTGAAACAGCGGGTGAAATCAACAATGCGATGCCAGACTTTGTGTTAGACCGTGTGATGAAAATATTAAATGAAGATAAAAAAGCCTTAAATGGTGCACGGGTTGTTTTACTCGGTGTAGCCTATAAAAAAGACATCGATGATATGCGCGAGTCACCAGTATTGCCAATTCTAGAAAAACTCGAGCTTGCTGGTGCTGATTGGGTTGTGGTTGATCCACATGTACAAGAATTTAAGCTTAATGGCGAAATGTACAAAACACATGAAATTTCAAAAGAGTTATTACAAGGTGCGGACCTCGTTATGCTTACGACAGATCATACAAGCTTTGATTATAATATGATCGCAGAGAACAGTCCTGTAGTCTTTGATACTCGTAATGCATTAAAAGAACAAGCTCCATCTATTAAAAAATATCATTTGCTATAAGAGGGACAGGATGAGATAACCATTCATTTGGGTATCTCTTTTCCTGATTTTAGAACGGTTTTATTCGTCAACAATAGTTGGTAAATGTTTATAATCAGGGTTTCAAAAGAAATGGACACCTTGGTCAAGAGGCGTGCGAAAACTGTTATGTATATATGGAGAAGAGTAAATTTGAAGGAGAATATAAAACATGAAGTTTTTAACCGTACTAGGAGCTAGACCTCAATTTATAAAAGCAGCTCCTGTCTCGCGAGAACTGCGAAAGAATCATAAAGAGCTGATTATTCATACAGGCCAGCACTACGATAAAAATATGTCTGATATCTTTTTTGAAGAGCTACATATTCCTAAACCGGATTTTCATCTAGGAATCGGATCTGCTTCTCATGGTAAACAAACGGGAGAGATGCTTGCCAAAATAGAAGAAATCATCCTAGAAGAGAAACCTGATTATGTACTCGTTTATGGAGATACAAATTCAACGCTTGCTGGTGCCCTTGCAGCTGCTAAACTTCATGTGCCTGTTGTACATATCGAAGCAGGACTTAGAAGTTTTAATAAAAAGATGCCTGAAGAAATTAATCGTATTATGACTGACCATGTATCAGAGTATCTCTTTTGTCCAACCGACACAGCCGTTCATAATCTGACATCCGAAAACATGATGCACAATGTGATTAATGTAGGAGATGTCATGTATGATGCTGTTGAGTATAACCGCCAGCTTGCCGAGAGCAATTCGGATATATTAAACACGTATGGCTTAACAACTAAGGAGTATCATTTAATTACGGTTCACCGAGCTGAAAATACAGATGATCCTGAGAAGATTTCAACTATTCTTGAAGCCTTTTCTGAAATCGAAGAAGTGAAAGTTTGGCCTATGCATCCGAGAACAAAGCATGTCATTGAGCGGCTCAATTTAAGTCTTGACAGTATCCCGAATTTAATGATCGTTGAACCAGTGGGTTATTTAGATATGTTAAGACTTGAAAGTAATGCAAAGAAGATTTTAACGGACTCTGGCGGTGTACAGAAGGAAGCTTATTTTATGGAAGTACCTTGTGTAACCCTTAGAGAGCAAACAGAATGGGTAGAGACACTCGAGGGTGAAGCGAATATTCTCGTGGGTACAGACAAGGAGAAAATTCTTGCAGCTGTAAATAAAAAGGTAGCTCCTATTTACAAGAAACTTTTTGGTGATGCAAAAGCAGCCGAAAAGATTGCACAACATTTTAATTAAACGTTTGATTAAAAATGAGGGTAATTATATGAGAATTACATTATTAAGTCAGCACTTTCCGCCAGAGGTTGGGGCTCCACAAATCCGTCTTTACGAAGTCAGTAAAGAACTAATTAAAAGAGGACATCAAGTAGAAGTCATAACGGCATTTCCGCACCATCCTCATGGCATTATTCCAGATGAATATAAGGGAAAGTTTTATCAGTATGAGGAATACGAAGGTATACCCGTTCATCGATCTTGGATTTATCCAAGTCCAAAAGGAGCATTTTGGAGAAGGCTGGTGTCTTATTTTTCATTTACGTTCAGTGCGTTTTACTCTATGTTGAAAGCAAAGAAAACAGATGTAATCATCTGCACGTCACCTCCACTGTTTTTAGGAATAACAGGTTATATATCTGCTAAACTCAAAAGAGCAAAATTTGTTTTTAACGTAGCAGATATATGGCCTGAGTCAGCAGTAGAACTGGGCATCCTTAAGAATGAAAAATTCATTAAATTGGCGGAAAAACTTGAGGCTTTTTTGTATGAAAAATCCTGGAAGATAGCAACGGCTACTGAAGGGATTGCTGATTATATGTTAAAAAAGGGTAAAGAAAGAGAACGTGTTTTTCTTTTACCTAATGGTGTCAATACAGAGACATTCAAACCTAGAGAAAAAAATATCGATTGGCTGCAAAAGTTAGACTTTGAAGGAAAGAAAGTGTTTACTTTCGCTGGTCGCATTGGATATGCCCAAGGATTGGACTCTGTTATAAAGGCTGCAAAATTAGTAGAGGAAACGAATCCAGAGGTTAGATTTCTTTTTATAGGAGATGGTCCTGAAAAGGAAGAACTCTTAAAACTAAGAGAGAAGATTCAGGCTGATAATGTCATTTTCCACGACTCTGTTCCTGTTTCTGAAATGCCAAATATTTTCTCGATCACTGATTTTAGTATTGTGTCATTAAGAAATATTGCTTTGTTTCAAGGTGCAAGGCCTTCTAAAATCTTTCCAGCTCTCGCTTCCGGTGTACCTGTTTTGTATTGTGGCATGGGTGAGAGCGCAAAATTGATAGAAGATAACGGTAGCGGGATTATAGCCACTCCTGAAGATGAAAAAGATATCGCAAAGAAAATTAGGCATTGTGCAAAGTTAGACGAAGTTGCGTATAGCCATCTTTCAAAGAATGGCAGAGAATTCGTTTGCCGTGAATTCTCTTGGGGAAAAATTGTGGATGATCTGCTAGAAAATGTTCAGGAATTAAAAAAAGGCAGGGAATACGAATGAAAATTTGTCATTTGACCTCTGTGCATTCTGCTATGGATACAAGAATTCTAATCAAAGAGTGCCAATCCTTACAAAAAGCGGGGCATGAAGTGGTATACATTGTCCCGAACGCTGAAGACTCTGTTCAGTTTGGTGTTAGAATCAAGGGAGTCATGTCAACTGCCTCAAATCGATTAAGACGGATGGTTCATACTACCTCTCTCGTTTATGAAGAGGCTATCCGGCAGGATGCGGATGTCTATCATTTTCACGATTCTGAATTAATACCAATTGGTCTAAAGCTTAAAGCAAAAGGAAAGAAAGTAATTTATGATGTACACGAGGATTTGCCTGAACAAATCCTTTCCAAGCAGTGGATACCTGGACCTTTACGTAAAAGTGTTGCGCTTGCAGCGAAACATTTTGAGAAATATGCATCGAAACGCTTTGATGCTATTGTTACAGCTACTCCATATATTAATGAACGCTTTAGAAAATACAATTCAAATTCAATTACAATTCATAACTATCCTCTTTTGCAGGAGTTGATAAAAACTTCAGAAATCCAAGAGGTTTCTAAGCCTTTAGAAGATAATAAGAAGCGTGTTGTTTACCTCGGAGGCATCTATCTTCTGCGCGGAATAAAAGAGATGATTCGTTCCGTGGAAAAAGTGAACGAAATGCACCCAGTAGAATTTCGTTTAGGGGGATCTTTTGCACCCGCCTCATTAGAAGATGAAGTGAAAAAGATGAGTGGATGGAAACATGTAAGTTTTCTTGGATTTTTAAATCGTCATGATGTTAAAGAAGAGCTAAGTCAAGCAAATGCAGGACTTGTATTGCTTCACCCTGAACCCCGCTTTGTCGTTTCTTACCCAATTAAGCTATTTGAATACATGTCAGCCGGGCTGCCGGTGATTGCTTCTAACTTTCCATTGTGGGAAGACATTGTAAGGGAGAATGGATGCGGCATTTGTGTAGATCCACTTAATATAGACGAAATTGCAAAAGCGATTGAAAGTATTTTAACGAACCCAGACAAAGCAGCAGAAATGGGCAGAAACGGAAGAAGAGCTATTGAAGATAGATACAATTGGGAAAAAGAAAGTGAACGCCTGATTGGTTTGTATGAGGGAATATCATAGATTGAAAAAAAATAATGAATTCGATATTCTGATTGAAGATTATAGTTTTTAATAAAATATATTAGAGAGAAGGCTGAAAAATGAAAGTACCTATGTTAGATCTTACTGAACAATACCGAAATCTAAAAGCTGATATCCTTCCTGCTATGGAAGATGTCATGTCAAATGCAAGATTTATTTTAGGTGATAACGTTAAAAAGCTAGAAGCTGATGTGGCTGCCTATAGCAATGTAGACCACGGAATTGGTGTAGCAAATGGAAGTGATGCTATCCATATCGCTTTAACTGCAATGGAAGTAGGACCTGGTGATGAAGTCATCGTTCCGTCCTTTACTTTCTTTGCAACTGCTGGTGCAGTAGCCCGTGCTGGTGCAACACCTGTTTTTGTTGACTGTGACCCAAAAACGTTTAACATTGATCCTACTAAAATTGAAGCTGCAGTTACAGATAAAACGAAGGCAATCGTCCCTGTTCATTTATATGGCCAAATGGCTGATATGGACGAAATCGTTAAAATTGCAAAGAAACACAACTTAGGAATTGTGGAAGATGCAGCACAAGCGATTGGGTCAAAATACAAAGGCAAGAGTGTTGGTGAACTGGGTACTGCTGCTACATACAGTTTTTTCCCAACAAAGAATCTAGGTGCATATGGTGACGGAGGAATGATCGTTACAAAAGATGATGATCTTGCTGAAAAAATGCGTGTTATCCGTGTTCATGGAAGTAAACCAAAATACTATCACCATGTTTTAGGCTATAACAGCCGTCTGGACGAGCTTCAAGCTGCTATTCTTAATGTGAAATTCTCACACCTTGATGAGTGGAGCAACCTTCGCAGAGAAAAAGCGGAAAATTATACAAAATTATTGAATGAGCAATTAGGTGATAAAGTGGTGACGCCGTTCATCGCTGATTACAGCCACCATATTTTCCATCAATATACGATTCGTGTAGAACGCCGTGATGAGCTTCAGAAGTTTTTACAAGAGCAAGGTGTTTCTACAATGATTTATTATCCAAAACCGCTACATCTTCAGCCTGTATTTGCTGAGCTTGGATACAAAGAGGGTGATCTACCTGTTACAGAAAAAGCAGCTGCTGAAGCTATCTCATTACCTATGTTTCCTGAATTGAAGATCGAACAACAGCAATATGTTGTGAAGAAAATTGCTGAATTTTATAATAATAACTAATTCATTTAATCGGTGTTCACCTTTAACGGGTGGACACTGTTTTACATACTAATGGAAGAGGGTGTCGATCATGACAGTACAAAGAGGACAAAATGTTGTAATCGGTAACGATGTAAAATTAGGAGAGAACGTAACAATTGGACATAATGTTGTTATATATGATGGTGTAACAATCGGAGATAACTGCATGATTCAAGATAATGCGGTAATTGGAAAGCAACCTACACGTGCTAAAAATTCTATTCTTCCGGAAGTCAAACAGCTTCCGCCTACTTTTATTGGATCAGGTGTAACGATTGGCACTTCAGCTATCATCTACGCTAACGCAGAGCTTGCTGATGATGTTTTTGTAGCGGACCTTGCTACCGTTCGTGAGCGAGTAACAATCGGTGAGAAGACGATCGTAGGACGCGGGGTATCTGTAGAAAACGATTGTAAAGTAGGAGTTAAGTGTAAGCTGGAAACAAACTGCTATATCACAGCCTACTCAGAGCTTGGTGATTATGTATTTATTGCACCGTACGTAGTAACAACGAATGATAACTACATGGCTCGTTCAAAAGAACGCTATGATAAGTTTAAAGGGGTTACGATTAAAAATGGAGGACGAGTAGGAGCAAACTCTACGATTCTTCCTGGTAAAGTAATAGAAGAAGACGGAACTGTAGCCGCAGCCAGTGTAGTAACCAAAGATGTACAAAAAGAGGAGCTTGTTGTTGGTTCACCAGCACGTGTTTTAAGAAAAGTTCCTGAAAATCAACTTTTAAGAAACCAAGAATAATAAATAAACATAATCAAAAAGCACACGATTTCCTCGTGTGCTTTTACTATAGTTTAGTACAATTTTTTTGGAGTTGTGCCAGGATAATAAAATTTGAGTATTTCTGTATATGGTAGTTTCTCTCTTGCCATTTGTTTCGCACCATATTGACTCATTCCTATACCATGCCCAAAACCTCCGCCATTGATAACAAAGGCAGTTTTATCTGTATTTTCGGCATAGCTCTTGATATATGGACTTGGCATAATACTTGTCCCTATCATGGAGCGAATGTCATACGCCCTTCTTTCAACTGTCTTCGTATTTGTTTTTAAAACAGTTTTTCCTTCTTTATTTGTTTCCATTACATAGCCATTCGCTGTTTTTTCGTAATAAGTAAAAGTAATACTACCATTAATAAGTTGATCAGCATTAAAAGAAGTTGTAAAGTTAACGTCTTGTACATCTGCGATACGAATGTCAGATGTAGATGCTATATATTTATAAGACTTTAAATAGTTTTTGAAATTAGCCATAAAGCTGTCCGCTTCTTTGGCATTGTTCCACCAGTTGTCTAGTTCTGCTGTTTTTGTATGGTCTAAAGTATTTAACGTTTTTGAGTCAATCTGTTTTTTTGTAATTGAAAACGACCAATTTTTCAATGTGCTTTGGCTTCTTAAATCATATGGATCATCTGTTAAAACAGAATATGGCAGTCGAGCAGATCCCCAGGAGTTTTTATTTGTTAAAACTTTCCCGCCGTTTGACGAGTAATAGAATGCTTGAGCTACGCCATTTGGATTGGCAGATGAAACTTCAGAAGGGTGTGTAAGAATTAATCCCTTTGTTTCAGCAACAGCCTGATTGCTTGTTGCATACCAACTTGGTCCCCATATATAGCCTTTATACACTTGGTTTGCCTGACTATCATCAATCGCCATATTGCCTTTTCTAAAAACAAATGATCTCGCAGCTACAGCTTGAGCTTTCAGCGCTTCTTTTTCCCACGAATAACTCATCTCCGCTGGTAATACCCCTTTTAGATAATCTTCTAGAGGAATATTCTCATTTGTCGGCCTAATGTATCCACCTTCAAGAGCAAACTTTATATCACCTAAATAGGAAAGATTATTATCGATTCTAATTTCTGAAGAAGTACTATATTTATCTGGTCCTAGCGTAAATGTGGATGCATTAAAATCCTTTATCTTTGTTGATCCTTTATAAAGCCAGAGCTCACTTCCATCCTTTTTAACCGTGTAATCCTGATCAGGAGTTAACACCGCTGGTAGATTTGTCATAACAGTATCTGATACAGAAGCACTACCACCTAATACGGTAAATTCAGATATTGCTTTAGAATCTATTATGTTCTTAGTTGCACTAGGAACTGAATTAGGCATTGTTAACAGCAATGGTGCATTTTGTTTAGCTGCATAAACAGATCCTGTAAGAGCATCAGCAAAAGTAAGCCCGGTAGCAACGAAGGCACGATGAGAGGACATGTTTAATTCTTTCAGGATATTTGCAGCTACTTCAAATCGATCAGCGCCACCAATTCGGTCTGCGCCTGGTAGCTTAGAGTATACAGTTGGCCCTACACTTGCTTCTCCACCAACTACAATTGTTTTAGTTGTTTTATTAGCTTTAAGAGCTTCTGCTGTTTTTGATGGAAGCTTATTAGGCTGTGTTAGCAGAATAGGATATCCTTTTCTGGAAGCATATGGTGCAATTGCAAGTGCATCCGGAAAGTTCATTCCGTTTGCAACGATAGAAGTACCAGGAGTACCTAATTCACTTGAAATCTTCTGTGAGACTTCAAAACGGTCTGCTCCGCCAATTCTTCTTACTGAGATATTGCTGTTGATGTTCTTAATATCTTTGACTACATTATCTGAAACACTGCCTGTCCCTCCGACAATGATAACTTGGCTCGGCATAATAGTTTGAATGTCTTTTTTTGCTTCACCTGTTAGGAAATCTTTTTGAGTCAGAAGAATAGGACCTTTATATTTATAAGCCAATGGTGCTGCAGACAGAGCATCCGCAAAAGCGTTATAGTTTGCTAGAATGATAGTCTCAGCACCATTTCCCCAGCTATTGGCTGCAATTTTGGAAGCAACCACAAAACGGTTTGCCCCATCAAGGCGCAGGGAATCGTTTGATTGAATTCTGAATTGTCCTTGTGTGTTGATTGCTAAAGATGTTTTATTTCCTATGTAATTTTGAAGTTTTACTGAAACGGTTGGTTCAGCTGCTGAACTTTTTCCTACAGGTGTTAATGCAATTGATGAGATTAATAGAGTTGATACAAAAAATCTATTAATCTTCTTATTAAAATTCAAAAAATCTCCCCCTATTTGTCAAGTAACTACTCACAAAATATATTATACTTAAAAAATACCATAAATGGAAAAAACAATTGAAGATTAAACTACAATTTCTGATATTTTTTAATAAAAATATACAATTTATATTAAATTATTACATATTTTCATTATTTTTGAATAGGTAATTTGTAATTATTCTATAATGTGTATCGGATCAATTTAGAAATCATTAAGGATCTGGAAACGAATAAATAAAAAAACATCCTCCCTTAGACGAGAAGATGTTTATTAGTGTGTAAAAATTTTATTTTCTAAAAATTTCAGGTAATAAAAGGATCATAGAACTAAGAATCAAACCAATCAAAAAGCCAAACACTGCTGTATTTCTGGAGCTTTCTTGATCTTGTTCTAATTGAACTTCTTTCAATTCTCTTACGCCATTCTTAATATCAAGTATCATGAGTTCGTATTCACTTGCAGTTATCTCAGATTCAGGAGTAGCCAATGATTTTCCTTCTTTTAATATAGCTTCAATTACACTTCTTTTATTTTCTGAGTTACTAAGATATTCATTTACTACTAATTTGAGTGTGTTTTCAGTTTCTTTAGGTTCATCCCCTGTGTAGCTTATTCCTAAAACTTTAGCTGGTTTTATAACAAAATTGAGTTTAGACTGGACAGAATTGATGTCCAAGTCTGGTTTTCTTTCTTTTAATGACTTTAAAATATCATTTGTAAAGTATATCTTGGCATATTCTGCATCTGTAAATTCGGGTACTTTAACATCAATATCTTTAAAATTAAAACTAGCAAGCTGGATTTCTGCCTTAGCTGTATATGATGTTGGACCTTGTTTTTGAAAGAGATAAGCCGTTCCGGCAGTAAGAAATGGAATTAGAATGAGTAGTAAAAACCACTTTTTTAGACGTTTTAAAATTCTGTGTATTGTTTCTTTCATATACTTTCCTCCGATTTGAGAGAACTGAATTTGTCTTTCGATTTCCAATAATTAATAAACCCTATAGCAAAAGCGAAAAGCAGCCATAAATAATTCAATGTAATCTGAGAACTGGGACTAATACTAGCTAGGAAAAACGCTATTAATGCTGTACACAGTGCCTCAGCAATCATCCGGCTGTTACCGCTAGCCTCTCTAAAGATATAGAATAAATAATAGATTAAACCCATATAAAGAAGCAGGTAACCAGCAAATATTAATATACCATAATTAACCATGGTTTCAATCCACCAATTATGAATATTCACTATGGTATGGGTCGGATATTTTCCAAATTCTTTCATGTAGTATTCTGAATTTCCCGTTCCAATACCCAAACCGAATGATTCACTAATGAAGTTAATCGAATTTTTTATGAGGTTGATTCTGATATTAACTGAACTGCCTTCAACAGTATTTGTAAGAGTAGCTAATAGACTAAATATAGAAGTAAAACCACTGTAAATTTTCTCTGGTATTAGAACAATTACGATGGTACTGACACAAAGCAGGGCAGTAGCGATGTAACGTTTAACTTGACGAGTAGTAAACATCAGAAACCAAAATGCTAAGCCCATCAAAATTGCAATATAATTTGCTCGAGAAGATGTTAAAGACATTATATATAAGGCAAATAACAAAATGCCCATTGCTCCTGCTTTTATTAATAATTTTTTGGAGTTATTCCATAAAGCTAATACAACAAAGAAACTAATGGATATGAAACTTGCAAAATCATTCTCGTTTGCAAATACAGAGGTAGGAATAGATTTTTGATATGTATCAATTCCATAGAATCTTGAGACAGGAAAATGAATTAAAGTCAGATTATTAATTAATCCAAAAACTAGCAATAAGAAAAACATGAAAATCCATATATAAAATAGGTTAAGGTAATCCCGCTCTTTCTTAAATATGAAAGTAATGAAAAGGATTAAGCTTATTCCAATAAATAAAAAAATAAAATCGACGATCCCAGCTTTTATAGATTTTGCCCAACTTAAAGATGTAAGAGCATAAAAGATCCAAATAATATGAAACCAAATAATATTTTTTACTTTTATTTTTGACCAAGTTAGTATTTCGTCTCTTTGAAAATATTTAATAAAAAATAAGGGAAGAACCATCAAAAATAAAATCCGATACGGAAACAAGCTAAATGGACCTACATTAACGCTTGCAATCGCGGGCCCAAAAAAAGAACTGATAATTAACAGATAGAGCAAATTTTCTAATGGTGAATTGCTATATATGAACGGTTTAAACACTATAAAAATTAATACGGCAGTAATAAAAAGTACACATGCTAGGAGCACTTTTTCCGAGTTAGCTGAGAATAATTTATTTGATAGAACCCAGCCTAATATAACTGAGCATAGCGACGCTAAAAATACTTGATAAATGAGATTTTTTTGTACTTTGATAAATAACATGAAACTCGTATAGACTCCTTTCTTATTCCCTATCACAATAACTGAGTATATCACATTATAGGTAAATGTTATTATGAGAACTAACGGTTTTACATGAATTTAAAAAGTTGTAACTTTTCTTCAAATAATCAGAAAAAATACAGTTATTTGGTTTAGACGTTAATAATAAATGGGAAACAATCCTGTAGAACACAAACGGACAGCTAATGAATCTTTTTGTCGAAAAATAGAGTGTAAAGAGAATGTGAATTTTTTTATTATCGGTTGTGTAATCACCTTTTTAAGATTATAATTTCATCTTAGGTACACAGACAAATATAAAATGAAAAAAATCTATAAATTAGACTAAAAAATGTGATTGTTATAAAGAGGGGATATAATGGAATCATTGCTGTTAACATGCTTTATATCGTTCCTAACTGTCTTGCTCGTAACACCGTTAGTTATAAAGCTTGCGTTATTAATAGGAGTAACAGACAAACCAGATCAACGCAAAGTACATCAAAAACTGATGCCTAGACTTGGCGGTCTTGCCATTGTCATAGGGGTAGTCGCCGGATATTTTACAGCAGGTCTTCAGTATAATGCAGTTACTGGTATTACAGTTGGAGGAATTATAATCGTTATAGTGGGTCTTATAGATGACAAATTCACGATTTCTCCCAAAATGAAACTTACCGGTCAGCTTATTGCAGCATTAGTTATTGTAGGAACTGGGTTAACGATAGATTTTATAAGCATTCCTTTCTTAGGTAAATTTGAATTAGGAATGTGGGCTTATCCAATTACTATATTTTGGATTTTAGCGATTACAAACGCAATCAATTTAATTGATGGTCTTGATGGACTTGCAGGAGGTATATCTGCGATTGTCATCTCAACCATTGCGATTATGGCTGGATTAAATGGAAATATCTTAATACTTACATTGTCATTAATTGTATTGAGTTCTACAATAGGGTTCTTATTCTATAATTTTCACCCTGCAAAAATATTTATGGGAGATACAGGCGCTTTATTTTTAGGGTATTGTATATCTGTACTTTCTCTTTTAGGTTTATATAAAAGTGTGACATTATTTAGTTTTGTTGTACCTATTATCATTTTAGGTGTTCCTGTATTTGATACAACTTTTGCGATTATTAGAAGGCTGGCTAATAAGCAACCTATTTCTGCCCCTGACAAAGGTCATTTGCATCATAGACTACTTCAATTGGGATTATCCCATAGGAATACAGTACTTGTAATTTACGCATTAAGTATTTTATTTAGTGTTGCAGCTGCAATGTTCTCTTCTACAACTGTATGGGGTGCAATTGCAATAGTTGCTGGGTTATTAGTTTTATTAGAAGTCATAGCTGAGCTTATAGGTCTTGTGCATCATAAATACCGGCCTCTGTTGTATATCTGGAAAAAGATATTTAGTCCAAGTTCCAGTCAGCCAGTAAAAATAGAAAAGAAATATTTTTAAAAACTTGCTTCTTAGCAAGTTTTTTTATTATGCCCAAAAAAAGGACAAGATAACCAATTGGGATCGGAAAAAACTTACATAAGTAAATGCATTTTTTTAAGGAAATCTAAGGAAAGGAACAAATTGAATGAGTTGAGGGATAATTTATGATCAAACATGCTATTTTAATCGGGATAATATGCTTTCTCACTGTTATTGCACTAACTCCTATTGTTATAAAATTCGCAGTTAAAATAAATGCAGTAGACAAACCTAATCAAAGAAAAGTGCATACAAAGGTCATGCCCAGATTAGGAGGACTTAGTATTGTTATTGGAGTAACAGTAGGTTATTTTTTCAGCGGATTATATGAGCAACAAGTCTTGGGAATTTCTTTAGGAGCTTTAGTAATCATCGTTTTAGGCTTATTAGATGATATTTATCATTTGTCGGCTATCAATAAACTACTCGCTCAAATTTTTGCAGGTTTAATTGTGGTTATGAGCGGTTTAGTTATTGAAATTATCAATATCCCTTTTGTTGGTACGTTTGAGATTGGTTATTTTTCCTATCCTTTGACCATTTTCTGGATTATTGCCATTACGAATGCGATTAACTTAATTGATGGCTTGGACGGTTTAGCCGCTGGGACATCAGCCATTATCGTTTTTACAATTGGGATAATGGCATTTCTAAGCGGGAAAGAAATGATTTTTACTTTTTCTATCATCATATTCTCAAGTGTTATTGGATTTTTATTTTATAATTTTTATCCTGCTAAAGTATTCATGGGGGATATAGGAGCTTTATTCTTAGGATACTGTATTGCCATTCTTTCTCTTCTAGGTCTATATAAGAGTGTTACATTATTTAGTTTTATTGGACCTATCCTGCTATTGGGAGTACCCTTATTTGATACGCTGTTTGCGATCATCAGAAGAATTGTGAATAAACAGTCTATCGTAAAACCAGATAAAGGGCACTTGCATCATCGGTTATTAAAAAAGGGTCTCTCCCATAGGAATTCTGTGTTGTTTATATATGGATTAGGATTAATGTTTAGTGCCACGGCCATTATATTACCGATGGCAACATTAAGAGGAACCATCTTAATCATTATCCTCCTTGTTCTATCTTTGCAATATTTAGCTGAAAAAGTTGGTTTAGTAAATGAACGGTTTACCCCATTTATTAATCTTATTAATAAGGTCCATCCTAAAAATAAGTAAAAAAAATGACCCAAGTTTAAACTTGAAGCCATTTACATCTTATTCATTTTGCTCAAATCCATTATTTGTTTGCTCTAGTTCATCTTCAATTTCTAGAATCTTTGACAATTCCGCTCTAATTTCAGAAACAGATTCATCTGTCGGGATTTCATATGAAACACCATTAATCGTTTCAGGGTATGTTTTTAACTGTAAAGTATCGAACTCTTTGTTTTTTAATGTCCTGTAAAAATTCCTCATGGCAAACATTTCGGTTGTCGAGATATTCGTTTTTACGTTATTTCCAAGTTCATCAATTACATTATCGACTTTTGAGAAGGACTTTACAGATATAGCTTTTTCCATAATGGCGCGGATGGCTTCGCTTTCCCGTTCATTTCTGCCAATATCGCCGCGAGGATCTTGTTTACGCATTCGGACAAAGGCAAGTGCTTCTTCTCCATCCAAATCCATTGGCCCTTCTTTAAACGTAATCATTCGTTTAAATGAAGCTTGTTTAAAGTCAAACGGAACATTTACTGTGATTCCTCCAAGTTCATCCACTACATCTTCAAAACCATCAAAATTTGTGGAAACAAAGTAATCAATAGGAACACCTAAGAGTTCCTCAGTAGCTTCCATAACTGCTTTTTCTCTCATACCCTTTTTCCCGTATGCATAAGAGTGATTAATCTTGTCTTTTTCTTCAATCGCTGGTATATAGGTTCGGGTATCTCTCGGGATATTAACCATAGCAGTTTCTTTTGTTTCCGGATTAATGGTAATGAGCTTGATTACATCTGCTCGTCCAACATCATTGGCTTGGTAATTTTCAATCCCTACTAACAAAATGGTCACTGGATCCTTACCAAGCTGTACTTCGTCCATTCTAAGGTCAGATTTATCGTCTTTTAAATCAACAAAGCTTTTATCAGCATTTGCTTTAATTTTGTAGACTAAATAACCTCCATAGCCTGCTGCACTTAAAACAAATAGTAAAGATATTAAAAGGACAAAACGTAAAAACCGGCGAAACGGACTTTTTTTCCGTCTCCTTCTACGTGCTCTTGTATTTTTTTGTTGGTTCATTATATTTAAACTCCCTTAAAATAATCAAATATTAAAGCAAATTACTATAGATAGCTACTCCCCATCATATCGTATTTGAAAATTGTAGACAATTGACGAAAAAACGACATTATACCATTCGACTGCAAATAGTTTTACCTGGGTATACCCTTATCGTGTCACATCTTTTTCCAAATACTCCTGTTCGCCAAAAACAATCTCACTCTGCGCATTTGAAAGATCTGTGATCCACTCTGAAAATGCATCTGTTTCTTTTATCGGTACATACATTTGAATCTCCACTTTTTCCATGTAATTCATTTCTTTTATGGGATAGATGGAATTGCGGAGCTCGTTTTCCATTTTTCCGAGGAGGGTGTAGTCCACAGTGATGTGTATGATTTGGTGAAGTTTGCGCTGAACAACGCCGATGTGGTTGAGGCCTTCTGAAACGGATTTGCCGTATGCCCGAATAAGACCACCTGCACCTAGCTTGATTCCGCCGAAGTAACGGGTGACGACAACGACTGTGTCTTTCAATTCCCGCTTTTTAAGCACCTCTAACATGGGAACTCCTGCTGTTCCACTTGGTTCACCGTCGTCATTCGCTTTTTGGATGTTGTCGGTTTCGCCGATCAAATAGGCCGAACAGTTATGTGTCGCCTGTTGATGTTCTTTTTTAATGTTCTGTATAAAATGGATCGCTTCTTCTTCAGTCGTGGCTCTTGCGATATGAGCAATAAAACGTGACTTTTCGATAACGATCTCGTGCTTGTCTATTGTTTTCACAGTAAGATAGTCGGATAACATAGAGAAAGTGCTCCCTTTAGGTAGTTGTAATCAAAAATTTAAAATCAGATTTGTCGAAAAATATTCAATCTTGTCAGAATACGTGATATTCTTCATTATAAGGTGATTTTCACAAGCATTCAATTTGTTGAAATTTTTTTAGTAAGAAAAGACATAAAATTCCACATCCTGGCGAATGTAGTATATAAGATGGATTTATGACTTCTCGTTCCACTTAACAGGAATGGATAAGAAGTCCTACATTAAAATTAGGTAAGATGGTTCTAGAACTTCCGTTTGTTCTTCTTTATCGTTTTAATTGGAGGAAATTTACATGTCTGCAGCTAGGTTAGCCATAGATCCGCATTTGTTGGACGGAATTTTAAATAAAACCATCGATACGGTTACGGAAAGTCAATCACAAATCTTTGAGATCAGTGAGCAGTCCCGCAGAGAGTTTATTCAGCTGCAGCGAGATTTGGAGCTGGTTAAACAGCAGGTGATTGAGGTTATTGAAAAGGCTGATCATACCGAAGAATCAGCCAAGTATGCCCGAACCCGACTTGCGGAAGTGAGCAAGCATTTTCAAAAGTATAATGAAGATGATATTCGGGATGCTTACGAGAATGCCAATAAGTATCAAATCGAGCTTTCGATCATTCGGCAGACTGAAAAGCAGCTTCGAGAAAAAAGAGATGAGCTAGAGCGGCGAATTCTCGCACTGCAAGAAACCGTTCATAAAGCGGAATCACTAGCGGGGCAAGTTTCTGTCGTTTTGAACTATTTGAATGGGGATTTAAGAAAAATTAACGAACTCGTTCAAGACGCCAAGCAAAAGCAGGAATTTGGATTGCAGATTATTGAGGCACAGGAAGAAGAGCGCAAACGGGTATCGCGTGAAATTCACGACGGTCCTGCTCAACTGATGGCAAACGTTCTCATCCGTTCTGAACTGCTAGAGAAAATTTACGTTGAAAAAGGAACTGATGCTGCTCGTGCCGAAATAAAGGATTTAAGGGTTATGGTCCGCGACTCATTAAAAGAGGTTCGCAGGATTATCTATGATCTGCGCCCGATGGCTCTAGACGATCTTGGTCTTGTTCCTACACTTGAAAAGTATTTGCGCAACGTGAAGGAAAGTACTGGGAAAGCAGTCGAGCTTCATGCACTTGGTACATCGAGGCGTTTTCCGAACAAGATGGAGATAGCCATTTTCCGGTTGGTTCAGGAGTCTGTGAGTAATGCAGTGAAACATTCCGAAGCGAAGCTGATTGAGGTTAAACTTGAGTTTACTCAGAAATTTATTTCACTATATATTCGAGATGATGGTAAAGGATTTGACACATCCCAGCCAGCGAAATCTAATTCGTTCGGCATGATGGGGATGCGCGAGCGAGTCGAACTGCTAGAAGGTACATTAAAGGTTAAATCTCGCGTAAATAATGGCACAAGTGTTTACATTCAAATTCCCATTCAAGACTAGGAGGGTTCACACATGAATAATGTTAATGTGTACGAAAATAACGCCTCAGCACCTGAGCAAACAAGAATAGCGATCATTGATGACCACCGATTGTTTCGTGAAGGTGTAAAGCGCATTTTAGATATGGAAGACCAATTTTCTGTTGTAGCGGAAGGTGACGATGGTTCAGAAGCTGAAAATATCGTTCGCGACCACAATCCAGATGTAGTGCTGATGGATATCAACATGCCAAACATCAATGGAGTGGAGGCCACTCGCCGATTAGTGGAAAAATCTCCTGAAACGAAGGTCATCATCCTTTCGATTCATGACGATGAAACCTATGTATCCCATGCCGTACAAACCGGTGCTTCAGGGTATCTGTTAAAAGAAATGGATGCCGATTCTTTAATCGAAGCGGTAAGAGTTGTTGCTGAAGGTGGTGCGTACCTTCATCCGAAAATTACGTACAATCTGTTAAATGAGTTTCGACGTTTATCTACGACGAGCAAAACGCAGAGTAATAAAACAGGCTTTGTAGAAGTAGAATACCGTAAGCCGTTGCATATCTTAACTCGTCGTGAATGTGAAGTACTTCAGCTTTTAGCGGATGGACGCAGCAACCGTACGATCGGAGAAGAGCTGTATATTAGTGAAAAAACCGTTAAAAACCATGTGAGTAACATCCTTCAAAAGATGAATGTAAACGACCGTACACAAGCCGTGGTAGAAGCGATTAAAAACGGCTGGGTAAAAGTACGTTAATCAAAAGAGAAGACCTTCGAGTGTGAAGGTCTTTTTTGCATGGGTAGCATGGTGGTTGAGGGTGTCGAAATGTGTGTAGGTCCGCGAGTATATAAGCCATTTTCGTGAAATTATAGCAAATTCTCGTGAGATTATGGCTTTAATCTGTGAAATTAAGCTCCATTCTCGTGAGAATAAATTTTTCATCCATAAAGTAATTTTCCATCTGGTTGAAAATATTCACTAGAATTAGAAAGTTCTTTAGAGCAGCTGCCTACAAATAACTGTAGTAGCGGGTATCACCTTCAAAGTTCCTTTTTATCGAGAGCAGAAGTCTTGTCATAAGTGACTTCCATTTCTGTTCTAAGGTCACTTCTGTCTTTAACGGTCGCCCATATCTCAACCGTATATGTGCCACTCTCAAGGTATTTTAAACCTTCCGAAAGGTTAACCTCAAAATGTAAAGCTCCCCCCGGTTCTAATTGTTTCTTAGCTATCACTTGAGCAAACGTCTTATCCATGCTGTAAGTGTATAGCACTTTTCCTTCAGGATCTTTAATGCTGTAATCATATGTTTGGGTAGACGTATAGGTTAATTCAACAGGTTCGGTCTTATCGTTTTGTATCGCAAATACATACTTATATGCACTGCTTTCGACAGGTTTCAACGACACTTTCAAATCACCTTCCACAATTCCTGACGGGTCTTTTGTTGTGTCCTTCGATGTTTGTTTTGCTCTATCAGGTGCATCGGTATTATTCACTTTTCCTGAACCATCGCAACCCGCTACTGATATTGCTAAGAACAGTGAAGATACGACTGAAAAAATATTTTTCTTACATACCATAACATTCACCACCTCATTAAATGAGTCGATACCCATATAAAAAAGTTTCACTTGCTAGTAAACAACAAAACCCCACTACTTATAGAACAAGAGTGGGGTTTATCGCTTTTGCTTAAATGATACTAGCTTCATACAACTTTCTTCGTTCATTCGTTACATGCATTGGAAACTCTAAGGAAACAGTCGTTCCAAAGCCTTCTTTTGATTCTATCGTCATTTTTCCTTCATGGTGCTGAACGATTTGGTAACAGATCAAGAGGCCCAGTCCTGGGTTGCCTTCTTTTGTTGTATAAAAGGGCTGGCCGAGCATAGGCATCAGGTCCTCTGGTATTCCGGGTCCATGATCTGTAATCGAAATCGTGATACTTTCATTCACTTCCTTCAAAGACACACTAATTTTCCCTGTTGCCGGAATGGCTTCTAATGCGTTTTTACAAAGGTTTAGAAATAATTGAGTCATCAGGTTCTCTTCACACATGTAATAGACCGGTGTTTTTGGTAGGTCTACTTGAATAGTGTCTTGGTTCTCCAAAAATTCAAATGATCGATGTAACACCCTTGTCAGATCATGTTGTTGTTTGATGATCATGTGCGGCCGGGCTAAAATCATAAGCTGGCTGATGATGAAGTTGATTCGTTCTGTTTCTTTAAGCATGATTCTTATAAAATGGCCGGTTTCTTCTTTTGCATATTGCGTTTGGAACAACTGGGCAAAGCCATTAATCGATGTAAGCGGATTGCGGATTTCGTGAGCTAAACCGGCAGCTAGCTCACCAACAGACGCAAGCGTTTGCGCTCTTTGCTTAAATTCTTGGGCTTCATTAAGTGCCGTCATATCCTTTGCGATGCCAATAACAGCTGTAATGGTATTTTTAATCGAAAACGGAATGCTTGTAATCTCAAGCTCGACTTCATGACCGTCTTTATGAAAGATGGTAAGAGGATGTTTGACCGTCTCACCTTGCATAACTCTTTCCAAGTTTTTTAAAGAGGTCTTGATTTGGTCTTCTTTTAAAAGGTGGGTATAAGGCATTCTTGATAGCTCTTGAAACGTATAGCCTGTTATCTGTTCTAAGGAAGAATTGGCTTTTATAAAATTTCGATCAGGACCGATCACAAAAACGCCTTCTGGGTTAAGATCAAAAAGAGAATTGTAGCGATGCTCGCTTTCTAAAAGGTCAATGCGCTGCTGAACGATCTTCTTTTGGTCCATCTGTTCAAGTATGTAAAGAATCAGAACGACCACCATGGCCCCAAGCACGAGCAGGGTCGCTAGTATATTAATGTTCGATATCGGAAATTCATTATGCAGTTGAAAGTGGGAGTTCCTCCAACTAAGGCCATCTCACCTATATAATGCATAAGGCTAACACCGGTAGTTAGGGAGAGACTAACGGTAATCTTTTTATAACGGTTTCCTGATTTTATTAAAGTGAGAAAGGCAATCCACGTAAAAAGAAAAGCGGAACCAATGGAAAGAGAAATCCACCAAGCATCTGTTTGCACCGGATGGATATGCATCGATAATACACCGATGGTATGAACGAAAAGAAGTCCCGTTCCAAACGTGAAAACAGGTGCCCAAAGTTTGTTCTGTTGCCGTTGAACAGTATAATGGAGAAGAAAAAAGGATACGTAGGAAAATAGGAAACTAACGGCTAAGGAAATGGACATTGTTGTCAAATCGTATAGGAAAGGTATCGGGCTCTGAATGGATAACATGCCCATATAATGCGTGGCCCACACCGCGATACCCATCGTAACAGAACCTAAAATAAGAAAACGTTGCGGCGTCTTTTGCTGATCTGTTCGTCTAAGAATCCATTCTAACGAAACAAGGACGAAAAGAAAGCAAACTAATAGAGATAATAATACAATATATAGGTTATGATCCAATGGTCTGATCCCTCCTTTAAACGTATATCACATTGTAAATTCTTCCATATGCGACAATATCCTTCTTCATTCGAAAAAAATTTTTTAACATATTTAATGTTTTTCATGTTGAATGATGCGCAATAAAATAAATTTCCCTATATAAAAGTGTGCGAGGTGAAACAATGAAAAGAAGATACATACTAGCTGCCGATGTAGGCGGTACAACGATTGAATGTGCTTTATTTCATATGGATGGCGAAATATTAAATCGAAAAACACTTATGACGAGCGAAGTCATTCAGTCAGATGTGGCAGAATGTATTGCGGATGAAATGAGAAGAAGATTGATGGAGCATGAGGTTTCCATGGACGAAGTGTGCTGTATCGGACTTGGTGTGCCTGGCTTAGTGGACACAGAGACAGGAATGGTTTTCAAAGCGCCAAGTTTAGAGTGGAACCATTATCCGTTAGGTGAAAAAATAGAGCGAATACTTGGAATACCCGTTGTTGTAGGCAATGACGTGAACACAGGACTTCTTGGAGAAGTAGAAAAAGGAAGCTTACAGAACGTGAAGCATGCCGTTTTTTGTATGGTGGGTACGAGCATTGGTGCAGGTCTTTTGATCAACAATCAAGTTTACGAAGGAAGCCGATTTTCAGCAGGGGAGATGGGTTATATGATTACAGAACAAAACGCACTAAACGATGGTTTCACTCCAGCCCGTCGGGGATACGGTTTTTTAAGTACGCAATCAGGCGGGTTTGGAATGAGTCATAAATACGAAATGAAGACTGGCCAACAAGGGGTTTCTACACAAGAGCTTTTTTTACTTGCCAATCAAGGGAATCTTGCCGCAAGTCAGGTAGTTGAAGAAGCGATCAGTCATTTGTCAACAGCATTAGTGAATATGACAGTACTTTTAAATCCAGAAGTGATTTTGTTTGGCGGCGGAGTAGGAAGACAGCTGCAGCCATTTTTAGAAAAAATAGATCAAAATCTTGAAAAATATGTTCCTTTTAAACCGGAATTAAGGATTTCGTCTATGGGAAATCGCTCTGTTCTATATGGTGCTTTTTCGTTATGCCGAAGACGATTGGACCGCCATTAAAACCGTTTAAAGGATTGAGAGGCCAAAAGTAGAATACTTCGTGTAAGAAAAACTGAATATAGTGAATTACTTTTTCTGATGGTGTACACTAGGAAGAGAAGTTGATAATACGATTTTTTGCAAAAAGAGAGGACTAAAAACATGAGCAAGGTAGCCGTCATTACAGACAGTACTTCCTACATACCCGAACATATTCGAAACGACAAGAACATTGTAATGATTCCGCTCAACGTCATTTTCGACAACGAAACATACAAAGAAGAAGTTGAAATAAAAGCAGATGACTTTTACGAGATGGTCAGCCGACAAGAAACATTGCCGAAAACCTCCCAGCCTGCAATCGGGGAGCTTGTTCAATTGTTGGAAGAGCTTTCTCAAAACTATGACGAAGCGGTCATGATCACTTTATCGAGCGGCATTAGCGGTACGTATCAAAGTGCAGTTGCAGCAGGTGAAATGGTAGAAGGAATTACTCTTCATGTATTTGATTCTGAAATCAGCTGTTCGCCACAAGCGTTTTATGTCCTGAAAGCAGCAGAGCTAGCAAGTAAAGGTGAGAACGGATACGAAATCATGAACCACCTGTTACAGATGAAAGACAATGGAGTTCCTGCTTACTTTTTAGTGGATGATCTCAATCACTTACACCGTGGTGGCCGATTAAACACGGCACAGCTTTTTGTTGGGAATCTGCTGCAGATCAAGCCGATTCTTCATTTCGATGACAAGAAGATCGTTCCTTTTGAAAAAGTCCGTACAAAAAAGAAAGCGTTAAAGCGTATCTATGATTTGATGGATGAGAGCTTGCAGACAGATGATAACGTGACGATAAGCGTCATTCATGCAAAGCGTGAAGAGGATGCGGTAGAAATTGCAGACGAGATTCGCGAAAAGTTTGTAAATGCTAACGTGTCCATCAGTTATTTTGGACCTGTAATCGGTACCCACCTAGGTGAAGGATCACTCGGAATCACATGGATAAAAGAATAAAAAGGGAGAGATGAAGATTGCTTTCTCTAACAACACGGGAGACGACACAATGAGGTTCGTTTCCCTTTTTTTAAACAATCGTTTAACAGTTGTCCCTGAAATCCTTGTAAAAGACGGAGATGTAAACCCAGTTCCGTTTAGTGAACTCTCAGAAATTGAACCGCATCCACTTAATCCTTCGTTCCACTATGATCAAAACCTTCAGCAAATCCTCTACGGTAAGATGCTTCTTCTAGACGAAATACCTTCAGACTTACATATCATCCAAGACCATTATGAGAATGGTTATGTACGTTACAATCCAGGACTCTTAAAGAAAAAGTATGGTTGGCAATGCAGTCGCTGCCAAAATGAAAAAGAGCATTTGTTTGCTTCGTTTTCTTGCTTTCGATGTAAAAGTGAAAAGTGTGTGTATTGCCGCAACTGCATCATGATGGGCAGAGTGAGTATGTGTACACCGCTATTGTCTTGGACAGGTCCAGAAGTGCGCTATCGTAATAAAAATGAGATGGCATGGAGGGGAGAATTATCAGCGGGTCAGCAGGTCGCTTCCGACAGATTTGCACAAGAGATCGGCAACAGCGGTGAGCTTCTAATTTGGGCAGTGTGTGGAGCTGGAAAAACCGAGGTACTATTTAAAGGAATTGAAAAGGCCTTGAACATGGGACTACGAATTTGTTTGGCAACTCCTCGAACAGATGTCGTGTTAGAACTTGCTCCTCGTTTAAAGAAAGCTTTCCCGAAAACGTTGATAGCAAGTTATTATGGTGGGTCAGATGAAAAAGAAAGTCCTGTGCAGTTAGTGATCTCAACGACTCATCAGCTGTATCGATTTAAACAAGCGTTTAACCTTTTGATCGTCGATGAAGTCGATGCCTTTCCCTACTCCTACGATAAAACCCTACAGCAAGCGGTGAAAAATGCCGTTCACTCTAAGCATTTTCTTTTGTATTTATCCGCAACACCTTCAGGATCAATGAAAAAAGCCGCAAAGAAAGGTCAACTACCTTGTGTAAAAATACCAAAACGGTTTCACGGATTTCCTTTACCTGTCCCAACGTTTGTTTGGAGTGGTGAGTGGAGAAAGAGATTAGAACGAGGAAAATTGCCATCCTCTTTTGTTAAGTGGTTAAAGTCACAAGCTACCAGTGGTCGTCGGGCGATGATCTTCGTGCCATCCGTTTCCATTATGGAGATAGTAGCGAAATTGATTCAAAAGCATGTAGAAGTAAAAGTAGATTTTGTGCATGCTGAAGACCCTCTTCGAAAAGAGAAGGTAGATTCGTTCCGGAATGGACATATTTCACTTTTAGTAACCACCACCATATTAGAACGCGGGGTTACTGTTCCAAATTTAGATGTAGCCGTTTTTGGAGCAGATGCTGCGATTTTTTCCGAAAGTGCATTTGTTCAAATTTCCGGAAGAGCGGGGAGAAGTAAAGAGGACCACAATGGGCAAGTACTCTTTTTCCATTATGGGAAATCGTTGAGTATGGTGAGGGCTGTAAACCATATAAAAGAAATGAATAAGGAGGCTGTGCGTTGAGTTATTGTTACTATTGCCATCAAGCTTATTCGGAAACATGGTCATGGGCATTGTTCTTAGGGCTAGCAAATTTCCCTTTACTATGCCAGACATGTGCAGGGAAACTACAGTTGATTAAAGGGGATATTTGTAGAATGTGTGGTCGATTGTTTTCATTATTTCCCGAGCAATATCGACAGGGTGACTTCTGTAACGACTGCATTCGTTGGGAGCAAGATGAAGAATGGAAAGGAATTCTGCAGCAAAATCGGTCACTTTATGTCTATAACGACTTTCTAAAAGAAGTAATCGCAAAGCTCAAATATCGTGGCGATGCAGAAGTAATGAAGGCTTTCCATTCTGTCGCTCGTTCTTCTTTTAAAAGCATATACAAAAATGCGGTGTTAGTTCCAATACCTTTAAGTGATGAACGTCACTATGAGAGAGGGTTTAATCAGGCTGAACTTCTTGCGTTAGGACTAGGTCGTCCTGTAGAACTTCTACTGAAAAGAACAGTGCATGAAGAAAAACAAAGCAAAAAAACGCGCAGAGAACGAATGGAGAGAAAGGGAAATCCATTTGAAGTGATGAATCCATCTAATATAGTGAAAGAAAACATTGTACTCATAGATGATGTTTATACAACAGGGAGTACGTTGCGTAGTGCGGCTAAAGTCCTGTTGGATACTGGCGCAAAAACTGTTTCTTCCCTAACACTAGGCAGGTAAATTTATATCTATTGACCCTGTTAAATACTTCGTACCATTCTCCGATATAACAAAAAGATAGAGTGTTAAGGAGCGGTACGAAATGGGTAATTTAATGAACTGTCCGCAATGCGGAAAACTTTTTGTGAAAAACATACGAGATAACTGTGATGTATGTTATCGTGAAGATGAAAAACAATATGACACGGTTTATCGTTTTATTAGAAAAAGTGAAAACAGAAACGCAACGTTAATAGGTGTAAGTGAAGCGACTAAAGTAACTGAAAGTAAAATCATATCTTTTATTCATCAAGGCAGGATTCGAGTAAAAGGATATCCGAATTTCTCTTATCCATGTGATGGGTGCAACAAACCCATAAATGATGGCCGCCTCTGTGAGGAATGTAAGGCCAGAATAAAGTCTGATTTATCGATTGAAGACTTTATTAAGAAAAAACAAGAAGAAGCATTACCTTCTTACCATACAGATGACCATTAACCTAAATTGGTTTTGTTCTTTAAAGATTTTCTAAGTTTTGCCGATATATTTTATAAGAGTATACAGTCTCTAAACGAGGTGACAAATTATGCGTATAAACCATTTTAATTCTATACAAAACAATCCTTACAAAAAACAGGTGCAGGATATGACACAACAAAATGTTCAATCTCGTTACAAAAAGGATGAAATTCAAATTTCTGATGAAGCGAAAAAACTATTATCTTCTTCTAAATTTGAACAGGACCGTGCGGATAAAGTGAATGAAATCAAGCATCAAGTGAATAGTGGAACATATAAAGTGAACGTATCAGAAACGGCAAAGTCCATTTTAAATTTTTGGCGAAAATCCTAGGAGGTCTTCATGGAAACAGCACAAATGACATCATTGCTTGAACGTTTGTTTAAATCTCATGAAGAGTTATTGGCTTTAGGAGAACGGAAAACAGAAGTGTTAAAGCTAGGGGACATGAAGACGCTTGATATTTTATTAAAAGAAGAAGATCTTCAAGTGAAAAAACTGCAAATGATAGAAAAAGAAAGAATGCTTAAGTTTGCCAATGTGACACTTGGTGATGTTTTGGAGCAGGCTGGGGAGCAAGAGAAGGAAAGACTCATACACCTCCAAGAACAGCTAGTAAGCACATATGAAGCTCTTAAAAGTAGAAACGAACTGAATCAAGAATTATTAGAGCAATCCTTACAATATGTAAACATGTCATTAAGCATGGTGCAGCCTAGCTCTGAACCTGCCACATATACGAATTCAAAGTCAAACCCATATAACACAAATTCAACTTCACTTTTTGATTCGAAAGCTTAAAACTTACGGAGGAACACACAATGCGCTCAACTTTTCATGGATTAGAAACAGCCCGTCGGGGGATGTTTACCCAGCAGACAGCCTTACAAGTAACAGGTAACAATATAGCGAACGCCAACACGCCTGGTTATTCACGTCAAAGAGTGAACTTTACCCAAACTGAACCTTATCCGGCAGCTGCCATGAACCGTCCAAACATTCCTGGGCAGATGGGCACAGGTGTACAAGCGGGATCCATTCAGAGAGTTCGTGAAGGATTCTTAGATACTCAGTTTCGTGGTGAAAATAATAAGTCGGGTTTTTGGAGCGCTAGAAGTGAATCGTTAGAAAAGATGGAAGATATCATGAACGAGCCATCTGATAATGGCCTAGCTAAGACGTTGGATCGTTTTTGGCAGTCATTGCAAGACCTGTCTGTGAACCCTGAAGACTCAGGAGCGCGTTCTGTTGTTCGTCAACGAGGTTTAGCCGTTGCAGAAACATTTAATTATCTATCAAACTCATTATCTGCTATACAAGGTGACTTGAAGGCACAAGCCGACTTGACTGCCAAAGAAATTAATTCGTTATTAACACAAGTTTCAAACATTAATAATCAAATAAAAGAAATCGAGCCTCACGGGTACTTGCCTAATGATCTTTATGATGAAAGAGACGCTTTGGTAGACCAGCTTTCAACATTAGTAAATATAAAAGTAACGAAGACAGCAAGTGGGGGACAAGCTTCACCAATTTCTGAGGGTCTGTATAATATCGAACTATTAGATCCACAAGGGAATGCGTATGCAGCTCCTGTTATGTTACTAGATTCAAGTGCAGCAACTCCTGTTAATGCTGTTTCTATTCAATACAACGGTGCAAACAATATGGCAGATACCGTATCTGTTGGCACAACAGCAATCGATGTGAAGGATTTTTCAGGCGGAGAGTTAAAGGGATTACTAGAATCGTACGGATACAATGATGGTGGAACGGTAAAAGGAATTTATCCAGAAATGCTTACTAACCTCGACGAAATGGCATTTGAATTTGCTGGCACATTTAATACAGTCCAGCAAGTTGGATGGAGCTTAGATAGTATAAAATCTGGCACAAAAACACCATATACTTTCTTTGATGGTATCGGAACGAAAGCAGGAGCAGCCAAAACAATCAAGCTTCATAGTGATATGAACAATTTAGATCACATTGCAGCAGCGACTGATCCTTTTAGCGGAGACGGAAGCAATGCTCAAAAGCTAGCGGATGTGAAAAATATCAACTTAGCTTTTTCTACCGGTACAGCTTCCCTGCAAAGCTATTATGAAGGGGCGATCGGTAAAATGGCGGTTGACGCTCAACAGGCGGTTCGTATGGAAAACAATTCATATGTGCTGTCAGAAGCGGTTAAACAACGCATAACGTCAGTAAGTGGCGTATCCCTAGATGAAGAAATGACAAATATGATTCAATTTCAGCATGCCTACAATGCCTCTGCTCGAAATATTACAGTAATCGATGAAATGCTAGATAAAATCATTAACGGCATGGGCGTTGTAGGAAGGTAGGTGTTTGTAAATGAGAGTCACTCAATCAATGTTGTCTAATAATATGCTGCGTAACATTAGCCAAAGCTACGAGCGGATGGGTAAAACACAGGAACAGCTATCTACAGGTAAAAAAATCAGTCGTCCATCCGACGATCCTGTCGTCGCTATGAAGGGTATGACATATCGGACAAACTTAACAGAAGTAGAACAATACAAGCGTAACTTATCTGAAGCATACAATTGGATGGAAAACTCAGATGCAGCACTCGATAAAGCAACGAGTGTCATGCAACGAATTCGTGAGCTGACGGTCCAAGCTTCCAATGGAACGCTGGAAGATTCCCAAAAACAGATGATCGGTAAAGAAGTTGTTCAATTAAAGGATCACTTAGTATCTATCGCTAACACACAAGTAGCGGGTAAATTTATTTTTAATGGTAATGATACAACAACAAAGCCGGTTGATTTAAATACACCAAAGGTTTCTACAAACGGAAACCAAGTAGAGCTTGAATTATCAAAAGGAACAAAAATTGCCGTTAATATTAATCCAATGAATGTTTTTACACATAATGGTGGCACACCTGAAACTGGGTTGTTTGGAGATATTAACGAGTTGGAAAAGGCTTTGAACGGTGTGAGTGCCACCCCAATATCTGCATTTCTGGATAAAATAGATAAACATATTAGTAATCTAGTTTCAGAGCGTGCAGAGATTGGTGCCCGTTATAACCGGGTAGAGCTAATCGATGCCCGTGTGAGTGAACAAGAGGTCATAGCAAACCGAATCTTATCTGATAATGAAGATGCGGATATTGAAAGAGTCATTACAGATCTTAAGATGCAGGAAACCGTGCACCGTGCTGCTCTTGGAGTAGGATCTCGTATCATCCAGCCAACTCTAATGGACTTTTTACGCTAAACTTTAGAGCTATCCTTGTGATGGCTCTTTTTTTGATAACAACCTATTTTAGGAGGGAATACTATGAACTTTCCTCAACTTAGAATGGAATCTACATTTGCACAGCTAGGATTAACGTCACAGAAACCCATTCAAGAGATTGAGCAGCCATCTGCTGAATTAAGTATAAAACAACCTAAAGCAGAACTAACAATCGACCGAACTCCTGGAAAATTAACAATTGACCAAACACAAGCTTGGGAAGACATGGACTTGAAGCATATTTTTAGAAGAATAGAAGAATATGCCCAAAATGGGTATCAAGACTGGCTAGCCGGATTGGGTAGAAAATCTCAAGAAGGCGATGAATTGATGAGAATTGAAAATGGTGGAAAACCAATAGCAGAACATGCGAAAATGAATAGTGAAAGTCCTCAATATGATTTCAATATTGGATTCGTTCCTTCACATTTTAGCGTGAAAACAAACTATCAGCCAGCCAATCTAAGAATAGATTGGAAAACGAATAAACCAGAAATTGATGTTAAGGTAAATAAACCACGTCATGATTACACACCTGGAGTTATACGGGGTGAGATGAAGCAATGGCCATCATTAAAGATTGATGTAATCGGGTTAGAATTGGACGAAAAAAAGTAAAGGACTGAGCAAATGAAACTTCAGACAAAATTCCAGGATACAGTCGAAATAAATGAATCGGATATATTGCATTTTGAACAAGGATTACCAGGTTTTGAGGAAGAAACACAATTTATTTTGATGCCGATGGATGGTACGCCATTTTCTATTCTCCAATCTGCCACAACACCTGAACTGGCATTTGTCACGGCGGATCCCTTTGTGTTTTTTAAGAATTATGATTTTGAACTGTCTTTGACTGACCAAGAACATTTGCAGGTGAACAAAGCTAGCGATGTTTTTGTTCAGGTAATCGTAACGGTTGCGGATATATTTGAGAAATCTACTGCAAATCTACAAGCTCCACTTATAATCAATCGAGAACAGAACAGAGGGAAACAAGTAGTATTAACCGATTCAAAGTATCTTTCACGACACCTTTTAACAGAAAACAAACTTGTTGGACAGGAGGGTTAAAACATGCTCGTATTAACCCGAAAGCTACAAGAGGCAATAAAAATTGGTCAAGATATAGAAATTACCGTTCTAGCTGTAGATGGAGATCAAGTAAAACTAGGAATTTCTGCACCAAAAAATATTGAGATCCATAGAAAAGAGATATTTATTTCAATACAAGAAGAAAATAACAAAGCAGCCAACACTTCAATAGATACATTTAAAAAATTATTAAAAATAAAAAAAGATTAAAAAGGTAGTAAAGATTATTTCTCTATTTCCGATATAAGTAATGTAGAAACAAGAGGTGTTTTTAACGGCCGTAAGAACACTCTTGTTTCAAAATACATCCAACCACAAGGACGTGGGCGGAACACATTCAAGGAGGAAATGAAAATGAGAATTAATCACAATATCGCTTCACTTAACACGTACCGTCAACTTTCAACAAACGGTGCTCAAACAGCTAAATCATTGGAAAAATTATCTTCAGGTCTTCGTATTAACCGTGCTGGTGATGATGCAGCTGGACTAGCAATCTCAGAAAAAATGCGTGGGCAAATCCGTGGATTAGAAATGGGTTCTAAAAACGCGCAAGATGGTATTTCTTTAATTCAAACAGCTGAAGGTGCTTTGAATGAAACACACAGTATTCTTCAAAGAATGCGTGAATTAGCAGTACAATCTTCAAACGATACTAATACAGATGCTGACCGTGGTGAGCTTCAAAAAGAAGTAGACCAACTAGCAAAAGAAATTACACGTATTTCAAATAACACAGAATTTAATACAAAAAAATTAATAGACGGTTCTAGAGATGCCGCTAATGTTACTATTGGTGGTGATTTAACATTCCATATTGGAGCTAATGCTAATCAAAATATTACATTAGCTATTGGTGCAATGGATGCAACTTCGTTAGGTGTAGCAGGTGTTAATGTAGCTAATACAAATGCAGAAACAGCAGGAACTAGTGGTGCTGCTGTTACTAATGATGGAATTAATATCTCAACACAAACTGATGCAAATACTGCAATTACAGCAATTAATGGTGCGATTGAAACAGTATCTGCTGAGCGTTCGAAGCTAGGTGCTTACCAAAATCGTTTAGAGCACACAATTAATAATCTTGGAACTTCTGCTGAAAACTTAACTGCTGCAGAATCTCGTATTCGTGATGTTGATATGGCGAAAGAAATGATGGAGTTCACGAAGAACAACATCCTATCTCAAGCAGCACAATCTATGTTAGCTCAAGCTAACCAACAACCACAAGGAGTTCTTCAACTTCTTCGTTAATTTTAAAACTACTTAAAAGAGATCTTAGTTTTACTAAGGTCTCTTTTTTTACAACCAACATGAAACAGGAGGTGTAAAATGGACATTGCTGCTTTATCCGTAGTACTTAATCATTCACAAGTTCAACAACAAGCGAGTCTCTCTGTCATGAAAATGGTAATGAACTCATCTGAACAAAACAGTGTAAACTTCACGAAGATGCTAGAGCAATCTTTTCAACCACACTTAGGCAGTCAAATTGACCTAAAACTGTAAAAGTCCCTTTTAATGGGGCTTTTCTTCTCCCTTTTTAGATACCAGCATACTGTGTCACTATTTGTTGAACATCTGTAGGAAACATCCTCTCTTAATGTGGGTATACTCCATTAATAGAGAGGAGTGAGAGTGATGGAGGGAGCATTTCAGTTTCAACGTCATTTGTGGATCAGTGCCTGTTTGGCTATTTTGAATATGGCCGATGCGCTTTTTACTCATCAGCTTCTATTAAAGGGTGGAACCGAGCTAAATCCTTTGATGAGAACTCTATATGCGATTGATCCCGTATTATTTCTCGCAGTGAAGTTTCTTTTTTCATGTTTAATCCTTTTGTCAGGATTCGTTCCTTTGCATAAAAGAGTTCGGATCCTTCTATATATAGCTTTTATTATCTATTTTTTTGTCGTTCTATATCACATCTATATCAATCTTTGGCTGCTCCCATAGATTATGCCTTCCGCAAAAAGAAAAAGCCTTCCACATAAGAAGACTCTCATTATTATTGAATTTTGCGATCTACTTGTGTTACAGATAAGTCTTTTACGGTTGGTAATCCTTCAGGCGGATTCTTGATAAGTTCTGGGTTATAAATGATTTTTAAGCGAGACTTGTCAGGTGAGATCTGAGTTTGGTTTAATTCAAAAATATATGTTCCATTTCCTCTTTCATCGCCATCTCCTATAGCATATCTAACTTTTCCCCTTGTTGCGTTCAGCACCACTTTTCTCCCGAATACGCCACCTTGTATTTCTACATTTGACCCAACACCGTAGATTTCCATTAGGTCTTCTGAATAAAAGAAACCACGAATGATGTTAGGGTCGTCTCCGAACACATTATTGTTTGCGATTAAAATGGATTCTTTTCCGAACAATACAAGTGACTTTTCGATATGATTTGGATCCATTATGCCCTGTAATCTGGAAAAGCGAATGGTCGTCTGACCGGTTACATAGATCGTGGAATTAAACTTTATATTCGCTCCCCAAATGGTAAGGTCTCCATCAACAAAGATCGGACCATCTATTTCAAACTTGTCATAGTTATTAAAGTTGTAATGATTGGTACTTGGATTACCGATGATAACATCACCGCCAAAGTAAGCTCCCTGTTTGAATGTCAGCTGGCTCCATTCGTCTTTTCCGCTTCTAATCATAATGTCACGATCTTCTGAGTACGTTTTTGAGCTAAGTCTATTAAATGTAAAACTCCCATTAAATTTAATGTCATTGTTTGAGTTTACATATACATTCTCGTTTTCATATCTGTTCTTTATATTTTCTTTATGTGGAATGTTGTTAAAATTACTGTCATGTACTTCTGTTACAGGAAAAGAGTTGCCATGATCCGGAAAGTAATAATGGCTCCTTTGGCCTTCAATATGAATCGGTGAAAACTGAGGTGAACGAGAATCTACAATAGGTACGTATTCTTTGTTTGCTGCCGTATATGCAGTAAAGGCTGAGCTGACATTTTGTTTATTAATACTCTGATACGAACTGAAGTTGGTTTCTTTTATATGATCACTATATTTCCGGTCGCTATTTAATTTATAAAGGTTTCCCGGAAGGATGAGATGTGCTTTTTTACCATTTTCTCCTTCCACACTTGGCAGGTCTGATGTTACCCAATTTTTATCTGCTCCAACGATTCCTTTGTTTTTTGTAATTAAGTTTCTCTCTACATACAAATCACCTTTTATCGCTACTCCTCCATGCAAAAACATATTTCCATCATCATCTTTCGTATTGCAGTTGTTTGTTCCTTTACAAGGGTTGTAGGCACCAAGGGCATATTTCAATGCATCAGGCACTTGCTTGGCTCCAAGACGGATGGTAGATGTGAGTATTTTCTTTTTACCGTTAACTACGGCTTCGCTATGTATAATCATCGTCTGGGATAAGTCTTCTGGGTCTGAAGTCAGCTTTTTACGATCATAGACTTTAACTTTCAGAACACCATCGTCGGCTGGTAGTGCGGAATGGGGCAAGAAAGCGGCATTCGCGCTATTTACTTCATATTTTTGCAAGATGTTTGTTAAGGCATCTTCAAAGTCCTTCGCTGAAAGTCCTGCAAGTGCCTGTGTTTTTGTTTCAAGCAATACCGCTAAATAATCAATTCCTTTTTCTGCGAGCTCTACTGATTGGATTTGCGTTTCACGTGCATCTGTTTTTTTTACGCCGTTAAAGGTTGTGGTGACTAAGGAAAGTCCCGCTACAGTTAAAATGACAATCATGAGAAGAACGACAATTAACGTATTTCCTTTTTCAGAAAGAATGCGATTCATGTTATTCCTCCAGGAGTCCAAATTGACTTTGTAATGATAATGGCTTTGCCTTTTGATTGGTTTTGCTTTTTACGTTTAAAATGATTTTCACACTGTTCCCAATTTTTTGTATGGATGAATTCGTAAAATCAAAACCACTGGAACCAATCGATTGGCCGTTAATGATTGGTTCTTGGCCAACAAAACCAACCGTCGTATTATTTGCGGCATCTTTTTGATAGATGAGAAGACTTCCATTGCCCGGTGCAGCATCCTTTACTTTTGTCGCCGGTGCTGTGTAAAGGACATCAATGATTTGAGACATGACAAGGTCTGCTTCATCCCGAATTAATGTTTCTGTATATATTTTTTTTTCTGTATGTAACCCACTTAGTAAAACAAAATAGACAACCGTTCCGATAATAGAGAAAAGAACTAACGATAAGAGCGACTCTATTAAAGTAAATCCCTTTTCATTGAGCAGTTTAATTCGCATCTTTTATATACCCCTCAACTGCAGTACTTTTTATCTTTTGATTGTTCGTATATTGAATCGTTACTTTTACTGGAAATAGTTTAATGGATGACTCTTCACCTGATTGGTTTTTTACTTCTATTTTAATAGCGTACACCGTATTATTGACCATATTTTCATATAAATTTTGGCAGCTTGCTGTTTTACAGTCAGTCTTTGAGTAAACCTTTGGTGCAGGAGAGACCTCGAATGAAGCATAGTCATGCTGAACGCGTTCCAGCGTCATTCTTGCAAGGTTTGTAGCAACTAGTTTGCTATTGTTTCCAGCTGATATTTGGTTAGCTTGCATAAAAAATTGCGAGATTCCTATTACCGAAACGGAGAGGATCGTAAGGGATACAAGTACTTCAATTAATGAAAATCCTTTTTCTGATAGCATGGTTCACGCCCTCTATAAAATATAGTCTATATGACCTACAAATTTACTGAATTATCTATTATTATACAATATTCTTCAGAATTTTTTCTTGTATATGGATATTTTTTAGAAATTTTGTAGTATTATAGTAATTAAAAGAGGGATATGGAACAGGAGGAGAAAATTCTTGACACAAATTATCATACTGCTTGTTTTTACTTTACTTGTCAGTCCTTTATTGTATTTTTTTCCTTCAAGTATTCCTATGAAATTTAAATTAATTCTATTAGGGGTAGTGTTTTTGATAGCAACGGGTGGGTTGTTTCTATTAAATGTCTTATCCTATTGGACTTCAATAGCCACAATGATTGGTGTAGCTTTTATTATTTCTTACTTTGCTGAGAAGAGGTACGTTGCTAAAAAGGCTCAGGCACAAGAGAGAGCGGAAATTCTTCTTTCTTTTAAAAAGGAACCAAGAATTAGACCTGAGAGTAGATTGAGGATGGAGCAGCCTAGTGAAGTGGAAGCGGAAAGTGCTGCCACAGCAGAGAAAATACTAAACCAATCAAAAGAAAAAGTAGAGATTGAACAATATGAGGAGATACATTTGGAGGAATTAGAAATAAACGAGGAAAAGGTTCAGGAAGATGAACTGCTTGTTGAGACAACAACCTCCTTAGAACCTTTCGAACCTTTAGCGCTTTCTCAAAAACCAATGGATTTATCAGAAGTAGAAATTTCAGAAGATGAATTTGCTTTTTTGACAAAAGATAGAGAGAGTTTGCTAGAAGATCTACCACACACGGATATACTGGAAAATCATCAAAACGATGAACGTTTAACAGATCGACATGATTGGTTTGATGATTTGGAGGACGTGAGCAAACATTCTGAACAAATGGAAGAGAATATAGAAAAAGGGTTAGAAGTTACAGCCGTTCATCCTGATAGTAATCAAGAAGAATGTATTGTACAGACTTTACTAGAACAAGAAGTGAGAGTGTCGGATTTGATTGGTAAAGATGACTATCCGGACATGGACACCGATGTTCAATATATGTTTTTGAACACTCTGGAGTTATATTATCAGGAAAGAGATTATCCATCTTATCAAGCGATGCTGGAGTCTATACTCAGTCAACCATTGTCAGACAGGGATTATTATTTGTTTGCCAAGCTTTTAGTAGATTTTTATATATCCACAAACTATGTATTTAAAGCAACTGAATTGCTACTTGAAATGAAAAATAGATTAAAAGGGTATTCGGTGATTTCTGAGGAGATTCATGATTACTTAACGAGCTTCTAAAATATAAGGTGGGTGAGTGGTTTGAAAAAAAGCAATGATTTTATCGGATTGCCAATTATATGTATTCAGGATGGTACAGAGGCTGGACGTGTGAAGTCGTTAGTGGTGAACTCGAAGCAAGGCATTGTTGATTTTTTAATCGTGGAACAAGAAGATTGGGAACTTCGTATACGAGCAGTACCCTTTGAAAAAGTTGTTAGTGTTGGTGAATTTGCCGTAATGATTGAAGACCGCTATTCAATTGTAGACCTAACCGAGATACCCATTGCGAACCAACTTACTCAAAAAAAATTGAACGCAACTGGTTCCAAGTTAATTGATACAAAAGGACAACTAATCGGTGAAGCGAAAGAGTATTTTATTGACGAAAAGGACGGTTCTATCATTGGAATCGAAATAGCTCTTCAGTCAAATGTAGTCGTTTTTGCAGCCGATCAAGTTATTACCTATGGACGTGATCTTATCGTGAATGAAGAAGCGGGATTAAGTTTCTATCAGAAGGTAGAGTCCATAAAATCAAGGAAACCTATAGTAAAAGAAGATAGCAATTCGGATACAAAGGATCTAGAACCTAAAACCCAACGGAAACTTGAAGAGATCCCTATAAAAAAAATGGAAGAAAATCAAAAGGAACATATAGACGTAAATGTAAATTCAGCAGCAACACCAAAGGATCTCATAAAAGAGAGACAATTAAAACTACTGACAGGCAAAACGACAACGAAAGATATTTACGAGAAAGATGGCAACCTTTTGTTTCCCAACGGCACAACATTGAGGATAGATGATGTTCAAAAGGCACAAGAGAAAGGACCTGCCATCTTAGCGGAACTTTCTATGAATGTTGTAGGATAAGAGCGATTATTGATGGCTAAAAGAGAATTTAACCCTAAAAGCTTCTTCTTAATCTTTGTTACCATCAGTCTTTCAACACTTTTTCTGTTTTTTAGCAGTATTTACGCAACAGAGGTATATTCTAACATTTTTGAAGAAGAAACATTCGGTAATGAGGTTAAGATTGGCTCTATCTCTATTGAACATCTAACGAAAAATGAAGCAATTGCCGTTGTGAATAAAAAAGTGTCAAACTGGAAAAAAGATGCCCCTGTTTATCTTGTTTACAACGATATAAGAGTTCTGGTTAATCCTGATGCATGGGTGTTTCAAGTGGAAGACAGTATTGAACGTGCTTCCACAACTTCTAATAAACTCCTAGTACATTTGAACAAAGAGCTTGTGACAGCTGCCATTGCTCAATTGAATGTTACGGGCCTTAATGAATTGTTAAATGAAGAGATGTTATTCGCGCATTTGAAGCAAGTAGGTGAAAATCTTCAATTAAACAATCAAGTTGAAATGAATCAATTTCTGTCTACTTTTGGCCAATCGGAGGAAGTTGTAAGTGAAAGAACGGTCAAACTGCCAGGTGAGCATCTCTTATTGGAAGATTGGATCAAGGGTCTGGATGGTTTTGTAGTAAAGCCAGGGGGAACTTTTTCTCTCATACACGCCATTGAAGAGGTAAGTCAGACCGCTCAAGATTCCATTGATTTAAATATATTAGCAAGTGCGATATATACTGCCGTTCAAAACACAAATTTTACGATTATAGAACGGCATACCTCCAGAGAAGTTCCTGAGTACACGAGTCTGGGTTATGAGGCTTTCGTTAAGCCAGCTGATAAAGATTTTGTCTTTCAGAATCCTAATGCGACTTCATACAAACTAAGTTTCTTGATTTCTGACAATCAACTGGTCGTTTCCGTAATAGGTGTTCCTTTTCCTTATACCTATAAAATGAAGATGGACAAGCAAGTGTTTAAACCAAAAACGATTATTCACTTTAATGATCAGCTAGCAGATATTTCTAGCTCTGTTGTAGTAAATGGTGGAAGTGAAGGGTTTTTAGGGACGGTATACCGCGAATCTTACGGATTAAAGGGTGAAATGGTTGATTCAGTTAAATTAGCAGAAGACTTTTATCCACCTAAGCACCGTATTGAGGAAAGAGGCTATCCGAGAGAAGAAGTGGAGCAGACTGTGAATCCGACTATTCCTGGTACTACACCAGATGTGCCTCCAATCTATCCAGGTTATGGATACCCTTACCCTGGATTTCCCAATATGCCTGTACTTCCAGGTATTCCTGGAACGGAAGCAATACAGGATACACCTGATAACGGTAACTCAGAAGAAAATCGTGAAAAAGAAAGTAAACTGCCTGCTAACGGCGGTAAGGAGAACGGTGGTGAAGCCGAATGATCGTTCATAAAAAACGTCTTGGAGATTTGCTTGTTGAGTCAGGTCTTATAACGGAAGAATTGCTTCTTCAATCCTTAAAAGAAAAAGGTGAAATGCAAAAGCTCGGGGATGCTCTTATTGAAAAAGGCTATCTCACTGAACAGCAGCTAATAGAGGTGCTGGAGTTTCAGCTTGGTATTCCACACATTAGTTTGTACCGTTATCCAATTGACGAACAGGCGGTTTCCATCGTTCCTAGGGAATTTGCAAGACGAAACTTCCTTATTCCTATTAAAAAAGATGGAGATAAACTTTTGGTAGCGATGGCGGATCCGATGGACTTTATGATCATAGAGGATCTTCGGCTAACGACAGGATTTCAGATTGAACGAGCGATTGCTGCAAAGGATGACATTCTTCGAGCTCAAAATAAATACTACGAAGTTGATGATTCCATACAGGAATTCCTTGAATTTCTTCCGCAAGGTTCTTCACTCAATGATGATAGCCGCATTACAGAAGAAAATTCGCCAATTGTTAAGCTCGTCAACCAGATTATACAGCAAGGTATTCAACAAAAAGCGAGTGACATTCATTTTGATCCACAAGAAACGAAGCTTGTTGTTCGATACCGGATTGATGGCATGTTAAAAACAGAACGCAGCCTGCCAAAGCATATGCAGAACATGCTGACAGCTCGGATTAAAATTATGGCCAACTTAAACATTACAGAAAACCGGCTTCCACAAGATGGCCGAATTAAGATTAACTTGGACATGCACCCTGTAGACCTTCGAATTTCCACTCTGCCAGCCATTTATGGAGAGAAAATTGTTTTAAGGATTTTAGATTTAGGCAGTACGCTTAATAACCTTGATCACTTAGGATTTAACAAACTAAATCTGCAACGGTTTTCTAAACTCATCAAGCAGCCGAACGGCATCATTCTAATCACTGGACCTACGGGTTCTGGAAAATCATCCACTTTATACTCAACATTAAATAAACTTAACCATGAAGAAGTGAACATTGTAACAATTGAAGATCCAGTAGAGTATCAACTTGCTGGAATTAATCAAATTCAAGTCAATTCTGCTGTAGGCCTTACCTTTGCCAGTGGCCTTAGGTCCATTCTTAGGCAAGATCCTGATATTGTGATGGTCGGTGAGATCCGAGATACAGAAACCGCAGAAATCGCAGTACGTGCTTCGTTAACGGGGCATCTAGTATTAAGTACGATACATACAAACGATTCAATAGGAACCATTGCCCGATTAACAGACATGGGCGTAGAGCCGTTTCTTGTGGCAGCCTCACTGTCAGGCGTGGTTGCACAAAGACTTGTTCGTAAGGTATGTCGGGATTGTAAGCAGACTTTCCATGCTACGGAGCGTGAAAAAGAAATCTTTTCAAAACGTGGAATTTCCATTGATGTTGTCAACCGCGGCAAGGGATGTGGCACGTGCAACATGACCGGTTATAAAGGACGTTTAGCTGTCCATGAGGTACTAGTGGTAGACGAGCATATTCGAAAGCTAATTATGAACAACAGACCGATTATCGAACTGCGGGATTACGCGATGAAAAATGGCACGATCTTTTTAATTGATGATGGACTGCTTAAAGTAAAAAAAGGATTAACAACGACTGAAGAGGTCTTGCGCGTAGCAATAAGTGAGTAGGTGCTGACATGAAAGAACAATTAGAACAGTGGCTTAAAGCGGCTTTTGCATTAAAAGCCTCGGATGTTCACCTATCTGTAGGAATGCCTCCCGTCTTTCGTATTAATGGGGGATTAAAAAGGTATGGAAGCGAACCGTTAAAGCCTGAAGAAACTCTCGCGATCGCAAAGAATGTAATTGAAGAAAAACATTTTCCTGTTTTTGAAGAAATGGGCGAAATCGACTTATCATATGGCATACAAGGATTATCAAGATTTCGTGTCAATGCTTATCGTCAACGTTCGTGCGTCAGTCTTGCTTTCCGAGTCATTCCTACGGTGATCCCCAGTTTGGAGGAGCTCTCATTGCCTGAAACCATTAGGAAAATGGCGATGAAACAGCAAGGGATGGTTCTTGTTACAGGCCCAACTGGAAGCGGAAAGTCGACGACACTCGCCTCGATGATCGATTATATGAACCGAACGATGAGTCGGCATATTATTACGCTAGAGGACCCGATCGAGTATTTACACCGTCATCAAACGTGCGTCATTGATCAGCGTGAAATTGGTTTTGACACCAATACCTTTTCGAACGGATTGCGCGCTGCGCTAAGGCAAGATCCGGATGTCATATTGTTAGGTGAGATGCGGGATTTAGAAACGATTGCAACGGCCATTACGGCAGCAGAAACGGGTCATCTTGTGTTGGGAACGCTTCATACAACGAACGCACCTTCTACCATTGACAGAATTGTAGATGTATTTCCTCCAGAACAACAAGGGCAGATACGCACTCAGCTAGCCTCTGTTTTAGTCGGAGTTTTATCTCAAAGACTTTTACCGAACGTAAATGGAAATGGCCGAAAAGCGATTACGGAGGTCCTTGTCAATACACCTGCTGTCGCAAACTTGATACGAAACGAAAAAAATCATCAGCTGCACAGTGTGATGCAGACGAGTAAGAACGCGGGTATGCACACGTTTGAAATGTCGGCGAAAGATGTTCTTGATCGAAAAGAAGTTTCAAAAGAGTATGTAGAACCATATCTCCTGGAGAAGGGGGGATAGGATGGCACAATTTAGTTATGTGGGCCGCGATAAGAGCGGAAAGAAACGAACGGGTTCCATTCTGGGGCTATCCAAACGCGAAGCGGTCATGAAATTGAAAGAAAAAGGCATTGCGGTCATGGATGTCCAGGAAGTAAAGCAATCCTTCTTAAACAAAGAGATTTCGTTCGGTAAACAAGTGAAATCACAGCCGTTTGCCATCTTTTTAAGACAGTTTGCAACGTTGCTGCGAGCGGGAGTTTCCGTAGTGGATGCTACCAACATTCTATCTGCACAAACAGAAAGCAAAATCTTAAAAAAGGTGCTAGCCGACGTCGAAGAGGAGTTGAGACAAGGAAATCCTTTGTCTATTGCAATGAGCAAGCACCGTGCTGTGTTTCCCCCAATGGTTATTAATATGGCAGCAGCGGGTGAAGCGAGCGGGGGTCTTGATGAAACGCTTGATCAATTGGCCACTTATTATGAAAAACAGCACTACACGAAACAAAAAATCGTTTCAGCCATGATGTATCCCATGATTGTTGGGGTTGTTGCCGTATTCGTTGTTATTTTCCTGCTAGCAAAGGTTGTCCCTACTTTTGCTGCAATGCTGCAAGATGCAGGAGGAGAGTTGCCAGGAATCACTTTGTTTGTTTTAGGAGCCAGTGATTTTGTACAAAAATTCTGGTGGTTACTTAGTTTACTTGCCATTTTAACTATTATAGGAATCTACTTTATCCGCAGAAATAAATCCAGTAAGTACTATTTTGATTATGTTGTTTTAAAAGTACCCGTGTTTGGAAAACTGCTTCAAAAATCAGCTCTAGCGAGAATGACAAGAACACTGAGTTCACTCTTCTCCAGTTCTGTGCCAATCCTACAAGCGCTGTCAATCGTTGAGAAAGTGGTCGAGAATGAAGTTGTGGCAAAAGTAATCCGGGAATCCAGGGATGCACTTGAAACAGGTCAGCGTTTAACCGAGCCTATGAAAAAGCATTGGATTTTTCCTCCACTCGTAACGCAAATGATTTCCATTGGTGAAGAGACAGGTTCCTTGGATGAAATGCTTGCCAAGGTGGCTGATTTTTATGAAAAAGAAGTTGAAACCGGAACGGACAGGCTAAAATCTTTAATCGAGCCATTAATGATCGTTTTCCTTGCATCAATAGTAGGAACAATCGTCATTTCGATTATCGTGCCCATGTTTGAAGTCTATAAAACGATTGGGTAACAGCATTTATATTAAATTAACCGATAAAGGGGATTTATCATGTTAAACCTACTAAAAAAGCATTTAAAGAATGAAAAAGGATTAACGTTAATAGAATTGCTTGTTGTAATCGTAATTTTAGGTATTATCTCAGCGATTGCAGTAGTAGCTGTTGGAGGAGTTTTAGACAATTCCAAAAAAGATGCTCATATTGCTAATGCTGAACAAATGATTAATGCGGCTAGAATGGCTGTGATATCGGAAAATAACACGAGTGGTGCTACATATACAATGGAAAAACTAATTGAGTTAGGACATTTAGAGTCAAAGCCCTCAGATCCAAGTAGTACAGGCTATGATGGAGCAAATAGCGTTGTAGTTGTTTCAAAAGGAACGAATACCGGAAACCTAACATATAGTGTCACGTTAGCTCAAAGTGCAACTAAGAAATATATAACTAGCCAATCCAAGCCTACAAGAAATAATGTAACTCTAAATCCTTAAACTACAATTAATCCCAATTTCCCAAATAGGCTGTATCACTATAATTCTCTTTTTATTGTTGTCTACAGCCTTCTTTTCACGATTTCATCTCTTACATGGTGAAATGGTCAAAGGAATTACTAGGTTCGGATTTTCTTTTGCTAGAGTTTGATGTTTAACCAGAAGTGCAATCATGGTCAGGGGTGTATGGGAATGAGATTTCGTTTAGGGCTATTCAACAAAAGAAGAATCAACTTAATTATTCAGGATCATGTCATTCGTTATCTTGATTTGCGGCAGCCCGAGTTGTTAGAAGTTAAAAGCTCCGGTGAACGTTATCTGCCAGAAGGCATCATACAGGATGGCGTAATCATGGACCGTGAAACGCTCCTTCTCCTATTAGAAGAATGCGTGAACGACTGGGGAATTAAGGGACGAGAGGTTCAATTCCTCATTCCGGACAGCAAGCTGGTTATCCGAAAACAACAAATTCCAGTTGATCATATGGATGATGAAATAAAGGGATATTTATATATGGAGCTGGGGAGGACAATTCACCTTCCCTTTGAAGATCCCGTATTTGACTATGTTTTACTTGAGAAAGATATCGAGAGAAGAGAAATCCTTTTATTTGCTGCCTCAGAACAAATGGTTACCGAATATTCTGCCTTAATGGAAGATGCGAAACTAAAGCCAGTGGCTGCAGATGCTTCCTGCGTAGCCCTGTATCGGTTGATTTATGTAAACCGTCTTGTATCAGAAGAAGACCATGTTCTTTGTTTGCAGTTCGATATTCCTTCTTTGCAGCTTAGTATTTTTCATCATCATAAACCGCAGTTCTTTAACTATTTAAAAATTAATACCGATATGAAAAATTGGAATATCAACATGCATTCGAGTGGAGTACAACGTGTGAAATGGCATGGTGATTCTGAATTTATTCACGGCATCATTGAAGACAAGCTTGTTGAAATCGAACGCATTATTAACTATTACAAGTTTTCGATGAATAATGGACAGCAAGGGATTACAAAAGTGGTTGTGACTGGTGAATTCCCTGAACTTTCTCATATTCAGGATCGACTTCAATCCATGTTGAATATTCCTGTTAATGTGCTCGATCAATCCGATTACGCGTTACCCTCACAATTTGGTGTTGTACTTGGCTTAGGATTAAAAGAGGCGGGGCTATGATGTTAGTTGACATTAACTTACTACCTCAAAAAAAGGCAAATTCGTTTAAAACGATGATATTATTAATCGTGTCTATTGCTATATTTTTAGGTTATGCCACTTGGCTCGCTCTCAATTATTATGTAAGCACAAGTACCCTTGAGCAAAAAGAAAAAATATTGCAGCAAGAGAAGCTGCTTGTGCAGGCACAAGTAAACAAGCAGAAACAGGCAGAATTGGGTATTGAAACTAAACCTCTTATTGAGAAGATTGAGTATGTTCGTGCAAAAGAAATTGCAGCTGTCGAACTGTTGCAGCATCTAGTAGCACTGTTGCCTGAAAGAGGTTTCTTCATGAAATACGAGTATCGGGACAAGTCATCTATTATCATTGAGGCACAGTTTGACACATTGGCTGATACATCACACTATCTTCATGAACTTACAAATTCACCTTATTTAACACAAGCTTTCATTGAAAAAATGGAAACATCCAACTTTCAAGAGCTAGAGGAAGGTAAGGATGTAACTGCTTATGAAAATATTCTGCCTAGATACCGCAGTCAATATAAAATTGCATTTCATAAAGATAAATTACAAGCGTTGATAGGTGAAGATAATGAGGGAGAATAGAAAACTTCTTACCTACATTGCTCTTAGTTTGCTGCTTTTATTATCGGTTGGTGGTATATACGGATATCTTGCAATCCTTTCTCCTATGCATAACAGCATAGTCGCGGTTGATTCTGAAATTCAACAACTAAGAACCTATTTAGAAAAGTCGGGTTCATTTGTAGAGGAAGTTTCGCCAATGAATCAAAATACGTTTTTATTTCAAGAAGAGGTTCCTGTTAAACCATTAATCGATCAATTGATGCTTCAATTCGAAAAAGCAGAAGTTTTATCGGACAGTTTAATTTTAACCATGCAGTTCAGCGATGGAGAAGTGAAGGATGAGGAAGAACTAGCAGCAGATGGGGTTAGTAATGAGGAATCCGATCAAATAGAAAGTCAGCCTGCCCCTTCCGCTCAGGATGCAACAAGTCAATCAAAAACGACTGTTTCTGATAATAAAGTGATCGTAACACCTGAAACATTACCTGATGGCGTAAAAAAAATAACCGCTGAACTATCAGTAGTGTCCAAAGATTATAATGGACTGATAAATTTTTTAACATCTATCCAAAAAATGAAGCGTGTTACAGTTATTGAGGCAATAACATTTACTGGTCTAGATGAAATTGAGATGGCCTCTGCAGAAGTGACTCCTGACCAGTTAAAATATGAAGTTACAATTGCAGCGTACTATTTACCGGAGCTTACTGACTACTTAAAAGACCTGCCACGAGGAGAATTTCCTGCACCAGAGGGCAAAGAAAATCCTCTTATTACGGAAGAGGAATAAAAAAGAGCCAACCACCTTTTTGAGGTGATTGGCTTCTTTTATTTGATATGGTGAAGTAAGAAATTAGCGTATGCCTCCGCGCCTGTAAGCGTTAGATGCACGCCATCGTTTCCAATGTATTCCGGATGTGATTCACTTTTTGAGAACCAATCGACCACGGTTACGTTTTTATAATGGGCTGCAACGCTTTTGATGGTATCATTGACTTCTCGTTCCCAAGGCTTTGGTACTCGGGTTGTGATGAAATAGATTTCCCGCTCTGTTCCAATTTCCTCAATGAAAGATTCTAGTTTTTCATCAGATAATGGCCCGTTTGCGCCGAGCTCAATCACAACGATTTCCCCAAGCTCTCCAGCGTTTTTCTTTTGCCGAACGATTTCCTCTCCTTCTCGAAATTGACGGCCGATTTTCGCATCCACCTCCACTTTCGAGAACGCTTTTTCAAGGTGAGGTGTGACGTCTATCATGACGGAATCCCCAATCACGGTTACTGCCCGTGTTTCTTTGACAGGCGGTTTTTCCTGCTTGGGTTCTTCTACTTGTGAAGGGGGAGCAGGCACAGGTTCTTCTTTTGTCGCATTCTCAACAGGTGGTTCCTCTTTTCCTACCTTTTCTTGTATCACATTCAGCACGTTTCCTTTACTGAGTGCGATAGATGTTGTCGTAAATCCAATCGTTGAGATCGCCAGCAAGATGCCTAAAATGCCTGCTGCGGTAACAAACCTTCCAACAAAAGATTTTTCGCGTCTCCATTCTCCATGTTTGACCAGTTTACAAAATTTCGAAAGAGCGCCTTTTCGAATCGGGTTCTCAATAAACGTCCATGAAAGACTGGCAAGCACAACGATCAATAAAAGTTGAACCGATGTTTGAGCAATGCTAGGTTCAGCTGCTCCCCATTGCGGGCTAGAAAGAACGATGACTGGAAAATGCCACAGGTAGATACCGTATGACCGAATCCCGATCCAGCGTAACGGCTTGAAGCTTAACCACTTGTTCATTTTGCTGGAAGGGTGAACGATTACAGCGACCACAAGGAGTGAAGCAACGGACATCGCAACCATACCACCTTGATAAAGAAAGTCTTGATATTGGTCCGTTTTCCAAAACATATAAAAAATGAAAGCCAGTGCAAACACGCCAACAAAATCTAACTTCCACCGTATTTCAGGCGGGAGATGGCTTGATAGTTTTCGACTTGGCCAGATTACGGCAAGGCTTGCTCCGAGTAGCAGTGAGAAAACCCGTGTATCGGTTCCGTAATAGACGCGGCTTGGATCAGTTCCCGGCTCATACAATACAGCCATGCCCAGCGCTGAAACTATTGCTGTTAAAAGAATAATCGTAAAAAGTAATCCTTCTCGCACTTTTAATTTTAGAAACCCAATCATGAGTAAGGGCCATAGGATATAAAACTGTTCCTCCACGGCTAGTGACCAAAAGTGGGTGAGGAGGGATTGCGGTCCAAAACTCTCAAAATAAGATAAGTCTTGAAAGATGTACCACCAATTGCTGACGTACAAAAGGGCTGCAACGGTATCATCTTTAAGTTTCTCCAACATAGAAGGCTGAAAAATAGTGACCCATGTCACGACAACGAGAAGCATGGTGAACATGGCTGGAAGAAGTCTTCGTGCTCTGCGAATCCAAAAGTTTTTCAGATTAATAGAGTTGGTTGTTACGAACTCTGCAATCAGAAGATCGGTAATTAAGTATCCGGACAACACGAAAAATACGGTCACCCCTAATAATCCTCCAGCCGCCCATTCAAAGTTCAAATGATAGGCAATCACCGCAAGGACCGCAATGGCTCGTAATCCATCAAGTCCGGTTATGTATCTATTTTTTAAACGAGGTTGAGGTTGTGTAATGGCAGCTCTCCGGTCCACTCGATACTTTGTCGATTGGGCACGTTTCTTTTGATGTTCGTTATGTAAGTCTTTCATTATTGCCATAATCCTCTCGTAAGTATTATTTTAAAATTTCATTTTAGGTTAAGTAATAAATGATTTAAGGTAAATAATGTTATGTTATTTCATTTTTATTCTTCAACATGAACTATTTTACAATAAAAAACACAATGAATGAGTACAGTCATAAAATTGTAATAAAATTTATGTGATGCTCAACAATTAATGGAAGAATCCGATATAAGTCGTAGAGAAAAATTAAAGGGGCGATGAAGGTGGAACTACAAGCAATTAGTTCACCCACGATTCAAAGATCTGAGCCTGTGCTTAAAAGCCAAAACCAACAAGATAGTACTCCGCAAGCTGAAGCTCCAGTTTATGTAAAACCGACGAGAGAAAAATTAGAAAAAGTTATCGAAGCGATGAACGATATGCTTAAACCCGTACATACTTCTTCAAAATTTGTTCTTCATGAAAAATTGAATGATTATTACGTTCAGGTTGTCGATGAAGTGACACAAGAAATTGTAAAAGAGATACCTAATAGAAAGTTTCTTGATATGTATGCTGAAATGATTGATTTTATGGGTATTTTCGTAGATAAAAAAATTTAGGGACGGTGATGAACCGTGGTTATGAGAATCGGCGGATTAGCGAGTGGAATGGATATTGACACGCTTGTAGGAGATCTGATGAAAGCCGAGCGTATTCCATTAGACAAGCTGGCACAGAAAAAAACAACGTTAGAATGGCAGCGCGACGACTATCGTTCAATGAATAAATTGTTAAGCGACTTGGACAAGCAGATTTTTGATGGCATAGCCTTACAAGGAAAGTTTTCAACGAAGTCTGTAACAAGCTCCAACTCCAGTATTGTTTCAGCAAAAGCAAGTAGTAGTGCAGTAAATACAAATACAAGCATAGAGGTTTTAAATACTGCTACACCAGCCATGTGGGTTAGTGGAGGAACTGTTGCTGCTGGTTATACAGCTTCTGCAGATATAACACTTACGTTTAATGTAACATCTGGAGACGGCAAGACAACCTCTGCTCAAACGGTTGATATAAAAAATGGTGATAATTTAGACAAGATTGTATCACAGTTTAATTCTTCTGGGCTTGGTGTGACTGCGTTTTATGATGATCAAAAACAAAAGTTTGTAATAACAAAAAAAGATACTGGTGATAATGCTTCAATAACTGTTAATAATGATGCCGGTACGCAATCTTTTATGGTGGGATTAGGTTTTACAGATGCAGCAGTTAATGGAGAAATCACTACTACCGGAAAAACAAACGGCAAAGATGCTGATTTTAAAATTAATGGTTACCAGACGACCCGTTCTACTAACACCTTCGATATCAGCGGGGTAACGTACACTCTTCAGCAAGCAGGAACGGCTAATATTACGGTTGCAAATGATACGAATTCAACGTTTGACATGATTAAATCTTTTGTCGATAAATATAACGAAACGATCGAAGCAATTAATAAAAAAACAGCTGAAACAAAGTACCGTGATTTTCCTCCGTTAACAGATGCTCAGCGTAAGGACCTTTCTGAGAAGGAAGCCGAGCTGTGGGATGAGAAGGCGAAAAGCGGCATGCTGCGTGGAGATTCCATTCTTTTAAGCGGATTAAACGCAATGCGTTCCGACTTATACGCAAGTGTAAATACAGGTGATACTAATTACGATCAGCTTTCTGAGATTGGAATCACGACATCTCCAAACTATTTAGATAAAGGGAAACTCATACTTGATGAAACAAAACTCCGGGCAGCTCTAGCTGGCAATCCAGATGCAGTTATGAAGCTTTTCACAGGTGATGGCACTGAAAAAGGTGTGGCTAAAAAGCTTCGTGAAACCATTGATTCGACGGTTGATAAGATCGAACTTAAAGCTGGAAACGCTCTTCGTACGAACGCTCAGTTCACACTTGGCCGTGAGTTAACAGACGTCGATAAGCGAATTTCCGCTTTTGAAGATCGCTTGATACAAGTGGAGGACCGCTATTGGCGCCAGTTCCAAGCAATGGAAGCTGCCATTCAGCGATCGAATCAGCAAGGAGCATATTTAATGCAACAGTTTGGCGGCGGACAGTAATCTTTAAACCAAAAGGAGTGTTACCTTTACATGTCCATACTTAACGCGAATAAAGCGTACCAGAATAATTCAGTCCAAACGGCGTCACCTGGTGAGTTGACGCTCATGTTATACAACGGTTGTTTAAAATTTATCGGTCTTGCCCGTACGGCGATTGAGTTAAAAAATACAGAAGACAAGAATACGAATCTATTAAAAGCACAGAAGATCATTCAGGAATTAATGGTGACGCTGAACATGGATCTTGAAATTTCTAAATCTATGATGCAGATGTATGATTACATCAACCGTCGATTAATCGAGGCTAACATTCAAAGCGATGTTCAGATTTTGGATGAAGTGGAAGATTACGTGCTGGATTTTCGCAACACGTGGAAAGAAGTGATTCAGATCAACCGCCGCCAGCAGCATGGCGAAACGGGACGCGTGTAATGCCTGCGGTCAAGATCTTGCTCGAGATTACGAAAAATCTGTTTGATCATGTGATGGCCGGGTTGCCAAAAGAGGATCGTGAGCCGTATATAGAGCGATTAAATGAGCTTTTAGAACAGCGTCAGGCGATCATTGAAAAACTTCCTGGTACTTATTCGGAAGAAGAACAGCGGATGGGGAAGATGATCGTGAAGATGAACGAAACGATCGATCCCCTTTTAACTCGCCAGTTTGAGGAGATCAAGCATAACCTTTCCATCATGAAATTAAAAAAAGAAAAAAACACTCAATACGCCAACCCGTATCAAACGATGTCAGCAGACGGGATGTATTTTGATAAGAAGAAGTAAAGAAACCTTAGCCCATGTCAGCTAAGGTTTTTTTTCGTAGGTTTGTTGGAATTTGTCGGTTCGCGAGTATCATGCAATTCTCGTGAGATTAAGGTGTGTTTTCGTGAAATTATGGACCCAACTCGTGAGATTAAGTACGTTTTTCGTGAGATTACTTCTTAATCCCATACACAATACAGACGATGCCCAGCATGATCCATAACAAACTCGAAAAAGATAGCTTGGTTGACAATCCGTAGATGCCGATCGTCATGGTGGAAAAAAAGATAATAGGACCGACGATGGAAAGCAGGGAATTGATCACCAGTGCGCGTTCAACGGTATTAAAATGCAGCATGAAAAAAGCTGCAGTGATTTCGAGCATTCCAGAAAGAATTCGAATTGCGGCCATGCTTAGGACGACTTTTTCGAAAATGTTCAGCAACGTCCATTGCCTCCTTTAAACGGTTGTTTAAGATTCCTGCTTGTTTATTGCATTATATGTGGCCAAGCTTGAAATAGAAGTGAGAAAAAAGTTGCTATTATTCAAAACATTAGCAATAGAAGGACTTTACGTGGAATACTGATTTTTTCCTGTATACTTGTTGACTCAAGTATTTTTAAGGAGGAATAGGTATGTTTGCAACATCTAATGGACCGCTCATTCAAGAACCTATGGCGATTTTTGCTTACTTAGCAGCGCTTGTTGGGTTTGTTTTTGTTTTGGGTGAATCCAAAAATCGTGTTTTAAGCAAGTTTTTTCATTATGCGCCACCTTTGATCTGGACGTATTTTTTACCGATGATCTCAACGACTCTTGGAATCATTCCATCGAAGTCTGATTTATACAGTTTTGTGTCCGCTTACATTCTTCCAGTTGGATTGTTGTTACTGCTCTTATCCATTAATGTAAAAGCGACGCTGAAGCTTGGACCGAAAGCGATTTTGATGTTTTTGGCTGGGACGCTTGGGGTAATTGTCGGTGGACCGATTGCACTCGCGATCTTCCAGCCGTACTTGCCAGAAGACGCTTGGACTGGAGTAGCTGCGCTTGCAGGAAGCTGGATCGGCGGATCTGCTAACATGGCAGCACTCGTTGAAGCCGTTGATACACCAGAACACATTCTTTCTCCGATTATCGTGGTTGATACCGTGGTTGGGTACAGCTGGATGGGAATCATGATTGCACTTGCTGGGTATCAGGCTCGCTTTGACAAGTGGAACAAAGCGGATAACCGTATTATTGAAGAAGTGAACAAGCAGGTCGGTGAGTTAGAGGAAAAGAATTCTCGACCAATTGCTGTGCCTCAGCTTCTTGGAATTTTAGGTCTTGGTTTTGGTGTGGCGTTTATTGTTGGAAAGTTTTCTGAGAAACTTCCGCAGGGTGAAATCTTGAACGCGGCAACATGGACGATCATGATTATCTCAGCGATCGGTATCGTGCTTTCCTTTACAAAAGTTCGTGAGCTTGAAAACTATGGAGCGAGCAAGGTTGGTTATGCGGGTATCTATTTGCTGCTTGCGACGATTGGTGCAAAAGCGAACCTGATTTATGTTGTTGAAGCGCCCCAGTATATCCTTATGGGAATTGTGTGGCTTGCGATTCATATTCTTTTCTTGTTTATTGCGGCAAAAATGCTGCGGTCACCGATGTTCTTTGTAGCAGTTGGCTCACAAGGAAACATCGGTGGGACAAGCTCCGCTCCTGTAGTAGCGTCCGTGTTCCAGCCGGCATTAGCGCCAGTTGGTTTGCTGATGGGCTTGCTCGGAAACATCGTTGGTACGTATGCGGCAATCCTTTGTGCAAAACTTGCTCAAATGGTTTCGCAGATGTTTTAGCTACCTAACCGGTCTTAAATGGCCGGTTATTTTTTGTATAAGCTGTATTTTTATTCACTTATTACGCAACCGATTTTTCGACAAAACTTCTTATTTTTCGCTAATCTTAAGCCTTTGACAACATTTTTGGGTATGTGTCATACTATAAAGTGTATAGATCATCTATACAAAGATTCGCATGATGAAGGGATTGTGAAACATGTTAGGAAAAGTAAAATGGTTTAACGCAGAAAAAGGTTTTGGATTTATCGAGCGCGAAGACGGAGACGATGTGTTCGTACACTTCTCTGCAATCAACACGGACGGATTCAAAAGCCTTGACGAAGGTCAGCAAGTCGAGTTTGATATTGTAGATGGCGCACGTGGGCCTCAAGCGGCTAACGTAACTAAACTATAATTCAAGGGCATTGACCATAACTGAGACCCCGCCTGTTTAACTTCAGGCGGGTTTTTATTTTTTTTGCATCAAAAATATTTTTTAATCACATCTGGCTTTATTTCATTTATTCCAAAACCCCGCTATCACGCCTTTTATTAAGAAAATGTCGAGAAAGTTAAGAAATTGTCAAAATATTTTAAATGTTACGGAGGAATTCTTTTTGGGTATATCGAAATATATATACATCACCGAAAGGAGGAGTTAAGTTATGCATTTTAACATTCGTGGAGAAAACATCGAGGTGACTGAAGCCATTCGGGCTTACGTGGAGAAGAAGGTAACTAAACTCACAAAGTATTTTAACGAAACTCCGAACTCTGAAGTACATGTCAATTTGAAGGTGTATAACAGTGAACAATCCATTGAGGTTACGATACCGATGAAGGGACTCTTGCTTCGTGCAGAGGAACGTCATTTGGATTTATACGCAGCAATTGATCTGGTGGTAGAAAAATTAGAGCGTCAAATTCGAAAACATAAAACAAAAGTAAACCGTAAATTTAGAAATGCTGATAACTCCAAGCATATGTTTGCTAACGGAACTGAGGGTGTATCTACAGCTCTGTTAGAGGAAGAAGAAGAGTTTGAAATCGTTCGTGAAAAGCGTTTCGACTTTAAACCAATGGATACAGAAGAAGCCATTCTTCAAATGGGCTTACTCGGCCACAGCTTCTTCGTCTATAACAATGCCGAAACAGGTGAGATGAACGTCGTCTACAGACGTAAAGACGGCAAATATGGACTGATTGCAGGCGAGATGTAACAAAATAAAAATGGATGGCACACTCCTCATTGAGGGGTGTGTTTTTGTTTTGGATGGAGTGGGTTTGTCGATGTGTGTCGAAAATCGGATAAAAGTAAAATAACGTGGAATTCCTGAAAATAACGTTGGAGAAATCACTGCTAACGTTGGAGAAACTGAAAATAACGTGGTATTATCCATAAAAAAGGATAATTAACGCTTTTAATCGAAAAGGGAAGGAACAAAATTTCCGTTTAGGAGGGCCATTCTAATGAAAAATGACATCTTATTAAAGCAGCTTGCTTCCTTTCGTCAGAACACACTGTCCACCGTGGAGAGTCTGACGGAGGAAGAGGCTGATTTTGTACCTGAAGGGTTCAACAACAACATTCGCTGGAACTTAGGCCACATCTACCTTGATCAATACGATTGGCTTTATCATAAGACGAGAGAGGATAATCCAGCACCTCGCCATTATCGAGAGCTGTTTGGCTACGGAACGAAGCCGGAAGATTGGCAGCAGACGCCACCCACACTGGAAGAACTGCGCAACCGCTTGATGGAGCAAGTGCAGGTGATTCAGGAGCAATTTGGACATCGCTTGGATCAAGAGCTTGATAAACCAACGGAGCTTGGGATGAGTACGTTTGCCGAAGTACTGCCACGAACGTTTTATCATGAAGGCATGCATTTGGGGGCGATGATTGCGATCCGAAAAGCTATTAATCTAGAAAAGCAAACCCAGGTGAAGTAAACAATAAAAAGTGCAGATGCACATGCGTCTACACTTTTTCTGCTTCAAACGAAGTCGAAGAGTTTAAATTTTCCTTGTTTTCGCACAAGTAAGAATAGGAATAAATCAGGCCGACAATATAGAAAACAAACAAAAGATAAGCGGGTGAGAGATGGAAGTGGTTATTGTAACCAATCATGAAGTGTGTACCGACACCTGTAAGGAATCCCGGCAAACCGCCGATCGCAAGTGTCCACCATATCCAACTCGCGCCTTCTCTATATCCCCATAATGCAATCGTCAGCAAAAGAAATCCTTCTGAGATCAGGGCCCCGCCAAACCCTGCACGGTCATGGGCAATAAAAGGGATAAGTTTCTCGTTGAATGCTGTAATCTGCTCAGGTGATAGTGAAAAATACATAAGATCTTCTGGCACAAAAACCCCATTCATCCCAATGATCGAAATGACAATACCAGCAGAAAGCAGGCATACGCCTGAAACCACAAACATGCTTTGACCAAGCTGACTTTTTCTCCAAGAGATGCTGTTGTGCAAATTCATCCCGCTGCTTCCAATTTTTATGTTTCGAGACCGATAAAGTCCAAATAGGAAAAAGGGAAAAATAATCAAGTAATAGAGAAGGTGAAGCTTATCAAAATAACCGAATCCTAAAAAATAAAAGAAATTTAAAAAACCGATGGCTGCCGCGATAACGAATGCTTTTCTTGCCCAATGTACCCCTTTTCTTATGCCGTGGTAAGAAAGCTGCATGAACATAAAGCCAGCGGATATCATAACTCCGGCAAGGCATATCCGGTCATGTGACATGAAGTGAAACAGATGGTGATTGAAAGCCATGATCTCCTCGCTTTTCATTCCTAAAAACGCCTCGTCGTAGGATAAAAGAACGTGGGTGAGTCCGATGATCAACGCGATGATTCCAGCGAGAAAAACACCTAAACCCATTAAGAAAAACGGTAGCCATCCAGGGGTGTTCTGAGAGTTTTTCGTTTCGTTCTCATAGAGATAACGCTCGTTAATTCTCTTAGGCAGTCCTGGTCCCGAAAAAACGAATCCGCTATGAAGCTGGATTAGTGAAGCTCCAGAGCGAAAAAGTTCCATTGCTTCGCTCGGTTCGTGCACACCACCAGATGCGATTATCGGTTTACCAAGATTTTTAAGATGTCGAATGCTGGTTTTCAAATAAGGCATCTCAGATCTTCCTAGTTCAATTCCGTTGTTTTCTTTAATGCCCTCTCGTATCAAAAATCCATCAATCTCTTGACCGGTAAATTTGTTTTCTTCCAGATCATTATGGGTTACCTTTAAGAAAACCGGTTTAGCTGTCGTATTCCTTATCTTCTCGATGTAACTAGCCGCTTTAAGATCAACAATCAAAAAATCAGCATATTCATCAAGCTTCTCAGATAGATGCAATAACTCTTCTTCAGTTTCTCCTTTAATCCCTATACCTATTGGAACGGTTCGCTTAATCTGTTGGAGTTTTATGAGAGCTTCATCTAATCCTAAATTGGCATGCAAATGTTGATACCATAATGTTTCTTCTTCTGTATCACGTTCGATTGGCTCACCTAGTGTACGAGATCTTATCGAAATGGGTCCAACTTCTATAAATCCAAATCCTAAATTAGAATAAGCTGTTGTTCCTTTTAAATGTGGATCCAATGCACCGCTGATACCTACAGGTGAAGGAAAACGAATGCCTGCCAAATTTCGCTCTAATTGTGCAGGCGGCTGCATGTGACCAAAGAAGGAAATGATTTTATCTCCATAAGGAAACCTCGCGAGCGTGTTCATCATCTGCAAAGTAAAATCCCGGCTTCTTTCAGGCTTCATCCGGAACAGTATGGGTTTAAAAAATGTATGATACGACCAATCTGGCATAATCGACACTCCTTTTTATGCCGTTTTTTTTAAGTTTAACGTAAAAACAAGCTACAAATAGAATTTTTCAAAAAGAAAGTCTGACTTTCATCATTTTTTTGTATATTCTTGCATGTTAATAACCAACTCAAAGAAGGATTTTGCCCTACATGAGGTGAACTAGTTCAATAGTGATAACGCTTACAAAAAAGACTAGGTTTTTATTTAAAGGAGGAGAAGCAGTCAATGATGATGAATGTGCCTTTTCGAGTTACGAGTATGTTGGAGCATGCAGAACGGTATTTTGCAAAAAAAGAAGTAACGAGCCGAACGATGTCGGGTATTCGAAAGTTCAGTTACCGGGATATCGGTGAACGGACCCGCTGCTTATCCAGTTCACTCAAGCGGCTTGGGGTTCAAAAAGGTGAACGTGTCGGCACGCTTGCATGGAATCACCATCGCCATCTTGAAGCCTATTTTGCCATTCCAGGTGTTGAAGCAGTCCTTCACACGATCAACATTCGACTTTCCCCTCAGCATATCGCATACATTATCAATCACGCCGAAGACCAGGTTTTATTGATTGATCAAGACATTCTTCCTCTTGTTGAACACATAAAAGACCATATTCCTAACGTAAAAGCGTATATCTTGATGACCGATGAAGACGAGCTCCCACAGTCCAATCTTCAGCCTCTCTATCACTATGAAAAACTAGTAGAGAGTGGTGACCCGGCTTATGAGTTCCCGCAAAACGTGGATGAAAACGATCCTGTCGGGATGTGCTATACGTCTGCGACGACCGGGAATCCGAAAGGTGTCACGTACACGCATCGCTCGACTGTTCTTCATTCCATGGCACTTGGACTTGCCGATTGCGGAGCGGTTTCCGAAAGTGATGTATGTATGCCTGTTGTGCCGATGTTCCATGTGAATGCATGGGGTCTTCCATACGCGGCTACTTGGTTTGGGGCAAAGCAGGTTATGCCAGGGCCGCAGTTTACGCCTAAGCTTCTTGCTGAACTCATAGAGATGGAGCAGGTTACAGTTACGGCTGGAGTACCGACGATCTGGATGGGTCTCCTTCGTGAACTGGATCAGAAGAGCTATGAAACGTCGAGCCTAAGGTCAGTTTTATGTGGAGGTTCAGCAGCGCCGAAAGGCATGATCAAAGCTTTTCAAGAAAAACACAACATTCCGTTCATGCATGCCTACGGGATGACGGAGACGAGTCCGCTTGTGATCTTTACAAGACTGAAAACCTATCAAACCGATTTAGAGGATGAAGCAAAACTGGATATCCTTGCAAAGCAGGGCTATGTGGTGCCTGGCGTAGAGATGAAAATCATCGGCGCAAACGGTGAGGTGAAGTGGGACGGAAACGAGATGGGTGAGCTTTTACTCCGATCGAACTGGGTGGCTGATGAATATTACAAGGATGACCGGACAGCAGGAACGTTCGTTGACGGATGGCTTCATACGGGAGATGTCGTGACGGTGGATGAAGAAGGCTTTGTTAAGATCGTTGACCGTACGAAAGACCTGATTAAGAGCGGCGGTGAGTGGATTTCGTCTGTTGATCTAGAGAATGCGATCATGGCACACGAAGATGTTCTTGAAGCCTCAGTGATTGCAGTTCCGCATCCCGAATGGCAGGAGCGGCCGCTCGCGTGCGTCGTGTTAAAAGATGAAGCAAAAGGAAAGGTTCCGAAAGAAGAGATTATGGAATATTTAAAACCGCAGTTTGCGAAGTGGTGGATTCCGGACGACATCGTGTTCTTGGATGAAATTCCAAAAACCTCGGTAGGAAAGTTCTTAAAACGGACTCTCAGGGATCAACTGAAAGATCATTATATGACTGCGGCAAAATCGTAATAAAATGAACAAGAAAGGCTTACTCAAAAGGGAATAACCCTTTAGGAGTGAGCCTTATTTTTTTTGTTTATTTTGGATGTACATAAATCCTTTGTTGTCGGTATGGAAAGTACACGAAAAGATATACACTGCTGTTTCAGCATTTGTCTAACGTTATTTTTCATAATTCCACGTTATTCAGCATTTCTCTTACGTTATTTTCAATAATTCCACGTTAATTTGCTTTTATCCGATTTTCGACAATTACCGACACTGCCTCCGCATTCAACGCTAACCACCTAACATCCCTCCATTCCCTACCATAAAAAAAGCACCAACCCTCATTTAAGAGGGCAGTGCATACTAACCTTTATTGAGCAGCAGCTTTCTGAAACCATGCCCACGTCTCAGTTACTTCCCAATACTCGCTCGCTTGTTGATAGCCGTTCAATGTAATGTCAAGATCATGAAAAATCCGGTGTACCCCTTTTAATGGTTCAACACCCTTCGTTTCGAGGCTTTGGTCAATTTTACTTGCTGCATTTTCGATGTCTTTTTGTAGAGGACCTGTCACATAAGGGAGAATATCGCTTCTTATATCATTTGCGATTCCTTTTAACTCCCCTTTGTTCGCATCTATGCGATAGTTCGTCCACTGGTCATAGCCCAGTTCGCTGTTCCAATACTCATGCATATCGTTTATTCGCTTTTGAATTTCCATTATGGTTACGGCCATGGTTGGTTTGTAGATAGGAGTTCCGCTTTTTTTCTCGGCCTCTAACACTTCCTCCGTAGAGGGGAGATTGAAGTCAGATGCCGATTTTGCACCGAACAGGGCATAATATCCCCACGTACCAACTCCACCGATAAAGAACACACTTAGGATCAATGTAAGAATGATCGTTTTACTTTTTTCATTACGCTCTTGCGGCTTTATGTCTGTTCTTTCCAGTTCGGCTTTTTCCATTCTGATCCTCCTGTCTAAACTTTCCATTATTTTACCAAAATAAGAACATTTTGTCTTCTTTAAACATGTGTTTAACTAATCTATCGTTTACTTTCTGAATTTTTCACATAAATAGGGAAATGGCTTTTTGCGAATGATACAATTCAGATGAAAAGATTTGGGATTTCTTGTGGCTCGTTTCACAAACTGGTAGAATAGAAGTGGTATATAATTCTCGAGAACAGGGAGCGTTTATTCGGATGATTAGCATTTTGAAAAAGATTTTTCCAAGTTCCAATGACCGAACGTTAAATAAATACGAAAAGATAGCAGAAAAAGTTGAAGCATTAGCTGATGAGTTTAAAGCGTTAAATGACGAACAATTAGCTCAGAAGACAGCGGAATTTAAAGGACGCATTGAAAAAGGGGAGTCACTTGACGACCTTTTACCAGAAGCGTTTGCGACGGTGCGCGAAGCATCTGAACGTGTGCTTCAGATGCGCCACTACCCTGTACAGATCATGGGAGCGGTAGCGCTGCACGAAGGAAATATTGCTGAAATGAAAACCGGTGAAGGTAAAACGCTCGTTGCGACCATGCCGGTCTATTTGAATGCGCTCGACGGAAAAGGAGTTCACGTTGTTACGGTAAACGAATATTTAGCTCGACGTGACTCTGAGATCATGGGGCCGCTTTATCATTTTCTAGGGTTGACGGTAGGCCTGAACGTATCCGACCTTTCCAAGGAAGAAAAGCGCGAGGCGTATGATGCGGATATTACGTATGGTACGAATAATGAATTTGGTTTCGATTATTTGCGTGACAACATGGTCGTTTATAAAGAGCAGATGGTACAGCGACTCAACTATGCGATCGTCGATGAAGTCGATTCAATTTTAGTCGATGAAGCGCGTACACCATTGATTATTTCGGGCTCTGCACAGAAATCTACGCAGCTTTATATGATGGCAAACATGTTCGTGCGCCAGTTGAAAAAAGAAGAAGATTTTACAGTTGATGAAAAAACGAAGAACGTTCAGCTGACAGAAGAAGGAATCAATAAAGCTGAGAAGATTTTCAGCATTGACAACTTGTTTGACTACCAGCATGTATCGCTCAATCACCATATCAATCAGGCCTTAAAAGCAAACATGATCATGCAGCGTGATTTTGATTATGTTGTGCAAGACGGTGAGATCGTCATCGTTGACCCGTTCACGGGCCGTCTGATGGCAGGACGCCGCTATAGTGATGGACTTCACCAAGCGATCGAAGCGAAGGAAGGTCTTGAGATTCAACGTGAGAGTATGACTCTCGCAACGATCACGTTCCAGAACTACTTCCGTATGTATAATAAGCTCTCAGGTATGACGGGTACGGCGAAAACGGAAGAAGAGGAATTCCGCAACATCTACAATATGGATGTTATTGCGATTCCTACTAATCGCCCGATCGCGCGTGACGATAGATCTGACTTGATCTATAAAACGATGCAAGGAAAGTTTAAGGCAATTGCGGCTGAAATTGAAGCACGCCATAAGACGGGACAGCCTATCTTAGTCGGTACGGTTGCCGTTGAAACATCTGAATTGTTATCCCAGCTATTAACGAAACGTAAAATACAGCATAACGTATTAAATGCGAAAAACCATGAGCGTGAAGCAGAGATCATTGAAAACGCGGGTCAGCTTGGCATGGTAACCATCGCGACGAACATGGCCGGACGTGGTACGGACATCAAGCTTGGCGAAGGTGTTCGTGAAGCGGGCGGACTTCATATTCTCGGTACAGAGCGCCACGAGTCCCGTCGTATCGATAATCAGCTTCGTGGTCGTGCAGGTCGTCAAGGAGATCCAGGTTCTTCTCAATTTTATATCTCGATGGAAGATGAATTGATGAAGCGTTTCGGTTCGGATAACTTAATGAACATGATGGAGCGTCTTGGGATGGATGAAGACACGCCGATCGAATCCAAGCTTGTAACAAAAGCGGTTGAATCTGCCCAAAAACGTGTGGAAGGCTCGAACTTTGATGCACGTAAGCAGCTCCTTCAATACGACGATGTTATGCGTCAGCAGCGTGAGATCATTTACGCTCAGCGTCAAGAAGTTTTAGATGCAGAGAACTTGAGCAGCATCGTGCTTCGGATGATCGATTCTACGATTGAACGAATCGTAACGGTCCACACGCCAGAAGCAGAAGTTCAAGAAGAGTGGAACATTAAAGAAATCACGGATTATGTGAACGCCGTCATGTTCATGGAGCCTGTGTTTACCGAAAAAGACTTCTTTGGATTAGATCGCGAAGAAATTTTAGAAAAGATTCAAGAAAAAGTGCATGCTGCATTTGCTGAAAAAGAAAAAATGATGCCGGCAGAACAGATCGCAGAGTTTGAAAAAGCGGTGATCCTTCGCTCTGTTGACAGCAAATGGATGGATCATATCGACCAGATGGAACAGCTTCGTCAAGGAATCCATCTTCGTGCGTATGGCCAAACCGATCCGTTGCGCGAGTATCAGTTTGAAGGCTTTGAGATGTTCGAAGCGATGGTTGCTGCGATCGAAGAAGAAGTGACGACTTACATTTTAAAATCACAGATCGAACAAAACATGCAGCGTGAACAAGTGGCTGAAGGTAAAGCCGTTGTGCCGAGCGACAAACAAGAAGCTACAAAAAAGAAACCTGTACGCAAAAAGCAGGACATTAAACGAAACGATCCTTGTCCTTGCGGAAGCGGGAAAAAATATAAGCAATGTCACGGCGCTGAGCAGGAATAACTCAGAACCGTTAAGTGAAGGGAGTCTCTTCAGGGGCTCTCTTTGCTCATGTTTTTAACGATTTGAAACGATTATTCGCATACATGAACCATGTTTACAACTATAAATGAGGTGCTAAAGACTATGGAGTTAGTAGAAGTAAAGCAAGAACTGAACATTATCGAGAAACGAATCAATGACTTTAGGGGGTCTCTTTGACCTCGATTCAAAAAAGGAGCGCATTGGTGAACTTGATGAACAGATGAGTGCACCTACGTTTTGGGATGACCAAAATGCGGCACAGGTCGTTATAAATGAAGCGAACGGCTTAAAAGAGCAAGTAAACGAATTCGAAGAGCTTGCTTCTTCTTACGAGGATTTAGAGATTGCACATGAGCTGGTGAAGGAAGAGGCCGATGCAGATCTTCAGAAAGAACTTGTAAGGGATTTGAAGGAGCTTATCGCGAAATTGAACGACTTCGAGCTTCAGCTTTTATTAAACGAACCATATGATAAAAACAATGCGATTCTCGAACTTCATCCAGGTGCAGGTGGTACCGAATCTCAAGACTGGGCGTCTATGCTGCTCCGCATGTATACGAGATACGCTGAGCGCCAAGGGTATAAGGTGGAAACACTTGATTATCTGCCTGGCGATGAAGCTGGAGTGAAGTCTGTAACGTTGAGCATTAAAGGACATAACGCCTATGGCTACCTGAAGGCGGAAAAAGGGGTCCATCGTCTTGTGCGTATTTCACCGTTTGACTCGTCTGGCCGTCGTCATACGTCATTCGTGTCGTGTGAAGTTATGCCCGAGATTACGGATGATACAGAAATAGAAATCCGCACAGAAGATCTTAAGGTTGATACGTACCGTGCATCAGGTGCTGGTGGTCAGCACGTTAACACGACAGATTCCGCGGTTCGTATGACACATATTCCAACCAACACGGTGGTTTCTTGTCAGACCGAACGTTCACAAATCAAGAACCGCGACCGTGCGATGAAGATGATGATGGCGAAACTTGTGCAGCGCCGTTTAGAAGAACAGCAGGCACAGCTGGCAGAAATTCGCGGAGAGCAAAAAGAAATCGGCTGGGGAAGTCAGATTCGTTCTTACGTTTTCCATCCGTATAGTCTTGTAAAAGATCACCGTACAAATACGGAAGTCGGTAACGTTCAATCTGTTATGGACGGTGAGATCACACCGTTTATTGATGCCTATCTGCGTTCAAAGCTCTAAATAAGAAAACTTCCGGTGATTGGCTGCCGGAAGTTTTTTTACGTTAGTTTTGTGAGATCGGACTTTTGAACGAGCTCGATCTTTCGATGATGTCCTTTTTTCGAAATTTCCACATTTCCATTTTCGTATATCCACAATACCTCGTATTCCTCACCCTTGTAAACGACACGACTCCCCACTTCAATATCCATGCTTTCACCTCTATTAAAGTGCCCTCTGGTTAATTATACCTATAAACAAGAGAGGGGATATTGGGAAAATTAGAGGAGGTTGCTCCCTCTAAGTATTAAACATGTGAAGCTATTTTCCCAAGTTAGACATTTTAGAAAAACTTTTGTGTACCATAGTTTTAGTATAAAACAAAGGGTATTTCTGTCGATATATGAACGGTAGTACTAATCGACAGGAGGAAAAAAGTGAAACATCGCAAGCTTAGCTCCAAAATTATCTTCTTTTTAGGAATTGCTATTATTATTCTTGTGATTTTATTTTTAACGTTTCTATATTTTTCAACGAAATCAACCATTGAACAGACGATCCGATCTCAAGGTGTACAGACCGCTCGAACTTTTGCATCTCAAATTAATGTGTCGGAATATGAGAAGTTCTTAAATGATCAGACTGAATCTCCTACCTATTGGTCTTTGCGTGATCAAATGAACGATCTGCGAGAAAAAACAGGTGCTATGTATGTTTACACAATCGATGGGACGGATAAGAAATTAAAGATTCTAGTGGATGGCATGCCAGAAGGAGATGAATTAGCTGCACCTATTGGTACTGCTACTGCTACTACTACTTACTCAGATATTTCAGAGGTACTTAAAGGAAAAACGAGCAGCACTTCACTCGTTGATGACCCTGATTATGGTCAATATCTTTCTGCTTTTGCACCTATTACGAACGATAAAGGAGTAGTTGTCGGGATTTTAGGTGTTGATATTGCAGCAACGAGTGTTCATGCCATTGAAAACAATATAATTAAAACCTCATTTCCTGTCATAGCAGGAATCTTAATCGTAGTAATGAGTGTCATTCTTGGTATTATTTATTGGTACATCAGAAAAAGATTGAATCCTATTTCAACGCTAACTCAGTCCGTTCAAGAATTAGCTGAAGGGAAATTATCACAAGCTGCCGAAACTGCACGTTCAATAAAATCTTCGGGGAATGATGAAATCCATGTATTTACTCATCATTTTTTAGTGGCTACCGAACAACTTAATGGTATCTTAATGCAAACTCAAGATGCTACCGTTACCTTGCTAGCAGAAGCAAAACGGTTGGATGAAATCATTGATACGGTTAAGGGCTCAAACACAGAAATAACATCTAATATATATGCCATTGCAAAAGGCAGTGAAAACCAAAAAATAACGAGTGATGAAACGATTCAAGCGATGGAAGAAATGACGATCGGCATTCAACGAATTGCTGATTCTTCAACAACAGTCGCTGAATCATCAAATGATATGACCGACCTTGTATCAGCAAGTACTAAACGAGCGGATGAGGTAATTCGTCAAATTGAGGAAGTAGAGCAATCAGTGTTATCAACCGAACAACTGATCCATCAATTAACAGATGGGTATTAAGCGATTGAAGAAACGATTCATGTAATTTCCGATATTACCGAGCAAACTAATTTACTAGCTTTAAATGCCTCTATTGAAGCAGCACGAGCAGGTGAATCAGGCAAAGGCTTTGCAGTTGTAGCGAATGAAGTCAAAAAATTAGCCGAAGTGTCCCGAGCATCTGCTGAAAAAGTCTCTTCACATATTTTAAGTTTTAAAGATGTTACAGTAAAAGCTTTAACAGAGATTGAAAAAAGTGCCACTTTAGTGAAAGTGGGGACAGAATCTGTAGAAGGAATTGGAAAATCTTTGTCACAAGTTTTCTCTTCTGCTCAACACGTAAATAATGAAATACAAGAAGTGTCTGCCGTGACAGAACAATTATCAGCAAGCTCAGAAGAACTATTCGCCTCTACAGAGGTCATACAAAGTTTGATGGATCAAGCCGTTGTGTCAACAAAAGAGGTCGCATCTTCAAGTGACGAACAAGTGAAATCCGTTGAAACCTTAGAGCAAACGATGGAAAACTTACGAAAGACTTCATTAGAACTGGAAAGAGCCATTCAACATTTTAATTAATATAGCGTAGTTGAAAAAGACCTCTCAAATAACGGGAGGTCTTTTTTAAGAGATAAAAAAATTATAAATTCCCTCGTTAATGCCTTTGTTTTTACGTCCGCCCTTCTCTATTTCATACAAAAACCAAACAAAACTTTAAACATTTGTTTAAATTCGTGACATCGTGGCTTAATAAATTCTCATTAGTATAAAGGGTGCTTAAGAAATTTTTTGCTATAGGGGGAATAACGAAATGGAAAAGAAACCATTAAATAGAAGAACCTTTTTAACGTATTTAGGAACTGGTGCAACCGCACTTGCTGCAGCGACAACTGGATTAGGTGTTTTATCTGAGAAAGCAAACGCACAATCAGACAGCTTGATGCGTATGAAACCACGTAAAAAAGGGTTCAAGTTTAACCCGATTGCACCAACAGATAAGGATGACCTCGTTTTACCAAGAGGCTATAAATATGAAGTGATTGCATCTTATGGCGATGTAATCAACAGAAAAGGCGACACATTCGGATTCAATAACGATTTCACGATGTATTTTCCGATAGAGAACTCTAGCAATCATGGCTTGCTGTGGGTCAACCACGAATACACGAACGCCTTATATGTAGAAGGCGAAAAAGTCGGGGACAAATACACAGCGGCTCAGATCGAAAAAATGCTCTACAACCAAGGCGGCTCCATTATTGAAGTTCAAAAGAAAAACGGCAAGTGGACACTTAACAAGGATTCAAAATATGCTCGTCGTGTAACGGGGCTCACACCTTTTGCGTTAACAGGACCGGCTAAAGGAAACGGAGCGGTTTCTGGTGCCACGACGGTTCAAGGAACATTTGCCAACTGTTCGGGTGGACGAACGCTTTGGAACACTGTTTTATCATGTGAGGAAAACTATGAAGACACCTCTAAAAATGCGGGATTAGATCCGACGCATTATGGATGGGTGATAGAAGTCGATCCGTTTGATCCGAACTTCAAAGTAAGAAAGCATACCGCTCTTGGGCGTTTTAACCACGAAAATGCAAGCATGGGCATCTCCAAGGATGGCCGCGCAGTCGTCTATATGGGAGACGATAAGAAGGATGCTTGTGTTTACAAGTTTGTAAGTAAAGGGAAGTACGTAGAAGCAAAAGGCAAAGCGAACAGCAAGCTTTTAGAAGAAGGTACGTTATATGCGGCTGACATGGCAAAAGGGAAGTGGGTTGCATTAACAATCGAAGCCGTTCGTGAAAAAGCGAAAGGCAATGCTGCGCTTTTAGAAAAGTTCAAAACACAAGCTGACGTTGTCGTAAACGCACACGATGCAGCGATCTTGCTAGGTGCTACACCAACAGACCGTCCAGAAGACGTTGAGATCTCACCTTTAGATCAAACAGTGTTTATCGCGCACACAAACAACGACAAGCACGGAAACATCCACGGTCACATCACACGCTTTTTTGAAAAAGATGGAGACCATGGCGCAGAGGAATTCGACTTTGAAATTTTCGCAGCAGGCGGACGCCAAAGCGGATTCAGTGCACCAGATAATCTGACGTTCGACTCCAATGCGAACCTTTGGACGGTTACAGATATTTCTTCAAGCAAACTGAATTCTGGCGCATGGACTAGCTTTAAAAACAACGGGATGTTCATGATTCCAACTGTCGGTGACGATAAGGGTGAAGCGTTCCAGTTCGCTTCTGCACCAAATGAAGCAGAATTAACTGGTCCATCTTTTACACCAAACGAAAAAACGCTGTTCTTGAGCGTTCAGCATCCAGGAGAAGAAACAGAAGACAAAGCGAATCCAACGAGCACATGGCCGCAGGTTCGCGGAGGCAATATGCCGCGTCCTTCCGTCGTTGCGATCACAGGCTTTAAATTTGATAACGATGATGACCACCATAACGATTAAGAACTTGAGTGATAAACGAGAATACAAGGAGGTTTTATGAATGGGCTTTACAAACATTGGTATCCCAGGGTTAATTTTAATATTGGTGATTGCGCTCATCATCTTCGGACCGTCGAAGCTGCCGGAAATCGGACGAGCGTTCGGAAGTACTCTTCGTGAATTCAAGCATTCTGCAAAAGATTTAATGTCATCGGATGATGAAAAAGACGAAAAACCGCAGTCAAAATAAAGAGTATGCAGAAGAAAAGATGCGGGCGCACCTATAAAAGCTTGCGTCTTTTCTTTTAATAGAAGAAAAACGAAAGGAGGTTATGTGATGAAGACAGAAGAAATGTTTTTTGTTGATCATCTAGGCGAGCTTCGAAAACGCATCATCATTACACTCGTTGTATTTATGACGGTTCTTGCGGTATCGTTCTTTTACGTACAGCCGATCTACAGCTGGCTCATCCGCGATCTCGATCAACAGTTGGCTGTGCTTGGCCCAAGTGAAATTCTATGGGTGTATTTTATGATATCGGGTGTCATCGCGATCGCCTTAACCATTCCGATAGCAGCCTACCAAACGTGGCTTTTCATTAAACCCGCGTTGAACAAAAAAGAGCAAAAGATAACGTTGTCTTACATTCCGGCTCTGTTTTTGTTGTTTATAACAGGATTGTCTTTCGGCTATTTCGTCGTGTACCCGATGGTGTTGAACTTCCTGCTCGGTCTATCAGAGGGCCACTTTCAAACCTTTTTCACATCGGAAAAATATTTCAAGTTTATGCTGAACCTGACATTGCCATTCGGCTTTTTGTTCGAGATTCCTCTCGTCGTCATGTTCCTGACCTCTCTTGGGATCTTAAACCCATATGTGCTGACGAAAGCAAGAAAGGTTTCCTATTTTACACTTGTCGTTGTGGCTGTGTTGATCACACCACCAGACCTCGTTTCAGATTTTCTCGTCGTCATACCGCTGCTCGTCCTCTATGAGATCAGCATCATGCTTTCACGGTGGGTGTACCGCAAGAAGCTGGCGAACGAGAGCCATACCCTTCAAGAAGAGAAAGTCGTGAAGATGCGCCGACCTTCTTAAATAAATCCAGATAATGTGCGGAGTTGGCAGTTGCCACTCCGTTTTTATATTTCTATTAATTGATGTAAGTGGTATTTACGGGATTTTCTATAACCTGAGTAGGGGAGTTGTAATCCACTCAGTAAGTGATAAGCTTCACTGCTCGAAGAGAGATTTAGAAATTCTTTGCATTCACGGTTTGTAATTTCAGTAGATACTAAAAGAGCGTAATCCTTTAAAGCAGAAACATGAGCTTTAGGGTATGTATGGTTGCAATCGGTGCACAACCAACTTCTTTTTCTCCTCAACAGAAAGGAGTTCTCACATTCTGGACAAAACACACCTTTAAGTAATTCCGTTTGCTTAATCTGATAAAGGTTGCATACATTTGGATGGTAAGGTGTGTGCAGCTTTACTAATATTTTGTTCACTTTTCTTAAATCCTTTTTAGTTAATATTTGCTCCTTATGTTTTTCTTTAAATAGCTCAAATTTTGTTTTTAAATCGGCACTTTTAATAACTTTGGCTATAGCATCCTTATGGGAAGTTGCACTTTCTACGAGAGACTTTGGATTCGTGATGACGACAAGACTTTCTATAGGTATGAACGGAATTTTATGAAGCTTAAGAGTTTCAGATAGGTGATAAGCTTGTCTATGTACTTGCTGAATGGGATCATCAAAGGACTCTTTATTTCCCTCAGACGTTCTAATCATTTGAGAAAATAAGTGATCAAAATAAATATGTCCAGATATGTTTTTGATTTCCAGAACAATAAAGAAATGGGGAGTTAAGATTAGCGTGTCGATCTGAAAATAATATTCATCGTGAAGGATTCTCATGTTATGAAGAAGTATGATTTCGTCCTGAGGTAAATAACGGTAAAAGTAGTCAAGAGATTGTTCTCCTCTAAACCCTGCTTTATGTTTGGCTAGATGATCTTCTATTTCTTTTCTTCTCGGGTTCGTAGGAATTCTTTTTAAAAGCACAGACAAACTCTCAATAATTATGGGCGGTTTTCGGTCGTTTTTTATCATAAAATTCCCTCCTTTATAGATGGTGGCTGTCTAACCCCTATTGTGTCGAAGGTAAGTGCTTCAGACAAAAAACGATTTACTGCATTTTCATTGGTGGAATTCTCTATATCCACGTTATTTGTAATAAACCCACGTTAAACCGCACTAATACCACGTTATTTTCAGGAATTCCACGTTATTTTACTTTTATCCGATTTTCGACATCTCGCACGGTGTAACCACATAATCGCACCTCACTATATCCCCCCAACTCCTTCACCCCATCACCGCGGCACTAAGATTGCGTTTACAAGGGCATGCTAGATTGGTATACTTTTTTCGTTTGAAAGAATTCCTTATGAAAGTTAGAGGGTTAACGGACACCATGATGATGGCCATACGAAAAAGACGCGGGTTTCTTCACCCAACAATAGAACTTATTTTAGAATATGTATATGTCGTGATCGGCTCTGGGCTTGTAGCCTTGGCCTTCTCGGTATTCTTGCTTCCTAACGAAATCGCATCCGGCGGCGTGAGCGGTATTTCGACCATCCTTTACGGACTATTCCAATGGAAGCCATCCTATGTGCAGTGGAGTCTTAACATTCCACTCTTCGTTGCAGGTCTCTTTTTCCTCGGAAAGCGGTTTGGCGCGAAAACGCTTGTCGGCACACTGGTCCTGCCACTCTTCGTCTTTATTTTTGAAGAATGGGGAGCGGCAACAGAAGATCCACTACTCGGCGCGATATTCGGAGGACTTGGAATCGGAGCGGGACTCGGTATCGTGTTCCGAGGAAAAGCTTCTACAGGCGGAGTAGACTTACTCGCCCAGATCATCCATAAATACATCGGGATGTCACTCGGAACGATCATACTCCTTATCGACGGGACGATTGTTCTAAGTTCAGCACTGATCTTTGGCATCGAACAAGCGCTATACGCACTGATTGCCATGTTCATTACGGCAAAAACGATCGATGTTGTGCAGATCGGTCTTGGCACTTCCAAAATGGCGCTCATTATTTCTGATCGAGAAGAAGAGCTGCGTCAAGGAATCCTTACGCACATTTACCGAGGCGTAACGAAGATCAATGCACTTGGCGGCTATACACAGGATGAGCGTCCAATGCTGATGGTTGTCGTGGCGCAATATGAAGTGACGAAACTGAAACAATATGTAAAAAGCGTGGATCCTTCTGCATTCGTTATCGTTGTAAATGCGAATGAAGTACTTGGAGAAGGGTTTAAACGAGGATAAGATCAAATAAGAAAAATGCCAGCCCTTGTCAAAAAGGGTTGGTTTTTTTGTGTTTATGTAGGATATATGTCACAACCGCGTCCTTTTTACTACACATTCTGTAACATATACCGATAAAACAAAGCGTAATACCGGTACAAAAGGGCTGAAATTGATTTTCAATGGTCGCCTTTAAGAGCGCAATGTCGAAAACTTTACGTGCAAGATTTTTCTAAAAATAAAGGAAATCAGCGAATGGTGTCGTAATTTATCAAATACCATAGGGAGAAAACGCGACTAAGGTCCCTTGTTAGAGACAAGATGAAACACAACTGTAATAAAATTGTCAGTTCAAGATGTTATAATAATTATTGCGGAAAAAAACTGACAGAAATCGCGTGTTTGTCGAAAGACTTATATAAATAGAAAAATAAGACTGTTGATTGATATGGGAAATATTTTTTGGAGCAGTAAGGAAGTGAGCATAAATTGATAGAAATGATTGATGTGTGGAAAACCTATCCGAATGGTGTAATGGCACTGAACGGTATTGACGTCTACATAGAAAAAGGTGAATTTGTTTATGTAGTCGGACCTAGTGGGGCAGGGAAATCTACATTTATAAAATGTATGTATCGCGAAGAAAAGCCAACAAAAGGATCTATTATTATAAATGGAACAAACCTCGCAAAAGTGAAAGAACGCCAGATTCCTAAGGTACGCAGAAAGATGGGCGTCATTTTTCAGGACTTTAAACTATTACCACGTTTAACGGTTTACGAAAATGTAGCTTTTGCACTTGAAGTGATAGAAGAATCACCAAAAGTCATCCGGGAACGTGTTATGGAAGTTCTCGATCTTGTAAAACTGAAAAACAAAGCCCGCATGTTTCCAGATGAGCTTTCCGGCGGAGAACAGCAGCGTGTATCGATCGCGCGTTCCATCGTTAACCGGCCGCCTGTTGTGATTGCAGACGAGCCTACAGGAAACCTGGATCCCGAAACCGCTTGGGAGATCATGGACATTTTTAAAGAGATTAACGCACGTGGCACAACCGTTGTCATGGCGACTCACAATAAAGAAATCGTTAATACAATTACAAAGCGCGTAATTGCCATTGAAGGCGGCCGAATTGTACGTGATGAGGCGAAGGGGGATTACGGCTATGAAGATTAGAACATTTAAGCGTCATTTTGTTGAAGCCTTTAAAAGTATGGGACGAAACGGCTGGATGTCTTTCGCATCTATCAGTGCTGTAACGGTCACACTGCTTCTAGTAAGTGTATTCCTGGCTATCTTGTTGAACATCAACTTTATTGCCAGTCAAATAGAAGATGATGTACAGATTAGAGCTTATATTGAACGAACCGAAAAACCTGAAAGCTATGATGTTTATCAAAAAGATCTTGAGAAACTCGATAAAGTAAAAAGTGTGAAGTATCAGTCAAAAGAAGAAGGTTTAGATGAGCTAATTGAGAGTCTTGGAGATGAAGGGGAAGTCTTTTCTTCATTAAAAGAGGAGAACCCGCTTCGAGATGCTTTTATTATATATACAGACAAGCCGCAGGATACTGCTGTGGTTGCCAAAGAAGTTGAGAAGTTCAAGTTTGTGAACAAAGTGGAGTATGGAAAAGGAACCGTTGAAAAGTTATTCAAAGTCACAGACGCTGCCCGTAACGTTGGGATTTTCCTCGTTTTAGGACTTGTATTCACTGCGATGTTCCTTATCTCTAATACGATAAAACTTACGATTGTCACGCGCCGACGCGAGATTGAGATTATGAAGCTTGTTGGTGCAACAAACGGGTTCATCCGCTGGCCGTTCTTTATAGAAGGATTTGCATTAGGAGTGTTTGGCGCATTCCTTCCTATAATAGTAATCGCAGTAGGATATCAGGCCGTATTTGATATTGTGAATCAGAAACTAGGGACTGTATTTATTGAGTTATTGCCGGTGACACCGCTTATTCCTCAGCTCGCGTTATTGATGCTGTTGATTGGCGGAGTGATCGGGGTATGGGGAAGCTTAACGTCTGTCCGTAAGTTCTTGAAGATATAAAGCTAAGCAGAAGTAAAGATTCATGAAAAACGAAAAAATTAATAGGGGTTAGGGAGGAAAACGAATGAAACGCAAAGTGTTTGGTACAGTGTTATCTTTAAGTTTAGCACTGAGCGCTTTTTCTGTGTATAACTCTGAATCCGTCGTTCGCGCGGAATCTTTATCAAGCATAAAGAAAAAACAACAAGAGAACGCTAAAAAAGCAGAGCAGTCAAAGTCTAAGCTACAAGAAAACAAAAGCAGTCAGGCAGCACTTGAAAAAGAAATTACAAGAATCGATACACTAACATCTGAAACAGATACAAAGATTACTAAAAAACAAGCAGACATCGGAGAAACAAAGAAAGAGATTACCGTATTAAAAGAAGAAATCATTGAAGTTGAGAAACGAATTGCAAAGCGCGACCAGCTTTTAAAAGAGCGCGTTAACTCCATGTACGAATCAGGAGGAGCGGTTTCCTACCTCGAAGTTGTTCTTGGCTCAAAGGACTTTGGTGATTTTCTAGACCGTGTTCTAGCGTTGAACATGATTGCAGAACAAGATCGTCAGCTTTTAGAGGAACAAAAGAAAGACAAAGAGCTGCTTGAAGAAAAGATGGCAGCTGTTGAGAATAAATTGAGCAGTCTACAAAAAGCCATGCAAGATCTGCAGAAGCTTCAGCAAAACCTGAAAGCGCAAATGGCTGAAAAAGACCGTTTAATGGAATCACTTGAAGAAGAAGAAGAACATATTCATGAAGAAATGCACAAGATTGAAAATGAAGGTGCGATTCTTAAAGCACAAGAAGAAGCGTTCCGTGCAGAGCAAGCACGTGCAGCAGCTCGTGAAAAAGCAGCCCGTGAAGCAGCAGCTTCTCGCGGATCAGCTCCATCCATGGGACCTGTTTCAGGAAATGGAATGATCATCAAGCCTGCAGCAGGATATGTCTCTTCTGGATATGGTATGAGAGAAGGCGGCATGCATCAGGGAGTGGACATCGCGAAAGGCGGAACCGTTCCGATCTATGCAGCAGCAGATGGAACAGTGATCAAATCCGAATATTCTCCTTCATACGGAAATGTCATTTATATTTCGCATTCTATCGGCGGACAGCAATGGACTACGGTTTACGCTCATTTGAGCAGCCGTGCCGTACAAGGCGGATCAGTCTCAAAAGGCCAATTCTTAGGCAACATGGGTAACACCGGTGCCTCTCATGGTCAGCACTTGCACTTTGAGCTTCACAAAGGACCTTGGAATGCAGGGAAAACAAATGCTGTAAATCCTGCGGCTTACTGGTAAAATAAACACATAAACTAAACAGGCTATTCATATAGTGAAGTAGGAGACAGGCTCTATCGAAGAGAATCTCTTACAATGGAAGGCATCGCACTTTGCAGGGTGTGATGCCTTTTCCTGCAAAAATGAGGTGAGCAGAATGAACGTGAATAAAAAGATGTTGGCCCTGCTGATTATCCTTTCCATGCTCGTTGGTGCTGGTGGAACATATGGTTCTATGGCGCTGTTTGGGAATGATTCGAATTTTGTTCAAAATGGTGAAGTAAGCGATCTGCCGAAGACAAAAACGAAGCTAGACAGCAACGAAGAATTCTCAAAGCTTCAAAAGACGTATGAAATCATTTCTTCTCGCTACGTGGAAGACGTGGACCGGAAAAAACTGCTTGAAGGTGCCATTCAAGGCATGGTCAAAACCTTAAAAGATCCGTATTCCGTTTACATGGATGAAGAAACGGCGAGCCAGTTCACACAGTCGCTCGATTCTTCGTTTGAAGGAATAGGGGCAGAAGTCAGCATGGTAGACGGAAAAGTAACCATCGTAGCTCCGTTCAAAGATTCACCTGCCGAAAAAGCGGGAATCAAGCCAAATGATCAAATCGTAACGATTGATGGTAAGAGTGTAGAAGGCTTAGACCTGTACAAAGCCGTACTAAAGATCCGTGGTGAAAAAGGATCCGTCGTTACATTAGGTGTGAAAAGAAGCGGCGTAAACGATGTGATGCCGATCAAAGTCACACGTGATGAGATTCCGATCGAGACCGTTTATTCAGAAGTTGAAAAAGTGAACGGCAAAAAAATTGGCGTGATTGAAATTACCTCATTCTCTGAAAAAACAGGCTCTGATTTTAAAAAGCAATTAACAGAACTTGAAAAAGACAAAATTGATGGACTCGTGATTGATGTTCGTGGAAATCCTGGCGGTTACCTAGAAGCCGTGGATAGTATCCTGCGTCAGATCATTCCAGAGAAAAAACCATTTGTTCAAATCGAAGACCGTAAAGGAAACAAAGAGCGTTACGTGTCTACACTAAAAGAAAAGAAGAATTATCCGATCGTAGGATTGATCGATAAAGGAAGTGCATCCGCTTCTGAAATTTTGGCTGCTGCCTTACAAGAAGCAGGAAGTTATGATCTCGTTGGTGAGAAATCATTCGGAAAAGGAACAGTTCAGCAATCCATCGATCTTGGAGATGGATCAAACATTAAGCTGACCCTGTTTAAGTGGCTCACACCAGACGGAAATTGGATTCATAAAAAAGGCGTAAAGCCTACGTATGAAGTGAAACAGCCTGAATACTTCTACACAAATCCAATCTCAATTGAAAAACCGCTCGAGTTTGATATGAACAATGAGCAAGTAAAAAATGCTCAAGTCATGTTAAACGGATTAGGCTTTCAAACAGGACGTGAAGACGGCTATTTTGATGAAAAAACCCAATCCGCTGTAACAGCTTTCCAGCGTGCAAACAATTTAAAAGCGACAGGAAAAGTTGATCAGAAAACAGCAGGAAAAATGGAGTCGAAAGTCATTGATTCCATCCGTAATGTTAAAAATGACGTCCAGCGCAAAACGGCCATTGAATTAGTTGCAAAATAAGGCAGAATGGCAGGAAAAAACAACGAAAACACGAATACTATCCGTAGAGGAAGAATTCTCTGCGGATTTTCTTTGCACAAAAAGGGGTAGCAAATATGGGATCAATAAATGTTGGAGATGTACTGTTTCAACTGATAGCTCTTTTGATGGTAGTCCTTCTGATCAGCGGGATTGGAATGCTCATCAAACGAGCAGTGGCAAGTGACCGAAGACTTAAGAGAATAGAAGAAAAAGTGGATAGAATTACAGAGAAAAAAAGGAGAGAACGCCCATGACAGACACCTTTGTGAACGAATTGCTGCAAGGCTTCGGGCGGCTTTTTTTACACCCGCTTTTTTATGGATTCATACTTGTCGCCTTTTTGATCGGGCTCAAGCGTGTAAAACGTGAACGTAAAGAATTTAAAGTGAAGGTTCATCCAGTCATTGATAATCTGATATTCTCGTTGTTGCCTGGTATTCTAATAGGCCTCATCGGTTCAGTGATTTTTATTATCGCTGGTGTAACTCTGCCGATCGGAATGATAGCTTTAATCGGCATCCTTTATGCCATACTTGGACTAACCATGAAAACACGGTTCATGGCTCCTGCCTATGCCGTGAGTTTAGCGGCAGTTGTAGGCTTAGTGATGCCGCAGTTTGGGACAGACATTGCTTTTTTAGATCAATGGATCAATGACGTTCAACAAACGCCTCTTGATTCATTAGCTGTTATATTAGGTGTTCTCCTCATACAAGAAGGAATTCTCATCGTATGGAAAGGAGCAGATCGTACATCCCCGCGCCTCTTTAAAGGAAAAAGAGGGCATTATGTAGGGGCGCACGAAGCTACACGCTTCTGGATCGTGCCACAGTTTATTGTGTTACCTGTAGGAGCTATCCCAGTGCTAGACTGGTGGCCACTGTTTCCGATGGGAGCTGTAGGGTTTTCATTTTTCCTAGTGCCGTTCGCAATCGGCTATCGTCAGCTTGTCACCCATACACTTCCAGCAGAGGCGATCAAGCATCTCGGAAAACAAGTAATGTTATTAGGCGTGATCGTGTTGGGTATTGCTGCAGCTGGACACTTTTACAATCTGCCACTCCTTGTTGCGATTGCCATCGCTGCAGCTATTGCAGGACGTGAACTCATTACGCTCGTTACGAGTCAGCGTGACGATACAAGACCCTCGTTCTTTATCCAGCGTGATAAAGGTACGATCATCCTGGCCGTCGTTCCAAATACTCCAGCCGCTAAAATGGGATTAAAGGTCGGAGAAGTCATTGTTAAAGTCAATGGTGTGACCATGACACATGAAACAAGTCTTTACCGGGCTCTTCAAATCAATGCTGCTTATTGTAAGCTCGAGGTTCTTGATATAAACGGAGAAATCCGTTTTGTACAAGGATCACTCTATCAAAACGAACACCATCAGCTAGGAGTCCTCCTCGTTCATGATGTCGTTGATAGAAACGTAGCGGTTGTGAATTGATGTAATTTTTCATAATTAACCGGAATCCGTTCAAAATTCTCCGGAATGATTTTTCATAATTTATCGGAATCGCTTAATTTTTATTTAAAAGGCTCATTTAACGTGAGTCTTTTTTTATTCCTGTTATTCAACAATCAGGGCAGATTGATGAGAAGAAGGTAATTGGATAGTTTATCTTGAAATTTTAAGTTATGCCAGAATAACCGACCGCAATAGATTAATTAGATTGGGAGGAAATAGAAAATGGAAGTAAGGACACTTTTGTTACAGCAATGGGCAAGCTGTTTAGATCAAGAAGACTGGTTTCCCCCACTTGAAAAAGTCCTAGAACATATCACGTTTGAACAGGCATTTTGGAAACCAGTTGAGGGGGCTCATTCCATTTGGGAGTTAGTCTGTCATTTGCTTTTCTTTGAAAAAAGAATTCTGTTACGATTTCTTGGTCAGACTGCAAATGAACCACAGGCAGAAGATAATGACGCTACATATCGGGTACCAACTGAGACGTCTCAAAATTGGCAGAAAACAAAACAAGAATACTTTTATGTTCATCGTGAACTAGAAAAAATACTAGCAACATCAGAATTAGAAGATTTATATAGAGAAATCCCTGAAGACAATCCATTAATGATTGAACTGAAGAGTTTAGCGATGCACGACGCCTATCATATTGGGCAAATTGTATTCCTTAGTAAAATGCAAGGAGCTTGGGCAGCGAAACGAAGCTTTTGAAAAAGCTTCATTAGCTTTCAGTTATTCCATTATAGGGTGCATTTCTTAAGGAGGGAGAAGTGCTCTTTTTATTGAAATTTAGAACGGAGCTTAGAATAAAGGTATTTAAGAGAGGATTATAAATGGTTAAGTCGAGTGAGATAGACTTTGATTATTTTTATTGGACAAAAGGTTTGTTATTAAACTAAAGTCAGCATTCCTATAATGAGTTATTTGCAATCGGGTGCATTTCTTCAAGAAGAAGGTGTGCGTTGTTAATTTGTTGTAAGAAAATAGGTTTATTAACTCATGAGAAAAAGGGGCTGTTTTATGAGCTTAGAAGAATCGTTGATAGACAAGTTTCAAAATAGAGGAATACTATCAGGAGAAGAGTTGTATTTAAACATACTAGACTCTTTTGATTTTATTAGTGCTTGTACTGATTTAAATTTAGCAATTATCGGAGTAGATTTTTTTTATATCAAAGCTGATGGAACCTATCCCATTTTTCCAAATAAAAATTTAGATTGTTCTTCTTTTTTGCGGAAACAAGAACAATGGGTGGATATTGTGAAATCATGTAACAAATTTGCGAAGGATTCATTATTAATTGAATCTAATAAAGACTCCAGTCAGTATTGTACTTTTGTGGTAATTGAAGAAGGAGAAAAGGTATAAAGCAATTCTCCCTTAATAAAAGTAGATACTATGCTTTTGTGATTCAATTCAACAAACGGGTGCATTTCTTTAATAAGAAATGCACCCTCTCTTTATGAAGTTGTCTGATTGCTGAACAAGAGATTGCTTAAAGCTGTTAGATTTTAAATAATTTGTAGTATGCTAATGTAGGCAAAAGTTTTCAGAAAAGATCTCTTACAAAAGAAGGATGGTATATGGTCAAAGAATTAAACCTTGTACTCGGAATCATGTATATTGCAGCTTTTATTATATATCCAAATGATTACTTTAAAGTCTTTGTAATTGCGCTTACTTTAGCTGCAATTCTTTTAACAAAAAAAGAAAAATGACATATTAACATTATATAAGTGGATTAAGTAAGGTATAAACAACATTTCAAGGAAAGTAATGAAATTTTAAATTTAAAAAACGTAGTTTGGTATATGACTTACCGTTAAAAGTATTAGGAGTGCTCTTTATATGGAACATGATTTAATAAAATATGTGTTAGTTATCGTTCTCCTTTTTATAGTTGGACTAATTTTTTTTATAATAGGTTTACACCTTGCATGGAAAGAAATAAAAAGAAATATGAAATCTGATTCTTTGTTGGGTGCTATAATTACAACTATAGTTGGTATACATTCAGATCCGACTAGTTTAACTTCAATATGTCTATTCATAGGTATAGTCTTATCTATAATAGGCTTCTTCCTTTTGCTTGATTTTGTAGGTTTTATTACCATATAAAATAAGATTTACAGAAAGATTTTATTATAAGAACGCTGAAATTACATCTTCAACAAACGGGTGCTTTTCTTTAGAAAGGAAGCAGTTAATGAATCTAGAAGAATTAAAAAAGTATCTTGAAATCGGACATGATATTGAATTCAAATTTAATAATGAAGAATATTCTATTACTCATACAGCGAATGGGATTTGTTTTACTAAATTTTACAATCTAGATCATCAAGAATACGAAAATCTTGATGAATTCATTAACAAAGCTAAAATAAACAATTACAAATTGAAAGATATCCTTGATCAAATTAACGGAATATTTATTTATTAATTGTAGGAGAAGTTATCCAGTAAAGAGTTCTTCAACAATCGGGTGCTATTCTTCAGGAAGGAGAATAGCTTTTTCTTATTGAAGAATAGAAGGATAGTAATACAACATGGAGAGGCTCGGATTATGAAAAAATTCAAGTACATTTTACTTCTACTTTGGGGAATTTTACTTATTTTTGCTGTCTATAATTTCACAGTAAAAAGGGGTTACTGGGGTAACCCTTGGTCACTTTCAATTTTTTTCTATGTACTAGCAATAATAGTAAATAAAGGTTTCAACAAATTAATGATATATATAGCTATTCTTTATGTGTGCATGGCTATTTTTTTGTTGTATTATTTTGTATCTAATTTACCTTTTGGATTTAATTGGTTTACTTTAAATATAAAAGGGTTGGAATTTCCATTAAACTGAATAGGCTCATTACAGCACAAATTGACTACCATTTATTTATTGAGATTAGGAAGCATTCCTGTAAGAGAGAGATGAAATATTTTCGGTTATCAAAAATATTCCCAAGTTTTTAAAGTGGAGTATTTTACGGTAGCATTGTCACTATGTTAATTGTTTTTTTACTGATGATTATTGGAATTTATCCATAAAGATTTCTTCAACAATCGGGTGCAATTGCCGCACAAGGTGATCGCCTTTAACTTACTGGAGAATAAGAAGTATTGTACATATGCAAATGGTTATTAAATCACTTATTGAGGACTGATAATAACAGTAACTAGGTGGTGAATGTTTGTGCTTAATGGAATTATTCTTATATTAATTGGAATTATCCTATTTTTTATTTCTAAATGGTTATGGAAAAAAGGTGATACTAAAGAGACTATTAAGGAAGCATTTGGAGAGTTAATATCAGATTTAATAGGTTGGCAACTACCTTTAGTTTTTTCTGGAATAAAGGCGTGGTCATTGTTTATTTGGTTTATTGGGTTAGTGTCAGCTTTATTAGGACTTTTATTTATTATATTATGGTTGTTTTAATACAACTAAAGTGGGTGTAGATCTCAACTATCGGGGGTTCAGCTTTTTATTTACTTAAGATTTGGACAGGATACTTGAAAAGATATTTAACGAAATATCGTAAGTAGTGTAAAAGGATAATGGGGGCGTAATTGTTTGGAAGTTTTATATAGTTTTGTTATGGGTGTTCTATTCTTAACGATAGGTATTATTGCGTTTTTTTCTCCTCCAAAGTTACATTGGATTATGAGATTTTCAATTGTATTTATTGGTATGGGATTTATCTTGTATTCATTCTTAAGATTGTTCGCACTAATTTCTTATTAAGCAATCGTGTGCAAGAGCTGAAGATCAATATGACGAATCTTCAGCTCTCTCTTTATTCATTAATCGTAGCTGGATAGTGGGATAACTTTCTATCGGGAGGTAAATAAGGTCATATATAAAGTCTTTTCTGTTTAGTTCTGCCTTCCTCCTTTATATGATTAAGCTAACTTAATGGCCATGATGCTGCGTGTTTCGGCCTTCTTACTAATTCTCCACTACAATTAGGGCAAATATTTAACATATCATTAGTACATTTATAGCAAAAGGTACATTCATGAACACAGATGTAAGCATTATCTTGCACTTTCTTTTCACATTTTTCACATTTCGTTTTCATTTCTAATCCCATTAAAATACCCCTCTCTAATTGACTTACAATTATCTTAATGTAAAAAAGGATAGGTTTATATACTATTTTTTAGGAGATTTTACTGATATTCTTAAATAGTTAAGGGAATTTTTAATTTGTACATTAATATTGAAGGTGGAGAATAATGGATACATTAAACCGTAAGATATTAGATATATTGCAAGTGAATGGAAGAATATCGATGACTGATTTGGGAAAGGAAATCTCTCTTTCAGTTCCTGCAGTAACAGATAGGGTAAGGAAGCTAGAAGATCAAGGAGTAATCGAGGGATATAAAGCAATAATCAATCCTGACAAGATAAATAAACCTGTAAAAGCATTTGTATTAATTAAAACACACCGCTGCAAAGCCTTCAGAGAATTTTGTAAAGAAAATTCACACGTCGTAGAATGTCACAGATTGACTGGCGAATACAGCTATATTGTTAAGGTAGTTACTCAAGATTATGTGTTATTAGAAGAGTTTATTGATTCTTCTATGGAGTATGGAGAACCACATACCATGATGAATCTCTCTTCAATTGTCAGTGGGAAAATCATTTAGAACATTAATTTGTTTAATTCCATTAAAGAGTGCGTTGATTTAAAAAGGATAAACGCTTTTTTATTGAACTATTGAACAAACGAGCAGGATTATGGAGTAATGTTCTAATTATGAGGTGATATTTGAAATTTCCGTTGAAATTATTATGAATGTAAAAAACAATTAAAGTGCTATGCTGTAATTATCACGAGGGAGACATTTATGAAATTTTATATAGCTTCTAGTCTTCAAAATATTCAACAAGTAAGGTGCGTTGCAAGTGAGCTTACACAAAAAGGGTTTATACATACATACGATTGGACTCAGAATGAAAGAGTAGACACTCTAGATAAATTGCAAAGTATAGGAGAAGCAGAACAACAAGCTGTTAAAGAATCTGAGTTTGTGGTTGTACTTTTGCCAGGAGGGAAAGGAAGCCATATTGAGTTTGGCATTGCATTAGGACTAAACAAACGTTTGTATCTGTATTCTCCTAATGATGAAATTTATAACCCATCAAAATCAAGTACGTTTTATCATGTTTCAGGAGTAGATAAGTTTGTTGGAACTTTAGATGAATTTACTACTAGCGTATTAAGTAAAGAATCAGCCTTTAATTTAGCATAAACCCTTATGGATATTATGGGGTTAGGAAATTTTTTTTGAATTATTAATTCCACAATCAGGTGCATTTCTTCAAGAAGCAGAAATGCACCTTGATAAAAAAATGATTATTAATATTAAACTTCTAAACAAGGTGTTTTGAATTATAACAAAATAAATGTTAGCAGCGCTCCACTTGTGGAAAGTAACGTAACGGAAACAGAATGTGCTGAAATATAGATCTAATTCTCTAGTTCGTATGTCATTGAAACTCCCCTATAGGATGAAAGCGTATATTGTGTTTGAAAAATAAACCGTTCTGTACTTGTACTATGTGTTAAAGGGTGATAACTCAATGACCAACGGTATAAATAAGAATTTTCTGTAAGGGGTTCGTTTTGAAGTTGGTAGAGTTCACTATGAGAATTCACTTCAAACACAGCAAATCCACCTAAAGGTTTTTTAGAGAAATGCTCATGATAGATAATCTTTCCAAGTGAATTATTTTTAATCCATTCATTCAGTTGACGATTCGCTTCTAATGCTTTTGTACCTTCGGGAGATAACCCATATACTAAGTAACATTTTGTTTTAAAATCCATTTCAATCCCTCCTCTAAGCTCTAGTATGAGGAAGAAAAGAGGAATAATCATTGCAAATATTGCTTAATGTGATAGCAATATTTGATAGTATGAGAGAGGAAGGATGTGGAAATAAAATGGGGTTTAATTTAAAGCTAGAACATATAAAATTTTTAATGATCGAAGGAGCAAACTGGAGCGACGAACAGCATTCTCATGAGGATGTATACCAGATTTCAGTTCCTCTTACGGGCAGGCTCATAGCCGATCTTAACCAAAAAACATACAGCATGAGTGAAGGAGAGGCACTAATTACCAACCCCCTATCAAGTCATTCCCATCTTTTTGAAGATGTACCTTCCTCCATGTTCTTAATAGGTCTTGACCGAGAAGCATTGAATACTTGGATGAAGGAAAGAAATGGACATCATGAAATCGAATTTCGTGAACATCAAGTCATCTCTTCCTTTCACATAAAGAAGCAGGTTAAATATTGGTTTAATCATTATCTATTTGACAATCATCAAGACTCTTATGTGATCGAAGATGAAGTATTCAAGTTTTTTACTACTTTATTTGATGGAAGTTATTCTAAACAGCATTTCCATGATTCTGTTCACAGACATCCAGACTTTCTGGTCAAGAAGGTATTAGACTTTATTCATTCTAACTATGATAAAGAAATAAATGTTGAAACACTAGCACGGATAGCACAACAGAGTAAGTATCATTTTATAAGGAATTTTAAGAAGTTTACCAATCAAACACCGTATCAGTATTTATTACAGATAAGGATCGAAAAAGGAAAAGAACTACTTTTAAATACAGATAAATCTGTTTTAGAAATTAGTTATGAACTCGGATTCTCAAATCCTAGTCAATTCTATAGGAATTTTATTAAAGTAACAGGATGTACACCAATAGAGTTTAAGGGGAGCTAGAACTCATTTTACATTTTTCATTGTATTTGATTTCAAGTTAATTATAGATAAACATTTGATTTTGTTTTTATTCAACAATTGGGTGCGTTGATCCAAGAAGGATTAACGCCTCTTTTATGGAACTTATTGAACAAACGTAGCAGGATAGTTGAATAAGGATTGTCAATTTTTATCAGTTTAGCCCACAACTTATTAAATCGGCGGCCAAGAAGGCCGCCTAAAAAGATAATAAGTCTTTTTTTCAGTAAAAATAAAATAATACAGAAAAAAGAGGCTGGACATCAAAAGTTTTTACTTTGAGTCAGCCCCAGGTTACCTTAAGGTAACTATAACTTTTTATTTAGTAGTTGCTTTAATAATTCATTCTGTTCTAATAATTTTTTTGATGTTTCTGAAGTGTTCTTAAAAATACCGTAAAGAAATAATGATACTAAAAAGACTGCGATAAGTAATATAACTTCTAATACAGAAAAAACCATATCCCCCAACTCCTATTTAGCTTAATAGAAATAATTTTACCATTAATATACAAGGAAATGAATTTTCATTTAAATGGTGATCCAGTATTCATCATGGGTAATATATAAAGTTATAAGGTGTATATGCTTCCCAGTAACTGCTACCGAAACTCGTCTGCATATCGATACCTGATGAATAATTCCTATTCCACTTACTTTATTAGTATTCCATGTGTGACCCATTTTACTTCTAACTGTATGAGCTGAGATGTAGTGGTTTATGGTATTTGTATTGAAATACTGGAATACCAAGATACATTTACTATATGGGGCTTATTCAACAATCGGTTGCAAGAGTTGAAGATCAACATGCAGGGTTTTCAGATTTTTCTTTACTTAAGATTTGGACAGGATACTTGAAAAGGTATTTAACGAAATATCGTAAGTAGTATGGGGGCGTTATTGTTTGGAAGTTTTATACAGTTTTGTTATGGGTGTTCTATTCTTAACGATTGGTTTTATTGCGTTTTTTCCTCCTCCAAAGTTACATTGGATTATGAGATTTTCAATTGTATTTATTGGTATGGGATTTATTTTGTATTCATTCTTAAGATTGTTCGGACTAATTTCTTATTAAACAATCGGGTGCATTTCTGTAAGAAGGAAATGCACTCTTTTTATGGAAGTTATCTGGAATGAGTTTATGTATGAATTAAATAAAAGGAATAAAAAGGTGTGTGTTATTAAAGTGAAAATTCTTATTGGTCAACCTAAACTAGAAACTGACCTGGAGCAACTTGAAGAAGAGATTAAAAATAATCCATCAGTAGATTTGATTCTTTATCCAGAAGGTTATGTTCAAGAAACTAAATTAGAAAAAGTAAGTCAATTGGCTAAAACATTCCAAACAACGATTGTAACGGGGTATAAGGATAAGCACAATTTTGATAGGGCACTTATTATTAGTAATGAAGGTAAAATTATTTTTGAGAGAGCAAAAACACCTGAGAATAATGAATTGTATACCCCTTCCACGGCTAAAGATAATGAATCTACATATGGATATCTACTTTGTAGGGAAGTTTTTCAAGGACTACAAGGTCTGAAAAATGAAAAATCATTAGACCTTATTTTTAACCCTATTGGAGTTGGAATGTTTAGTAAAGACCAGTATACCGAATGGTCAGGAGAAGCAAAAAGAATTTCTATTAAACAAAAAGCATGGGTATTAGGAACAAGTCATGCAGATGGTTCTTACAGAAATTGTGGATTCTCAATCCCTATTGCTTATTGCTTTGATGAAAAAGGCAGAGACATTTTACTGTCTAAAGATGACACAAGAACTCGAATAGTAGACACGATGACTAAGACAGTAGATATAATAGGTAATCTAATTAAAACAAAATAATGCTTACTCAACAATCGGGTGCATTTCTCTAGGAGATATGCACCTTTTTATCGAAGTATAGGGTAGACTAGTCTGTTACAAGCAAGGGGTCGAATATGTTATATACAAGTATTTTGAAGCAATTAAGACAAATGTTTAGAAAACAGGTTTATCATAAGAATTCTCTTATTCTGGAGACGGAAACCGATGGTTTTACCTATGGTGAAATAACTGATCACTTTGATTTTGATGAAGAAGAAGGATGTACCTTTGGAGATGGCTTTGTACAGGCACCAAATGGCTCTAGAGCTGGTTTGATTTGGGATGTAAGTGAAAAACCTTATTTATATACTTGTATTGAACCAAAAGATGATAGATGGGGAGTTTACAACGTTGGGTTCGTGAAACCAATAAAAACAACGGAGGATTTAATATTTAATTTTAAATCAGTGCTTCCAATGATTAAAGAAGCATATGACAGAGCAGAACTTGGAAAGTAGAATGTTCAACAATGGGTGCCTTTCCTATTAAGGCAGCCTTCCTCTATTAGAAGTATCTTTTTAGATGTAATAAATAATTACTGTAAAAAACTTGTTTAATAGGAGAGATAACCATGGGGATGGATATTCCAGATGAAGTAGACCTTATTTCCGTTTTTGAATCAATACCTATGAGGAAAGATGAAACAGATATTTTCTATTACGACCAATCAACCTTTGTTTTAGAAAATCATATTGAAGTATTCGAAATAATCTTATCTCCTTTTTATCACGAATTTTCTATAAGTGCTAAGGAAAAGAAAACCGATACGGTGTTTTCCCATCTCGAATTACTTTCTGTTAATAAACTTGAAATTATAGAAGATAAAAAGGATTGTTCAAAAATACGATTGTTTCATGGTGAATCAGATAGATATGAAAATATTATTGAAGTCACTTTAAAGCCACGATTTAAACTGATTTTCAAAGAACAGTACAGTTAATTATTTTTATTTACATGTTTCTGGTTCAAGCTACCACATAAACTGCTTTTTCTAATGAATAACTTAAATATACAACTATTCTACGATCCGGTGCATTTCTCTAAGAAGGAGATCTGCACTTTTTTATGGAATTTATTGAACAATCGTAGCAGGATTGTTAAATAAGGCATTAAATTTAAAGTGGGGAAAATATGGATATTAGAGAGATAATTAAAGAACTAAGTCACGATTTAATACTTGATTCAGAATCAATTGAATACGAACAACTAAGAGGTGGTACTGTAAGTAAATTGTTCCTTCTTCGTACAAAGGATGGGAATAAATATGTCGTTAAGTCGAATGAGCCGCAAATCACTGAATCAGAGGCATATTACCTTAATATCTACAAGAATTTAAAATTGTTACCTAATCTTCATTTTATCGAACGTTCAAATAGATACCTTGTTTATTCATTTATTGATGGTTCTACAAATTATGAAAGAAAAAACAAACAGGAGCTGCTCACAACACTTGTACAAGAGTTTATAAATCATTATAAAACCGTACCTAACAATGTTGGATGGGGCTGGGCAGATGAAACAACAGATTCTTGGCAATCCTTTCTTTTGAACAGAATTATTGAAGCAAATAAGATTATAAAATCACATTTAAAAAAAGAGGATTATGAACTTGTACTCAATCTTGTCAAAAAGTACAAAGTAAATGATTTATTCATTGAACCATACTTATTACACGGGGATCTTGGAGTTCATAATTTAATATTTACCAATGAACAACTAAATGGTGTAATTGATCCAACTCCTATTATTGGAGACCCTCTTTATGATTTAATATATACATTTTGTTCTTCACCAGATGATTTGTCTAAACATACGATTGATTCAGCGTCGAGTTATTTGAAGATTGAAAGGAACGAAATAAATAATTTAACTTTATATGAAAACGTAATTATTGGTTTATATCTAAGAATAGGCACTTGTATTAAACATCATCCGAATGATCTTAAGGAATATCTAAGTTCTTGGTACTACTGGAAAAATATAATTAAAAAAGGGTAATTACTCTTTTTCAATAAACGGGTGCATTTCTTCAAGAAGGAGAAGTGTACCTTTTTATATACCTACAAATCTAGGAACACTAGGAACACTAAGATCTGAGCAGAGGATTACTTACCATGATAAGAGAAATACTTTGCAAACAGAAAAAAGGGGATATGATATGTCAAAATGGGAGACTAAAATTATTGAAACAGAAAGAGGAACATTTGAGGTGTTTACTAAAGGTAAAGGACTACCTGTCTGTATCACCCATCACTATTCAGAATTTAACAATACAGGAGATTATTTTGCAGAGACATTTACAGATAGTTATAAAGTTTATCTAGTCAACCTTAAGGAAGCAGGGAATTCTTCAAAATCAATCCATCCACATGAGTTAAGTATGTTTGATGCAGTCTACGATCTAGAAGCGATTAGAAAAGTATTAGGGTATTCATCTTGGATTTATGCGGGACATTCAACTGGAGGAATGATAGGGGTATTGTATGGTATTCATTGTTCACCTTCATTAAGATCATTAATTATTGTTGGATCTGCAGCAAGAAAATACGCAAATTCTTCATCAGAATGTATTTATCATAAAGGACATCCTAAATTTGAATACATGCAAGAGCTTATTGAACGATTAAAGAACCAAAATCTCTCCTATGCTGAAAGATTTGAGATTTCAAAAGAGAGAACTAAACTATCATTATTTAAACCTGAGAAATATGATGAGTATTTTTCCTTGAACATTCATAAAAAGATGTCTGCAGTAAGAATGAACTTCTTTATTAGGGAAGAAATGATTTTTGATGTCACTAGGCAATTAATTTCTATAACAACTCCTACATTAATTATCGGTGGGCGACATGATGTACAATGCCCTGTATCCTTTTCGTTAGAAATGCAAAGATTGTTACCTAGTTCCTTTTTAGAAATCTTTGAAGAGAGCAATCACTATCCATTTCTTGAAGAAGCAAGTTTGTTTAGAAATGTAGTGGAAGAATTCGAAAAAAATCTCGTTTATTAAATTAAGCCTTCTCAATAATGGGTGCTTTTATTAGATTGTTGAATAAACAGTGAATGGCTTTACCTATCCATGCCGATACTAGAATAGAATTTTAATTGGTTCATGGAGTGTGAGGTCAAATGTTACTTTCGAACGCGTGGAAGAAATACCGGCTTGATAAAAAGATAGAAGGGTATTCATTAATCACATTAAAAACCTATTCTTATCAGTACAATTTGTTACTTCGGTATTTTGGAAACATTGATATGAATGAAGTAAAAACCGATCAGTTAAAAGCTTATTTAATCGAGAAAGGTGAGCATTTGAAGCCATCAAGTTTAGGGCATCGAGTTAGGTTTATTCGCTCTTTTTTTAAATGGACTCATGATGAAGGTTTTATTAATCAAAATCCTGCAGCTAAGTTGAAAGAACCAAAGCTAGGTAAGAGAATTCCAAAATTCCTAACTGAACTTGAAATCGAACATTTAAGGGAATCTTGTCAAAACACAATGGAGAATGCTTTGTTTGAGTTCTTTTACTCAACAGGTTGTCGTATTGGTGAAGTAGTGAAACTAAACCGTAATGATATTAACTGGATAACAAACTCAGTTATTGTTCACGGAAAAGGTGATAAAGAACGTGAGGTATACTTTAATACTCGTTGCTCTTTATGGTTAAAAAGGTACCTGGATTCGAGGGACGATATTGAAGCATGCTTGTTTATAACAGAGAGAAAACCTAGAAGAAGAATGAGTATAGATCTTATGAGGTACATCATAAAGCGTATATCTAGTCGTGCTATAATCAGGAAAAATATTCATCCCCACCAATTACGTCATAGCTACGCTACCAATATGATTAATAATGGAGCACCTCTTGAGGTAATACAGAGTCTATTAGGGCATGAGAAAAGCGAAACAACAAAAATATACGCTCAATTTAGTGGGAAGCAAAGGCATGATTTATATAGTAGATATTTCTAAAGTACGTTTCTAATAGACGTACTTTTTTATTGTATTTTAGGATTGAGTTAATAAATATAATTTGAAATAATTGGTATGTATTGAACAATTGTGCAGGATAGTGGAATAAGGTTATTAAAAAAGCTTGGTCTATTCAGCAATAGGGAGCTTACCAAATGTACATAACTGGATATAGAAAGAGATGAGAGAGAGGAAGTTAAATGGAAATAAAGGGGAAGAGAATTTTAGTAACTGGCATCACAGGTACTCTTGGAGAAAGGGTAGCTATTAGTTTTCTTGAAGAGGCTAAGGAAGTGAGAGGTCTTGTAAGAGATGGAACTATTTTTAAAAAGTATGAGAAATTAGGCATAATTCCAGTTCAAGGAGAACTCACAAATAGAGCATCTTTACAAAAATCATTAGTTAATGTCGACATCGTTGTCCATTGTGCTGCTTACTTGGGTGATGATATGGAGCAAGCAACACATTCAAATGTAATAGGTGTGGAAAATATAGCAAGTCTTTCATTAGAAGCCGGTGTCCAGAAATTTATTCATATATCTACACTATCTGTGTATGGTGAACCCAACGAAGGTCACATAACTGAGGATATCCCTATAGTACAAGAACACGAGGAACCTTACATACATACGAAAGCAAAATCTGAACACATTCTGATGAGCTATGTTGATAAAGGGCTCGATGTCGTTGTTTTAAGACCAGGTTCGATCTGTGCAGAAGAAAATTCATATTGGGGTGACAGACAGGTCTATAGAATGATTAAAGCTGACGTAGTAGATTGGGTTCACCCTGAAGATATGATTGCCTGGATACATTCAGATAACCTAGTTGATCTTATACATTTAGTTATTAGAAGTGCAAAAAGTGGAGAAGTATTTAATGCAATTGATGGGAACTTCCCAGAAACTGAATTTAGGATGAGAATAATTAAGGTTTTAGGAAAACTTCAAAAGCTGCCTAATAGGGAAGTGCAGTGTCCGATTTATTCTGATCAAAAAATAAAAAACTTAGGATATGTTCCAAATAAAGTATTTAGTGAGACAATAGCTAACTTAGAACATATGGCTGTGAATAACACTTAAGAAAAGGGTGGGAGAATGACTACCATAGGATTAATTCGGCACGGAATAACTGAATGGAATTCCCTAGGTAAGGCTCAAGGAGTAAGTGATATTCCATTAAATGAGCTGGGCAGAAAACAAGCCTCAGAAATTGGAGATAGGTTATCTCTTGAAGAACAGTGGGATATGATTATTACGAGTGACTTATCAAGGGCCTTTGAAACTGCTGAAATTATTGGAAGTAAAATAGGCTTACCCATTAGTCATATTAATGAAAGGGTAAGAGAAATAAATTGTGGGGAGATTGAAGGCACTACGGAAGAACAAAGAGTCCGACAGTGGGGTAGTGAATGGCGTAATTTGGAACTCGGAATGGAAAACTTTGAAGTTGTATCTAACAGAGGAATAGCCTTTTTAGATGATATAGTTTGTACATATAAAGACAAACGAATATTGGTAGTCAGCCACGGAGCTTTAATCGGATTAACCTTACAAAAGTTACTTCCTCAGAAATTTCAGCAGACTTATATTGATAATACTTCAATTACTATTTTAAGTCATATAGAAGACAGGTGGGATTGTCCTTTGTATAACTGTACGCGACACTTAAACCTTTTCCCATCAGAGAGTAAAGTTATCTAGCCTTTTCATATGGAACTTATTGAACAAACGTAGCAGTTTAACGGAATAATTTGAAACTTAATCTTTGGGGTTCCGTCTAACTATTAACGGGATATGCCAGAAACGGGAAGTTTATTAAAGAAGGAATTTTTTTGGAAAACTAAGGGACGGAGAACAAAATATGACAATAACTTATAGAAGATATAAAGATATTAGTGACTACGAGAAGATATGTACTTTCTTAGAGAAAAGCTATGAAACTTATGGGACAAGGTTCGATAATAATTTAAGCTTATTTGAATTTCAATGTGCATTGTCATGTGGATTGGAAGAACCAAATAAGACAATCGGTGAGTCCTTAGAAAAGGTTTTTCTATGGTTTGATGATGATAATTTAGTTGGATTTCTTGAAGAAGGGTCCTTTTGTATAGCCACTAATTACAGGTTTATCTATGATGAAGTTGTAAAAGTTGGAGAAAAGTTTCATTCCGATGCTGATAACAAAATCGAATGGGAGATATACGACAACGACACCGACTATGAAAATGTTTTATTGGAAAATGGATACTACAAGACGGATGAATACTGGGTAAGAAGGGATTTTAACCTTAAAAAATCAGTGAATCGCTTGGAATTACCTGAAGGATTTCACATAGAATCAGTACCGAACCTGAAAGAGCTTGATGAGGTGTATAAAGCCTATAAGCTATGTTATGGAATATTATTCAATAAGAGTATTCTTAATAATTTTTATGAAACATCAACTTATAGAAAAGAGTTAGACTTAGTAGTTTTGGGTCCAGATAATAATGTAGTGGCTCTAAGTAGTGGAAGGTATGATGAAAAGAATAAGCTAGTTACTATTGAAGCAGTATCTTGCTATCATGATTATAAAGGGAAAGGTATAAGTAAAGCATTATTATTACATGAGTTAATTGTTGCCAGAGAACTTGGTGCAGAAAAAGCTACTGTATATACTGCTATGCCAGAAAAATACCCAGCTCCCAATAAACTTTACGAGTCAGTTGGGTTTAATTTAGTCGGTAAAAGATATGTTTGGAAAAAGAATTAACTTAGAGGAAATTGGTAAACAACAATCCATATATCTTAAACTAACGGGTGCATTTCTTCAAGAAGGAGAAGTGCACTTTTCTATTGAATTTATTGAACAAACCGGAGCAGGATTGTTGAATAAGACAATGTAACCTACGAAAGATTTTTAACGACTAATCTTATAGAGGGGGGATTAATATAAAAATTAAACATTTACTTTCGTTTGTAATGTTAGTTGTTTTTATATCCACTTTAATATTTCCAACTAAATCACTTGCAACATCTTGGGCTTATTCATTTGTAGTTTGGGAGGATAATATTTATGTTATTAGTGACGAATATGTTAGTGAAATTAACAGTGAAATTGGTCAGGTATCTAAGTATTCAGATATGAAATCATATCCTGGTAACTTCTCAAATACCTATGAAAAAGGGACTAAGTATTATTCAATAAAAGGTATTAACCCCAATGAAGTAATAGCAATTGAAGAATCTAATGGTCGATATATCAAGGCTTATCGTGACGGAGAATATGAAATAAGAAGTGTTTTTGATGGATATTTCGATGGACAACAGGGCGTAATAAGGATTCTTGTCCTCTTAAGTATAGGAATACTAGCTGTTATGCTCATTTATAAATTTAAGAAGAATAGGAAAAACGGTAAGAATTTATTCCGCTAGCTAGAAGTGTTGATCCAAGAAGGGTTAACACCTATTTTATGGAACTTATTGAAAAATCGGAGCAGTTTAACGGAACAAGGTGTATAAAGTGAGGTGTAAAATGAACAATAGTTGGAATGAGATAATATATAAAATTTGGTCTCCGATATATGATAAATTCTTTAACACTGGGCAATTCCTCAACGCACGGAAAGAAATTTTTAGCAGAACTGATTTCGAGAAAAAGCAAAAGATACTTTTTGTCGGTGTAGGAACTGGGGCAGATTTGGAACTAATCAATCACAAAGAATTAGATATAACAGCAATAGACTACTCTGATGATATGCTAAAAAAAGCAAGAAACAAATTTAAAGACTCAACAATAAAATTCATTAGGATGGACGCTCAAGATATGAGTTTTAACGAGAGTCATTTTGATGTAGTTATAGGAAGTCTTATATTATCAGTCGTTCCTGATGCAGATAAGTGTCTTGAAGAAATGATTAGAGTGTTGAAACCAAATGGAGAGATTATTATATTCGATAAATTTACTCCAAAAGATAAAGGACTTTCACAGTTTAAAAAAGCAATCAGACCGCTAATAAAATTATTAGGTACTGACATAGGAGTTAACTTCGAAAATTTGTACAGTAAATATAAGAATACTTTATCTATCAAAGAAGATACATCCATAATGTTTAATGGTATGTACAGAAAGATTATCATTAGTAAAATGAAAAAGAATATTGATGATATTCCATTATAGGGGGCGTTTGCTGAATAAGCAGCCGCCCTCTGTTCAAGTAAAGGGGCAGTTTAACTGAACAACATCGCGTAAGTTTTAGAAGTTCCTAGGAGGCTGTAATATGAAGAAAATAAGTATATTACTCTTTTTGGCTTTAATCTCAGGCTGTCAATCAAATAGCCAAAATATATCTGCAACTGAGGATAAAAATATTGAAGACAATTCCATAAAGAGATTAGAAAGTGAACCTACCCAAGTTCAAAAAGAAGAAGTTATTATAGGTAACACTTCTAATGAATTTGAAAATCTCCATTTGCTAGATAAGTTTGTTGAAGATGTAAATAAAAAAATTGAAGCCGATGTTGTAGTTGTACAATACGGGATAGAAGGGCAACGTGGTGTTAGAACTTTAACCTTTGATGGGGATAAGGTAAAGAGTTCCCATAAAGTAGACGGGGATTTTATTGAAGAATACAAGTGCAACAAAATAGAGACAAGAATAGAAGAGGAACAAAAAAGTTATACATTGAAACAATGTTCAATAGGTTCAGAGATAAGGGATTTTGAAATGTTTTCAATACCAATCGGTTTATTCTAACTAATGTTATCCACTATTCAACAATCGGGTGCATTTATAGAAAATCAAAAGAGTTGTTTATGCAGCTCTTTTTATTAGGCAAACGTGCAGGATATGGAATAAACTGTATAGATTTTTTATAGGATGTGAAGAAGAAAATGGAGATTAGGCTGGCTAGTTATATATAATAAAGATAAATGTAATCTTCAAATAGAATTGAGGAGAAATGGATGTCTCAAAATGAAATTGTATTAATAGCAAGTGTATCAATCTTTGATAATGATAAAGTTTTAATAATAAAAGAGAATAAACCTAATGCTGTCGATAAGTGGAACTTTCCGAGTGGACATATAGAGTATGGTGAGGACATTCTTTATTCAGCTCGGAGGGAAGTTAAAGAGGAAACGGGGTTAGATGTAAAACTAATTGGCACGACTGGAGTATATAATTTTATCAGTAATAAGAACAATCAAGTAATTTTATTTCATTTTATTGGTGAAGTTACTGGAGGTACATTAAATCTCGAAGAAGATGAAATTACTGACAGCAAGTGGATAAAAGTTAACGACCTTTTAACATTTGAAAACGAGGATTTACGAGAACCGCATGTAATAAAGCAGATAATTGATAACTTATTAGAAGAAAACGTATATTCAATTAATGTATTTAATGAACAACTTTTTAAATAGTTCTTACTGAGCTAAACCAGCAAATAGAAGTTAATCTCTTATTGCATTAACGGGGATAAGATAATAAAACCAAACAGAACTTCTAGTTTTATGGAATTTCTGTTTTTTCTCTAAATATCAACATGAATCTTTAACATAGCCAATAATATAGTAAGGCGATAAAACTCATCAATCTTATACAATAATCGCGTTGATCCAAGAAGGATTAACGCCTTTTTTATGGAACTTATTGAACGAACGTAGCAGGATTGCTGAATAAGATAATTGATTGAATGAGGAGATAATCTTGATTAAAAAAATTGATATTAGTAATAAAGAAATTACTGAGGAAGTATTAAACGTCCAAATCCCTTCTTATCAAGTAGAAGCAAATATAATTGGTTGTTTTGAAATCCCTCCGTTAAAAGATACAGTTAATAAATTACAACAATGCGGAGAATCTTTCTTTGGCTATTATTCACAAGAAAATCTATGTGGAGCAATATCAATAAAAATAGAAAATGAAGAAATTGATATTCATCGGTTAATTGTAGATCCTAAACACTTTAGAAAAGGAATTGCCCAGAGCCTTTTGGATTTCGTTGAAAGACAAGAAGGAATTGGTACAATAAAAGTTTCAACTGGATCAAAAAATACCCCCGCAGTGAAATTTTATAAAAAGAATAGTTTTCAGAAAGTTGATGAAGTCATAGTAAATGAGCAGATTATCTTAACATTTTTTGAAAAGAAATTATGATTAGAGCTTATTCAAAAATGGGGCCATTGATTCAAGAAGGATTAACGCACGTTTTAATGAATTAGTTAAACAATCGTCGTAGCAGGATTGTGGAATAATTTATAAATTTAAAGAAGTAAAAATTTTTGCAGGAGGAGCAAGTGGCGATGAGAAAGACAGAAATACTTCCTTGGACAGAAGAATGGAGAAAAGTATATACAATAGAAGAAAGTAAACTTAAAGAAATTTTTAAAGATGAGCTAATTGAGATTTATCATATAGGTAGTACATCAATACCTTCAGTAGGTTATGCAAAACCAATAATAGATATCTTAATCGTTGTAAAAGATATCGAGAAAGTAAACTTATTCAATGAGAATATGTTGAGTTTAGGGTATGAACCAAGGAATGAACACGGAATAACAGGAAGAAGATATTTTACAAAAAGTAAACATAAGAGATCTCATCACATTCATATCTTTCAACTTGGAAATATAAATATTGACGTACACTTATCATTTAAAGATTACTTAATCAATAATCCAGAGGATGCAAAAAATTACGGAGACCTTAAAAAGATTTTGGCAAAACAGTTCCCTGATGATACGCATAAATATCAAGAAGTTAAAGAGAAATTTGTAGATGAATTAATTAAGAAAGCAGTTGATTGGAAAGTAAACTAAGATTCTTGTTCTTCCGCAATCGGGTGCAATTTTTCAAGAAGGAGATCTTATAATGAATAAAATTCAAAAGTATCTTTATAGTTTTGTAATAGGAATAGGATTTATGTCTTTAAGTTTTTTTAGTGAAATAGTTAGTGGGAGTTTCAAAGACTTAATAAACTTTGTAAACAGTTTTCTCTTCTATATTGGATATGGAATGGCAGTAACGTTTGGAATATTAGCGGTGATTAAGTTATTCGAAGACCCTGTAGAGAATAAGCAATAATAATAAAGGACTGCTGTTAGAAACGACTTTAATCTAAAAAACCCTAATCTAATTCTATAAACGGGTTCGTTAGTTAAAGTTCCAGCTGCCAGAAAAGGCATCATTGCTTTTTAAAGCGCATTGAAACCATTACTTGTTATGAAGCGTAGGAATAGTACTAAGTAAAATAGATTGGATTTATTAGTAAATGAAAAAAAGTCTTAGTTATTCATTAGTGTTGTTAGGAATAATTAGTATATTGGTTCTTAATGTCCCGATTATACACTTTCCAATGAACACTCCTAAATATCTTGCAAATATAGACTCTAAACCAAGTTATATCCCTTTTAAGGACACCAAAAGGTATTCGACAATCATTAGCTGCGGAAGAAATTGTCTAGAAGTTAACTATCAATATAAAAATGAAAATAGTCATTTATCCATTCTTATTACCGATAAGACGAGTGCATCTAGTGACTTTATTTGGGGAGAAAGTAAAAAGATAAAAAACTCAAAGTTCTTTTATGAAAAAAGAAAAGATAAGCAATTGATCGCTTGGAGAGAAGCAGGAACAGAACAAGAATTTTTTATAAAGCTTGAAAGTAAGAAAAAGATTGGTAAAAAGGAATTAATTAAGGTTGCTGAGTCACTCTCTAATAAATAAACAACAAACCCTTAATACACAATCGGGTGCTATTCTATAATAAGAAGGCGTCCTTTTTTATGTTGATTTGTAGTAATTGATATTAATGAAAAGAAGGTTTAAAAGATCCATTTGGAAAAAGGGAGCGATTCAAAATAAGGAATATGGAGATTTTTAATTTACTGTCTCTTTTTCCATAAAAATAAATATATTCCAATAATATGTTTTGAGATATAATCTTTCTGTGGGGATACAAAGGAGTAAAGGACGATTCATGGATCAAGAAAATAACATTAAAGCTCTTGTTTATAAAAACGAGAACAAGTATTATTGGTTTGTTTTATTTATCAGTATTATTTCATATATCTTTTTAGCATTATCGGTTGTAGGTATTTTTATCATTCTAGGGATGATTTTAATCTCTTTATTCTTTCATGGGCTAATGATTGCCCGTATCAGGACCAATGCGGTTAAATTAAGCCCTGCTCAATTTCCTAAGGTATATGAAAGGACAAAGGAACTATGTGAGAAAATGAAGATCAAACAGGTTCCGGATGTTTATGTAATGGAATCGGGTGGTATCCTTAATGCATTTGCCACACGATTTTTCGGACGTAACATGGTAGTCCTATACTCAGAATTTTTTGAGCTGATAGAAAGAGATGCTGAAGATGAGGTTACTTTTGTCATTGCTCATGAACTGGCTCATATCAAACGTAACCACATCTCAAAAATGCTTTTTATAATGCCATCCATGTTTATTCCGGGTATAGCAGAAATGTACCTCAGGGCATGTGAATACACATGTGATCGGTATGCTGCATTTTTTATCGGAAATCCCGAGGCTGCTAAGAACGGCTTAACCGTATTAGCAATAGGGAAGACTCTCTACCGACACGTAGATCGTTATGATTTTGTAAAACAAGTAGAAAATGAAAAAGGATTTTTCGTATGGTTCAGTGAGATACTCTCCACACATCCTCCGCTGCCTAAGAGAATCCACGAGATAGATGTGTTTTTCGAAGATAAAGAACCCGCAGTTTACAAGAACTTAAAGTTAAAATGGGTATTCATACCAATAACGCTCATCGGATGTGGATTAATCTATGCGGGTGGTAACTATACTTTAGGAAAACTAGAAACGTTTTTAAATGAAGACTTCGAAGAAACGTTTGAACCGATCGATGGCGAAGACAACCCACCTTTAATTGTTGCTGTTGTAAACGGGGACACTTCAAAAGTGGAGTCATTAATTGATAACGGCGAAGATATTCAGGTAGAGGATTTTGGAGGGTTAACCCCTTTGCACTGGGCTGTTCTAGATGGTAATGAACAATTAGTAAGCCTTCTGATTGAAAGAGGTGCAGATCCGAACTATGAGAATTACGATAGCATCACCCCATTAATGTCTGCAGCCGAGAACGGAGATACAGTTATTGCAAAAATTCTACTAACGGCTGGAGGAGATCCAAACCTACCAGACATTGAGGGAATGACTTCATTGTTCTATGCTGTATTCAGTGAGAATCCAGAGATGGTCACACTAATGCTAGATTCAGGAGCAGACGCATCTCAGACAGATAACATGTACATGTCTGCTTTAATGCATGCCATTCAGTTAAAAGACCGCGATATTGTGACGATACTAAAAAATGATAACGAATAAGGAGAATACTACAATGATCACACAACCTGCAGGATTTTGGATTAGATTACTCGCTAACATTTTAGATGCAATTATTATTTCTATACCGATTACAATAATCAGCTACTTACTTACAAGCAGTTGGAACGAGAACGTTTACACGAACTTAATCAATATCGCTTATGCACTAGTAATTCCAGTTCTTTGGTACGGGTATACATTAGGAAAGAAAATCGCAGGAATCCGAATCGCAAAAGTAAATGGAGAAAAAGTAGGATTTGGTACCATGGCTCTACGTGTTATTGTTGCTGCACTTGTTTATGTGATTACAATAGGAATAGGAGTGATCGTTAGTATTTTAATGGTCATCTTCAGAAAAGATAAACGTTCACTTCATGATTTTATCGCAGGAACTTTTGTAACGTATGAAAAGCCTGACCAAACGTCAAATCCACAAACTAATTACGACATCTAGCTTATTTTCTAGCTTTTATCTAGAGATAGTAACTTTTACATCCAGAGAAGAGTGACTCTGGAAGTTTTTTATGTCTAAAAAGCCAAGTGCTATAAGATATTATAAAATGGATTAATAAGCTGGAGGAAACATATGAGTAAATTAGACATTATGCTACTTATTATCTTAGCGTTTGTTATACTCACCTTTTTAGCACCATTAGCTTTAAGTGGGCTGTAACGTAAAGGGTTGTTCAACAATCAGGTGCATTTCTCAAAGAAAGAATTTAATGAAGTTATGGATAAGAAATTTATAGAGGATGGAACATCATTGAATCAATATGTTTTCCATCTTGGATTCTTTTATGATAAATGATATTGATATATTTAAAGAAAAATGAATCAATACAGGAATAAAAGTAGAAATAGTAGATTCTATATATAATGTAAAAAAGAAATTTCCAGTATGGAGTATTATCGATAACAATAAAGAAATAACTTCTGTTTCTGGAGAATTATCAAATGGAGTATTTGGTATCTGGCAGTAAATCATTCTAGTTTAAACTTCTTTTTCAACAATCGGGTGCATTTCTGTAATAAGAGATGCGCTCTTTTTTTTGAATAGGGTCAGATTGTGGAGTAAGGGATTGCCTGAAGTTAAAATATTTGAAATAATTGGTATTAGTATATAGTCGGAGGAATTTGAAGGAAAATTATATAGAAAGCTATCGGATAGGAACAGTTAATGAATTATAACAAATATATGAAATTTATAAAGAGATATAAATTTCATATAGAGGTGGAATTATATGCCGAAAATTGACAATATGTTAGCAATTATATGGATGCTGCGTTCAGGTGAAAAAATTACTGCGAAACAAATTTCAGAAAAATTAGAGATGAATATAAGGACTGTGTATCGTTATATTGATACAATTTCAACAAGTGGCGTACCTATAATTTCAGAACCAGGACATAACGGTGGATACACTTTATTGAACAATTTTATTGAGGCTCCTCTATTTTTTGATTTTGAGGAGCAAACTTCACTAGTTCACGCTGCTGTTTTTGCAGAAGAAGCCGGATATTATGGAGGTGAAGCACTAAATAGGGCCATTTCAAAACTAAGTAATTACTCAAATCAAGAGCAGGAAACAAAGATAAATCAACATTTAACTAGTCTTGAAGTAATAAGTCGATTAAGTTCTCTCTCTATGGAATCCTTTTTGAAGGAGTTGGAGCAGGCCTTAGCTGACGGGTACTCAGTAAAAATTCTTTACCATAAAAGTGGCGAAAAGCAATTGAATTATAGATTGGTCGATCCGTACAGAATTATCTATTGGAATAATAAGTGGTATGTGATTGGATTCTGTCATCTTAGGAATAATATCCGTAGTTTCAGAGTCGATCGAATCGAAAGTCTAATGCTAACCGAAAACAAGTTTAACCGGCCAGAAAACTTTTCAGCACGTGACTTTTTTATAAAAAATCTTCTTCCACCTATAGAAGATAAGGATGAAGGGATTATTTCTTTGGTTATTAATGGGGATAAAAGTGTATTGGCTGATATTTGCCAACATTGGTTTTTAGGACATTATTTACAAGAACGGACTTCAAATCAAGCCGTTTTTCTTCTTGGAAAAGATATTATACATACATATGTCCCTTATTTACTTTTACCGTACAATAAATCTATTAAAGTTATTGAGCCAATAAGTCTTAAGAAAAGACTTATTGAAGTTCTTTCGGAATTAATAAAATTTCATCAAGAATGATAACTTCCCTGACGTTAACTGTCAGGGAAGTTATTTTATAATAGGCTATATCAATTGTGATTGGAGTGCTATTGGATGCAAACAAAAAAAGTTTTTTTATATGTATTTAATACAATGTCAGACTGGGAATATGGATATTTAATAGCTGAACTAAACTCAGGAAGGAATTTCAAAAAAGATTTAGCACCTTTAAAAGTAATGACAGTAGGAGCTAGTAAAGAAATGATTACGACTATGGGAGGGCTGAGCATAAAACCAGATATGTCCCTTGATGAATGTACTTTTGAAAATAAAGATCTTTTAATTTTACCGGGAGGAACTACTTGGAGTGAAGACATTCATCAACCTATCTTGGAAAGAATCGGCCAGGCTTTAAAGCTTGGTACCATTGTTGCTGCAATTTGTGGTGCAACTGACGCCCTTGCGAATATGGGATACTTAAATACTAGAAAGCATACAAGTAATAATTTAGAATACACTAAAACGGTATGTCCTAACTATAAAGGAGAAAAATTCTATGAGTTGGGATCTGCGGTATCTGATGCGAATTTAGTTACTGCATCAGGAATAGCTCCTCTGGAATTTGCAATGGAGGTACTAAAAAAAATAGATGTATTTACACCAGATACATTACATTCATGGTATAACCTAAATAAGACTCATAAACCTGAATACTTCTTCCAGTTAATGAATTCAATAAATAAATGAAGTAACTGAAAAGCTCACTTTCTCTATTTTGCTTTGCAGAGAAGTTGGGCTTTTTAATTTGGAATTTCCTTATCGTTGTAAATCCGTATTTTCCTGACGCTACCCTATTTATCATTAATACTATGATAGTAGATGTGATGTTATAGTAGTAGATATCGACAGCCCATTCAGCTAACTAGGGTTGTTTGCGTCAATGCTAAACAATCGGGTGCGTTGATCAAGAAGGATTAACGTTTTTTCTATGAAACTTATTGAACAGACGTGCAGGATTGTGGAATAAGAATTATGTAAAAATTAATAGAACTAGTGGTTCAATTGATGGAATATTTAATTAGGTGGTTATGTTATGACAGTAGAGTGGGTTGAAATTACAAAGGATAATTTATTTAACTTAGAAATGGTTATGGAGTTATATGATCTAGCATTCCCTATTGAAATAAGAGAACCACATAGTGTTTTTCTAAAAAGTTTACAATATGCTAAGACTAGAAGTCCGAATAACTATCATTTCTTGATAGGGTTGGAAGGAGATCAACTTGTCTCATTTGCAACAGGACACTATTTTGCTGAAGTGAATTCAGGATTCATTGTATATATAGTAACTAATCCTCTTGTACGAAGTAACGGACTAGGATCTAAAACATTAGTGAAATTAGAAGATTTATTAATTAAAGACGCTATTACAGCAGGAAACTCATCACTTAAATCTATTCTCTTAGAAACAGAAACACAAGATATCGTACATACGGAAGAAGAAAAGGAAGATTGTATTAAAAGAAATAGATTTTTTGCTAGAAATTACTATAAAAAGTACGAAGAAATTATATATCGACAACCACCTTTACATGATGAGGTGGGAGATATACCACTAAACCTTTTTATTAAGAATCTAGATAGCATTAAGCAAAGTAAAGAAGATGTAAAAAAAGCTATAAGAACGATTTATAAAGAAAAGTATTTTTTAGTCAATGGAATTGATAAAAAGGTCCTTATTAATTGTCTTGAAAAGATGGGAATAGAAGATACGTACTAATAAAATCATAGGGAATTCCTTTAATACCTTCTTCCGTAAACGGGTGCATTTCTTTAATGAGAAATGGCCGTTTCTTTATGAAACGGGGCAGATTGTTGAAGATATAGTTTAGCACTAGTAATGGGAAACCGTAACATAAGTAACGCTGAAATAAATCTCTCCTTTTACATTGTTATGGTAAAATTGTAAGTAATAAGACTTATAACGAAATTTAATTATTGATCTATCCCGCTAATAACATATTATGAAACAGTTCTTTAATAAGGAGTTGTAACAAATGAATAAAAATAAGAGCACAGTAAAACGCTCAACAAAAGCAGAAAACATTCTATCTCAGATCAATAGTAAAACTAAGTTAGGTGACTTACGAAAAATTGCGAAGGACATTAAAAAAGATCATGAACTAGCTATGGAACTTTGGTTAACCAGGGAGTTTTTGCCCAGATTATTGGCAATCTTAATTATGGACAAAAAACTTCTTTCACAAGATGCACTAAATAAGCTTGATAAGGATATGCAGACTCACACATTTGATGAGCGAATTAACTTAATGGATTGGATATTGGCTAATCAGCTCACCAAAGATAAGAAAAACATTGCATTGATGGAGTTATGGGAAAATAGTCCTTCTGCTCTTCAAAGACGAGCTTTTTGGTATTTTCAAGGGCGATTGAGATGGACTGGACAAACACCGCCTGATAATACCGCAGACTTACTATCTGCAATTGAAGCTAATATTACGCAGGAGGAACCGGAAGTTCAATGGGCTATGAATTTCACCGCAGGCTGGATAGGCGTTTATGATGAAAAGTACCGAACACGTTGTATTAAACTTGGTGAGAAAACGGGTCTTTACAAAGATCAAATGGTATCAAAAGGATGTACTCCCAATTATTTGCCGGAGTTCATTACGATTGAAGTTAACAAACGAATTAACAATTAGTTACCACTGATCCCAATTAATCATGAGCACTTTTTTACTTAATCCATTAATTAAATGAAATACTTAGTTCATATCATCTAAAATTAACATAAATGATCTTCCGTTATCGGGTGCAATTGCCGAATAAGATCTGTCCATTAATATTAAAAAAAAGTGCTAAAGCAATGCGATTCTCTATGTTCTTTTAACTTTTTGGAAGAGAACACAGTTATGTGGTATTTATTTTTGCCTAAGTTTCAAAAGTTGTATGTTTCAAAAGGATACAAGCGACCTTTAATGTTTAAAGTTTTGACATAAATAGGAAGTTAGATTACCATATAAATTGAACACTGGTCAATAAGGGAGAGGGAATATGTCACCAAGAAAAAAGGTCAAACAAGAGCTTACCCGGCAAATGATATTGAATGCGGCCAGAGAGCTATTTGTGGAAAAAGGTTACCAGCACGTATCCATGAGACAAATAGCAAAAGAATTAAAGTATAGTCATGGTGCTTTATATTACCATTTTCAAAGCAAAGCAGAGTTGTTTTATGCATTAGTGGAAGAGCACTTCACTATGTTGGATCAGATTTTGGATAACGAGTTGGAACATCAGGTAGAAAAGAAAAATAAGCTAAAAAACATTCTATTGGCTTTCATTGAGTTTGGTCTGACACATCAAAATCATTATGAAATCATGTTTTTGATAAAGGATGAAGAAGTTCGAAACTTTATTAATCAAGGTCCGAACAAAAGTTACGAGAAATTTGCACAAAGTATTTTTGCTTTATGTGAAAAGCAAATCACGCTTCAAGAGATATACAGTCTATTTTTATCATTGCATGGGTTTGTCATCCATTATTGCCGCCATGTTGTGGATTATGAGGAAGTCAGAGATTTTGCTGAAGTACACGTGGAGTTTTTAATGAAAAGATTAATCGATTAATCTTTTTTTTTACTAATAATTGACCAATGGTTAATAATGAGGAGGAAGAGTAATGAATAGAGCTTTAGTAGTAGGAGCTTCAGGGGGTATGGGGTATTCGATTGTAAAAGAATTATCAAGTAGAGGTATTCAGGTGACCGCTTTTGCACGTAATCGCCAGAAATTAGAAAAGCTGTTTCATCAAGATCTGAATGTTACGATCTTTTCGGGAGATATTTTTAACTTAAACGATCTAGATACTGCAGCTAGGGAAACAGATATTATATACCACGCTGCAAACATCCCATATAGTGAATGGCAACAGAAGCTTCCGATTATGATGTCCAATATCCTTCATACCGCAAAGAAACATGGTGCAAAGCTTGCAGTAGTGGATAATATCTATGCATATGGAAGGAGTAAGGAGATAGAGGTTCAAGAAACATCGGTAAAAAATCCGCATACGAAGAAAGGGAGAATTCGACTAGAAGTAGAAAACATAGTCATGCAATCAGACGTACCTGCGTTCATCGCACATTTCCCTGATTTTTATGGACCATATGCAGAAAATACGATTTTGAATTACACACTAATGAATGTAGTGAAGAACAAGAAAGCTAGCTATGTAGGTGACCAAAACATAGCCAGGGAGTTCATCTATACACCAGATGGAGGAAAAGCGATTGTTAACTTGTCACTTCATGAACAAGCATATGGACAAAACTGGAACATACCTGGATCAGGTATCATTTCAGGCAACGAGCTCATTCATATATGCCGTGAGCTTACTGGTTTTCAGAAAGATGTTTCAACGGTTACAAAGAACATGATTCGACTTCTCGGTCTATTTAATCGTCAGATGAAAGAAGTTGTTGAAATGTTTTATTTAAATGAAGAACCGGTTATATTAAATGGCAAAAAGTATGAAAAGTGGATTGGACCAGTTCCCCAGACACCATATTCTGAAGGTCTTAAGCAGACGATTGAACAAATGAATGAAGCAGACCTGTGAAAAAATGAAGGTGTAGCTAAGATAAGTCACGTGTTAAATGGAATTTAGGGTATGGAATAACCTGACCATTCATGGATTATATATTTACGCTAAAAGAGAGCATAATCTCTTTTGTAAACCTTCTAACACCTCTATTGGCACTTCCTTGACCTTGATATCCTTACCTAGGAAAAGTAGCCAATTTGTCATTTCAGTCAATTCTTCTAAATTATTGACATTTATAAAAGTCTTTAGAATGGCTTTGGTTTGGTATGGATTGGTATAAGAGATTGAATCTTTTATAGGATGGTATTTTTTGAATTGTGCAATTGCCTTTGGGCCAAGCTCAAGGACAAGGTTGATGGCTTGTTCCTGCTTGCATAGTTTTTCTAAAATCTTTTTCTTGCTGAATCTTTTTTTTACTGGGTAAGATTTAACATCGGTAAGACGGTCGACAGGAATGGTCGTTTTTTTCTCTTCCTTTAAGTCAAAGCCTTCAATAAACCAAGCGCTTTTTTCACGATAAAGGTGCAGAAGATAAATTGGATATGACCTTAATCCCTTCTCTTCTTCAATGGTAAGGAATAGATAGCTGTCTATTAGTAGGGTTTGGATGAGTGTTTCTAACATAGGTTCAGGGAGGTCAGAAAGATCAAGCAGATCGGGGTTATGGGGATTGGTTCCTTCAAAAAGCAAGATTTGATTTAAAAGAACTAGTTCATCCTGTTGGTTTTGGGAGATGAGGCCCAGTAATTTTTCAGCTAAAGACTGCCGGCTTTTTAAGTAGGGAAGTTGCTGGTTTCTTGTGGCCATAAAAGCAATAAACAATGCTTTCACCTCATTGTTTGTAAAACGAACATCGGGCAGTACGGAATTATGCATGACAAAATAGCCCCCATCCCTTCCAACCTCAGCAACAAGCGGCATCCCCATTGTCTCGATTTCTCTGATATCTCTAATAGCTGTCGAACGGGAGATATCAAACTCCTTCATGATTTCAGAAATGGTAAAACGGGCGCGGTTGTTAATATACCGCATGATAATATTGATCCTTTCAACTTTCTTCATGAGCGCTCCTAAACAGTATCATTTTTTGACATGATTTAAAATTATGATATACCTATCAAGCGGAAAATACAAATAAGTAAAAAAATTAGAAAAGAGGTTTTGTAAATGGCAAATTATATGCTAGAAGAAAAAGAAGGGTTTACCGTGATCGGTCTTGGAACGGAGCTTAAGAGTGATTACACAGATTATGAGGGCATAAACAAGGAAAAGTCAGATTTTTGGGAGGCTGTCAGCCAAGATGGAAGGCTGGACACTTTAAAATCTATGGCCGCCAATGACCTCGTTTTTGCTGTGAACGAAGCGGTGAATAACAAGATGATGCATTATGCAGGCGTCATGACAGAGGCATTGGCACCAGAAGAAGCCAGAGTGATTCAATTTCCTAAAGGGGAATACGTAGTGGTTAAAGGAGAAGGGAAGACGGCTGATGATTTAAATAACAAGCTTGCTGCCGTTGCATTCGGTCAAGTCCTGCCAGAAGCAAAGAATGTTGCCTATGTTGGCGGACCAAATGCAAGTGTTGAAATGGAGCATCGTAACGGCATGATTTATGGTGAAATGTGGATTCCTGTTGTCAGGAAATAACAAAAAGGAGTGATGGTAATGTCCTATGTCGTTGATTTTAAAAATGTGTCTGCGGTTGGTTTTGAGTCTTCGCCTGCTGCAGAAGCGCTTGCTGGTTTACGAGCAAATGAAGCCCGTTACTTTATGAACAAATACAAGCACGCATTTACGGTTGAACCAGCTAGCCAAAGCCAGGAGACCCTTGATTATGTGAACGGGATATTAAAAGAACGTGATATTGAGTTTGCGGCTAAACCTTTGGAAACGTCGAGGTTTCAAGTTGAAAATATTAAGTTTGCTTATGTCTTTTATGAGGATGGTCTTGCGGTCAACGTCATGTATACGATTGATGACTCTAAGAAGCGTGCAGTAGGCTTTAAGCTTTCTGAAGGAATGAACGTACCAAAGGAATTAGAAGGAAAGTTTAAGTTTGCTAGGCAAAAGTCGAAACTCGCTGGAGTCATTAGGGGCTCTTTCTTTGTCATTAAAGGAGAATATTAAAGAAGGTAAAAGCGGTATTTCCGTATTGGTGGTCATAACCCATTAGAAGGAGGAAACAAATGAGTAAGATGATCGTCGTCGAAACAGCCGAGAATGTAGAAAGCCAGTTCCGAGGAAAAATGATTGCATACTGGACTGTAACATTATTACTCGCAGCAGCTCTTATGTTGAGTGGTATTGGGCAATTGATACAATATGGGGGGAACGTCGAGTTAGTGACGAATCTTGGTTACCCATTATACATCTTGACCATTCTTGGGGTTTGGAAAGTGCTGGGAGTCATTGTTCTCGTCGTGCCAGGTTTTACTCGTCTTAAAGAATGGGTTCACGCTGGTATCTTCTTTTTAATGACTGGTGCAGCTTTATCTCATGCGTTTGTTAACGATTATGGTGATTACGGGTTTCACATTATCCTTCCGCTTTTATATGCTGCACTAAACATAGCCTCGTGGTGCCTCCGTCCTAAAAGCCGTATGCTTTAAAGAGGTGTAAAAATAAAAACTCTCATAGGCTTTTTGTTCAGATTGAAATAAAACCACTTCCAAAAGGACTTACGTTTATTTTTATTGCGATGTTACTCGTGGACGTTTGTCTTGTTTACCAGGAATTTGACTTAGAATTACTTATTTATAGAGTGGACCCAGATGTTAACTGCGCTAGATTTAGACTTTTTAAAAGGTATGGGACAAGAATTGAAGAGATAAAGAATAGGGCTTACCTAATGATCTTTTCTAGGTAAGTCCTTCTTCTATTCTTTTACATAGTCCATCTAATATCATGTATAATCCCAATTCAAACGCTGTTTCTCCGTGTATATTTACCGAGTACTCAGCAAGTTCTACAATTGCTGGAAATTGACTTTTGTCCAATGTTTTAAACATTTCACTAGTTTCTTGCATTTGTTTTTCTATTGAGACGCCCTCTCCCTTTGCTAGTTCAAGATGAGCCATCTCATCTTTCACAAAAGAAAGAACATAATTATGAATCAAACCTGCTGCTGCTGGTACTTCTTTCGCCTTAACTCCAGCTTTTATTAATACTTGATAAATATATTCGATCAGATTGAGTCTTTCGGCGGTCATAGGAACTGTCTCCGTCATGATCTCAACAGAATCTCGAATCGTAAGCAAAGCATTTCGATAGCCTTTGCCAAATTCAATGACTTGTTCATTCCAATCTTTCGCTGGATCAGGATAAGGAACCTTTTTAACGATCTCCTCTGATAGTAGCTGTAATAACTCATGCTTGTTTTTAATGTGCCAATAGAGAGATGCTGCACTTGTCTCCAGGGCGGTTGCAACATTTCGCATTGAAAGTTTTTTTAATCCTTCTGTATTGATAAAATTGATTGCTGTATTAAGAATTTTATTTTTATCAAGAATTTCATCTTTACTTGTTAGTTTTTTTCTTCCCATAAAATTCCTCCTTTGCCTATTGACAATTGTAACACTCACCATTTAAACTTAACAGTGTTAGATTTAATTTAACGGTGTTAAATTATTTGGAAAGAGGTGAAAAAAATGAAGAAACAATTTGGAAAAAAATTAACGAAGAAAAACTGGTGGCTAATCTTTCATTTAATCTCAACTGTTCTTTTTGTGGGAGGAAGCTTTACACAGTGGATTCTCATCATCTCCGCACTCACAGCAAATACTGCAGAAGTGTTAAAAGTTTCTCATCATTTTATGCATATCGTTGATCTTTCGATGATCATACCAGGGCTATTAGGCGTCATCATAACAGGGATTTTTCTTTCCCTTAAAACGCATTGGGGTTTTGTTAAACACTATTGGATCATAGCAAAAGAAATCATCACGCTATTTACTTTCGGTCTCGGCAGTATGTTAAACATTTGGGTTCAAGGTTCTATCCAGATAACAAAGGCTAAAGGTTTAGATGCATTGACCGATCCAGTCTACCTCCACGATCGAAACATGTTGATTATCAGCTCCATTATTCAAACTTCACTATTGCTTTTTGTAATTGTCATATCCGTTTTAAAGCCATGGGGTAAACGAAAACAAAAAACAAAGACTGCAACGTTGACTCAAAACGGGTAAAACCTTAGGGAAATCCTCCAAGGTTACCTTTCAATAAAAGAATTATAATAACGAAACTAACTTCTCGTTACCTTCAAGTTGCACTTTTTCTTAAAATAAAGGCGTAGTCAAATCTCTTCTATTAGAAGGGATAATAACCAGGGATAATTTAAGATCTTTTTCTTGAAAAAGATTGATTAATTAATTTCCTTAAATATGCAAAGTTAGCAGCAGTAAAATAAGGTATATTATATATGTTGAATAGATTCTCTTGTAAGATAAGAAAAGTGGTGAACAAATTGGGGAAATATCAATTGGATCACAAAGGTAAAGTAGCTGTGACAAAGTTTCATGAAAAACAGACGCCTGCCAAATTTGATAAAAAGAAGCATCTTGAAAAAATACGTGCGGAGTATTTGAAAAAGAAGCAAGAACAAACAGATAAATAATAGGATTGAAAGCATAGGAAGATTAAATTCTTCCTATGTTTTTTTATTCAAAGTTTTTTTCATCTTCTTCAATCGGGTGCATTTTTTCAAGAAGGAGAAATGCGCTTTTTTATTGAAGTAACGTAAAAGGAGTTTAACGCTAGAGGTAAGGAAGGTTATATGAGAATTCAAAAATATTGATAGCATTGTTCTTGTTATTTTCTCTATCAGCATGTTGTAGCTTAGAAACAAAACGCTTCCTCAATTTTATAAGAAAAATCTTGATAACGTAACAAAATTAGAGCTTCTAGACGGGAGTACAGGATAAGAGTCATAAAAGATAAAGAAGTAAGGAAATTGGACGACTTTTACTCTAGATTGCAATAATGATGACAATAATAATGTAAAAAAGTATTTACTCAAATAAAAGGAGAGCGCATATATGTATGAACCGAAGATGAAAGAAACGGACAATAGTGTAATAGAATTTATTGAAAGTGTGGAAAATGAGAAGAAGAAGGCAGATGCGTATCAGTTATTAAAACTTTTTCAAGAGGTAACTGGTTACGACGCAAAAATGTGGGGTCCTAGTATTATAGGCTTTGGTAGCTATCACTATAAGTATGCATCAGGACATGAAGGGGATGCGCCTTTAGTAGGTTTTTCACCAAGAAAGGCGAAAATTAGTCTTTATTTGGCCTATGAAAGTGAAGAAAGAGAAAAATTATTAGAAAACTTTGGTAAATACACAAAGAGTAAGGCTTGTATTTATGTAAATAAATTAGCTGATATCGATACCAATGTTTTAAAGGATTTAATTAAACATACAGTAGAAACATATCAGAATCTTTATCCGACCAAATAAAGGTATTGCCATTGTTCTAGGTGCATTTCTGTAATAAGAAATGCGCTCTTTTTTATGAATAGGGCCATTTAACGGAAAAACTGCTTGCAAAAATAACATGGAGTTGATATTACGTTAAAGTGCAAGCCTGTTGAACAAATAAAACCCAATTCCCATTGTGACACTGAAAAATTGGGTTTCTATTGCAACCATCCTTACATTAACTCCACATTTCTTAACGCTATTTTATACATTTCTAATCAGTGACAGAAGTTTGTAACTGATGTTTCTCGGAATAATACTCTGCTTTAGTGGGCTGCGTATTAAAGATAAATAATATAATCGTTACTGCAAACATTACTAAAGTTCCTAATATGACAGCAAACCGAATAGATATCGATTCAGCTATGATACCAAAAATTATAGTCCCAATAATAATGAAAAAAGCTTCGATGAAACCATAAACACTACCAACCCGCCCCATTACCTCAACAGGAACATTATCTTGATAAAATGTGTCAAATCCTGTGTTAATAAAAGCCATCGAAAAAGAGAGAATGAAAAAACCAGTTGCTGCTATTAAAAAATTTACCGAAAAAGCATAAATTATATAACCGCTTGAAACCGTTAAGGATCCAAGACCAATCAGCCAAGAGGTAGCTACTTTTTTAACAATTATTATGTTTACTATGGCGCCTACAACTATTCCAACACCAGCAATACTTACCAGGAATCCATAATCTCTCTCTGATAAAAAAAGCACTTCTGTAGAAAATGCTGCTTCCAGAGAATCTACAGCAGTTGCCAAAACCATCACTGCACTGAATAGTAAATAAATGACCATAATATACATGTGTTTACGACTAAAATTAACAACTAATTTCCAATCATTTTTTAATACTTTCAAGGTTATTTTTTCTTCTTTTGTTTCAATAAAATCATTTTTTTCAATATTGGGCATAAACAATGTGATTAGTGCTGATAAAAACAGGGCTATTGCATTCATATAGATCGCAAAATTAGGACTACCAATCATAAACATCATTCCTGCAATTGCAGGTCCAGTAACAAATGCCCCAGAATCAATTAGGCTTCGGAGAGAATTAAATCGTTTTCTTTGATCAGCAGGAATTAACTTCGTAATGTAAGTCATTGATGTAGGCTCATACATGGAACTAGCTATACTTATAAAAAAGACAATAGCGTATATGGCCCAAAGAGAGGATAGTAAAGGCAGTAAGGCAATAAACACTGCTTGGAATATAGTAAGCCACACCATAAGATGCTTTTTATTCAATCGATCAATTAAACTACCTGACCAAATGGTAGTAAATAAAGTAGATAAAGCTCTAAGTATATATAGACCTGAGACAGCAAGTACTCCCATCATATCAAGAACGATTAAATTTAGTGCTATAAAATACACCCATTCCCCTATACTCGAAATACCAATGCTTGACAATATAACGGAAGGGTATTTCCACGACCTTATCAACTTTTTTATACGCATTTTCATCTCCACTCCTTTGTGAATCTAAACTTGGACAATAAAAAAACTCACCCCCAAGACCTTTGTCTTGAGGACGAGTTGTTGCGCGCCGTGGTGCCACCCCAGTTTAATAATATGTCACCATATTACCCTTATTAGGTACGGTAGGAAGACCATACATATACCCTAGCTCTATAACAGGAGCTCCTGTCACACTATCACCTACATGGATCCAATGTGCTGCTCTGAGGCTTGCTTCTAATCATTAACTCTTACTCCTTTTCACCAACTGGAGCTCTCTTTGAAGAATTGCCGATTGTACTCTTCTCTTCATAGCATGTAATTAATTGTGGATAATCTTACCAAATATTTAAGTGGAAAGTAAAGAAGTTTTTTTAATACTTCGCACCTATAATAATATTATTTAATACCTTTTGAGCAATCAAAAAATCCCCATGCAACTAAGCCAGGTACTGTACCAAAAAAATCTATACTGATTAATCCAGAAAAATAAATCAATTTTGTTCAGCAATACGGTGCGATAATCCAAGGAGGATTATCGCCGTTTTTCTTGAACTTATTGGACAATCAAGTAGGTTAGTTGAACAAGGAATTGAGTCAACGTTATGAACAAAGATTGTTTTCTTGATAAAAAATATGGTATTAACAATTAATCCTTTATGGTGTTGCTTCATCAGGTACAGTATATTGATACTAAAAACCTTTATTTAATAATCGTGTACGATTGATACATAGTGTTGCTGCCGTAGGATAAGCAGGTTAATGAGATTAAATATGGTAGAAAAGACAGCAGAAAAATAAGTTGGAGGTGTTCTATGAATTGGAAATGGAACGATACAACAATTAATTTGCCATATACTTACGATAACTTGAAAGAACTGTTAAATAACATTTGTAACAAAGAAAACCAGTTTACTCAATACGAGTTTGCCAAATGGTGTGATAACCTTACGATGGCTTTCGATGATGATGATATTGATTTGACTGAGAGGGATGAAATAGCATTCAGTGTTGCACGAGATATTGAATGTCAATGGGATTTATATTTAATTAACACATTTCCATATAAAAAGTTGCGAAATTTGGACTTATCTCAAGTTTCCTTGCCCGATGAATGGTTTCTTAAATGGTCTGAGGAATTAAATAGTGAAACCAAGTAAGTTATTGCATGTTCAACTAAGAGGCCAGAGTTGAAGATTGAGATGCAGGATCTTCAACTTTTTTCTATATGCTAAAGAATAGTAGCAGGTTAGTTGAAGAACTAGAACTTAAGAAAAGGGTGGAGAATGTCTACCATAAGATTAATTCGGCACGGAATAATCGAATGGAATTCCCTAGGTAAGGCTCAAGGAGTAAGTGATATTCCTTTAAATGAGCTGGGCAGAAAACAAGTCTCAGAAATTGGAGATATCAATGGGGAAAATAAATCATTTAAGCTAACAGCAAACAAAGTGGACATTTATAAAAATGATATAAGAACAAATTTGTAATATTTTCTGCTTCAACTAACGTGTGCATTTCTTCAGGATTGTTGAAGAAGGGGGATTTTATTTAAGGGAGAGAAAATGTTGAAATTCATTAAAATGCACGCATTGTGTATAATGGCGGTAATTTTATTTACAGGTTGCCAATCAAATTCAAATACTCAGTTAGATGTGAAGATGAAAAGCGATGATGAACTAAGAGAGATTGCGAATACTTACACGTATGAAGATTATAAAATGGTTTTTGAAGAAGTAGTATCTGAAGCAAATGAACTTGAGGAAGATGGAAAATTAAATAAATGGATTATAAGGATTTTGGCCAAAGAAAAATTAACCTATATAACAGATTTAACGGATGAACAAGTTATACAGCTTGCTGAACAGGCGATGGAAGAAGATAGGGTTTGGAAATCAATCGCTAAAGACGAATACGAAGTTTCTGTTACTCAAAAAGAAGTAGAGAATTACATTAAGGAAGGTCCAGATACAAGTAACTTGCACCAGCATCAAGCATTTGCAGATGCAATGGGGTTATCTCTGGAAGAACTTAACCACCATTTTGACAGAGATATCTATGAGAAGAATGTCATTTGGTTAAAGCTGAAACCTAAACTAGAAAAGAAATACGATACTACGAATGATAATGAACAAGTTGAAAAGTACGGTGAGGAAGTTGAAAGTCAACTTAAATAGGATTATTCCACTATCGGGCGTTGATCCAAAAAGGATTAACGCCTTTTTTATGAACCCTTTCATTAAGAGGTTGAACAGAGAATTGGTAGAGTCTTAAATTACAAACATGTTCTTTTTCTATATAGAAAATGTGTCCCTATTCTGCAAAAAAATATTAGAGATTTTATTTACATCAAAAATTAGAACTAGGATAACTACTACTTTTGCAACTAAAAATATGCCGTTCTTATGATAGATAAAAAAAGTGATTGGTGATAGGTTAATAGATGAAATAATCTGAAATTTATGAAAAAAGGGAGGGCTTGAATTTTGAAACGAATTAAACGATTGAATGTAATGGTTTTAGCTATTGTCTTAATGGTAAGTCTGTTTTTACCTTCAATTGAAGCTAACGCAAATGGAAATCAGACATATGCAACAATTGATAAACATCTATTGGAAGAAATGAAGCAGAACACTGGATTAGTGAATGTCATAGTCACTTTCAACGGTGAAAGTGCGCCGACAAAAGAAAACATAAATGTATTAAAATCACTAGGAATTGATACTGGGGTTACGATGCAATCATTACCTATTGCGGGAGTGTTAGCAACTTCAGATCAAATTGCATCTCTTTCAAAAAATAAAGATGTACGCTCTCTTTATTTAAATCGCAAAGTAGATTTTTATAACGCAAAAGGGACCGAGTTAACGGGCGTTGATAAAGTCCGAACAGATGAAGCCATGAGAAAAGCGAACGGCGGCTTACCAGTATCGGGAGATGGTATTGGAGTTGTTATTAATGATAGCGGTGTTGATGGTACACACCCTGACCTAAAGTTAGGGGAAAACTTAGTACAAAACGTGTTAGGTACAACCAATATGCCGATGTCTACTGGATTAGCCCCTGTCGTTTACCAAGAGAATGTCCCGAATACGGATACGAATTCCGGTCATGGAACACACGTAGCAGGGACAGTCGGCGGTACTGGGAAAATGTCCTCTGGACTATATGAAGGAGTTGCACCTGGTGCTGACTTAATTGGGTATGGTTCTGGGGGAGTTGTACTTATCCTTGATTTGATCGGCGGATTTGATTATGCGATAACGAACCAAAGTCTCTATGATATTCGAGTGATTACAAACTCTTGGGGCACGAATGATGATTTCTTTCCTGATGATCCTGTAAACGTAGCGACTAAACGTTGCTTTGATCGGGGAATCGTGGTTTTGTTTGCTGCAGGGAATTCAGGACCGGATGAAGATACACATAACCCTTATGCAAAGGCTCCATGGGTTATTTCTGTCTCAGCCGGACAAAAGGATGGGAAATTAGCAGGATTCTCTTCACGTGGGACAAGAGGCGTCAGTCAAACATTTGAAGTAGATGGTGAAACATGGACATGGACGGACGAACCAACGATAACAGCACCTGGAGTTGATATTATATCAACCCGAGTAATCGCCCCGCTTGGTGCTTTATCCATAACAAAAGATATTAAATTAAATCCTGCCCATGTTCCTTATTATGCTCATATGAGTGGAACGTCGATGGCAACACCACATGCAGCAGGAATAGTTGCTTTACTTTTAGATGCGAATCCACTTTTGTCGCCTAATGAAGTAAAAGAAATTTTACAAAAAACAGCAACAAATATACCAGGTCGCGAAGCTTATGAGGTTGGTGCAGGGTATATAAATGCATACGCAGTTGTTGATCTCGCGCTGAATCATAACAAATTATATGGAACAACTGTAAATAAGAATAAAACATTTCATGCATCGAGCTCTATGGATGTTATGCGAGAAAATTACGAAATGGAATACAGCCCAGCTTCTGCTAATGAAAAAATCTTTCAAGTAAAAGAAAACCAAGCTCAGCTTGTAGCGAAAATGTACGCAGACGGAGATACGTATACGGAAGAAGGAGGAAATCCATTAATATTCACCATCACTGATCCAAACGGTGTTGAATATGAATCTGGATTTAACCCCACGTATAGTATAGATCTTGTAAATACGATTACGGTTGATCAGCCTGCATCAGGCGAATGGAAACTGAAAGTCAGTGCTTATACTGGGGCTGCAGTTCCTGAAAAAGTTGTTGGTACAATCACGCAAAAAACGGCTAACACGCTATCGGGATTACAGGATATTGAAGGACATCCTGCAGCAGATGGGATTAAGTTAGGTATTAACGAGCGTTTATTTGACGCAAAACTAGATGGGAAATTTTATGCAGATGAATTCTTGTCCAGAAATGACTTAGCTGCCTATTTAGTGATGGGTGGGGGAATCCGTCAAGTTGAACAGACAACTGACAATGCATCCATTGAAGCAGTGCTGACAAAAGGTGCAGCATTGAAAGGAAACTATCAAAATAAAGGTGTCATGCAGTCAGATGAAAGTGGGGCGTTCAATGGTTCAGGGAAGGTGTCCCGTGCTGAACTCGCTTATTCACTCGTACAAAGCTTAGGTTTACAAGAGCAAGCTCAAAGCTTTAATGGAGAAGTAACCGTTGCTTATAAAGGAGATAGATTACCAATTAGTGATGCAAACGAAATACCTGGTGAGTTAAAGGGCTATGTACAACTGGCACTTGATCTGGGAATCTTGAATGCACATTTTACATCCACCCAAGGACCATATGACTTAGAGCCAACCATACATGCTGCACTTCACCCAACAAAAAACGTTACTCGCGGAGAATTTGCAGTTGCCATGACGCGTTTCTTTAATAACTATTAATACAATTAAAAAAAACACCATTCTTTCTGTCGTGATAGGAAGTATGGTGTTTTTTGTACTTTAAGAAAGTATAACTTGTTAACTGATTGATAAACGACGCAGTCAACAAGGCTAGGAATAAAGTATAAGTGCAACTAAAGCTGACGGATAAAGCCTAGGCATCAGTTAAGTTTTCTTTATGGAATTTTAAAAGCGGCAATAAGTGGTAGGATCGCGATTTTCTGGACCCTTCATAAGGTAGATTGAGGGTTTTGAGCAAGTGGGTCGTTATGCTCCGGGAAGGCAAGTTTAAGAAATCTTTGCATTGCTGGTTCGTAATGGTTGGCGAGATTAGCAGTGCGTAATCGATGAGTGCTTCAACATGAGTCGTTTTCGATGTATGCCCACAATTTGAGCATCGCCAATTTGCACGTATATATTGCATAATGAAAGACCGGTCACATTTCTGACAATACACACCTTTCATTAGCTCACTTTTATTAATTTGGAAGAGCTCGCAAACATCCGGATCATAGGCGTCATGTAATTTAAACAACTGTTTAATATACTTACTGATTTCCTTCTTCGTTAGTAACGGTTCTTGGTACTTTTGCTGATATTCGGCGAACTTGTTGGGAAGCTGAGAGCTCTTGATCACTCTTTGAAACGCTTCTTTATAGGAAGGGGAAAACCCAACATGGGTCGAGGAATTTGAAATCACAATAAGTCTCTCTATCGGAACAGCTGGTAACTTGTATTCCTCTATAATTTTCTCCAAGTGATAGCTCTGCCGTTTTACCTGTTCAATAGGGTCTTCATAAGCCTCAACTTTTCCATTAACCGACCGAATCATTTGTTTTATTTTATCATCGAAATAAAGGTGTCCTGCATGATTTTTGATCTCAAGTATAAGGAAGAAGTGTGGTGTAACGATAAGAAGATCCATCTGAAAGTAGTAATCATCGTGCATGATCCTTAACCCAGGGAGATAGCTCAGCCCCTCCTTAGGCAAATAACGGTAAAAGAATTTTAATGACTGCTCACCGTTAAAACCTGATTTAAATCTCCGGTGTCTTTCTGTGATTTGAGGCTGTTTCTGATGAGTTTTGGGAACTCTCTTCATTATTGACTCCAATTTCTTAATAATGATGGGTGGTTTTAACTCGATTTTATTCAAGTGCATTTCACCTTTCATTTTTACTGGCGGTTGCACCCAGTTTGGCGCATTCGTCCGTTGGTGGCAAAAGTTGAAATGCCCGATAATGACCTACGAAAGCTGTAATTTCACGAATTTCATCAATAATTTCACGAGAAATCACCATATATTCACGAATTTTTTGCTTAATTTCACGAGAATATCAATATATTCGCGAGGCGACACTCGCCGACATTCCCCGACACATCCAATACCCACGCCGTCCAGCACCGTACACTAAAAGGGCAATCCCCAAATGTACCGAGCGGGACAAAAAAGGGGGTATGTACTACTTCTGTGACAACAATATAGTACGAATGCATAATTGAAGCCGATACTCTCTTCATGGATAATAAAGTCAAGTTATCAGAATTTTACAATTAGGGGGTATTTAGATTGAAGAGGACCTTTTTAGCATTTACACTTGCTTTTTTAACTTTTTTTGCAGCCATACCGTTTTCGTCAGCAAGTGCAGAGACACAAACTGCAAAAATTGATTCAAAGCTTTTATCTTTATTTTCAGATTCGACTGCTAGTTTAGAAGTGATTGTTACCTATAAAGGGGAAGGTGCTCCTACCGAGTCTCAAATCAATCTCCTTAAAAACGTAGATATTACAAAAGGGATGACATTTGAGAGCTTACCTATGGCCGGAGTAGTGGCAACATTCGATCAAGTCAAAGCTCTAGCAAATCATCCAGAAGTTTATTCCATCTATCACAACCAAACGGTTAAATACGATAACAACGCATCAACTGCGCTAACTGGGGTTGATAAGCTACGAACGGATGATAACATGCGCAAATTGAATGGCGGCCTTCCTGTAAGCGGGAAAGGCATTGGCGTTGTTGTTAACGATAGTGGTGTCGATGGTACACACGAGGATCATAAATACGGTGAGAATCTCGTGCAAAACGTAATGGCAAGTACCAACCTTCATGCTCTAGATGCTTTATTGCCTATTACCTACCAAGAAAATATTCCTAATACGGACAGCACCGGCGGACACGGGACGCATGTTGCTGGGATTGTTGGCGGTACAGGTGAAAAATCATCAGGAAAACATGAAGGCGTCGCACCAGGAGCTAATCTAATTGGGTACGGCTCAGGTGCAGCAATAGCGATTTTAGATACGATTGGCGGTTTTGATTATGCGTTAACCCATCAAATTCAATATAATATCCGTGTGATTACAAACTCTTGGGGAACAACAAGCGATGCCGGGACAGAGTTTGATCCATTTAATCCTATTAACGTGGCAACAAAAAAACTTTACGATCGTGGAATAGTAACCGTATTCTCAGCTGGAAATTCAGGGCCTGGTGAATCTACTATTTCAGGAAACTATAAAAAAGCTCCATGGGTAATTACCGTCGCAGCAGGTACTAAACAAGGAAAGTTAGCTGACTTTTCATCTCGTGGTGTATCTAATAAAGGTGGAACGGTTGCAATGGATGGTAAAACCTTTACGTGGGAAGACCGTCCAACCATTACAGCGCCTGGTGAAGGAATAATCTCTACGAGAGTCATTGCACCTGTCTCCAGCTTGGGAGCAACGGATGATGTAGAAAACATTGAACCTGCTTATCTCCCTTTTTATACAACAATGAGCGGTACATCAATGGCTGCTCCTCACATTGCGGGTGTAGTAGCGCTATTATTGGAAGCAAATCCGTCCCTTTCTCCTAGCGAAGTGAAACAAATTATTCAGCAAACCGCGACGAACATGCCTGGACATGAATCATGGGAGGTTGGAGCAGGTTATGTAAATGCCTATGCAGCAGTGGATAAAGCATTCACGAATAGAGCATATGGATCAACTTTAAATCTTAATAAAACCTTTAACGCAAATGTTGAGCTTGATGTGACTAGAGAGTCAGTAGAAATTCCGTATAGTTCAGTTAACCCAAGCAAAAAAACATTTACCGTTGAAGAAGGAATTACCGAATTAACGGCCAGAATTAATGCGAAAGGTCTTTTGGAAGAAACAGGTAACACAATAAATCTAGTGTTAACTTCACCAGATGGAACACGCTACACTTCAGGTATTTCCCTTTTGTTCACTCTGTACACCAACCGTACCGTACAAGTCATTGCACCAAAGCCTGGAACATGGACACTTACAGTCGAGGGCTTGCAACGTGCTCTTGCATTAGAAGAAACGGTGAAAGGGGATTTAACTTTCAAAAAAGCAGGTGGGTTTACAGGACTTAATGATATTAGCGGACATCCTGCTGAAGGGGCCATTAAGATCGGAGTCAGTGAAAGATTGTTGGATAGTGATGGAAACGGCAATTTCCGTCCGGATGATAAATTAACCCGTTTAGACCTTGCTAAATATTTAGTGATGGGCGTGGGTGTACGTCAATCCCTTCCATCTGCTTCAAGCTTTAACGATGTAATAGAAACGGACTCTGCTTTTGTAGAAGCGGTTACCGCGAAAGGTGCAGCCCTTCGTGATGTAAACCATCAGAACAAAGGCATCATTTTACCGACTGCCGATGGGAAATTCTCACCAAGCCTGGGAGTAAATCGAGCAGAACTTGCTTATACGTTAATCCAAAGTCTTGGCTTGCAAAAAGAAGCAGAAGCAAAAAACAACGAACCATTGACTGTTCAATACGGTTCAGAACGTATCGCCATCGAGGATGCAGCTAATATTCCTTCCAACCTGCGTGGCTATGTTCAACTGGCTTTGGACCTAAACATCCTGAATGCCTATTATTCTGTAGAACAAGGTCCTTATGACTTAGAACCAACAGTTACTGCTACTTTTAAACCGAATCATGGAGTTACAAGAGGTGATTACGCGGTAGCGATCACACGATATCATGCAGCCTATTAGAAGATAACTTATTAAAGTAATGTCATTTTGGTCATCCATTTACAAATGGGTGACCATATTTAATGGAATAAAATGATACAAAATAAGTATTTCTCTGCTCAACATTTGGGTGCATTTCTGTAAAAGGAATGCACCCTTCTTTATGAAAACAAGAGAAGGAACTTTCCATTAGAACTCGAATCTTAAAAAGGGCTGTTACATGGGCTTGAGGACAAGAATTTATTCAATAGAATTGCAGTAAAGTAAATCAGATTAAATATTTTTTGAAAGGGTGTGTGTAGCATTTTATCAACTAATGTATTTTATTTTAAATCTAAGAATGGAAAAACAGTAACTATTAGAGAAGCTATAGAGCAGGATGCAGAAAGAATGCTAAATTCGGCTTCAGAAGCTTTAACAAATGCCCCATATATGCTAAGTACAGTTGAGGATATAAAAAAGATGAGTGTTGTTGCTATGCAAAAAACGTTAAAAGCTTATCATGAAAATCCAAATTATGTACAGTTTATTGCTGAAGTTGATGGCAAGTTAGTTGGTAAAATAGATTTTAAGAACGGAAACAATGAAAAGATTAGTCATCAAGGGGCTTTTGCAATGACCATCCTACCTGAATATCGAAATTATGGTATTGGAAGAGCTCTTTTAGAAACGTTAATCAATTGGGCTAAAAATAACAGTAAGATAGAAAAAGTTTGCCTTGAGGTAATGGAAGATAATTTAGGTGCTATCCAGTTATATAAAAATCTAGGTTTTTTTGAAGAGGGTAGAAAAGCAAAAGGTGTAAAACTGGAAGGCGGCTATCAAGATTTAATATTAATGGCATTATTCGTTTGAATTTGAACAGTAAAAAAAACAGCTAATGGAAGCTTATGTGTTATTTCAGAAAAGGGGTGCGATAATCCAAGAAGGATTATCGCTTTTTTATTGAACTTATTGAACAAACTTAGCAGGATTGTGGAATATCAATATTTGTTAATAAAGATTGTTTTGAATTATATGGTAAAATATAGATAATCAATGTGACTAAGGGGTGTGGATTCATGTTCGTAGTCATCCTATTACTGATTGTAGGAGTAGTTGGCTCTATCTGTTTATTAAATTTCATTCGTTCCATTCGACTCGGAGATAAATACTTATTTAATCGAAGCCAGTTATATAACGATAACACCAACTTCGTAATTTGCCCAAAGTGTAGTCATAAGTCCGTTCGGGCAAAAAATGGGGGGCAGATGTGTTCAAAATGCCATATTGCGTTTTAATTTGTAGTTCTTTATATATTTTCAGCAATCGGATGCGTTTCCATAACAAGGAATGCATCTTTTTGAATGGAATTATTTATTAAGTTACTTTTAATTTTTTTATTTTTGCAAAAAGAACCACTTGTAATGAAATCTGAAAACGGATGTATATAGAATATGAAAGTCACTAATCATTCAAAGATAGCCAACAAATATGAGGAAAATCCAATATAGATTAGATGAAGTACATTTGTAATCAGAAGCAGGGGAAGAAATTGGATCGCCGTTTATATCAAAGGACATAAGGAGATTAATTTATGCCTATCATCAAAGATATTCAGCTATACGTCCCAAAGAGTAAATATCTCAACTGGACGTTCTTTCATGTCACGAGAAATATTACGTTTTTCTATAGTAGTCTTTTGCCCAAATTACATACAAAAGAAGATAAAGGAATTCAAATTTATTGTATAGACCGTCATGAACAGACAAAGCAAATCGATCCGTTTGCACATATTAACTTTAATTATTTTCCTGTTTATGTGGAGACTGATGTTGAAGCGATTTTGGCTTTGACTTCTAATAGGGAAAAGAAGGAGGGCACGCTCGAAATCGTTCATGAAGGGATGAAGAAAGCTGCACAAGAATTCAACTGGGATTTATCTGTTTTAGAAGAAATTTATAACACAATAAAACAAGCAGAATATGAAACTATTTATTCGCTGCTAAAGAAGAGTAGCCCCAACAAGAAGTATGTTTGTAATATCATGTGTCATCATGAGATAAGTAGTATCGATGTATACTTGGAGATAAAAAAGAGAAACGGCGCAATTGTTAATAAAGAAAAGCTCTTCACTGTGGAAAACACGGATGAACAAGATCTTTTCAGTGAATATGGATTCTTAAATGGAAATTTAATCATAAAGTAGAGTTCTCGGATAAAGATTACAAAAAGGTTTACCGTTTAACATTCTTTGAAAAGGACAAACCTGAAGACTTAGTATGGAAGCTAGAGACCAACTAACTATTTAAATTCTACAGTTGGTGTATTTAGCGGGATTATCTCAACTTACAAACGGATTTATATAGTTTTTTAAAGAAAGATTTTAGTTTTGGATTAAAGCTGATGGCTAATAATCTTCTGAGGAAAAGCGTGAAACTCTAAGAGTGTTTTCTTCGTCTAATTTGAATATTTGAGAAAAGACGATTGGAGGTTATAATCAATGAGGAAATTTACCCTGCTTTTATTTTTAACATTATTGTCTGCTATTCTTTTTGGTTGCCAATCTGAAGATAACACTACTATAGATGCTGGAACAACAAAAACGGAATTACAATCACAAGATAATGATTTGAAAGTAGAAACTAAAATTGCAAAGATTAGTATCTCGAAGTCAAAAGGAGTCAACTCAACTGTTTTTGAAGAAAGCGAAACTCTTGAAACATTTAAAAGCATATTTTTAAGTGCTGTAAGAGAAGAAGGTATAGTGAACATGGCTAATCCTGAGTTTTATTTGGATGTCACCTACACGAATGATCCTAAGCAAAGTTTTCATTTATGGACTGGTGAAAAAGGACAAAAAAGCACCCTGATGAAAACAGATGATACAAATACAATCTATACTGTCTCAGAAGAAATGACGTATAAGTTAATTAATGGGCTAAGCGAACTTTTGAAAAAGGAAACTTAAGTCATTAAAGGGTGCATTTCTGTAATAAGAAATGTGCTCTTTTTTGTGAGTACATTCTTAATGGAACAATACCTTTAGAACTGATAAGGTTCTTGTTTTACAAAGTTTTTCTGAACAGTATTAACTCTTCATTCATACAGTAAATCATCTACAAAAGTTTTGGGGAGTTGAATACATGGGATCAACACAGCTAACAGGTAGAGTTATCTTTAAAGGAGACCCCGGTTATAATGAAGCTATTAAGAACTGGAACCCGTATGTGAATACCTATCCTCTTGTCTTCGTATTTGCACAAAATGCATGTGATGTAAGTAATGCTATTAAATGGGCACGTGAGAACTGCGTACCGCTAAGGGTAAGAAGTGGCCGTCATGCTCTCGATAAGAACCTTTCTGTTGTTAAGGGTGGACTCGTTATTGATACAAGTGACATGAAAAACGTTCACTTAGACAGGAGGAAGGGAATTGCTACTGTTCAACCAGGAATACGTGTTGGGCCGTTAGTAAAAGGATTAGCTCGTGAAGGTTTTATGGCTGTGTTTGGAGATAGTCCAACTGTTGGAATAGGAGGCATTACAACTGGCGGTGGATTTGGTGTACTCTCACGGTCAATCGGTCTAATATCTGATAATCTCCTTGGATTAGAGACGGTAGACGCAAAAGGAAGAATTCTCAAAGCCAATTCATCTTGTAATGAGGACTTATTTTGGGCTTCTAGAGGCGGAGGAGGCGGTACGTTTGGATATAATACAGAATACACATTTAAGGTTCATCGTGCCCCTCAAACCGCAACTGTCTTTGATATTGTCTGGCCATGGGAACAGTTAGAAACGGTATTTAAAGCATGGCAAGATTTGATGCCGTTTGTAGACGAACGTTTAGGGTGCTACCTTGAAATTTTCAGCAAAGTAAATGGACTATGTCATGCAACTGGACTTTTCTTAGGTTCTAAATCTGAACTGACACAAATATTAGAACCGTTATTAAGTGCTGGGACACCATCAAAAGTAGTGATAGAAACAATGTTCTATCCAGATTGCATCGATTTCCTTGATCCTCCTGAACCACCTTTTGCAGACGAGAATTTTAAATTTTCTTCGTCTTGGGCAGACCATCTTTGGCGTGAAGAACCTATTGCCATTATGAGACAATTTTTAGAAGAAACAACAGGAACAAAATCCAATTTCTTTTTTATAAATTGGGGCGGTGCCATTAGCAGAGTACCGAAAAACAAAACAGCCTTCTATTGGCGAAGTCCATTGTTTTACACGGAATGGAATGCTACCTGGGTAAATAAATCAGAAGAAGCGAGCAGTCTTGCATCAGTCGAAAGAGTGCGCCAGCTATTAAAACCTTATACAAAAGGTTCATATGTTAACGTTCCAGATGAGAATATTGATAATTTTGGAGCAGCCTATTGGGCAACAAACTTTGAAAGACTTCGAAGAGTAAAAGCAAAATATGATCCCGAAAATGTATTTAACCATCCACAGAGTGTTCCACCATCATGTTAAATTTTTCGTTGTAATACAAAAATAAACCTATGTTTGAATGGACCCCACTTGTTAGAAACATAACAATTGGGGTGCTGTTTTTTTATGAAATGTTACTTTCTTATTAGGTAACTGATTCTGGCAGTTTTGAAGTCATTCTGTTACTTTTTGTTTAACAGTTATCACCAGCGTATCACATAACTTTTCGTCGATATCTACAAGCAACGCCCATTTCCCTGATAAGGGTAAAGAAACGCTAGATGGCATGGTGGCCTCTGCACCGTTCAATGCACCTCCTGCAAATTCCTTTGTATACCCAATTATCAACAATGTTCCTTTCAAAAAGAAGAGATAATTCTTGTTAACTAAAGGGTGCGATAAACTCCCGAAACAAATATTATGGCGTCCCAATTTTTAACGGATACGCTTTTTTATGTGTAAATTAAATAATCAAAATAATACCAATAAAAAGGATAATAAAAAATGAAACAGAATACTCATAGTGTAATATTACACTGTGAGGTGATGAAATTTTGAATGGAATAAATGTTTTTTTGTGGGGATGTTTAATTTTGGCGACTCTGTTGGGTATGTTCAGTCAGGGGATTTCTTATTTTCTTAGTGAGAATAGTTTCAAAATGTCACCAGTTTACTATTTAACAGTTCTAACTCTAATCAGCATTTTTTTATACTTATCCACTTCTGTACTATTGTATATCTATTACAAAAAAAGAAAGATTGAAGAAGTTATATTCAATATTCAAATCGTTATTACTCTTACACTTGGAATGCTAACTTCGGGTTGGTCTTTATTTGTATTGGCTATGTGGTGGGGGTAATGATTCTGTCAAAAGAAGAAATGGAAGCAGACAAAGATCTAACATATGAAACGAATCCCTTTACTGTTTCTAAGGTAGCAACGAAAAGTAATAGGTTAAGTTATTAAGGAATAGGCGCATTTCTTCAAGAAGGAGAAGTGCTCTTTTTTATTGAAATAAAGGAAGTCGAAAGGAAATCGGATGAAAGGTGAAAAATGAGTTCAATCAATCTAGTTTTTAATAGGAAGCAAGTAATTTTAGGAGTGATATTATGGAAATAACAGTAGTTTTGGCTGGTTTTGTACTTTTTTTTATCATAATTCAATATGCAGTTAGTAGTGGGATAGATCATTCAAAAGAAGTTAAGGCGTTAAGGGCTGAAATTAATGAAATAAAAAACAAGTTAAATATATAGGTTAATATTATATCAATTATGCCAATGAACTTGTCATTGCTTTAGGAGGTAATCCACACAATCCTGACTCCAGAATTTATCGCTTTGGTTGGTTTAATCAATATACAAATGGTATATATTTCGATCCTTACACCTTTTTATTCACTCAAATATTGGTGGCTTTTATTAGTGTTTTATATAGTACAATGTTTGTTTTTTAAAAAAAAACATCACTAATAGATGATGATATTGTTTAATAATGAGTAAAAGCAATATTGGCCAATGTAAGTAACTATAGTTAAATTTTTTGTGCAGTTTTTTAGCTAGGAGGAAACAAGATGACAGATGCTATAAAAGGATACTTATGCAGTTGCTGCGGAAAATACCATAACGAACTCCATTTTAACTATGCAAGCCCTGCACCTATTTATTATGAAGAAGCTACAAGAAGAGAACGGAAAAAACGTTTCGAAATAAACGATGATCTATGTGTAATGGATGGGGAACACTTCTTTATACGAGGTTGTATGGAGATACCTGTCATAGGCTCAAATGAACCATTTGTTTGGGGTGTTTGGGTTTCACTTAGTGAAGAGAATTTTGAACTTACTTTAGAGCATTGGGAGGATCCTGATAGAGAAAAATTAGATACTATGTTTGGATGGTTATCTACAGATCTTCCTTTGTATCCTGATACTTTAAATTTAAAAACCTATGTACATACCCGTTCCACAGATTTAAGTCCGTTTATTGAGCTTGAACCTACAGATCACCCACTTTCAAAAGAACAAAGACAAGGTATTACTCTTGATCGTGTTAAAGAAATTGCTCAGTTTTTTTGTAATTTAAAATAGAGACTTAACACTTTCCTAAGCTTGTAGTTTTAATCAACCAGGTGCAACAGGTAATCGAAATGAAGGGTTTGACTTAAGAATTAAATATGAGGTGAAACAAAATGGCAATTAAGCAAAAAGAAACAAAGCTGGTAATTGGAGCAGGGGAATATAATAATAATCCAGGTTGGATACATACACAGGAACATGAGATTAACCTGCTTAAGCTAGACACATGGATTGATAGGTTCGAATTTAATTCCATTTCAGCAATTTTGGCTGAACACATTTGGGAGCATCTTACATATGAAGAAGGGTTAGAAGCGGCAAAGATTTGTAGAAAATTTCTAAAACCATCTGGTTATGTACGTTGTGCTGTTCCTGATGCATTTTTTCAGGATGAGACATATCAAAATGTGGTTAAAATTGGAGGCCCCGGACCTAAGGACCACCCAGCAGCTAGTCATAAAATAGTCCATAATTATAAAACGATAACGAGTATGTTTGAAAGTGCTGGATTTGAGGTTAACTTACTTGAATACTGTGATGAAGAGGGAAATTTCCATTCCAATGAATGGGATGGAGCAGATGGCGTTATTTTTCGTTCCAAAAAATATGACCCGCGAAATCAAGGGGATAAGCTTTGTTTTCCTTCATTAATTATAGATGCCATAAAGAGATAGCTAGTAACCGATTGGGTGCATTTCTGTAATAAGAAATGCGCTCTTTTTTATGAAATGAGCCAGATGATCTAGGAACTGTTTGGTTTAGAAAGGGAAATTAACCATTCTGTTGAATTGTTATTTTAGCTAGAGGTAAAAGGAGAATAACTATGAAAAAATGGAAAATCATTCGTTCGGAATATTTATATAAAACGCCATTCGGAAATCTAAGAAAAGATTGTTGCAAGCTTCCTAGTGGTGGGATATTAGACACTTATTATGTGAACGAATATACAGACTGGGTTAATGCGGTAGTAATTACGAAAGAAAATCAAATCGTACTTGTTGAACAGTATCGGCATCCCGGTCAAGATATTTATTTAGAAATTCCAGCAGGTAAAATTGAAGTAAATGAGTCCTACGAAGAAGGTATTCTGAGAGAAGTTAGGGAAGAAACGGGCTTTACATCCAAGACAAAACCCATCCTACTAGGGGAGTTTATGGTAAATCCAGCGACTCAAGATAATAAGGTTGTTAGCTACTTAATACTTGATGCGTATCAAGTCTTCGACCAAGAATTAGATGTGGGTGAAGACGTAATGGTAAAATTAATCAATTTTGATCAAATAGAAGGTATGATCAAACAACAAAAGATTACACAGTTATTTACCGTAAGTGCTTACTATATGGTAAAAGATTATTTACACAATAAAATAAGTAAAAGCTATTTATGATTTCGAAAGAATTATTGATTGTGAGTGAAGAATTTAGACGATTTCTTCTACGATTGGATGCATTTGTGAAACACTGAGTTTTCAAAGAGAAAAAAATGCTTGCTGGAGTAGAGGTGTTTAGAATGGAAAATATAATTCGAACTGCACTAGGACAATTCTTATTTCTTGAAGAGGAAAAAGGTTTTGCTACTCCAATTATTAAAAAAGATATTTGGATTACAAGACTTACTTATTTAAAACGTGACATAGGAATTGAAATAGAATTAGATTTAAGAGATTTTGATATTTTAGTACTACTAGTGAAGGTTAACAATGGAAAATTAATTAAAGGTTATTATGTATCTAATGAGGGTGAAAAGATACGTATACATATAGAAGAGATTGTTGGTACAAACATAAAAAATCAAGTAAAAATTAAAACGAAAAATGATTTTCAGAAACAACTATCCTATCAAGCAAACTTATTATACGAGAACTTTCACGATATTGAATCTAAGGGAAAAAGGATATTTATGGATTAGTATAAACAATTCAGAAAGCGTACTATCAACTTTTATTGTGCAACTTTTGCTTAAAATACCTCATGAAGAAAAATGAGACTTCTTATTTTATTTTACTCATAAAAATCAATACTCCGTCTTACTAAACAAATGGGTGAAAAAAATAAGATAGCTTTCTCTTTACTCAAAACTATTATTTGGTAAATATTACATTTTAACTTTTTCATATAAGGTGGCGATATATACATTAATACAGGTTTTAAAATAAAATAAGAGGATGAGTTTTATGAAAATTAAGTGGAAGTTTTCAATCATCATAAGTTTATTGGTTTTATCTATAAGTGCAGTTGGGATATATGCGATGCTCGTCCTTTCAACGCTAACAAATCAAAATTCTATCCTCAAAGATAAAATGGAAATGCAGAAATTAATTAAACATATTCAGTATCGTTTTGCCGGTTTATCCAATGACGAGCGAGCTTTACTTATTACTGGAGATATGGATTATGCTGAAGGAATGAAAGAGAAGGCCGAAGATATACAACAGTCCTTCCAATTAATTTATGCTTTAAATCCTTCAAATAAAGAGAAGACACAAATTAACGCAATTGAAGAAAGTTTTTCATCTTTCTGGAAAATTAATCAAGACGTAATCTCTCTTAACAGTAAAGGCTCTGAAGAAGCAAAAGCTCTTCATTTCGGGGAAGAACGTAAATTAAGGAAAGAGGTACTTGATCCAGCTGTTTCTTCTATGGTGGATTCGTTAGATAAAGATGTTAACTCTTTAAAAAATGACATTACTCAAAAGGCCAAGTTCAGTCAAATAGCGATAATAGCAGTTACTGTTTGTTCATCGGTAATAGGTATAATCCTAGGAATTCTTATGTTATTTTCTATTCTTAAGCCTCTTCGTTTAATAAATGCTCAGATGAAAGATATTGCAGATGGAGATGCTGATTTAACAAAAACGATTAAAGTAAATAATAAAGATGAATTTGGTGAACTCGCTACTTCATTCAATAAATTTATTGGTTCATTAAGAGAAATTCTCACTAGAATAGGTGCTTCTTCTGAACAAGTTGCAGCTTCATCACAAGAATTTACGGCGAGCGCACAAGAGTCAAAAGCGACTTCAGAACAAATCTCGAATTCAATGCAACATATTGCTTCAAGTGCAAGCCAACAATCGACGATGACATCAACTAGCCTTCAGTCTGTTAAAGACTCTTTAGTATCACTATTGAATATTACCGAAAATTCTTCCAGAGTTGCTGAAATATCAACTTCAATGAAGAATAAAGCTGAATATGGAGAGCAATCTGTTAAACAAGTGGTTGAGCAAATGTCTTCTATTCATCATTCAGTAGAAGTTGCTGATCGGGGATTTATTAATTTATTAAATGAGACGATGAAAATTAGTGACATTACTACACTAATTAATGAAATATCAGATCAAACCAATTTATTGGCTCTAAATGCTGCAATAGAGGCCGCTAGAGCAGGGGAACATGGTAAAGGCTTTGCTGTTGTCGCACAAGAAGTAAGAATTCTTGCGGAGAAATCTAGTCATTCCGCTAATGAGATTAATACGTTAGTACAAAAGATTCAATTGGATACAAAAGAAACGGCAAATACGATTCAAACTGTCAAAATGGATGTAGATTCCGGAATACAGCTATCCAAAGCTTCAGCCACAGAGTTTTTAAATATGGCACTTTTAATTGATGATGTTCACTCTCGGATCCGTGAGATCGCTTCTACATCTCAACAGGTGAATACTGGTTTTGAAATCATTCAAGGGGCCATTACTGAGATTGCTGTTGGAACAGAACACACATCAGATAGCACAACAGAAATTGCTGCATCCACAGAACAACAACTCGCATCAATGGAGGAAATACAAAATGCTTCAACGTCATTATCAAATTTAGCAGAAGAACTTCAAGCTTTAATATCAAGATTCAAGGTTTAAATATGTTCTCATAAAATAACTCTGAGAATTAAACTTTCGATTTATAACAAGAATTAATTATTGGACGCTTATCTGTAATAAGGTAAGTGTCTTTTTTTTAGAAGAAAAGAGTTTTGTAAAAGCACGAAAACAAATTAAAAAATTTCTTTTTAAAATAAGCTTCATTTTGTAATTAGATTTTTTATATCTAATATATACACCTCTGTTTCTTTTATTTAAAATAGCTTTGTTCCACGACCAAAAGAATAATTATAGTTTAAAATACTTCCTTCAAGTTTTATTGTTTTAAAAGTAACTTTCTTCTAATCCAGCAGAGAATATAAATATACTTCAGGTTTTGCATCGTAATCCTGGCTAAATAAAACATCGTTCCCACGGATAGCAAAAGCTTCACTTCCTTCAATTGGAATATCCTCATAGAGTTCAAATTTATTTTCACCAATTATTTTTACAAATGGGAAGTCACTGTAATAATAAATGTTTGTACTATCAGGTGTAACGTTCATGGCATAGCAATCATCGATTGGAGGAATGTGTTGATTGTTTCTCCATATTGAGTAATAAAAGTCAAATGTCATATCTCCATCTTTATAAAAGTTCAATCTACCTAGAACGTTATGTTCAGATGAAATACGAGCCTATTATTAAGATTTATGTCATGATAATATGGAACTTTTTTCTAGTTGTACCGTTTAAACGAAGGGGAGTAAATTATCAGTCAAGTAAAGGGTGCATTACTTTAAAAAGACAAAGTATTCTTATTATTAAGGTTAGGTTAATAGAAGTCGAGTCTTATGGACATTGACATTGACTTGGTAAAAAAGGTGTGAGGTACAAGATGAACAGAATAAGACGATGAAATAGTGTATGGTTAATTCTCAATTTATGAACTACATATAAAGGTTTTTTAAATAAAGAAGTAATTAAATATCCAATAGTTTTCTGGAGTTTATTGAAAAGAATTACTAGTATTCTATTTGGCTTTTAAAATATGCGCTGCCAAGAAGTATTAAATGACAACTAAAAAAAACTAAATACTTAACACATCATCAGAACGACATTTCAAAGAAATGGTTGAATTTTTGAAAGGGAGAGCGTGAAAAAAAGTTTTGAGTAACTATTATTTTAAGGAGAAATGAATATGACAATGGCACCAATCATGACACCTGCAACTGGTGTTTATTTAGAAGCAGCAAAACCATTTAAAGGGTTATTGGGCTCTGTGTATATGAGCAACGATCTGATTTTTGATAATAAGACTTACAAATTTGTAGGGATTTTTCATTCTTTACTAGGTAAAAGTTTAAAGAAATTCCTTGTAGTAAATGAGCACGGAGAAGTAGTGAAGGATAAGGATTTAAGCTGGAAGTGTTTGCGAGTTTATGAGTTTTTTGTGGTGGTGCACTCTTCTGAAGGACTACTGACTCACTTGAGTGAACCTGAAATGGATTATTTAAAAGGATTGGCACCACATATTGACGGTCTTTTTGAGGCTGTAAGAGAAAAGGTAAATGAACGGGTACAAGCTGAATTTAAAAAGTTTAAAGTCTTTTTCACCCATATCGTAGAGACCGATTTAATTATGCATGAATATGCAAAAAAAATACTTCCTCAATACAAAAGTTACACGATCGGAAAACCATTTAATTATTTCGATGATTTTTCAGTTTTTCATAAAGAGTATATTGATTTTTTTGAACAAAACTGTCAAAGATCCATTTGGCTCTTGGAATATGCATTGCCGAGAAGTGTGGTTAACACTATATTTACAAGAAATGAAAACCTTAAATTTTTGAATGCACAGCAGATGGAGGCGGCAAAAAATTTAGTTGATTTTCTACGGGGATGTGATAAAGCCGAAGAAGACTTAGTTTATACAGTGCCTTCATTTAAAAACTTTGAGCAAGCCATTCTTTATCTCACAGAAATTTCTGGAGACTTCTCCATCGTTAATACTGACAAATCATTTAATAAATGGGCTGTCTAGTAAATCTTCAATAAAAGATTCTTAAGGAGAATAAACATGACAATGGCACCAATCATGACACCTGCAACTGGTGTTTATTTAGAAGCAGCAAAACCATTTAAAGGATTATTGGGCTCTGTGTATATGAGCAACGATATACTTTTTGACGGAAAGATTTATAAATTGGTAGGAATTTTTCCTGCTTTTCTAGGTAAAAGCTTAAAAAAATTCCTAGTTGTAAATGAGCACGGAGAAGTAGTGAAGGATAAGGATTTAAGCTGGAAGTGTTTACGAGTTTACGAGTTTTTTGTGGTGGTGCACTCTTCTGAAGGACTACTGACTCACTTGAGTGAACCTGATATGGATTATTTAAAGGGATTGGCACCACATATTGATGGTCTTTTTGAAGCTGTAAGAGAAAAGGTAAATGATCAGATACAAGCTGAGTCTGAAAAGTTTAAAGTTTTTTTCTCCCATATGGTTGAAACCGATTTAATTATGCATGAGTACGCCAAAAAATTACTTCCTCAATACAAAAATTACATAGATGGACAACCATTCGATTATTCAAATAATTTTTCCGTTTTTCATAATAAGTATATCCAATTTTTTGAACTAAACTGTCAAAGATCCATTTGGCTCTTAGAATATGCATTGCCGAGAACTGTGGTAAACACAACATTCACAAGAAGTAAATACCTTAAAGTTTTAAATGAACAGCAGAGGGAGACGGCAAAATATTTAGTAGATTTTTTAAGGGGTTGTAGACAGGCAACATTAAATTTAGCTTATACAGTCCCATCATTTAAAAATTTTGAACATACTATTCACTATTTAAAAGAAATTTCTGGAGACTTTTCCATCGTTAATACAGACAAATCATTTAAAAAATGGGCCGTCTAGTAAATCTTTCAATAAAAGATTCTTAAGGAGAATAAACATGACAATGGCACCAATCATGACACCTGCAACTGGTGTTTATTTTGAAGCAGCAAAACCATTTAAAGGATTATTGGGCTCTGTGTATATGAGCAACGATATGATTTTTGACGGAAAGATTTATAAATTGGTAGGAATCTTTCCTTATTTACTAGGTAAAAGCTTAAAAAAATTCCTAGTTGTAAATGAGTACGGAGAAGTAGTGAAGGATAAGGATTTAAGTTGGAAGTGTTTGCGAGTTTACGAGTTTTTTGTGGTGGTGCACTCTTATCAAGGTTTATTGAATCACTTGAGTGAACCTGATATGGATTATTTAAAGGGATTGGCACCACATATCGATGGTCTTTTTGAAGCTGTAAGTGAAAAGGTAAATGAACGGGTACAAGCTGAGTTTGAAATGTTTAAAGTTTTTTTCTCTCATATGGTAAAAACCGATTTAATTATGCATGAGTACGCAAAACAAATACTCCCTCAATACAAAAGTTACATAAATGGACAATCATTTGATTATTTAGATAATTTCTCAGTTTTTCATAAAGAGTTCATACAATTTTTTAAACTGAACTGTCAAAGATCCATTTGGCTCTTAGAATATACATTGCCTAGATGTGTGGTTATTTCGGAATTTTCGACAAAACAAAATCTTAAACTCTTAAATATACAACAAAGTGAAGCAGCAAAAAATTTAGTAAATTTTATAAGAGGATGTGATGAAGCCGAAAAAGACTTATTTTATACCATTCCGTCATTTAAAAACTTTGAGCAAGCCATTCATTATCTTCAAGAAATTTCTGGAGATTTCTCCATCGTTAACACAGACAAGTCATTTAATAAATGGGCCGTCTAGTCAAGTCTTATAATAAAAGATTCTTAAGGAGAATAAACATGGCGATTGCACCAATCATGACACCTGCAACTGGTGTTTATTTAGAAGCAGCAAAACCATTAAAAGGGTTATTAGGTTCTGTTTACATGAGCAACGACCTAATTTTTGATGAAAATATATATAAGTTTGTTGGTATTTTTTCTTCAGTAATTGGTAAAAACCTAAAGCGCTTTCTGATTGTGAATGAACAGGGTGAAGTAGTGAAAGATAAGGATTTAAGTTGGAAGTGTTTGCAAGTTTACGAGTTTTTTGTTGTGGTCAAATCCTCTGAAGGATTATTAAAGGCACTAGGTGAACCGGAGATGCTTTATTAAAAGAAATGGAGCCTCATATTAATGGGATATTTGATGTTTTAAAAGAACATGTAAATGATTTAGTAAAGGAGGATATGGATAGTTTCAAAAGATTTTTTATGAATAATGCCGATTCTAATATTACCATGTATGACTACGCAAAAGAAATTAGGGCATTATACCAAAGTAATTGTGAAGGTAAACCAATTAATTATCAAACGGATTTTATTGGTTTTAAAAATGTATTTAGAAAGTTTTTTGAATTGAATTGCCAAAGATCTATATGGCTTCTGGAATATGCATTATCACGTCGAGTAGTAAAGAGAATGTTGCTTTCAAAAGATAAAACTTCACATTTAAACCAAACTCAGAAAGAGGTAGTAAATAAAGTAGTGCAGTTTTTATATGGATGCGACATAGCTGAAAAGAACTTGGCTTATACTGTTCCCTCCTTTTTGAACAAGCCATTATTTATTTAAAAGGAATATCAGGGGATTTTTCCATTACCAATACAGACAAATCATTTAAAAAATGGGCCGTCTAGTTAAGGAGAAATGAACATGGCAATGGCACCAATTATGACACCTGCAACTGGTGTTTATTTAGAAGCAGCAAAACCATTTAAAGGATTAATGGGCTCTGTGTATATGAGCAACGATATAATTTTTGATAATAAGACTTACAAATTTGTAGGAATTTTTCCCACGATTCTTGGTAAAAACCTAAAACGCTTTCTCGTTATGAGTGAACAGGGTGAAGTAGTAAAAGATAAAGATATGAGCTGGAAGTGTTTGCGAGTTTATGAGTTTTTTGTGGTGGTTTATTCATCTGAAAAATTAATGATCCATTTAAGTCAGCCAGATATGGATTATTTAAAGGAGCTAGAACCACATATAGATGACCTTTTTGAGACTTTAAGAGGAAAGGTAAACAATTTTGTACTAGCTGAGTTTGAAAAGTTTAAGGTCTTCTTTTCTTATATGATAAAAACCGATTTAATTATGCATAATCATACAAAAAAAATACTTCCTCAATACAAACTTTACTTAAACGGAAAACCTTTTGATTATTTAAATGATTTTTCGGATTTTCATAAAGAGTATATTCAATTTTTTGAACTGAACTGTCAGAGATCCATATGGCTTTTAGAATATGCATTGCCGAGAAGTGTGGTTAGTTTTGAATTAACCACAAAAGAAAATCTTAAGGTCTTAAATTCACAACAAATAGAAGTAGCGAAAAATTTAGTGGATTTTTTAAGAGGCTGTGATCAAGCAGAAAAAGACTTAGCCTATAAAATTCCATCATATAAAAATTTTGAGCATTCTATTCGTTATCTAAAAGGAATATCTGGAGACTTTTCCATCGTTAATACAGACAAATCATTTAAAAAATGGGCTGTCTAGTAAATCTTTCAATAAAAGATTCTTAAGGAGTAATGAACATGGCAATGGCACCAATTATGACACCTGCAACTGGTGTTTATTTAGAAGCAGCAAAACCATTAAAAGGGTTATTGGGCTCTGTTCACATGAGCAATGATCTGATTTTTGATGACAAAATATATAAGTTTGTAGGAATCTTCCCCTCGATCCTTGGTAAAAACCTGAAGCGGTTTCTCATTGTAAAGGAACAGGGTGAGGTAGTAAAGGACAAGGATTTAAGCTGGAAGTGTTTGCGTATATATGAACTGTTTATGGGTACTCAGCGATCTGAAAGAATACTAGGGTCCTTGAGTCAGGATGGAATGGACTATCTGGATGAACTTAAACCTTTTATTCCTAAGATTCATCAATCGTTAAAACCTCATATTAATGAAAAAGTTGATATGAGATTTGAAGAGTTTAATGCTTTTTTTGAACAAGTAGCAAACACAAATGTGCTTATGCATGAAATTGCAATTAAAGTACTCCCTAAATACCAAATGTATAAAAACAACTCACCAATATATGTTAATGATGATTTTAAGTCCTTTGAAAGCGAGTATTTAAAGTTTAATCAGATGAATTGTGAAAGGTCTATTCTCGTGATGGATAGTGTAATGTGCCGAGGTGTTGTCAAGTTAACGCTTAACGATAAGAAGAATCAAGCTTACTTAAAAGAGGATGAAAAAGAAATTACTAGAAAAATTCTTGAATTTTTAGTTGGGTGTGATTACGCTGAAAAAGATATTGCAAAAAATATACCTTCCTTCAAAAACTTTGAACAAGCATCTAACTATCTTCGAGAAATATCCTCAGACTTTACAGTGAAAAACACAAATGAAAGTTTTTCAAAATGGGTTTATTAAAGGGGTGTTCTTAAGAAAGGATACTAGTAAGAATGAACTTTGAATAAACAGACTACAAAGTAGAGTGCACTATTTTTTACATATACTTAACTTAGTACTGTCAAGTTACTTACATAAAATTACGTTAAAGTCCCGAAAATTATTTAAGAAATGTGTGCGACTCTGTATAAGAGAAGAGCGGTAGTGGAGCAATTGTTGAGGAACTGTTTTTCTTAAAAGTAAGTGAAAAACTATAGAATTGTTGTAGGTGAGGCATATTTAAATAGATAGCTTCCTAAAAAAAGAACGGAAGGATGTACTCGAATGGACCGAAATAACATAATAATTGCTCCTTATGTTCCAAAATACGCTGAACAAACCGTTAAAATGTGGAGAGATAGCAAGTACGAGGCGATTGGTCAAAAAGAGATTCATAGTTTTGAAAACCATGTGTACTTTTTAAATCATATATTACATAAAGAATTCCACATTGATATAGCACTTTTCGATGAAAAAGTGATAGGGATAATAGCATATAACGATTCGGAAATAAGCCAGCTCTATATTCATAACGATTATCAAGGACTAGGTATGGGGGAAAGGTTACTTAAAAAGGCAAAAGAACAATCATCTGGGAGATTAACACTATACACATTTGAAGTAAATAAAAAAGCACAACGATTTTATGAAAAGCATGGATTTCAAATCATAGGTAGAGGGCATGAAAATGAAGAAAATCTCCCAGATATTCTTTATGAATGGACTGCTAAATGAAAATATGTACAAGAGTAAGGAGTTTTTCTTAAGCATCTTTGCAGCATAGATGTTTAGGAACGCTCTTTTTTATTATACGTATCAGGATTATGAAAGAAGTTCGCCACTATGACCGAAAAAGTTTAGTTCAAGAAAGCTTGCCCGAGTGGGTAGGAAGATGAGTCATGGCTGATGAATATATAAACTGACAGAAAGAATTGGAGAAATCAAACTAATCTAAAACTTAAGAGAGGTGTTCTTTGATGACAAGTAGAACAATCAATCCTAAAGTTGATGAATTTTTAAGCAAAGCTGACAAGTGGAGGGAAGAATTTGAAAAGCTGAGACATATCGTTCTTGACTGTGAGCTGACCGAAGAATTTAAGTGGATGCATCCTTGTTACACGTTCGAGAAAAAAAACATCGTTTTAATACATGGATTTAAAGAATATTGTGCACTTCTGTTTCACAAAGGTGCCTTGTTGCAGGATACGCATGGAATTCTGATCCAACAAACGGAAAATGTACAGGCAGCGCGCCAAATTCGGTTCACCAATGTTCAAGAAATTGTTAAGATGGAAACCGTCTTGAAAGCCTATATTAATGAAGCTGTAGAAGTTGAAAAATCAGGGTTGGAAGTGAAAGTTAAGAAGACAACAGAGTTAAAAGTTCCTGAAGAATTTCAAAATAAATGCGATGAAATGCCAGACTTGAAAACGGCTTTTGAAGCATTGACGCCGGGACGGCAAAAAGGATATATTCGTTATTTTTCTGAGCCCAAACAATCCAAAACTCGAGACTCAAGGGTTGAAAAATATGTGCAGCAAATTCTCAATGGGAAGGGATTAAATGATTGCACATGTGGACAATCTCAAAAGCCGCCAAACTGTGACGGCTCGCACAAGCACATCACATAGGAGATGATGAATTAGAAAAAGGTCGATTCAGATGGAATCGACCTCCTTTAACTTACTTACGCCATCAAGGCAACAACACTATCACCATAAGGGTCTACTTATGTTTTAGGAAATGTAAAACCTTCACCAAACACATCTCTTACATCGTGAACGACGACAAACGCTTTTTCATCTACTTGTTGGATCATCTTCTTTAAAAGGAACAGTTCCTGTTTATTAATTACTACATATAAAATATCTTTTGCTTCATTCGAGTAATGACCTCTTGCATTAATAATGGTAACTCCACGATCCATTTCATCGCTTACTTTTTCAGCGATTTCTACCGTGCTTTGAGAGATAATCGTGACCGCTTTTCTCGTATCAAAACCATCAATCAAGTAATCAAGAATCTTAGTGCTAATATAGATGGATATTCCCGTGTACATCGTATTTTCAATCCCGATAACAAACGATGACCCAATAACAACAAGAATATCGAAAACAAACATAGAGGTACTAACACCCCAGCCAAAATGCTGGTTTAGCATCCGTGCAATAATGGTTGAGCCCCCTGTTGTTCCCCCTGAACGCAACACTAGCCCCAGCCCAATCCCGATGAAAACACCTGCAAAGACAGTCCCAAGCATAATGTCGACGGGTTTGCCCATGCCTTCAGTTAAATGAATAAAGAGTGAGGTAAAGAAGATGGCAACCATGGTATACCATGTCACTCGTTTATTTAGAACTTTATAACCGATCGCTAAGAGTGCGCCGTTCATAATGAAGTTTGTAATACCCGGTGACCATCCTAATAAATAATAAAGGGTCATTGAAATACCTGTAACGCCGCCTTCCCCAAGTTCGTTTGGGATAGCAAACCAGTTTACGCCAAGCGCAAAAAACAGGGATCCTATAATAATCAATGTGATTTCTTTCCCTGTATTATTCATATTATCACTCCGTTCTATTTGAATACGTAGGATAATATATCACAAGGAAATACTTTGAACAAGATTGTTCAACAATCTTGTTCAAAATTAATCCTAATCCATATTCTCTATGTTAAAATAAGATAAAAGAACGTATAGGCGGGTTAATTGTAATGCGGAAAGAAACAGTAGAGCAAAAGGTGTATCAACTCATAAAAAATGCCATCATGAATAGGCAAATTGCCCCTGGTAACCAGTTGTTTGAAAGTGCCATTGCCGAGAAGGTCAATGCGAGCAGGACGCCGATTCGAAGCGCAATCATGAAGCTGGAATCAGAAGGGTTAGTGAATGTCATTCCAAATAAGGGAGCATTCATCGTTCAGCCAACGATCGAAGAGATGATTCAGGCATTTGAAATGAGAAAAGGGCTCGAGGAGATGGCGGTTCAAAAAGGATTCTCAAACCTCGGAGTGAATGAAGTACAGCAACTTAAACAATACCTCTATGAAATGAAAATTGCATATCATGAACGAAAAATCGTAATGTATCAAGAGAAAAATAATGCTTTCCATCTTGTTCTAGCGAAGGCAACTGGAAACAGCTATTTGATTGATTTTATGGAGAAAATATTGAACCGGATTACGATTTATATGGTGCTTTATGATGTCTTTAACGGAGAAAATGACAATGAGGAACGGGATATTCTAGAACATGAAGAAATGATTGAGTACATTGAAAGTAGAGATGAGAAAAAGTTACGATCGTTGCTTCTTCGACATCTTGATAGTAGTTTATCCAAGCTTCAGCAAGATAAATTGAATTACCAATCACTTACAACGTTGTTTTAAAGAAGGAAAGTGGGTCTCTCTGTGAGGCCGGCTTTCCTTCTTCCTTTTGTTCTAATTGGATGTTACAACTTTATTTTTACGGTAGTAAGACAATCTTTCCTAATTTCCCTGCATTTTTAAAGTATTGTTGTGCTTCTTTTGCTTCTTCTAATGGGAAGGTACGATCAATGACTGGCTTCATTTTTCCTTCCGCGATTACCTCTAGCATCCTCTTGAATTCAGATCGTGTACCTAATACAGAACCATACAGAGTGATGTGTTTCAGGTACAACGTTCTAAAATCAAGCTCTGTCTTTTGCCCTCCAGCAGATCCTGATGTACAGAACTTCCCACCCTTTTTCAATACGTGTAAAGAGGTGGAGAACAGTGCATCTCCTACAACATCTAGTACTGAATCTATAGGGCCGCCATTTGTTTCTATTATTTCTTCCGCAAGGTTATCGGACTTATATGACAACACATGGGCTGCACCTAGCTCTTTCAATTGATCTTTTAAAGCTAAATCCCCTACGATTGCAATGACTTTTGCTCCAAAAACGTTAGAGGCGATCTGTACTATTAAAGAACCGACACCACCGTTTGCGCCAGTAACCATAATGGTCTCATATGGCTGAACTTGAATTTGTTCAACCATATGCCAAGCAGTCAAACCGCTTACAGAGAAAACGGCACTCTCTGTATAGTCGGAAAGTGGCATGTCATAGCAAAGCTCAGCTGGCCAAACGACGTATTCTGCATAACCCCCATCATACTCAGAGCCAATAAAGGACATATCTTCCGCAATATGTTCGGTACCTTCTTTGCCACTTGATGTAAATGGGAAAAGAACGACATCCTTTCCGACCATAGGATCATTTACGGTACTCCCTACTTTTACAATAGTGCCAGTTATATCGGATCCAGGTGTTCTTGGAAACTGAACACCTTCAGGGCGCCAGCCTGATTTTGAATTGGTTCCATAGGCTCCTTCTCTCATCCAAATTTCAGTATTATTAATAGCACATGCCTTAACTTTAACGAGCACTTCATTTTCTTTTGGTTGTGGAATCGGCAGTTCGACAACTTCTAATTTGTCTACATCTCCATAACCTGTCACTTGCACGGCTTTCATCATGGAATCACCTTCTTGCATCTTTTTGAGAGTCATTTACTATCAGTGTACACTCTTTTTGTCATAGTAAACGAACAGCAAAGCGCATTTCTTAATAAAAGAATTGCGCTTTGTTGTTCGTATAAAACTATATAATAGGGATAATCTAACTATTGTCACTATGCTCTGTACCCCATAAGTGCATCTGTTCAAGTATAGGCATTAAGGTTTTACCTTTTTCCGTCAAGGCGTATTCAACCTTTGGAGGGATCGTATTATATTGGGTGCGGTCAATGAACCCATCCTCTTCCAATTCTTTTAATTGCTGACTCATTACTTTATGAGTCACACCTGATAATAATTTGCGTAATTCGTTATATCTAAGGCTACCATCTACTCCTAAATGCCATAAAATAACGGTCTTCCATTTACCGCCAATCTTCTTTAGTGTATATTCGATTGAACATTTTAGTTTTTCGTTATTATTCATTTGGGTGTCCATACTTTATTCAGTCCTTTACTTACCTTTAGGTTAGTTTCTCACAAAAAAGTGCGTTCTTATCATGTGATAACAAGCCATATATAATGTATTTGTAGTCATAAAAAATATGAGGAGGAATATCATACTATGTTAACATATCCAAGAACTTTTTCTCACATTGGACTATCTGTCCCAAACCTCGAGGAAGCTATCAAATTTTATACGGAAGTCTTTGGTTGGTATATTATCATGGAGCCTTCTGATGTACAAAACGATGATACTCCAATCGGACAAATGTGTCGAGATGTATTCGGAGAGAATTGGAACACATTTAGAATCGCTCATTTAGCCACTGGTGATAAAATCGGAATCGAATTGTTTGAATTCCCAGAGAACAAACAACCCGAAAATAACTTTGAATACTGGAAAACTGGATTATTCCATTTTTGTATTCAAGATCCCGATATTGAAGGAATGGTTGAGAAAATAAAGCAACATGGTGGTAAACAGCGTATGCCTATTCGTGAATACTATCCAGGTGAGAAACCATTTAAGATGGTATATGTAGAAGATCCATTTGGAAATATTTTCGAAGTATACACACATAGTTACGAATTAACATATTCAGAAGGTGCTTACTAGAAACCGATTGATTAGATTCTGAATTAAATTTAAACTATTCATTTAAGGAGCTTATTTTTTAGTAAGCTTCTTTTTTTATTAACTCCATCTCAAAGAGGAAAAAAAGAAGGGGGTAGCAAATTAAAACTAACCCTCTCTAACAGAGGAAGAATCTGAAATGTAAAGAATTGTCTGAAAAAAAGCCTTGATTTTTTGGATGCGTTTTCATACAATGAAAAACAACGACTGAAACAGTCCTATTTTTTTTAAGACTAAAGGTAATGATGTATTTGTAAAGATACCTATGTTTTTCCAAAAAGAAACAAGAGGAGGTTCATTCTTTTGCAGGTTCAAATAACCAAAAAAAACAACTTTTCCGTATTATCCATTGATGATTCGTCATTCACCACGTATGGAAAAGTTATAACAGGTTACGATTTTACTGATTTATGTCGGACGATGGAACACTTTACAACGATTCCAGAAAGAGAAAATAGTTATGTAGCTTCAGACCCTCTGCTTGAAGGAGATCCGATAAAGCAGCGGCTTGAATCAAACTTTTATGGTGAGATGAAAGTGCAAATTGGTTATTGCAATGGGCGTAATTCAACACTAAATGGTTTAGAGTATCACAAAGGAAGTGAGATAAATATTGCTGTAACTGATATGGTATTGCTGCTTGGACAAGTACAAGATATCGTAAACAACACATTTCATTCGAAAAATGTAAGGGCTTACTTTATTCCAAAAGGAACTGCGATTGAACTTTATGAAACAACACTACATTTTGCGCCATGTAAAGTTCATGATTCAGGTTTTAAATGTATTGTGATCTTACCTGAAGGAACGAATTCTCCATTAGAAACTCCTTTAGCTGAACGGAAGAATATAACGGACGAAGATAAATTACTATTTATGAAAAACAAATGGCTACTTGCACACCCTGATCGAAAACCCCTTATTGAGAAGGGGGCACACCCAGGGATCATAGGAGAAAATTTAGAAGTTTTGATTTGATAATAATGAATGGACTGGGGGATTGAAAATGTTTTCAGGAATTGGTTTTACACTTATATCTTGTACATTTTTTATGGGGCTCGTCGCATGGATTTCATATTTAAAGACGAAAGGTGAAACCGAGAATTCAACAGGTTACTTTCTTGCGGGCCGGGGGTTAAACGGAACATTTATTGCGGGTTCACTTCTTCTTACCAATCTTTCCGCTGAACACTTAATAGGTCTTAATGGACAAGGCTATCGGGCAAATATGTCAAACATGGCGTGGGAAGTTACAGCAGGATTTGCCATCGTCATTATGGCTCTATACTTATTGCCAAAATATTTAGGCGGGGCTTTTACAACATTGCCTGAGTTCCTAAGTACCCGTTTTGATGAAGGTGTTCGTCGTTATACGGTCCTACTTTTTATGCTCGGTTATATTCTGGTGACTATTCCATCAACTCTATATTCTGGAGCTTTAACCATCCTGAAATTGTTTGATGTGCCAGAAATTTTGGGCATTTCATATGGTCAGTCTGTGTGGCTTCTCATTTGGATAATTGGAATCATAGGAGCTGTTTATGCAATCTTTGGAGGTTTGAAAGCGGTTGCTGTTTCAGATACGATTAACGGAGTGGGTCTTTTAATAGTAGGTATCCTTGTACCCGTTCTTGGTTTTCTGGCGTTAGGTGATGGAAACATGTTCGACGGTATGAAAACCATTGCTACAAACAGTCCAGAAAAATTAAATGCTATCGGATCAAGTACGGACTCTGTTCCATTTGGAACGATCTTTACAGGGATGATCTTTGCAAACTTGTTTTATTGGGGAACCAATCAATACGTGATACAACGTACGTTAGGAGCTAAAAACTTAAAAGAAGGTCAAAAAGGTGTTTTGTATTCAGGTTTCTACAAGCTTGCGATTCCACTATTCATGATGATACCAGGAATTATTGCCTTTCATTTATACGGTGGCGGAATGGATCCGGTTGATCTGGCTTATCCATCGCTAGTAGCGGATGTATTGCCAAAATATCTTTCAGGATTTTTCCTTGCTGTCTTGTTAGGTGCTGTTTTTAGCTCCTTTAATTCATTGCTTAATTCAGCAGCTACTATGTTTGCGCTCGATATTTACAAGCCGCAGTTTAATCCAAAAGCTTCAGACGAACAGTTGATTCGTATGAGTAAGTGGTTTGGTACCATCATTGCACTCATTTCGTTCTTCATTTCACCACTTTTAATGAATGCACCTGATGGCTTATGGGATTTGATCCGTAAATTTACTGGTTTCTTTAACATCCCAATCATCACGATTGTACTTGTGGGATTATTTTCTAAACGAATTCCAGCACTCGCTGCAAAAGTGGTTATCATTTTTCACGTGATTACGTATTACATGCTCGTTTGGGGACTTAATCAAATGTTTGGTATTCAAACAACCATCAACTTTATCCATATCTACGCAATCTTATTCTTTATTGAAGTAGGGATTATGCTGGCGATCGGAAAAGTAAGACCATTGAATACTCCATATATGTATAAAACAAATGCGCAAGTCGACATGGTACCGTGGAAGTTTTCTCTGCCTGTAACTTTTATCTTGTTAGGCATGCTGACAAGTATGTATATCATTTTTTCACCAATTGGTCTTGCTTACGAGAATGGGATTGTTTCTGGATATTTCTGGCCAGCGATAGCGGTTCTAGCAGCAATTACGGGACTGTTAATCTATTTTTCTTTAAAATCTTGGAACCAAAAGTATGCTGATTTCTTAAGCAACCAACATAAGAAAGACATAAAAGAAGCAAGAAAACTAGCATAAATAATAGGAGGTTATTATGACTCTGCAAGTAAATAAGACTGTTTTAAGTTTTCAGGAAAATGAACTTGGCTTTGAAATAAAAGCTGATGGAAGGCTATTATTTCAGCACTCCCCTCAACAGCCTATGCTTTATGCGGGTTATGGGGAAGAGACAATCAACATGTATCGAGGGAATTTTGATATAAAGGATTACGTAGTCGAACGAATCGGACTTGCGTTTGCAGCTGTTGAACAAACTGAACAAGGCTACCAAATTTCTTTTTCAAAATTTGCAAACAGCCAACCAGATCTTGAAGTTTTTCTAAAGGAAGAGAGTGGAAAAGTTAAACTGCTATTTACTAAAAGCTCTTCTGAAATAAACCGTTTATGGATACGCGTGCAAGCAGATGGAGATGAGAAGATCTACGGATGTGGTGAGCAACTTTCGCATTTTAATTTGCGAGGAAAAAACTTTCCATTGTGGACCTCAGAACCTGGTGTGGGAAGAAATAAAAACACCTACACAACTTGGCAAGCAGATGTAAAAGACAAAGCTGGCGGTGATTATTACAATACGAATTATCCGCAGCCCACTTTTATTTCAACTAAAAAGTATTATTGCCATGTCGAAACTACAGCCTACGCGGACTTTGATTTCCGACATGATAGCTACCATGAATTGCAGATATGGGACATTCCAAAGTTTGTACTGTTTGAAACGGCAGATAACTATGTACAGTTAGTTGAAAAAATGACTGAAGTGTTTGGACGTCAGCCTGAACTGCCAGATTGGACGTATAATGGAGTTTGGCTCGCCATCCAAGGCGGTACAGAAACCGTTCAACAGAAACTTGACACAGCACTTGAAAAGGGAATAAAAGTAGGTGGCATCTGGTGCCAAGATTGGCAAGGGAAGCGCATAACCTCATTTGGAAAAAGGTTAATGTGGAACTGGCGCTGGAACAGTGAGGAGTACCCGAAACTTGATGAAAAGATTGGGGAATGGAAATCAAAAGGGATTAGGTTTCTTGGATATATCAACCCTTATGTTGCAGTTGAAGGGGATCTGTATCAAACAGCTGCTGAAAATGGTTATCTTGCTTTAAATGAAAAAAGAGAGATTTACCTTGTTGATTTTGGGGAATTTAACTGTGGTGTTGTGGACTTTACTAATCCGGAAGCTTTTTCCTGGTATAAATCAGTTATTAAAGAGAACATGATAGATTTTGGTCTTGATGGATGGATGGCAGACTTTGGTGAATATTTGCCAACAGATGTCCAGTTGTATAGCGGAGAATCTGCAAAAATCATGCACAATGCATGGCCTGCCTTATGGGCTAAGGTCAACTATGAAGCAGTAAGTGAAGCAGGAAAATTAGAAGATATCACATATTTCATGAGAGCCGGGTTTACTGGAACACAGAAATATTGCCCCCTTTTATGGGGCGGTGATCAAAGTGTGAACTGGTCTTTAGATGATGGACTCGCTTCCGTTATCCCAGCAGCACTTTCTGCTGGAATGACTGGTTGTGGTCTTCATCACAGTGATATAGGAGGTTATACAAGTTTACATGGAAACAAACGAACTAAAGAGCTGCTTCTACGATGGACGGATATGGCAGCTTTTACCCCAGTAATGCGTACTCATGAGGGAAATCGCCCTAACGATTGTTTTCAATTTGACGGAGATGAAGAAACACTGCACCATTTTGCCCGTATGACAGATATCTATGTAAACCTTGCCCCTTACACAAAAAAAATAGTAAAAGAAAATGCTGAAAAAGGGACACCTGTACAGCGTCCGTTGTTCATGCATTATGAAGATGATGCAATCGCCTATGACATACAATATCAATATTTATATGGGCGAGACATGCTTGTTGCCCCAGTTTATGAAGAGGGAGCGACTCACTGGAAAGTCTATTTACCAGAAGATGAGTGGGTGCATCTATGGACTGGAGAAGAATATCAAGGTGGATATGTGGAGGTTCATGCACCGGTTGGGGAGCCGCCCGTGTTCTATAGAAAAAATTCCCGCGACAAGGAATTGTTTGAAACATTAACGAAGTAAAATTGTGTGGGGACGTTTTTCGGAGGTCCCCGTCATGCTATCGTCTATTAGTCTTTTTCTAAATGATTGATGATTCTGAGAATTTTTTTAACATGGTCTTCATTGATAGGTTGGATGGAGTGTAAAGTGCGAGACTTCTGCGGGACAAGTGAGACTCCTAATGACGCAAAGCGTCAAGGAGGCTCACCGCACACCAAGCGGAAAGCGGGCATCCTGAAACTGAGATCAACTACTTTCAAAAACACTAGTGAATGCGAAAACAGCCTTTTATAGAAAATTTAACTATAAAGGTAGTAATATATTTTGAAAGGTAACTACCTTTTGGTATACTTAAATTAGATTAACAAAATGAAGGATGTGGACACCTATGCAATCTCCAACAGTCGCGTATATTCCAATTGGCAGAAAAACCTTTGATTTAGAAGCGGGTGAGTTATACCGCAAGCAAAGCTCTAATTGGTTAAGAAATAATTACCAGGTCGTATATGAACCTGAAGAGATTCTTACATCTGTGGAAGACCTGGAAAAATTTCTAAAAACCCTAACTGATAAACATATTGACTCGGTTATCTATCAAAGCGTTACATTTGCTGATGGTGAATTTATTGCTAAAGTGATTCAATATCGAAAAGAACCTGTAGTTGTCTGGTCTGTAAGAGAACCAAGCGTTGGCGGGAGGCTCCGTCTGAATTCGTTAACTGGTGGAAATAGTACGAGCAATGTTCTCATGCATCATCGTCATCCTTTTATGTTTGTGTTAGGAAATCCTGATGAAAAGCAGCTTCATAAACAGCTTTCCCGTCAAATTCGTGTAAACACACTTGTTCAGAAACTAAAGCAGTTAAAAATCGGTGTAATCGGTGAACATCCTCCAGGGTTCTTTTTCTCAGATACAGATGAAGAACTTCTATATAAAAAACTTGGTGTTTCCGTCCAAAAGATGGACTTGTTAGAAGCCTTTAAAAAAAGTGTGGAGCTGCCTGAGGAAGAATGGGCTGAAGCTATTGATCGTGCAGAAAAACAAGTCATTGGATTAAACCGGTCAGATGAAACGGTAAGAAAGTTTGCCCAGTTCTCTACGTATGTGAAAAAGTATATCGAAAAAGAAGATATCACTGCTTTAGCTGTCAGATGCTGGCCTGAATTTTTTAATGAATTGGGAGCAGCAGCATGTTCTACTCTTTCACAATTTACAGAAGATGGCGTTGTATCTTCCTGTGAATCAGATATTCATGGTGCTGTTTCAATGTTCATCCTTCAGGAGCTTAGCGATGGCCGTGCACCCTACCTTGGGGACCTCGTTCATGTGAATGAATTAAATAATTCCGTTGTGTTCTGGCATTGCGGGGCAGGAGCTTATTCACTCGCAAGTCCGTCCACCGGTGCGCAGTCAGGCGTTCACCCTAATCGCAAAATGGGTTTTACGATGGACTTTGGATTAAAAGCGGGAGAAGTTACGATTTTCAGACTGGGTTATACACCTGACGGATATAGACTCCTCATTATGAGAGGGGAAGCCTTGGATGTTCCACAGCCTTTTTCAGGAACTTCTGTTGAAGTGAAATTAAATGGAAATGTTTCAGAAACAGTTAGTGATTTAATGGAAAGCGGCTATGAACCTCACTATGCTGTTGTATATGCCGATGTGGCTGATGACCTGAAACAATTAGGAAAACAGCTTAATATTCCGACAGAGGTGTATGCATAGGGAAGGGAGCGGAATGTGATGGCAAAGAGAGTAGCGATTGGGCAGGCTGGTGGTCCAACAGCAGTTATCAATGCCAGTTTAGTGGGCTTTGTAGAAGCGCTCCATCAAGAAGCAGAATTATTTGGGGTTTATAATGGCTATCAAGGATTATTTGAAAATGATATGGAAAAACTTGATTCTGAACTTTTGGGATGGATAAAATTACACAAACTCGTAAATGGTGCTTGTCTTGGTTCGGGACGTTACGAATTTACAAAAGAAAAAATGCAGAGGTCAATATCTCATTTAAAATCACGTGGTATAGATACACTTGTTTTTATTGGTGGTAATGGAACGATGGCTGCTCTGCAAAAGCTTTCTGAAGAAGCACGCCAAATGAAATATGATCTTCAAGTCATAGGGATTCCGAAAACAGTAGATAATGATCTGGCTGAAACGGATCATGCACCAGGCTTTGGCAGTGCAGCCCGATATATAGCAACTTCCGTGCGCGATATAAGCAGAGATTTATGTGCTATGCAAAACTTCGAACAAGTAAGAATACTTGAAACGATGGGTCGCAACACGGGATGGCTTGCAGCAGCAAGTGGTCTTTTGAAAAACGGGGAAAAGGATGGACCTCATTACATTTATGTTCCTGAACGTCCGATTAACCATGCCCTTTTTATAGATCATGTTCATGAAGCCGTTCGCTCTTATGGGTATGCAACTGTTGTTGTCGCGGAAGGATGCACAATAAACGCCTATACAGATCAGGTTGAAAAAGCAACAGTTAATGGCCGAGCCGTGCTTGGCGGAATTTCTAAGGTACTTGAAGATATAGTTAAAACTGAACTGGGTGTGATGGCTAGAGCTGAAATCCTTGGGATGAATCAGCGCAGCTCCTCAACCACGGCGTCTACCCAAGACAGGATAGAAGCATATGAAGCTGGCAGGGAAGCGGCAAGACTTGTTTGCTGCGATGAAACGGAGAGGATGGTTACCATACAACGGACCACTGATTTAGATTATAATTTTAGTATGAATAGCTGTCCTCTGCATGTAGTAGCGCAGGGAGGGGAACGATTCCTACCAGATGCCTTTATTGATGACCCAGAAGCCTTTTACAACTGGCTCCGGCCTCTCGCAGGGAAAGATCTACAGCCATATCCTATTGTGAGAAAGAGGAGAATACGAAATGAAAAGCACAAACACAGCTCTATACCTTCAAGTTAAAGACCATTTAATAGAAAAAATACAGCAGCAGGTATGGCGTCCTAACCATTTGATTCCGACAGAACAAGAGCTCATGAAGCTATTTGGGGTAAGCCGCACAACCATTCGTCAAGCGATCAATATGCTTGTCGCTGACGGCCTCTTAGAAAAAAGACAGGGAAAAGGTACGGTTGTTAAAGCTCAGCAGCTTGTCGGTTCGTTACGAAGATTAAAAGGATTTGCTGAAGAAGTAATGGAGAAGGGTCAAGTCCCTCACTCAAAAGTTTTGCGAGCTGAATTTTGCGATTCATTATATCTTGAAAAAAAGAAGCTCGGGCTTGATGAGAATGAGAAGGTGCTGGTTATTGAGAGGATTCGATTTGCCGATGATGTACCGATCGCCGTTGAACGATCTTGCTGGCCAGAATCTATCGGGCAACTTTTAATGAAGCATAATCTTGATACCGCAAAGTTCTATTCCATTCTTGAGGAAGACAATATTTTATTAAAACGTGCAGAAGAAAAAATTTCAGCCATCAATGCCACAATGGCTGAAGCGGATGTGTTAGGCATCCGTGCAGGAGAAGCTCTTCTCGAAATGACAAGATTAAGTTTCGGATTAAATGATAAGCCGATAGAATATACAAAAACAAGATATAGAAGTGACCAGTACCACTATGACATTGAGTTAAGACGATAATATAAACATTTGGAGGTCAATAATGGGTTATATTTCAGGGAAAGAACTTTTAACACATGCCTATGAGAACAAATATGCAGTGGGTGCATTTAGTGCCCATAATGCTGAAACCATCCTTGCTATATTAGAAGCAGCGGAACATGAACAGGCACCCGTTATGATACAAGTAGGACAAAAAGTCATCAATACGATTGGTCTTGAGCCAATGAAGGCTATGATCGATGTTTTCATGAAAAATATAAGTGTTCCCGTTTGTATCCACCTAGACCATAGCAGAGAGTATGAACAAACAATGAAAGCCATCCAGCTCGGTTTTCAATCCGTCATGTTTGATGGATCAGCTCTTTCCTTTGAAGAGAATACAGCTATCACACGAAAAGTCGCTGATGCTGCACGTGCTCTAAGTATTGGATCAGAAGGGGAAATCGGAAAAATAGGCGGTACAGAAGATGACATTACCGTTGCTGAAGAAGACGCAATGATTACAACAACAGATGAAGCTGTAGCATTTGTAGATGCTACTAATGTAGATTATCTTGCCGTTTCAATCGGAACAGCACATGGCATTTATAAAAATCCACCGAAGCTGGCTTTTGAAAGATTAAGTGAAATTTCACAAGCCGTTAATCGTCCCATCGTCCTTCATGGTGGATCAGATGTTCCGGACGAACAAATTATTAAAGCTGTCTCCCTTGGTATCGCCAAAATAAATGTGGACACAGAACTTAGACAATCTTTCACAAAAGGAATGCAGCAAGTCCTTCAGGAGAACCCGGAAGAGTATCACCTTGCTGTTTCACTCGGGAGAGGCCGTGAAGTGATGAAGGAGAAAGTGCAAGAGAAAATCCGCTTATTTGGAAGTGCTGGAAAAGCAAAAGAATTTTCAACGCGCAAAAAGGTCGTAACGTTATAACATAGGGAGTGATGAATGGTGACGGTTAAAACAGAACAAACATACGGACTATGGATAAACGGTACTTGGAAAGAAAAAAAGGAAACCATGAATGTAATCAATAAGTATACCCAGCAGGCTGAAGCTTCTATTGCTATGGCAGATAAAAATGATGTAGATGAAGCGGTAGAAGGAGCAAAAAAAGCATGTAAGGATTCTTTTTCTGCTTATAACAGATTTCTTGTCCTATCAAAAGCGGCTCAACTTTTACTAGAGAAGAAGGAAGAGTTTGCTAGAGTGTTAGTCGCAGAAGTAGGTAAGCCGATCCGTGATTCCCGTGTAGAAGTGGAACGGGCTGCCCAGACGCTGGAAATATCAGCAGAGGAAGCGAAGCGTATACATGGGGAAGGTGTACCCGTCGAGTCAGCACCAGGTTCTGAAAATCGAATGGCCTTTACATTGCGTATTCCTGTTGGTGTAATTGCAGCAATCACACCGTTTAATGTTCCCCTAAATCTAGTATGTCATAAGGTCGGTCCAGCTCTAGCGGCAGGAAATTCGGTTGTTTTAAAACCGGCTGAAGTAACACCTCTTTGTGCACTTATGCTGGCTGAAGTTTTCAAAGAAGCAGGCTTGCCAGATGGAAGGCTTCAAGTCATTACAGGTGATGGTGCAGAAGTAGGCGGATGGCTATTAGAAAATCAAGATGTAAGGATGTTTACGTTTACGGGAAGTCCAAGAGTCGGTGAGTTGATCAGACAAAGAGCAGGACTCCGAAAAGTAGCATTAGAGTTAGGCAATAACTCAGCTACCATTGTTCACAAAGATGCAGATTTGGATCAAGCTGCAGCACTTATTGCGAACAAAAGTTTTAATAATGCGGGTCAAGTTTGTATATCTGTTCAGCGTGTATATGTGCACGAAGACGTTAAATCTCCATTTGTTCAATTGTTAAAAGAAAAAACAGAAGAGCTTAAATTCGGAGATCCGATGGAAGACTCAACAGATATCGGACCAATGATTCGTGAGGCAGAGGCAGAACGTGTGGAGAACTGGGTAAACGAAGCAGTTGCAGAAGGAGCGACCTTAGTAACCGGCGGCAAACGTAATGGTGCATTCTATGAACCTACAATTCTTACCTCTGTAAAACGTGAGATGAAGGTCTGTAAGCAAGAAGTGTTTGGACCTGTTGTAGGAGTGGACACGTATGCTACCATAGATGAAGTAATTGAAAAAGTAAATGATTCAGATTATGGACTCCAAGCAGGTCTATTTACAAATGACCTTGCATTCGCGATGAAGGCAGCTAGGGAAGTTGAAGTTGGTGGTCTGATTGTAAACGATGCTTCAGCATATCGTGTAGACAACATGCCATATGGCGGTGTAAAGAAAAGTGGAACCGGAAAAGAAGGTCCTCGTTATGCAATTGAAGAAATGACAGAAGAGCGGATTATTGTAATGAATGTATAGAAGAGAGTGCTGATCACTGTGGTCAGCCTTTTTCCTTTTGAAGAAAAGAAAGAAGGGGTAAGACATGATAGAGCTGCTTAGTATTATACTACCTGTGTTTGCCATTTTTGCGATTGGTTTTATAGGGCAAAAATATATAGGATTTGAAACGCAAACCCTCTCCAAGATGGCACTTTATCTCATGTCACCTTTTCTGGTGTTTCGTACGTTTTACGAGACTGCTTTTACAAAAACGTATGTGTATATGCTCGTCTACACACTAGTCCTATGTTTTGTACTAATTGGTCTTGTGTATGTGATCAGTTATTTTAAAAAATATAACATCCGTGAAACGTGTGGAGTTATCTTGGCGTCAGCCTTTATGAATAACGGAAACTACGGTACACCAGTCGCACTTTTTGCTTTTGGTGCTGCTGGACTTGATTATGCTGTTGTATTAATGGTCATTCAGCAGCTAGTGATGTGCACGGTCGGCATATATTACGCAGCCAAGGGAAGTCCTGAAAACGATGGAGTCACATCCACGTTAAGAGCAGTAGTGAGAATGCCGATCCTATACGGCGCGATAGCAGGTGTTATGTTTCAACAACTGGATATTAAAATAAGAGGATCAATGGCAGAAGCTCTCGATTTAGTCGCGGATTCTGCCATACCAACCATCATGATTATTCTGGGAATGCAGCTTGCAAAAATTTCTTTACGAAATGTTCAGATTGAAAAACTGACCTATTCACTTTTACTAAAGTTGTTCGTTTCCCCGGTGATTGCGTATTTCATCACCCTCTACTTGCCAATCGACCCAATGCTCAAAGCAATTATGATTTTAATGGCAGCCATGCCTTCTGCGGCAAACACAACTATGTATGCACTTCAATTTGGTACAGAGCCAGACTTCGTTTCCAGTGCAACATTAGTCAGTACACTTCTCTCTTTGGTTACGCTGCCGGTGCTGCTCGGTATTCTATTATGAATAAAGAATTAATGTCTCCTGCACTTTAATGGTTTCAAACTTCAGTAGGAGAAGGAAATCATAAATCATTATTGAATGTTCAAAAGTAGAAATAAATAAACTTATGAATTAGTAAAGAGCATTTCTTCACAAAGGAGAAATGCTCTTTTTCATGGAAGTAAAGAATAGTTTAGTTTAAAAGCAGATTGAGAACCTATTTATGACTACGATGAAATTCATCTCAGAAAGTGGGGGGTATTTAATGTTTAATAAGTTTAATTTTGATCTCATTTATCAGGAACGTGACGACTTCACCCCTCTAGTGGTAATGATGTGTGGAATAGCTGGTTCTGGGAAAACTACATTCGCCCAACAATTAGAAAAAGAAGGTTTTGTACGTCTTTCTATCGATGAAGAAATATGGGCAACGAATGGCCGTTATGGGATTGATTTTCCACTCGAAAAGATTGAGGAATTTAAGAAATATGCAGAAAGAAAGTTGCGCAATTCATTAATAAAGTTAATTTACGATAAACAACAGGTGGTGATAGACTTTAGTTTTTGGGATCGTGCAAGAAGGGAGCTATATAAAAAAATTATTGAAGAAGCTGGCGGCAAATGGATGCTTATTTATTTGAAAGTTCATCCTAATGATTTACGTGAACGCCTAAAGATAAGAAGCAAACGTTTTGATGCGAATGCCTTTCCTATTTCAGAAGAACTTTTGACTTCCTACCTTAATGGTTTTGAAACTCCTATAGGTGAAGGAGAAATTGTAATTGAAAATTAAAACCTAAAAAGTATTGATACTTACTTGAACTTTAAACACTTAAATTCAAAGAAGGAACATAAATAAATGAAGTGAATATCTTTGTATATAAAAAATGAGAAAAAGAGAGGTTTTTTAAAAATGAAAATTGAAGGAGTTTGGCTTCCGATCATAACCCCTTTTATAAATGGTAAGGTCGATATTCAATCATATGTAAGATTAATTGATTATTATATAGACCAGGGCATTTCAGGGCTGATACCATTAGCAACAACAGGTGAAAGTCCAACGATTGAGGAAGATGAATTCGAAACGGTTCTTGATAAAACGGTAGAAGTTGTTAATGGACGCATCCCTATTTTTGTTGGACATGGCGGAAATTATACTAAAAAGGCTATTAAACAATTAAAAGTGATTGAAAGATATAAAGTTGATGGAATCTTATCCGTTTCACCTTATTACAATCTACCAAGCCAAGAAGGAATATACGAGCATTTCTTACAAATTTCAGAATCAACAAGTTTACAAATCATGATTTATAACATTCCTTATCGGACAGGGAGAAATATTGATAATGAAACCATTTATAGAATAGCAGAATGTGAAAATATTGTGGGGATTAAAGATTCTAGTGGTAACTTGAAACAATCGTTGGAATTACTTCTAAATCCAGCCCCCAATTTTTCTAATTTAACAGGAGAAGATGCTTCTTTTTATCATCACCTAACGTTAGGAGGTTCAGGTGGAATTTTAGCATCTGCACATTTGGTAACGAATGACTTTCTTGATATTTTCCAGAATGTAAAAGAAAATAATCACAATACTGCCTTACAAATATGGAGAAAGACCTATCCGATTACGAATATGCTATTCCAAGAGACAAATCCAGCACCATTGAAGTACTATCTTTATAAAAAAGGCCTCATTCATTCACCAGAAACAAGACTTCCCGTTACAGGGATATCGAAAGAATTAAAAACCAAACTAGATACATTACTCCCTTCTCATAAATGCATTGACTAACTGGCATTTTATCAAGAATGAGAAGATTGCCTCTTATCGAACCGGAGAAATAAAAAAGAAATTCGATATTGGGTGAGGGGAGTGAGATTGCTGAAAAAAATGCTTTATTCATTAATAATCGGTATCGTTTTCGGAGGATTACTATTAATTTTCTTATTTGATTATCAAGATCAAAGTTATGAAATTAAGAATTATTACGGTGCAGATAAGACTGTTTCAGAGTGGGATTGGGTTACAATTTCTTATACAGGGACTGTTATTATGAGTCCATAGTAGGTTATGCAGTATGGACATTTATAGAAAAGAAATATATGAGTGATTAATTATTATACATTGTGTAAGAGGCGTAGGATGGTGGGTTTTTATTGAGTATCCCTGTACGAGGATTCATTATACAAGTCTTGTTTGTTTTATTTGTTTCTGTCTTTAACACGATTAGAATTTATATTATTGAAAATTACTCATTATATCCAGTAGCATTTTTTGAATTATTTCTTGGCTTAATCAGCTTTGCTTGTGGGATGTACGGTATTTTCAGAAAGGTGAATCTTTTACTTTCTGTATGCGTTACTTTTTTTGCTTCATTAATTTGTTTGTATTTCGTGATTGTTTATCTCTTACCTGAAACAGGAATGCCTCCAGCTATCCCTTGGTTTTACTCAAAATAAACAAGTTATCATTAACATAAGGGTGCATTTCTTCAAAAAGGAGGAATGCATTTTTTATTTAGTAGGTTGGGAGTATTGCTCATGTAATTCCCAAGCCCTAATATATAATGTTATAATATGGAAAATAAAATAATGCAGAAGGTGACTTGATGGAAACGTCGAAGGCAATGGAGTCAAAAAGGATCGCAATAAGCTTTATGAGGTACTCATATATTCTTATTACAGGAATTTTCGTATTTATTAATTGTTACTTAGCTGCAACAGGATTTATTGCGGAGGAGAATCGTACTAGTGATTACTCTAAGTTTATTCCTTTTTTAATTTTTGTAGTCGGATTTATATTTCAATTTTACAATAAAACTAAAATGCTAGGCTTTCTTCTTGTATCGTTGCCATTCATCTATTGGATAGCTAAATTTTTATAGGATGAGTTTCAATGAACGGGGTACGGTGTCTAAATAAGGTTCTACTATAGAAAAGTAGCAGGGTAAGGAAATAGCGACTCGATTTTATGTAATAAAGAAGAATTCATAGCAATTATATTTATATACTGGGGGATTTTTTATGGGAATAGGATCTATCTGGCTTTCTTTTATGGGACTTTTTACTTTTCTTTTACCATTAGGTTTTTTCATTTTTGTTGCTGTAATGTTATATCAAATGAATACATCTTTAAAAAGAATAGCTGAAAAATTAGATCGAAATCAATAGAGAATCAATTAAGCTAACGTGCATTTCGTAATAAGCGAATGCACTTTTTTTTGAGACAATTGGCCAAATGTACATGAGTGTCTTGTAACAATTAGGTTAATGGTTAAAAAAAATTTACTATTAGGAGGATTTGTTTGAAAAAAAGGAGGAAATCGTTCATATTGATAGCCTTTGTATTTGTACTCATACTTTTACACTCCACTCCAAGTATGGCACTAAGAACTCATGTGTTTTTTATGGGTTATCCAAAAGCCGCCATCACATCAGGGATTATTGAAGATGATTTTCATAATAAGGTAGATAGAGAGAAATTCTCTGAGCTAAATGCTAAAGCGTATACTTTAACAAAACCTCCAATTGAAAAAGCTACTTCAGGTGTATTAAGAAATTACCTTGTTAGAAAAATCGGTTTTCTACATTTTGCAGAATTTCTGGGCGAAGCATAAGTACGATTAGTACCACGTCGTATCTCTTGTACGGGAAGTATTTGTGAAGGATTACATTGTATTATTTAATTACGATATATCTTGATAAAGGGATGGAGCTTAATGAATGAAAGTAACTTATTTGATAAAGTAAAAAAATATTTAATGCAGAAATATAGATGTCACACAATAATCTTATATGGATCATACAGTAGAGGTGATTTTACTGATGAAAGTGACTTGGATATCGTCTGTTTTTCCGATACAACAGATGATAAGAACGATGTGGAAGCTTTTGAAGATATACAATTAGACGTTTGGATATACAACACGAAAAAGATGAATAACCCCGAAGAATTTTTACGTGTTCATGAAGGAAGAACTTTGTTAAATGAAAGGAGTCTTGCTGAAAAGTTTTTATTAGAAATCCAGGATACATATAAAAAAGGTCCCAAACAATTATCTAATGAAGAAAGAGTTTTTTTGAAGAGTTGGCTTAAAAAAATGTATATACGGTCCACCAAAAATGACATCGAGGGTAATTATCGGTTTCATTGGATGCTTAAAGACAGCTTAGAAATCTATTTTGAGTTGAAGGGTTTATGGTATTTTGGGCCAAAGAGCTCATTTGTTTGGCTAAGAGCCAATGACGAAATGGCTTACGCACTTTTCAATAATGCATTAGCAAGAGATGCAAATCAGAATAGCATTGAGCAATTATTTGATTACATAAACGAAATTTAATCATCCTTATTCAATATCTGGTGTCAAGGATATTGACGGTACACAACCCCACTGGGCCAATTATTATAAAAATAATGTAGAGGCTTAATACGGATTTTCGACAATTGAGAACAAGAGTTGAAGATCAAAATACAGGTCTTCAGCTTTTTTTCACTCAAGCAGATTATGAAATATTGCATAGCAATCAAAAAATGATGCAAGGAGATAGAATATTGAAAGCAGTCATACAAAATAAATTTGGTGATCCTAATGTGCTTACATATACAGATGTTGAAATACCAAGGATAGGTGAAAACGAAGTCTTAATTCAAGCAGCCTATACAAGTGTTAATTATGCAGACATAAAAAAACGCTTAGGAAATAAAGGGGAAGGTACTTTTCCTTTAATGCTAGGATTAGATGTTGCCGGAACAATTATTGAGGTTTCCGCGGATTCACCTTTTTCAGAAGGAGATCGTGTGATCGCTTTCCCAAGGGGTGGTTCGTATGCAGAATTTGTAGCAGCAAATGAACAATTAGTTTTTAAAATGCCAGATAACCTATCATTTGAACAGGCTGCTACAATGCCAACTGTATCTATTTTAAGCTATATTCTTCTACATGAAATTGGGGAAGTTCAAAAAACAGACACCATTGTTATACACAGTGCAGCTGGTGGAGTAGGTTCAATGCTCGTACAATTTGCAAAATTAGCTGGCGTTCAAAAAATTATTGGAACTGTTGGAAATCTGGACAAAGAGAATTATGTAAAAAAGTTAGGCGTTGATATCGTGTACACTTACGAAACATTTGCAGAAGAAGTTTTAAAACAGACAAATAACCAAGGTGCTAATGTTATCTTTGACTCCGTTGCTGGTGAAGTTACTAGTCGAAGTTTACATTGTTTAGCTTTATATGGGACACTTGTTCAATTCGGCAATAGCAGTGGCAAACCTGGTACGTTCAAAACAAGTGACGTTCATAGTAGCTGTAGAACTATTAAAGGTTTTAGCTTAGGAACAACAAGAAAGCACAATCCAGCACGACTAGCACCTATCGCTGAAAAAGTTTTAGAACGATTTGCTTCAAAACAAGTTGCTCTTCCTATCGAACAAGTTTTCGATTTAAGTGAGGCAGCACAAGCTCATAAATTAATTGAAAGCCGTAATTATGAAGGGAAGGTCTTAATAAAGATTTATTGAATTAGAACAATGAACTTTCTTTCTTCCATTATCGTTTGCATTTCTTTTAAGAAGGTTTTTTATGGATCAACTTAAATAGAATTAACAACAATTTTTATCTAGTGAAAAGATTTTTAAAATATTGGTTTATAAAGAGGTGGCTTTTTTGCTTTTTCATTATCATTTTTGGACTCCTTATGTAGAAGAGACAGAAAAATTCTATAAGGATCATGGCTTTCGTGTATCTCTACGAATAGGGAAATGTGAAGGGGAATTTCAACCGTTTAATCCTCCACTAACCTGGGATGATTTTCGTGAGAAGAATATTCTTTTTCGCATTATTGAGGTACGGAAAGGTAAGGTCAATATTACATTTGGTTACGGAAAAAAACCTATGTTTGATCACATTGGTTTACTGGTTTCGATTGAAGAGCATAACAAAATATGTGATAACGCAAAAAAAATGAAGTGGGAAGTAAAAGTAGCAGAACGGAGGACTTTTATAACAACACCTTATAAATTTAGAATCGAACTCCAAACACATTCGGATGTCATAGATACTACAACTGATATTACAGAAATTGAAGAACTAAAAATGGTAACGAAAATAAAAGGGTTAGAAGATGACCTTTCCATTTTGTTTAGCCAGCCTGTTAAAACGATCAGCTCAGAAGTTGGTGATGAAGTTACTATTAAAGAAGCTGTTATTAGAGGCTTATCACCCATAAAAGTGGACCCAAATGGGGTAAGAATAGTTTCATAATAAGAGTTCATAGTCCACTTTTTCTAAAGTATAAAACTAAAATTTAGGAGGATTTTATGGCTAATAAGGGTAACGTAATTAAAAATACAACTACTGGAGAAAAGATTGTGTTTCTCCGAACAGCTGAAGATACGAACTGAGAAGCTTTAGAGTTAGACTTATTTATACGTCTAGGTGGGTTTGTTGCGGCAGAACAAGGAGGTGGGAAAATGAGTAAATTACAATATAAAATGGATTTTATGGGTATGTGTCAAAGATCTCATCTCGGTGAGTTGGTGAATACTGATCTCATTTCTGGTGGGCTTTTACATAGAATGTATGCTGTTGAAACTACAAAAGGGAAGTATGCCATAAAACTACTAAATCCTCAAATTATGCTTAGACCAACGGCAATGAGAAACTATATTAATTCAGAAAAAATAGCCAATTGCTTATCAGATATAATACCAGCTATTCCAGCTAAAATTATTAATGGAAATTTCTTAAAAAAAGTAGACAATCAGTTTTACCTTGTGTTTGATTGGATGGAAGGTGAAAGTCTGAAACCCAATCAAATAAGTAATGTTCATTGCGGTAAAATAGGTGCGATCCTTGCAAAAATACATAAAGCAGAATGTTCAGAGTTAAGTATTGTAAATGATAAATTTGATTTTAGTCAATCAACTAATTGGAATTACTATTTAGAAAAAGGTAAAGAAAATCGTTCAGAATGGGTTGAGTTACTCCATGAAAATCTTAATAACCTTAAGGAATGGAATTTAACGGCAATTCGTGCATCTGAATTTCTTTCATCGAATATGGTTATTAGCCATAGGGATTTAGATACTAAGAATGTTATGTGGAATCTAGACAATCCAGTCCTTATTGATTGGGAAGCAGCTGGTTATATAAATCCAATGCAAGACTTAATTGAAACGGCAATATATTGGTCTAAAAATGAAGAAGGAGACATTGATAAGCAAAAATTCTTCTCATTTATAAACGGATATAAAAAGAGAAATGGTAATTTACAAGAAGACTGGAAAGTGGTATTAGAAAATGGTTTTTTGGGCAAATTAGGGTGGCTTGAATACAATTTAAAACGCTCTTTATGGATTGAATGTACAGAGGAAGAAGAACAGCAGATGGGAACTATGCAAGTGACAGGAACAATAAATGAGATCAGGCTCTATGCAGATACAATTCCTAAATTATTGAACTGGTTAAATGATGATTACAGGGTGCATTTCTTCAATAGGAGACCCTTGCTTAATTAAAGATGTTCATCTCAAAAAAGGATAATCAGACCCATTATTTTTAATAATTCTATCCCTCATTACATGCGCTAGATCTTTTTTAAGCCTCTCAGGGTATAAGGAATTAGTTTACAAACTGACGCCTTTAACTTCATCTAGTATTTTATGGAACAGTAAGTGAATTTCTTAAAGTGAAAAAATATAGATCAACTAATCTTAATTTATTATTTTTAAGATTAGTTGATCTATATTTAATCCGAAAATTATAATATTTGAAGTACTTGTAAATAGGCGGTTTGGTATGCAGCAGCACCAGTCTCAACAATAGGTACAACCTCTACTAAATCCCCAGCAGTAAGTGCAAGAATTGCAGAAGAATGTTGAGGGATTAAGTTGGAAGTTGACACTTGAGCTCTTAAACTTACTCTTGAACGATATTGTATTGCAGGGATTGTTGAACCATTAAGTCTTATAACTAATTCAACTAAATTAGTATTATTTTGGGCTGAGGTTAACGAGGTCGTAGAACTAAATTGAACTTGATAAGTACCTGTTCGTAAGACTTGTAATCCAGTTGAAGTAAATACAACATCATTTAAAGGACCATTAATGTTATAAATAATGGGGGTATTAACTACATAATCCTGTGAAGTTATAACATTACGAATTGCATATCCGTATGCCGGAGTTAAAGTAGGACCTGGTGGTCCTTGAGGCCCTTCAGGTCCAGTAGGCCCTTCAGGTCCAGTAGGCCCTTCAGGTCCAGCAGGTCCAGTTGGTCCTTGAGGCCCAATAGGTCCTTCAGGTCCAATAGGTCCAGTTGGTCCTTGAGGTCCAGTAGGCCCTTCAGGTCCAGTAGGTCCAGTTGGTCCTTGAGGCCCAATAGGTCCTTCAGGTCCAGGAGGTCCAGGAGGTCCAGAGCAAATACATACACAACACCTACAACAATGACAATAATTTCTAAAATATCTTATTTTAATAACCTACCTTATTACTTGTATTATAAAGATTATGATAGACAGTACATTCGTGCTTGTACTTATAACTACTTTTTTAAAATGAAGATGAGGTCCATTAATACAAAATAAATACCACCTAAGTGGTTATAGTGGTTGTTTTGTATATTTTTTATATATGGTTACTGCTTGAAGTATAACTAGGAGAATTTGAAGAAATCCAACGCTTAATAAAAAATAAATAGAATATATTAGAACCGCAAGAAAATCCCATACTCCAATTAAGTTCTGGTGCACTTCTTCAGGAAGGAGATATGCACTTTTTTTGAGTTTAACGACAGCTATCTTAAGTAACAATAATTTAACCCAATTCGTCTAAAGCCTATAAGGAGTGTGATAGGTTTGAAAAAACGTAGTTTAACTTTATCTTGTACACTTTTAGCACTTGTAATATTTGGTTGTCAACAAAGTCATGAAGATCCAGACCATGTTACAAAAGTAAATGAAGTATCAACAGATAATGCCTTCAATAAAAAATATGATATATCTGGAGTCGTTACAGAAGTAAATAAAGATCATACAAGGGTTTTATTAGCATTAACTAAAAAAGCACAAGAAGATGAAGAACAAATGTGGGTAACAATTGATGAAAACACAAAAATTACTGGTAAAAAGAGAAAATTGTGGCATCAACATGGATGAAGAAATTGAGAAGAAAAGAAACGTATTGAAAAACGTTTGGACCAATATGGCTATAACTATAAAGGAGAAGCAACTTTTTACGATGCTATAGATCACTACAGGAAAATTGAAGGCTACAAAAAGGTGTGACAAGGATTTTATCGCTATTAGGGATTTAGTACTTGCCTAACGTATTGGGAAAATAGGTACTGTTTTCATATAATAAAGTATCCAATTCTATGATAGTTTTCCCAACTCTCTTTTCGGTCCTTTATGCTAAAATGGAACTAATTGGTATTTGGAAAGAAAAGGAAGGGGTGTCTAATGAGTATTGATACGGTTACAATAGACGGAATCAGTCTGTTATTAAACAAATGGTATCCAGAGATTCGTGCAAGAAATCTTTTGCGAGCAAAAGAAGTAAGAAATGAAATTACAAGTAAGTTACAGGGAATTGAGCTTGAACGGACATCAAAGCTGTACATACAATATTTATTATTAGAATACAGATATCAACTTTTAATAGAAGATCTCAGCCAAGCAGAGCAAGTGTTAGAAACTATAGAACCTGTTCAACAAATGGACTATGTTTTGCAGTTTTATTACCAATTTTTCAAAGCTATCCATTGCACTTTAAAAGAGAATTACAGTGAATCACGTCGTTACTTTGAGAACTCAGATAAACTCTTGAAGTGGGTCTCTGATCCTATGGAAATAGCAGAGTACTATTACAAAGTTGCAGAATTTTATTACCATATCGAACAGCCTCTGTTGGCCTTACATATAGCTAATAAAGCTAAAGAATCCTTTAGCCTTAATGGGTACGAAATAAAAAGAGCAGGTTGTGAAAATATTTTAGGTCTTTCCTGCATTTTATTAAAACAATTTGAAAAGGCCGAAGAACATTTATTAACAGGTTTAGACCTGATTTTAAAACAAAACGAAGAAAGCCTAGTTTTACTCTTTAGATATAACCTTGGATTTTTATACTCTGAACAAAACCTATCACAAGTAGCAATTCACCATTTAGATGAAGCATATAATAAAAACTTTCGGTTACATAAAACGGCTTTCTTGCTCGCACGAGAACATTATAAGTTGAATAATGCATCGTTAGCAGAAAAACTAATTTCAGAAGGTTTAGAGAGTTGTTCGAAAGAAGGCAATAAGGAATATGAACACCATTTAAAGATACTTCAAATGTTTCATAATGATTTATGTGAATCAACTCTTGAAGAAGGAATTTTATACTTTGAAAGAGAAGAATTATGGGGATACATTCAAGAATACACAGAAGAAGCTGCATTACACTTTTTAAATTTTAATAATTATGAGAAAGCAAGTTCGTACTTCCTAACGGCTTTTAAAGCAAAACAAAAATTGGTTGATAAAGGAGCTTTAAAATGAAAAAGAAACTTTTAGTTCTCAGTATTATTACGTTAGCCATGTTCAGTTATTACTCAAACAATCAAACGTTAGAACAGGCAGGACATGGAGAAACATTTTCAATCAAGTCAGGTAAAGTCGTGGGCTTATAAAGCCGCGACTTTTTCTTTTTGCGAGTGAGTCAACTTATGTTCAATGAGGAAATCTTAATCTACGTTATGTGGTGCCTTAATAGATGAAGTGAATATATTTGAATATATACAAGAAATAACTCCTTTTATACTAAATTGAGTTATTTTTTTATACAACAAGCAGACTTTTTGTGGTATTTAGGAAAATTGTTCCTTTTTAAGAAAGAGTAGTCTATACTTGAAAAAATAAAAATAGGGGGTTTTGTTCATGTATAGAATAGCTACAGAAAGATTGCTATTGAGAGAATGGAAAGTAACGGACAGTGAAGACCTATACGAATATGCTAAAAGTGAGTTGGTAGGTCCGAACGCAGGATGGAAACCCCATAAAAATGAAGAAGAAAGTAAAGAAATTATTGAAATGTTTATAAATGGTAATGATGTGTATGCAATTGAATTGAAATCGGAAAAAAAGGTGATCGGAGGAATAGGACTTCATGACAGGAAACCAGATGAAGCACTTTCTCATTTGAAACAAAAAGAAATAGGGTATGTTCTAAATCCTGGTTATTGGGGTAAGGGGTATATTCCCGAAGCTGTAAATAGTTTGCTCAGACATGGTTTTGAAGAATTAGATTTAGATGTAATCTGGTGTGGCCATTATGATTTCAATAATAACTCTAAAAGGGTGAATGAAAAGTGTGGGTTCACTTACAAATTCGAAAGAAAGGTAAAACTGGATCGTTTGGATGGCAGAGAAGTTACATGTCTATATTATTCTGTTTCAAATTCTGACTACATGAAAGCCAGATGAACAGAAACGTTCCTTTTCTTATATAAAAATAAACAAAAACTCTAAGCTAGAATCACTTCAGAACAACATTGAACAATGTCTTAACAAGATCTAGACAGTTAAAGGAAACGAAATCTACTTATTCCATTATTCTGTGCATTTCTCCAACTAAGAGAGATGCTTTTTTATTGAAGTTATTTTCTACAATTCTATGAACACTATGACTATTGAAAGGTTTAATTCCCTCTATATGAGAATTACTCTTTATAAGATTAAAGGGGGAACCTTGATTGTTAAAGAAACTGAGCTTTGATGATAAAGATAATTTGTATAACTTACTAAAGCAGAAACCTTCAGAGAACCTATTTATATTATGGGGGATCGAAGCTTTTGGGTTTAATAGTGATTTGCAATCAGTATGGGGAGATTATAATGAATCTAATGAATTAAGAGGAATTCTTTACAAGTATAAGGATAAATATGCTCCTTTTGGTATAGGTGATTTTGACATTGAGGGGTTTGTTTCTATTATTTCAAAAGACACAAATGCTAATATTCTTGTTGGTATTGAAAGCATTACGGAAAAAGTTAAACCCTACTTGTTTAATCCCGTAAAAAATAGCCGCAGCTATTTATATGCTGAACTCAAAAGTACTCATTCAATAAACTTGAAAAAGAATACAGAGGTTTCTCTTGCAACTGAAACAGATGTTAACAAAATAGTTGAGTTATATAAGAAAGTCCCAGAATTTGAAGGAGACAATCATAATCCAGATGTAATTGCCCAAAACATCACGAAAGGTTGGTCGAGAAATTACGTTATAGAAAACGGTGGAGAATACGTATCATCTGCTTCTACGGTTTGTGAGAATAGTCTCTCCGCGATGATTTCTGCTGTATGTACATTAACGTCTTATAAGAAAAAAAGGTACGCTACAAAATGCTTGGAAAATTTAATTCACGATCTTCAAATAGAAGGAAAAACACTCTGTCTTTTTTATGATAATGCAGAAGCAGGAAGGATATATAAACGTTTAGGATTTAAAGATATAGAGAAATGGAGTGTTTCAACCTTATAGAGTGTACCTTTCATCAAATAGACGCGATTTCTGATTAGGAAAAGCGTCTTTTTCTGCGTGATTTGAACCGAGAGAAGACCTAAAAGAAGAATGAGAATCGACCTTATAAGCGAATATCTAGTGGTATTAAGAAGATTATAGAGCCCCATCAATAGCGTCACAGCTAAGAGAGACTCATAAGAATTTTTTTCATTCAAAGTCTACTTGACTATGAGAAAAAGGATTGAGTTATATGTTTAATTTTGGAAGTTCACTTTAAAGAGGAGAAATAACTATTATGGCAAAAACATCGGGCTGTTTTACTATTGTCATCAATAAAGAAGGTCATATATTGTTAGCCAAGAGAAAAGATTATCCTCTCTGGGATTTACCTGGAGGAACATTGGAAAAGGAAGAATCACTAGAAAGTTGTGCTATTAGAGAAACGGAAGAGGAAACAGGATATATTATTTCAATCACTCAAAAAATAGGAAAATATTATCAACCTCAATACGATGATATGCAACATATATTCTTAGGGGAAAAAATAGGCGGTTCATCAATAAAGGATGGTCCTGAAACTGAGAAGGTGGAGTGGTTTAGACCAAATAAATTACCTCTGCTTATGATTCCAAATAGAAAAAAACAAATTAAAAATTACTTGAAATATAAAGATAAAATTGTAAAAGGTTCAATAACAGTTTCTCCTTTTAGAATCTTTTTGTTTAAAGGATTTTTAAGGGTATTAAGCAAAGTGCTTTAAGTTTTTATTGAACTAGAGGGTAGCATTATTTGTGAGTTTAAATCACAGCATTCCTGTAATAAGAAAAGCTCAGTAAATGGAGGAATAGAATTGGCTTTTAATGATACTTTTAGGTTTGGTGCTCATGCTATTATATTTAATTACGAAGGTCGTGTACTTCTATTAAAGAGAACTTATGGAAACAAGGGATGGAGTTTACCAGGCGGGAGTGTTGAACCTGGAGAAACCGTTCATCAAGCGTTATATCGTGAATGCAGAGAAGAACTTGGAATAGAGTTTCGGGATGCAATATTAACGGGAATTTATTATCATAGTGCATTGAATACTCAAGCTGCAATGTTTCGCTGTTCTATTCCAAAGGATGCGGAAATCAATCTTAGTTCTGAACACTCTGATTATAAATGGATGGATTTATCCGAAATAAGTGAGACCCAGCGAATACGAGCTTTAGACGCATTGGAATTTCAAGGACACGTTGTAAGTCGTGCCTTTTAAGTGAAAATGTAATACACTCATTCTTCATAAATTAAGAGTGCATTTCTTCAAGAAGGAGAAATGTTTTTTTATTGAACTAAACGTAGGGAAAGTGAAGAAGGAATTCATAAAGGCGGTTAAGGAGAAATGAAATTAACGATAAATAAGTCCGTATTTAAACCTATTACAGAATATACCGAGAAAATTAAACAAGAAATGTATGCTTCAGGCTCTGCTTTAGTCATTATGAAAGATAATACCATTGTACACGAGTATTATTCTGGTACTCATCATTTTGAGCAGGGAGCTAAAAATATTGACGATTCTTCTCAGTTTAATGTTTATTCAACCCGAGTAACTTATGTTGGCTTAGCACTTTCAATTGCAGTTTATGAGGGATATTTAGCACTTGAAGATAGAATAAGCATGTATTTGAATGAATACGATATTGAAATTCTTGGGGCAACGACAATAAGACATGTAGTAACAAGATGTTCCGGTTTAACCCTTAAAAATGATAAGGTGAAACGTGTTTATGAAGCGGGTACATATATTGAAGGTAAGATGCCAAAGTTACTAGCAAAAATATTGCAAAGAGCTACAGGCAAGACAGTTTATGAAATTCTTACAGAAAGCGTATTTAAACCTCTAAATTGGACAAAAACAGAATGGGTTACTGAAGGTAAAAGTAGTTTAGTCTGTGATATACATTCCCCAAGTAGTTATCCGACTTTAAGAATGGGTTCGAATATTGGAGATGAAAGAAATTTATATGTAAGTGCTAGAGAACTGGCATTATGGGGAAATTTACATTTAAATAAAGGTTTATCGAATGGGAAAAGAATCCTTCCAAAAGAAGTTTTTGACCTTGCAACTTCCATTCAAAGTCCTGAAACATTACATGATCAACTCCCGAGGTTTGGATTTTTCTGGTGGATAAAGGACAATAAAGTATCATTTAAACTTGATGAGCTTGGCTCTGAGTTACCTGAAGGATCTTTTCAAATTCTAGGAGCATCAGGATGTTCGTGTACGGTTATTCCTGCTTTAAACGCAGTTGCTGTTAGAATGAACAACAGCTTATATACCTATGATAATGAAAAATTTGACCATATAAAAGATATTCAAACCTTTGGCAATTTAGTAGTTTCAACTTTAAAAAAGCTTTAATAGTGCGTTATTTTCTTCAACGATCGGCATATCATTATTATTAATGATTCGGTAGTATTCGAAGCTAAAGGGGGGAGCTCTTTTGGGGCAAAACAATATAAGAAATGTATATATTTTATCAGGACCAGCGGGAGTGGGAAAGTCAACCACTTCAAAAGAACTTGTAAAAAAGCTATCGAATAGTGCTTATTTATCTGGTGACTACATAAGCCATATGCATATAAATGGCAGAGAAAAACCGTGGGAAAGTGAGCACGAACATTCACTCATTTGGAATAATATTTTACACCTTACTAGAAACTTCATTAATCATGGGTGTGATGTTGTGATCGATTATGTAACATTTCCAAACGATGCAAGATGGCTTAGTGAAAATATAAAAGAACTAAACGCAGTTGTGAAATATGTGGTGTTATGGGTTGATCAAGGCACTTTACTTAAAAGGGATAATGGGAGAATAGAAGAGCATAGGATGGGAAAACGGTGTATGATCTTATTCGATGAATTTACTAACTCGGGATTAGATCATAAGCATTTTTTAAATACAAGTGAATTAACATTGAAAGAAAATGATTACATAATCAATAAAATAGTAAATGATACAAAGTTTTGTTTAGAATTCAATAATTCAGTGCATTAGCTGAAGATTGAAGCAACAACAAAGCTTCATTAATAAGAATGAGTGTTTTTGTTTAAGGTTTCGAAACTGTTAGGGCGACGTTTGTTAATAGCTTTCTACTATTAAATACCCTCTCGCAAAAAAGGGATATTCTTGTTGACAGAATTATCCCTTTCTATCAGCTATCAAATAATTTATAATTATCATATAATAGGAAAAATTTATTACGCAAATAATTGTAATTTACTATAATAGGGTTTTATTTAAGACAGAAATAGTGAGTGACTAGTGTTGCGACTTAGCTTGTTGTAACGGCTACATTTTTCTGAAAATTTAAGTGAAAAAGGTTGGTAAAATTGAGCGATAGAGAAACTAAAACAGACGTCATTTTAATTGGTGCCGGAATCATGAGTGCGACTTTAGGGACTCTCTTGAAAGAAATAGTTCCAGAATGGGAAATTACGGTGTTTGAGAAGCTTGCAAAAGCAGGCGAGGAAAGTTCTAATGAATGGAATAATGCAGGGACGGGACATGCTGCACTGTGTGAGCTTAACTACACGGTAGAAAAACCGGATGGATCTGTAGATATTAGTAAAGCCATAAGCATTAATGAACAATTTCAGGTTTCCATGCAGTTTTGGTCTTATCTTGTGAACCATAAACTGATTGATAATCCAAAGGACTTTATCATGCCCTTGCCTCATATGAGTATGGTGCAAGGGGAAGAAAACGTAGCTTTTTTGAAGAAACGTATGGAAGCGCTGTCAAGTAATCCTTTGTTTCAAGGAATGGAATTTTCCGATGATCATGAAAAGCTGATGGAATGGATTCCGCTTATTATGGAAGGTCGAAAATTGGATGAACCGATTGCTGCTACAAAAATTGACTCAGGAACGGATGTCAACTTCGGTGCGTTAACGCGTATGTTATTTAACCACCTAGAGGCAAGAAACGCACATGTTAACTATAACCATTCTGTTGAAAATATTAGCCGTACAAAAGATGGTTCGTGGGAATTGAAAGTGAAGAATCTGAATAGCGGTACTGTCGAACGCCACACAGCAAAATTCGTCTTCATCGGAGGTGGCGGAGGAAGTCTGCATCTGCTGCAAAAATCCGGAATACCAGAAGGAAAACATATTGGAGGATTCCCGGTCAGCGGAATTTTTATGGTATGTAATAATCCGGATGTTATCGCGCAGCAACATGCAAAAGTATACGGCAAGGCGAAGGTCGGTGCGCCGCCAATGTCTGTGCCACATCTTGATACGAGATATATCGAAAATAAAAAATCGTTGCTCTTTGGACCATTTGCTGGCTTCTCTCCAAAATTCTTAAAAACAGGTTCAATGTTCGATTTGGTCACTTCCGTTAAACCGAATAATGTCTTAACGATGTTGGCCGCAGGAGCAAAAGAGATGTCATTGACAAAATACTTGATTCAGCAAGTGATGCTATCCAAAGAACAGCGCATGGAAGAGTTGCGAGAGTTTATTCCGAACGCAAAAGCTGAGGATTGGGATTTAGTTGTAGCTGGCCAACGTGTGCAAGTAATTAAAGACACTGAAGTTGGAGGCAAAGGAACGCTTCAATTTGGTACAGAAGTGATTACTGCTGCTGATGGGTCGATCGCAGCCTTACTAGGCGCTTCCCCGGGTGCTTCTACTGCCGTTCACGTTATGCTTGAAATATTTGAAAGATGTTTTCCACAACATATAAAAGAATGGGAACCGAGGATTAAAGAAATGATTCCTTCTTATGGAGTGTCCTTAATGGAAAACCCAGAGCTTTTACAGGAAATTCATACTTCAACTGCGAAGTCGCTTGGTTTAAGCAAAAAAGATATGGTGTTGAGTTAAATCTTTGACTTTCATAGAACATTAGAGACCAGGATTTCACATCTTGGTCTTTTTTTAAACAGACTTCAAGGGATACAATGTTTTGAGGATCTAAAATCAAATTATGTGTAAATTACTCTTATACCTTCTATAATAAAGTAGCAACAAGAATTGGAGGGATTAAATATGCATATTGAAATGTGGACAGATTTTGCTTGACCATTCTGCTATATTGGCAAAAAGCGTCTGGAGGATGCTATCAAGCAGATTGACCATCCGATTGAAGTAACATATCGATGCTTCGAGTTGGATCCAACAATGGAACGTGATATAAAAGAAGATATATACGAAAAACTAGCCCAAAAATATGGGATGAGTATAGCTACTGCAAAAGCAAACACTCAAAACATGGTACAGATGGCGAAGGAAGTTGGATTAGAATATCATATGGATACTCTCATCCTTACAAACACCTTTGATGCTCACCGTTTGGCGATGTTTGCTAAAACACAGGGTTTAATGAAAGAGATGACCGAACGAATTCTTCGTGCCTATTATACCGAATCTAAGCATATTGGAGACCATGAAACATTAATGGAGTTGGCCGTAGAAGTCGGATTGAACCGGGAAGCTGTAGAAAAAATGCTTGCAAGTGATGAGATGGCTGATGTCGTTCGCACTGATGAACAAACAGCCCAACAATATGGTGTTACAGGTGTTCCATTCTACCTGATTAATAAAAAGTACGCCCTTACTGGTGCACAGCCAACTGAAGTGTTTGTGCAAGCATTGAAAAAGATCATCGCCGAAGATGAAATCACTGCTTTAAACAACCAAGATGGTGTGATATGTGATGACGATGGATGTGAAATTCCTAAAAAGTAATTAATGGTTTAATAAGCCCTAACAAGCTAATAAAGAACTAGTCTTCGAATCCTTAACGATTTGCAGACTAGTTCTTTTCTTTTCCATAACCAATGTAAGAAAGCTGCTTTGGGCAGTTAGGGAGTATGCCATCTAATAAAGGTGAATTTCGGTGCATTTCCTGAGCAAGGAAAGATTTTTTAAAAATGAAAATATGTATTGAGTTAAAACGCTTTTTTTGAAATAATTGGTAGTAATTGTTCAGACAGGATAGTGCAATTTCGTTTAATTGAAGAGGTGACAGAATGATTCACTATTTAGGAACACCCAAAATTGTAACCAACCGATTAATCCTTAGAAGGTTGGAACTGACAGATGCAGAAAGCATTTTTGACCACTGGCTTTCCGACGAACGGGTAAGCGATAATCGAATCAATCCCGCACATCAGTCAGTTTCCGAAACCATGGAGAGGGTCGCAAAGATTGTAAGTGACTATGACAGCACAGGATTCTGTTACTGGGGTATTGAACTGAAAAAGAGCGGTGAACTAATAGGAGAAATCGATCTATATGATTTTGACAATCTCACTGAAAACTGTGAGGTCAGTTATTCTCTTGGATTCAATTGGTGGAACCAGGGCTATGGAACGGAAGCGTTAAGTGCGGTTGTGGAATTTGGCTTCAGCATTATGAATATCCACAAGATATCTGCAGCACATAACACAGACAATCCAGCTTCTGGAAGAATAATGAAAAAGGTTGGAATGGAACAAGAAGGGATAATCAGACATATGATTCGAAATGCCAAAAATCAATATAAAGACTGTGCTGTTTATGGGATACTGCAAGAAGATTATCTTACAAACAATGTCGATAAGGAAACCTTTATCCTTAACTTAACCTAGATTAATAGATTACGGCCATGTTTAAGTGTTTAGCATATACTTTACTTTTTATTTGTTAAGGAGAGGTGTAGACGATGATGGATAATCGTTTTAAACATATGCCTGCAGATTACATTTGCCCTTTTTGCTTAGTAGTTAAAGGTGAAGAAGATGAAGAAAACAAGTTAGTTCAATCGAAGCAGCAAGATATTATATATAAGGACGACTATGTAACGGCACTGATCGCGACCTTATGGTGGCCGAATAATAAAGGACACGTGATTATCATACCTAATAAACACTATGAAAATATCTTTGATTTACCAATAGAGATCGCTGCTCGAATACATAAGGTATCCCAACAAATTTCTTTTGCACTAAAGGCCTGTTATGAGTGTGACGGCATATCGACTAGACAACATAACGAGCCCGGTGGAAGTCAGGATGTTTGGCACTACCATCTGCATGTTTATCCAAGGTATTTTAACGATAATCTTTATTTCACGAATGGAGATCTCAGTACCCCTAGAGAACGATCAGAGTACGCAGAAAAACTTAGAACGTGGCTTGATGCTAATATGTCTATGAGTTAAATTTTATGTATGCTCCTAGTACTTTGTGGATTAACATGGAGCATGTTCTAATTCTGATATGCAGGAGTTGACATAATGAACATTCGAGACGTTATGCTAGAAGATGAACCGATAATAAAAGAATGGTTAAATGCTCCTCAGGATTGTGAGAATGTTACAGGTAATCGCGTTTATTCTTCTGAGATGTTTTATAGTTGGTATAAAGCACATGATCAAATGGGTTATATGTTTGAAGAAGACTCAGAAAGTGTCGCATTTGGAGAGATATGGGTAGATGAGGAAGAGAAAGATTTAGAAATTGCTCATTTAGTGGTCAAGCCTTCTGCTCGTAATAGAGGGATAGGCAAAAGGTTCATTCAAAAACTTCTTGAAAAATGCAAGGATTATCCGTATGAATGGGTGTTTTTAAGAATAGAGCCTAAGAACGAGCAAGCCCTTCAGTGCTATAAAGGAGTAGGTTTTGTAGAAGATCCTAGTCTCAGGACCACCTTTAATAGCAAATGGGTTTGGATGAAAAAAAGGAATTATCGTATAGAAATCAAAAAGGACTGATCCCAGTCCTTTTTTTCGTTAAGATATTAAGTGTTTTCTTAATCCCAGCTTCCTGCAAAAATTTGTGAGGTGCGGTTATCGGTCTCTGGATGTTTCCTCATGGCAGAGTGATCTCCATACGTAGAATGAAAAAGATAAAATCGTTTTGTGACGGAAAGTTTTTGCAGGGTCCCATTGTAATCAGGGTCTTGATCTGATCCCATCGCGCTGTCGATATTCACAGCACCATCTTCAATATCTGCATAGCTCCACCAACTCAATGTTTTACCGGCTGCCTTAAATGTGCTCCGAACATGGTCATCATAATGTGAAGTAATCCCCGTTAAATGAGGAGCCTGCTTATATCCGATTAGTGACGATGGTACATCAGATGGATTAAATCCTCCGAGTAAGAAGTATTTTGTATACGGATGGCTGTTTGTAAAGGTATCACAATATGGATCATGGTCATTTGACTTCCATAAATCGCTGTCATCCCGGTCCATGTCGCCATAAAGAGAAAGATCTGACCCGAAATGAGGAGTACCGATAGTGAAGAGCCGTGCAATATTCACGCTGCCATTCTGATTTTCGATATAGTACCTCGATACGAGTCCGCCTTTGCTGTGAGCGAGTAGCTGGACAGGTGATGAGGAGGGTATAATTCCTGATGAACGAAGATCTTGGATAAACTGCCCTAAATATTGTGCTCCAAGTCCAACGTGGCCTCCCTCGTCATATTCAAATGCGAAAAGATCGACGTTTGGCGTATACCCTTGTGCCGAATCAAGCATTGCTCCAAGTTCGTTGTAATCGCTCGTTGAAGTAATAAAGTGAACATCTTTATTACCGTAAGAAAGCTGAGTTCCCGAAGAATAAGATTTTCCTGAGAAGGATTGTGTTGAACTGACATTCGCATTCGCTTTTGCTAAATCATCACTATTTGCCCACAGGTTCTCATATCCGAAAGAACCCGTAGATCCAAACAACCCGTGCAACATAATGACTGGTGTTTTTCCTGTTTCCACTGATAATGGGCGCAGTTCGTTAGTTGGGGTTATTTCATAAACAGCCATATTATCTTGATCCTTCTTATCCTTAAATGTCACGGTTTTTTTGTTTTTGTACTTTCCATTCGTATGTTTTATCGATTCAGGAAGAAGCAGATTTGGCAAGCCTTCTATTTTGGACTGTTGCGTTTCTTCATTGATTGAAAGTATTACACCTCCGCCTTGTACTTTCACGTGCCACTTGTTTTCTTTTTGAACGGCCTTTATGACGGGTGTCAACTTTCCGCTGTTTGGTTTATACGTAAACCATTTCTTCTGTTTATGGTCTCCGGGGATATCCAACTCAAATGATAGATCATTGTCAAAGGAGTGGATATACATCAGATTATCCAATTGATCAATATGTTGAAGCATGATGAAAGGATTGGTTGCTATCGTAAATTTTCGAGTGATATTGCCTTTTCCTGTAACCGTACCTGATACATGATAAGGATTAGGAGGTATGGGTACTGTTCGGGTCTCTTCTCCATCTTTCACTCCATTTCGGTTTTCATCCGGATCTTTGGGATCGCTAAAGAAATCATTCACTTCAACACCATCCGATAAGCCGTCTTCGTCAGTATCAGCATTTGCTGGATCTGTTATGTACAACAGCTGTTCATCTGAATCGGAAAGGGAATCAAAGTCTGTATCCTTCTCTAAAATAAAGGTTCCACTTTCATTTTCATCTTTGTTTGAAATACCATCCCCATCATAATCTGCATTTGGAACAAATTTCAAGCCATCGTTCGGACCTTTACCTGGTATCATCACCTCTTGATTCGATTGTGCATAGACTGGCCCTGTTAATCCTACAAAAAAACACATAAAAAGAATAATTAAACTTTTATTGAACATTTTTCCAACTCCTTTCTAAACCGATTATATGAAACCCACAACAAAATAACCCTCAGGCAATAGTAGCATCTAAGACAATAGGTTAACTGAAAATAGATCAATAGTCTTATATAATAGTGTTTGAAAGTTGGAGACTATGGTCATGTTCCATTCAAGGAGTACGAGTATAGTATTTTCCAATGAATTGTTTTCATACTAAAGAGGGCTACAGGCTTTGTTTTCTAATAAATAGTGCTTAATGGAATTAAAAATGATTGAGTTAGGCGCATGTTTTTGAAATAATTGGTATTGTTCGTTGCTTGAAAGGAGGAAAATGTGATGGAAAAAAGATTTCCTACCATTGAAACAAGTAGATTAATTTTAAGAGAAGTCACAACAGAAGATAGCAAAGATATGTTTGCATACTTATCTGATCATGATGTTGTGAAACATATGGGGTTAGAACCTTACCAAACAGTTGAAGACGTATGGGATGAAGTCGGATGGTATACATCCATATATCAAGAGGGAACCGGAATGAGATGGGGAATTACCCTGAAGAATTCTGGTAGGATTATCGGAAGCTGTGGGTTCCTTAATTGGCGTACGAAACATTTCCGAGCTGAAGTGGGCTTTGAATTAAGTAAGGATTTCTGGGGAAAGGGTATAGGAAGTGAAGCGTTGGAAGCTGTTGTTACGTATGGGTTTCAGCACCTTCAGTTAGAAAGAATTGAAGCTTTAATTGAACCTAATAATCTAGCATCACAGAAACTCGTAGAAAAACAAGGCTTTCAAAAGGAAGGATTGCTGAGACATTATGAATTTACTTGTGGAAAATTTGATGATTTATACATGTATTCAATTATAAAAGGCGATCTTGATTTTGTTTAAATATACAAAAAACCTATTTTTTAAAAGGTGAATGTTCAATGTATATCTTGAACGTGATGCAATATATAAAAAAACATGTTCAGGTTATGGAAAAGTGCTTCTCAGTATGAAAGCTTTTCGTTTGACAGATGCATATGGGATTGAATTGGAGGAGAAATGTAATGAGCGAGCTAAAGGCTTTATTTCTTAAAAGAATAGGCATCCCGGAGAATCAGGCAATTACCTTTGAAATGTTACCTAGTTTTCTCGAGAAAACAGCTATGACCATTCCCTTTGAAAATTTATCCCTTATGGAGAATAGAGCAAAAGAGATCACAAAAGAGAACTTGGTGAACAAGCTCCTTATACAAAAAGAAGGTGGTCTCTGCTATGAATTGAATTCTATTGTTTATTTCTTCTTAATTGAAAGTGGTTTTAACGCTGTTCTATCACGCGGGGTGGTCTATAATCATGTTGCACAAGAATTTGTAAAGCTAGGAAGGACGCATGTAACCATCTTAATGACTCACGAAGAGCATACGTATTTAATCGATACAGGATTTGGGATGAATTTGCCATTAAAACCAGTTCCACTATCAGGTGAGGCCGTAACTTCTAATAATGGGGAATTCCGAGTCAGAAAAGAACAGAGTGAGCATGGTGACTATGTTTTAGAAATGAAATTAAGACATAAAGACAAAGAGTGGAAAATAGGCTATGCCTTTGATTCTACCAGGCCTGTAAAGAATGTATCTGAATTTAATGAAATCCAAACCATTATCGGTGAACACGAAGATTCTCCTTTCAATAAAAATCCGTTGATTACACGACTTACGCATGAAGGAAGCTTGATCTTAACGAATACTTCATTTACACAATGGATTAATGGAAGAAGTACAAAAGAAAAAATTAATAATAAAAGATTCAAAGCGCTGTCTAGTCAGCATTTTGGAATATGAAGTCAACTGTAGAAAAAGAAACGTTTTTTGCATACATCGTGCATTCTTATTGGTTGAAAATCGAACAACACCCTTTGACATAGATGAGTCCTGATATTCATAGTCTTTATTATTGATATCTTTAGGGAGGCAATATAATGGCTTTTGAGCGAATTACACCTTATGAGGAACATCGTTTTTGGTTGGAGATCTTAGAGGACCACGCCTACTTTATTCGTGATTATTTATCTCCAAGCGAATCCAATTGGGTGGAAATGGCGAAAAAGTTTATCGTCGCTTTCGCAGAACTGAGAGTACAATTACAGCAACTTCCTGTGAATATGAAAGAATCCAATACTGAAGCGATTCATTTTTCCAAAAAAGCGTACAACCTTGCCTATGATTATTTTCAATTTGAAGGTCACTTACAACGGCTTCGAATAGAAAACAAAATTAACCTTAATTTACCTCCTTCCTACTTAAATGGTACTCTGAATGAAAATCAAGAATACTTACGTTTGCTCTCCTTTTATGTAAAGGGTCAAACTGCGCCTGCTCTTCCATTGGTAGATTTGCTTGATCTATGGCTAGAGGACCAAGTAGGTCATGCAGCCTTATTAAACCGCAGCTTAGATGGAATCGAGATTCCACTTCTTCAAAAGGCTCTACATTATAAAACCTTATTTGGTTCATTTGTGCTCCAAAATGATGCGATTAAAGGTTTTCTGCGGTTTACACCAGCCAATTTTCCTTCACAAGTACACTTTGCCCGTGAAGTTGCTGTTGCTGTTGTAGAATTTACACAGCTTGTGAAATATGTGGTTTCCTTGTATATAAATGATGAAGTGTTCAATCAAACAACATTGAGGTTTTTGGAGCATCATTTTCCAGAGGCCTGTTATTTTTTGAAAAAGCTTTCCTACTACGCACCCGATATCGAATATCCTACATGCAGCCTATCCAAACCATCCTTCCGAAGTTAATTTATAATCAATCGTTGTTTAACAACCTGAGTTTCAAAAGGGTTTATTTTGGCCTTTCTATACTGTTATTCTCATTTATAGAGACGTAACAGCGTCTATTTATGGAAAAATAAAGGAATTCAAGATAATATGGGGAATTTACTTGGTAGATACATGATTTTATCACTTAGACCGACCAGAAGTACAGAAGGCATAATATTTTTGGAGAATACATCTGCTATAGTTTTAAAGCTATCAGGTATTACAGATAATGAATTTTGAGATGAAATGTTTTATTAGGAAAAAAATAAACGATTAAATATGTTCATACGTAAGTTAAGGGGTTTCAAACTCATTATATCGGGTATCCAAAGAGTGTTGTCCATATCTTGCCATACGATCTTAGAACAGCACGTAATTCATAAAATGAAAGGGTAGATGTTTTATGCATCTTTCAAAGGGTGAATTGAATGGACACACTTTTTTGGCAAAACTCATTACTCAGTATGCCTTTATTCATAGAAAGACGATAGGTCCTGCTGCAGAGGAGTATATCCAGCAATTAGGGATAAGAACTGGTGAATGGATCGAAAGTTTTTATGATAACCCTCCGCATTGGACAGTTGAACAATATGTTCATGTTATCGTGGATTTGAAAAACTCGATCGGTGGGCATTTTGAGGTTGTCAGTGTGAATCCTGACCATGTAGTAGTTCGTGCGAAAAGGTGTCCTTTTGGGGAGGCTGTTCATGATGCCCCGCACTTATGCAGAATGACATCAAGTGTGTTTGGAGGCATCGCAGCACGCAATTTCGGTTATGGAAAAGTCACGTTGCGTAAAAGACTTGCCGTTGGAGATCCGAATTGTGAAATAGCGATATACTTTCAGCCAGATGACAGAGAAGAAGGCGACGTATATGAGAACATTCCTGTAACCCCGGAGAATGGGAATCCTTTTGCTTGGGAAGAAGAGACCATTACAATGCTTAATTATGAGTTAAAAAAAAGCGATGAAATGGTAATCAATCTCTTACAGGAACTAGAAGACTTAAAAGCAGAACTAAAACGTGTAAAATCCTAGACGTTAAAGAACAGACCCCATTAAACGAGTCTGTTCTTTTTGTTTTGTTCATTTTCGATTTTCCCATAACCAAATTCGGCTAGTGCGTGCTGTAAGTTCCCTTTAAGAACAATTTTACTAAAATCTAAGTTTAAGCTAACGGAAGTTTGAGCAATCTCAGGACTTAGACCTGTTAAGGTAGTTTTAACGCCGAGTAGCTTTAACGTTGAAACAAGCTGAAAGATTCGTTGAGCGACCATCGTATCAATATAACTGACTCCCGACAGATCAATCACGAGTGATGTGATTGCGTTTTCAATACATTGCTGTAAGGTAGACTCGAGTAAAATTTTAGCACGATTCGTATCAATTTCTCCCACCACGGGCAAAACGGCTACGCCTGGAAACAAAGGAACGACTGGAACCGATAGTTCTTGAAGAGAGAGGTGGAACTTTTCAGTCATCTCCCTATGATGTTTCACGTACGATTTGCTGTATGCTTGTACAGCATAATCAATCAGCGGATTAACCGTAGCAGAAATGTGTAATAGAGACTCTGCTGGGATGGATTGAAGAAATGCTTCCTCTTTAATATATTCCCAAATCCCTGTACGATAATAAGAAGTCCCCTCTAATGATTCATCAAGTGGTTGTCCGGATTGTACAGCTAGCAAGCCCACTTTTTCAGCCCATTCCGAGATCGTTTTCTTCTTGTCTGTGATTTTATCAGAAATGGCATCACCCAATAAACGGATGAAAGCTATCGAGTCATCTAAACCCCCAGGAGCGTTCTCAGGTAGTTGAAGGGAAACATAGGCTTCACTATTTTGTATGTTTGTCATGATCTTCTGTGCAATGTTTGCGGCATTTTCTGTTAACTTTGTACCGATTGCGATTTGATCTAAATTTTGCTTGATTTGAAGATCCATTTTGTACTCCTAATAGTTTAAGACGTTAATTTTATTGTATCAAAAATAGTTCATACATGTTTGAATTTACTGAAAAATTTTTGGAGCATGAATTAAATTAAATAGGGAGGAAGACGGGATAAGGAAGATTAAAACAAAAAAACAGGCCTCTATTGAAAGAGCCCTGTTTATCTATTATGGCTATTATGCCTTACGTACGTTAGTAGCTTGAGGTCCGCGTTGTCCTTGTTCTACTTCGAAAGTTACGTCTTGACCTTCATCTAAAGATTTGAATCCTTCGCTTTGGATAGCTGAGAAATGTACGAATACATCGTCTCCACCTTCGCGCTCGATGAAACCGAAACCTTTTTCTGCGTTAAACCATTTTACTTTACCTTGTTCCATGTTTGTTGCCTCCTGTCGTGCCAATCCGCACTAGTTAATACTATCCTTGTTCAAATAATATCAAGATAATACTCGAACAATCGAACAAAAATAATTCTTACTTATCGTAACACTTTATATTCTAATACACAAGTGAAAGTGAAAAGTACTTCTTCTTTATTTATTTCAAATGTGCTCAAAACCCCGCCAGAACAGGAAAAGCTAACTGTAATTGTACAAAAATTTGGTAAAAACGATTCATAAAACCGGTACTGCCATACTTCTTTAGTAATTAAGAACTAATACTAATAACATTTCACGATGAAGTAAAGAGCAGTTGAAGAAGCGTTTCTGGTTTTAACTTCCTTTTATTCGTGGTACATTAAAAAAAATACTAAGATAATGGCGTGATGTTATGAAAGAGGAAAACCGTGTCGTAGATCAGTGGCATCGTCCGCTTCGTGATTTGCGGATTTCTGTAACGGATCAATGCAATTTTCGTTGTACGTATTGTATGCCTAAAGAAATTTTTGATACCAATTATCCGTTTTTAACTGAACAGGAGTTGTTGTCATTTGATGAAATTGAACGGATTGCACGACAGTTTGCAAAAGCTGGTGTTGAAAAAATCCGGATTACCGGTGGAGAACCTCTATTGCGCAGGGGATTGCCTGAGTTATTAGAAAGACTTCGTATGATAGATGGAATACATGACATTGCTTTAACGACAAATGGCGTTTTGCTGCCAAAGCTTGCTAAGGATTTGAAAAGAGCGGGCATGGATCGAGTGACAGTGAGTCTAGATACGCTAGATGAGGCTCTTTTCGGTAAAATAAATGGACGTGGAGTAGGTGTTCAGCCTATTCTAAAGGGAATTGACGCTGCACAGGAAGCTGGTCTTCAAGTCAAAATCAATATGATGGTTAAAAAGGGTGTCAACGACCAAGAGATTTTGCCGATGGCCCGTTATTTTAAAAATACATCACATGTGCTTCGTTTTATCGAATACATGGATGTTGGGAACTCAAATGACTGGAACAGAGAAGAAGTGCTTACAAAGAATCAAATCGTAAACCTAATCGGAAAAGAGCATCCTCTTGAACCTGTTCCTGGCCATTATTTCGGTGAGGTCGCAAAAAGGTATCGTTATAGGGATGGTACGGGAGAAATCGGGATTATTTCTTCTATTAGTGATTCGTTTTGTTCTACATGCACACGGGCAAGGCTGTCTGCCGATGGAAAAGTCTACACCTGTTTATTTGCCGCAAAAGGCACGGATTTCAAACACTACATTCGTTCTGGTGTGACAGACGAAGACATCTACGAGCGAGTTTTACGCACATGGGCGTATCGGATTGACCGATATTCAGATGAAAGAAGAGATCAAACTGCTGCTGATCGGAGAAAAAAAATAGAGATGTCATACATTGGAGGCTGATCCTATCAGTCTCTTTTTTGTTTTGTGATTTTTTCAAAATAAAGGATGGGATTAATGATGATTTTCATTCATAAAGATACACACATAGGCAATGTAACTAACTGGGATAAAGATTTATAAAATTGCCGTACCTCCTTTTGAAGGGCTTCAAGATAATCTTGTGCCTTTTACTACGGAAGAGAATAAGTTATAAGCAACCGATCCATCCGGGAACGGAATGGTCTTTAAACAGGGACAAAGAATGGTTTACGACATGCAGATTTAAGGGAATGATTACTATACGAAATCTCTAAAAATTTGTGAGTAAAGAAGGGACCCTTATGAAAAAGAGTGCTTGGATGAAGATAACGTTTCTTCTAGCGGTTGTGATGATATTTTTAGCGCTCAACCACTATGTTTTCATGGTTTCCCCTATGTCTTTACGTGACTTGGTCCTTTCTTTTGGCATGATTGCACCTTTTATCTTTATCGCCATAAACGTGATCCGCCCTCTGACTCTTTTTCCGATATCTGTATTATCCCTTGCAGGCGGATTGGCTTTTGGGGCATTATGGGGAACGATCTATACGGTTTTCAGTGCTACGATAGGAGCGATCCTTTCTTTTTATATGGCAAAACATCTCGGCTCACGGATGCTGAAAAAGAAAACGACAGTCTCATTAAGAATGGAACTGTGGCAAAAACAGATGAAGGAAAAAGGTTTTTTTTATATCTTATTGCTCCGGATCATTCCTGTTTTGAACTTTGATCTCGTGAGCTATGCAGCGGGCATTTCCAAATTAAAGCTTCGTTCTTATATTTTTGCGACGATGCTAGGTGTATTGCCAGGAACGTTAGCCTATAACTTATTAGGCGACAGTTTTATTAAAGGAGATGGAGCAGTAATGGCTCTTGCTGTTGGATTGGTGATAGGAGCAGCATGTATTCCTATTCTTCTAAAACAAATGCGATACATTCCCCGATCCCTGCATCATCATAAAGAAGATAACGCTTAGTTAATACTAGGTTTTTTTATAAAACAAAAATATCTTTTTCTTAAGTTAAGCACAATACTTGTTCTTTAATTATAATTATTATAAACTAGTATTGAATGTAAATAAAAATATAAACAACTGTTTAACTTTCGGAGGGATTTAATTGAAATTACGTGAACAAATGCCTGAGCTAGATGGAGCTACGGCTTGGCTGAATGATGAAGTGATAAAGGAAGAGCTAGTAGGAGAAAAAGCAACACTGATTCATTTTTGGTCAGTAAGCTGTGGATTATGTAAAGAGGCAATGCCAGACGTTAATGAACTACGTGATGAATATGAAGATAGCTTGAATGTCGTTGCCGTTCATATGCCTCGTTCTGAAGGAGATCTTGAGATGAGTGTGATTGAACAAATGGCAATCGGTCATGACATCACACAGCCGATCTACGTAGATAGTGAACATAAGCTTACAGATCTTTTTGAAAATAAGTATGTCCCTGCCTATTATGTGTTTGATAAAGAAGGAAAGCTTCGCCACTTCCAAGCTGGAGGAAGCGGAATGGACATGCTTCGGAAGCGATTAAACCGTGTACTAAACGAAGAAACAAAGTAGGAGGCTAATGATATGAATACCATTCAAGAAGTACTAAACAGACAAGTAGCGAACTGGAACGTATTGTTTGTAAAACTGCATAATTATCATTGGTACGTAAAAGGTCCTCATTTCTTTACTCTTCATGAAAAGTTTGAAGAGCTTTACAATGAGGCGGCAACAAACATTGATGAATTAGCAGAGCGACTGCTCGTTCTAAAAGGAACACCAGTAGCGACGATGAAAGAGTATTTAGATTCTTCAACTGTTGAGGAAGCTCGGGGAGCAGAAACGGCTGAAGAGATGGTTCATAGCGTAATAAGTGATTTTGAACATTTGATTGCCGAGATGAAAGAAGGCATGGAAATTACAGAACGAGAAGGCGACGAGGTAACACATGACATGCTGCTTTCGGTTCGTGAAAGTCTTGCTAAACATAATTGGATGCTAAGAGCGTTTGTAAGCTAGATCAAGCGAGTGACTTCGGTCGCTCGTTTTTTATTTACAAGAAACAATCAGTTTATTTGTAAAAAAATTTTGCAAATTATTTAAAAAGGTTTACTATTAATATAGAAAGTAATCACAAAAATAAAAAAATGAGGCGGTGAAGTGATGAGTACTTCTAACGGGGATACGTTAGTGATGGATTCAAGAGAAATGTATCGGCAAATCGTCGAATATTCTTTTGAAACAACGATCATCCATGCCGATCATAAAGTATTATATATTAATCAAAGTGGTGCGGATTTTTTAAGAAGTAATAAAGAATCGATCATTGGGGCTAATGTATTAGATATTTTTTTAGAGGATGCAAAATCATCAATTGAGGAAAGAATTAGGCTCAATATAGAACATAATATAATAGGAGAGCTTATTGAACTAAAGGTTATGAGATTTGATGGTACTTTAGTTGATGTAGAATTGTATTGTCATCCTGTTCAATTTGGTCAACAAAAAGCGGTTCAGTCAATCTTAAGGGATATTACACCTCGCATTGAAGCTGAGAAGAAGCTGAAAAAGCTTATGAATGAGGTATCAACACCAATCGTACCGGTTTCAGATGGCATTTCTGTTATTCCTCTTGTAGGTTCAATAGATGAAGATAAAGCGATACAGCTCTTAGATTTTATACCATCAAAAATACAAAATGAAAACCTCAACTATCTTATTCTTGATTTCTCAGGAACGTATAATTTGGATGAAACGGTTGTAGATTTTTTATTTAAGATTAATTCTATTATGAAGCTATTAGGAATTCGTCCGATCCTCACTGGTATCCGCCCAGAACTCGCTTATAAAGCCGTTGAAATGGGTCAGGATTTTTCTTCCATCAAAACGATGAAAAACGTGAAGGAAGCACTGCGAATATTAAAGTAAATCAAAGAAAAGAAAGCCCCGATGCTGACAAGCAATTCGGGGCTTTTGCTATTATTTTGTGAGGATGTGTTGATTTAGTTCAACTTCTTTAATATGTGCAATCGGCATTAAGATTTCCTGCGGCTGAAACGGTCTTAGTGTTTCCCCTCTTTCAATCATTAATGGCAGATCGGGATTAGCTAAAGCACCTGTACCGATGCTGATGAGGTCAGCGTGATTATCTTTGATGAGCTTTTCTGCCTTTTCCTCGTCGTGAAGCATGCCGTTGGCGATGATTGGTTTACCTTTGGAATACGTTTTTGCCGCTTGCGCTAACGATTTCGTACCTTCACCAAAGGTAGGAGCCGTTCCATCCTTATCCGTTACGTGGATATAATCTAAATCTGTATTGCCTAAAGTAGAGAAGATAAGTTCAGCATCTTTTTCTCCATTCGGCCATTTATATAGTTGATCAGATACTTTTCCTTGTGAGATACGAATTCCTACTGTGAAATCAGGACTCGTTGCCTCTCTAACAGCCTCGATGATCTTCACAAAAAGTGTAAGAGCTTTTTCGATGGTAGGACCGAACTCGTCTTCGCGTTTGTTCAAATACTCGGTTAAAAATTCATCAAGCAAATAGCCGTTAGCTCCGTGTATTTCTACTCCGTCAAACCCAGCTTGTTGTGCGTTATGAGCTGATGCCGCAAAGGATCTGATCACTTGTTGAATGTCTTTTTCATCCATAGCTTTTGGTGTTTTAAAAGGACCTGAGCCATGATAAAAACCTAATTGTTCTCCTTTTGGGGCGATGTCTGATGGTGCGATCGTTGTTTCTGTGTAGGAGTTTCCTTGATTCTGCCCCCCAGCATGCATCAATTGAGCGATCATTTTTGCACCGTTTTCTTTTACTGGACGCAACACGGTTTTCCACGCTTCAACGTGTTCAGAAGTAGCGAGACCTGGTTGGTTTAAATAGCCTTGGCTGTGAAGGGTATCGGTATAGATTCCTTCAGAAATCACCATGGCAAACCCGCCTTTTGCAAATCGTTCATAATATTGAGCCATTGTTTCGTTTGCAGTGCCATCGTCATCAGCACTTATTCGAGTCATTGGCGCTACAATATATCTGTTTTTCAATTGAAGTGAACCGAGTGAAAATGAAGAGAAAACTTGTTTTGTCATGGTATTTGTCAAACCTCCCAAAAGTAAGTAAATAATTTTTTCTTTGTAAAAGGTATCACACATTACAAAGCCCTTCAAATATAATGCTTCCATTGCTGCTTCTTTATTTTCCACATTAAAGTATGAATTATTTACAGAGTGTACAAGATTGTAAAGTTAAACTTGGTGTATTTATGATACAATCAGTAAGTATGCATTTTTGCACGACATTCATATAGGTTGAATACATTTATGGAGGCTGAATCATAAAGTCAGCTTTAGTTTTATATAAAAGGAGAGAATTCTACATGATTACTGTTACTAACGTTGGTCTTCGTTACGGCGACCGCAAGCTGTTTGAAGACGTTAATATAAAGTTCACGCCAGGAAACTGTTACGGTTTAATTGGTGCGAACGGTGCGGGGAAATCTACATTCTTAAAAATCCTTTCAGGTGAGATCGAGGCTCAGACGGGTGATGTTCATATGACTCCAGGTGAGCGACTTGCTGTGTTAAAGCAGAACCACTTTGAATATGAAGATCAAGAAGTTTTACAAACGGTTATTATGGGGCATGCCCGTCTTTACGAAGTGATGCAAGAGAAAGATGCGATCTATATGAAAGCTGATTTTTCTGATGAAGACGGAATCCGTGCTGCAGAACTTGAAGGTGAATTCGCTGAGCTTAACGGTTGGGAAGCGGAATCGGAAGCGGCAATCCTTCTAAAAGGTCTCGGAATTAAAGAAGACCTTCATACGAAAAAACTCGCAGACATTACAGGTTCTGATAAAGTGAAAGTGTTGCTTGCGCAAGCTCTTTTTGGCAAGCCAGATGTCCTGTTGCTTGATGAGCCTACCAACCACTTGGATCTACAAGCGATTCAATGGCTGGAAGAGTTCTTGATCAACTTTGAAAATACCGTTATTGTTGTTTCCCATGACCGTCACTTCCTAAACAAAGTGTGTACACACATGGCCGATCTTGATTTTGGTAAAATTCAGATCTATGTTGGGAACTATGATTTCTGGTATGAATCTTCGCAGCTTGCTCAACGCATGGCGCAAGATCAGAACAAGAAAAAAGAAGAGAAGATTAAAGAACTTCAGGCGTTCGTTGCTCGTTTTAGTGCAAATGCCTCTAAATCGAAACAAGCGACTTCTCGTAAAAAGCTTTTAGATAAAATTTCTTTGGATGACATCAGACCTTCATCACGTAAATACCCGTACGTTCAATTTGGCATCAACCGTGAGATCGGAAACGACCTTCTTCGCGTTGATGGATTAACGAAAACGATAGACGGCGTAAAAGTGCTTGATAACGTGAGCTTTATCGTGAATAAAGACGATAAGATCGCTTTTGTTGGTAAAGAAGAAATTGCAATCACGACGTTGTTCAAGATTTTGATGGGTGAGATGGAAGCGGACAGTGGCACATACAAGTGGGGCGTAACAACTTCACATGCCTACTTCCCGCGTGATAACTCGAAGTATTTTAATGGCAACGAACCTACTCTTGTTGAGTGGCTGCGCCAATACTCACCAGAAGATCAAACGGAAAGCTTCCTTCGCGGGTTCCTTGGACGAATGCTGTTCTCTGGCGAAGAAGTAATGAAAAAGCCATCTGTATTATCTGGTGGAGAAAAAGTACGCTGTATGCTTTCGAAGATGATGCTGAGTGGATCAAACGTACTATTGATGGATGATCCGACGAACCACTTGGATCTTGAATCGATCACCGCGTTAAACAACGGTTTAATCGCATATAAAGGTTCATTGCTGTTCACATCACATGACCATCAGTTCGTTCAAACAATTGCAAACCGCATTATTGAAATTACGCCTAAGGGCATTCTTGATAAGCAAATGCCATATGACGAATTTTTAGCAAATGACGAAATGAAAAAGCAGCGCCAAATGATGTATCAATAATAAAAAAGGAAGGAGTGCTGAATCTTAACAGATGCGGCACTCCTTTTTTATAAGGATTATGCAGGGGGTGAATGTATTGGAGCGTTTTACAGAAAACGTAGTAGCCATCATTAAAGACATTCCTAGCGGGAAGGTGATGTCGTATGGGCAGATCGCAAAAGCAGCGGGAAGTCCACGAGGAGCGAGACAAGTGGTTCGCATTCTTCATTCGATGAGTAAAAAGCACAAACTGCCTTGGTATCGGGTTATTAATGTAAAAGGCGAGATTGGTGTTCAAGACGAAGAGTTATTCTTTACGCAAAAAGCTTTGTTGGAGGGTGAAGGTGTAAAGGTTTCAGGAAAAGGCAGGATCAATCTTGATGCCTATCGATTTGATCCGCATTTAGAGATAAACAAATTGTGAGTCTTATACAAACAAATTGGTGACGATTCTTACATGGGAAGAATCGTTTTTTGATAAGGACCTGTTAGATAATAAGTTTTACTTTTTTGATTTAGGGCAAAATAGGAAAGATGTCTTAAGATGTATGGTTGGGAAAACCCCTACACTCATTTTGCTTTTTTGAGAGGATTTGAAAATGTTTAAGGTGAATCAGTTTGATCATTTGATGAAGAAATATACGAGAATGTCAGAAAGAGAATTGTCTCATACGGTGCAATCTAATTTGTGGTTTACACCTGTACTCTATGTGTTTTTATCCTTTTTGTTAGTGGGTGGTGCATTAACGGCAGACTTGAAATATGATTTAGGAACAAACATGCGGCCTTTTTTTGCTGTGGATTATGGACTGACTCTTGCACTGGTCGGTACACTTACTGCTGCAATTCTCACATTAACAACGTTCACCTTCAACTTGATTCTTGTTGTTTTTACGACGTTTTCTGGCCAGTTCTCACCACGCATGTTGAAAAATTTTATTGCCAGTAAAGCTACTCAGCGTGTCCTTGGAATCTTTACATCAAGTTTTATTTATATGCTATTATCTTTTTTGTTTTTGAATAAACGAATCGCTGCCTATTATTTTGCAATTCCTGTCTTAGCTACCATCATCGCAGCGCTATCGATTGGAACGTTTATCTTTTTTATTAATCATGCTGTTGCTTGGCTCCAAGTTAACCAAATGACATATGACATGAAAAAAGAAGCCTTATACATTGTGAAAAATGCATTAAAAGATGAATTAGATATGCATCGAGTAGACGATTTAAACAGCATCGACCATAAAATATGTGAGACTCAAGGGACAATGATTCTAGCTAGAAAGTCTGGATATATTCAACTTGTGGACTTTACAAGTATGATTGAGGAAGCTCAAAAAGACGACATTGTTATCAGGCTAGAATATACGATTGGAAGCTATGTATTTGCATCAACACCGATTATCACGTATTGGAAAAAAAGCGAAAAAGAAATCGAGGAGGAAAAATTCCTTTCCTTTTTTAGCATTCGAAGACGTCAGACGGAAGTTCAAGATATTGAATTCAGTATTAATAAACTGGTAGAAGTCGCGATAAGGTCATTAGGACATTATGACCCTAAAACAGCAACAAATGCGATTTATCAGCTTGGCGAGGTCCTTGCTGCTATTTCACGAGGTGCGAACTTTTCTAGCTACTTGATGGATAAGGAGAATAACCTTAGAGTGGTCTTACAGGAAAGAGATTTTAATCATTATTTATATAACGGTCTCGGTTATATCAGACACTATGCAAAAGAAAATGTCATTATCTCTACTGAAATATTGAAGGTTTTAGATTTGATGGCAAAATCTCTGAATAAGCGAGATTATAAGGCGGTTTGGGAATTTGGCGTGTACACAGCAAACGGTTTTGAGGATCTGTTTTTATTTAAACTAGACTACCAGCAATTTTATAAAGCGTTGTATAATCTTGCGGTTACGACAAACCATGAAAAAGAATATGAAGCGTTCAGGGAGAATAGGAAAAAGAGGAATAGCTTTGGAATGGAATGAATACAGATTTGAAATGGACTGAATACAAAAACGGCTTGGAGAAATCTCCAAGCTGTTTTCCGTTTTTACAGTTGTTTTAATGCTGTTCGTACCTCCTCAATAGAATGATAAGGTTCATCCAATTGAAGCATTTTTCGAAGGACTGATTGTAGAGATTTTGATAGGTCTAGTTCTTCTTCCCAGCTTCTCTCTTGTTTAGATTGAGGCACATACGAAGAATAAAGAAGAAAGAGTGCAAAGTGACCAAGGGCGAAAATATCACTTTTAACGGTGACCGCTCGCATGTGAGCTTTTTCCGGATGATCAGGTGGTTCCGAATCCTCAGAATCAGTTAAGTAACAGGCAAGGCCAAAGTCTACGACATGCAGCTTTCCATGACGTTCAATGATGTTTGGAATGCGCAAATCGCGGTGAAGGATACCGTTTTGATGAAAATGATCTATTATCGTTAACAGCTTAAGTAAGATAGCAATCGTTTCTTTTTCACTGTATTGGTGATGGTCACGAAAAATAAGATCTTCGAACGTGTCGCCCTGGATCCATTCCATCACAATAAAATGTCCATCATCATCATGGAACTTCTGAAGTAATGTTGGGACCTGAGGATGCTCTAACTCTTGCAGGATTCGGGCTTCTTTTTCAAAGGAAGCCAGCCCGCCTTCGATTTTCGCTTTCGAGGGCCGAAGCTGTTTTACGACAACAGTATGTTTTGTAATCTCATCTTGTGCCAAATAGGTTATTCCATAACTCCCCATCCCAAGCACGTATTCGATACGATAGCGTTTATGGATAAGGGAGTTAAGCGGTAATGGTCTGTCATAAATCGCTCTTTGAAGAGTTTTCCAAAATTCAGTAATCATCCGTAATTAGTGGAGGAGATTATTAGCTGCTAAAAAAGCTGCTTTTAGATTTTTTCTTATAATGTTTATGACCATAACCGCCATAATGCTTCTTCTTTCCAAAATCACTGCTGCTGTACTTGTTATAGCTTTTCTTGTATTTGTAACCGGAACTGCCGTATTTATTATGGCTTTTTAAACCTAATAAAGATTTAAGCAATTTCATTAACATTCCAAATCATCTCCTTTAAAAGATTCATTGCTATTGTTATTCGCATGTTGTATTCAATATCCTACTGTACGTTTCCTTAAACAGAAAGTTTCGTTGGGAAATGGGGACTGACCCCCAACAATTTATTTCCCATAACAATTTTCTTGTTTTTGTATAGGGAGTTTTGTTAAATTTAGAGAGGTATAGATGAACGTTTACAAAAGATGTGTTTTGGGATGTTCTATTGAGAGGGGTCAATTGTTTCATGTTGGAGTATGTTTTTGCAGCTCTATTGCCTGTGTTCTTATTGCTGTTATTTAACAGAGTTCTATTTTCAAAGTATGTACCGCTAGGGATTACGATATTAATCTTGGTTTTTGGTTTTGATGGTCTTCATCAACCGTTGCCTCTCCAGATCATTGGTGGTCTTTTTACAATTGTAGGTTTTTTTCTTGGATTGAAAATCCACAATAAACAAAGAAGAAAAGTAAAATAAAACGATAACAAAAAGACGTCACCTTTAAGAGGTAGACGTCTTTCTTTTTGAATGGGTAATCGTTTCCTTTAAGAAAAGGATGAGCAGTGTGACCACATATAGACTGATAACACCAAGACCTGCTCTATCAAACTGGAGAAGTTTGAGAACAACCGAACTTAAAATGGTGATGTAAAGAGCGCCTAAGTACTTTTGAATTTGACCATTAGAATAGATGGTCGTCAGTTTTGCTCCAAGCTGTGTACCTACCAATGCACCAAGGATGAGAAGGATGCCTAGCTTGTAGTCGAGCTGAATGGACGTTGCATACGTTAAAAAACCTGCTGTAACAATCAAGAAAACACTGACCAAGCTTGTCCCAACCGCTTTTCTTGATGGAAAATTCATCATCGAAATCAGTAGAGGAACCATGACAAACCCTCCGCCAACACCTAATGTGGTTGAGATGAACCCTCCAGTAAAGCCAATAAAAATGGCTTTTGGCCAAGAAAAAGCGAAGGCAGATGATTTATTGACTTTATTTTGTTTTGTTTGCTTATAAAGCAGGGAAACTGCAAAGTATGCAAGAAGCAAAATATAGAAGACTGGGATAATGGTATCGTCATAACCTAACTTCTCGAGCCAAACAACAAACGGATGGGCAATCTGAGTAGCCAAAACACCGACAATACCGAGAACAGCTGCTGTTTTCCAAAGGATATTCTTATACCTTAAGTGTGCGGCTACTCCAGATACACTTGTACCAATCGAATACATTAAACTTGTCCCAATCGCTGATAGAGGAGGTATACCGATCAAGATAAGAATCGGCGTTAAAATAAAGCCTCCTCCAATGCCAAAAAATCCAGAAAAAACACCGATGCACAAGCCAAGCAATATATAGAAAAAATCCATGATTTAATTACTCCTTTTGGGGACACACCTGCTACAATTTTCCCGCAACCGTTGATACCGCTTGCGGGAAATGGGGTCAGACCCCATACAATTTATTTCCCAACAAGCACCTAAATTCAAGTATAACACTTTCCTTTCTTTCCAGAAACTTCTGCGAATATTTGTTCGTAATTATTAGGATTTTGGTAAAGGGCTGTGCTATAATTTGATTAACCAGAAATTAGGAACGGAGGTTCGGTTTTGTGAGTGAAAGTCATACATTTCAGATCCAGTCTAGTTACCAGCCGCAAGGGGATCAACCCGCTGCGATTAAGCATCTTATCAACAATATAAATGCCGGTAAACGAAGCATGACATTGCTTGGTGCGACAGGTACAGGGAAGACGTTTACGGTTTCAAATGTTATTCAGGAAGTGAACAAACCTACTCTTGTTATTGCCCATAACAAGACGCTAGCCGGTCAGCTATACAGCGAGCTGAAAGAGTTTTTTCCTAACAATGCGGTTGAGTACTTTGTTTCCTATTATGATTATTATCAGCCGGAAGCCTATATTGCTCATTCGGATACGTATATTGAAAAAGATGCAAGCATCAATGACGAGATTGATAAACTGCGCCACTCTGCCACATCTTCTCTTTTTGAACGAAAAGATGTCATTATTGTGGCTAGTGTGTCCTGCATCTATGGTCTAGGTTCTCCTGAAGAATATCGTGATATGGTCATTTCCCTTCGTGAAGGAATGGAAAAGGATCGCGATCAGCTTTTACGAGATTTAGTCGATATTCAATACAACCGAAATGATATTAATTTTACGCGAGGTACGTTTCGAGTTCGTGGGGATGTTGTAGAAATCTTCCCAGCTTCTCGTGACGAACATTGCTTGCGTGTGGAGTTTTTTGGTGATGAGATCGACAGAATTACTGAAGTGGATGCTCTTACAGGTGAGATTTTAGGCGAACGTAATCACGTTGCCATTTTCCCTGCATCCCACTTCGTAACCCGTGAAGAAAAAATGAAAGTTGCCATTAAACGGATTGAAGCCGAACTCGAAGAAAGATTGAAAGAACTTAACGAAGCTGGGAAGCTATTAGAAGCTCAAAGGCTTGAACAGCGTACACGTTATGACCTTGAGATGATGGCGGAGATGGGCTTTTGTTCAGGGATTGAAAACTATTCTGTGCACTTAACGCTAAGACCGCCAGGATCCACGCCTTATACGCTGCTCGACTATTTTCCGGACGATTCGCTCATTGTCATAGATGAGTCACACGTTACACTTCCTCAAATTCGAGGAATGTTTAATGGAGACCAAGCAAGGAAAAGTGTCCTAGTCGATCACGGCTTCCGTCTGCCATCAGCAAAAGACAACCGACCGCTAACGTTTGAAGAATTTGAAAAATACACGAAATTTCAGCATATCTATGTTTCTGCAACACCAGGACCTTATGAGCTTGAACATGCCCCTGAGCCTGTTGAGCAGATTATTCGTCCGACAGGGCTATTAGACCCTACACTCGAAGTACGTCCGATCAAAGGACAGATTGATGATTTACTTGGTGAGATTAATGAGAGAATTGCCAAGAATGAAAGAGTATTAGTTACAACACTGACGAAAAAGATGTCTGAAGATCTAACCGATTACTTTGTGGAACTCGGCATAAAAGTCCGTTATCTTCATTCAGAAATCAAGACTTTAGAGCGGATTCAGATTATCCGTGACCTTCGTCTTGGTGTGTTTGATGTCCTTATCGGGATCAACCTTTTAAGAGAAGGTCTTGATATTCCGGAAGTTTCACTTGTTGCCATTTTAGATGCAGATAAAGAGGGCTTTCTGCGTTCTGAACGATCACTTATTCAGACAATCGGACGCGCCGCACGTAACTCGAACGGTCACGTCATCATGTATGGAGACAAGATTACAAAATCCATGCAGATTGCGATCGATGAAACGCAGCGAAGACGTATTAGGCAGATGGAACATAATGAAAAGCATGGCATCACACCTATGACGATTAAGAAAGAAGTTCGTGATGTAATACGTGCCACACAAGCAGCGGAAGACACAGAATCGTATACAAGTACAAATGCTCCTAAGCAAAAGATGAGCAAAAAGGATCGCGAAGCCTTTATTGAGCGTATGGAAAAAGAAATGAAGGATGCTGCAAAGAACCTTCAGTTCGAACGTGCTGCAGAGCTTCGTGACCTCATACTTGAGTTAAAAGTGGAAGGATGATTGCAGTTGGCAACCAATCAAAACATAGTTGTTAAGGGTGCAAGAGCCCATAATTTAAAAAATATAGACATTACGATTCCGAGAGATAAGCTCGTTGTTTTAACCGGCTTATCTGGCTCGGGTAAATCTTCACTTGCTTTCGATACGATCTATGCAGAAGGCCAGCGCCGTTATGTAGAATCCCTTTCTGCTTATGCTCGCCAGTTCTTAGGACAGATGGATAAGCCAGATGTTGATTCCATCGAAGGTCTTTCACCTGCTATTTCGATCGATCAGAAAACAACGAGCCGTAACCCTAGGTCAACAGTCGGAACAGTAACCGAAATCTATGACTATCTCCGCCTATTATTTGCGCGCATCGGCCGTCCGGTATGTCCTGTTCATCATGTTGAGATTACGTCTCAGACGATCGAACAGATGGTAGATCGAATTTTAGAATATCCAGAGCGTTCAAAACTGCAAATTTTAGCTCCCGTTGTTTCTGGGCGAAAAGGTGAACATGTTAAGGCGCTAGAAGATATTAAGAAGCAAGGTTATGTCCGTGTACGTGTTGATGGTGAAATGCGTGAAGTCTCTGAAGAAATTAAACTAGAAAAAAACAAAAAGCATTCTATCGAAATTGTAATCGACCGGATCGTTGTAAAAGAGGGAATAGCAACACGTTTGGCAGACTCGCTTGAAGCTGCACTAAATCTAGGTGGCGGAAGCGTAATCGTGGATGTAATGGGAGAAGAGGAGCTTTTATTCTCTCAAAACCATGCGTGTGCCTATTGCGGCTTTTCTATTGGAGAACTAGAGCCTCGACTGTTTTCGTTTAACAGTCCGTTTGGGGCTTGTTCGTCATGTGATGGATTAGGTGTAAAGCTTGAAGTAGATCCAGAGCTGGTTATTCCTGATTGGAGTTTATCTTTACGTGGTAATGCAATAGCTCCTTGGGAACCGATCAGCTCCCAATATTACCCTCAGCTTTTAGAAAGCATCTGTAATCACTTTGGCATCGATATGGATGTACCGGTTGAGAATCTGCCCAAAGATCAGATGGATAAAATCTTGAACGGCAGCAAAGAGTCTCTTACTTTCACTTATAAGAATGATTTTGGCCAAGTGCGGAAAAACGAAATACAATTCGAAGGTGTACTAGGAAATATTCAACGTCGTTATCGTGAGACAAGCTCTGACTATATTCGAGAACAGATGGAAGGGTATATGGCGCAAAAGCCTTGCCCGACTTGTAAAGGACATCGTCTGAAAAAAGAAGCATTGTCTGTACTAATCAATGGCAAACATATCGGAGAAACGACTTCTCTGTCTATTACGGAAGCAAAAGAATTCTTTGATAACCTTGAACTTTCAAATAAGGAACGTGCCATTGCAAAACTTATTTTACGTGAAATCGTTGATCGATCTGGATTCCTAATCAATGTAGGACTGGACTACCTCACCTTAAGCCGTGCAGCTGGCACTTTGTCAGGCGGGGAAGCACAGCGTATCCGCTTGGCGACACAAGTAGGATCTCGGTTGATGGGTGTTCTCTATATTTTAGATGAGCCTTCAATAGGCCTTCACCAGCGTGATAATGATCGACTCATTCGCACCCTTGAAGAGATGCGCTCTTTAGGCAACACGCTTATTGTCGTAGAACATGATGAGGATACGATGTTGGCAGCTGATTATGTCATTGATATCGGTCCAGGCGCAGGTGCTCACGGTGGTGTGATTACATCACAAGGAACGCCACAGGAGATTATGGAAGACCCTGAATCTCTTACTGGACAGTATTTGTCTGGGAAGAAATTCATCCCGCTTCCAAAAAAGAGACGAAAGCCTGATGGCCGTTTTATTGAGGTAAAAGGAGCTACAGAAAATAACCTAAAAAATGTTTCCGCTAAAATTCCTCTTGGCTTGTTTACGGGAGTTACAGGTGTTTCTGGATCAGGAAAAAGTACACTCGTTAATGAAATTTTGCATAAAGCACTCGCGCAAAAACTGCACCGTGCAAAAGATAAGCCTGGTGCACACAAATCCATTAATGGACTTGAACATATCGACAAAGTCATTGATATTGATCAGTCGCCGATTGGACGTACGCCACGTTCCAATCCTGCAACCTATACGGGTGTTTTTGATGATATTCGTGACGTTTTTGCTTCAACGAATGAAGCGAAAGTACGGGGCTACAAAAAAGGACGCTTCTCTTTCAACGTAAAAGGAGGCCGCTGCGAAGCATGCCGCGGTGATGGAATAATAAAAATCGAAATGCACTTTTTACCGGATGTGTACGTGCCATGTGAAGTGTGTCACGGAAAACGTTATAACCGTGAAACGTTAGAAGTGAAATATAAAGGGAAAAACATTGCCGACATTTTAGATATGACCGTAGAGGATTCAGTAGAATTCTTCGCCAACATTCCTAAAATCAAACGAAAGCTCCAGACAATTTTAGACGTAGGTCTTGGTTATATTAAACTTGGACAATCCGCTACAACCCTTTCAGGCGGGGAAGCGCAGCGTGTGAAACTCGCTTCACAGCTTCATAAGCGCTCTACGGGTAAAACCATTTATATTCTTGATGAGCCAACAACTGGACTACATGTAGACGATATTTCACGATTGCTAGTTGTGCTGCAGCGTCTCGTTGACAACGGCGATTCTGTTCTAGTTATCGAGCATAACCTGGATGTTATCAAGCAATGTGATTATTTAGTCGACCTTGGACCAGAAGGCGGGGACAAAGGTGGTACGATCGTAGGAGCAGGTACTCCTGAGGAACTTGCTGAAGTTGAGGAATCCCACACAGGCCGTTATTTGGCACCCATCTTGAAGCGTGACAAAAAGCGGATGACTGGTAAAGTTAGAGAGAAAGAAACGCTAGCTAAATAATATAGGGGAGAGATCAAATCATGTAAAAAGATTTGGTCTCTTTTTTTTCAATGAACACAAAAAACAGTGCTCCGTAAAACAGGAGCACTGTATAAAACTTTAGAATTCGTTATTATTTATATTTTTCCTCACTGGAAGAAGAATCCTTTGTTCCTTTCTTATCCTTTTCTTCTCGCTTTTCTTGTTTAAGATCCTCCATTGGAATAGAGTCTACATTTCGTTCACTTTCGAATTTATCGAACAAGCTGACTTTGTCGGTTTTATATTGTTCAGGATTGTCCATTTTTCCTTTTTGCTTCTTTTTATTATCGGTCATGAGACATCACTCCTGTTCTTTTTGTAGTAACCTTTCCTTTTCTGGATGAGATATAAACAATTTCTCCTCAAATTCGCAAAAATCGTTTAAAATAGATGAGTGAATTTATTTCCATATCTTAGAAAGAAGTTTGTATATTACATAATTGATAGTGACGACCATAATCGATGCAAATCCGATTGCAAGGACTCGGTCAATCACCTTAAGTTCCATACTATTCTTTGTGATAACACCAAAAATCATGGTAGCGACCATGAGAGTGGTTAAGAATATAAAGAGAACTTTTAAGGTTTTGATATTTTTCAACGAATTTCGCTCCTTTTGCTGATTTTGTCACTATCATACGGAATTTTAGAAGTTATGTCGAATAGGTCTAGAGAGAAAGGAAGTTTGTTTGAAAGGGTCGAAGTAAAAAAGGCACATGCCTTTTGCTTGCCTAAATCGTGGTTCATCTTTTTTTACTCAGAGCAGGAGGTTTCGTTTCATGAAAGATAGCACCAAAAAATTAATATCTGCCTTGTGTTATTTTAGTTTGTTTTTCGCACCGTTCCTTTTCCCGATTATCGTGTATTTAGTCGTGGATGATTTAGAAGTCATGGAACATGCAAAAAAATCATTTTTATCGCATTTATTTCCTATTATCGCTATACCGCTCGGAATTATTATTGTTTTTGAAACGCAATATCATTTAGCAGCGATCATCTTTAGTGCACTCATTTTTGGTACTTTGACATTAATTGTGACCATCTGGAATATGGTTAAAGGAATAAAGGTCATTCTTTCATAAAACTTTTTTGTACAAGTAATACCGGAAAGTCTCAGACACCTTAGAATCAGCCGGCGCCGGTGACGGAATCCCAAAGGAGGCGTCAATTGCATGGAAGAACGGAAAATGATATTAAACATGCTGAATGAAGGAAAGATTTCTGCAGAAGAAGCAGAAAAATTGCTATATGCTTTAAACGACAAGAAAAAAATGCAGATCGGGTCACTCAGCCTGAAAAAGAAAGCGGTCAATGGGGCAACAGCGGTCAAACTGCCAACTTCCAGCTATAAAGTAGCTAAATTCTTTGACCGTGTTGTTAAGCGGATTAAGACGGTTGATTTTGACTTGAACTTCGGGCCATCTGAACCTGTTCATTATGTTTTTCAAGACAGTCATGTGATGTTTCAAGAGATGGATATTGAAGTATACAACGGATCTGTTACAATCGTGCCTTGGGATCGGAAGGACGTACAGGTCGAATGTGATGCCCATGTCTATAAAGTGCCTGAAGGATCATCTGCGAAAACGAAGTTTAGAAATGAAACGTTCTATGATTGTGATGCGACGAAAATGCGTTTCTACTCGAGAAATAAGCATCAAAAAGTAAATGCAGTCATATCCATTCCTAAGAATTCTTTTGAAGAGATTAAAGTTACAACCTTTAATGGACCGGTAAAATTAAGTGATTGTGAAGCAAAAACGTTAACGGTTAAAACGACCGTTGGTGCGATCGCCGTTAATCATTGTTCAGGGCAAACTATAAAAGCCACTGCCGCCAATGGTTCGTTGACGCTAAAAGACTGTCAATATAGAGACGTTGAAGCAGAAACGATGAACGGGCCAGTACGCATGACGGTTGATGCAGTACAAGTACGTTCTGAAACGATCAATGGTTCGATCTATTGCAGGTTTGCAGCACCTGTTGAAGGGTATGCATCATTTAAGACGGTAACGGGGAAAATAGAAACAGAATTTCCTGAGACACTAGAGCTTGATGCCCAGCTGAAAACCATTGTTGGCGGATTTGTTTGTGATTTTGAGGCTCTTGAAGTAAGAGAAGAGAAGAAAGAAGTTACGCGTAAATTTCTCTCTTTTATCGCAAATAAAGACACGAGTTGGCCATCTTTTAAGCTCGAAGCAGAAGCAAAAACAGGTTCTGTAACGGTGTTAAAAGCAAAATAGGGGTGACTTACATTCATGAAAAAACTTAAACGATCAAATGATCCTAAAATATCAGGTGTTTGTGGAGGGATTGCGGAGTATATCAACGTGGATCCAACTGTCGTTCGCCTTGGAACGGTGGCGCTTGCTATTTTTACCGCGGTTATCCCGGTAGGACTTGTCTATTTTATTGCATTGGCGGTCATGCCTGAGGACAGCGACGTCTAAATGAAAAGCTGGATCGCTTCTTTCATCATTAATACAATTGCGCTAATGGTAGTTGCAGGTTACTTTGAAGGATTTCATATCGAGAATATAAGTGCTGCCCTTTTAGCGAGTGTGTTATTGTCCCTTTTTAATGTTTTTTTAAAACCAATTCTTGTGTTGTTGACATTGCCGGTGACGATTATCTCATTGGGGCTGTTCCTCATCGTAATAAATGCTGCGTTGTTATCGTTAACAGCAGAACTAATGGGAGAGTCATTCAACATTGACGGATTTGGAATGGCGCTTCTGGCAGCTGTCATCATATCATTACTCCATATGTTCCTTACTACTTTTATTTTGGAACCGTTAAAGAAAAGGAAAAAAAGATAATCAATTTTTAACACATCTCTTTGTAAAAGAGGTGTTTTTTTTAGGGAAAAAGCAATATTTTGCTATTAAAAATAAACACAAAGAACTATTATGAATACTACTTATTAGTACAAAAGTCTAATTTCATATTTTGGGCAATATGGTACATTTTAGTGGCAACAAAATCAGAATATTAATACTATTCAATCAGGAGGGGTAGTTTTGGGGAAAAGGAAGACTTGGGGAAAGACCCTGCTAGCAACTAGTTTGTCAATTGGACTAGCATCATCATCCTTGATTGCAGGGACAATAGATGTTAAGGCACAAACAGCATTAGAAGAGGTAAGAAAGGTAAAGCACAATCATTCACATTCTGGACTAGATCTTGCCATTGTGAATGAAGATAGAGTAATAGAATCATTGATTAAACGTGGTGTCATTTCTGAGAAAGCTTCTGCAAAAGAAAAGGAAGAAGCTTTTCATCACTATCTTGAACTAAAAGGAAAAGATACGGAAGCTAAGGGCAATGATCCACTTGAACCAAAGGTAAAAGCTTCACAGGCACAAAAACAGCGTGAGTTTAAAGGATTTAACAACGGCCTATTAAACGGGAACGGAAAAAAGAAGGGGCATTATAAGAAACAGCCTGATTCTGTAAAAGAAACGCCGTATACAGGATCCGTACGTGAAGATAACGTCCTTGTTCTGGCAGTTGAGTACTCTGATTATGCTCACAATAACATTAAACCTGAAGAAACAAATAACTACTATAGTGATTATCCACTCTCACACTATGAAGATATGATTTTTGGTAAAAACGGTGTGAAAGGTCCGAACGGTGAAAATTTTGTTTCGATGAAGCAATACTATGAACAGCAATCTGGCGGTACATATTCTGTTAAGGGTAACGCTTACGGATGGCTAAAAGTACCAGGAACAGCAGCATATTATGGCGCTGATAAAAAAACTGGCGGACATGACAACGTAACTCCTGGAGGTTCAAAGCAGCTTGTCGTTGATGCTTATAGAGCTGCAGTTGCCGCAGGAGTTCCACTAGAAAACTATGATGTGGAAGATCCACATGATTTTGATGGGGACGGAAATAAACTTGAAAGCGATGGACTTGTTGATCACTTAATGATTATTCACTCTGGTGTTGGCCAAGAAGCAGGTGGTGGTTCACTTGGTGATAATGCCATTTGGTCTCATCGATCTGCAAAGTTTGTTGATGAAGATGGTTTTGATTTTACATTCCAAAACCCGAAAGGCAAGCCAGGATTCTATGACTACACCATGATGCCGGAAGATGGTGCGACTGGTGTATTCGCACATGAATATGGCCATGATCTTGGTCTTCCAGATGAATATGATACGATCTACTCTGGAGCTGGTGAAGCAGTAGGGTATTGGTCGATCATGTCGAGTGGATCTTGGGCAGGGAAGATTGGCGGTACTGAGCCGACCGGATTCTCTCCATGGGCAAAGTCATTCTTACAATCGTCTCTAGGCGGAAACTGGACAACGCCAACAGCAGTTAACTGGGAGGATGTTTCTTCAAAAGGAACACAGTTTTTACTTGATCAGGCAAACTCACCAAACGGTCAAAACAACCAAGCTGTTCAAGTCAATCTTCCGCAAAAGACAACACCTGTAAATACTCCTAAAGCCGGTTCTTATCAATACTGGGGCGGACAACAGGATGAGATAGATAACCAAATGGTAACTGATGTTAATTTGACTGGAAAGAATTCGGCTACATTAACTTTCGATGCTTGGTATGATATTGAGGAGCAATGGGATTTTGCTTTCGTACAAGTTTCAACCGATAAAGGTTCTACTTGGAAATCTGTTGGCAACCAAAATACGCGTTCAGATGTTGTACCACAGGGCTACCCAACTATTCTAACTGCTATGCCAGGATTCACCGGTTCTTCTGAAGGATGGGAAGCACAGACATTTGATTTAAGTGCGTATGCAGGGAAAGAGATAAAGCTACGCCTTCGTTATGCAACGGACTGGGGTACAAGCCACATCGGATTCTTTGCAGATAATATTAAAGTCGTAGCAGACGGCCAGACTTTAATGGAAGATGGTGCAGAAGCTGCTAGCTCATTCAATTTAAAAGGATTTGAGAAAAACGATGGCAACAAATACAGCGACCACTACTATTTATTAGAGTGGAGAAATCATGCGGGTGTAGATATGGGTCTAAAGAATATTCGTCGTGGGTCTACCTTAATGAGCTATGATGGCGGATTAGTCGTTTGGTATGTTGATCCGACATATACGGATAACTGGACAGGTATTCACCCTGGTGAAGGATTCCTTGGAGTAGTTGATGCTCACGTTGATACGGACTTGAATTGGAGCACGGGCATAAAAGCAAGTACGCGCTACCACATTGCGGATGCTGCGTTTGGTCTAAATCCGACTTCTGGATTAGATTTAGTTTATCCAACACAGACATTATCACTTGCTAGTCAGCCGGCGGTGTCACTATTTGATGACAGCAATTCCTTCATGAACAAGTATTTGCCTGACGCTGGGCGTAAAATTGAAAATTATGGCCTTAAAGTACGTGTAAATGGACAAGCATCAGATAAGTCCGTTGGTGCAGTCGTCATCTACAAGTAATGATTGCAAATACCTTTCGCTTTTGCGAAAGGTATTTTTTAAATCCATTAATCGTATTTTTAAAACAACCGTTAACAAACCAAGGAAAAAACGGTCTTTACATGATAAGATTTTAATAGCTATAAGATCATACAAAAAACGAGACCGTTTGTCCTTTTCAAACGGTCTTTTTTCTTGAAGAAGGGGGCAAGTACGTATGAAAACAGAGCGGCTTTGTTTTAGACCTTATGAGAACGATGATTTTCCTTTTTTCGCCTCATTATGGGGGGATCCAGAAGTGGTTCAGTACATTGGAAAAGGAACAACACGTTCAACGGAAGAAGCGTTAAAGAGTTTTCAAGAATGGCTCCTGCCCGGCTATCGAGATGGACGAGGCCTTTATTTGATGATTCATAAAGAATCTGAAAAACCCATAGGCCATGCAGGGGTAATCCAACAAGTGGTAGATGGACGAAAAGAATTTGAAATTGGCTTTTGGCTTTCAAAAGAATATTGGGGAAAAGGCTACGCAACAGAAGCAGCTGTTTTCTTCAAAAACTATGCTATAGAAGAACTACATCTCACACGCCTTATTTGTCTCATTCAACAGGAAAACGAAAGATCAGTAAATGTAGCTAGAAAATTAGGAATGCGTTTAGAAAAAGACACCTCTTTTAATACGATTCCTGTTCAAGTTTACGGTTGGACGATAGACAATTAAAAGACCGATTCTCCCTTTTGGTTAATATAGTGTTGAAGTGATACAATAGAGTCATTGAAAAATGTCAAGGAGGACCCTATGGCGAAGGTACATATTCATGAATTAATCAGCAAGTTTCAATTAGAACTCGTCAGCGGTGAGGAAGGCATTCACCGCACGATACGCACGAGTGATATTTCACGCCCTGGTCTTGAGATGGCGGGGTATTTTACGTTTTATCCAGCTGAACGGCTTCAGTTGTTAGGAAAAACAGAGCTTTCCTTTGTCTCAGAATTGAACCCCGAAACAAGGATGGAAAGACTCAGTATGCTTTGTACAGATGAAACTCCTGGTATCATTGTTTCCCGTGATATCGAAGTGCCTAAAGAATTGTTAAAAGCTTCTCATAAGACAGGCGTGCCCATCATGCGTTCACCTGTGACCACAACACGTCTTTCGAGCCGAATCACTAACTTTTTAGAGAGCCGTCTTGCACCAACGACAGCTAAGCATGGTGTGCTTGTAGATATTTATGGCATCGGTGTGCTGATTACAGGGAACTCGGGAGTCGGAAAAAGTGAGACCGCTCTTGAACTCGTAAAACGCGGCCATCGACTTGTTGCCGATGATTCAGTAGAGATTCGTCAAGAAGATGAAGATACACTGATTGGAAGTGCACCAGAGCTTATTCAGCATCTTTTAGAAATCAGAGGACTTGGTATAATTAACGTTATGACGCTGTTTGGAGCAGGAGCGATCCGCAATTACAAAAAAATTGCGATTGTTATGAATCTGGAAGTTTGGGATTCTAAAAAAGTATATGACCGACTAGGATTGGAAGAAGAGACAACCAAAATTATTGATACAGAGATTCCAATTCTTACGATTCCAGTTCGTCCTGGACGAAACTTGGCGGTTATTATCGAGGTAGCGGCGATGAATTTCCGTCTGAAGCGGATGGGCATGAATGCTGCCCAGCAGTTTTCAGAACGTTTAACAGATGTAATTGAAGCTGGAGATGAAGAAGACTTATAAGAAGGAAAAGGAAGTGTAGACTTTGGAACAGACAATACAACCGTTAGATCGTGTGGCTTTGGAACTTGGCCCATTAACGATCTATTGGTATGGACTCATCATTGGTTTAGGAGCTTTACTTGGGCTTTGGCTTGCCATTCGGGAATCAGAGCGTCGCGGTCTTGCAAAAGATACGTTTGTTGACGGGGTGATGATAGCAGTACCTGTTGCCATTCTGTGTGCAAGGCTTTATTATGTTGCGTTTGAGTGGGATTTTTATAAAGACCATCCAGGCAAGATTTTAGCGGTCTGGGAGGGCGGTATTGCCATTCATGGGGCGTTGCTTGGATCCTTTTTAACAGCTCTAATCTTTTCAAAAAGAAAAGGTATATCTTTTTGGAAAATTGTTGATATTGCAGCACCTAGCATCTTGCTCGGTCAGGCGATTGGGCGCTGGGGCAACTTCATGAACCAAGAAGCGCATGGTGGACCAGTAACCCGAGACTTTTTGGAATCGCTGATGCTGCCAGACTTTATCGTTAACCAAATGTATATTGATGGCGTTTATTATCATCCGACTTTTCTCTACGAATCACTTTGGAATCTATTGGGCGTTATCTTCTTACTGTTTTTACGCAGAGTGAACCTGCATAGAGGGGAACTGTTTTTATCGTATCTGATCTGGTATTCTGTCGGCCGTTTCTTTATCGAAGGCTTGCGTACAGACAGCTTGATGCTTACAGAGTCGCTTCGCATTGCTCAAGTGATGAGCTTAGTGTGGATTCTAGCGGCTATAGTGATTTGGATCTACCGAAGAAAAGCAGGATTGGCTGAAAAACGATATCTGGAAAGCTAAGGGAGGCGAATGAAAAGTGGAAACGTTAAAAAAAGGAACACTCGCAGGACTAAAAACCACTTGGACGCTTGGAAAGATTATTTTTCCCGTAACATTAATCATTACCTTATTAAGCCACACACCTGTATTGGATTGGCTGATTTCTGCGATTTCTCCTGCTATGAAATGGATCGGCTTGCCAGGGGAAGCGGCGATTCCGCTCGTGCTTGGAAATTTTCTTAACCTCTATGCGGGAATAGGCGGGATATTGACTCTTGATTCGTTAACCGTTCAGGACGTTTTTATTCTGGCTGTTATGCTGTCGTTCTCCCATAATCTTTTTATTGAATCAGGAGTTGCAGCGAGCGTCGGCATAAAATTATGGGTGATTCTGCTCGTTCGAATCGGATTGGCACTGTTTTCTGCTTTTATGATCAACCTTTTTTGGGATGGCGGAACGGAAAAAGCGCAATACGGTTTTATTTCACAGCCCGAAGTAGCTCCTAGTGGCTGGGGAGAAATTACATTAGTGGCTTTTGAAAAAGCTTCACTTGGAATCTTGCAGATTGCACTCATCGTTATTCCGCTCATGATTATCATGCAATATTTAAAAGATAATGGGTGGCTGAACAAGTTTTCCAACTGGATGGCACCTGCTATGAAACTTCTAGGGATGAAGGAAAACACCTCCATGACGATGGCGGCAGGACTCACAATCGGTCTGGCATACGGAGCTGGCGTTATGATGCAGGCAGCAAAAGAAGATGGCGTATCAAAAAAAGATCTGTATCTCGCCTTTATTTTTCTAGTAAGCTGCCATGCCGTTGTCGAAGATACATTGATATTTGTTCCGCTCGGTATTCCGGTTATGCCGCTTCTCATCATACGGCTGGTTACAGCGATCGTTCTCACGATGCTAGTCGCTTATGTCTGGAATCAGGTGGAACGAAAAAATAGACTAACAAGAGAGGAATCACAACATGAAACGGGACACCATACTATTTGATCTGGATGGAACGCTGATCAATACGAATGAACTAATCATTGCTTCCTTCCTATATACGCTAAACAAATATTTTCCTGAACAATACCATCGTGAACATATTTTGCCGTTAATGGGGATGCCTCTCCTTGAAACGATGGAACAGTTTGACAAAGATCGTGTGCAAGATCTAGTGCAAACTTACCGTGAACACAATATTTCCAACCATGATGATCTTGTAACAGAGTTTGAAGGAGTTTTTGAAACGGTAGAAGAATTGTATAAAAAGGGTTACAAATTGGGAATCGTAACAACTAAAATGAGAAATACCGTTAAGATGGGCTTAAAGCTAGTTGGTCTAGAGCCGTTCTTCCAAACCGTTGTAACGCTTGATGACGTAGAAAAAGCGAAGCCTGACCCAGAACCGGTTCAAAGAGCCCTAAGGTTGCTGGGATCAACTCCAGAGAGAGCAATCATGGTCGGCGACAGCAAGTATGACATTCTTGCGGGACAAAATGCAGGAACACAAACAGCAGGAGTTTCTTGGACGATTCGGGGAAATGATTATTTGCAGCAGTTTAATCCTGATTATATGCTTAACGAAATGACGGATTTGCTGGATGTTTTAGGGGAGAGATAAGTGCGTGATACTGAGCGTTATCCTGTAAAAGGCAGGAACTCGTTGTACCAAGTTTATGATACTGTACCATTCTTGAAAGTTGTCAAAAATTTTATCACGATTCAAATCGCCCGCTATACCCCTTTTTTACCGATGAAAAACTGGTTGTATCGCACTTTTCTAAAGATGAAAGTTGGAGAAGGAACAGCCTTTGCGCTCATGGTGATGCCAGATATTATGTATCCTGAACGTATTTCCGTTGGTAAGAACTGTGTGATCGGCTACAACACGACAATTCTTGCTCATGAATATTTGATCCATGAGTATCGGCTCGGTGACGTTATTGTTGGTAATGATGTGATGATCGGAGCCAATTCTACGATCCTTCCCGGTGTAAGAATCGGCGATGGCGCGATTGTCTCCGCAGGTACACTCGTTCATAAAAATGTTCCTGATGGATCTTTCGTTGGCGGAAATCCGATGCAGGTTATTTATACAAAAGAAGAACGGTCAAAGAGGGAAGCGGAAAGCAAATAGAAAAATTTGTCGGAAGTTCCCCTCTTGGGTTTTCTGTTGATTCGTCGTATACTTAAAACAGGCAAAAAAGCGAAAGCTGGAGGCGCATACTATGAGAAGGAAATCGTTCTCGATGGTTTTTATGAAGAACATGTTTAAAATTGGACATTTAGTAGAAGATAATTGTCAATCTCAGCATGCACCGAAAGCAGCAAATTCACAAAATAAGGCAGAACAGCTAGCTGCCCGAGATACGTACCGTTTTCGTACGGCTGTTTCAAAAATGAAGGGCAATGGCCTCGTTAAGCATTATGAATTGGAAAGCACACGTGCAAAGCTGGTTTTTTATGGCGATTATTCTACCTACAAGCGTTATGTACCCCATACTTCGTTTACACGCGAACATTTTCAACACTACTTTGGTTCAGAAGATTTAATCTGTGAATTTCTCCTTGATACTTCCATTTATTTATTGAAAGAACTCCATTTTTTAAATGAGATCCAATTGGATATTCCGAGTCATGGAAAGATGTATACGGTCGAGTTAACGCGCCAGGAGCTGGATGATCATATGAAATGTGATCTGACGGAAATGAAAGATGGCCACCATCATCGCTTCTTTTACATCTACCGAGACGAAGAGCTGGATCAGTTTACGAAACAATTTGTAAAAGTAAAACGGTTAAGAAGAAAAAAACGTTAATTCTTAGAAACTGGCGCCCAGACGCCTATGGTGATGCTGGGGTCAGTTTTTTTGTGTTTACACTATTATTTGAACAGACGGAAAGAGCGAAAATTGTCGAGGATTGTAGACTCGTGGATAAACAGCTAAAACTTTTGGATTCACCACCTAAACTTTTGGATTCAGCCCTAAAACTTTTGGATTCAGCACCAAAACTTTCGGATTCACAGTCGCATCTTAAGGAAGGAATGGCTTTTTGTACGATTACGGTTAACTAGCCTTCTTTTTGCGTTCTCCTACGTACTCTATGACCGTTGATTTGACGCTTGGGATCTGCCAAGCAACTTATTGTGTACGATTTGACGTGAATTCACTCCGAATGGATGTTTTTCCCGCCTGTTTTTTAAAAAATCCCTGTGCAGAAGCAAACTATGGTTCACCACGTTATGCTTTTCCTGAAAAAATATATATTCCTTTTGTCGAAAAATGTATTTATAATTAAAAAAATGAAAGCGTTTTACAACTTGAGAGTGCAGGAGGAAAACTGAATATGGATTATGGCGTTATTTTTTCAATTACTGTTTATATGATCGGGATGTTGTTGATCGGATTGTATGCTTATCGCAAAACAGATAACCTTACCGATTACATGCTAGGCGGAAGAAATCTTGGGCCGGCTGTAACAGCGCTTAGTGCGGGTGCATCGGATATGAGTGGATGGCTGTTAATGGGATTGCCGGGTGCGATGTATATTTCCGGATTAAGCAGCGGCTGGATTGTTGTTGGGTTAAGTGTTGGAGCTTATTTAAACTGGTTATATGTTGCACCGCGTTTAAGAACGTATACCGAAGTGGCGAATAACTCCATAACGATTCCTGACTATTTTGAGAATCGATTCAAAGATACTTCGCGAATCTTACGTATTGCTTCAGCGTTAGTAATCGTTATCTTTTTTACGTTCTACTCTTCGTCTGGGATGGTTGCGGGTGGCCAGCTTTTCGAAACAGCGTTTAAGCTGGATTACACTTGGGGCATCTTGCTTACCGCCGGGGTAGTTATCGCTTATACGTTATTTGGCGGTTTTTTAGCGGTAAGCTATACAGACTTCGTTCAAGGTGCAATCATGTTTGTTGCCCTTATCCTTGTTCCTTTTGTAGCCATTATGAAAGTTGGGGGCTTGGATACAACGTTTAATGAAATCGAAAGCGTAAGTCCTGCTTTATTGGACGCATTTACTGGGACAAGCGTAATCGGTATCATCTCTTTACTTGCTTGGGGGCTTGGGTACTTTGGACAGCCTCACATTATCGTTCGTTTTATGGCGATCACATCTGTAAAAGAAATGAAGAGTGCGAGACGAATCGGAATGGGCTGGATGATTTTCTCCATCGTAGGGGCGATGTTTACAGGATTGGTTGGTATTGCTTATTTCAACCAGGCAGGCACACCTTTAGAAGAGGGGAAAGCAGAAACGGTATTTATTTTATTATCTGAAGTGTTGTTCCATCCAATCATAACGGGATTCTTACTAGCTGCGATTCTAGCAGCCGTTATGAGTACGATCTCTTCTCAATTATTGGTTACATCAAGTGCCTTAACAGAAGATTTTTATAAAGCCTTTGTAAAGCGTTCTGCTAGTGATAAAGAGCTCGTTTTTATTGGTCGAATGGCTGTCCTAGTCGTTTCAGTGATTGCGTTTACTCTAGCGCTAAACCCGAGTGAAACGATCCTGAATCTAGTAGGTTATGCTTGGGCTGGATTTGGAGCAGCATTTGGTCCAGTCGTGATATTAAGTTTGTATTGGAAGCGCATGACGAAGTGGGCAGCATTTGCTGGAATCGTAATTGGTGCATGCACTGTTATCGTCTGGGAGATGATTCCGGCATTTGCAGACGTTTACGAGATCATTCCAGGGTTCATTGCTTGTACACTGACAATCATCGTAGTCAGTCTTTTCACTAAAGAACCAGGCGAAGAAATCAAAAATGAATTTGAAGAATCCAAACAGTTAGCAAACGCATAGTGAATAGCAGGATCTCTCTTTTTAAAAAGAGAGATTCTTTGCTTTTATAAAAGGTGAAGGGAGAAAGATTTATTTGGACTATGAATATATTCTTATTCATTCTATTCCTAAAGGTGTTATTTTAGAGGGGATTCTACACTTACATAAATCTATTTTTGATGAATCTGACAAACTGGTTGAGCAAATGGAAAGTAAATCTCATTTAATGGTTAACGTGGCATTAGTGGATAATAAAGTTGTTGGTTATAAGATTGGATATGCCATTGATAGAAACACGTTTTATAGTTGGCTAGGTGGAGTCGATCCTCATTATCGAGGAAATGGAATTGCTTTAAAGTTGATGGAGAAACAACATCAATATTTAAAGGAAAATGGATATCGTATAGTTAAAACGAAATCAATGAATAAATGGAGGGGCATGCTTATTTTAAATCTGAAATCAGGGTTTACTATTATTCGTACTTATATAAACAAAAAGGGAGAGCATAAAATAATACTCGAAAAAAAATTACAGGATAAAATCATGTAACTTTCCTTCACCTCTGCATAAGATGCTAAAAGCGGGGTGAATGACATGGGTATAAAAGAGAGAGTAAAGCAGTGGTTTTTAGGACCGCTTTATACAGAAGAGTCATTGATACCCATCGAAAACAGGGAGCAGTTCACGTACAGTTTAAAGCTTGGCTGTCCTATTATTTTTACGATGAGGGATGGATATGGGCTGATTCTTTTCGACGAAAAAGACCAGCTTGGGATTGTTTACGTAAAAGATGTTTTCGGTGTGGATGAAGATTATCGCAACTACTTCTCGTTGCCCGATCTGATTGCTTTCTTCAAGGACCACTTAAGTGAAGGAATTTCATTTTATGCGTGGAATAGTTAATATAGTGTATTACAGCACCTCACTTAAGTGGGGTGTTGTTTTTCAATCGTCTAAGAAAGTGAGAATTTCTTTATGCCTATTATTAAGCATCGTGAATTTATTGAGGCACCAATCGAAGTTTGTTTCGATCTTGCTAGAAATGTAGAAGTACATACGATAACAACATCACATACGAAAGAGAGAGCGGTTGCTGGAGTTACCGAAGGACATTTAAATAAAGGAGACACTGTGACGTGGGAAGCTGTGCACTTTGGAGTAAAGCAAAGATTAACGGCTAAGATTATTGAAATGGAAAGACCATATCGCTTTGTTGATGTGATGGTAAAAGGTGCCTTCCATTCTTTCAACCACACGCATACGTTTGAGACGGCGAACCATGGAACCGTTATGGAAGACGTATTTGCATACAAATCTCCTTTTGGCTGGATAGGGAGATTAGCTGATTACTTGTTTTTAGAAAAATATATGACTTCATTCATTATTGGCAGGGCTAAAGCGTTAAAGATTATCGCTGAAAAGCGTGATTAATATCTGATGAAAGCAGTGGTGGGGAAATGAAGATCGGCTTAGTACGTCACTTTAAAGTAACACGTGGTTATCCGACTCAGAAATGGATAACCCCTGCAGAATTTGATCAATGGCTAAAAGAATATGAAGCTTCTGAAGTAGAAGATACAGAAGTGGATCTAGGTGAGATGTCGTGGAAAAAGTGCTATGTGAGTACTGTTCGAAGGGCAGAGTACACGGCAGAAAAGATTTATGATGGAGAGCTGATTAAATCAGATGATCTTCGTGAGATTCCTGTATATCCTTTCTTTAAACGAAACATAAAGATTCCAATGATTTTATATCCTTTATGCATCAGGGCTGCCTGGCTGATTAATCATAAATCTCAGTTAGAGCGCCGAACAGACGTTGAAAAACGAATTTCTAATATCCTAGACCGAATTATTGAGGAAGGTGAAGAAAACGCGTTAGTGGTGAGCCATGGAGGTGTTATGCTGTTCATGCGTAAAGAGCTGATCCGGCGGGGGTTTAAAGGACCGAAGCTTGGAAGACCGGAGAATGCGAAGCTGTATGTGTTTGAAAAATTAAATGAATAGAGCCTTTTTGTAGATATTATGCGAAAATCGTATTTTTATAAAACGTGGTATTCAAAAATAGCTGGCACCATCACCTGAAAAAGGTATTGATGCCAGCTTTCTTTAATCGGATGTAAACGTTTGTTTAACAATCATTTTTTATTGTGCAGCTTTTACAAAATCGACCATCATCTCGTAACTCATCGGACCGATATGTTTTTGTTTGATGATTCCTTTTGCATCCACGATAAAAGTCGTCGGGATGGTGACCGTTTTGTACGTATTTGCCACTGTACCTTCTGAATCAAGAAGAACAGGAAATGGCAACCTATATGTTTCTGCGAACTCTTTTACTTCTTTTTCAGAATCACTTTGCGTTAAGTTAACGGCAAGCACTTCTATTTTTTCTGAAGAATGCTCATTATAATACCTCACCATCTCAGGCATCTCTGCCCGGCAAGGCGGACACCAAGTGGCCCAAAGGTTAACGAACACGACTTTTCCTTTCAAATCTGAAAGCCTTATCGTCTCTCCATCTATGGTCTTCAGCTCAAAATCAGGTGCTTTGTTACCTGGCTTTAGGCCTGAAGCAGCTGTTTCAACCGAAGCAGCGTCTTTTTTACCAGTGCCGAGTGGACTGTTTGTAAGAATAGAAAAGAATAGAGCTGTAACGAGCATAGAGAGTACCGTTTTCTTAAGCTGAAAAGAACCAGCCGTGTATAAATAAACAGCGAGCACGGTAAAAAAGAGCGAGATCAATCCGTCAAAGGCTAGAGTGTCTACAGCAAAATGTGCTCCGTAATAGACTGCGAAAAAGAGGGTGAGTGCTAATATACCACTGTAAAAAATGCGGCTTCTCTCAAGCTCTCTTTTTCCTGCCGACCACAAAAGGTACAGAACCGCGAAAAGGATACCAAGTACAACGCCTGTTTCGCCACCGTTAAAATATAAAAGATTTAACGGCTGTTTAAGAGTAAGCAACGGATGTAAAAGGGCATAGCTGAATTTCCAAACAAACCAGCACAGCACTAAAGCATTAGTCAATATATCCAGAATTTGTTTTTTGTCGTGTTCTTTTCTCAGTTTCAGCGCTAAGATTCCATATGCCATTAAAGCTGAACCAAGTATCGCAAGCCACACCATTTTTACCGGAAAAGATCCGATCGAGAGGTAGTTCTCCATTATCACACCGTCCTAAAGTTGTCCTTATGTTCACTTTATCAAATTTATCCATGTTTTATTCCTCATTTGCTCAAAAGAAAACGGCAAAGGACTGAGAACCCTTTACCGTCTTAATCAAATTCATACTTTATAAAAGATAAAATCCAACGCCCATGATAAGGTAGGCAGCTAATAAAGTTAGTCCCTCAAACCAGTTCGTGTCGCCATCATTTGTAATTGTTATCGTGAGAAAGACCGCTAAAACCATCGCGACGAGTTCAGGAAGAGAGAACACGAGCGCCATCGATTTCTCAAAAAACAGTGAGATCAACACGAGCAAAGGAGCGACAAACATGGCAATCTGAAGCGTTGATCCGATAGCGATCTCCACTGCAACGTTCATCTTGTTTTTATAAGCGAGAATAATCGCAGATGCGTGTTCCGCAGCATTTCCGACAATTGCTACTATGATTACCCCGATAAAAACTTCGCTCCAGCCTAACGTTTCTCCTACTTCTTCAAACGTATGAACCAATTTTTCAGAAACGTAAGCTACGGCGACAGTAGCAAGTGCAAGGATAATAAGGGCTTTCCATTTGCTCCATTCTGCTACCTCGTCACTATGAGCATCATCGTGTTCTGACTGATAGACACCTCGGTGTGTAACAAGCTTGAAAAGAAGAGCAGCGATATATAAAACAATCATAATCACAGAAACCCATACGCTTAACGTAAGCGATTCGGATTTGTCCAGTTTATAGGAAAAGACCTCAGGGAAAACAAAAGCAACAACGACAGCAAAAATGAGCAGTCCCGCATTATGTCGGGCATCATAAATATTGAACTTTTGCTGCTTGAATTTTAGTCCTCCTACAAAAAAGGACAGTCCGCCGACAAGTAAAAGGTTTCCGAGTACGGAACCGGTTAAAGAAGCTAATACTACACTTATGAGTCCTGCTTTTAAGGCGAAAATAGAGATAATAAGTTCAACAGCATTTCCGAACGTAGCGTTTAACAATCCGCCGATTCTAGGTCCAGCTACAATGGCCAAGCTTTCTGTCGCACGTCCCATGTAACCTGCAAGCGCAACGATGGTAGCGCAGTAGATCGCAAAAAGAACAACTGCAGGCCAGTGTAGCATACTGCCGATGACAGAGAGTGGAACTCCGATTAGGATGGCAATAAAAAAGATGCGGTTAAACAAACCCATTCCTTCCTTTCTTGATGTATGTATTTATTTTTTTCATACTATTCCCTGAAAACGGTTTTCTTAACTCTATTAAATACAAGAATTTTGAGAGTTTCAGTTGACAGCTTGGAAGGCTACGTGTAGACTAACAAATAAATCTTTATCATGGTAGTATATTAGCGAACTAAAGCGTTTGTAAAAAACAAATCACTTCACATATAAAGGATGAAGGAAAATGCCTAAACCGTTTGTCTTTGAGAAGCCTGCAGGTATGCGTGATACATTGCCTGTTTTTTATCAAAAAAATGAAGATATAAAAAATACAATAAAACAAGAGATGCAATCCTGGGGCTATCAGTTTATTCAGACACCGACTTTGGAATATCACGATACGGTAGGGGAAGCATCGGCTATTTTGGATCAGCAACTGTTTAAGCTCCTGGACATGGAGGGCAAAACGCTCGTGCTGCGTCCGGATATGACAGCCCCCATTGCAAGAGTAGTTTCTTCAAGCATGAAACATGTGGCGTACCCTTTACGCCTTGCCTACAGTTCGTCAGTTTTTCGTGCACAACAGCGTGAAGGCGGGAGACCTGCCGAATTTGAACAAGTTGGTATCGAACTGATCGGTGAAGGAACGGCTAGCGCTGAAGCTGAGACGCTCGCGTTAATGTCCGAAGTGATAAAAAAGAGCGGTATTTCTTCTTTTACAGTAGCGGTTGGTCATATCGGATTCGTTCAGGAGCTACTGGGAGATATTTTAGGAAATGATAATCGGGCAGAAGAGCTTCTCAAATACTTAAATGAAAAAAACTATGTAGGATATACATCTCATGTGAAGCAGCTTCCTCTGTCCTCGATCGATACGAAAAGACTTCTAAAGCTTTTAGATCTAAGAGGCGGTATAGAGGTGTTGGATGACGCTTCAGCTTTAACTCCAAACGAGAAAGGACAGCGAGCACTTGAAGAACTAAAATCTCTGTACAGTCTCTTAGAGGAGTATGGTGCTGCACATAACATTGTGTTTGATTTTACGTTGTTCAGTCATATGAATTATTACACGGGAATCGTTTTTGAAGCGTATGCCACTGGGATTGGGGCACCGATAGCAAGCGGGGGACGATATGATGATCTGTTAAACCGTTTTGACCGGAAAGCACCAGCAATAGGGTTCGCAATTCGAATGGATTATTTTATAGAAGCATTAGAAACGAAAAGTGAACTCCCGAAACGTCAATGTATTTTGTATACTCCAGAACGCAGAAAAGAAGCACTCCAATTGGCAAAAGAAAAAAGATCAGAAGGCGTTCATGTCGTGATGCAAGATCTAGCTGGTGTAAAAAATGTAGATGAGTTCAGCAAACGGTTCGATGCCATTCATTATTTAATCGGGAGAACGCAAGGAGAGGACCTTTCATGAATACTACGTTAACGATGGCTATGCCGAAGGGGCGAATATTTGAAGAAGCGGTGGATTTGCTGCGCCAAGCAGGATACCCGCTGCCCCCGGAATTTGAAGAATCTCGAAAACTGATTATCGATGCACCTGAAGCCGGCTTGCGTTTTATTTTAGCAAAACCGATGGATGTTCCGACATATGTAGAACATGGAGTTGCCGATATTGGAATAGCGGGAAAAGACGTGATGCTTGAAGAAGAACGGGATGTGTATGAAGTTCTGGATCTGAAAATATCATCCTGTTATTTGGCTGTTGCAGGTTTGCCTGGAGGGATAGACCAGAAAGCAGCACCGAAAATCGCTTCAAAATACCCGAATGTGGCGTCTCATTATTTTAGAGAGCAAGGCCAGCAAGTGGAAGTTATCAAGCTGAACGGTTCGATTGAACTCGCACCGTTGATCGGGTTAGCAGACCGGATCGTGGATATCGTTTCAACAGGGCGAACGTTACAAGAGAACGGCCTTGTAGAACTCGAAAAGATTGCAGACATCACTTCACGTCTGATTGTCAATCCAGCGAGCTACAGACTTCATGCTTCAAGAATAAACGAACTCGTCGAACGAATGCGTACGCTCATTGAAAGCAAGGAGGATAATCAGTGAAAATCCAGCTAGTTTCTGAATTGAAAACTCTTGAAAGAAGCGTCGAACAAAATACAGAGAAACAACGAGGTGCTGTATTAGAAATTTTGAAAAGCGTGAAACAAGAAGGGGATAAAGCACTTCTTCACTATACCAAAAAATTTGACGGTGTATCATTGGACGATCTTGAAGTCACTCAAGAGGAAATTGATGATGCTGTTTCTGCCCTTGATCAAGAAATGCTGGATATTATCACAGAGGCCGCGGCAAACATTCGCGAATATCACGAAAAGCAGAAACGCCAGTCTTGGTTTTTTACAAGAGAAGATGGAACACTGTTAGGACAAAAGGTAACACCTCTTGAGCGTGTAGGGGTTTATGTACCAGGAGGAACAGCAGCATACCCATCTTCCGTTCTTATGGGTGTTATACCGGCGGCCGTAGCTGGAGTTGAAGAAATCGTCCTTGTTTCACCACCAGGAAAAGATGGGAAGCTGCCTCCAACCGTTTTGGCAGCAGCCTCTATTGCAGGTGTTAAACGCATGTTTAAAATCGGAGGCGCACAAGCAATAGGAGCACTCGCTTACGGAACGGAAACGGTGCCTAAAGCAGACAAAATCGTAGGGCCAGGCAACATTTTTGTAGCATTGGCAAAACGGGAGGTATTTGGTGTTTGTGATATTGATATGATCGCGGGTCCAAGTGAGATAGCTGTACTGGCAGATGAAACCGCAAACGCCGCGTATATCGCAGCTGATTTATTGTCACAAGCTGAGCATGATCCTCGTTCCGCTGCCTTTTTAGTGACCACATCAAATGAACTTGCTGAAAAAGTAGCTGCTGAAGTAGAAAGTCAGCTAGTAAACTTGCCGAGAAAAGAGATTGCGGCAGAAGCTATTAAAGAGTACAGCGCTATTTATGTTGTAGATTCATTAGAGGAAGGTGCAGAGGTTATTAATAAAATCGCACCGGAACATTTAGAGATCATGACAAATGATCCGATGAGTCTTCTAGGGAAAATCAAACATGCAGGAGCGATATTCTTAGGAGAATACAGTTCAGAACCTGTTGGAGATTATTTTGCAGGCAGCAACCACGTTCTCCCCACAAGTGGAACGGCCCGTTTTTCTAGCCCGTTAAACGTAGATGACTTTACGAAAAAATCGAGTGTGATCCGTTATAGTGAACAGGCGATAAAAGAGAATGGACATAAAATTTCTGCTTTTGCCCGCTTAGAGGGATTAGAGGCACATGCGAGAGCGATTGATCTTCGACTGGAGGACAACTAAAATGGAAAAACGACGTCAGCATACAATTGAACGAAATACAAAAGAAACACAGATCTCTTTGTCGCTCGCTATTGATGGAGAAGGTCAAACGGATATTGAGACACCTGTTCCTTTTTTGAACCATATGCTCGATGCGATCGCAAGACATGGACACTTCGATCTCTCCGTAAAGGCGGCTGGTGATGTAGAAATCGACGACCATCACACAACAGAAGATGTTGGAATCTGCCTCGGACAAGCCATTCAAGGAGCTTTAGGTGATAAACAGGGGATTAAACGTTACGGAAATGCTTTTGTTCCGATGGATGAGACGTTGGCTCAAGTCATTATTGATCTTTCGAATCGACCTCATCTGGAGTTTCGAGCAGAGTTTCCTAGCCAAAAAGTTGGTACGTTTGACACAGAGCTCATCCATGAATTCTTTTGGAAGCTCGCTCTTGAAGCACGCATGAATCTGCATGTGATCGTCCATTATGGAACGAATACCCACCATATGATAGAAGCGGTTTTTAAAGCTTTTACAAAAGCACTAGATGAAGCCACACAGATTGACCCGCGTGTAAAAGGAGTGCCTTCTACGAAAGGAATGTTATAGATGATTGGCATTATTGATTATGGAATGGGGAATCTGCATTCCGTGTGTTCTGCATTAAAAAGATTGGAACAGCCATACATTCTCTCAGGTAATCCAGAGGAACTTCAAAAGGCAGATGGCTTACTATTGCCGGGTGTGGGGTCCTTTAAAGATGCGATGGGACAGCTAGAGGAAACACGTTTAGTTGATTTTATTAAAACAGAAGTTGAAAAAGGAAAGCCGCTCTTAGGCATCTGTTTAGGGATGCAGCTTCTGTTTGAAGAAAGTTCAGAGAACGGGGAGACGCCTGGACTCGGTCTTTTACCCGGAAGAGTAACTCGCTTTAGCGGAAAAACTTCTGATGGAGCCAGCTATAAAGTCCCTCACATGGGATGGAACAATCTTCAATACTTACAAAAAGAGCAGCCGTTATTAACTCGATTAGATGAAGGGTATGTTTATTTTGTCCACTCATTTGTTGTAGAAACCAATCATCGTGATGTACTGGGAGCTGTTGCTCATTATGAAGATGTTGAAGTACCAGCTGTAGTTGGGCGCGATCATGTTATGGGTACACAGTTTCACCCTGAAAAAAGTGCTGAAACAGGGATGGGAATGCTTCAAAACTTTTGCCGTTTCGTTGAGGAGGGAAAACAAAGATGAGTGCATTTACACTTTATCCAGCTATTGATATGCGTGATGGGAAATGTGTCAGACTTCTGCAAGGGGATTACGATCAAGAGACTGTTTACGGTGATTCGCCGTTTGACATGGCAAAGCAGTTTGTGGAGCAAGGAGCAGAATGGATCCACATGGTCGATCTTGACGGCGCGAAAGACGGAAAAAAGGTCAATCATGAACATGTTCTTCGTATAGCAAAAGAGCTTTCTGTTAAGGTGCAGATCGGAGGAGGCATTCGTTCAATGGATGATGTCTCTTATTATTTAGACCATGGTGTGGATCGTGTTATTTTAGGAAGCACGGCCGTTTCGAATCCTGAATTTGTTCGAGCAGCGTTGCGAGAATACGGATCTAAAATCGCCATCGGGCTTGATGCGCGTGACGGGTATGTGGCAACAGAAGGCTGGCTAGAAACCTCTCACATCATGGCAGAAGATCTGGCAAAAAGACTTGTAGAAGAAGGCGCAGAGACCTTTATTTTTACTGATATTTCGAAAGACGGTATGTTAGAAGGTCCGAATGTAGAGGCCATCGCAGAGCTAAGTCGCATAACAGGTAAAGAAGTCATTGCCTCAGGTGGCGTCAGCTCGATTGATGATCTAGTGAAACTTAAAGAAGATGAGCGGAATGTTTCAGGAGCAATCATTGGAAAAGCCTTATACACGGGAAGATTTACTCTTTCTGATGCGTTAGGAAGTGTGGAGTAATGTTAACAAAAAGGATTATTCCATGCCTTGATGTAAAAGAAGGCAGAGTTGTAAAAGGAATTCAATTTTTAAATTTAGTCGATGCAGGAGATCCGGTTGAGCTTGCTCGTTTTTATGATAAAGAAGGAGCAGATGAGCTCGTTTTTCTTGATATTTCAGCGAGCCATGAAGGCCGGGAAACGATGGTGGAAGTTGTAGAACGTGTTGCGGCAGAGTTAGCCATCCCATTTACGGTAGGCGGAGGCATTAATAAGCTTGAAGATATGAAAAGAGTCCTTAGAGCAGGCGCTGATAAAGTGTCCGTAAACACAGCAGCCGTATTACGGCCAGAACTGATCTCTGAAGGATCTGATTTCTTTGGTGCACAATGCATCGTCGTCGCAATCGATGCAAAGTACGATGAGGAACTCTCGTCATGGCGAGTGTATACACATGGAGGGCGTAAACCCACTCAATGGGAAGTCACCGAGTGGGCCCAAGAAGCTGTGAAGCGGGGGGCTGGTGAAATTCTATTAACCAGCATGGATAAAGACGGGGAAAAATCAGGATTTAACTTAGCGCTCACAAAGAAAGTCAGTGAAGCGGTGACTGTTCCTGTAATTGCATCAGGCGGCGCAGGATCAGCTGATCATTTCTATGAAGCTTTCACAGAAGGTAAAGCAGATGCTGGGCTTGCCGCTAGTATTTTTCATTATAAAGAAACCTCTATAAAAGAACTAAAGTCAGAATTGCAAAAGTTGGGGGTGTTTGTCCGTTGAAATGGGAAAAGTTGAACTTTGATGAAAACGGCCTAATTCCTGCTGTAGTCCAGGATTATCAATCAAAAGAGGTTTTAACGGTCGCATACATGAATGAAAAGTCGCTCGAAAAAACGGTCGAAATCGGCGAAACTGTATTTTTTTCAAGATCGCGAAAAAAATTGTGGCACAAAGGAGAAACATCTGGAAATACACAGAAAGTAAAGGATATCCGCTACGATTGCGATCAGGACGCTTTAGTCATTTTAGTTGAGCCAAATGGACCTGCGTGCCACACGGGTTCATACAGCTGTTTTTCAGAAACGTTGTACAGCAGTGGCGATAATAAAACTGAACCGAACCGTGACAGTGACAGATACCGGATTTTGAATGAACTGCAGGAAATCATCGCCCAACGAGAACACGAGATGCCTGAAGGAGCGTACACAACCTACTTATTTCAGCATGGTGTAGATAAAATCTTGAAAAAAGTAGGAGAAGAAGCAGGAGAAGTCATCATCGCTGCCAAAAATCGCGACCCTGAAGAGTTAAAGTGGGAAGTGTCTGACCTTCTTTTTCATGTAATGGTGCTTTTGCAGGAGCAAAAGGTACCTTTGGATGAAATTTTAACGACATTGGAAGAACGACATACGAAAAAAGACAACTGAGAAGCTGATTTCTCGGTTGTTTTTTTGTGAGTAGTACATTACGAGCGATTTTTTGGATTTACGAGCAATGCTTGAAGTTTACGAGCGATTCTGAAGATTTACGAGCGATTTTTTGGATTTATGAGCGATACTTGAAGTTTACGAGCGATTTTTTGGATTTATGAGCGATACTTGAAGTTTACGAGCGATTTTTGGAATTTTACGAGCGATACTTGAATTATACGAGCGATACTAGGAGTTTACGAGCGATGCCTCTATTTTGCGAACGGATTCTGGCTCCCCCCATTCATATCCCTTTTTTTCCACAATCATTTTTTGTCGAAACTTTCCTGCCCATTATTTACAGTTAAAGGGGTGTTAGACTTTTTCGCCTGTGTTATACTTTTTGAGTTGAAAACTTTGTAAACTGAACGATAAAGAAGTAAATGGGTTTACATAGTAATGGAGGAACCAAATTATGCATAAACGAGAAAGGGCCAGCGAAATAAGCGGCCGCGTTCTTCCCTTTATTCAGGATGGGGATTACTTTTTTGAAAAAGGAATTAAAGCCTATAATCGGCGTGATTTATATACAGCAAAAAAAATGTTTGAGCGGGCCGTTACCTTCCAGCCGGAAGAGCCCTCTTTTTTATGTCAGCTAGCATCAACCCTGGCTGAGATCGGTGAATACGAAGAATCGAATCGGCATTTATTGAACGTATTAGAGCAGTCGGGCTCCGATATGTCCGAATGTCATTTTTTCCTTGCGAATAACTTTGCACATTTAGGAATGTATTCAGATGCAGAAGAACATGCGCTGCTCTACATGGAACATGATCCGGAAGGAGAATTTCATGAAGACACACAAGAGCTTTTGGATTTAATCAGTCTGGAAACAGGAAACAAGTCACTCAATTTGCCGCTCTCTACAGAAGAAGAACTCATTAAATCCCATGATGAAGCCCGACAGTCTATTGAACGTGGGGATTTATCGCTTGCACAGAAACAGTTAAGGGAGATCATCAACAATCACCCGAAGTTTTGGGCCGCATATAATAACTTAGCGCTTACTCATTTTTATAAAAGTGAATTTGATGAAGCGATGGATGTTCTTCAGGATGTACTGGATAAAAACCCTGGGAATTTAAATGCTTTATGTAACTTGGCGATTTTTTTATTTCATTTAGGAATGGACGAACCAGGTGCGAAGCTTGTTGACCGGCTAAAACAAGTGCACCCGATGCACGCTGAGCACAGGTATAAGCTTGGAAATACATTCGGTCTTTTGGAGGAGCATGCGTTCGCAAACAAATGGCTGTTAAGCTTGAGGAAATCATCATTTGTGTATGATCCTGTAACGACACATATGCTTGCTGTCTCTTATTATGCATTAGGACGAAAAGAACTTGCGATGAAAATGTGGAAAAAGGTGCTCGAGCTTGATCCTGAAGGTACAGTTGCGCCTTACTACATGGAAATGGCAGCAAATGATAAATTGACGGTTGCTGGCGGAGATTATCAATATCGGATTCCGGCACATAAGCAAAATAAACCTAAAAAAGATAGACAAGTTAAAGCGATGAAACATATCCAGCAAGTGCGTAAAGGGTTGGAAAAAAACAAAATTACGCATTTATTTTTATTAAGAGGGAATAAAAATGAAGAGGCCTATAGCACTCTTCGTGATTTCTGTCTGCGTAAGGAAGAGTCTCTTTTTGTTAAAGAGATCGCTGCGAACATCATGCTCGAACAACACCCTGAAGTGCCGGTTAAACTCGCTCATGAAGAAGCACTCGTAGAAGTTGGAACAGCTTCTGTTATCTTGAGTCAAGCGCTTGATGTTATCCAGACCTTAAAAAATAACGGTGCCGTAATCGATGAGCACGTTCTTTTTTACTGGTCAGAAGCGATAAAACTAGCAGAGCTTACAGGCGAAAAAATCTTTGAAAATGAATTAGCAGTCGCTGCGGCTATTGATCACCTTGCCCGAAAGCAAAAAGGAAAATCTACGCAAAAGGCAATTGCAGAACAATACGGTATTTCCGTTTCTATGGTGTCTTTAAGGATGAAAAAGATAATCGGCTGGGTAAATCGAAACGTGTGAGCAGAATAATGGACTTCATTTCTACGAATCGGTAGGATGGACTTATAGTAAATAAGAATTTCCTTATATAAGGAGTGTGCTTTGATGACGGAAGAAAAAATTTATGATGTAGCCATACTTGGTGCAGGTCCAGCAGGCATGACAGCGGCTGTATACACATCCCGCGCCAATTTAGATACGATAATGATCGAACGCGGAATCCCGGGCGGACAGATGGCAAACACGGAAGATGTAGAGAACTATCCGGGATTTGACCATATTTTAGGGCCTGAACTTTCAAACAAAATGTTCGAGCATGCGAAAAAATTCGGAGCTGAATATGCATACGGCGATGTAAAGGAAATCGTTGATGGTGTAGAGTACAAAACGATAAAAGCTGGAAGCAAAACGTACAGAGCTCGTTCAATCATTATTACAACTGGTGCTGAATACAAAAAGCTTGGAGCTCCAGGTGAAAAAGAATTCAGTGGACGCGGTGTTTCTTATTGTGCGGTTTGTGATGGAGCATTCTTTAAAAATCGTGAACTGGTAGTGGTCGGCGGAGGAGACTCTGCGGTTGAAGAAGGTGTGTATTTGACGCGTTTTGCGACTAAAGTAACAATCGTTCATAGACGTGATAAGCTTCGTGCGCAAAAGATCCTTCAGCAGCGTGCATTTGACAACGACAAGATTGATTTTATCTGGAATCATTCTGTAAAAGAAATTCACGGTGAAAACAACAAAGTAAATAAAGTAACTCTTGTTCATTCTGAAACAGGTGAAGAGCAAGAATTCTCGACAGACGGTGTGTTTATCTATATCGGAATGCTGCCTTTAAACGCTGCGTTTAAAGATCTCGGCATTACGAACGAGAATGGCTATGTTGAAACGAACGAACAGATGGAAACGAGAATCCCAGGTATATTTGCAGCTGGCGATATTCGTGAAAAAACACTTCGTCAAATCGTTACGGCTACAGGTGATGGAAGTATCGCAGCACAGGCTGCACAGCACTATGTAGAAAATTTGGCTGAAAAGTTAAAAAACGTAACTTCTAATTAATCAACTTGTAACAGTGGTGAAATAATTGTGGGGTATATTAATAATAAGAAATTGACCCCCTTTTTATAAAGCAATTCTTTGACACGGAGCTATGCGCCGTGTCCTTTTTTATTTTTCAAGATTTTTCACATAATAAGGGAGAAACGGATACTTTAAATCTAAGAATACTAAAATAGGTTAAACCCTTGAGACGTCTGTATTGTGAGGGGTTACATTATTTAGTATACTTAAAATAGGACAGAGCCCTGAGGTGAAACAAGTGCAAAGAGTAACAAACTGCGTGTTGATTAAAGATAATCAAGTGTTATTGCTTCAAAAACCAAGACGGGGCTGGTGGGTAGCACCCGGTGGAAAAATGGAATCTGAGGAGTCCATTCGAGATTCCGTGATCCGGGAATATAGAGAAGAAACCGGAGTTTATCTGAAAAATCCGCAGCTCAAAGGGGTTTTTAATTTTATCATCAAACAAGGAGACAAAATCGTTTCTGAGTGGATGATGTTTACCTTTTTAGCAACTGATTCTGAAGGTGTAGCACTTGAAGAATGTGATGAAGGGATATTGTCATGGAAGCCGGTAGATGAAGTAAGAGAGCTGCCGATGGCACCTGGTGATCATCACATCTTGGATTATGTGACGAACGGAAGTAACATGATTTTTGGCACATTTACGTATACACCTGATTTTGAATTGCTTTCCTATCGATTAGATCCGGCATAACCGATTGCTGGTTGCATATGAATTGAACATAGCTTACAGGGGGGAAAAAGCATGGAAAGACAAGACGTACAAATGGTGATCATTACAGGAATGTCAGGAGCCGGAAAAACGGTGGCCATGCAGAGCTTCGAAGATTTGGGCTTTTTCTGTGTTGATAATTTACCTCCTGCACTACTCCCTAAATTTGTAGAATTGATGCAAGAATCATCAGGCAAGCTGAATAAAGTTGCCTTGGTTATGGATCTTCGTGGACGAGAGTTTTTTGATCAACTGTTTTCTACACTTGATCAATTGGCGATCAGTTCAGACATTCAGCCTCAAATTTTATTTTTAGATTGTAAGGATGCAACACTCGTTCGCAGATATAAAGAAACGCGCCGATCACATCCTCTTGCTAAAAGTGGAAATCCGCTACAAGGAATCACGCAAGAACGAGAGATGCTTGAAGAATTAAAAGGAAGAGCGCAGCAAGTCTTAGATACTTCAGATCTGAAACCCCTTCAATTAAGAGAACGAATCATTCAGCGATATTCAGCGAATGCTGCTCATCCGTTTACGATCAATGTCATGTCTTTCGGCTTCAAATACGGCATGCCGATCGATGCAGATTTGGTGTTTGATGTACGTTTCTTACCGAATCCGCATTATATCGAGCACATGAGACCAAGAACCGGTCTTGAGCCAGACATTTCAGAGTACGTTTTAAAATGGCCAGAGACGAACAAATTTTTAGAAAAGCTGCTCGATCTGTTGCACTTTATGGTCCCTCAATACAAACGGGAAGGCAAGAGCCAGCTCATCATCGGGATCGGCTGTACAGGCGGAAAGCACCGTTCTGTCGCACTTGCTGAATATATCGGAAATTCACTTTCAAAAGAATACGTAACTTTCAGCAGTCACAGAGATATGGGAAAGGATAAAGCATAGATGAAAAAGCAGCCAAAAGTGGTAGTGCTTGGCGGAGGGACCGGTCTTTCCGTTCTCCTCCGCGGTTTAAAGCACTATCCTGTAGATATAACTGCTATCGTAACGGTTGCAGATGATGGTGGCAGCTCTGGAAGGTTGAGAAGGGATTATGATATGCCTCCTCCAGGAGATGTGAGAAACGTTATTGCCGCGCTCTCAGAAGTAGAGCCGCTCGTTGAAAAAATGTTTCAGCATCGGTTCAAAGTAGGAGACGGAATTACGGGTCATTCACTTGGGAACCTGCTGCTTGCAGCCATGCACGATATAACGGGAGACTTTTTAACCGGAATACGCGAATTAAGCCGAGTTTTAAATGTTAGAGGGCAAGTGTTGCCAGCTGCCAAAAACAGCATCATTCTAAGTGCTGAATTGGAAGATGGGACAATCGTACAGGGGGAATCTAAGATCCCGCTGTCGAATAAAAAGATAAGACGGGTTTTCTTATCAGACGATCACGTGGAGGCACTTCGAGAAAGTGTAAAAGCAATTCAGGAAGCGGATCTCATTGTAATTGGCCCTGGAAGCCTGTATACAAGCATATTGCCGAACCTGCTCGTTAGCGGTATATCGACTAGCATTCGTGAGGCAACGGCACCGAGAGTTTATGTCTGCAATGTCATGACTCAGCCTGGGGAAACAACAGGTTATACAGCAGGAGATCACATTCAGGCTTTAATCGATCATGTGGGGCATAATTTTATAGATGTCGTGATTGTTAATAATGAGAAGATCCCTTCAGAGTTTTTGGATTTATATTTGGAAGAAGGCGCAGAGCAAGTGCAATTTGATGAAGAGCGGTTGAAATCGTTCGGCATTGGATTAGTCTGCGATAATATCATCCAGTATGGGACGCTCGTCAGACATGATGCAAAACGAGTATCAGATTTGCTCTTAGGGCTTATTGAAAAATAGTATGTTGTTTATGGAACAAGAGGGGTGGTGATGCAGGTGTCATTCGCTGCAGATACAAAGAAAGAATTAACGCAGCTTGAACTGAAGGACTGTTGTAAAAAAGCGGAGTTAGCTGCCTTGATTCGCATGAATGGATCCATCTCTTTCAGCAATAGAAAGCTGGTTCTGGATATTCCGACTGAAAATGCTGCGATCGCTAGAAGGATCTATACGTTGATCAAAGGCATATATTCCTACCACGTAGAGCTTTTAGTACGAAAAAAAATGCGTTTAAAAAAGAATAACGTCTACATTGTACGTGTCTCTGAAGAATCAAGATCACTTTTGGAAGACTTAAAGATTATTGATGAATCTTTTACGTTTACACGCAATATAGCTGAGGAATTCAATAAGAAAAGCTGCTGCAGGCGTGCTTACATGAGAGGTGCTTTTTTAGCAGGAGGTTCTGTGAATCATCCGGAGACAAGCTATCATCTCGAAATATTTTCTATGTATGAAGAGCATACGGTTGCATTAGCAGAGCTGATGAACAAGTTTAAGCTAAAAGCAAAAGTTCTCGAACGAAAAAAAGGGTATATCATCTATTTAAAAGATGGTGAAAAGATTTCAGAGTTTCTTACTCTGATTGGAGCACATCATGCGGTTCTGTTTTTTGAAGATATCCGTATTTTAAAAGATATGAGAAATTCCGTTAACCGACTTGTTAACTGCGAGACCGCGAACTTAAACAAAACGGTCGGAGCCGCAATGAGGCAGGTTGAAAATATTAAATACATTGAAGAACAAGTGGGACTTGAAGCATTGCCTACCAAACTAAGAGAGATTGCTCAATTGCGCGTCACTCATCAGGAAATTACACTTAAAGAGCTCGGAGAAATGGTCTCATCAGGAACCGTAAGTAAATCAGGTGTTAACCACCGATTGCGTAAAATAGACGAAATTGCGACAAAAATTAGAACTGGTCAACCCATCAATTGATGTTTCAATAGAGAGAAATTGGCTTTTAGGAGGTAGAATAGAATGGTTGAAAAGAAGGTTACCGTGCAATTGAGAAGCGGACTTCAGGCCCGTCCTGCAGCCCTCTTCGTCCAGGAAGCTAACCGTTACAATTCGGATGTATTCGTGGAGAAGGAAGGCAAGAAAGTGAATGCAAAGAGCATCATGGGGATTATGAGTCTAGCTGTTGGTTCTGGCTCTGAACTGATTTTAGCTGTTGATGGCCCTGATGAAAAAGAAGCCATCGAAGCCCTAGCAGCATTTGTTTCAAAAAACGAGTAGGGGACAGACCCCCTACAAATACAAACCGCCATTTTGTCCATATGAGGAGGACGAAATGGCGTTTTTTTTATTTTTGAGGGTTGGCCAACATTCTTTTCTCAATATACTGTTATAGAGGGAAAAGGAGGCGATTATTTTGCATGATACAAGCATTATGCATGATTGGTATTTTGCCATTGGGTTGACCGTTTGGAATATCCTTTTTGCTCTTTATATTCTAAAGCCTCGAAAGAGCACACTGCGATTAATTTATTGGGTAAGCATGCTGATTTTTATTAGTTTATACCCACTCGCGCTATTAGGCTATTCTATTCAAAATCCGCCAAGTGCAGGGCTTTTTTTAGGGCTTGCTTTTATGATCACAATCGTTTTTAGTATGATTCTCTTTTTTAGTGTGTGTTGGGTATGGGTGATTCGACGCTCATTTTTGGAATGAACGCCTCTAACAATCATATTTAACTCATCAACAATAGTTGACAGACAAAGGGTAAGCCTTTATATTAATCTCTAATCAGGAGAATAGTTTTTTAGTTGAGATGAGTGGAGAAAAGAGAGCATAGCTTGAGCTGAGTTGAGCGTATTTAATCCTGTGATGATTATACCTCTATCTTAGTTTATTAATGATGCACTAAAACCAGCCTCCGCTGTAACAATAGCGTGAGGCTTTATTTATTAAGAAGAGGTGATTGGACGATGTTTACCCCATCAATAGAGGAAGTTATTTCTCTGACTAAACAAGATTATAATGTGATACCTATTGGATTTACGTACCTTTCCGATCATGAGACGTGCATCTCGCACTTTGAGAAAGTTCGCCATGAGAGGTATTCGTTCTTGCTTGAAAGTGTTGAAGGCGGAGAACGGTGGGCAAGGTATTCTTATATTGGAAGAAGACCCTTTTTGGTCATTTCCAGTACCGGTCAAAACGTAAAGCTTTCGTTTTTAAAAGAAAATGAAAGCCGGACCTTGAATGAACAAGGCTCTCCCCTTGAAATCGTGAAGACACACATCTCACGGTACAAATCTCCCAAACTCCCTGAATTGCCTCCTTTTACAGGAGGGGCCGTTGGCTTTTTTGGCTATGATCTTATCCATACATTTGAAAACGTCCCAACACCGCTTTCTCCTACAAACCAGTCGAACGAGATGGAATTTCTGTTCACCGATGAACTGATTGTTTTTGATCATTTAAAACAAAAAACAACGATTATATGCAACCTGCATGTTTCTCCTGATGACCAAGTAGAGATGATTCGGAAAAAATATGAACTCGTTTGTGACAGTATCTCTTATACGTACCAGGAATTACAAAATCCTCCTAAACAGACTACGCAAAAAAAAGAGTTTGTTGATAAGCAGAAAACAACAGGATTAAATGTGCGATCTTCACACACAAAAGAAGAATTTTGTACGATGGTTGATAAAGCGAAGGAATACATTAAATCAGGTGATGTTTTTCAAGTGGTGCTCTCACAGCGGTTTGAGCAGGAAACCGAAGCTGATCCTTTTGATGTGTACAGGCTGTTGCGTTCAATGAATCCTTCACCGTATATGTACTATTACAAATCGAAGGATATGTTTATTGTAGGTGCTTCCCCTGAGCTTCTTGTAAAAGTGGACAAAGGCATCGTAGAAAATCGTCCCATCGCCGGAACCCGTCCAAGGGGTAAAACGAGGGAGGAAGACGTACAGTTTGAGAAAGAGCTGCTTATGGATGAAAAAGAACGGGCTGAACATGTGATGCTTGTAGACCTTGGAAGAAATGATGTAGGCAGGGTAAGCGAGTTCGGGACCGTTAAGCTGGATTCCTACATGGAGATAGAACGGTATTCCCATGTGATGCATATGGTTTCACATGTCAAAGGAAAAATGCAAAGTAGCAAAGATTTCTTCGATGCTCTGCGTTCTTGTATGCCTGCCGGCACGGTTTCCGGAGCTCCAAAAGTTAGGGCGATGCAAATTATTTCAGAGCTTGAGAAAGAAGCACGCGGTGTATATGGAGGAGCCATCGGGTATTTAGGGTTTAATGGCCAAATGGATTCTTGCATCGCCATACGAACCATTGTGTTTCAAGATGGAAAAGCATACGTTCAAGCTGGAGCAGGGGTTGTAGCCGATTCTGTCCCAGAGCGGGAGTATGAAGAAACCGTCAACAAAGCAAAAGCCATGCTCCAAGCCATCGAGGGGGGGACAGACCCCATACAAATACAAATGCCCGCTTTGTCCACTCGGTAAAGACATCAGCCCGTCATCAGTTTGGACAAGCATTTTTCTACTCATCTTATTTCAAAGTGGGTATACTGTCCTTTGTATTCTTTTTGATCAAATTCAAAAAGCAAAGGGGAATAAATAGATGAAAGCTTTAGTGCTTGAAGATAAAAACATGTGGCGTGACATGAAAGTGACAGAAACGGAGAAACCTGGTCCTGGACCGGGTGAAGTTCTTGTACAAGTGAAAGCAACAGGGCTTAATCCCGTAGATTACAAGACAGCTACAAACGGAAATTCTAACTGGACGTACCCTCACATCTTAGGCCTGGATGTGGCAGGCATAATTGAAGAAACAGGTGAAGGAGTATCTCGATTTCAAAAAGGTGACCGTGTCTTTTATCATGGAAACTTAACGAAGAAGGGCGGTTTTGCAGAATACGCAGTAACGACAGCGCATTCTGTTGCGAAAATGCCTGAAGAATTATCATTTGAAGAAGCCGCTGCCCTTCCTTGTGCTGGAATGACAGCGTATCAGGCTCTTTTCCGTAAAATGAACCTTCAAACAGGAGAAACAATTTTAATTCATGGGGGAGCAGGTGGAGTAGGTGGTTTTGCTATACAACTCGCCGCCATTTATGGAGCTACAGTAATTACAACCTGTTCACCAGAAAACAAGGAGTATGTGAAGAGATTGGGCGCAGATCACGTAATCTTTTATAAGACCGAAGATGTTCACTCAAGGTTAATGGAAATCACCGAAAATGTTGGTGTGGATGCGGTATTGGATACGGTAAGCAGAACCAATGCGACTGAATCGTTAAAAAGTATTGCATTTAACGGCCGTATAGCTTTTATCGCCGGAAATCCAGATTATTCTGAGGTAACACCATTTAGTCAGGCTCTTTCGTTCCATGAGATCGCACTTGGTGCAGCTCACTTTTCAAACAATAAAAAAGCACAAATAGATTTAGCCAAAATGAACGAAGAATTAGCACAGCTCGTTGCAGAAGGAAAGATCTCTTCTATGATTACTGAAAAAGTAACATTAGAGGATGTACCAAATGCGCTTATTAAGCTCTCAGAGCGACATGTGAGAGGAAAAATGGTTGCGATCATAGGCGAATAAAAACAAAAACAGGACTGCGAATTATAGCAGTCCTGTTTTATAATAGGTTATTATTTTTTAATATCTGTGCTGTCTACGGAAGTAATGAGCTTATCAACCAATCCGTACTCAACTGCAGCTTCTGCTGTTAAGAAGTTGTCACGGTCTGTATCACGCTCGATAACTTCAAGCGGTTGTCCTGTCTTATCAGCCAAAATTTTGTTTAGCTGTTCACGCATTTGAATAATACGGCGTGCATGGATTTCGATATCACTAGCTTGACCACGTGTTCCGCCAAGCGGCTGGTGAATCATAACTTCTGAGTTTGGAAGAACATAACGTTTTCCTTTTTCACCTGCAGCAAGCAGGAAAGCACCCATTGAAGCGGCCATACCGATACAAATTGTTGATACATGTGGTTTGATAAAGTTCATTGTGTCATAAATAGCCATACCTGATGTAATTGATCCACCTGGGCTGTTTATGTATAACGAGATGTCTTTATCAGGATCTTCAGCTGCCAAAAATAATAGCTGGGCAACGATTGAATTGGATACGTTGTCATCGATGGCACTACCCAACATGATGATACGGTCTTTCAATAAGCGGGAGTAAATATCATAAGCGCGCTCCCCGCGGTTAGTCTGTTCAATTACTGTTGGAATTAAATTCATAGAAATCCTCCTTCTCCTTTTTCACTTTAAACTGTACTGTCATCATACAAAAAAGGTCAAACAAGGTCAAACAATATGCTGTTTAAAACTCATTTCGCCAACTTTGTAAAATATCCTTCTTAAACCTTATGTATGGGCTATCATCATAATGCCCGCTAGGAGTAGGATTTTAAACGTCTAGATTTGAATCAATACCCTATTTCTTTTTTTAATATGCTTAAATTTCATTTTTAATTTCGATATAAGCTGTCTCTAGGTTTCTGATTCGCCTTACAATCTCACTGTTTTTGTTCAAGTTGTCATTAATAAGTGTTCCTACGATAGAACGGTAATACGCATTCATAGCGTGTGTCTTTGTAAAAACATCTTTGTTTCGATCGATATATTGCTGAAAATTTTCTTTGAAATAAGGTACCGAAAATGCTTCGCTCATCTGAATAATCCTCCTTCGATTACGTTGTGCTAAAGTCTTGCTGATAAGGCAATGAATTCATATCCATCATAGCGTATCGGGATGATAATCAAAAGGATATGGAAAAATTTATCCCTTGTTTTGACATTGGGTTATGGACATGATATATTTGATTTAACCATTTACGGTGTGAATATTTTTGGATTTAAGGCGGTCGTACTTTTTGAATAAGAAGTGGAACACTTGAATTCGCTTCTGAATTATTCTGAAGTGCGCATTTTTTATGTTCTTTTATTTACATAGTAAAAAGGTTAAACGAGTCAAAACGCGAAACATTCGCGTTTGTAAGGAGGATACACCCATGCAAAATGGTAAAGTAAAATGGTTTAACGCTGAGAAAGGTTTCGGCTTCATCGAAGTTGAAGGCGGAAACGACGTATTCGTTCACTTTTCTGCGATTCAATCAGAAGGATTCAAGTCTCTTGAAGAAGGACAAGAAGTTTCTTTTGAAATCGTTGATGGCGAGCGTGGACCACAAGCTGCTAACGTAACAAAACTTTAATAATAAAGTTTAAATGCCAGACTGCTCTAGAGCGGTCGTGGCATTTTTTTGTATCCATTTAAATTGTGTGAAAATTGTAGGGGGTCTGTCCCGGGGACAGACCCCCCTCTTTTTCTTTTATTACACCAAATTTTGTAGGATGTATAGCGCTTTCATCTGTAGTATGATGAAGAGTGGGAGGGGATACAACAATGGAAATGGGTTTGTTTCAACAACAGAGCATGAGTCTTGTCATGACAACTGAATTGCGCCAGGCCATTGCCATTTTACAAGTTCCCGGATATGAACTTGCATCATATCTTCAAGAGCAGGCGTTAGAGAATCCCTTAATTGAAATTTTGGAACCAAAGGGCATGTTTACCACGCTTAAAAAGAGTGTGCGTAAAAATGGAATCGGTGGAAATGCCGATGAAACTCCTAATTACGAACATTTACTTATCGAAAAAGAGACACTAAATGATTACTTGTATAAACAGTCTATTCTTCTTCCACTTGACCCATTAGATCGTAAAATTTTTCAGTTCTTATTATTAAGTGTAAATGAGAATGGCTATCTTACTGTTACCGCGGAAGAAACAGCTACCCGATTTTCAATAACAAAAGAAAAAAGTGAAGAGCTGATCATGGTTTTGCAAGAACTAGAACCAGCTGGCATCGGTGCTCGCAGTTTAAGAGAATGCTTATTGCTTCAACTCTGTAAACAGAATCTAGAGAACACTTTAAGCTACATATTAGTAGATAAACATTTAGACCTGCTTGCAGAACGAAAAATAAAAACGCTCTCTTCCATGCTTGATGCTTCGCCGCAACAAATTGAAGAAGCTGCAGATTTTCTTCAAACGCTTGAGCCGCGTCCTGGAGCAGCTTTTACCCCGGCAGATGATCAGGCATATTTGTATCCGGATGTATCGGTACACGAAGAAAACGGTCAGTTTCATATATCGATTAACGAACAATATTCACCGACCTTGAAGCTAAACGACAGCTATGGTTCTTTATTAAACGAAAAAAATGCAACGTCAAAATTTTTAGATGAATCTTATCAGAAATTTAACTGGCTAAAAAAGGCGTTAGAACAAAGAAAAGAAACGCTGCTAAAAATCACCAAAGAGATTGTGAGCGCTCAAGAGAAGTATTTTTTATCCTTTGAAAAAGGAGACTTAACGCCTTTAACGTTAAAAGAAGTTGCCCAAAGCATCGGTGTTCATGAATCTACCGTTAGCCGTGCTGTAAAAAACAAAGTTTTGCAAACTTCTAAAGGTGCAGTAGAGCTGAAAACCTTCTTTACAGCTAAAATTTATACGCAAGATGGAGGAAGTGCATCTGCCACTTCAGCAAAAACAGCTATACAAAAGCTAGTGGATAGTGAGGATAAACAAAAACCATTATCTGACCAGCTGCTTTCATCGTTATTAGAGAAAAACAGCGGATTGAGTATCTCTCGTCGTACTGTCGCCAAATACCGAGAAGAACTCAATATCCCATCATCATCGAAAAGAAAACGATATTCTTCATAGAGCGGAATGAATTTACTAAATTCCGCTTATTTACATTGACTTATACATCATACAGACAATAACAATAGAGGTGACAATAAATGGCTGAAAAAAAGGTTGTTTTTTATACTAAAATACATTGTCCGCTCTGTGATGAGGCACATACACTATTACAAGAGCTCCAATCAAAGTTTTCGTTTCAAATTCAAACCGTGAACATTTATGAAAAGGATCAGCTTATCGAAAAATATGGTTTGATGATCCCTGTTGTAGAGGTAGATGGGGAAGAGATTGATTACGGGAGAATCTCATTTGAAAAAGTAAAGAAAGCGCTTACTAATTTTTAATAAGTGAAAGTTGTTGAAATGTAGTTGAAGTATTTGATAATATAAACATGCCAGACGAGATTTTGACTTTTTTATGACAAAACCTCAAAGCTGGCGTGTTTCAAATCGTCACATTCAGGGTAATATACAATTGGCAGTATGATACTTGGGTAAAACCAAGTTATTTTCATACGCTAATGGGACAAAAAAAGGCTAACAGGGACAATTAAGGTCCCGTAATTATTGGATCAATGCTTTCAAAAACCATCGAATCAGGAGAATGTGCAATGAAGAATCTATTAGATATTCAAAAGAAACTATTGCCAGATCTTCTCGAAACGATGCGTAAACGATATCACGTCTTGAACGTAGTGCGAATACATCAACCAATTGGCAGAAGAAGTTTAGCCTCAATCCTGAATATGACAGAACGAGTTTTACGGTCTGAAGTTTCCTTTTTAAAAGATCAAGGGCTATTAACGATTCAAACGGCCGGCATGTCATTAACGAGAGAGGGACATGATATATTAGCAGAACTCTCTGAGATGATGAAAGAATTGTCAGGTTTGCATGTTTTAGAATCAGATCTTAAGGAAATGTTAAACCTGTCAGAAGTCATCGTTGTTCCTGGTGACAGTGACCAAGATCTATGGATCAAAAACGATATGGGCAAAGCTGCAGCAGATCGCTTGATAGATCAGCTGTCGACTAAAAACATTATCGCTGTAACTGGCGGAACAACTCTTGCGTCAGTAGCAGAAATGATGACTCCCATTCAAAAAGGACAGCAATTGCTGTTTGTTCCTGCTCGTGGAGGTCTTGGTGAGAAAGTTGAAAATCAGGCTAACACGATATGCTCGACCATGGCTCAAAAAGCGAATGGAGAGTACAGGCTGCTGCATTTACCTGATCAGCTCAGCAAAGAAACCTATCTTTCTCTTATGGCTGAACCTAGTGTTAAAGAAGTAATGGAACTCATTCGCTCTGCGGGTATAGTGCTTCATGGGATTGGTGATGCTAAAACAATGGCAGAACGCAGGAATTCTAACCCATCATTGTTGGAGAAGCTAGAAGAAGAAAAGGCCGTTGCTGAAGCATTTGGCTATTATTTCGACCACCAAGGTGAAGTCGTTCATCGCGTCCGTACGATCGGGCTGCAACTTGATGAATTACAGAACAGGGAAACAATCATGGCAGTCGCAGGCGGTTCCTCGAAAGCAGATGCAATTGCAGCTTTCATGAAACATGGTCCGAAAAAGGTTTTAATTACAGACGAAGGAGCTGCCCGAAAACTATTGGGTCGCCCGTAAGTCTATTTTCTACTTGTTATTAAGGGATTTTCCCTTTATATAAAAAATAAATTCTCTCTTAAATCAAGGAGGTCATTTTACATGGCAACAAAAATTGGTATTAATGGTTTCGGTCGTATCGGCCGTAATGTATTCCGCGCAGCTTTCAACAACCCTGAGGTAGAAGTTGTAGCTGTAAACGACTTAACAGATGCTGACACTCTTGCTTTCCTTTTAAAGCATGACACTGTTCATGGCAAATTCGGTGGTTCTGTTGAAGTTAAGGAAAACACACTTATTGTAGATGGCAAAGAAATCAAAGTTTTAGCTGAGCGCGATCCAGCACAACTTGGCTGGGGAGATCTTGGTGTAGAAGTAGTTGTTGAATCAACAGGACGTTTCACAAAGCGTGCTGACGCTGCTAAACACTTAGAAGCTGGCGCTAAAAAAGTAATCATTTCTGCTCCTGCTTCAGATGAGGATATTACAGTTGTTCTTGGTGTTAACGAAGACAAGTACGATGCAGCTAACCACGATGTTATCTCTAACGCTTCTTGTACAACGAACTGTCTTGCACCTTTCGCAAAAGTTCTTCACGAGAAGTTTGGCGTGAAGCGCGGTATGATGACAACTGTTCACTCATACACAAACGATCAGCAAATTCTTGATCTTCCACATAAAGATCTTCGTCGTGCTCGTGCGGCAGCTGAGAACATCATTCCTACTTCAACTGGTGCTGCAAAAGCGGTATCTCTAGTGCTTCCTGAACTTAAAGGCAAGCTAAACGGTATGGCAATGCGTGTTCCAACTCCAAACGTATCTCTAGTAGACTTAGTTGTTGAACTTGACAAGGAAGTTACTGTTGACGAAGTGAACGCAGCACTTAAAGCAGAAGCTGAAGGCAACCTTAAAGGAATCCTTGGCTACTCTGAAGAGCCGCTTGTATCTACTGACTACAATGGTGACACTCATTCTTCTACAATCGATGCACTTTCTACTATGGTAATGGAAGGCAACATGGTAAAAGTAGTATCTTGGTACGATAACGAAACAGGATATTCAAATCGTGTAGTAGATTTGATTGACTATATCGCAAAAAAAGGACTTTAATAGATAAAGAAGAACAATAAGGAGGGGGAGAAGTCATTTACATAGAGGCTTCTACTCCTCTTTCCCATGTAAAATCAGGGGATTTTCAATTCTTTAATCTTTTTGACTGTCAGGAGGTTACTTACTTATGAACAAAAAAAGTGTTCGTGACATCGATTTGAAAGGCAAAGTTGTATTTTGCCGTGTTGATTTTAACGTTCCGATGAAAGATGGAGAAATCACGGATGAAACGCGTATCGTAGCCGCTCTTCCAACCATCAAATACTTAACAGAGCAAGGTGCAAAAGTTCTTTTAGCGAGTCACTTAGGACGTCCAAAAGGACAAGTCGTAGAAGAACTCCGTTTAGATCCTGTTGCTCAGCGTTTAAGCGACCTTCTTGGAAAAGAAGTCTTGAAAACGGATGAGGCTTACGGAGAAGAAGTAACAAAAGCTGTAGCAAGCCTTGAAGAAGGCGGCGTGATCTTGCTAGAGAACGTTCGTTTTTATCCTGGTGAAGAGAAAAACGACCCTGAATTAGCACAAAAGTTTGCTGCAAACGCTGATGTGTACGTGAACGATGCTTTCGGAGCAGCTCACCGCGCACATGCTTCTACAGAAGGAATCGCGAAACATCTTCCTGCTGTTTCAGGTCTGTTAATGGAAAAAGAACTTGAAGTGCTTGGAAAAGCTCTATCCAATCCTGACCGTCCTTTCACTGCCATCATCGGCGGTGCAAAAGTGAAGGACAAGATTGACGTAATTGATAATCTTTTAGACAAAGTAGACAACCTGATCATCGGCGGAGGCCTTGGCTACACATTCATTAAGGCACTTGGTCATGATGTAGGGAAATCACTTTTAGAAGAAGACAAGACTGAAACTGCAAAAACGTTCATGGAAAAAGCGAAGCAAAAAGGCGTTAACTTCCTGATTGCTGAAGATGTTTTAGTAGCTGACGACTTTTCGAACGATGCCAACACGAAAGTGGTAGATATCGATTCGATCCCATCTGACTGGGAAGGTCTTGATATCGGAACGAAAACGATTGAAAAGTACGTAAAGGTAATTAAAGAATCGAAGCTTGTAATATGGAACGGACCAATGGGTGTGTTTGAGATCGACGCATTCGCGAACGGTACTCGTTCTGTTGCAAACGCACTAGCTGAAGCTACTGACACGTACAGCGTGATCGGCGGTGGAGATTCTGCTGCTGCTGTTGAAAAGTTCGGGCTTGCTGATAAGATGAGTCACATTTCAACTGGCGGCGGTGCTTCCCTTGAGTTTATGGAGGGCAAAGAACTTCCAGGCGTAGTAGCTTTAAACGACCGCTAGAAAAGCCTTCAAGAGGTAAATTTTTATACCTCTTTGACAAGTTGATTGAAGCGTAGGGTGCGAGACTCCTGCGGGATCAGCGGGACAGGTGAGACTCTTAAGAGCGCAAAGTGCTAGGAGGCTCACCGCACGCCCCGCGGAAAGCGAAGCACCCGGAGCGCAAACAAACGGCTTGCAAATGTTTCATGAAGAAAGAATTTTACTCTTTAAGAGGTGAAAAAAATGCGTAAACCTATTATTGCAGGTAACTGGAAAATGAATAAAACGTTGTCAGAAGCACGCAGTTTTGTAGAAGAAGTGAAAGGTCTCGTGCCTTCAGCTGCAGCTGTTGATTCTGTAATCTGTGCGCCTGCTCTTTTCCTTGACTGTTTAGCAGACGAAGCAGAGGGTACACCTCTTGCGATTGGTGCACAAAACATGCACTTTGAAGAAAGCGGTGCGTTCACTGGTGAGATCAGCCCTGTTATGCTAAAAGATTTAAACGTTCAATATGTTATTCTTGGACATTCTGAGCGTCGTGAACTTTTTGGTGAAACGGACGAGCTGGTTAACCAAAAGACACACGCGGCTTTCAAACATGGATTGACTCCAATCGTTTGTGTAGGTGAAACGCTTGAACAGCGTGAAGCAGACAAAACGAAGGATGTTGTAAAAGAGCAAACAGAAAAAGGCTTATCTGGTTTAACAGATGAGCAAATGAAACAAACAATAATTGCATACGAGCCAGTTTGGGCGATTGGAACGGGCAAAACAGCATCTTCTGAAGATGCGAACGAAGTATGTGCTTACATCCGTAGTGTTGTAGCTGAACAATTCTCTCAAGATGTTGCAGACGCTGTTCGTATTCAATACGGTGGCAGTGTTAAGCCTGACAACATTAAAGAATTAATGGGCATGTCTGACATTGATGGCGCGTTGGTTGGTGGCGCTAGCCTTGAACCAAATTCATACCTTCAGCTTTTGGAGGGCGTTAGCCGATGAGTAAAAAACCGGTAGCTTTAATCATCTTAGACGGCTTTGCTTGCCGTAATGAAGACAAAGGTAATGCTGTTGCACAAGCGAAAAAGCCCAACTTTGACCGCTACTGGGAAACGTATCCGCACGCTCAACTAACAGCTAGTGGGGAAGCCGTTGGACTTCCTGAAGGTCAAATGGGAAATTCTGAAGTAGGGCACCTTAACATTGGTGCTGGACGTATCGTTTATCAAAGTCTAACTCGTGTGAACTTAGCGATTAAAGAAGGAGATTTTTACGAAAATCAAACCTTTCTTGAAGCGATGAACCATGCGAAAGAAAATGGTACGGCTCTTCATATTTTTGGATTGTTGTCTGATGGCGGCATTCACAGTCATATCGAACATATTCTTTCCTTGCTGGAACTGGCTAAAAAGCAAAATGTTGAAAAAGTATACCTCCACGGATTCTTGGATGGACGAGATGTTCCTCCTCAATCCGCTAAAGGGTATATTCAAACAGTTGTCGATAAGATGAACGAATTAGGATGTGGCGAGATCGCTACATTATCAGGCCGTTATTACTCCATGGACCGAGACAAACGCTGGGATCGTGTAGAAAAATCTTACCGAGCAATGGCTTATGGTGAGGGACCTGATTACAGAGATCCTTTTGAAGTCGTAGAAGACTCGTACAACAACGGTGTGCATGATGAATTTGTATTGCCGTCTGTTTTAAAACGAGAAAACGGCGAGCCAGTTGGGACGATTCAGGATAATGATGCTGTCATCTTCTGTAACTTCCGTCCTGACCGTGCGATTCAAATCTCACAAGTGTTCACGAATGAAGATTTTCGTGGATTCGATCGCGGAGATGCGTTTCCAAAAAACCTTCACTTTGTTTGTTTAACACACTTTAGTGAAACCGTAGAGGGTAACGTTGCTTTCAAGCCAACAAACTTGGATAATACGCTTGGAGAGGTTTTATCACAGCAAAACTTTAAACAGCTTCGAATTGCTGAAACTGAAAAGTATCCGCATGTAACGTTTTTCTTCAGTGGAGGACGTGAAGCTGAATTTCCGGGTGAAACACGCATCTTGATCGATTCACCAAAAGTGGCAACCTATGACTTGAAGCCAGAGATGAGTGCTTACGAAGTTACGGATGCTCTTTTAAAAGAGATTGAAGCAGATAAACATGATGCGATTATTTTAAACTTCGCCAACCCGGACATGGTAGGTCACTCCGGAATGCTTGAGCCTACGATCAAAGCGGTTGAAACCGTTGATGAATGCTTAGGTAAAGTAGTGGATGCGATTCTAGCAAAAGGTGGAGCAGCTATCATTACTGCTGACCATGGGAACGCCGATGAGGTTATTACAATGGAAGGCAAGCCAATGACAGCCCACACGACAAACCCTGTTCCGGTTATCGTGACACAAGAAGGAATCGAACTTCACCAAGATGGCAAACTTGCTGATCTTGCACCAACTGTTCTAGCTCTTCTTAATGGGGTACAACCGAAAGAAATGACAGGAAATTCGTTAATAAAATAAGCCAGCTTACTTTGGTTTACGATACAAAGGGCCCTTGTACGTTTTCCATTCGCTGAATGATGGTCTAAAAAATACTTTTTTAATTAAAAGGAGAGAATGTTATGTCAACAATTATTGAAATTTATGCACGTGAAGTTCTTGACTCCCGTGGTAATCCAACAGTTGAAGTAGAAGTTTATACAGAATCAGGTGCTTTCGGACGCGCAATCGTTCCTAGCGGTGCTTCTACAGGTGAATACGAAGCAGTTGAGCTTCGTGATGGCGACAAAGAACGTTACCTTGGAAAAGGTGTACTGAACGCCGTTAACAACGTAAATGAAAACATCGCTCCAGAACTTATCGGTTTTGACGTACTAGACCAAGTTGGTATCGACCAAACGTTGATCGAGCTTGATGGAACAGAAAATAAAGGCAAGCTAGGTGCTAACGCAATCCTTGGTGTTTCCATGGCTGTTGCACACGCTGCTGCTGATTTCTTAAACGTTCCTCTTTACATGTATCTTGGAGGATTCAACTCTAAAACTCTTCCAGTTCCAATGATGAACATCTTAAACGGTGGAGAGCACGCTGACAACAACGTAGATATCCAAGAATTCATGGTTATGCCTGTTGGTGCTGAGAACTTCCCAGAAGCTCTTCGCATGGGTACTGAAATCTTCCATAGCTTAAAAGCGGTTCTTAAAGAAAAAGGCTTGAACACGGCTGTAGGTGACGAAGGTGGATTCGCCCCTAACCTTGGTTCTAACGAAGAAGCTCTTCAAACCATCATGGAAGCGATCGAAAAAGCAGGTTACAAGCCTGGTGAAGAAGTTCGTCTTGCAATGGACGTTGCTGCTTCTGAAATGTTCAACAAAGAAGACGGTAAATACCACCTTTCTGGTGAAGGTGTTGTTAAATCATCTGAAGAGATGGTTGCGTTCTACGAAGAGCTTGTTAACAAATACCCGATCGTTTCAATCGAAGACGGTCTTGACGAAAACGACTGGGATGGCTTCAAGCTATTAACAGAGCGCATCGGTGACCGCGTACAGCTTGTTGGTGATGACTTGTTCGTTACAAACACAACGAAGCTTTCTGAAGGAATTGAAAAAGGAATTGCAAACTCAATCCTTATTAAAGTAAACCAAATCGGTACGTTAACAGAAACGTTTGACGCGATCGAAATGGCGAAGCGTGCAGGCTACACGGCTGTAATCTCCCACCGTTCTGGTGAATCAGAAGACAGCACAATCGCTGACATCGCAGTTGCTACAAATGCTGGCCAAATTAAAACAGGTGCTCCTTCACGTACAGACCGTGTTGCGAAGTACAACCAGCTTCTTCGCATCGAAGACGAGCTAGGTAACCTATCTGTCTACCCTGGTATGAACGCATTCTACAACCTAAAAAAATAGGGGTCTGACCCCAAACAAAGACAAACCCGCCATTTTGTCTTTCTGAAAAAGACAGCCCCCGAACATACGCAGAAATGCATCGTTCGGGGGCTGTCTTCATTTTTTTCCTGTGAAATGAACGTAAAACGCATCTTTGCAAACCTTGAGATTCCTGCTGCTTATCGAGAGCGGTCGTTAGAATGAAGGATGGTAATTATGAGCATTGAGAAACTAATCATCAGTGACATCGTTTCAAAAACAGTCATCTCATATCCCTCCAATCATGTTAATAGTAGGATTTGTTAGTAGAGGGTTGTCCTATTCAAAAATAAAAAATATAAGACAAAAGACTTATAATGAAAGAATGTAAGTTATTATTTCTGTGCTTTTTTCACAAAAGGAATTTACGAGCGCGATAAGGGTTTTTATGCACAATCAAACTCAAAATACTCTACAAAAGACCAGCGTCCATAACATACTTACATCAATGAGCCTGTTATTGCTTGTCATTTCAGTAAAATATCATATAAAATGCATATAACATGCTGTTTTTGTACGGGGGAATGAACATGAATGAAAGCTTATATATACGAATAGAAGCGGGAGACCCTTATGATACGGGCAGCTTGATCCCGTTGAAGCCTGAAGGTGAAGTATTATCTTTTGGGCGTTCTTCCCATACTCAAGAAACGGATGTATCACTCATCAGTCCATACGTTTCACGAATGCATGCAGAAATCTTTTTACAAGAAAGTGTGCCTTTTATTCGAGATTTGGATTCTAAGCATGGAACCGAGCTGAACAACGAGAAGCTTGAAGCGGGCATACCAAAACAGCTGCAATCCGGTGATGTTATTAGTCTCGCGAAAGGTGTTGTTCTCATCACCTATTTAAATATGAAAACGGCAGAAGCTGACTTAACCATGGAATTCACTTCGCCCATCACCTCTTCCGAAACGAAAATCACGAACGGTTTGCATATTATCCCTGAGCGTCGACAGATTACAATAGATGGTGATCCGCTGTTCTTATCAGGAAAGCATACGGATTTGCTCGTTTTTTTATACCGGAAAAGAAATCAGGCTGTGAGCAGCGATGAAATTAAGATTCACATTTGGCCAGAACGAATGGTAGCAGGATCCTATGAACTGCCTGACGTTGGAAATGATGAGATTAATGCACTCGTATATCGCTTGCGAAAAAAGCTGGGACCGTACGGTGAAGCGATCGTAACTGTTCCCCGTTACGGATATATGCTTCAATTGGATAAACATCTGCCATAAACCTGCAACGACACTACAGTCTGCAGGTTTTTTTCTATATACGCTCTTATCACTGAATGTAATTGAATGAACGATCGAATTTTCTGAAACTTATCATTTTGGTATGAGAAAAAAATCATGTAAAAGCCATGTTAGGCAAGAGAAAAAGAGAGTAAATTAATTGAAAGGAAATCTCTTCATATTGAATTATTTTCCGAAGCAGGTGTGGTGAAGAAAAAATGAGGGTAGAAGAAACTATACGGCATCAAAAAGATAGAGCCTTCCGTTTTCATTTGTATTTAGCTTTTATTTCCGTACTGTTTATGATCTTGATGTTCAGAACGTATGAACTTCAAATAACAAACGGTGAAAAAGCACGATTGATTTCTGAGACCTATGAAGATGTTGTAATAAAAAAATCCATATTCAATGACAAGTACTATACCTCTCAGAAGGATACACCACAAGTAAAAGGCATAAAACCAAACAATGATCAGTAAAATGGATATGGGGATGTCCCCATAAATGCGAAGAGGGGATGTTTATGATGCAGCCACTTAAACAAGAATCTTCGGATGGTGCAGAAAACAAACAAGAAAAATTGAATCCAATCAGTTTTATTGGAAAAGTGAAAGAGACAAAAGGAAATGTTTTTACCATCTTTCATAAAAAAACGATGATGAAAGTCCAGCTCGATTCAAAAACAGAACTCCTTGATGGAGATAAGACACTTGATATTGCACCAGATGAAGCCGTTCAGCCGGGAGCTACCGTTCAAATCGTCGGCTTACTTAATAAGAAGCTTAACGTAATAAAAGCTGTCCGCCTTTATATTTTTCATAAAGAATTTGATATTAACTATCTCGGAACAAATTAACCATCATTTCGAAAAAAACTTTGCCTCGTCCCTTTCACTATGATACATTTAAAGTAATGTAACGTGGAACGGTGGAGGTGTAACATTCATGCTAACAGCAACAAAAATCCTTCTTATTTTAGTATCACTCTCACTAATCGTTGTCGTCGTTCTTCAATCAGGTCGTTCGGCTGGGTTGTCTGGCGCAATTACAGGTGGTGCTGAACAGCTTTTTGGAAAGCAAAAAGCACGCGGAATCGATGCATTGCTAAGTAAATTAACAGTAATCTTGGCGATATTGTTTTTCGTATTAACGATTTCGGTAGCGTATTTCTTATAAGAATAAAACCCAACCAAAAAAGCAGCAGGCGGCACTTACCCGTTTGCTGTTTTTATTATGGAAAAACGGATGCTTACCCTTTCAGACAATGGTTATGATATGATTTGATACGTACATAATAGGGTAATCTATAGTCAAAAAGGTGGTAGCATGATCGGTTGTCTTTGTTTACATGGGTTTACAGGTGGTCCATACGAGATTGAGCCAATTACCGAGTATCTACAGCAAAATACGGACTGGGTTCTCTCCGTTCCTACCTATCCTGGGCATGGAACAGTGCTTTCACTAAAGGGCAGAACCCACGATGAATGGCTGGCAGAAGCAGAAAATGCTTATTTAGAACTTCGTGAAAAAGTGGACAAAATGTATATTGTAGGATTTTCGATGGGTGGCATGATCGCCGGATATTTGGCCTCTAAATACGGCTGTGACAAATTGATCCTCCTTAATGCGAGCGCCTATTACTTAAATCCAGGACAAATGATTAAAGATATTTCAGAAATGATGATTTCAGGATTTAATGGTCAATTGAAGGATCATGAATTATATAAAAGATACAGAAAAAAGCTGCTCGATACACCCTTTAGTGCGACGAGAGAATTTAGAAAGCTTGTAAAACGACTAAAACCAGAGCTTTCTCGGATTCAATCTCCAACGTTAATCGTGCAAGGGGAGTGCGATGGATTGGTGCCAAGAAAAAGTGCAGAGTTTTTATTTGGCACAATTGCTGCATCCAACAAAAGGATTTGCTACTTTAAAGAATCGAAGCATATGATTTGCCATGATGTAGAAAAAGATCAGCTTATCGACGAAGTTTATCAGTTTTTAATGAACGAATAGGAGAGAAACATTCATGAAAATAACAGCACCAAAACCGTTTTTCTTTGAAGGAGGAAAGCGGGCAGTTCTCATGCTGCATGGATTTACTGGCAGTTCAGCCGATGTACGCATGATGGGGAGATTTCTTCAAAAGAAAGGCTATACGTGTCACGCACCTCAATATAAAGGTCACGCAGTACCGCCTGAAGAGTTGGTTCATACAGGCCCAGATGACTGGTGGAAAGATGTGATCGGTGGATACAATCACTTAAAAGAAAAAGGATATGAAGAAATAGCAGTATGCGGACTTTCACTTGGCGGAGTTTTCTCGCTTAAGCTGGCTGCAGAGCAACCTGTAATGGCGGTGATTCCCATGTGTGCTCCAATGTCGATCAAGAGTGAAGAAGTGATGTATAAAGGGGTTTGTGAGTACGCCGAAGAATATAAAAAACGTGAACAAAAGTCTTCTGAACAGATCGCACAGGAAATGGAAGCGTTCAAGAAAACGCCGATGAACACCTTAAAAGAGCTGCAGGACCTTATTCAAAGCGTAAGAAATTCAGTGGATCTAGTATATGCACCCACCTTTGTTGTGCAGGCTAGACATGATGAAATGATTAACACGAATTCTGCAAATATTATTTATGATGAAGTAGAAAGTAACAAGAAAGATTTAAAATGGTACGAAAATTCATCACATGTTATTACATTAGACAAGGAAAAAGAGCAGCTGCATGAAGATGTTTATGCTTTCTTAGAAGACCTGGATTGGTCTAGATAGAATTTTCCCTAAAAAAGGAGGTCAGTTTTTGGATAAACTGCAAATACTCCAGCTCATGAAAGATTCGGAAAAGCCGATGACAGTGACCGAAATAGAAGAAGCACTACAATTGCCGGACGCTGAGAATTTCAAAGAACTGGTTTTAACATTAAACGAGCTAGAAGATGAAGGGGCTGTTGTGAGAACACGGACAAACCGTTACGGCCTTCCAGAAAAAATGAGCCTGATTAAAGGCCGCGTTCAAGGTCATGCAAAAGGCTTTGCATTTTTAATTCCGGAAGAAAGTGAACAAAAAGATGTCTACATTTCACAGCATGATATGAATGGGGCGATGAGCGGTGATACCGTTCTTGTACGCCTAAACCAAACTTCTTCAGGATCACGTCCTGAAGGCACGATCATTCGCATTTTAGAACGTGGCGTTACAGAGGTAGTAGGAACGTTTCAGGAAAGCCGCAAATTCGGCTTTGTAATCGCAGATGATAAACGCATTCCAAATGATATTTTTATTCCCTCAGACGGTGTGAATGGCGCTGTCGAAGGACATAAGGTCGTTGTGAAGATAACAAAATACCCTGAAGGCAGAAATAGTGCTGAAGGGGAAATCATTCATATTATTGGCCATAAAAATGACCCTGGTGTGGATATCATATCCGTTATCTTCAAGCATGGTCTGCCACGAGAATTTCCAGAAGACGCATTAGAACAAGCACACAACACACCAGATGAAATCGATCCAAAGGATATTGAAGGCCGAAGAGACCTTAGAAATGAAACGATTGTGACGATTGACGGAGCTGACGCCAAAGATCTCGATGACGCAGTACATGTTATTAAGTTACCGAACGGTCATTATAAGCTCGGCGTCCACATTGCAGATGTTACCCACTATGTAACAGAAGACTCAGCCATTGATAAGGAAGCGCGCGAACGCGGAACGAGTGTTTACTTAGTAGACCGAGTGATTCCAATGATCCCTCACCGTTTATCAAATGGGATCTGCTCACTGAATCCAAAAGTAGACCGTCTAACGATCTCCTGTGAAATGGAGATCAACAGCGATGGTGATGTGGTAAAGCACGACATCTTCCCAAGTGTGATTAAAACGACTGAACGGATGACCTATACAGATGTTCGAAAAATATTGCAAGATGAGGATGAAGAGGTAACAAAACGTTATGAACCCCTTGTCCCATTCTTCCAGCTCATGGGAGAACTAGCAGATGTATTACGAAAAAAACGTTTTGCCCGAGGTGCGATTGACTTTGATTTTTCTGAAGCAAAAGTGCTTGTTGATGAAAACAGTGATCCGCAGGATGTTGTACTAAGAGAACGTTCAGTAGCAGAAAAACTTATTGAGGAATTTATGCTATGCGCCAATGAAACGATTGCGCAGCATTTCCACGAACTTGAGCTGCCGTTCATGTATCGAATTCACGAAGATCCAGACGAAGGAAAGCTTGAACGCTTTTTAGAATTTATAGGGATGTTTGGCTATGCACTAAAAGGAACAGCTAGTGATATCCATCCACGCAGCCTTCAGCAGCTTCTAGAAACAATTAAAGGTGAACCAGAAGAAATGGTAATCAGTAAAATTATGCTCCGCTCGATGAAACAAGCGAAGTATGATCACATGTCTTTAGGTCACTATGGCTTAGCAACAGAGTTCTATACTCATTTCACTTCACCGATTCGCCGTTATCCGGATTTAATGGTTCACCGGCTGATTCGTACGTATCTGTTTGAAAAAGATACGGGACCAAAGACCGTGAGCCATTGGAAAGCAGAACTTCCGGGTATTGCAAAGCACGCATCAGCCATGGAACGTCGTGCTGTTGATGCTGAACGTGAAACAGATGAACTGAAAAAAGCGCAATTTATGCTTGATAAAATTGGCGAAGAGTTTGATGGTGTTATCAGTTCCGTTACGAATTTCGGATTGTTTATTGAGCTTCCAAATACGATAGAAGGTCTTGTGCATGTTAGCTATTTAACAGACGATTATTATCGTTTTGATGAAAAGTTCATGGCGATGATCGGAGAAAGAACAGGTAACGTATTCCGGATTGGCGATGAGATTTCCATCCGGGTTGTAAATGTAAATGTGGACGACCGTGCCATAGACTTTGAAATTGTTGGGATGAAAGGGACACCTAGAAAACGACATAAAGATCGCCAGCAAGTCATCGATATTGGTGATACAGGATCTAAGCGTGGTGGGCGTGGCAGACGCGGCAAGAGCCGTCAGAGTGAATCAGATCGTACACAGGGACCGCAGGATTCTAAAAAAGGGAAGAAAAAGCCGTTTTACAAACCGGTTGCTAAAAAAGGCAAGAAGAAGAAAAAGTAATAAAGTGAATGTCAAGGTTCATCCGAAGCGGTGAACCTTGACGTTGTTTGACCAAATTGCTATAATTGAGGTTCACTTGCTGGGGAGGATTGAGTTTACATGCCAAAAGGAGAAGGGAAAGTAGTCGCACAAAATAAAAAAGCGCGGCACGATTACCATGTTGAAGAAACGTTTGAAGCTGGAATTGTCCTTCAGGGCACGGAGATTAAATCCATTCGCGCAGGTCGAGCGAACTTGAAAGATTCCTTTGCCCGCGTGCAAAACGGCGAGTTGTTTTTACACAATATGCACATCAGTACGTACGAACAAGGAAACCGGTATAACCATGATCCGCTTCGTACGCGAAAGCTGCTTCTGCATCGCAAGGAGATCAATAAGCTGTTAGGTGCAACAAAAGAACAAGGGTATTCTATTGTTCCTTTGAAAATGTATCTTAAGAACGGTTTTGCTAAGTTACTAATCGGTCTAGCAAAAGGTAAAAAGCATTACGACAAACGAGATGATTTAAAGAAAAAGGATGCAAAACGGGAAATTGACCGGGCATTCCGAGACCGTCAAAAAGTCTGATTGGATGTTCTTACAGGAACTTACAATTGAGGCGTATGCTTTAAGATGTTATACTAAGTACACAAGTGAATAAGAGCATTTAAGCTTTTATCTCTCTCCGTGGTTCGGCAAGATTAATTTCTTGCATACCATTTTTATAATGGGGACGTTACGGATTCGACAGGGGTAGTTTGAGCTTAAGTTGCGAGTCGAGGGGGTCGGCCTCGTTAAAACGCCAAAGCCAATAACTGGCAAAACTAACAACAACTTAGCTTTAGCTGCGTAATAGCACTTTAGCTGTTCCTCCCTCCATCGCCCATGTGGTAGGGTAAGGGACTCACTCTTAGTGGGCTACGCCGGTTGTCCTCCGCCTGAGGACGAAGGAAGAGAATAATCAGGCTAGCGGTCTGGACGCCTGTCGGCTGGCAGATGGATCCGCGAAACGCCAATAAACCGACTACACTCGTAGAAGCTTAAGTGCCAATATCTTTGGACGTGGGTTCGACTCCCACCGTCTCCACCAATACATAGGTGGATACAGACCAGCATTCAATTGCTGGTCTTTTTTAAATAAGAAAATGAAAGTTTCGCGCAAAATTTGTCGATAATTGTAATCTCGTGGATAAATAGCTCAAACTCGTGGATTCAAGCCCAAAACTTTTGGATTCAAGCCCTAAACTTTTGGATTCAAACCCAAAACTTTTGAAGTGACAATTAAAACATATGGATTTAACGATATAGATACCCCTTTAGGTATTCCCTCTCAGCCTCCTCTAAATGGACATAACTACAATGGTTGAACAATTTTTGCTCAAATACATATTTTTGCGCCTCAAATTAATAATTCCTTACTCTTTTCTCCATCCTAAACATAGGAAGGTGAAAAAAATGGATCTATTAAAAGAATTAACTGAAACGAATGGTGCACCTGGGTTCGAAAAAGCCATACGTGACATCATGAAAAGAGAAATCGAAAAAACGAATGCTCATTTAGTCAGTGACAATTTGGGAAGTGTGTTCGGCGAGAAAAAGGGAAGTGATGACGGCCCGAAAATATTACTTGCCGGTCACATGGATGAAGTTGGATTCATGGTCAGTGAAATAACGAAAGATGGCTATTTACGTTTTGTTCCCCTTGGCGGCTGGTGGTCCCAAGTTCTGTTGGCACAGCGTGTTCATACCGTTACCAAAAACAAGACCTTTACAGGCGTAGTTGGCTCTAAGCCTCCACACATTTTACAAGCAGAAGAATTAAAAAAAGTCTATCCGATGAGGGAGATGTTTATTGATATTGGTGCAAATGATAAGGATCAAGTGAAACAATGGGGAGTCAAAGTGGGGGATCCGATTCTACCGATATGTCCTTTTGAACTCATGCCCAATAACGACACAATACTCGCAAAGGCATTAGACAATCGAGCGGGTTGTTATACTGCCTTAGAAGTCCTGAGGCAATTAGAAGGAGTTAGCCATCCGAACACCGTCTATTGTGGCGCAACGGTACAAGAAGAAGTGGGTTTAAGAGGAGCTGTAACCGCCCCGTATATCATGGAGCCTGACGTTTCGATCGCACTAGATGTAGGTGTGGCGGAGGATGGACCTGGCAATAACTCCAACAAAGCCAAACTAGGTGAAGGACCACTAATCACTTTTTTAGATTCTTCCATGATTCCGCACACTGCCTTCAGGGATCTGATTATTGAAGTTGCCGAAAAAAATAACATCCCTTATCAAGTCGATGTTATGCTTGGTGGAGGAACAGATGCTGGCAAGTTCCATTTGTTTAAAAAGGGAGTCCCTACCATTGTTGTAGGAGTAGCAGCTAGGTATATTCACAGTCATGCCTCTATGGTTAGTAAAAGTGATCTCGAATATAGTTCAAAGCTGTTAGTCGAGCTTGTGAAGGTTTTAGATAAAGATAAACTGCAAACGCTGCTTCACTATTAAGAGTAGAAAATTAAATCCCCGCAGGATCAAAACCTGCGGGGATTTGCTCGTTTTAGTACTGTTCGATTCTGCTATACCAGTTGTCGTATTCGCGTTCTGCATCTTCTCTCGTTTTCCCGTGTCGTTCTTGAATCTTTCCGATCATTTTTTCTCGATCTCCCTGTGCCTCATCATAATCATCATCTGATAATTTTCCCCACTGCTTTTGTGCCTCACCTTTAAACTGTTTCCATTTGCCTTCCATAATATCGTTTTTCATCTTTATTCACCCTCTCATTCTAATATTTGTTTGAATAAGAATCTTCATAACGATGTGCATTAGTGGATCGATACGTACGGAATGTATCGTTAACTAGACGATGGCGATCCAATTCATTTGCATCAACAAGTACGAGAATGTCACCTTGCTCGACAGATTCCTGATACTCTTTTGCTTCCTTTTCAGGAATTCCTAATCCAACCAGTGCGCCTACCAGTCCTCCAGCTCCAGCACCAACAGCAGCTCCGCCAAGAGCGGCAGCAAGTGGTCCAGCGGCAACAATCGGACCAATTCCTGGAATGGCAAGAGCACCTGCTCCAAGGAGTAACCCTCCTAATCCACCAAGTATGCCTCCAGTAGCCATCCCTGTTGCGGCTCCCTCAGGAGCTTTAGAACCAGTCTCCTCATGAATGTGTTTTGTTTCTTTATTATTTTTTGCGATTACTGAGATCTCATTTTCTTCGTATCCATTCCTTTTCAATTCCTTTATCGCTTCGATTGCATCATCTTCTGAACGGAAAACGCCTACCACTTTATTGTGCTTGTCCATCGATTTCCTCCTTATTATTAGATGATTTGTTCGTAGGTTGTGTTCCCAGTTCAAGATAGTTGTAAACGCTTTCTTGTATCTTTGGGCAATATTTGAGTCCAACTTACTATGGTTTCTAGTAACTTAGTCGTCGTTCGTAATATTTGAAATGTGTAAAAATTTTAAATAAATTTGCTTTTATTGTTAAACCAATATTGTGTTTGCTTACATATTATGGTTTGATGTGTATATAAAGAGTAATTTTAATACTAAAACAATGAAATGGTGAGTATATTGGATATCTTTATTGGCAGACAACCTATATTAGATCGAAATGAAAACGTTGTTGCTTATGAACTTTTATATAGAAATAGTTCTGTGAACAAATATGAAGGCTTAGACCATGACAGTGCCACGATTGACGTAATGGTTAACAGTTTTACGGGGATAGGGATAAGGGAAGTGGGCGATCGGAAAAAGTGCTTCATTAATTTTACTGAGAACCTGTTGTTAAATCGTGTTCCCACTTATATTTCGCCAGAGTATATTGTTGTAGAAATTTTAGAGAATGTAAATCTTTCAGATGAAATTTTGACTGTTTGCATGGAACTAAAAAGTAAAGGGTACATAATCGCGTTAGATGATGTGGCTGTAAATCGGGACATGTCAGCTCTTTTGCCATTTATCGATATTATCAAAATAGATTATTTAGCCATGAGCAAAAAAGATATAAAAGATATGATAAAAAAATATAAAGGTGAAGTGACCTTTTTAGCAGAAAAAATTGAAAACAGAGATGAATTTGAGGAAGCGAAGAGATTAGGATTCACATACTTCCAGGGGTATTTCTTCAGTAAGCCGGTTATTTTACAAGGCAGGGATATTGCACCCATCCCTACAAATTATTTACTTTTGTTAGAAAAACTAAACAGTACAGATCCAGATGTTAATGAGATCAGTGATCTGATTCAACATGATCTATCACTTTCCTATAAACTCCTTAAGGTAATGAATTCAGGGACGTATATATTCAAAAGCAAAGTAACTTCTATCAAGCAGGCAGTTGTGTTACTTGGTCTTTATGAAATAAAAAAACTCATCATGATTCTAATGATGTCCTCTATGAAAAAGAAAGAAAACCAAACTGAACTAGTAAAAATGAGTTTAACAAGAGCCGCTTTTTTTGAAAGCACTGCCCGTGTTTTTGGATTACATAAAAACCAGATGTATATGTTCGGTATGTTCTCACTGATCGACACCATCTTAAACAAAAACATGAAAGATATCATTGATGATCTTCCAATCACAAAAGAGCTGGCAAAAGCGCTTGTTGGAAAAAATGAAAAGTATAACCGTGCCTTAGCTATCGTGCAATCCATTGAACGGGGTGATTGGGACGGAGTACAAACATTGTGCCGTGATTTTTCCATCACGGACGCTGAACTTATTCTTTTTTTTCAAGCGAGCACACTATCCACCGATAAACTCGTTCAAGCTGATCAAGAAAGTGAAGTACATTAACTGCAAAGAAAAGGGACCTCCTCATCGGAAGTCCCTTTTCTCGTTATTTAAATAGTCCTACAGCTCTTTGTGGGTCAGCTGGCCCCTCATGCTCAAGAGCATCAAACACAAAGTTAAAAGCAAGCGGATCTTGAGCAATGTTTTGATGTTCGATCTGATCATAAGGGTAATAATCTTGAATGGTGATATTCGTTACTTTTTCCTTTTCACCACTTAAAAAGGCAGACGTGAAAGGAACTACAATTTCATCATTTCGAGTAGTGATAACGGTATATGATGATTTGCCAGGGGTTTCATCGCGTTTATTAAGATTCAATAAAAATTCTGAACCTGCTTCTTGTTGCTGACAAGCTTTACATGAAGTGAGATCTGCCCCGGTTGATGTAAGTTCTGTCAGTCCAGCGACTCCTTCTGTTCCATGATTAGATGGAACAAGACCAATTAGGTCTTCAACTTTGTCTGCTCCTCCAAGAAACTTCATATAATAGCGAGGCATCATGCCGCCTTGGCTGTGACCTACGATTGACACTTTTTGTGCACCTGTTAATGTTAATACGTTGTCTACAAATGTCTTCAGTTCAGCAGCCGAATCTTCAATGGGCCCTGAAGCTGGAACTGAGCCAGTATAGCCGTAATTTAATGAGAATACACAATATCCTTTTTCTTTTAGCATAGGCGCAAGATTAATAAAATTTCTGTCCATCGTTTCAAATGTACCTGGAACAAGCACAACAGGTTCAGGGTGCTCGCGGCTAGGACGGCAGGATGAATCGTTTGCTCCTGGTGGGGGAAGCCCCTCTTCTGTAAGAAAGCTATCTGAAGGTGAATCAGCCGCGATAACGTTAAGTTGAAACCCGCTGATCGTGAGAGCTAAAGTAATGATAGAAGAGAACAACAAGCTGTTAAATATTCGCATCTTTAATCCCTCTTTTCTTGTATTTTAAAAAAAGACATGCTAAATACCCATTATAAAAGGGGTTTATACATGTCTCCATATCTCCTGCATAATCAAATAATTAACTTACGTAACATTAAACTAGAATATGTAAGCGTTGTCAATTGTTAAATAGTGGTTTTAACAGGCTGGGTTATGCCTCACCTGTAATGTAAAGCAACGAATGAAAAGCATTATTTTTCAAATCACTCATCCTTCTTGCTATACTAGTACCGATTATTAAAAGATAGTAGCTATTTTTTAGTTATTCATCTAAAAGGAGGACAAATGGATGTCCATGATAAAGAAAAGACTGATTGATCTTCCGCTATCTGTACTAGATCTTGCGCCATTACAAGAAGGTGGAAGTGCTTCAGATTCTTTTAAACATACATTAGATCTTGCGCAGCACGCTGAAAAATGGGGATACAATCGCTACTGGTTAGCTGAACATCATAATATGCCTGGCATCGCGAGCTCGGCAACGTCAGTCGTAATCGGTTATGTAGCGGGTGGTACGTCTAAAATTCGAGTAGGTTCTGGAGGAATTATGCTCCCTAATCATGCTCCGCTCGTAATCGCTGAACAGTTTGGCACATTGGAATCGATGTATCCTGGACGAATTGATCTTGGACTAGGCAGAGCTCCAGGTACAGATCAGCTGACTGCAAGCGCATTACGAAGAGAGCTAAGCGGTAGTGGTGATGACTTCCCGAACCAGTTGGAGGAGTTACGATCATATCTTAATCCGGATCTTTCTTCAGTTACTAGAAAAGTGAGAGCGATACCGGGAGAGGGATTAAATATACCAATTTGGCTATTAGGATCGAGTGGATTCAGTGCTCGATTAGCTGGCAGGCTTGGTCTGCCATTTGCATTTGCCAGTCATTTTTCACCGGAGAATACGCTGCCTGCCCTTGAATTATATAGAAACACCTTTACACCATCAGAACTACTGGATCAACCATATGTGATGGTAGCCGCCAATGTTGTAGCTGCAGATACAGATAAGGAGGCAAAGAGACTTGCAACTTCTCTGCAACAGCAGTTTATTCACTTAATTCGCGGGGCTCCAACACCTCTTAAGCCCCCAGTTGAAAGTATGGAGGATATCTGGAGTTCCTATGAAAAAGCAGTACTCGAGCAACAGCTGCGAACGACGTTTGTTGGAAATCCTTTATCAGTAAAAGAACAATTACAATCGTTTCTTGATGAAACACAAGCGGATGAAATCATGATTAACGGGCAAATATATGATCACCAAGCACGACTCGCTTCCTTCGAGTTATTAAAAAATGCTATAAATCATCAATAAACGAAAAGCGTACGCCAAAACTAATTGGGGTACGCTTTCTCCTTTTGTAAAGGAAATTAATGTTGCTCTTTTTGAAAATTAAGATCCCATGTTACTCCGTAAGCATCTTTCACTTTTGCGAATTTCGCACCCCAGAATGTATCTTGCAGTTCCATTTTTACTGATCCGTTTTTACTCAATTTATCATAAATGGTTTGGATTTCTTCATCACTTTCAAACTCAAGAACGAGTGAAATGTTGTTTCCTGAAGTAATCTCTTGACCAGGGAAGCTATCTGAAACCATCAACAGAAGATTTCCTTTTTTGAACTTTGCATGCATGACGCGGTCATTCGCTTCTGGTGGGGTTGGGAAGTCTGCTTCTCCAAACGTTTGCATCTCAGTAATTTCACCGTTGAATAGCTCTTTGTAAAAATGTAAGGCCTCTTTAGCATTTCCATCAAAAGAAAGATAAGGAATAGCTTGATTTTTCATCTGTTACACTCCTCGTTATTTGGATTATGTAGCATTATTATAATAGCCTATATTCCATTATCAAAACAAGAACATTCGTTCGACAAATCGTTTTGTACTAGAAGGAATCCTTATGCGTAGGACGAATACATAAGAGGGAATAAGCTTTGAGGAAAGGCTACTTACAAAAAAAATTATATGCCAAATGGCAGGAGGAAATATAATGAAAGATGCTATTCAGTTGTACCAATACAATATCTGGGCAAATCATAGAGTTTTCGAACAATTAAACCAGCTTTCAGATGACATCTATAAAAAAGAAGTTGAAAGTGTGTTTCCATCTGTTTCATCAGTTCTCGTCCATATGTATCAAGTAGATTATGTGTGGCTTAAAGCGTTAAAAGGGGAGAAGTTTGATGATATCATTGCTTCAGTCCGTCAAATAACTGAAGAGTTAGCAGCCGCAAACTTGAGTGAGATGAAATCAAAGTTTGAAGATATGGGAAGACAATATGAAACTTTCATTCAAAACCAAAGTGACTTACATGCACAGACGACCATTCACCATCCATACTTTGGGACACTTGAAACCAGTTATGCAGATCTTATAGGACATATTACGAATCATGGAACATATCATCGCGGTCACATTTCCGCTATTTTAAATCAGCTAGGAAACAAAGGGGCATCAACGGATTATATTTTTTATTTGTACGCTTTGCAGAATCAATAACGAGCAAACAAGTGGTTATAGGGACTTTCTTAAAGAAAAGTCTCTTTTTTTATTTTCAAATTCTCCCATTGACAATGAGAATCGTTCTCTATTATAATAACTTTGGCAATTGAAAATGATTATCATTATAAACAGGGGGATATTACAAAATGTCAGTAAAATGGACTGCTTTAGCCTTAACAATTTCTACATCATTAATTTTTGCAGGGTGTTCAAACCCTACAGCTTCAAATAAAGAAGAAACAAACAAAAAGGAACAAACAACAAAAACAGAGAATGAATCTGCTGAAAAAGTAGAAAGCACTCCAGAATCAACTGTACAAGCCTATAAAGATGCAGTGGCTGAGCTTGAAAAAGCAAAAGAAGGAAAAGAAGTAGATTTTGATAAAGTTTCTAAAATCTATACCGAGCAATTACAAGAACTTGTGAAACAGCGTGACGCTGAATTCAATGAACAGATTGACTCAACATTAACAACTGCTTTAACAGCTGGAAAGAGTAAAGAGATGGATGCCATTGTTGTTAAACAATTGTTTGATAAATTAATGCAAAAGGAATTCTTCCAAACGATGCGCCATGAGTTTGCTGAAATTGACGAAAACTGGGGCAACAAAGAAGAGGTAATGGAAGAATACGAAGAAGCACAAGCTTTTTATAAAGCTGTGGAAGGAACTGTACAAAAGCGTGATGCTGCTTATGGAACAAAGATGGAAGATGCTATCGCTGGCGGATTCAATGAAATGAAAGCAGCTATTGAAAAAGAAGATAAACTTGCGTTCGGTTTAGGAAAACAAGTTGTTGATAAAACGTTGATGAAGACGTTCTACTTAGCAACAGGTGCAAAACCAAATGGATATGCAACAAAAGCTGCCGAGGCTGCTAAAACAGATGAAAAAGAAGCGAAAGTTGCACAAGCAGAAGGTTGGGCTTTCTATCAATCTGTATATCCATACTTGCAAAAGAATGCTCCAGAAGACGCTGAAGTGATTTTAAAGCAGCTTGACCTTGAAACAGATGTAAAATCATTAGATCCTGAAGCAGTTAACAAAGCGTTTGTTCGTGGTTTTGCAAAAATTGTTCTTCATGAATACGAAGAAAGCGTAGAAAACTTCGGTAAGGAAAAAGGACCAATTTATGCCATTGAAGGCGCATTGTTCATCAGTGTGATTGAAAGTGACCTAAAAGAAATGTTAGGTGAGAAAGAGTTTGCTGATATAACGAAGAATGCACAAAGCTATCTAGAAGCAGTAAAAGCGAACAATAAAGAAGAAGCAGATAAGCTCTTGCCTCAACTGGAAGAAACATTAAATAAAGTTGTTGAGCAAGCAAAATAAGTAGTTTAGGAACCTTGTCACATTTGGCAAGGTTTCTTTTTTATGAATTTTTTGTGTAATTTAAGCTGAAATTAAACTTTATAAGGAAGTTCGTATTGACAACGACATTGATAATCATTATCATTATCAGTGGGTAAGGAGGAATATACTAAGATGAAGAAATTCATAACAATACTGACACTCACTCTCGTAACTTTCTTGTCGTTACATAATACGGCGAACGCCTACTCTTATGGTGATCCCAATGAAGAAAAAATCGCTGAAGCTTACAAGAAAATAGTTGTTCAGCTGGATCAAAATCCTCCAAACTTTACAGAGACAGAAAAAATATATGAGACCGTAAAAGAAGAAATAGATATGCATATGGGACCAGAGCCTTCTAAAAAGATTGTGGCAAATATAGAACAACAGCAAAAAGAAAAGCTAATTGAAAATATGCAACAAATACTAGCTTTGAATATAGATCGCCGTTTATCAGGTGTTGATCAAAAATTTCAAGATTATGAAACAAGCAAGCGATTACTAGCAAAAGGGCACGCTACTTATCAGGCCCTTTCTCCCATTATAGCGAAAAAAGACAAAAAATTAGATCAACAGATACAAGATGAATTTGATAAAGCATTAGAAGCATTAGGGAATCCTGGACTTTTCGGAGTCGGGAAAAAGGAAGCGAGTCAAGAAGCTTTTAATCAAAGCAAAACATTTATCATTAATAAGCTGCAGAAAGAATTCAACACAGAAAAATTTGAACTTGGTCATTTTAATGTTGATTTAGAAGAGGAAAGTCAAGCTTCTGAAAAAACAGAATGGACCGACTTGGCTAACGTTAAAAACTGGCTGCCTCTTATTGTGATTATAGCCATTTTAGCGGGAGTTATCATCTACGTTATTAAAAAGAGAAGATAAGCAGAGGTTTTAGGGGAGGGAAAGAAATGCAATTACAAGCTTTTCTTATTACATTTCGTGAAGTGTTGGAAGCATTACTAATCGTAGGAATTATCACGACTTACTTAAAACGTACAGATAACAAAAAATATGTAAAATATGTTTGGGTCGGTGCCGGGATGGCCATTGCAGCAAGTTATCTTGTCGCATTATTATTCCAGGTTGTTTTTACAGGCTTCTCAGCAATGGGAACGGAAATGTACTTAAAAATTGCGATTATCTTTATCTCTTCGTTATTGTTGACCCAAATGGTGTTCTGGATGGCTGAACACAGCAAGAACATTAAATCCAATGTAGAAGGTAAAATCAGCAAGTTTATCTCTACAGGAAGCATTATTGGCATGATCATTCACTCTTTCCTTGTTGTTGTACGAGAAGGAGTAGAGACCGTATTTTTCTTTGCAGCGATAACGGGTGGAAACATTGGAGCTGCTATGACAGGATGGGGAGCAATCTCTGGATTGGTAGCTGCTACAGCTGTCAGCTACTTATTCTTTAAAGGGACAATGCGCATTTCACTAAAAGCTTTCTTTAGAACGACTGGTGCATTTATTGTTCTAATTGCAGCAGGACTTATGGTGCAAGGTGTTTCAATGATGCAGGATATTAAGATTCTTGGAAGTGTCGTTCCTCATGTTTATGACATTACTTGGTTCTTACCAGAGCATCCAATCGACTATGCCCACTACTTGCGTGATTATGGGGTAGCACCTATCCTTTCTGGAGACATCGGCATCTTCTTAAAAGCATTCTTAGGATATTCCTCAATGCCTTCGATTGAAGAGGTATTGGTCTATCTTGGTTATTTTGCAGTCATCTACATGCTCGTTTTCCTTAACAAGCCAGCAAGTAAAAAAGCAAAAGTGGAGAAGCCAAGACAAAGTCAACAACAGACTTGGAAGCAACAAACGATGGCTTCTGCTAATGAATAAGAGTACAAGGCGAAAAAGCCTTGTGCTTTTTCTTTAATCATAAATTACATTACATGGAAAAAGGGAGAAGCGATGGGTAGAGCAAATAAATTAATTGCAGCATTGGTATTGTTATTACTATTCATCACCTTTTATATCCGATTCTTATATAGCAATACTATACCGAGCTCCTGGGATCAAGTTGACTTTGCACTAGCACTGGACAGATTTGATCTATTAGCTATGCAGCCACATTTCCCCGGTTATCCCTTCTTTATTTTTGGTGGCATGATCGTGCATTCCGTGATCGATAATCCATCCTTATCGTTGTCCGTTTTTAATAATCTTGTGGCGATTTCTGCTACTGTTCCAATGTATCTTCTTGCTAAAAGGTATGTTAGCAGGATGTCAGCATTAATCATCACTCTTGTCCTGCAAACGAGTATATATTTCATGATCCTCGTTAATCAGCCAATGTCTGAAGGAGCTGCATTAGGTGTTTTATGGTGGTTTTTATGGAGTTTATTGTGTGGTATAGATAGCAGTAAATTACGATACCAGCTTCTGCCGTTAATGTTCTTCTCTATTCTGATGGGAATTCGTTTATCGTATCTTCCATTTGGATTTGGATTATTGTTTCTATGGTGGTTCGATTACGAAAGGAACAAAGATCGCGTCCGGTTGATGGGGTTTATCGTTCTAGCCTTTTTATTTCAGTTAGTCTGGGTAGTCGCTCTTATCATGACAGAAGGAAGTTTGATCGGATTTATAAAGCTATCGATGGCTTTTGTTACAGGTCATTTTACTTCATGGGGAGGAACGGTTGTCGATACGCAAGAACCTTTCTCTACAAGACTTCATCAATTGATTCTATACAACATCATACTTGTAGGAATGGCAGCAAAGTCTGCTATTATCTTAATAGTCCTTTCAAGTCTTACCATTTGGGTCATTGTGAAAAATAAATCTATGCGAGTAACCCCTATGTTAAAAAACCATAGAGTTTGGCTAACCTTGATTTCGGTATATTTCTTTTGGAACCTGTATGCACAAAACATTGAAAAACCAAGGCATTCTTATCCGATCACATTTATGATTCTTTTCTTATGGCTAGTCTTACTAATCGAGAAGCAGAGGCTGATGAAATGGGCATGCATAGGTCTAGCAGTTATACAGTTATGGATCGGTAGTTTGCTTCTTCATGAACAAGCAACAAAAGCGCCAAGTGTTCATCAAGTAGCAGAATACCTTACTCAAAAAAATAAGGATTCTATCGTGTACACTTGGGAAGAGACACGTGTTTTTCAATACTTGGGTGTTCCCTTTGAACATAAACGGTTTTACACGTATGATTTATTCCTTCAAGATAAAAGTTATCATACGAACGAGGACATTTATCTTACGAACCACTTAATCGAAGGTTTTGAAGAGCAGGGAATTGATGTTTCTAGCAACTTGGAAAAAGTAAGAACGTTTCAGTCTAACGATCTCTTTGATCCTGTTTATGACAAGATCGTACTTTATCGATGGAAAGAGCATTAAGAGCTAGTAAAGAAATAGCTGACACCAGGCGTCAGCTATTCTTGATTTGAACTATTTTTTTGTATATTTTCTTTTAATTCATTGATGTATTTTAGCTTCTCTTTTTCATCCTGAAAATTTCCAGGTGCTTTTTTTTGTAAATACTTCTGTAGCGCTTTATTAATCTCTTCTTGTGAAGCACCTTCAGGAATTTCACCTGACTTCTTTAACATTTCAATAATCTTTTCGTCATTGGCGATCATACGAATTACCTCGGATTGAGATTTAGTTTGATCTGTATCCATGTTTTCCTGATTCGTATCCTCCATAAAGGAACAGGCGGACAATCCAATAAACAGTATGGGCACAACTAGTAAAGTTCGTTTCATCCTTTAACCTCCTCACTAAATGTTGGTACTTTACAGTTTTCTAGAAACAAAACCCAATTGCCTGCAAGCAATTGGGTTTCATCTGTTTAATTTAACTTAATCACGATCATTATCGTCATCATTATCGTCATCATCGTCGTCATTGTCATCGTCGTCATCATCGTTAGAATCTAAGGATATCTTGATCTTTGCGGCTGTATGATCCCAGCTTGTGTCTACCACTTTAAATTGAAGACCATATTGAGGGACATTTCGGCCTGAATCTAGAAGCCCCTTGTTGCTGTAATCCTTGGAATCCTTGAATTTGCTGATCGCTTTAACATGATCATCTGTAAGCGTTAAGCCTAGCAGTTCCCGATAATCAAGGAACATTTTTTCACCTTTTTCTTTTTTGAAGGCTGCATCATGAATTTGGTATCGAGTGGATGCTACAGAGTTATCACTCCAATAAAGAGTCTTCTGATCAGCATCAACCACTCCTAAAAATCCGTCTCCAGGATGTGCTCCCGTCCAGTTATCACTATAGCTGTCGTCTACATACCATACGACGAGTCCGCCATCATAAGACATGAGGCTTTCTCCACGACGAATGTGACCTAGCCCTTTGTCAACACCTTGATGATTTCTCCACTCTAATAAATAGTAGTGATTAGAATAAAATTTTCCTTGGTCTTTCTTGAACCCATCTAATGTAAATCCAGATGTACCTTCAGCATCATCAAAAAGGATTTGTGTCCCATCTACATTAATTTTGATGTCATCTACATAAAATCCTGGATTAATGGCCGCAACATCTGTCCAATAGTTTAATTTCACATCAATTTTTTTACCAGCATATTGTGATAGATCAAAGTTTCCATCTACCCATTGACCGTTTGAGCTACCAGTAATTCCGTGACCTGGATTTTGTTCATGAGGATCAGTGTCAGTCGTTAAGTTACCAGGAATGGATACCCAGTTATTCGCTCCTTCTTTCACTTGTACTGAAGCATAATCCCAATCTACCTCAATGTCATACCATGTTTTAAAGGAAAGTTCTGCTGCCTTTGCATTGGTTAAATCTAAACTAGTAACCATTGAGTTATCAAGGTTATTTCCGCTGCCGCTGAAATATTCGTATGAACCGCTAAACGGAGAATTTACGATCGTTTCTTTTTGTGGTAAATCAATACGAACGGCATCATTGTTCGTACCTTTCATGTTGGCTTGATCTAAAAGAACATCGACACCTTTTTCATTAATGTCTTTATAATTCAATGTTTCCCCAGACAACCAGTTGGAGTTCGGCATGGTAGATTGCAAGAATTCCTTCGACCATGCGCTGAAACCAGTCGGCTCGGTACCTGGAATCTTTCCTGCCCAGCTTCCAGAAGACATGATAGACCAATAGGCAACAGGCTCACCTGCTCCTGTATATTGAGTATCATATTCATCAGGAAGTCCTAGGTCATGACCGTATTCGTGAGCGAACACACCAGCTGCTCCATCTGCAGGCTCGATCGTGTAATCGTATGCTGCCATTTTTCCACCCCAATAAGGAACTTGTGCAGAAGTACCTGTAATTGGGAATACCTTCCCTAGGTTCCAACGGTGACTCCAGACTGCATCTCCACCTAATGAACCGCCGCCTGCTTCCTCACCAACACTGGAATGGACAATCATCAAGTGGTCAACCAATCCGTCCGGCTCGCGGAAGTTTCCGTCCCCGTCTAAGTCATAACGATCTTCCTGGTCGAACTCAGCCAGATTGATGTCTGCTGAAGCTGCTGTCAGCGCTTCTCTAACCAGTTCTCTTGGATTTGCATCGTTTCCGTCAGGAGTGGGAACGTTGCCTCCATAATAAGTAGAAGGGTGTTTGGCTTTATACCATCCGCCTACTGTACCGGTAATGGAATAGCTTCCGCCCGATTGCTGATCGTAATACTGTTTAACGGATACCAATTTTTCTCCGTTCGGGCCGTCATAGCCGTTGTCGCCAAAAATCATATCTTCGTAATGTTCTTTTACATAGTCCTCATAGAACATATCTGTTTCTTCTGGTTGAATATTTGCTGCAGGAAAATCCGGATACTCGATCAATAGTACGAGGACCTTATCCACGCGCTGACCGCCTGTCCACTTTTCTTCTTCAGCAGGCTTAACGTCTTTACCTTTGCCTTTTTTATGTTTTAAACCGTCTTTCTTATGTTTTTCGTCATCATCATCTTCTTTTTCTGCATCTTCTTCTTCTAATTCACCTTTTGGCAAAGATTCTGCATGTTCTTGCTTATTTTTCAAAAACTGTTGCAGCTTTTCCTGTGCTTCTGTTTCACTCGCGTTTTTACTGATTTTTCCGCTCTCTTGAAGCATTTCTATTAATCTTTCGTCGTTAGCCACGGCTAAATCAAATGGCCCGTCTGAATGTGTATGTTTTTTTTCCTCTGCTGTAGATGCTTTTGCGTCAGACAAAACATTAACAGGTGCGGCACTTACTCCCGCAAATGTGCTGCAGCTTAACATCGCTGCAAGGGCAGCTGAAACCCATTTCCCTTTTTTCACGTAAATCCCCCCTAGAAGTATTTTCGTTGCTGGAAAACCGACGTTTATTGTCGGATAATTCCGCATATTCAAAATGTTACCATGTTGTGTCGAATACTAGAATAGGTGTTTTTTACTGTGTTATCATGTTGAAATAGGACTTTATAATCATTTTAAGGTCTATTTTATAATAGACTTAAAAGGTGGATTTTGGCATAAAATGTAGAATTCTATAGGGTTTAGGGGTAGGTCTTTAGTACTGGTAATTGATTTTCAATACATCGTGTATAAAGTGAGTTTACATTCTATATAAAATGGGAAATAAACTGGGTGCAGCTTAATACAATATTTTTTTTGAAAAGATAGAATGCTCAAAGAAAGGTCGGTCAATTATCTTGTCTACTACTTTTAATTCTAATCCTAATCCAAGTACTAGTTTCGAATCTATTCATTCTAAATCGGTCAGAAATTTTGAAGAAGCAACAGAAAACATTCTTCATTTTATGAGTAAAATGATCAATATTAATACGCTGTTTATTGCAAAAAATGATAAAAAAGTGAACGAGATAAAAAAAGTAATCAATCAAAATGTCGTATTACTAGAAGAGGGTTCTTCACTTCCTTTTCATGAAACATTTTGTAAGGTGAGTGTCGATAAGGGCCCTGAAATATTGCTGATTGAAGATATTATGGAAAGTGATCTTACGAAGCATTTAGGTGTTACTGCAAACCTTGGCGGTGGAAGCTTTATCGCAATTCCTATTTATTATGAAGACGGTGAAAATTACGGAACGATTTGTGGACTGGACACCAATAAATTTGAGTTTACAGAGCAGCATGTAGAGATGTTTCAAACAATGTCATCCCTGTTAACGTATGTACTTGAATTGGATAAAGCGAATAAAGAAATAAAGGAACTATCCGTACCGATTGTTCCTCTAACAAAAGGGATCGCTATCTTGCCGATCATTGGCCATATTAGTGACAATCGTGCCGAAATTATCATTCAAAGTACATTGAACAGCAGCATAAACATGTCTCTTGAGTATATGATTATAGACCTATCAGGTGTTAGCCGCATTAATCATTCAGTAAGCGGTTATTTATTGAATATTGTTAAGCTGTTAAAATTAATTGGTGTTACTCCGATATTAACTGGGTTTAGACCTGATCTTGCTATAAAGGCGTTACAGGTAGATGTGAATTTTAATGATGTTGAGATCACAAATAATTTAGAAGGTGCACTTGCGCACATCGGATTTGTATTAAACAAGAAATAAAGAACTTCTCTATAACCACAGTAAGTTGCTGTGGTTATTTTTTCTATAAAAAGATTAGTCTAAATTTTCATTTTTTTATATAATGTAATATTATAAACTTATCAGTCGTTTTTATTTACAGAATAACTGGAGGGGTTTGTTGATGAAATCGTTTGAAGAAAAATTAGATCAATATGCGGAACTTGTTGTAAAAGTAGGATTAAGCATTCAAGAAGGGCAAAAGCTTCTTATTAATTCTCCAATCGAAGCCGCAGAATTTACTCGTAAAGTAACGAAGCATGCTTATGAAAATGGATGTAAGAAGGTTATTGTGGATTGGACAGATACACAGACGAACCGAATTCACTATATGAGTGCTAAAGAAGAGGTACTTCAAGATGATCTTCAACAGTGGGAGATTGAAAAGTATAACAGCATTGTAGACAATCATGATTGTTTCTTGATGGTAACGGGAAATGATCCAGATGCTTATAAAGGAGTGCCTTCTGAACGGATGATGTTTGTCCAAAAGAACCGCGGTGAAAAGCTCCAATCCTTTTCAGCGGGACAACTTAGAGGAGACATACATTGGGCGATAGCTGGCTCACCGTCCGTAGGTTGGGCGAAGAGCGTATTCCCTGAAAAAAATGAAGAAGAAGCTGTCGAAGCGCTGTGGGATGCCATTTTTCATACCGTTCGAGTAGATCAAGTTGATCCTGTTTCTGCATGGGAAGATCATGTCAAAGTACTCACTGAAAAAGTGGACTATTTAAATGAACAAAAGTTCAAAACGCTGCATTACAAATCAGAAGGAACAGATTTAAGTATAGACCTACACCCGGACCATACGTGGATTGGAGGAGGACACAATTCTACTTTCGGTACATACTACATTCCGAACCTTCCTACTGAAGAGGTGTTCACAACTCCCCGAAAATATGGGGTTAATGGCAAGGTAACAAGTTCTAAACCATTGTCGGCAATGGGGAACTTGATCGATAATTTCAGTTTAACGTTTAAAGATGGAAAAGTGGTTGAATTCACTGCAGAAAAAGGATATGACACTTTAAAACAGCTTTTAAGCATCGATGAAGGAATGGGCTATCTTGGTGAAGTTGCTTTAGTTCCATATGATTCACCGATTTCAAACTCTGGCATTATCTTTAACAATACGCTTTATGATGAAAACGCCTCTTGTCACTTGGCGATTGGTACATCCATTACGATGTCAGTCAAGGGCGGAGGAGATCTATCTCCAGAGCAAATGGAAGAAAAAGAGATCAATCATAGCCGCGGTCATACAGATTTCATGATTGGATCTGCTGATTTAGAAATCGATGCAGAATACGGTGATGGTAAGCGTATCCCGTTATTCAGAAACGGCAACTGGGCAATTTAACGTTTTTACTGATCCGATTCTCTATAGAGGGGAATCGGATTTTTTGTTGTTTTCCCACTTCTTTTTCATCTTTAATAAAACAAGCGAGATTACGGCTATGAAGCCTAGACTAAAAAACAAGCCCATCCTGCTCGTATCATGCATCGCCGTACCGCTTATCGCCGCTAAGATCAAAACAATTCCCACAATATATTTTACGGAACTAGATGTGTCTTTTTTTAAGAGGCGCCTTGAGGCAAGTAAGATGAAACACCAATTGTAAAGAAGCATCAGCCCTGCAGCCGTTGTGATATACTCGTATACCTTACCTGGCATAAGTAAAGCAAGAAAGATGGAAAAAAGCAGGCCAGCCGCAGTTAATCCTAATGCAGGGACCGGAACTTTTCGTTTTTTACCCATTTTTGTCGTGAAAATTTTCGGTGCATCTCCTGTTTCAGAAAGTGTCATTAATATGTTCGTTACGGCAAATAATGATGCAGTCATGGTGGAGAAACCAGCGATAATAAGGGCTCCATTAAAAACATGAGGAAAAAAAGCAAGATCAAATCCTTCTAATGCCGTAATAAAAGGACTTTGTTTCTCCTCAAATGATCTCCAGCTGATTAGGAGCAAAGCGAGTGAGATGGAAGCCATGTAAATAATAGCTAACATGATTAACATGAAGCTCCCAGCTTTTGGAGCATCGTTTTTTTCTTTAAGCTGAATCGCCATCAAACCCATGATCTCAATCCCACCAAATGCGTAAAAAGCAAAAATTAAAGAACTCCACCATCCTGAAACGCCATTTGGAAAAAGAAGATTTTTCTTGTCTGGAATTTCAAGTTTTAAGGATTCTCCCCCGAACCATCCATATATCACAAGAGTTGCTAAAAGAATAAACATGAAGATGGCAGCTATTTTAATTACCGCGAATATGTTTTCTGCCCGTTCGAAACCCTTTGTTCCAGCTAATACGACCGCTAAGCCTAATACAGAAAAAATAACAGCAAATACCCACATTGGGATAGTAGGAAACCAAAACCGAGCAAAAATAGACAGAGCTGTTAGCTGACTACCTGAAATCAACATTTCAGATATCCAATACACCCATCCACAGCTAAAGCCTGCCCAATGTCCGAATGCATTTTTAGAATAGGCACAAAATGAGCCTTTTTGAGGATCTGCTGCAGACATTCTAGCCAATACATCATAAACGATAAATGTTCCAACCGCAGCAGCAAGATAAGAAAACACGACTGAAGGTCCCGTTAGTTTTATCGCAACTGCTGAACCTAAAAAATATCCCGTCCCTATAATACATCCGATTCCTATTAAAGATAGCTGCCACCATGCTAGATGGCCTTCTGTATTTACGGCGCCGTTTTTTGGATTTTCCACCATTCAACCCCTCCTGACATCCTTTATTTTTTGTTATTTCATGAAAAAAAACCGTAAAAAAGGACAAATGTCATTCGCTTTTATTTGAAAACAGAATATAACAGGGAATCTCAAGGGAAAATAACGAAAACGAAGGAGGTTTATGTATGAAAAAGGCAATAATGTTTCTTGCCGCTTTTTCTCTGGTCTTAGGAGGCTGCGGCGGTACCAATAATATGAAAGAGAAAGAGAGTGAAGCAGCACCAAAGAACATGAGTAGCGAAACAAGAGAAAGTCCCAGGCTTGAACAAATCAGTTCCCCTAAGAAAAAACAACAAGATACATCAAAAGCTGAAACAAATCATGGTAGAACAAAAATAGAAACCCTCGGTTTTCTAGAGCCTCTTGAAGCAAAGCAATCTGTAAAAGATGTAAAAGAAGTGGTTAACGACTTAACTTATGTGGCTTTTTTCAGTTATCAAGTAAATAAAGATGGAACATTGAAACCAATCAAGGACTGGGCCGCATTAAACGTTGTTAAAAAATCAAACTCCGTACCTATGATGGTGTTAACAAACTTCTCAGAAGGGAACTTTTCACCAGATATCGCACATAACATTTTTACCGATAAAAAAGCATCAAAAACACTAATCGGCAGTGTCATAAGTACGATGAAACAAAAGGGATACGAAGCTCTTAATATTGATTTTGAACATATAAAAGAAGAAGACAGAGAGTTATACAATGGTTTTCTAGAAACGATTATTCCACTCGTGCAAAAAGAAGGATTTAAAGTTTCGACCGCACTTGCTCCAAAAACGAGTGATGAACAAAAGGGACCTTGGCATGGAGCTCATGATTATAAACGTCATGGGGAGCTTGCTGATTTTGTTGTACTTATGACGTATGAGTGGGGCTGGTCAGGCGGGCCACCAATGGCTGTCGCACCTGTTCCTCAAGTAAAAAAAGTGGTAGATTATGCCGTTTCCGTAATCCCGCCAGAAAAAATTATAATGGGTGCACCTCTTTACGGCTATGATTGGACACTTCCGTATAAGAAGGGCAACAAGTTTGCCAAACGCATTGCACCTGCTGAAGCCCACGATCTTGCTTTAAAAGAAGGTGCTACGGTGAAGTATGATAATGATGCACAAGCACCGTTTTTTAACTATAAAGATGATAGCGGAAAAGAACACGTTGTTTGGTTTGAAAATGAGCAGAGTGCTGAAGCGAAAAATAAATTGGTCAAGCAATATAAATTACGAGGGTTGGGTTATTGGGTGCTGGGTGAACCGTTCCCGGAAAACTGGACATCTTTAAGGGATGAATTTAAAATAGCCCAAAAATAAAGATAAGGATTAAGCTCTAAAGGCTTAATCCTTATCTTTTTTGTGTATCAATCATTCGGTTTTGTTCATTTGGCATTCTTTTGTTGTTCTCATATTTAGCTTGTTGTTTTGCTTGCCTCTTTTTTTCTTGTTCTTTAAAAATATCCTTTTTTTCTTCCTCCATGTTTATCTCCTCCTTAAAAGCGTATAGTATTGTTTTCCACGGTGGGAGCAAACAAAACGCAATGAAGAGAAATAACGAAAATGGTCCTATCAAATAGCATAAACAGCTTTTTTGACGGAAACCCCTTTTCGATCCGGAAAGAGGGTTTCAAAGTGATAATCTGGAAACTGCAAGGAAAGTTGTTCTTTAATGGCCGCCGCTTTCTGATGAGGAGTAAAGCAGACAATCGTCGGTCCAGAGCCGCTAATGGCTGCACCATAAGCTCCAAGGGAAATGGCCGCTTGTTTCAGCTCGGAATAATAAAGGACAGATTTTGAGCGGAAAGGTTCATGGAAAAGATCCCGATTCATCATATCCGCTGCTTTTTTCCAATCATTTTTTATCAACGATGCAACAAGAACATTGCTGATAGCGCTCGCTTCCACAGCCTTGCTGAAAGGAAGGAGGTTCGGCAACGACCCGCGTGATTGTTTTGTATGAAGAACATGATCTGGAATGGCAACGATCATCTCAACAGCAACTTCAGGAACGTGAACTGTATCAATCTCTGTTCCATTGAAAAAGCTAATGGTAAGTCCTCCATAGATTGCGGGAATTACATTGTCAGGGTGTTTTTCCAAACGGCTCGCAAACAGTGCTTTTGTTTTTCTCGTAAGTTGAAGTTCCAGAAGGATGTTAGCAAGCTCAATACCAGCAACAATAGCAGATGCTGAGCTCCCCATCCCTTTAGAAGGTGGAAAAGTGCTTTCCATTTCCAAACGGCAAGGGGGAAGCTCTCTCCCATATTGATGTGCTGTATATTGGGCTGCTTTTAAGGTTAAATTCTCTTCATCCTGATGCAAGGATTGCAGATCTTTCCCGTGAAAAATTATTTCCCATTTATGTGATGGCTGAACGTGAACGATTAGGTATCGGTTAAGTGCAAGCCCGACGGAGTCAAAGCCTGGACCAAGATTTGCAGTGCTTGCCGGTACAGAAATGGAAAAGGCTTCTTGTTTCATTTAAACGACACATCCTTTTAGCTGCTGACGTAATTGTTCGAGGTCATTTGGAATGATAGCGGGTTCTTTTGCTACAGTTTTTAAGGCGATGTCAGGATCTTTTAAACCATTTCCTGTTAAAACGGCAACAACTTTCACTCCTTTTGGCAGTAGCCCTTGTTTCATTTGTTTATATAAACCTGCAATCGTACTGCATGAAGCGGGTTCTGCGAAAACGCCTTCTTTGCATGCTAACAGCTGATAGGCTTCTAGTATTTCTTCATCCGTTACACTGTCAATGCATCCACCGGATTCTTCTAGTGCTTCTGTTGCCAATTGCCAGCTGGCTGGATTGCCGATCCGAATGGCGGTTGCTATTGTTTCTGGATTTTCAATTACGCTTCCATTAACGATAGGTGCTGCACCAGCTGCCTGAAAGCCGTGAATTCTTGGCAGACCAGTCGATTTTAAAGAATGATATTCCTTGAAACCTTTCCAATAAGCACTTATGTTTCCAGCGTTGCCAACAGGAATTGCGAGAATGTCCGGAGCCTGTTCGAGTGCGTCTACAAGTTCAAACGCTGCTGTTTTCTGTCCTTCTAATCGAAATGGATTAACTGAATTAACGAGGGTGTATCCTTCCTCTTCACTCATTTGTTTGACCATTTCAAGAGCTTCATCAAAATTTCCTTGTATCGCAAAAATTTCCGCTCCATACATCTTCGCTTGAGCAAGCTTGCCTTGGGCAATTTTCCCGTCCGGAATGACAACGATGCAACGTAGTCCGGCACGGGCTCCATATGCGGCAGCAGCGGCGGAAGTATTTCCAGTAGATGCACAGATAATGACTTTACTTCCAGCTTCCTTCGCTTTTGCAACGGCTAGCACCATTCCTCTGTCTTTAAAAGAACCGGTAGGGTTTGCACCTTCATATTTAGCATATAAAGAAATTCCCCACTCTTTTGATAAATGATGCAAGGGAATGAGGGGAGTATTTCCTTCATTCAGCGATAGAGACGGTGTGTTCTCGTTAACGGGCAAATATTCATTGTAGCGAGTCAGCAAACCTTTCCAATGCATGTTAAGCTCCTTCCACCCGATAGTGACTTTTTATCTCCTGTACGACTTCTGAATCTCTGAGCAAGTTATATACTTGATTATCTTGATGCTTGTTCGTACCATGGGTAACGATTACGACTTCTGCGATCCCTTTTTGATCAACCGGGCTTTGGATCAATTTTTCCAGTGATATTTCATGAAGGGCAAAGAGGGAAGCAATGCTTGAAAAAGCGCCAGCTTCATCTTTTATGTGCAATCTGTAAAAGAATTTCCCAAGAATTTCTTCAGGCTGTTTTAGCTGTTTAATAAATTGTGGAGCGACAGCAGTTTTACCATTTACGCCTAATCTCATATTTTTTACTACCGCAACTAAATCTGAGACAACAGATGTAGCTGTAGGCAATTGGCCGGCACCTGGTCCAAAAAACATGGTTTCGCCGACTGATTCACCATAAACATACACGGCATTGTATTCGTTTTGGACACTTGCGAGGGGGTGCGAATCTGGCAGCAGAGTAGGTTCAACACTTATCTCTACTTTCCCATTGTCTTTTTTCGCGTTGCCGATTAGCTTTAACGTGTAACCAAATTGCCTGGCATATTCCAAATCCTCTTGTGTGACCCGTGAAATTCCGGTTACATTTACATCATCGAGATGGATATGCATGGAGAAGCCAAGAGTTGATAGAATTGCCATCTTTCTCGCAGCATCGATTCCTTCTACATCAGAAGTGGGATCGGCTTCAGCATACCCTAGCTCCTGTGCTTCTTTTAGGACTTCTTCGTAATCTCGCTGCTGTTTATCCATCTTTGTAAGAATATAATTGGTAGTTCCGTTAACAATACCCATCATTTTGGTTATGCGATCAGATGCGAGTCCATCAACAAGTGAACGGATAATCGGGATTCCGCCAGCAACACTTGCTTCGTAAAAAAGGTCACAGCCATTTTTATACGCAATCTGCAACAATTCTTCTCCATGTAAGGCCATTAGATCCTTGTTTGCGGTTATAACATGTTTTTTATTTTGAAGGGCAAGCGTTATATATTCACGTGCTAATTCAATTCCCCCCATTACTTCAATCACGACTTGAATAGATGAGTTCTGTAATACTTCAGAGGGCTGCTGTGTCAGCCAATCCTCTTTAATGGAAACGAGTCGCTCTTTCTCCATGCTTTGAACCAATATCTTTTCAATATATACTGGACATCCCACGCGATGTTGAAGTTCTTCGCGATTTCCTTCAATCATTCGAACGACACCGCTGCCAACTGTTCCTAATCCTAATAGTCCTACCGATACAGAATCCATCAACATGACCACCTCTTTTGTTTTTCTTAGAAATACATCTGTGTGTTTGATAGAGACATTCTACATGTAGTTTGTATAATGTACAACAGTCTTTTTTGTAAAGATTTAGATAACGCTTACATAAAGGGTGGCAAGTACTGTAAGATAAAGTAGAAAGAAGCTAGATATAGTACATAGGTAAATAGTTGTATAGGATATAGAAAGCACAAAAGATGGGGGATGGCATAATGGGGAACCAGTTGGATGTAGCCATTACGGATACACTAGATTGTTTGGAAGAAAATCTTTTTATTATTGATTTAGATTATCATGTTGCTTGGATGAACGGTTCCGCCAAGATATTTATAGACACGATAAAACCATACCTTAAACTTGATCACGCAGAAGATCTTATCGGAACTCCGATTGCAAGATTTCATAAAGACCCTTCTTTTCAGGAAGAAATGCTTGAAAAAGGTAACTTTCCAATCGACATGCAGCTTGTCCTTTTTAATCGATTTGTTGCAAGACTAGTTGTAAAAGAACTGATCGTAAAGGGTGAAAAAATAGGATACCTTCTCACGTGGAAAGATATTACTGAGCGTGAAAAAGAAAAAGAAAAAACAAGAGCATTGATTCATGAACTCTCTGCTCCTATTCTGCCTACCGTTGCAGAAAACAGTCTTCTTGTTCCATTAGTAGGCGAATTGTCAATAGAAAGAATGGAGAACGTAACTACCAAACTGTTAAACGAATGTTTAAAAAATCAAGCGGAGTATGTGCTTATTGATTTTTCAGGTGTTACTACGATCGAGGACCCTGAACTTGGACATGAAATACAGAAATTAACGAGTACAGTTGAATTAATGGGAGCAAAAGTTCTTTATTGTGGCTTTACACAAGATATGGTGAAGAATATAGTGACACTTGGAATAAAGACGAACCAGCTATCCTTTGTGTCATTCCGTTCTGCCATTCGTTACGTAGTTTCTGAGCTTGGTTATCGGTTTGAAAAAATATAAATGATGTAAAATGACCTAAGAGTGTGCCAAGTCATTTTTTTCATTGAAAAAAGCAGCTGTATTTTATCAGCTGCTGCTACAATAGCTATTAATTTGCTTGCTCTCTATATAAATGAGATTTTGCTTCAAGGGCAAGATGAAAATACTTACTGGCTTTCTCATGATGCTGTACTTTATAGAATTCAGAAGCAACTTTCTCGGCATAGTCTTGTATGTATCCCCATAAGTGTTGAGAATCAAAAAATGTAATAGCAGCCTCTATCGTTTCTTCTAATTGCTCAGGATGAGAAAGATGATTAAATACCCTCAAAATAGCAAAGTGATGCTCGTATTCTTCATTTTGTAATTCACCTGCTATTTTTGATCCACGGCTGATCCATTCATCCGCAACATCCCTGTCTCCAAGCTTTAAATATTCACGAGCAATTAAGAAGGTAGTTTTGTAATCCGAACCCTCGTCCTCAAATGCATTTTTTAGATGAGTGATCGCCTTTTCGGAAAGGTTTTGCTCAGCATACAACAGACCAAGATTATAGCGGATCATTAAGTCAAACTGTTCAATGTGCAAGCCATAATTATTGAGAATGGTTAATGCAGAGAGAAAGTTTTCCTCAGCTTCTCTGTACTGTTTTAACGATGTTGAGGCAAGTCCTACAATGTTTTCACAGCCTGCTATTTTAATCTCGTATCCCTTCTTATTTTCAAAGAATTCTTTTGCTTTTAAGGCATGATTAACGGCATGAAGCGGCTGGCGGATATGATAATAGAAGGTAGCCACTTTATAATTAAATTCAGCTTTTTCAATGTCATCAGGAAACTGTTTTAATAAATTTTCGGCTAAACGGTAATGCATTTTAGCTTCCTTATAACGGCCAATCGTCGTTGCATAAATGGCTTTAAAAAAATTATAATAATAGGATAGAAAATCGTCAGTTTGTCCTGTTTTCTCAAAGTCTATTTTGTTGAGTGTGTACCTTGCTTCCCATAATTGATTGATTAAAATTTGGTACCGAAAACATAGCAAGGAATAGTAGATAAAAAGAGTCTGTGAAGGATCAACTTCCATCGTAGCAATTTTTTCGTCGATCTCCACTTTGAATTTCCGCGCATGAACAACGTTTTGAGACAAAATCTCATGGTACCAGTTGTTTAACAACTGAATCATCTGCTCCGTACTTGTTACTTTTACCTCCAAAATATCCGCCCCCATTCTTTAGCATTAATTTACAATTTGACACAATTTTAGCATGAGAGAATTATGGTAGGATTGAGTAAATTGTCGGAATTTATTGAAAATAATTCCCTAACTTTTATCCTAAACTCCCAAACGTATAGATGTGTGCAGCAACCGGGAGAAAACAAACAAAAAAGAGGGAACGTTGAATGCTCTGTTCCCTCTTTGCTGATCCTTATATGTCGTGGTGTAAACTAGTCTATTTTAATAGTTAGTTTTTTGGTGGAGAAAATGTTTTGCCGTGTTCTGCTTGAAACACTGTAGGTTGATAGGAAACAAACCCTCCAATCAATAATGCACCTGCTAAAGTAACGCCAACTAGAGCACCTACCATTTTCTTCATTCTTGACACCCCTTATTATTTTTTTTACCGTGAATGTGTATGCCGATAATCATGTGTAGTCAAAGATGAATTTAAAGGCATTTCTTTAAAACATCTGACCTCCTTTATCAACATTGTTTTACAATTTACAACAATAATAGCAGAAAGTTTTAGATTTGCATTGGGTTAAATGTCATAATTTAGTGAAAATTCTATCAATACTTTTTTACTAATTTTACCTATTGCGGTTGGGTGTATAAATAGATTCCGCCTGAGTGAAAAAAATCCCGTTATCGGACTGTTTAAAGTTTCCGATTACGGGAGCCGTATAATCACGAAGGTTGTTTTGTTTTCTTTATATTTTTGATGGCTTCTTTATAAGACAGCGGGCTCAGCTCTACATCATGAACGAATTCCCAAACCCAGTCTTCATTAACTTTCGCATACTCTCGAAGCGCCCAGCCAATGCCTTTACGGATAAAAAAGTTTTGTTCATATTTTGTCTCTTTAATGAGATATGCTAAAAGTTCTTTATCCGTTTTTTCTTTATAACCTAACTGAAACAAGATAGCCGAACGCATGAGCCAAATGTTTTTTGATGCGATCCACCGTTCTGTCACCGGATTTATTTCTTCAGGAAAAGCCTTAAAATAATACCCAGCAATGTTTTTAGCAATATGATCAATCGTATCCCACCAGCTTTTTGTGACAATGATGTATTCAATCCACTCAATGTCTTGTTTCTTCATGTGTTTTTTTAGCTTGTCAGCAATTGAAAGACCCGCATATTGCATTTCACGTTCTGGTTTTTCCCACAATTCCTTTAAGACTCCAAAAAGATCATCGTGATGGGGAAGACCATTCTCTTTAATAAAACTCTTAAAACTTTCTTTCATGACAGGGGAACGTAATCCGAAATATTCGAACTGATCTCTCATATATTTCTTCATTTGTTCAGCGTCTTCTTTGTTCTCTCGCTTCTTTAAGTGGGCCCACAACTTTTCAACATACATATAACCCCAACCTTTCTCAGATAAAATTATACAAAAATTTCTAACACACTGAAACTTTTTATTGGTTAGACCGTAAATTTACATATAAATCCAATATTGGAATTTACCACTTCTTCGACAAAATACTACATTTTTTTCTTTTCCCTTTTGCTATGGTTAAAGAAATACAACAAGGGGGTTTGTTTTTTTAGAAATTGTTATATTTTTTCTGAACAGTCTAACGTACTGGAGAGATGAGCATGGAACTGTTTGGGTATCCGTTATCCACAATTTATCTAGGAAGTTTTATCATTTTTGGGTGCATCACGTTTGTTTACATTCTGTTTGGTGACATGCTTGATGCTGCTATGGATTTTTTACATCCTGCGCTAATTTTGTCTTTTTTTACGATTGGAACAGCTTCCGGTTATTTGATGGAGGTAATGACCACGATTAACAGCTGGTTTATCATCGTATTTAGCTGTTTACTTTCACTCTTACTCGTTACACTTCTGAATGTTTTTGTATTGATGCCCATTCGTTCTTCTGAAGAATCATTAGCGTATTATGATGAAGATCTAAAGGGAAGAGTAGGTACCGTCATTACAACGGTTCCCACCGATGGATTTGGAGAAATTTTAATCGATGGAATCAGTGGGCGAATTTCAAAGACTGCCGTGAGCATGGATAACACACCGATCTCACAAGGACAGAAAATTTTAATCATCGATATCCAAAAAGGTGTGGTATCCGTCATGCCTTACGAACAAGTTGAACAAACCTATATTCATTAATTGGAGGAAATCATATGCCATTTACACCGTTATATATTGTTGCAGGTGTTGCTGTATTCTTAGTAGTAGCTCTTATCAGTGTTTTTATAACAAAGTACCGTACAGCAAGTCCAGATGAAGCGTTGATCGTAACAGGAAGCTTTTTAGGAAGCAGAAATGTCAATATCGATGAGTCGGGCAATAGAATCAAAATTGTACGAGGAGGCGGTACGTTCGTCCTTCCTGTTTTTCAACAAGCAAAACCACTGAGTTTATTGACGAGCAAACTCGATGTTCAAACGCCAGAAGTGTATACAGAGCAAGGTGTGCCCGTTATGGCCGACGGAACGGCGATCATCAAAGTGGGAAGTTCAATCGGTGAAATCGCAACAGCTGCGGAACAATTTTTAGGAAAATTAAAAGAAGACCGGGAAAATGAAGCGCGTGAAGTATTGGAAGGTCATTTGCGTTCAATCTTAGGTTCTATGACAGTTGAAGAGATTTATAAGAATCGTGAAAAATTTTCTCAAGAAGTTCAACGTGTTGCATCTCAAGACCTTGCAAAAATGGGGCTTGTTATCGTTTCCTTCACTATTAAAGATCTTCGTGATAAGAACGGATATTTAGATGCACTTGGAAAGCCTCGTATTGCTCAAATCAAGCGTGATGCGGATATGGCAATGGCAGAAGCAGAAAAAGAAACACGTATCAAACGTGCTGAGGCAGATAAAGAAGCAAAACAATCTGAGCTAGGCCGCGCGACAGAAGTAGCAGAAGCTGAAAAGATGAATCAGTTAAAGGTCGCAGAATTCCGTCGTGAGCAGGACATTGCAAAAGCACGTGCTGATCAGGCGTATCATCTAGAAGAAGCAAAATCAAAACAAGAAGTAACAGAACAGCAAATGCAAGTTAAAATCATTGAACGTCAAAAGCAGATCGAGCTTGAAGAAAAAGAAATTTTGCGCCGAGAAAAGCAATATGATTCAGAAGTTAAAAAGAAAGCAGATGCTGACCGTTATTCGGTTGAACAAGCAGCAGAAGCTGAAAAACGCAAACAGGTTGCTGAAGCTGATGCTCATAAGTATCGTGTTGAAGCGATGGCAAAGGCAGAAGCTGAGAAGGTCCGTCTTGAAGGTCTTTCAAAAGCAGAGGCAGAACGTGCAAAGGGTGAATCAGAAGCGGAAGTTATTCGTTTGAAGGGTCTGGCAGAAGCGGAAGCAAAGCAAAAGATCGCCGAAGCATTTGAGTTGTATGGTCAGGCAGCCATGATGGATATGATGATCAAGATGTTGCCAGAATACGCTAAACAAGTGGCGGCACCTCTTGCAAACATTGATAAAATCACGGTTGTTGATACGGGTGGGGGCGAAAATGGAGGAGCAAATCGAATTACTGGTTATGCGACGAACTTAATGTCGACATTGCAAGAATCATTAAAAGCTTCCTCTGGCATTGATGTGAAAGAACTTCTTGAAAACTTCTCCGGGAAAGGAAACATTCGTCAAAGCATCGATGACCTGCGCATCGATTTTGCGAAGAAAGAGCCACACGCCGTAGGGACAAAAGAAAAAAGTGAAGTAACCGCATCAAAAGGAGAATAAAATAGGATAGGAAAAGCTTACTCAGGCAGTTCGATTGGACTAACCTAAGTAAGCTTTTTTCAGAAATTTTGGTTTTACGAGCGATAGTTGAGTTTTACGAGCGATAGTTGAGTTTTACGAGCTATTTTTTGAGACTTACGAGCGCATCGGCATCTGGACATTTATTCTAGGGTCATCTTCTGCTCAACAGCTTGCAGTTTTTTTGCCATCGTTGATTTTTTATCACGTCGGTCATCTATGCGGATGTTCGTTGCTACACGCATGATTCCTTTTGAGAACGGAACTTCGTGAAGCTGTTGTATAACATGAAAAAGATCAGGAAGTTCTCCCTCAATCAACGTACTCATAGGGGTGAGCTGATAGTTTACTTTATCCTTGTTTTGCTGGAGAACTTTTTGAATTTCGGCTACATAAGAACTGACACTCGGTGTTTCAGTACCGATTGGAATGATAGTGATGTCGACAATGGGCATGATTTCAACTCCAATTCTTTTTTTCTATTGTAGCAAAAGGATAAATGACATCAAAATGAAAGAACGAAAAAAGGGTGTGGATAATGGACATAAGGTTAGCAAATGATCATGATTTGGAAGAGATTATATTAGTAGATAAAGAAATGATTGGAAGTGACCGAAGAAAAGAAGAAATAAAAGAGGCGATTGGACAGAATCAATGTGTGCTCGTTTTTTCAGATTCTGAACTCGCAGGTTTTTTATTGTACCACACGCATTTTTTTGAGTGCTGTTTCATTTCCCTCGTTATGATTAAGCCCTCTCATCAAAGAAAAGGCTACGCTAAGTCATTGCTTAAATATATGGCTGAACATTCACCGACTCAAAAAGTTTTCTCTTCTACCAATCAGTCGAACATAGCGATGCAGCAAGTTTTCACAGCAAGCGATTTTATAAAAAGTGGATTTGTTGACAATTTAGATGAAGGAGATCCGGAAATTATCTATTTTACGAATGGAAGGAATGAAGAATAGATGGCAAATTTACGTAAAATAGATCAAACGATCGATAGCCTTTTTCGATACAGAGAAATAGGAACGGACCCTGCGTTCAGCCGCTTTATTCCTATGGTGTATGATCCAATCGGATTTTCTTGGCGAGAAGAATTTGAGCAGGAGTTTACCCAATTGTTTAACGGCTTGATGTTGAAAGGTCAAGAAGAGGTAGGTCGCATTTTTTTAGCAGTATTTCCAACAGTTGAGGTATTAACTCGGTTTATTTCCGAGAGTGAGCCTGGTGATTTATTATTCATGCACCATCCGCTTGTAATGGAATGTGGTGATCCGAGGGGAGAGTGGGGGAAAGGGTTTGTTCCTATCCCTTCTGCATATATTCGTCAGATGAAGGAAAAAGGTTTATCGGTCTTTACCCTACATGTTCCTCTTGATTATTCAAGGACCATTAGTACGAGTGATGCAATGGCAGAAGCGTTTGGTGCAAGAGTGATCACTGAATTTTTTAAGGACGATAAAGGAGCTTGTGGAGTGATCTGCGAGGTTCCGGCTACCTCTACTGAAGCTCTTATAACGAAATCAAAAGAGATCTTTCAAATTCCTTATGCGGATGTTGAGGGGCCATCTCAAACAAGTATTACAAAGATCGCAATAGCAGCAGGTTGCGGAGATAAAGTTGATGTGATGAAAGAAGCAGAAGAGCTTGGTGCTCAAGCCTACGTAACAGGTGAGGTACACTGCCATATTGACACTGAATATGGAAAGAAAAAATATGATGAAATGAGAGAATACATCGAGACTACGACTATGAGTTTGATTGGGGTATCGCATTCAGCATCTGAATATTTGGTTCACGCGTCTCAGTTGAAACCGTGGTTTGAAGAGCAGTTTCATATTCCTGTTACCTTAATCCCTCAGGAGAAATGGTGGGTATAGGAAATAAATCAAGTCCTCCTAATTTTGAAAAAGGAGTATTTCTTTGTGTTAACGAGAACTTTGCAAAATATTTCCTAGTGAGGTGACATCATGAAGATTAGACGTGCTGTCGTAGAAGATGCTGCCCATATAGCTAAAGTTCACGTCGACAGCTGGCAACAATCTTATAAAGGGCTTATCGATTCGGCTTATTTAAATAACATGTCTGTAAGGGAGAGAGAAGAGAGATGGAAAGAATGGCTCTCTCAAGGACCTTCTCATATTGTTTTCGTTTTAGAAGATAAAAATAATATTCTATGTGGATTTATTTCTGGAGGAAATGCACGTAGTCATGACTCATTTGATAGCGAAGTTTATGCCTTCTATTTAGTAAAATCTGTTCAACGGAAAGGCTATGGAACACAGTTGTTGAAGAAATTTAGTGAAGCGTTACTTACCAATGAGAAGAAAAGTCTAATCGTATGGGTTTTAAAAGACAATCCAGCAAAACGTGTATATGTCTCACTCGGTGGTATCAAAATAGATGAAGAGACGATCTCTATTGGTGATCAGCAATTAGCTGAAGAGTGTTTTGGTTGGGAAAACCTTTCTTTAATAATGAAATAGTATCCCTCTCGTCCAACCTTGCATATGTTAAATAGACAAACCTTTTTAAGGTATTTATTTTTGTTTCCCCCTTCCCAAATACCCTAAATTATCGTTACAATGGTAGAAGGTGTAAAAAAAGAAGTTGGTGACGTCGTGGAATTTGACTTAGTAAATATTATTTATCAATATAGCTATTTAGGTATTTTTCTATTACTGGCCTTAGGTATCATTGGAATGCCTATTCCAGATGAAATCCTTTTGGCTACAGTAGGTTATTTTATTTTTATGGGTGACCTGCCAGCCGTTCCAGCTGTTTTGAGTGCATTTTTGGGAGCGCTAACAGGTATAACGGGAAGCTATTATTTCGGAACAATATGCGGAAAACCATTGTTGTATAAATTAGGACCAAAATTTGGAATATCTGAGGATAAAATTAATAAGACTCAGCATTTTTTTACAAAATACGGAAAAACAGCACTTTTCTTTGGGTACTTTATTCCAGGCATCAGACATCTCACAGCCTATTTTGCCGGAATGTATTCGTTACCTTTTAGGCAGTTTGCTGTTTATGCATACAGCGGAGCGATCTTTTGGTGTTCTTTCTTTATCGTGATAGGCAATCAGCTTGCAGGGAGATGGGCTATTGTTATGGACATTATCCATCGGGTCGGCACCTACGCTTTCTTATTGATAGCCCTAGGTTTGATTGCATGGATCATTTTTAAACCGAAAAATAAAAGCACATATTCAAATGAGTGGTTTAAATAAAATCGTTTCCTAACTGGAGACGATTTTTTTATATAGAAAAGCAGATAATTTTGCGATTACAGAAGTATCAATAAAATGACAGTGGCTTAAATTTAGTTCCATGTATATTTTCTCTCGTAAGAACAAATTTTATAAGATGACAGTCAAAAATTTATTAAAGGAGTGTCATCTAAAATGAAAAAGGCAATATTAGTTACATCAATGGCAGTAATGCTTTCTTCTTTTCTTGGGGCTTGTAATATGAACAACGATAGGGACATGGGAGAAGAAGCGCGCGACAATTTGACTGACGTGAACTACAATAATCGCGGAGACCGTGACATGGACATGGACATGAATATGGGCATGAACAATGACGGGATTAATGAAAATTCACGGATGGATGTAGCTGACAAAGCGGCAGACAAAGTAACTGATTTAAAAGACGTAGAGGATGCAACAGTTATCGTAACGGATAACAATGCGTATGTAGCTGCGACGCTTAAGGGCGACGAAAGTATGAAGCTTACAAAAGAAATGGAAAGAATGATCGCAGACACTGTAAGAAATACAGATTCGGATATTAATGACGTGTTTGTTTCAACGAACCCTGATTTTACGGATCGTATGCAAGGATATGCGGATGAGATCGACAAAGGAAATCCAGTTTCAGGCTTTGCAAAAGAGTTTAATGAAACGGTTCGCCGTATTTTCCCAACAAACCGTTAATTCATGAATAAAAAGAGTGACTCCAGAAGGATTAATACTTTTGGCGTCACTCTTTTTTGTTAAGTTTCTGAGATTTTCACTCTTTCTTTATCGCTTCTCTATGACCGTTTAGTCATTATTATCATTTATTAGAAAATTCATATATCTGAATATTGACTCCAATCGATAATCGTGTTACAAATACATATGGAAATTAAATAATTTCGACAAAATTCGATAAATTTTATATAGGAATACCACAGAGGAGGTAAATAAAATGGAGAAACGAACACTCTCAGTGGGATTAATGTTGTTCGCATTGTTTTTTGGAGCTGGAAATCTAATCTTTCCGCCAGCATTGGGTCAGGCAGCAGGTGACATGGTCTGGAAATCAATGGTTGGCTTCTTTATAACTGGAGTGGGTCTTCCGTTATTAGGAGTAATTGCTTTAGCACGGGTAGGCGGAGGACTGCAAACATTAACAGAACGTGTAAACCCTCTATTTGGATTGGTTTTTGCTTTTGTTCTGTATTTAGCTATCGGACCATTCTTTGGAATTCCAAGAACGGGAACAGTTGCGTTCGAGATGGCTGCTCTTCCGTTTTTACCAGAAGGATGGAATAACGGTGTGCCTCTTTTCTTGTTCACCGTTGTGTTTTTTGCTCTAACGTACTGGCTTGCTTTAAATCCGTCAAAGCTAGTGGACAGAATCGGAAATATTTTAACACCTTTATTGCTGCTGATCATTGGCTCAGTACTTGTGAAAGCCATCATATCACCTGTTGGAACACTTGGAAAAGCAACACCTGAGTATCAAAATAGTCCCCTCGTAAAAGGTTTCATGGATGGCTATTTAACGATGGATACTCTTGGAGCATTAGCATTTGGTATTGTTGTGATTTCAGCTGTTAAAAAACCGGGAATGAAAAAAGAGACAGTCACGAAGATGGTGATTAAAGCGGGGATAATTGCAGCTATTTGTCTTGCAGCAGTCTATAGCATTTTAGCTTATCTTGGAGCAACGAGTCAGGGACTTGGTACAACGGAAAACGGTGGCCAAATCTTAACGAATGTCGTGTCACAGCTGTTTGGTCAGCCTGGCAACTTGTTGCTAGGGCTTGCAGTGGCTTTAGCTTGTTTGACTACGTCAGTTGGTCTTGTCACTGCTTGCGGTGAGTTTGCCGTAAAGATGTTCCCTAAATTGCCTTATAAGCATGTGATCCTTGCATTAAGCATCTTTAGTGCTGGTGTCGCGAACCTTGGCTTAAGTCAGTTAATTAAAGTCTCTGTACCCGTATTGGTGGCAATCTATCCAATTGCGATCGTGCTTATTCTGTTGTCCTTTTTCCATGAAGCCTTTTCAGGACGTTCTGAAGTGTACATTGGTTCGATCATAGCTACGGCATTTATTTCGGTTGCTGATGGATTAAAAGCGTTTGGGCTAAAGCTTGGTCCTATCGAAGAAATCTATTCTGTCATCCCGTTGTATGCAGAAGGAATCGGATGGCTTGTCCCAGCTCTGATTGGTGCAATTGTAGGTTTTATTATTGCTCTGATTAGAGGACGTATCATCCTATTTTCAACGTAAGAGATTGTAAAAGAAAAACGATGCTAAAAGGAGTTTCCTTTAGCATCGTTTTTTGTTTTGGCTGTTCGTAAACTTTGTTGTTTTTGAATGTAGTTGTTTTCCGTTCCAGGATGCTCGCTTTCCGCGGGGCGTGCGGTGAGCCTCCTAGCGCTTTGCGCTTTAGGGAGTCTCACCTGTCCCGCTCATCCCGCAGGAGTCTCGCACCTTGCACTCCAATCAACTTGTCATAGAAGAGATAATAAAATCACCATTTGCAACAATCTTTTAGAAAAGAGCACTTGTTTTAAACCAAAACAGGTTGCTTTTCTTTTAGCTTTGCTGCAACGTTTTGCGCGATCCAAACTCCGCATGCACTCGCTTGAGCAAGTCCGCGGGTAATCCCGGCACCATCTCCACCTACATAGAGACCGCCGATTTCAGACTCAAATTTATCATCAAGCTTCGGCCGCGCAGAATAGAATTTTGCCTCAACTCCATAAAATAATGTATGTTCTGAAGCAATTCCAGGAGTAACTTTATCTAACGCTTCTGTCATTTCAATTAAACTTTTCATTGTATTATATGGAAGAACTAGCCCGAGATCTCCTGGTACCGCTTCTTTTAATGTAGGACGTAAAAAGCCCTCTTTGATTCGCTTGTCAGTAGAACGGCGTCCTTTTAGAATATCTCCGTATTTTTGCACAACTAATCCGCCCATAGAAAGCTGATTTGCCAGCTTTGAAACTTCATGAGCATATTCTGTCGGCTGATCAAACGGCTCAGCAAATTGGTGGGAAACAAGCAGGGCGAAGTTAGTGTTATCACTGCCTAACTTTGGATCCTTATACGCGTGACCATTCGCCAGCATGATTCCTGAGTGATTTTCTACCACTACATGACCTGAAGGGTTTGAGCAGAAGGTACGAACCTTTGTGCCAACAGAAGTATTGAAGACAAATTTCCCTTCATACAGATGATGATTAATCTCTTCCATGACCAGATTAGACGTTTCGACACGAACGCCGATATCGACTTGGTTAGCCGTCATTTTGATTCGCCGTTTCTTTAATAGTTTTGTTAACCATGTAGATCCGTCCCGTCCAGGAACGATAATCACTTTTTGAGCATGAAGAGTAGTGCCATCCTTTAATACAATTCCTTTTGCGAGATATCCCTCTTCATTTCGATCAGTTAGAATATCTTCTACCTCGGCTTTATACTTCATATCAATCTTGGTTTTCAAATACTCATATATGCTTTTTAAAATTTCAAGATTCTGTTCTGTTCCTAAATGGCGGACTTGAGCGCGTAACAGTTTTAAACCAGCAGCGTACCCTCGTTTTTCAATGGCTTTAACTTCAGGTGTCAGTGGATCTGTAATGGAATCTGTTGCTCCATGGTTTAAGTTGATTTCATCTACATATTTAATCAGTTCAACGACCTTTTCTTCTGAAAGATAGTCAGTCATCCATCCGCCAAATTCGCTAGTTATGTTAAATTTTCCGTCAGAATAAGCACCTGCACCACCAAAACCGTTCGTGATCGAACAAGCAGGAAGACAACCTGCAAATTCTTTTCTACCGGCAGCCGGAGGACATTTTTTAATTTTCTTCTCTAATATGGGGCATGAACGGGCATAGATATCGTGCCCTTTATCAATCAACAACACTTTTGCATCAGGAAGCTGTCTTGTTAGTTCATAACATGTAAATATACCAGCTGGACCTGCTCCAACAACAATCACATCATAATGGGTATTCATAACGTCCCCCTTGAAGATCTTTATCCTAAATCTTTTGATTAAATGTTTGCCATTGGTAAATATAACAATTATTCCGGAAGATTTCAAGTAAAATACGAACGTTTAATTTAAATCAATCATTATTATTCGTGTTTATACAAAAAACCTTAAGCTAAGGGTTCTTAACTTAAGGTAGAGTTATTGTTTAATCTTAATAATCTTCCAGCTATCTGTCATTGATTTTCGTTCTAAGGAAAAGGTGTAATGTACAGTTTGTTTCCCATTCTCGTCATATTTTTTCACTTTTGCAGATATGTCCGTACGAACAATGGGAGGAAATCGTGTACTCTTTTTTCTTATTTCATATTGCATGCTCGTTATTCCTTTGAAAAGTTCTCGTATGTCTTTGTCTCTCTGAAGGCGGGCACTTAAAACAGGTTTGGCAAGTGTAAGATCTTGTTGCTTCATTCCGACAAGGAACATAGAAACTGCTTGCCTGGCACTTGCGCCACTCGCATATCTATCCAAATGCCCTCCTGCTTTTAAGATCATCAATTGATGGGAAGGGTCGATATTTCTTGAACGATGAGTGGAACTACCTGAGAAATGAATACAAAAATGCCCAGGAAACCCATTCGCCAAAGCACCACCTCCATGTGGCATTCCATGCATGCTAGCTGCAATCATCTTTCCTTTGACTGGAATAAGGATGGCGCGCCTGTTCCAGCTCCATTTGCCATTGTATAAATGCTTTAAGACAGCAGTGTCATCATGAGTGAGAGGTTGAACATCAGCATGCTGATTGCCAGCTCTTCTTTGAACTTGAAAATAAAAGCCCGTTTCGAGATCAATGACTTTGAAGGATGTTCCCTTAGGAAGAAGCTTATTTACTTTTTCCCATTCCAGCATCTCGCCTTTTTTAACGATAGGGAAGTAAGTCAAAGGTTCTTTTGCTAGAGGCATCTGGGGTCCTATGAAAAAGAGACAGCTCACTACAATGGCTCCCATGGCTATTTTATTCAGCATAAAAACTCCTCAATTCCGTATTTTCTCTTCCTTAATATGGATTGTTTTTTTGTTTTTATCCTTCGAATGGAAAAAGAGATGAATGATATGCAGAGGTTCATTCGTCTATGTAGGAAAGAAGAGGGGGGAGAGAAATGAGGATTATAAAAAAACTGGTTCTGCAGCTTTTGTTAACCATGATTTCCATCATTTTGATAAGCGGCTTGCCAGGCTTAATTATGAACAAAGATGTTTCCGCTTATGTCGATAAAATAGCAGCTGTGTCATTAGAGGTTTTGAGATTAGACAAAATGATTTATTTTAATCAAGGATCAGAGCGCTTATTTTTGGAAGACATCTGGGGACCTTATTTTTATTCGTTAAGCATTCTTTTTGGGGCATTATGTATCGCTTTTTGCTCTGCTCAAATATTGACCTGGGGCACACTTTTGCTGCCGATATTCATCAGAAGAATCATAAAGAATGTTCTTACTTTTTTAGAGTCCATGCCTGATCTCCTAGTGTTCGCACTCGTGCAGATGGGCATCGTTCTAATCTATAAAAAGACAGGTCTCCTCGTTTCTAATGTTGCTGCTTTAGGGGCAGAAAGCAGAATCTACTTGGTACCTATTGCGTGTCTGATGATCTTGCCGTTCGTTTATTTTTATAAAATGATGATTCTTATGACAGAAGAAGAAATGAGTAAACAATACGTAGAAACAAGCCTAGCGAAAGGGATGAGAAGACTGTATGTATTGGTTGTACATGTGACACGAAACACGAGTGAAGGCATTTTTCATTTTTCAAAATCAGTTCTTTGGTTTATGATTTCAAATTTGTTATTAGTAGAAATCATTTTCAATATCCACGGAATTACTCACTATATGTACCACGATTTTAGACCGGAAATGCTTGCAGCTTGCCTAATATTACTGGTCATCCCTTTTTTTCTGGTCTATGCAGCAATGGAGTGGATCATCATGAGGTTTACTGTTAGAGGTAGAACGTTATGATCAGGAGCTACAAGTTTTGGATCGGGTTCAGCATGATCTTTGGCTTGATCCTTTCAAGCCTTATCTTTTCTGTGTTATTCGACAGCCACGTACGACAAGTTCAAATTTTGTATGACGATCATATGGAAATGATAGGTGCTGCACCCTTTCAGCCCTCTCTCATGTTTCCGATGGGCACTGATGCTTTAGGCTATGACATTGCTATGAAAGTGTTGCAAGGAGCTAAATATACATTGTTCAGTGTTATTCTTATTGGGTTTCTAAGGGTTTTGGTTAGTTTTATGTTTGCGATACCCTTAGCAATTTACATGCCAGAAAAAATTAGGGGAAATTTAGAGCAGCTGCTAAGTGCTTTTTATTTTGTTCCGCTTACAATCGTTTCGGTATTCATTCTTACTCCAGTTTTATGGGAACAGTTAAGAATGCCCGGGTGGGAGGAATATTTTATTTTTCCCTATTATGCGAGGGTGGGAATTGAAATCTTCGTTTTAACGATTCTCGTTGTGCCGCTTCTTGGTTCCATGATTGGGAACATAATCGCATCTTCTTTAAAAGAAGATTTCATTAAAGGTGCTCTAGTGTTAGGAGCAAGTCGGTGGAGAATATTCAGCAAGCATGTGATGCCTCACGTATGGCCTAAGCTTGTTATCGTGTTTTTTCAGCAATGTGTACAGGTGCTTATCATTTTTATTCATCTCGGATATTTTAAACTCTTCTTTGGAGGAACCGATGTTGATTACAATCCACTTATTCCAGACCCTCCTGTTTCTACCACGAATGAATGGTCTGGGCTGATCGGTGATTATTATAATCTTATTCATATTAATCCAGGTATTGCACTAGGACCTATTATTATGTTTGGTGTTGCGATCTATTCCTTTCAACTTATGGCAGAAGGACTGTTGCAATATCTAGATTCTCGAAACGTTAATGTGAAAAGAAACAAAAAAAAGAATAAATTATCAAGTGTTCTTCAAGAGAAATCTGTTTCAATAGGCAAATTTGAGTTTACGGAAAGGGTAAAAAGCGAGGTGAAGTAGTTTTGATCAAAAATTATAAGTTTTGGATCGGCTTCAGCATGATCTTTGGCTTGATCCTTTCAAGCCTTATCTTTTCTGTGTTATTCGACAGCCACGTACGACAAGTTCAAATTTTGTATGACGATCATATGGAAATGATAGGTATAGCTCCATTTGAACCTTCATTTATGTTTCCAATGGGTACAGATCCTCTTGGATATAAAAGCTAAACGTACTACATTGCCAATAAACAAAATCAATACACCAGCTTTCAAATCATCCTTTAGGTTTTTAAAAAACAGAGGGGCATAAATAACACCACTTTTCTTCTCTCGCCATACTATGTAATATCCTGTGCAGACAGGGGGGAGAGAATTGATTTTTGTTAATGGGTATTCAGTAGATACTGCTCAAATCTCTGGTTTCGACCGGCTTACTAGCGCTCAAAAACAAATCGGTGAAAAGCTAAAAAACTCTAGAGAATCTTTTTATTATTCAAGTCCTCACCAATTTTTGTTTGAAGTAGTTATGCGTTCGAATATCGTAGCAGCGGCCTATGCAATGCGTGACAGTGGTGCCGGATTTGCCACCTTTGTAAACTCTCGGTGCAATCCACAATATTGGAGACGTACAGCGTATGGCGGTTTTTTACTTCGACCTGGAGTACCGCCTTCAGATGCGATAACCGATATTTTTATTAATGGAAAAAAATATGGCTTCGAATGCACAACTGCCATTATGATTATGCTATACAAAGCCGTCCTAGAGAGTATTGGAACGAAAATGTTTAATCAATTGTTTAACGGATTGCTTCTCTATAGTACCGAGCATGATGAAGACCTTCAAATAATCGCTGCCCCATCCGGTGACTCATTGCCTGGAGATGTAAGATATATAAAAAACCCTGAACATCATCCAAACACACCTCAGTGGCAGGGAGAAAATGTCGTTGATCTTGGAAATGGAAAGGTTTTTGGGCATGGAATCGGAACAGGTACGATCGGTGAGATCATTGATGTGCTCAACACAAAAAGGATGCCAGGTGCAACGGTATCAGCGTACTTAACATCTGAGATTATCCGGCCGCATTATCGCTTGATGGCTGAATATACGCGCCATCCTGTGCGTCGATTACTCGGAGGAGCCATTTAAAAGAAGGTTGGCTTAACGATAAATGGGGGATGTTACGTATAAACGAAAAGCCGCAGAGTATAAAATCTCAGCGGCTTTTTTGTGTATTATTGAATATATGGTCTAGGATCGACTGCATTGGACTTACTTTGATTCCATGGACCTTTGTGTAATTCAAAATGTAAATGCTGACCACGAGATGCGCCTGTATTCCCTTGATATCCAAGGAACTGACCTTGAGATACAGATTGTCCAGACCGAACAGCAGGAGCCATTCTCATATGAGCATAAATAGTTGTATACAACTGTCCGTTAATATAGTGATTTAAATAAACAACATTTCCATAGCTGTCTGAATAATAAGCTTTTGCAACAGTTCCAGATGCTGCTGCAACGATAGGGACGCTAGAACCTCGTTTTGCAATATCCATTCCATAGTGCATGCCACTGCTTCTATATCCATAATTAGAAGTAATTGTTCCTTGTGTTGGGAAAATAAAGTCCCGGTATACATTGTTATTTGGTGCTGGAGCAGGAGCTGGTGTTGCTATAGGTGCACGGGATGATGAGTTTGAGCTTGTTTTTGCTTTTGAAGAGTTCTTTGCTCTAGCCGCTGCCTCAGCTTCTGCTTTGGCTTTTGCAGCTGCCGCTTCTGCTGCTGCCCGTGCTGCAGCTTCTCTCTTTTTACGTTCTTCTTCTTCGCGTTTGGCACGTGCGATTTCTGCTTTAATCGCAGCTTCTTGTGCCGCAAGCAATTCATTTTTTTCTTTAAGCTCCATCATATCTTCATGAATATGATTTTCTTCTTCTTGTAACTTTGCAAGTAGGGCGTCTTTTTGCTTTTTCTGGTCGGTAAGTTTGTCATTTAAGTTTTGAAGATCTTTTAATTCTTGACTAAGAGACGATAACTGACTTTCAACTGCCTCTTTTTTCTCTTCAACTGATAATTTGTCTTGCTTATGTTCTTCTAAGATGGATTTATCCTGTTCAGCAATCACGTTAAGGGCAAAGACACGATCAAGAAAATCGCCAAAGTCTTTTGCTCCTAGTAATACATCTAAGTAGTTGATTGCCCCACCGCTTTCATACATGGAACGGACACGATCTTTAAGGATAGCGTCACGTTTTTGAATACGCTTTTCAAGGACATCAATTTCTTTTTTGAGTTTTTCAATAGAAGCTTTTGTAGCTTCAATAGACTGCTTTTTATCTTTAATTTGATTAATCGTTTTACTGATAGAATTCTCTAAAGCTTCAATTTGTTGTACGACACTATCTTGTTCTTCGTGGTTATCATGTAATTCGTTCTCTTTTTTATGCTGTTCAGTACGGTTCTGTTGCTGTTTTTGTTTTATAGAAGACAATGATTCTGCCGAAACAGAATATGTAGTAAATGCTAGACTGAGAGACAATGTTGCCATTACGAGCTTACGTTTCAAAATGGGTACTCCTCCTTGTTAGTGCAAATGTTGCCAATTTCTTTACAAAAATGATTATAACATTCTTTGGACATCAATTATTCCGAAATAATATTACAGTTACATTTCAAAATATTACAGAATGAAACATTATCCGACGTCATTTGTAATAATATGTATGATAATGGAATATAAATGGTATATTTAGATGAACAGATTTTAAGAAAAGTAGGTATTACTGTGCAAATCACATTACAAATAAGTCGTTCTTTACAAGGCGAACACCGGGAAGCTCTTTACCCGCTGTTTGAACAGGTTTTTGGTATTCCCACCTCGATGCTAGAAGACTATTATTCAAGAGGGTTTTGGAACCCAGACTATTGTCCATATACTCTTTTTAAAGAGAAACAAGCGGTTGCTAATGTTTCAGTTATCCCAATGAAATGGATGATGGGTGGGAAAATTGTTATTGCTGCAGGCATACAATCTGTTATGACTCTTCCAAGTGAAAGAGGACAGGGGCACATGACGAGATTAATGAGACATGTATTACATGATTTAAAAGACAACTATTCTCATGTTTTTCTTCAGACAGAAAATCCTGCACTCTACAAAAAGTATGGCTTTGTTAATGTGGAAGAACATATATTCATTTCAAATGCTATCAAAAATAACAAGGTTAGAGAGTGTACGCTTCGAAAATTGGATTATCAAAAAGAAGAGGACCTTAAAGTTATTCAGTCATGCTTTCTCAAACAATATCCGAATTCTTATATTTTCACACCATTATCCTATCAACATTCCTTTTATCTAAACTTATATAATCCTTATTTAGCAGAAAAGTTGTATTATAGCGATTCGTTGGATCTCCTGCTCGTTTATCTCGTCGAAGATGGGATCTTGAAACTATTTGATGTAATTGGCAAAAAACGTATATCCCTTCATGACATATGTGAACAGATACCCGAACTGTTTACGGAAGTAGAAATCTATTTTACTCCTGATCAACTAACCCATTCATACCCACTTCAATACAAGAAAAAAGAGGGCACACTCATGGTCAAAGGGGAGCTGCCATTCGATCAGGGGCCGGTAGCATACCCATTTACAGCATCTTTTTAAGTTTTTTGAATAAAAAATATGACTGCAATCGTCTAAGTAATAAAACATTAAAGGAAGGGGGATGGACTTGAAACATACACCAAAGGCAGGGACGTATGATGGCAGCATACAAGGTCTATCACAAGAAGAATGGCTGATTCAAATTATGGACCTGTATCAGGATAAAGTGATCAGACTGGCTTACACCTATGTGAAAGACCGAAAACTGGCAGAAGACCTGGCACAGGAAGTGTTCGTAAAATGTTTTGTACATAAAGAAAGCTTTCGCAGTGAGTCATCTGTAAAAACATGGGTTTATGCCATTACCGTCAATTTATGTAAAGATTATTTAAGAAGCGGCTGGAAAAAGTACATTCATGTGATTGATCGCCTCGGAAAGTCCAAGCAGTCCCCTTCTTTAACACCAGAACTTACGATCGTACAAAAAAGTGAGCACGAGGCTTTAGCAGATGAAGTGTTAAGGCTGCCGCTTAAGTATCGTGAGGTCATTCTCTTATACTATTATAAAGAACTCTCTGTCTTGGAGATCAGTCATGTTTTAAATAAAAAAGAACCTTCAATTAGAACGTTGCTCCAACGTGGGCGAGAGATGCTCAGACGGAAAATGGAGAAAGGGAGATGAAATCATGGAAGATCCTTTAAAGCAGCTGCCTGAGATCCTAAACAAAGGGCGTATGAAAAACATAACTTTTCATGATGAACACAGACAAAAAGTTCTGAAGAAAATTCGTCAGTTAAACAGGCCTCCTGCTCCAAAAAGCTGGTTCTATCACTGGTTCCACCAAAGTTTAAGTGTAGCGATAGGAGTTGCGTTCATCTTTATATTTATTCAATTTGCACAAAGTATTCCAGAACCTCTTGAACAAAAAGAAGCAGAGCATGCGGCAAAGATTCCGTATGCCAATCAAGCTATACTTACAAAAGCTAGACATGATATGAGGAACTACCATAATGTTTCGGGAATTGATGCCTATCAAAAAGGTGATTTGCTGACTGTTCATATCATGTTTCCTGATAATTTGTCCTATCAAGATCAAGTCAATTTGTCTGAATCCTATTTGAAAGAAGTTTCTCGTTTAACGCTGAATGAACCATATGAAGCACAAAACTACTTGGGAGAACTATGGAATTATGTTAATGTAAAAGTCTATACGGTCAGTGCAAATTACGATTTGTTAGCGGCCAAATTGCAGTACGAATCTAATTTTGACTGGCTAGGAACCATTGAAAAAGAAGATGGGAAGCTTAGATGGGAACAAATATCTAAATGATAGCAAGATGTTAAGAGGAAATTTTAGAAACAGATAGAAATTAGACAGGAAACAATTAAAAGCGGTGAAGAGTATGAAACATACACAATTAACTTTTTTTACAGATGTAGGAGCACAAAAACCAAACAGCATCCGCAACAAAGAAACTCCTTGTCCTTTTTGTCGCATTGATGAGCTTGAAGAAGTAATCGATAGAAATGGTTCTATCATTTTAGTGAAAAATAAATACACGGTACTCGACAATGCTTATCAGACGGTGCTTATTGAAACTGACGAGTGTGAAGGTGAGTTATCCACGTATGCAAAGGAACATCTGTATTCCGTATTGCATTTCGGGTTAACACATTGGGAGCGAATGAGGGAGAGCGGGAAATATCGCTCTGTTATGTTCTTTAAAAATCATGGTCCGATATCTGGAGGGACGATTCGTCATCCACATATGCAGATTATTGGTTTGAATGATGTAGATTGTCAGCATGATTTTTCCATTACTCAATTTGATGGAATTCCTATTCTTGAACAGCATGGAGTTAGTTTTACAGCTTCAACTGAACCACGTGTGGGTTTTTATGAATTGAATGTAAAATGGGAAAAAGGAGCAGAACTTTCCTTGTTTGCTGATTGCATTCAAGCAGGGGCGCACTTTTTGCTAAATCATTTTCATAGAAGCTGTACAAGCTACAATCTTTTTTTCTATAAAAATGAAGACGCGACTTATTGCAAGATTATGCCCCGTTTTATAACATCTCCCCTCTATATGGGATATGGTGTTCAACAAGTCGCAAACAATATTCCTTTGATTGCACAAAAAATAAAAGACATCTATTTTTCCTCATAACAAAAACCAGATCTGTAACAAGATCTGGTTTTGTATTTTATTTTTTTACATTTTCAAACAAGGCTTCCATGGCAAAAACGATTAAAGGATGTGTCTCTTTCATCACCCTATTTATTTCAATCCGTTCTGTCCACTGATGGGCATCTTTGCCTAGGGGACCGATATTGATTACGGGAATATCAATTTCTTTCATATCATCAAAAGGAATGTTATATCGAGACCCAAGTAAAGGAAAATTGGTTGTGAAAGAAGAGAGGTCATGTGCATCACCTTTAAAGCCGATATAACTCAAATCTGATAAACCACTGAAATAATGTACATTTACAAGGTTGCTATTAAACTTACTTTTAGCATGTTCTACAACTTGATTCGTTGTAAGCTTTATTAACGGATGATCACTTGAGCATACCGGCGGATAAAAAGGCGGCGTGTAAAACAGGACCATCATAGGCGATATATCACGGCACAAGCTAGCAAGTTCGAAAACATATTGAATCGTCAGCTCCCGCTCATCGGCATTTGGGTTATTGGTTTGCAGCATATTTTCTCTTCGGTCCAGCTCCTCTTGCCCGTATTTTTCTACAGCATGTTCATAAAGCTCATTAAATGTAATCACATTGATTTTTTCCTTAACTGGAGTAAAAGGAACGATTCTTGAAACAGCCTGACTGCTCTTATACAATCGGTCTTCTAGACTTGTGGCTGCTTTTTTAGCACTGTTGATCAGCATCGATGTAATCTCTGATAGCGGTCTATTAAACAGCATAAGATTGAAGAGGGTAACTGCAGCATGCGGAATTTGAACAGAATAATGATCTTTTAAATCTTTTTGAATGAGGTTAGTAGGGACGGGCGTTGCTTCTTTTCGGAACGTCTCAACATAATCAACATTCCATTCCAGTTCCCTCGTAATTTCCGCCGCCATTGCATTGCCATTCATACCTGCAAGCGGTTCTCCTACATGTGTCTCTTTTCCATAACACAGAAAACCAGGAAGAATCTTTCCAGTAGATCCTGTATACATATAAGGTGACGTATCACCCGGATATTTTGTGAAGCTCGGTTCGCCATTCAGACAAGCAATGTATTGAATGTCGTATTCTTCTTGTAATTGTCGTAAAACACTAACCCCTGCAAGCATTCCCGCAGAATGGACTTCTTCATCTGGTACAGAGATCATGAGCACATTTCCTTTAAAATGCCCTGTTGCAGCTTTTTCAATCATGGATAAATGAAGAGCAACCCCTGCCTTCATGTCCATGGATCCACGGCCAAACAGCCATTCTCCTGTTTCGATATCTTCTTGAACAAATGGATGAAGCTGTTCTTTATTTTCAATCATCTTCTCCGTTAATTCATCGGGACGGAAGGCGAGATGTTTCCACTCCCCGAAGTCTTCAACAGAAACGACGTCGAAATGACTTAAAAGAATAATAGTCTCCTTAACAGCTGGATCATTTTGAACGAATGCCGTTACGAGTTTACGACCATCTGGAGTAGGGTGGTGACGAACATGGTCAGGATGATTACCGAAATATTCTATAGAAGAGAGAGTATGGTAAAGGTGTTCTGCCATAAACATTTCCCCATCTTGATTCGTAATACTCGGTATCGAAATGAGATCTTTTAATAGTTTTGAATAGCCCTCTTTTGTTTGCCACTTTAACATGTGTAAACCTCCTAGATGTTTGCCTTTTGTTTACTATACGATTCCTTTCCCTTTAAATCCTTTTTTAAAAAACGGATGGAATGTATTGACATTCAAATATTTTACATGGTATATGTGTATTATTATAAATAGTACACTTAATACATAAGGGGTGGAAAAATGATTTCAGTAAAAAAATTATCTTACGCATTTAAGATTGGAAAAAAAGGAAAAGAAAATATTGTTCCCGTTCTGCACGATATTAATCTTCATATAGAACGAGGGGAAATCGTTGCGATAGTAGGCAGAAGCGGCTCTGGTAAATCAACGCTTTTAAACTTGATATCAGGTTTTATACAGCCAGAGGTTGGCTCTATTTCGATTGATCATACACAAGTAAGCGGGTTTTCTGAAACGGATTGGGCAGACTTCCGATTAAATCATCTTGGTTTTATCTTTCAAAGTTTTCAATTGATTCCGTCCATGACAGCTTTTGAAAATGTTGAATTTCCACTCGTGTTAAAGGGTGTAGGAGAACAAGAAAGAAAACAAACTACGATTGAAATGCTAAGAAGAGTAGGTCTTGAGTCTTTCATCCACCACTATCCAAGTGAGCTGTCAGGTGGGCAGCAGCAGCGCGTTAGTATAGCAAGAGCTCTTATCTTAAATCCACCATTGCTATTAGCTGATGAACCAACAGGCAGTTTAGACTCAGAGAATGAAAAAGAACTCTTATCTTTTATAAAAGAGCTTAACAAAGAATACGGAATTACCTTCTTAATCATTACCCACGATCATGAAGTGGCCTCTATTGCTCATCGGAAAGTGGAGATCATTGACGGATCATTAAGAGAAGGGAGAATGCTTCATGAAGTTCAAAGATAAACACAGGTTTGTAAGAAGCAATATGAAGAAAAACAAAACACGAGTATGGATGACCATTTTAGCATCAACAATTGGCTGTGCCTTTTTGATAATGCTGGCATCCATCGGTTTTGCAATTCATAAAACAGCTGTGGATGATGTGATGAGTTTTCGTATGGTAAACGAAATACTCATTCACAAGGATAGTGGGGAAATAACTGAAAAGGATGTGAAAAATCTAGAACAGATTAAAGGAGTGGAAGCAGTCACACGTAAAAAATTTACTCCAGCCAATCAGCTTTCCATTGGTGAATACTATACATACGCTAATGTCATGAGTGCTCACATGCCTTCGGAAGAAAAAGCAGGGTTCGAACTTGAAAAAGGGCGAATGCCAAAAAATGAAAATGAAATCGTTGTAGGATATCATTTTGCAAAAGAGTTAAGAAAGGATATGCCAGAGAATTTTGTAGAAGGATTGAGTGAGGAAGATGCACAAAAGAAGATGAATGAACTTTCATATGACGGTGATTTGCTGAACACAACGCTCGCCTATCATATAAAGGTAGATAACCCAGAGATAAAAGCAGACGCATCGGTAAAAACTCTTGAAGTAAAGATAGTCGGAATACGTAAGAAACCGGCAAGAGAGTGGGCTGTAGATGCTTCTGTTTTTATAACAGAAGATTTGCATAATCAAGTCATTAAGATTTTAGCCGAGCTGGATCCTCAAGCCGAATTTGCGGACAGTTATGAAGAAGTTAAAGTATTCACTGCTTCTGCAGATGATGTTAAAGAAGTCACTGAAAAGATTGAGAACCTCGATTACCAAACCTATTCAATCATAAAAGAACTAAAAAAAATGAACGTTTATTTTACGTTGTTTAAAGCTGGATTAATTTTTATAGGTGCTATTGCGGTGCTTATCGCATCAATCGGTATCTTCAATACGATGACGATGGCGGTAACGGAAAGATCACAGGACATTGGAATCATGAAAGCGATAGGCGCTACACCTAAGACCATTAAGGGTATTTTTCTATTAGAAAGTGGTTATATCGGTTTATGGGGTGTAGGACTAGGTACACTTTTAGCATACATCATAAGTTATGCTGTGAATTTTGTACTCCCTATCATTATGGAGCAGTTCGTTGGTGAAAAAGCACCAGAAGGGTTTATGATTTCTTATATCCCATGGAGTCTGACTGCCATAGCCGTTACGATCTGTATGAGCGTAACATTGATTTCAGGTTGGCGGCCTGCAGCAAAAGCAACTACAGTAGATGTACTAAAAGCTTTAAGAAGAGACGTATAAAACATACACCAGTCGTAAGTCGGCTGGTGTTTTACATGCTTTTTATGAATAGTTGTCTACACTCACTGGTTAGTAACTCTTGGATTATTGGTTTATCTAAAGAGAGAAAGTTACAAAAGGAAAAGGAATATCGAAACCACCAAGCGAAATGCATAAAAAAGGAGTGGTAAGCATTATGAAACAGATCATCGCAATGGGTGGCGGCGGATTTTCGATGGAACCTGAGAATAAAAAGCTCGATCGCTACATCCTTTCGCAATGTAAGAAGGAACAGCCAACTATTTGTTTTATCCCTACAGCTAGCGGAGATGCAGAAGGGTATATCGAACGATTTTATCATGCGTTTAAGACGGAAAACTGTAAACCTGCACATCTTTCTTTATTTTCACCCCCTCACAACATAGAAGAGTTTGTTAGTCAGCAGGATATCTTTTATGTTGGTGGAGGAAATACGAAGAACTTGCTTGCTCTTTGGAGAGAGTGGGAGCTTGACTTGCTATTAAAAAAAGCATATGAAGAAGGAAAGATTCTAGCGGGTTTAAGTGCGGGTTCTCTTTGCTGGTTCGAAGAAGGGGTTACAGATTCATTTGGGCCTCTGCGGGGGCTTCAATGTCTAGGGTTCTTAAAAGGAAGCCATTGTCCTCATTATGATGGAGAAGAAGATAGAAGACCTGCTTTTCACAAATTGATAAGAGAAGGATTAAAAGCTGGCTATGCAGCAGATGATGGTACAGCCTTGCATTTTATGGATGGAGAGCTTCATCATTCTGTTAGTTCCAGAGAAAATGCTAAGACCTATTATGTTCAGCTGAAAAATGAAGAGGTTGTTGAAACGGTACTGCGAACACATTTTTTAAAATGATGTTTAAAGTTCTGATGATTGGGCGGAAAATAGAGTATTCGCTATTCATCAGGAGGTAAATGAGTTGAAAAAAATGTTATACACTACGCTGTTACTGGTGCTGATTATCGCCTTAGCATCATGCGGCAACAAAACTGAAGATGAACACAAAGATCACGATATGGAAGAATCACAAGCGACATCCAGTAAAGTAAAAGGTGGTTCCTATATTGTAAATCTGGTAGACACAAAAGGAAAAAAGGCTGGTGAGGCGACTTTAACGCAAACAGCTGAAGGAGTTCGTGTAGAGGTGAATGCAACAGGATTAAAGCCTGGCGAACATGGTATTCACTTTCACGAGAAAGCTGTTTGTACACCTCCAGACTTTAAATCAGCCCGTGGCCATTTTAATCCAACCGATAAGAAGCATGGCTTTTTAAATCCTAAAGGACCTCATGTAGGCGACATGGAAAACATCACAGCTGATGAGAGCGGCGTTGTTCATAGTGAAGTTCTGTCAACGATGGTTACTCTTACAGAAGGCAAAGTGAATTCCCTATTTATAAATGGTGGTACTTCTCTTGTAATTCACGAAAAAGCTGATGATTATAAAACGAATCCTGCTGGGGATTCTGGTGATCGCGTTTTGTGCGGTGTTATTAAGAAATAAAAAGATGCTGGCTCTTCCATTTCGTTGCATAACGAGAGGAGTCAGCTTTTTTATTTGCCTTCACCAACAATTTTTTCTCCTATCATTTCTGTTCCTCTTTTATAAGTTTTTAGTTTAGCTCGTATGTCCAATGGGAAAGTAGAGCATATAAAAGGTATTTTTATTAGTTTATAAAGGAGGAAAAAAATGTACGATTATAATGGAGTAACTGATTCATGGATGGCTTATTTAGGTAGATTACCAGATTTGCTTCTTGCTATCCTTGTCCTGTTAATAGGGTGGCTCATCGCATCATTAGTTGCGAAAGCCGTAAAAACAGCACTGCATAAAACGAATTTTGATAATAAGTTAGCAAGATGGATGACACCAGACTCTGATGGTGAAAATTTAGAAAAAACGAGGTCCAGTAAATATTCATCAGAAGAAATAATCAGTAAGGTCGTATTCTGGATTCTTATGGCTGTCGCAATCGTCATGTTCTTAAATATGCTAAGTCTGCCATATGTGGCTGAGCCCATCTCAAATGCGTTAGGAGTCATTGCAGCGGCTATACCAAATCTGTTAAAAGCTGCACTTATTGCAGCCGTAGCATGGCTGATCGCTTCTGGTTTAGCGATTCTCGTAAAGAAACTAGGTCAGAACACACGGTTTGAAAGACTTTTGCACCGCTGGAAGCTAACGCGTGATCCATTGCAGTCAGATAGAGCGATTATCTCTGCTTCAAAAGCAGTTTTTTACTTAACCTTGCTTCTTTTCTTGCCTGCCGTACTAGCTGCACTAGGTATTGAAGCAATCTCTGAACCACTTGAAGGAATGTTGACCGGATTATTTGCCTTTTTACCAAAGCTTTTAGGAGCTGCCATCATCCTATTCGTAGGGTGGCTCGTAGCTAAAATAGTTAAAGAAATCCTAGTAAACTTTTTACAAAGTATTGGAACAGACAGGTTGGCTTCAAAATTAGGTGCTGATCGAGCATTAGAAAGAACCTCTCTTTCTCACGTTATAGGAACAATCGTCTATGTATTTATCTTGATTCCAGTAGTTATTTCTGCACTGGAGACGTTAGATATTAATGGCATATCTGGACCAGCTATCGGAATGCTAGGACAGATTATGGATATGATTCCAAACATTATCGTTGCCATTATTCTTGTATCAGCGGGACTATGGATTGGAAAATGGGTGAAGAATGCTGTTACTTCCTTGCTAGAGCGTGTTGGGTTTAACGGTATCTTTCATAAGATGGGATTAGGGTCTCTTCATAAGAGTAATCAAACATTAACGATTTCCGAGATCATCGGCTATGCAGCTCAAATTGTAGTAGTTTTACTATTTACGATTGAAGCCCTGCAATTAGTTAATCTCGAAAGCTTAGTAAGTATTTTATCGGTCGTTCTTGCTTATATCCCTATGGTATTAACAGCAGTGCTGATTCTTGGAATTGGCTTCTATGCTGGGGATCTTGTAAAACGAGTAGTCATGAGCATGGTAAAGCAAGAAACAGAAAGTAAACTTTTAGGAAACATTGCCAAATATACGATTATTACGCTGGCGTTCTTTATGGCTATTGACCAGCTTGGCGTTGCCAAAACAATCGTAAATGCTGCTTTCATCCTGATCCTAGGCGGCTTTACCATTGCCTTTGGTCTAGCGTTTGGTTTAGGTGGACGTGAAGCAGCGGGTCGTACGCTTAACAAATTAAGCAGAAGAATGGAACAGACCACCATCCAAAGCCCAGATCCTGCAGAATGGAAAGATAAAACGAGATTAGCAGACTTCGGTACAGATGGAAGAAAAGAAACAGAATACGAATCCACTCATGTGGACTTGGAAAAACCACATACTACAGCGCGTGATCGTCAATTTAACCATCTAAATACGCCAAGTGACGAGTTTGGCATTAATAAACATGTCGATCCAAAGCGTACAGATTTTTAATAGAAAGATAATGGGAGAATAATGAACGTGTTCAACGTTCATTATTCTTTTTTTGTTTGCGTATAGAAAGAAAGTGATAAGGACAACGTGATAAAAAAGAAAGAAAGGAAATGGAAACATGCTGCAAGCTGCCTTATGGGGAGGAATAGCAGGTTCTGCTGTCTTACTCGGATCGTTTATCGGACTTGTCTTTCAAATTCCAAAAAAATGGACGGCTTGGATCATGGCATTCGGAACAGGCATTTTAATCGGAGCCGTTTCATTTGAATTGTTAATAGAAGCTGTTGAACAAAGCAGCTTAAAAGTGACGTCTGTCGGCTTTATACTAGGTGCTAGTATTTTTACGATTATTAATATTTTCTTGTCCAATAAAGGCGGACATGAAAGAAAAAAATCAGGGTCCAAAAAAGTAAAAGGTGTTGGGATGGCCATCTTTTTTGGTACACTCCTCGATGCGATACCTGAATCTGTCTTGATTGGTGCAAGTCTGATCGATCACAGCCAAGTGAGCTGGCTGCTTGTAGTTGCCATCTTTCTAAGTAACTTTCCAGAAGGGTTATCCAGTTCGATTGGTTTACTAAAGGAAGGATTTTCTAAACAAAAAATTATGGGGATGTGGATCTCCGTTTTTCTAATATCTGCAATCGCTTCGGCACTTGGATTTGTATGTTTAGAACATGCATCGGTATCTTCTCTTTCTTTAATAGGAGCATTTGCTGGAGGAGGAATCATGGCGATGGTATCTTCTACCATGCTTCCTGAAGCGCATGAAGATGCGGGTGCTGCTGTTGGTTTAATTACTTCATTAGGTCTTCTTTGTTCGCTCGTTCTCACTCATTTTTCATAGAATGTTAGCTAAAAAAAAAAGCCCTGTTTTTTAAAAACAGGACGTTTTTTTTAGAGTTTAAACCAGCCTCTTGATTCTAGATCTGCTGAATTTCTTTTCTTGTGATGTTTTTTCTTCTTCCAATCCTCACTAGAAGACTCTTTTTTCCACCAGCTAGATGAAGATGAAGATGAGCAAGAAGATGAAGATGATGTTGAGCATGAAGATGTAGTGGATGAGCATGAAGATGATGACGATTCTACTATGCAGCTGCTAGAAGATGAAGACTCTTTTTTGCACTTGTAATAGTAAGAGGATGATTCTCTCTTACAGCATTTTGATGAAGATTCTTTTTTGAAACATTTTTTCTTTCCACAAGGATCTTCTTTTTTACAGCATAAAATTCTGCAATGGCTGCTTTCGTGCCCATCCCATTCTCCAGCTTGAGCAATAAAGTTAATAAACCCGATAACAACCATTACGATTTCGTCGTCTCGGACAATTTGAATGGTTTGGCGGTTTACGTCTGTAAGAACACCTACGATTTCATCATCGCTTCCATCGTTCACTCTTACTTTGCAATTGATTAATTTCCTTAATATACTTCGGAAAGTATCATTGCATATTTTTTTACAATCTGTTTTGTGGCAACCCTTGTCAGTGTCAATGGTAATGGCTCTAACATTGTTTAGCGGGAAATAGAGAACTTCCCATTCGTCAGTTTTAAGCGCAATGAAATCTCTTCCTACGCATACCAGTTTGCCGTGTTCTGAAACGTCGTCTAAATCAACTCTTACGTGTTTGCATAAAAATTCTGCGGCCTCTCTTGCTGAGAGTTTGTTATTTCTACAATTCAAAAATATTTCCTCCTGATGGTGATATTGACTAATCTTGTCCATGCATTATATGTAGATTGATAAGAAAAAGGGCTAGGTCAATTGTCTAAATTTAAAATTTTGGGTAAAACGAATGGTTTTTTTATCAGAAAAAAAGATAAAACTCACCTAAGACCATTTTTATGTATATAATGATTGAAAAGAAGAAAATGGGGAGGCGGTTTATCATGGATATGACACGACCTAAGCAAATGGTTCAATTCAATTTTACAAATCGCTTCCATTTTATAAAGAACAGATGACTTTTTTATTGTCATTTGTTCTTTTTTTGTAACCAGGAATGGAGGCGAAGGGGATGCGTTATAGACGGGTATTAATTAAACTAAGTGGCGGCGCTTTGGCAGGCAACCAAGGAACAGGGTTCGATCATCTTTCCTTAAACCATATTGCAAAAGAAGTATTATCTGTTATTGATAAAGGAATTGAAGTGGCGATTGTTGTTGGCGGGGGAAATATATTCAGGGGAAATCTAGCCGAGTATTGGGGCATCGAGCGGGTTGAAGCTGATCAGATCGGTACATTAGGAACGGTGATAAACAGTTTAATGTTAAGAGGGGTCTTGAAAAGTAAAATGGATCGGGAAGTTCGGGTGATGAGCTCAGTCCCTATAAGTGCAGTAGCTGAACCGTATATTCGGCTCCGGGCAGTTCATCACTTAAACAAAGGTTATGTTGTGATATTTGCCGGCGGAAATGGCCAACCTTATGTCACAACCGATTATCCTGCAGTTCAAAGAGCTCTAGAGATGAACTGTGACGCCATCCTATGTGCAAAACAAGGGGTGGACGGCGTTTACGACAGTGATCCAAATCGGTTTAAAGAAGCACGCAAATATGCAACTCTTCACTATGACGAAGCTATTCGAAATAATTTAAAAGTAATGGACCAATCGGCTCTAATCTTAGCTAGAGACCACGGTTTACCGATACACCTCTTTGATTTTAACCAAGAAGGTTCATTTCTTAAGATTTGTAATGGGGAAGATATCGGAACATTTATCAGTCATAACATTGAAACGGCACTCGTATAAACAAATGTTTATAAATTGGGCATTCCAAGCATCATCTTGGAATGCTTTTTTGTATATTTTGCCATAGGTTTTCTCATATTAAAGGAGAGAAAAGAGGTGTTACATCATGATGAAATGGCTAAAGAAGAATACAAAGGAACTTACCCATACCGTTGATCTATCAAATAATACATACAACAACATTACCGAGTTGATCGATAATGCTAAAGATTCTGCTGACTTCATCCATTATCCGCAGAAAACGGCCTTTCATAATGTTTATATTTCGTATTACAAGGCGATGATTGACGGGGAATTATTGCATCGTGATGTACTGCCTTATATTATTCACAGCAAAGCATTTAAATCGCTGAAAGACTTAAAAGATATTTTACCGATCGAAAGTGTAAGCATTACAAAAGATATAAAAGAGATCCAAAACAAGCTGCTGCGAGGTTTTATTGTCGTCCAATTTGGAGAATACGATGAGGAATGCGCAGTCATTCGGGCTGAAAATTCATCAACAAATCGCGCTGTTTCTGTGTCAGAGATTGAGTTCTCTGTCATTGGACCAAAGGAAGCTTTTATTGAAAACTTAGACAGCAATTTATATTTGATAAGAAGAAGATTACCTGTCCCAGAGCTTCGTTTTAAAGAGATAATCATAGGAAAATATTCAAAAACTCGTGTTATAATCGCTTATTTAGAAGGAATCGCAAATATAGAAAATATCAATACTGTGTCACAGCGGATACAGGATATTGAATCAGAAGTGATTCCTGACAGTTCGTTTTTAGAACAAATGATATCTGACAACACAAAATCTGTTTTTCCCCAATTAGTCACTACTGAAAGGCCAGACAGAGTTGTGGCTATGTTAAATTACGGACAAGTGGCCATCCTGTCTGAAGGATCGCCTCAAGCCTTACTTGGTCCAACAGGAATCTCAGAATACTTTGTATCTCCTGAGGATTATTATTTATCATGGCTTCTTGGTTCTCTTTTTCGTTTTATCCGATTTTTATCCGTTATATTTTCAACATTTGCTACACCTCTCTATGTAGCCATTTTAACGTTTCATTATCAAATGATACCAAAAGATTTGCTCGCTCCATTGATTTCTTCACGGGTGAATATTCCTTTTCCCCCTATATTAGAAGTACTGTTCTTGGAACTCACTATTGAGCTGCTTCGCGAAGCAGGGGCACGCTTGCCAACAAAAGTTGGTCAAACCCTAGGGATTGTTGGCGGGATTGTAATCGGTCAGGCATCAGTAGAGGCAGGCTTAACGAGCAACATTTTGTTAATTATCGTCTCTCTTTCTGCTTTAGCTTCATTTACGACGCCTATTTATAAGATGGCAAACACGATTCGAATTTTACGTTTTCCGTTTATCTTTTTTGCAGCAATCTGGGGAGGTGTTGGGATCGTAATCGCCATGTCGTTTATCATCGTTCATCTTCTCAGGTTAGAATCATTAGGACGGCCTTATTTATCACCAATCTATCCACCAAGGCTGTTAGATATGACAGACACCGTCATAAGGCTTCCCTATAATCGGATTTTAAAGCGTCCCATTAGTTTAGGTACGAAGCTTCCTTCAAAAGAGATGGTGAAAGAAATGAGAAAAAAGAAGGATATCGACGAATGATAAGAAGAAAAACGCTTATTTTACTGATTTTCATTGCACTTCTCTTAAATGGATGTGTACCCAAACAAATCGTAGATGAAGTTCAACTTATTCATGCAGTAGGGTTTGATGAGCTTCCAGATACAAACATAAAGGGAACAATCATGTATCCCATTTTTAATCAAGATGGCACGATTGAGGCTGAAACGCTTTCTGCAGTATCTCATACGAGCCGGTATATTCGTTCCAAACTGAACACAAAATCACCGAAAACATTAACAACCGGTCAGCTGCGTATCGTACTATTCAATGATAAGTTTGCGAAGAATGGGATTTTGGAGATTGTCAATTCTCTTTATCGTGATCCGAATGTTGGGAACAGATTGTATATGGCTGTTGTTAATGGAAGTACACATGAACTTTTAACAAACAAACTTACAGCAGATCCACTTCCTTCCATGTATTTAACGGATTTAATTGAACAGAACATAAAGAGTGAAAACCTGCCAAAAACGAATCTTCATGTGTTTCTTTATAGTTACTATGGAGAAGGCTTAGATCCTTTTTTACCATTAGTTCGCTCTGGTAATAACAACTTACAATTAGAGGGAATCGCTCTATTCCGAGGGGACAAATATGTAGGACAACTCGACCATCGCGAATCATTCGCCTTTAAGGTATTGGTTGATGGATCAAAAACAGGGCATTATGAAGTGCAATTGAAAAAAGGTAAACAGACTGGTCATGCAGTCGTTCGTAATATCAAAGGAACAACCTCATACAAAGTGAAAAAAGTAAATGGAGTACCTGAATTCACCGTTAAGATGAAAATATTAGGTGAAATTCATGAGTATCCACCATGGTTAAATTTAGAACAAAAATCAGATATCGACCTCATCGAAAAAACATTTACTAAGAAAGTGAAAAGAGAAGCGGAGACAATCATTCAGAAATTTCAAAAGTTACAAATTGATCCACTAGGATTTGGAGATCAGGTAAGAAGGCGTGAAAAGGGATGGGATTATAAAAAATTCAAGACACAATATCCGGATATGAAAGTTAACGTTTCTACTGATGTAGAAATAGTGGAATCAGGAGTGATCGAATAATAGTGAATAACAGCTGGAGTAACAGCTGTTTTTTCATTTGCTGAGGATTTTTAAGTAACCGGACACAAAAGCAGATGTCCTTCGAATAATTATATGGTTATTCCTTTATTGGATAACGATTTTTAAAGGGGGAAAATGTTTTGAAAACGACAGATGAGAAAATAAAACTTCGTAATCATTGGTTCAAAATTATTTTAATTAGTCTATTTTCTATGGTATTGATGTTTAAAATTGCTGTAACAAAGTTCACTTTTCATTTTTCTGATATGCTGGCATTTCTTTTGGCCATTTTTGCAATCGGAATTTGTAGCTTATTCTATGTAAAAGTAAATGAAGCTCTTCAGGCATTTGGTCTAGCGGCTAAATCAGTCATGCCTGAGCTGAATAAAAAGCAAAAATCCACACCTGAAGTGCAAGATCAAGAAAACGAAATAAGTGAAACAGATGCTGAAGAACTAGAACGCCTGTTGTTAACACAAGAAGAACAAATTAAACGGATGAAACAAGTACAAAAAGAAATCACAAACCGTCTAATTCTAGAAGAAGATTTACATGAAGAAGATAAAAGAGATTATATTGATTATCTTCTGCAAAAAGAAAAAGACATTTTGTTTGCGAAACAAGAAATTGTGCGTATCACTTCCCTGTTAGAGCCTGTTGACAAAGGTGAAGAAAAAGAACATGAAGAAACTGAGCTTTTAGAAGATGATTCGGATGAACATTCTGTAGAAACAGCTACTTCAAAAGATATTGTTCAGTTACTAGGGAAAGAATTTGTCTTGAATGCGAGCCTTGAGCAGTTCAATCATAAAATGAGAGAAATTCAGCATTCAATCTCTGTAGAAACGGCCGCTCATCTGCAAGAAGAAGGGTTGATCGATCCTTATTTTAACGTGACACGTAAAGGTCTAAAAGAATTTAGGCGGGCTGCAAAGAAATTCAGTTATGAAGATGGTGTTAAGTTTCTTTCTAAAGTAGTACAAAGAGGAAATCGATAAATGAATACAGAGCTGATTTTGGAAAGCCGTTTTGGCTGAAAAAGTCAGCTTTTTTTTATGATGAAAAAATTGAATGATTTCGCCAGATTGTCAATCTTACTTTTTTTACACTAAGGTTTCCCTGGTACAATAGACATAGAATGATTTGAAGGAGAATGTTTGCTATATGTTTATCGTTGCGAAATTATTATTATATTTATGTTTTTCCATCCTTATGGGAGCATTTATTCTTTATTCAGTCCCCAAGAAAATGCGGCCAGAGATTAAACTATTAAAAAAATGGGTGTTACTTCTTGTTGCTTTAGTTCCGATTTTGGGAAGCGGTGATCTTTTAAGATTAACGCTTTATCTGGGAGAGGATATTGGATATTGGATTACGTTTCAAAACATCCTTTTTAGTTTTGAAGTCGGAAAAGGCTGGCTGTTCTTAACAGGTATATCGACCTTGTTGTTTTTTATGGTGTTGTTTAATGATGTAGAAGAACGATTTTTTGCTGGTTTATCGTTATTCTTACTAACGGGCATGACCTTTTCATTAGGTTATTCCAGTCATGCAGCATCACTCGGTTCTTTAGGCTTTCTAGCCCACACCCTTCATTTTTTGGCTGTTATTATTTGGACAGGAGTCTTGCTCGTTACTGGTTTTTTTAGTAGAGGAAACGGTCCGGCCACTTCTTTTTATAAATGGTTTACGCCACTTGCCCTTGTTTGTCTTTTTACTACAATTGGTATGGGGCTTTGGCTGATGAGTTATATTGTGCCTGAATATGTGAATAGTTATATGCTAGATTATGGTCAAGCATTATTAATAAAGCATATTTTGCTGTTTATCGTTGTATTGTATAGCTTGATTAATGGTGTATGGTTAAAAAGGAAGATGAAAGAAGAGGGCTCCTCGTTTTCTGGATTAAAGTGGATCAAGGCGGAAGGCATCGTTCTGTTTCTTGTGTTTGTAGCAACTGCCGTCATGAGTCAGCAGACACCGCCTCATGATGTTGCTCAAACATTAAAAATGGAAGAGCCATCGAAATTATTTACGTTTGTATCAGGAATAAATCCTGGTGACAATCCAGCGCTAGCCTTTCATATCTCGATCGCAAGTCTTGGTTGGCTTTCAGTTGCAGTTGTCCTTTCATTGTCCATTTTCTTAGGAATAAAAAGAAAAATGGGTACAATACCAGTACTAGCATTATCTCTTTTAGCGGCTTCTGCATTTTATTTAGCTGTTATGTCGTCTCTCTCTTTATAATAGTAAAGAAAGCAGCCTTTTTCACATTTGAAAGGCTGTTTTTTCTTTTTAATCAATTAATAGTTTTAATTTTTCGAAATCGACATAATTCGCAAAAAAATGATATATTTAAAGCGGTTACATCCTAAACAGAAAATAACCAATCTATTTAAATTTGAAAGTGTACTAGGGGGAAATTGGATTGGAACAACTTATGCGTAATTTTTTCTTATTTTTAGCTAAAAATAAATCATTAACGAGCCTGGCGAAAAAGTATGGTCTACGATTTGGCGCAGGACGTTTTGTAGCAGGGGCAACGCTTGAAAGCTCTATAGCTGCCATAAAGAAATTGAACGAAAAAGGAATGCCCGTAACAATCGACCATTTAGGCGAATTCGTGGACAATGAAAAAGAAGCAGCTGAAATGACGGAACATTGTATACAAGCCATTAAAGCCATCGCAAAAGAAAAGCTTGATTCCCAGCTTTCGCTTAAATTAACCTCAATGGGGCTAGACATCAGTGATGAGCTCGTTTTAGGGAATATGAGAAAAATTATGGAAGCTGCGGTAAAGCACGATGTTTTTATTACAATCGATATGGAAGACTACTCTCGTTGTGAAAAAACATTGCAAATCTTTAAACAGCTGAAAAAAGAGTATGATAATATCTCAACGGTGATTCAAGCTTATCTTTATCGTTCACTTGAAGATGTTCAGGATGTAAACGAGTATCAACCCAATCTGAGGCTCGTTAAAGGGGCTTATAAAGAATCTGCAAAAGTAGCATATCCGGAAAAAAATGACGTTGATAATAATTTCAAAACATTAATTGAAACCCATCTTTTAAACGGAAATTATACGGCGGTTGCTACACACGATGATGAGATCATCTCCTTCACAAAGGAATTGGTTGATAAACATAACATCCCTTATGATCAGTTTGAGTTTCAAATGCTGTACGGAATACGTGTAGAACGCCAGGATCAATTGATGCAAGAAGGCTACAGAATGCGGATTTATGTACCGTATGGTAATGACTGGTATGGGTACTTCATGAGACGGCTTGCAGAGCGTCCTGCGAATGTGTTATTCGTTTTAAAAGGTGTGTTTGGGAAGTAAATATAAAGCAATCAAAACATTCTTCATAATAAATGAGGGATGTTTTTTTTTCATTGAAAGGGGTCTGTCCCGGGACAGACCCCCTACAATTTTGAAACAATTTATAAATGAACACACAACTATTGCTAAAATTCTGAATATATTCTATATTAAATATAGGTTGATTAATTTTTTTGTCGATAAAAAATGAATGAGTGTTCATTCAATGACATTCAATGAAAAGGGGGACATCTATTTTGTCACGCGAAATCCGAAAAGCTGCCGTACTGGGTTCTGGTGTAATGGGATCTGGCATCGCTGCTCACCTTGCAAATGTCGGAATTCCTACTTTGTTGCTGGATATCGTTCCACCAACATTAAGTGAAGAAGAAAAAGCAAAAGGAATTACAGAAGATCATCCCGCATTTCGTAACAAACTTACAGCAACAGCTACTCAAAAATTACTAAAACAAAAACCTGCTCCTCTTGCCGTAAAAGAAAACCTTGATCTGATAACGATCGGAAATTTAACGGATGATCTAGAAAAGCTTAAAGAGGTTGATTGGATCATTGAAGTCGTTGTAGAGAGACTGGATGTTAAACAAAGTTTGTTTGAAACCATCGACCAATATCGCAAGCCAGGAAGCATCGTTACATCCAATACGTCTGGTATTTCTATCCATGCGATGGCTGAAGGCCGTTCTGAAGACTTTAAAGCACACTTTTTAGGAACACATTTCTTCAACCCTCCAAGATATTTAAAGCTTCTGGAGATCATTCCAACAGAAGATACGAAACCTGAGATCGTTCAGTTTATTAAAAATTTTGGAGAAAATGTGTTAGGAAAAGGAGTCGTAGAAGCAAAAGATACACCTAACTTTATCGCCAATCGAATCGGGACATATGGACTGATGGTCACGATGCAGGAAATGGTGAAACATGGGTACAGTGTCGGCGAGGTGGATTCTGTAACGGGTCCACTTATAGGACGTCCTAAGTCAGCTACATTCAGAACACTTGATGTAGTAGGACTTGATACATTTCTCCATGTTGCGCGTAATGTTTATGAACAGGTAGACGGGAAAGAAAAAGAAGTTTTTGAGATTCCTGATTTTCTTAATGAAATGGTCGAAAAAGGCTGGACAGGAAGCAAATCCGGGCAGGGCTTTTATTTAAAACAAAAAAGTAAAGCTGGAAGTGAAATTCTAGAGCTTGACCCTGAAACATTAGAATATAAACCGAGATCTAAAATGAAAACAGCAACACTTGAAGCTGCTAAGCAGATGAAAACCACTAACCAGAAAGTGAAAGCGCTTTTATACAGTGATGACCGTGCAGGTGTATTGCTTTGGAACATTATCAAACCAGTCCTCCTCTATTCAGCAGAAAAATGCTATGAGATTGCAGATGATTTAGTAGCGATCGATCAAGCGATGAAATGGGGATTTGGTTGGGAGCATGGTCCATTTGAGATTTGGGATGCAATTGGACTTCCTGAATCCATAGAAAGAATGAAAGCAGAAGGTGAGACGATTCCTGTTTGGGTGGAAGAAATGCTCCAGTCGGAAAAAACATCCTTCTATACAAACACAGAAAGTGAATTATCTTATTACCATCACGGAACATATATTCCAGTAGAAGAAAATAAAAAAGTGATTCATTTAAGCCGTTTAAAAAAGCAAGGTCATGTAATAGCCAAGAATGGCGGAGCATCATTAATTGATTTAGGTGATGATGTTGCAGGTTTAGAATTTACTTCTCCAAATAATGCAATCGGACCTGAAATCATCATGATGCTCCATCAAGCAATCGATGAAGTTGAGAAAAATTACAAAGGGCTCGTAATCGGAAACCAAGGGAAAAACTTCTGTGTGGGCGCTAATCTGATGCTCATACTAATGGAAGCACAAGATGATAACTTCTTTGAACTGGATATGATGGTCAGACAGTTCCAGCAAGCGATGGCAAGAGTGCGCTACAGTTCAAAGCCAGTGGTAGCAGCTAATTTCGGGATGACGCTCGGTGGAGGAGTTGAAGTCTCGTTACCAGCAGCTAGACTTCAAATGTCCTCTGAAACCTATATGGGGCTTGTTGAAACAGGAGTAGGCCTCATTCCTGGTGGTGGAGGAAACAAAGAACTTTACATTCGTCTTCTTGAGCAGTTGCCTGAAGGAGCTAAAGGTGATTTGCAAAAAGTCGCGAATCAAGCTTTCGAAACAATTGCAATGGCGAAAGTGTCGACTTCCGCGCAAGAAGCGGCAAAACTAGGATTTTTACGAAATGAAGATAACATCTCTGCAAATGGTGATCATTTGCTGCATGATGCAAAAAGTCAGGTGCTCTCACTTGCCGATCTTGGATATAAACCACCTGTTAAAAAGAAGATTCCGGTTGTTGGTGAAGCTGGATATGCGACATTGGCACTTGGTGCTCAAACGATGCAATTCAGTCAGTACATTTCGGAACATGATTTAAAGATTGCTAAAAAGCTAGCGTTTGTTCTTGCAGGTGGAAGAGTCCCAGAAGGAACATTCGTAGACGAACAATACTTACTCGACCTTGAGAGAGAAGCATTCTTAAGTCTTGCAGGCGAACCGAAAAGCCAGGCAAGAATGCAGCATATGCTTGTTAAAGGAAAACCGCTAAGAAACTAAGGGGGGAAGAAACGAATGTTAAAAGATGCAGTCATAGTAGCAGGTGCACGAACAGCTGTCGGCAAAGCAAAAAAAGGATCTTTTGCACATATGAGACCTGATGAACTAGCCGCCGTAACGATTAAAGAAACGTTAAAACGTGCTGGAGGATATGAGGGGCAGATCGATGACTTAATTATCGGATGTGCTGTGCCTGAAGCAGAACAAGGAATGAATATGGCACGGCTAATCGGTGCACGAGCGGGTTTGCCTGAGACTGTCCCAGCCATAACAATCAATCGCTTCTGTTCTTCAGGATTACAAAGTATTGCGTATGGAGCAGAAAAAATTATGCTAGGAGCTGCTGATGCCATAATTGCCGGAGGAGCCGAATCCATGAGCCTTGTTCCTGTAGTAGGGCATGTTGTGAAACCTAACCCATACCTCGTAGAAACCGTTCCTCAATATTATATGGGAATGGGGCATACCGCTGAAGAAGTAGCAAAGAGATTTGGTGTTTCCAGACAAGACCAAGATGAGTTTGCCGTTCGCAGTCATCAGAAAGCGTCTGCAGCGATTAAAGAAGGCAGGTTTAATGATGAGATCGTACCTGTTCAAGTAATGAAACGATGGCTGGATGAACAGGCGAAGTTAGTTGAAAAAGAGATAGCTGTTTCAATCGATGAGGGTGTACGCCCAGATACCTCATTGGAAGTTTTGAGCAAGCTTCGACCAGCGTTTACACCGACAGGTTCTGTAACAGCTGGAAATTCATCTCAAACAAGTGATGGAGCAGCTTCTGTTCTCGTCATGAATAGAGAAAAAGCAATTGCTGAAGGATTGAAACCGCTATTGAAATTCCGTTCATTTGCAGTGGCTGGAGTTGCACCAGACATTATGGGTGTTGGCCCAGTAGCGGCAATTCCAAAAGCCTTAAAAATGGCAGGACTTGAGCTCTCAGATATCGGTTTGTTTGAACTAAACGAAGCATTCGCCTCACAGGCCGTTCAAGTTATTCGAGAGCTTAAGCTTCCTGAAGACAAAGTGAACGTAAACGGGGGCGCTATCGCGCTGGGTCATCCACTCGGATGCTCAGGAACCAAACTTACGCTAACATTGCTGCATGAAATGAGACGAAGAAATGAACAGTTTGGCATCGTAACGATGTGTATCGGTGGCGGAATGGGTGCAGCAGGCGTATTTGAACTTGTTGGATAAAAAGGGAGGATAAATGACATGTCAAACACAACAGAAAAAGAAGTGATCGGCGGCAGTTTTCTAATTGAAGATGTTGCTGCTGCAGACATCTTTACGCCAGAGGATTTTTCAGAAGAACATCATATGATTGCAAAAACGACAGAAGATTTTGTTGCTAAAGAAGTCGTACCGCAAATTGAAAAGATGGAAGATCATGATTTTGAAATTTCCCGCAAATTATTAACAAAAGCAGGTGAGCTTGGCTTACTAGGTGCCGATGTTCCAGAAGAATACGGCGGGCTGGGCCTTGATAAAATCTCTTCTTCTCTCATTACTGAAAAATTTGCTCGAGGACGCGGATTTTCGATTAGTTATGGGGCTCACGTAGGAATCGGATCCTTGCCGATTGTTCTTTTCGGAAACGAAGAGCAAAAGAAAAAGTATCTGCCTGAGTTAGCCACTGGTGAAAAGATTGCTGCTTATGCTTTAACAGAACCAGGATCAGGATCTGATGCCCTTGGAGCGAGAACAACCGCTAAATTAAATGCTGAAGGAACGCATTATATTTTAAATGGAGAGAAGCAATGGATAACGAACTCTGCGTTCGCTGATGTATTTGTTGTATACGCAAAAATCAATGGCGAGCAATTCTCTGCTTTTATCGTAGAACGAGAATATGAGGGAGTTTCAACTGGACCTGAAGAAAAGAAGATGGGGATTAAGAGTTCCTCTACACGTACGTTGATATTAGAAGATGTAGCTGTTCCAAAAGAAAATTTACTTTGGGAAGCGGGAAAAGGACACCTTATCGCCTTTAACATCTTAAATATCGGACGTTACAAGCTTGCACTAGGCTGTGTCGGTGCGGCAAAGCGCGGGCTTGAAGTATCACTGAAATATTCAAATGAGCGTCAGCAGTTCAAACGTAAAATCAGCTCATTCAGCTTAATTCAGGAAAAGCTTGCGAACATGGCTGTTCAAACTTTTGCTTCTGAAAGCTCTGTATACCGAACAGTTGGCTTATTCGAAAACCGCCTAGGTGCGTTATCTGAAGAAAAGCAGAAAGATGGCCGAGAATTAGCAAAAGCAATCGCGGAATATGCGATTGAATGTTCATTGAATAAAGTATTTGCATCTGAAGCCTTAGATTATGTAGTTGATGAAGGTGTTCAAATCCATGGTGGATATGGGTTTATGACCGAGTATGAGATCGAAGGCATGTATCGGGACTCACGCATTAACCGGATCTTTGAAGGAACGAACGAGATCAATCGTCTGTTAGTGCCTGGCACTCTTGTGAAAAAAGCGATGAAGAATGAATTGCCGCTTATTCAAAAAGCAACAGCCCTTCAACAAGAACTCATGATGCTCATGCCAGTTGAAGTAGGAACAGAAGCGCTTGATCAAGAAAAATATTTAGTATCGATGGCAAAGAAAATTTTCTTGATGACAGCAGGACTCGCTGTTCAAAAGTTTGGCCCGAAACTCGAGCAGGAACAAGAAGTTTTATCTAACCTTGCTGATATGATCAGTGAGATCTACTCGATGGAATCCGTTTTATTACGTACGGAAAAAGCCATCGCGAGATCTGGTGAAGAAAAGGCAAAACAAAAGCTTCTTTATACAGAAGTGTACTGCCAGGAAGCGTTTAACCGAATTGAAGCACATGCAAAAGAATCAATCATTGCCGTTGAAGAAGGGGATATGCTCAGAATGATGCTTTCCGCTTTAAAGAAATTAACACGCCACACACCAGTAAATGTTATTAAGAAGAAGCGGGAAATTGCCGTTTCACTTCTTGAAGAAGAACGCTATATCGTTTAATTACTATTATTTACGCCAACCTTCAAAATTCTTTCCCTCTTGCTTTGCAGGAGGGCTTTTTTTCTTTAAAAAGGATAAGTCATGTTGAACCCATCGTAAACCGCTTAAATCAGGTACAGTTTCGGGTGCCGAAACTGATTCCGAACTATACCTAAAGGGGTATTAAGAAGGATCTAGGCGTCTCATTCCAGAAAAAAGATGCATCAATCCAGAAATTTGGGCAGTTTATCCACGAGTTTTACCCCTCAATCCAAAAGTTTTTGATGTTTATCCACGAGTTTACAATCCTCGACAAATTTTGCACAACCAATACCCTCGCAGATAATAAGGAACAATCAAATAAACCCTTCGCCGACTGTTATATAAAGTGCAAAAATTTCTTGTTTTCTAGGTGACACAAGTTTGTGGTACTATGAAAAGGGGTGATATAATGCTACTGACAGTATATGAATATCCGAAGTGCTCGACATGTCAAAAAGCAAAAAAATGGCTTAAAGAAAATGAAGTAGCCTTTCAACCTGTACATATTGTGGACAATCCTCCTACTAAAAACGAGCTTGAAAATTTGGTGAAACAAAGTGGGTTGGACATTAAAAAGTTCTTTAACACGAGCGGTATGAAGTATCGCGAGTTGGGTGTGAAAGAGAAAATGAAAACGGCTACAGATGATGAATTGCTTGAATTATTGGCGTCTGATGGCATGCTGATTAAACGCCCGATTGCCACAGATGGGAATAAGGTAACGGTTGGCTTTAAAGAAGATCAGTACGAAGAGGTCTGGAAGAAGCAATAAGTATTGTTACGGACTATAATAAAAATTTTATTGTAGTTACTATAAATTAAAGAAAAAGCTGGAGGGATTACACATGGAATTTCCAAAAGAGTTACGCTATTCAGAAGAACACGAGTGGACAAAATCAGAAGAAGGCAATAAAGTTCGTATCGGTATTACAGCATTCGCACAAGACGAGCTTGGAGATATCGTGTTTGTTGAACTTCCTGAAGTTGGAGATGAGTTAAAAGCAGATGAGCCGTTTGGCAGTGTTGAATCTGTTAAAACCGTTTCAGAACTGTATGCACCTGTGTCTGGAAAAGTAGTCGAAGTAAATGCTGACCTTGATGACAGCCCAGAACTAGTGAATGAATCTCCTTATGAAAAAGCATGGATGGTTGTAGTGGAACTTTCAGATTCCTCTGAGCTTGAAAAATTAATGACTTCCGAACAGTATGAGGAATTGATTAAAGAAGATTAATGAAAAAATTCTCTTCAGGAAAGAATAGGCTTATCGCTAATTTCTTTTTTGGAGGGATTTTTTTATGAACCAAGATCGACGAGATGTGACCTCAAGAGTATTCGGAAAAATGAAAGGCGGCTCAATGTCGCTTTATTTAGATCAAGATCAAATTGGACAGATTCGTTTTACAAATCAAGGAAACATGTATGAAATGGCAGAAGGATTCGAATTTGATTCCGACAAAATTTATAAACGAGAAAAGCCTCCCGAGATTCCAAATCCTACAAAGTATGTGGATGAGTGTGACAAAGGCTGGTGCTAAACAAAGTTGAGAGGATGATACGCAAATGTATCATCCTCTTTTATTAAGATTAATTCATTTACTGGCTTGTACTTCCGCCTTTTGCACCGATCTTCTCGTAAAAGCTTTTATCATGAGTCTGAGAGGTTACTTTCCCTCCCTTTTTTCCGATGTCTTGATAATATTCTTTATTGTGAGAACGAGATGTGGATTGTCCGCCTTTTCTTCCGATTTCTTGATAAAAATCAGCTTTGTGAGTTCTAGAAGTAGATATTCCCCCTTTCTTTCCAATCTCTTTGTAAAATTCTTTCCCATGTGTTTTGGAGGTTTTTTTTCCACCCATCCGGCCTGCTTCTTCTCTGCTCATTTTTTCTACAATGTCAGCCAATTAAAACGCCTCCTATTCATACAAAGTTAATTGTGAAATTTGCTCTTTTATATTCCATCTCTTACCTCCAAAAGGAGTGAATAAAACACATTTTTATACAAATAGTTCAATTAGCTTATCTCGGATAAAACAGGGTAGGAATTTCTTGAAAAAGGGGAATAGTAATAAAGAACATCTCTTGCAGGATTTTAATAAAATAAAGCAAATATATAAATTAAGCGACGCATTCATTTAATAGGTCTTCAATGTATAGGAGAGATGAGCAATGAATGGAAGCATGAATAAAGTAATCATTGTAGAAGGTAAATCAGATAAAGATAAACTGGCAACGATCTTAAATGAACCGGTAGAAATCATATGTACAAACGGAACTTTAGGATTGAATAAATTGGAAGAGCTTGCATTGGCTATTGAAGATCGAGATGTATATATCCTCGTAGATGCAGATGATGCAGGTCATAAATTAAGAAAACAACTACAGCGCGAACTGCCGAATGCAGAGCATTTATATATTCATAAAATGTACAGAGAAGTTGCGAAAACACCTCTAATGTACTTGGCAAAAGTATTGGTAGGTGCTCATTTTAATATTCACAAAAATTGTTTAGGATGATTATTGATGAAAAAATGGTTTGCCATCTTAACATCACTTGCTCTTGCCACGAGTTGTGCACCTTCTAAAGAAGAGCAAAACAATCCATCTTCACTGGAAGTGGCAGCTAAACATTTAACTATTCCTTGGCAATTAAACAGAGCCCAAAATGATCTTTGGATCAGTGAACGAACTGGCGGGATTATTTTAATCGGGCCAAATCATAAAAAGACCTCTTACACCCTCGAGTTTTCATCGGTTTTACCTGACGGAGGGGAAGGAGGTTTTCTTGGTTTTTTACTCGATCCAAAGTATGAGCAGAATAAAAAAGCGTATGCCTATTATACGTACAAAGAACAAGATAAGCTTATTAACCGGATTGTTGTTTTAACCTTCACAGATGGGCAATGGAAAGAAAATCGTATCCTGCTTGATGGAATTCCTGGGGGGTTAACACATAATGGCGGAAGAATGGAATGGGGACCTGATCAAAAGTTGTATATCACAACGGGTGATAGCGGAAAGGAAGAACTGGCACAGGATATAAACAGCCTTGCTGGAAAGATATTGCGAATAAACGCTGACGGAACGATCCCTGAAGATAACCCTTTTTATCCTTCTCCTGTTTATACTTACGGGCACCGTAATCCACAAGGGATGACATGGGACGAAAAAGGTGAGATGTATGCTGCTGAACATGGCTCTTCTCATTACGACGAAGTGAATAAAATAAAAGCGGGAAAAAATTATGGATGGCCTGAAATAAGGGGAGACGAGAGGAAACAAGGCATGGAGTCCCCATGGATGCATTCCGGTAATGATACATGGGCACCTTCAGGCATTCAATATCATGATGGAGCAATTTATGCTGCGTTACTTAGAGGAGAAGCTGTACTTAAAATAAATACATCTTCTAAAAAAACTTCCTATGTTCTTAACAACCAGGGGAGAATTCGTGATATTCTTATAGTAGAAAAGGGAATGTATATTCTTACAAACAATACAGATGGAAGAGGACAGCCGTCTAACGATGATGACAGGCTGCTATATATGCCATTAGATAAATAACGGAGTACATATGAAAGAAATTACACGCAAAAGCTGGGAAAATATGATCAATCTATCTTTAGATGAACCATTCTTTCTTTATTTAGAGACGCCATTATGCGGTACTTGTAAAATGGGTAAACGGATGCTAGAAGTGGCTCTAGAGACGATAAACACTCAAAAAGACAGGAATGTTCAAGTGGGGATTTGCAACATCAATGAAATGCCTGAGCTTGCAGAAAAATATGGAATTACGAGTGTCCCTTGTCTGTTAATTCTTTCAAGAGGTATAGCAGTAAAACGAGTATATGCTCTTCAATCTGCTGGAAATATTTATCAGACAATGATAAAATCGCTAGAAAAAGAAGTTTAATTTGAAAAAACATCTAAAAAAAATGTGTAAAACACCCCATATTCCTCTATGTATAAACTAATTCTAAGGAAAAAAATTTTTTCGGGGGTTTTATTCCAAGAAATAAATGGAAATTTAATGTCGTTAACACACTCTTCTGTAACAAAAGAGAGTGTCTTTTTTTGTTTTATTAATCTTGTGGACCCCCTGAAAAGACAAGGGGTTATAAGCAAGCAAGCAAATTATCAGTTATTTTGTATAATTTAGTAATTTAACAAGAAAGTCACAATTGTTACGAGGGCTGTAATATTGTTATAGAACTGTATCCTACAAATGTCAAAAGTCGTGGTATAAATGAATAGGAGAGCTTGTTCATATGTTTGCTCCCTTTACAAAAGTGGTAAATAAGAATGATTTTATCAAAATTAAAATAACGAATACTGACGAAATAAATCGAAAGTAATTTTTTTAACAGAGGTGATTGATAATCATGGCATCTTTAAATTTAAATGCAGTATTTCCAATAGCAAAGAACAAACTAAACAGCATAGAAGATAAGGTACTTACAATCCAAGAAAGAAATGATGAAAAGTTACGAAACGAATTGATCGGTGATTACCAACCATTTATTAAAAAAGTTACATCAAAAGTATGCAGTCAATATATAGATCGAACAATGGATGAATTTAGCGTAGGTCTTTTCGCCTTTAATGAGGCAATTGATCAGTATCAGGAAGGCCAAGGAAGCCGTTTTTTATCGTTTGCAGATATGGTTATTAGACGACGTGTTATCGACTATATCCGAAAAGAAGTCCGTCAGAACAGATTAATTTTCCTTCAACCTGATGAAGAAGATGAAGAAGGCCGCTTAGAAGAAAGCTATGCCGAGCAAAAAGCAGCGATGGATCACTTTGAAGACCAGCTTCAAGTCGAAAATCGTGTTTATGAGATCGAAGAATACCAAAAGCTTTTAAAAACATTCGGATTAAATTTTAAAGTATTAAGCAAACATTGCCCGAAGCATGTAGACGCACGTGAAAATGCTAAGGAAATCGCTCGTCTGTTGGCGGAAAATGAAGAACTGGCCGCATTCTTAAAAGAAAAAAAGCAATTACCAATAAAAGATTTATTAAATATGGTATCCTGTAGTCGAAAAACCATAGAGAGAAATCGAAAGTATATAATAGCGGTATCGTTAATATATTTAGGCGATTTCCAAGCGCTGAAATCTTACATTCAGCCTTAAGGTGAGGTAACTAGGTTACATGGTGAGAGGGGTTTGCTCCTCTTACCTGTAATTTCTACTGATCCTGCTACATGCGGGAGGGATACCATTGAAGAACGGCAGCGGCATTGTAATTGAGATTTCCAACAAAAAAGCAACCTTGCTCATGAAAGACGGAACGTTTGTAACGGTTAGAATACCAACTGGCAAACGTCCACATGTAGGAAGGGAATACCAGGCTTCTTATTTTTCGCAAAGAAAAGGAAGTCTATTTGTTCTGCCATCGATTTCGTTATCAATTGCAGCTTTAGTTGCTGTAATCTTTTTATCCGGTCTATTTCCCCCAGGAAATCAGCCAGCTGCTGCAGCCTATGTAAGCTTCGATATTAACCCGAGCTTAGAGGTAGGCATAGATGATGCTATGGAAGTCGTTGAAATCGAAACATTTAACGACGAAGCAAAGGAAATCATTACGAAATATCACCTAACTGTTGATAAACATTTATCGTTGGATGAATTTGCGAACCTTCTTATGAAAGCGTATGAAACAGAAGGCTACATGAAATCAAACCACTCTATGCTTATCACAACTATATCTAATAAAAAAAGTAATGGGAAAACAGAAGAAGCACTTCATACAGCTGTCGATTCTATCGTTAAGAAGACTGTGGTAAAATACCCGGTCACGATTACGGTTTCTGAAACCAATAACGACACTCGTAAAAAGGCAAAACATCTAGGGGTCTCTTCTGGAAAATATAAGGCATATCAACAAGCAAACAAAAATGAAAAATTAGTTTCTAAAGAAAAAATCAACAAGGCAACCATTCGAGAACTTGAAACGAATGTATTTTCTTCAAATGAAATTCAGGTTGTACCCCACCCGCGCAAAATTAAATCTTCACAACATGAAATTAAGAAAGATGAACAGCCAGAATTGTCAAAAATAGAAAGTAAAAAGCAGGATAAGAAAAAAGACAAAAAAAGAAAAGAGCAAGATCAAAACGTTCTTCTGAAAAACGCGCAAAAGAATGCTGAAAAGCCTTTAAAGCATGTAAACAAGAATAAAAACAAAGATCAGAAAAGCAACCCTCAACGTAATAAGGCATTAAATAATGTGCAGCAAAAAGAGAAGAACAAAGTCCTCAAAAAGGAATTAAAACAACAGGATTTTATAAAGGAACAGAAAAAAGAAGATAAACAGAAAAAACAAAGAGACAAAAAGCATGGTAAACACTAATTATGCTTAAAGATGTCGTAATTAGAAAAACGATTTCTTCGAGCTGTCGAACAATTTATAAAGGTAAATAAACTTTCCCCTCGAATCGGTCAAGTAACAACAAATTCGGGGGGATCTTTATATGCTGGATGTTCATTTTTTTGAAAATCAGATTGCTAAAAGTCCGTACTTGCCACTGTATAATATTCCGGTAAAACCTCATTTTAAACTGAATGATGAAATGACATTGAGAATTGATTACAGAGAGGGAGAACGCAACCGAATGGTTGTATTCAAAGGGAACCCAAGATATCTTTCCTTAATGCTGGAAGGGAAAATGAAGCTTACAACTTTGCTTCGCCAAGAGATGGTTGAATTTCATGGAACTCTAAGGCAGCGTCTAAAATGGGAAGCCATTTTTTATTTAAGTTCACATTGGGAACAAATTTCTGAAGGCGTATTAATGAAAAACGCAAAAAATATTTGACACATATCGACAGTGATGATATTATTCATCTCAGTGATTCAACGATTGTAACGCTTTAACTTAATAACGCAACGCTTAACTTATCACGAGAGGTGGAGGGACTGGCCCTATGAAACCCGGCAACCGCTAGTTGTATGTAATCTTAAACAACTAGAAAGGTGCCAATTCCTGCAAGGCATTTTAATGTCTTGGGAGATGAGGAGAACACGCATAGAATATATTATGCCTTTCTGCTCATATTGAAGCAGAAGGGCATTTTTTTATAGCAACAACCTTTACTAAATAAGAATTACAGATAGGAAATGAGGTCAGTTATCTTGATTAATTTACAATCAGTCCGTAAAGTCTTTCAAACCAAAGATGGTGAAGTAAAGGCTGTGGATACGGTAGATCTAGACATAAAGCAAGGAGAAATTTACGGCATTATTGGTTATAGCGGAGCAGGGAAAAGCACACTTATCCGGATTCTTAACATGCTGGAAAGACCAACAAGTGGGACGGTTACAATCAGCGGTAAGAACATGTCTGAACTCTCACCAAAGAAATTAAGACAAGCGAGACAAGAAATTAGTATGATCTTTCAACACTTCAACTTGCTGTGGTCAAGAACGGTTAGAGAAAACATTGCCTTTCCTTTAGAGATTGGGGGATATCCAAAAGCGAAAATTAAAAAGCGTGTTGATGAGCTGATCGATCTTGTTGGATTAGAAGGAAGAGGCGGCTCCTACCCTTCACAGTTAAGCGGAGGGCAAAAGCAGCGTGTTGGTATTGCTCGAGCACTCGCGAATGAGCCAAAGGTTTTATTATGTGATGAAGCTACTTCTGCATTAGATCCTAAAACCACTGACAGTATTTTGGATCTTCTTGTAGAGATCAATAAAAAGCTGGGACTGACAATCGTATTAATCACTCATGAAATGCATGTTATTCGAAAAATCTGTCACCGTGTCGCTGTAATGGAGAAAGGCAAGGTGGTAGAAGAAGGCGATGTGCTTAGCGTCTTTAAAAATCCTAAAAAACCAATCACTAAAGATTTTGTTAAACAAGTTACAGAGCCTGAAGAAACAGTGGATACAATTAAACAATTTGTTCAAGAATTTCCTGAAGGAAGAATCGTTCAACTGACATTTGTCGGAGGTCGTGCGGGTCAGCCTTTAATCACAGAATTAATTAGACATTACGAAGTCGATGTGAATATTTTGCAAGGGAAAATAACACAAACACAAAATGGTCCATACGGTACGCTTTTTATACAAATCAAAGGAAATGATGAAGCTTTGGCGAAAGCCATGGAATTTTTAAACAGTGTACAGGTAGAAGTTGAGGTGATTCATAATGCTTAATACATGGTTTCCGAACGTTCAATGGGATGTAGTTTTAGAAGCCACTAAAGAAACGTTATATATGTCTTCTATTTCTGTATTTGTTACCTTTATTTTAGGACTAACACTTGGACTCGCGTTATTTTTAACAGCTCCAGGAAACTTATGGGAAAACAAATTCCTTAATGGAATAATCGCTGTTATTGTCAATGTGTTTCGATCTATACCTTTCATCATATTGATCATTCTCTTAATTCCGTTTACTCGTTTTATTGTAGGAACAATGCTCGGAGCGGAAGCAGCACTTCCCGCTCTAATTGTAGGTGCAGCTCCATTTTACGCACGTATGGTGGAGATCGCTTTACGGGAGATTAATAAAGGTGTAATTGAAGCGGCTAAATCAATGGGTGCTACCAATTTTCAAATCATCTTTAAGGTCCTTATTCCAGAAAGTACACCGGCATTGGTGTCAGGGATAACCGTTACAGCCATTGCGCTTGTCAGCTATACGGCAATGGCAGGCGTTGTAGGTGCTGGTGGGTTAGGCAACTTGGCATACATGGAAGGTTATCAGCGTGACAATGCAGATGTGACTCTTGTCTCAACCGTGCTGATATTAGTAATCGTATTTGTTATCCAATGGATAGGAGATAAAGCTACAACATCATTAGATAAACGTTAACAAACAAATAGGAGGAGAATCATATGAAAAAAATAGTATCTATTTTATTATTAGCAATACTTACAGCAGCATTAGCAGCATGCGGTAACAAAACAGAAGGTGGCATCAGTGAGGAGAAGCTTGTAGTAGGTGCATCAAATGTGCCTCATGCAGAAATCCTAGAAGAAGCGAAACCCCTTTTAAAAGAAAAAGGCATTGAGCTTGAGATTAAAACGTTTCAAGACTATGTGCTGCCAAATAAATCACTTGCCGAAAAAGAAATTGGTGCGAATTACTTCCAGCACGTTCCTTATTTAGAGTCGCAAATGAAAGATCATGAATATAAATTTGAAAATGCAGGCGGCATTCACATCGAGCCGATCGGTGTTTATTCAAAAAAATACAAATCATTAGAAGAGCTACCAGAAGGTGCAACGATCATCATGTCTAATTCAGTAGCTGACCATGGCCGTATGCTTGCTCTTTTAGAAAAAGAAGGCTTGATCAAAGTTAAAGAAGGCGCAGGTTACGAAGCTCAACTAAAAGACATTGTAAAAAACCCGAAAAACCTTAACTTCAAAGCAGATGTTGATGCTGGTATGCTTCCGAAAGCCTATAAAAATGGTGAGGGTGACGCCGTACTAATCAATACAAACTATGCGATCGACGCTGGTTTAAATCCGCAAAAAGATTCTATCGCGCTTGAGGGTACTGATTCTCCATTCACAAACATTATTACAGTCCGTGAAGGAGATAAAGACAAAAAATCGATTAAAGCTTTAGTAGAAGTGTTGCGTTCAAAAGAAATCCAGGAATTCATCGAAAAGAAATATGAAGGTGCAGTCGTTCCTGTAAAAGAATAAATGAATGAAGGGTGTCTCCAGAAGAGGAGGCACCCTTTTTTAGTTGGCTCACTTCGAAGTGGACGTGAAATGGGATAAAATGTATTTTTATGTGATGAAGACCTATTTTTATGTGATTAATATAAATTTTATATAATGAAAGGCTTTATTTATGTGATAATACAGTCTTTTTATGTGATGGTGTATTTCTTTAGAAGCCTTTCTTCTTACATATCAGTGGCAAAAATAACTCATACTAATGCTGTTTACTAAAACGTGACAGGAGTGAATCAAATGAAACAAGAAGAACAGCCGCTGCCAGGATCTAACTCTACCCAATATCATCTGATCCGATATAAAGAGGGATTAGGAAAATACAATGAAAACATGCCTGAGCTGACACATGCCTTTAACGAATTTACCCGACATTGTTTTAAAGAGGGTGAGATCTCTGAAAAATATAAGCAGCTGATTGCACTTGGAATCAGCATCTATTCTCAAGATGAGTATTGCATCATCTATCATACAAAAGGTTGCCTTGATCAAGGGTGCTCAGAAAATGAGATCCTAGAAGCAATTGGCGTATCCGCAGCATTTGGCGGTGGAGCTGCCATGAGTCAAGGAGTTACCCTTGTACAAGAATGTATAAAAGAGCTGAATAAACCAAGACATTAACATTTTCGATTTTAAATAAGTTTAAGAACCATGGATAAAGGTTATGGAAGGAATATGGCGGATTCAGCAGGATAAAGCAGAATTCAATATTTTGGTATTCCATTGCCTTATATAATCCTTTACACGATGATGTATGGGGCGATATGCAGGTTGAGGAAAAAATGGTCTGCTGATACGCTAATATTATTAAAATCGAAAGGATTGATTCATTATCCACCCCATTAAAATAAAGCATACGTCTGAAATGGAAAAAGCGATGCACCAGTCACATGGATGCGGTTTTGCAGAGTATGAGAGGGATTTGGAGAAGCGGTTAGAAATTGAGAAAAACCGCGAAAAAGAGTATAAAAAAGGATTAGAAGTAGCAGCAAGTGCGAATAAAAATAATTTGATGTAAAAAATCACAAACATATTTAAAGGATGACTTATAGGTGAAAGACTGCCTATAAAGTTATCCTTTTTTTAATTTCCTTAATTAAACAACTCGTAATCGGTCAACAATATTAAAGTTCATGACCCGTTCCCTTGAAGATACTTTTCATTTGTTATAAGATTAGAATGAGAATAAATTGAGAATGGCTATTTTGTGCCTTTTGTCAAAAAATCTTGAGAATGATTTCATATTGGAGGTTGTATTATGTCAGCACCTAATTTAAAGATTGAAGATCTTCGAGTTTCGATTGAAGATAAAGAGATTATTAAAGGTTTAGATCTCGAAATAAATGGTGGAGAAATCCATGCAGTTATGGGGCCAAACGGTACAGGAAAGTCAACTCTTTCTGCAGCCTTAATGGGTCACCCTAAATATGAAGTAACTTCAGGAAAAGTTACTTTTAACGGTAAAGATCTTCTGGAAATGGAAGTGGATGAGCGTGCACAAGCAGGGTTATTCCTAGCTATGCAATATCCATCAGAAGTAAGCGGAATTACTAACGCCGATTTCCTTCGTTCTGCTATCAACGCAAAACGCGAAGAAGGCGAAGAGATTTCTCTTATGAAATTTATTCGTGAACTCGATAAAAAAATGGACCTTCTTGAAATGGATAACACGTTTGCACACCGTTATTTAAATGAAGGTTTTTCTGGTGGAGAAAAGAAGCGTAACGAAATTCTGCAAATGATGATGCTTGAGCCAAAGCTTGCCATCCTAGATGAAATTGACTCTGGTCTAGATATCGATGCACTAAAAGTTGTAGCAAAAGGGGTTAACGATATGCGCAGCCCTGATTTTGGATGCTTGATCATTACTCACTACCAGCGTCTGTTGAACTACATCACTCCAGACAAAGTACACGTTATGATGCAAGGACGAATTGTTAAATCTGGTGGACCTGAGCTGGCTCATCGCCTTGAAGCAGAAGGTTATGACTGGATTAAAGAAGAACTAGGAATCAAAGACGAAACTGTCGGTCAAGAAGCGTAAGCCATAAGGGGGACTATACATGTCAGTTGATACGAGCCTAAGATTCGATAAGGACTACGTAAACGGTTTTTCAAACAGCAGACAGGAACCCGCTTGGTTGCAGGAGCTTCGTTTGCAAGCATTGGAATTGGCGCAAAACCTGCCAATGCCTAAACCGGATAAAACTAAGATTGATAAATGGAACTTTACTGAGTTTAAACATGAAGCAACGGGTAAAGCGGTAGCATTTAATGAGCTTCCGGAAGACGTAAAAGCATTGATCGGTTCTGAAGAAGAAGCGAAAAATGTTCTTGTTATCCATAATGGTACACCTGTGTATGCTGCGTTGGAACAAGACGTTAAAGATCAAGGTGTCATCTACACAGATCTTTTAACAGCAGCTAAAGAACACGAAGACTTAGTTAAAAAGTATTTTATGAAAGAAGCGGTTTCTATTGACGAAAACCGTTTAACAGCATTGCATGCAGCACTTTTTGTGAATGGTGCCTTCCTCTATGTTCCAAAGAATGTGGAACTGTCTGCACCGATCCAAGCTGTCTATTATCAAGATGATAAAGCAGCTTTGTTCAACCATGTCATCATTGCTGTTGAAGACAATAGTTCTGTCACTTATGTAGAGAACTATCTTTCTACAAATGACAATACAGATTCAGTAACGAACATCGTTTCAGAAGTGTTTGCAGCTAGCGGCGCTAAAGTTGTTTACGGAGCGGTTGATAACCTTGCAAAAGGAATGACTTCTTACGTAAACCGCAGAGGCCGTGCTGGGCGTGATGCTCGTATTGAATGGGCATTAGGTCAGTTCAACGACGGAAACACGGTATCTGATAATACGACACATTTGATTGGTGACGGTTCTTTCACAGATACGAAAACTGTAACAATCGGGCGTGGTGATCAAAAACAAAACTTCGTGGCGCAAATTTTTAACCACGGTAAAAGTTCTGAAGGTTACATCTTGACACATGGGGTAATGAAAGATAATGCCAGCTCTATTTTTAACGGTATTACGAAAATTGAGCATGGTGCTACAAAGTCTCATGGCGAGCAGACTGAGCGTGTTCTTATGCTAAGTGAAAAAGCACGTGGTGATGCGAACCCGATTCTTTTGATCGATGAAGATGATGTAACAGCTGGACACGCAGCATCTGTTGGGCGTATCGATCCGCTTCAAATGTTCTATTTAATGAGCCGCGGAATTTCAAAAGCTGAAGCAGAACGTCTGATCATCCACGGATTCTTGGCACCGGTAGTAAGCCAAATGCCATTAGAATCAGTTAAAAAACGTTTAGTAGAGGTTATTGAAAGGAAAGTGCGCTAACATGAGTGCAAACGAATGGAGAAAGCTGTTTCCAATCCTTAATCAGGAAGTTAACGGCAAACCTCTCGTTTACCTTGACAGTGCAGCCACTTCTCAGAAACCTATACAAGTTATTGAAGCAATCGATCGTTATTATAAAGAATACAATTCCAACGTTCACCGTGGTGTTCATACACTTGGTACGCGAGCAACAGATGGTTATGAAGGAGCTCGTGAAAAGGTTCGCCGTTTTATCGGTGCAAAATCTACTCAAGAGATCATTTTTACGCGAGGAACGACAACGGCTATTAATACAGTCGCTAGAAGTTACGGAATGGCAAACCTTGCAGAAGGTGATGAGATCGTGATTACTCCAATGGAGCATCACAGCAATATCATTCCTTGGCAGCAAGTTGCTAAAACTACAGGGGCAACCCTTAAGTACATTCCATTGCAACCAGATGGGACGATCGAGCTTGCAGATGTTGAAAAAACAATAACAGAGCATACTAAAATTGTCTCGGTTATGCAGGTATCAAACGTTCTAGGAACGATTAATCCTATAAAAGAAATAGCAGCGATCGCACATAAAAATGGAGCGGTCATGATGGTGGATGGTGCACAGAGCGCTCCTCACATGAAAGTAGACGTTCAAGATCTTGATTGTGATTTCTTTGCTTTTTCTGCACATAAAATGTGTGGCCCTACCGGAATCGGTGTTCTATACGGTAAAAAAGCACTTCTCAACAAGATGGATCCTGTTGAATTCGGTGGTGAGATGATTGATTTTGTCGGTCTTCAAGAATCTACATGGAAAGAGCTTCCGTGGAAGTTTGAAGGCGGTACACCTATCATCGCTGGTGCGATAGGGTTAGGCGCGGCTATCGATTTTCTTGAGGATATCGGTCTTGATAACATTTTAAAATTAGAGCATGAACTTGCTGATTACGCGATGGAACGTTTATCAGAGCTTGAAGGAGTTACGGTTTTCGGACCGAAGAAACGTGCAGGTCTTGTGACGTTTAACTTAGACGACGTTCATCCTCATGATGTGGCAACTGTTCTTGATTCTGAAGGAATTGCTGTCAGAGCTGGCCACCACTGTGCGCAGCCGCTCATGAAATGGCTGGATGTTACAGCAACGGCTCGTGCTAGTTTTTATCTGTATAATACTGAAGATGACGTCGATGCTTTCGTAAAAGGACTTACAACAGCAAAGGAGTATTTCGGTCATGTCTTCTAATTTAGATCAGCTTTACAGGCAAGTGATCATGGACCATTATAAGAACCCACGCAACAAAGGGACTTTGGAAGATGGTGCCTTAACGATCAATATGAACAATCCTACATGCGGCGATCGCATCCAGCTTACATTAAAAGTGGAAGATGGAAAGATTGAATCAGCGAAGTTTGACGGTGAAGGTTGTTCCATTAGTCTTGCATCTGCTTCCATGATGACTCAGGCTGTTAAAGGTCTAGCAGTAGAAGATGCAGTGAAGCTTGCAACCATTTTTTATGATATGATGTTAGGGAACGACTATGATGATGAAACGTATGATCTTGGAGATCTTGAAGCTCTTCAAGGCGTTTCTAAATTCCCTGCCCGGATAAAATGTGCCACACTCGCGTGGAAGGCCATGGAGCAGGGTGTAGGAAAAGAAGAGGAAGAATAAGTTCCTATTGAAAAGTTTTAGAGTGCCAATCCAGTAAGGAGGGATTCTGCAATGGCTAAGAAAATGCCGGATATCGGCGAATATAAATATGGTTTTAGAGATAAAGACGTTTCCATTTTCAGATCGAAGCGTGGGTTAACAAAAGAGATCGTAGAAGAGATCTCACGCATGAAGAACGAGCCTGAATGGATGCTTGAATTCCGTTTGAAGTCATTAGAGCAGTTCTATAAAATGCCAATGCCACAATGGGGCGGAGACATGAAGGACTTAAACTTTGATGATATTACGTATTATGTTAAGCCATCTGAGAAATCTGAAAAGTCTTGGGATGAAGTGCCTGCTGAAATCAAAGCGACTTTTGACAAGCTTGGAATTCCAGAAGCTGAACAAAAATACCTTGCAGGTGTATCTGCACAGTACGAATCAGAGGTTGTTTACCACAACATGAAAGAAGACCTTTCTGATTTAGGTATTCTTTTTACAGATACAGATACTGCTTTAAAAGAGCACGAAGAAATCTTCCGTGAACATTTCGGAACGATTATTCCTCCAACCGATAACAAGTTTTCAGCTCTAAACTCTGCAGTATGGTCTGGTGGATCATTTATTTACGTACCTAAGGGCGTAAAGTGTGATACTCCACTTCAGGCATACTTCCGAATCAACTCAGAGAACATGGGTCAATTCGAACGAACATTGATTATTGCTGACGAAGATAGCTCTGTACACTATGTAGAAGGTTGTACAGCACCGGTTTATTCTACAAACTCGCTTCATAGTGCGGTTGTAGAGATTATCGTTAAGAAAAACGCATATTGCCGTTATACAACGATTCAAAACTGGGCAAACAATATCTATAACTTAGTGACAAAGCGTGCTGTAGCTGAAGAAAACGCTACGATGGAATGGGTAGATGGAAACATCGGATCTCGTCTGACGATGAAATATCCAGCTGTTATCATGAAAGGCCGTGGAGCGAAGGGTACGATTCTTTCTATCGCTATCGCAGGTAAAGGACAGCATCAGGACGCAGGAGCAAAAGTATTGCACCTTGCACCAGATTGTTCTTCTACCATCGTATCAAAGTCGATCTCGAAGCATGGCGGTAAAGTAACATACCGTGGAATCGCTCACTTCGGACGTAAATCTGATGGATCTAAATCCAACATTAAGTGTGATACGCTTATCATGGATAACCAATCCACGTCAGATACGATTCCTTACAACGAAATTTTAAACAACAACATCACACTTGAGCATGAAGCAACGGTTTCTAAAGTTTCTGAAGACCAGTTGTTCTATCTTATGAGCCGTGGTGTTTCCGAACAAGAAGCAACGGAAATGATCGTAATGGGCTTCATCGAGCCATTTACGAAAGAGCTTCCAATGGAATATGCAGTTGAAATGAACCGCCTGATCAAGTTCGAGATGGAAGGTTCAATCGGATAAACTCAAAAAGACCTTGGTATATAAGGATTATACCAGGGTCTTTTTTATGTTCAAATGAGTATCCTGTCTATTTTTAATTCCTACTTGTTTTTTTAAGTTATTCACTTAATCAAATTCTATATGATGCAATTATTGGGACAATATCAATTAAGTTTGTCCGTCCAGTTTACTCAAGTTCCATTTTGATGTATTATTTATGAGGTAAATTATTCCAAAGGGGTTGTTAAATGATGTCCATTAGTTTGAACCCATATCTATTTTTTGACGGTACTACAAGAGAAGCTGTCCATTTTTACGAGAAAGTGCTTGGCGGGAAAGTGATGAGTATCATGACGTACGGAGATATGCCGGGTGACCCAAATTTCCCGTTGACGGATGACATGAAGAATCGCGTTATGCATGCACATTTGAAAGTAGGCGACGCAGACCTCATGTTCTCCGATACATATGAAGGTATGCCTTATCAGCAAGGCAATAACATACAGATTGCTATTCATCCTAAGGAAGAGGAAAGAGCGAGAGAAATATTCGCCGCTTTGGAAGAAGGAGGACAAGTCATTATACCCCTTCATAAGACAGATTTTAGCCCTTTGTACGGAATGATAAAAGATAAATTAGGAGTTATTTTTAATGTGAACGTCCCAGAGTAGCAGTTATAAAGAAACAAATTTTCGCTTCACTAACAAAGAAAGCCTCCTGTTTGCTAATGGACAGGAGGCTTACTCGGTTGAAAAAACACAGGTGAAGTCATTCACCATATACTCACCGAGGTTCTAGAGCGTCCTTAAATCGATAAAAGACCATGGGAATTGATATCTACCATGGTCTTTTTGTTATTTTCCACCTCATAATCAGATGATTGATTTAGGGCTTGTGGCCTTCAGATCGAATTATAAGCTGTTAAAGTATTAAGGCTCTGTTGAAAGGGTGAGAAAATTATAATATGTTAAGATGAAGTATAGGAAATGAGTTTTTCCTAAAAAAAATTAAAATGCAATGCATCGCTTTTCGTCAGCTTTATACATAGGAAAAACAAGGGAGACTAAATGATGAATGAAACAATAGAAACCATCTTGAATCATCGTTCAATCAGAAAGTTTAAGCAGGAACCAATAAGCGATGAAGTCTTATTGAAATTAGTGGAGTGTGCACAAGCCGCATCTACTTCAAGCTATCAGCAAGTGTGTACGATTATCGGTGTGGACGATTTGGAGAAGAAGGTTCGTCTTGCAGAGCTTGCAGGAAACCAGTCTTATGTAGCTGAAAATGGGTACTTCTTTGTTTTTTGTATGGATTATCATCGTCACTCAATCGCCGCAAAGATGATGGATGCGAACATAGACGAAACGATTCAATCAACGGAAGCGTTTATCGTAGGTACGGTAGATGCCTCTCTTGCAGCACAAAATGTGGCAATTGCAGCTGAGTCTCTCGGGCTAGGAATCGTGTATATTGGCGGGATTCGAAACCATTTAAAAGAGGTTTCAGACTTGCTGGATTGCCCGGAACATGTTCTGCCTCTGTTTGGCATGGCGGTTGGCTATCCAGACGCTGAACCAGTTAAAAAACCTCGCTTACCGCTTCCCGCTGTTTTTCATAGAAATGGGTATCAGAAGAAGGAAGAGACAGAAAAGCTGCTGAAGCAGTATGAAAAAGAAACATCTGACTATTATACAAAGCGTACTGGTGGCAAACGTACAGAAGGCTGGGTTACTCAAATAACGAGTTCGATGACAGTTCCAAAACGTACATACATGAAAGACTTCGTTCACGGAAAAGGATTAAATAAAACATAGAAAACTTACAGAGGCAGGTGAGTTTAAAACATGATTAAAATAGGTGTTACGGGTTGGGGAGACCACGAATCACTTTATCCTGATGGTACTCCTTCAAGAGAAAAGCTAGCCGTTTACAGCGGACACTTTCCTATCGTAGAGGTCGATTCCTCTTTTTATGCGGTGCAGCCTGTCAAAAACTATGAAAAGTGGGTTTCAGCTACCCCTAAAGACTTCTCTTTTGTTGTTAAAGCTTATCAGGGGATGACAGGTCATGCTAGAGGGAAGTTACCTTTTGATTCAGTAAAACAAATGTTCGAAGCGTTTATTCAATCCATACAGCCGGTGATTGATTCAAAAAAATTAGAGATGGTTCTTTTTCAATATCCACCTTGGTTTGATTGCAAAAAAGAAAATGTTCAGATTCTTCGATTTGCTAAAGAGATGATGGGTGACATCCCTGTGGCTCTAGAGTTTCGAAATCAAACGTGGTTTAGTGATGAGGTCAAGGAGAAAACGTTGAGTTTCATTGATGAAGAAGGCTGGATATACACGGTTTGTGATGAACCTCAGGCTGGGACAGGTTCCGTTCCGATTGTTATGCATGCCACTGAAGAAAAGACATTGATTCGGATGCACGGTAGAAACGTGTACGGATGGAATAATCAAGGACAGCCTAATTGGAGAGAAGTTCGTTATCTCTATCGTTATAATGATTCAGAATTGAAAGAGTGGAAGGAACGAATTCAATCAATAGCATCCCGTACAAAAAATCTTACTCTATTATTTAATAACAATTCCGGTGGAGATGCAGCTGATAATGCAAAACAAATGATAGAACTTTTAGATATACAATACGATTTCCTCGCACCTCGACAGCTTGACCTATTTTAATAAAAACAACAATTTCCCTTATATTACAAATAGGTTTCAAAAAGTTGGAAAAGATTTAATTTTTAAGAATGCCTGATATACTTATAAAGTGAATTGAATACTGTGAAGCAGATGAGGAAAGTGGGGATTTATTTGGATTTTAAAAAGTTGGTTCAGATGATGTACTACTTGCAAGTAGCCTTTGTCGTCAGCGGCATTTATTTGCTTTTTGTCTACATATTAACGAACAACTCTAAACGAATCCAATTCCTGACTCTTGTATTATGTATCAATCTCATATCCTTAAAAGTTACAAAAGACCGGTTTAAAGTATAAGAGGAGAGGCCAAAAAAAGAATTTCTTTTGGAGTCTTCTTTTTTTTATGGCTTTTTATATAAAAGGAAAAGCTGACTCATGTTGAAGTAAAATGACTGCAAACTAGTTATTTTAGGATTCGAATGTGTCAGCTTCTTATTGTTAAAGCATCTTTAAAAGTGCTTTTCTCCCTTGCATACCAACTTCAATGCCTTTTTCTTCCGCTTCAAGCGTAATAGATTCTAGAGGCGCGTCCAGCAGCTGCTCTATCGTTCGTACACCAACAGCTCTGCCTGCAATAATTTTACGGTCTGCTAACTTTTCGTTCAATAAGGCTACATCTAAAGCTCCACACATGATATAACCATTGTCGTTAAATACAGCCATAAAATTTGTTTTTGGCAAACGAAGGGTGACAGCGGTAAATGGATGTCCTTCTATTAAGATCGGGTTCATCTCTAACATGCTTCCACTCCTTTCTCCTTACTATTTTTATGTGTAAAAAAGAAAAAAGTGTTAGGTGTTAACGCTATTTTTAAGCCGAAAAGTTGAACAAAAAATTGTCTTTGATTGCGCCAAATAATGAACATGTAAATCTAATCCTATGGTACGATTAAAAGAAAAGAGGAGGAGATAAAGTATGAAGCAATACTTGGATTTTCTTCAAGATATTTTACATAACGGTACGAAAAAAGAGGATCGGACAGGCACGGGGACTGTATCTGTATTTGGACGTCAGATGAGGTTTAACTTAGAAGAGGGTTTCCCGCTAGTAACGACAAAAAAGCTTCACTTAAAGTCAATCATTCATGAATTGCTTTGGTTTTTACAAGGAGATACGAACATCTCCTACCTAAAAGAAAACGGCGTAAAAATATGGGATGAATGGGCGGATGAGAACGGTCATTTAGGTCCTGTCTATGGACACCAGTGGCGTTCTTGGTCTGCACCAAATGGTGAAACGATTGATCAGATCTCAAACGTTATCCAAGATATTAAAAAAAATCCTGACTCAAGAAGACTGATTGTCTCAGCTTGGAATCCTGCAGATATTCCGAATATGGCTCTTCCACCATGTCATCTGCTGTTTCAGTTTTATGTGGCTGATGGAAAACTTTCTTGTCAGCTTTATCAGCGTTCAGCAGACAGTTTTTTAGGTGTGCCGTTTAATATTGCTTCCTATGCTTTATTGACGATGATGGTCGCTCAAGTAACAGGACTAAAGCCTGGTGAGTTTGTTCATACGATCGGTGATGCGCATATTTACAATAACCATATCGAACAAGTGCAGCTTCAGCTGACACGTGAGCCAAAGGCATTGCCGCAAATGAAACTGAATCCCGAAATTAAGGATATTTTTGATTTTACTTACGAAGATTTCAAATTGGTGGATTATGAAGCACATCCTCATATTAAAGGTGTTGTAAGCGTATGATCTCATTTGTTGTTGCAATTGACAAAAATCGTGCGATTGGAAAAGATAACGACTTACCGTGGTATTTACCGAACGATTTGAAGCATTTTAAAAAGGTAACGATGGGTAAACCCATTGTAATGGGGCGCAAAACGTATGAATCAATCGGAAAACCCCTTCCAGGCAGAGAGAATATTGTTGTAACAAGGGATAAAAACTATATAGCAGAAGGAACTAAAATCGTGCATTCAATAGACGAAGTACTTGCCATCGATGCAGAGGAAATCTGTGTAATAGGTGGAACAGAGATTTTTAAACTGTTTCTTCCTGTTGCAGATCGTCTATATATAACTGAAATTCATGAAACCTTTGAGGCTGATACTTTTTTTCCAGAGTTAGATCAAAATGAATGGAAAGAAATTTCTCGTTCAACAGGCACAGTAGATGAGAAAAACAAGTATCCCCATGAATTCGTCGTGTACGAAAAAATTAACTCTTAAAATTATTGAACTAGCCCCCCTCTTGTCTGCATACATATGTAGATAAAGGGGGGTTACCTTTTGTTAAAACGAAGAAAAATGAAACTGCGAAAAGGACCGCTTCCTTTTCGGTTTGTGTTGCTGATTTCTTTTATCCTGTTTACGTTCATAACGATACAGGGACTTTGGATTGTAAATAGAGGCATTGAACCGACGCTAATGCTTATCGCTCAAAAGAAAACGGAAGAAATTGCAGCTTTAGCAATAAGTGAAGCGATTGATAATGAAATAGTAGGACCATCTGAAATGAGTGATATTATTGAGTATAAAACAGATAATGAAGGAAATGTTGTATTCGCAGGAATCAATCAGGCTGTCATTAACAGAGTAGCGAATCAGTCACAAAAAGTCGTACAAAAATATTTGAAAGAAATTGAAGAGGGGCGAGCACACGAAGTATTGGGTTCCGATGAGGTTGGGGTAAATTCTTATCAAAATGAACCAGGTGTGATCATGGAGATTCCACTCGGGCAGGCCACTCGAAACTCATTGCTTGCTAATCTAGGTCCTAAAATCCCGATAAAATTTATGCTTATTGGGGAAGCAAACACCGATATTGAAGAAAAAATCGAGAATTCAGGAATCAACAACACGTGGATCAATATTGATATTATTGTAACGGTAAAAACGCGAGTGGTTATTCCATTTGCTACTGAAACAACCGTTGTTAGAAGACCGATTAAGATTACTGCTCAGTTCATAAAAGGGGAAGTTCCTGTTTATTATAATCAATCTGGAGATCCTATACAGCCAACTGTTCCTATCGATCCAGATATTAGAGAAAAAGAAGATAAAAAGAAAAAGAAGAGCAAAGAAAGCTCGACAGAAGATGCTGGTGTAGAAGCTGCTGAGTTATAATCCTTTATTTAACAGTATGGAATAGTCTTGACCAAAAACTCAGCTTTGTTATAATTAAAATTGAATTTTTAATTTTATATGTCTTTAAGCCTATCACCGATGGGGTAGAGGAGCGGATTTTAATAGTACTTTTTCAGAGAGTGACGTCTGTGAAGAAAGAGGAAAGGAACTTCCGCCGAAGCAAAAGAAACAGTCTGTTCACTTTTGCTGGGTTTGCACTAAATAAGTGTAAAACTGTCACTGCAAGGGTAACAATGCAGTGGAGGACTACTGATCGATGAGGAAAACCATAAATTACTTAAGTGATTGATAGCAGGTTATTTCCTTGTCTATTAATCGCTTTTTATTTTGTCCTTTTTCCTCAACGTCCTGTATACACTCCTCAAATTGGATGGCTAATACAAAAAGGAGGAAGATCATGGAATTTGAGAATTCGATTTATTCATTAATCCCGCCCGTTTTAGCAATCTTAATGGTTATACTGACAAGAAGAGTGCTTGTTTCTCTTGGAACAGGTATTCTAGCCGGAGCATTGCTTCTGCATGATTTTAAGATCGGCGAGACATTAAAAGAAATTGGAACGATTGTAAAAGGACATTTCATCTCAGAAGGTGCTTTAAATGAATGGAACGTTTATATTTTGCTCTTTTTACTTATTTTAGGAATGATGACGAGCATCATTTCACTTGCAGGAGGAAGCCGTGCATTTGGTGAATGGGCCATTTCTCGTGTGAAGACAAGAAGAGGGGCACAACTCTTAACCGTCGTATTTGGACTTGTCATTTTTATTGATGATTATTTCAATTCATTAGCTGTCGGGAATGTTAGCAGACCCATTACGGACCGCCACCGGATCTCGCGCGCAAAACTCGCTTATTACTTGGATTCGACGGCTGCACCTGTTTGTGTCATCTCACCTGTTTCCAGCTGGGGAGCTTACATTATCGGGATCATTGGTACGATTTTTGCCACGCATGAGATTACAAACATTTCAGCTTTTAGTGCTTTTGTTCAAATGATTCCTTTGAATTTTTATGCAGTTTTTGCACTCTTGCTTGTTTTTGCTGTATCCTATTTTCAATTGGATTTCGGTCCGATGAAAAAGCATGAACACCGTGCTCTTGCAACAGGAGAAGTGATTGATCCTGAGAAAAAAGGAGCCATTGGTGAAGGGATTCAACTTGAAGAAAGCGATAAAGGAAAAGTAGGAGACCTTGTTTGGCCTATTCTCCTTTTAATCGTATCAACCGTTGGATTTATGATTTATACCGGCATTCAAAATGTAAGAGGTTTAGAAGAACCAACTGCTGTTACGCTATTATCTGTTTTTGAAAATACTGATGTGCCAAAATCACTTCTATATGGAGGATTAATCGGTTTAGTTGCAGCCATTCTTTTATTCTTGCCTAAAAAGATGGGTACTTCCACTTTTGTTAGAGGATTAGGAAGAGGAGTGCAATCCATGTGGGGAGCGGTAACGATTTTGCTGTTTGCATGGACAATCATTTCAATCATTGACAGTCTCGGTACAGGAAAGTATCTTGCTGGATTGGTTGATCAGCATATGAATCTTGCTTATCTGCCACTTGTGCTGTTTGTTTTATCCGGTTTGATGGCATTTGCTACAGGAACTTCTTGGGGTACATTTGGTGTTATGCTTCCGATTGGAGCTGAAATTGCTGCATCTACGAATATTGAACTAATGCTTCCTGTATTAGCAGCAGTACTTGCAGGTTCAGTGTTTGGTGACCATTGCTCTCCAATTTCTGATACAACCATTCTTTCTTCAACAGGAGCAGGAAGTCATCATATTGATCACGTCATAACTCAGCTGCCTTACAGCTTGATTGCAGCCGTTATATCTATGTTCGGTTATCTTGCACTTGGATTTACGGAAAGTGTATGGATAGGATTGCTCGTGTCAGCTATTGCGTTTGCTGTTTCGTTAGTCCTTTTACTAACATGGTCAAGTCAAAATACTGATACAGATGATACAATAAATGCTTAATAAGGGAGTGTCCGGTATATTAAACCGGGCACTTTTTCTTATATTTATACGACGTGTTTCCCTATATTACGACAAAATGACTAAAAACCTTTTGACAAAATTCAATATTTTGTAATATACTAAACACCGAATAGTCAGAAAAAAGTCATTATTGTAAAATTTTTGACATTATGAAAAGGGGGACACAACTATGGAAAATCGGCAACAATGGGGAAGCCGCTATGGATTTATTCTAGCTGCGGTTGGCTCTGCTATCGGATTGGGTAACATTTGGAGATTTCCAGCTGTTGCTTACGAGAATGGTGGAGGCGCGTTTTTTATCCCTTACCTAGTAGCACTATTAACGGCAGGTATTCCCTTATTGATCATGGAGTTTACACTAGGTCATAAGTACCGGGGTTCAGCTCCATTATCTTATTTCCGTCTTCATAAGAATGCGGAATGGCTTGGTTGGTGGCAAGTTTTTATTGCATTTGTCATCTCGACTTATTATGCCGTTATTATCGCTTATGCTCTAAAGTATTCCATTTATGGGCTCGACCTAACATGGGGAGACAAGCCTTCTGATTTTTTCTACGGAGAAGTCTTGCAGTTAAGTGCAAAACCAGGTGACATTGGCGGGATTGTGCCTGGAGTAGTCATTGCTCTTTTAATCGTTTGGGTAATTACCTTATTGGTTCTTTATAAAGGTATTGCAAAAGGAATTGAACGCTTTAATAAAATTTTTATTCCTGCTCTTGTTATTATGTTCTCATTAATCGTTATTCGTGCGTTAACACTTGATGGTGCTGGTCAAGGATTAAATACGTTCTTTACTCCGAACTGGAGTGCAATCGGCGACGGTAAGGTTTGGGTAGCGGCTTACGGTCAAATTTTCTTCTCATTATCCATTGCATTTGCAATTATGATTACGTATTCCAGCTATCTTCCTAAGAAATCTGATATTAATAACAATGCGTTCATTACGGGTTTTGCAAACTCAGGGTTTGAACTTCTTGCAGGTATCGGAGTTTTCGCTGCTTTAGGTTTCATGGCAGCACAGCAGGGTGTCCCGGTAGCTGAAGTTGTAAAGGGCGGAATCGGACTAGCGTTCGAAGTATTCCCTGCCATTATCAATGAGTTCCCTGGTTTTAACGCCTTTTTCGGAACGATGTTTTTCTTAACACTTGTGTTCGCAGGGATGACTTCCTTAATTTCTATCGTTGAGACGTATGTGTCAGCTCTGCAGGACAAGTTCGGCATCTCCCGTACAAAAGCGGTATTAATGGGTGGAGGAGTAGCCTCTTTAATCTCATTATTGTTTGCTACAAATGGTGGATTGTACATCCTAGATATCACGGATTATTACATCAATAACTTTGGTATTGCATTATCTGGTTTAATTGAAGTAGTCCTGATTGCGTGGTTCTTTAAACAGCTAAAAGGACTTCAAAATCACGCTAACGGGATTTCAGACTTGCGTACGGGTCTTTGGTGGAAAGCTTGCCTAGGCGTTGTAACGCCAATCCTTCTTGGATATATGATGTTTGATGCCATTAAGCAGAATGTATCAAAAAATTATGGCGACTATCCTACTGATCTGATTGTTTCCTACGGTCTGATCGTTGCGGTCGGAATTATCGTTCTTGGTTTCTTATTAAGCTTAGTAAAATGGAAGTCAGAAACAGTGGCAGCAAAAAAGGAGGTCAGCTGATATGACTGGTAGTGCGATTACAATGATGGTTATCGGCATGGTCATTCTATGGGGCGGGCTGATTGCAAGTATTGCTAATGTAGTTCGTGTTTCACGAAAAAAGTAATAAAAAAAGCTGGTTCTTCCACTTGAAGAATCAGCTTTTTTGTATGAAGAGTCATAAAAGGTGGCGTAGCGTACGCCCTGGGAGTTTTATGCTCTTCCTGAGGGTTTTATGCTCGTCCCGGGGATTTTATGCTCGCCCTGGGGATTTTATGCTCGCCATGGAGATTTTATGCTCGCTCTGGGGATTTTATGCTCGCCCTGGGGATTTTATGCTCGCTCTGGGAGTTTTATGCTCGCCCCGGAGAATTTATGCTCGTCCTGGGGGTTTTATGCTCGCCCTGGGAGTTTTATGTTCGCTCTGGGAGTTTTATGCTCTCCCCGGATGTTTTATGCTTGGCTGGAGGATTTACGAGCGAACCCAGAGGTTTACGAGCGATCCCAGAGGTTTACGAGCGGTTCCAGAGGTTTACGAGCGAACCCAGAGGTTTACGAGCAGTTCCAGAGGATTACGAGCGATTCCAGAGGTTTACGAGCGATTCCAGAGGATTACGAGCGGTTCCAGAGGGTTACGAGCGATTCCAGAGGATTTACGAGCGAACCCAGGGATTTACGAGCGAACTCAGGAATTTACGAGAGATTCCAAAGATTTACGAGCCATCACCATACTGTTCCCGATCTCCACAAACAAAAAAGAAGCGCATGGCTTCTTTTTTTACTTTCTTTTGTTATCCATTCGATCTTGCCGTTCCCACGCTTTTAAATACGGATAAGGGTCAAAAGCCCATTCGGTTATTCCGTTATCTCGATACATGCCAAAATGAAGATGTGGAGGGAATTTTCCAGACGTTCCGGGTGGTCCGTACCCCGAGCTTCCCACATAACCGATTACCATGCCAGGCTCCACTATCGTTCCTTTTTCGATGCCCTTATTAAAACTGCTCAAATGAGCGTAATAATGGTACACGTTATTAATATCTCTGATACCGATTCTCCAGCCGCCGAAACGGTTCCAGCCTTTAACTTCTACAACACCAAATGAAGCAGCCTTTACGGGCACTCCATAATCCGCAAAAATATCTGTACCTTCATGAATACGTAAACCACCGAACCCACGACGGTCACCCCATGTGTTGCGGTAGCTGTAGTTTGCTCTTAATGGTACAACAAAGCTGTGTTTATCTAATGAAACGGTGCCATAGGATTGATAAATCTTTGCATTTTCCATAATAATATCTACCGCTTTATCTCGCTGGTAATAACTCCAAAGTCCAATTCTAAAATTTTCAATGTCATGTCCATGTTTTTGGATGATGTCAGCAAACGTAAACAGAATATCTTCGTCGTTATTGCGGTCTGCAATGCCATCATTATTGCCGTCTTTACCAATGCCCCCGAACATGGCGATTCTTTCTGGATTTGTATCATCCATCTTGGGATTGATGGGTCCAGACCATTGAAGAGGCGAAAAATATATGCCTACTAACCCCTTTCTCGCTGGAAGATCTCTGCGGGCTTTTCTGACACTGCGTTCGTATTGATCTACCCCAGCAAAATAATGCCATGGAATAAGGGTTACGGACTCCATTTTTTTATAGAGGCTTAGCCTATCCACATCTTCTTTCGTAAATCGCTCGGCTGCCTCGCTAATTCTTTCGGGAAGAAAGGTCACAAGAAGGGCTGCCAGAGTGAGGAACAGGATTATGAATTTCCTCATACGTTCCAAACCACTCCTTTCTTTCTTTTACCATTAGTTTGTTGAATTTAGTAAAAAACATGAAGGAAAAATGTTGGAAAAAACTCTTGTTTGGAGTTTTGGCTGTCATATGGTAGAGTATTGATGATGAAGAATACCTAAATTGGTGTTAAAACGTGTAATTTAATGACTTTCATTATGTAAGAAAAGACCTAGAAAATTTGGGGTGATGATGATGGCGAAAAAAGAAGAATATCAACGTAAACCGGAATGGTTAAAAATAAAGCTAAATACGAATGAAAACTATAAAGAATTAAAGAAAATGATGCGCGAAAAGAAGCTACATACGGTATGTGAAGAAGCGAAATGTCCAAATATTCATGAATGTTGGGCAGTGCGTAAAACAGCGACATTTATGATTCTAGGGGATATCTGTACCCGTGCGTGCCGTTTTTGTGCAGTTAAAACAGGCTTGCCAACAGAATTAGATCTGGAGGAGCCAGGGCGTGTTGCCGAATCTGTAGAACAAATGGGACTTAAACATGTGGTTATTACAGCTGTTGCCCGTGATGATCTGAAGGACGGAGGAGCATATGTTTTTGCTGAAACCGTACGGGCTGTCAGATCGCGTAATCCATTTTGTTCCATTGAAGTTCTTCCATCTGATATGCTTGGTGACTTCGATGCGTTAAAAACGTTGATGGATGCTAAACCTGATATTATGAATCACAATATTGAAACAGTAAGACGCCTTTCACCAAGAGTTCGTGCACGCGCTACGTATGACAGAACGATGGAGTTCTTAAGACGTGCAAAAGAAATGAATTCAAACATCCCTACAAAATCAAGCCTAATGATCGGTCTTGGTGAAACGTGGGAGGAAATCATTGAGACAATGGATGATCTTCGTTCGAATAACGTAGATATTATGACGATTGGTCAATATCTACAGCCTACGAAGAAACACTTGAAAGTTCAAAAATATTATACGCCTGAAGAGTTTAAAGAATTACGAGATATCGCGTTCAGCAAGGGCTTCAAACATTGTGAATCAGGTCCTCTCGTTCGTTCATCTTATCACGCAGATGAACAAGTTAATGCAGCAGCACAAAACGCTTAAAAGAAAAAAGACCAGAAGCAATAATCTGCTTCTGGTTTTTATTTTCCTTCCATTTTACTGCGCATGTTATTGGTTTCACCGTTCATTTCGCCGTTTTCGTTCTCTCCATAGTTCCATTTTTTACCTTGTGGTGCTTTTTTCATCTCTTGTATTAACTGGTCAATAATTCCTTCAATATCTTCCGTATCATTATTTAGCCCTTGATATTGCTCGATTTTATCGATCATGCCTTTTTCGTCCGTCACATAAACATGATAATATCGAGGAACTACAGAAAAGGCAGTCATTTTAACTTGGTCTGCAGCTGCATTCCGATCTTTGTTTGTCGTCTTATATCCGATCAACACTTCTTCGTCCGTCACGAGTGTTCCTACATCTTTTATATCCGGTAATTGCAGGGCCATATCTGAAATCATGTCTGCAAGCTTCTGGCGATTTAAGTAAGGTACATTATTTCCAGATTTCACTTTATCCCCAGACATATGACGCATATATCCGAAATCCCCGTAATTTTGGTTGTTGCCAATCCGATTCTCATCTTTTACATTTACTTTTGAAAACTTATATTCTTCGCCCATCTTCTTCTGGTCACCACCGCCACATCCCGCAAGAATGATGGAGAACACCAGAAGCATTCCTAATTTTTTCACAGGTCTTTCACCTCCTTATTCATTAGAATGACCTTAAATGCATTTCTTTTACAAAGAAATTGTTGGCTGTAAACTGCAGAAACATGGTAAAATAAGTATCAGGAAATGAGGTGAAGCATTTTTGATTACAGTTGGTAATTATTCCTATGAAGTGATTGAAGATGTACGTGAAGCCTTTAATGAGGAACAATTTAAAGCGCGCTACAGTGAAATTTTACATAAATACGATTATATTGTTGGTGATCTCGGATACGAACAGCTTCGTTTGCGTGGATTTTTTGAAGATAACCACGAAAAAGCTACGTTCGATACGAAAATCAGCACATTGCCGGAATACATTTATGAATATTGCAATTTCGGATGTCCGTATTTTGTGTTAAAAAAAGTAAACCCCTGATTAAATAAACTCAGGGGTTTTTCTTATGCTAGCCACGAGAATTTTCATACGGCTCTTGAGTATGACGCTCTGGATCATCATGGGTAGGATGAGCTCCAGGGTCCTGTCGTTCTAACCCTTCGTGCAGGTTTTTGTTTTCGTAGTTAAAGGCACTATAATAGCGCTGGTTCTCTTTCCAAGGGGTTGACTTGCCAAGAGCCCTATTCACTGGAGAACCATATGGACCCTCAGGCAGATCCTCAGGGAGAACATAATTGCGTCCGGTCTCAACATTCGAAAAATCCGTATACTCATTGTTTTCTTTTTCGAACAAAAAAACCATCCTCTCATAGGCCAGTTTAGGATAAAGATATCCTTAACTTCAGTTTATCCTACAGTGGATGATTCATTTCTTGGTACATTTTGATTGTTTTGATTAAACCACTTCCGCTAAAAAATCACGGAGCTCCATAGCGTCTTCTTCTGTCAAATTAAATGCGTGTTCAAGGTATCCCTCTTCTTCCAAATCATCTTGACCAATAATTGCGAAATGGCTGCCAAGCATATTTAAAACGAGTGATTTCCCATAATGACGGTTTGATTTTACGATAGCAAGATCAAAACGTGTATTTTTCCCCATAAAGCTAACAAAGCGTGTTTCCGTTTTTTCAGTATCGTCGTATAAGAAAAATGTTTCTTCTGACATGTGTAGTGCCTCCTTAAACCCATATGTTTTATTTTTGATTGATAGGATAAATGATTGCTCCCTTTTTATGTTACACTTTACTTGAGAAACTTACAAAAGGTGATGGCTATGTATTTTGTTGACCGCAATAAAATAAGCAAACATTTAGAGTATATGAGTGCTTTGTTAAAGACATTTAACAGTATGTCTTACCCAGAAAGCCGCATTGAAATCCTTGCAGTTGAAAGAATCGGACATTTACTTATCGAATCGATGATGGATGTAGGAAACATGATTATCGATGGATTTATTATGCGTGATCCAGGCAGTTTTGAAGATATATTAGATATCCTTATCGATGAAAACGTAATTCCGCCTGAAGAAGGAACATCTTTAAAGAAGGTCGTTGCACTTCGAAAAGCACTCGTTCAAGAATATCCGCAAGCAGAGGTAAAGCAAACCTTTGATACGATAACCTCTCAGCTTACAGAACTTACAGCATTTCCGCATCATATCAAAAGGTACTTAGAAGAGGAGCTTGGACCAGTCTCGGCCTTCTTACCAGAATAAACATGTATAGTTTTTATACATTTATATTTAAAAATGTACGTTTTGCTGGATTTACGGTAAAATGATAAAAAAGGATGGTGATGACCGTGAAGAATCACACCTCAACTCGTGATGAAATCATCTATCTTTTAAAAAGAAATAAAAGGATGACTGTTACGGAGATGGCTAAATCCCTAGGGATAACTGAAATGGCCGTAAGACGCCATCTTAATACGTTAGAACGGGACCATGTGATTGAAACCACGCTAGTTCGTCAGGCAATGGGAAGACCCATTCACTTTTATCATTTGTCAGCTGTTGGAGACGAACAATTCCCACGAAACTATTCCGGTCTGACCGTTGACTTCTTAAAGGATATCGAAGAGATGGACGGAACCCACACCGTTGATAGATTATTTAAACGACGAGAAAATCGTCTGCAGGATAAATATAAAGACCGGATGAATACCCTCACTCGCTTTGAAGAGAAGGTTAATGAACTTGCAAATATTCAAAATGAAGCAGGATACATGGTCGATTGGAAAAAGGGTGAAGAGGCTGGCACATATGTGCTAACAGAGTACAACTGTCCGATTGCTATGGTCGCCAATGAATACCAACAAGCTTGTTCATGCGAGCTCTCTCTTTTTAAGAGAATGTTAAACACCGATGATATCGAACGAAAAACATGTATGGCAAAAGGCGGAGATTATTGCTGTTATGTCATAAAAGAAGATAAGCTTACATCTGAAGTGTAGAAATCCCTTCAGGTGTGTTTTTTTTGCTCAGGGCACATGATAAGGATACTAAAGGAGAGAGTTTAAATGAAAGCATATAAAGGATTTTTGATTGATTTAGATGGAACAATGTATAGAGGAACAGAAAAAATTCAAGAAGCGGTCGACTTTGTAAAAAAACTAAATCAGGCTGATCTTCCGTATCTATTCGTAACCAACAATTCTTCAAAGACAAAAGAACAAGTCAGTGATGTGCTAAAGGGATTTGATATTCCAGCGACATCTGAGCATGTGTTTACGACAAGCATGGCTACAGCCAGCTATGTTTCTCAAGCTAAAAAGAATGCTACTGTTTATTGCATCGGTGAGGATGGTATTAAACAAGCACTTATAGAAGAAGGGTTGGCACTTGTTGACGAGAACCCAGATTTCGTTGTTATCGGAATTGATAGATCGATCACTTATGAAAAACTGGCAAAAGCTTGCTTGGCGGTAAGAAATGGAGCGACATTCATTTCAACGAATGGTGACATTGCCCTGCCTACTGAAAGAGGTCTTCTGCCTGGCAACGGTTCATTAACGTCAGTTGTGACGGTTTCAACGCAAACAGAGCCAATTTTTATCGGAAAGCCAGAATCAGTCATTATGGAGATGGCATTAGAGGCGTTGGGGACAAAAAAAGAAGAGACCCTTATGATTGGGGACAACTACCAAACAGATATTTTAGCTGGCATACGAGCTGGATTAGACACATTACTCGTTCATACGGGAGTTACAACAAAAAAGCACCTAGAAGATATCGAGATCCATCCTACCTACACTGTAGACGGATTGGATGAATGGGAAATGAAATAAGAAACAAAAAAGGGCTTAAGGCAAAAGAACTTGTTCTCTTGTCTCTAAGCCCTATTATTAATCCTCGTTAGCTGCTCTGTGAGCAAGTCGACTTGAAGCTGCTGCCGCGATTGCACCTACAATATCATCTAAGAACGTGTGAACCTTACCTGAAGATTTGTCGTTTAACTTTTCTAAAATACCCGGTTTTTGCTTATCGATAAAACCGTAATTTGTAAAACCGATGGAACCATATATATTTACGATGGATAATGCGATTACTTCATCGATGCCATATAAACTTTCATCTCTAGCCAATATTTCCTGTAGTGGATGTTCCAGTTTTTTTTCTTCAGTTAAAACATCGAGCGCGATGCCGGTAAGTATGGCATTTTGCACTTCTCGTTTTGCAATTACTCTTTCAACATTATCCCTGCAGATGTCCATTTTCAAGTCAGGATGATAGGGGACTTGGAGGAAATAAACAAGTTCAGCAATATCGTTTACCGTAACGCCCCGTTCGTTCAGCAGTTTGCGTGCTGTTTCTTCGACATTTTCCACTTTTTTGTTTGGCATCCCTGTACTCCTTTTCTCAGATAGTCTGCTCAGCTTTGTATAGTATATGTTTCCATGATAAAGTTATGAATTTAACAAAAAAAGCTAACCACTTCGCCTATATGGGCATACAATGATGTATCCATAAATGCGGATGTGTAACGAACACTTTTGGTTACGCATAAAAGCCGCAGGAAAGCTGATAGGTGGGGGGATCGCCTTTGTTTGAAAGAGATATTTTTCATCATTACCAACTTGTCTGTGAAGAAAGAAGATCAGATGCAGGGTACCGTACATTTTTCTGTAGGGGAGATCAATATATTGTAATTCCTCAACAACAAATGACTTATGAAAAGTTACAGGAAATGACATTCATCAGTGATTATCTCCAACAACGCGGAGAGAGCCAGTTACCTGTATTGCAGCCAACCATTACAAATATGCCAAGTGCTTATGTAGATGGTGAATCAGTCATCCTCTTTAAAATGGGTCATAAAAAGGGAGAACAACGGAATGATTCATTAGGTTCAGAGTTGGCTGAATTTCATAAACGCGGAAAAGGACTGGAACAATATTATCCTGTCCAGCAAGTTGCATATGGACAGTGGCCACAACTATGGATCAACCGTGTTGATGAGATGCACAATCAGTACGCGGAGGTTGCAGCAAGAAAACAAAAAAATGACTTTGATCATCTTTTCTTAACAACATTTCCGTATTATGAAGGACTCGCAGAAAATGCTATCCAATATATCACCGACTATCAATTAGAGAGAGGTCCTAGAGGAATAGGTTCTGCAGCGATCTGTTATGATCGGTTCAATGAACGATCGTGGATCCGTACTTCAAACGGATACATCAAAATTCCTGTTGGTTGGGTAGTTGATAGTCCGATGAGAGATTTGGCGGAATGTATAAGAGAAAAAATTTATCAGTCTCAGTTCAGAAACGATGAAGTCATGAATTTGATTGACGAATATGAAAAAGTTAAGCCGTTATCAAAAGGGGCTTGGAGATTGTTGTATGGCCGTCTTTTATTTCCTTCTCAATATTTTGATACGGTAGAAGGTCACTATAATAATGAGCGGGAGATTGGAAAGGAACTTTACGTACGCCGCTTTACTGACTTAATCTCGTATGAAAGACAGAATGAATACTTCTTGAAAAGCTTTTTCAGATCGATTGGATTGCCTGTTCAAGAATTGAATATCCCTGTTGTTGACTGGTTAGTTCCAATGATTTGAAGAAAGGGCTCTATTGCAGAGCCCTTTTTTTACGTGTATAAAACACTGTAGCAAATAGGGAGTGTACTTTCATTTCTTAGCCTCACATGAGAAAATAAAAGGTAAGGAGTGAAAACGGATGCATAAACCATATGTGTATATTACACGAAAATTACCAGAAGAAACTCTTTCGTCGCTACGAGAAGTTGCTGAAATAGGTATGTGGCCATTTGAAGAAGAAGCTGTACCTCGCCATGTTCTATTTCAAGAAGCGAAAAAAGCAAACGGATTATTAACGATGTTATCTGACAAAATTGATGATGAACTCATGGCACAGTCCCCATCTTTAAAAGTTATAGCGAATCTGGCAGTAGGATATGACAACATTGATATCGATGCAGCCAAAAAGAAAGGCATTGCTGTATGTAATACACCTGATGTATTAACGGATTCCACTGCCGATTTGACCTTCTCATTAATTTTGGCAACGGCGAGACGAATCGTAGAGTCCGCACTGTATGTAAAAGAAGGAAAATGGAACAGTTGGGGTCCTCTGTTACTGGCCGGGGCAGACGTTCATCATAAAACCATTGGAATCGTTGGGATGGGAAGAATTGGTGAAGCAGTTGCAAGGCGAGCAAAAGGCTTTGACATGAATATTTTATATCACAACCGTAACCGTAAACTCCATACAGAATCAGGATTAGGTGCTACATATAAGGAGTTTCATGATCTCTTAAAAGAGTCTGATTTTGTTGTATGTTTAGCACCACTCACGGCAGAAACAAGAGGAATGTTCAATCGTGAAGCCTTTCAATTCATGAAAAAAAGCGCCATCTTCATAAATGCAGGAAGAGGTGCATCTGTAGATGAAAAAGCATTAATAGAAGCCCTTCAGAATAAAACAATCGTTGGAGCTGGATTAGATGTTTATGTGGAAGAACCAATCGATCCTCAACACCCGCTTCTGTCAATGAGTCAAGTTGTAGCTTTGCCGCATATAGGAAGTGCAAGTGTTGAAACAAGAATGAAAATGGCAGAACTTGCTGCTCGAAACATCGCAAAAAAATTAAGCGGAGAAGAACCAGAAACTCAAGTTTTATAAGGGGCGAGAAATATGATGAATCCACTTGAGGGGAAAACCGCAATTGTTACAGGAGCAAGCCGGTTAAACGGGATCGGTGCAGCAACGTGTATCAAACTTGCAGAAAAAGGCGCAAATATCTATTTTACGACATGGGATTCATACGATAGAAAGATGTATGGAGATAGTCATGAAAGCCATAGTGAGGCACTTGTTGGAAAAATCCGTGAGTTTGGTGTACATGCTCATTTTAAAGAAGTTGATTTAGCCGTTCCTGAAAATATTTCAAAATTATTTGATTCTGTAGAAGAGAAACTAGGCTCTCCACATATTCTTGTCAATAATGCTTGTTTTTCACAAAACCATACTTGGGAAGATACGACAGAGGAGATCCTAGACCGTCATTACGAAATAAACATTCGTGCAACGACTTTAATGAGTATAGAATTCGCTAAACGTTTTTCAGGTAAAAGAGGCAGTATCATTCATTTAACTTCCGGTCAGTCAAAAGGTCCAATGACCGGTGAACTTGCTTACGCAGCTACTAAAGGGGCGGTAGACGCACTCACCGTTACATTAGCAGCTGAGCTCGGTCCTAAAGGGATCACAGTGAATGCTGTTAATCCGGGACCTACTGATACGGGTTGGATGACACATGCAATTGGAGAACATTTGTTACAGAAGTTTCCGCTAGGCAGAATCGGTAAACCAGATGATGCCGCAAGATTAATCGCCTTTTTAGCCACTCCAGAAGGTGAATGGGTTACGGGACAGATTATCCATTCAGAAGGTGGATTTTTAAGACAATAAGAGCTTATACCATAAAGCAATTATTTGTTAGCAGATCGTTTGTCTTGTGTGAATCTGGCCCATTTATTATCAAAAAAAAATAAAAAAACAAAAGCCGCTCTTTAAAGAGCGGCTTTAACCATTAAAAGACTTGTTCTAATTCAACGACACCAGGAACTTCTTCAAGAAGTGCACGTTCGATACCCGCTTTTAATGTGATCGTGGAACTTGGGCAGCTTCCGCAAGCACCCATAAGGCGTACTTTTACGACACCTTCTTCAATATCCACTAATTCTACGTCTCCTCCATCACGAAGAAGGAACGGGCGTAATTTATCAAGAACTTCTTCTACTTGTTCACGCATTTCTAAGTTTTGAGTTTCAGCCATAGCTATCAAGGCTCCTTTCTTAAAAAGAACTTATCTTTAGTATACGGGATATAGAATAAAAAATCCATGAGCATGCATCATGATATTTGTTCCTTTTTCTTTCTGAAAAAATAAGGTATGATGGAAACAAATAAAGCGCATACACGAGAGGTGAGTCTTCATGAATAATTCCCTTATTATTAAAGTATACGGAGCTGAACAAAAATGTGCGAGCTGTGTACATTTGCCTTCAGCAAAGGAAACGGCAGAATGGCTGGAAGCAGCAATCTCTAGGAAGTATCCAAACACCGTATTTCAAGTTCTTTATATAGATATGGAAAAGCCAGAAAATGAAGCAGATCAAGCCTTTTCAGAACGAATCATAGAAGAAGACCTTTTTTATCCAGTAGTTGTCATTGATGGTGAGGTTGTTGCAGAAGGTAACCCAAACTTAAAATCCATCTATCATATCATTGAACAAAACGGTTATGGCGCTGTAAGTTAAGCGCCTCTTTTTTTTGTTCTGGGTTTGTACACATGCTTTCCGTCTTTTCTTCGAATAGGATGTATGGAAAAAAGGAGGCAAAATCCATTGTTGAACCCTTTAAGAGAGAAAGTAGATCGAGATGACTCTTCTCACGCAGGACATTATCACCATCATTATCATGACCTTTGTCTAAAATATATGGGACGTAACGTCACGATTGAGCTGACAGATGGGAATGTATATCACGGGCAGCTTCACAGTTATGATCAGGAACATATGTATATGATAATGCCTGGTGAAACCGAACAGCGAGACAATCGTATTATTTTTGCAGGTCCGTTTTTTCCTGGCTTCGGATTATTCGGCTTTCCGTTTTATCGTGTCCGCCGTTTTCGGCCTTATTATTACTAGTCCTATTAGCAGATGTCATTATGTTTATAACGGTTAGATACAAAAAAAGGTGACAGAGCATAATGGCTCAGTCACCTCTTTTCATTATACTTGATATTTATATAGCCATAAGATACCTGATTTCAAAAGCCGAGGAACTCGTCCAATTAGAGCTGTGCTTCCCATTGTACCGAATCCGCTCTTTTTACCAAGCGATCCCATAACCCCTTTTAATTTGATTTCGTTCATTTCCGGTAGAGGCTGCTTGTTCCACTGAGCTAACAATACTTGTGAAATCTGTTCTGCCTGTTCTTCAGCCAACTGAGCGCTTGGAGCATAAGGAAGACTTGCGCAATCCCCAACCACATACACATGCTCGTCAGAAGGCAGGTGATGGTGTTCACTTAGAACGACGCGTCCTTGACTGTCCTTTTCAACATCAAGATCACGGACGATACGGCTTGGCTGTATCCCTGCGGTCCAAACAATGGCATCACATTCAACTTTTTCATCGTGATTATAAAGACTGCCTTTTTCAACTTTTGTAACATTAGAGTTGTTGATTACTTCTACGCCATGCTCTACAAACCAGTTTTGAACATAATTACTTAATCTTTTCTTATACGCAGATAAAATCATGTCACCGCGGTCAAAAAGCTTGATAGTAAGATCCGGACGGCTTTCGCGAAGTTCAGATGCAAGTTCTACTCCAGAAAGGCCGGCACCGACTACTCCAACGACTGCGTTGGCATGTAAGTTGTTTAACACTTGATACGTATGACGAGACTTATCAATCGTTTGAATACTAAGAGTAAACTGGTCAGCACCAGGCACGTTATGATATTTGTCTTCGCATCCTAATCCGATCACTAGGTCATCATATGAGACGTCGTCTTGATCTTTTAACAAAACTTTTTTTTCGTTTACATCGATACCTGTCACTTCACCATACTTAATATTTAAGCGTGGATGTTCAGGAAACGTCACACGGACATGATGGTCAGAAATTGTGCCAGCAGCCAGTGCATAATATTCCGTTTTTAAACAATGATATGGTACACGGTCAATGAGAGTAAGCTGAATATTTTCAGGGAGGTCTGAGGAATTAAGAAGCCTCTTCAATACACGCATATTTCCATATCCTCCGCCAAGTAAAACGAGGTGCTTCATTTGTCATTTCCCCTTTTCTTTCAAAACAATTCTTATCTATTATAGTAAATATTTAATATTTTTAATTTTTCATTTCAAAAAGTAAACGATTACACGTTTTTGACATGTTTAAGTATAGCACTTTGCTATAAATTCACAACTCTTTTTATGGAAAAAACAACGCATTTTAGAGTGTTTACATTGACTGTACTTTAATAAACCGTTAGGATAAATTCATCAAGAGGTGAAATGAAAGATGAGACCGATTATTGAGTTTTGTGTAAGTAACTTAGCAAGTGGCGCTCAAAAAGCACTGGAAGAACTCGAAAAAGATTACGATCTGGATGTGATTGAATACGGTTGTTTAGGCTATTGCGGACAGTGTGCACGATCACTTTTTGCGCTCGTGAATGGAGATATTGTCCACGGAGAAACACCAGAGGAACTTGTTAAGAATATCTACAACCATATAGAAGAAAACGTTATTTTTTAAAAACAGCTTCTCTCATTAAGGAGGAGCTGTTTTTTGTTTGGATAGAAGATACCGTATTGGGAAAAATATCTAGAATGAAAAATGTTAAAAAGGGATTGCAATTTTGTCGAAATTTGTTACATTATAGAAGGGTCAGTCATTTGATGTCTGACGACTACTACGTATAAAAAGAAAGCGTTTTCTTCTAATTTACAAAAGGGGTGTAGATATGCAAATTTTATGGGGAATGGGCGGTATGCTAGTTTTACTGGTAATAGCGTTCTTAATTTCACAAAATAAGAAAGCGATTAACTGGCGAACAGTCCTAGGCGCTTTAGCCATTCAAGTGTCTTTTGCGCTAATCGTTTTAAAATGGGAAGCTGGTAAAAAAGCGCTACAAGGTGTTTCTCAAAAGGTTTCAAACGTTGTAGCATACGCAAATGAAGGGATCGGATTCCTGTTTGGAAGTATGATTCCTGAAGAAGGTAAAGGATTTATCTTTGCTTTCCAAGTTCTTACTGTAATTATTTTCTTCTCTTCATTAATCTCTGTGCTTTACTACTTAGGAATTATGCAGTGGGTAGTTAGAATTCTAGGTGGAGCACTATCGAAATTATTAAAAACAAGTAAAGCTGAATCTATGAGTGCAACAGCAAATATCTTCTTAGGTCAAACTGAAGCACCTCTAGTCATCCGTCCATATATGAATCGTCTAACACAATCTGAACTTTTCGCTGTAATGGTTGGTGGACTAGCTTCTGTAGCAGGATCTGTATTAATTGGTTACTACTTGCTAGGTGTACCACTCGAATATTTGATCGCAGCAAGCTTTATGTGTGCTCCTGCTGGACTATTAGTTGCTAAAATCGTTGTTCCTGAAACAGAAAAACCAGAAACAATGGGTGAGATCAAATTAGAGCGTGATAAAGATACGGTTAACGTAATCGATGCTGCAGCTAAAGGTGCTGGTGATGGACTGCAGATCGCATTGAATGTTGGAGCTATGCTATTAGCTTTCATCGCACTAATTGCTCTTGTAAACGGAATTCTAGGCGGAATCGGTGGATGGTTCGGCTATGAAATTACACTTCAACAAATCTTAGGTTATTTATTTGCACCAATCGCATTCGTTATCGGAGTACCTTGGGAAGAAGCTGTTAAAGCGGGAACGTTTATTGGACAAAAAATTGTCTTAAATGAATTCGTAGCTTATTCTTCATTCGCTCCACAAATTCCTGATCTTCAACCTAAAACGGTAGCTGTTGTCAGCTTTGCACTTTGTGGCTTTGCAAACCTTTCATCTATCGCGATTCTTTTAGGTGGTCTTGGCGCAATGGCACCAAGCCGTCGTTCTGACATTGCAAGACTTGGAATGCGTGCTGTAATCGCAGCAACGATTGCAAACTTACTGAGCGGTGCAATTGCAGGTATGTTTATCGTATAAAAAGCTATACACGGTGCTCGCTTTCCGGGGGGTAGCGGTATAGAAAGATAAAAAAAGATGCTTAAAGCTTATGCTTTAGCATCTTTTTTTTAAGTATTATAGTATGTGAACAAGCTTATCACGTTCGACCAGGCTTGCATAAGCTTGAATCCAGAAGTTATGTACATAAATCCACGAGTTTTTATCAGTTATCCACGAATTGATAACGTATATCCACGAGTCGACAAAAAAATCACAAAAAAATCATTTTAATTTAATAATGAAAAACCGCTGCAAAAGGATATTCCTTTGCAACGGTTTTATTTATATAGTATTAAGCTTGTTGGCTGATCTGTCGTATAACCCAAGGCTGTAGCCGGTTGTACAAGGCTACAAATAATAGAGTGATAATTGTACCTTTGATCAGATTAAAAGGAGTAATTCCCTTAAGGATCAAGTCCATCATCATTTGGCTCGACATCGGCTCAGCACCAAGGAACCAAGTATATGCCGGCAGTATAATCAAATAATTGAGTAAGCCCATCATTAAAGTCATTAGCGCAGTTCCTAAGATCAATCCGATTGAAAGACGTTTAACTGTATGTTTTTTGCGGATGAGATAGGATACTGGAAGAATAAACAGTGTTCCGGCAATAAAGTTGGCCATTTGTCCAACTGGAACTCCTGTAAAGCTTCCTACAATTCCGTAATGGAGCATGTTTTTGATCGCTTCCACCATAACCCCTGCTACAGGGCCAAAAATAATGGCTGCTAAAAGCGCAGGTACTTCACTAAAATCAATTTTTAAGAATGGCGGTAGTCCCGGAAATGGAAAGTCGAGCATCATAAGCACGTACGCAATCGTGCTGAGCATCGAAACGGCTACCATTTGTTTGATTTTCCCCTTTTGCATTGAAATCTCTCCTCTTTTGTGTTGCGCCATCTAATGATTTCAAATGCAGCACAGCCTGTAATTCACACAAAAAAACCTTAGCCGAAAAACGGTCTAAGGGAGAAATGTATGATGAAACAGCATGTGAAAGAAGCATTTTGATTTTCGTAAAAATGCGTACTTAAACAAAGGGTTCGAATTACTGATGAACCGCTGTACCAACATCTTCTCCCATCCAGACTATACTGTCGGCTCTGGAATTGCACCAGATCAGCAATGTAGAGACATCACAGTGATGTTTAGCTTAAAACGGCTAAAAGCTCGAGGTCACAACGTTTTTTGCAGAACACAAACAGAATGTTCTTGCGCTAAACTTTTGCGCATGTCGCTTTTAACGAGCCGTTTTTAGCTTTTCTAATCGCTCACGGGCTGATGAAGAGGGATTCTTCAATTACCGCCGGTCGGGAATTTCACCCTGCCCCGAAGATGGATCGCTATTGTATTTTGTTACATCACCCATTATACTTTAAAAAATGCTAGATGTGAATGAATTTGCACTATACAAACCTTCCAAATAGAGGATGAATCACATGAAATTAACCTTTGAATATACATGGCCATACGAAAGAATGATGAACGATATCTACCTGGCAGAGTGTCCATTCTGTAAAAAGGAAAACGTGCTGACCACTTTCAAACAAGATCAGCTAACGCTTGCCAAAGAGGGTATTAAACAAATATTGATTATGCCTTGCTGTCACGGAAAGCTCACCATATTGAACGCAGATGAGGACTATTTTTATTTAGATGAGAAATTAAGAGGTCAAGGATAAGGAGCAGGAAGTATACATGAAGACTTTGAATTTCACAAAAATGCACGGACTAGGTAACAATTATATATACGTCAACATGTTTGAAGAAACGATTCCCGAAACTGAGCTCTCTGAATTAGCTATTTCTATCTCAAATCCTTATACAGGCATTGGATCTGATGGCATGATCTTAATCTGTCCAAGTGACGTTGCACCAGTTAAGATGAGAATTTTTAATAATGATGGCTCAGAAGCCAAGAATTGCGGAAATGGTCTAAGATGCGTAGCAAAATACGCATATGAAAATGGAATCATTAACGATAAAGAATTCAAGATTGAAACACTTGGAGGATTAGTAACTGCGAGTCTTACAGTAAATTCACTCAATAAAGTCAGCTTAGTTACAATAAATATGGGTCATCCCACACTTTCTCCAGATCAAATTCCAGTGAAGGGGTTTGCAGGAAAAGAGGCCGTCATTAATGAAGCCGTTTCTTTTAAAGGAAACGATCTTCAAATGACTGCTGTTTCAATGGGAAATCCTCATGCGGTTTTCTTTATTGAGAATATAGCTGAAGCACCATTAAACACCCTGGGACCGATTATAGAAAAAGACTCCATTTTTCCTGATTGGGTAAATGCAGAGTTTGTAGAAATTGTATCTGAAACAGAAATGCATTTCCGCGTGTGGGAAAGAGGCTCTGGTATCACACAAGCTTGTGGAACAGGAGCATGTGCTGCCGCCGTTGCAGCGATATTAAATGGAAAAGCAGAGCGAAACACAAATATTGTTGTTCACTTGGCTGGCGGGGATTTAATCATAAACTGGCACCATAATGGAGATGTTTTAATGACAGGACCTGCAGAAGTGATCTGCAGCGGGCTGTATCATTTACAAGAAAAATAAGAAAAGTGCAGGCGCGTAGCCTGCACTTTTTGTTTAATACTTTTGGATGATGTTATAGAAGGTATCCCGTTCAACAGGGACCTTGTTAGCTGTCTTAATAAGATGAACAAGTTCTTTTCTTGTAATACCTGAAGATGTAAGTGCCCCTACTGCATGTGAGATTCTCTCTTCGATCAATGTTCCGTGTATATCATCAGAGCCGAATGTAAGTGCCATCTGTGTTAACTGAACACCGATATTTATCCAATAAGCTTTAATGTGATCAAAGTTATCAAGCATTAGTCGACTGATAGCAATGGTTCTCATATCATCAAACGCGGATGTTCTTCTCATTAAGCCCATGGATTGACTGCGAGGCTGCATCGCGAGTGGAATGAATACCATGAAACCATTCGTCACATCTTGAAGTTGGCGTAAACGATCCATATGAATAAGTCGTTCTTCTTTCGTTTCAATGGAACCATACAGCATTGTGGCATGTGTTTTTAGACCTAAACCATGTGCAATTTCATGAGCTTCCAGCCACTGGTCTGTTGAAGCTTTGTCTGGGCTCATCTTTTCACGGTAACGTTCTGTCAAAATTTCTGCTCCGCCACCAGGCAAGGTGTCTAAACCAGCTTTCATCAACTCTTGCAGTGCTTCTTTCATGGAGATTCCAGCAATTCTTGAAAAGAACTCAATCTCTGCGCCTGTATAGGCTTTAACCGTTACTTGAGGGTATTTATTTTTGAGTGTGCGAATTGTATTTAAATAATAGTCAAAAGGCACTTCATGGTTATGTCCGCCGACAATATGGAATTCTCGAATATTATCGTTCCAGCGCTTCTCAACATAACTCAAAAGCTGTTCATCGTTCATTGTATAGGCGCCTTCTTCACCAGGCTTACGTTTGAATCCGCAGAAACTGCATGTTGCTTCGCACACATTCGTTGGGTTGATATACAAATTTTCAATAAAATAAACATGGTCACCATTCTTTCGCTGGTTCACTTCATTTGCTAAAGAGGCGACCGTTAATAAATCATTGGTCTCATATAGATACAATCCATCTTCTATTGTAAGGCGTTCACCGTGTTTAACTTTTTCAGCAATTGCTTCCATTCGAGTATCGAACGTTAAAATATTTGCCATTTTGTTATCCCCCTAATTTTCTATCACGATCGGAAATGTTCGGATGATGTTTACAATTAATGATTTAAGTGAAAGTGAAATACTACGCACTGCTTTTATGAGTTCATCACGAATAATATGTAAAGAAAAAATCGACTTTGAATCGCACATTTTATAGTACTAAAGTGCTTTTATTATTATAAGCCTATTAATAAGTTAGGACAAGGGAAGATGCTTTTTATCGAAACTTTCTCCTCACAAAAATGTGCTTTTTTAACTAGGGATTTATTGTCTATTAATTGAAATAAATGTAAAATAAGAATATAAACCTTGCCTTAAAACTTAGAGTGGAGTGACGAAAATGAAAGCCACGGCAGAAGCTGGGAAATTAGAATGCATTGAACAATTGGAGACTTTGCGTAATAAGATGATACAAACAGCTAATACTTTTGGACTTCAGCATCCAATGGTTCTGAACTATAGTAGAAAAATTGATGAAACACATAATAAAATCATGCAACTGCAGCAACAAAACAAATAAATCTTTTTCAAGGCCGATTTCTTGAGAGCGGTTATCGTAATCGTTATACTAAAGATATGATCCTTACTTAAAGGAGTGAATGAAATGATCGTAGAGATTACGGAAGCAGCAGCCAGCAGAATTAAGGAAATGCTAGCTGATGAAGAGGACCAAAACCAATTTCTTCGCGTAGCTGTTAAAGGCGGAGGGTGTACGGGACTAACATACGGAATGGGATTTGACAGTGATATCATTGAATCTGACCATGATGAAACGATTGAAGGTATTCGCGTTGTCGTCGATGAAGAAAGTGCTAAAGTCTTAAGTGGTACTGTTATAGATTTCAAACAAAACATGATGGGCGGCGGATTTACGATTACGAATCCAAATGCCATTGCTTCTTGTGGCTGCGGAACGTCTTTCAAGACTGCAACTAACGCCGGATCGCCTGAAGAATGTTAAAGAAAAAAACCTCCTTTTAAGGAGGTTTTTTTCATTTAAATAATATCGAATATGAACAGGACACCGAGTAAATCTGAACATACAGATGCACCAATAAGCAGGTATTTCCTTTGTTTATTTTCTTGTTTTAAGCCAATTGGCATTAAAAATGTTCCGATAATAAAGAACACAATTCCTAGAATTAAATTCATTTCCATTTCTTATTTATGTCTCCTTATGTAAAAAAGTATATAAAGAAACCCGGCGCGCCAACACCGGGTGAAAATGCTTTGTTTTTCGAGCGGCACTTGTCCGCCTCAGAAGTAATCATAACAAAGTATCACGCCTATATCCAGAAGGAAATTATTCCAAGGTATACTTTTCCAGGTCGATTAACAGCTCTTTTAATCGAGGCAGCTGATTTTTTGTATCTTCTAAGAATGATTCGTCTGTAATATGAAGCTGGGCAATGATACGGCTGACTTCTTGCAGACAGTCAGCAGCATGCATTTCTTCTTCTGTAAATTGTCTGTTCATGCTCAAACAGCCTCCTTTTGAATAGAAAGAATAAAGAAAGGCGCCAGAATGATGCTCCGACGCCTTAAAGGATTTAAAACAAGCTGGTGCTGTGCATAGGCTGCGTTTTAGCATTTGGATCAATGTAACTTTTGGCGTTGTTCACCGCAGTTGGGGCCTCCCCAAATCCAGATGCGATCAGTTTTACTTTTCCATCGTACGTACATACATCGCCAGCGGCATAGATACCTTTTATGTTTGTTTCCATCTTAGAGTTAACAACGATAGAATTCTTCTGGATATCCAATCCCCAAGTTTTAATCGGGCCGAGTGAGGAAATAAATCCATAGTTGACAATGACAGCGTCCACTTCAATCGTCTCTTTAAGGTCACCATTTTCTAAAACTACGGCAGAAATATTTTCTCCATCACCAATCAACTCTGTAATTTGATAAGGTGTTTTAACAACGACTTTAGAGTTCATTAACTGTTCAACACTATGCTCGTGTGCTCGGAATTTGTCTCGTCTGTGGGTTAATGTGACTTCGGGTGAAATAGGTTCTAACATTAAAGACCAATCAAGAGCTGAATCTCCACCACCGCATACTAAAACTCTCTTATCTGCAAAAGCTTGAAGATCATCTACAAAATAATGAAGGTTCTTTCCTTCATATTCTTTCGCAGAAGCTAACTCTAATCGGCGAGGCTGAAAAGCACCTACTCCTGCAGTAATGAGCACAGCTTTGCTGTAGTGAACAGTCTTGTCTGTTGTAAGTTCAAAGATTTCCTCGTTCTTTTCTACATTTTGAACCGATTCTTCCAAAACAACAGTCGGGTTAAACTGCATCGCTTGCTCTTTAAGGTTATTTACTAGGTCTTGAGCAAGTACTTTTGGAAAACCGGCAACATCATATATGTATTTTTCAGGATATAATGCGGAAAGCTGACCGCCTAGCTGTGGCATACTTTCAATGATTTTCACTTTCATTTGGCGCATGCCTCCGTAAAATGCAGCAAACAACCCAGAAGGACCGCCACCAATAATGGTAATATCGTAAATTTCTTTTGCCATCACTTTCACCTCTTCTGTTTTCTATGGCTGATGAACATGTTTTATGTTCTGACCAGAACTGAACTTCTTGCTATCTCACATTTAGATTCAATATGAAGGGAAAAAGTCCTCTTTTTTAATCGTATTATTTGACATGTACTGACAATTCAAATCAAACAAGTTTATAGATGAATCGGATATATATCATATCGAAAAAAGGGTTGAAAAAACAAGGGAAAAAGAATAAGATGGTGTTGTATGAATAAAAAATGTCGATATTTCGAACTTTTTTGTCCTCATTTATGTCTTATTACGTGAAATATATCACAATCTATTTCTTTTCTTCATATTTAATGGTAGAAAAGGTCAAACTAAAAAAAATAAGAACTGGAAGTGAATTTTATGAGTAAGCCAAAAATCCTTATACTAGGCGGCGGTTATGGCGGAATCATGTCAGCTGTACGTTTACAGAAAGAATTAGGATCGGATGAAGCAGAAGTTACATTAGTAAATAAGCATAACTATCATTATCAAACAACATGGTTGCATGAAAATGCTGCTGGGACTCTTCATCACGACAAAACGCGTATCATGATCGATAACATTATCGACATGAACAAGATCAACTTTGTTCAAGATACGGTTGTTGAGCTTAAAAAAGATGAAAAGCGTGTTATTTTAGAGAACCAAGAATTAACATATGATTACCTTGTAATTGCGTTAGGATCTGATCCTGAAACATTTGGCATTCAAGGACTTAAAGAAAATGCATTTAGCATTCGCAGCATAAACTCTGTTCGTAAAATTCGCGAGCACATCGAATATGCTTTTGCACGTTATAACAACGAAAACCAACCAGATGACCTTATTACAATTGTTGTAGGTGGAGCTGGATTTACTGGTATCGAATTTGTTGGGGAACTCGCTGATCGTGTTCCTGAGCTTTGCCGTGAATATGACATTCCTCGTGAAAAAGTAAGAATTGTTAATATCGAAGCCGCACCTACTGTCCTTCCAGGTTTTGATGAAGAATTAGTAGAGTACGCGATTAACAACTTAGAGCGTCGTGGAATTGAGTTCCTAGTTAATACACCAATTAAAGAATGTAACACTGATGGTGTTGTGCTTGCCAATGGTGAAGAAATTAAGGCAGCTACCATTGTATGGACTGGTGGAGTTCGTGGTAACCATTTAGTTGAAGAAGCTGGATTTGAAACAATGCGTGGACGTGTTAAAGTAGATAAAGACCTTCGTATGCCTGGATTTGAGTATATTTTCGTTGCAGGAGACTGTGCACTTATTATTGATGAAGAAGCAAACCGTCCATATCCTCCAACTGCACAAATCGCGATTCAGCAATCTTATACCGTTGCTCGTAATATTAAAGCTTTAATGCACGGTGGAAAGCTGGAAGAATTTAAACCTGATATTAAAGGTACTGTTGCATCACTTGGTAAAGGTGAAGCAATCGGTAAAGTTGGAAACAAGAAACTGTTTGGTGCTACAGCATCTGCTATGAAAAAGGTAATCGACAATCGTTATCTTTTCTTATTAGGCGGAGTACCAATGGTTATTAAAAAAGGAAAATTGAAACTATTCTAAAACCACACTCGTGATACACTTAGAACAGAAGCTACTGCTTCTGTTCTTTTTTACTTTTACATCGTAAAGGGGCGATTTTACCATAATGACACGAAAAGACAGAGGGACAGTTTGGTTGGCAGCGGCAGGCCTTTTAATTCATGATGGAAAATGGCTTGTTGTTAAGAAGAAATACGGTGGACTAAAAGGTAAGTGGTCCCTGCCTGCAGGATTTGTAGAGGCTGGAGAAACAGTAGACGAGGCAGCACTAAGAGAAATTTTTGAAGAAACAGGGATTGTAGGCGAAGTCGTTTCCATGCTTGGCATAAGGTCTGGTGTTATAAAAGAAACAATTAGTGATAATATGATCGTTTTTCTATTAAAGAAAAAGGGCGGTGTACTAACTCCTGCTTTAGGTGAAATTGAGAGTGCTGCATTTCTAACCCCAGAAGAGCTTCAGGAAGATCCTGATACATCATTGATGGTACATTTTTTTATGGATGAAAAAAACGCGTTTCTTCATGAAGAAATTAATCCTGGGAAAGTATTTGAATACTCGTCGTACAAAATCTTCGATTGCAGATGAAAATGTACGAAATATTCTGATAATTAATGAATGAAGCTGATGATTGCGCTTACATGAGGTTTTTTCGCTCTAAAATAGATTTTTCAAACATAAAAATCCTTGTTATTATTATCTGAAAATTTAAAATAAAAACAAGGGAGTGTTACAACATGAGAAAACATGCGATTCAGAAAAAACACGATCAATGCCCATATTGTGAAGGTAAGGGATATTTTCAGCTCTTACTAGGAGGATCTGAAACGTGTGTGGAATGCTGCGGAAGCGGTAAGAAAAGAACGTAAACGGTAACGCTCTCAATCGCAATTGACGGAAATCCCCCTATTTAGTAAACTAACGACAGATATATGGGGGTGTCACATCATGGATTTACTTTTGCCACAAGTCATCATTTCAATGCTGCTTTTCATGGTTCTCTTTTTTGGAATCGGCTTTTTATTTAATATGCTTTTACGTGCTACCTGGTTTATGGTAATTCTCTATCCGCTTGTAGTGGTTATGATCGTGGATGATATTAGGTTCTTTGAGTACTTTACAAAGCCAAATACAAGTTTTTCAATGCTAGGAAGTGATTTAGCGAACTTATCTCCATCAGATATAACAATATTAACTTGCGGATTTATTGGTGCATGGCTTGCAGGTCTTGCCATTAAGATGCTTCGTGTTCGTGGTTATCAAATGTTTTAAACAAAAGCCCTCATGCAGGGTTTTTTTTTGTCCACTTTTCTCTCTTCAATGAAAAAATGTATACATTTTTTCTTGCTAGGGAAGGAATAGAGAAGAGAGGAGTGGACAATTATTGCTAAAACTTAAGAAAATTACAAAAAGAACCGCTTATACGGTTTTATTTATTTGCGCTATTTTTACTACATTTCGTTCTGTTTCCGGGGTTCAGGCGGATGATATAGCTAGCTGGATCGATCAAAAACAATCAAGCGGTTATCCTTATGTAGATGCAGCTTTAAAAACGATTTCTAAAACGTTAAAGTCGGTGCCATCCTTCAATGCACCTAACATGCTACTCTCAGCAGCTGAGGTAAAGCAGCCTCTGACGATTGAAGATACGATCGATTTCACAAAATACCCTACGGTGAGTGTAACGGCGACAGGATATACAGCAGGGAAAGAGAGTACCGGAAAAACGAAGAGCCACCCAGCATTCGGAATCACAAAATCAGGTGTCAAGGTTAAACGAGATCTGTATTCAACAATCGCAGCGGATACAAAAATTTTTCCGATAGGCACTGTTCTTTGGATTCCCGGATATGGATATGGTGTTGTTGCAGATACAGGCTCTGCTATAAAAGGTAACCGTATAGACCTCTATTACAATACCGTACAAGAAGTATATGAAAAATGGGGCAAGAAGAAAATAGATGTGTTTGTAATCAAGCGTGGAAGCGGTAAAATTACTGAAACAGAACTGACAAACCTTAATGAAGACAAATCGATGCAAGTGTTCAGACAGCAGCTATTATAACGATAACAGCTACATAAAAAGGCTTCAGGTTATATCACCTGAAGCTCTTTTATTTCCTTTTCTTCATGCTCTGGCATAAATGGAGGAAAATGTTCTGGATGAATAAGGGCTGCAAGTCTTTTAAGTCCGAAAAGAAGCCTCGGTGAAGGACGGCAGAAGAGGGATTCTTCGAGTTTTACGATTTCAGTGTGCTTCTCTTGTAACGTGTTCCATCCGTCTCTTTTTTTAATATGTACAGGATTCATTTTCTCTGTTTTGACTCCTACCCAAACCATGCCGATAACATCAGGCTTGCGGGTTACAACATCTTCCCATGTGGTTTGTACACTGGCAAGATTCACATCTGCAAAAAGGTTTTCGCACCCTGCAAGGGAAGCGACTTCAGTAAGCCAGTTCGTTTTTCCAGGTGTGAAGATAGGTTTTGGCCACCATTCAAAATAAATTTTCTTATTCTGTTTAATCGTCATGCTCACTTGCCGATATTCCTCAATTTCTTTTTCCATCCAACTAACGATGCGCTCTGCTATTGGCAGTTTTTTCGTTCTTTTTCCTAAATCGAGCATGTCATTTTGAATATCAATCAAAGTTTGGGGATTGTAAACGACGTGTGGAATATGGCGTTTTTTTAGTTCGTCCACATTTCTCTCCATGCCAGGTACGCTTAAACTAGCCAGTACTAAATCCGGTTTTAGTTCTTCCAGCTTATTCATGTCAATCGAAAGATCAGGTCCTAATCTAGGTAGGTGCTGTATATGTGATGGCCAGTCCGAAAAATCATCGATTCCAATCAAGTCAGATGTTAGACCTAAAAAATGAACAAGTTCTGTGTTGCTTGGACAAATTGAGATCAATTTCAATAAGAATACCTCCTAAGCTATAAACAACCACGATAGAAAAAGGGTTTGAAAAATGCCTAATAGTCCCCCAAAGAACACTTCACTCGGGCGATGTCCTAGCAGTTCTTTTAATTCTTTTCTCTGTTCTTCTACATTTTTTTGTTTAAATTCTTCTGACTCTCTAACGTGATTTCTAAATTCTTCTACTAGGTCATTCAATACAGCAGCCTGTTCTCCTGCATGCCAGCGAATGCCTTTTGCGTCATACATAACAATAATGGCAAACATTGCGGCAATCGCAAAAAGGGAAGAATCAAGCCCATGTAAAGCTCCGACTGCAGTGGCAAGTGAAGTGACAGAAGCCGAATGAGAACTTGGCATACCACCTGTGCTGATAAACAGATCCCATTTGACCTTTTTTGTTAGATAAAAATGTATAGGGATTTTCAGAAATTGGGCTGAGAATACTCCTAGTAATGCTGCGATTAGTGGAAAATTTAAAAAAAGATCTGGCATGATCAGCTTCCTCTCATTGTTGTGGTTTATAGTATGGCTGTTTTAGATAGTGGTTACCCGATTTGAAAGAGGTTCAATCTCTGGTAACATGAGTAGTGGAGGGAGGTTTTTAGAAGATGGACGATTTTCCTCAAGAGTATTACGAGTTTTTTGTTGTATTTAACAATGGAGATTATTATACGGGGCATGACTTGCTTGAAGCCATATGGCTCACAGACCGCAGCAATTTGTTTATTAAAGGTTTATTACAAATGACAGTAGCTTTGTATCATTATGAGTATGGAAATGTTAAAGGTGCCAGGGAAATGATGAAGGTAGCGAAGCATTATCTTACGCCTTATAAACCCTTCTATTGGCAATTAAACGTAACCCCTGTCCTCTCATTTATTGAGAGTTGTATAGGTGTATTCCCTTTACATATCGACAGAGTAACGTTTAAAGAGGTTCATCTTTTACCTTCTCTTCCGAAATTATATATATACTTACAAGAATAAAATACCATGAATTCGAAATATTCTAAAACAAAGAGTATAATAATGGTAAGATTCGAAAACGAATAAGGGGGAACTTTAACGTGTTTACGATAAAAAAACAATGGAATATGACAGAACAAGAAGAAGTCCTACTGGTCGGTTTATTTCAAGAACCTAAATTTTCCGGTGTCATGGCGGATATAGATCAAGCTTTAGGAGGGCAACTTACAGAACTCATTAAAGACGGGGATCTTTCAAATAAATTAAAAAGCATTAAAAAACTAAATACACTAGGTCAGATTGGAACGAAACGCATTTATTTTGCGGGCTTAGGTAAACGAGATGAATTGACGTATGATAAAGTGCGAAACACGTTTGGAAGAGCCGTACAAGAAATTTCTAGAGAAAAAAGAACACATTTTTCCGTACTTTTAGACACCTTTCACTCTGATCATATTTCTATGGATAAATTGTCACATGCTTTTAGTGAGGCTGCAGGAACATCCGTTTATCAATTTGAAGATTATAAAAAGAAGTCTAACGAGCCACTAAAGAAGTTAGAACAGGTTATCGTTTACACAGAGAATAATGATGCAGAAACAGGGTTAACAAGTGGATATGCATATGCGAAAGGAATCAATCTTGCCCGAGACCTTGTAAACACACCCGGGAATTTATTAACACCAACGGATCTTGCAGCAGAAGCGATCGATGTTGCGCTGGAGTATGGAATGGAATATGAAATCTTAGAAAAAGAAGATATGGAAAGATTGGGAATGGGCGCGATTCTCGCTGTAAGCCAAGGTTCTGATCAGCCTCCAAAGATGATCACAGTGAAATACCAAGGCCGCAAAGAGTGGGATTCAGTGGTTGCATTAGTAGGAAAAGGATTAACGTTTGATGCAGGAGGCTATTCAATTAAGCCTGCATTAAATATGCACGAAATGAAAAGTGACATGGGTGGGAGCGCTGCTGTATTAGGAGCAATGGAAGCTATCGGCCGTTTAAAGCCTGAAATCAACGTCATGTTCGTGATTCCTTCATCTGAAAATCTTGTAAACGGTGGGGCAATGAAACCAGGAGACGTCATTACTTCCTTGAGCGGAAAAACGATTGAAGTCCGGAATACAGATGCAGAAGGGCGTCTAATTCTTGCCGATGCAATTACGTATGCAAAAGAACAGGGAGCAAATTACATCGTTGACGTGGCCACATTAACAGGTGGAGTCTTAGTAGCTCTAGGTGATTGTACAACAGGTGCCTTAACAAATGATGAGAACTTCTATGAGAATATCAAGCAGTCCGCTTCAGATGAAGCTGAACTTCTCTGGCTTCTGCCAAGCTTTCAGCCATTTAAAGATATGCTAAAAACAAGTGACGTAGCTGATTTGAATAATGCTACTGGAAGACTTGGACACGCGATAACAGGCGGCTTATTCGTTGGAGAGTTTGCAGAGAAAACTCCTTGGGTGCATTTGGATATTGCCGGAACAGCTTATTCTTCAAGAGGATCAGAACTCGGACCAAAAGGTGCTACAGGTGTTATGGTTCGGACACTAACGACATTTGTCAGAAGTTTTAAAGCCTAATATGATGGAGACTGAATCTCAAATGAGGTTCAGTTTTTTTATTTTTTTGTTTGACACACCTCTCCTAGCATGTTAATTTGTTAAAGGTTTAACAAATTAGTGATTTAGCGAAATAAAGCAATAAAGCTTTTAAGGAGGAAATGAAATGAATGCTGTAGTAATAGCTGTAGCGGTTATGCTAGTACTAAGCCTTTTTCGAATACATGTAGTTGTAGCTTTGCTTGCAGGTGCTCTTACGGGTGGTCTTTTAGCCGGGATGGGTCTCTCGGAAACGATAACCGTATTTACAGAGGGATTAGGTTCGAATGCAGTCATCGCATTAAGTTATGCTTTGTTAGGAAGTTTTGCGGTTGCACTATCGCGAACAGGGCTTCCAGCTTTGATGGTAAACAAGGCCATCTTGCTTGTTGGAAAAGAAGGAGAGACAAAGAAAAAGTCATTGTCAAAAGTTCTTCTATTATTGGTTATTTTGATGATCTCGTCTTTTTCCCAAAACATCATTCCGGTTCATATTGCAATCATTCCTATTTTTATTCCACCACTGCTGCATGTTTTAAATGAACTAGAGCTTGATAGAAGGCTTGTAGCAACCGTTATTACATTTGGATTGATAACCCCTTATATGTGGTTTCCTGTGGGATTTGGTGGAATATTTCATGAGATTCTTCAAACAAACATGAAGGATAGCGGTTTAGCTATAGAGATGGATCAAATTCCTACCGCAATGACCATTCCATCTCTTGGAATGATTGTTGGATTGTTAATTGCAGTTTTCTTTACGTATCGTAAACCACGAAAGTATGAAGATCATACAATCGGAACAAAAAAATCTGAACAAACAGCCTACACTAAAAGATCCATTGTTGTTGCCATACTAGCCATTGCTGCTACTCTTTCTGTTCAATTAAAAACAGACTCAATGATTTTTGGAGCACTTTCAGGAATTGTCATTCTTTATTTTAGCGGACAGCTGAAATTAAAATCATCTGATGCTGTTCTAACGGAAGGTATGAAAATGATGTCATACATCGGATTTGTCATGATTTCTGCAGCGGGATTTGCAGCTGTTATGAGAGAAACGGGCGATGTTGAAACGTTAGTAAAGAGCAGTGCAGCCCTTATCGGCAGTTCTACCGCATTAGGAATTTTGCTCATGTTAGTCATCGGGTTATTAGTAACGATGGGAATTGGTTCATCTTTCTCCACGATTCCAATCATTACAACCATTTTTGTTCCACTTGCTGGAGAATTGGGTCTAAGTGTAATGGCGACCATCGCATTGATCGGTACAGCTGCCGCTTTAGGGGATGCAGGCTCACCAGCTTCTGACAGTACGTTAGGACCTACTTCTGGATTGAATGTGGATAATCAGCACAATCATATATGGGATACGTGTGTGCCAACTTTTCTTCACTACAACTTGCCGTTGCTTGTTTTTGGATTCATATCTGCACTCGTATTATAAAAAGTAACAAAGCCTCACAGAGTCCAAAGTGGGGCTTTTTCTATTCATTCCTTTTAGTTAACTTACATGAAACATTGCTTATTTTTTGAATGTGTTACACATGCTAAGGTTAAGGAGGGATAAAAAATGGCGAAAAGAAAGCATGCAGCACATGCAGCAGAGAAGAACAACAACACACCGACGGAAAGTATGGCAAACGTAGAATTTTCGGACGAGACGTTTGCAGATGAGATTCCTAAACGAGATACAAAAAGCCCAAGATCAAAAGGTAAATAAAAAAGAGCTGCTTCCAAATTGAACTGCACCCCGTCAAGTAGACAGATGAAATAATAAAACACTCTAAGCGGCTTCAACTCTATATTCTATAGGGCTGAGGCCGTTTAGTCGTTTTTGATATCTTTCATAATTATAAA
>NZ_JAHVJO010000001.1 GCF_019801215.1 Fictibacillus nanhaiensis | reverse complement strand
TTTATAATTATGAAAGATATCAAAAACGACTAAACGGCCTCAGCCCTATAGAATATAGAGTTGAAGCCGCTTAGAGTGTTTTATTATTTCATCTGTCTACTTGACGGGGTGCAGTTCAAGGTGTTAACTCTTTTTGGTTTTTCAAATGATCAATCACCATTCAACATATTGAAAACTCCTTTTGCCAAGCTGCCTTCGTCTTTAGATCCACCACGATGTGGAGCTGCAGCGAACACTCGGCTCGCAAGTCTGCTAAATGGCAGAGACTGAACCCAAACCGTCCCAGGTCCACTTAACGTTGCAAAAAATAGACCTTCACCGCCAAACAGCGCCGTTTTCACACCTTTAACCATCTCGATGTTGTATTGAACACCACTAGTCATCGCAACTAAACATCCGGTATCGACACGTAACACCTCTCCAGCGGCTAGTTCCTTTTTATGAATCGTACCACCTGCATGAACAAATGCCATGCCGTCACCTTCAAGCTTCTGCATGATAAAGCCTTCACCACCAAAGAATCCTGCGCCAATTTTTCGCTGAAATTCAATACCGACCGAAACACCTTTGGCAGCAGCCAAGAATGCATCCTTTTGACAGATCACTTTTCCGCCCATTTCACTCAGATCCATCGGAATGATTTTTCCAGGATAAGGGGAGGCGAACGAAACATGCTTTTTGCCGTAATCTTCGTTCGTAAAAGCTGTCATGAACAAGCTCTCACCCGTTAGTACACGTTTACCGGCGTTGAACAGTTTGCCCATTAAACCGCCACCTTCACCAGACGAACCATCCCCAAATATGGTTTCCATCTCGATGCCATCTTCCATCATCATGAGCGCGCCAGCTTCTGCGATCACCGTTTCTTTAGGATCGAGCTCAACCTCCACAAACTGCATATCGTCACCGTAAATTTTATAATCGATTTCGTGATTGTTCATTTTGTATTCCTCCCATATTTACATCGGATTTTCTATCTTACAAAGATTGTTACGATCTTGCAGTTACGTTGGTTTCAAAGTTTTTTATGAAGATGAAACTCGAGCTATTGTTCATCTGCCGTTAACAACACCATTCGGTAGAGTAGGTACACACCCAAATACGCTCCTGTTAACAAAAACAGCGGATTCAGTAACAAGCCATGTATGTTGGTCATAAATACGGTTTTGTTCTTAATGATTTGGTAAATTCCGATGGAAATAAGATTGCTAAAAACGAGTAAAGCTAATAGAGCAGCTAGATTAAAGAAAAGACGGCATTTGAACCAAGCTCTCTGTAAAACAAACATAAATAGAGGAAAAAGAATGCTTCCAAAAATAAGAAATATTTTCATAATAAGATCACCTCTGTATCATTCTAGACAGCATATAGGTGAATTAAGCAGGTAAACGAAACACTAATCTCGAGGAGATCTGGTATACGCACTCTTAAATTCAAACTGGAGCATAAATCTAGTATTGCGATCATAAAATTCGTATGGCGAGCATAAATCTAGTATTGCGATCATAAAGTCTGAATTGCGATCATAAAATCCAAATTGCGAGCAAAAACTAGTATCGCGAGCATAAAACCTAAATGGCCATCACTTATTTAAGCAATTTATTTAAAATGCCTCTCTCCAGCCACATCCACGGAAAAATGGTCTTTAAGAGCAGACTCCTATTCACGCCTTTACCGATGGGATAGCGAAGTTTAGGTGTTTTCGTCTGACCTGCGATTTGGGCAACAAGCTTTGCCACATCAAGGGGATGACCATGGCCAGTCTTACCTGATTCAATCTCCTTCATTAATTTTTCCATATAAAACTGGTAAGGAGACTCCTTGTTTATGGTCATGTTGTCAATGGTAGACCAGATGTTTGTCTGATAAGATCCTGGCTCAACTAGCACAACATCAATTCCGAATGGCTTCAGTTCCAGACGTAAACTTTCGCTAAACCCTTCAAGGGCATGCTTTGAGGCTGTGTAAGGTGACAAGCCCGGAAATCCAAACTTTCCAGATATGCTGCTCATGTTGATGATACGTCCTGCGCGATTTTTTCGCATAAAGGGGAGAACGGCTTGTGTAACAGCAATCACACCAAAGACGTTCGTTTCAAACTGCAAGCGGTACTCTTCTATCGTTAGTTCCTCACAAAAACCACCAAGTGCGAACCCAGCATTGTTTACGAGCACATCTACTGTTCCAATTCCATCCAGGTATTCTTTAAAGCGATCGATAGATTCCGTTGATGTGACATCGAGCGAGTGAAGGCGGATAAAATCTGAGACGTTTTCGTCATCGGCACATTTTAATAAACCCTCCGCTTTATCCAAATCTCTCATCGTACTGATCACTTCAAAGCCGACCTTTGCTAGTTCAACGGCACACAGCATGCCGAAACCACTAGACGTACCCGTTACGATTGCTATTTTTCTACCCATTATTTTCCCCTATTCCTGAATATAGTAGATTTATTATAACGTATTGAACAAAAATGAAAGTATTTGCAATAACGACTAGTGCTTAAATGTTATTATCATTTATAAGAAAGTGAGTGAGTATATGAAGAAAGATTATTATTTAGATTTTCCATTCGCAGAACTAAAATCGCAGGATGGATCGTTTTCTTTGAAAATATATAGTTACGACTATGCTTATCCACATGCAATCCATAAATTTGATAGAGATTGGCATAAAAATCATTTGATATTATCTATGCCTGCCTTTAAAGCAGAAATTGATGAGGTCATGTTTGAAGGAACATTATTAGAATACTTTATTGAGGAGTTGGTTGCTTTTTCAGCACTTAAGAAAAAGGAAGTAAATATTAAACCAACTGAACCCTATTTTGGTCTTACTTTTTCTGTTGATAAACGAAAAAAGGTTAATGTAAACGGATATGTACAATATCCTGTTGGATGGGGTGCAGAATTACAATTCGAAATTGAAACGGATCTTACTTATGTGGATGAGTTTATAAGAGGTTTAAAATCAATACTTAAAAACTTTCCTTCAATATCTTAAATTGTATTAGTCCAAAAGTCCTTTTTTACTTTTATAAGGATACTATTTTCTCATTTTAAACGTACCATTGCTTTCTAGTCCTAGATACTAAAACAATCATCTTGAATTTTATTGACAGCGCTTTCATTTTAGAAAATAATGAGAATAATAGAAGCGCATCTATATGCAAAATTTGAGGGCAATGTTAAGTAACAGACAACCCCGTTATTCTTTATGAATAGCGGGGTTGTTTTATTTTAAAGAGGAGTGAATGGAATGAGAAAAAGCTTGTTTTTAACGTCCGTTTTAAGTTTGTCCTTATTGTTTTCAGGGTTCCCAGCCAACGACCATGTTCAAGTTGCCGAAGCTGCTACTGGACTCAGCAAAGTTAACTATGGACAAGATGTTATCTATCAGATCGTAACAGATCGTTTTTCAGATGGTAACATGTCCAACAATCCTACCGGCAGTCTTTATAGCAATGATTGCTCCAACTTACGCAAATATTGCGGAGGAGATTGGCAAGGAATCATCAATAAGATCAATGATGGCTACTTAACCAACATGGGAGTAACGGCCCTTTGGGTGTCTCAGCCTGTCGAGAACGTGTATACCGTTCTTAATGATGCATCTGGAACAACATCTTATCATGGCTATTGGGCGAGAGACTTCAAAAAAACGAACCCGTTCTTTGGAAGTATGCAAGATTTTCAAAATCTCATCAATGCGGCACATGCTAAAAATATAAAAGTGGTCATTGATTTCGCACCAAACCACACGTCTCCTGCGTCAGAAGATACACCTTCCTACATGGAGAACGGAAAATTATATGACAATGGAACACTTGTCGGCGGTTATACGAACGACACGAAAGGTCTTTTCCATCATAATCAAGGCACCAACTTTTCTTCCATTGAAGATGGGATATACCGAAACCTTTATGACTTAGCAGATTTTAATCATCAGAACCCGACAGTTGATTCTTATATGAAAGCGGCAATTAAGCAATGGCTGGATATGGGAATAGACGGTTTGCGTGTAGACGCTGTAAAGCATATGCCGTTCGGCTGGCAAAAGACATTTATGGATACCATATACGCACATCAGCCTGTTTTCACATTTGGTGAATGGTTCTTAGGCGAAAATGAAGTCGATCAAAACTATTATGATTTTGCGAACAAATATGGCATGTCTCTGTTAGACTTCCGTTATGGCCAAAAGTTAAGACAAGTGCTGCGAAATAGCTCTGATAACTGGTATGGCTATGACAGCATGATCCAAGAATCTGAGACGAAATATGAGCAAGCTATCGACCAAGTAACCTTCCTGGATAACCATGACATGGACCGATTCCATTTCACAGGAGCAGATACGCGTAAAACAGATATTGCGCTTGCCGTTATGCTTACATCTCGTGGTGTTCCGAACATCTACTACGGAACAGAACAATACATGACAGGGAACGGGGATCCGAACAATCGCGGCAAAATGACCTCTTTTAGTCAGACGACCCGCGCCTACCAGATTATACAGAAACTCTCTGTCTTACGGAAAAATAACCAGGCCTTTGGCTTCGGTAAAACCACACAACGCTGGATCAACAATGATGTGTATGTGTATGAAAGACAGTTTGGGAACGATATTGCGCTTGTTGCTGTAAACAAGAGTTCCACTGCAAACTACAACATAAGCGGTCTAAATACAAACTTGCCTGCAGGAACCTATACCGATCAGCTGACAGGGCTTTTGTCCGGGAATTCTATTTCAGTTTCTGGAACAGGAGCGGTGACGACATTTAATCTAGGTGCCGGTGAAGTTGGCGTTTATCAGTACAACACGACTAGTGCGAATCCGACAATTGGGCAAGTGGGACCAGTCATGGCAAAGCCAGGGAACACGTTAACCATCAGCGGAGATTCTTTTGGAACTACACAAGGAACAGTGAAGATCGGAACGGTCACAAGCACGATTCAGTCTTGGAATAACAATGAAATCAAGATTACAGTTCCAAGCATCAGTGCCGGTTCTTATAATGTAACGGTCACCACTTCAAGCGGCAAAGTAAGTAATGCTTATGGACCGATTGATCTGTTAACTTCATCACAAACTTCTGTCCGATTTATGGTCAACAATGCGTACACAACCACTGGGCAAAATGTGTACCTCGTCGGGAATACGGCAGAACTCGGCAACTGGGATACAGCCAAAGCAATCGGACCTATGTACAATCAAGTCATTGCAGCTTATCCAACCTGGTACTACGATGTGAGCGTACCTGCAAGCCGGTCCATCGAGTTTAAGTTCATTAAGAAAGATGGGGCTGGCAATGTGGTATGGGAAAGCGGAGCGAATCATCTGTTCACCACACCATCAAGCGGTCCAGGCACGTCCATCTCCAATTGGCAAAATTAATTTCTACAAAAAAGCGGGCTCAGAAGGGAGTATTTCTACCTTTTGGGCCTGTTTGTTTTTTAGAACAGATAGATGATATGCGAAATCAAATAAACCCAAGTACATTCTCCAGTTACGGGCATAAGATGATGTTAAAAAGCGCTGAAGGGGAATGTGGAATATGTATAATGTATCTCAACAAGAAGTGGAAGCGATACTTTCGGCAATAACGAGGGAAGCTTCGGCCATTACGTTTTATAGCCAATTAGCAAATGAAGCACCTAATCCAAGGCATAAAAATGAAATTTTTCATACGTTAGAAGATAAAAAAGTTCATTTGAATCAATTTACGAATCTATACATCACTCTTACTGGTCAACAGCCTGCTTATCAAATCAGTGATATCTCTATACGCAGTTATGGGGAAGGTATACAAAATGCCTATCAAACTGAAATAGAGGGTTATGAAGAATACCAAAAAAGTGCTTTATCTACTCAACATCCACACATTCGTACTGTTTTTTTTCAAGCTTCAAAAGGTGAAAGAGAGCATGCTGCAAGATGTGTTTATTTGAGTAGAGATATTTATCAGGAACGAAAAGATTATGGTGGAGAGCCATTTGTCGTTGATATTGAAAAAGCAACGTTGCAGAACAATACGTATCGTACAGCTTTATGGACTGGTGATAAAATGCAAGTCACCGTAATGAGTATTGATGTTGGAGATGACATCGGTTTAGAAGTGCATCCGGATACGGATCAATTCATTCGTATTGAACAAGGGCAAGGACTCGTTCAAATGGGAGATGAAAAAGATCAATTGGATTTTGAAGCAATGGCGTATGATGACTACGCAATCATGATCCCTGCCGGAAAGTGGCACAACATTACAAATACGGGTAATCGACCGATGAAAGTCTATGTTTTATACGCACCACCTGAGCATCCATTCGGTACAATTCATAAGACGAAAGCAGATGCAATGGCTGCAGAGAGTAACTATTAATTAAAGAGCAAAAGATGAAAGAGGATGGGGGGCCTATCCTCTTTTTCATTTTAGTTCACGTATATGTTATCTGTGAAAAAGTAGGTTTCTTTTTTTACAGAAATGAATTGTATCTCATGCAAACATTTGAAATAATTGGTAGTAAGTAAGGCAAGGAGGCATTTAGAATTGAATGAAAGTTTATTGGAAGTATTTCCTTTATATACTTGACCACAAATTAAATGTATTGGTGGAATGCTGGAAAGAGGGGTTGTATATTCAGGGAATTACCCATGATCTTTCTAAGTTTTCTCCCGTAGAGTTTTTTCCATATGCCCAAAAATTCTTTTCTGATAAAACGGAAGACAATGAATTACAATGGCAGTATGCGTGGTTGCACCATCAGCATAAGAATAAACATCACTGGAATTACTGGGTGGTGAATCAAATGACGCGAGAAGCAGTGCCAATGCCGAAAAAATATGTAATAGAAATGATTTGTGATTATCGATCTCTCTCAAGAAAATGGGGAAAGAAAAGGACAGATCAAAGCTTATCTAACCGTTTACTTCAAAATCTATTAACTGAAAAGGTAATTTTGCATCCAGAAACGAAAGAGGTATGTAAGATTCTTATAGGTAAAGAAGGTGTCTGTTCATGAAGTACACACAAAAAGAATTCAACGCAGAACTAATGGATCACATTGAAAATACAGAACTAGCTTTAATTGATCTTATAGAAAGTCTAACCAATCCGTATAAAGCCATTTTTGAAAAAAAGAAAATAAATGTTGAAGCTGAGTTTTATAAAGAAGGCAACCATCCATTTGAACCTGGTTACCGTTCTGCCATTTCAGTTGGCATTTCTGATGCTAGTGGCGAGCTCATTGACATACATACCGTTACCATATGGGAATGTGAAAGATCTCTATTAGGTATGCCGATTTCTATAAACATCCCTGGAAGCAGAATTATCGGTGATTTCCTTGATGAATCTATGGAAGAAATTCAAGCAGAATTGACGGAATTTATGAAAGATCAAGTGGAAGATGAAAATGAGGCAAAACCATGACTTCTAGAACATCTTCAGATAAATGTCCTTTATGTCACGCACACAACAATTGTGCAATAGCTAATGGAGAAAAACCAGAGACTTGTTGGTGCATGGAAATAGTTATCCCAAAAGAGCTCTCCGAAAAAGCTTCACAGAATCAAGACTGCTGTCTATGTAAGAAGTGTATCGATGAGCATAATTAAGAAATTCTTCTTTTTAAAAGGCTGTTTTCTAAAAGATTGTTGCTATTGATTAAAAAATAAAGACCTACACTAAAAAATCGTGTACGTCTTTTGTAATCTACTTTTCAGGCTTTAAATTCTTGTTCTGTCAAACCATAAATCAATACATCGTGATATTTTCCATCAGTATAAATCATATTTCGCAAACAACCCTCTTGAGTAAATCCAAGTCGGTTATGAAGACTTATAGAACCTTCGTTGAAGCTATATACTGAGGCATTAACTTTTTGATATCGAAGTTCATCAAAGAAATATCGTAAAACTACTTTTATCGCTTCACTAGCATAACCCTGTTTCCAATATTCACGGAATATACTAACTCCATAACTGAATGTTCCATTACGAGGGTCGCATTTATCTGTGCTAATACTACCAACCAATTCACCATCCATATTTTCAATTCCGAGTCTAAAGTTATGTCCATCCCAACCTTTATCAGACTCTTCTTCCGCCCATTTTCTGGTGCCCTCTTCGGACCTAGGACCATAAACAGCATCATTTAATCTAGAAACCTCTGAATCTTTACCATCATTATGAAATTTTTCCCAATCTGAAGGTTTAATTGGTCGTAAACGAACTAATTTACCTTCCCAAAAGTTTGAACTCATTTTTTACCCTCCACTTTAATTCAAGCATTTGTCTACCATCTCTTTACATTTTTATCTTAACATATATTGTAAAAATTTTTAGGGAAGCCTTGTTAATTTTAAAGTAGTCTCAGTTTAGCAACCGTTAGTTGAACAGGTTTTTGGCAAGCGGAAATAAGCATTTGCTCCACACGATTCTCAATTTAGTATACCTTTACTCCTTTCTGACTACGACTTCTTTAGTACTAAGGAATCGTTTTTTTCCCTTTCTCTATCTTTTATTTTGTTTTCTTTTCATACTGTAAGTGACAACTAAGGTATGGGGTGGAGAGATGATGAAAAAAACCTTTGGATTAAGAAGTAAGCTTGTTCTTAGTGGAACACTTGGTTTCTTTCTTTTAGCACAAAATGTGGATGCTCATGGAGATGAGGCGAACGTACATCAAGCGATTAAAAGTCAGTTGTTGGGCAAGCAGATTTTCTTTGGTGATCTGCACAACCACACCGGTTATTCTCCGGATGGAACAGGTACGCCGAAGCAGGCTTTTGAAAGCGCGAAAGCACATGGACTTGATTTTATTGCAATTACGGAACACTCTGAAGGATTAAATCTGATTGCAAACGAAGAAGAAAGGGTCAATACGCCTCTGCCCTATCGCACAGAATGGGAAGACATCCGCTATCAAGCTGAGCAGCTTTCAGATGATTCGTTTACCGCAATTCGCGGTTTTGAGTGGAGCGATCCGTATCAAGGACATTTTAACGTGTGGTTCTCAGAGCATTACACTGACGTGTTTCGTTCACCTGGAACACCTTCGATGAAGCCATTTTGGAATTGGTTTCAGCGGGATACCGCCCTTTTTGGTGGAAGTGATGGAATCGGCGGATTCAACCATCCGGGTCGTGAGCCAGGAAAGCTCGATAACCTCGCTTATGTACCTGAAGCGGATGAGCGTGTAGTTTCCATCGAAGTGTTCAATCGTGATGATATCTATGACTCTACTTATGTGGAAGCGTTAGATAAAGGCTGGCACGTTGGTGCTATTGGTGTTTCTGATCACCACGGAGAGGATTGGGGAGCTCCCACGTTTGCTCGTACAGGTATTATTACAAACAAAAATTCTCATGAATCCGTTAGATCAGCATTAGAAAAACATCACGTCTATGCCACACAGGATGCCAACTATCAAATGGTGTTCACTGCCAATGGACAAATGATGGGGGCTAAAATCGCATCTAATGAGCCAGTCGATTTGCAAGTCATGGGGTATGACCCAGATGCAGGGGAAACTATCGTTAAAGCAGAATTGGTAACCAACGGCGGAGAAGTGGTAGAAACCTATGAACCTACGAATACTTCTACCCATTTCATGTGGAACACGAAAACACCTAAAAGCCAGGAAAGCGCATGGTATTTTGTGAGAATGACGCAATCGGATGGAGAAATGATCTATTCAAGTCCGATATGGGTTCAGCCCACTTCATAAAAAGAAACAGCGACTTAGGTATTCTTCTAGGTCGCTTTTTTTTGTGACAATATGTAATTCCTCATACATTTCACCAATAATTGTTATTTCGCTGTAACGGGTTTACAATCTCTCTGTCATGTCAGCCTGTTAGTATGGGACAGGTCAGATAAAAAAAGAGACAAGGGGATGGTACTTTGAAAAAATTAGCAGCAGGACTGGCAATTGCAGGTGTCGTGGCGTTTAATCCAGCAGTAGGACATGCCGCCCTGGGAGATCAGACACTGAAACCCGAGATGCAGCATTCAGACGTACAAGAACTTCAAGAAACGTTACAGAATAAAGGATTTTATAACCAAAGTAAAACAACGGATTATTATGGAAACTATACAACGGATAGTGTGAAAAAATTTCAAAAGGCAAAAGGAATTACGGTAGATGGAATCGCTGGAGATGAAACGTTCAAAGCATTAGGTGTTCAGCAAAAAGACTCTTCTATTGTCAAAACGGCAAAAAAATACGAAGGCACACCTTATAAATGGGGTGGAGAATCACCGGATGGTTTTGATTGCAGCGGATACTTAAACTATATCTTTGAGGAAGCTGAAAACACCGATCTCGCACGAACGGTTGATGGCATGTATGCCGAGGGGACAAAAGTAAGTTCACCATCGGTTGGAGACATTGTGTTCTTTGATCTAGAAGGAGACGGTCCGAGTCATGCCGGTGTTTACATTGGAAATGACCAGTTCATGCACGCCTCTTCATCAAAAGGTGTAACCACTAGTGAACTCGGAAGCTCGTATTGGTCAGAGCACTACATCGGAGCAAAAAGCTATTAATAAGAGGAAGAGGATCCGTTCAACAAAAGTTGGGCGGATTTTTTGTAGTGTATGGCAATAGCCTTTTTTTAGTTTACTGTGACATTAAACCAATCAATTTGGTCAAGCTTTCTATATGATAAAAGTAAATAATATGTTTTATTAACCTTTTGCAACGAATGTTTTACCCTCCGATTAAAACGGAACATGTTGCTTTTAAAAGGAGGTGTACGATATGGAAATGAATAATGAAAGATTACGAGTGAGAAGACTGTTTGCTGCACCACCCCTCGTTAATCGTGTACAACCGGTTTGCCCACCTGTAGAGCTACCAGTAGAATCTCCAGCACAACTGCCAGTAGAGGTACTAACAGAATCCCCAGCACAGCTTCCAGTAGTGGAAACAATAGAATCCCCAACACTACCAGTTGCAGAGGAGCAAGCAGAATCCCCAGCACAGCTGCCAGTAGAGGTACCTGAATTAACAGAATCACCTGTTCTTGAGCCTATAGAGCTACCTGAGGAAGAATTAGAAGAATCTCGAGAAGCAGAAGAATCTAGAGAATCCGAGGAATCGCCAGAGAGTGAAGATGAGAACACGGAAAACGAAAATGACGACTAAATCCGTCTCCTAACAAGTGAATAACTGCGAAAAAACAGTCCAATTAACATCATAAATTGGGCTGTTTGTTTTTTCTTTCTGAAGGAATTCCTATACACGAAAAGAAGTTAGTACAGGAATAAAAAAAGGCCATGAGGAGTGAAGATAATGTCTGAAATCTTTTTTTATCAATTTAACAAGGTAAGAAACTGGAGTATTGGGATAGCCGAGAATCTAACAGAAGAAATGGCAAATAGACAACCAGATGGTTTTAACAATACAATGAAGTGGCACCTTGGTCATATGGTAACGGAAGCGGAGTACTTTTTGTTTGAACTTTCAAAGCAACCCGTCCAACTGCCTAATCGATACAATCAATTATTTGCCCCTGGCACAAGACCATCGGAATGGAAGGGAGAAGCACCACGCCTATCCGAGCTGATTTTGACCCTCAAGAGCCAGTTAGAACGTGTAAAAGAAATTTCCCCTGAACTATTAAACCAACCATTAGAAAAACCAATTCACGAATTTAACTCTGTTTTAGATGCTGCTGCCTTTTCCGTATTGCATGAATCCTTACATATCGGACAAATTGAATCCATGAAGCGAATGCTTGTGGTTTCAGCGAAATAAAAAACAGTGACACCTATCCATGATCGATTAAGTGTCTTCTGTTAAAAGTAATCAAGGATTTTTCGTAAACTTCATTCTTTTTGAACGTAGTTGTTTTCCGTTCCGGCATGCTCAGTTACTAAACCAACTTAAAATTTTAACCAAAAACGATAACTAATTAAGTAATTTATGTATAATAAAGGAAGTTATTTATTTTTCAGTATGCGCCAACTCTCAAGCTCTCAAAATGAGAAAGGGTGATAGAAATGATGTGGGTGATCCTTGCAAGTGTACTTATCTTACTACTCACTGCAATAGTTTTTGTGTGGCATGGACAAAAAGAGTTTTATTCAGATCAAAGATACGTAACAGAAAGACAAAAAGCACTGGAAGAGAATTATATACCAGTCATCGGTAAATATAAAAATTAACTCGGGCTGATCGGTATTTACCGTTCAGTCTTTTTTAATAACAAACAAAAAAGATAAAAAATTTTATAAATCACTGAAAGTAATAAAGATTTAAGACGTCTAATCATTGAAGGACTTGGTAAAGAGGGAGAGAGGTCATGAAAAACCACGAGATGATTCAACGCTGGTTTACGGAATATCACAATGATATCTATAATTTTCTCATCTATTATATGGGCACACGTGATGTAGAAGACATCGTCCAAGAAGTGTTCATTAAAGGGTTTCATCATTTTGATCAATTTGAGGGGCGCGCTGATCCGAAGACTTGGCTGATCTCAATTGCACGAAATATCGCTGTCGATCATGTGCGTAAGAAGAAACGCCAACAGCTGCTTTACAGCCATCTATTGAATCTATTTTCTCACAAGGACAAAATCCCTCAAGATTGGGTATTGGAAGACGAAAGAAAAAGGGAACTCTACAAAGCGATCAATGAATTAAAGTCCTCCTACAGAGATATAGTCATTTTAAAAGGTGTATTGGATTATACGTCAAATGAAGCTTCTCAAATCTTGCAATGGAAACCTGCTAAAGTGAATCTTACCTATCATAGGGCAATTCAGTCTTTAAAGAAGAAGCTTAAAGATGAGAAGTGGAGTGATTATGTTGAAACGATTAACCAATGAAGATCTTATATCAGAAATGAGAACGTTTCAAAAATACGAGATGGATACGAATAAAAGGGATGACATCTTAAGGGAATTACGACTTCTAAAAACAGAAAAAAAGAAGATCGGGGCTCCACAATTCGTTAAGCCCATCTTAAGCTTTCTTGTCCTAGCATTCTTCTTGGCGGGATCGGGCTTATTTGCAATTACTCAAATAAATAATTCGCCAACCGAATTTAAATCAGGGATTCATGGAAATGAAACTTATTCCATTCAAAAAGAAGATCATTTTATCATAAAACAAAACAAAGATGGCTCAAGTACCTTTATGGCTGATGGAAAGAAAGTAGGAGGAATCGAACCATTAAACGAAGAAGAGATGATGAAAAGTATACAGAAGCAAAATGTTTTTAAGAACCAGGAAGTAGAGGGGTACAGATACCGAGCAACTTATACGTTGGATCACCAGAAAACAATGGAAGTCGTTCAAATTTTGCATTATTATTTCGTATCTCCTGAAAGTAATTTAAGGTATCATGTGTATTTCTATACGCCTTTCTTTGATGAAGAAAGTGCGGATGAACTGGCACGATCCTTTACCATTATTGCCGATGGAAAAGAACTGAAAACCAAAGATGAGTGGGCGTTATCCACTACATTCACGTCAGATAATGCAAAAACACTAATTGGTGACCGAGAGAGGCTGGGTATCTTAGGTCCCGAATTCATAACTGGAAAAATCGATAAATACGTGTGGCACTTTTTTGGAGGTCATAATGAAATAGAAATTATCAGCAATGGTGATTTTAAAGTTATTGGAATTCACGAAGAAACAGGTATGGAAGAACAGGTGCTAGTGGAAAACGTGGGTACTGTAAATGAAAAACAGGTGTGGCAATATGAAATTCCGGAACAAAGTCCGTTATCAGGAGATACGGAAGTGGGTTCCATTCATGCCATCACTAGTCATATGAAGTTCAGCAAACCCGGTGTTTGGAGATTAGATGTATCTTTTGGCGGAAAAAGAGCTGGCAGTATTATTGTTGAAGTGAAATAACAAAATCAGAACAAATCGACACTTATCTGTGCAGATAGGTGTCTTTTTACATAGGCAGTTTCTTTTTCTTGATATTTCGTCTATCAAATGCGAGAGTTAGTTAAGGAATTCTTTGAGAGGTGAAATCATGGGTATCTTGATCGCAATCATCTTTGTCGTGTTTTTGTTTGACTTTGCCAAATTGAGAAAGCAGAATCAGACAATGATCGAGCAAAATGAAAAGGTGATCTCTCTATTAAAAGAGATAAAAAATAAATAACGATCATTTTTCAAGTTGTCGCACAGACGCTTATCTGTAAGAAGGTAAGTGTCTTTTTTATTTTAGAAAATGGATTGTTTTTCAGTCTGCATTTTGAAATAATTGGTAGGTGGATTGGTAGTAGAACTTACAAGTGTTGCTAATGTTACTAGGATATTTACTGTTGTTAACAATTTGAGGTGAAAGTATGACTATACAAGGATTGAATCATCTTTTATTTTCAGTTTCTAATTTACAAAAATCGATTACTTTCTATGAAAATGTTTTTGATGCAAAGCTGATCGTTAAAGGTAAGAGCACTGCCTATTTCGATTTGAACGGTTTATGGATTGCGCTAAATGAAGAAAAAGATATTCCGCGTAATGAGATAAGTCATTCCTACACACACACGGCTTTTTCCGTAGAAGAAACAGACTTTCATAAAAAGTATGAAAAACTTAAGGAATTGAATGTTAACTTTCTACCCGGTCGTATTAGGGATAAAAGAGATATGCAATCTATTTATTTTACAGACCTAGATGGCCATAAGTTTGAATTTCATACAGGGACATTGCAAGACAGATTAAACTATTATAAGGAAGAAAAAAAGCATATGGAGTTTTTTGATTGAGATGGAGGCGAAATAAATGAGTTTTAATATGTGGGAAGGCAAATTGGTTCGATTACGGCCGATTCAACCTTCAGATTGGGAGAGATTCCATCAAGATGGTATGGATGCAGAGATTGCTAGATTAAATGATAGAATCTATGGTCCAAGGTCTGAAGAAGGGACTAGAAAATGGACAGAAGAAGAGTCCAATAAAGGCTGGGATGGACATCATTTCAGACTGGCAATCGAAAATTTTAACGGAGAATTAGTCGGTAGTATCAATACAGATAAATGCGACTTTCAGAATGGTACCTTCAGCTATGGAGTCAGTGTGTTTCGGGACCATTGGAAAAAAGGATATGGAAGTGATGCCATTAAAGTGATTTTGCGTTATTTCTTTAATGAACTTCGGTATCAAAAAGTAAATGCTCAAGTGTATAGCTTTAACGAAGGTTCTGTTAAGCTTCATAACAGTCTTGGTTTTACCGAAGAAGGATGTTTGCGGAATATGATTTATACGGATGGACGTTATCACGATATCTATATTTTTGGTTTGACAAAAGAGGAATTTAAATGGAAATAGATCACTTTAAGGAAACTTCTACTTACAGAAGTTTCCTCTTTTTTTTCAATTTCACGGTGATCCTGTCATTATTTTTACAAAAGATATATGTTTCATTCATACGGACTTTATAATCTTTTTATAAGATAAAGATGCAAAACAATTTCATACACTACCACATGACAGATGGAGAATATACGGAGAAAATCTTGTTCATGTCAAAAAGTGTGCACGATGTGACTGAGTCAATTGAAGTCTTGGTCTTGTTGCTTTCTTTTTGATATGTCTAGGTTTTCTTTTTTATTTTCAAATTCAAAGGGAGGTTCACTTATGTTCAATTTATCGGAAATGAAACCAATGGTTGCGGGTGTTCGAGATGTTGCTGATTTGGATCAAGCGATTGAGTCAAAGGTGGACATTGTTTCAATGATGGCAGGCAATCTCATGAATATTACAGATATTGTAGATAAAATTCACGCGGCGGGAAAGTATGCTTTCTTGCATGTGGACCTCATTAAAGGTCTTGCCAACAACAATGAGGCTGTTGATTTTCTAGCTGAAAAAGTAAAACCGACGGGAATCGTTACGACCAAAGGCAGATTGATTAAGAAGGCGAAAGAATCAGGTCTTGTAGCGATTCAGCATAACTTCATCATTGACACTCAAGCCTTTGCAATGAGCATTCGATCCATTAAACAAAATCAGCCAGACATCGTTGAAATCATGCCAGGTTTAATGCCAAGAGTCATAAGAGATCTGACTAAAGAGATCAATCTTCCTTTAATTGTCGGCGGGCTCATCAGCAACGAAGAAGAAATCAGGCAAGTAATTGATGCAGGTGCAACTGCAGTCGTATCAGGTAATCCAGAGCTCTGGAATATACAACTTTAGGAAAGCGGAGGAATCATGAAACAGTTTGAAGGTTATCTCTTTGACTTAGACGGAACAATATATGCCGGAACAAAACTAATTAATGGAGCAGCAGAATTAGTTGAATCGTTAAAAGAAGATGGTAAAATGATTGCTTTTTTGACGAATAACTCAACATTGAGCGCAGAAAGAATCGCCGTAAAATTACAGACTTTCGGCATTCAAGCAACGGAAGAACAGATTGTCTGCCCAACTGATATCGCAGGGAAATACCTCACTCAGCTATTTGGCCGTTCAAATGTGTATGTAATCGGTTCGGAGCACTTAACGGATAGTGTTGTTAAAGAAGGTCATATTCTATCCGAGGACCTTAATACTCCCTGTGACGTTGTTCTGGTCGGTAGAGACTTAAATTTCCACTATCAAAAATTAGAAGATGCTGTCCTCCATATACAAAGAGGAGCTAAACTTGTGGCTACTAATTTAGATTACAACCATCCAATTGATACGGGAGAAGCTGTTCCTGAAACAGGAGCACTCATTGCAGCTATTCAACGAACCGTACAAGTAGAACCATACGTAATCGGAAAACCAGCATCTTATCTGTTTAACGAAGCACTTGAACGTTTTCAGTTGAACCCAAATGAGACGGTGATGGTTGGAGATAATCCATACACAGATATTAAAGGGGGCAGAAATGCGGGATTGTCCACCATACTCTTGATGGAACATCTTAAAAAGGTGCCTGATGATTTGCTTGTTGATTACACGTTTTCCAATTTAAAAGAACTCATGGATGCTATGTATATGGCAGAGGAGGCTTGAATTCCATGAATAAGCAGACTCTCTTGATCTGTATTGACGGAATGGGGGGGCATTATCTTGATGACCCAAAAGTTAAAATTCCAAATCTGCGATCACTCATCAGTTCGGGAAGTGTTGTTTCAAAGTTAAAGACTACTTATCCAAGTGTCACCTGGACAGCCAATACAAGTGCCATAACGGGATGCCATCCTTCAAAGCATGGAGTCATTGGAAATTCTGTTTACGATAGGGATAAAAGAGAAGTCCGTCATCACTGGGGTGACCAGCTCGGGTCAAAAGAATGTCTCGTCAACGTTCCAACCCTCTATGATGTTTTAGCTGAAAAAGGTGGAACAACAGCAGCTATCTGCTGGCCGTTGACGAGAGAAGCAAGAAACATCAGGTTTAACATACCTGAGTTTTATGAGCAAAGGTTGTTTGATCAATATGCAACACCAGACTTCTGGAACGAATTGAAAGAGCAATTTCCTGTAGATCAATATGCAAAGTGGAGTGCTGATTTTTCACTGGGTCATATGCAGGATGGGCTTACGAAAGACATCGTTAACTATGTAATTACGAATAAGCAGACAGATTTGATCATGGCTCATTTTTTATTGATCGACAGCATGCTCCACAAACATGGAAATCACTCGGCTGAAGTGTACTGGGCTATTGAGTATGTCGATCAGCTTGTTGGAGAGATTCTTGTTGAGTTGGAAAAAAGTAACCAGCTAGCATCAACTGACATCCTTATATACTCAGACCATGGTCATATGGATGTCCATACGAACTTTTATCCAAACTGTTTTTTAAATGAGAAGGGACTGGATACAGATTTTATTGCTGTAAGCAACGATGGCGCATTGTATCTTTATCGATTAGTGGAAGATGAATGGGTGTCTAGAAACGTAGAAGACATGTTTCAATCTCTTCCGTTTGTTAAAAAGGTAATTCCAAAAGACGCATTTGGAGCTTTCGGTTTACCTAAGACAGGGAGTCATACACCTGAATTAATTGTTGAATTAAAAGAAGGGTTCGTATCCAAAGATGACAAAGATGTTGAGCACTTTTTTGGTCCAAGTACCTACAAATCGACTCATGGATATTTAGCAGATCACCCTTTGTTAAAAGGGTTCATGGTTGGTTCAGGTCCCTCGTTCAGTGAAGGAATTGAAATGGAAGAATCACATATTATTCATGTTGCACCAACACTTGGAGCACTGCTGGGTGTAGAACTTCCAGATGCGGATGGTGATGTATTGAGTAACCTTCTGCAGCCAGCCACGCAACTGAAAGGAGGAGAATTCCTTGCAAAATTATGACACAACTGTTGAGCAGCCTGTGCAAGATTACACTTCAACGGAAAAGAAGAATTCATTATTATCTTTAACGCAAAAGTTTTTGTCTTCAGAGTCTTTATTCGGATGGGGATTCATACTTCCTGCCTTCATTCTTTTATTCGTATTCTGGATCTATCCTATCGGATACTCCCTATACTTAAGTTTTTTGAATTGGGATATGTTAAACCCAGCGACTTTCGCAGGTTTTGAACATTATGAAACTCTTTTACGAAGTGAAGATTTCAAACAAGCCTTGATGAATACGGCATTTTATACATTCTTTTATGTTTCTGGTGTGGTCGTACTGGGTTTGTTGTTAGCGGTCCTCGTTAATCAAAATTTGAAAGGAATCGGCTTTTTCAGAATGCTGCTCTTTTCTCCGCACATTACACCGATCATTGCCATTTCCATTGTATGGATGTCGCTTTATGAAGTGGATGATGGATTGTTGAATGTCATTCTCCGTTCCATAGGGTTACCTGAAGGCACATGGCTCGCCTCATCCGATACAGTGTTGATGTCTTTAATCATTATGGGACTATGGAAAGCGATGGGTTACTATATGATGTTCTTCTTAGCCGCCTTGCAATCTGTACCTGACCATCTTTATGAAGCTGGAAAATTAGACGGTGCTAATCGGTGGCAGATGTTCAGACATATTACGTTACCTTTTATTTCACCAATCACATTCTTTGTCGTCATAGTTGCGATTATTGAAGCGTTTGAAACCTTCGATCAAATTGCTGTCATGACACAAGGAGGTCCTTCTAATTCATCGATGGTATTGGTTTATATGCTCTACCGACAAGGATTTGAGTACTTCCATATCGGATATGCATCGGCTATTGCGATTGTTATCTTTTTAATCCTAGTTGTATTCACGGTTATCCAATATTTCGTTTCTAGAAAATGGGTACACCATTAAGAAAGGAGTGGAACGAATTGCCTATAAAGTTGATGAAGCTAACCAAATATACGGTGTTAACTGTAATCAGCCTGTTGATGAGCCTTCCGCTACTTTGGATGGTTGTGACAAGCTTGAAATCTCAAGACGAAGCAACGTCTGACAGGATGTCTTTTTGGATTTCTGATCCGCAATGGTCGAATTATATAGAGGTTTTTAAACAACATGATCTTTTTCAATACATGTCAAACACATTATTCTTTGCGATGACGACATCAGTCTTATCTGTGATTCTCGCAACATTTGCAGCATACGCTTTGACGTTCATCACCTTTAAAGGAAGACGATGCATCCTGATTATATGTATATTCACGATGTTCTTGCCTGCACATATGACGGTGATTCCTTCTTACCTGACGTTGAACACTCTGGGCTGGCTGGATTCTTATAAAGGACTTATCATCCCGAGTTCGGTTGCTGGCTTTAATATCTTTCTCATGTATCAAGGGGTTAGGCAAATACCAAAGTCTATTATTGAATCTGCTAAAGTAGACGGGGCTTCCCACTTAAGGATTCTTTTGCAAATCGTGGCTCCTCTTACTTTGCCGTCTATGGCGTCATTAGGAATTATTATTTTCACTTATCAATATAACAATTACTTTTGGCCGTTAGTCGTTACAACAAGTGAAGAGGTGAAGACCATTTCCATCGCCCTGACGGAGCTTATACAAGTAGATGGAGCATATGGCATCCAGTGGCCGATGATTATGGCTGCAAATACGATTAGTGTCCTTCCCGTAATGTTCTTGTTCTTAATACTTCAAAAACTGTATATCAAAGGCGTCATGTATCAAGGAATGAAAGATTAATAGGAGGTCAATACCATGTTAAATCAAATGAGAAAAATCATATCTATCACTTTAATCCTACTGTTGTTTGTCGCAGGCTGTGGAAGTCAAACAAATAAAAACTCTCAGTCTGGTGATAAAGTTGAAATTGAATTTTGGCATTCTATGAGCGGTAACTTAGGAAAATCATTAAAAAAGATTACAGATGATTTCAATAAGAAACATGAGAATATCCATGTGAAACTAGTATTCTTGAAAGATTATCCGACAATCACGAACAAGTTACAGCTTGCTTTAAGATCCAATAACGCCCCTGCTCTTGTTCAGCTCGAAGATCCGACATTGCAAACTTTCGCTGCTTCAGGGCATTTGCAAAGCTTAAATGAAATGATTGAACAAGAAAATGTGGATCTCAAAGATTATGTGGACGGATTTGTGGAAGCTGCTTCTGTTAAGGATCAAATCTATGGTCTTCCTTTAAATCGCAGTGTCCCTGTCCTTTACTATAACAAGGAAATTTTCGAAAAAGCAGGAATCGATCCTTCACGAATTGAGACATGGGAGGGAGTACAGGAAGTATCCAAAGAGCTTGTTAAAAAAGGTGAAGTACAATATGGCTTTGAACCTATTCGCTATCCTTGGTTCTTCTCATCCCTTGTGTGGTCAAATGGAGCTGAATTATCGAATGATCCCGCTAAGCTGAAGCTAGACACACCAGAATCAACTGAAGCACTACAGCTATGGGGAGATATGATTCATAAGGATAAGGTAAGTAAAGTGCATTACGGCGGAGAAGGCTGGGCGTATTGGTACGACACCATGGCTGATCTGACAGAAGGAAAAGCAGCGATGGTTACAGGTTCAACTGCAGATATGGGTACGATGGACAGCAGTAAAATCGGTGCTGCATTCATGCCTAAATTTGAAGGGAATGACCTTTCTGTGCCAATCGGAGGGACTAGCGGTGTTATACCTAAAACTGCAGATGGAGAGCAAAAGAAAGCAGCATTCGAATTCATCAAATATTTCTCTGAGCCAGATGTGACAGCTCAATGGGCAACTGAAACAGGATATTTACCTGTGCGTTTTTCCGCAAAAGAAAAAATGAGTGAAGTATTGAGTGAAAATCCGAACTATAAAGTTGCGATTGACGAGCTGAAGTATGCGCGTCCAACACCGCTGTTTCCGAATTGGAACCAAGTAGAGAACGAAGCGATCAACAAAGCGTTCGACCAAGTCTTCGTTGATAATGTACCAGCCGATAAAGCGTTAAAAGAAGCACAGATACAGGCAGAGAAAATGTTAAAAAAGTAATCAGGATCTTTGACGTAATAAACAACTAGAGTGACTGGAGGATGACATATGGCAGAGTTACAGCTTCATCAAATCAACAAGTATTATGATAAACATGTAAAAGCGGTAAAGGACTTCAATCTGAAGATCCACGATGAAGAGTTTATCGTACTTGTCGGACCATCAGGCTGTGGGAAGTCCACTACTTTACGAATGATTGCCGGTTTGGAAGAAATAACGGAAGGTGATTTTCTAATCAATGGACAGCGTATGAATGATGTTCCGCCAAAAGACCGTGACATCGCGATGGTGTTCCAAAACTATGCCCTATATCCGCATATGAGTGTTTACGATAATATGGCTTTCGGGCTAAAGCTTAAAAAGATTAAAAAAGATGAGATTAGACAGAGAGTAGAGTATGCGGCCAATATCCTTGGGCTCGAACAATATTTGAATCGGAAGCCAAAAGCCCTTTCTGGTGGACAGCGCCAAAGAGTGGCATTAGGCCGCGCAATTGTCCGAGATGCTAAGCTGTTTTTAATGGACGAACCATTGTCAAACCTGGATGCGAAGTTAAGAGGTCAGATGCGTGCCGAAATTGTAAAATTACATCGTAAGCTAAAAACAACTACCATTTATGTAACCCACGACCAGACGGAAGCAATGACGATGGCCACTAGAATGGTCGTTATGAAAGACGGTGTGATTCAACAAGCAGGAACACCTAAAGAGATTTATGATTATCCCATCAACACCTTCGTGGGTGAATTTATTGGTTCCCCAGCCATGAATTTCATGAACGGTACATTGAAAGCGGGTAACGTACAAGTTGGAGATACTCATCTTTCACTACCTGAGACGAAGATGAACCTTCTTCGGCAAAAGGGATATGAGAATCAACGGGTAATTTTAGGAATTCGCCCTGAATATATTTTCGAGGTCAAGGAAGATTGTGAGATTCAGAATAAGGCGTTGATTAAGACAACTGTTGATTTTGCAGAGTCTATGGGATCTGAAACATATGTATATGTAAATGTTGAAGATAAGAAAGTTGTGGCAAGACTTAATTCGAATGAAAATTTTACCCCCGGCAATTTGATTGAGTTAAAATTAGACATGAACACTGCCACTTTTTTGACGCTGAAACGAAACAACGTATCATTTTAGAAGAACCTATTGAAAAGCTATTAGCAAATTAAGTAGATTTGACGCTTACCTCCCATGGTAAGCTTCTTTTTATTGAGTTCGTTATTCATTTTTGAAATAATTGGTATGGTTAGAGCAGGATTGCTCACTGATCGTCAAAACCATCTGGAGGGCACATATTCATTATGATTAAAATAGTTGGAAAAAAGATCGAGCTGCGAGAAGCTTCTCAACAGGATCTCGATGAATTGTATTATTGGAGATTTGAAGAAACAGAACAGGCAGCGAAAAAATGGAATGGTCCTTACATCCCTGAACCGTTCATGACAAAGGAAGAATTTCATAAAAGCTGGAAGACGAACTATGAGATCTTACCATGCATTCCGAGCACCTTAATCATTGTTTCAGGAGAAGTATTCGTTGGAACGGTGAGTTCTTATTGGGTAGATAAAAATACGAACTGGTTAGAGACGGGTATCGTTCTTTATGATAAAACTTTCTGGAATGGTGGGTACGGAACAGAGGCATACAAGCTCTGGATTGACTTTCTATTCCGTTCGACTGAGCTGCATCGATTGGGAATGTCAACGTGGTCAGGAAATGTACGAATGATGAAGGTTGCAGAAAAAATAGGGATGAAGGAAGAAGCGAGAATAAGAGATGCGAGAATGGTGGAGGGTGAGTATTTCGATGCCATTAAAATGGGCATTTTACGAAAAGAATGGGAAAAGCCCTCATAAGCCATTGTCGTTTAAAGAGGACAAATTAGAGATAGTAGATTTCATAATAAAACATCATAATAAAAATCCGTTCAACAACCGTTGGGCGGATTTTTCTTTAACAGTTTAATGTAATTGGGCAGAAGCCAGGATTGTTCACACACATCTTTCTGGCGAAGTCGGGATAGAGCTTTTTTAACTGATAAAAGTAGCAGATGATTTTATGATTGAGAGTCATGCGCCTTCGCCTGAAACATAAGCGATATTCTTGCCCGATGGTCTGGTACATGTGGGTGTCCTGCCGGAACAAAAACGGAGTCAACCGCTTCGAAACCGCGTCATGCTCGTTCACAATATTGATGTTGTTCTTTACTTTTTTATTATATTGATGAATAAAGTCTTGATCACCAATTGGCAAGGTGGCAAACGTATAAAGAATTGGATTTCTGAAAGGGGTGTTCACCGCTGCATCCAACGAGAATAACGTCGCGATACTTCCTCCTAAACTATGCCCGGTTACGAGCAGTCTTTTACACGAAGGAATGCGTTTCATCGTTTTCATGATCCGATATCTCGCTTGTTCATAAATACGGGTAATGCCACTATGTGTTTTTCCGCCCCTTTTTAAAAAAGGAAAAGAGACTTGAGAGATGTTTAAGTACGCCGTTACGTTACTAAGATTTGTTGTTCCTCGAAAAGAGACAACAACTGTATCGCAGGATTCTGCTATAAAACCGAATATTTCCCCTTTGGGTGTACGGATAGAACGCTTGAGAATATACCCTTCAGGCAGGATGAGGCTGCCGAACTCAGCAATTCGATACGCTTGGTGACTCATCGCTGCTAGAAACAGGGCCAAATGACCATCAAACGGATACACTTTTTTTCCTTTACCCACAAGCACCACCTCCCATACACACTTAGATGTAATAGTGTATGAAGGAAGCACAGGACGAGTATAGACATCTATTTATATAAAAACAAAAAAAGTTCGTGCTCTTAATATAAAAAATTTGTAATTTTTCCTTTAAAATGAATTCTCTTTCTTCTCATTCGAATCTCCAGATAGTAATATAGTAGTAGTAACGATTAAAATATTCCTAATTTATCATTCTATTGTCATATGTTAAGCGAATGGTAACTAGGAAACATAAGGGATGATATACGTGAAAGTGATGGTAACAGGAGGCGCGGGATTTATCGGTTCACATATCGTGGAAGAGTTACTGAACCAGGGGCATGTTGTATCGGTACTCGATAATTTAACATCTGGAAAACGTGGAAAACTACCAGGTGATATTCCATTCTATCACTATGATTTAGGTAGAGATTTGGCGGAACTAGAGGCGATCTTTTCTGAAGAAAAGCCAGATGTGGTCATTCATCATGCTGCACAAGTATCTGTGAATCATTCTCTTGATCATCCCATTCAAGACCTCGAAACAAACACCTTAGGCACCTTACATCTTTTGCAGTGCTGTAAAACCTATAACGTAAAAAAAATCATCTTTGCTTCAAGCGCGGCAGTTTACGGCAATACGGAAAAAGATAGTGTAGAAAGTGACGGTAATGAACCTCTTTCTTTCTATGGTTTATCAAAGTTAACCGCTGAAAAATACATTAAGCTTTACGGAGATTTATATGGGTTGAACTATACCATTTTAAGGTATGCGAATGTGTATGGACCAGGCCAGAATGCTGAAGGAGAATCTGGGGTTATCTCGTTGTTTTGTGAAGCTCTTCGATCAGGCGGGAAGTTTACGGTTTATGGTGATGGAAATCAGACGAGGGATTTTGTCTATGTAAAGGATGTAGCAAGAGCAAACGTGCTCGCCCTTACAAAGGCTGACAAAGATGTGCTGAACATCAGCAGTGCAACCACAACCTCTGTATTAGAAGTTCTTCAATCTCTTCGTACACTTACAGGTGAGACGATTAGGCCAGTTTTTTTGGGTAATAAAAAAGGAGAAATCCGCCACAGTCTGCTTAAAAATAATCGAGCAGCAGAAGCTCTGGGCTGGATTCCTCATTATTCTCTATTAGAAGGGCTGAAGGAGACGATCGAATGTGTTCCGGAGTCTGCTGTTTACCAAGAATTGTAATCTTTTTTGGCTTGATAATGGAGAAACCCTTTAGATGCAGCATATTTAGAACTGCTTTGATGCTGTTTACTGGAAACGGTCAAAATAGCGATGTCTTTTTTACGTTGAAGCTTGTTCAAATCTTGAATGCGATCTTGAGACCACTGATCATTTTTTACAATGTTTTTATGAAACGATTCCCACATCACTCCGTCAACGTATGGAAGAGTGGCAACTTTTAATGTATCAAAGCCCCAATTTTGAATAAAGGACAAGTTTGGGTATTGAGTTTTCACCTGCTTCATCAAGGATACAAGACCATCACGCTGGGCTTTTAATTCAGCAGGTTGATTCATGAAGTAATCATCAATATCTCCAACTGTGTCAAAGAATACACCATCTAGTTTCTTGGAGACAACCTGCTCTTTGATTTCATTTTGAAGTAAGCTTTGATAATGAGAAGATGTTAAATTCATTAAGTGAGCGTCCCATTGCTCTAAGTAGACCTTCTTGCCGTTTTTGTAATAGTAATCAGATTTGTCTAGCTTCTGGACGAATGATGTGTTCCAGTTATCGGCTTCCATTGTGTTGATGTATCCGAACACTATTGTCCCGGCTTGTTTGATGGTTGTGATCTGGTCAATGGAGTATAGCGTTGGCTCTATGATGACAAGATCATACTTTTTCATCTGTTGTAAAATGTGAGGAGTTGGCGAGTCGTAATAAATTTTGTAGGAAGAAATGTTTTTCAGCATGTAGGCATCTCCTTTTGCCATACCTTTTGAGACGGTTGAAAAGGAAAAAACAAGCAAAACAAAAATACATAGAAAAATTTGCAGTGCAGACTGTTTATTCATTTGTATCCCTCCGATAATCATATAGAGGGACGGGTTAGCAAGCTGGCGATCGTTATCTTATGGAAGATCGACGACCCATGCCTTTGCGTCCTTGCTTTTCAGCAAGTTTGCCCATCACCTATATTCATAGTATCAATTGGTTTTTTGAGAATCAATCATTATTTAGAAGGTTGTGAATTTTCTGATGGTATACCAACAGCGGAGTATGTTCCTAAAATTACTAGAGATCTTCCTTGTTACCGGTCTATTATATGTAGCGATCCAGTTCGAAAACACCCTTATATACGAACTGATGCCGTTTGTCTGGATCGTCTTTATTGTATTATTCTCATTGCGCTATGGTCTTTATGTAGGAACGATTCCCTTTGTTGCAGCTTGCGTGCATTTTTTTGTTCATTCTTATCTAAGGGAAGAAGAGATGCTCGAAGTGATGAGAAATCCTGTAAACCTTAGTCTGTTTGGTGTCTATTTTCTGCTCTATTTTATTTGCGGAAGCTATAGCCTATCACAGAAAGACCGGTATACAGACATTGTTCATCGGTATGAAGAGACGGTGGAGGAGAGGGATGAGATTGATTCTACCTTAAACGAAGCGATGAAAACGACGGAACAGCTGAAGAACCGATTGCTCGAAAATCGGAACAGTCTCTCGTCCATCTATGAGATGATGAGCGCTATGAATCATACGGAACCGGAATTGATCTTTAATGAGGCGATGACCGTGATTCGCGAGCAGTTTCAAGCCGAGCAGATCAGCATCTACTATCTCTCTGAGCATGGAGATTCGTTGCGCATGAAGCTGCGATGGAATAAAGACGGCGATTCTCCGCAAACGCTCTTTTTGAATGATAGCCCTTCACTTTTCCAAAAAGTCATTCATAAAGAGCAAGTCCTTCTTCGGAACAGTGATGATGATGAAGGGTCCCCAACGATCGCAGGACCGATTCTAGTGGCAGGAAAAGTCCGCTACATCTGCAGTATTGATTCTGTGGATCTGATGCAGCTTACGAAATACAATATTCATTGGCTAAATACATGTCTAAATTGGATGGGGAACCGGCTGTCCTTTGCGTATCAATATGATCGAGAAATCAATCGTGATGAACGATACTTGGGAACCAATATATACAAAGAGGCTTCCTTCTTAAAACGTTTAGAAATTGAGAAAGAGCGACTAGAGTCCTTGCAGCAGCCGTATGCGTTGTTTGAAATTAATTGGCAAGGAGACATACGCTCACTAGACCTTATCCTGAACCGTGTTCTTCGTGAAATCGATATAACCGGATACGATGAAACCAACAACCGCTTATCCGTCCTGTTGCCGGCTACCGATCCAAAATTTAGCGAGACTGTCAAAAATCGTGTTGATGTCCGTTTGAGGGTGAAGGAGACTACATGGAACTGATCATCTTCTCTTTCTATTTGTATTATTTGATCGTATTTTTGATTGCCTTTCTCAGTATGTACGGAAACAAGAAATTTCCGAAAGAATTACGAACGTGGTTTGTTGTTGTATCCTTGATTTTGCCGTTTATCGGCTTGTTTCTAGGTATGCTGCTCATGATCTATCATGCAAGAGACCCTATGAGCAACACGAACGAAGAATACAGCGACTACATTTCACGCCGTGTCTACAATTATGAGCATGTAAGGGAAAAGCTGAAGGTGGAGTCTGACATGCTCTCGATTACAGATGCGCTGAAAATGAATGACCATTACTACATGAAGCAGATGATCTTAGAGTTATCCTCCAATCCTGCTTTGTTTACAGGCAAGGTGATCAAAGACGTAATGAGCATGAAAGATAGTGATACCGTGTATTATGCTGCCACGACGCTGAACGCCGCATATGATCAGATGAAAGATAAGCTACAAACCTTAAAACAGGAACTGACTTACACAGACAGTGAATCCTACATCTCCCTATTAAACTTTTACGAAGTGTATATCAAGAATGAGCTTTATCCGAAAAATCTCGCTCAACCGGTTTTGGATGAGTATCAATTCTATTTACATGAAGCGGCCGATACGTTTTCGTCGCATCCTAAGATTCAATATATGGTAGGCAGCTATTATATCTCGAGAAATGTTAAAAAAGCAGAAGCGATTTTTGAGCGTTTGTGCCAAACACATCCTCACTATCATTTTGGATATTGGGGACTTCTGCAGACGTATTACTCCAATAAAAAGTGGCACATGGTCTTTAAAATGGTTACAGCTCTTCAGAAACATCCTGACTTTTCGTCTATGAGTATAAATGAACAAAGAATTCTTCAACAACTAAGTGGTGGTAGTGATGTTTAACAGTTATAAAATCATTCTTTTTCCAATCATCGGTGTTCTTGTGATGCTTGCCGTTGTTTTCTATATGAACATGGACAGGCTGTATATTGATCTTCCTGTTCGAGCTGAGAATACGACGGTAATCACAGAGAGCATGACCTCTTTAGTTCCTAAGAAACAATCAAGCTTTAAAGTCTATCTGGTTGATGCAGAAGACACGATAGGGAAAATGGTCATAAACAATATAGTAGAAGCGTTGGACAACGCCAAAATTCCATACGAGAAGATAAATACCAACAAGATGAACAAGCTGCAACCTTCTCCGTATCACATCGTCATTTTCTCGGGAGAGGGATCGAGTGAATGGTCACTGAAAGACGTAAACGCCTATGTTCAAGGTGGGGGCAATGTCATGTTCACCACCCGTTTTTTTAATCAAGAGTGGAATGAACTTCTAGGTATTAAACAGAAAAGAGGTTTTTTTGATACCGTAAACGGGATTACGTTCACTGAGTCGTTTTTTCCTGGTTATCCCGATCTCGATGCTTCTTCCTCTCTTATTACAAATAGCATGCTCGATGTGGATCTTGCTGAAAATACCTCGACCTATCTATTCGCAGATAATAACCCTTTGTTGTGGAAGCACTCTTGGGGAAAAGGCCAAGTTATCGTTTGGAACGGCACAGGCAATCATGAAAAAGTGACAAGAGGACTTGTCGTTCAGTCCTTTCCTTTTTTCTTTCCGTTTCTTGCTACCCATCAGTTTGGCGGAAAAGTGATGTACATTGATGATTTCCCTGCTCCCATCCTGCAAGGTGAAGTTGATAAAATCAATAAGGAATATGGCATGCTGTACTCTGACTTCTTTCAGGATGTATGGTGGGATGACATGAAAAAGGTGGCTGACCAATATGACCTGCTATACACAGGGGCCATAATTGGTTCCTATTCTGATGATCCAGCACTCACAAAAAACGAGCTCTTAAGAAGAAACAAGAAATATTTACTTGAAAGTGGAAGGAAGCTGCTTCAAGAAGGCGGAGAACTCAGTCTTCATGGCTACAACCACCAATCCCTTGTAACGAATGATGAGCCGGCAGATAAAGACCTTGGTTATCGTCCGTGGAAGGACCGAAGCGAAATGGAAGCCTCTCTTCAAGAGATGAAAAAGGTTACCGATGAGCTTTATCCGAACGAGACGATTAAGACGTACGTGCCTCCTTCCAATGTGTTGAACGAGACAGGAAAAGAGGCTTTAGTTAAAAGCTTTCCAGAGCTAGAGGTGATCGCGAGCCTATATACAGGTTCACCAGAAAAAGGCACATATGTGCAAGAGTTTGGCTATGATCAAGAATATAAACAGCTTTATCATTTTCCGCGGATTTCGAGTGGTTATCACTTCAATAAAGAAGACCAGTATGAACTTGTGGATACGGTAGCAAACTTTGGGGTTATGTCTCACTTTGTGCATCCGGATGATGTCATTGATGAGAATCGTTCGAATCAGCTTACATGGAAAGAGTTGAAAGAAACGTTTGAAACGATGAACCAGTTCGTGAATGAAACGTATCCTTATTTCATTCCTCTTAAACAGCTTGATGCGAAGAGAAGGATGGAAGTGTACGAAAAAGGGGAATGGAGTGTTACGTATTCAAAGAATGAGATCGAGATTCATGGATACAACGTACCGAATCCTTCCATGTTAACGATCTATACGGAGAATGGAAGAACCATTCAAACAGGGTCCTATGACTTTGGAGAAGTACTACAATTGAGCGAAAATCATTATGTACTAAAGTTAACGAAACCTGATGCGAAAATCAGCGTGAAGGAGGAAGGAAGATGAAGGTAGGCTTAATTGCCGAAGGAAGCTATCCATTCGTGAGTGGCGGTGTATCCAGTTGGGCACATCTTCTAACCTCACAGCTTCATGGTTTCTCATTTGGGATGTATACAATTACGAGCGAGCAAAAAGTCGTCTCTGATATCGAGTATGATCTGCCGTGGAATTTTGATTTTCTGAAAAACCTTCCCATCTCTGTAAGTGAAACTTCCAGCTTTGAACGAAAACCCAACCTAACAAAGCAGGAAGTTGAACATTTATTTGAATGGTTCACGTTTCAATCGGTTGATCCGAATACGCTTTTGTTAATCGGTGACCAAACGAGGATGGGGAATCTGAAGGGTTTTTTTCAAAGTCCCGAGTTCTATGAAATTGTTCAGCGCGCTTATCAGTATGAAGAACAGAGCGGGTCATTTCTTGACTATGTGTATACGTACAAATCGATGTACACACCTGTAATCCAGCTGCTTCAGCAATCCACAGGAAGTGACGTCGACCTCTACCATAGCTTTTCGACCGGATACGGAGGTCTTCTAGGAGCCTATCTTTCTGTGAAACGAAATAAACCGTTTGTGATTACAGAGCATGGCATCTATTCAAGGGAACGGGAAGAAGAAATCTTGCGTGCCGGCTGGGTTCCCCTTGAGTATAAAAAAAGATGGATTCAGTTCTTCCACCACTTGTCCCGACAGGCGTATACCGTTGCCCGGGACATCGTATCTCTTTTTGAGAATAATAGACTCTACCAGATCGAGCTTGGTGCGCCGATCAAGAAGACAAACATTATTCCAAACGGTATCACCATTCCAGAGACAACCGTTACAACGGAATCCAGCCAAACGATGTTTACAATCGGAAGCATCGTGCGTGTCGTTCCGATTAAGGATATTAAGACAATGATCTACACAGCTAAAATTCTTCAAAGCCAAGGAGAAAAATTTCAGTGGGAAATACTCGGTCCAGATAAAGAAGACCCGGAATATGCGGATGCCTGCTTGAAGCTAGTCGCTGAATTAGGGTTATCGTCTGTTGTTCATTTTAAAGGTTTAGTAGATATCACCCAATATGTAGGGAAGTATGATGTGTGTGTGCTCTCGAGCATTTCAGAAGGACAGCCATTAGCCGTGTTGGAAGGGATGGCGTATGGAAAACCGTGGATTGTAACAGACGTCGGAGGCTGCAGAGAATTGATTGAAGGCCGTGAAGATGATGTCTTCGGTTCGTGCGGGTTTGTCGTTCCGCCTGTGAACCCGGAAGCATTAGCGGAACGGATCTCGTGGTGTATCCACAACCGAGATCTGCTGCCCGAGTTAGGGGAGACGGGAAGACGAAGAGCGGTTACCTTATATTCCAGTGAAAAAGTCAGCGAGAGCTATGAGCGATTATATCGAAAGGACATGAGATATGGCAGGAATAGGCTTTCAATTACAAAAACTGTTTAAAGAAGATTACTATTCTTCAAGAATAAAAGCCTATCTGTACTCGCTGTTCGTCACAGCTGGACCGTGGCTGCTCGTTATTACCACCATAACGGTTCTTCAGCTCGCGTTCTCTCGTGTGGGAATCGCAAAAGTGGACAGAGAGTTATTCTTGCTGTCGGTCACGTATTGCTTTATCTTTTCTCAAGTTCTGTTCGGCTTACAGCAGCTTGTCGTCACCCGGTATGTATCAGATTGTTTGTACGAAGATAAACCCGAGAAGGTGCTGCCGGCATTTCTTGGCATGCTAAAAACAACGGTGGCGCTCGCGGTATTATTATGGCTTGTGTTTGCGTTTCTCGCCGAATTACCGATCAGTTACAAGCTGCTCGTATTAGGGTTGTTCATTTCCATCAATGCCATATGGGTGCTCTTTTTGTTTTTATCGGGCGCCAAAAATTATTCAGCCATCTCGTTCGGGTTTTTAGCGGGAGGTTTCGTCACGTTAGTCAGCACTGCACTCTGTTTGTATGTTGACGTGTCACTGCCGATTGCCTACAGTCAGGCTCACGTTCTATTAGCATGCTTCTGGCTCGGATTTGCAGTTACTTTGTTATGGTTGTCTCATGCGGTATTCGCCACATATCCAGCATCGGATGAAGGCGGGGAGTTCGAATACCTTCGTTACTTTGATTATTATCCGTCCTTGTTTATTACGGGAACTCTATACAATATTGGATTATGGACAGGAAATGGCGTTATCTGGCTGTTAGGAGAAAGCGAGCAGCGATTCGGTTTCTTTTTATTCATGCCGCAGTATGACTCAGCGCTCTTCTATGCGTATTTATCGATCCTGCCGACGTATGTGCTCTTCGTCGTCTCAGTCGAAACGAGATTTTACGAGAGATACCGTACGTATTATGAGTTCGTGAACAAAGGCGGAAACTTAAAGCAGATCCATAAAGCGAAAGACAAGATGATTCTCGTCTTGAAACAAGAGATTGAACGATTGTTTCGAACACAAGGATTGTTCTCTGCCGGACTGATTGGACTAACGTTCTTGCTTGTTCCGATCGTGCTTGCTAACGATCTGTTCGTTCACATTCTGCGCTATGCGATTATTGGTGCCTTTTGTAACGGTCTAACCTTGGTTATGATTCTCCTTCTTCTGTATTTTGATGATCGAAAAGGTGCCGCTTGGTCTGCTTACAGCTTCTTTATGGGCGTCTTGCTGTTTTCACTCGTCCTTCTGCCATTCGGGCCAACATATTATGGAATGGGATTCGTTATCGGCAGCCTGATCAGTATGATTATCTCTTTTGTCAGACTGTTCTCCTATGTTGAAAAAATAGACTATTATACGTTTTGCCACACAGAATATAAAAGGGAAGATGGCGCCATGACGAAGCTGTCCATTCTCTTAAACCGAATAGCTTAGGAAAACAGACGAAACGTTAGGAACATGAGGATTCCTGGCGTTTTTTTTATCCATGTTACAGGTATTTAATGCCATTTTATTGAATATAGGGAAGACAGGGGGGATAAAGATGAAAAAGATCATAGCAGCAGCGTTCCTGGTTTTCTTAACGGCGTGCAGTGGAAACGGTGTCGTTGAACAATTGAAAGAAGACTATCCAGAAGTGAAAAAGGTGGCCGAACAATTGCCGGAAACGGTGCAGGAACGTTTAGCGGCACCTGAGGAACTTCCATTTGAACCGAAGAATGTTGAGTTGATGTATGCGGGAGATCTACCTGGAGATCCAAAAGGGGATATTGTTCATACGGAGTTTGTTTATGGAGATGGAGAAGCAACCGTGCTTCATGTGACGACGTTTCAGAATAAGAACTCTAGCTTTTCTGGGGATGGGGCGTTTAAGACAACAAAGCTAAAAGACGGCACAGAGGTTGTGATTGAAACGGATACTCCCAATGCGAAGAGCATCCGCTGGAAGAAAGACGATTTGTACTATGGCATAAGCGTCGTTACAGATAGTGAAAAAGAAATTACGATTAAGGATCTTGTAAAGGCAGCAAATTCGATGGAGTATTAGACAAAAAATAAGAACGCTTAGATAGGAATCATCTGATGTTTTGAGAGTTGATTTCCGTTTCAGGATGCTCGCTTTCCGCGGGGCGTACGGTGAGCCTCCTTGGTGCAAGCACCATTAGGAGTCTCACCTGTCCCGCTGATCCCGCAGGAGTCTCGCACCTTGCACTCTAATCAACTGGTCAATGAAGAGAATAACGAACGTTTGCAACTATCTATAGAAAAGAGTCTTTGAGAGTAGTTGATTTCCGCCGCTTTCGCTTTTCCGACTGTCCCACTAATCCTAGCCGTAGTCTCGCACCTTGCACTCCAAACAACTGGTCAATGAAGAAAAAGAAAAGACCATTAGCAAATATCTTTTAGAGCATAGCCTCTAAAAGATCGATAAGTATCAAAGGGGTCTCAAATGAAACGAATACAAATTATGATTACCTTGTGGGCTACTGTTTTATTAGTATCATGCAGTTCTGATTCACCATATTCTAATGATATAAAACGAGCTTATAATTATTTGGATGCTTCTTCTCAACAAAGCATCAAGGACTGGGAAGATGCCCAAGTGGAAGAGTTTATCTCGACGGAAACCGTTGAAGTGGAAAACCATGAAAACAAATGGGTTAACATTGAAAATCTCCCAACATTAAAAGTTACATTTAAAACAACAAACGACGGAGATCTTGGACCCCTTATTGTTTATTTGGATAAAGAAACGAAAAAAGCGTTAGGTGTTGGTCTTCGAAAATAAAACGCTAATTCTATGAACGATTGTCCGCTGGGTAGACTAACCCCATCTGCTTTCTCGCTTCATCCATGATCTTCATAACAGCAAGGGAGTTGGCGTGTGAGTTCACGTTAGACTCCAGTTCACCACGCTCAATCAATTCAATAAATTCCTTCGCTTCATAATACATCTTCGGCTTGTCTTGCTTCACCGTAATATCTTCAGTCGTTCCATCTTTATACCGGATTTCCACCTTCGTCATGTCTTGAATATGGTCGATTAAGATGCTTCCGTTCTCGCCTTGAATTTCAGACGGGACGTACGAGTTTGAGATCTTCGAATACATCACGACCGCATCTTTGTCTCCATAGTTTAAGAGGATGCTGCCTTCACCATCTACTCCGGAATCTAATAGAAGTCCGTTTGCCTTTACCGAATCAGGACTTCCAAAAAGAACGACCATCGGGTACAGACAATAGATGCCGATGTCCATGAGAGAACCATTGGAGAATGTGGGATTAAACGCGTTGAGCACCGTTCCTTCTTTATATGTGTCGTAGCGGGAAGAGTACTGACACGAGCTCGCAAAGTACCGGCGAACGGGTCCGATCTTATGTAAGTTGTCCATTACGCTCTTAAAATTTGGTGTCACAGTTGAGCGCATCGCTTCCATTAAAAGAACGTTGTTTTCTTTTGCCGTTTGGATCATTTGCTCGAGTTCGTGTGCATTCGACGCAACCGGCTTCTCACAGATCACGTGCTTGCCATGATTCATGAACGTTATTGCTTGCTCCGCATGAAACGAGTTTGGGCTTGCGATATAGACCGCATCAATTGCGGAGCTCGCAGCCATTTCCTCAAGATCCGTAAACGTATATTCAGCACCGTTTTTTTCTGCAAATTCCTTCGCCTTTTCCTCTGTACGTGAATAAACTGCTGATAATGTAAAACTCTCGACAGCACTAGCCGCTGCAATAAAGCTTTCTGTTATCCAGTTCGTTCCGATTACACCAAATCTCATATGTATGCATTCCCTTCATAAATGGGGTAGACAAAAGCCTTACCGTTTTCCTAGTATGTATTCTACTCCTATAGTCACGTTGCTGACAAATCATGAGGACTGTTGCACTATTTTTGTCGGAAAAAGTTTCTTGCGATAACATTTTGGGTAAATAGAGATTAAAACCTGGTAAGGAGGGATGAGTTATGCTTACAATCACAAACCACGAACAGCTAACTGCAAAGCCTTTGGATCTGCCAGTACCACGATACGTACTCATTGAAAAGCCAATAACCGAACAAGACAAGCAACAGCCAGAATTCGAACTGACGTCGTTGAATCCGAAATGATAGAAGTTATTTAAAAGAAGCGAAGATCTTAGGGGATCTTCGCTTCTTTTTGTTTATCAAGTTTTTGCGTTCCTCTTTTCCTTTTTTCTCTTTGTTACCATAATTGTTTTATAAAAATACCACGCACCCCAGCTGCCAGCTACACTTATCGGGAATAAAAACATAATGGCATTTGAATGTTTGTGCCACCCTACCATAAAGAGGGCACCATAACCAATGACCATCGTCATAATACCAAACAATAATCGAATTAAATAAGCTTTCAAAAGATACACTCCTATCTTTTTCTATGTTTTTCATTCTAACATAAGCTCCAAATAAAGGATTCATCATGTTTATTGCCGAACGAGTAACCGAAGCTAAAATGCAAAGTGGACAAAGCGAATATCTATTATGAAGAAATCGGATATGGTACACCAATCCTCATGATCCATGGATTCTCACCAATTCATCGTTTGATGAAAGGGAGCATGTAACCAATCTTTCAAGATAGGTATGGATACAGGGGTGCATAGGTATAAGTTTTACCAATTAAATTTAATAATGGATAGGATTTACCATTTCAATGTTGCGATATGCTAAAATAATGATGTAATGTAAATATTTTATATAACCTGGGGTTGATTCAATTTATGGAGAAAGATTATCTTCTTAAATTTTTAGAAACGAGTAATAAGATAGGTGCGCTTAACGCTGAAAAAATGGAGCATTTAATATATGAAGATCCTAGCAGTGCATTAGTAAAAGCGAGATTATTTGCTGAAGAGATATTATCATCTGTATTAAAAACGGATGGGATTTCAGATGTATACCTTTCAACCATGCACGATAAAGTATCTTACTTATCTAAAGAAGGTTACATCAAAAAGGATATTCATCAAGCTTTTGATACAATTCGACATGCGGGTAATAAAGCAGCACATGATGGATCATTTTATGACATCGCAGAAGCACTAAAAGTACATAAGGTCATGTATACAATAGGAGTATGGTTTTGTGAGGTGTACTCCAACGAGTTAGTAACGATTCCGCCATATAAACAACCAAAACCAAATTCTAAATCAAACATAAATATCGATCAGTTAAAGAAAGAAATTATGGATGCTTTAACTAAAGAAGACAAGGAAAACAATAAACTTGTTAATTCTAATGTAGAGAAAAATACTAATGCAAATGAGATATTTAAAAAAGATCTAGGAGATAATCAAAGTTATTTAAATAGAGAATTAAAAAGGCTACAAGAATCTGCTCAAGAAGCCGTAGAAAATGTGAACTCATTTAGTACATTTAAGAACTATATGCATGTAGAAAGAAAACTTCAAAAAGATTTTGAAGGGATATTAGAAAAAGCAGCTCATAAATCAGGGCGTCAATTAGTGCTCCTTTGTGGAAGTGTTGGGGATGGAAAGTCACACTTACTTGCTTATTTAAAGAGTAACCGTAATGATCTGTTATCACAATTTACTATATATAATGATGCTACTGAGAGTTTCTCTCCAAATAAAAATGCAATGGAAACTCTAGAAGAAATACTTCAGCCTTTTGCAGATCAAAATCATGAACATTCAAATGAAAAAATCATTCTAGCGATTAACTTAGGTGTTTTACACAATTTTATTTATTATAAGCACTTAGCTTCAACATTTGAAACACTAATATCTTTCGTAAATGAAAGTGGCCTTTTCTCACAGGATACAACAACTGTTTATTCAAATGAAGATTTTAATTTACTCAGCTTTAATGACTATCATCCATACGAGTTAACAGAGCATGGCGCTCAATCATCTTTTTATAGTGCTATCCTTAACAAGATATTCAATCAGAATGAAGAGAACCCATTCTATTTAGCGTATTTAGAAGATAAAAAAAGTGGAATAAGGTCGGAAGTCCATCAGAATTTTGAATTTTTGATGGACGAGTTTGTTCAACATCAAATTGTTCAAGTTATTATTCAAGCAATTATTCAATATAAAATAGTAATTTCTGCAAGATCTTTTATGAACTTTATTGCTGATATCATTGTGCCAGAAGATGGACTTTTAAATGGAACGCCTACAGAATTTGAGAAATTAAATTTTTCGGTGCCTAATTTACTTTTTAATAGGAGAGATCGTTCAGAGATACTAAGATACATAAGCTTATTAGATCCAATCCATTATAGATCCCACTCCATAGATATTGTAATTCTACAGTTAAATACATTAACTGATTGGGCAACATTAATTGAGGAATATATACTAACTAAATCTGGTAGAAATTATTTAGATTCATTTAAAGAAATGACTGATTTAGAAGGGGATTCATTCCAACAATTTTGTGAGATGTTTATTCGATTATCTTATTTAACAAATAAATCTTTTGTGAAGTCTATTGAGAATAGTAGTTTTAAAGATTATTTGAAAAATTTATATTATTTTAATAGTGGAATAAATAACGAGATAGAAAAGTTCTATTACCAAATAAAAAGTGCCATATTTAAATGGAAAAGTAGCCCTAAAAAGGATTACTTATATATAAATAAGCCCAACGAAAAAATAAGATTAGCACAGTATTTAACTCTTAGACCTGTTATAGATCATTTAAAGCCAAATCGGGAACAGGTGTTATATTCCTTTAAACCAATTATTACTATTGGATATAGAAATAACAATAATTCAAATGAACGTGCATATTTAGATATAGATTTTGTACTTTATAGCTTACTCTTAAAAGTTATTGAAGGATATTGTCCAAATAAGAAAGATGAAGAGGACGCTATTAAATTCGGAGAGTTCTTAGAAAGATTGATGAAATTTGGGAATAAAAAGGAAGAATTATTAGTTCATTTTCCTAATGATCAAAAATTGTATGCTTTAAAGAAAAATGACTTTGGTTCGTTTGTTTTTGAAAAGGAGTAAACCATGGATCAGATATTATTAAAAAATGAACTTGAAAACAATATTAAGAAAAAAACAAAAGGTACAGGGGTAATTCATGAAAGAGGGAATGTAAAAGATATTTTACCTTTTAATTCTTCAAAAAAAACAAAATTAATGAAAGATAATTATTTATCTATGATGGGAGCCTTCGTAAGAGAGATTTGTGATGTTAAACTAGAAAATAATAAAAAACCACATGATATTTTTGAAGAAGATAATGTTCTAATAGCAAACTTACTTTCACAAGTCCGGTGTAATGACGATGATATTACTTTTGATTTAAAACGTTTTTTAAATCAATACCTATTTAACGAAGAACAAATTAAACCGATTCATCCTTATTTATATAACCATATACCTCACCAGTCAAAAGCTGAAGAAGAAAAATTTGCTATGTTCATGTATGATATTTTAATTAAAGATGATAATGCTCTCAAAAAAATCTTTAATAAAGAAAACGCAGAAGATATTTTAACTGATTTAATCCTCGGGAATTTATCGGGAATTCAACCCGTAGACCATCAGAAAAAGAACAAATATCAAGTCCTATCTAAGAGAGTTTCTAATTTATTTAATGAAGATGTATTGTATTTATCTAAACATAAAGATTACTTTTTAGAGCACTTCCCTTTACTTGTACATTTTTATTTCTTTATGTATGTATGTCAAATTACTATTAAACTTGATCAATTTGAAACTGCGGACATGGAAGAAATTGAGTCATTATATTTTGCTTTGGAATGGGAATCCATTAATAAGAGAAGAAAATCAGCAGATGAATTAGAGGGATATAAAAGGGTGAAGAATCGTGCTCATCACTTGTTTGTTCACATTCATACTTTATCTCAGCTGAGCCACCTAAACTTTAATAACGGAGATGAAAAAGAGTTTTTGACATATCAACAAATAATTGAAAAAGTAGAACTTCAAGGAGCTGACCAAAAGGAAACTTTTTTAGTTGAATTAACAGATTGGATTAACTATTACACAACACAAGCAAATATAAAGTTTGATAAACGACCAGATTCTATTGAAGAAGCCTTTAGAATATTATTTGATGTCTTAAAACAAGGCATGAGTACACAAGTTTGTATTAAATATGGAAGTAATATTGAGGACATTGGTGGCAATCAATTTTTGAAACACAGAGGTAGTCTGGGGAAAGTATTTAATATTTCACATGATCTATTTTTATTACTAGCTTCAATTTGTATTAAAGAGGAAAGAATTCCATTAAATCAATTATTTAGTGAGTTGGAAACCAGAGGAGTTTCTTTAGACCGTCATTCAAAAAAAGCAGCTATTGAACTCCTAGATAGCCTTAACATAATAGACAAAAAGAGTGATAGTGGTGATGCCCAATATGTCAAACCAATTTTATAATTACTTAGCTGATCATATATTTAAGTTCTTTGAACAAACAAAAATTAAAAGTGGAGATCGGTTTTATTTACAGCTGGATTCCGTAAATGAATTGAACTCTCTATTAACTGCTATTAGAGAAGTAATGGATACTAACCCATTTGTTTATCAACATGATTTAGGTGATGAATACCGTACAGTATCTGTACCAGTTAACAATATTAATTTAGTTATATCTAATACAGAAGAAGCAGTAAAGCCCGACTTTTTGGTAACTTTACGAAACCAAGTAGGGGAACAAAATGGGATTTGGAAAAATACTGCATTATTAAGTATTGTTACTGAACAGTTAGACTCTATTCAAGGTGGTAGTAGTGATCTTCAAAAAGAAGGAATGCCTCTTCATCCTAATTTTCTTTACAAAAAATTAAAAGCTGATATTGAAAATAGAGTGGATAATAAAATTGAACAGGTTATCTTGTTGGATAATTTAACTTCTCTAATAAATGACCAAATGTTTCAACAAATATCCTTTTTCGATTTTGAAAATATTTTTGCAGTTATCACAAAGGGAAAACTAGAAGAACAGGATTATATTAATTTTGGTCTTTTCAGAGATTTAAATTTAGGAACTATATCTGGAAACAAACTTAAGGAACGATTATCAATAAACCGTGAACTTTTTGATTATGTTAAAAAGGTGCATGATTTTGGATTAGGAGAAAATGAACTAGATAAAAGATTTACTCCAGATGGTGTAGGTAAACTAAAAGGTGAAAACTGGAATGAACAACCATTTAATGAAATCCATAAATCTTATGAAGATAAAAAGAAATTGGATAAATCCACAAAATTTGAATTATTAGAGTGGAAGCTAAAAGATGGTTTAAAAGCATGGGACAAAAACACAAGCGACACAGCAGCTGGAAAACGAAAACGTAATTTTGTAATATTTAATCCAAACCATTTAGATCAAGTAGAATTAAATTTATCATTTGGAATTTCAGGTAGTCTCCAAAAATCTTTATCACCAGCATTTATCAAAGTACCTAGTAAACAAAATATAGAATATGAATTAGGTAGAACAAACTTAAAATTAAAAATCTCTTGTAATAAAAATAAGTCAACATTTACAAAAATATCTTATAAGCATGAAAATAGAGCATCCCTTGGAGTAGAGCTTAATATAGCTGTATTACCTGTTGAACCGCTATTGTTTGATAACTATAAAACTGCCTTTTTAGTAGATATAAGAAACCATGCATTAGAGCTCCAGTATGAAGGAGATACCTTAGTTTTTGGTGATGGGATTAATTTAATAGAACAAGAAATAACTACAAATGAACAAAGTATTATATTTACAGAAGATGATAAGTTAAAACTAACTCCACAACTTGAAGCATTAAGCGAAGAAGAACAGGTTACGATTAATCTGTATCATAACAATAATCATATACCTATTGTCTTGAAGAATGAGTTACCTGAATCAACTCCAATAACAGGCATAAGAATATGGAAATTGAAACGAGAAAAGAGTCTAGATTTTGAGTGGAACAACAACAAGTTAATCCAAGGAAATCAAGAATATTATCTTCATGCTGAATATAAACAATTCTTTGAATGGGAAAGAGAATGGGTGAAAAATGGCTTCTCCAGTGCAACTGTTGATTCGGGAGAATTACTTTCTGTATCATTAACTCTTCCTGAAGATCTAAGGGAGTCTTACAGCAGATTTGTAAATTCTTTTAGAACAAAGAACAGTATTCCAAGCCTCTGTCATTATAATCCTGAATTAACTCAGCGTGCTAAAGAATATGTAAGTGAGTATATTCGACAAATACAATTATTTGATGAAGGAACAGAAGCAGGAGAAAAAGGTCGAGATATTTTTAAATTAGGGACAATTACCACTTTAGGAGAGGTGTTTTTCACACCGTTCCATCCTATTATGGTTGCATTTCAATTAAAAGTTAATGAACTAATTGCATCAGAAGAATTAGAGTCAAGTATCCTAAATAGATTAAAACCCGAGGCATTAGTTCCATATATTTATCAAGGTAAAGAAAATTTATTTAAACCGGATAGTCAGAATGCAGCTCCAGAATGGATGATTTTTAAACCAGTTAATCAAGTATCAATTGCAGATGCGAATCAATACTTAGCCAAAGTAATTGAAGATAAAACATCACAATTTATGGAACATTTTAGCTATCTTTTTATTGAGAATTCCAAAGCTCCGTTGAAATTAAATATTATCAATATTTCAAACGACCGTGAAGTTTTAAGAGGAATTTTGCAATGGATGATTAGTAAAATTAAAAAACAAGGTCCAGAACATCTGGTTCCTGTTGAGATAAATATCTATCAACAACAAAAAGTGAATTCAAGTACATTTGATCAGTTTTCTAGGATGGAATCAATTGTTGATATTCAACAAACATATGATATTAAATTAAAGACTAATGAATATGACGAGCAAGATGTAATCCGCTTTATTAGAGATAAACTTTTTTATTATAAACATTCATTAGACAATGAAATAAAATATGCTCATATCTCATTTTATAAGATGGAAGCACAAGAAAATTATGCATTGCAACCAATGGAAGAGATGGTATCAGGGCTTGCAGTACAGGGCTTATATTCTTCTGTACCTTCTATGAAAGGAAAAGAGAATTACAGAAGTGGTTTTGGCATTAAAGCATACGGTAATAATCATGATAATCTACTAATAGATACTGCTTATTATGTTAATGAATTAGCAGCTAATTTAAGAAATGATGGAAGCGATTCTTATCATAAAGGCGAAGCAATATTTTCTAGAACAACAACTGCAGACGAGGATACGTTAGATAAAATCTTTAAATCCTCTTTTTGGGTAACCTTCGTTGATCCAACTGCAGATTTAGAGTTTTTTAATAATTATGGTAAGAATTTAGTTGTAATTCATTATAGTGATCAGTATTCTTCATCCAGTCGTTATGATGCAATAACTGTTACGGATAAATCAAATCAATACCATGCTGTAATTAAAGAGTTTATACAATCAAAAGAAGTGAAAATCGATGAGGACAGTGTCAATGAAATTATTCTTGCATTTAATACTTTTAATGGTGAGTGGCTCTTAAGAATTATTGGGAGTAAAGGCCATTACTCGCGAGAAAAATTAAGTATTATTTCTGCGATAAAGTATTCTTTATCCTATTTTGATCATCCAAATATTACTTGGGTCCCAATTTCTTTAGAAGAAATACTAAGAGTTGCAGGGGCTGTAAGTTTAAATAAAACTGATGGGTTATTTACAGCGAAAAATCTAGGTGTTAAAGGCAAGCATAGTGATGACTTATTACTAATAGGATTAGAACAAAATGCAGGGTTATTAAAACTTCACTTTTTACCGATTGAAGTTAAAATTGGTATTAATTCAAATTCAACGATTGAAAAAGCAAAAGAGCAATTAAGGAATACGAAACGCTTGATCCATAATGCATTGACTAGCGATAACAAAAACTTTTCTAGTATGTTTTATCGTAACTTCTTTGTACAGTTGTTCATTTCAAATGCTAAAAAAATTGCGCAGAGTAAATTGTGGAATGATAAAAATTATCATTTAACTGAGGAAGTACTAAAAAAGCTTTTAAAAGATCAATATGTTATTTCAAACGAATTAGAAAAACATATTGGATCAGGTGCTATTCTTTCATTCCAAAAAGATATATATGTAAGAGGGGCGAGTTTAGAAGAGGAAGCTATTCTTATCAGTTTAACGGAGCATGATGGATATTCGGCTCTAATTAAGCCCATAAATGAATTATGTGAATGGGTGCAAAAAGGGAAATCAGATTTTATTAAAGAGGGATTACTCTCATATAACTATATTTCTACCGTAATAGAAAATGAACCGTCAATAGATCAAAATTCTGAGTTAGATCAAAATGTATTAACTTCTAAAGAACAATATCACCAAACACATGACAATATTGATAATTCTCAAGAAGAAAATCAAAGTAATTCATTTAATGAACAATCGAAGTTACCAGATCAACTAGAGAAAGAAGAACATCAAGAGCAGGAAGAACAACAAGAGCAAGAAGAACATCAAGAGCTGGAAGAGCAACAAGAGGAAGAAGAACATCAAGAGCAAGAAGAGCAACAAGAGCAACAAGAGCAAGAAGAACATCAAGAGCAGGAAGAACAACAAGAGCAAGAAGAACACCAAGAGCAGGAAGAGCAACAAGAACGAGAAGAACCAGAAGAACCAGAAGAACCAGAAGGGCTTGTTATCCCAACTTTCAAGGTTGAAGATTCGAGAATTCTCATCGGTAAAGCTTCAAATTCAAACAAAGAAATTTACTGGGAATATGGGAATAAAGGTTTAGCAAATCGTCACTTGCTTATCTCTGGGAAATCTGGACAGGGTAAAACTTATTTTATGCAATGCTTACTGTTAGAGAAATCTAAACAAGGCATTCCAAGTATTGTTATTGATTACACTGAAGGGTTTCTTCCTAATCAACTGGAGCAAGAGTTTGTTGAACATCTCGGTGAAAAGTTTAAACAAACAGTAGTATATATTGAAAAGTTCCCAATTAATCCATTTAAGAAAAATGTGAGAGAAATCAGTGGATTGATTTTGCCAGAATCAGAAACAGATGTTGCAGAAAGAATAAAAAGTGTATTTGCTGCTGTTTATAAAAGTTTAGGAATTCAGCAATTAAATGCCATTTATGAAGCTACTTTAAGAGGATTAAGTAAGCATGGTGATTCCATGGACTTAACGAAGCTTAAAGAAGTGTTAGAAGAAGATGGCTCTAATTACGCAAGAACTGCTTTGTCTCAAATTCGTCCGTTAATTGATAGAAACCCATTTAGTAACGATGCTGCAATTAATTGGAATGAAGTAGTGGACAGCAATGGGGAAGTTTATATTATTCAACTAACAGGATATCCGAGAGACGTTCAGTTAATGATTACTGAGTTTATATTATGGGATCTGTGGAATTACTCAGTTAGACATGGTAATAAAAATAAACCTATGCCAGTAGTTATGGATGAAGCACAGAACTTGGATCATACTGAAAAGTCACCTTCTGCAAGAATTTTAACAGAAGGAAGAAAGTTTGGCTGGTCAGGGTGGTATGCAACCCAGTTTTTAAAGTCACAGTTGGATGCTGGGGAGCTTGCTCGTTTACAAAATGCTTCCCAACAGATTTACTTTGCCCCACCTGAACAAGAGATCTCAACAATTGCTTCTACACTTGCACAAGATGCCAGTGAGAAAAAACAATGGGAAGCTAAATTATCAGGGTTAAAAAAGGGTCAATGTATTGTATATGGTCCTATTGTGTTAGAGAATGGTGAACTATCTAAACCAACTGCATTAATAGTGGATATTACATCCTTAGATAAACGCATATAGAAAAGAAGCCCAAGGATAACATTAAATCCTTTGGGCTTCTTTTTGTGCAGTATCTAAAATTGTGATTCTATAATCTTGTAGAGAAGATATTTCGCTTAGTTCCTGTTTAATCACTAATAAACCTTTCTCAATAAATAACCCAAGAAATTTATTAGTTTCATCTTCATCCAACATTTTATTCAACTCATTTATCATTAAGTGTTTATAAAGGATAAATTCATTCCCTCTAATTATTCCATCAGGAACAGCCCACTTACCTGAACCATTATGCGAAAGAATTTGCATTTTATCATAACTAGCAATTCCTTTTGCTAAGGCTATTTTAATAGCTAATGGTCTTTCAACTTCTAACATGCCGCATAGGTTTTCTAAGATCTCCTTGGAGTCCATGGAGATAGATACTTTTCTATTTGCCATTAAATCACACCTTCACAAAATTAAAGTAACCATCTCGAATGATTGTATACTTCTTTTTCTCATCATAGTCGAGCATGTATTGCTTATAAGAGTTATTCTTCATTAACTTAACATATTCATCAGTAATTTCAGTATCTGTAGATAGTATAATTACTTGTTCACTTAATTCTTTATAATAATGATTAATTAAATGATTTCTGTGGTGACTGTCCAGTCTCCCTAATGGAGTATCAATGACCATTGGTAACGATAAGTCAGATGCTTTAGTTAACGCCCATATTAATGCAGAAGAAATCATTTGCATCTCACCAGCAGAACGATCCTGAATACTTACTTGTTGACCTCTATCATTAAATAATTTTATCGTGTACGAGTTTATATCGAAGTCTATATTACTAAATTCCTCTTGTTTTCTAAATAGTTTTGATAACATATTAGAAAACTCTTCTCGAATATAATTTGCTTTTAATAGTGTAGATTGTTTTACAAATTGTTCTACAACAATAACTAGTCGTTTAGTATATTCAAGTTTGCTTGCCACTTGATCGGTGTCATCTTCAGCTGATGTATGCCTTGTTACCTGATTAAGTAAATTAGCTTTCTGTTCATTCAAAGTATTAAATTTTTGCATAACTGATTTTAATTTGAGTTCAAGTTTACCAAATTCTCTAGTATATATTTCAATCATATTACTTTCAGAACTATAATCAGCTGCCTCAGGAGCATTTCTAATTTCTGTTTCTAAATGATTTATATCATTTTTCTTTTTTTCAATACTGTTAATGAGTTGAGTAACAACATGTTTATCTCTAATTGGTGTATTAACTATTAAACTATAATCATTTGGTGCTATATCATGAATGACTTCAATTATAATATCTTTTTTATTTACTTTGTTTTCTTTTACCCAAATTTCTTCACCTAGTTTTTTTATCTGTTCTAATTGATTAGATGTAAGTGGGGGATTAACACTTTTATTTAAGAGTTGATTGATAAAACTATGGTAAGGCTTAAGAGATGCTTCATTAATAATCTGTTGTTGTTTTGTATCATTTTCTACTTTCAAACGTTTTTTTAAATTAGAAATTTTATCTTTAAGTATGATATTGGTTACATGTTCGTTAAAATGATTTGCAAATTCTTTTTCCTGAATTTCAAGTTCAGTATTAATTTTGGTTTGTTTTTTTACAACTTCTTCCCGAGACTTTGAATTAGCTGAGATTTTTTTATTTCGAAGTACCTTTAAATCGTCAAGTCTAGTTTTTAATTTGTTTTTTTCAGTTAATAATACTTTTTTACGATTTTCTACTTTTTCAATATCTCCATAAACAGTTTCTAATTCTTTTTTGATATTAAGTAATTTAGCACTACTAACTGACTTAGTAAGCTTATTCTCTAAATCTTTCTGAACAGAATAGAGATCAATTAAAAGCTGCTTATAGGCATCCATACCGCTGATTTTTTGAATTGCATTTTTCATTTCTTCACTGTTTTGACGAAGAATAATATCTTTTATTTCTTCTCCATCAAAGATAAAGAATGGAGCAGCATGATAGGGAATAATACGATCAATTATCCTATTAAATGCCTCAATGTTTCCAACTTGCGCATGTTTTCCATGTCTAGCACCAGGTTTACGAACGACAATATCTCGATTTTCATTTATTAATATCTTGTTTTGATTAAAACTCCAGGTAACTTTTAATTCCCATTCTTCAAGATTATCATTTTCAAGAATAAGAGTAGCAGAGCAATCTCGGCCACCTTCTTCATAAAATGTATTATTAATAACATTAGAAAATAAACGTTTATGTTCTGTTTCCGTAATTCCACGTTTTCCAAATAAAATATAATGAATGGCTTTTAAAATTGTAGTTTTTCCAGCACCATTTAGTCCACCAAGGAGGATAATATTCTTCTTTTCCTCTTGTCGAACTTCTTGAGGGATATAAAACTCTACTTCTTGATGCCCATAATAGGTTTTGTAATTATCAAATAATAATTTTTTAAATAACAAAATTAATCACCTTTATCTTGCTTACTATAGTAAGTTATTAAATCTAAGTATTCCTTTTTCCTTGCACCTGCTGTTGCATTTTCATACGAGTACTTTTCAGCTTCTTTAAATAAAGATTTAATTAGTTCTAAATTTAATTTGTTCTCCTTGCATAATGAATTCATCAATTCAAATTCTCTTTTTTTAATTTCTTTCATATAAACCCCTTAATAACTTTACTTTTACATATAACATTTTATAGTAAAACCCATTATTTTACCAGATTGATCAAAAACTATTCTAATTTAATGAAAACTGTGAAATTCCGCATACCTGTTTAGGAAAATCTTTCTTTCATTCTGCAAATAAATAAGACAATAAAATATTCGTATAGCCCCACATATATTAATAATTGATATGAACTAATTATAGACAAAAGTTACCATTAATGGATAAAATAATATGTAATTGTCATTATTAGGAGGAACTATATGAGTTTAGTACAATTAATTAACAAAAGAGTTAATGAGAAAATTAAAGATCTGAGTGAGGAATACAATTATCCAATATCTATAAAAGAAGGTATAGCATTTAGTTTTTATTCACTTGAGAAAATATTTAATAATTACAATGGTGATATTGAAGCTGGGATTGTAGATAGTAGTTTTAGACAAGAAAGAAATGATTATGGAATTGATGCTTTGTATTTAACTGGTAACAAGGAAATAATAGAAGATATAAATCAGCTAGAGGATTATAATAGTGACAGTAGATTTGATTTTCATATTTTTCAATTTAAAAAGGGTAATTCTATTGACGTAGAAACATTGTTAAAGCTAAAAGAAGGTATTGAGAAGGTTTTTATAAACTATGAATTTCCCGAAGAAGAAAACGAGTATTTATTTGAATTAATGGGTAATATGAAATCAATAAAAGAATATCTTTATGAAAACTTCTCTTCAAAAAAGATAATGATAAATATTTATTTATGTTTCTCTGGCAATAAAGAGTTGATTTTTAGAGATAACAATTTAATGTCTAGAATCACTGATATTAGGAATTTATTACTGGGTAATGGCTATAATAATGTTGATATAGTACTAGTAGATGCCCAGGATTTAATTGATTTTGAGCAGGGAAAAAGTAATATATCAGAAATATTGAAAATTGAGAATTCTTTTAAATATATTTCTTCAGGGGAAGAAAATAAAAAACTTAATGGATATATTGCTATGGTTAAAGCAAGTGAAATAGCAAAATTAGTTGAACAGTGGCAAACTTCTTTATTTGAAGCAAATATAAGAGATTACTATACAAATAACGTTAATAATGAAAAAATAATTCAAACCTCTTCAAGTGAAGAAGAAGCAAAATATTTTTGGAGTTTTAACAATGGTCTTACCATTACATGTAGAGAAGTAATTGAACTTCCAGGTGCTAAGTTACAACTACAAGGTATGCAAATAGTTAATGGGTGTCAAACATCTAATTCTATCTATAAAGCATATAAAAATTCTCAAAGACTAATTGAATTAGAAGAGAAATCGGCCGCAAATACGCTGAATGACACTGAAAAAAAAGAAATATGTGAACTTAAGAAAATTTCATTAGTTGATGATACTCATCTTTTGTTAAAAATTATTGAAACCCAAGATGAAGATCTAGTCTATAGGATTACAGAAACTACAAACTCTCAAACTGCTATTTCAGCATTTAGTATTAGGGCAAATGATGATATTCATAAGAACATAGAAATGTTTTTAAAGGATTATGGTTATTTTTATGAAAGAAGAATTAACTTCTATCGTAATAAAGGAGTCGTATCAAAAAAAATTATTGATATAAAAAAATTAACCCAAGCTTATATATCTATGATTAATTTTAAGCCATCCCAAGCAATGTCCAATCCCAAAAAGGTGTTCATTAATTCTTATAATGATATTTTTCCTAATTCTAGAAGTGTCGATTATGAATTATATACTATACCTGCCTTGATTCAACTTAAAATTGAGCAAACTATAAAAACAATTCAAAGAAACAAATCAGAAGCTGATGGTTTTAACAAAAAATTAATGAGTTATGGTAAATTTCATCTAGGGTGTTTTATACTTAAGTCTATGTTAGGAGATAAATATACAAAAAGAGGAATAAAAGAAAAGTTTAGTATTTTAGTAGGGATAATAAATAATGATGTTGAATTTGAAATTCATTTTAAAAATGCAATGGTAGATTTAGCAAAAACAGTACGTAGTTATACAAGTAGTAAAGAAAAGATTAGTTCAGTATTAAAAAACAAAGATATTGACAATAAAATTAGTAGAATTATTAATGGGAAATCAAAATAAATTTTTAAAACCGTAACCATGATAAGGTTACGGTTTTCTTAAAGTTTATTTAATACATCAAGATCATGTGATTTAGTTGTAGATGAACATGAAAATCTAATGGTATTTCTTACATCATTAATTGATAGTCCTATCTCTAGCAGCACATGACTAGGTTTTGCTGAGCTACATGCTGAACCCGTAGAAACTGCAATGATTGGTGCTAGTTGTTTTACAAGTATTTCGTTATTTATACCTAAAAATTGAACACTTAATATTCCAGGTAATTTATCGTTAAAATCATTGTTGAATTTAATATTTTCATGGAATTTGTTCGATAATATATTAATTAAGCTGCTTTCGATTGCTAAAATATGATCTATGTTCTTATCGATTTTTTTATTAGCTAGTTCGGCAGCTTTTCCCATTCCCACAATGTTATGAACAGCTAAGGTACCACTTCTATAACCATTTTCTTGGCTACCACCATGTAGCAATGGAGTTATTTTTGCCTTTAGTCCAAGATGATCTTTTTTTAATACTACTACCCCTACTCCTTTTGGACCATGAAATTTATGAGCGGAACATGTAAGGAAATTTAGTCCATCAAATTTATTAAACTTAAACTTAACTTTACCAACTACTTGAGTTGCATCTGTATGAAATCGGATATTGTATTTCTGACAAAGTTCACCAATTTTTCTAATAGGATTTAATGATCCAATTTCATTATTACCCCATAAGATACTAACCAATATTGGTGGCTTTTCATTAATAATAATTTCAAAGTTATCTAAATCAATTCTTCCAAAACGGTCTACATCAAGATAAGTAATATCAAAGCCTTTTGTTTCAAGGTACCTACAAGTTTCTAGCACAGAGGGATGCTCTACTTTTGTTGTAATAATGTGTTTGTTCTCTGTTCCATAATAATCAGCAATACCTTTTAAGATCATGTTGTTTCCTTCAGTAGAACCACTTGTAAAAACAATTTCATCTGTTTTACAACCTAATAAGTTTGCAACTTGATCTCTAGCCGTTTCTACTGCTTTTTTAGCATTTTCAGCTAAAGAGTAATATTTACTAGAGGGATTTCCATACTCTTCAAGTAAATAGGGGAGCATTGCATCTTTGACTTCAGGATGTATTTGAGTAGTAGCACTATTATCTAAATAAAGCATAAATAATCACCTCGAATTATAACTGCAATAAATTAATCATCAATTTTTCAGAGTTCCCAGCGTGTTGGTACTCATTAGCTAATAAACGTACTCCTCTTTCTAAATGAGCATTAAATAGTTCTGGAAAGTACTCTTCCTCGTTTATTTCTCGTTTGGTATGTTGTGTGATTAATGCTTTATAAATGTAGTCATCTTCTCCAGTTAAAGTATTACGGTTAAATTCTAAACCATTGTTGTCACTTAAAGTAACTTCTGGAGTACCTTTTTGTCGTAATGAAAGACCAATAGCAATTCTAACCAAAATGTTAGGTGTAAGATTGGTTGTTGATTGTAATTGCTTTAATTTTTCCCCGGTAAATTTCGATGTTTTAAGTCTAAAGTTCATTGGGAAACCCCCATTTGGCTAAACATAAAGTATTCGTTATGAATCTTTACTTTTTCTTCATTTGTAAGAAATTCTAGAGTGTATTCCTTAGCTATTCTTGGTTTGAGAAGTTCATAATTTGCTCGATCAATTTCCGAATCAGTTGATAAAATGATTACTTGTTCTCCGCATGCTGGTATTAACTGAGTAAGAACTGTTAGTTTATGAGTTTTATCTAGGCGGCCAAGTAATGTATCAAAAATAAATGGAAGACGGCGACCAGAACTTTTAAACATTGCCCAAACAACTGAAAGTAATAAAATTTCCTTTTCACCAGAGGAAAGAGAGTCCTTATAAAGTTCTTCATTACTCGAATTAAAAAGTCTAACTTCAAATGTCTCTTCATTTATTATTACTCTAGAAACGTAGTCTCTTTTTCTCATTAAAGAATTCAACATTTTTGTAGCTTCAATTTGGACTTGTTGCAACTTTTTTTGCTGCTGTGTTTTTCTAAAGTGTTTACTTAATTCAATTACTTGAGATGAAATTAAGAACGTATTTTGGACTTTATTACTATCAACAAGTTTATTTTGTTTTGTAATTTTTTCTGTTTCCAATCTATCAAGTTCTATTTCCATTTCATTATGAATTAACTTTTTTTGTTCTAGTTCACCAGTCAATATTGTAATTTCTTTAGTCATCTGTTGAATGTTTTCTAATATTTCTTTAAAGTCAGTTGTTTGATCGTTTAGTTCGATTTTCTTTCTTAATTCATGAGATTTTTTTAACAAATCTTGATTCTCTTTAATTTTTTCTAAGTAGTAGCCCGATGAGATTTTACTAACATTTGTATGTGTATTTTCAATTTCGATTCGTTGGCTAAAGGATGCTTTATGAATTGATATTACAGGGTTGTCATCGTCTGTAATAACTTCCAAAAGTCCATTTAAAAGTTTATCTTGCAAATCATCATTAATTGGCAAATTTGATTCAATTAATTTCTTCAGTAAATAATCTAATTTTTTTGGTGTAAGAAGGTTGCTTAAGTGTTCTACAGCCTCTAATGATTTTTCTTGTTCCATTTGCTTTTTCACATCTGCTAAAAGGGATCGGTTCATATAAAAGGGAAGAAGTGTAGAAATAAAATTACGAACTTCGTCCATATTTTTTGTTCTAATGCTTTCGATACTGTTTACTTCTTTTAAAAATTGCTCTCGTTTATCCTTAACGAGACCGCCATGTGTATTAAAATCTCTTTTTAATTCTGATAACTTTTCTTGAATATTTGTGATTTGCTCAAATAAATACTCTTGTGTTTGAGTGGATTCTTTAAGGTTATTCTCAAGAGCTTCAATTGCTTCGTTTAATTCTAGTATTTCGTTTTCTTCTTTTGAAAGATCATGTGCTTTATTTTGTTTAATTAATTGATGTAAATCTCCTTCAAGATTTTCGAATAAGTTTAAGTTAAACATAACCTTCGCTGAAGCTCTCAAATACTCAGATAAACGATTGTCATTAACAATACGTGATATTTCTTCTCCGTCAAAAAGGCACAGATCAAACAATTGTGGTGGGACAGTCTCTTTTAATTTTGAATGATATAATTCTTTTTCTGAGTCATTTAAATAGTGATCATTTTTTAAGATAAGAAAATCTTCTTTAAGTTTCTCTTTTTGTAATTTCCAACGACGAATAAATTTATATTCATTACGCTTGTAATTTTCAACTTCGCTGTACTCAATAATAATCTGATAGAGTGATTCATTTTGACTTACAGCATTTTTATTAAGTAAGGATTTAACTCTTCTATAATAAGCATCATTTTCAGTTCTAAAACCAAAGGCGTATGAACCAAATAATGCAAGACGAATTGAGTTAAGAAAAGTTGTCTTTCCAGCGCCATTTTCACCACCAAATAAAATTACATTTTGAAGTGGGGAATCAACAGAAAGGTCTATTTCATGTACTCCTTTGTAAGCACCAATATTATTAAGCATTACTTTATTAAATTTCATATTTAAACCCTTCCTTACAAATGCAAGTAATCTTGTTTTAGAACTTTTTCTATATCTTGAAAAAGTCCTCTTCTTACATTAAATCCGTTGTATTCACGTTCAATAGAAATTAGTTGCTTTAACAACTTAAAATCAACTTTGTATTTTTCGCACAATAATTCAAGATCAGTTAATTGTTCCTGATCGAATAGGGGAGCATCATTCATTTCCCAATCTAAATCAACGCCTGTTACTTCCTTATAAATCTTTGGAACCCGATCTTCCCAATCACCGTTTTCCAGCCAGTATCTTCTTATAACTCTTAGTTCATCTTCTCGAATTAGCTCAAAATTAGGATCTTGAGGATGTATAAGATCTCGTTGAGTTTCAAGTAGCTTTCTTAATATTTCAGATCGAGCTTCTAATGTAAATGGTCCTAAACCAAACTGCATTAATTTGGCTTCATCTCTTACTAATAATTTAAATTCTTGTCCTGTAGAAAGGTCAATCTTATTTTCAAATAAATAAGCTTTTACATCTGATTTATCTATAATCGTGTATTCAGCTAGAGGTGTTTTAACCGCTGCAACTCGACCCTTTTTAGGAATAATTACATAATCAATTCCATCAATAACTTCAATACGAGCTTCTTTAAAATAGATTTGTCCGTTCATTCTATATTTTTGACGGTAAGTTCTAACATCTCTAATCTCAGCAAGCCAGTTTCGGAATTCCAATAGGGGACGCATCCAGTCTTCGCCGCTTTCAATAAAACCATTAAGTGCTTTGTCTTCTGTTACTACTGTACAAACCCAACATCCAAAGCGACTATTTCCACACGATCCAGCACTTTCTTTTACCGTTTTATCCACAACAAGTGGGCATTCTCCAGAGCTAGAATCTTGATAAAGCTTATGTAGTGCAAAGTTGTCATCGCCCCATGGAGACTCATTGTTGAGAAGATAGTTCCATACATCATCAAGTTCAAAATTGCGGATAGGCGCATAAACAAATGCATTTGAAAGTGTTGAATGACGCATTAATATTTTCCCTTCAACAGTATGAGATTTCATTACATTTGCACGAGTAGCGCTCTCATCATCTCTTACACCAAGGACCATGATAACTTCACCAAATTTAGAAACTTTGTCCGTAATAAACTGGTTAGCTGGATCTATTTTTAATCTGTCAGTACACCATCTAAACTTTTGATTAGGTGATGGATAGCCTTTTCCAATTATATTTGCCCAAAATGATTTTTCAGGAGCAGGTTTTACTTTGTGTGTTTCAATAGGTAATCCAGCTTCAAGAGCTTTCTCTTGTATACGATGTAGAGTACTATTAATAGAAGAAATTATTAAAGGTGTCTCTACAAGGGTATCTGATGAAATTACATATATTTTTTTGTGTAACTTTTCGTGTGGTAGTTCTGATAGTGCATCAAATACTAGTTGTGCAACAACAGTGGAATCTTTTCCACCGCTATAACCAACTACCCAGGGACGATCGTCGCTTAAATAAACTTCTTGGATTTGTTTTTTTGCTTCTTCAATTTTTGGAAACTGCTTCGTTAGTAAACTATTAAATAAACTCATATAGAAACACCACTCTTTAATTTTTCTTCAATCTTTTCCTCTTGTTCTGTAAGAGGTAGATTTAATTTTTTCTTAATTAAGTTAGAGGTTAGAACAACGGTTTGATTATTTTTATTAATTCTCCCAGTTTGTCCGAAAGCACGACCTAACCAATCTTTTGTATTGGATCTATTCCAATCAACAGTATTTAATTGTGTTAAATAATCTTTCCATTTTACTGGTTCGTTTTCGTAAAGGTAATTACCTATAATGCCAATAGCCTCAAGGAATACTCCGTGACCAACAACAAAGGTAGCTCTTAAATCTCTTGGTGATAATTCCTTGTTCATTACAGCATTCCATTCAGCTAGAGAATTAGAAAGAAGCTCCCAGAAGGATTTTAGAAATTCTTTTTCAGTATCAGAAATTAAATCGCCCTTGGTTTTACCTAATAATCTCAGATTAGTATTAAAAATGTGATTTAGAGCAAATAGTTTTGGTGAATTTTTTGATAGTGAAACACGCTCTTTATCAGTGTATCGTTTAAGTAGAGGTATTTCATCGATAATTTGCTTGGTTAATAGTGCCAACTGATCTCTATGATCGTATAAAATTCCAATGGATGAAGTTGTATTTACAGCATGACGATTCAGATCAGCAAATATCTGTTGAGAGCGAGTAAGACCTTTGTCTAAGAAAAATACTACAGATATAGTCTCATCACCTAACTCTGGGAAAACTTTCAAGGCTTCTTCAATTGCAGCTCGACGATGTTGACCATCATTAATTAAGAACTTTGAATCTAATGATATAGAAAGAGTCCCAAGGTTTTTAAATTGAGATTCTTTTGAATATGAAGTAAATCTCATTTCACCATCAACAGAAGCAGTTAATGAGGAAAATACATAGTCTTTTGGATTTTCTAAAATATAGTTAGAAATATCTGGGACTCGAGATTTATTCAAAATACGTTGAGCTCTATGTTCAGGTGGGATTTCCTCTTCATCAAATAAAAAGATTCTAGGTATTAACTTTAAAGGGCACATAATTACATAATATTCTTTTCCGGCTTGCATACCTCTTAAAGCTTGAAAGTTATAGCTGAAACTAGCATTCATATACATTCACCTCTATTACGTACGTAATATTATATATTGTAAATATACTAGAATTTAGATAAATCTTCAATAATAAACTGCAGTTTGTGAAAAAATGAAAAATTTCGAAATTGAGGTCTAGGTGCCAGCAATCTCTAACAGAATTAATGAAGTGTATTCTTCTATAAAAGATAGATGAAACGAGGTCAAATTACATGAATCAAATGGTACGTAAGGATGAAACGAATTGTATCCCAAAAACAGTGAATCAAGTAATAAACGAGTATTTGAATGTAATGGAAGGTAGACTCCCAAATCTGCTGGAATCCTTCTATATCTTCGGCTCTGTTTCGATAGGTGCTTTTCAGGAGGGAATGAGTGACATCGATTTTGTTGCGGTGGTGAAACGAAAATTATCTGAAACCGATGTAGCCCAGCTTAAAGACGTTCACGAGAGTATGAAACGAACGTTTCCAAAGACGGGTTTAGATGGGATGTATGTTTTGCGGGAGGATTTAGAGGGTATTAATGAGGGTGGTCCATCTTGTCCTTATTTCAATGAAGGGACGTTACAGGGGTATCGAACGTTTGACCGAAACTGGATTGATAGCTTTCAACTGAAAACGTACGGCATTGTGATCAAAGGTCTACCTATTGAAACGTATAACCTTTCTATTGATTGGGAGACGCTGAAATCGAACTTGATCCACAACGTGAATACGTATTGGTTGAACTGGAAGAACGGTTGTGAAAAGGTCACATCTCTTTCCTTTATCGGTTCGTTTGTCAGTGGAAGCATGATCGAGTGGGGCGTTTTGGGTGTTACGCGTCTGTATTATTCGCTCCGAGAAGAAGATATCACTTCAAAAATGGGTGCAGGGGAATATGCACTGCACCATGTTCCTGAAAAGTATCACCGGATTCTTCACGAGGCCATGAGATTGCGGCAAGGAAATAAACCTTCGTATTATCGTTCCGTTTTCAAGAGAAGAAGAGATATGCTGGATTATATGGCATATATGATGAGGGAATGTAACGCCTTTCAATAGGAAAAAGACACTGGACTAGAGGTTTTGTACTCATTCTATTTATGGTAAGGTAACCCTTTGTGTTTCTTCTCTTATTTTTTGTACATAATGAGTAAGAGGTAAATTTTAGTCAGAAAGTGTGATGAATGTTGAAGCAAGTGACGAAGGTCTTTTGGATTTCTCTCGTGATTTCAATTATTTTTGTATTGTGGGGTGTCATTTCCCCGAAGATGTTAGAAAGCGTTATGTCGGTTTCAAAAAGCTTTTTCTTAGTGAATTTTGGTTGGTATTATCAATTGATTGCATCGTTTTTTCTTATTTTTGCTATATTTCTGATCTTCAGCCGTTACGGTAAAATTAAATTAGGCAAGGATGAGGACAAGCCGGAGTTCAGCCGACCGACGTGGTTTGCCATGTTGTTCAGTGCCGGGATGGGGATTGGACTTCTTTTCTTTGGTGTTTCTGAACCGATTTCTCATTTCAGCTCTCCTCCTGTAGGAGAAGGTGGAACAGTACAGGCTGCAAGTACGGCATTACGTTATACATACTTACATTGGGGATTCCATGCTTGGGCGATCTACGCGACGATTGCGTTAGTTCTCGCGTATTACAAGTTTAGAAAAGGTCTTCCTGGATTGATGAGTGCAACGCTTTATCCTGTTCTCGGTGAACGTGTGAAAGGCCCGATCGGTCAAGTGATCGATACTATCGCGGTATTCGCGACTATTTTTGGTGTTGCAGCCTCTCTTGGTCTCGGAGCAGCCCAGATCAATGCGGGTGTGAGCTATGTGTTTGGGATTCCGAATAATTTCACGGTTCAGCTGATTATCATTGGAATTGTCACACTGTTGTATCTCATTTCAGCAGGAACCGGTATTCGTAAAGGGATTAAATATTTGAGTAACGCGAACCTCGTGTTGGCTCTCCTCGTTTTCTTTTTGTTTCTCTTTATGGGTCCAACTGTATTTTTGCTTAATCTTATGGTCACGACGTTCGGAGGGTACATTCAGAACCTGCCGAGCTTAGGACTCAGACTCGCTCCTTTTAATAAGACGGATGCGGCATGGGTGCAGGACTGGACGATCTTTTATTGGGCATGGTGGATCGCGTGGGCGCCTTTCGTAGGAACCTTTATAGCCCGTGTTTCAAAAGGTAGAACGGTACGGGAATTCGTGATTGCTGTATTGGTGATTCCGACGATTGTCTGTGTGATTTGGTTTGCTGTATTCGGTGGAACGGGCATCTATATGGAAATCTTCCAGAACGTGAAGGTGTCTGAGCAATCGTTGGAAACGGCATTATTCTTCGTCTATCAACAGCTTCCGCTCGCGATGGTGCTAATCGTTCTGACGTTGTTCTTAATCTCGACGTTCTTTATCACTTCTGCGGACTCAGCGACGTTCGTGTTGGGCATGCAGACGACAAACGGCAGCTTGAATCCGCCGAACTCTGTTAAAATCATTTGGGGACTCGTCCTTTCAGCGTCAGCGATTGTGCTGATGCTGTCAGGTGGATTGAACGCGATGCAGACGGCGATTATCGTCAGTGCGTTCCCGCTATCGTTCGTTCTTCTGCTCATGGTGTATTCGCTTCTGAAGTCGTTTAGAGAAGAAGTGAAAAGTAAAAAGAAGAAACACGTTCAGCAGCAAAAAGTATAGAGCTGTAAACCATGGCTAGTTTCTAAAAAGAAACTAGCTTTTTTTGTTCTTCTTTTGTAAACAAAAATGATCGCTATATCCAAACAGTCTTTACATGAATGAAACATCTCCTCCAAACTCGGTTGTTACCCTATCATGGAAACACATGATTACATATGGAGGGGTTTGGCATGAATTCAAAACAAGTAAACCGACGCGATTTTATTAAAATTGGTGGAGCGAGTACCCTTGCGTTAACGTTAGGTTCTTTAGGTAATCCGGCAACACTTCTGCCTACAACCGTTCATGCGGACGACGAGGAAGAAAAGGTTCTTCGTTTCCATCCAGACGGAACATTTAAAGTCGTACAGTTTAATGATACACAAGATGATGAACGGATTGACCGACGCACGATTGAGCTTATGGAAAACGTATTGGACGCTGAGAAACCGGACTTTGTTGTATTGAACGGAGATAACATTACGGGTGGATGTGATACCGCCCTTGAGATGAAGCAAGCGATGAACAATATTGCGCAGCCGATGGAAAAGCGCGGCATCAAGTGGGCCGTTACGTTTGGAAACCATGACGAGGATTCAACTGTAAAGAGCGGTATCGATGAGGAGTCGATGCTGAAGTTCTACCGGTCATACAAACATAACGTAAATGGAAAAGGTGCTAAAGACATTACCGGAACGGGCAACATGAACCTCCTGATCTGGGATGATAAGGCGAAAAAAGCGGCATTCAACCTGTGGTTGCTCGACAGTGGACGTTATGCACCGAAAACGATTGCTGGACAAGACTTTGAAGGATATCCGACGTGGGACTGGCTTCGGTTCGACCAAGTGAGCTGGTATAACGAAACGTCAAAGAAAATGGAAAAACGCTTTGGATATAAAGTGCCTTCTCTTATGTTCATTCATATTCCGTTATGGGAGCACCGTTATATGTGGTTTGCGAGTGCAGAGAGGCAAACCGAAGCCGATCATGCCCGTGCTGTAGAAAAGCACCAGATTACAGGAGAAAGAAACGAAGAAGAGTGTCCGGGTCCAATCAACAGCGGGCTGTTTTCCGCCATGCTGCAGCGTGGTGATGTGAAAGGGGTATTTTGTGGTCATGATCATATCAACACCTATGCGGGGAACTATTATGGCATCATGCTTGGATATGGAGGAAGTGCAGGATTTGGAACGTATGGTCTTCCAGGCGCGGATAAGAACAAACTTCGAGGAGCAAGAGTTTTTAACTTGGATCTGCATGCTGAGAATGTCTTGGCTGAAACGCATATGGTGTTTGCGAAGGATTATGGCATCGATCTGACGGCGAACGATCAGAGCATGGAACCGTCACCGTTTGAGGATAAGAAGAAAAAGGTAGAAGCGTAAATGAAAGAAAGAGCTTAAGGATGAAAGGAAATCCTTAAGCTTTTTTGTTATAGGTTTGCTTATGTAGACGAGGGTGAAAATGTTCAACATCGATGTATTTTCTTTCCGTGTTACTTTGTAGGCAAGTTTCATAGCCATACTGCGTATAGTTTAAGGGATGTGAATATTTTTGGGAGGTGATGGTATGACTTTTCCGAGTAATGATCAATTTAAGGCCATCACAGTCGACCGTGTCCCTTATGCAGATGTAGTAAATGATATGGATCCAGCAAGCATCGATATTGTTGGAAATGCTAACTTTCCTTCTTTTTATTTTGCGTATGATGAGATCAACGTCTATTTCAGAATGAGAGTACGATCGGATCCCCGTAACTTTACGAATACGTCATTTCTTACCTTTAACTGGGGTGCTTTATTCAATACGACAGGAGTGGCAGGTACGTATGACTGGCTGCTTGCAGTTAATGGGTTGAACAACCGAGTGAACTTGATTAAGAACGTTATTAAAGAGGTTAACTCCTGGAACGACCCGGCTGAGGGGACAGATGGGAGAGGAGAGCCTAGCTATTCACGTCAAATCATCAATTTCGATGTGGCAAGAGTGGTTCAAGCAGATTCCAGCCTTGGAAGGACTCAGAACTTCTTCATTGATTTCCTTGTTCCAGCTTCGATTTTTTTCTCTACACTCGGCATTACGCCGTTAAGTCGTGTTCGTTTGATTGCATTTACATCTGCAGACGAAAACACGTATAACAGAGATTCTCTTCGTATTTCTGAGGATTATCAGTTTCAAAATGCGTTCTCAAATTCAGTAACGATCGATTCTGGGAATGTGAAAGCTAAGCTTCAGGTAACGAAAGCGTTAACTTCTGGACCAACATCCCCAATTGTTGGTCAAAACTATGAATGGACAGGGAAGATCAATGTTCGGAATATCGGCAAAAGCAAAGCAACGATTGTAAATGTGACGGATGCTGTATTGATTGATGTGGTATCAATGGTCGAGGCTGTGAGGGTATCACAAGGAACAACTGCCTATAATCCAGCAACGAAAACCTTAAGCTGGACAATCGGAAACATTGAAGCAGGTGGCGAGGCTTCATTGAATTTTCTTCAGAATGGTGTTTTTTTAACACCTGGATCACGTGTGTTAAATATAGCTACTGCTATTGGATTTGATAATTTTACAGGAGCAGAATTGCCGGCAGTGAGCAAGGAGCTTTCTGTTAATGTTCAGGCTACAGGCGGAGCTGCCGGAAATGTACTGGATAGCATAAACGGTCAGCCTGTTAATAGAGCAACTGTACGTCTTCTTTCCGGTGCTACGGAAATCGCTGTAACGCAGACAGACGAGTTCGGTGATTATAATTTTTCAAACATACCATCCGGTTCGTATAACTTAGAAATTTCTAAGGACAACTATAACACCTCGAATAGCCCCATAGTGGTTACTCCAGAAACCATTACTATCGTAAACGCATTCCTTGTACCGATACCAGGAAATGTTGAAGGAACTGTTGTATCGAGTACAGGTCCTGTGCTCGACGGTGCAACTGTCTTTTTATCTGATAATCTGGGTAACGTGGTAGCACAGACAACAACTTCCTTAACAGGACAGTATTCTTTTAGTTCTGTTAACCCTGGTCATTATATTTTTACGGCAACAGCAGACGGTTTTCAATCCGAGGTTATTGGAGAGAATGTGTTATCGAATCAGACATCTATCGTGAATTTTATTCTCTTACCAAATCCGGGCATGGTGGAAGGGACCATTACAGGCAGCGGAGGTCCAATAGAGGGCGCTCTTGTCGAGGCTCTAAGTCCTACGGGGATCGTCATTACTTCAGAGATAACGAATGGAGCAGGACAGTATTTCATCGGCCGGCTTGCACCGGGTGCATATCGAATTCGGGTTAGCGCTCCAGCTTTTCAGACGACCATATTAGGTGTTACCGTCGTTGCAGGCGAGACAGAGGTCGTGAATGTAGATCTTCTTCCAAATCCGGGTGCCCTAACTGGGACTGTTACAGATGAGGAAACCGGTGCTCCATTACCTGATACAAGTATTAAGATTGTGAACAGCTTCGGTTTAACAAGTGCAACGGTGACAACGAACATGAACGGAAAATATCTCGTGAATTCTCTCGCTCCCGGAAACTACGTTGTCACGTTTTCAGCAGAAGGACATGGGACTAAGACGGTAAGTGCTTTTGTTCAAACAGACTTAGTTACTACCCTTGATCTGGCACTTAGAAGATTAGTAGGTGTGCTTACTGGAATAGTAACTTCAGAAGGAGTACCTATTGCAGGAGCTTCAGTTGATGTTGTATTAAACAACTCTGTCATCGCAAAAACCGTTACAGATGAAAACGGTACTTACACGATAAATGGTCTTTCACCTGACCGCTACACCGTAATTTTCTCTGCAGAAGGTTTTTCTCCTACAACACTCGGTGCCATTATACAAGATAATCAGACATTTACACTTCTTGCAGAGCTGCAGTCCATTTTTGGATCATTAACAGGAAACGTTTCGAACGAAGACGGAGATAACCTTCCAGGAGCGGTTATTCTTGTAAAGAATTCAGACTCAGATGTTCTAATCTCTAGAACCGTTACAGATACAAATGGCAATTATTCCATCAACAAGCTTCAGCCAGGCAGTTATGTTGTAACTGCTGCTGCCGCAACCTATCAAACTGTTTTAAAAGGAGCGATCATTACAGCAAGTGTTCCATTTTTATTAGATTTTGTTCTGGCCGCTAATCCATCTACGCTCACTGGAACGGTCATTAATGAGGAGACAGGAGAACCGATATCAGGAGCTTCCATCCAAGTGCAGCTGATGGATACGAACGGGGTGATCATTACCACAACGTTTTCTGACCAGAACGGAGAATTTATTATTGAAGATCTGGTTGCGAGCTCCTATTCCGTTATTGTAAATGCTGAAGGTTTCACAACGGCATCTTCTACGGTTAGGTTACTACCTGGCAGCGTGTCTTCCATCAATATTGCGATGGCACCTTTGCCAGGGTATATCACGGGTACATTACGGGATGGGATTTCTGAATTGCCAATTGCAGGGGCTACAATAAAAGTCAGTAATACTTCAGGAGCAGTTGTTGATACGATGCTGACGAGTACAAATGGAGAATTTCTTTCTGTTGGTCTGTCAGACGGAATCTACACGCTTACTGCGATTGCGGAAGGGTATCAGACAAAGCTTATCGGTGCAATTGTTTCATCTGGAATCACCATGAATGTAGATATTGAACTTTCCCCTAACCCTGGGTCGATAATCGGTACCGTTTTCCCGGTGGCAGATGAGGTCACTGTTCAAATCTATACGATAGACAATCAGTTTGTGAATTCGACAGCGGCAACTCCGTCTGGCGAGTATCAATTTCAAAATCTTGCACCCGGTAATTATATTATAAAAGCTGTTGCGTTAAACTATTCGATCGGCTGTACGGGTGCCATTGTTATTTCCGGGCAAACAACGACCATTCCATTAACGCTTGTTCCTAATCCTGGTTCTGTAAGCGGTACGGTATTTTCTGATCTTGGAACACCGTTACCAAATGTAACGCTCTCCATTTTAGATTTAAACGAGACGCCTATCTCTTTTGGAAATACTGATAGAAATGGTGTCTATATGGTTAGTAATATTCCAGTAGGATCTTATGTAATCATCATTAAAGCCCCAGAATATACGACAACAACGGGTTCGTTTTCCATTGGACCAGGTCAGGAAATAACAAATTTAGATTTTGTATTAGAGAGAATTAAAGGGTCTATTTCAGGCAGTATTACGGACTTTAATACGGGGGATTCAATTACAGGAGCTACGATTCTTCTCCGTAACAGTACAGACATTTTATTGAAGAATACGACGACGGACCAGTTTGGGAATTTCTTATTGAAGAATTTAGCCCCTGGCTCGTATTCGGTCACTGCATCTGCACCTACTTATTCAACTGAGATTTCTGGAGTCATTGTTAAGAGTGGTGAGACAGCAGGGCTGGATATTAAATTGCGTAGTTTGGTAGGCAGTCTATCTGGTCAGGTTACGGATGAAAATGGAATTCCCCTTAATGGTGACAATATTCAAATAAAACTGCTCGGAGCAAATGGTGAACTTCTGCAGGCATTACTTGCACAGCCAGACGGGTCATTTCAAATTCCTAATCTATCTGTTGGTACGTATTTTGTGAGTGCTTCATTTAAAGGGTATTCTCCTAATCTCGTATCAACCATCATATTGGGAGGTGAAGTAAGTACCGTTTCAATCCCTTTATCACAAATCCTAGCCACATTGACGGGCAGGGTCTTTGATTCCGAGAGTGGGGAACCGATTACGGGTACAGCGGTTTCAATTACACTGTTGAAACAGTCGGGGTTGTTTGTAGCTAAACAATTCCCAAATACAGCTGGAATCTTCTCTTTCACCTCGATTTCACCGGGAATCTATCTGTTGAACACGAATGCGGAGGGATATGGAAACAAGTCTATGACCGTTACATTGCCTGAAGCAGGGCTTGATCTGGAGATTCCGTTAACAAAGAATCCAGGGGCGCTTACAGGATACGTAACGAATGAGTTGTCTGGTGAGCCATTGTCAAATGCGATTGTCTCTATCACTACAAGAGGCAAAATATTAGATATTAAAGCTGTAACAGATAGAAGCGGGCAGTTTACGGTTTCAAATCTGTCACCTGCTTCGTACAGAGCGGTAGTCAGTGCGGATGGATTTTCGAGTCAAAGTGCTACTTTTGTAATCTTATCTGATCAAACCACGTCATTGAGTTTTATCTTAACGCCTGAACCTGGATTCCTTATCGGTACGGTAACGGATTCTATAACGGGAAACCCTATACCGCAAGTAAACATTCAAGTTCGTTATTTAACACCCGCTGGTCCGGTCTATGCGAGTACATTAACAGATGATCAAGGAAACTACTTGACACAAGGTCTTTTTTCAGGCACATACACAGTCATTGCATTTGCTGAAAAAGGCTACGGGTCATCAAGTGCATCCGTACTCGTACCTGCAAACGATACGAAGCGTGTAGACTTTATGCTTGAACCTTTACCTTCAGTCATTGAAGGGACGATAAGAGAAAAAGCTACCAGTAACCCTGTTCCAAACGTATTTGTCAGACTGCTTGATATTTTTGGAAGTTCCATCCAAATAGTGAACTCAGATATGAACGGATTTTATCGGTTTGAAGGCTTTACTGCCGGACAGTATCTCGTATCGGCCATTTTTCCGGATTTCCAGCGGGTTCAAGTTTCTGTCAATCCATTACCAGGGGAAACGGTAATTGCCGATATCTTCTTTCTCCCTGAGCCGGGTAGAATTAGTGGCGTAATCTTAGATGCACAAACCGGTTCACCTCTGGTAGGTGCACAGGTGGAAGTGTTTGCACCCGAATCAACGGTCCCTGTAGCACGAAGAACAGCAGGGGCGAGCGGGAACTTTTTAATCGAAGGGGTTGTACCAGGATCGTTTACCATTAACGCATATACGCTGAACTATTCAATTGTATCGCAAGGAATCATCGTCCGGTCGAACCTTACCACCGATCTTGTATTCCGTCTAATTCCAAATCCATCGTCTGTATCTGGAACCGTTGTTAATCAGATCGGAATACCCCTATCAAATGTTAGTGTTAGGGTCATCGGTCAAAATGATATCGAGCTTGGGAATGGGATTACAGACATCGACGGAAATTTTGCAATCGGTAACTTAACAAGTGGCAATTTTACGATTATTGCAGGTAAGGATGGATATGCAGATTTCACAACGGGAATATCAGTTTTGCCAGGTCAAACTTATACAGATCTGAATATCGTGCTACGTCCAGTCGGAGGCACTTTTACTGGAAGAGTTGTCAGCGAGGATACAGGTGAAGGGCTGGCTGGAGTTCTTATTTCAATCCTTACACCTGAAAGAATACCTATTATCTCGACAAATACAGATCCAAACGGTAATTTTACTTCCATCCTGCTCTCTCCTGGAACGTATAATGTGATTGCCAGTTCACCAGATTATGTACAGAAGCAAACAGGGGTGACCATTTTACCAGGTGAAACAACCGCTATTACTTTTATTCTTAAAAGTCTTGGTGGAACAATCTTTGGTAAAGTCGTAGACAATAATGGAGATCCAATAACGGATACGACGATTTCCATTCGATTATTGAATAATAACGGGGTGTTGCTTCAATCATTGCTTGCTTTACAGGATGGTACGTTTGAATTTCCGCAGCTCTCTGCAGCATCTTATCAAGTGAATGTTGCAGCTGAAGGATATCAGACTTCGACTGTTGGGGCTATTGTTACGAACGGGGAGATAACAGAATTAACCGTTCCTCTTACCGTAAACGCGGGTACGATTGTAGGGGTTATACAGGATAAAGCTACAGGACTGCCGATCAGCGGGAGTTTTATTGAAATAACAGATGTTAGTGGAAACCTAGTTGCCACGGTAACAAGTGATCAGAATGGAGCATTCACGTTACAAGACATTCAGGTGGGTTCGTTGAATGTGCGGGCTACAGCTTCCAGATTCGGAGCTCTAACAATCGGTGTCATCGTGAAAGCAGGTGAAACATCAAATGTTCAGCTCTTTTTAACACGGTTAACCGGGGGAGTGAAAGGATTCGTTATTGATTCTGAAGGAAATCCAATTCCTAGTAGTTCTATTAAGATAAAAGATGAGACAAATACAGTTGTTTTTAATTTCCTTAGTGATGATGATGGCTCTTTTCAAATAGGAAATTTAATTCCAGGCAATTATATGGTTCTTGCAAATGCAGAAGGATTCAGCAGTGAGGCGTTATCTGTTGGTATCTTAGCCAATCAAGTAACAGAACTGATCATTGTCCTTTTACTTGAAACGGGTTTTGTTCAAGGAAACGTGACAAATCTGCAAACGGGTGAACCACTAATAGGAGCTTCAGTTCAATTACGTGGAATAAGTCCTTTTGGCCCCGTGATCTCTTCTGAATTAACCGATAGTAAAGGAAACTATTCATTTGGTTTCGTTTCAGCAGGATCCTTTACGATAACGGTGACAAAAGAGAATTTTGGAAATGAGAGCGGGTCTTTCCTCGTAGAAAAAGGTGTAACCAATATACAAAATTATGCGCTTAAACCAAATCCATCAAGTGTTAAAGGGGTGGTGACCTCAGGGGGAACCCCGCTTGTGAATACCCTTGTTCGATTAGTAGATGAGAAATGTACATTTGTATTGGAAGTACAAACAGATAAAGATGGACGATATCAGCTTCAGAATTTTACGAACGGTACCTACACATTGGTTACCGTCAATCCAGACTATCAATCGGAAAAAATAGGCTTTTCTGTAGGACCTGGACAATCAAGCGACATTCTTATCGAGGTAACAGCTTTGCCTGGTGTGCTAATAGGCACGATTACTGATCAGCAAACAACCACTGCGATTCAAGGAGCTGTTGTTCAAGTCTTTTTTAGTGATAGTGTTCAGCCACTTACCAATGCTGTAACCGATGATGAAGGGAATTATATTATCCGTGGTTTAGCACCAGGAGCTTACAACGTCACTATGGCGGCAACGAATTATCGTTCGTTTAAAACGGGTATCAACATTGTAGCGAATGAAACAACGAGTTCAAACGGGAGTTTATTACCAAATCCTGGTGTTATTACGGGTGCTATTAAAGGTGTGGCTGGTTCTATTGCTGGGGCAAGTATTCGGGTAGTTGATGTGAATGGAGCAATAGAAGGATTTGGGGTAACGGATGCTGGCGGAACATTTGCGATCGGTAACCTTTCAGAGGGAACTTTCCCTATTATCGTAACAGCACCTGGGCATGCAAGTAAAACTCAGGGTATAACAGTCAAAGGAGGGGAACAGGAGAATATTGAGTTCAGTTTATTGCCGCAACCAGGTAAAATTACAGGATCGATCATCAATGAGGAGAAAGATAAGCTTTCAGGAACTGTAGTGAATGCATTTTCGAAAGGCATCCTTATCACTTCAGCAGTTGCAGATAAAGATGGCGTCTATACTATTAATAATCTAGAACCAGAGACCTATCAAGTCAATGTCAACCAGCCTGGATATGCGGTTTCATCGATTGGTGCTGTTGTGAGAAATGACATTGCAAAAGCTGATTTGGTTCTTGCTCCCCTTTTTGGGAGTATAAAAGGGACAGTGGTAGATCAAAACGGAAATCCAGTTACAGACCGGACAATTCACATTAACTTGTACGATCAGAGCGTTATCTTAGTAGGGTCTGTACTTGCTCAATCCGATGGATCTTATGTTATGCCTCAAGTGAAACAAGGGAACTATTTTATTAATGTAAACACAAAAGGATACACGCCAAACACACTTGCGGTTTTTGTAGATCCTGAAGTTGAATCCGTCCTTAATCTCCCAATAGAAACTGGAGGAGGAGAGCTAACAGGAACAGTGATTAATAGTGATTCAGGTGAGCCCTTGTCAGGTGTGTTAATAAATATTATGAACGAAACAGGAATGCCAATCGTCTCGGTTATTTCCGATCAGAATGGACTGTTTACCGCTCAGAGTCTACCAGCTGGAATGATTGTTTATTCAGGATTGGCAACAGGATTCAGCAACGAATCCCGTGGTGCCATCATAGAGAGTAACGGTATCACTGAAACGGTGTTAAGTCTTTCGCAAATTACAGGAGATGTCTCAGGTTCCATTATAGATAGCAATGGTGTCCCATTAGGTGGAGCTTCTATTCAGTTGCTCGACTATAAACGTTCGGTAGTAACATCTGTGCTATCCCAATCCGATGGAACGTACGCAATATCAGATCTTTTACCAGGAATCTATACAGTCCTGATAAATTATCAAGATCTTGAACAAAAAACGGTGAGTGCTTTTGTTGAAGCTAATGAGCTGACAATCTCCAATGTTCAACTTGGATTCCTACCCGGTAGTATAGAGGGGATAGTGACGAATTCAAGTACAGGTGCTGTTCTATCCAGTACGAACGTTGAACTAAGGCTGATTAGTTCGTCTGGGCCTGTAGTAGCTTCTACGCTGACAGATTCACAAGGAAGATACTTTATTCAAGACATTCCTAGTGGAGACTATTCAATCGTTGCCACTAACAGAAGATACGGAAATGATGTAGTTGAGCTGATCTTGGAACCGGATGCAGTCTCGATTGCGAATCTTCAACTGTCACCAACCTTTGCAATTGTGGAAGGAAATGTTGCTGCCAATACATCTGATCCCATTTCGTCTGGGGACCTTCCGCTATTATCAGCATCAGCAAATGAGGAAGTAAATGTCCTTAACGATGCGCCGAATACCATTTCGTCAGGAGACCTTTTTCTATCGTCAGCATCTGTAAATGCAAGAGGAGATGTTCCGAGCGATGAACCGAATGCCATTTCGTCAGAGGATTCCCAACTATTACCAGCATCTCAAAATGCGAGAGAAATAAGTATTAACGAAGCTGGTTCTCCGCCACTTCCAAATACTTTATTACGGTTAGCGAATCAAAACGGCAGCGTCATTTCAGAGGTGCAGACAGACAATAAAGGGAACTTTTTAATCGAAGGAATATCAGTGGGTAATTACAGCATCGTTGCGTTAAACCCTGAATTTAGAAACGGTATTCTTAATTTTACAGCGGTACCGAACATGGTGCCTTTCTTAAACTTCAACTTAACAGCTGTATCTAGCCAGTTCGCTGGTGAAGTAATAGACGCTGAAACAGGACTCCCAATTCCAGGTGCAATCGTAGAAGTGTTTGATCTTTTATACCGTCCAATTACGGTAGGCTTAACGAACACTGAAGGATTTTACGATAATACAGGACTGAATGAAGGAACGTATGTGTTACGTGCGTCGGCCCAAGGATATGGAACAGCTGCCAGAATCTCTACATTACGAGTGAACGATAGGAATATAGAAATTTTCACTCTAGTGCTTAATCCATCCAGCATTGCTGGAACAGTGATTATTGCTGGAAATGGGCCATTAAACAATGCTTCTGTTTCCGTATACGATGAAGATGGGATCATTGTTGGCAGCAGCAGTACAAATCCAGACGGAAGCTACATCATCGGAAATTTAAGTGATGGACGTGTAACGGTTTCTGCAGATGCTGATGGATACAAAGAGGAGTCTACTGAACTCGTTTTAACAAGAGGCGAGAATCGAACAGGTGTAGATTTTGCACTACGTCCAGGTGAAGATGGTGATATCACAGGGCAAGTTACGGACAGTCAAACAAAGAATCCGCTTGCTGATGTACTTATTCAGCTATTTGAACTTGATGGAAATCTGGTCACTGAAGTTAGAACGAATGAAGCAGGTGTGTTCCTGTTATTGGGTGAACGTGCAGGTTCGTATAACTTGCGCGCATCTAAGAAAGGATATGTTGCTGAGACCGTTCCTATTATACTTCGGGAAGGAGATGAATTGCTCGTTCCGATATCGCTTAAGCCGGTTGGACCTCCACCGCCTATTCCAGGTGTGGCGCAGTATTACATCATCGTTGGCAGAAATCCTTTATCGTTAGACAGTGTGTATTCACCAACACCATTCGTGTTAGAGAAAATTGATTCCTTTAAGAACTGTGCCGTCTTTTCTTATGAAGCTATTGTTACAGGAGGAACAACGAGGAGATTCGTCACCTTTGATCTCACGTGTATCGATATGATCAAAATTACAAATTAAATAAGGAAAGTCTAAAAAAGCCTGAAAATGTATCAGGCTTTTTTTCTTTGTAATATCTAAATATTTTGAAAATTTATGCAGAAAAATGTAGATTACCATAAAATTACATGGTAATATATTACTATATAGTACAAGTTAGGGGTTAATTTGTGCTATAAAATTTAAATAGGAGGATATATGGGGTAATTATTAGTTAAATGATTTATCAATAAGTCAGTTTAATTAGGAGGAAATGGATGAAACTACAAATGAAGCACGAGAAAATGAAGGATTATGAGATTAATAGTGATACGATGGCCATTGTACCGTTTATTAATGACAAAGGCATGGTATGTTCAGAAATCTATGAACGAGATGCCGTAATTCTCGTTGAAAAGAAGCCGTTCCGCATTATTAAGGATAACTGCTTATATTATGGCGGTTCCTATGACGGCAAAAAAGAAGCAGCCCGCATCAATATGGGCCATATGTGTTTTGCCCCAATCATGATAGATTCCAAGCTTGACCTCTATTTCTTTCCTATTGAATCACCACGTAATGACACTTGCATCTGGCTTTCACAACCACACATCCGAAGAATAGAAAGAATAGGACCGAAGCGTTCAAGTGTTATTTTTTCTAGCGGCATGGACTTACCCATCGAAAGTACCCGCGCAGCATTAATCGGCAAACTCCATCGTGCAGCACAATACCGAAGCGTTTTAAGCAATCGAACAAAAGAAAGAGACCGAGACAAAGACCGAGATCCCGTACTTACATAGGATGTCGTTTCGTTATACGCCTGATGCGATGTGTATCAGGCGTTTTTGTATGCCGTTAGGTTACTAAAAAAAGGAAAAGTGTTACAATAGGAAATATTCTAACAACGAGTGGGGGAACGGGTATGGATGTGATTAAACAAAATAATAAGGCATGGGATCAGAAAGTAGAAGATGGAGCTTTATATACAAAGTGCGTAAGTGAAGACGTTATTGAAAAGAGTAAAACCGGGGACTGGAACATTACGGTCACAACAGAAAAACTTGTTCCAAGGAATTGGTTTCCATCGTCATTAAAAGGGCTTAAAATCCTCTGTTTAGCCTCTGGTGGCGGGCAACAAGGTCCTGTGCTGGCTGCAGCAGGAGCAGAAGTGACTGTTGTTGATTTATCTGTTAGACAGTTGGAACAAGATGAATTTGTGGCAAAGCGTGATGGTCTACATCTTACGTGTATAAAAGGGGATATGTCTGACTTGCATTTCCTTGAAGATGAACAGTTTGATCTGATCGTTCACCCGGTATCCAATTTATTTGTTGATGATATTAAGCCTGTTTGGAAAGAGGCAGCTAGAGTATTAAAAAATAACGGAGTTCTGCTAGCGGGTTTCACGAACCCTCTTCTGTTTATTTTTGACGATGAAGAAGAGATGAAAGGTAATTTGGAAGTGAAGCATTCAATTCCTTCTTCTTCTATTTCACATTTATCAAATGCGGAAGTTGCAGAATTTCATAAGTCTGATCAAACGATTGAGTTTGCGCATACGCTTGAAGACCAAATTCAAGGTCAAATTGATGCTGGTTTTGTGATCACTGGTTTCTACGAAGATGACTTTGGCGGAAATAGAATGCTAGATAAATACATTAAGACTTTTATTGCGACAAGAGCGACAAAAGTAGCGACGATGAGGTGAAAAAAATGAACAATTCTACCATAATGATTTCCAATAAAAGATTGCATGTCGAGATGTTTGGGACAAAAGATAATCCAGCTGTGCTGTATTTACACGGTGGACCTGGAGAAAGCTGCTATGACTTTACGTATCATCAAGCTGAGCGACTCTCAGAAGATTTTTTTGTCATAGCTATTGATCAAAGAGGGGTGTGCCGGTCTGAGATGATTCGGGAAGCTGAAGACTTTGGATTGATGGACTTAGTTGAGGATTGTGAAGCGTTACGAATCGAACTTGGCATTGAAAGGTGGTCGTTAATCGGGCATTCTTTTGGAGGTTTTTTATCTCTTTTGTATGCGAGTACATATCCCACTTCCATTGAAAAAATGATAGTTGAATGTCCAACTTTTGATTTTGAGTTAACGTCAAGAAATCTGTTGAGAAAGACGGCTCAATTGCTGAAAAAATATGGAAAAGAAGATGCCAGTGCCCTCTGTTTAGAGGCAGCAGCAAGCGGTAGATCGAGTAAAGAAATTACGGAAATGTACGGAAAGTTAAGTGATGAGCTGGGAGAACATCGAATGGAGATTTATCGTTTCAATCACGATCATCCAACCGATTATTATGCTGCATATACGGAAGAACAATGGGAAGAGTTTTATGATCGGTCAGAGGTCCATTACAAACGCTTGATGGATGAAGGAGAAATCTTCACGTCGCTGTTACCGAAGCTGAAAGAAGTTAACCAACCTATGCTGCTTATGCTCGGAAAGCATGATGCTGTTACGTGTGACGTACAGATCGAGGCGTTTCATACCGATGTGCAAAACGGGGAAACCATTCTATTCGAGAACTCTGGACATACTCCGCATTACGAGGAGCCGGAGAAATTTAAAGAAGTGGTCTGTGCTTTTTTGAGTAAGAGAGAAGAGAGTATTAACAAGACGTTTGCGCTCTAGGGTACTCGCTTTCCGCGGGGCGGGCGGTGAGCCCACTTACCTTTTGCTTGTCGGGTCTGAACCAGCCGCTTCCGTTTTTCAGACTGTCCCACTCGTTGCGCAGGACTGCATCCCACGAAGATATTTATTTTCGAGGATTCTCTCACCCTGCCGCTCCAAATACAACTTGTTTTGATTGTAAATTCATCAAACAAACTACAACAAGAAGTAACTCCTTTTGTTTCAGTGCCCTCAAAAATATCCTTTCATTGTATCGTATAGTAAGATATAATCTTAACATACGATATAAAAAGGGTGAGGCACATTGAGCGAGGCTACATTACTAAATCAGTATTGGACTGATATTTATTTCCATCTACATTATCCACATAAAGAAAAAATTTCCCATCAGGTTATTCGTATTTTACAGTTAATCGAAAAAAAAGAGAACGTTGGCGTTAACGATGTGGCAATCTGCATTCAAGTTTCTCATAATACAGCATCTGAACATGTCAAACGAATGCTCGATAAGCAATACTTGAATAAAAGAAGAGACAGTCAGGATGAAAGAAAAGTAGTGCTTGGTTTAACGGATCTTGGAAGAGAGGTATTGCATCAGCATACTAGCTTAGATGAAGAAAAGTTAAAGCACATTCTAAAAAAAATGAACGATGAAGAACTACACTTAATTATAAAGGCATTGAAATTGTTAAGTGAGCGTGCACAAGCATGTACGTAATCATTAAAATTTTTGTGTCTGCTCTAATCATTGCCTTGGTTACTGAAATATCCAGACGGTTTCCTACATATGGAGGGATAGTTGCTGCATTGCCATTAGTTAGTTTATTAAGTATGATCTGGCTTCATATTCAAGGTGAACATACTTCAACCATAAATAAATTTGCTTTAGGTGTTCTATGGGGTTTTCCAGCAACTGCTATTTTATTATTAATCGTTTATACATGTTTGAAAAATTCACTTCATCTTGTAGTATCTATTGGTTTTGGTATAGGAGGATGGTTCATGTTTGTATTTCTTCAAGAATTGACGATAAAGTATGTAAAAAACTCTTTTTTAAATTGATTACTCTGGGGTGAAGGATTTGGAAAGGATTCCAATCTTAAAAAGAAAATATGGTGACCGTTCGGATTGGAAAAGAGTTATAGAAAAGAGTTATGCCCAAACGTTTTTGGATACGAAAGAATTCAAAGGGTATGTCTCATTACTAAACGTGCACCAGGTAACAGAACCGTTGTTTACTCAATACGAGGATAAACGGATCTGTCTTGTAGATGACGGGTATACGTGGCTGCAGCATTTTCCGATGAACCAAAGATTTTCACTGACTTCCATGTTTAATGAAAAGGGTCATGTTGTTCAGTGGTATATTGACATTTGCTATAGAAATGGCGTTGCCAACAACATACCTTGGATGGAAGATTTATTTCTATATATTATCGTTCTCCCAACAGGTGAAGTCATCCAGAAAGATCGTGAAGAACTTGAAGAAGCGCTTGTCACGGGAGTCATTAATCAATCGATATATGAATGTGCGCTGGATGAAGCAGCGAGAATCAATCATCTCATCCAAACAGACAGATTTGATCTGTTTAAGTTATCCAACAAACATAAAGAATGGCTTGTGCTTCATGGCACTTATACATAAAAAGGAGAACGCTTACATGTCCCATATTACATTAGAAAAAGCAACCATGATGGATGCTGATCTTTTAACAGATATAATGAAAAAAACCTTTGATGAGGAGGCTGAAAAGTGGCTGGCAGGCCGAAACGACGTTATTGATTACAACATTCAGCCACCAGGGTATTCATCAGTTGAAGTAACGAAGTATATGATCAACGTATTGAACTATTTTAAAATTTTGTTCGATCAAGAAGTGGTTGGCGGTATTATCGTGACCTTATCAGGGAAATCTTTTGCAAGAATTGACCGTATCTTTGTAGATCCTTCTTATCAAGGAAAAGGAATTGGTTCAACCGTTATTACCTTGGTAGAAAAAGAGTTTCCTCATGTAAGGACATGGGACCTTGAAACATCCAGCAGACAGCTAAACAATCATCATTTTTATGAGAAGATGGGTTATCGAACAACTTTTGAAACAGATGAGGAGTTTTGTTATGTAAAGCGGATCGAAGTTGCATCTGAAGCCGAAAACATCGTACAAAACAAAGACATCTCAGGTGTTCAATACGAGGAATGCAATATGGCAGGTACCGAGTGCTACGGAGTGAATTTGGAAGGCAGTGCTATCAGCAATAGCAATCTAAGCAACAGCCACATTAGCAATTGCAACTTGAGTCATTCCACCTATCAAAATGTGAATCTCCGCCATACCCTTTTTGCGGACCTGAATCTCTCAAACAGCGAAATGGTATTTGTAACATTAGGTGGCGTTCATTTTACAGACACGAATCTTGGAGATGAAAGGCATCCTATTACATTCGAAAGATGTGACTTAAGAGGAAGCCAGTTAAGCCAGTGTGACTTAAGAAACGTGGAAATAAGTGAAAGTGATGTGACAGGCATGAAAATTAACAACATCCCTGTAGAGAAACTTCTTGAAGCGTATGGTCAAGTGAATAAGAAATAATCTTAATTCTGCATCGAGGTGATCACATGAAGTTTGTTTTATTATTTGGACCGCAGGCTGTTGGAAAAATGACCGTTGGACATGAACTTGAAAAGATAACGAATTTAAAGCTTTTTCATAACCATATGACGATTGATCTCGTGAGTCCCTTTTTTGATTATGGAACAAAAGAAGGCAAACGATTGGTCAATCTGTTTCGTTCGGAAATCTTTAAGGAATTTGCGAAAAGTGATTCTTATGGGATGATTTTCACATATGTTTGGGCGTTTAACTATGAAGATGATTGGAATTTTGTCAAAAAAGTCTGTAACGTTTTTGAAGCAGAAGGAGCGGACCTTTATTTTGTTGAACTAGAATCTGATCTAGAGGTGAGGTTAAAACGCAACACCACACCTCACCGATTAGCGCATAAACCAACGAAAAGGGACATCATTTGGTCAGAGCAAGATTTGAAAACTTCGATGGACAAATACCGGTTAAATTCCTATGAAGGTGAGATAAAGAGAGAGAACTACCTTCGAATTAACAACACAGATCTAAGTCCGAATGAAGTCGCCAATGCCATAAAAGAAAAATTCAGATTATAAACGAGAAGAAACAGTGGATCTTGAAAGACCCACTGTTTCTTTTACTCCCAGTTCAAAGGGGGCTTGTTCAATTGAGGTGCATACCCTAGTTCCTTTGCTGCAGCTAATATAAACTCCTTTCTAAAGAAATAGCTCCGATGAAAGACGATTCTTTGATTTTCTACTTCTTGATATTGAATGTCATGAATAAGTGGTCCTTTATCCGATTCAGCTATAATCACAATCACTCTTTTTCCCCATAATAAGCATTCTAGTGCGTGGTGGCCAGGCAAACCAAAGGCAAGAGAACCGTTGCGCATTTCGTCTTTTGTTACTTCCAAAAATCCTAACGATGCTTCATAGTGTGTATGTTCACTGAATAACGATAGCATGCCTTCCAAGTCACCTTGATTGAAAGCTTTTAAATAGGCTGAAATAATCGCTTCTTTTTCTAGCGTTGTTTCTTTAATTTCAGGTAGTGGTGAAGAATGGCTTTTTAGTTTTTCTTTCATCCGGCGCGTTGTGCTGTAAACCGCTCCTGGAGTAGATTTGATGATACTCGCGACTTCATCCGCTTTAAAATGAAAAACTTCCATGAGTAGAAATACAGCCGTCTGTCTCGGGGTGAAAAGATGATAGAGCTTTTCGAGTGCGTCCTCTAAATCATGATGGTCAGTAAAATCTTCATAGGGTTCATCCAATCCTTCTAAAGTACCGAGATTCCGTTTTTCTCTTCGGCAATGGTCAACCCACGTGTTTGTCGCCATCCGGTACAAGTAGGATTTGAGATTAGTAGGGTGCCACCGTGTATACAATCCACCCATTGCTTTAAGCATCGTTTCTTGAAAAAGATCTTCACCATCCCAAGGGGACCCTGTCAGATACCGGCAATACTTCCATAGGTCATCTCCCACATCTTTAATAAGTTCCTCGAATTGATTACGAAGCTCACGTGATTGTTCATAAAGTTCATTTGTTTTAGGCAGCAAAATAAAACCTCCCATATATTTTTCGATCTACTTGTAAGACGAATACGACACTGTTAATTATACGCAGTTTGAAATTTTTTAAAAAAAGATTTAAATATTCCTTTACACGTATATTCCTTATGATGTATATTATAAGCATGAAGACAATATTAAATGCTCTCGCCGAGCCAAACCGGCTACACATTGTTGAACTTTTGCGTGATGGGCCTCTAACAGTGGGGGAGATCACCGACAAACTTGGGTTGAATCAGCCTCAAGTTTCCAAACATCTCCGTGTACTTAGTGAAAACGGGCTCGTCGAAGTGCAGCCGATTGCCAATCGTCGTTATTACAAACTAAGATCCGAACCACTTCAAGAGATGGATCGATGGATTAGTTCCTTCCGTCAAATTTGGGAAGACCGATACGACAGATTGGACGATTATCTGCAGAAACTTCAAAGGAAAGAAAAAAATCCAGATCGTGAGTGATGGCTGTATGCTTCCCCAACGATTAAACGAAGGGAGGACCGTTGAAAGCAGTTCTTATGTTAAACACTAATTTTTAGGAGGAAACAAAATGGCTGAAAGTTATGTAAAGAATTCTGTGACAACAACGGTTGATGGTAACGTAATTATCTTTGAACGCGTCTTTGATGCACCGCGAGAACTCGTTTTCCAGGCACTTTCAAAACCTGAACACTTATCAAACTGGTGGGGACCGAAAAACTGGTCACTCCCCGTATGTAAGATGGATTTCCGTGAAGGGGGTTCTTGGCACTATTGTATGGAATCGGCAGATGGTGAAATGAAGTCTTGGGGAAAAACATTTTACAAAGAAATTGTTGAGCCCGAACACATTATGTTGGAAGACTACTTTTCAGATGAAGAAGGAAATATTAACGAAAACATGCCAGGAACGAAAGTGACCTTAACCCTTACGGAATTGGAAGGTAAGACGAAACTTGTCAACCATGCTACCTTCTCTTCAGAAGAAGCTTTAAAGGCAGTCCTGGATATGGGAATGGTTCAAGGTTTCACAGAAATGTGGGATAAGTTTGATGCATATTTGAATGATATTCATTAAGTGATAAGAAAGGGCGTACAAATCTATTTTTTTAGATTGTACGCCTTTTCTTTTTTAAAACGTTTGTACAAATAATCCATCATTCTCAAGCCACTCTGCTAAAAAAATATGGCTATGCCCTGTTATACCTTGAGAAGCCAATTGGGTGTCTAGCCACTCCTCATCAAGCCCTAAATCGTTTAACTCATCCCATAATACTTTGCCATCACGGATTAAAGTGACGGGTACAAAAACCGAGGAAGCAGGCATGTTGAAGTCTTCTTGGGTCGTTTTTTGATATTTTGTCTTTTTTAGAAGACTGATGGAGCCGTTTGACTCTAAATAACAATAAGCAACCTCTCTGATCGAAAAAGTTTCACTTTGTCGGAGCAAGCTCTGAAGCTGATTCAGGTTCATTCGGTTTTTCTTTAATTCATCACGATCGACCACACCGTTTTTTATAAGAGCAGACGGTTTGCCTTCAAATAACCCGCGAAAAGCAAGAAACTTTTGTCCAAGATATTCAACTAAAAAAAGTAGAATACCCCATAGAACCATAGAGTAGATTACATAGATTACTCCGATTTCATGGTCATATAAGGCGTTCCCTAGTAATTCTCCGAGTACGATAGCGGCGATAAAGGTAAAGGGTGTAATCTGATTAATCATTTTCTTTCCTACAAATTTAATAATGAAAAAAAGAACAAAAAACCCGACAATCAGCTCAAGGGATAGAAATATGAATCTCATATACGAAAACTCCAATCTGATGATCCGAAGAGGAATAGTTTTATTTATTTCCAATTACCGTTCTTTGTAAAACAAGGAAATAAACCCTCAACCACATAAAACCAACAAAATATAGGACAAACATACAAACACATGAAATCAACGAAGCATAAGATAACTAAAATGCTTTATTTTTAGGAGGCTTTCTTATGCCCGTTTTTGATTCTGGATTGATTGAAAACCGGACAACCCCACGGACAACAAATGTAACGATTCGTGTTTCTAACAGTGGCCGAACACCCGCCGTTGTTAGTATACAACTATATAGACTAGATACTGCGACGACTGGATTTAATAACCGAATCTACTATTCGGTTAATCTGTTTAGCTTAAATCCACAAAACCTTTCAAATGATACGTATACGCTTGAAAATGTGTATGCTGATTTTGATGTCTTTGGTGTAAGAGTGGTTACTTCTGGAATTGGAGAAAATAATGTGGCCATTACTTTAACAGGGAAAAATGCTCAAAATGAAGTGATCTTTACTCGGACAGAAGGAGAATTCACAAGAATTGAAGAATTGCTTTTCGCGTATGCTTCTAGTTTTATTGATAATACAGTAAACGTTTATGATATTGGGACGAACACGCTCGTATCCACTCTTTCAGTGGGGGACGCACCTGCTTCCATTGCCATTGGAAAAAGTGGAAGACGGGCATATGTTGCAAATTCAGGAAGTGATTCTGTTTCTGTTATTGACACTTCTACGAATACCTTAATCGGATCTCCCATTCCAGTTGGTGATACCCCAATTAGTATTGCCATTACCCCTGATACAACAAGGGTGTATGTTACGAACCAGTCGGCAGACACCGTTTCTGTCATTAATACCTCAACCAATACTGTTATTGGCCCTCCCATTCCTGTAGGTACCACTCCGTTTGGGATAGCTATTACACCAGACGGATCAAAAGCGTATGTTGCTCTGCAAAGAGATAATGCCGTAGCCGTAATCAGCACGGCAACGAACACGGTTACGGCCACTATACCCGTCGGCGCAAACCCGAATATCGTTGCGATTACTCCGAACGGCAACAAGGCATACGTGACAAATGCAACAGATGAGACTGTATCGGTGATTGATACAACAACTGATTCGGTTATAGGACTACCTATTCCAGTTGGGATAAAACCAACAGGAATTGTCATTATCCCTGATGGAACAAAAGCATATGTAGCTAACCAAGATTCCAATAATCTTACCGTTATTAATGTCTTAAATGATACTGTAATGGTACGTTCCATACCTGTAGGCGAAGTGCCTTTTTTAATTGCTGCGACTCCAGATTCTTCAAAAATATACGTATCTATTGCGAATCAGGCTGTTATTCGAATTATTGATACCGTAAGTAATTCTGTAGTCGGAACGCTAGGATCTGGAACCTTTCCAAGCGGAATTCAAATAACACCTATTCTCTTATTTTAAAGACACAACAATAAAAGACGTAGCCCTGGCTTACGTCTTTATCTATTAATCTATTTCACTTTTATCTCGCTAGCATTCTCAATTTTTTCAACAAACATGTTAAAGACACTGCGTTTTTCTTCCAGCTTTTTAAGCTGCAGCTTGAGCTCATTGTATTTTTCTTCAAATGGTTTTTGGTAAGTGGTCTTGATGTTGTTGATCATCTCTTCATTGATGGTGGATTGAATGACTTGTTTCGTGATCCCGAATTTATATGAATAGAGCTGGAGTTCGGTCTTAACCCTTTCGTACTCTTCATCGATCTCTTTTTTCTGTTGCTCTATTTCTTCTTTCCAGTCTAGCAGAGCGTTTTTTACATAGGGCTCCATTTTTTGCCTCCTTACAGCAATTCATTCTAGAACATTCCTTTTTATGTACTCCTTACACTATTTATCACGTCGCCGTCATTTATGGGGGTATTTTCATGGATTGACTAAATTTTTCCATCGACATATGATTGAATGAGATACGCAACGAAATAAAGGAAGAAAGGTGTGAAGGGTCGTGACATTATTTGCATGGGTTATATTTGGGGGCATACTCGGTGTCATTGTTTTGACTTCACTTCTTCAACATTTCGCTAATCGAAAATGGAAACTGGTCCATACCGCCTTTGGTCAGGAAATTATTTTAAGATTCTCTCCAAACTACAGGAAGATGGAGTGAAGTTCAAAGTAAAGATTCCACATCAGATGTTTCGAGACAGATCGTTTAACGACAATACGCAATACGATATTTATGTAAAAAATGAAGAGTTACACAGAGCGGCAGCTGCTATGCGGAAATAAGGAAAGGAGATCTTCATGACGAATACGAGATTCAAAGAAAGTATAAGGAATGAGGATGAATTAAGAGCCATGATGGGCAATCCGAGTGAAAGAGCTCGGAACAAAGTCATTTCTTACTTGGATGAACATTGTAGGGGATTCATCAAGATGTCTCCGTTTTTAGTGATGTCAACGTCAGATAGAGATGGCAACTGTGATAGCTCTCCACGAGGAGATGCACCAGGCTTTGTTCAGGTGATTGATAAACATTATTTAGTTATTCCTGACCGTCCTGGTAATAAGAGAATGGATTCGATGATGAACATGCTTGCAAATCCTAAGATCGGCCTCCTTTTTATGATTCCTGGACTTGAGGAAACGCTGAGAATCAATGGTGAAGCAACCATTATTAGAGATGATGACATTCTTGAACAGATGAAAGTGAACGATAAGACGCCATTGCTTGGAATCGCTGTAAGAGTGGAGCAATGCTTTATCCATTGTGCAAAAGCGTTTAAACGCTCAGGACTTTGGCATCCTGACACGTGGTATGAACCTGAAGAGCGTCCAAAACCGGCAAGAATCTTAGCCGCTCATGTAAACATGCCAGACATGACAGAAGAAAAAATCGCATCTGATCTGCAAGAAGGCTATAAAACAAGGCTTTATTAACAGAGAGCAGAATAGATAAAGAAATAATTGAAGGGTGAGGGGAAATTTGGGTTCAAGAATCATGCACTCCATTATTGGTTTTAAAATGGCAGAGGCACTATCGATAAAAGATAAAACCTCCTTTTTACTTGGAAGTATTGCTCCTGACGCTGTTTTTTCCCATGAAGAAAAAAACGTATCCCATTTCTTTATAGGTGAAGTACAAGATTATTCAAGAAGCATTGATTACCAAGGATTTTTACATAAATATCGTTTGCGAGCAGAAAGGGATTATATATTGGGGTATTTTTCACATTTAATCGCTGATGATATATGGCTAAAAGGTTTCTACCTTTCTTGGTTAAAAAACAGAATGGATGCTGATGAAGAATTATATAAGCTATATCATAATGATTTCCGATTACTGAATGGACAACTATTAGAATTCTATGGTTTTACAGATCAATTAAGAAAAACGTTTGCTCATTTTCCTGCAATTTCAGATTTGGAAGAGGTGAAGTCCAAAGATGTGGAAGAATTCGTTCCTTCTGTATTGGGTGATATGGCGTACGATAAGGAAGTGATGAATGATACACTTCATGTATTTACGTTTGATCAGATCGTTGGATATATAGAGACATCGGTTGATCAGGGGTTATTACATCTAAAACCTGTACTTACTTAAATCAAAACGCTTGGGGCAATTTAATGCAACCACAAAACTAGCCTTGCAAGACATAGGTGCTTTTGAAAGTGGTTGATTTTCGTTACAGGATGCTCGCTTTCCGTGGGGTGGGCGGTGAGCCTCCTTAACCCTTTGGACATTAGGAGTCTCACCTGTCCCACTTATCCCACAGGAGTCTCGCACCTTCAACTTAATGATAGTTGTAGAATGCTGTTCCCTCAGTCTTTGCTGCTCTTGAAAGTGGTTGATTTTCAGTTACTGGATGTTCGCTTTCCGTGTGGTGGGCGGTGAGCCTTAGTGGAAGATGGACATTCAGGAAAGTATTTGTGCTCCCCCGTCTCCAAGTAAGTGAACAATTTGAACAGTTTTGTACTACTTGAGCTTCTCCAGCCTAACGGGTTTGGAATTCTGTCTCTCATTTATTGTTTTTTACTGTAAACGCTTTTGGTGAGGAGGAATGTGTCTTTCTTTTAACTCTGTAAAAAGATTCGTACTTGACTCTTTAGGTGGTGGATCTGTTATTCTCTGATCTGTTGCTAGTTGCAAATGGTTTAGCAGCTGGTTGAGTGTTTGCTGGATGTTTTGTACATCTTCCTTCGTTGCATATTGTTTCTCTTCACGCAGTAAATACCCCAATTCTCCACTCGCTTCTATCGTAGCAAACTTCACATCTTCTATCTTTTTTATTCCCTTTTCTCTTAACCGCATTTCTAATGTATCTACCGTGAGTCTGAGCTTTTTCAAATTGTCCTGGAGTATTTCACCATGTTCAATAACGATTTTGGATTTTCCGGTAAATAGGGACTCGGTAACATTCCATTTTAACTGAACATACTCTATGAGGCGTAAAGTAATGATGAGCACTAACCCTACAAGAAACGTTACATACAGATTCTTTCCGCTTACTGGACGTATTAAGAGCGGGCCTAATGAGATCATGATAACCGTTTCAGCCGTTGTCATCTGTGAGAGCGATCGTTTACCAGAAAGTCGTATGAGAAGAATTCCAGCTAGAACAATAAAGGCTGCTTTCCATAATAAGCTTAAATCCAAAGCTGACCACCACCTAAATCTGTATGGTTTATAGCTTTTGAGAATATGGAAGTTCCTATACAGGATTAAAAAGATTACAAAAAACTTGGGTAACTTTCATAGTAACAAGTTGTCTTTAAAAAGAATAAGGTATATGGAATAAAATTTTTAGGAGGCAATCTTTTGCATTACGGTAAAGACAATGTAAACGCAGGTTACCATATGGCTAATGAAAATTACCATATGGCTGACAACATGCAGCACCACATGAAAATGTGTAAAGAGAATGTAGGGCGCTATTGCGAGGTGGAGATGACTGACGGAAATGTGTATCAAGGAAAGATCCACAGCTATGACAATGACAACATGTACATGATCATGGGTATGTCAGAACGAGACGGTGAATCTGATCGATTCTTTCCAGGCTTCGGATTTGGATTTGGTTTCCCATTCTTCGTACGTCCATTTTTCCCAGGATTCGGACTATTTGGGTTTCCGTTTAGACGCTTTAGACGCTTCAGACGCTTTTACTAATTTTCATAGAAAAATCCTTTGCTACGCATGCAAGGGATTTTTTGTTTAGTTCAAGAAATGGAAGTGAGTTTTTCCGGGGTGTGAGTTGACATTCTTTTTTTTATGAATTACAGTTAACTACATGGTTAACTATAAAAAACATAATCTTGATCAAGTGTTCTCTGTTTTATCGGATCCTACGAGAAGAGCAATCATCCAAGAGCTGTCTAGAGGTGAGAAAACCGTTAAAAAGATGGCGGAACCTTTTGATATGTCTTTACCCGCTTTCACAAAGCATTTGAAGGTTCTGGAAAATGCAGGCCTAGTATCTTATAGAAAGGTGGGAAAATATAAGTACTATTATCTTCACCCGAAAGGGATTGATTATGCTACAAATTGGCTGAATGAATTAAGCTCCTATTGGAAAGGTCAGTTAACAAGCTTGGAAAAGTACTTATTAGATTCAGAAGAGAATAAAGGAGGAAACAAGAATGATCACAATGAATAATACGCAAGATTTTACACTTCAAGTAAACCACTCGTATCCGGTAAGCAGAGAGCGAGTTTTCAATGCATGGACCAATTCAGAAGAACTAGCAAAATGGTGGGGTCCAGAAGGCTACACAACAACAATTGAAGAAATGAATGTCGAAGTGGACGGAAAATATAAGTTCAGCATGCATTCGCCTGATGGACACACTCATGTCCTGACAGGTCAGTATGTAGAGATCGTCCCAAATGAAAAATTAGTATTTACGTGGAAATGGGAAAATGGGGAGATTGAATTTCCAACGACAAAAGTGACCATTGATTTTGTAAAACAAGGTGACGCGACTGAAGTGGTTGTTACGCATTCTGATCTTCCAAGTGAAGAAGCTGCAAAAAATCATAACTTTGGTTGGACAAGTTCATTAGAAGTGAATTTGAAGCAATTCTTCGTTTAAATCTTAAATAAATACGAACGAGAGGAGATATCACAACATGAATAAAGAAAAATTACTAACACAATTTGAAATCATACGTGCCATCTCTACAAAATCCATTGTATCCATCACAGATGAGATGGCTGACGAAATTCCAGATGGCTACAGGAACTCAATCCGCTGGAATCTTGGGCATATATTAGCTGTCGCAGATGCTTTCTTGTTTAACTTTGCAGAAATTCCGATGTACCTATCTGAGGATCACTATGAAATGTTCAAATCAGGATCAAAGCCTGCAGACTGGAACACGGAGCCTCCAACTTTAAATGAGCTTTCCACCATGTTTAAAGAGCAGATGGACCACATGAAGAAGCATCTTGAAGGTCGTTCATTTGATGAAAAAACACCAAACACGTTTAACTTATACGGAAATCCTCAAGAGACACTAGGGGAAGTCGTGAACTTCTGTTTGTATCATGAAGGTTTCCACCTGGGGCTTATCAACGGACGTACAAGTCAACCCATCAAGCGTGCGCTAACGAGCTAAACGTTAAGGGGGAAAAGAATTTGACTGCTCTAGAAAAATACAATCAAATTGCCGAGCATTTAAAAGTTACGAAACATGCTGCGAAAGGTTCCATGTTTGGGGCGAAATGCATCAAAGTAAACCGGAAAGTGTTTGCCATGTTTTTTCAAGACGAAATGGTATTTAAACTTCCACCTGAAAGACATAACCACGTTCTATCTTTGGAAGGTACCCATTTATTTGAGCCCATGCCAGGTCGTCAGATGAAAGAGTGGGTCTCAGTACCAGACCAAGATTTATGGGAGAATCTTGCACTAGAGTCATTGAAGTATTTGGCTAAGTAGATTAAGCAAAACAATAAAAAATATGGGGAGTGTTTTTTTATGAAAGAGAACATGCTTTTTGACCAATTGGAATTCGCGCGTCATATCACTTTAAAAGTAGCTGAAGGGGTTACAGAAGAAAATGCGGACATCGTTCCTGAAGGATTTCCAAACTCTCTTCGCTGGCAGCTCGGTCACATTTTAGCTTCTGTTGAAGGAATAGTTTTTCATTTTGCCAATGAATCGGTTAACATGCCTGAAACATATGGTGCATTATTTGATAGAGGGACTCGACCTTCTGACTGGAATACAACACCACCGACGCTTGAAGAAATCAAGTCGTTGCTTGCTAAACAAATGAGCCGTGTTAAAGAAACATTTGAAGGACGACTGGATGAAAAGCTTGCGAATCCACTTCCTCTTGGACCAACTATGCAGTTAGAAACAATTGGTGAACTGATCGGGTTTGCTGCCTTTCATGAAAGTGAGCATATCGGAGTCATGAAATCGTTAAAAAATGCCGTTAAAGACGCATCAGTCGTAAACGGGTAAAGAGATCAATTCAGATATTCACTTTTAAAAATCGTTACGGAAAGGATGAGCCGTTTTGTCTAATGACGTTCAATATAAGCTAACATTGCCTGTTTCTGCTGAAAAAGTTTATAAAGCTGTCGCAACAGAAGAAGGTGTGCGGGATTGGTGGACGAAATTTGCAGATGTCGGCACAAAAGTCGGTGATCTGGCAGAATTCCGTTTTCCGCATGCAGGCTTTTATGCAGAAGCAAAAATTCAATCCCTAATACCAAACAAGCTTGTGGAATGGAACGTCATTGATTCCATGCATCCAGAACAGACAGGGTTTCTTAACTTAAGAGACTGGGTTGGAACGACGATAAAATTTGAAATCGAAAGCAAGGCAGAAGAAGAATCGGTATTACACTTTACGCATATAGGTTTATCTGAAAAACTGGAATGCTTTGAAGCTTGCGAAAGAGGATGGTCGTCCTATTTATCAAGCTTGGAGCAGCTTCTTGTCCGGGGAGTAGGAAAACCGTATACAGATGATTCGACTAACAACATAAAAAAATTACAGAACAAGAAATAATGTAAAAGACCGGCAGCGAAATTGTTGCCGGTTTTCTGTATGAATAAGAACTGACAAAGTAGTATTCGTCTACCTTTATCATTTCTTTAATTCGTTTTCCTTTGTTAATCATCTATTCTTTTTTTCATTAGTAAATACTGGCCACTGAAAACAATGAAAACTACAAGGAGAGAAAAGTTAAATAGATTTTTAAATGAATAACTAATAAAATCCAAATTATTTATCAACAGAATCATAAGTAGTGGTATAACCCCAATTATCCTACGGTGTTGGTTAATCAACTTCTTCAACCTCTTTCAGTTTTTTTCCCAATCATAGACTGTTTTTCTTGAGAGCCTTTCTTTGTGTGAACCAATAAATGATTAGTACCATAAGTAAAAATTCAAGAAGAGAATCGATAAACGAAACTAGTTCTTCTATGTTACTATTATATATGGAAATGTTTAACTTTTGGAGGAACACAATGAAACAAAATAATACGTTATCGAAAAAATTCACCATCGACTGCGGAGATATCTACTTAAGAGAATTTACGGTTGAAGATGCTATAGATATTTATAACATTGCTTCAGAAAAAGAAATTTCTACATTTTTGCCAGACTGGAAATCAACGAAGGAACAGCGTCTGGATTGGGTCACAAACTATGAGATACCCGCAAATAAGGAATTCTTAAAAGCCGTTTCTGGAACACCTGCTGTTAGAGGTGAATTTTTGAAATTAGGAATCATTCTAAAAGAGACAGGGAAGTTTATAGGCTGGTGCTGTACGGGTATCAAGGATGATTTACCTGAGCCGAATAGAGAGATCATGTATGCCATATCTGAGAATTTTCTAAACAGAGGATTTGCGACAAAAGCATCTAAAGGGCTGATCTCCTTCTTATTTAAAGTAACAAATTTGGAAACACTGAACGCCGTAGCACTCACACACAATCACTCTTCTAACAAAGTTATTGAAAAATGCGGCTTTCGTTTTGTAGGTAATATGGAGATCGGCAAAGATGCTTATTATTATTATCGCCTTCAAAAAAATGAATGGGCTAAGCAGAACCGTTGATCAGGTGGTGGAGGTATGAACATTGAAGAAACTTATGCTTGGTAGCGATAGTCAAAAACATTTAGAAAAGGGGAAGTGGTTATGAAAAAAGCGGTGATTTTTGATTTTGATGGAACACTCGCTGATACGCTGCCGGTTTGTTTTTACGCTTTTCAACAGGTATTTAGGAAATTTGATTCAACCGAACTTTCTTCTGAGGAAATTAAAGCGATGTTCGGACCTTCAGAAACAGGAATTATTAGAAATAATCTGACTCATGAAAGCAAAGACGAAGCAATTGAGTTGTATTATGACATGTATTTGAAACATCACGATGAACTCGTTAAAAATGATCAGGATATTGACGACCTGTTAACACATCTAAAAGAAGAGGGCTACCAACTAGGAATTGTAACGGGAAAAGCTAGACGGAGTTTAGATATTTCATTAGCAGCTCTCCAAATGGAAAACTTCTTTGATGTAATCATGACGGGTGATGATGTTGATAATCCGAAACCACATCCAGAAGGGATATTTATGGCTTTACATCTTTTGGGTATAAAAAACGAAGAGGCGCTTTTTATTGGAGATAGTGAAGCTGACATCCTAGCAGGGCTTGCAGCAAAGGTAACGACAATCGGAGTGCATTGGCTACCTGAATACCAGACAGAAGATTTTACCGTTCAACCTGATAGAATGTTTAAAAGTGTGAAAGAATTCCAGGAAGCATTTTCTAGGAAATGGTCGATTACGAAATCTTTATAAAAGTAACAAAAAGTGCTGATTTCGGATGGTGGAATGCGAGAGACTGAGGGATTTTAAGGAGGAAGCATGAAAGAATCGTTTAGGGAGTTTATAGAAAAATTCAAAGAAACATGGAGAAATTCCTCTATTTCAGAGTTAAGAGAAATGATTTGTAACAATTACGAGGCACAAGAAATTAGAAATCAGGAAAAAGTGAACTTTGGTTACAAAGAATCAATAGATGGCTGGGAACAAGCTTTCAATTATGTTAAAAATCATGATGCAGAGTGGATGTTAACCGAAGTGGGGGTTATTCCATTAAGAAATGATGAGGTAATGGTCATATTATGGGCTACGCTCGTTGTTGATGGGAAAAAATTAGAAACCGCAAATTTGTTTTTTGAAACATTTCGATATGAGAATGGTGATTGGAAATTAGTAAGAAGTTATATTGAAGCAGGATTACCTCTAGAGAAGATGGTAGACTTGGGAACTAGTGATTTGATCTTAAAAGAGAAGAGATAGAGATCCTAGTGTTACCAAACAGTTTGTTTTTAGAAGAAAAGAAGAGCTCTCAAGAGTATTAGAGATTACGAATCAACAAAGTATTCTGGAGGAATGTAGCATATGAAAATAATTGATACTGTTTCCTATTTTACTAGTAATTTTCATCCTTCTTTAGAATTTTTAAAGAGCTACTATGAGAAGTATCCACAAATATTTCAAGAATATTTTACGTATCACTGCAAGAACACCGAAGAAAGACTTAATTTATCCATAGCAAAATACTCTGAGTGTTTTTCATTAATACGACAGGTTCATGAAGCAATAATCCCAATTATTAAAGAAGTATCTGAAGAATACTACCGGTTGTACCAAATTACATTTCCGGTTGATATCAATTTGATAGTTGGAGGATTCGGATCAAATGCCTATACACACAGACAAATTATTCCTAACATCACCTTTGCATTAGAGAAACTCTCTCCAGACCCTGACCATTTAAAAACAATCGTAGCACATGAATTTGGTCATGCTGCACAAAACATCATATCAAATGAAGCGGGTATGGATTGGTCAAAACTTAAATGGAACAATCCTCTCACATGGCTTAACCAAGAAGGAGCAGCTACTCATTTTTCCAGACAAACAGCAGTTAATTTACACCCTTCTATTTATTTTTCATTTAACGGTGAAGGCTATGATTGGTTAACATTTGCAGTGAAAAATAAAAAAGAAATTTTTGAAGAGTTTGCAAAAGATTATGCTAACCTATCTCCCCAATCACTGTTTCAGGAATGGTTTTCAATCAATGGTGGTAAAAAATTTGGTTATAGTAGGTTAGCCTATTATGTTGGAGATCAATTTTTCCAATATCAAATAAATAGATTAGGCGAATTAAATGCTGTAATTGCCTGGAAAGAAGAAGAATTTGAAGGACAAATTAAAGAATGGATAGATCAAAAATCGGTGGCTTCAGGTATATAAAAAAACCACCAAAAGATTTTGGCGGTCTTATTGGACTATTGCCCTTCATGCAGAAAGTTAGTTGCACTTAACAAATTTCCATCGGGATCCTTAAAACCAAAACCGCCTACTTCATTAGAATTAACGTTTAGGGGACCGACTTCTATGTTTTTCTCTTTTAGCCAAGTATAGAAATTCTTTAATTCAGGTGTATAGAAATCGATTATGCTATGTACTACATCATTATTTGTGTTTTTAAATGCAATCCCTTTACCTTCTGCTGGATCAGTTTCAACTAAAAAAAACGTCGGGACTCCTTTTTTCTTAAACGTAAGCATCGCGTTTTTCTCGCCTTTAAATTCGACCTCAACACCTAGAACCTCTACATAAAACGCTATTGAATTTTCAAGATTACTTACAGGCACTTCAAGAGTAGCAACATGAGAAACAAATGTGGACATAGGAACCTCCTAAAAAAATTTCTAAACTATATTTCGCTATTTATGAGTACACTCCTGCAAAAAGTCTTAAAGTACACTTTAACGTAAATTGTTATTGACAGATTTTCCAATAAGCCCTATGATAAGTAAAAGTTTTCCATATAAGAAACGCTGTGATTAGGAGTAGTAAGGAGTGTCTGTTGTTAAGAGAGCTGCTGATTTGGTGAAAGGCAGTCAATCAAATTCCCGAACTCGCCTAGGAGTGGTCAGGCTGATTTTATAGGTTTGAACGGTTAACTCCCGTGATAGAGTCTTGAGAAGATTTGCAGTATAGATGTAGGCAAATCAAGAAGAGTGGTACCATGTTAGGATTAGCCTATCGTCTCTTTAGAGATGATGGGCTTTTTTATTTTATAGGGAGTGATGAAAATGGAAGATTGTTTTATCTGTAACAAGCATAAAGGTAATTTGGAGACATCAGGAGTTATGATCTTTGAAGACGATTTTGTATACGTCGGCCATATTGATAACGGTGAAAAACCTTCTTATTTAGGACATATTATGATTGACCTTATGCGGCACGCTCCTTCTCTAGGTGACATGACAATGGATGAAGCTAAAGCGTTCGGCGTCATCATGGCAAGAATAAGTAAAGCCATCAAAGAAACGGAGAATGCTGAACATATTTATTCCGTCGTTTCAGGTAATTCTGTTCCTCATCTGCATATGCATATTATTCCGCGCTATCAAAATACGCCTAAAGAACATTGGGGTCCGTGGGAAGTGTACGATTGGCCGGAAGCCCCTTTTGGGAAGAACGATGAGATTGTTAAAGTGTGTGAGCGGATAAAGAATTATTTGGAGGAACATCCTTATGAATGAGTGGAGCCGGACGGGTAGTGAGAAGCATTTCGTTGATAACTTAGATGTAAGTTTAATAGGTTCCATTGCAGTGGGCAGGTTCGGTGGAAACTCTTCAGTTGGACAGTATAAAAACGAAGATGGGTGCCTGGTTTGGATGAATGAAAGTGCCGATTGGGAGTTCTCTATGATTCTTGATGGCCACAAGACCGCGTCTAGTGTTGAGTTGGTGATTAATCAATTTAATAAAAACAAACATGAGATTCAGAGGGTGCTGTTGTTGCCAGTGGGTGAGGCGTTAAAAAGAATGGATACCCTTATTTTAGACGTTTTTCAAGAACCCGATTTCATGGAGGCATGTCGAAGAACGATAGGAGAAACGGCTTGTATGATCGTGATTCGAAAAGAAAAATACTTGTGGTGGTTTTCAATTGGAGACTGCATTTTGCATATGTTTCATCCAGAGCTGATTGCGCTTGGTGAAAGACAGTTGAATCAGAGAAGCTTTTACGAATGGGTGGGTGAAGTCAATACGTTTGAGATGGCTGTTCCTTGTTACAGCACTGGAAAAAAAGAATTACGGCATGGTGATAACTGGATTTTTATGACAACGGATGGATTGACAGAATGTCCGGGTGTATCGTTTGCAGATCCTAAAGCGGTAGAAGATGTTTGTAAAGGTGTCAGTGTTCATGAAGGAGTCCAGAAATTATTAGAAGAAGTAAAAAGAAGCGGTGTGAGGGACAGTACAACAATTATCTCTTGGTGTGTTAATATTGAGGAAACGGCTACTATGCCTAGTGATCTTTGATGAATGTAAACTGTAGCTGTTTCCTCAGTTTATGCTAATAAGAATTGTGAATGAGTAAATTGTGAGTTATCTCACTTCCAGATAATGCTGCAGGACACGTGGCGGGAAGAATTTAAGAGGCAGTGGACGTAAGGAAACTATAATGGTTGGAGGCATTATAAGATCATGTTGTGCTTGTTTTAAATGGTTATACATGCCTTTTCCGGCAACTGAATTCGCCGAGTGTATGGTAATGCGATTTGCGAAAAGTTTCTCTTCTATCATGATTTGGACAAGCATGGTGCCATTTCTAGTTTTACTCAACAGGTCATGGTCCAATGACAGATGTTCGATATCGAATTTTCGCAATAGTTCAATGCACTCGTCGATGGTCTCGACAAATACATAACCCTCTGGTGGACTACGGTAATCGTCCATAAATACACTGATTTTCTCCATTTTCTTGCACTCCCTTCCATGAACGGAGGGTGACTAAGAAAAGTCGAAAGCCCTAAGTTTTAGTAATATAACTATCATAACATACTTAGTTATAAAAGAAAAAGAAACTGTAAATTACTGGCATAATCCTTCGATGGTTGGTGAAATATGACCCATTGTATTGTAGAAGAGATATGACTCTATTAAGTAGCAATATGTAGTGAACGTCTTCATTGATGGTAAGTTGGTGAGCCGATCTGAGGCTGTATAAGGTACTCAAGTAAACGTTGACTGTATGATAGGAGAATAGCAAATTGGGGAATATGGATAAGCGAAAACGGTTGGAAGAAGAGGTTTTTACTTATAGGGTAACGAAGAACAGTACAATTTTTATTGAGTATAACGGCAAGACAGTAACGACATTAAAGGGTAAGGAAGCGGAGAAAATTCTGAAGAGAATCGAGCAAGCCTCAACAGATCATGAAGTGCAGCTGATTCTAGCAAAAGTGACAGGCAACTTTAAAAGAGGTAATGAGAAGAACGCCTCTAAGAAAAGGCATGAGGACGTATAGAGTGAGACGCTCACGAACAGGAGGATAGACGATGACTGTTGCAGGTATTCTCTCCTACACCATCGTTTTTTAAACGCAAGATGCCTTCTAATAAATATACGCCTTATGATGACATCACAATGGGGAGACAGATTGATGTGATGAAGGACTAGCACATTTACGATACAAAACACGAGATTGAATATAGAGAAGAAATGAGGAATGAAAATGAACCAAAGTATTGATGTAAAACAAATGCTATCTGGACAGAACATTTATATTAGATTACTACATGTTGATGATGCGGAAGAAATGCTGCAACTATTGGTCGAAAACAAAGAGTTTTTTCAAAAGTTTGCAATGGAACGCTCTGCTGATTTCTACACTCTTGAAAGTCAGCAGAAACGGCTGCAAACGCTCGTTGAGAACGCTGAGCAGGATATGGACTATTTCTTTGGTATTTTTACAAATGAAGATGATTTGATTGGTACGATTAATCTGTTCGCAGTCATGCGCGGATCCATTCAAAGTGCGTTTGTTGGATATTTTTTAGATGAAAAGCATAATGGAAAGGGCTTTACGACTGAAGCCTTGAAGATGATTGTCAAATACGCGTTTGAAGAATTAGATCTACATAGGGTTGAAGCAGGAGTCATGCCTCATAATAAAAGTTCCATTCGGGTGTTAGAAAAAGCAGGCTTTGAAAAAGAAGGGCTCGCCCGCAAAAATGTAAAGATTAACGGAAAGTGGGAAGATCACCAGTTGATGGCGATTATTAATCCGGCTGATTAGAAGTTGGTTTGTCATTTTGGTCCTATTAATCGGATTAGTTGGTTGCAATGAGAAAAAGTTGCTTCGAATTGATTATCAGAAAGGCAAGAATCGTTCAGAGGAAAATAAGATCGTAGATGAGAACGAGATTAAGACGATTGAGAGAATCATGAGTAAGGTGGAATGGGAAAACGCCAAGGTGGAGATGACGAGAAAAGAAGACGTGATGCTTACATTCTTTTATCAGTTGGATCCGAACGAACCTGAAAAATTAGAAGAATATCGGATTTGGTTTAATCAGGATATGAATACTGGAATTGTTGACTCAAATCAGAATAGGCATGGCGAGCTGGATGAATCGGATGCCGTAAAATTGAAGGAATTCATTAAGTGATGAGGGAGTCCAGGTGGTAGGTTCTTGAGCGTCTTGATGCCCCAGTGTATGGGAGATTTAACGAATGCAGTATATGGTAGGCCTGCATACTTGATGATAAATGTAAAAATTCTTTGCACTCCTTATTGGTTATATCGGTTGAGATGAGGAGTGCGTAATCCATAAGAGCACGAATATGAGCATTCTTCGATGTATGTTTACATTTTATACATTGCCAATTAGCTGAGATTCGTTCCATCCTTGTGTGGCATTCAGAACATAAGACACCTGTAATTAACTCACTTTTATCAATTCCATAATATTCTAGAATATCTGGATTATAGGGTTCATGGAGTTTCATTAATATTCTATGAATCCTTTTTTTCTCTTTCAAGGTTAACACTTCCTTTTTATATTTTTGATCAAATTCTTGAAATTTTTGTTGTATTCGTGAACTTTTAACGATCGTGCTTATTGTTTGTGAACTATGTATATAGGTTCGGGGATTGGTAAGAACCACGAGAGTTTCAATAGGAACTTCGGGTATTTTATGTTGATTGAGTATTTTGGATAAATGAAAAGATTGTCTCTTTACTTGCTCTATGGGGTCATCAAAGATATCTTCTTTATCGTTGAATTTGCGAATTAATTGTCCATATTTATCATCAAAATAGAGGTGTCCGGCATAATTCTTTATTTCTAAAAGAATAATGAATTTGGAAGTAATGATGAGAGTGTCCATTTGAAAGTAAAAATTCATATGAAGTATTCGAATATTGTGGATAAATTGAACGTCTTGAGGTAAGTACCGGTAAAAGTACTCCAAAGATTTCTCACCGTTTAATCCTGCAAGATGTTTTGCCAGATGTTCTTCAAGTTTTTCGCAAATTTTTGAGTGTTTTGCCACTCTTTTAAGTGCCACTTCTAACTTTTGAATAACCAAAGGATTTTGATGAGGGCTTTTTATAAAAATTCCTCCTTTGCAAGTAATGAATTTAGTTTATAAGGAGTTGTAAAGGGCATCAAAAGTGGATGTTCTTAATGCTGTCATTTTCTAAAGTCATTTATCACATAATTGCTTAGGGTAAACACATAATTTCAAAGCAACATCACATAAGAAATTGAGTCAATCATATAAAAATAGCATCTCATCACATATTTAACCAATTTATTCTAATTACCACTAAGGAATTTCGTTAGATTGCATCTGACCTGTAGTATAATCAGCCTTTCTGCTCTATACTAAGTAATAGAAAGTGCATGGAGTGATAATGATGAGTAAAGCAAAAGCAAATAGCAACAAGAAGAGCGGGGTAGGTCAGGGAACTGGCAAGAAGGGCTGGAACCGTTGGAAATCGAGCGGCAAGAAAAAGGGACCTAAACCGTATGTAAGTAAAGGCACGAAAAAACAAGAGGAACCTAAGGAAAATCAGGATAACTAATTTGACTTAAGAAAAGTCGATAAAAGCTAGTTCACCATTTAAAGGGGAGTTGGCTTTTTTTATTTGGATAAAAGTTATATTTTCATCCCCACCGCAATAAGATTAAATATCAATTTGTAGTAGGGGGACGAGCTGTGGGTAACAAAGTGGATTATTCAATTTCTGAGGACTTGGTGATCAAATACAACACGCTCAATGAGAGGAAAAAAGAGGTTGAAAAGGAATTAGATGAGCTTAAAAAAGTATTTCATATGTATTTCGATAACGTGGTTGGGCCCAATCAAAAAGGTGAAATTACTGTTAATCAATACAAGCTGCAAAGGCAGATCAGGAAAACAGAAAAGTTTCATGATGAGAAGACGGTTCATCGACTAGAAGAATTGAACATGAATGAGCTGATTCATCTCGTAAAAAAACCGGACGAGGAAAAAGTGAAATCTGCGCTTACTCTAGGCTTTATTAATGAAGAGGATTTGGAAGACTGTATCATCAAAAGTGCATCTCAAGCGATTGTGGTCAAACCGATTAAAAAGTGAAGCTGTCATGGGACAGCTTTTTTCTTTTATAAGGAACTGTAGACGGTATTGAGAATTGCCGATAGAATAACTATTAGAAAATATTTACATTGTGAGGCGGTGTTCGTTATCCATTTTTATTCCGTAAATCACTTTCCATCGATCTTAACAGAAAGTATTGCACTTATCCTAGTCAGCATCCTCGCTTACCGAATCTATAAAAAGCAAGACGAAAAGCCGAAGATCTGGAAAGTTCTTCTTTTATTAGTGGCAGGACTCTTTTCATTCTCTATTGATTGGCAGGTGTTTGGTACCTTTTTAAAGATTCCAATCTTGCCGCTTGGGGCTTGGATTTTGTATTTTTGGTTTAGAAACAAAGTGGAGAAGTGGGTTGCATACCGTCCATTTGCATGGTTAGGTTTTTTTGCCAACTTTATTTTTCTGGCTGCAACATTAGCTTCCATTCCGATTCACCATACGTTGTATCCAGAAAAGGAACTATCCACGTATATCTCAAAAGTGGAAGATCCAACAGTGATAACACTTCATCCGTCTGCAAGCAACGTTTCGCTTCAAAAAGGTGTGCTGAAAGAACAATTACATAAGATGAGACCTGAAACTATCGACAGTGATGGCTGGTATAACCAAATTGTCAATATAGATATTGAGCCTAAGGAACGACTAGAAAAGTTCCCCTATCAACTTTTTGGAACCATCCCTAAATGGGGAAGTGGTTTAAGAACATTGGTTTATGTGGAAAGGGACGGGCAAGGCATTTTACTTATAAGCCCCGAAAAGCAATTCTATTTTCGCTCAGATCAATCACTTCTAGTAAAAGGAGGGGGACAAGAGTGAAAAGAACAGTGTGGATACTGTTGGGCTTTATCCTATTTGCATTATTATCTGTAACCATCTATATGTACTTCTATTCAAAGCCAAGTGCTTTTTTGAATGACGATGAATTATTAAAGAAAATAAATAGTACCCATACTACCGCCAAGGCTGTTAGGATACAAGACACCATTTCTGTGGATGACTTTCATTACTTTGTGCCTTTTCAGTCTAAAACCGGAGGACATGGAACGAGTTATTGGGAGTGGAAAAAGAATAAGTGGCAAGTTTTAATGATTGATACTGTCGGTCAACCACTGCTATGGAAGGTTGAAGGAAAAACTCCTTCTACCTATCGTATTGTATGGAATCTGCACCCTGATGACAAGGTGAATTCCAGTCACTACTATTTAACCCGAGAAAGGGGTTATTTTATAACAGGTGACCAGGAAAATTATTTTCCAAAGGTGGAAATGGTTAAAAAGATCACACACGGTAAACAATCATATGGGGTAGTTAAACTGTCTAAAGAGTGGGTCTCTGTTATTGACTCATTGATAAAAATGGAATCCGTAAAACAAACCAATTTTTATGATCATTTTACTTTAAGCCGCTTTATGTATTTAGGTTGGACGCCATATGACCGTTCAGGTAACGAGGTAATAATTGAACACTCCGTCAATGGAAATGGATATCATGTAGATGACATTGATCTCGAGTTTGTCAGGTATATGGACGGAATAGAACTTGAACAATCTGGAGGAAAATAAAAACAGTGAGGCTTCCAAGCGGAAACCACACTGTTTTTTTATCATTACACATTAATATTCACCATTTGATTACGGATAAATTCGTTATTGAAGCAAACAATAAAGATAAAGCAAACGATCTAACGATTACAAGGATTGTGATTTTTTTACATGAGTGAAAATCATTTTTTTTCGCAAATTAAGATTGTTCCACCTAATAAAATATGTACGAAGGAGGTAGGTATACGAATGAATTTCATGCGCATGCTTTTAAGTTTAGGCAATATGCCCATTTTTCAACAGATGACTCGAACGAGAAGAAAGAATAGAAATAATGGAATGATGTTCACGATGTTACTTGTTTCCGTTGCTTTATCAATCTTTGGTATGACAAGAAGAGGTTATGGAAACGGACTCATGAACAAAGGCCTGAACGCCATGACAAACATGTTCCGAAACAATAATGCAATGACCAATCTTGTTCCTAATAAAAATCCGATGAATTTTGCACAGTTTGAATTCGGGAAAGAATTGATCAACATGAAGAACAATTTTAACAAGAAACAACAGAAGTAGTAAAACAAAAACAGTGGGGCTCCTAAACGGAAACCACACTGTTTTTTCATCTATTCTGCTTTCTGCAAGGCGGGTTCAGAGTTTTTGATTCTCTGTAAAATGCCTTGGATGGATGTGTACTCATCGTACAGAAAAACGATTGTGTCGCCTGGCTGTGAGTGCTGCCAAGCTTGTAGCATTGCTTCAGGTTCTTTCGGATACACATGGACCCTTGGTGAATGGTTTGTTTCTTTTACACCGGAATAGAGAAGATGGACGGTTTCACCAGGTATTCGGCCACGCAGGTTTACGTCTTCTTTGATAATAAAAATGTCTGAATAGCGGCCGAAGATTCGACCCATCTCTTGGATGGTCGTGTCTTTTCTGTCACCAGCAGCTGAACCGACAGTGATGATGCGGCCTTTGTTCAAATGTTCAACTGTTTCGAACAATGCTTTTAAACCAGCTGGGTTGTGGGCATAGTCAACCACAATGGTACGGTCATGAATGGTCTGCACGTTAAAGCGGCCGCGGTTTTGGTTTTCGGTCGGCATGAACGTAATGACTTTGCTGCGCAGTTCGGATAATGGACGTCCGAGTGAATGAGCGGCAGCAAGGGCTCCGAGTACGTTTGCACTATTATGTCGGGCCGCTCCGTTAATGGTTAACGGGATATGAGAAACGGGCAGGAATCTTTCTGCTTTTCTGTTCTCGCTATACATCACCCAATCGTTCTCGAGGTACCACACTTTAGAGCCGTTTTCTAATTGTGTTTGAATGACCGGATTTCTGTCAGATAACGAGAAGTAAATGACTTCGCCGTTCGTATGCTGAGCCATGTCTACACATCTCGGGTCGTCCGCGTTCAACACACAGGTTCCTTCGGGAAGAACTACTTCTGCTATCGTTTGCTTTAACTTCTTCAAGTCTTCTAACGTTTCCACACCATTTAACCCCAAATGATCTTCACTAATGTTGGTGACGATTCCAACGTTGCAATAACGGAATGCTAACCCTTCACGAAGCATGCCGCCTCTTGCAGTTTCAAGAACGGCAACATCAACAGAAGGATGGGACAGTACTTTGCGAGCACTTCTTGGGCCGCTGCAGTCGCCTTCATCCAGCTGCTGTTCACCGACCCATACGCCGTCAGAGCATGTAAGTCCAACGGTCACATTCTCTTTTTGTAAAAGGTGTGAGACAAGACGGGAAGTGGTTGTTTTCCCATTCGTTCCCGTAACCGCTACAACAGGGATGGCTGCTTCCTCTCGAGAAGAGAACAAATAGTCGACGATAGCGCCGCCTGCATCTCGGCTTTCTCCTTGAGAAGGATAAAGGTGCATGCGGATCCCAGGCGCGGCATTTACCTCTAGAATCGCCGCTTCTCCTTCAACAAAAGGAACCGTTACATCAGTCGAAAGAATATCGATTCCTGCAATGTCTAGACCGACTGCACTTGCAGCTTCGATGGCCATCTTTCGATAATGAGGATGCACGTCGTCTGTTACATCAATGGCAGATCCGCCTGTTGATAGATTCGCATTTCCCAGCACTTCAAGAGCTTCTCCATTTTTTAAAACAGAGTGTAGGGAATAGCCGCTTTTCTCCAGGTGAACCACAGTACGCTCATCCATAGGAATCTTGCTCATCGCTTTTTCATGACCATCACCACGCAATGGATTCAAGTTTTCCTCATCGATCAGCTCGCCAATCGTTTTGTAGCCGTCACCCTTTACGATTGGTGGAAGGCGGAGACTCGCGGCAACGAGTTCGTTGTTTACTACAAAAAAGCGATAGTCGTTTCCGGCATAATATCGTTCTAATATATAGTGTGTTCCTTCACTATACACACAGTGAAATGCAGCTAACAGGTCTTCATCATTTTGGATATTCGTTACGATGTTCTGACCTTGCCTGCCGTTAAGCGGCTTGATCACAAGCGGGTATCCGATTTTCTCTGCAGACTGAAGCAATTCATATTCATTGGATACCACATCACCTTTAGGAACAGGAAGTCCTGCACTTTTTAGAAGGGTTTTCGTCATATCTTTATCACATGAATTCTCAACAGCTAGATATGACGTCTGACTTGAAATGGTCGCTTGAACAGACTTTTGCTTTTTACCGGTTCCAAGGCGGAGGTAACTGTTCGTCCCGATTCGTTCCACAGGAATCTTGCGTTTTCGAGCCGCATTGTAGATCGCCTCTGTACTCGGACCTAATTTATGTAGATGATAAAGGTCAGAGGTATGCTTAATGAAAGGGTCCGCGCTGATTTCATGGCCGTCAAGTATCGCGGTTACAATTTCAAGCGCTGCTTCAAATGCGTAATAACCAGACTTAGGTTCTACATAATCATAGGTGACAAAATAGATGCCTTTTCGTTCACTCGTAATCGTTTTGCCGCGTTTTACAGAAATGCCGGCAAGATGCTGGATCTCGAGTGCGATGTGTTCTAATATGTGACCCATCCATGTGCCTTCATGAAGACGTTCCACGAATCCGCCTTCGTATCCTCGTGAACACGTATGGGTATGAAGAGAAGGAATAACTTGCAAGAGTTTTTCAGTAAAACCTGGTAATGTATGTGAAGGTTTTTCTTCAAATTCTTCTATATCAAGCTCAATCCAAATGGTTGGTTTGAAGCTGTAAAGATTTGGGCCAGTCAAATAATTAACGCGATTGATTTTCATTTATATGCTCGCTCCTTAAGAGATGATTAATTCTCGTTTGCGTAAATCAAAAACCGCGCCCGCACCAAGTGTATGGAAACGGATATCGGAAATCGTCATATTCCCTTTGTTTTCGGCAACATCAACATAAGTAGAGGTTTTGCCGTCAAATATGCTTACGTTATATTCACCGATCACTTCGAATTGCTCACCATCGTTATGCACCCAGATTGCCGTGTTTTCATCGATTCCGATGCCAATGATCTGAGGGTTTAACGCTATAGCGCGCATTAACCGGCTAAAACGGTCACGCTGGGAAAAATGCTGGTCAATAATAACATCTTCCAAAAAGCCAAATCCTGAACCCATTTCGAGTACAGAAACGTCCTCTCTTTCAAAAAGCTTGGAAGAAATAATCATCAATCTGCTCATGACAGCAGCACCGGCACTCGTTCCGCCGATGATTAATCCGTTCTTCCATCCTTGAAACAGGTGTTTGTAAAAAGAAGTACCACCAAGTATACTCGTAAGCCTCAGCTGGTCTCCTCCTGTCATGAATAGTCCAGACAAAGAAGATAGCTGTTCGGGCAATGCAGGATCTTCCGCTTTTTCACGGGAATCCAAATGGAAAAGCAGTGGCTTTGTTCCATGTAAGGTTTGAAACAATGCATCGTATTCGCTGCCTACTTCTTCCGGAAAGCCGGATGCTGTTGTCAGTATCCCGATAGGGCCTTGACGGTTTTTACATAATGCAGCGAACCTCGACAGAATTATTTTTTTCTCGCTCTTGTCTTCGTTGCCACCAATGATCAAAAGATCACCTTTTGCCATTCTTCATCAGCCTCTTTGCTAAAATTTTGTGCTTCATCGAAAAAGGTCGAGATTTGTGTCTATTTCGACCTGTTATGTATACCACGTTTTTCCATTGTTCAAACCACTTTGAGGAAATTTTTTACTGAATATTTAAAGTGTTAAAATTATTGTAGAAATATATAGTTTTTTGTCAAAAGGCTTAGTATAATTTACCTACTGGAAGTATTTTGCTTTCAACCGTTGTAAAGGAAGGAGGATTGGAAGGTTACGTTAAGTAATAAGGGAGGATGAATAAATGGAAAAAACCATACTTCTAAGTTCTTACGAAATCAATACGAGTACAATGGCGCTCTTACCGTTTTACAATGAGTTTGGCGTTGTTCACACAGAAGTGCTTGAAACGGAAAAAAATGAGAGAGTTATACTCAGTCCTATTAAAATCATCAATGAAAGTTGTTTGTTCTTTGGCTCAAGCTATGAAGGCCGACGAGAAGCTGTCCGCCGCTCTATGGGCTATGTGAGTCTATCCCCAATCATGATTAACCTCGAACTAGGTATTTTCTTTTTTCCTGTAGAATCTCCTAAAAACGAAACATGCATCTGGTTATCCCAATCACACGTTCAACGCATCGAATCCATAGATTCTGACACGTGTAGCGTTCATTTTAAAAATACTGCAAGTCTCATCATGCCCCAATCGAAGTATGCATTAGAGGCAAAGCTTTTTCGGACTGCACAGTACCGGTATATTTTAAGTGAACGAGTAAGTGAAAGAAACATGAGATATTAATAAACAGATAGAATAAAAGAAGCGCCCGATGCAGAATGATGCACGGGCGTTATTTAATGGAACTTTCTTCCTTTTGATTCGTATATTCTACAAAAGAGGAGGGAATGGAATGAGGAACATCATGGTGTGTTTGGTTACATGCCTGTTTTTGGTAGGAGTGAACTATGGTCTCGCAATGTTTTTTAAATGGCAGTTTATAGATTTTTCTTTATTTGTAGGTTTGTCCACTACACTGATCATTCGCTACTTCACTTCTACAGGCGGTATGTCATCAAACATGGTTCGTATGCAGGCTCAAGCCATAACGGGAATGAAAATAGAAGAAACAAAATCAACATTTAAGCCTACGTATGCGTATTACACAGCGATGATTTATACGATCGTGTCTCTTATCGCCGTTTTAGTATATTATAAAGACTACTTTTTGTAAGATGAATGTAACGTGATGTCTACTCTTTTCGACTGTTTATTGAGGTGAAAAAAATGAAAAAACTATTACTCAGTTTGTTGGTGATATCCGTTGTCGGTTTAACCGCCTGTAAGGAAGAAGAGGGAACGATCAGTTCTTCAAACATCGATGCTGAAGAAGTGCTGACACTTAACCCGGATGCTGATATCTTTCAGTGGGATGGGGTTGTCTATAAAACAGGGGTAGATTGGGTAGAGGAACTCCACTTAACAATGAATAAAGAGCTTGGAGAAATCACTTCTCTGTCTCCTAACCCAAACAATTATCGTTATGAAAATGGAATGGCTAATAAATTGACGATTGGTTCAAAAATATACACTTCAAAAGAAAGAAATGACATTCTTCTTGTCGAAAGTGATGGGAAGATCAAAAAATATTTAGGCGTAGGTGAGGGATAAGCCGTGGAATGGAAGGAGCAAATTAATGATTTTAAACTCGGTAACGTACATAAAGGAAAAAGAGCAGCAAGGATTTCCTTTTACCCTTCCATTGCTTGAATCACTCGACTCCATGACATTTAATAAACCAGTTACAATATTGGTCGGAGAGAACGGAACAGGAAAATCCACTCTAATTCAAGCAATCGCAGATCAAGCCCAGTCAATCCGGATCGATCAACAAAATGAAAATCCTTCTGTCCGTCTGCTATCTAATCAATTAAAGCTAACGTGGAGTATTAGAACAAGAGACGGTTTCTTTTTGACAGCAGAAGATTTTGTGAACTATGTGAAACGTGTTTCTGAAATGCGTGAAGAAGCAAAACGAAGCTTGGAAGAAATAGAAATAGAATACAAGGATCGGTCGCAATTCGCGAAGAATTTGGCATCGATGCCTCATAATCATACCTTGTACGACCTGCAAAATCTCTATGATGATGGACTGGAATTCAGGTCACATGGGGAACGCTTCCTTGACTTTTTTCAATCGCGCCTCCGTCCAAAGGGCCTTTATATCCTTGATGAGCCTGAAGTGCCTCTGTCTCCAACAAAACAGTTGAGTTTTATCTCTTTAATTAAAGAGATGACAAAGAAAAATGCTCAGTTTATCATCGCCACGCATTCCCCGATATTGATGGCGATTCCTGATGCAGAAATCATCAGTCTCGATTCATTGCCCCCAAAGACGTGCCAGTATGAGGATTTGGAGCATGTTCAACTCACAAAATCTTTCCTGGAAAGCCCAGAACGTTTCCTGAGACATCTTTAATTTACTGGTGCAGCGAAATAGCCTATGCTAATTGCTGCATTTTTTTTGTTAATAAAAATCAGCTTTTTACAAAACCTATTGAAAAAGGAGGTACGATTCATGGTTTTAGAATTACTGACTGTTGCGATGCGAATTTTTACAATCATCCCTTTACTGCTTGTAGCAACCTTGTATATGGGGAGAAGATCAATTGGCGAGTTGCCGGTGTTTGATTTCTTGATCATTATTACTTTAGGAGCTGTAGTGGGAGCAGATATAGCAGATCCTAAAATTGAGCATATCCATACAGCTGTTGCAGTCGTTTTAATCGCAATCCTCCAAAAAACCGTAATCTATTTAAAAATAAAGTTTAGAAAGTTCGGAAAGCTCATTACGTTCGAACCGGTAATGGTCGTATATGAAGGTGAATTCATGAAAAGCAACTTAAAAAAGATCAAATACTCCGTTGAGAATATTTTATCTTTACTTCGAGAAAAAGATATTTATTATCTCGAAGAAGTAAGAGCAGCTTTCATTGAGCCAAACGGCAATATTTCAGTCATTAAAAAGTCGGGTTTCGATTTCGTAACAAAGAACGATTTGCAGATTACAGATAAAGAGAATCAAATCGCTTATCCTGTTATTATAGAAGGCAGAATACATACAAAATTATTAAATCAGCTGGGCTTTTCTGAAAAGTGGCTGATGGAGCGAATTGAAAATAGAAATATGAACTTGTCTAGCGTGTTCTATGCATCGCTTACGATAGATGGCAAACTTCATGTTTCTCAAGAACATGCCCTTCAACAAATGCCAGACCTGCTTCATTAAACTTTATTATGGTGTGTAATCCTTCTGTTTGCCCATGAAACGTACCATTTCTACATTAAGCTCAGCTGCCGCTTTCGTAGGGATCTGATGCTTTACGTTTTCTATAAATTTGAGCTCGTTATGAGGCAGTTTTTTATGAAGGATCTTTGCATACGCATGAAATTGTCTATCTTTCCTGCCATAAACAAGCAAAACGGGAAGATGGATTTTTTTAAGCTGGTCTGTACAGTTATAATCAAAGCTGTATCCGTAATATTGTTCAATATTTTTTGCGTTGCCTTTCATAGCAGCCTGTAATAACAGCTGATACATGTCATCGTTGTTTGAATTGCTTTTGCAAACCGACAATGCTAGGAGTGGAATAGCCTTTTGTTTTGCGAGAGAATATCCTAAAAAAACTTTATCTTTTAAAACGCCAAATACCTCTGACATCCCGCTGATCACGATGCCTCCAAAGGCTCTATCCCCATACGTGAGCAAAAATTCTAATACGATCGAACCGCCTGTAGAATAACCGCACAAAAACGCTTTTGGAATTTGAAGATGGTCCAAAAGACTTTTGATATCTTGAGCTATTATTGAATAGGTAAGGGGAGTACAAGAGTAACTGCTCTTGCCGTGACCTCTAATATCAAAAGTAATTACCTGATATTGTTTGGAAAGTTCGTCTACCTGATATTTGAAATTCTCAGAGGTAAGGAGAGGTGGATGGATAAAGACGATTGGCAAACCTTCACCTTGCACACTGTAAAATAAAGAAGCACCATCTCTTTCTAAGTGGGGCATGTATAAACACCTCTAAATCTTGTTTTGTACTATAACAGATTATTCTTTAATTCGTTCTAGCGGCAAGGTCATGCAACGGATGCCGCCACCGCCTTTTTCTAATTCGTTAACATTGATCTCAATCAGCCTTTTCTTTTGTAATTTAGGATGATGACTAAAAATTTTCTTATTCGCTCCTGAACTAATAAGTATGGTCTCGGGATCAAGATTCAAGAAATTAATATCAGAGACGGTATGTTTCACCTCACCAGTCCACTCAACATCAAAGCCATGACGATTCAGAAATTCTTGCATCATCTGATATTTTGACGCTTTTTCTGTTATAAGGTGAATAGGAAAATACCTCATGTAACTTTTTGCGATAAGAATATCGGACCCAGCGACATTACAGTTCATATCCAAATGCAAGGTATCTGGTCTTCGAGGCAGATCAATAATGCCAATCTCGGAAAACCCCGCTTGAAATATATGAGGTTTAATTCTTTCAATACTTTCGATGCTTGTTCGAATACCTGTGTTAATAAAGACAGCATCTTTGTTTAAAATCAGCACATCGCCATACTCTAAGGCTTTCCATTCATTGTTCGCTTGAATGCGAAAGGTATCTTTCTGATCAAACCATTTTTGAAACAATACGTGCGATTGTACATATTCAGGCCGTCTCATAGAAGTTCCTGCTTCACCAGGGATAACTATATTTCCGAACACACAAGCTAAGTCACGAACAAAGATCCTGTTAATCAATTGCTCATGAAGCTGTAAGTCATCAGAAGACAGATACTCCGAATAATCTATAACTTTAACACCCGCTTGTTCCATTGCACGAACCAGGTTTTCATGATGTTGAAAGGCAATTCTTTGATCAACCGCTTTTTCCCATTGGACATCCTTTGCGGTCTGCAAATCTGGTACATCTAAAGCGGAAGGAGAACAAACAAGGACCGTCTTTAAAGCATCATGCTCACTCCAACAATTCGGATAAATGTTCATTTCCGTTCAAACTCCTTTATGAACTAAACTTTTTTTACTATCTCCCAGATGTAACAAATTATTCTAGAAATGGTGGGATCAGTAGGATTGTGAAGGTTATCAGACAAATAAAAAAAGCCTTCACGGTCGAAGGCTTTTCATTTTATTCATCATAGCTGTGAAAGGGCATTTTGAAGGAGTGGATTCATCATCACTCAAAAAATATTGTTTCCACTCATGATTATCTTTCTGGCCATACCATTTTAAATTTGGATGCGGATCGACACCATCGTAGCTGATGAGGCGTCTGCGTATTGCTTTTTTTAATTTTTGCCCAAGCGATGTAGAAGCATTAATCTCATCAAACACAAATCTTGGTTGAAAAGCTAATAGAAAATAAGGGAACTTTCGGCTTTTTCGAACCGAATGAGCAGGTGTCGCACAAAAGGCAAAATACGGTTCACCATCAAAGCAAAATTCCCACGCGCTATCATGCGGATCTGTAGGGATGTGCTCGGGCCAAGGTGTTTGATCTATTTCATGAACACCATTTAATATGGACCAAAACAAATCTTGATACGTCTCGATACTTGTCGAAGGATCGATTGAACGAGAATCACAAAACACAACAAGTGAAGCGTATTTTCCAGTTTCACGCGAGACCTTTCCATATGATTTAAGTAACGAGGCAAGCTGTTCACAAGAAGCGGTTTCTCTTGGGTCATCTACAAATCCGAACCTTAAGTTGTCGTCTTGAAAACCGATCTTTCCAGGAACACACGGATAAGGGTGTGATTCATCGCAAATCATCTCAGTAAAATGGTTGTATGCTGATTGCTTCCAATTTTCAAGCTTTTGTACATGTTGATCGAGCCAACTCTTAGACACTAAATCCATTAAATAATCCCTCCCTAGGCTAAAATTATCCTATTAGGAGGGGGGGAGTTAGGTGTCTGTCTAAGTGATAAATTGGTGTAGAGCTTGAATGCCAAAATAGATGCCAAAGCCAATAAGAACGATGCCAGACAATACGGAAATACCACGTTGTACTTGAGGGTTCACCATTCTTCTCGCTCCAGTCGCCACACCAGCCATGGTCAGGTCCCATATAGTAATACCAAGAAAAATGCCTGTACTATAAAGGAGGAGCTGATAAGATTCATATTTACTAGAGGTTTGTGCCAGAATGGAACCGTATATGCCTAACCAAAACAATATATTTAACGGGTTAGAAATGGCCATAAAAAAACCGGTTCCGAACGATTTTTTCTTCGTTTCGTGACGGCCATTTCCATTTTCGAGGTGTGCTGACGCTTTTGATTTAACAATACTCTCAATACCTGTATATGTTAATACGAAAAATCCGAACAGCCAAAGAAATGTTTTGATATAAGGGGTATCCACAAAGCTGGCAACTCCGAAGTAAATGAAAAGCATGAATATACCATCCGCTGCCATAGCTCCTACACCAACAAGCCAGGCATGCATAAAGCCATATCGGATACCCTTGTCCAATTGAGCAGCATTGATCGGACCCATAGGGGCAGACAACGACAATCCTAATAAGATGTAACTAAAGAATACACTCATATGTAGACCACCTCTCGCATCATCCGTATAGTATATTCGGACATGTCTGGAAGTATTAACGGTTTTGAAAGGAGAAGTATGATCAAACATTCATAAAAAAACCTGGGCGTTTTCAAGATAACGTCCAGGGGGAGACTCTACTTAATGAGGCATATTTCCTTGGTTCGGCTTTCCTTGTTGTGGTGCGGGTGCAGGAGCATAGCTTTGAAGCATAAGAGCCATATCTTGATCATTTAATTGGGGAACCTGGTAATAACCGTGTTTATTTTGATAAAGGTACGTTTCATAACTCATCTCAATAAAGTTAGGTACGCTGTCAGCGATAACCCGGCGTAGAACAGGATTAGTCATCTCTAGTGCAGTCATGGCTAATAGGGATGCTAATGATTTTGTGTTACCTAGCATATAAGCAGATAAGCCTTGGTCGGATAGATCATTCACTGATTTATTAGGCTTCTTCGGCTGTCCCGGCTTAACACCATATATCGAATTATTGTTTTGGTTCATTTTATATTGTTGAGTAGGTACTTGTGGATCTTGTCCTGTTTTGAAGCAGTCCACGATCGTATTGTACATTTGTGTAACGAATGCAGCTTGACGGTGGTTAATGTCCTTTAGTTCTGGATCTTGAATGTGCTGATCATACAGTTGATACAGATCGAGCATGCTGATGATTCCAGCAATAACTTCATGAGCATCAAATAATTCGTGACCACCATGGTTTTGATTCATTGCTTGATTGCCCATCATGTTAGGGGGCATCTGTGTTCCGTTTTGTATTTGATTTTGGTTTTGGTTAGGCATAGCAGTTTCCTCCTAAAAATATCATTTTCGTATTTAGGATACCTACTTTACCCACAATCATGTATGTAAAAATCAAATTTAAATAAAAGGGCTGTTTTCGTAAAACTTGTTGTTTTTGAATGTAGTTGTCTTCGTTACAGGAGTCTCGCCCCTTGCACTCCAACCAACTTGTCAAAGAAGAAAAAGTGACCATTAGCAACATTCTTTGAGAAAAGAACCTAAAAAAACCGGCGCAATTTTGGTTTTGTTACTACCATTTGTGCCAGTCCGTATGTCTTTTATTTAATTATGGTTGTTTGCTTCGTCATCTCGCATTAACCAACCCTCGAAATGCCGTTTCACGTGATTTTCAGCTGCTTGGAAACTGTCAAACGTCTCCTCTACAGGATGAGTTTTATGTGTAATCAACCATGTTGTGTTATCTTCAGAAAATATCTTTGAAACGTCTTGGTATTTGTTTACGTATAACGTTCCATCAGGATTTTCTTTCACGTTCTGCTCATTCTTTGGCGCATCGTTTCTTCGAGGCTGTTCTTGGAAAGCTGCCACGACGAACTTTTCGAATGCTTCAGGTGTCATCGTTCCGCCAGATGCTTTAGGGTGGCCACCGCCTCCGTATTGCTTTGCATAAACGGAACAATCTACTTCCTCATGAATGGTGCGGAGACCGATTCGTTTGTTAGCGATATTAAGAATAACAATCAAATCCAGATGTGGATTTTCACGGTTGATTTCGTTACCGAGTTCAGAATGATAACGTTCAGCGTGTAAAATACCAATCTTGTAAGTCTTCTCCTCAGATCCTTCACCAAGAGACCAAGTATCCCAGATTTCCACCATCTGACGCTGTTTCTTCTTAATATAATCAGCGATGTTTTCTTCTTCGAGGTCTAGGATTGTCGTTTCTGTTTCAGAGAATTCGAATGAATCACCTTTAAGGCGTTCCATGATTTGTGCTTCGAATTTATCAGGAGGCAGGATGAAGAATAAATCGTTCAAGCGTTTCGCTTCTACCTTTTCATCAAACCATTCCCAAGTGTCATAGAGTCTTACAAGTTCCACGTACTCTTTTAAAGCACCGGTATCTTTAAGCTTTCCGTTCTCTAATAAGTACTCATAGAACAAAGAAGTGGCACAAGTAAGACGTTCATCGTCATAACGAACTTGAACGTGTCCCCAGTCAAAGCCATTAAAATGAAGAGCTGTTGCATGGTGATCGATAAGTTTTACTTTTCCGCCTGCGTTAGAACGTTCATCCAATCGCATCATTAAATCTTCATTAACCGCAATATCGGTGATAATAATTTCTGTTTTTCGTTCTTTCGGGTTATCCAATAGCTGTTCTACACGGTCGTTAATGGTGCCGTGAGAACAATAAGATATTTTGCAATTGTCTCCAAATGCTAATTGTGCCAGGTATCCGCACGATTTTCCGTCTAAATCATTGTGTGAAAATAAATGAATCATGTCAGTATCCTCTCTATTTTGCTCTCTGTCTAGAGTATCGTCATAATGCCTAAAGTTCAACCTAAAAAAACATTTACAAAAGTTGGAATTAGGTAGAAAATGGTAAGTGGATATATGTTTCAAACATAATGGAGGTCGTTTGATGAAGGATTTTCTGAAAATATTTCAGAACCGAAACTTTAGTAAGTTGTTCTTTGCCGGTTTTACTTCAACGATGGGTAGTATTATCGGCGTTACCGCATTTATGTTTTATTTATTAGATAAGTTTGGCGAACAGCCCTTTTATGCAACATTGGCAGAATTGATGTATTCTCTTCCTACACTTGCTGTTTTTTTTATTGTGGGTGTACTGGCTGACCGGATGGACCGACAAAAGATTGCCATCTATTGTGATTGGATCTGTGCGGCTCTTAGTCTTGCGCTCATAGGAGCAATTTTGCTGGACTGGATGCCGTTAATTTTTGCCATTCTGTTTCTGCGAAGTGCTGTTAGTAAGTTCTTTTTTCCAGCTGATTCTGCTATGGTGCAGGGAATTTTATCAAAGGACGAATATACGCTAGCCGCAGGTTTAAATCAAATGGTAGGTAGTGTGTTTATGCTTTTCGGAAATATGATAGCGATATTTATCTATTGGACGATCGGAATCCAAGGGGCAATCGTGTTCGATCTTGTAACATATGTTATCTCTGCATTGTTAATAATGAGCATGAAAGTGGACGAAGAAATTCGTCTTCCTAACGGAAATCACAAGTATAAAGATATAAACATCAAATTGGTATGGCAAGATTTTGGAGCGGGTTTTTCCTATATAAAAAGTTCAAAATTACTCATGTCCTTAATTTTTGGTTTCTTTATGTTTGGAGTAGTAAACGGTGGTTTGTCCGTTATGCCTGCGTTCATCATGAAGTACAAACTCGCACCGGATAATTACGAGCAGATGATGATGTGGATGGGAGTCGTCTTTGGTGTTTCAGTTCTCGTTGGCAGTGTGTTATGTTCAATGATTGCAAACAAGATAAAGCTTTCCTATGCCATTGTGCTTGGACTTTTTATTAGTGGAGCAGCCATTGGCTTATGTGCGATTGCCCAACATATATGGACATTCTTTGTGTTCACGGGAATTTTGGGTCTATCAATCCCACTTATCAACATAGGAATTGGAGGATGGCTGCCAAAGATTGTTGATCCTAAAATGATGGGGCGTGTTCAAGGCTGGATTACCCCGATCAATATGTTGTCACATACGATCACTCTCGGATTAATCGCTGCATTCTTCCCGAAATTTGTGACTGTAGAAGCTCTTTTTTGGGTCGTCAGTGTGTCACTAATAATCGTTGGTGTCTTTTATTTACTCACATTACCAAGATATGAAGATGAAGAATCAGAAGCTGAGAAAGAGGTAGTTTTTAAAGAAAAAGTACCAGTTTAAAGCTGGAGAAAGTAACGAACCCCTTATATAATGAAAAGCGGAGGGGAAGTTATGGATTTATTTCAAACTGGTTTATTTTGGCTCCTTACTATAGCACCTATTGTACTGTTTATTGTGGCAATTGCCAGAACATCCTGGGTGCTGATGATCGTCAATCTGCTTTTAACGCTTCCGCTTGTAGGGTTTGTGAGCTGGATTGCAGATCGATATGGAGCTGTACTTGTAGTAATAGCGATTCATCTCGTTTTAGCTCTATGGTTGTGGGTCAAAAGGCAACGAATGTACTAAGAAGAAGTTCTGCTAACCTAATCGTTTGCAGAGCTTTTTTGTACGGTTTGCTGTATGTTAAGAAACGAGTTTTTTTCCTGTAAATGGATGAGAGGGGCTATAATGATGGAAAACACAAGTGATTTTGCAGAAAAATTGTACGAGAATCAAGATGTCATTAGGCAAGAAGAAAAACGCCTAAAAAAAGGCGTTCAATTTAAACTTTATTATTGTTTTTGCCATCGTTCCCCTTGTCAAGACCAGTAATATTATTAACTACTTGAGCAACCAAGTTTAACCCCTGATCCACAGGGTTCATAGAATCTGCTTTTTGGTTACTATCTTTTGATTTATCTTGTTTTTTCATTTTTGTCGCCTCCACTAGTTAGGATTTGTAAAAAAACAAAATATATTACAAAATTAACTTTTTTATAATTTTACACAGTAAGCTTATGTGCGTTATTCTAGAGTCGAATGCATTGATCTAGTAGGTTTAACGTTTTTTCTATTTTTGAAAAAAAGACCGGCTGGGTGGGCCGGTCTGCTGGTGGGGAGGTTAGGTGTTGGAAGTTCTAACCTACATATAGAATAACACGAACAAGTGTTCTTGTAAATGCTTTTGAATCTATTTTTTCCAAACCATAGAAAACGTACTTCCTTGTAGAGAACTTTCTTTTAATACAAGATCTGCACCCAGTGCTTTGGCAAGCATTTTACTAAATGGCAAGCCTAAACCGAGTCCTCTAACCTTTAGTTTCTTCTTTTCTCCCCGAAAAAAACGCTCGAACACATAAGGTTGTTCTTTTTCAGGAATTCCAGAACCCGTATCTTGTACGTCGATGCTGTTTTCGGTAAGAGTTACGGTTATTGAACCTGTAGAATCAATAGAGTGATAGGAATTATTGAAAAGGTTGATCAAAATCTGCTGCAAGCGAAGCGGGTCCGTTTCTCTATAAATGTTGGCACGAGGAAGAATCACTTCTATATCAATATCTTCATTTTGTGTCATTTTCCACTGATGCACGATATCTTCTACCATTTCATTAAAATGGCAGGTTTCGCTGCGAATGGAAAAAGCACCAGCAGAAAGTGAGTTGTAATCGAGCAAGTCCTCAATCATCCTTTGTAAACGGTTGACTTCTTTTAATGTGATTTCCAAAAATTCATTTCGTTCTTCGCCAGAAACAACGCCGTCTTTTACGGCCTGAACAAGACCACTGATTGAGGTGACGGGTGTTTTTAAATCGTGCGTTACACCTGCCAGCAATTCCGCTCGAAGCTTCTCTAGGTGTGATAAACGACTTGTCATCTCCTCAAATGACGTTAATAGTTCATATAATTCCTTTTCTTTTGCGTGGGTGTTCAGGTTGATGTCGTAATTACCGTCTTTAATTTGGGATGCTGCTCGTGCCACATCTTGAATGGGTTTAACGATTTTTTTAGATAGAAAATAAATCACTATCCAGCCTAAGAGGCCTATACCAACTAATAAGAAGATTGGGAATCTGTATTCTTGATTTACGTTCGTTACTTGTGAAGCGGTCTGCACCACAACAACCCATCCAGCTTGATTGCCCTCAAACATAATGGGCTTTTTGACGACATACACGGGCTTGCTATCTATCTTTACCTTTTGAATTGTTTCATTCGTATCTAAAATTTTTGCCGGAATTTTCTTTAGACTTTGAAGTGGATGCTCATTTGGCAATCGGCCTCTATGAGGTGATCTGGCATTTAAAATGTTGCCGTTCAAATTCGTAATAAACAACTCTGGCGGTTTTTTCATTTGAAGTAACTTAGCCCGGTCATCAAGCCTTCGGTTAAAGGAATTAAAATCATTTCTTCTATCTGTAAGCCCGATTCGGTCGGCTGTTTCTGCTGCAGTATATTCCATAAGTGTTAACCGGTTTTCTATTGTATTGTGCCTGATCCACCATAAAGAAAACACGCCAAGAATAAGCAGTCCGATAAAAAGAGTAGACACGTATCGAGTCGTCCAATATTTTAGCAAAGTGGTCCGGTTTTTATTTTTCGTAAACACAGAACTGATACCCCAATCCTCTTAATGTCCGGATTTCTCCTTGGGAACTAGGCCATTTTGCCAATGCTTGACGGATTCGTTTTATCGCAAGATCTACTGCTCGATCGCTACCATCGTAATCCATACCCCACACATTCCCAATCAAGCTGTCTCTCGTAAATGTGCGGTTCGGTCTAGTTGATAAAAAGAGGAGCAAGGAAAGGTCTTTCGGCGTTAATACGACTGTTTCTCCGTTTATCTTAACGACGTGAGAATCCAGGTTGATCGTAAGGCAGCCGTATTGTTTCGTATTTTCCGAATCTAAAACATTTGGAGAGCGGCGCAATACCGCATTGACCCTGGCAATGACTTCCTCGCTGATAAATGGTTTCGTTATGTAATCATCTGCCCCTTGATTTAATCCTTTTAACCGGTAATCAATATCTCCAAGAGCGGTTAACAAGATAACAGGGCAGGAACTGATCTCACGAATCTCTTGAAGAATGCTCCAACCGTCTTTGTCCGGAAGCATGACGTCCAGTATAACAAGATTAGGAGTCTGCTCGAGAAAAAGTGTTAGTGCTTTCTCACCATTAAAGGCTTGCAGCACTTCGTATCCCTCATGTTGTAAGTACACCGTCAATACTCTTGAAATGGTTTCTTCGTCTTCAACAAGCAAAATGGTTTTCATCGCTGCCCCTCCCGTTATCCCTACTATACTTGAAAAATCCCCAGTTTTATAGACTGGGGACCGTTTAACAGATTACAATTCGTTTCCGCTTTCAATCTGTAATTCTGTATTCATTTGGAGTTCGCCTTCACCACCAGAAGGTGCATCTTCACGAAAATTTTTCTGACCAGCGTCATGATGTTTATCCCCATGATGTCCTCTTGATCCGAAGAACCCTTTTTTAACGAAAAAATCATCATCACGTAATTCTTTTATCTTATCGGCATCTTTTTCCCTAATGGCATCAATCAGTTCTTTTGTTGTTTTGTCTTCTGTAGGAATTCCTAATTCTTTTGCTACGTTCTGCACTTTTTTCGTTCGTACTTCAAATGTAATTTCACGAATCCTCTTTCCGTCGATTATGATGTTTAGCTTTTGAGCTTCTAGCTTGACGCGAGCAGATACGACCTCACGCGCTAGCTCTTTTAATGGCTTGCCATCTGTTGGTATTCCAAGTTCTTTTGCTTCTTTATGAATCACGGCTGTCATCACTTCAAGTTTTACAGTGTGCAAATCTTTCCCATCAGTTGAGATATTAAGTTCTTCGGCTTTTTTATACAATATTGCTTTATGAATATCTTCCTTTAGTGTTTGTGCATTTTTTCCGTCAGTAGTAACACCAAGATCTTTCGCTTTTATTTTTAGCTGTGCGAAATGGATTTCTTTATGAAGGGTGCTGGCATCTTTATTGTTAGTAGAGATTCCTAGATTCTTTGCTTTCTTCTGTAGCTTTGCGAGTCGAACTTCCTCACGAAGTGTATCGATGGCTTTGTTCTGCGTCTCAATTCCTAATTTCTTTGCTTCTTCTGTAATCCTCACTTCACGAATTTCTTTCATTAAGGTTCCCGCATCTTTCCCACTCGTGTTGATTCCAAGATCCTTCGCTTTTTGTAGGAGATCTTCTGAGCTGCCCTTAAAATGGCCGTGGCCTTTTCCTTTCAGTCCCCACAGTTTTGATGAGGTGAAGGTTGATTCCGACTTATTGTTGTCCGCTGCAAGAGAGGTAGTCGCGTATCCTCCGACTAGCAGTGCACCAGCAAGTGTAAAACCGATAACTGATTTCTTCATAAAACATGTACCTCCTAGTTGATGTGGTTGTAAAGGTCAATAAATGGAGCTGAACCTTGTACACTTAATGTATCCAATGAAAATGTCAGTACCATGTCAAAAGGATGCAATCGTGAAAAAAACTTTAGAAATAGTTCTCTCTGCAAAGTGATCAAGCAAACTAAATAAAATGTGGAAGAATCGCCATAAAGAAAAAAATAGGAATGTGTCAGGAAGAAGTCAAACGGGAATTATGGGACTAATACCTTGCCGTTTTTTTAAGAAAAAGCATACACTATACTTCAAAACCATAGTGTTCTGATTTGTTAGGAAGGGATTGGCGTTTAAGTGAGTTATTTAAATGAGATGTATATAAAAAATGAAGAACAGCAAGAGTGGTTTACTAAAATCGATACACTTGCTTATCAGTTTGCCAAACGAGCAGACAAGCATGATCAGGAAAGCAGTTTCCCTTTTGAGAATATAGAAGAGTTAAAACAAGCAGGCTATTTATCGCTCACCATACCGAAAGAGTTTGGTGGAGAGGGTTTGAGTTTATATGAATTTGTACTTTTGCAAGAAAGAATTGCAGAGGGGGATGCCGCAACAGCACTCTGTCTCGGCTGGCACTTAGGCTGTTTTTTAGAATTGGCTGAAGAACGATCATGGAATGAAGCAATATTTCGATCATTATGTGAAAAAGTTGTTCAACAGCAGGCACTCGTAAATCGAGCGGCAACGGAACCTGCAACAGGCAGTCCAACGCGCGGAGGCATGCCGCAAACTAGAGCGGTGAAGGAAAACGGAAATTGGGTCATTAATGGAACAAAGACATTCACCTCAATGGCTCCTGCACTAGATTATGCAATTGTTTCTGCACAAATCGGTGACACAGGTAAAAAAGGAAACTATTTAATCGATATGAAACAAAACGGGGTATCCATTGAAGAAACATGGGACATGATAGCGATGCGCGGTACCCGAAGTGACGATCTTATTATGAAAGATGTAAAGGTAAGTGAGAACGCACTCGTAGAAGAGGAGAGGGGAAGTCGGGATGTACCAAAAGCTTGGCTGCTTCACATTCCAGCCTGTTACTTAGGTGTGGCGTTAGCTGCTCGAAACGAAGCTGTTAACTTTGCAAAAACGTATAAACCAAACAGCTTGCCGGGCCCAATTGGAGAAGTTCCCGAAGTTCAGCGTAAGATCGGTGAAATGGAACTGGAACTTTTTAAAGCGAGAGAGCTGTTGTATGGTGCTGCAGCAAAATGGGTAAACGAGCCACAGTCGAGAATGGAGATGGGACCTTCTTTACTCGCTGTAAAGCATGTGGCGACGAACTCTGCGGCAAAAGTGGTAGATCTTGCGATGCGGATTGTGGGGGCGAGAAGCCTTGCGATGTCAAGTCCCTTGCAGCGGTATTATCGTGATGTTCGGGCAGGTCTGCACAATCCGCCAATGGATGATATGGTTATTAGTATGCTTGCCAAAAGAGCGCTTTTGTGAGGCAGAATAACTCCAAGTTGGATTAATCACAAATGAAAAAGAGCGGGGAAATATCCGCTCTTTTATTTTTTCAACTCTTGTAAGGGTTCAAAAAAACAAATCTGGTTGCCAAAAGGGTCGGTAATCGTCATTTCTAACTGCCCGTGGGCTTCTTCAAAATCTGGTCTGCAGTACTTATCCTCTTTTAAGAGCAACGTCTCCTGAAGTACATGGATTGCCTCAACTTCAATCCGAATTTTAACACCTGGACTTGAGTCTCCATAATGCTCTGATAAATGCAGCTTACAAGAACCTAAAGAAACTTGCATGTATAATGGGAAGTTTTCCTCATATCGATGCTCCCAATCTAAGGCGAACTCCAAAAAGTTAAGATAAAAGGCTTTTGCTTTCTCGACATCAAAGATACGTAGAATAGGGGTAACATCTTTTACATAAAATCCTTTGTTATTCATTGCCTTAACTCCTGTTCATCTCGAATGATTTCTGTATGTGATTGATGTTCTTCATGAAAAGTTGAGGAAGTGACCAATCTTTATACTTCATGGGCATTTCTATCTGGTCTCCACCACTCGTACAGTTTGCAAGCACTTCTATATCTTGGATGTATTGTATCAAGGTCTTAAGATCTGATTTTGTTCCGATTGGGCCATGACCTGGGACGACTGTCTCCACGCTCCATGTTTCCAGTTTTCCTAAAGTACGCTTCCAGTTCTCAAGATCGGATTCATCAAAAAATGATGCGTGGGTGTTGACGAATAATAGGTCACCCATAAAGAGTACTTCATCTTCAGGCAAGTATAGAAATGCATCACATGGCGAGTGAGCCGGACCCCATGTAAATAACTTTGCTGTCCGTTCATTGCCATGAAACGTAAATTCTTCCTTGAACGTGTATGAAGGAAGTGTCAATTCTAGAGTAGGCAAGGAAACGGACATCTCTTGTAAGAAACTGATTTGAACCAATATCTTTGGATCCGAAGTCTGCTCAAATTCTTTTTGTAATGAAAGAAAATGATTTTGTAAGCCTTCTAAATCTTGTTTTTGTGACGCAATGCGGGAGGGCTGAACCTCCTTGATTTTTTTGTATGTCTGTTCACTCGAAAGAATTCCACTGTTTAAAAAGACTTGATTTCCGCGAATATGATCACCATGGTAATGACTGTTCACGACCCACGATACGGGTCGATTCGTTAACTCCTCGGCACAGTGCTTTAAGTCCATGGCTGCTTGCTGTGTGTTGAACGTGTCAAACACGATGGTTCGGTTTCCTAAATCTATAAAACCCGCATTTCCTACCGCACCGCCACCGTCTTTACTGATAGCTGCATATATTCCTTCTTTCATTTTGTGAAGTTCGAAATGATTACTTCGATAGTCTATTAACATATTTAAAATCGACCTCCTCTCTTTGTAATTTTCTCTTTCATACTTGTAAATCCTTGGTCAATGAAGGATTTTCTTTAGATAAAAAAGAATTATTACTCATAAAGTTAATGGAGAGGAGGATAATGGATGAATGAAAAACTAATGCGAGTTGGCACTACGTATGTGCCCGTTCAGAACCCGGCTGATTCAGCCAAATGGTATGCGGAGAAACTTGGGGCCGAAATCCAATTTCAAGATAAAGATAAAGCCATCATGAATTTAGCGAATCAAAGTTTTTTTCTTGTAAAATCTCAACAAAATGAAAGTGCAAACTTTATTGATTATAACGGACAAACAAGATGTTGTTTAACCTTTGAAGTGGATGGAGCAGACTGCTTGTATGCTTTGCATGAGAAGTTTAAACAACTAGGAATCCAAACTGGGGAAATTGAAGATCGAGGTCATACAGGTGAGAACTTTATCTTTTCTGATCCAGACGGAAACCGGTTTGATGTGTGGAGTGTATTAAGTCCTAATTTTAAAAGAATGCAAGACTTACTTCATACAGAGGTAAAAAGATGAGATGGATAACGGGTATCCTCTTTTCCTTGATCGGTGTACTTTTGTTGACAGAAGGGATGAACTTAAGGGCAATCGGAGCCGAAGACGTTGATGGATCCGGAATCGGGGTCTCGTTTTTGTGGATAGAAATCAATAAAAACGTACCAACAGCAGAAATTCCTGCCTATGCGAATGGATTCCTTGGTACTGGTGCTATATTCTTGCTTCTTGCTGTCAGCTCGTTTGTTATCCTTTTAAAAGAGAAAAGTTCATTAGAACCGATCCGGAGAAAAAATCTTGCTTAAATACGTTGCAAAAAGGGAAATCAAATAGAAACGATAATTTTGAACCAGAGAGACCGCTCTTGGTTCTTCTTTCTTTTTGTAAACGGGTCAGGGGGTGAGAGTATGAGATGGGGCATTGGGTTACTATTCGTATGCGGGTACATACTGCTTGATCCATCTGCAAAAGCATTGTCTCCAACGACCATGTATCCTATTCAAAACATTTCTCACTATACTCCAATCAGCACGGTGATCGTCAACAATGAATCTTGCAATAAACAAGATCCGCCCCGTTAAAAGGGCGGATTTTTTATCTTGTGTTATCGTTTTCCACTTATTCCGTACATGATGAATTCCACGATCTGCTCAATCTCTTTTTCATCGTCCCATTCATGATTTGAGAAAAGAAGGAATCGGGGAAGGATGTATCCGATAATGCTTGCTGCTGACATCCGCATGATCGTTTCAGGTGGCAGCTTAATAATTTCTCCTTTTTCCTGGAAATGTTCAATGATCTTTTTAAATTTCAAAAAGACATGCTCTGTGAACAATTTTTGATAAGGCTCGCGAAGTTCATCATGAAACGCGATTTCTTGAATAAAAATCTTCAGCACCGGAAAGTGTTTTTTTACAAATTCTAAGCGATTCCGGGCAACCGTTCGTAAGAAATCGTCATAATGCTCATACTCATTCTCAAACACTTCTTTAGCAAAAGTTTTAATGAAAAAAGGAGCGATAAACTTTGCTATTGTTGGCGTTACGATCGCGAGCAAGAGTTCCTTCTTTGTTTTATAGTGACGGAAGATCGTACCTTCTGCAACGCCTGCTTTTTTTGCAATCTCACTTGTGGAAGAGGCAGCATATCCTTTTTCGGAAAACGTATCAATAGCTGCTTCTAAAATTTTTCGCTGTTTGTCGCTGATTACAGTGTCATCGTTATCGTTCATGAGTACTGTTATCCATTCTTGATCGGACATATGTGTTTCTCCTTTTATTACGGTGCATTTCTTTTCATTATAGACACATTTTCTTTAAGGAACAAACGTGTTACAATTTGCGATGTTTTTTGAGTGCCAGTACGTTTAACATCATGAACAACAATGAAAAACCAGCAAGTACAAGAACTTCATCATAGATTTGAGCCCAGCCTCCGCCTTGAATCATGATGTCTCGAAGCGCTTGCCCTCCGTACGTAAGAGGCATGATGACGCTTAACGGCTGCAGCCAGTCGGTCATCGTTTCAATGCTGAACAGACCTGAGAAGAATACTTGAGGTACGATGACAAGCGGGATGAACTGAATCATTTGAAGTTCGTTTTTAGCAAAAGCTGAAAGCAATGTTCCAAGAGATAATGCCGTTACAGAAAGCATCAAGGTGATGAGCATGACGAACCAGATAGCCCCTGCCATAATGATGTCGAGTACATAAATAGAAAACGTGACAATGATTGCTGATTGAATAACGGTAAAAATTCCGAATCCAAGGACGTATCCAACAACCATTTCCCAGCGGCGTAAGGGTGTTGCTAATAATCTTTCCAAGGTTCCTGTTGTCCTTTCTCGTAAGAATGAGACACCTGCGATTAAGAATACGAAAAAGAAGATGAAGAATCCGATTAGAAACGGGCCGATATAGTCAAACGTCTCCATGTCCGATGAACCATGCAAGTAATCAATTTCAGGCTTTATGACCGTTTGCGTCTGTTCGTTTTTTGGATTCAATGTTTTTAATGCTTTTTCAATCGTCATGAGAGCCATTTTGTTCGCTGTAGGATTGCTGCCTTCTAATGTGATTTTAGTGGATGAAGGATTGAACTCTATAACCGCATCCAATTCTGCATTCTCTAAGTCGTTCATCGCGTCATCACTATTTTTATAAAGTGTAAATGCTTTATCCGCTTCTATTAATTTCTCTGCAATTTGTTGCTGTTTGCTAACGACAGCGATTTTCGGTACATAGTCGTTTCCTGAAAAAACGAGATTCACTAACGTTAAAATCAGAAGCGGTGCAAGAAACATCATGGCGAGTGTTCGTTTATCACGACCGAACTGGCGGATGATTCGTTTGACAAGAGCTCTAATTCTCATAGCGAATACCTCCGTAATAAAGGAATGCATCTTCAATTGTTACACTTGATGTGGACTCTCTTAATTGTGTGGGAGACCCTGACGCGATTAAACGTCCATCTCGCAGCATACCGAGCTGACTGCATTTTTCAGCTTCATCCATAACATGTGTGGTGACAAGAATAGTTGTTCCGCTCTTGCTCAATTTGTAAAGTTCGTTCCAAATCGACTGACGTAGAACGGGGTCAATGCCAACAGTCGGCTCATCAAGGATCAGAATTTCGGGTTCGTGAAGAAGAGCGGCTGCAAGCGAGAGGCGTCGCTTCATTCCGCCTGAGTACTGATGAACAGGTTTTTTTAAGAAATCTGTTAAGTTTACAAGTGCTGCGACATGAGAAATGCGCTCCTTTTTTTTGTTTCCTTTTAACCCGTATATGGAGGCAAAAAAATCCAAGTTTTCTTTACCGCTTAGTTCACCGTAAAGAGCGTCAGACTGTGCCATAAATCCAATGCGTGTCATGATGGGAAGACTTGGCATGGCCGTATCAAGGACCGTTATCTTTCCTGACGAAGGTGTTTCAATTCCAGCGATCATCTTAACGAGTGTGGTTTTTCCGGCACCAGATGGGCCAAGTAATCCGTATATCTCATTCTTGTCAACGTTAAGTGAAATATCTTCTAAAACACGGTGGGATTTGAAGTTTTTCGAGACATTGGACACTTGTATCATAGAGTTCATTTAGAGACCTCCCTCAATTAATTATAAAAAGTGAGTAATCACTCACTAACTACTTTTAGCATATGCAGATGGATTGATCTTGTCAAGTGAGTACTCACTCATTTTATACATGTATATTGACTTACTTTTCAGAAGCAACAAAGTAATAAAAAAAAGAACCATTCGCTCTTTAAGAACAAATGGTTGTTTTTTATCTTCTTGTAATAAACATGGAGTCCTTTAATTACGGTTGATCTTGCGTTTTTCGATAGCGATACTGCTGCCATTGAAAACGGATAAAACATCCGACGCAAAAGCCTAGTATGGCAATAAAGGAAGCCAGGGCGACCAAGCTAGTGGCGATAAGTGCAACAGAAGTCCAGCCAAATGAATAGCTCATGAAACCAAGAGCTAAAAGGAAGATAGCGATGTATTGATTGAACTGCTGCTGCTCTTTATCTTCAGGAATGTATTCAGAGGGCTTCTTAGTTAAGAATAATTTCGCCACTTTCATCACAGGATTATAACCGAAAAACGTGCCTAGTAATCCAGCGGTTAATGGAAGCACCAGAATCCACGATTGATCCGTGAGCCAAGTAGCAATAACGGACAAAAAGATGAACCATTGATTCGCTCGAACTAAAGGTCTAGGGATGGAAGCAGTATTTTGAGTCATCGATAATTCCGACCTTTCTTATTGGTTTAGTTATTTTATTGTAATTGTATTCGAGTCGATTGTGAAGTGTTAAGCACTGGAAGAAATCACTGAACTCATGGTAAGAAGATAAAGTGGAGAAAAGAATTGGCACAAGACGCAGGTGAGTGGGTTTTTTTGGCGGAAGAATGACTATTCTGAGTGAAGGGAAGAGAGGTATTTAACAAAATTACACAAAAACTGAGTGAGGCGCTAAATGCCTTCACTCCGTTTTCATTAACTCTGTAGGGTTTTCTTAATGTACTTGATCGTTTTTCTTAAGTCTTCCGCTGTTGGACGGCCGAATGGACCGGTTTGGATATCAAAGTACAGTACGCGTTTTTTATCGTCCACTAAAAATAAGGCAGGTTCCCCGTGATCCCCGTGATCTTCATAGAGCTGACCATTGTGATACTGAACACCATATGGTTCAGCTGCCTTTCGTTCAGGGTCACTGAAGAGAGGGAAAGAGAGCGAGTGCGTTTCACGCATTTTATTCAAATTCTGGGCTTCATCCGTCGAAATCGCAAGAATGTGGGTGTTCAATTCATTAAATGTATCAATGTTTTGTTCAAGTTCTTTTAATTGATCGTTACAGACCGGACACCACTCGCCACGGAAGAAAACGAGAAGGTGGAAACGATTATCACTTTCCATATGCTGATGAAATGAAAATGAATCGCCGTTTTTGCTATTTAACGTAAAATCTGGTGCTTGATCTCCTACTTTTAACATATAAACATCCCTCCAAAAAATTAAGTCTACATGTGTAGGTATTCCTTTTATCACGAAAATTAAACAAACCTGTCTATTTTTAGAACCTTGCCTTTTACACTGAATATAATAGAGAAGGCAAACTATTAAATAAAAGGATTGTTATATTTGATTATTAAACCATTTATATTAAACAGCGTTCCGAAGAGCGGCACACACCTTTTGCTGCAAATTATAGAGGGAATTCCTGAAATGAAATTGGTTTTGCCGTACATTATGGGTTATATGAATGAAGAGAACCCTCATAATATACAGCGAATAACCTCGATACCAGCAAACCACTTCATCTATGGGCATTTATTTTATTCCACGTTTAATGCTGAAAAACTAAATAATAATAAGGTTAAACAATTATTTCTGATTAGAGACCCAAGAGATATTATCGTATCCCTGTACTATTACATGTATAGAACTCTCCCCGATCACCCCGTTCTACGCTATGCCAATGAATATAATCTAACAAAAGAACAAATTATCAACCATCTCATTACAGGAATTAAGGAAGAAGAATTTGCCTACTCAGGTACAAATGTGATTATCGGAACCTTTACAAAATGGATAGGGGATCCTAATGTACTCGTTTTGAAATATGAAGATGTGAGAGAACCTGGAAAACAAGATCATGAATTCTATAGAATCCTTTATCATCTGACAGATGGTAAATTGCCAAGTAACTATTATCAAATCATCCAAGCTATGAAAAAAAACATAGAGCCTTCAAAATCCGGGACTTTCAGAAAAGGTACAAGCGGTGGTTGGAAGACCGAATTTACTAATTCCAACATCAAAACCTTTATTAGAGAGTGCCAAGACTTATTGGAGGACATGGGTTATGAATAGAGCGCCACTTGGACAATGACAACATTTCCATCTAGTCCTACTACCCAATAATTTTTTTTCTAAACTTTATATTTCTCTTAATAAAAATCGCTTGCCGTGCCGCGAATTTCCTGCATGTAGATGAAGAAAGATATAATTTTTATGAACTTGAAAACAGTGCATATTTCCTATTTTAAGTTAAAACTTTTAAAATTTAGTAGGATTTATTTGTTTTTGTTAGAATAGTAAAATTTTTCTTTATTTTCTGTCATTTCACCCCTATATTAGTAATTGTTAGTCATCTAATAATCTAAAGGAGTGAAGTACATGTTAAAGAAGATTGCCACTATGGCAGCGGTTTTACCATTAGTAGTATCTCTAGCATCACCAGCTTCAGCAGCATTGAGCAAAGAAGAGAAAGGGAAAGTGACTCCTCAGGAAATTATCGTAAAATTTAAAGATGATGTTTCAGATGCAAAAGCAAAGTCATTGACTGCCAATGCAAAAGATGAAGTAAAAGAAAAAGGTCCCAAATTCCATGTTATTAAAGTAAAAGAAGGCACGGTAGAAGAAGCGATTGCAGAATACGAAAAAAGTGGAGAAGTAGAATACGCGGAGCCAAACTATACATATGGTATAAGCTGGACACCGAATGATACGTATTTCAACAATGGCGTACAATGGGCACCACAAAAAGTAAGTGCACAATCTGCATGGGATATCACACGCGGATCTTCAACTGTAAAAGTAGCAATTCTCGACACTGGCGTAGATTACAATCACCCTGATCTAACAGGTGGAGTAATTAAAGGGTATGACTACGTAGATAACGATTGGGACCCAATGGATTTGCATGACCACGGAACTCACGCAGCAGGTATTGCGGCTGCAACGACAAACAACGCTAAAGGAATTGCAGGTATGGCTCCGAACGTTATGATTTATGCCGTTCGTGTACTTGATGCAAACGGAAGCGGAACTCTTGATGACATTGCAAATGGAATCTATCATGCAGTTGATAACGGAGCTAAAGTTGTTTCTATGAGCCTTGGTGGACCAAGCGGGTCAACTTCCCTTCAAAACGCTGTAAACTATGCAGCTTCTAAAGGGGTAGTAGTAGTGGCGGCAGCTGGTAATGAAAGCACATCTGCTCCTAGCTATCCGGCTTATTACTCAAATGCGATCGCTGTAGCAGCAACTGACCGCAACGATATTAAAGCTTCATTCTCGAACTATGGATCTTCTTGGGTGGATGTAGCAGCACCTGGAGTAGATATCGCTTCTACTGTTCGTAATGGTGGATATGCGTATATGTCAGGTACATCAATGGCTTGTCCGCTAGTTGCAGGTATCGCTGGATTACTAGCTTCACAAGGCCGAAGTGCAGCTAACATTCGTGCTGCAATCGAAAACACAACGAATTCCACTCCTGGTACAGGCACGTATTACTCGAAAGGCCGTGTAAACGCAGCAAATGCTGTTCGTTACTAATCGGTTATAACAAAAAAAGACTCTCAATATCGGGCAAATGTCCGGTTTGGGGGTCTTTGTTTTTGAAAATAGTTTTATAAGACTAGGGATTGGTGTCGAATTGTCGGATGGAATGTAAGGAAAGTCTTAGGGATACTTGCGTAAAATGTCGATGTAGACATAATTCCTCATTTATAAAACAGGACTTGTGGTAACTTTTGACAGTTTGGTAGAATAATGATAATAGCACCCTCAGCGAGAATCTACACGTTCTATTAAACTACCAATTTAAAAGGAGGTAAGAACGATGGGTGAAATTCGCTTAATCCCGTTTGTGTTAGAAGATGTCATGGAAACATCAAAAGAAGAAATTCCATATGGTGTCGAAATGATCAATGCTCCTGCTTTTTGGAGGGAAGGCGAGAAAGGACAAAGTGTCGTAGTGGCCGTGCTAGATACGGGCTGTGACACAAGTCATCCTGAGCTTGCTAACCGCATCGTTGGAGGACGGAATTTTGTACAAGGTGAAAAAGACGACTATACCGATGCTCATTATCATGGAACACATGTGGCAGGAACCATTGCAGCAACTTTAAACAATGCTGGTGTTGCGGGAGTTGCACCTGATGTGAAGCTGTTGATCTGTAGAGTGCTTGGTAAAAATGGAAGCGGAACGTATCAAGGAATCATTGATGCGATCGATTATTCCGTTAAATGGCGTGGTGAGAACGGCGAGAGAGTGCGTGTAATCTCAATGTCGCTCGGTGGACCGAACGATGTGAAAGAACTGCATGAATCGATAAAACGAGCGGTTTTGGAGGACGTACTTGTAGTCTGTGCGGCTGGAAATGAAGGGGACAACAAAGAAGACACAAACGAGCATGCGTATCCTGGTGCTTATAAGGAAGTGGTTCAGGTCGGTGCTGTTGATAAAAAAATGAAACTGGCACCTTTTTCAAATACAAACGACGAGATTGACCTAGTGGCTCCTGGAGTTGATGTTATTTCAACCTACCCTGGGAACAAATATGCCAAGCTGTCTGGAACTTCAATGGCGACACCACATGTATCAGGGGCAGCAGCTTTGCTGATCGAACGCGAGGAAAAATTGTTTGGCCGTGAACTATCAGAAGCGGAAGTATATGCACAGCTCGTGAAAAATACGTTAAGCATCGGACTCACGAAAAAAGCAGAAGGGAACGGACTGCTCGTTTTAAACGCGCAAGATAAAGCAGTTTGTGATAAAGATACATTTAGAGCAATGAGAACTCCGATTGAAACGGCTGCAACAAGAGAGTCAGATTCATGATTACGGCCCAATTTCTAGTATGGAAGGGCGTGATGGAGGATGGCGTATAAAATTTTGGCACTCCTTATCAGCTTTGCTACGCTTTGTGTACGTGTCTATGAAGAGATGCGAAGGCGGGCTAAAAACCAGATGAAAAAAGAAGAGCTAGAACGTAAAAAGAAGAAACGAAAGAAGAAAAACGCCAAGAAAAGAGAGAAGGAAAGTGCTTAAATGAATAGAGAAGAGTGAAAGCTGATCTGTTGGACAACACTTGTGTCCAGTATGGGTCAGCTTTTTGTGTGTGGTAAAAACGATATAAAACAGTTTTTTTGAAGAAAAAACTCTCCGCAAATCACTGTAACAAAATGTATCAACAAGCTTCCTCCTGCTCGTGCTTATGAAAAGCAGACATATCGCTCCATTTATTTTTAGTCTTAAAAAGTTGTGAACGAGGAAACATAAGTAGTAGTATGTTATTACCATTGTACGTGTAGAAAGGAAGAAAGCATGTTTGTACTATTTATTTTCATTGTAGTTATCATTTCCGTCATTCTATTCTTAAATTTTCATCCTGTTTTTGGACGCAAGCCTCATAAGGAAACAATAGCTGTATTTAACGAACTGAAGCATCACTCAAAAGGCAGATTTGTTAATCAAATTCCTACAGAAATGGCTAACGATTTTCGTACTATGCTTCCAGTGTTAAAAGAATATTTAAAAGGAAACCCAGACAGACAGCCTAAAGACCCACTACCGATTGAATCGTTACAACTGTCACACCGAAACGTAGGTAAGGAATCAACCCTTACGTGGTTCGGTCATTCTGCGTTTTTATTAGAGATGGATGGAAAACGCGTGCTCATTGACCCTATGTTTGGGAAGGCCCCATCACCTGCCCCATGGTTTGGCAACAAACGGTACAGCAAAAAACTGCCTTTTAGGATTGAAGAGCTTCCTTCGATTGATTTAGTGATTCTTTCGCATGATCATTACGATCATCTGGATTACGGATCAATCAAAAAGCTGCAAAGCAAAGTTCGACAGTTCATCGTACCGCTTGGAGTAGGTGGACATCTTGAAAGATGGGGTGTCAATTCGGACAGCATTAGAGAATGTAATTGGTGGGATTCTGTAGAGTTTGAAAATCTTTCAATCGTCTGCACACCAGCACGGCATTTTTCTGGTAGAGGATTAAGAGATCGAAACACTACGTTATGGTGCTCGTGGGCAGTAAAAGGCCAAGATACAAACCTTTATTTCAGCGGAGACAGCGGATATGGTCCCCATTTCAAGGAGATTGGTGAAAAGTTAGGACCGTTCGACGTAACATTGATGGAGTGCGGGCAATATCATGAAAAATGGTCCAGCATCCATATGATTCCAGAAGAAACGATACAGGCACATCTTGATGTAAAAGGACGGACATTGATTCCCATTCATTGGGGTGCCTTTACGTTATCTCTGCATGACTGGACAGATCCTGTAGAACGGGCCATAAAAGCTGCGAAAAAATATAATGTCGCCATTTCAACCCCAAGAATTGGAGAGATTGTCAAGCTTGATCGAGAGTTCCCGCAATCAACTTGGTGGAAATAACGTGTCTATAAGCAATACGCCCATATTCTGAAATTCCGCACCAAGTAAGCATGCTAAAAAAGCTGACACCATTAGGGCAGATGCTCTTGTCCTTTTGAGTCAGCTTATACATCTTTACTTCTTCCATAGGTTGAGCAATGGTCCTTCTTTACCGAAAACCGGATCACGATCAGGCAAGGGAACCAACATGATGTCATCTAGGACAGATGGCCGCTCAACAGGGTTTCCTTTTTTTAGATTATGCTCGATTCCGTTTGGATAAGCTCCTGCAACCCTAAAGTCCGGACTTGCGTTCATTTTTTTGTGCCCCGTGCCTGCTGGCAGGACAACAACATCACCGGCTGCAACATTTACAGACACTCCATTTTCGCCGCCAAGAAGAATTTCTGCTTCACCACTTATGACTCCTAACACTTCATGTGTGTTGCTGTGATAATGATGATAATCGAACACACCATTCTCCCATCCATTTGTCCAACCGTTCTCACTGAATATGTGTAAAGCATTTTCGGGCTCCTTCAATTCACCCACGTAAAGAAGAACAGGCAGAGAAGGATGATTCGGGATTTTTCCGTCATCTGTAAAAAACAGTGTTTTGACATCTTCACTCAACATTTTCATGAGTCCAAAACTCCTCGCACTTTTTTTAAATCTCATTCCCTTATTTATACAATTGTAATCTTCTTTTTTTATATTATAAGGAGATAGGTTATTAAGAAAATGAAAGGATACGTGCGAAAGAACTCAATATTTGACGAAAACTAATGTGCTAAAAAAAGTTTCTTTTTTTGGAAGAAGTGGTATTAAAGAAGTAAGAGGTTTAAAAGCTAGTGAAAGGTGGAAATCAGTATGAAATACAAAGTAAAGGATTGGCTCCGGTTAACGCCGCATGAGAGATACCTGCTTTTGTTCGCTGTTTCCCAACTCCAGAAAAAACTCAGAGCAGGGTAAAAGGACCAAATAAATGAAATTTTAAGGCGTTTTCATTGCCACAACTCCCCCTTGTTTGGTTACAATAAGAGGAGAAGATGAACAGGGAGGAAATACAGAATGACTGACCTCAATACATGGTTTGAAAAAGGCATGACTCGCTATGCATATATTCATGCTATGAACACGCACAAAGACAATCTGCTTACAATCTATAATGCATTCGTACTTCCAGATCCGATGAAAGATGCGTTGCAAGGCATGCAAAAAAACCGGTTAAGAGCAATCGTAATCACTGAAGACTGGTGTGGTGATGCGATGCTGAATCTCCCTGTTTTTATGCGGATGGCGGACGAAGCCCTTATTGATGTCCGTTTTATATTGCGTGACAAGCATTCAGAACTAATGGATCGTTACTTAACAAACAAAGCGAAGTCGATTCCAATCCTTATTTTTATTGATGAAAAAGGAAAAGAAATCGTGAAGTGGGGACCTCGTGCTCCAAAACTTCAGACGCTTGTTGAAGAACGTAAAAAGAAACTTCCTGCTAAAGATGACCCGCGGTATGAAAAAGCGTTCAAGCTTTTTGCGGAAAAAATAGCTACACTTTTTACGACAGACCATGCCCTATGGGAAGAGGTCAGTCTGGATATTATTAAAAAGTTATTATCGAAAGTCAATCCTAACAGCCTATAATAAGGGCTGTTTTTTTGCATGACGATATAGTAGAATGCAACAATCAATGATCTTTTTATGAGGTGCTACATGAAAAAAGTGAACGTCCTTATTTTAGCGGGCTTTTTGGGAAGTGGAAAAACAACGTTGCTCAAGCAGCTGCTGAAACGTGAGAAAGAACAAAACCATAAAACAGCGGTATTAATGAATGAACTCGGTGAGGTGTCTATTGACTCAGATGCGGTTCCTGGGGATGTTCCGTTAAAAGAGTTACTAAATGGCTGTATTTGCTGTTCGTTATCCGATCAGCTAGAAAAGCAGCTATGGGCGCTTTGTAAAGAAAATGAACTGGATACGTTAATTATTGAAGCCACTGGTGCTGCTCATCCCATTGATGTACTTGACGCTTGCTTGTCCCCTTATTTGCTGGATGACTTGTACGTATCTGGAATCATTTCCGTTATGGATGCACCAAGATGGCTTGACCGGAACACGATGAGTGTACAAGCTAAAATGCTCATACTCGAACAGATCAAGCATGCGGACTTTATTATATGGAACAAGTCAGGGAGATTAACCGAAGAACAAACTCAGCAGTTGAAAGACGATTCCAAACAAATGAATGATGGAACGCCTTATGTCTTGACTGATTTTGCGAAGGTAGATCTTGATCAGCTATTTGCTTTACATGCAAAAGAAAGAAAAGAGCATCAAAGAGTAACGGAAGACCATTTAAAAGTGAAAACATGGGTATATTCGTTCAAGGGATCGGTCAACAAAGAAGACTTTGAAAATTGGCTCCGCGAAGCTCCGTCGTCCATTTATCGCATCAAGGGATATGTAAAACTAGAAGATGGTCAGATCTATCTTTTCCAATATTCCTATGGTTTGCCTTCTTATGAAAAAGAATGGATGAAGATGCCTTTACGCCTTGTTTTTATTGGAGAAAATCTAGATATAGAGTCATTAACAGAAGGCTTAAAGAAGATTGAAAAAGAATAGGACGTACAGAAAACGCTTGGAGACATCAACCAAGCGTTTTTTATTTTAAACAATACTCATTCATATATGCGTCCTTATCGAGCATTTCCGTCACACCTGGATCTGTTTCCGACACCGCAATGTAGCTATCAAGAATTTCCCCGCCATCAGTAAGGAGAACTGCCTCTAAGTCCCTATGATGACAGCTTTCTTTTAATCGATATCTGTACTGTGTAATCGTCTTTTTTTGTACCCATTAAAGTGTACGTTGGCTAATTGAAAAGATTCGATTGCTTCTGGGTATTGAGGGACTTCAAATGTCTTTTTTTTCGGGAAATAGGAGGCCATAGGCAAGCCTTTTTCTTTAATCCACACTTCATGTTCAATCGGAATCGCACTCTTCATATACACGTTCATTAGTAAAAAAATCGTAAAAAAAGAAAGAACAGAAACACCGATTCCATAAAGTATCCTTTTCTTCATAAAAAACTCCTTTTACGTAACCATAATCCAGTTATTTTATGGTAGTCTAATATTATCATAATTTTCCAATTAGTTGATATGGGAGTAATCCTTTGAAAACGAAGGCGATGACTTACTTTCACTGGAAAAGTCATAGAGAAATCTATTTAACTCCTGCCATGAAGTGTCATGAGCCACATACGTGGAGACCGGTCGTAAGTGTAGGGCTAGAATAGCAGAACGGAGAACAAAATGAGCATTGATAACGTCAGATTTAAACTTGAACTTCAAGAAGAGAAAAAGAGTCTTAGTTTCTTATTGCTCCTTGTGTTTGCAGGATTAATAATCAGTTCAATCGTTTTGCTCGTTCTTGGTATTGGAGAACAGGATGAATGGACACAGCAAAGTATTGCTAGTCAATGGGCACAAGCTGAACTGCAATCGAACGATTCAATGAAATACATCCTCTTGTCTGATCAGGAAAAGACACCGTTCATTGAAGAATATGCCAAAACAAGAGGCGAGAAAGAAGTGGTGTACGAATTTGAAGCGTACGATCTTATCCAATACAAACGAAATAATAAGGACTATATCTATAAATTCCATTATTATGAAATGAAATCTTGTTCAGCTTGTCAAAAAAATGTCTGGGTAAGAGTGGTGAATCAAAATGGGGAATGGGTCATACCTGATCACCATTTTACTGAACTCAAAGCAGATTCATTAATAAATAATATTGAGGGGGAACGAATACCAACTACCCTTGAACAAGAAGAAGAAATGGCTCGAGAAAAGTCCATACTTCATCGGTTTTTTCAAATGTTCATCTTAAATGCAGTAAAGAATAGAACATAAAAAAGAAAAAGGATTGCTCATCAGCAATCCCCTTCTATACGGTTACTATTTCACTGAGATCATGAAAGATGTAATCTGGTTTTATTCCAAGTTCATCTACTTCTAATCCCGCGCGGTTAATCCAAGCGGTACGGAACCCGAATGAAGCTGCCCCTGTAATATCCCAGAAGTTTGAGCTCATGAACAAGACTTCGTTGCGATCAACACCTAGTGTTTCAAGAGCGTATTTATACGCAATTGGTGAAGGCTTGTATTGCTTGACATCATCAACGGATAAAACATCCAGTAAGTGATCCAGTTCTCTTTTTTCAACAAGGGGCTTAAGCATCTCATACGTCCCGTTGGAGTAGATCGTTTGTTTTTTGCTTTTGTTTTTTAATGTCTGTAATGTTTCTCGCACCTCTTCATACACGTTTAATTCTAAGTAGGCATTCATTAAATCGTGTAAGTCGTCTTCGTTGCACGAAAGGGATAAATTTTTTAAAGTATAAAGAAGGGCATTTTTAGTGACTTCAGAAAAGGGCTTGTAATTTCCTGTTAGCTGATGGAGCATAAAGTATTCAAGTTGTTTTTTACGCCATTGTTCGCTTATTTCTTTTCCTTTTCCCTTATAAAGAGATTCTGCTTTCTCTGCAACGGAATGCACGTCAAAAAGAGTTCCGTATGCATCATAAACATAAGCTTTTATTGTCATCTCAGTGCACCACCTTATTTATAGAGCATACCCGAAATATATCAAACTCAAATCAATTAAAAAATTTTTTAGCTTATCCAGGAGAAATTCCCGGCGTTTACGGGAATAGATAATAATGAGGTGATAACTATGAAAATGCAATTGTACTTAATCTTTGGCTTTATATTTGCTCTTTTGATTGCAACTTTTGCCGTCATTAATGTTGGAGATGTTGAGATCAACTACCTTTTTGGTACGGCAACTTGGCCGCTTGTGCTTGTTATACTTGGTTCTGCAGTGATTGGAGGTCTTTCAGTTGGTTTATTCGGTCTAATAAAAGTCATACAACTGCAAAGACAAGTAAAAAAACTGCATCAGATTCAAAGAGAAAAAGAATCGTGGAAAGTTGAGGAAAAGGAAGAGACTGTTTCAGAAACAGTCGCACCCACTCAAGAAATTCCTCACGAAAAAGCAGAAGATAAATAAAGTTTTTATAAGCCCTGAAAGAGCCTGGAGTGGTTCTATCAGGGTTTTCTTTTTATCAGCTTCGATTTATTTGTTAACTAAAATAAAAAGTAAGTTGACGTAAATGTAAACCTTCGCTATTCTTAAAACGTAAACAGTCTTACATATGGAGGTTTGTTCAAATGACAACTGCAAGAAGAAGCGGGTTAAAAACAATCGATATAACGTTGATTGGGATGTTTGTTGCTCTAATGGCGATCGGTGCCAATATTACGACTATCTTTCCGTTCATGATGGTTGGAGGAGTTCCGATCACGCTTCAGACGTTTTTCTGTGTCTTGGCTGGAGCTCTTTTAGGGAGCAGACTAGGCGCAATCGCAATGAGTGTTTATGTTCTCGTAGGTTTGATCGGTGCACCTGTGTTTGCTAAATTCAGTGGTGGGTTTGCTACGGTAATCAGCCCAACATTCGGTTTCTTGTTATCTTTCATTCTAGCAGCATATATTACCGGTTTGATTATAGAAAAGAACGGCGGTAAAGCATCCTATGTTGTGGCTACGCTTATAGGGATGATCATTAATTATGTAGTAGGTACAAACCTAATGTTTATGGCGTACAAGATGTGGGCTGCTGCACCTGAAGGCTTCACATACGGAATGGCGTGGGGCTGGATGATGGTTCCGCTTCCTAAAGATATTTTTCTAGCAGTATGTGCCGGGATACTTGCACCACGCATTAATATCGCACGTAAAAAGACAATGTCACACCAGACAAAACACGCATAAATAGGGGAGGACACTCAATGATTTGGAACGAATTAGCGGAAAACGTGTTAGAAGGTCAAGAGATCACGGACGAAGAGGCACTCTCCATCCTAGAGTGTCCTGATGAAGACTTGCTGTTACTTCTGCATGGTGCCTATCAAATTCGAAAGCACTATTATGGCAATCTCGTAAAACTGAACATGATCATTAACACGAAGTCAGGGGCTTGCCCAGAGAACTGCGGGTATTGCTCGCAGTCCATCATTTCCACTGCTCCGATCGAAACGTACAAGATGATGGGAAAAGACGAGATGGTAAAGGGTGCAGAAACGGCATATAACCTAAACGTTGGTACGTATTGCATCGTCGCAAGCGGTCGCGGACCAACAAACCGAGATGTAGACAAAGTAGTTGAAGCAGTTAAAGAAATTAAAGATACATATGGACTAAAAGTATGTGCATGTCTAGGGATCTTAAAGCCTGAGCAAGCACAGCGCTTAAAAGAGGCGGGTGTGGATCGGTATAACCATAACTTAAACACTTCTGCCAGAAATCACGAAAACATTACGACTTCACATACGTATGATGACCGAGTAAATACGGTAAACGTAGTAAAAGAGAGCGGCATCTCGCCATGCTCTGGTGTTATTGTCGGGATGAAAGAAACGATGCAAGATGTAATTGATATGGCAAGAAGCCTTAAGGTTCTCGACGCCGATTCAATCCCGGTAAACTTTTTGCATGCGATCGACGGCACACCTCTTGAAGGCACCAATGAACTGGATCCGCGCTATTGTTTAAAGGTGCTTGCGCTGTTCCGATTTATCAATCCCACGAAAGAGATCCGCATTTCTGGAGGTCGTGAAGTGAATTTAAGAAGTCTTCAGCCGTTAGGTCTTTACGCAGCGAACTCTATCTTTGTTGGCGACTATTTAACAACAGCGGGCCAGGAATCGACGGCTGATCATAAAATGCTGGAAGATATGGGATTTGAAATCGACCGCACCCCCGTTACAGCCATGTAGTTCAATAGATATCGTTTGAAAAGCCTCTCTCTGCCTTGTTACAATAGAATTTATTCTATTGAACATGTGGGAGTGGTTTTTTTTGGATAAATGGATAGAGAACGTAAATTGGGCTAAATTGATGCTCGATGCAGGAATTTGGGCGGCGAAGTTTTTATTAATTATCGTGCTTTTCCTAATTATTCGATCGATCGGCAAACGATTAATCAATCGAATGTTTGACCGGGCAGCAACGAACCGCAAAATGTCGAGCGGACGGATTATAACCTTGCAAAAGCTTGTGGTGAACTTGTTTTCCTATTTGTTAATTTTTATTTTTGCAGGCATTTTGTTTAAACAGTTTGGTCTGGAAATTGGAACGCTTATTGCTGGAGCAGGTATCATTGGTCTTGCAGTTGGTTTCGGTGCACAGGGGCTTGTGAGTGACGTGGTTACAGGTTTCTTTATCCTTTTGGAAAAACAGATGGAAGTAGGAGATTATGTAACAATCGGTGGAGTAGACGGAATCGTCGAGGAAGTGGGTCTCAGAACAACTCACATTCGCTCATTTGACGGAACTCTTTTTTATATGCCGAACCGCGAAATTAGTACACTTGCCAATCATTCAAGAGGCAATATGCGAGCGTTAGTGGATATTGGAATCGCTTATGAGGAAAACATTGATAAGGCAGTAAAAGTTCTTCAAGCCGCTTGTGACAAGGTGAAAGAGAACAATGAAAACATCATCGAAGGTCCTAATGTGCTTGGGGTACAAACGCTTGGTTCTTCAGATGTCGTGATCCGAATCATCTCAAAAACAAAAAATGGCGAGCAGTGGGCTGTTGAGCGAGAGCTTCGTAAAGGTTTAAAAGAAGCACTCGATACGAATGGTATTGAAATTCCATATCCTCACCAAGTGAACGTGGATAAAGGAGCTTAATGGTAAAAGGATATGATATACTTGAAAAAGCCTGGAAATAGTAGGCTTTTTTTTGAAAAGGAGGCGTTCATTATGACAAATGATATACATTTATTCGAAGAACACGATAAGGGGAGAACGTCTAATTAACGAAATGATTACACGCTCCTCAACACAGAGAGGGGAAAAAACATGATTTCTGAACATGTAAAGCTAGTAGAGGTAAACGCAGAAAATTGGTATGACTGTTGTAAATTAGAGGTGTCAGAAGATCAAAAGAAATATCTGGAGCCTAATGCCATATCGATTGCTCAATCCAAATATGAGCCAACCCTGAAGCCATGGGCTATCTATTATGAAGAAAAAGTAGTCGGCTTTTTGATGTACAATACTGTGCAGGAAGAACTTGATGGTTATTGGGTGTACCGAATTATGGTCGATCAAGAATATCAAGGTAAAGGCATTGGGAAAGTGGCAACAAAGTTAATGCTTGCAGAGATGGCTAAACTCGCCAATGCCAATAGAATCGTTGTAGGGTATCATCCAAGTAACGTAGGCGCACATCAATTATATGCCAGCTTAGGATTTATCGACTATGGTAATCGGTTTGGTAAGGAAATGGCAGTTATAAAAGATATTAAAGGATAATGATGTTGTCCAATAATAGGGAGAAGGGGACGAAAGGATTTGTCCTCTTTTTTTTTTGAGTTGAGCGAGTATATTTGATAATGGGTAGGACACCTTTATATGGAAATAGTTAAAGACAATGTACAACTAGTAACAATTTACATTTTATCCAAAAGCGGGTAATGTTGACAGATAAACAAAACATCAAAAAGACTTCACCATATATTTACATGCAACATAAATTATTGTTGTAAAGTTTTTTCTCCTTCATTTGCGGGTATGAAGTAGTTGAAGAGATTTTCAGGAGGGATTGACGTGTCAGCGGACCATCAAAAACGGGAAAACTTAATTGCTGATCTATTGCTACATAACATATATAAAACAAAAGATGGACGTCATCTGTACGAACTTTCTTTACAGGATCTTGAACAACAATTTCAGGATATTCTATCTCCACCCGCACATGAAGAAGCAACTTAAAAACGTCTTTAATGAAGTTGAGACTGGTTCAATGGGTATGAAAGTACCTGTATGAACCAGTTTTTTTTTGACGCAAGTACGAATTACGAGCGTTGGTTGAAATTTACGAGCGTTGGTTGAAATTTACGAGCGTTGGTTGAAATTTACGAGCGTTGGTTGAGATTTACGAGCGGTAGTTGAGATTTACGAGCGTTACTTAAGATTTACGAGCGGAAGTTGAGATTTACGAGCGGTAAATAGGATTTGAAAGCGAGACATTTATATAATACGCGCAAAAAAGCAGACTCCCACACCGGAAGTCTGCTTTCTCTGTATCTTATTTATTTCCTGCAGTATCTTCTTCCCAGACTTCCGTGTTCTTTAGTCCAATACTGGACGGGCGGAACACAGGGTCTTTACCTTCTTTTTTCTGTTTCATGTAATCACCAAGGGCATCAAACGCAATTTTTCCAAGTAAGGAGATTGCGATTAAATTGATGATCGCCATCAGACCCATGAACATGTCTGCTAAGCTCCATACAAAGTCTAGCGATGCAATGGCACCGAAAGCAACCATGCCTACCACGGCAATACGGTAAAGCATCAACCATATCTTATTTTTGCTGATGAATTCTATATTAGACTCACCATAATAGTAGTTACCAACAACAGAACTGAAGGCGAACATGAGAACGATGATGGCCAAGAACGGTCCGCCCCATGAGCCAAGCAGATTTGTTAAGGCTTGCTGTGTTAAAACGATGCCATCTGCTTCTTTTGACGTATGCATTCCTGAAAGCAATACGATAAATGCGGTAGAAGAACAAATCAATAACGTATCTACAAAAACACCTAAAGACTGAATCAAACCTTGCTTAACAGGGTGACTCACATCAGCTGTAGCAGCTGCGTTAGGTGCACTACCCATACCGGCCTCGTTAGAGAACAATCCACGCTTAATTCCGTTCATCATTGCGGCTCCTAAAGCTCCGCCAGCTATCTCTTCCATACCGAACGCACCTTTGACAATCATGCTTACAATTGCTGGCAGCTCTGTGATGTTTGTAACCATAACAAACAAAGCGATTAAAATGTAAAGTCCAGCCATGATCGGCACGATGATCTCAGACACTTTTGCAATACGCTTAATACCGCCAAAAATGATAACGCCTGTTACGACAGCGAGGAAGATGCTGATGTATACCGGTTCAATGTTGAAGGACTGGCCGAATGCACTTGCAATTGTGTTTGATTGAACAGAGTTAAATGCAAGACCAAACGTAATGGAAATCAATACGGCAAATATGACTCCCATCCATCGCGCATTCAAAGCCTTTTCCATATAATAAGCAGGGCCTCCGCGGAAGGCAACCCCGTCACGAACCTTATAAATCTGTGCAAGCGTACTTTCCACAAATGCTGAAGCGGATCCGATCAATGCGATCAGCCACATCCAGAAAACAGCGCCAGGACCTCCTGCAGTGATCGCAAGTGCAACACCTGCTAAGTTCCCTGTACCAACACGGGATGCAGTACTAATACAAAATGCTTGAAACGATGAAACGCCTTTTTTGTCGGCAGTCGCTCCTTCACCTAAGAGTCGAATCATTTCTCCCAGCATGCGGAACTGAACAAATTTTGTTCTGACCGTAAAGTAAAGTCCTAAGCCAATAAGCATGACAATCAGAATATACGTCCACAAGTAATTGTTAACTGTACCTATGAAACTGTTAATCCACTCCATGTAATACACCTCATTTAATCTTATGTCTATCTCAGCTGTACACTGCTTACCAATGTAACAAAAGCTCACATATTTTTCAATTAAAATTTTTACCAATTTCGTTCTTATATGCTCATCAACTCACTCTTATTTCCCTTTTTTGTTAGAAAATAAACTCATTCTATTCAAAAATAGGCTTAGTCTTTTTCACCTTAAAAGGCTTTTTGAATAATATAAATAAAACCGATTGAATTAATCGGAATTATGAAAGTGAGGTAGAGAGAATGGAAGGCGGAACAGCTTTGTTCATTCAAAAATTTATTCAATCCCCTTTGCAAGTGGGAAGCCTTTTTCCAAGCTCAGCTGCCTTGGCAAGGAAAATGACCGCATCACTAGCTTGGCAAAATATAGAGCTAGCAGCAGAACTAGGTGCGGGAACTGGAGTTATAACCAATGAGATCATGAGATGTATGGAACCTGGTACAAAGCTTCATGTTTTTGAAAAAGATCTTGAGATGAGAAAACGGCTGCAAAAGAAATATGGTCCGAGTGCAGACTATCATGAAGATGCGTGTGAGATTTTGAAGAGTATCGGTAAGGAAGAGGGAGCACTTGATGTTGTTCTTTCAGGACTTCCGTTTGCCAATTTTGATAAAAGTCTTCAGGCACAACTTGTAACAGAAATATATCGTTCGCTTAGACCAGGGGGAGTATTGGTTGCGTTTCAGTATTCCACACAAATGAAAAAGACATTTCAGGCCACGTTTACAGAAGTGGAGATTTCCTTTGAACCACGAAATTTTCCACCGGCATTTGTTTATACGTGCATAAAATAAAAAGAATAGAAGTCTAAAGTAAAAATAGACTTCCTATACTTACATAAAAGAACGGCACTCTACCCGTGGTAAGGAGCCGGCTTTTTCACGTTGTTTATCGATACGAGTGATCCAAGTGATCAGAGATGAGATGTTTATGAAGCATCGCTTCCATAATCGTAAGGATAAGGGCCGTTAAAAAGGCACCCCACAACGTAATCTCAACAGCTGGTAATAAGAGCCCTAACAAAAAAACGAGCACAAATGACGTAGCGAAATCAAACATCAACTGTTTACCATAGGAGATTCTTGAAATCATGATGTATTCCATGAGTACTCCAATTGGAGCTAGGATCACGCTCATCCAGATGATCGGATGGACAAGTTTAAAATCTACACTATCAAACAGAAAGTTCGCTAGAATAAGCACTACGGGAATTCCAATCAACTTAATCATTAAGCTTTGCAAGAAAAGTTCCTCCTTTATAAATTGTTGTTTTGCTGGCTGATTTCGCCTTCGTTCAAGTATTGATTGGCGTCTTCCACATCCTTGTGTGCATCAACAGAGTCGCCTCTATATTTCTTTGCGTTACTTACTTCTACGTTCAGGTTTTGTTTATCGTTTTCGTTTTTCATCAACCATACCTCCTTATGTTTCCAATAACAGAAATCTCTATCAGAATGAACGTTGAGCACGGGTTTTATACCTTTTTTGAAAAGTTCTCGATAGAAATGTCATAAAAAGACCGAAGAGTGGGTATTACTTCAGTAAGAAAGTTTTTATAAGGAGGCGGGAGAGGTGGAATATTCGCTGTACAAAAAAGACGGCAAGTTTCCATGCGATGTAACGGTGGATTATGAGAACATGGTCTTTACGGTTCGGGACAGCGATACAACGGGTGAGGTATTTAACAGTGCGAGTGAGGTAGCGGAATGGATCAAGCAGCACTGGTCAGTTGAACAGTTTCAGAAACCTGATGATTATTATGACTTAATGAAGCATCTTGAAAGTTCTCTTCAAGAAGAGATTAAATACGAGTGAGTGGCAGGTGGGATCAATCCATCTGCCCTTTTTTTATGGTGTAATATGGAAACTAGTGGCATAATAGAAGAATTAAGAAATGGGGGAATTCATCATGAAAACTAGTGAGTTTGAAAAGTTGATGGAGCTGTTATTTAGCAACTATCTTAAAGATGAGGGAGAGTTTGGTTTTACATACCGAGTTGAAAAAGCCATAAGACGAATCGCTTATGCGACGAATTTGACACCTGAAACTGTAGAGAAAGCAGCTGAAGCAGGAGCTGATCTGCTTATCACTCATCACGACGCATGGGATTTTCTTTTTGGTATGAGAGAGGTGTGTGTGGCAGAATTAGAGAAACATGAGATCTCACATTACTTTACTCATTCTCCACTTGATTTTGTCCAGTTTGGTACATGTACGGCTCTTTTCGAACAAATTCAAATTGACGAAATTACCCGTTATTCAACGTATGAAAATGATAAAGAATATCCAGGTATCGGAGTTTTTGAATCAGCTCTATCCTTTACAGAGCTGAAGAACCGTCTTGAGCATGTACTAAGAGAACCGGTTAAAGCTTGGCAAAACCATGAGCGACCTGTTAAGAAGGTCGCGATCCTAACAGGAGCTGGCAACAATAGTGCTCACATTCAGTACGCCAAGGAAAACGGCTGTGATGCGTTTATTACGGGTGAACGAACTTTGTATTCTGTACAGTACGCCAAATTCGCAGGTGTGAACCTATATGTTGGCAGTCATACCTACACTGAAATTTTTGGAGTTCGAAACTTAGCGGAAAACATACAAGAAAAATACACGGCTTTGGAGATTGTACAGATCAATGAGGATCACATTGAAACCGTGCCTTTAGCATATCCTGTAAATAAATGAAGGTATTCGTAACGTCTAGGGATAAATAGTACATACTGTTTATCCTTGTTTTTTGTTTTTAAAGTTTCAATAGAGGTAATGGCACTCATCATTCGATATAATAGATTAGAAGAATGGGGGGAATTGTATAGTGGAAATTACACACACCAATGATAATTCAAAAGATATGATGACGGAAGAAACCGTTCAATCTATTGTAAGAGAACACCGGAAGTTAACAAAAGGAAAATTGATTCTTCGCGGGATATTAATTACGATCGGTGCCATCTTAATGGCGGTAGGACTGGAGATTTTTCTCGTTCCTAATCATGTTATTGATGGTGGGATAGCTGGTATCTCGATCATGCTTTCCCATGTAACAGGTTTAAAGTTAGGGCTGTTCCTATTTATTCTCAACTTGCCCTTTATTTTCATCGGCTACAAGCAGATAGGCAAGACGTTTGCCATCTCGACTTTGTACGGAATTATTATTCTTTCTACTGCTACTACACTTTTGCATCCTGTACCTGCATTTACAGATGACCTGCTTCTTGCCACTGTTTTTGGCGGCATTTTTATCGGTGTCGGGATTGGTATGGTTATTAGGAGCGGGGGTTCTTTAGATGGAACCGAAATTTTAGCCATTTTAACTTACAATAAACTGCCTTTTTCAGTAGGCGAAATAATTATGTTCTTTAACATCTTTATTCTTGGAACAGCTGGATTTGTTTTTACATGGGACAGAGCGATGTACTCCTTGATTGCCTATTTTATCGCCTATAAAACCATTGATCTGACGATTACAGGTCTTGAAGAGTCTAAATCAGCTTGGATCATTAGTGAAAATCATAAAGAAATTGGTGAGGCGATCCTTCACAGACTAGGTCGTGGTGTTACCTATTTGAAAGGAGAAGGCGCGTATACAGGAGACGAAAAAGGGGTCGTGTTCTGCGTCATCACTCGTTTAGAAGAAGCAAAACTAAAAGATATTGTGGATGAATTCGATTCAGGCGCGTTTCTTGCCATTGCGGATATTGCAGAAGTAAAGGGCGGAAGGTTTAAAAAGAGAGGGATTCACTAAAATTAAAAAAAAATGAAAAATACGCCTTTTTGTGGGCGTTTTTACTTTTTTAAGAGCCATTCAATTCCACCTTTTAAGTTATCAGCAAAATAGTCTGGTTGTACAGGAGAATGTCTATGGTTCTGATACCAAGAGGTTTTTCCTGAGCCTGTTAAAACTAATGTTCCTGTACAGCCCGCAGACTTTGCAGCAAGGATATCTGTCCAACGGTCTCCAAAAACAGCACATTTTGACAGGTCTAAATCATAATCTTTTGCTGCTTTATGAAGCATTCCTGTAGCTGGTTTGCGGCAAGAACAGCCCTCTTTATGGTGATGGGGACACAAATAAACATCGTTAAAGCCAAAAGCTTTTAGTTCCTCGACAAAATCTTCTTCTCTCGCTTCACCTCTGCTGACCCCAGGCTGGTTGGTGAAAGAGAAGACAAGAATGCCTTGCATTTTTAACGCGTGTATAAGTTCAGCAGTAAATGAAAATAGCTCGAACTCTCCAGGATATTCTATTTCATCGGAGCCGCCAATCGTTCCATTTCTGTCTAAGAAAACGGCCTGGATGTGATGATTCATATTTCTTCAGCTCCCTGATATCAACCTATTTCCATTATACGGTAAATATTTGAGATCTGCAGTACAGATTTTAACAGCATAATTTTATGGAACTTTCTCCTTATTCATCCGTACTAAACAATAGGGAAAAAGTACTGCAACTTAAAAGGGGACATATTATGAACATCTTGTTATTTTCAATTATTGTTGGGCTGGTCTCTGCACTTGTGATTGTACCGATCTCAAGCAGAATTGTGCCATCTAAAAAAGAAACGAAAACCTATTATGCTGGGGCCATTTTCGGAACCATTTTGATCACAGTACCACTTGTTTTTGTTTTCTATTATGTTACGAATCTTGACCGCAATCTATCTTCTCTTTGGCTGCTAGCAATTGTCATAACAGCAATCGGTGCCTTTTTCGCGACAGGTAAAGAGCGTTTGATCAAATCGTTTCTATTCACAGCAAGTCTCGTGATTACGGTTTTTTTGTTAACTGCCGGACTATTTAATGCAGAAGAAAAATACGAAACTTCTAAAATGAAAGAAAAAACAGAGATCGAAACGTTCGATGAAAAAGAAACACCGGCGAGTGTACCTCCGAAATTTGCCCGAAACAAGATGCGGAAGTCGTTTGGGCAAGTCCCAAACACGAGCTATTATGAGCTTGGAAACCTTCAGATTCAAAAAATCAACGGTGAGTACGTGTATATTGCACCAGTTGAATTTTCAGGTTTCTTTAAATGGTGGAACGGGGAAGTGACACCAGGATACTTCACGTTAAGCGCAACGGATTCTTCGGCTAATCCAAAGTTTACAAAATCTGAAATGGCTTATACGCCTTCTTCCTTTTTTAATAAAAACATGGAACGGCACATGCGTTCACAGTTTCCGGAATATATCTTCTATGGTGAGCCACAATTAGAAATCGATGATGAAGGTAAGCCGTTCTACATTCGTTCTTATGGAGAATTTATTTCTGCACGAAACGGGTTCAAGGTGCAAGGTATCGTGGTAGTTGATCCGAAGAGTGGGCAAACAAAGGATTATGATTTAAAAGACGTTCCTTCATTCATTGACGGTGCCGTATCGCCTGAGACGGTGAGCCTGCAAAACAGTTATTACGGAAACTATGTTCATGGCTTTTGGAACAGCAAATTCGGGAAAAAAGATGTAAAGCTGCCATCTGATGAAGGTACGGAAGCAAATGTAAGTCCGATTTTCGATGAAAATGGCGATATGTACTATTTTACTGACTTTACAAGTCCAAAAGAGGGAGTCGACTCGATGCTTGGTTACTCGTTAACAAACGCAAGAACGGGTGAGGCGACCTTTTATACAGGTAATCTGGAAGAATCGTACATGGACTCTCAAGGAGCCTTACAGATTATTCAGAAAAAGTTCATTGAAAAGAGATGGGATGGGGAGATGCCGGTTCTTTATAATTTCTATGGGGAAGCGAGCTGGCTGACGCCTGTGCTCGATTCAAACGGCTTTTTGCAGAACTATTTTATCGTGTCAGCGGCAAACCCGGAGATCTCAGCTTTTGCGAATACGCCGAACGCTGCTTTAAAACAATATAAAACCGCCTTGCAGCGAGGAGGCGGTTCAGTAGACGGAAGCTCGGACGCGGAAGAACAACAAATCAAGGGAACGATTCTTCGCGTATACAAAGAAAAATCTGGAGACTATACGACCGTGACGTTTTTGTTAGACAATCGGCAAAGCTATATGGTCTCTTCTGAAATCAGTCCACTTTCTATTTATCTAAAAGAAGGAGATAAAGTGGATGTGACCTATTTAAATACTGGAGAATCTTTCCTGCCCGTTAAAGAGATCAAGATTGAAGGATTGGAATAAATTAAAAAAGCAGTGCATTTCCTTACGTTGAAATGTCACTGCTTTTTTTTATTATTTTTGGGGCACATATCGCCTTGCGCCAGAGAATTCAATCGCATAAGCAGGTGTTGAGATTGGATCCATCCGAACGGATGATGCCGTGTTCGGTGAGTGGATCATCATTCCGTTTCCAGCATACATGGCAACATGATGAACGCGCCCTTTTCCTTCTTCATAAGAAAAGAACATTAAATCCCCAGGCTCAAGCTTATCTTTATCTACAATCAAGCCCTCTTTTGACTGTGGACCAGAATCTCTTGGAATCGTAATTCCGTTCGCTTTATGAACCGTATGTGTGAAGCCTGAGCAATCAAATCCGAAACCAGCTGCTCCTGCCCATAAATAAGGCAAGCCAAGAAACTTTTTCGCTTCTTCAACAAGCTCTTCACCAGTAGGAACCGGAATATCACTATCACTTCTATACACTTTTGCATCCTTCGCATCTAGCCAGCGCACTTTGCCTTCAGGTGTTAAAACCGCAATCGTATGGCGCAAATCCTTTAAAACAGGAAGTCTTGTATTATAGCTTAATTCCAGATCTTTTTTATATCCAAAAGGTCCTTTAGAAAGCCATGCCGTAGGGCTCGTGATGAGCGCAAAAGGCTTGCCATCAGCACGCTCAAACCGCTCAGAAGTTGTTAATTGTTCTAAAGGCATCCACCCTGGATAACCGAGCGTGTTCCTTGGTGTTGGCTGTCCATATACCGCGACCTTGACCCAATCACCTTGTTGTTCTAATACTTGAACTTTTTGTCCATAGAGAGCCTGTGTTTCTAGTTCACCGACTAGCCATAGCTTTTCTTCATATGTCATGCCTGTCGTCCAGCTCCGAAGATCAACAGGGTTCAATAGTGATGGTTCATCAATAGGGCGTGCAACATTTGGATTGCTCCATAGCGTAGCAGCCGCAACATCAACATACAGATCCTTACCGATAACGTCTGTTCCAGTTTCCTCTTTTTCGGCAGAAGCGGTGTTTGGGAATAGAGCAAGTAACATCGCAAGCGAAAAAAGGACTTTCATTAGCTTTCGCATAATAGCAGTCGCTCCTTTTTCTGTTTTTTAAACCATTCTTTTTTTCAGCGGACAATCCTTTGCAAAAGAGCAAAGATAAGCCAAAGCTCCTTTGGAATGGTTTGAACTAATCAAACGAATGGACTAAAAAGGAGCTGACACAGGTCAAAAGAAGGACAAAAAAAACACCTCGGAAATCGAGGTGCGAGGGCATTACATAATTAGATGCTGATTTACTTCCATCAATTGCATGCCGTAGACGACAAACGCGGATAAAATACCAGCAAGCAACAGGTACAAAGTAAGAACGACGATCTTCGTTTTCATGTTTGAGACGTAATAGTTTTTCTTTTGATGATAAAGCTCTTCTGTTTTTGCTTTTTCAGCGAGCAAACTTTTTTCATACGCTTCAAAATATGCAGCATGATTAAACACGGGAAGTTCGGGAATTGAAGCAATACCTTCAGGATCAGAATCACCGTAAGCTTCGATAACTTGGTCTCTGTTGCGACGGTCATTTTCATATTCATCCTGCAATGTTCTTAAGAAACGTTCACGATTGTTCAGCATCTCCATTTCAATATGTGATGTATATTTTTTTAGCTTTTTCTTGTCCTGTAGGATAGGAAATGCGAATCCAGAGGGAACATTGCGTTTCAATCTATCTTTTGCGACACGCACATCCTCTAAATACGTTCCAATAATATAGCCGAAATTCGGCATTTCACGATACTCATCCATCTCAAGCTGAATGCTTGCTAGCTTCTTCTGCTCAGCTTCAAAGAGTTCTAGAGTCTGTAACGTTTTTTTCTGTTCAAAGTCTTCGCGGACTCTTCGCCACCACGTCAAGATACCGAATAAGAAAATCAAAAAGATGATAGGATCAGGTGATATAAACAAATACGGAATGACGATCAATAGTCCGATAAACCAAATTTTCGTTGAAAGAACGCCAACAATACGTCCGCCGTCAAGAGGAGAGACTGGAAATAAATTAAACAAATTGATCATCGCTCCTAAAAAGATAACAAGTCCCCAAAACGGCTCGTTCGTTGTCTCATATAAAAAGACAGCAGGCAAAAACGATAGAAGGCCAAACAGTGGTCCTGCATAAGCGATATACGCTTCGTCCTTCGCGTTTTTGGGCATCTCCTTCATACCGATTGCAGCTCCCAAAAACGGAATGAATATGGCAGGCGATGTTTTGATGCCTTTTTTCTTGGCTGCAACCAAATGACCCATTTCATGTACAAAGATGAGATAGACGATGGCTACAGCAAACTTCCATCCGTAAAAAACGGCATATGCGCCAAGTGAGATAAACATTGATATTAAAGTGGCAAATTTGCCTAGTTTTAATAATCCAAACACCCATTTTAATTTGCTCATCAAGAACAATCCAATACCCGCTACTATTGTCCATAGACGGGATTGACTTTGTTTTTCTGCTTTTTCAGCCATATAAAATCCCCCAGATTACTTTTTTCTTAGTTTCTATCATAAATGAAATACGTTTAAAGTGAAAAGAAGTTTCTCTTTCTGGGACGAAATGGCCTTTTCTTTCGTTTTTCTTTCTAAATTTGCGGGTATACGAAAAGATGTACCCCTGTATTGATAGGGGACAGTTACGAATGATGTGTAAAGAACAAGAAGGAGGGATCGGTTTGCCTATACAAAATCACCAACTCATACAAGCAGACCCTTTTGTGTTGAGCAAATCCGAAGTTCTGCACGCAGTAAAAGATTATTTAAGGCGTGAAGGCTATGAAACAAGAAGTCTTGGAGAATTGTGTGGCATCGACCTGGCAGCTGCAAATGAATACCATACGCTTGTCATTGAGGCACAAGGCAATCATGCAGAACATCATGAAAAGGAAATCGTATTCACCGGTAGTCAGCTGGATACGCATTTCAGCCGTCAGCTTGTAAAACTGCTTAGAAACTACGAAAAAAATCCAGGCAAAACATTAGTTATGGCGAATCCAGATACCCCCAGATTGCGAAAAAAAGCAAAAAACATTAAGCAGGCTCTTGATGACCTTGGCGTTGTGCGCTTTTGGGTAAAAGATGATGGAAGTATTGAATGGGAATAAAATGAATTCAAAAAAGTAGCACCGGAGTAAGGATCCGGTGCTATTTTACTTTTTCGATTGTATCGTGACTGGTTTCATATAATTCTGGTAAAACATTCATCTCTTCAAGGTCTCGTTTTGTTTTTTCAGTTCCAAGTAAATACAAATAACGGAACACTTCATAAGTAAGTTTACTGTCCTTGCCGCGGTGATATTCGGCATTTGACTCCTCAAAATGCCGTTTAGGAGAAAAGATATCTAGCCCTTCTTGTTTGCTGTTTACATGCATTTCATAAAATAGATGCTGAAGCTGCTGTTTTTCCTCATAAGAGGCTTGTATCTCAAAATAATGGACATGATCATCTGTTGGAATCGGTTGAATATCACCTTTTGCCGTTACATAATACGTTTCTTTTTGTTCCATAATCGTAAAACCTCCTTTTTCTTTTCATTCCTCATGAAACAGTTTTCGAAACATGCAGGGTTCCTATATAAATATCGAAATGACAAAGGGGTGATCGAAGGAATAACTATTTCATAAACAAATAAAGCGCATGAAGAAGCGTATAATGTAGGAAATGGAAGGGGTTTGCGTCTTAATTTGTTATCTTCAAACATATAAAAAAGGAGCGAATTCCGCTCCCGTTTTAATACAAGTCTGCATTCTTTTTTAATAGTGCATACACATACATATCAAAATAATCCTCACCGGCTTTTTGGAACTCGTGAAGCATGGCCTCTTCTGTAAATCCAAGCTTTTTTACAAGAGCTCGTGAAGCCGTGTTTTCTGGTCTGATCGTCGCGGCAATACGGTTAAATTCCATGCCGTTAAATCCGTAATGAAGGACCGCTTTTAAAGCTTCAACCATAAAACCATTATGCCAATACCTGCGATTAAGTTCGTATCCAAGCTCTGTGCGGCGGTCAGATTTACTCCAGTTATGAAACCCGCAAGTGCCTATTAGCTTGTCCTCTTCTTTTAACGTAATTCCCCAGCGAATCGAACTGCCTGATTTAAACCCTTTTTCAAAGGCTTCTATAAGAGAAAAGGCTTCGTCCTCATTTTTTAAAGGGTTCATTCCATAATATTGTAGTGCATCACTATCAGAGAAGGTCGAAAAGATTTCAAAAACATCGGATTGCAATACAGGTCGAAGCCGCAGTCGTTCTGTTTCAATCATCGGGAAGTGATCGTATGTATTCAATAACATACCTCCTTTAAGAAATGGATTTAAGTTTCATTTCGTCGATAAAGAGCTGAGCAAAATATGGATCCCATTGCGTCCCTTTACCACCTTCTAAAATCGCTAACGCCTTTTCATGTGTCATTCCTTTTCGATATGGCCGATCAGACGTCATCGCATCATAAGCATCAGCAACGGCAATGATTCTTCCAAACACCGGGATGTCTTCACCTGCTAGTTGTTCAGGATAACCTTTCCCGTCGTATCGTTCATGATGATAACGAACTCCTGGAAGAAGGGGTTTCATCGCATCATAAGGCTGAACTTGTGCAAGGATATCAGCGCCAATGGCAGGATGTTTTTTAATCAGCTCAAATTCTTCATCTGTTAGACGTTCTTCCTTTAATAAAACCATGTCAGGAATACCGATCTTCCCAATATCATGGAGCAGTGCTGATTTTTTGAGCTGAATCAGCTGCTGAAAGGGAAGTCCAGCCATTTGTCCGATTTTCATCGCATAGTCAGCAACACGCAAGCTATGTCCAGCCGTGTATGGGTCACGAGCATCAAGTGTTGCTGCCATCGTCGCAAAGAAACTTTCAAGCAATTGTTTATTTTCTAGTTCACGTGATTGTATGGCTCGTGCCATATGGTTGAATCCTTTAATCAGTTTTGAGAATTCATCTGAATATAGATCATCCACTTTAGCATTGCTGTTTCCAGTCGTCACTTCATACATACCTTCCTGAAGCTCGACCATAGGCTGCTGAATGTCCTTAAATAATAGAAAAGCCCCATAGATCGCAAAAGAAATTCCGATAAGCAAGACAAACAATGCCCATGTCCAATAAGAATCATTAACTGGAGCGGAAATTTGGTATAAACGTACTTGATTTGCCAGAGCAAACAACAAAAGAGGAAATGTACCTATGAACAGAGTACTCCATTGAATTTTCCGCTGAATCGAAATGTGTTTTGAAGAAGAGAGTGAAAGGATTACACCATGATCTTTTAACGTATTTTCCTGGATATGCTTCAAGATAGGCTGAACGGCTTTTGTAGTTAAAAAGAATTCAATAATGGCGTGCATTCCAGCGACCAAGATCGCTCCGAGCGCAGCAAGATATATATAATAATAAGGCAATGATAAATAACCAAAATAAATACTAACTGCAGCCAGACAAGATGCAGGAATAGACAGACCGAATAAATGTGGTCCAAGTATTCGCTTTACCGTTCGAATCGGGAAATGATGAGCATGAAAATATGCTTTTTCAGCGATTTGTAAAGGTGGATGTTTTTTTGAGAAATATGTACGAAAAACGCTAGTATGCATTCTAAAGAACGTGTACTCCAATGAAAACATGATCAAACCAGAAAGAAAAAGGATTCCGCATAGTACAAATATTTCTTTGATTGAAAAACGGAGAGTCGTGAATAAAAAGACGCCACCGACACCTAAAACAGCTGCTGTTGATCCAAGGATGTAATTCTTTAATAAATGTCGTTCAAACCGATCAAATCGTTCCACACGTACACCCACCTTTCTTACTATTGCTTTATAAAAATGATACTAATAGCATACCTTACAAAAACTTGGAAAAAAAGCAATTTTTCAACACTTTTTTACATTTCATATGATAATTATTTCAATTTTTATCAAAATCGGTGAATGTTTATGCTGTCCATATGATTCCGAAAAGCGGTTTGAAGTTTCGTTCTATTCAAGAGATAGGTTTAAAGTATAGCATCAATAGGAAATGTACAAAATACACGGGATGGATATATTCAGAAGGAAACGGGTATGAAATGGTATATAGAAGTTGGAAGGGAGCTTGAAATATGTCATTAACTACACAAGAAATGGACCATTTTAGAGAAATTTTACTCTCACGAAAAGAAGAGATCAAGGCAATGAGGGAGAGAAACGACTCCTTCGGTAACGATACAGGGTTTCCTAAAGACTCTACAGGTGAATTATCAAGCTATGATAATCATCCTGGAGACTTAGGGACGGAACTTTTTGAAAAAGAAAAAGATATTGCTTTGAACGATCTGCACGAAAAGGAACTTGAAGACATCGACGCTGCACTAAACAGTATGGAAAACGGGGATTACGGAGTTTGTAAAACGTGCGGTGCAGATATTTCAAAAGAACGATTAGAGGCGGTACCAGCAACTCTTTATTGTAAAGAACATAGTCCAGGACAACATTCTTCAGATGACAGACCAATAGAGGAAGAAGTAGCAGGTCCAGATTATTCGAGACGGAGCAATGACGGAAGAGACGCCACTTTCTTTGATTCTGAAGACACATGGCAGTCGGTAGCTCGTTACGGCACAAGTGAAACACCTTCTGATTTTACAGATCCTGAAAAAAGTGACTATAACGAGATGTATGAGGACTCAGAAGACGATGATGGGTATGTGGAAGATTACGAAGGATTTGTAGCAACGGATATCACCGGAAAAGAAGTCAATGTAGTGCATAACCGAAAACATGAAGAATACGAAGACGAGTTAGATGCAGAAGAAGATCGACAATTAGACAAAGATAAGTATGATAATTAAGAAAAACACGAGCTTTTTAAAGGAAAGTCAGCGAAAATCGAGAAGAATGAGACGGATTTTCTATGAAAATAAAAGGGTGTTTCACTATTGGGTGAGACACCTTTTTTGTATGATTTAAGCTTTAAGAGCAAATAGAGGAATTTTATGAGTAATTCCGAATTAATTTCTAAGTCTGGCTCGCTTTTTGTATTACATTGATAAAACCGATCTTATCAACTTTGCTGTTAAATGGATAGCAAAACCAACAAGACCTAATCCCGCTAATCCGGTTATCCACCTTATAACATACTCGTTGATTAAGGTTCTGAAATAATGAACGGTAAAAGCGATGTTCACATTCCACAAAACAATTCCTGCTATGATAAACAAACTGAATTGAATAGCAGTTATTTCCCCATAATGGGGGGGGATTGCCTGTAGTGCTCCTCCGTATACACCGAACCAGAAGACAAAATTAAAGGGATTCATTAAAGCTAACAAAAAGCCTGTCCAGTAAGGTGCTTTACTTGTTGATTGATTCCCATCTAGATGAAGTGTTATTTTCGAGGTGATAGCTTCCTTTATTGAAGAAATACCCAGAGTTGTCAGCATGCCAATTCCTATCAATAGCATTCCTATTTGAACAACATGAATCCGTAAAAAAGGAGAAAGCCCTAGAAAGATGCTGGCCATAAAGATGAGGTCAGCACTTGCTGCGCCAAGTCCAACAAGCCACGATGGCCAAAATCCTCCGTGTACCCCTTTTTTTATCATTTCTAATTTAATAGGTCCAACAGGAGCCGCTAAACTTATTCCGAGCATTATAAAATGAAAACTCATCACCCAATAATCAATCAAGCTGACTCCTCCTGACAGAAAACGGCTTGTCTTTCCAGATTATGAAAAAGTTAAATAGATTATTACGGCAGGAAATATAAAATAAATAACGAAAAATTAGATAAATGGCGAAAGGTAACAAATATGTCAAAGGAGCAGCGTACCATGAAAAATGTTTGTTTACTTATCATTGATGTTCAAAAGGGTTTCGATGATGTGGAGTTTTGGGGAAAACGAAATAATCCAGACGCTGAAGAAAATATGCTTACATTAATAGATGCATTTAGGGATGCACACTTGCCGATTTTTCATGTTCAGCATCAGTCTGAACAGTCACATTCTCCATTTTATCCTACGAAATTAGGTTATCAGTTGAAAACAGGATTCGAGCCTCAAGAAGATGAGCCTCTTTTTATAAAGAGTGTAAATAGCGCGTTTATAGGGACAACGTTAAAAGAAGATTTGGAAAATAAAGGTATAAAACATCTTGTGATTGTTGGGCTAACGACGAATCATTGTGTTTCAACTACAGTAAGGATGGCGGCTAACTATGGCTTTGAAGTGAGTCTTATTCATGACGCAACAGCAGCGTTCAAGATGATATCATATAATGGTATGGAATTTTCTGCAGGTGAAGTACACGAGTCTGCTCTTTCCCACTTGCATCAAGAATTTGCTGAGATTTTGAGTACAGAGGAAGTATTGGCGAAAGTAATGAGATCCTCACATTTTATCCAATAGCAAAGGTAGACAATATTCCCCAGGAAATGTCGGATGCTGTTAATGGTTTAGAGGGTATATTTTAGGGTAAAAATGAATGTACAATATAATAGATAATCTAGAGGAGTCATATAATCATGGCAGATAATCAAATAGAAAAGCTAATGAATAATCCAGAACAAGAATTGGAGTTTTGGAGAGAAGAGGATAAACAACTTGAACTTGTTCGAATGCGTTACGTCCCTCAAGGAGAGAGCGGTTATTTTCAAGTTACTTATTTAGATGAAGAAGAAGGAATTATTGGTTCGCAAGTTCTTGATGAAGTAGAAGATGCAATGCGTTTTTTAGAGAAAAATCAGCCTGTAATTTAAACCAGAGGACTTGAGGTCCCCTGGTTTTTTGTTTAAACGAATCTTTTTTCGGCTTGCCATTCCGATGCATGTTTTCTGCATACATCCAGATCCTCAAACACGCCCTCTTTATACTTGGTAAGGATCTCTTTCGCCGTATCATGGGCTAATTTCATATCTTTATCCGTAATGTCCCCTTTTTTGAAGGCATCCATAAGTTCATTGTCATCCAATAAATATAATTCATGTTCTGGAAGTATGACGACATCTAAATAAAGGTCTAAATACCAAGGAATTCCGTTTTCGTTCACCCCGTGGTCCAAACACATGTCAATATACCATTGTACAACTTCACCATTTTGATTAAGGATTGTCGTAATGGCGTACTTTTTTCCTTCAGGGAAATGTTGAAGCCATGTATAACCAGAATCAGCGATACATACTTCATGATCATGGTCGTTATTTTTGTAATGTACCATTAGCGGCTCTTTTACCTTTTTGAGGTGAATGGCGGTTACTTTTCCTTTAAAACATGAGTCTTCTCTTGAAACAACTTCAAATGTACGGTCTGTTACAGATGTCCAATCGGGTCTATCTGCTGTTTTATGTTCCATAAGCACCTCCGGATTTTGTATAACCATAGCAAAATTTATCGATAAAAGAAAGGGAACGAAGATGTTAGGAAGAAATAGTAAGAGAGATTGAACGGAGGGTAATGAAATCATGAATGAAATACATAAGGTTCTAAAACAATTTCAAAAAGAAAAATGCTGGGAAATTAGTGATGAGAATGCAGTCAAAAGCACGGAGTCACTCTTGCTTAACCACATGCTATTAACAACAGAGATAGCAGAAATTGCTGAAGAACTGCGGAAACTGATGAACCGTACTTACGAAATGACGGAAGAAGGAGTGGGAAAGGAACAAGCCTTTTTTATAGCGAAACAAGAAGTATCTGAGGATATCGGAAAAGAAATAGCAGATAGTATCGCATATCTATGTAAATTTGCGACGTTTTTCGAAAGAGACATTGAAGAAGATATAAGAAATAAACTCGAAGAAATCAATAATCGGATGAAACCCAATCTGCAAAAAAGGATTAAGGAGGAAGTTGGAAAATGATCATTGTTGCTGAAAAACATCAGATAGCTTCGAATGATGGAACACTCATTACCGCTTATGATCACGGAGGACATGGTGAGACCATTCTTTTTTTACATTACTTAGGAGGATGCGCCCATCTATGGCATCCGGTCATCCCACATTTTGTGAAGAATTATCGTGTTTTGACATATGATTTGCGTGGACATGGAAAATCGGGTCAACCTGACCAAGGCTATACGTTTGAAGATACAGCGAGAGATCTTGAAGCGGTTTTGAATTTTTTTCAAATCAAACACGTACATCTTGTAGGTAGTTCATACGGATGTATGGTAGGAACGTATTTTGCTTCTACTCGTGCTGAACGTGTTCTTTCAATCGTCAATTCTGAAGGGGCGCTTGTGAATGATACGGGGGAGGATGGCATATATAATGAAACGTTTGAAGAACATATATCAAAGTTTAGAGATGAGCTAGATCCTGACTATGAATCGGTGGATGCTTATAAACAATATTATCGTGATAATTGGAAGCCTTGGAATGAGGCAAGAGCTTATTTTGTGGAGCATTATGAACCGCGTGTAAAAGAAAACGGAAAAGTAGGACCACAAACAACAGGTGCTACAATGGAAAAAATCATATTTGAAATTTTTCATACGGATTTCTTGAAATGGTATGAGAAGGTAGAATGCCCTGTTTTATTTTTACCTGCAGAACAAGAGGGAGAAATAGAAAAGAAGAAAAGATTCATTGAAAATGCGTCTAGACGTCTATCTTTCAGCAGAACCATTGTCATACCGGGGACGACACATCTCATGATGTACGATCATGAAGTAGAACTTGTTCAAGCGATCAAAGAATTCTATGCCGAAATCCCTGTTTCGACAAAATAAAATTAGGGCCCCTTGTCCGTAAAGGGGCCGTTTTTTATGACAGTTGAGAGGAGCGTGCTTGTTTACGTTTATAAAACTGTTCTAAAGCAATACACGTAAGCATTCCCATGATCAGTCCGTTACTTAACAAAGTAACGATGATACTTGGCCATTCTTTAAGAGCAGCTGCTGGGATAAAGAGACAGCCAATACCGACCATTAAGGAGGTGCTGATAATAAACAGATTATTGTCCGATTTCAGCTCTGTTTTGTATTCGCGGAAAGCGAGACCAATCATACTTGAAAATGGAAGGAAGATGGTCGCATATCCAACAGGTGCAGGAATTCCGGCAAAGAAAAACGTGAGCGGAGGAAAGAAGCTGATGCCGATAATCAGCGCGTTCCCGATTATGAACGCTAATCGACTAAACATTTTAGTTGTTAAAATAAAGCCTGCAGCTCCAGAAATTGGCACACTGGCAACAGCAGAGAACAACCCAGCGATCCACGTGTTCAAACCCATGATAATGGAAGAGCGGTTATAATTAATTGGTTCAAATGATTCATCTTCTGATTCATACGCTTTTTCCACGACATTAATGCTTGCCACCATGTTCGTTAACAGCAAAAGTCCCACGAATAGCGAAGTGAGAACAGCACCACCTGATAACTCAGGTATACCCCAGGCAAACCACTCAGGAAACGCAATGATTTCATTGGATTCCATCGGTTTCTTTGTTAAGTTTAATAGTTTAAACAGCCCCCATCCAAGTAGCAAGGAAATGAGAATTGAATAACTTCTCAGCCACCGAACAGAGGATTTTCCTAGGACGATGGATAGCACGAGAATAAACAGGGACGATACTGCCACTTTCGCATCGGCTTTTTCCTGAAGATATCCAATACCAAGCATTCCCTTTAAAAACGATCCGCTTAACTGAGAAACTAGTAAAATGAGATAAGTGCCCGTTACGAGAGGTGTAAAAAGAGCCCGAACGAAACTGATAATACGGAAAGCCCCTAGCAAGAAAAAAAGAACCCCGCTTATCAGCATGCCTGCGGTCAACTGCTGCAAGCCATCTGCGGCTGTTAGTGCGCCCGATGCCACAATACCTGCATATACCGTAAAAACACCCCACCATAACCCCGCAGGACCTTCGTTGATTGGTAGCTTATGACCGAACAAGACTTGTAGAATAGCAGAGATCCCAATGATAAAAAAGGACCGCTGCAACAAATCTGCCGTCTCTGCTTGAGTCATACCGAATGCATCACCAATTGCTATAGGCGCAACAAGGCTCCCTGCGAGAATAAAAACCATCCATTGAAGGGAAGAAAAGGTTAATTTCATGTAAACACCTACTGATATGTATTTCTTCAAGTATATTATAGACTTTAAATGTGCTGATGAGAAAGGAAAGATGTTTATTGGATAAGAGAGAATGGGTAATTTTAAGATATAGCACCACTACAACAGAGGGTTCGAATTTTCTGTAAATTATTTTTCGTCTATCCTCATAAAGCATTTAAAGGATGCGAAACTTATAGACACAGGTAATGACGAACTAAAAACAAAGGACGATCTAAAGATGCAGAAACTTACTCAAGATGATGTCATTCAATGGTTAGAGAAACATCTGTTGGACTTTGAACAGTTTACGCCTTACTTGTTCACTTCCCAATGGATCCATTCTTTTTGTAAAGACAAAGAAAATGGGAATGAATTTGAAGTGAAATGGGATACATCAGGTCAAGATTTGTTTTTTAGATTACTAGATAACGTAGATGCTGACGATCAATGGAAGTGGTTAGGGACGATCAATACAATTGGAGAGGTGAAGTCATGAGAATCGATGGACAACAACCCGTACAACGAAAATATGATGTGAATAAGCTGTATCAGCAACCCGCTGTTAAACCTCCATCCTTTGCCAAAGACGAACTTTACATATCAAACGAAGCTAAAGTGTTAAATGAAAATGCTCAGTTAAATATAAGAGAAAAGAAACTTTTGGATATTAAAAAGCGCATTGATGCTGGAGAATACCAAATCAACGCGCATGAAATTGCTCAAAAAATTTCACGGTTTTATACAACTTAATCCTTCTTTTTATCGATGCCGCTTTTCTGTCTTAGCAGAGAAACGGCATTTGTTATGAATGGCGGTATCGGAACGTTTAACCTGCCTGCATTTTCAATCATGGATAATAACTCATTTGATAGATAGAAAAAAATGGTGGCAGATTCAATGAATAATCCACCAATAAGTTGATCGAGAGAATGGGCCACTGCTACAAGCGCAAAGATAATTACCTTTTTTAAGATACCTTTAAAACCAACCTTACTGTTTAATTTTCCTTCATATGCCGCTGCAGCCATGCCTGTTATATAATCCAGAACAATGAATAAAACGAGTGTTTTAAATAGCATGCTCGGCGATCCAAAAAAGTAACTTGATAATGCACCTAATGTTACGATGGTCATGTTATAAAACATCGATATTTTTTCCACAATTTTTTTTCCTCCCTTATCTCTCAATAATTTAGTATATGCTTGTATAAATCATGATGAATTGGCGAATGACCGGGGTTGTCCTCCTATTTTTTAGAAGCTTTATTTCAAATGTGTTAAATAGTCAAAAAATTAAAAAAATAAGGAGTCAGACACGCACCTTTTCTGTTACAATGAAACAAATCCGGAAAGGGAGGAAAGAAATGCAATGAATAAAATTACGTTAGGCTTGCCTCCACATTGCCACAAAGTAACTTGTGACGGAAGAATGATTAAAATTAAAGACCCTGGAAACAACAAATGGACATTTCCGCTATCTGGAACTGAAAATGCGGTCGTGGATCATGTCAATGAGGAAACAGGACTCCTCACCATCCACGGAAAGGATAAGATACTCGCTACTCTTGAAATGCCAATTCGATTTTGTGAAGTGGGCAGAGGCTGGCTTCTTGATAAGCTCCCAAAGAAAAAACGAGTAAAAAGTAAATAATCTAATTTCGCACAGCTGGTTTATTCTAGCTGTGCTTTTTAATGTAAAAGTCGTTCTTACCCAGAAAAAAGAGCCATGTAATGGAAGAAGATTAATCTCGGAAAACGCTTGCAAGGTTAAAAATAGTGTTATAATTAACTCTGGAAATGTGTATAGGGGGTGAAAGGCTTGGAAAATACACGCCTGCCCGCACACTTAAATCACTACGCGTGGAACCGGAAAATTTTAAACGTTTTTTGGGTGATTATATTAGTGTCAGTGTGTGTTGAGGTTATCAATAGCTTTCTTAGCGAGCGACCATTAAAGGAATTTTATTTGCAATTTGTACTGTTGCCTACATTTCTGCTTTCGTTAACAGCCTTAATTGCTGAATGGAGTTTTCGACGCAAGCACAAGTACACCGATTACACCATTATTGGAGCAGCTAGTCTGTTCTCAGGTATATTAGTTGGTGTACATTCTGAAATGTTTGTGATGTATGCGAGTTTGTTTTTCCCTATGCTGATCTCTGCCATCTATTTTGATAAGAAAAAAGTTTGGGTGTCGTTTACATTCAGTCTTTCTATCTATTTGGTTTTATCATCATTTCACCCTATCATTAAAGAGCTGAATGATTTAATGGCCCAGCTTACGATGGCTTCTATCTTATTGATTTCAACGACAATCTGTATTGCTATTATGAGCAGGGGTTATGAAATAGCAGTGGATTTAAAAAAAGCACAAGCAGATCACCAGGACCTTATGGTGAAATCAACAATTATGGAAAAACAAGTGAAAACAGATGCTTTAACAGGATTGTATAATCATATGGCGTTTTACGAATATATGGATGTTTTGATCCTGCAGGCTGAAACGTATCACCATCCTCTTCATTTAGCTGTAATTGATATTGATAATTTTAAAAAAGTAAACGATACATACGGTCATGGAATTGGTGATCTTGTTCTAAAACGGATTGCCAAAGCATTAAAAGAGAATGTTTCAACGGATGATTTTGTAGCGAGGTATGGCGGTGAAGAGTTCGTCATCATCTTAAATGATGTAAAAGAAGAAATAGCGTTCAGCATTCTAGACAATATTCGAAAAGTGGTTCAACAGCTAAAACATCCTGAGATCATAGAAAAAAGTGTTACCATCAGCGTTGGGTTGCAAACGTATCGAGCCGGCATGCATAAACAAGCATTCTTTGAAGGGGCCGATAACAGTTTATATGTGGCAAAACGCCAAGGTAAGAACCGCGTAATCATACAAGAATGCAATCAAGCACTAGAAATCTAATACGATAGTGATTAAAACAGTAAGGAGAGATCCTTGCTGTTTTTCTTTTTCTTCTAAAACTCTTGTCCATGCATATGTTTGTAAAGATATATGGCCATGGAGGTGAGGGGCATGAGTGGACGACTCAAACAAATTTTACAGATTGCCGCCACATACATCGGCACTGTAGTAGGTGCTGGTTTTGCTACAGGCAGGGAAATCGTTGAATTTTTTACGATATATGGATCTGCGGGATTTGTGGGAATTTTCATCAGCGGCTTTCTTTTTATTGTTATTGGTACAAAATTAATGCTCATGGCTAGGAGAATAGGTGCTTCTTCTTTTGATGATATGAATCGCTACTTATTTGGTACAGCAGCATCAAGAGTGGTGAACATACTAATGCTCATCATGCTGTTCGGAGTAACCGGAGTTATGCTCTCGGGGTCGGGCGCATTATTCTACGAACAGCTGCAATTGCCCTTTCAAGCAGGGGTCATATCAACCCTTCTTATAACGTTTTTGGTCATGAAAAAAGGGATAAATGGCATATTATGGACAAACTCATTAATTGTACCTGTAATGATCTTGTTTTCGTTCGTTTTGTCTTTTTCGATGTTTGAATCTTCTGGGGGGAGGCAGCTGTTTGTCGAGCAAGACTTTATCGGTCATTGGAAGTGGATCGTGAGTCCCTTCACGTATGCGGCCTTTAATTTAACGCTTGCCCAAGCGGTTCTAGTACCTCTTTCGAGAGAAGCAGCTGATGAATCGATCATCAAATGGGGAGGCTTCGTTGGGGGTTTGGGATTAACGTTCATCCTCTTAAACAGTCAATATGTTCTTTATTCGGTTCCCCGTGTTTTAAGCTATGAAATTCCAATTGCTGAAATAGTAGGAGGACTCGGAATTGTCGTTCACTATATTTTTGTCTTTGTCATTTATGGGGAAATTTTCTCAACTCTGATTGGGAACTTATTTGGCCTGGCTGGTTCTTTGAACAAACAAATAAGACTATCCAATAATGCCATCCTGATCCTTTTATTAGTAGGCAGTTATATGTTGAGTCAGGTTGGTTATGCGCAATTGCTTCACTTTTTATATCCGGTTTTCGGGATGATCGCCCTCGTTTTTCTTGTTGTTATTTCTGCTAAAAAGCTTAATCGATGAATAGATTGTAAAAGAACTCCATTTTGGTGATTTTGTTGGAAAGGAAATAGACAATGGCTTATTACAATAAATTGGTCCGAGATAAAATCCCGGAACTGCTTGAGCAGGCAGGTAAAAAAGGAACGTTCCGCATTCTTGGCGACAAAGAATTTGAAAGTGAGTTAAAGAAAAAACTTGTAGAAGGTGTAAAAGAGTATCGAGAAGCGGATAGTGAGATCGATGCTGCAGAAGAGCTTGCGGGATTGTTTGAAATTATGATCGCGCTTGCTAAAGTGCATCATCTCACATTGCGTGAACTGGAGGAAATCAGGCTTGAAAAGGCTAGAAAACATGGCAGATTCCACGAACGGCTTTTTTTGATCAAGGTTGAAGACTGAGGGGGGGACAGACCCCAGACAAATACAAATCGCTTAAATTTGTATTTGTCAGGAAGACGCATTTTTAGAAATGTACTTTGCCAAAAGAAGGCTGATATATGTCGAGTCGTGGGTACATGATGTGCTTGTTTTAGCCTGTTTTGTATGATAAATATAAAAAACATGAAAATAACGGCAGATACAATTAGCAAACAAGCGTAAACACGCATATGATTACAGTACCACATGGAAATAAAAGGTAATGGAGGGAAATTTGTATGTTTTCTGAAGAAAGAAGAGAAAAGATACTAGAAGCCTTAAAAAAAGAAGGCCGTGTTCTTGCGAAAGAGTTATCAGATGCTCTTCAAGTTTCAATTGATTCCATTCGCCGTGATTTGTCCTCTCTTGAAGATAACGGACTTCTCAAGCGTACACACGGTGGGGCAATCCCTGTTACTGAAGTGAAAAAAGGACCGTCAGCAAATGCTGTTCGATTTGGTGAGGAATCCCAATATGAAGTAGCCATTGCAAAAGAGGCAGTAAAGTATATTAAAGAAAACGATACCCTTTTTATAAGTGGTGGCGGCATGCATCACCAAATTCTGAAACATCTCCCAGTTTACGAGCTTACTGTCGTGACCAATTCATTAGCCACTGCTGAAGCTCTCCGAGTACGAAAGAACATCGATTTATATGTGGTTGGCGGAAAAGTAAAGAATTCCGGAAATATGACAGATGCTTTAGCGACTCAACAGATTAGTCAGTATACTTTCGATCTATCTTTCGCAACAGGCGGAGGTATTTCTGAAAGAGGAATAAGCACAGCTTCACCTGAAGTAGCTTCTTTCATGAAGGCAGTAGGTAATGTTTCGAGAAAACGCATTGGCGTTTTTCCGCATTACAAAATTGGAGTAAATGCATTCGCACATGCGGACTCTCTTTCAAACCTTGATGTACTGATTACTGACGATGAGTCACCACGCGATCACCTTCAGTCCATTGAACAGCAAGGAGTAAAAGTAATCATTGCTGCTGTGAAAAAAACTCAAATAGAATCAAACCAATAAGTTCTTTAAAGAAGACTGCTTTATGCCAGAAATCGTTAGAAATAAGGAAATATAAGCAAAAGCCGGCTCTTACCATTAAAGTGAGCTGGTTTTTTTGTGATTTTCTTATATCAATGACCTGGTAAATCCATATTTTCTTTGAAAACACATGTAAATCGTAACCAAGGAGTAATTTTTAAAGTTCTATGAGTAAATTCGGACTTTCTATGAGCACTCACTTGAATTCTATGAGCATAAATTAGATTTCTATGAGCGCTTATCAAATTTCTATGAGCGCTCATCATATTTCTATGAGCAAATGTGTAACAAATATAAGAACACGTACCGTAACTCCTCGGTACGCACAAGTAGACGAAAACCCTTCCATAAAACTGAATAGACTGTCTATTTTGGAAAGTAGTGACAGATTAAATATGTTTGTGTTAAAGTGACACTAGTCTTTTTCAGATGGACAAACGTTTTTTTTTAAGGAGTGACACACCATGAATCAAGAAGCAGCATTAAAAAAAGATATTGGGCTTTCGGTAGCCATGTCCATTGTTATTGGAACGGTCATTGGTTCAGGAATTTTTATGAAGCCTGGAAGTGTTTTAGAATATACGGGTAATTCGTCTCTCGCTCTGTTGGCTTGGACATTGGGTGGGTTGATTACATTAGCAGGAGGCTTGACGATTGCTGAAGTAGCCACGCAAATTCCAAAAACAGGCGGACTTTATGTTTATATGGAAGAAGTTTACGGTAAACTGTGGGGTTATTTGAGCGGATGGGTGCAGACGGTCATTTACGGTCCAGCGGTCATCGGTGCGCTCGGCTTATATTTTGGATCACTGATCGTGAATCTTTTTTCTTGGGAAAAAGCATTCGGTCTATGGGTAGGAATTGGTACAGTTCTTTTTCTTACGATCGTTAATAACTTTGGTACAAAGTATGGGGGATTTGTTCAAAATCTCTTTACGATAGGAAAATTGGTGCCAATCGCCCTTATCATTGTGTTCGGTATCTCTCAAGGAAACGAACAAATTATGGATGCTTCAAGTGGAGCTTTTACAGAGATCAGCATGGGTGCTGCCATTTTAGCCACTTTGTTTGCTTATGATGGCTGGCTGATGGTTGGTTTTGTTGCCGGAGAGATGAAAAATCCGGGGAAAACCTTGCCTCGAGCAATCGTTGGTGGAATTTTGATTGTTATGGCAGCTTATTTACTTGTAAACATTGCGCTATTGCATGTTTTGCCAGCATCTGAAATTGTGAGGCTGGGCGAAAACTCAGCGGCAACCGCAGCCACCATTTTGTTTGGTCCAATCGGAGGAAAACTAATTGCCGTCGGGATTGCGGTATCCATTTTTGGCTGTTTGAACGGTAAAATTCTAACGATTCCCCGTGTGCCCTTTGCGATGGCAGAACGAAATCAGCTGCCGATGGCGAAGGTGTTTAGCAAAGTTAATGAAAAGTACGGAACACCGATTGCGGCTACTTATTTACAAGTTGTCATTGCGATCATTATGATGCTTCTTACGGATCCTGATTATCTTTCAGAAATGGCGATCTTCGCTGTCTATTTCTTTTATATCTTTGCGTTCTATGCCGTATTTAAATTGAGAAAACGAAATGCTGGTTTAAAGCAAAAGCGTGTATACAGTGTTCCGCTTTATCCGATTATTCCAGTGTTTGCTATCATTGGCTCTGTTTATATCGTAGGGTCCACGATTTTAAACGATCCTGCTGATAGTTTAACTGCAATACTCATAACACTTGCGGGACTTCCTGTTTATTATGGGCTGCAGCGTCGTTCCAAACAAGATTCCTTATAAAGGGATCTTGTTTTTTTTGCAAAATAAAACCCGCCAGGTAACCTAGCGGGAGAATTCGATAAGATAATTGCTTATACGCTTAAATGCTCTTTCATTTCACGATATCGTGAGGAAAGACTTGCAGGTGATACGCCATATTTCCTAGCGGTTTCTGCTTGTGTTGAAGCAATGCCTCTTATGTCTTTGGAGACTAAATAATCAAGAGCAGCGGCATAGATTTCTTCTTTTCGAATAGCTGGCTTTGATTCTGTGATGTACTCACTCCAAAGTTTTTCAGCTTCTTCCACCACTTCAGTTTCCGCATTAGCTTTAACGAGTTCGGTTACGGCTGTGTATTTTTCATCTTTTTCCACAGATTCAGCAGCTGATTTTTCCATCGTAGCAGATGATGGATCAGCCTCTGTTTCTGGAATGCCTTCTGAAATATCAATTAAAGAAAGCTGCAGGACAGCAGGGAAATGAATTTTGAAAATCTCTTTTGCTTCAAGCGACGGATACAACTTCTCGATCGCTTCTTTTAATGGCGGTAATTCCGAAAGTGGCATTTCTACATATCCTACATAAAACTCGTATGTGCTGCCGTTTGATACGAGTGTTCCGAGTAATGCACTGTTTGTTTTCGGTTTCTCAGCAGCATTAATTGTAACGTCATATAGTTTCTCTGTCCAAATATCCTGCACAGTAAAGATAAAGCCCGTTTTTTGTTCAACGACCTTATAAAGAGAAGGTACAGTCGTTGTCCATCCTGATAAAATGTCAGCCACTTCTGGTTTAACTGTGTTTTTTACTTTTTCTACATAAAGTTCAACAGGTGTTTGGCTGTCACGGATCTCAGAACAGAACACTTCCCAACAAACCGCAATGTTCGCGTACGTTTGTTCTTGGTCTTTTCCGACAGGGTACTTTTTTACATAGCTAGACGTGCGAGCTGCCAAGTCTTGCTGGTAGTTCTCGAGAGCAAATTTGATGAGACCTTCTTGATGAAAGGAAACTTCTCGCGTTTGCTCTTCTTTATGTATGCAACATTTTTTATATTTTTTTCCGCTGCCACAATAGCACGGATCATTTCTTCCTATCATTGACATGCTATTCCTCCAGTAAAACACTTACTTATCCTGTACATACTAGCATAAAACGGATTTTTTTCAAACAACTAATCAACAGACATTATTTTATCATAAAAAAGAAATAGAAAAAATCATTCAATAGGTTGGTTTTTCTTAAGCTGAAACCTTTATTTGGTAAAAAACGTCTAAGAAAAAAAAGGGGGCTTTACGCTATGTGGAAAAAATGGAAGGTATGGGCACTGATTTTTGTGCTTTTATTAGGAGCATGCAGCAACAATAGTCATAAAGCAGAGGACAAACGTTCACAAGAAATGGCTGGAGGAAAAAGTCCAAACACAAAAATGGACAATTCTTCTGAGGCAGCTGATAAGGATACAGGAACATCTGAAGAAAAGGAGAAAAAACAGTCAATTCAAGATCAACGAAAAGTGATTTATCATGCAGATGTAAAGATAACGGTAGAAAAGCTTCAGAATACAATGGAGTCTGTCCGTATGATGGTAGAAGAAAAAGGTGGATATCTTGTTGAGTCAAACACGAATATTGGCGAAAAAGGATATGAGGACGGTATGATGGTTGCTCGTGTTCCGATGAATGGATTTCGGCCTTTTTTAAAACAAGTGAAGGACTTAAGTGAAGGAACACCACAAGAAAGCGTTAGAGGAGAAGATGTGACAGAAGAATATGTAGACCTGTCATCACGGTTAAAAGCGAAAGAAAAGGTGAGAGATCGGCTGGAGTCTTTTATGGCGGATGCACAAAAAACAGAAGACTTGTTAAAGATTTCATCTGATCTTGCTAGCGTTCAAGAAGAGATCGAGCAAATCGAAGGACGTCTTGCTTTTTTAAAAAACCAAAGTGATTATTCCACAGTAACGATTCAGTTTGAAGTGAAGAATTTGAAGGCAGAGAAGTTACAAACAGAAGATCTGAACACGTGGAAGAAGACGAAGATTTTATTTATGAAATCGGTGAATTTTATTTTTTCAGCGATATCCTTTATCGTTGTAGCATTATTCGGGCTAGCCCCATTGTGGCTGTTAGTAATACCTGTATGGTTCTGGTTATGGAGAAGAAAGAAAGGACAAAAGAAAAAGCCGGAATCACCGACATCAATCTCGTAATTTCTTGTTTGACTATTAGTCAGAATACAGGTACGTCAGAAACACCCTCTCTAGCACGGATTAGTATGGTCCGAAAGCTGAAAGGGTGTTTTTGGCTTTACGGCATCTCTTTATGAAAGGAGTGCCGTTAACAAAAGCCTTAACCGAGGAACGCTTTGTATTCTTCCGTCAGTTTCATAAAACGTTCTTTATCTTTTTGATCAAGGGCGTTGTTGATTTCTCTTTCATAATACTCTCTGTAATAACTGTGCAGGGCCTCATCCAATACCATTTGGGCAATAAGGCTGAAGGCAAATGGGTCTCTTTTTTGTTGCTTGTACTGCACCATTTCATTTTGGTTTTTGTTAAAAGAAGTGTTTTTGTCTTTCATCCTGTTTTCCCTCCTTAAATTATCTCCCTATCCAATTAACCTTTTATGTTTCTAGGTTTCTACTAGTATACTGAGCAAGGTGCTCGATGACAACCATTTTATTTGAAAATTCTGAAAAAATTTTAGACATTCCTTCTAAAGTACTGATTATTCACCACCTTTTGGAAAAAATGTTAATGGTTTGTCATGATTGTTGCCGAGTTCTTACCATTTAATTACAAGTGTTTTATTCTCGTTTCTTTTGTGTATGTTGTTTATGTTATTTACTATTTCCCCGTATTTCGTGAGGCTTAAACACTAGAAAACACGTATTTGAAAAAAACGTTGACAATTTTGATGACGTGTGAGTAGGATTGTGGTAACTCAATATTGTCATTTCCGCTAGGGGTGCTTTTGTAAAAGCTGAGAGAAGGTAGTACCTTCGACCCTTTGAACCTGATCCAGTTTGTACTGGCGTAGGGAAGCGGTGTGGATGATTACATTTATCACGTGGATAAAATGGTAATAGCCACCCGCTTTCTTTTTAGCGGGTGGCTTTTTGTGTATAAAGGAGGGTGATTGTTATGGGACAGCTGATTAAAGTTTCAAAAGCGTTGACGATCGCAGGATCAGACAGTGGAGGAGGTGCTGGCATTCAAGCGGACTTAAAGACGTTTCAAGAGTTTGGTGTATACGGAATGTCAGTCTTAACAGCCGTTACTGCTCAAAACACAACAGGTGTGCAAGGCGTGTATCCTGTTGAACTAGATGGATTAGAAAAGCAGCTAACGTCAATCGGCAACGATCTGACGCCTGATAGTGTAAAGACAGGCATGCTTTATTCAGGTGAGTATATTGAAAGAGTTGCTTATTTTGTAAAAAAATTTGGCTGGAAAAACCTTGTTGTAGATCCGGTTATGGTTGCAAAAGGGGGGGCAACCCTTTTAGGCCGGGAAGCATTAGATGCAATGGAAAAATATATGCTGCCGATTGCTAAGGTCGTTACCCCAAATATTCCTGAAGCAGAAGCACTGACAGGTATAACGATTAACAATGATGAAGCTAAAAAAGAAGCTGCACTACTTTTATTTGATAAAGGTGCACGCTATATCGTGATTAAAGGAGGGCATCTGGAGAACGGACCACATGTAACAGATCTCTTTTTTAATGGTGAAGAGATGTGTGAGTTTGTTGATATACGAGTGAATACGAAAAATACACATGGCACGGGTTGTACATTCTCAGCCGCTATCACGGCTGAACTCAGTATTGGGAAAACGGTGGAGAGTGCGATTTCTAACTCTAAAAAATTCATACAATCTGCCATACAGCATGGAATAGATGTAGGTTCTGGGCATGGACCGGTCAATCATTTTGCCTATCGGAGGATCCTTCATGAACATTGCTAGTGAGGAAAGTCTTGTGAATGCTCGCTCGCGAACCTGTTTAGCTCAAACGCTATCACTCTATTATGTGGCCGGTACGACAAATTGCGAATCACCTGAGTCTTTTATGGAAATTCTGATACAAGCTTGTAAGGGCGGAATCACAACCTTTCAATTTAGGGAAAAAGGAACAAACTGCTTAAATTCCAGACAACGTATTCAAATCGCAGAGGCAGCTAAAAACGTATGCCGACAATATGGTGTCCTCTTTATCGTAAACGACGATTTAGCATTAATGAAAGAGCTGGATGCCGACGGATTGCATGTTGGACAAACAGATGGAAGTCTCGACGTTTTCAGAAGAGAAACAAAAGGTAAGATCCTTGGTGTTTCTACACATACCCTACTTGAGGCTGAGGACGCAGTTACACGAGGTGCGGACTACGTCGGAGTGGGTCCAATCTTTCAAACCTATACGAAGCCTGATGCTAAAGAGCCTGTTGGGACTGGGATCTTTTCACTTTTTCGTGAAAATAACATAATGGTTCCGATGGTAGGAATAGGAGGGATTACGAAAGATAATGCTGCATCGGTCGTTAAAGGTGGTGCAGACGGGGTGGCTTTAATTTCTGCGATCAGTGAGGCGGAACATCCTCTCGAGACGTCTCGAGAGCTGCTGAGGACCATTTTACAAGCCAAAAAGAAATTGTAGTTGAAAGTGCATCTGTTGATGAGTATATAGCCAAAAGTGCTCATTATGATTTTTATTCAAGGTAAGGATATGCACCGAAAAGGTCTTCACACCGTAAACTGTGTACTATCAACCGGTGTAAAAGGGGGCCGAATATCAGATGAAGAAACGACCAAAACGCTGGGTATATGCAGAAATGGTGCTTATGTTTATGGGATTACTGCTTGCGATCTACAACGGGAAGTTTTGGGAAAGCCCGACCGTCTTCTTTTCTATCCTTTTTGTAATCTTTTCATTTCGTGCGGTGGAACGAAAACTTTTTAAACAAAAAACAGAATTTTGGTTTAACGTTGGCATGGCCGGAATCTTTTTATTGCTTGGCGTAATACCGCTCTTATAAAGATAAAGGAAAGCAGACTGTCGTCGCAAAATAAAGTACAGTCTGTTTTTTTATGTACATAGGCTAACGTATATTTTGAGTAAATTTTTGACATAATGAAGGTGTTCGTAATAAAATAACTTTACGTAAAGTATAATTTTTATGTAAGAACAAATACTTCTTGCTGTGAGGTGATAAGAGTGAAAAGAAATCAGGCAGTACCAGAAACGTATATCGTCTCAGAACCGGAGCAGGCGGCAGCATTATTACATCCTGTCAGGTCAGAAATCATCAGCTTGTTAAAGGAACCCCGATCTGCAACAGAGCTATCGAAAAGGATGAATGATTCGGCACAAAAGGTAAATTATCATCTAAAAGCACTTGAAAAAGTTGGGCTGGTTACACGCTCAGGTACAAGGAATGTAAGAAACCTTGTAGAAGTTCTTTATGTAAGTGTAGGGAAAACGTTTCTGTTATCTGATTCACTTGGTCTCTCTCAAGAAACCGTCCAGAAGCTGCAAGATCAAACAGCACTCGCTCACGTCTTATCACTTACCGAAAAAGTGAAGCGAGACGCCGTTCTACTCATGGAACAGGTTGATGAGGAAGTGATTCCGAGTGCGGTCATGGAGATGGAACTTTCACTTTCAGGCGTGGAGGAACGACAAGCGTTCTTACAAGAATATGCTGACATGCTTTCACAATTGATTCAAAAACATCATGATCCAAAGCAAGCGCAGTCAAGAACGTATCATGTTTCAATGGCGATGTACCCTAAACCTGAAGGAGGCGGCACAACGTGAAAAAGGAACAGAATCGCACAATCACACCGATTAAAGGAAACAAGGAACCACAAGAGCAGCATAACGAAATCCCGATGAAAAAAGAAGTACAGGTGGAGGAGGCAGGTCAAGGTCATCCACAGCAACCTGCAAAAATTATATTTATTACATCAGGATTTGGTCAAATACATGTACGAAACACGAGCACAAGCCCAATGGCTGTTGCCGCATAAAGAGGAGGAAAAAAGATGAACTTAATTCCAATGGTCGTTGAATCTACAAACCGCGGTGAGCGTTCGTACGACATTTATTCCAGACTGTTAAAGGACCGTATTATTATGTTAGGAAGCGCAATTGATGACAATGTTGCTAATTCGATCGTTGCACAGCTTCTTTTCCTTGCGGCTGAAGATCCTGACAAAGACATTTCCATCTACATTAATTCACCTGGAGGGTCCGTGACCGCAGGACTAGCGATCTATGATACGATCCAGTTCATCAAACCGGATGTATCCACGATCTGTATCGGCATGGCGGCTTCTATGGGTGCAGTTCTATTAGTAGCAGGTGCAAAAGGGAAGCGTTATGCGTTACCGAACGCAGAAGTGATGATCCATCAGCCTCTAGGAGGCACTCAAGGGCAGGCTTCAGACATGGCCATCCACGCGAAGCGTATCCTGCAAACTAGAGAGCTCTTGAATAAAATCATTTCAGACCGCTCCGGGCAGCCTATTGAAAAGGTGGAAAAAGACACGGATCGCGATTATTTCATGTCAGCAGAGGAAGCGGTAAAATACGGCATCATCGATAAAGTAATTGAAAAAATTTAAACTTGTTTTCAAAGAAGCCAGCCCTGACGTCAGAGCTGGCTTCTTTTTGTGTGGGAAATGGGGACTGACCCCTAACAATTTATTTCCCATGGCGTTTTTACGGATATTACACTGTACGTTTCCTTCATTTCTAATGTCGAAAGCCTTCATTTTAGAAAATGGCGTGCGGGATGTGGTAATCTTATGGAAGTTACATAGTTTGAGAGGAAAGAAGGAATAAAGTATGGCAGCACCGACTGAAAAGACGCCAAGCATAGCGTCTGCCCAGCAAAAAACGATCTATTCGATCCTTTTTGCCATTAGTTTTGTGCATTTGTTAAATGATTCGATGCAGGCCGTTATCCCTGCCATTTTTCCAATATTAGAAGAGTCGATGGGGCTTACGTTTACTCAGCTGGGGTGGATCGCATTTACACTCAACATCACGTCATCCGTTATGCAACCTGTTGTTGGGTGGTATACAGACCGGACAACATCTCCTTATTTGCTGCCGTTCGGCATGATGGCTAGTTTAGTAGGAATGCTCGGAATCGCATTTGCTGATTCGTTTTCCATGATTATTTTATCGGTGATTGGTATAGGACTCGGTTCTGCTGTATTTCACCCGGAAGGATCACGGGTTGCGTATATGGCGGCTGGGAATCGTCGTGGTCTTGCACAGTCGATTTACCAGGTCGGAGGGAACTCTGGAACATCACTTGCTCCTGTAATGACGGCACTCGTTTTTGTGCCGCTTGGTCAGTTTGGAGCAGTGTGGTTTACTTCGTTAGCTGCAGTAGCGATTTTCGTGCTATTTTATGTTTCAGGATGGTACGCCAAACAGCTTATCCATTTTCCACGAGTGAAAAAGCAAACAGGTGAAAAGAAAACAATGAATAACAAGCGGAAAAATAAAGTCATCATCGCAATGGCGCTCTTGGTGTTTTTAGTGTTCGCACGTTCATGGTACTTTTCAGGAATCGGCAACTATTATCAGTTTTATCTGATTGATGATTACGGATTAAGTATTCGTCAGGCGCAAATCTACCTTTTCGTATTCTTGGCTGCCGGTGTACTGGGGACATTTTTTGGCGGACCGATCGCAGATAGATTAGGAAAGCGAAACATGATCTTCTTTTCTATGGTCGGAACTGCACCATTGGCACTCCTTTTGCCGCATGTGGGATTGTGGGCCGTGTTTCCGCTTTTTTTTCTGATTGGCTTTATTTTAAACACAAGTTTTTCTGTAACGGTGGTCTATGCACAGGAACTCGTACCAGGACGGATCGGAATGGTTTCGGGGTTAATTGTTGGACTTGCGTTTGGAATGGGAGCACTGGGATCTGTCGTGCTTGGAAAGGTAGCAGACATAACCAGTATTGCATACACGATGCTCTTGATCAGTTTCTTGCCGTTGTTAGGACTCTTAACCGTCATGCTGCCAACGGACAAAATGTTGGAGAAATGGTCACAGGGGGACAGACCCCCGACAAATACAAATCCTTAATTTGTATTTGTCAGGAAGACACGTCATATAACAAAAAATCCTTGTCTGCACAGAGACAAGGATTTTTTCTGTTTAGCTATTTAACCGACGGTATTTAGCACTTGCGAACATGTAGACGCCGTATGAGACGAATCCGAGAGAGACGACGGCAAGGAGAACGGGACCAAACGGTTGTGCTGCCAGCTCTCCGAGAGCCCCGTCAAGACCTTTCGTTTCTTCGGGATCAGCAAGTATTGCCGTTCGTATAAGAAAGAAGCCGATAATCATAAATACAAAGCCTCGTGCTGTCATGCCAAATGTTCCAATATAGCCGCTCCAACGCCATTCTTTTTTGTTCATTTCATTTTTTTTCAAGTTCTTTTTAAACTTCCGTGATAGAGCTCTAAACAGAAAGACGATTCCGATAATTCCGACCACTAGTCCTGCGACTGCGATAAAAAGCTGTCCAAAAGGCTGGGAGAGCATTTGAGCGGATAAGGTTTGATATGCCTTATCAGAAGATTCTCCTCTTGCACGAAAGAGAATGCGCAGAGCACTAATGCACATTGCGATATACACACCAGCGACGAACAAGTATCCGAACCGGCTGAACCATCTTTTCCAGTGATGGTTTACACATTCCGGATCAAAAACGGCCTTCATCAGCTGCCAAAACGCATAGGCACTTAAGCCGATCGCAAGGACAATTAATAATGCAGGTCCGAACGGCTGCTGTGCAATCGTATATAAAGCCCCTTTAGAGCTCGCTTCGTTCGCCTTAAAGCCTGTTGACGTTAGCAGTGCAAGAATTCCAATTACGATATATACGATGCCCTTTGAAAAGTATCCGATTCTCGCAAAGCGATGAACCCACGGCCGAAATGAATGAAATAGGTTGTTCATTTTATCTTTATATGTCACTTTTTTGACAAAAGGCTGGTTTTTCACGGTTTCATCGGTTCCTTTCACAGCAAGTCACTTCTTGTTTCTGGAGGATTGTACAATAAATAAATGCGATACAAGTTGCTAATGATGGTTTTCATTACTGCATATGCTGGGATAGCAAGAAGTAATCCGATAAAGCCGAATGCCGCACCAGCCATCAATACGATCAAAATAATCGTCAAAGGGTGAATGTGAAGTTTTTTGCCCATAATCTGCGGAGAAAGGATGTTGCCTTCCACTTGTTGAACGATTAAAGTCACTATCGCCACTTTTACCGCCATTAATGGATCTTGAATCAGCCCCACTAACAAAGCGGGAAACACTCCGATGAACGGCCCGAGAAAGGGAATGACGTTCGTTAATACGGCAAAAAGGGCAAGGACAAGGGCAAATTTAAGCCCGATCAGCAAATAGCCTGCATACATGAAAACACCGACGAATACTGCGACTAACACTTGCCCTTTTATATAGGAAGACAGTGTTGAATCAATGTCTCTAAGAATCGCGTCCACATCGTGTTCCATATGACGAGGAACGAGTTTTAAAAAATAGTGGAAAAACTTTTTATCATCCAATAATAGATAAAAGAGGATGAAAGGCACCACCAGTAAAACGAGGGCGATATTCGTTAACGTTGTAACAAGTGCAATCACATCTTTGGAGATGGAATTTGTAAACTTTTGGAGACGTTGAGTCGCTAATTTAGACACTTGTGTGCTGTCAATAAATGAGGTGCTTTTTCCGGTAATCATCGTTCCCGTTTTTTCAGTTGCTTCCCCAATCTTTTTCGGGAAATCATCGGTGATGTTTGAGAGCTGATCGGCAATGACAGGAAAGGCAAGAGCAGCAATGCTGGAGCCTGCAAAGATTAATCCGAATAAAACAGCACTTATGGCAAGGATTTTTGGGACTCTTTTTTTAATCAGATACCGAATGAACGGTCTTAAGAGGTAATACAACAACCCAGAGATAAAAACCGGGAAAAACACGCTAGATATGACAAGATATAGGAAGTCGATGAGATAGTCGATTTTTCCGAACAAAAATAGGATCGTAAGTACAAGTACGGCCGCTGCCGCATACTTGAAAAATGAGTGCTGATACCACATAGAAAAGTGACCTCCGTTTCTTAATACTAGTCTTTTCCCTTTTTCAAAAACTGTAACCTTTTTTATCAATTATTTAATTGACTTTTTTATAGAGCGCTGATAGATTGAAAGTGTAAATGTAAACGTTTACGTAAATAGAAAGCAGGTAGATGTTTTGAATCCGACAATTAAAGATGTAGCCAGACATGCAAACGTTTCCATTGCAACCGTTTCTCGCATTATTAACGGTTTGCCAGGCTATTCGGAGGACACGAAGAAAAAGGTGGAAGAAGCCATTGAAGCATTAGGCTATCAGCCAAACGCTATTGCGAGGGGACTCATCAATAAGCGTACCCAAACAATTGGTGTCTTATTTCCTGAAGTGTCAGGAATGCTTTCATCTGAAGTATTAGAAGGTGTCGAGAACGCTGCTCATGATGGAGGATTCAGCGTCATCGTCTGCAATACGGCATCAAGCGGGAAACGTACCGTCAAATATTTACGTTTGTTACAGGAAAAAAGGGTCGACGGCATCATTTTTGCTTCAGAAGATGTAACAGAGGAGTATTACAAAATTTTTCAGGAAATGAAGGTGCCTGTAGTCTTGGTCTCAACCGCTTCCCATTATGAGCTGCCTTTCGTCCGGGTAAACGATTTCGAAGGAGCATTTCAAGCCACAGAGTATTTAATAAATAAAGGGCATAAAAAGATCGGCATGATCGGCGGAAGCGTTAACGATCCGATCGCAGGAGTTCCAAGAATGAAAGGGTTTGAAGAAGCCCTTTTAGCACATGAACTTCCCTTTTCAGCGAATCATATAACCACAAACGAAGGCTATCGTTTTCAAAATGGAAAAGAGTCTTTGCCGATCCTTCTAGAACATTTGCCAGAGATGACAGCCCTATTCGCTGCAAGTGATGAGATGGCGATTGGTGCCATGTCAGCGGCGCATCAGCTTGGCATTAAAGTACCAGAAGAACTGTCGATCATTGGATATGACAACTTGAAAATTGCGGAAATGTGCTATCCTGCATTAACAACGGTGTCACAGCCCTTAAAAGATATGGGACAAACAGCAGGCGATATTTTAGTTAAATTGATTAAAGGCAAAGAAAAAGAAGCAGAAAGCCGTTATATGCCATTTTCTATTGTGGAAAGGCAATCAGTCAGTGAATCACGTGACAAGTAAAAAACGGATGTCCAATACGCTTCATTTTTATTTAATAAAAACGTAAACGTTTACGTAAAACGCTTACAACTCTCTAGGAGGCTATTACATGATAAAAGTAACTGTATGGAACGAGAACCGCCACGAACAAAAAAATCCTACCGTCAAGGAAATCTATCCAAAGGGCATTCACGGAGCAATCGCAGAATTCTTGGAAAGTGCAGGACATGATGTGAAAACAGCAACACTTGATGAGCCGCAGCACGGATTAACTGAAGAAGTTTTAAACGAAACCGATGTACTTGTCTGGTGGGGGCACCTTGCACATGATGAAGTGGATGATGAGATCGTGAACAAAGTCTATCAACGCGTTCTTGATGGGATGGGCCTGCTCGTTCTTCACTCTGGTCATTTTTCTAAAATCTTTAAAAAGCTGATGGGTACATCTTGTGACCTGAAGTGGAGAGAAGCAGATGAAAAAGAACGCATTTGGATCTTGAATCCTAGTCATCCTGTAGCAAACGGTCTTGGTGAGTACATTGAACTTGAAAAAGAAGAGATGTATGGCGAACACTTCGACATCCCTGCTCCAGATGACCTAGTGTTTGTCAGCTGGTTTGAAGGCGGAGAAGTTTTCCGATCAGGATGTGCATACAACCGCGGAAAAGGAAAGGTCTTCTACTTCCGTCCTGGACATGAAACATATCCGACTTATTATAACAAAGACGTTCAAACCGTAATCAAGAATGCTGTTTCATATTTAGCACCATCAGGCAGTCAAATGCCTGTTTACGGAAATGCTAAACCGCTTGAAGCAATTGCAGTTAAATAAATAAACGATATAACCAATCATGAGGAGGAAATGAATATGACAGTAAAAGTAGGAATTATCGGATGTGGAAGCATCGCCAATTACCGCCATCTGCCAGAGTATGCAGCTAATCAAGATGTAGAAATCGTTGCGGTATGTGATGTTGTTAAAAAACGCGCAGAAGCGGCCAATGCCATATACGGAGGAAAAATCTTTACCGATTATAAAGAACTGCTTGCTCTTGATGAAGTAGAAGCGGTAAGCGTTTGTACACCAAACTACCTTCACGCTCCCATTTCTGTTGCGGCATTAAAAGCAGGTAAACATGTGTTATGCGAAAAGCCAATGGCGACCTCATTGGCAGAGGCAGAAGAGATGATTGAAGCGGCTGAAAAAAGCGGCAAAACTCTCATGATTGCTCATAATCAACGTTTTGTTCCAGCTCATCAAAAGGCGCGTGAGATCATCGCGAACGGAGAGCTTGGAAAAGTGTACAGCTTCCGTACAGCTTTTGGCCACCCTGGACCTGAAGGCTGGAGTGTTGATGGTGCGAACAGCTGGTTCTTTAAAAAAGAAGAAGCGTTTATTGGTGCTATGGGTGACCTTGGCGTTCATAAAACAGACCTGATCCGCTATATCCTTGGTGAAGAAATCGCAGAGGTCGGCGCGTTCGTTGAAACGAGTGCAAAAGATTTTGCATCTGTCGATGACACAGCAGTATGTGTGTTGAAAACGGAGAGCGGAATTATCGGAACGCTTGCGGCAAGCTGGTCTTACACGGCAAAGGAAGACAATTCAACAATTATCTATGGAGAAAAAGGTATTCTGCGATTAGAAGATGATCCTAATTACTCACTTGTCGCACAATATACAGATGGATCTATCGTACGCTATGAGCTTGGCGGTATTCAGACAAACGATAATCAGTCCAACTCCCATGTTGTTGATCATTTCATTAAAGCGGTCGAGTCTGGAAGCACACCACTCATAACAGGTGAAGAAGGTAAGCGATCTTTAGCTGTTATCATGGCAGCTCTAGAATCCAATGAAAAGAAAACGATTGAAAAAGTAAAAACAGGAGTTCATGCATGATGTTAAGAGTGGGAATCATCGGGGCAGGAGGCATCGCACAAGGCCGTCATATCCCTGCTTTTCAACAGCTTGGAGACAAAGCAAAAGTTACTGCGATCAGTGATGTGAACGTGGAAGTAGCGAAAACAGCTGCTCTGAAATTTCACGTACCGAACTATTTTACAAGTTACGTAGAAATGTGGCCACATGTTGATGCTGTAGTCATCTGCACACCAAACAAGTTTCATAGAGAGATCACAATTGCGGCTTTAAATGCTGGGAAACATGTACTCTGTGAAAAACCGATGGCGATGACAGTTGAAGAATGCAGCGAGATGGTCGAAGCGGAAAAACGCTCTGGAAAAGTGCTTTCGATCGCTTATCATTACCGTCATATGAAAGAATCCCAAGCGGCTAAGCGTGTTATCGAGGCGGGCGAAGTGGGAAATCCTTTAGTGATTCGCGTGCAGGCTCTAAGAAGACGAAAGGTCCCAGGCTGGGGGGTTTTTACAAATAAAGAGCTGCAGGGCGGCGGAAGTTTAATAGATTATGGCTGTCATTTGTTGGATTTAACACTGTGGCTTCTAGGTAATCCAGCAGTTCGTGAAGTTTCTGGGCAAACGTATAATACCCTGAGCCGGGAAGCCGAACAAGTAAACCAGTGGGGTTCTTTTGAAGCAGAAACGTTTGAGGTAGATGATCATGTTACAGCGTATATGCGCCTGGAGAATGGTGCAACGGTTTTGTTTGAAACCTCATGGGCAGCAAATATACCTGATGATGCGGAAATGTTAAGGATCTCAGGGGACCGAGGCGGACTTGATGTGTTTCCTTTTATGGTCAATAAGGCAGAGAACGGCATGATGACTACAACAAAAGCAGATTGGATATCAGGTGAAGATGATCCAGGGCTGCCACAAGCGAGAAATTTTGTGGATAGTTGTCTTGGTATCGCTGAGCCACTTGTTACAGCGGAAGAAGCGATGAACACTTCACGTGTCATTGAAGCGATTTACGCTAGCAGTCTGATGGGTAAAGCAATCTTACTACAGAATGAAGAAGGAGTGAAGAAAGTATGAAACTAGGTGTATTTACAGTTCTTTTTTCGCAAAAATCATTTACGGAGATGCTCGATTATGTAAAAGAAGCAGGCGTCCAAGCGGTTGAGATCGGAACGGGTAACTATCCTGGCAACGCCCATTGTCCGCTTGACGAATTGTTGGAAAGTGAAGAAAAACGAGCTGGATACCTTCACGAAGTGGAAAAGCGCGGATTGACGATTTCAGCTTTTAGCTGCCATGGTAATCCACTTTCTCCTGATGAGGCATTTGCGAAAGAATCACATGATACTTTTGTAAAAACGGTTGAACTCGCAGGATTAATGAATGTCCCTGTTGTAAACTGTTTCTCAGGAGTGCCAGGGGATTCAGAGAGCGCAAAATACCCGAACTGGCCAGTTTCACCATGGCCGAACGAGTATAGTGATGTGTTGAAGTGGCAATGGGAAGAAAAGCTTATTCCATACTGGCGCACGTGGGGACAATTTGCAAAAGAGCATGGGGTTAAAATTGGTTTAGAACTGCATGGCGGATTCTTAGTTCATACACCGTATACATTGCTAAAATTACGCGAAGAAACGTGTGACGCGATCGGTGCGAACCTCGATCCTTCCCATTTATGGTGGCAAGGCATCGACCCAGTTGCTGCGATTAAGATTCTAGGAAAAGCTGGAGCGATTCATCATTTTCATGCGAAAGACACATACTTAGATCAAGACAACATCAACATGCATGGCTTAACGGACATGCAGCCATACGGGGCTGTTCAAAACCGTGCATGGAGCTTCCGTTCCGTCGGCTGCGGTCACTCGGTTCAAGATTGGTCAGATATGATGAGCGCGCTTCGTACGTATGGCTATGATTACGTTGTGAGCATCGAGCATGAAGATCCGATTATGTCTATCGAGGAAGGATTCACGCGTGCGGTGAAGAACCTGCAAACCATCCTTATCTCAGAGCAACCCGCTGAAATGTGGTGGGCGTAGTAAAAAAGTAGGGGTCTGACCCCATACAAATACAAATCCACTGGATTTGTATTTGTGGGGTGCACACCCCTTTCATTAAGAAAGCCTGAAATCTGACACCAGATTTCAGGCTTTTTCTACTCATTCAGCACATGTGAGAAGCAATCTCGCTAAATCTTTCGCACCCGCATTTCATCCCGAACGACGTACCAGTTTTGCGGGAATGAGATGCCGAGCACCCAGAAGCTTACTCCACGAAGACCATATTCAATCGCAGTCTCATATTTTGCCTTCATACTCCTCGCATCCTCAAACCACACTTCATGCTCCTTGCCTTGTGCATCTGTATATTTGTACCACGGAGAGGCGTCGCCTTCGTCAAACTGAATGGACACGTTCTGCTGTGCAGCAAGGTTAACAGCTGCGACGGGACTCAACGTTTTGGCGAACGTTCCTTGAACGAACGGCAGTGTCCAATCTCGTCCATAGGTTGGCACACCCATCATGACTTTTTCGCGAGGAATGACTGTTACGGTGTAATCCAATACTTTTCTTACTTCATCTAAAGGAGCAATCGCCATGGCCCTGCCTCCAGACCAGCCCCATTCATAGGTCATCACAACAACGAAATCGAGGATCTCGCCATGTGCTTTATAATCGTGCGCTTCATACAATAACCCTGGCTGCTCTTCTTTATATTTTGGTGCAACGGCAGACGAGATCGAATATCCCAATGGTTTATATTTTTCTACAGCGCGCCTCAAAAAATTGTTATAGTCTTCTTTATTCTCAGGATATACGTATTCAATCAAAGTTCACTCCCCGAAAACCTTTCGTTTGCATTGTTTTTAATATGTTGTTTAACACGGTCTCTTGTAAGCTCTCACTATCTAAAATAGTTTTTATTAAATCCGAATTGAACGCCCCATCTTCTATATTGGCAATACCCATAAGAGGAGCAACCCTATTTATTTTGGCTGCGGCAAGAACGCCCTCATCTTGAAGAGAAGTTAATCCGCCAGTTCTGGTAACAGAATAACTGAACGGGGTGATATACGTTAGGTAGGAGCCTACATTTCTAACTTCAGTCTGACTTGCTGTTCCCATATTAGTCACATATGCATTCACTTCTTTAATAGGTCTTTTATAGGGAATGGATAGTGTAGTGCCTGCATAGATCAAGTTAGGATTAGATATATTATTTTCCTTTTGTATACTAGCCACAGTCGTGCCATAACGACTAGCAATCGTATATAAAGATTCTCCTTGTTTTACAATATGAACAGGAATCTGGATCACTTGACCTACGTATATAACAGAAGCAAGCGGTATGTTATTCCACCCGATTAAACTCTCCACAGTTGTTCCATATCGTGAAGCAGTTTCAAAGAGTGTATCTCCAGATTGTATAGTGTAGGTTGGAAAATCATTTGGGATGACAAGTGCCTGGCCGATGACTAGGACATTTTGATTCTGAATCCCGTTAGCATTTACAATAGAAGCTAACGGGACACCATAACGACGTGAAATCTGCCAAAGAGAATCCCCCCTTTGAACAACGTGAATATACATGTATAACGCCTCCTTTTGCTCTGTAATTAATGTATTAAAACAATAAGAATTTTATGAAGGGGGACAGACCCGGGTCTGTCCCCCTTGTCGCACTGACGCTGTACAGGGTTAGTGCGGGTTGAAAAATAGTCAAAATCAATAATTGACAGTTCATTCCAAACTCTATATAATTTTCAAAAATAACCTAAAAACGTGGATGAGGAAAAGTACATTGTGAATTTGTCTTTCATAGAGAGGGAGCCGACTGGTGAAAGGTTCCTACTGACAGCCAATCGAACCTGCCTCTGAGTTCTGTATCTGATCAGTAGTGAAAGTTACAGCGGTTCAAGACCGTTATCATGAAAGAGTGTAAAGCTATGCTTTGAATTAGGGTGGTACCGCCAAGCCTTTGGTCCCTAATGATGAGCATGGCTTTTTTTATTCTAAAAACAGTGAGGTGCTATGAATGGCAAAAGAATTTGTAAAAGACGTAACAAGTATGGTGGATGATTTTGCACAATGGTACACAGATGTTGTAACAAAAGCTGAGCTGATCGATTATTCAAGCGTTCGAGGCTCTATGATCCTGAGACCTTATGGATATGCCATATGGGAGAACATCCAAAAGCAGCTGGACAATCAAATCAAACAAACAGGTCATGAGAATGTGTATATGCCACTTTTCATTCCTGAAAGCCTTCTTCAAAAAGAAAAAGACCATATTGAAGGTTTTGCGCCAGAAGTGGCATGGGTAACTCATGGCGGGGAAGAGAAACTGACTGAACGCCTTTGTGTTCGTCCGACTTCAGAAGTACTTTTTGCAGAACATTTCAAAAACATTATCCATTCCTATCGTGACTTGCCGAAGCTATACAACCAGTGGTCAAACGTTGTGAGATGGGAAAAAACAACACGGCCTTTCCTTCGCACTCTCGAGTTTCTTTGGCAAGAAGGACATACCTGTCATGAAACAGATGAAGAGGCACATGAGGAAACGGTTCGGATGCTTAACGTCTACGCAGATCTTTGCGAAACATATTTAGCTATTCCAGTCATAAAAGGGCAAAAAACAGAAAAAGAAAAGTTTGCCGGAGCGAAGTATACGTTTACAATTGAAAGCTTGATGCATGACGGAAAAGCCTTGCAATCTGGGACCTCTCACCATTTAGGTGATGGATTTGCAAAAGCATTCAGCATTGAATTCACCAACCGTGAGGGCAAGCTTCAAACGGTGCAGCAAACGTCATGGGGATTCACCACCCGCATTATCGGCGCAATGATCATGGTTCATGGCGATGACAGAGGACTTGTCGTACCGCCAAAAATTGCGCCAACACAGCTCATGATCGTACCGATTGCTCAGCATAAAGAAGGTGTATTGGATTTTGCTTATGATCTTAAAGATAAGCTTTCAAAAACAATCCGCACAGGAATTGATGCAAGTGATAAAAAACCAGGCTGGAAATTTAACGAATATGAAATGAAGGGGATTCCACTTCGACTTGAAGTTGGACCACGTGACATCGAGCAGGAGCAAGTCGTTTTAGTTCGGCGTGACACAGGAGAAAAGCAGATCGTCTCCTTACAAGACTTAGAATCTCGAATCCAAGGAACCTTACAAGACATCCAAGATCATCTCTTTAATAAGGCGAAAAAGCACAGAGAAGAGAAAACTTCGATCGCCACCACGCTTGAAGAATTTAAAGAAAGGCTTAACAATAAAACGGGCTTTATAAAAGCGATGTGGTGCGGAGATGAGGCGTGTGAAAATTACATCAAAGACGAAACGGGAGCTACTTCCCGATGCATGCCATTTCAACAAGAAAAGCTATCAGATAAATGTGTGTGCTGCGAAGAAGAAGGAAAGCACCTCGTTTATTGGGCAAAAGCTTACTAAATAGAATAGTAAAAAAGTAGGGGACAGACCCGGGTCTGTCCCCTGTGTAATTTTACACTCTCAAATCATTCTCTCTTCAACGGGAATCCCCTGTAAATGGCCTGCATCACCGTATGTACAGATACGCAAATATTCTCCCCATACTCGTACACGCCCTTTTTCTGAATGATGCCAATTGTCTCGACAGATTTCAACACCGTTATAAACAGCTGGAAAAGCATAAGGTACCATCTTGATTCCATCCGGAACATACTTTTGCAATGTTCGAATCTGCCTTCCCGCACCATGAGCTTTACAAACGACTAGGAGAGACTTCACTTTTGAAAAATCAAATACCTTCATGGCATGAGTCACGTTTTCAACGGTATTTCTCGACGTATCTTCATAGAAAATGTTTTCTTCAACAATCCCTGCTTCTATCAGCTTCTGTTTAATAAAGGTCGATTCTGGTATGTTCGCGTTTTCCCACGCACGATGCTTCACGCCTGTTGGACTTATTCCACCTGTTACGATAAACGAGTTGGCGAGCCCTTTTTCATAAATTTCGACCGCTTTTTCCCAATGACCTGGATGGGTACCGCCAAAAACAAAAACAGCATCACATACCACAGCGTTTTCTTCTTCTCCAAAAATAACATCGGTTAACCAAGTTAGCTGTTTTTCATTCATTTGTGGTACATTCACTGGTTCTTTTTCAATCCCTGGTTTCATGATCTTATCCTCCTATGCCGTTGTTTTTAAAACTGTTTCCTTTTTATAAAAACGGGCAAATGCTTGATAAAACAAGACCATTCCCAGTAAGCCAGTCATCAAATACAAACTTCCCATCGTCCATGAGGGAAGAAACGCACCAATTGTAAGTCCGAGTGATCCTGCAATCTTCGCCACTTGAAAGACGAGGCCGTTCATCGCCATATAGGAACTTCGCTTATCATCATCTGCTATATCTGCTAAAAATGATTGCCGAATTGGCACGTAAAGCAGTTCGCCAATGGTGTATATCAGAACAGCACCCATTAAAATGGACATAGAATTTGATATCCCTACGATGGCATAACCGACTGTATAAAACATTAACCCCACAAAAAAGACTTTCATGTCGTTAAACCGCTTCATCTGTTTCGTGAGCCATATCGTTAAAAGGACAACGAGCACCGTGTTTTCTGTAGATAACCAGCTCAGCATTCTGATTCCTGTCATCTCAAACGAAAAGCCATTCCAGAAGGTAAGGGTTCGCACATCAAACTCCTGATCTAAACGTACTCCGATATAATTGTGCATTTGAAACTCTAAGGATAGGATACAAATACTTGCCAAGACATAGAGCATAAATGTTTTATCATGCATAACCGACGAATAGTTTTCGATTACATCGCGTAGGACATTTCGTTTTTCAGAAGTGATTACTGCTCGCTTTGATTCAAATGATTCTGTCATCCAATACGTGACAAGCACCCATGTGAAAATAGATACCGCAGTCAAAACTAAGAACAACTCAAAACGATGTGACTTGAACAACAGTCCGCCTATAATGGCACCAAGAGCAATGGATAAATTAATCGACCAGTAATTTAAGCTGTACATGAACTTTCGGTTTTCAGGCGTACTTACGTCGATCAACATCGCTTCAGCTGCAGGATTCATCAGTCCAGAGCTTACACTCGAAACGAGCATCATCAGAAAAGTCAGCCATGCAGAATCCAAAAATGGTGAGTTCGCAATCGCCATGACCGCAATAGCGGCAACTTGTATGCCTTGAGCGGTTACCATAATTTTTTTGCGGCCGATGCGGTCAGCGATATACCCGCCGTAGAAACCTATAAATAGTGAAATTAACACGTTTACAATTAACAGTATCCCTGCAAGCACTTGGCCAAATTTCAACGAAAAGTAGATCGCCATAAACGGAAAGATCATCGTTCCTACTATTCTTGTTAAAAAAGATGTAATAATCCGGATCTTAATATTCCGGTGCAATTCCTTAAACCCCATCATTGTCACGCTCCTTATTTCCAATTTTATCTAGAAAAAGGAGAAGAAAAAGGGTAAACTTTTTATTATAATTTCCCCTTTTAATCGTTGTGGAGGTCTTCCTATGAAACTAGTAAATTATTTTGTGAATCTCAGGTTGTATCAAAAAGAAAACAATCTGCCTGACAGCTTCCATATAACCATTCACGAGCTCGGAGAAATTCTCTGCTGCTCGGAACGCAATATTAAACTTTTGTTAAAACGAATGAGTGGTGAAAACTGGCTCAAGTGGCAACCAGGAAGAGGGAGGGGCCATAAATCTGCCCTCACATTTACAAAAGACATCAGGATGAGTCTTGTAGAGGTCTTTCAAATCATGCTTGAAAAAGAAGAACTGACGGAAGCGATAGAGCTCTTAAAGGAAAACCTGCCTGAAGAGATAAAAGAAGAGATGCATCATCTGCTCAATTCCCATTTTGGCTACCAAGATAAAGAGTCCGGAACTACAAGAGATGTCCTCAAAATACCGATGACTCGAAAACTTTCAACGCTTGATCCAGCCTTTGTATCGGTATCCTCAGAATCTCATTTTGCGCGCCAGATTTATGATACGCTCTTGCAGTATGATGAAGTGGAAAAACGGTTTCAGCCTCACCTTGCACATTCGTATGATGTTGCAGAGGACGGTAAAGTCATTACCTTTTATTTAAGAAAGGGAATCATGTTTCATAACAGTAAACCGATGACAGCAAAGGACGTTTTATATACGTTTCAGAGGTTAACCAATCAGGAAATCAACTCTCCTTGTCAGTGGCAGACTGCTCTCGTGTTAGAGGTGAAGTGTCTTGACTCCTACACGATACAATTTTTCCTGAAAAGAAGAACGAGAATGTTTCTGCATTTTATCAGTTCGATCAGCATGGCGATCGTGCCAGATGACGGAACGAAATGGATCGGAACAGGGCCATTTTCAGTGGGGACCTTTACAGACGACGTCCTCATTTTGGAAACGTTTCTTGACTATTTCAAGGAAAGAGCATGGCTTGACCAAATCGAGATCTGGAGAATTCCAGCGAACTCGAAAGTTGACTTACATTATGAGCTTCCAGAAGGAAAAGATAACACAAGGGACGGAGCGGTAGACTTTTTACAAGTGGGATCCAATTACATCACGTTTAATCTGAATAAAAAGAGCATTGTACACGACTGGGAGTTTCGAAATGCGGTATACCATTTGTTCGATATTGAAAAAATGATTCGTGAGTTAGGGAAAGATAGACTGCTTGCAGCTACAAGTCTTTTTCCTGAAAAAAGTCTTAAACATCCTCCTGCCCAAAAGTCACTCCAACAAGCATTCGCCTCTCTAGAGTCTTCTGGATATAGGGGAGAGACCATTAAGATTAGCTTTTTTGATATGAAATTTAGCCATGAGGATGCCAGCTGGCTGCAGGAAAGAGCAGAGAAAATTGGACTGAAGCTCGAACTGCACCCTTTTCCACTTAATGATTATTACAAAGAGCATGTAACCGCCGATTCAGACATGATTATTATGGGAGAAATGTTTGAAAACAATGTTGTATTAGCTTTTATCAATTTTTTTAAGCATAAAGCAAGTTTTGTGAATCGCTTTTTAGCAGGGGAAGAGGAGGCGTATGTCCAGCAGTTGGTAGACTGCTTAATGGATGAAGAAGATGAAAGAATCCAATATGAAATCATGGATGAGATCGAACAGTATCTCTATGAGAAGAGGCTTTTGTTAAATAGCTATCATATATACCGGAAAAAGAGCTTCCCACTAAGTCTCAAAAATGTTTCCATGAACTCGTTCGGTTGGGCAGATTTTAGAAAGCTGTGGGTGAAGCCTGATCTGAAACGGTAAAAGAAGCCGAGTTTCACTGGCTTCTTTTTAGATCATTAGACGTATTGCTTTATAATAAGATCGGCACGCCTTATGCTTTCTCTTACTATTTCATTAGTTTCTGGGTGAGACATAATCTCTTCTGTTGTGAGCCAAAATACGTTCTCCACCTCATTTTCACTTTTAGGGTAAGCTTCTCCGCTATCGTATTCTACTAAAAAAACAATATCCACTACCTTTTTTCCAGAGTTCGAAATAAAAGAAGTGCTATGCACATATTGAGGAGTTCCTTTTACTTTAACGCCAACTTCTTCAAATACTTCTCGTATCGCAGTACGTTCCAAAATATCTGAAGAGTTTCCCTCATCCTCAACTTGACCACCAACAAGTGACAGCTCACCGGCAGCGTGTTCTTCCTTCAAACTTCGCTGGATAATGAGCCAGCAATCTCTCTGATAAACAGCTGCTTCAACGTTAACAACAAACATCATATGCCTCCTAAACTCAATGGTAGTAAGGTTCCTTATTCTAATTCCTGTGGCTTCGTTAAACCGTATAAAAACATGTGAAAAATATCGGCAGCAAGCTTCTTTCCGTTAGGAGCAGTAATTTGTGAGATCAGCATATCGTTATTAAAAAGTTGAATATAGATTACGATTGCTTGCTCGGAAAGATCAGGGTTAATTTCTCCCTTTTGCTGTGCCTCTTTAATCCCCTTTAAAATCATCGGAGCGGAGTACTTTTTCTGAAAGTCAGCAAAGTATTCCCTTAGTTCCAAATCATTGAGCAGCATTTCTTTTAATGCTTCCGGATGAATGCTTGCCACTTGTTTCGTCTTGTGGAGAATCATCGCTTTCATTTTTTCTTGAAAAGGCAAATCACTTTCCATCAACTCTTTATGAAATTCATATTGTTCTCTGGTATAGTCCTTGACCACTTCACGGAACAACGCTTCTTTACTGCCGAAGTGATTGTAGATGGTCACTTGAGAAACACCAGCCTCTTTAGCTAGGTCCTCAATTTTTATATCTTTAAAACCCTGTTTTTGAAAAAGGGTAAATGCTGCTTTTTTAATATCTGTTTGCTTTTGGATTTTCCGACGTTCATATCCGTTCAAGACCTTTCACCTCAATAATAGAATAAAACATATTTTGAAAAATAACAAACTCCATATTTCAAAAAGTTCTTGCCAAAAGAGTTTGTTCATACTATGATATTTTTGAAATATATACATATAAATATTTCAAAAAGAGGGTGAATCAAAATGATTAAAGTAGAACAGCTTACAAAACGGTTTACACCTGAAAAAGGGTTGTTTGATCTGAATTTCGATGTAAAAAAAGGCGAAGTATTCGGTTATATTGGCCCGAATGGAGCAGGAAAATCAACGACAATTCGTCATCTTATGGGTTTTATGAAGCCAGATACCGGAGAGTCTTCCATTAATGGGCTAAACTGCTGGAATAAGTCTTCTGACGTTCAGAAACTGGTTGGTTATCTCCCGGGAGAGATCGTCTTTTTAGAAGGGATGACAGGTTTAAGGTTTTTAACTCTTTTGCAAAACATGAGAAAACAAACAGATACGAAAAAAAGAGATGAACTCATTGAACGGTTTCAACTTGATGTGAAAACTCCAATTCGAAAAATGTCAAAAGGAATGAAGCAAAAGGTAGGCATTATTGCGGCATTCATGCATGAACCGGAAGTTCTTATTCTGGACGAACCGACTTCAGGTCTCGATCCACTCATGCAGCGTGTGTTTATAGATTTAATTCTAGAAGAAAAACAAAAAAATAAAACCATATTGATGTCTTCTCATAGTTTTCAGGAAATTGAGCGCACATGTGATTCTGCCGGAATGATTAAGGATGGCAGACTTGTAGCTTTAGAAGACATGCATTCACTAAGATCTGTACAGCGGAGAGTATTTGACGTAAAGGTCAAAAATGAAATAGACGTAGATATCATCCTTCAATCATCACTTCAAGCGGAAGTGACAGGAAAGAATAGCATTCACGTGACCGTTCAAGGAAACGACCAAGATTTTGTCCAATTGCTGAGCCAGTGTGAAGTGGAGCACCTCGATACCCGGCCGCAAGATCTAGAAGATATCTTTATGCATTACTATGATAGAAGGGATGTGGCAAGATGAGCGGCCATCTATACGTTGCGATGTTAAAAAGCCATGCAAAGATGCTAGGAGGCTTCATTTATGGGGCTGCTGCTTATCTCATATTAATTGTTTGGGTCTATCCATCAATCGCAGACATGAAGGGCTTTAACGACATGATTCAGGCTTTGCCGGAGGGTATGCGTAAATTAGTCGGCATGGAGAATGGTATTCATTCACTGGCAGATTATGTAGCAGGAGAATTTTATGGATTACTTTTTTTGATTATCCTGATGATATATGTCATATTAACTGCCACCCGTTTGATGGCACGCCTTGTTGATCAAGGGTCAATGGCCTACTTGCTCGCAACACCTTTTTCACGAGAAAAAATAGCGGCTACACAGGCAGCTGTTTTACTAACAGGGCTCGCCCTCATTGTCACTTTTACGACTCTTAGCGGGATTGCGGCAAGTGAGTGGCTGATCTCAGGTTATGAGTTAGATATTCCTTCTTTTATAAAACTGAATGTACTAACTTTTCTTGTCTTTTCTGTCATTGCAGCTTATTGCTTCCTCATTTCTGCTGCAAGTAATGACGAAAAGAAGGCACTGGGGCTCTCAGCTGGTATAACACTCGGATTTTACATGTTAAACTTAGCCGGGAAGTTAAGTGATAAAACGGAATGGATGGGAAACTTCACCATTTTTAAAGCATATGATCCGATTAAAATGATCAACAATGAAACGAATGCTCTTTTGACGGGATCTGCGCTCGGGATTACAACACTATTGCTAATCACAACAAGCGTGATCGTGTTTAAGAAAAGGAATTTGCCACTTTAGAAAATTGAGGGTTATTGTTCCTTTCTTTTCAAGAAAAGCGTATAATGGAAAAAATTACGTAATTCTTTGACACAATATAAAAAAACAAACATAAACTAGTAGGGCTAGGAACCGAATATTGGATAGTTTTCAGGCTGCTGTCATCATGACGGCAGCATTTCTGCTTTTATAAGGGCATTGAGGATGATTGTTATTATCAAATAGGAGGGAAGTCCATTGGAGCTTTCTGCACGAATGCAGCTCATTCTTGCTACGAGTGCCGGTATCTTTATTCTGTCTGCTTGGCTAATGGAAGAATACTCTCAATCTCCATTTTATGTGCTTTTTTATATACTAGCTTTTGTGGTCGGCGGATTCGCAAAAGCGGTGGAGGGTGTACTAAAAAGCTGGGAAGAGAAGCAATTCAATGTTGAGCTTTTAATGATGATTGCAGCAATTGGTTCAGCAGCTATCGGATATTGGGGAGAAGGAGCTGTACTGATCTTAATTTTTGCTTATTCAGGCGCACTTGAAATGTACACGTTACAAAAAAGCGATAGAGAAATTAAGTCGCTCATCTCACTGCAGCCAGAGGAAGCTTGGCTCATTTCAGAGGATAAAGAATTTAGGGTAAATGCATCCACCTTAGAGCCTGGTAACCTTATAAAAGTAAAGCCTGGAGAACGAATACCAGCAGACGGCATTGTGAAAAAAGGGAGATCCTTTGTAAACGAATCTGCCTTAACCGGGGAGTCTGTTCCAAAGGAAATACAGCCTTCGTCAGACGTACTTGCCGGCACGCTTAATCAGTCAGGACTGCTGGAGATCTCAGTTACCAAACATATGCAAGACTCTGTGTTTCAAAGAATGATAGACCTTGTAAACAAGGCACAAAGTGAAGCTCCCCCTGTCCAAAGGAAAATAGAAGAATTTGAAGCGAAATACGTCCTTTTTGTTCTATTAGCAGCTGCACTGACCATTTTAGTGCCAGGATCAACCGGATTCTGGAGTTATTCAGAATCACTGTACCGAGCTTGCGTTCTGCTCGTTGTAGCATCACCGTGTGCGCTAGTCGCTTCTACAATGCCTGCTCTGCTTGCTTCCCTCTCAAACGCGGCAAAGCAGGGAATCCTTTTTAAAAGTGGGGTCTTCTTAGAAAAATTAAGCTCAGTAAACGTTATTGCCTTTGATAAAACAGGTACGTTAACGGAAGGAAATCCCGTCGTAACCAACGCTATATTTCTTCATGATTCCATAACCGAAAACGAGATGATGCCAATTGTATATGCAATTGAAAAGAACAGTACTCACCCCTTGGCAAAGGCAATATTGGCGAAAATAAAACCATTACTCCAATCGAGCGAAACAGAATTAACAGATTATGAGGATATTCCAGGTTTAGGCGTTAAAGCAACGGTTGAGGGAATCCAATGGAAAATCGGAAGCAGGGAGTTAACAGGAATCAGTGAAAAACAAGAGATAAAGCTAATTTCAGATAGCATAAAAGAAGAAGAGGATACGGGTCAAACGGTCGTATATGTAACAGCAGATGATCAACTTGCGTCCTATTTTCTAATAGGAGATACCGTCCGAAGCGAAACGGTGGAAGCGATAGAGGCACTTCAGGATAAACAAATATTAACGCTTATGTTAACAGGTGATTCTAAGCGAGGCGCTGAAATAATTGGGAAACTCGCGAAAGTAGATGAAGTCGGTTACTCCTGTATGCCTGAAGATAAAGTGAATACAGTCCAAAAATGGAAAGACCGTCAAGCTGTTGTTGCGATGATTGGAGACGGGGTGAACGATGCACCAGCATTAGCCGTAGCTGATGTCGGCGTTGCGATGGGCATGGGCAGTGATGCGGCAATCGAAACCGCAGACGTTATCCTTGTAAAAAATGATTTAAGTAAACTGCTTTATGCGATGAATTTATCTGAGCGGTTATCAAAAATTGTGAAACAAAACATTGTATTTTCTATAAGTGTTATCCTATTTTTGTTGTTTGCGAATTACTTTCAATTCTTGACGCTCCCATTCGGTGTGATCGGGCATGAAGGAAGCACGATACTTGTCATCCTAAACGGACTTCGCTTATTAAGATAAAACAAGACAAAAGCCGGGACAATTGAGCCCGGCTTTTGTAGTGGATTAATAGGTTTTTGTGTTCACGTCACTCTGTTTCTTCGCGTAAGAAGAATCCGTTCCTGTTTTTTGCTGTGCACTTACAGATGAAGTTGCCGATGACTGAGTGACATACCCATCTTTTTCAGCTTCTTTTTTCCCTTCATTTGCTGTATTTTTTGCTTCTTGGAGCTTTTGACGTGCAGATATGGTCATGTTGCTTGTTTTTTCTTTCAAGGAATCCATACCGTCTTTAGCATCCATTTTGCCAAGCTGTGCTTTTAACATCGTTTCATCTTTCAATTGCATCGTACGTTCTTTAAGTCTGATAGAAGAGTCACGCAAATCTTCTCTTAGCTCATTGCCTTTTTTCGGAGCATACAGAAAAGCTGCAGCTGCACCCACTAACCCTCCGAGTACAAGTCCTGTTTTAAAACCAGACCCAGACCCTTTCTTATCATCATATGTGTCACGTGTTTGAAAATCAGCTTGAGTAAAAACAGGTTCGGCAGTTGTTGTTGTTTCGTTTTGCATTTTATCAATTCCTCCTTTTTTACTTGTATACAAACCGTACCCCTATCAGTTTAATACTAAACACTTGAAGGGGCGCACAGATTGAAAATAAGGAGGTTGACCTATATGTCCAATAGAAAAAGCCGGGCTTTTACACCCGGCCGGTTTTCTATTTATTTCATTAGCTTTTGAGTTCAGGAAGCATGCGAATTTCCTCAGTCATTGCGGATTTGCAAATGGGGCATTGAGGTTCTTTTTGCAGTGAATAATCAGCACGCATCCAGCATGAGCACCCTTCACTCGTACATGCCCAAACCTTCGTTTCCACGTCTGGAATCGGCTCTGCAGGTTGTTTTGAAAAAAAAGCCATAGATATCCCCCTTTTCTGTTCTACTTATAGTATACGCCTAAAAGAGGAAAAATATGTATCAATTTGATTACATATTTAAAATTGGTTCATTTTTTTTGCTGATTTCCTGTGCCCACGAATGATGAATGGAACGAATTTCATAGGGAGAGTGGAGTGTGATATTCGCATTTAACGGCCATAAATATTCTGCTGTTTTTTCTAATGCCGTCAAAAGAATTCTGCCCTTCATTATTGCGGTACCATCTTCCTGTTTGAATAAAAACTGCTTTAAATAATGATGAGACATGCAGTATGGTATGCCTTCAGGTGCTATATCTGCTTCAAGTTCTACATAAGACCGAGGTGTAATTTGAGATGCCCAATTATGAATGGTTATATTTGAAAAATCTTTCACATCCATCGGTTCATAGTTAATAACTGCCTGAGTAATATCTGAAAGATTAAAAATATGATAATCCATAAGAGAGTAACAAAACGCAGGGCAGTACCACTCATCTTTTTCATTGTATATCCCAATTGGCTGCATGTTGCAATATGTAGCAGAATTATCAAACTTATAGAGTATGGTAGCAATTTTCTGTTTTATGGCTGCTTCAAACAAGACATTTGAAAGTGCGCTTTTTTGTGGAAGCGGAGATTGCACATATAAACGTTTTTGAACGTTTTCCCAATTTTCCTTCGCATCATCTGGCAAATATTGAAGAAGTTTATGAGATATAGATCTTGATTGTATCTGGAATGGGAAGCTGTCTTGTTCATATGGCTGCAGACTAAACAAAATAGCGGAAGCTTCCAGCTCAGTGAAACCGATTGGGGGGAGAATCCTGTCGTTCTCCATTCGATATCCGCCATGTGGGCCAAATTCAGAAACGATAGGCAATCCCATATCAATAAGGCGAATAAGATCTCGTTGTATCGTGCGTGTTGAAACTTGAAATTCTATTGCTAATTCTTTTAATGTAAAATGTTTTTTTGAATTAATGGAAAGTAATAGTTTTTCCAGTCTTTTTATTTTTGACATATCTGACCCCTATTTTTTATTAAAACTTTGAAACTTATCAGTGTGTTATATATCGTACAAATTCACTGAATTGTTAGTGTTTCGGCAAATAAAGTCAAAATAATTAGCAAGTAAAAACACAAATAAAAAACACGTCATTCATATGAATAACGTGTAAAAGTAGTATGGTAGGTAGTAAGACTAAGCTGCGAAAATTAATTTTTTCAAGGTGTCACCACGAATCAAGTTTTGACGATTGCAGAAAGATGTTCAATAGAATGAACCATGTCAGACAATTGCTTTTCAGTAAGCTGTGACATGTATTTTATCAGGACACCATTTCTTTTTTCCTGAATCAAACCGAAAGTATGTAAACCTAATGCATTCAGCTGAACATATACGATTCGGCGGTCCAATTCAGAACGATAGCGATCAACCAATCCGCGCTTAACAAGTCGGTCGATGATGACGGTAGTAGCACTCGCACGTACTTTCATAGCATCAGCAATTTCAGATACCGTCCACTTCTCACGGCTTGAAAGTGTTTTCAAAATTTGAAACTGAGTTGAGGTAATCTCCTCTTCCTCCCAAATTTCAGGCTTTAACACGTCCATAATCTCTAAAAATGCCTTTTCAATACGTTCTACTTCCAATAAGATATTTTTACTATCTGCTACCACTTTCACAGTACTGCCTCCTTAGCTTACATTACTCCTATTTTAATATAAATTTCCGATAAGTTCCATATATATGTAGTATAAAGTATCTAGTTCCCAATGTGTATCTCTGTGCTAGTATTTAAACTATTGAAATATAGATTTAATGTAGTTATAAAATTATTTTCTCCTTATAAAAGAGGAATTTCTTTTGTGAACATCTAATAGAAAAAGAGAGAAAAAGGGGGAAGTAAAATGGCACGTATCGCATGGATAACAGACAGTACAAGCTGTATTACACAGGAAGAAGCGAAACAGCTTGGCATTCATATCGTACCGGTTTCAGTCATTATGGAAGATGCTGTGTACAAAGATGGTGTTGATATCACACCGGATGAATTTTATGCAAAATTAGAGAACATTGCTGAGCTCCCAAAAACGAGTCAGCCTACAGTTGGTGAATTTTCTGAGTTTTATGAAAAGCTAAAACAAAATTATGACTGCGGTATAGCCGTCCATGTTTCAGAAAAGTTTAGTGGTACAATCAATGGTTCAAGATTAGGTGCGGATATGACAGATTTTCCTGTCCACATCGTAGATTCAAAAATTACATCAGAAGCGATGAAACAACTCGTTTTAAAAGGAATGAGGCTTGAGAAAGAAGGGCTCGATCCAGAAGAAATCGCTGTTGTACTGAGAAATGCCGCGGACCATGTAAAAGGTTTTGTCTGTATTGGAAGTCTGGAACAATTAAGACGCGGGGGGAGATTGTCTGGAGCAAGTTTTTTAGTAGGAAACCTTTTGCAGATTAAGCCCATTTTAACATTTGACGATGGCTCTCTTGTTCCGTTTGAAAAAATCAGGACGTTAAAGAAAGCAGAGTCTCGTGTACTTGCTCTTTTTGAAGAAGCGGCCCAACGGTCAAATGTGAACGGTGTAAGCGTCATTTACAGCGGCTCTTCTGAAAAAGCGGAATCGTGGCTTCACATGCTAAAAGAGAAATACCCTGAAGTAACAATTAATTTGGGACAGTTAAGCCCAGCTATCGGTGTGCATGTAGGTGCGGGCACCCTCGGCATCCTGTGGTTTGAAGAGAAATAGCAGTAGGGGACAGACCCGGGTCTGTCCCCAAACAAATACAAAAACTTCAATTTTGTGTATGTGGAAAGGACACAACAGTGGTAAACCATAGAAAAGAGCCCTCCTTTAGGGCTTTTTCTATTGTTTATCACTTTCGAATCGCTGCACCTATTAAAATAATCCATAGTAAAAGAAGCGGAAGAAGGTATTGCGGCTTTGAAAACAGTTCGATCGAATAAAACTCTTTTCCGATCGTGCGCAGGTTCGTCAAAATGATTAATCCGCCTGCCAACACCCCGAGAAGTGCTGGTTTCAAATGTTTAACGAGCCAAGCCGCAAAAGGAGCCGCAATCACCCCGCCTAGCATCATCGCTAACACGATCTGCCAATACAACGTATCCCAACCGATAAATAAAAAGAATCCAAGGGAAGCTGATGAGGAGACTGCAAATTCACTAAAGTTTACTGAGCCAATCGCTTTACTAGGGGTGAGGTTTTGTTGAGTAAGCAATAAAGGAGTTGTCATTGGACCCCAACCGCCTCCACCCGTAGCATCCATAAATCCTGCGATAAACCCTACAGGTCTGTATAAAGCCTGCCTCTTGTGATCATTTTTTCTTTCAGCCTCAACTTTTACTTTTAAAAACAGAAAACGAAACAGTACGTATACACCTAGTCCCAATAAAAATAATGAGATATATGGCTTTATAAAACTCGCAGGGATATAACTTAGAAAAGCCGCTCCTAAAAATGCTCCCACGGCACCCGGCAAGACTAATCTTTTAACGATTTTCAAATCAACATTTCCAAATTTAAGATGGGAATAGCCTGAAACAGCTGATGTTACTACTTCCGAAAGATGAACGGAGGCAGAAGCAACAGCTGGAGAGAGTCCTACCATTAATAAAAGGGTAGTAGATGTTACTCCATATGCCATACCAAGAGAGCCGTCAATAAGCTGTGCTGCTAGTCCGATAAAGGCTAATATGATTATTTTTTTCACGATTGTCCTCCAATAAGAAGATATCTTATAAGTTATGTGGACAACGGTATTCTGGTTCAGGCCAAATGTTCAGTATTGTCCTTGTCTTTTGTAAAATAGAGAAAACGCCTATTCTGCCTTGATTTAAATCATTGTTTTTTTGTTCATTTTTCGATAAGGTAATAGACAGTGTTGCACATAGAGGTTAAGAGCCTTTATTTTGTGGAATAATACAAAAAAAGAACGAAATACATAAAATGGAGTGATTAGATCAATGGAAATCGGATTAATCGGCCTGGGGAAAATGGGCTTTAATATGGCTTTGAACATGAATGATAAAGGATATACAGTCTTTGCAACGGACGTTAATAAAGACACAGTTAAAGAAATTTCTTCACAAGGAGTTAAAGGGGTAGACTCTATTGAAGAACTGGCAAACTCTTTTACCGATCGAAAAGCTATTATTTTACTTGTTCCTGCTGGTGAAATCGTTGACCAAGTGATCAGCGAACTAAAGCCACACCTATCTGAAGGTGATATTATAGTAGATGCCGGAAACTCCATGTACAAGCACACTCTTCGCCGTTATGAAGAGCTAAAAACGGAAGGTATTCATTTTGTTGATGTTGGTACGAGTGGTGGAACAGATGGTGCTCGTTATGGACTTTGTGCAATGATGGGTGGAGACAAAGAGGCGGTCGATTACCTCGCTCCACTATATCAAAAGATATCTGTTGAAAATGGATTCATGATCACAGGACGTGCTGGATCTGGCCACTTTTTAAAGATGGTTCATAACGGAATTGAGTACGGAATGATGCAAGCAATCGGTGAAGGTTTTGAAATTCTGGACAAGAGTGACTTTGACTATGACTACGAAGCCGTTTCGAAAGTTTGGAATAACGGATCAGTTATCCGAAGCTGGCTGATGGAGTTAATGGAAAATGCCTTCAGTAAGCAGCCTAATCTCGAAGACATCCGCGGTGTTATGAACTCTTCTGGTGAAGGAATCTGGACAATTGAAGCAGCTCTAGACTATCAAGCTTCAGCACCCGTTATTGCACTTTCACAATTTATGCGTTTCCGTTCACAAGAAGATGACACGTTCCACGGTAAAGTGGTTGCGGCACTTCGTAATGAATTCGGCGGACATGCCGTTGTAAAAAAATAAAGCGTTGAATAAGGACCTCTGTGCTTGCTAAAACAGAGGTCTTTAAATTATTCATAAAAAATTGGCATATACTAATTGTGACCCGAAAAGAATAGGAGTTTTAGACATGGAACAAAAATATGTTAGGGAATCCATTACCGTAAAATCTTCAGTCGTACTGCCTCCTGATACGAATAATCATGGCACACTTTTTGGCGGTAAGCTGATGGCGTATATTGATGATGTTGCTGCTATTTCTGCAATTCGTCATGCGCGAAAGCATGTCGTAACGGCTTCAACTGATTCAGTGGATTTTTTGCATCCGATAAAAGAAGGGCACTCGGTTTGTCTAGAGTCGTTCGTGACGTGGACAAAAACAACGTCAATGGAGGTTTTTGTGAAAGTCATATCCGAAAATCTTCTATCAGGGGAACGTATGGTATGTGCGGTATCCTTTTTAACATTCGTAGCAATGGATGAGGACGGCAAACCAACACCTGTGCCAAAAGTTATACCTGAAACGGAAGAAGAGAAGTGGCTTCATGCACATGCCCCTGAACGGGCGGTCGCCAGAAAAAAACGCCGTGAAGCAAGTAAAAGACTTGCAAAAGAATTTGGTGTAAAAAAGCCTTGGGAAACAATTTGAGTACAAAGATATATTTTTGAAATTTACACTTGATAAGATTCGCAAATTGAAAATTAGATGCTATAATAAAATTAACCTTTTTCCAGCCAGGGATACAGAACCCTGGCATTAAACTGTTAATTTACTGTAAGTCCCTATTTCGTGTTTACAACGAGTTAGGGACTTTTTGTGTTCTATCAAAACACCCTTATTGCTTAAGTTGTTTTACCTAATTCAATGATTGTTGTATGCTTTAGAAGAATGTATCTGTATACAAAATCTTTCTATTTCATGACGAAAAGGAGTGAAGATTTATGTGTGGCCGTTACTTCCTTTATTATGATAAAGATATCATTATCGATGCCTTTCATTTAATAAATGAGTTTAATTATGAAGAAAAGTTCAATGTAGCCCCAAGTCACAATATCCTTACGATCATTAGAGGAAGTGAAGGCAATAGAGCGGGATATATGAAATGGGGACTTATCCCAAAGTGGGCGAATGATCCTAAAATTGGAAACAAATTAATTAACGCCAGAAGTGAAACGGTCCATGAGAAACCTAGTTTTAAAGAATCCTTTTATCAAAAACGGTGTTTGATCCCATCAAGCGGATTTTATGAATGGGTAAAAGAGGGCAGCCGGAAACAGCCGTATCAATTTTCGTTAAAAGAGAAAGTACCTTTTGCGTTTGCAGGAATCTGGTCAAGATGGAAAAGAGAATCGGAAGGCAAATTTGAAGAAAAAATCACATGTTCAATTCTTACAAAAGAATCCAATTCCTTTATGAGAAATTATCATGATAGAATGCCTATTATGCTTCAGCCAGAAGAAGGAGAAATGTGGTTGAATCGTCTCTCTGAAAAAAAAGAACTTCTGAAACTTGTAGCTCAAAATAACCCAGAACTCGTCGCTGAACGAGTAACAATAGATCTTAATACACATAATAACTGATTCCATCTGACCAAACGTCAGAAGGATTTTTTTTTTAGGTAAACAGAGTCACCTGCTACTTATCATACATGGTAGAAGAGAACTAGAATGTAAATTTATTGTAAGTCTTTTTTACTGTTTTGACATAAAACTAACATTTGAGTTAACAAATTTGTGTTATATTTTTCATGAATTTACTACGTTTTACATACTAAATGATAGGTAGGTGGACTGATATGTTTAGAAAGAAAACAAAGATTTTTAGTCATATAGGTATCATTTTTGCCCTTGTTTTAAGTTTGTTTATTCCTTCACACCAGCTAGCAAATGCAGCTGATGTACTAACGGTGAGTGAGGCGATCGCCAACCAAGGTTTACAGGATCAAACGGTCGAAGGATATATTGTCGGAACGGTGAAGGGTGGAAGTGGTGAAACGATCACGTTTCAGCATGAGGCACCTTTTTCGAGTGAATTTAACTTAGCATTAGCTGATTCATCAAATGAAACAGACATAAAAAAGATACTCACTGTTCAATTACCCGGTGGTGCTGTTCGAGATGGATTGAACTTAAAAACACATCCTGAAAATCTTGGGAAAAAAATTCGAATTTCAGGTGATTTAACAGCGTATTATTCCGTTCCAGGACATAAAAACGCAGACGCTTATGAATTCGTTGATGAAACTCCTGCTGAGCCTCAAGTAGAAGAGGTTAAGGCAGCCCCTCAAGAAGGAATTGTTTCAAAAGGAACTCCTATTTTTTTAGCAAGTGATACACCTGAAGCACGGATTTTCTATACCATTGATGGAACATATCCAACCGTTGAGAGCACACCTTATTCTGAACCGATTACGGTTAATGAAGATACAATCATTAAAGCCATTGCCGTAAAAGAGGGGTTGAAAAATAGTAATATCTCCACTTTTGCCTATCAGGTAGCTTTGTCAGGATTAAGAATCCATGATATTCAAGGGGCAGGACACCAATCACCTGTTATGAATAAACCAGTTGATGGTGTGGAAGGAATCGTTACACATGTTGTTGACGGTAACAATTTTTACATGCAAGACTCACAACCGGATGAGGATGAAAAGACATCTGAAGGAATTCTTGTTTATAAAAAAGGACATGGACAAACAAAAGGAAATGTAGTTGCTGTGAATGGACTCGTTAAAGAATGGGTTCTGGAAGGGTATTCAAATAAATTAACAACAGACCTTGCTGTAACAGAAATTAATGCTGATAAAGGAATGATTTCTTTAGTAGCGGAAGGACAAGAACTTCCTCAATCCACAATCATCGGCATGTTCGGACGTAAACAGCCAACAGAAATCATCGATAACGATAACTTTGGACTTTTTGATCCGAAGGAAGACGGAATTGATTTTTATGAAAGTTTAGAAGGAATGCTTGTTCAAATAAACAATCCTTCTGTTATCGCCCCACAAAAATACGGAGAGATCGTAGTTGTTCCAGATTTTTGGAAACAAAAAGAGTTAAATGCTTCAGGCGGGTTGAACATTACGGAGAAAGACTACAATCCAGAACGGATCTTTATCGATATCAATGACAGCTCTTTTGTCGCAAAATCAGGAGACTTCTTCCTTGGTTCCATCACTGGAGTCGTAAGCTATGGATTTGGTAACTTCAAAGTTTTAGCTAACAGAGAGGAATTACCATCATTTATTGAAGGAAGAACAAAACAGGAAGTAACGAAACTGCACGAAAAACATAAAGAATTAACGATTGCGAGCTTTAACGTCGAAAACTTTTCCGCGAACGAATCAGGAACATCTGATGAAAAAGTAAGAAGAATTGCAGGATCGATTATTCAAAACTTAAACGCTCCCGATATTGTGGGATTAGTTGAGATGCAAGATGGAAACGGAGCAACAAATGATGGAACGACAGATGCAAAAGAAAGTGCTGACCGTTTAATCAGAGAAATTATGGCTCAAGGCGGACCAGAGTATATTTACAGTGATATAGCCCCTGTTAACAACGAAGATGGTGGACAGCCTGGCGGTAATATTCGTGTTGGTTTTCTCTATAATCCAAAACGAGTGTCACTAGCGGAAGGAACGAAAGGCACTGCTGTAGATGCAGTAGATTTTAAGGATGGAAGACTTACATTAAACCCTGGACGTATCGATCCGGCTAATCCTGCCTTTGATGACAGCCGTAAACCGTTAGCTGCACAATTTATGTTTAAAGGAGAAAGTGTGATTGTCGTTGCAAACCATTTTAACTCTAAAGGCGGGGATCAGCCGCTTTTTGGAAAAAATCAGCCACCTTATTTAGGAAGCGAAAAGCAGCGTCTTGAAATCGCTTCTGTCGTCAATGGCTTTGTGAAAGACGTAAAACAAGAAGACCCACATGCAAAAGTAGTATTACTTGGTGACTTTAATGATTTTGAGTTCGCTCCAGCTTTACAAACCTTAAAAGGTGATGAGCTTACAAACATGATTGAGGAAGTTCCTTTTAAAGAACGTTTTACGTATTCATACCAAGGAAATGCACAAGTGCTTGACCACATTCTAGTAACGAAGAATATGGCAAAGAAAACAAAGGTTGATATTGTTCATATCAACTCACCGTTTATGGAGGAGCATGGACGAGCAAGTGATCATGACCCTGTACTTATTCAAGTGAAATTAGATAAAGTAAAATAAAATAATAAAAGTCATCCTTTCTTGGATGACTTTTTTTGTCAAATTGTAGATTAACGACGGTATCCGCCACCAAGCTGCTGTTCAGCCATTTGAACAAGACGCTTAGTGATCTCACCACCAACAGATCCATTCGCACGAGATGTTGTGTCTGGTCCTAATTGAACACCAAACTCAGAAGCGATTTCATACTTCATTTGATCCAAAGCTGCTTGTGCTCCAGCTACTACTAATTCATTTGAGTTGTTACGTGCCATATGTATCACCTCCTTGTACTAATAGTCTGTATATCTATTACAAAATTATTCATGTATTGGTAAATTTTTTTATAGTCATTCAGCAATTAGGTAGGAGCATATTTTTTCATAAGCCTACACCAAATGCTCGGGATTTCGTATGATACATCATCCCCCTATTTTTATTTTTCAAGAAGCACTGTGTTGGATGTCCAGCACAGTGTCTTCTTGTTTTTATTCATAGTGAATTTTTCTGATTCCAGACTTATAATAGAGAAAGGATTTCAGAGATTATTACATCCATTTTAGAGAGCGAAGTGAAGATATGAGTTCACAGAGTAAATATGACTTTTCCAGATGGAAAGGAATCGGCTTAGCGCTAGCAGGTGCATCACTTTGGGGATTTTCGGGAAATGCAGCAGAATGGATATTCTCTCATTCAGCTGTAACCGCAACATGGCTCGTATCTGTACGTATGGTGCTTGCGGGAGCGCTGCTTTTATTGCTCGTCTCATGGAATAGCAATATCTTTACCGTTTGGAAAAACAAAAGAGATCGGGTAACCCTTCTTCTATTCTCGTTAACTGGCATGCTGGGAGCTCAGCTCACCTTCTTTTTAAGTATTGAAGCAGGTAATGCACCAACAGCCACTCTTTTGCAATTTTTAGGACCTGTTTTTATTACGATTTATTTTGCATTAAAGCTGTTTAAGTGGCCAAAACGAAAAGAATGGATAGCCGTGTTGTTGGCTCTATCCGGTACTTTTCTTCTTTTAACAAACGGCAGCCTGGATTACATAACCGTTTCAAAAGAAGCGATTTTTTGGGGAGTATTATCGGGGATTTCTGTAGCTGTTTATACTGTTTATCCAGTAGGATTATTAAAACGATATTCGTCTGCAACGATTGTAGGATGGGCAATGCTACTTGGTGGTTTATCCGTATCCATCTGGACTCAGCCTTGGAAGATTGGATTCGTTGACTGGTCTCAATCTCTCATCTGGATGCTTGCATTTGTTGTAATTTTTGGGACGTTATTGCCCTTCTATTTATATTTGGACAGTTTAAAATACATCACCTCAACAGAAACGAGTTTACTTGGCAGTGCAGAGCCTTTAGTCGCAACGATTGTTTCGGTCATTTGGCTTGGAACTTCGTTTGGAAGCTTTCAATCTATTGGAGGAATGCTGATTATATTAACGGTTTTCCTTCTATCGTTTCCTGAAAAAAGCATAATCAAAATGAATCAGACCGTAAATAAATAGGTATCACCACTTCATTTGACAATTCATAAATATCGTACCACTATGGTAAGGTACGACAAACAACAGGAGTAGATGCAAAATGGACGATAAAATTGTATTTTTTGATATAGATGGAACACTCGTAAACGAACGAAAAGAGATTCCAGAAAGTACGAAAGAAAGTATAGTTCAGCTCAAGAAAAATGGTGTGCATGTTGCGATTGCTACAGGTCGAGGGCCTTTTATGTTTGAACCGATACGGAAAGAGCTTGCAATTGATTCCTTCGTTAGTTTTAACGGATCGTATGTTGTCTTTCAAGATGAAGTCATCCATAAAACACCGCTTTCCGCTGAATTTATTCATAAAATTGAAGAAGAAGCGAAAACAGCTGGTCATCCTCTAGTTTATTTAGATCATCAAAAAGCAACCTGCAATGCAGATGATCATGAAGTCATTAGAAATTGCACGTACAATCTTATGCCCAATTATCCAATGTATCATCCTGGTTTTTATGAGGACAATGAAGTATATCAAGTACTGTTGTTCTGTCAGGAAGACCAAGAAAAAGGGTACCGGGATTCCTATAAAGGAACGTTTGACTTTATCCGGTGGCACGAGGATGCGCTCGATATCCTGCCAACTGGCGGTTCTAAAGCAAAGGGAATTGAAGCTTTTATGGAAAAAATGAACATAAAACAAGAGAACGTTTTTGCTTTTGGAGATGCGTTGAATGACATTGAGATGTTAACAGCTGCCGGGACAGGGATCGCTATGGGAAACGGACTAAAAGAAGCAAAAGAAGCGGCTGATTATGTTACACGATCTGTAGATGAAGATGGGATCTATTATGGTTTAAAACATTTTGGATTAATATAAGCGTTTTACAAACCTTTGCTTAGCAGCAGAGGTTTTTTTGTTGTCACTTTACACTGAAAAAATTGAAAAAACTTGAATTTTTGGAATATTTGTAGAAGGAATATGTCGGAATTACGCGAAAAAAAGATGTATAAAAGGTCAAGGTGTGACGATATAAGATTTACAGCTAGAAAAGACGTCTAAACAGGAGTTGAAACGGTTGAAAGTAAATCTAAAGCGTGTAAATCTAATATTTTGTTTGATCCTTCTTCTATCAACGGTTCAGGCTTTTCCTGCATCTGCTCAGAACAAAGCCACTGTTAACGCAACAAGCTTGAATGTACGAGAACAACCAAGTCTTTCAAGCAAGAAAGTCGGCTCTCTTAAAAATGGTGAAACCGTCACCGTTTTTAAAACAGAAAAAGGCTGGTCTCAGATTTCTTTCAATGGCAAAAAAGCATGGGCAAGTACAGAGTTTTTAAAAATGAACTCCACTTCACCAGCTACTGGTTCATCGCCTAAAAAAGAAGAGCCAAAAACAAGAGTCGTTAAACAAGCGAAAGTTACTGCAACCTCACTAAATGTTAGAAAAGGACCAGCCACCGACCAAGCTATTGTAGGAGCTCTAAAAAATGGAACGATAGTTGCTGTTCTCAAACAAGAAGGAAAATGGTCTTCCATAACATATGGAAAAATGACTGGGTGGGTAAGTAACGCTTATTTATTGGACCAATCCACAAACTTAAAGATTCCAGAAACCCCTCAAAATCCCGACAAGAAAAATGAGAACAACACCCCAGCAAAACAGGGGAAATGGGGAACTGTTACAGCGAATTATTTAAACTTCAGGTCATCTGGCCATCTAAACGCTCCAATCATCGGTTCATTTAAAAGTGGGACAGCTGTTCAAATACTAAGTGAAGTAAACGGCTGGTCATCGGTCCAAACAACTGACGGTAAAAAAGGATGGGTATCCAGCAAATACGTTTCTGTTCAAAATGGAACATCACCCGTTAAAATACCAACTAATTCGGAGACTAAGCCACCCGCTCCTCCTCCTGCCTCTGTATTAAAAAAAGTAGTGGTTATGGCTGACGGGGTAAATATTCGTCAAGGTCCTTCGACGTCTTATCTTATTGTTGGGAAAGCCAATCAGGGGGATGAGTACGTCTACGTTCAATCCAAAAATGATTGGGTACAGCTGAAACTGTCAAACGGTAACAGCGCTTGGATTGCAGGGTGGCTGGTCGCTATCCAACAAACAGGGTCAAGCAAGAATCCATCCAATCCTGGAACATCTGCACCGAAACCAACTACTGCAGGACTTAAAGGGAAACGCATCGTAATCGATCCTGGTCATGGGGGACATGATCCTGGTGCACTTGGAAAAGCTCATGGAACACATGAATCGGACTTAACTTTGATGAGTGCAAGATTAGTTGCAACTGAGCTGAGCAAAGCAGGTGCTGTTGTCATTTTAACGCGAAGCGACAGCACTTACGTATCTCTGAACAAACGCGTAGAGATAAGTCATTACCATTTTGCAGATGCCTTTATTAGCCTGCATTATAATTCGGCACATGATTCAAGAGCTTCAGGGCTTCTCACTTTTTATTACGGCCAAAAAGATACTAAACTTGCAGAGGCTGTCCATTCTGGTCTCGTACATGCAAACACAGGACTTTCAGGTGGAAATGTGAGATTTGGAAACTTTCACGTTCTGCGAGAGAATAAGCAGCCAGCCGTATTAGTAGAGTTAGGGTTTCTCTCTAATCCGTTTGATGAAATGACAGTAAGAAGTAATGCTTTTCAATCAAAAGCGGCAACAGGCATAACAAACGGTTTAGCGAAATATTTTCAATAAGGTAAGGTCCGTCTTCAGAACGTAGAAGGCGGATTTTTTATTAGGGTTGTTCCGGCAATCATTGGTGACCTTGAAAGAGGTTGATTTACTTTACAGTTGCTCGCTTTCCGTGGGGTGGGCGGTGCCTTCTTATCCTTTGGGTCATTAGGAGTCTCACCTGTCTAGTTACAGTGGCTAGCCCCTCTAGGTCAAAAGGTCAAAAGGCAAAAAGGCAAAAAGGCAAATGCGCCTTATTAGCCCATTTCCCTTTTGCTTGTCGGGGCTGAACGAGCCACTTCAACTTTTCTCTAGTCCCACTGATCCCACAGGAGTCTCGCACCTTGCACTTCAATCAACCGCAATCATGGGTGATTTTGAAAGAGGTTGATTTCCTTTACAGATGCTCGCTTTCCGTGGGGTGGGCGGTGAGCCTCCTTACCCTTTGGGTCATTAGGGGTCTCACCTGTCTAGTTACAGTGGCTAGCCCCTCTAGGTCAAAAGGTAAAAAGGCAAAAAGGCAAAAAGCGCCTTATTAGCCCATTTCCCTTTTGCTTGTCGGGGCTGAACGAGCCACTTCAACTTTTCTCTAGTCCCACTGATCCCACAGGAGTCTCGCACCTTACACTTCAATCAACCGCATTCATTGGTTGAAGGTGGTTGAGAGTTACAAATGCTTGCTTTCAGTGAAGTAGGGGTAGGCGGTGTCTCCTTATCCTTTGGATTAGAAGTCTATCGTCAAAGAAGAGAAGAAAAAATCATCAATAGTAACATTTTTTTGAAAAGAGTATCTATTAGAGACTTCACTGGATTTTTAAGTAGAAAGTTCTCTATAATGGAGAACATAAATAGTGAGGCTTGTTAACGATAGGTGGTGGAAGGGTTATGGAAAACTCCGGATTAATCCTTGAAGGTGGGGGTATGCGTGGTGTATACACAGCTGGAGTACTTGATGTATTTATGGAGAATGAACTTTATTTTCCATATGTAATTGGTGCATCTGCTGGAGCTTGTAATGCTGCGTCATATTTATCAAGACAGCTAGGCAGGAATCGTACAGTAAATTTGGATTATTGCTCACACCCAGAATATATTTCGTATAGAAACTGGTTATTTAAGAAAAAAGGGCTATTTGGAATGGACTTTATATTTGATGAGCTCCCAAACCGTCTTGTACCCTTTGATTATCAAGCATTCAAACAGTCTCAAGAAAGATTTGTTGTTGTTGTAACGGATTGTAAGACAGGAGATCCCGTCTATTTGAGCAGAGAGGATTATGAAGAAAAGGATATTTCTACAGTGTTGCGTGCATCTGCTTCCATTCCGTTTATTGCGCCAATGATTGAACTAGCAGGCAAACATGTAATGGACGGGGGCATCGCGGACCCTATTCCTATTCAAAAAGCATTAATAGACGGTGTTTCTAAAGGAGTTGTCGTACTGACCCAAAATAGGGGATACCGCAAAAAGAAACCAAAACTCACATGGGTAACGAAACGGTTTTACCCCGAATACAGCGGACTCGATGAAAGCTTAAAAGCTCGCTATATCAAGTACAACGAAACATTGGACTATATTGAAGAAGAAGAGAAAAAAGGCAATCTGTTTGTTCTTCGTCCATTAGAAAAAATGAAAGTAAAACGAGTAGAACGTGATTCTGGCAGATTAGGTCTTCTTTACGAACAAGGGAGAAAAGACGCAATGAATCAGCTAGAAAGCTTAAGAAACTGGCTCGCAAATTAATAGGGATAGAGATTTTGTTCGAAAAAAAAGCTGGTTCCGAATGTAACGATACATTCGGTTACCAGCTGCTCTCTATTTTAATAAATTTTACGGATTACTTCCTCGATATCAGGTTCTTTCATCTGAATATCAATAGGTTCACCCCACTTCGTCACTTCCTGCAAAAGGGAAGGGGAGGAAAGAACGGAACGGTCGTACTGAAGAACTAGTTTTTCCTCTTCCCATCTCATCTTTTCAATTCCGTCCATCACCATATCACCTATCTCTGGCTTTGTTCGATATTGTACTTCCATGACACTTGGCAGTCCAATATTCTTCCTTAACTCAGTAAGTGTACCATCAAGAACAATTTGACCGTGGTTGATGACAATAACACGGCTGCACAGCTGTTCAATATCATCCATATCATGTGTGGTTAAAAGAATGGTCTTCTTTTCCTTTTCATTCATTTCCTTTAAGAAAGATCGAATGCTTGTTTTTGCGTTCACATCAAGTCCAATGGTAGGCTCATCGAGAAATAAGACATCAGGATCATGAATCATAGCTGCAGCTAAGTCGCCACGCATCCGCTGACCAAGAGAAAGCTTACGAACCGGCGTGTTCATAAAATTGCCGATCTGAAGCATATCATCATACAGCTTTAGAAAGTGCTGATATTTCGCATCAGGCACTTTATACATCTCTTTAAGGATGTCGAACGAATCTCTTAAGGGAAGATCCCACCATAACTGAGTGCGCTGCCCAAACACGATACCGATCTTCTTCGCCACTTCTTTTCTTCTTTTTTGAGGACTCACTCCACCAACTTCAACGTAACCGGCGGTGGGATGAAGAATGCCTGATAGCATTTTTATTGTTGTTGATTTACCAGCACCGTTTGGTCCGATATATCCTACAAATTCGCCTTCTTCAATCTTGAATGAAATCTCGTTTACGGCTTTAACAACTTGGTGTTTTGCAGAGAAAAGAGAAGTCATCGACCCCATCAATCCCTTTTTTGTTTCATAGATTTTAAAATGTTTATTTAAGTGATCTGCTACGATCATACTCATAACCTCCTTAACTCCCTGTGCTGTGATAATGTCGAATTCCAAATTGCCAAAATCGGTAGGCGATAAAAAGGAAAACGAATGCAACTGCCGGCGGCAACAGGAGATTCCACAAGTCTCCGCCTTTATTTAATAGAAAAAGCACTGGTGTGTAGTTCATAAAGCCAACGGGAATAACCGTGAAAAAAATAAGCTTCAACCATCCCGGGTATATGTTCATCGGATAGTTTGCGGCATTAAAGGGTGCATAAAGAGTGAAGGTCTGAAAATCTTTAATACGCTGTGTCCAAAAGGCAATGGTTGCTGTCAACAATCCAAGTGAAAAACAAATAACGACGCCAGAGAGTATGGAGACCGGCAAGTACAAAATGAGAAAAAACGTATCAACACTTTTTTCATGTAGTCCGATAATAGAAATAATCAAGATAATAACACCTTGAAGCGTTCCGCCAATCCTGGAAAGATCCAGATTTTTGGTTAACAGAAGCGAAAGTGGTGAAACAGGACGAATTAATAGACTATCAAACTCTCCTTCAACCATGTAACGCTCAAAATTATGAATCTCAACACCAAACACTCTGTACAGCGTGATAGCTACGGATGAGATGCCGTAAAGCAAGCCTACTTCATAAAGATTCCAGCCTTTTACATCATCAAAACGCTGTAAGATAGCCGCGAGCAGAATAAAATCTACAGCCATAATCAAGGCATATGATAGGGAGGAAATTAGAAAATTCATTTTGTATTGCATACGAGAACGCAGGCTTCCAGATAATAGTTTGAGATAAAGGTGCATCACTTACCCTCCTTGAATCTCAAGTTTTTGACGTGCTTTTTCTGTTAACCATAAGTTGAACAACGTTAAGACGACTGCCCACAATAGCTGAAGCAAAATGACATCATATGAGATTTTTTCTAGCAAAATCATCACTGGGTAATAGATGGCTCCTGCAAAAGGCAAGTATTGAGTGAGCGTTGATAAAGGTGCGGGAAGAAAATCGATAGGTACGAACTGTCCTCCTAGAGCAACGAGTAACGTGAAATTAACGAAGTGAGCCCAATCAATTTCTGTTGTCCAACAAGCACTTATTCCTACCAAATAGTGTAAATTTATGGATATAATAATAGCGAGAAAGATTGAAATACATAAGAAAAGATAAGTCGTCCCTTTTTGAGGTACATAAAAACCAACAGTTAATGCAAATACAAGTCCGATTGGAATTGTACGAAAGAAGAAATTATAAATGAGTCTGCCGGCTTCTTGAGAGGTAACGTACAGAAAAAAATTTGTGGGTCTGACAAGTTCTAGTGAGATGGCTCCGTTTCGGACGCCATTTTGAATATTAAGGCCAGCCGTTAAAAAACCGGATATCCAAAGAATACACTGAACCGCAGCTATGTAATAGGTCATTTCCATCACGTTGTAGGGACTGTTCTGATCTTTCCCTTCGAGCACACCAACCCAGATAGCAATAAACACAAAACCAAAGATCGCACTTGCAGCGTTATTGATAAGGTGTGCAATCTTATACTGCATGTTGCGCAGAAAGCTTTTTTGTAAAAGAATCCAATAAACCATAAAGTCCCCCTTTTGGTGTTTTCTTTTTTTAAGCGCAGAATAATAAAATAGCAAATTTTACAAAAGTTTGCAATTCTTTTTTTTGGAGGTTTTTTTATATGTCTTGTTCTCAATGTCAGCCAGCAGGTCATTTTCCTAGCGAAGGTGTTTTACACATTCGCTAGGATCACCCTGTCCTTCAGCAAAGTTTACTGCAATTATGGAAATCATATTCTTTCCCGATCTCTCATAAAGAGGAAGTTGCAAGCTTTTCTTATGAAAGCTTTTCCACACTTCAAACAATATGTGAAGACCTTCAAGGAACATTTAATTTGAATGCGCTTCATTCGTTCTTTTGCACGTTAGCAAAATCTTCAGAAGAACCTACCGTTTTTCGGAAGTGGATTCCTTTTTTGCATGTGTACGAACGGATTAAGCATGTTGAACTGTATCACGTTATTGAAGAGCAACTGTTTACAACCTATTCACAGCCCATAATAGACTTAAAAACCAACAACATTTATGGATACGAATTTCTGCTGCGCCCTGTAGATCATGGTCCGTCTTTTCGTCCTTATGAGTTATTTCAAATGGCTGAAAGAGCTGGGATGCAAGCCCATTTGGATGCACGTGCCCGAATTGCTTCTATTCAAAATAGCGCAAGTTCAGTTCCACTTGGTGTAAAGCGATTTATTAATTTCGTCCCTTCGTCCATCTATGACCCTAATCATTGTTTAGCAACAACATTTAAAGCAGCAGCAGATGCTGGGGTTGATCCAAAGGATTTGGTGTTTGAAGTAGTTGAGACGGAGGAAATCAACGATATCAAGCATTTAAAAAGTATTTTTAAAGCGTATCAAGAGCAGGGGATGAAAGTAGCACTTGATGATCTAGGAGCAGGTCATGCCACACTCTCTCTACTGAAAGAACTTCAGCCTGATTATGTAAAAATTGACCGTGAAATTGTTTCACTCTGTGATGAAGACCACGCTAAACAGCATATGATCAGGCAGATTGTAGACATCGCAAAAGAAATGGGTGCCATTGTATTAGCAGAAGGAATTGAAAGAAAAGAAGAGGTTCAGATTGTATTACAATGTGGTGTTCAGCTTGCACAGGGCTATTATTTTGGCAGACCTGTTCCAACAGAGAAGCTTAATACAACCTCCAATTAAGCTGTTCAAAACCTTATCAAAAAAAGATAAGGTTTTTTTCATGAATATGTTGGAATTCACCCCAACATCTAGTAATCTATAGATAGATGCTTTTGTAATATAATTGTAAAATTAACGGGAAATTTTCCAAAAGGAGCGGAATGATGGTAACGAAAGCGGATCCAGAAAAAAAGAAGAAAAAAGCACAAGTACCCTTTCGTTTAAATGTCTTATTTCTGGTCGTCTTTTTTCTATTTTCTATCCTCATTTTAAGACTTGGTGTTCTTCAAATTGTGAACGGTGAAGAAAAGCGGCTTGAATCTGAAGCAGTCGAAGAAGTGATCGCGAGAAAAGAAGCGCCTCGAGGAAAGCTTTTGGACAGTAACTTTCGAGAAGTTGTAGGGAATAAACCATTCTTTTCTTTAACCTACACCAAAACGGTAGATACGAAAACAGAAGACACGATGCGAATTGCTACATGGCTGTCGAAAAGACTAGGTGTTACAGAAGATCAGGAGAAAAAGATAACAGAGCGAGACAAAAAAGATTATTTTATCGCTAAGCATGATATAAAAGAATTAATGGAAGAACGGTTAAGCAAGAAAGAGAAAAAATTAAGTGATAAAGAACAATACAAAGCGCTTGTAAATAAAATCTCAGAAGAGGAAATCAACCGTTTAACTAGTGAAGATTTGAAAATTTTGGCATACAAACGGGCGATGGAGACAGGCTACGCGTATTCTGCTCAGCGCATAAAAACGAATTTGACCAACGAAGAAGTATCCATTATTTCTGAAAACTTAGCTGATCTCCCTGGGATTGATATTATGGCAGATTCGGAGAGAATCTATCCTTATGGTGAATCCACTATTTTTGGCCAGGTAAAGCAGATACCTAAAAGCAAAATGGATTATTACCTGAGCAGAAGTTATGACAGAAGTGACCAAGTAGGTATCAGTGGTCTGGAACTTCAATACCAAGAAGTGTTAAGAGGAACAAAAGAGAAATCTGTCTATTTAACGAACCCTAAAACAGGAGCTACTATTGGTGAGCCGAGAACGATTCCCGGACAACGCGGAAAAGATATTGTTCTTACGCTAGACATGGAACTCCAATTCAAATTGGAACAAATTCTAGAAGAAGAAATTTTAAAGGCGAAACCTTTACCCGGGAATGACTTGCTAAAATCCGCATATATCGTAATGATGAATCCAAATACAGGTGCCATTCGAGGTATTGCGGGTAAAAAATATGAAAAAGGGAAGTTCATTAACGATTCGTATGGTGCATTGTTTAACTCTTATGAAATGGGATCGACTGTAAAGGGAGCGACCGTCTTATCAGGTCTTCATAAAGGGTTAATTAAAAAAGGAGATACCTTTTTTGATACTACCTATACGAAATACGGGATGAATAAATCTTCGTGGAAAAATATGGGAAATATAAACGATTTAGATGCACTCAGAATGTCTTCAAACGTATACATGTTTCATATTATGGATCAAATGATTGGACCTGAGCATTATACGAAAACGTATGAAGAAGCTCGCTACATGTACAGCCAATTTGGTCTTGGTGTTGAAACTGGAATCGATTTTCCGAACGAAGCGACCGGATATCGAGGGATACCCCCTGAAGGCGAATTAGGTACTCTTTTTGACTTAGGCATCGGTCAGTTTGATACCTATACGACCATTCAAATGGTGCAATATGTATCCACTATTGCTAACGGCGGCTACCGAGTCAAGCCGCAACTTGTTAAAGAAATACGAGAACCGACTACGGATGGTGAAAATACAGGGAAGCTTTTAACACGCTTTGAACCTGAGATACTGAATAGAATCGATGTAGAAGATGAATATATTGAGAGAGTTCAGCAAGGATTTTGGCAGGTGATGCATGCACCTGGAGGAACAGCCAAATCATACTTTGATGATGTAGAAAAATACCGTAATCCAGCAGGGAAAACAGGTACTGCTCAAAGAAGAATTATTGATCCGAAATCAGGAAGAGTTGTTGAAAAGCATAATTTAACATTGGTAGGTTACGCACCATTTGAAAATCCTGAAATCGCTTTTGCTGTCGTTGTGCCAGATGGCACACCTGTTAATGGTAATCAAAGAATTAACAAATTCATCGGACAGCGCGCTTTGGAAGCCTATTGGGATTTAAAAAAGAAGTACGGTGAAAATGCCGCAACGGTTACTGGAAATCTTACAAAAGAAAAAGAAGAAACAGAAAACTCAGCACAGTGATGCTGAGTTTTTATTCATGCAAAAAAGCCAGCTGTCGCCGGCTTTTTTAAGGATTGGAAAAAATTGTGGTACTGATTGTTCCAGGAGAGGTGCTTTTTATACACTCTCATCGTTTATTAGCAGAAGCAGGCTGCCCCTACAATAATCAATAGAATAAACAACACTACTACTATTGCAAAAGAATTGCCATAAGAATAACCCATCGATTTTTCCTCCTTTAATTCTTGCATTTGTAATTCCTTATATCCTATGCCTGTTTTCAGATTCGAAATGGGCAGGAGCGGAGTTTTAGGCAAAATAGGCTTAAAATGTATGTTTATCCCTGAAAGTGTCAACGATTTGTAAAGACTGATTACTTGTGGAGGGGGATGTTTCTTTGTTTTAATAAAAGGAGAAAGAAAATATGGTTACTGGGAGCCAATTTATGAAAAAAACGGTCTTATCCATTCTTTTATTATTGATGGTTATTTTTCAACTTCCTTCATCTATTGTTGCTCATTCCGATCTTGAATCAGCAACACCGGCAGAAGGGGAAACAGTTACTAATGAATTAGAAGCTGTTGTTTTAACTTTTTCAACTAAGATTGAATCGTTAAGCTCTATGAAGGTTAAAAATGACAACGAAGAGATACCTCTTCAAATTAGTATTGAAGATAATCAGATGACGGGTAAAATTAACAACCCCCTTCAAAATGGAAACTATTCGGTGGAATACAGAATCATTGGAGCAGACAGTCATGTGATTGAAGGCAGTTATACGTTTACAGTTGATCGTCCACAACAAGCTGAAATTGAAGAAAAAGAAGAAAAGAAGGAAGAACAAACACTGCCAGAACCTGATGAGTCGAAGCAGCCCAAAAATCCTGGTTACTTTGCTCCGTTAACAATTGGTTTACTTATCGTAGTAGCAATCATATCGTTCTTTGTTTTTAGAAAGAAAAGCTAATGGAAAAAGTCCTGAACAATTCAGGGCTTTTTTTCGTATGATTTTTGAATAGAGCGAGCAAATATTTCGTTTTTTCTAACAATTCTGTTATATGATGTATATTGTCTTTTATTTTTTAGAAGGGGGAAGGAGATAAATATGGATACATTTAAAAGGTTAAAAAGCTTTTATTGGCCATATAGAAAATATTTTTATTGGTCGATTATAACGCTGATTTTTGTATCGAGCATTACAGTCATTTACCCCATCGTGCTTCAGTTCACGATTGATGAAATTATTATTAATGGTGAATACAAATGGGTTCCGTATGTTGCAATCGGGTTTATTCTGATTATGGCTGTAAAGGGTGCTGCGACCTATTGTCATCAATATTTTGGAGATTTGTTCGGTATTCGCTCCGTCTACCAGCTTCGTGAATCCCTGTATGAGAAACTTCAATTCTTACCGTTCCGTTATTACGATAATGCAAAGACTGGTGACCTCATGTCACGGTTAACAGCAGATGTAGAAGGGTTTCGATTTTTCCTTTCTTTCGGATTTTCACAGCTTATCCATTTTGTGCTGATCGTTAGTTTTAGCCTTTCTGTCATGTTCTTCTATTCTATCCCTTTAGCCTTAATCACTCTTTGCATGCTGCCCTTTCTCGCCATTATCGTTTACAAGTTTGATAAAGAAGTACATCCCGCTTTTAGAGGAATTCGAAAATCGATGGCCAACCTTAACACGAAGGTTCAGGAAAACATAAGTGGAATAAATACGGTAAAATCCTTATCTCGTGAAGATTTTGAGATTGGTAAGTTTGATACTTCGAATGAAGACTATAAATCTCAATTTCTACATACCTCCCACATTTGGGCAAGATATTTCCCTATCATGGAACTAATTGGAAATCTGTCAGTCGTTCTTTTATTGGCATATGGCGGATATTTAGTGATAAGGGGAGATCTGACAGCAGGTGAACTAGTAGCCTTCTTTAGTCTTGTATGGTACATCATGGGACCAATCATGAACCTAGGATTTATAATGAATACGTTTTCTCAATCAAAAGCTTCAGGAGAACGACTTTTGGAGATCTTGGATGAACCGCTTGAGATGGAAAATGAAGACAGAAATGTAACCGTGACGAGATTTGAAGGAGAAGTAACGTTTGATCATGTTACGCACCGATATAAAAATGAGAAAAAGGACGCCTTACAACAGGTATCTTTTTCTGTAAAACCTGGGCAGACAATCGGATTAATCGGAGCAACAGGCTCAGGGAAAACATCGATTACCCAGCTGTTGTCCAGGTTTTATGAACCCCATTCAGGAACCATTTTCATTGACGGCAAGCCTTTGCAAGAATATTCACTAAGGACGTTACGAAAAAATATTGGAACCGTCCTGCAAGAATCTTTTTTGTTCTCTTCAACAATTAAAGATAATATTTCTTATGGAAATCCCCATGCAAATATGGAGTTAATAATCGATGCTGCCAAGCGTGCACAAGCCCATGACTTCATAATGGAATTGCCTGACGGGTACGATACGGTTTTGGGAGAGAGAGGCCTTGGTCTTTCAGGGGGGCAGAAACAAAGGATCTCTATTGCCAGAGCGATTCTAATCAACCCGACCATACTCATATTAGATGATGCGACGAGTGCGGTAGATATGGATACGGAATTTAAAATACAGCAGGCATTAAAAGAAGTCATGAAAGGAAGAACGACCTTTATTATTGCTCACCGGATCTCCTCTTTAAAGCATGCTGACGAAATTTTAGTACTTGATGGCGGTTCTGTTGAGGAACGAGGAACTCATGAAGAACTGATCCATCTAGAAGCGGGAGCGTACCGCCGCATTTACGATATTCAATATAAGGATAAAGATAAAGTCTTTCAACATACACGTTTAAAAGGGGTGAGAGGATGAAAGAAACAAAAAAATCAGACCGGTTTCGATACTCCTCTGAACAAGTAATTGATAAACCGTTCAACTGGAAGCAGATTATTAGACTGTTTGGCTTTATGAAGCCATATAGCAAGAATCTGCTTCCGAAGGCTTTCTTAGCGATGATTGTGACAACCGCCGTCAGACTTGCTGTACCTGTTTTTATAGGGGTACTTACCTTTGATCATGCGATAAAGAATAAGGATACATCACTCCTTGTTACGTTGATATTTGTGATATTGGGTCTTTATCTTGTTTCATGGGGAGCAAATACACTCCGCATAAGGTGGATGAACTATCTTGGTCAATACGTAATCTACGACATTCGGCAGCATCTGTTCAAGCATATCCAGCGCCTGTCTCATCGGTTCTTTGATCAGCGTTCAGCTGGATCGATCCTTGTTCGAATCATTAATGATGTGAATTCCTTACAAGATCTGTTCACAAATGGGGTTATCAATGTTCTGATGGATATTATCCTGCTGTTTGGAATCATTGTTATCATGTTTGTGTATAGCCCGGAGCTCACATTAGCCATCATGGTGATCCTGCCATTAATGTTCTTTATTTCCACGAGTCTTCGCAAAAAGATAAGACGGTCTTGGCAGGTTGTTCGTATCAAACAGGCGAAGCTAAACTCTCACTTAAACGAGAGTATTCAAGGAATAAGAGTCACGAAGTCATACACACAAGAAAAACAGAACATGGAATTTTTTAATGGTGTCAATAATGAGACTTATGACAGCTGGAAAACAGCAACTCAGCAAAATGCCTTGTTCCGCCCGTTTGTGGAAATGTCCAACGCCATTGGGACCGCCATTCTTTTATGGTACCTCGGAATGTTCTGGGAGCCGATTTCTCGGCTAGGTCAAGTTTATAACCAGCTATTAGTCGGGATGGCTTCCTCTGAGCGTATCTTTGAATTTTTAGATGAACGGCCAAATGTCCATGAGAAAAAAGATGCTTATGTGTTTAAAAGAATCAATGGAGAAATACAATTCGATTCGGTTGAATTTTCTTATGATCATACTCGAAAAGCGTTAAAAGGAATCGACCTTTCAATTGAAGCAGGGCAAACTGTAGCCTTTGTCGGTCATACTGGTTCAGGGAAGACAACGATTGCTAATTTGGTCAGCCGATTTTATGATCCCACTCGCGGGGATGTTTTGATTGATGGAGTGAATTTAAAGGATGCTAACCTTGCCAGTCTTCGTAAAAAAGTAAGTGTTGTTCTTCAAGATACTTTTATTTTCTCTGGAACGATTAAAGATAATATTCGCTTCGGCAGACCTGATGCCTCAGATGATGAAGTGAAAGAAGCATCAATAGCCGTTGGAGCACATGGTTTTATTCAAAAGCTTTCTAATGGATACGAAACAGAAGTTGAGGAAAGAGGGAATGTGTTATCTGTGGGTGAAAGACAGTTATTGTCTTTTGCCAGGGCATTGTTAGCAGACCCAGACATATTAATTTTAGATGAGGCGACGGCAAGCATTGATACAGAGTCTGAACAAAAAATTCAAACGGCTCTCAAAACATTGCTTAAGGGGAGAACGGCAATCATCATCGCTCACAGACTTTCTACGATCCGTGAAGCAGATAACATTGTTGTTCTTGATCACGGGGAGATCATCGAACAAGGAAATCATGAGGAATTAATGAGTTCACAAGGAGTATATTATCAATTAGTCGTCTCACAGTTTAAGATGCTTGATGCGATTTAAATATAAAAAACGCCTGGGAAATTTGAATTCCAGGCGTTTAATTCCCTTTATTGAAGTGCTTTTTCCAATGTATCGATATTCTGCTTCATAATGGAAAGATAGTTTCGCTTGTTTTTAATATCTTCTTTTGTGAGTGTTTCAAGATTATGAAGAGTCAGTGTGTTGGCACCTACTTCTTTTTTAACCATAGCAGCTACTTTGTTGTTTACGTTTTCTTCATACAATATATAGCTTATTCCTTCTGCTTTGGCATGTTCAATAATCTCTTGAATCTGATGCTGACTAGGCTCATGGGAAGGTGAGAGGCCGCTGATTGCGATTTGCCTTAGACCGTATCGTTCAGCCCAATAGCCATATGCTGCATGAGAGACAATAAACGCATCTTTAGGTGCATTCTCTACTTTTGATTGGAATGCAGAATGAAGTCCTTTTAAGTCTTTGATTAATTCATCATAATTCTTTTTAAATTCATCTTTTGCTTCTGGTTTAATTTTTCGTAATCCCTCGTAAATATTTTGAGCCATTTGCTCTGCAAGAACCGGATCTAGCCATATATGCGGGTCTACAGAACTGTGATCATGTTGTTCTTCACTGGACTCGTGTTCTTTATGTTCTTCATTATGGGTGTAAGCAATTCCTTTTGCAGCATCAATTATAGGAAGTTCTTCTTCCTTTAACGTTTCTGCTACAGAGGAGGAGAACTCATCAGATTCCCATTTATTGTAGACGAAGGCATCACCCTCTGACATTTCAACCATTTTTTTTGTGGATGGTTCATACGTATGTGCATCTGCTCCCGGTGGAATAATGGACGATACATTGACATGCTTACCGCCAATTCTTTCTGTAAAATATTCCAAAGGATACATGGTAGTATATATATTTAATGTTCCATCTTTTGTATCAGAACTGTTGTTTCCGCATGCAGCAGTTACTAACAGAAGCAATAGTAAACAAAGCAATCCAAGTTTTCGCATAGGTGTTTCTCTCCTTTTTAACAAATCCTTTCTTATTATAAGCGTAATGATTACGATTTGTAAAATATTTTTAAATTTGTTGTGACAAATGAGAATTCTTAAAATGAAGTTAGGTTTTATATAAGCAGACGGAAGTCCTTTTTGATATAATGGAATAGGTGCTAAAAAAGCGTTTTAAATAAGCGTGAATCATGCTTAAAAAGGAGAGCGCGTACTAACATGAATATTGCTTTTTATCTATTGCCAAAAGACGAAGTGAAATTTTTAAATCCAGAAGCGACGATGAGACAGGCGCTGGAAAAATTATCTTATCATAAATACACTTCTGTGCCTCTCGTTTCTGAAGACGGCCGTTACATAGGAACATTAACAGAAGGCGACTTGCTATGGAAGCTTAGAGAATCGTTTGAAAAAGGGTATGAAGAAGTTTTGAAAACAAAGCTAAGTGATGTTCCTCAGCGTGTTAACAACATTTCTGTTTCCATTAACTCGAACATGGAAGACCTTATTACTTTGTCAACAGATCAAAACTTTATACCTGTTACTGATGATGATGGGCATTTTATTGGAATTATTAGAAGAAGGGACATAATAAAGTATTGTTCAAACTTGATTTGGGATAAAGAAGTTGCAAAAGATTAAGGCATGAGTCTTAGTCTTTTTGTTCATACAGGAGGCATATGATCAAGTGAAGATAGTAGCAATCGCATCAGGCGGAATGATTGGAGCTATTTTGCGTTTCTGGATTGGTTTACTTCTGTTTGAACCTGAAGCTCTTTTTCCTTTTCCAACTTTGTTTATAAACCTCGGTGGGACTTTTATTCTTGGTTGGTTCGTCGTCTATGGGACTAAACTGTTTAATAGTAAAACGCTCATTCTGGGAATTCAAACAGGATTTTTAGGTTCGTTTACAACGTTCTCAACATTCAGTGTTGAACTTGTTTTATTGCTGGAAAAAAGCTTTTTCGAAATAGCCCTATTGTATTTCGTCATCAGTGCTTTAGGCGGTATCACAGCAATCCTACTCGGCATAGAGCTGGGATCTCGTTTGGCTAAAAAGGCAGGTGCAGAACAATGATCTTAGTCTCTTTTGCTGTAGCTGCCGGAGGTGCGTTAGGCGCGATTGGCAGATATTACGTCAGTCAGCATTTAAACGGGAGCTTTCCTTTTGGTACTCTAAGTGTAAATATTGTGGGTTCGTTTTTATTAGGATGGTATGTGGCAATGGAGGGGTTACAAATACTTGACTCTTTCTATGCAATTGGATTATTAGGTGCACTGACGACATTTTCAACCATTCAGTTTGAAGCAATTTCAATGTATTCAAAAAACAAAAGAAACGCAGTTGTTTATCTAATGGTTACATACATAATTGGATTGATCGCATCATGGACAGGTTTTATCATTGAAAAAATATAAAATAGTTGGTAAGGAGAAACAATGAAAGAATTAGTGATTTCCCTTTTAGAATGGATTATGAGTTTAGGACATTTGGGTATAGCGCTTGGATTAATGATTGAAGTTATTCCAAGTGAGCTTGTTTTATCTTATGGTGGATATATGGTTGCAAAAGGTCACTTGAACTTCACACTTGCAGTCATTGCAGGAACAATCGGAGGAACACTTGCCCAGTTGTTTTTGTACTGGATGGGTTATTATGGAGGACGGCCGTTTTTAGAAAAATATGGAAAGTACATCTTAATCTCCAGAAAACAGATCGATCTCTCTGAGAGATGGTTTAACAAATACGGTACAGGTGTTATCTTCTTTGCTCGTTTCATTCCCGTTGTGAGACATGCGATAAGTATTCCTGCTGGAATTGCAAAGATGTCATTTACTAGATTTACTTTGTTTACGACACTCGCAGTCATTCCATGGTCTATTTTCTTTATCGAGCTTGGAAGCAGGCTTGGCAGCAACTGGGAAGATATCAAAACGATTGCTGCACCTTACACAAGAGGCATAACAATTGCTGCAGTCGTTATTATTTTCCTCGTTATTTTATATAAAGTGAAAAAGAAATAAGATCAATCTCTTTTGAAAGCCCGCTTAAAATGAAGCGGGCTTTTTTTATTTGTATCTCGGACAAATTCTAATCAGGGTTGTCCATAACATATATATTCCTACTGTGAATGATGTTAGAGAAGGAGGCAGGTGTTATGGAAGTTTTCATTAAAAGCTACCATGAAACGTATGATGCTGCCAAGGTAAACGAACTGCTTCAGCGTATTAAAGCTTATAACGAAAAAGTGGTTATGGCTGCAAGAGTCTCCGAAGCGATGAGGGTATGCGGCTACTCTAAGGGGGACATCGATCAAGTTTTGAAGCAGCTTCGTGGGGGGGACAGTCCCTAGACAAATACATTTTCAGCCGAAATGTCCATTTGGAGCGGACGCTTCGGCTGAAGGATCATAAATTTTTTTGAGGGCTCATAAAATGTATGTAAGGGCCCATAAAAAAATTCGAAGGCTCATAAAACCTGATCAAGGGACCATAAATGTTACATCACACACGTTTTGTACCGCCATCTAAAGAAAAAAAGCCGCAGTTTTTAGTGATCTCTAACTAAAAAGCGGCTTTTCTTCTTTATTAAAAACTGTTCTATCCATGGACAGGCATTTTCTTCACAAAGAAGGCTAAAATACGATATACTACGTAGGAAGAGGTGATTGTTTTGGAAATTACATTAAGCGCTAAAAAATATATAGAAGAAGTGCTTGAAATGAACAACGCTAACGGTATTCGCGTTTATTTTTCGGGTATGGGCTGAGGCGGTCCAAAGCTTGGCCTGGCTCTGGATGAGCCGGAAAACTCGGATATTATTGAAGAAATTAACGGCATTCGTGTCGCTTTTGATCAGAGAATCAAAGACCAGACAACACGTTTGAAGCTTGATTTTGAAGACTCCAAAGAAGGTTCTGGTTTGGTTATGCTAGGACAGGAAGAATGTTGTTAAAACAAAAACCGCTTTTTGACAAAAAACTTTGTCATTAAGCGGTTTTTTCTTTTCCTATTATCGTTGTGATTTTCTAAAACCAGCATCAATAGCTTCTTGTTCTGTACAAAACCATTTCTCTGGCTTAGTAATCTTATAATATCTGCCGGTTTCAACATGGTAGATTTTTTCACCGGATGAGGTGATATTGCCTTTAATGGAACAGTCAGGATTTTCAACATCCTTGTTAGAAGACGTCTCTTTTGCAACAAAACCTTCCTCTTGAACATAGTTCTCAAGACTCCAAATGCCAACACCATCTTCTTGGGCCTGTTTTTGTATGCTTTGGTAGTCATCCACATATTTTGTGTTCGGTTCAAAGATATACGCAACACGAGCAAGGCCATTTTTTAGCAGTGCTTCCTGAACGCTGTTTCCGTCAGCGTAAACGTAAGCAAGAAGTCTACCATATTTATCGCGTTCACCGATACCAAGCTCAAGCTCCACATTGGAGTCAGATAGCAGTTTTTCTGTAAATCGGCTTGCTTCTTTACTAAAAGGTTGAACAGGTTTAGAGGGATGCACGCTCTCAGGTGTATCAACAAGTAAGAATCGCACTGTCTCATTTTTTCCATCTACATTCACTTTTATTGTATCGCCATCTACTACTTCGATTACTTTTACTGAAATTCTGTTTTGGTCAGAAGAATCTTTAGGCGAGCATGCTGCTATCACAACGATTAAAGCGGAAAGGGTAAAAAAGTAAATCCACTTCCTTTTCATATGTATCATCCCTTAATCAATCAATTTACTGTATAGGTATACCCTTTATCTATTATAATAAAGAGTAGATAGGAGATTATAGAATATCACAATTTTGATACATGTGATATTCATAGAAAGGAGAATACCTATGAAAATGTTACATAAGATGCTCATGATCAGTTTTGCTCTGCTTTTAACGTTGGCAGTGGCAGGTTGTGGGAATGATTCAACGTTAGAGAAAGCCCAGCTTGAAGATCAGAATGGGGAACCAGTAACCGTGTTTCCATCTAACAAACCTTCTTTAATCTTTTTGTTTACAACAGCGGGCTGAGGACTCTGTCAAGCTCAGCTGGTTCAGCTGAAAGAGAATATGGACAAGTTTGACGATTTGGATGTGAATATTTACGCAGTGAGTTCAGATACGGTTGACCATTTATCTGCTCTTCATCAGGAGATGCAGCCCACCTTTCCGTTCTTATCAGATGGAGATTTTAAATTGATTGATCATCTGGACATGAAGGGTGAAGGTGTTGCGAAAAGAGGCTATGCATTAGTCGATTCAAAAGGGAAAGTGATCTTCACCCAAGTTAATGATTATTGGGGAGAACAGATCGACCAAACATCAAAACAAATTCACGATGAATACAAAAAACTTGAACAATAGTCCGGAGCAAATCCGGGCTTTTTTTATTGATGCTAACTGTCACAGATTCTCCATATTAGCTTCATTACAATAGGGGTATAATGGATATAGAAACCATCAAGGAGGCAATCGAGATGTTGAAAAAATCATTGTGGCTCGCGGCAATCTCAATTCTGGCTGTGGGAATTCTGGCAGCTTGCGGCGGCGGAAAAGATAAAGAAGAAAGCACAAAGAATGCAGAAGAAACGATTACGATTCAAGCGAGCAATTTTGAATTTGATCAAAAAGAATATAAAATTCCCGCAAATAAAGATGTTGCTCTAAAACTTGAAAATGTTGACGGCAATCACGGATTGATGATTGAAGGAGAAAAAGTGAACATTTCAGGCGGTTCATCTGATGTTGTAAACCTTAAGCCTGGTGAATACACACTTCGTTGCAGCGTTCCATGTGGATCGGGGCACGCAGAAATGGTATCAAAACTAGTTGTGGAATAAAAAATATGCCCTCCGACTAAACTTGTTGGAGGGCTTTTAGTTTGCCTATAAAAGAGATAGGACTTGATAAAGTTTGTCATTGCTCGGAACATCCTTCGTTGTAGAAGCCCATAAATTCCCTAGCAGCCGGGGCATCATTTGATCAGATGGGATGGTACCACGGTTATTAAGAAAATAAACATAATACAAGAGATATAGCCATGAAGAAACAGGCAATAAAATATCATCAGCAAACACATGGCTTTCTGTAATCGTAGCAAAGGAGTGAGATTCCCAACCTGAAACAAAACGCGACCGTTTTCCATTGAGTTTTGATTCTATGTAATGCAGAGAGTGAGCTACTTGAGGATCATCATCACCATCCGCATGTGCTAAACGAGATTGCATTTCTAAAGAAAGATTCTCCAATTTTTCAACTTCGGCAACAACATGGCACAGTGCTTTATCGTATTGACCATTAGCAGGTATCCACCTGTTCCGTTCTAAAATGTCTACAAAAGATAGGTCATCATGGGGTATGTTTTTATAAGGTGGACGAAACGTTTGCCGTCCATATTTAATAAGATGAGGAGAGTCTTTTAAAAAATGAGCTCCTGCATACCACTGATTCTTTTGATCGTGAAATAGTCGTTCACCCGATGAAAGGGAATAAGCTCGAAACAGATTTTTTTTGTTAAACTCATAAGCCGGAAGTTTCTCTTGTTGTAGTGAGCGGATCGTTGATTCTTCTGGCGTTTCAATGGGCGTCAATACAAATGTATGAATTCGCAAAAAGTCCACGTTCCTCTAATTTTTAATTTTTTGAAAGGTATGTTTCAAATCTGAGAAAGCCTCTTTTACAGTTGTAAAGCTGTTCTTCTTCTGATGAAGGTCATATCGCAAATATTCCTTCTTTCCCTGAAGAAGCTGCTGCTGGGTTTTCACGTCATTCATTCGGGCTGTCATGCTGTCACCGGTGCTTTTCATTTTTTCCACAGTCGTAAGTGATTCTTTAATCGCTTTAAATCCTGGGAGTAAAAAAATGACTGCAAGAACGGCACAAGCTAGCAAAAACAAGATTAACCACATCATCAAAAAATCGCCTCCAATCTTCTTTCTCTTCTAAAATACCCGTAAACCTTTAAGAAAAAACAAAAAACCATGGTGATTTTTTCCGTGGTTTATCGTTTTGGGCAAGTAGAGCAGCATGTCCCGTTTTCTGTTTTATAATAAAGGCAGCATGTTTTTCGAACTTTTGTTTGTTCGCACCCGGAAGGAGGAGCGAAACGATGAAACGGATTTTTGGATAATCCAAAATGAAAGGCGGGGGCATCCATAAAGAAAGCATAATCCTCTTGAATGCGTTGTTTCATTTCTTCAGAATGATCTTCACTTAACCATGTTTCATAAATCCAGCGTATGTAAATCCATGCATTCTCCCAGAGTGTTGCTTTTGAAATCCGAGCAGCGCCTGCTACATGACTAAGCATGATCGTGACATTTTCTTTAAATAACGTTTCCAGCACAATGGATCGAAAATCTTCTCTTGACCCATTGCAATGTCGGGCAGCAGAAGCATCTTTTAACGTAAACGAGGGGAGCCACATGCTCTCGGAATTATGATCAATTAAGTAGACGTTCTCAATTTTCATATCAAACGACTTATTCAGCATTGTCATTCCATAAAGACAAGCTGTCAGACTGCAAAAAGCATACCGTTTAAAGAAAAGTGATGCGGTTACAGGTCTCTGTTTTGAACCGATACGTGGTCCAGTTTGATCCAAAAAGTCTAAAAGTTTTACTTCGTCTAATAGCTGTTCAGCCGCCACGACACCTTCATTCTTAAATGGAGCTTGAAAGGAAAATCGATAGTTATGGCTAATATGATTTTTTTCATCTGCCGTCCAGCCGGTAGACTTAGGCGTACTGAGGAGTACTGACATGGCGAAGAACACGCCCCTTTCCATATGGAATACACATTGGAGTACCAAATACAGGATCAGGAATAATGGTACATGTCATTTGGAAAACATCTTTCACAAGTCGTTCATTCATGATTTCTTCAGGTGCACCTTGTGCATAAACCGATTTATCTTGAAGCGCTACAATATGATGGGCGTATCGGCAAGCTAGGTTCAAATCATGAAGCACCATTACGATGGTACGTTGCTCTTTTTCGTTTAATTCAAAAAGCAGATCAAGAATCTCGACTTGATGAGTCATATCTAAATAGGTTGTTGGTTCATCTAGTAAAATCGTATCCGTACCCTGTGCAAGTGTCATGGCAATCCATGCACGCTGACGCTGTCCGCCTGAAAGGGAATCAACCGGAGCTTCCATAAAAGGAAGCAAGTTCGTGGCTTTTAGAGCATTCATAACCGCCTCTTCATCCTCAGAAGACCATTGTTGCAACCAGGATTGATAAGGAAACCTTCCTTGCTTAACAAGCTGAAGAACTGTCAATCCTTCAGGGGCAACAGGACCTTGCGGGAGGATAGCAAGCTCTTTTGCTACTTGTTTTGTAGAACGTTTCACGATATCTTTCCCATTTAATAGAACATTGCCTCCCTTTGGACTTAAAAGTCGGGCCATGGAACGTAACAGCGTGGACTTTCCGCATCCGTTGCTTCCTATTAAGACGGTTATTCTGCCTTTTGGAATCTGTAAATTCAATCCGTCAATGATTGGTTCTTTTCCATAAGCTAACGTAAGGTTTGAAGTTGTGATTACGCCCATTGTGAGATCCACTCCTGTTATTGATTTTTAAACAATAGATAAATGAAATAGGGTGCACCAATCGCTGCTGTAAAAACGCCAGCTGGCACTTCTAAAGGTGAAAAAAGGGTTCTGCCAGCTAAGTCTGCTAAAACGACCATGATTCCGCCAATTAATGCTGAAGCAGGGAACAATCCTCCAAATGAGGAACCTGAAATCCTTCTAGCAATATGAGGTCCGATCAATCCGACAAACCCCATCGCTCCTGCAAAAGCAACTGCTGAGCCGGCTAAAGCTGTACAAGCCATAAGCAGCATAAACCGTTCACGATGGACAGCGATTCCTGCACCTTTCGTAAGATCATCACCAAAAACTTGAATGTTCAACCTTCGAACAAGAAGGATGAGAACTGGAATCATAATAACAAACCACGGCAGCATAGCTTTTACTTCTTTCCATGAGGTTCCGTACACGGTACCTGTGAGCCAGATGGTCGCCTGACTCGCTCGATAAATTGGACCCATCAACATCATTAAAGTAGTAAGTGCTTGAAAGAGTGCCATTAGTCCAATGCCTATTAAAATGAGACGAATGGGAGTAACACCGTCTTTCCAGGCTAATCCGTAGATTAAAAAAGCTACAATAGTTGCACCTATGAATGCGAATGCAGGGAGATAATTAATGCTCATGATAAGGTTATTGCTATCATCACTGAACATTGTCAAAAACGAAACGGCAGCAAAGCCTGCACCACCCGTGATCCCAATCATGTCAGGAGAAGCAAGCGGATTTCGAATTACTCCTTGTAAGATTGCACCAGATAAAGCGAGAGAAGCGCCTGCGATAAAAGCGACCAACACTCTTGGGAGCCTGAATTCCATTACAATGAGCTGATTCATATCTATACCTGAGCCCGTCAAAGCTCTTAAAACATCCAAAGGTGCGATATACATCTCGCCGACACCAATACTAATGAGCATTAAAAAAAGGGCAACGAAAGCCATCAGAACAAGTGCAAGAGTTGTTTTTTTATCGATTAAGTAGGAGTAGGACTTTCTCTGTATGACCCAATACTTTTTCATTTTTGAAAAATTCCTTTACGAACAATGTATATGAAAAATGGTGTTCCGATTAAAGCGGTAACAACTCCAACAGGGGCTTCCTCGGGCATGATGATGTAGCGAGCACCAATATCTGCAGCAACAAGCATAATACCGCCTGTAAGTGCTGAAAAAGGAACAACCCATCGATGGTCATTTCCGACTAGGTATCTAGCAAAGTGTGGTACAACAATTCCTATAAAGCTGATCGGTCCTGCAATCGCTACAGATCCTCCAGCTAGCAAGATTACCATAAGTGCCGCTAAGAATTTGAAGAGTATTGTTTTTTGACCTAAGCTGACCGCCACGTCTTCACCTAATGCAAAAGCATTCAACTGGCGTGAGAGCAGAATGGAAATAACCCATGCAATTAATAAAGCAGGCATAACGGTGGCTAACATAGAAAGTTTTCTGCCTTCAACAGAACCTGCAAGCCAAAACAGTACTTCGTCCAACGCTTTTTCGTTTGTCACAAGCATCCCTTGCGTTAAGGATGCAAACAAGGCGGCCATTACAGCTCCAGCAAGCGTTAATTTTACAGGAGTCAATCCTCCTTTTCCGGCTGATCCGAGCAGATAAGCTAACCCAGATGCAACAGCAGCGCCTAGAAATCCAATCCACATAAATTGCTGTACAGGTGTAATTCCTAAAAATGTAACGCCAAAAACAATAAAAAAACCTGCACCAGCATTTACACCAAAAATATCAGGTGATGCGATTGGATTTCTTGTTAATGCTTGCATGAGAACTCCGGCTATTCCTAGACTGATTCCGACTGCCATTCCAACTAAAGCACGTGGAACCCGGGACAGCTGGATGATTAAATGTTCATTCGACCCATTAAACGCGGTGTATGCTTCAATTGCCATAGCAAGGGTAGTATCAGTGTATCCTAGAACAACACTTAAAATGATCATCATGAAAGCCAGGACTAAACCGATCAGCAGACCCACTGTTTTTATATGAGTATTACGTAGTATTCCATTCATAGAAGCCTCTTTTACTAATGAAAAATATTCTCAATTACAGTTTAAAAGTAAAGTAGTTTTCTGTCAATGACTTTGAAAATCATTATCATTTAGGTGTTGACAACGTATACAAGACATATTATGATACGAAATGTAATTGATTATCATTATCATTTACATAAATGAGAAGGGGAGAGAACAGAATGAAAAAGATTACATACAAATGGCTTGCACTTGCAGCTGTCCTCACATTAATGCTTGCTTTAGCTGCATGCGGAGGGAAAGAGGAAACAAAGAAAGAAGATAATAAAGGCGGATCTGATTCTTCATATAAAGTTGAACATGCTATGGGCACGGCAGATGTAAAAAGCAACAAGCGAGTAGTCGTATTAACGAATGAAGGAACAGAAGCTGTTTTGGCTCTTGGCGTAAAACCTGTTGGAGCCGTTAAGTCTTGGTTAGGCGATCCTTGGTACGACCATATTAAGGACGACATGGAAGGCGTTGAAGTAGTAGGTGATGAAAGTGCGGTTAACATTGAGAAGATCATATCGTTAAAACCAGATCTTATCATCGGAAACAAGATGCGCCAAGAAAAGCAATATGATGAACTGAATAAAATCGCACCTACCGTATTTGCAGAAGACCTTCGCGGTGATTGGAAAATCAACTTTGAACTTTACTCTAAAGCGTTAAATAAAGAAGAAAAAGGCAAGGAAGTATTAGCTGCGTTTGATAAGCGAATCGAAGACTTTAAAACGGAAGCTGGAGATAAGCTGAAAACCGAAGTATCCATGGTGCGTTTCATGCCAGGAAAATCTCGTATCTATCATCAAGATTCGTTCTCAGGTGTGATTCTTAAACAAATCGGTTTCGCCCGTCCTGGTGACCAAAACAAACCTGATTTCGCTGAAGAAGTAACACAAGAACGCATTCCTGAAATGGATGGAGACATGCTGTTCTATTTTACTTACGAAGCTGGAGACGGTAAAGCAACAGAAACGGAAAAAGAGTGGACGAATAACCCACTTTGGAAAAACCTTGAAGTTGTTAAATCAGGAAATGCACACAAAGTAAGTGACGCGGTCTGGAACACAGCTGGCGGTGTAAAAGCAGCGAACTTAATGATCGATGATCTTGAGAAATACTTTTTAGAAAAATAAGGTTTAAACAAGAGGAAGCGGGTCATCGCTTCCTCTTCTCTTTTTTCGAATTTTATGTAGAAATTCCGATAAGAAATTCGCAACGTACAATTAATCCCTCTTAACGTGGAAGAATCAAAAATACCGTTTAATTAATTCAAAAACGTGGATATAAGTATGACTAACTTAAATTTAATATAAATAATGATAATCTCTCATCGTTTTCTTCCATAAAATTTCCTATAATAGATAGAGATATAAATAGCAGGGGATTGACATTCGATGAAGGTATCAGGTGAGATTTTTCGAAACAAAAGTTTTCTTTATTTTTGGATGAGCTCGATGTTAACTGCGATGGGCGACAGCATTTTTATGATCACGTTAATGTGGCTGCTCGTACAGATTTCAGGCTCACCTGTTGTTGTTGGAACATACATACTTGTTGTTACGTTAACTAAATTTTCATTCGTGCTGTTTGGAGGTGTTGTAGTAGACCGCTTTTCAGTGAAAAAGCTTTTAATAGGATCTGCTATTGGCAGAGGTAGTATTTTGCTGCTTTTATTTGCAGTTATAGCAGCTGGTGATCCTAATCTATTCTTTTTCTATGCAGCTGGGGTGATCTTCGGTTTGATCGATGCGGTCAGTGAGCCTGCTGCTATCACGTTCAGAACAAGACTTGTTCCAGAAAAGCATTACACGCAGTCGATGAGTTTATTGATGATGGCTGGTCAGGCTGCAAGTGTCGTTGGTCCTTTGCTTGGAGCGATGCTCTATGCGATATATGATGCTAAAATGGCGTTTTTGTTGAACGGATTCGCGTTCTTTGCAGCTGCAGGATTGTTTCTATTCATTTCGGTAAAAGAAGAGAGGTCAGTAGAAGAGTCTTCATCGTTTTTTGCTGGCATCAAAGAAGGATTTGCTTTTTTTGTAGGTTCACCGGTTCTTGCAACTATGGCGGCTTTTGCTTTCTTTGCAAATGCAGCGGTAGGAGCAGTTATGGTAAGTTTGCCTTTTTTGATGAAGGACCTCAATTATGGTATTCAAGGCTATGGATGGGCTCATACGTCTCTTGCTATAGGAAGCGTCGTTGCAGCCATACTTTTTTCCTTGTTCGTCATCCATAGACCGAAGCCATACATGACGTTGTTGACTTGTTTTTTACAAGGAGCGAGCATCCTTCTCATTGGATTCTTCTCTGAAGACCTTGCTCTATTGTTATTCTTTCTTGCGTTAGTAGGCTTTTTAGAAGCGGCGGTAAACGTTATTGCTCCTAGTGTGAATCATGCGTTAATACCACCAAAACTGTTCGGACGGGTAATTGGAATCATGGTAATCATTATGGGCATTTCTGAACCAATCGCAGCAGGAACCGCGGGTCTCCTTATCGAAAAAATAGGTGCTGATGGCATTTTTGTTTGGGGTGGATCCATGGAAATGCTAGTAGCTGTAATCGTGTTCTCATTTCCTTTTATTCGACATTTTAAATCAAATGAAGAGCGTTCTTAATTTTTTCACAATATTGCAATAAAACTGACATATCTTGTACGAGGGGAATGAAAGTTTCTGCATAAATTAATTAGTAGAAGCAAATTTATTCCTGGAGGTTTTACAATGGAAAAAAAACCGTCATATGAAAAGGAACTGCAAAAACGTGAGATTTTAATGAAGGATGAACAAACGAACGCATGGTTTTACGAAGACCACATAACAGCTATTGTTAAGCGAGCACAAAAAGAAGGTGCCTTTGACGATCTTGAAGGAATGGGGAAACCGCTTAGTATTGATGAAGATTTAGTTTATAACCCCGAGAAGCGGCTTCATAAAGTGATGAATGATAATAACGTATTACCAAATTGGGTGAAACTTGGTAAGGAGATAGACGTATTAAAAGAGGAACTAAAAATGTATGCGGTAGAATACAACATAAAAAAAACAGTAGAAACCATTAATCAAAAAGTGTTTCACCACAACTTAACATGTCCGCCTACAGCTCAGCGGATGAAAGTGAAACTGGAGGACGTTTTGAACAAATAATTGGAGGTTGTATGGCAAAAATAAGTGTTATGAATGCTGAACATTATCAATGGGGAGATGCATGCGATGGCTGGCACCTCCTTAAACAAGACGACTTAAGTATCATTCATGAAAAAATGCCTCCTCATTCTTCAGAAGTAAGGCATTATCATGTGTTCTCCCGGCAGTTTTTCTTTCTGTTAAGTGGTGAGGCTATTATAGAAAAAGATGGTGAAGAATGGACGTTATATCCACAACAAGGTATTGAAATCCCGGCAGGTACTCCTCATCAGATTCGAAACGAATGCAATGAACCTGTTGAGTTCATCGTCACCTCACAACCACCCGCACACGGAGATCGAGTTGTTGTCAAAAAAGTAAAAAGCATCAGTCATGTGACCCTTTAAGTCGTATTAAAGGGTTTTTTTATTTGGACAAAAAAACTAAAACCCCACTTATATGTGATGGTTTTAGTCTCGTCTGTCAATGAATTATTCTTCGGTCAGACTCGAAACAGATACACTTTGCTTATCATTAGGGTTACTTAGCGGATGAATGGTAGCCATTTCGTTCTGCTGGTCTACGTGCTCAATGTATACAGGCTCTCCGTTATAAGTAACGTTCGCCATATGTGTAGATGAAGTAATTTCTTGTGCTCGCTGTGCGTCCATTGTATTTACCTCCTTACCTTACGATTCATAACAAATTTAATATTTGCAACCGTTTTTTGAAATATTCAGGTTGTGTGGTGAAGTTATGCATTCTTAGACGATTGGGAAAGCTATTGAAAAAACGGACTGGAGAAGATGTGATGCTAAAATACAAAAAATCCACAAACAAAACTGTCCGAATTGAAAATTTTGAAGTACCTGATGAAGATGAGACACTTTGGATCTTTTATCATTCACCTGAGGAAATGAAAAAAGACGCCATCCTCGATAAAATCGAGCTTCATCATCTAGCAATAGCAGCATTCTCTACTTTTTCAGAACACCCAAAGATCAACGTGTATGCGAATCATGCTGTTGTTTCAACCTTTTATTTAGAGACGGACAGCCTAGAACCGATTCGGATCAATCTTTTGATCGGCACACAATATTTGATAGTATTGGCTGAACATCCTACACCCTTTAGGGAACAGCTTGTAAAAGACTTTAAGGAGAATCCGGAACACATGCAGCACGTCAGTTATATGCTTTATTATTTTATGAAGGATATTGTGGATTCTTATTTAGAAGTGGTAGATCAGCTTTCCAACGAATTTTTGGAATTGGAGAAAAGTGTATTCGTTGATCCTTTAAAACGAGAGATCGGGCATAAGGTCTACCGGTGGAAAAGCCGATTGCACAAACTAAGACAATATGTTGAGGCAGAAGAAATCGTTATTCAAAAAATGGGTCATGATGATTTTGAATATGCCAATGAGGAGTCAGGGTTTTATTTTAAGGATCTGCTATCATCTTTTTCAAGAGTGACGACGGCGTTTGACAGTTTTAAAGAAAATTTGAAGGGCATTTTAGATCTTCAGATGTCATTAAAGTCAGATCACATGAACCGGATTATGAAAACGTTAACGCTCGTCAGTGCTGTTTTTGTGCCGCTTACTTTTATAGCTGGTTTGTATGGAATGAATTTTGAAGTCATTCCAGAGTTGAAATGGCAATATGGATATTTTTATGTACTCTCACTTTGCTTTGCATTAGCGGTCATAATTATGGGCTATTTTAAGAAAAAAAGATGGTGGTAGTTCTTACATAAAAAATGAGCCGAAGCGAAAAATAACAAAAAGGAGGGCATCTCATTTGGAAAAAAGACCTTATTATGTGAATGTAGAAGGTGGAGAAATTCTTCCGATTAAAACTGCATCGTCATTTCAGTTTGAAATATCTGCCTCTGATGAAGATGTGAGAAAGCTAGCGAAAATGTTTGATGAGATGGAGAGTACGGCAAACGATACATTCGTCCGCACACACTTGCCGTATGTGCCGTATTCCAACGATAGAGATAATGACAGATATGATCATAAGTTACAAGAAGTCTACCGATTCATCCACGACTTGGGGCAGGATGAAACAAGACAATTCATTGAAACGATGAAATTCTGGAACCCAGAAAAGCCCGTAACACGAGAAAAAAGGCTAGAGAATGATTGATCTCTAGGCCTTTTCTTTCTTAATAAACGAAATAAGCAATATAAATCATTATCGTGATAATCACTGTAAATGCAAATATGGCGATAAAAACCGGATTAAGAAGAGCGGTATGCCTTGTTACAGCCGGATTTACTTTATCTTCGGTGTACGTCTTTTGTTTTCTGCCAATTTGAATCGTCCACCATAGCCCTGCCGCAGCAACAAGGACAGACAATAAAATCAGGATTAGTGTCAACAAACGTTTTCACTCCTTATCTTTTTGTTTGTCCTAGTTTTTGTGGAATTACCGGGTTTCATGCATAACGACAGAAGGTTGCTCTAATGAATCAAGAGATTCAAGTTTATCCTTAACGAGTGTCATGATTTTTGCTTGATCACTCTTTTGAAAGATATTGTATTGATCACTGTCTATCATTAAAACAGGTGTTTTGTCGTAAGCTTTAATCCATTCTTTGTATTTTCCATGAAGCGTTTTATAGTAAGCCAATAGTTCAGGATTTTCTTCAATTTGCTCATAAGATCGTCCTCTTTGTCGGATGCGGTCTAGAACCGTATCAAGATCGCTGTCTAAATAAACAAGCAGGTCAGATCGGGATTTTGGCATCTTGTCGATCTCATTCATCATCGTTTCAAGCAAGTCTTTATACGTATCCAGTTCGAGCTGTGTCATGTTGCCAGAATCATAATTCAACTCGGCAAATATCAAATCTTCATAAAGGCTTCGATCCAGTACGTTATCTGGACTTGTGCGTGCCTGGCGAATCGTTTTAAAACGGGTATTTAGGAAATAAATTTGAAGCGGAAAAGCCCATCGCTTCGGGTTTTTGTAATAATCGGGTAAAATAGGGTTATCTACGACGCTCTCGTAAAAAATCTCGCTGCCGAGCTGATTGCTAAAAAACTCAGCATATGTTGATTTACCCGTGCCGATCATACCTGCCATTAAAATCACGGTATGTGTCCTCCGTTCAAGTCGTATGTAAAAATCTATATATGGTATGTATAGCTTGAAAGCCCTTCTAAATATATCACGTAATGACTAAGGTGAACAGAGGTTGTTTATCACCTATAAGATAAAAAAGAATCTACAGAAAAGTAAATAAGTTGAGATGGAGATGAGATAATGACGATCAAAATTAGAGTGTTCTCAGATTTTGTTTGACCATACTGTTTTTTAGCGGAGGCTCCGCTATTAGAGGCAACAAAGGATGAAGATGTAGAAATAGAATGGATGCCGTTCGAGTTGCGTCCATTTCCACAAGAAACGCTTAAGCCGGAAGGAAGCTATATTCAGAGAGCTTGGAATGAATCCGTTCTTCCACAAGCACAAAGGATGGGAGTCAACATGATCTTACCGGAAATATCTCCACAACCGCATACTCATTTAGCGCATGAAGGTCTATTGTTTTCCAAAAAACTTGGAAAAGAAAAAGATTATGCCCATCGTGTTTTTACAAGCTTCTATCAAGAAGGAAAAGACATTGGTCAGATTTCAGTCCTTCGACAGATTGCTGAGGAAGTCGGATTAGAGGCAGACGCATTTGAGCAAGTGCTTGTTTCCCGGGAACTTAGTGATGAAAGAGAAGCATTCTTAAAACAAGCGAATGAAGAAGTAAAGATAACGGCAGTACCGACTATGTTTATTGGGGACAGAGTGTTAAAAGGGCTGCATCCTAAGGCTAATATTGAACGAGCACTGAGAGGCGCGATCCGTGATGATAAAATGGAGTTTTGTGAAGGTGACGATTGCGAGTAAAAAAAGAGCAGAAAAAAGAGCGCTTTGAAGGATTTCCTTCTTGGCGCTCTTTTTTGTTCTTAACAATGAAAAAAGGGGGTTGTTGATAGGGATGTCTATAATATAGCAAGTCTCAAAAAAAAGAAGAGAAATATGTGATTTTTTTGATAAACGTTATCACTTTGTGACAAAGGCGCGCTGACGGACTAAAGTTACGGTACAAAAGAAAGAGCCCTTGTAAGGGGAGGGCTCTTTCAGGGAAAGGGGGGTACACTATTATCAGACGAATCAAATAAAAATAAGTTTCAAAAAATGTGAATTTTCTTATCAATCCTTTCAAAAAGTGATAAAGTTATAAAACAGAAAAAGAAGAGAGAGGGAATTGGGGATGAGTGGCTTTTTTTCTAAGTGGCATCCGGCTGTAATCGTTATCGTATCGGGTACACTGTTTACACGTGCTGCTTTTTTTATGACGATGCCGTTTTTGGCTATCTACTTGTATAGTGAAAAAGGAATAGAGCCTGCGATGGTAGGATTAATTATTGGGGTTAGTGCCTTAACAGGTACATTCGGTGGTTTCTTCGGGGGTTATCTTTCAGACCGAATCGGACGGCTTCCGGTAATGACAGCTGCTATCTTTACATGGAGTGCCGTATTTGCAGGATTTGCTATTGCTGAACATGTTTGGCACTTTTTTTTATTAAATATGTTAAATGGTCTTTGCCGGTCATGGTTTGAACCGATCTCTAGAGCACTCCTTGCTGATGTGACTACAAAAGAAAATCGTCTGCGGGTATTTAATGCTCGTTATTTTGCCATAAACGTTGGAGCTGCAATAGGTCCTCTCGTCGGCACACAGCTCGGGACAACTTCTTCTATGACGGCATTTTATATCACTTCACTAGCCTATCTTTTGTACGGAATTGTTATTTTTGGAACATTACGAGGTTATTCATCTTCTCTAAGTGGTGGAGAAGAAAGAAAGTTTTCTATAAAATCAGCGTTAACGGTCCTCTCTAAAGATAAAGTGCTTGCGTTTTTTTTAATAGGAAACACGATAGTAATGATGGCAGAGTCACAGATGGATACAACGCTGGCGCAATATATAGGGAACGCACCCCAGTTTGAGAATGGCATTAAACTGTTTGCCTACTTGGTCGTCACGAATGCTGTCACCGTCCTTATCTTGCAATATCCTGTTACAAACTACGTGAAAAGGTTTCAGCCGATGAACGCGCTCCGCTTCGGCAGTTTTGCTTTCAGTCTGGCACTGTTAGGGTTTGGATTGTCAACAAATTGGGTGTTTCTAGTAGTTAGCATGGTGTTTTTAACGGTAGGAGAAATTATCGTGTTTGTTATGAGTGATGTGTTGTTAGACGATCTAGCACCAGACCATATGAGAGGTACTTACTTTGGAGCAATGTCATTTCGTTCAATCGGATTTAGTGCAGGACCTTGGATCGGAGGAGTACTTCTTAGTACTTTCGGTTTTGAACAGGGGTTCTATGTATTCGGCTGCTTAACGCTCATATCTTTAACAGCACTGCCTTTTTTTCAATATGGAGAAGTGATAAGAAAGAACGTTGCAAGAAGTCATTCTGTTTTCACTTAAGAAAGGAGTTTACAATATGATTACAGGAATTGAGCATACAGGAATCATGGTATCAAATATGGAGAGGTCACTTGCGTTCTATACGGATACGCTAGGACTGAAGCTTTTAGATCGCTTTCATCATACGAGTGTCCCGGTTGAACTCGCTTTTTTAGGAGTTGACGAGAAGGTGTTGGTCGAATTGATTGCAGGATATACAGGGGAAGTTACAGACGAAGGAAAAGTGCATCACCTCGCCTTTTCGGTCATCAATATTCAAGAGAAGTTTGAGCAGTTGAAAGAAAAAGGAGTCCCGTTAAAAGACAAAGAGATTACTGAGCTGCCGAACGGTAAGTATTTTTTCTTCTTTGGACCTGATCAAGAGTCACTTGAATTTTTCGAACGAAAATAAAAAGGAGAGATTGCAGAGAATTTTCTGCAGTCTCTTTTTTTAAGATATTGTAAAATTGATGAACAAAAAAGAGGGATAAGATCTGAGTCGTAGAAGTTCTTCGAAACCATTAAATACCAGGCAATGTTTCTTTTAAGTACTGATTTGAGCAATATTCTACGCCATATTTGTAGCGATGTTCTCGAACATTTCGGGCTTTATTGGGATCGATGCGAATCCTTCTTATCTCTGGATAGGCTTCCATAATCTTTAGAGCAATCTTATCACCAGGTTCATCGGGGTCTGTTAGAACGTATACATCATCACAAATAAGCAATGCTTCTTCAATCGCTCTTCTTTCTTTATGACGAAAGGAAATTCCATTTAAGATAACAAAATGGGCGTGAGGGTCAACACTCTGAACTCTCAGTTGATCACTTTTGCCTTCAACAATGTATCCGGTCATAGCGCCTCCCTGTAAAACATAAGATTCATTTTCATTTTATGGAGTGCATATCGATAATAGTACAACTTCTTGAAAATACAGCCTTAGAAAGGAATATATACATTGAGAAAGCTTTTGATCATCATGAAAACCATTTTTTATATGGTATTTTGGACCTTTCTGATTTATGGGCTATTCTTGTTGCTTAATGAGTCTCAAGGATTAATCGTAACGGTAATCTCATTGATTGCTTGTTTTCTAATGTGTTGTGTCGGAATGATCGGACTTCTGAATTCGAATAGGACATGGTTCTTCAAGTACAACAAACAAGAATTGATCAGCTTGATGGTGATTGTAATGACGATTGGCGTATCGACAACTCTCTTTTCAATTTCCAATCACATCTTGCACACAACACTTGATTATGAACTATCCCCAAAGATGAAAAGTCAATATTATTCAGAAGCACTAATCTATGAAAGAGAATTTATGTTTAAAAGGATCTCATTTCTAAAGACGCTGGAAACAAAAACTACTGAGAAAGCAGTAGTTTTTCATGAAATGCCGGATGCTGGAATAGCTAAACAAGCCATTTCACATATTCGTAAAGTTCATGCCCTAAATGAGAAATTCATTGCTCGTCATGATGCTGCTCCTGTAAAAGTCATCCTTTATAGAAATCCCTTAATTTTTCAAAAGCAGCTACCCCTCCATTCCTATGAAAATTTACACGCCCTTTACGTTCCAGCTGAAAAGACGATCCACCTTCTTGTGACGAATCAAATGGATGAAGAATCATCCCTATTTTTGGAATTGATCGGTCATGAATATACGCATCACTGGATTGTAAGTTATTTAGCAGAACATGGACTGGATAACAGGCATTTGCCAAGATGGTTTGAAGAGGGAATTGCTGAATACATGGGAGAGAAAAGCATAAGAAAAATTCCTCGTTTTGTCCCTCTTAATCTCATTCCATTTACAAGGCTGGACACGGTAGGGGAATGGTCATACGAAAATCGAAGAAACTCTTCTCATCATCCATACCGGCAAAGTTACTATGCTATCGATCAATTTGTTCGAGACGGAAATAAAGAAAAGATACAAACACTATTATTGAACAAGGAGCAAAACTTTTATCAATTGTTTGAAAGGGAAATGGGCGAATCCATTTTAGCGTTTGAGGTTCGTTTTTTACGAGATGAAATGAAAGAATACAGGGAGAATAGGCAATAAAAAAAGCTCTAGCTAATTCTAGCTAGAGCTTATCTGTTTTTCAATTTTCGTTTTATGATAGGCAATAGTCTCTTTTTACCTTGTTTAAGCAAAAATGCGAAAGCCATTCCTTTTATACCTTTACTAAGTCGTCCCATTTTGTATTTCCTCCTTCGAAACCGATGATGTTTCTTGTAATATACCCTAAAACCTACCTCAGCAATCCTTTCTTTTAAAAACGGGATACTTGTCTATACGGAAAGTTAAATAGATGAATATACTGCTAGAGCACAAAGATTATATACAGGAGTTGGGTAGTTTGACGCAAAGAATGTTTCCGTTCTTTCCAGGTCAAGGTGGAGGCCAAGGACCAGGATCTGGCCAAGGATTTGGACCACCGGGAGGACCTCCGAGTGGACCTCCAGGAGGCGGAGGTGGTGGCAGTTTGGGTATGGCGCCTACATCAGCACCCCCTTCTTTTACTCCACAGCAATCACAAGGATTTAGCCTAGGTGGCGGTGAAGGAGCTGGCGGTGGCCAACCAGGACTTTACGCAGTGGATCCAGGCGCAATCAGACCTTGTTTATATCAATTCGTCTACATTTGGCCAAGATGGGGTCCAGGATTTTGGGCATGGTTAACATTTGTAGGCCGGCGATCTGTAGCTGGTTTTAAATGGAACGGCCGCCGTTGGATTTATTTCGGAATGGACACTCGCCAAATCAGCTCGTTTTATTGTTATTAAAAATATCCGCCAACTGGCGGTTATTTTTTTTATAGAGAGGTGTTTGAAGAACTTGCCAAGTTCGATAGGTTTTCATTTGTGAAGAGATTTCCTTTTCGATAGAATACTGAACGGCTTCCCATACGAGTGGTGAACACCATTCTTCTTGCAAGTGATCGACCTCTGCCCACAATGCACCGATGGAATCTTGATCTGGAATGTCAGCAAGTTTTTGTTTCGAAGTTTCATGTACCTTACATTGATAATAAACAGCAGTATGATGTGAAAATGTCCATTGTTTGTAATTCCATGGAACCTCATAACATCTTTCTCCTATTCTTTTGGCAGAAGATAGGGTATATCCGGTTTCTTCTAAAACTTCACGTACAACCGTTTCCAGTTCCGATTCTCTCTCTTCAGGTGTGCCACCCGGTAGATCAAGCCTGTTTTTATAGGGGCCGCCACACTTTTTCACGACCAACAACTGGCCGTTCTCATTCAAGCAGATCGCATAGATTCCTTTATGTGTATGCATATTTACAGCTCCTTATATAAATAAAGAATGCCTCTCCCGTTTTAACTGAAAAGGCACTCCGCTAAATTATTCTTTTACTAGTTCATTCAACTCAGAAGTTAAGGCTTCTAATCGATTGAAACTCTGCACAACTTCTTCCACACATCTGTGCTGTTCTTCGACACTAGCGAGTATTTCTTCCACAGCTCCGTTAGACGTTTCAGCTGTGCCGGAAACAGACTGGATCTCACCAACGATATATCCTGTTGATTCATATAGCTTATTGATTAATGCCTGCACTTGTGAAGATTGGTTAGCTACTTGATCGGTATTCAGTAAAATCTGACTAAAGTTATTCGCTGTTTTTTGCGTAGCTTCAAGACTTGAAGAAACAACACCTTGAGAACCATCAACGAATTGTGCAGCTTGCTTTGCTTTGTTTCGAATCTCTCCGAGGATGCTTGCAATCTGTTTGGTTGAATTTTGTGAGTCCTCAGCCAATCGGCGAACTTCATCAGCCACGACTGCAAAGCCTCTACCTTGATCACCTGCTCGGGCTGCTTCGATCGCTGCATTTAATGCGAGTAAGTTTGTTTGAGATGAAATTTCGCCAATCGTCGTTAAGATGTCCTCGATCGATTCGCTTTGATCATTTAGCTCATGCATAAGAGCGTTTGTTTGACGCATCAATTCGCTTACTTCTTCCATTTTTGCTGTAAGATCAGATACTTGAGTTTCTCCGGTCTTCGTGACATGTGCGGTTTCTTCTGAGAGTTTTTTCATATCGCTAGAATGCTGAAATAATCCTTTTGCCACATCATTTGTATTGGTAACGGACTCGTTCATTCCCCCTACACTGACGGCTTGAGATTCTACGCCTTTAGCTACTTCTGTAAAGGCAAAAGTAATAGTGTTAGAGATTTCTCCAGTTCTGGTCACATTTTCTTTTACAGTCTGACTATAGTTATGCAGATTTGCTGTTGCTTCTTTTACTTTTGAAAGCAGATGTTGAAGCTTTTCATTGTCGTTTTCGGCTTGCTTTTCTGCTTTTAATATATTTTCCTGCATGCGCTGTCCCATTTTTGCTTGTGCTACAAGGGCACCTGTAATCACAATAAGAAACACATTTAACGATATGATGATCTTTGGATCTTGCCCAGCGAACATCGTATCTTTATATTGAAAAAAGAAAAAATTCGTTAAAACTATTCCGCTTATACCCGATAGTAAGATTGAAAAGTAATTATGGTATAACGTAATGACCGCAAGACATACATAAGTCATTAAATAGGTTGAGATCTTTGGATTAGAGTGGGCCATGATGACAGTTAAGATCGTTAGACCGGTTACGACAAAATATTGCACAGCATGAGGAGCCCATTTCCGGTATGCCCAAACAGTAAGTGAGAGAAGGATGATCAACCCAGATATTCCGTACAACATAACACTATTAATTGTTTTTGTACTAGCGTATGTACTTCCTAGTCCAAGAAAATACATTCCCCACAGCATTTTGGCTACCAGCTTATTCGTTTGTAAATTTGAGGCAAATGATGGATTCAAATTTATTCATCTCCGTTTTAGAATAGATAAGTGCTGTCCTTTATATCGACAGTCTTCTTATAGAATTAAAGATGAAATTGCCAGTTTGTAACATTTTTTATTGAAGCGTCTAAACTTATGAGGTGATCAGACATGACAAAAAAGACTTGGCTAACGAGTTACATCCTTGCCCTTGCGGTAATCCTTTCAGCTTGCAGCAGTGAAGGGGAGGAATTAAAATCAAACGCGCCTGTAGAGAAAACAGGGGAATCCGCCCAACAACAAAAGGATCAAAAAAGTGAACCCCCAACTGAGGAAATCACTTCTATTGAAGAAGAAGGAATTTATGTTGGACAGGTTGACAGCAATTCAATTGAAGTCCAAGCAGGAGGCGAAACGCTCGTTCTACGCTTAACCGATGATGTGCGTGAAACGGTAGCAGGGTTAGAAGACGGTGCGAAAGTGTCCATCGTTTATAAAAAAAATGAAAACGAACAATGGGTGCTTGAAAACATTACAGCGGCTGATTCTGACACTAATGAAAAACTCACAACTAAATTGCTTCAATTTATGGTTAATGACAGTATGATAGAAAAAGAAGCTTCCTTAACAGAGAGTGAGCAAGATTATTATTTTTACAAAGTAGAAGACTTTGAGTTTACAGCTGAAGAGCCGCGAAAGGATCTATTGTTCGCTTCAGCATTTGCTGAAACGTTCGTAAGAATTGAGCCACTCTCACCTGATGCCTCATTGGATGATTTAAAGAAATGGGCTAATGAAGAATTAAGCGCCATTGGGAAAGTGAAAGAAGTCGATGGCAGCGAAACGGCAGGTCCGGCGTTTAAGAATACTTCCTTGTTCCTTACCGCCTCAAAAGATTCATTTAAGAAATACATTGTCATTCAAGAGTTAAAGAGCGGGGATATGATGAAATATACGATCAATCTTCCTCAGCATGAAAAAAGTGTAGAGTGGGAGCAAGCTGTTTGGGCAATGCTGGCCACCTTGCAAAAAAATTAACATAGAGCGACCCAAAAGTTATCATTCTTTTGGTGTCGTTCTTCTTTTTTTGCAGGTTTTATCTTCTTGATAAAGAAAGTATTTTATATCAATAAGAATCATTAATTTAGGGGGTTATTATCTTGCAAACGAAAATAAACCAACTACTGAAAAATCAAAAAAATGCCCATTTATTTTATTCATATCGAGGAATGCAGAATTATATTCGAAACACAGTTGCTTACATCCTTGCTGGGATTAAAGCGGGGGATAGCATTATCCTCATTGAGAATGAACGGATGTTACCTCATTTGCTTCGTGAGCTTAAAAAATATCTTACCAAAAACGAAATGGATAAAATACACAGAATCAATAATTTTGATTTTTATTTTTCGAGCGGCAGCTATCATCCCCCAGCCATTTTTGAACACATTAATAATACGATAAAGCCATACAGAGAGAACAATATTACGTTCCGTACATGGACACATGTAGAATGGAGTACCATTGACGGCCCTTTGGCCATTGTCGAAGAATTGGAAAGAGGAGTTGACCAGCTCGTTTCAGATTTGAATCTGGTTGTCATGTGTGCATACGAAGAAGAGCGAATGCCTGAATCTCTTAGGTTAACCTTATTGCGCACACATAAATTTATTTTGACGGATGATGATATTTTGATCTCAGAACAATACATAGAAAAGGTGGAAAACTAAATCAATTAAGAAAAAAATGAGACATAAAAAGAATCATAAATGTAGCATATGGCATATAATATTTACAAAGGATAAAAAAGTTTCCTTAAGGAAAGATGGGTGATAGCCATGTGGTACAGAGAAAGCTCTTTGTTTAAACTGCAGCAATATACGCTAATCCTTCATAAATTAGGCATATTTTCAAAGGAAGATAAGGCAGATATACTCGGTAAAATAGAAAACTATAAATCAAAGATGTCGTTCAAAGAGTAGAGGTTCCATTAGAGGAGCCTCTTCTTTTTTTGATAATGATTATATAAAGAGTTTAAAAAGTGAAAGGATAGGTATGTCTTTTTTTAATTAGAATTATTAAATGTTCGTATGAGATTTAAATATCCATAATTTCGCATTAAAAAAGAGCTTCACAGTAAAAAGAAAAGAACCGGCAAAAGATGCCGGTTCTATATATGGTTTCTGTTTATTTTGTAGTTACGTTAGCCGCTTGTGGTCCGCGTGCTCCGTCAACGATTTCGAATTCAACATCTTGACCTTCTTCAAGTGTTTTGAATCCTTCAGATTGGATAGCAGAAAAGTGAACGAATACATCTTCTCCACCTTCTACTTCGATGAAGCCAAATCCTTTTTCTGCGTTAAACCATTTTACTTTACCTGTTTGCATGTGAATGCCTCCTAGAACAATTGCACAATTGTGCCATATTACCAAACAACTTTCAAACTCTTTAATAAGACGAAATCCAGTCCTTGATTGGTTGTCCCAAATATATCATATTGGGTGTTGCGCTCGCAAGGCAACATTCAGAAAAATAGGAATAAAGAGATAATAAAAAAACCATTAGCAACAATCTGTTTGAAGAAAGCCAAAAGAAAAAACCATCTTTCACTCGTGGGTGGAGGATGGCTTTAATTCGTGTGAAGGGCGTGTTGCTACAATGCCGGTTGCCTTAACGATCTGGTTAAGAATATTTACCCGTGATTGGTCATCAAAGTTTTGAGCTTTGACATATGCATAGCCATCTTCATTTGAAACATAGCGGGGAGGCAAATTGTTAAGTGTAATGGCAAATACGTCTGCTTTACAAATCTCACATTTGCAAGGAAGCTGAAGCTGTCCCCAGTAATTTCGTAATGCTTCCTCAACAAGTATTTCCATTGCATTTTTTACATTCATGGGTGATTACCCCTTTATACACAATCTATATGAATAGAATAGCTTATTCTTACTACATATGTAAACTTCTAATACGTTTAATATGACCTTTTTACTACTAAGGAGAAGGTGACACACAGAAATCAATACTATGTTACTAAATTAACTATAATATATGATTTTTCTGAAAATAAACTTGAAATCATATATGATTTGGGATTAACATAATGGTATGAATACATCACACAAGCTCAATAAACAGCAATATGCTTATAAGATCATCCGTTCCCGCATTTTAGATGGAAGATATCCGCCAGGTCACAAGCTTGTGATTGACCAATTAGCACGAGAGCTTCATACAAGTGCTATTCCGGTTCGTGAAGCAATCCGGCAGTTGGAATCAGATTCTCTTATTTCATTTAAACCCTACTCGGGAGCGATAGTCACCCCCTTCGATGAAGAAGCATATTTGGAAACATTGTCTGTTTTAGCAGTATTGGAAGGTTTTGCGACAGCAGAATCATCTATCCATTTTCCTCATGAAAAACTAAAAAGTTTAAGAGCGTATACACAACTTATGGAAGATGCACTTCAATCGCTAGATTTTTCTCTCTTCTCCAACTACAACAAAGAATTCCACAAGCTAACGTACAAATATTGCAGAAACCAATTTTTAATGGAACAAATTCAAGATACTTGGGAAAGGCTTAGTACCGTTCGGAAAAGTGAGTCGACTATGAACCCTTCTCGTATGAAGCAATCGATTGCCGAACATTATCTGCTCATTGAAATGCTGGAAAAAAGAGAAGAAGCACAAAAGATTGAGTCATTTGCCAGAAACCATAAAATGAATACGCTAAAAGCTTTTTTAGAGGAACAAGCAAGCCAAAAAAAGGAGATGACCTAAAATGAACGTAGAAGAAGCTAAACGAACTCTTCGTGGATCGATTGCTCCCATTATTACTCCATTCCACGAGGATGAGTCACTCGATCTGGATACACTTAAAAGATTAATCGATTGGCATATTCAATCCGGCAGTCATGGAATTTCAGTAACGGGAACAACAGGAGAGCCGTCCTCGTTAACATTAAATGAACGCGAGAAGGTAATGGAAACAGCGATAAAAGCTGTGAACAAAAGAGTTCCAATCGTACCCGGAACAGGCTCGACAAACCATCAAGAATCCCTTCACTTAACAAAACTCGCTCAAGAAATGGGAGCAGATGCCGCAATGGTCATCGTTCCTTACTACAACAAGCCTTCACAGCATGCCTTATACAAACACTTCAAAACGATCGCTGATAGTGTAGATATCCCACTAATTATCTATAACATTCCTGGACGAACCGCGGTAAATCTTGAGGTGAAAACACTTGCCCGCCTAAATGAAGATTGTTCCAACATTATCGGAGTTAAAGAATCGAACAAAGATTTCGAACACATTAATCGTGTGCTGCTGAACTGTGGACGTGACTTTTTATTATATTCTGGTATCGAACTGCTTTGTTATCCGATGTTAGCCATTGGCGGTGCAGGTTACATATCAGCAACGGCAAACGTCCTTCCGTCAAAAGTGGCAGAAGTCTATAACGCGTGGGATTCTGGAAATGTAAAAGAAGCCCTTGATCTTCATTACGATCTCATGCCATTAAATGATGTTTTGTTTAAAGATACAAACCCTGCTCCTTTAAAAGCAGCTCTTGGCATGATGGGAAAAATTAACCCGAAACTGAGAATGCCAATGGATTTGCCGTCAGAATCCTTACAGATGGAAATTAGAAGTGTTTTAGCAGACTATGGACTAGTAGAAAAAATAGGGAGTGAAGCTTAGATGAAACATGCTAGAGTTATTTTCGAAGGCAGAGAACAAAAAGGAACGGTAAAAGATAACATCATTACATTTACATCTGGTAAAACAGCAAAGGTTAGCGAAATCGAAACATGGCTGCCGCCTTTTCAGCCAAACAAGATGATTGGCCTAGCGTTGAATTATGCAGACCATGCAGATGAGCTAGGTCTTGAGAAACCAGCTGAACCGGTACTCTTTATAAAACCAAACTCATCTTTAGTCGGTCATAAAGGGCAAGTGTTCTATCCAGACGGAGCAACGTATATGCATTATGAAAATGAATTAGCGGTTGTTATCGGTAAAGAAGGCAAAAACATTAAAGCAGAAAATGCGATGGAATATGTAAGCGGTTACACAATTGCAAATGATGTGACCGTTCGTGACTTTGTAAACAACTGGTACCGTCCGCCTGTTCGTGCGAAGGGGCACGACACGTTTGGTCCGATGGGGCCTTATTATGTCGATGCAGCTGATATTAAAGACCCAACCAATCTTGAACTGCGTACGTATGTAAATGGCGAGTTAAGGCAGCAAGGCAACACGAAGGACCTTATGTACTCCATACCTGAAATCATCGAGTTCGTCTCTTCTTTTATGACGCTTGAACCAAACGATGTCATCTGGACTGGAACACCTAAAGGCATTTCACACGTGCATCCAGGTGATGTTGTTCGCTTGGAGATCGATTATCTTGGTGTTTTAGAAAACAAGATTGTGGATGGACGTACAGAAAAGGTATCAACAGGAGGGAAGGAACATGAAACCAGAAGTTAAAGAAACGATCTCTCATTATATGAACGGCCAGTTCGTTTCGGGTCATCTTGGCGAATCCTTCGTTAACGTAAACCCTTTTACGAATGAAAAAATAAACACGGTTAGTGAAGGAACGAAAGAAGATATAAATGCTGCTGCCAAAGCTGCCAAAAAAGCGTTTAAAGAAGGTCCATGGGGCAAAATGAAGCAGGAAAAACGCCTTCAGTATATCTATAAAATTGCAGAACTAATTGACCGCGATATTGAAGAAATCGCCTTGTTGGAGTCTTATGATACGGGACTGCCAATCGCGCAAACGAGAAAAATGGTAGGGCGTGCGGCTGATAACTTCCGCTTTTATGCGGAAATGGTAAAAAACCGTATGTCTGGTGAAGCATACCATGTTGATGATGAGTTTATGAACTACACGATTCAAAAGCCAGTCGGGGTCGCAGGACTCATCACACCTTGGAACGCACCGTTCATGCTTGAAACGTGGAAAATCGCTCCTGCTCTTGCTACAGGAAACACGGTCATCTTAAAGCCGGCAGAATGGTCCCCGCTTACAGCTAACAAACTAGCAGAACTAGTTGATGAAGCCGGTTTGCCAAACGGTGTCTTTAACGTCGTTCATGGATTTGGAGAAACAGCAGGTGCTTCACTTGTTGCACATCCAGACGTTCAATTGATCTCATTTACAGGAGAAACAAAGACAGGTTCTGAGATTATGAGAAACGGAGCCGCTTCGCTAAAACGGTTTTCCATGGAGCTCGGCGGGAAATCTCCAATTATCGTATTTGATGATTGTGATATGGAACGAGCACTGGATGCTTGTGTATGGGGAATCTTTTCGTTTAATGGAGAAAGATGTACGGCTAATTCACGTTTGTTTGTTCAGGAATCGATTAAAGAGGAGTTTGTTGCTCGTTTAAAAGAAAGAGTGGACAACATTATTGTCGGTGATCCATCAGATCCTGATACAGAAGTTGGTCCGTTAATTCATACAGAACACTATGAAAATGTGAAGCGATATTTACAGATTGCAGAAAACGAGGGTGCAGAAGTATATAGTCAAACACTCTCTGACTCTCACAAAAAAGGAAACTTTGTAGCTCCTACTCTTTTATTACATGTAAAGAACGATATGACTGTTGCCCAAGAAGAGATCTTTGGCCCTGTTCTTTCCGTGATGTCGTTTACAGATGAAGAAGAAGTTATCGATTATGCAAACGACATTAAGTATGGTCTGGCAGGATATGTGTGGACGAACGATATGAAAAAAGGATTGCGTGTTGCAAACTCTGTTGATGCCGGAATGCTCTGGGTCAATTCCCAAAACGTACGTGATCTGCGGATTCCGTTCGGTGGATCCAAAAACTCTGGAATTGGACGTGAAGGCGGACATTATGCGTTTGAATTTTACACAGAAATGAAAGTGGTGCACGTGGCACTTACAGATCATCACATTCAACAGTTTGGAAAGAAAAAACAATCGCTTCAAACGGAAGCAAAACATTAAGGAGGGGTTTCTTTGCCTGCACGCACGGGGGAACAATATATTCAAGGGATAAAGAAGGCGAAAAATAACGTTTGGATTCATGGGGAAAAAGTAGATGATGTAGCTTCACACCCAGCATTTCGAAACATTGTAAGATCCATTGCCAACCTGTATGACCTCCAGCATGAAAAAGCAGACAAGATGTTATACACTTCTGAAAAAACAGGGGACCAAGTCGGTCTGTCATTTATTGCTCCTAAAACAGTGGAGGATCTGATTCGCCGTCGCGAGATGATATCTGAATGGGCAAGCTACACAGGCGGAATGATGGGGAGAACCCCAGACTACCTGAATACGAGTGTAATGGCATTTGGCACATCAGGGAATTTCTTTGCGCAAGATGATCCGATGTTTGCTGAAAACGCCAAAAAGTATTATGACTATTGCCGGGAAAATGACATTAGCTTAACGCATACGCTCATTCATCCGCAAACAAACCGATCAAAGAAACAATCTGAACAAAAAGATCCGTACCTTTCAGCCAGAATTGTTGAAAAGAACAAAGACGGAATCGTTGTAAAAGGCGCACGACTTCTCGCTACTCTAGGAGGAGTGACTGATGAGATCGTCGTTTTTCCATCCACCTTAAACAAGGCATCATCAGAAGACGATCCTTATGCGATGGCGTTTGCTCTTCCAAACAATACAGAAGGATTAAAATTCTTATGCCGCGAATCGTTTGATCAAGGCAGAAGCCAGTGGGATCATCCACTCGGTTCTCGTTTTGAAGAGAGTGACGCGATTGTTGTTTTTGATAATGTACTTGTTCCATGGGAGCGCGTATTTGTTAGCGGCAACTCGGATATTTGCAACCGAACTTATGTAGAGACGAACGCGATCGTTCACATGGCACATCAAGTAATCGCGAAAAACACAGTAAAAACAGAATTTGTTCTCGGCGTAATCTTAAGTATGATGGAGTCTATCGGAATTGATGCATTTCCACACGTAAAAGAAAAAGCGTCAGAAGTGATGCTTATCTTGGAAACGATGCGTTCACACCTTTACCGTGCCGAGCATAATGCATCTATTGATAAGTATGGAAACATGACGCCAGATTTCGCACCGTTAAATGCAGCACGTAACTGGTATCCTAAGATGTATCAGCGTATTGTAGAAATCGTAAAAATCTTAGGAGCGTCAGGGTTAATGGGAATTCCAACAGAAGCAGACTTCCATGCTGATGATATTGGTGAGCTCGTTCATCGCTATACACAAGGCGCGAACATCGATGGGTATGAGCGTGTTCAGTTATTCCGTTTAGCTTGGGATATTTCTATAAGTACGTTTGGCGGCCGCCAAGCACTCTATGAATATTATTTCTTCGGTGACCCAGCACGGATGTCTACTATTTACTATGACCAGTTTAATAAGGAGCCGTATAAGCTCATGGTTCAAGATTTTTTAAAGCGGGTCAAATCCTCTAACCATAATTATACGAGCGTATAAGGAGATGGGGACTGTGGATTTTAACATCGTACGAATCGCACGTGTTGTTATGAATGTAACAGATTTAAACGCTTCTCGTGATTTTTATGTGAACGCACTAGGTTTTATCGAAACCGCTTCTAGTGAAGATTGGTTGGCTCTTCGAGGTCTTGAAGAACATTGTCATCATAGTCTTCTTCTAAAAAAAGCGGAAAAACCAGGTGTTCATAAGGTAAGCTACAAGGTTTGGGAAGACAATCAGCTAAACGCTCTAGAGTCCTTTTTTACATCTAAAAATTCAAAGGTGATTTGGAAGGAACCTGATCGATCAGTTGGGATGGGCAGAACACTCTGTGTGGAGGATCCTTCTGGCATTCCGGTTGAATTTTTTACAGAGATGGAAGGTGTGGAGCGGTGCATTCAAAAATATGATCTGTACCGCGGTGCACGTGTCCAGCGTATCGATCATATAAACTGCATGGTTCCTGATGTGGAGGCTGCGGTTTCGTTCTACACGAATGAACTTGGTTTCCGGGTTTCAGAATATACGGCAACAGAAGAAAACAGAACTTGGGCAGCTTGGCTTCACCGTAAACCCACTGTCCATGATGTTGCATTTATGAACGGAGAAGGACCTCGGCTACATCACGTGGGGTTTTGGCTTTCAGATCCGATGAGCCTTATTCATTGCTGTGATGTGATGGCAAGCATGGGGTATGCAGATAACATTGAGCGGGGGCCTGGAAGACACGGTTTATCGAACGCCTTTTTCCTTTATGTTCGTGATCCTGATGGAAACCGAATCGAACTCTACAACGGAGATTATTTGACGAGTGACCCAGATTTCAAACCCATCAAATGGGACATTAACGATCCACGAAGGCAGACGTTCTGGGGACATAAAGCGCCAGACAGCTGGTTTAATGAAGCTATTTCTTTTTTGGATCTTGAAACTGGGAAACCAGTTGAGCCAAAAAAACCGACTCTTGCACAGCGCAAGCCGGATTTTGTTACGTGATATCAAGTGAAAAAAGGAAAGCTGGCTCGCATATCAAGTGCAGAGTCAGCTTATTTAATTAAAAATACTTCTTTTTTTACGGTTAACTGAAAAGGGGATATAATTGAATTATAGATTTTTGCAACTCAAAGGACTGAATAGACATGTTTACACTTATAAAAAATGGAGAAATTTATGCACCGGATTATCTTGGGAAAAAAGATATTCTATTAGCGGCTGGAAAAATAGCCAGCATCTCAGAAACTATTGATTGGCCTGCACCAGATCTCGATATTAAAGTTATAGATGCAACAGGAAAAATGGTGGTACCCGGTTTTATTGATTCTCACGTTCACATTACCGGTGGTGGAGGAGAGGGCGGTTTTAAAACACGCACTCCTGAAATTTATTTGTCTGATATTACAAAAGCAGGTGTGACAACTATTGTAGGGGTAATCGGTACAGATGGGACAGCAAGAACGATGACCAATCTGATAGCAAAAGCAAAAGCACTGAAAGAAGAAGGGATATCATGCTTTGTTCATACAGGTTCGTATCAGGTTCCGGTCAAAACGCTGACGGGAAGTATTGAAACAGACATTATGATGATTGAAGAAGTGATTGGAGTCGGTGAAATTGCGATTAGCGACCACCGTTCAAGTCAGCCTCTTGCTCATGAACTTGCTAGATTTGCCTCTCAGGCACGAGTAGCGGGAATGCTATCTGGAAAGGCAGGAATTGTCAACATTCACCTTGGTGACAGCAGGAGTATGCTATCACTGATTGAGGAAGTAATTGAAACGACAGATCTGCCTATTACACAGTTTTATCCGACACACATTAATCGAAATTCGTATGTGTTTGAAGCGGGGATTAAATACGCGAAAAAAGGCGGATATGTTGATTTTACAACAAGCACGACGAAGCAGTTTATAGAAGAAGGCGAAGTGAAATGCAGCATAGGGTTAAAAAGGATGCTAGACAGTGGGGTATTATCTTCTCAAATAACGTTTACTTCAGACGCACAAGGAAGTTTGCCTGCATTCAATGAAAGAGGTGAGTTTACAGGGCTTCGGATAGGAAAAGTAAGTTCGTTGTATAAAGAAGTGAGAGATGCTGTTTTAACAGAAGGGATACCTCTTGAAATCGCTTTACAGACCATCACTTCCAATCCAGCTTCTGTACTGAAGTTGAAGAACAAAGGTCGTCTTCAAATTGGACTGGATGCAGATGTAGTGCTTCTAAACAAGGATGATCTCCTCATTCATACAGTCATTGCAAACGGACAATTGATGGTGAAAGATAGTAAAGTCCTTATTAAAGGAACATTTGAGAATTAACTGGGCTCGCTTTTTGTTTTTTACGTTACAGAAAAATATGGTAAAATAAACAGCATACATACAAATAATAATAAGGTGGCGATCCAATGGCGAAACAGGAAATACCAACAAAGTTAAGTCCTGAATTGTTTGAACACCTGCAAGGCGAGCAACTCGTATTACTAGGGACAGTTGACGCAGAAAGTAATGCACCGTCTGTAAATGCAATTTCTTGGGTGAAGAGCTTATCAGAAGAAAAGATACGTTTTACTGTAACGAACAACTCTCGCATCGTGACAAACATCCAAGCCAATCCTAATGTCGTACTTACCGTAGTAGGACTTGAGACCGTCTATTCCATAAATGGTAAAACAACAATATTAGAAGATACGATGGCAGATGTTCCTTTAAAGCTTGCTAAAATTGAAGTGGACATCGAGCATGTTTTTGAAAGCATGTTCTGGGGTGCTAAGATCGTGCAAGAACCGGTGTATGAGAAAACATATAATGAAAAGAAAGCAAAAGAGCTTGATGAGCAAGTCTATGCTAGCTTAATGAAATAACAATTCCAAGTTTTTTGCGAAAGCCGTCTAACATCATGTTTGACGGTTTTATTTTTAATTCAGAAAGAAGGTTTTAAGCATGAAATCCGTTTGGCGCATACTTTTTCTATCTGGGATAATTTCTGTTTTTACCGGCATTCTGTATATAACGAGTGTGATAGAGGCGGAATCATCGGGATTGAACGTTTGGGGATACTTCCTTCTTTTTTGGGGTATCTTCGTAATTATGACAGTCTTCAATCGTCTATATAAGTCATGGATAATTAAAGGATTAGCGTCGATCGGTATTTTGCTGCATGGTTCTCTTGCTTTTTTTTGGCTGCTGTTCCCAGGCATTATTGAAACGAAAGAAGCAGGAAGTATAACCATCCTTTATGCTTCTGCTTCCATTATGGTAACGTTTTTTAGTATGTATATCATCGGAAAGAAAGTCAGAAATAATCCATCAAAGTTGTGATAAAATGAAAGGAATGACTCCTTGTTTTTCCTAAAATCGGTTTTAAATAAGTTAACTGTGGCAACGATGAGGGTATGAGGAAGAAAAGGGTGAACGATCTATGGACTGGAGAAACTGGGAACGGTATTTTACGGAGAAAAACATTTTGAATTTGCTTGAACAATACAAGGATCTTGGCTTTTTACCCGGCATTCTGCTTCCGATGCTAGAATCCTTTTTGCCGATATTGCCCTTGTTCATTTTTGTAGCTGGAAATGCAGCAGCATATGGATTTTGGCTTGGCTTTTTATATTCATGGATCGGCGTTTGTGCCGGATCTATCATCGTCTTTTTACTTGTCAGAAAGTATGGGCAGAAGCGTTTTCTTAATTTCCTAAATAGACATACGAACACGACGCGCATGTTAAATTGGGTGGAACGGCATGGCTTTGGAATGCTGTTCTTGATTTATTGCTTTCCGTTCACGCCATCTGCACTAGTCAACGTTGTAGGAGGACTTTCACGTATTGATATGAAAACCTTCTTATTAGCCTTAACGCTAGGAAAGCTGGTCATGATCGGTATCGTTTCTTTCATAGGTTATGATTTTGTAGATGTATTGAAAAGCCCATTAAAATTAGGGTTGATCCTATTCGGTATTTTCGTTTTGTGGCTAGGCGGTAAAGTGGTTGAATCCAGAATTAAACATTCTGAGCATCAGGTGTAGGTTCTACGCCTGATTTTTTTTGTTAAGAAATAATTTCCGCTCGTCTCTTAACGCAAATAGTATGACAAAAAAGCCCTTTTATATTAATAATTGCCCGAGATGATTACAGCGAATGCTCTCTCTATTTTCACGAAAACCTTTTGTCGAGAATATGGTTTAAAAAGGGAAAGGAGAGGTTCCATATTGATCAATATAAAAACAGAATCCGAAATTGAAAAGATGAAAAATGCAGGACACATTCTGGCTGAATGTCATAATAGGTTAAGAAATCTTGTGCAACCAGGCGTGACCACGTTGGAACTGGATCAATATGTCGATCGCTTTCTTCAAGATCACGGTGCAAATGCTGCACAAAAAGGTTATATGGGTTATCCGTATGCAATTTGTGCATCTGTGAACGATGAGGTGTGTCACGGACTTCCAAATAAAAAAAGGCTTAAGAATGGTGATATCCTTACCATTGATTTTGTGGTGGATTTAGATGGGTGGTTAGCTGATTCAGCTTGGTCCTACGGTGTCGGAACAATCTCCAGTGAAGCCGAACGTTTGCTCGATGTAACGAAGAAAGCTCTTTATAAAGGAATTGAAAAAGCTCATATTGGAAATTATCTTGGTGATATAGGGTATAGCATCCAATCATATGCTGAGAAAAAAGGCTATTCCATCGTTAGAGAATTCATTGGTCACGGAATCGGCCGGAATATACATGAAGAACCTCAAGTCCATCATGTTGGTGAACGCTATACAGGCATCCAGTTAAAAGAAGGAATGGTCATTACCATTGAACCGATCCTTAATCAAGGAATGCCATTTATTGCAATGGCGCAGGATGGATGGACAGCATTAACGTTTGATGGCCAACTTTCCGCTCAATACGAGCATACGGTTGCTATAACAAAAAATGGCCCACTCATTTTAACGGAACAACCTTAAATATATTACCGCATACCTTTACAAGAGGTTAGCGGTTATTTTTTATATAAATAATTATTTTTTTTAAGTTACTTGACATAAAAAAGTACCATACCCCAATACACTAATATAAAGTAAGGGAAAAGAAAGAGGGGATTCTATGATGTTATCTTCTGGATTATTGATTATTCGTCTTGCCGTTGGATTGACGTTAATAGGTCATGGTGCACAGAAGTTGTTTGGCTGGTTTGGCGGCTATGGATTAAAAGGTACTGGAGGTTGGATGGAATCAATAGGAATTAAACCTGGCTATACGATGGCACTATTTGCCGGACTGGCAGAGTTTGGAGGGGGATTCCTTTTTGCAGCAGGGTTATTTACAGAAATTGGAGCCATCTTAATTGCGGGAATCATGGTTGTTGCAATCGTAAAAGTCCATTTACAGAACGGATTTTGGGTTAACGCTAACGGCTACGAATTTAATTTAATCTTAATAGCTGTTGTATTCGGTGTTGCCCTTATAGGAGCAGGTAATTACTCACTTGATTACTTATGGCTTAAGTAGGGGAATAAATGAATAATGAATCTGACCATCTATTATTAGGTGGTTTTTTCTACGTAAAAAACGATATGATAAGAGTAGCTACACAAAAGGGACGAATACTACACTCCCTTCATAGTCACATCATTAAATATCCCTTATAATGAGTAAGTATTTTGCAGAGGAGGTGATGTTCCTTGTTTAAAGAGATGTCAGAAAATCAAATCTTATTATATGTTATTAAAAATTTAAAAGAGCTTCGTAAAAAAGAATTTCAGCTCCTTATTGATGAACTTCACCCATATGACATTGCCAATGTTTATAAGAACTTACCAGAAAAGCATCGGCATAAATTTGTAACCTTCTTAACAACAAGGCAGATCGCATCCTTGATACAGGAATTAGAGAGCGACCTTCAGATGGAGATCCTTCATAAATTAGGTATTGAACGGTCATCTCACATCATGAACTTAATGGAAAACGACGACCTAGCGGATTTATTAGGAAACTTAGAAGTTAATGAAATTCAAGATTTCTTGTCATCCATGAAGGCAGACGAATCGAAAACCGTCCAAAGCTTGATGCAATATGATTCAGATACTGCCGGTGGAATCATGACCAACCGTTTTGTTTGGATCCCAAAAGTGTATACCGTCCGGGATGCTGTTGAAAAATTAAAGACTTTTGCAGGGTTCGCTGAAAATATCTACTACTTATATGTTATCGATGATGAAAGAAAGCTCGTTGGAGTTGTTTCTTATAGAGACCTGCTTCTAGCTGAAATGGACGAAAAAATAGAAGAAATTATGTACAGCAGGGTTATTGCAGTTCCTGCAGAGATGGATCAGGAAGAAGTAGCACGGACTATCGAGAGGTACGATTTTATAGCAGTACCTGTATTGGACGAAGAAGAACGATTGATAGGGATCGTAACAGTAGATGACGTTCTCGACGTCTTAATCGAAGAAGCGAACGAGGACATTGAAAAATTATCAGCAACCGGTAAATCGATTGACTTCCAAACAAGCGCCATTGTTGCCTCTTATCGCAGATTGCCTTGGCTGATTCTGCTATTGTTTATCGGGATATTATCTGGCAGTATTATTAGTTCGTTTGAAGGAACGATTGAACGAGCTGTTGCGCTTACGTATTTCATGCCTATGATTGCCGGAATGACAGGAAATACGGGGACACAATCCCTTGCAGTTGTTGTACGTGGACTCGTGTCACACGATATTGACAGGCAGACCATCATTAGATTAATTATGCGTGAATTTGGTGTAGGGATGATTATCGGTGTTACTTGCGGCATCTTGATTTCTATCGTGGCTTACTTATGGAAGGGAAATTTAATTCTTGGATTTGTGGTGGGGAGTTCCCTCTTCTTCACCTTAATAATCGGAACATTAGCAGGAACTCTTATTCCACTATTGTTATACCGGTTTAAAGTGGACCCTGCCGTTGCATCAGGACCATTAATTACAACATTAAATGATATTTTCTCGTTATTTGTTTACTTTGGAACCGCAACCATGTTTTTATCCTATCTTTTATAAATTGTTTTATCATTAGTTAATTCGTACTATCAGAATATGTCTTTCGTGTAATTGGAAATGTAACAGGAACATGCCATACTTATAAAAAACTTTTCGTTTTTCCGAAATTGGTCAGCGGCTATAGAGCCATTCGACTAATTTCGGTTTTTTTCATGGATAGTAAAATATCACATTCACCACATATTGGATAGGATTTGTAGGATTAATCATGTGGTATAATGAATTAACTGAATTTTTTTGAAAAAGAGGTGAGGAAAGTGGGGCTAAATCGTGAAACAGCGGCAAGCCGCTTTGTTTCCGTTATAATAGGACTAGGTATGTTTGTCTGGCTGTTGAGTGCATTCAACTTAAATGGGATTCCTGATCTGCTCATTTTTTCTACATTATTGTTGTTCTTGTTCATCACAGAATATTACCCGATTCCTATTTGGAAAGGACTTAGTGCTCTAAGTTTTCCTCTTCTTTATACAATAGAGCTTCTTTATGGCTGGGGAATTTCACTATTGGCATTTGGTGTTATCGTTTGTCTGGTTAACGCGATGAATCAGCGTCCGCTGCGTGTTGTTTTTTTTAGTCCCGCTCAGCTCGTTATTAGTTTTTATAGTGCGGTTCAAATCACTGATTTTGTACTGTCGCCTGTAAGCGGGCAGTTAAGTGATTTCTGGTTCGCTGAATCTCGGATTATGTTAGTTACCGTTTTATACTATGTGTTTAACAATCTGATTGTAGATGCCGTTTTGCTGATAAGACCTCAGCCATATCCATTGAAGGTATGGAAAACAAAATTTATATCAGAATCCATCGTTACCCTTTTTTCCATCCTTTACGTTACGCTTATGATCATGTTGGGGAACCAGAACCGTGGTGTTGTCGATGTGTTTTCATATATCTTTTTCTTTTCTCCACTAATTGCAATCGCTCTTATTTCTTCGTTTATTGCAAGATTGCAGCAGGAGCGCAACCGACTAAAGGCGCTTTACGACATTAGCACAAAGTTTAACGCCCATCTTCCATCCAAGGATTGGCTGCAGCAAGTAGAGATGCCGTTTTTAGAGTTTTTAGGAACTGATATCGTCTTGTTGTTTTTATATGACGGTAAATCATGGAATAAAGCGTATGAAAGTGGATCGTATTCATTAAAAAAAGAGATGTCTGCCGAATTTATGGAACATCTCGAAACAGACCGGGACATGCATCTATTTAACAACAGAAAAGAAGACAACGAATGGGCGTTCACCTTTTTTTCTCCATCTATTAAATCGGTCATGGTCTCACCATTAACTGCTGAGGATGAAGTAACAGGAGTGCTCATTACAGGGAGAACTAGAGCGCATTCTTTTTCACTTGTAGATACACAATCGATGGCTACTCTTGTTAACCAGCTCGCAGTTGCTTGGAAAACAAAACTGCTTATTTCAGAAAGAGAGAAAAGGGTTTTGCTTGAAGAAAGAAACCGAATTGCTAGAGAAATTCACGACGGAATCGCTCAAACGCTTGCAGGTTCCGTAATGCAGCTTGAAACTGCTCAGCGTGTATTTACGATGAAACCAGAGAAGACGAAGGAACTGGTCGCTGTCAGTACTGAGAAATTAAGGGGCAGCCTAAAGGAACTTCGAGAGTCGATCTATGCATTAAGACCTTATCCTACGGAGAGGATTGGTCTTCATCAAGCAATCAAATCAAAAATAAAATCTGTTAAGCAAGATGGCCATCCGTTTCAAATACGTTTTCAAGAACGAGGTATACCACGTGATTTAAGTACGATGGTCGAAAAAGTGATTTTTGATATTTTTCAAGAAAGCCTTCAGAACACGTTAAAACACGCAGAGGCCAGCAAGGTGGACATTCTGTTAAGTTATTCAACAGATCATGTTCTTTTCAAGATTAAAGATGATGGAAAAGGTTTTTCTCTTTATGAATCGATGATTAAAGCACGAAATGAGCCTCATTATGGAATATTGAACATGAATGAATTATCTGACAGCCTTGGGGCTTCACTCCATATTGATTCAGCTAAAGGCAAAGGGACGGAAATTAAATTAAAGATACCTAATTTAGAACCAAGGGAGGCTTATTGAGATGATCAATATTTTACTAGTAGATGACCACGCTATCTTAAGGGATGGTTTAAAAAACATACTTTCATTTGAAGATGATATGAAAGTGATCGGCGAAGCAATATCAGGTGAGGAAGCGTTGAAACTTGCTGAAGAATTGTCTCCTGACGTTATCATCATGGATATTAACCTTCCTGGAATAAATGGCGTTGAAACCACTTCAATCATTAAGGCGAAGAATAAGGATGCTCGCATTCTTGTTCTAACGATGTACACGCATGATGAGTATTTACTTTCCGCGTTAAAGGCTGGAGCAGATGGCTATCTCTTAAAAGACGCACCTTCTGAACATGTGGTTGATGCCATTAAAGCTGTCTACCGTGGTGAATCGATGATTACGCCAAGCATGACAAAGAAACTCGTGAATATGCACCTTCAGCAATCCCAAGTAAAAAAAGATGATTCAAATTTGACAGACCGTGAGCAGGAAGTTTTAATTGGTCTTGTAGAAGGACTAAGCAATAAAGAAATAGCTGAGAAATTATTTATCAGTGACAAGACGGTAAAGATTCATGTAAGCAAGATCTTTAAAAAGTTAGAAGTGAAAAGCCGGTCACAGGCCGTAATCTATGCCGTGCAAAACCAGCTCGTGCCGATGGGATAAAAGGACAACAACCTTTAAAACACTCTTTTGAGTGTTTTTTTTAATACAAAAGAACTATGAAAATAAAACCTATCGCCAATAGATATCAACAAGTTAAGTTGAGATAATAGCTTAAACTGTTAGAAAATTCTATCAATGGGAGTGAGAATCTTGAAATTAAAACGGTTACTAACTTCGGTCATTATCGCAACGAGCCTAATTTTGCCTTCAGCGGTCTCTATCAATGCTGAGGATACAAGTGGTTCACCTTCTTTAGATAAAAGGCTGTTACAGCAATTAACGAATCATTCTGCTGTTGAAGCAATTGTCACATTTCGTCAAGGAATGAACCAAGATGCTATAAAAACATCCCTTCAAGAAGCTGGTGTTCAACAGGGAATTATTATGGAAGCGTTGCCGATTGCAGGAGTTATGATCTCTCAGGCACAGCTGGATGTAATAACTAAAAAAAGTGATGTCCGTTCAATCTATTATAATGCACCACTTATGTATGATAATGAAGATTCTACCGATTTAACGGGTGTTGACCGAGTTCGTGAAGATGCTGGTTTTCAAAAGAAAAATGGTGGACTCCCTGTCTCAGGTAAAGGAGTAGGAGTCGTTATCAATGATAGCGGTGTAGACGGATCACATAAAGATCACGAATTTGGAAAAAATTTAGTCCAAAATGTTGCAGGACAAGCAAACCTACATGCCATTCATGAACTTTTGCCTGTCCAATACGTTGAAAATGTCCCAGCAACAGATAACAACTCTGGTCATGGAACCCATGTTGCAGGTATAGTTGGCGGAACTGGCGCGATGTCAGGCGGTAAATATGAAGGAGTAGCACCAGGAGCTGATTTGATCGGCTATGGAAGCGGTGCAGGTCTAGCTATATTAGACACGATTGGTGCTTTTGATTATGCTCTAACACATCAAGCGCAATATGGCATCCGTGTAATCACCAATTCTTGGGGTGACACTGGAGATATAGGAACACCATTTGATCCCGACCATCCTGTAAATATCGCAACTAAAACTTTGTACGACCGAAATATTGTAACTGTGTTTTCTGCAGGAAATTCAGGACCGGGGGAAAACACCATTACCGGAAATTATAAAAAAGCACCATGGGTTATTACAGTGGCTGCAGGTGTAAAAGACGGAACATTAGCTGGTTTTTCATCAAGAGGTAAACGAGATACAGGTGGTTCAGCCATCATTGATGGTGTAGAATTTTTATGGCGTGACCAACCTACGATTACAGCACCTGGAAAGGATATCGTTTCAACACGTGTAGCTTCTCCTGTAGGGGCTTTAGGAACACCAAAAGATGTTCAAACGATTGATCCTGCGCATCTTCCTTATTACACGACTTTAAGCGGAACTTCTATGGCTGCACCACATGCTGCGGGGGTAGTAGCTCTTATGCTAGATGCTAATCCTCTTTTAACACCAACTGATGTTAAGCAGATTCTAGTAAACTCAGCAACCCCTATGAATGGTTATGAATCATGGGAAACGGGTGCCGGGTATATAAACGCATACGATGCCGTTACGGCTTCTTTTCTAGCAAAATAAAACCAAGAGCTAAACCACCTACTAAAGGTGGTTTAGCTTTTTTTATTGGAATAGACTCCCTAGCATGGTTAACTCTTTTGTACTATATACATATAGTTCCAGTTTTATATATTTTACAACTGATGGTGAATAGTTTTCTTATTTTTATATTGAGATAATGCAATTAGGTGGAAAATTCAGAAAATGAGAGGAGAATTCACCTTGAGAAAAAGTCTAAAGATTTTGTTTGCTTTAATTATGGTAGTATCGATTGCTCTGCCTCTGAATCAATCTGGGGCTGTGGCTGCACAAACGCAGTCGGCCGTAATCGGGAAATCTCTGCAGAATAAACTAGATTCAGGGATAAACTCTTTGGAGGTAATCGTAACGTTTCATGGGACAGGTGCACCAAATCTAGAACAGCTTGACTTATTAAAAGGAGCGGGCGTTAAAAAAGCCGTTACATTAAAATCGCTGCCAATGGCAGGTGTAATAGCAACTCCAGCTCAAATTCAGGAACTTGCTAAATCAGATCAAGTACGATCCATGTTTTTAAATGAAAAATTAAGCTACTATAACGCAGATGCAACTGCTCTAACAGGCGTTGATAAAGTGAGAACAGACAGCTCGATGACGAAAGAAAATGGTGGTCTTCCTTTTACAGGGAAAGGTATAGGGGTTGTCGTGAATGACAGTGGTGTTGACGGAACTCATAAAGATCATGAACTTGGCAAAAATTTGGTTCAAAATGTAATGGCTTCTGCAAACCTTCACTCCATCTCTGGTCTATTACCAATCAGCTATCAAGAAAACGTGCCAAACACAGATACAAATTCAGGACATGGCACACATGTTGCTGGTACAGTTGGAGGCACAGGGGCGATGTCTGGAGGAAAATATGAAGGAGCAGCACCAGGAGCAGACTTAATTGGATATGGTTCTGGCGCAGCACTATTCGTTTTAGATGGCATAGGTGGATTTGATTATGCGATCTCACACCAGGCGAAATATAACATTCGTGTGATCACGAATTCATGGGGATCTTCAGGTGATTTTGAACCTGAGCACCCCATTAATATAGCGAGTAAATCTGCTTATGACCGTGGAATTACTGTATTGTTCGCAGCAGGAAATTCAGGTCCAGGTGAAAACACACACAATCCTTATTCAAAAGCACCTTGGGTTATTTCAGTTGCTGCCGGTGAAAAATCAGGAAAGCTTGCAGACTTTTCATCACGCGGAACAAAAAATACAGGCGGAACGTTTGAAATGGACGGGAAAACGTGGACATGGAAGGACGAACCGTCTATAACGGCTCCTGGAGTCGATATCGTTTCAACACGTGTTATTGCTCCTGTTTCTTCACTAGGTGCAGCAGAGGATGCAGAAGGAATTGAGCCTGCTTATGTTCCTTATTATACGACGATGAGCGGAACATCCATGGCTACTCCACATGTAGCTGGTATTACGGCACTTCTGCTTGAAGCAGATCCAACACTTTCTCCACAAGAAATCAATGACGTTCTGCAGCAAACAGCAACAAACATGCCGGGTATGGAATCTTGGGAAGTTGGTGCCGGATATGTGAATGCATATGCAGCGATGGATGCGATTGTACATTCTGGTCAATACGGACAAACCGTTAATGCAGACAGAACATTTAACAGCAATGTTGAGATGTCAGCTACAAAAGAAACATTCGCTTTAACGTATGATCCTGCAAAATTAACGTCAACAAACCAGCATAGCTTTACGGTAAGCGAAAACTTAACAACACTCGTTGCACAAATCCATGCAAATGGAATTGACGAAGAGACAGGGAATCCGATCAACCTTGTTTTAATAGATCCTGCAGGCAATGAGTACAGCTCAGGAATTTCTTTGCTGTTCCCATTAGAATCAGATCGGACAGTTGTTGTAGATGCACCAAAAGCAGGTGAGTGGAAACTTGAAATCCGGGGCTTGCGAGGAGCAGAAGAGAATCCGACAGGTGGAGCAGGACTGCCGGAAGAAGTGGATGGAACCATAACGTTTAAAACAGCAGGCGGATATACGGGCTTGTCTGACATTGGTGGACATCCAGCAGCAAGTGCTATCCAAACAGCAGTTAGTGAACGTCTTGTTGATGGGTATTCAGATGGAACATTTAAACCGAACCAACTATTAACTCGCTCTGAACTTGCGAAATTTTTAGTGGCAGGTGCTGAAGTTCGTCAGAGCATTGATTCTAAGACAAATGATTTTACAGATGTAACAGCTTCTGATGCGCCTTTCATCAATGCAGCAACTGCCCGTGGCGGAGCATTTAGAGATGCTAAACAAACTTCAAAAGGAGTCATCTTGCCTAAAACTGCTACTGAGTTTGCTCCAAACAGCTCAGTGAACCGTGCTGAAATCGCATATTCACTTGTTCAGGCACTCGGTTTAGAAAAGCAGGCAGGAGAAGTTAATACAGCAACATTGTCTGTACAATACGGTGATGCACGAATTCCGCTTGATGATGCTTCAAATATTCCGCAAGAGTTAAAAGGATATGTACAGCTTGCATTAGATCTCAATATCTTGAACGCCTATTTTACTGTTGAACAAGGGCCTTACGATTTAGAACCAGTCGTACACGCGACGTTCAAGCCTACAAAAACGGTAACGAGAGGCGATTATGCAGTTGCCGCTGTTCGCCATTACCACGCTTTCTTAAAATAAAGCTTAGGAAAATGCGCAAATTAGCTTGAGAATGAAAAATCCTGCCAGATTTTATAGGCAGGATTTTTTCCTTTTTTGATTTGAGGTGTCAGAATTAAGCATAACCTTCAATTTACGTACATTTATCCAGAAGTTTTAGTTATATATCCAGAAGTTTGTAGCCCAAATCCACGAGTTTTAACTGAATATCCACGAGTCGACAAAAAATCCGATTTTCGACAAATCACCATTCATACACAATTAAAAAATGGTTGCATTTTTCCAATTACTCGTTAGAATGAATAGAAACATAGAAGGGGGTACGTCATAAATGATCGTAAAAACGGATCACACGTGGCATGAAAAAGTCATGGATTACTTAAGTGAAGAACCGGCATTAAATCTTTTTATCCTCGCAGATATCGAAAACTTTGGGTATGAAACAGACTTTCAGGAGATTTGGGCTGATGTTGATAGGGCGGGTGATATTCAAGGAATCCTTCTTCGCTATCTCGGAAACTACCTTCCTTATGGAAAAGATACGATTAACGCAGCAGAGTTTTCTAAAATTATTAATAATGATACCTCGTATGAAATGCTTTCTGGGAAAAAAGAGATCGTGGAGCAGTTTTATCCTTATGTTCAATTTACACGGACAAAAGAAACTTTTTTCGCTGAACTAAAAGATAACAGCCTTTTAAAAGAGGAAATTAAACGAGAAGGAATTCAGCAAGCTGAACTGCACGATGTAGATGATTTAATGGCGCTAAAAAAACAAATCGTAGAATTTTCAATTGGTGAAACCGCACGTCAAAGTTTAGAACAGGCGTTGAAAACAAAAACGGGACGGACCTATTTTATAAAAGAAGGCGAAACAATCGTATCTTGCGCATCCACAACAGCAGAAAATTCTTTGTCAGCCATGATCGTCGGGGTTTGTTCGCATCCAGACAAACGAGGACAGGGATTAGCGTCATTGTGCATGGATGCCCTTTGCCAGGATGTTCTTGCAGAAGGGAAAACATTATGTCTTTTTTACGATAATCCAAAAGCGGGTTCGATCTATAAACGGCTTGGTTTTAAAGATATTGGTTTTTGGAGTATGAATTATCCTTTACGCAATTCTGTGCAAAATGATGAATCGTCTTTTGTAAAATAAAAAGACGGACAGGGATTCCTGCCGTCTCTTTTTACGCTGATCGATCGTTTCGTTCTTCTTCGTTTGTAGTTCTGAGCGGGATCTCTTCTAAGAAGAAGAGAGTGATGAAAAAGGCAACCCCGATAACAACTGCACCGGTTAAAAATACACCGTTTAACGCATAACTTAATGATTCACGTAAAAGTCCGAGAACTTGTTTTAAAAAAATCACAGAATCAGGCGGCAACTGATTAAATTTCTCTAAGACAGCACTTTGGTTCAACAGCACTTGTGGATTTGCTAGTTCACTGACCCTTTCGTCCATTTCAGGTGTTACGTTTGGTGTTGCTTCAATGAGTTTTTGTGATTTTTCATTAAACTGACCTGCTAACATATTGTTCATCACGCTTCCCATGATAGAAACACCTATTGTTCCCCCAAGCTGTCTGAACAATTGAACAGAAGAAGTAGCTACTCCTAGATACTTATGTTCAATCGCGTTCTGAACCGTCAGTGTAAAGATAGGGAAAGCAATGCCGAGTCCTGCACCAACTAAAATCATGTTAAGGATGGCAGTCGTATTTGTTGTTTCTGTATCCATAAAGTGCATACTTGTCATTCCGCTTACCATAATGAAAAGTCCCAGCAAAGCAAGCTTCTTATATGTCCCAGTTTTTGTTACAATTTGTCCACTAATCGCAGAAGCAGCAACCATAGCAAGAGTTAATGGCATCATAACAAACCCTGATTTGGTAGCAGAAGTGCCCATGACACCTTGTATGAAAAAGGGCATATACATGATGGAACCAAACATGCCGGCTCCTAAAAAGAAACCAATAATATTTGAAGAAGTAAACACTTTATTTTTGAACATTTCAAGTGGAAGAACCGGGCTTGAAACTCGTTTTTCGGTACGGATAAACAGGAAAAAGGCGATGGTTGTAACGGCAAAAAGTCCAATAATCTCTGGTGATATCCAGTCATATTGATTTCCTGCCCATGTAAAAGAAAGCAGAAGCGGTACCATCGTTAATGTAAGGAAAAACGAACCTGTATAATCAATAGATTCTTTTTCTTTTCGCTGTACAGACGGAAACAAAAAGTAAATAGCACCAAAAGCAACGAAACCAAAAGGCAGGAAGATCCAAAACACCCATTGCCAGTGAAAATGATCAACAATATATCCGCCAAGTGTAGGACCGAATACACTGGCTAATCCAAAGACGCTGCTCATCATTCCTTGCCATTTTCCACGTTCGCGAGGGGGAAAGAGATCGCCTACTGCTGTAAAGGCTGTAGACATGATCATACCGCCACCGAGACCTTGTATTCCTCGATACAAAATGAGTTCAATTATGCTGTCCGAAACACCGCATAAAAGTGAACCGACAGTGAAAACACCTATACCTAATAGAATAAAAGGCTTTCTTCCATATATATCTGACAGTTTTCCTACGAGTATGGCTGTAATACTGGACGTTAACATAAACATGGTGAAAACCCAGCTGTAATATTCAATGCCGCCAAGATCAGCGATTATTTTAGGGAGGGACGTACCTACAATCGTTTGATTTAGTGCAGCAAAGAGCATCGCTGCCATAATGGAAATCATAATGATGATCTTCCGTCTCATTTCAAGATGTTCCACCTCTGTTCCCTCCTATTCATTTAGTAAATATTTCACAAAGTGAAGTATATAAAAAAAGTAAAACTGCTTATAGTTAATCCAGCAGTTTCGTAGAATAAGTGATCATCATCTTCATTTCATCTTCTGTTAGTTGGCTGAACTTTTTAGCCAAATACTCATTTTTAATAACGTCCATCTCACGCGCTATTTTTTTGCCATCCTCGGTAATTTCCAAATAGACGATACGGCGGTCAGAGTCAGAACGCACTCGCTCAATATAATTTTTACCTACAAGCCGGTCCGTAACGGCTGTGATGTGACTTGAAGAAACCTTAAGTTCATTGGCGATCTCTGAAGCCATCAATGGACTTTGAACATTAAGTGTTTGCAATACGGCAAATTCATTACTGGGAATATAATCTGTGTAAAGCTCATTGAGTCCCTTTCGCAAGGTTCTAAAAAGCTTGCGTAAGCTCATTTCGAGTTCGTGGTGGAGATCATTTCTAGACTGCTCTGTATTTTTCATGTAAACACCCTTGCTTTTTGTTTCTTCTCTTTCTATATGATAGTTTATATTTAATAAGAAAGAAAGTAAAAGGGTTAAGGGGAATAAATGAATGAAAAATACAACGTTGTTTTTTGTACTTCTTAGTATCGGTTTTTTAATCGGAATAGCTTATTGGATCTGGGCGATCACGACACAATCGCAACCAGGTGGAATGTAAAAAGGGCCTAAATGGCTCTTTTTTACTTTTTTAAAACACCTTATAGAGATAGGAAATTGTGGAGGTGTATGAATGAAACAGTACACGATTACGAATCAATACTTACAAAAAAATTTAAAGCAGCGACCTGGCGGCAATCGGGTTCCCCGATATGCCGTTGCGCACGACACTGGAAATCCAGACTCAACTGCCATGCAAAACTTTTTATACTTCAACAGCAAGCAACTGGCATCGTCAGCTCATGTTTTTATTGATGACAAACAAATCTTAGTAATCATTCCTTTACATGAAAAAGCATGGCATGTGCGATCTAATTTGTCTGACGCCAATGAATGGTCAATCGGTGTTGAGCTGTGCTATGGTCCTTCGATTGACTTTCAAGAAGCTTATTTAAGGTACGTTTGGTTCTTTGCCTATTTGTGTAAAACGTATAAATGGGACGCGAACCATCATATTAAAGGACATTTCCAGCTTGATCCGAAGCGAAGAACAGATCCTTTAAACAGCTTTCATCAGTATGATAAAACGTTCCCTGGTTTTATTGAAGATGTAAAACGTGAAATGAAAAAACAATTTCTGAAAAGAGAAAAATCTGAATCACATAAACATCACAAAGTTCAAATCGGTGCATTTTCCTCACGAGAGAACGCTGAAAAACTCGCTCTAAAAGCAAAAACTGCCGGATTTGAGGTGTTTATTGAACATGATTAATTCTGTGGTTGTTCATTTTTCCAGGCGTAATACACGAATCCTGCACCGATCATGATGAAAACAGGTTCAAGCCAATTTGCTTCAGGTCCGCTCGTTATACGGTGCAATTGAAACACCCAATGAAATAAGATGTTATCAACCGTTAGGAATAAGCCGATAGCTGCCAGGAATCCGTGAAAATAAGAAGAGTTATAGCGTTTATAAATGAACAACAAGAGTATGATTAAGATGGCTACCCCTGTTAATACAGCTCCGACCCTTTCAATGGGTGAGACGGCTCTTAGTTCCCATGCATATGCATAGGTTGACCAATGAGACATCGCAAATAATCCGAAAAGAAATCCAATCAAAAGCCTCATAGTACCTCCTTACTAGCTATTTTCGCAAAACACGACATAAAATTAGCATTTTTTAAAAAAATAGGTTTATCACTAGTATAATAGTGGTATATATATTTGGGGTTTGCAATCATTTAGATTTCTATAGGGGGATTAGAGAGAAATGGAAAGTCAATTGCGTGAATTAGGGGAGAAAATAGTTAAGCATAAATACGATTTCGCTAGAAAAATTGATGAAACAAAGAAGAAACATGGAGAACATACCTCTCCTTTGACAGACGAAGTTCTTGAGATTCGAGGAGAACTTTTCACCTTCTTTGGCGAAGCTCTCTATCAAGATTTAGAGGATGTTGAAAGACGTTTTATTGCGTGGGGACACAAATATGGTGAACTCGCTGTTCAATTCGAAATACCTTTAGATATGGCTTTAAAGAGCACTCGTTACTACAGAGTGGTTTTATGGGATTTTATACGTAACGAAATTGATAATGAAAACTTCTCCGTACAAACGGTGTTAAAAGCCGCTTCAATCATCGATCCTTTATTGGATGAAACGGTACATGCATTCAGTTTGGCTTATGTTGAAAAGAACAACCGAGTACTCGGCCTTGCTCGAGAAGCGATCGAAGAGCTTTCTGTTCCCGTTGTCAGGTTAACAAGGTCTGTTGCGGTGCTTCCACTTGTAGGTACGATTGATACACACCGGTCAAAATTAATTATGGAAACTTCTTTAGAGAAATGTACGGAGCTTCAAGTGGAGCATTTATTTATCGACTTATCTGGCGTACCTGTTATTGATACGATGGTGGCTCATAATTTATTTAAAGTCATCAATTCACTTAAACTGTTAGGAGTAAAGGTTACACTGAGCGGAATGCGTCCTGAGTTAGCGCAAACTGTCGTTTCTCTTGGCATCAGTTTTGAAGAAATCTCAATTTCCGGTAATCTCTATCAAGAACTTGAAGCCATGGGAATCGCTCCTCAACCAAATTAATCATGCAAAATATCTGCCATATAAGGCAGGTATTTTTTTCTAGTATAAAAAGAACGTTTGTTCGCATATAATATAAAAAAAGGAGGTTTTATCATGACGAACATGTTTTTGAGATGCATCCAGGAAAGGGGAGCGATAGAGATGATCTATGTTTCGGATAAGGGTGTGATTACTCACAGGCTCGTTACCCCATATGCGTACGACGGGAAACTGATAACCGCCTATTGTAGCGTTCGGAAGCAAATACGAACTTTTAACCTAAATAATATTTTATCTGTACAATTTAGATTTTCATCTTCTTAAGATTGGAGGGGAAGACATGCAATACGGAAATGAAGAAGAGCGTTCTCTCATTGAAAAGTTTGTCATGTATCCGATTGTATTAACGCTCTTTAATCGGGACCTACAGGTTGTGAACCGCTCTCCGTTTAAGTTGAAGCAGCCGTATATTCTATTGATCGAACAAATGATGAATCAAGTTAGTAAAGATCTGCATGATGTTAGGTTAGACCTTCAGAAAAGAAAGATTAAAGTGATGGATGGCCGGCGTGACAATGATATTACAGAATACGAAATATTCATTCGGGGATATCGGGAAATTATGAGATTTCCGAATGTCCACTTAAGAAACAAGGCTGAAACCCTCATGTTAACCTATCTTCGAGTCACAACAAGCTAAGAAACACACATCCCTATTAGTTTCCTTTTAAGTACCTTCTGTATACAATATACGTAGTGCATAAAATCCTGTAAGCACGGAAGAAATCAGAAATTGAGGAAACGAATGGAACAGTTTATACAACTCGCGAGACAATTGAATAAAGAAATCATGATAGAAAGCCGTAGTCCATTTGATCCGGTATGCCCCGTTCATACACCTCATCCGTGGAAGATGTTAGGCTGTGGAAATTATGCAGCTGTTTTTTTTCATCCAGACTATCCATTATATGTTGTGAAAATTTACGGACGGGGAGAACAGGGTCTTCTTGAAGAAAAAAAAGCATATGCGCGTTTAGGGGAACATCCTGGATATTCACTTTGCTATTATACAGAAAAAAGATTTCTTATTTTGAAGCGAATTGAAGGTATTACCCTTTATGATTGTGTTCATAAAGGAATTAGAATTCCAGAGAGCGTCATTCATGATATCGATGCTGCCATTCAATACGCTGAAAAACAAGGGCTTTATCCCAGTGATGTACATGGAAAGAATGTGATGATCTCAAATGGAAAAGGAATCATTGTGGATGTTTCTGATTTTTATAAAAGAGAAATGTGCCGGAAATGGAAAGATTTAAGAAAAGCTTATTTCTCCTTTTATAAAAGAACTTTGTATCGTTTTCCGATCCAAATTCCTTATTTTGTTTTAAATTTAGTTCGAATGGGGTATAGATACTATCGTAAGTTAAAATTAGCCAAAAACAAGGGTATAAAATAATAGTATAAAATACCCATAAAAAGTATTGGCACTTTTTACCTTTATAGGATATACTATCTATAAATGAATAGAAACCTTTGTAATAAGGGCAAACCAGTTGAAAAGCTGGGACGCAAAGCTATGGGCCTAAAGTATGTAAACATACGATGGTAGCCGGTTGCCAAAGGGAAACGGATGAGCCATTTCCCTATTTTTGGGTAATGGCTTTTTGTATGTAATTTTTATGATTTGAGGGGTTGCAAAAATGGAAGATTTCCAACTAGAAATTCGCACACTCAAAAAGAACATTTTTACAAGGATTATGAAGTCCATACCAAGGATGTTACATACACATAATGAAGATTTAAGAAAATATGATGACTTCACCACATTCATGAATGGATTTGTACAACAGTACGAAAAAGTTCTTTGGAAGTTCCTTCGTGGAACTGTACATGCAGTATTTCTGGGGGAGGATCGGTTTCGGTTCTTCTTGAACCAAGCGGAGGCATTGGCTTTCCGTTCAGGAATTCATTTCTTTAAACATCAGCATATTCCCCATCAGGCACTTGCTTGCTTTGCAACGAGTATAAGAGAAGCGGTATTAACTGAAATAAAAGGGCTTATGAAAAAAGAGCCCATACATGTTCAGTTATTTATGTTAGATCGTTGGAACACTGTGGCACACCGTTCTATTACAGGCTTTTTGAGTGGTTATTCTTCTCAGCAGTTTAAAGATCTGAAAGAGATCAGTATCCGTGATCCATTAACAAACCTTTATAACCGCCGCTATTTTTATGATTGTTTAGAGAAGGAAATCAATAACGCTCATACTTACAAAAAGCCAATTACACTCGTCATGTTTGATATTAATAACTTTAAACATATAAACGACGAGTATGGTCATCATGCAGGTGATGAACTTCTGCAGCTGATTGCAGAATTATCAAAGAGGTTGAAATTGTCGTCTGGGTTCCGGTTTGGAGGAGATGAATTTGTTTATTTACTGCCTGGCCTAACTGAGACCGAAGCGTACATACTTGTAGAAAAATTAGAAAGTCAACTTATTGCATGGAACTCATCAATCTCACTAGCCTATGGAGCGATTGAGCTATTAAGTGATGCATGTGAAAACATTGATTATTACCTTCAGCTAGCAGACGAACGGATGTACAGCAAAAAAAGGGAAGTTAAAGCGTAAATTGCTACTAAAGTATGGTTTAAATGATTTGTAAGTAAAAGTATGATTAGTAAAGAAAGACCATATGATGTTTTTAAAATCCTATCATGAAAAATGCAGAGGGAGATGGCAGCATGAGAGAGTTTTTTGTTATTACCGAACATCGATCAGAAACCATCTCGTCTTTATTACGGTGGTTCTTTCTAGTTTTATGTATTCCGTTATTTTATTACCCTCCTATTGCAGATGTTTTACACTTTAATCATGATACTTTTCTTATCCTTTTAACTATTGGGATTGTCTATATGACAGCAACACAGTTTGTCTTGTACCGTTTTCATGAAAAATCATTGTACTATCGCCTATTTACGCGTGGGGGTATCGTGTTTGATTTCGTCTGTTACATATGGCTAATGGCACTTACAGGTGGATCGGAAAGTCCGTTTATGCCTGTCGGCTATTTAATTGTTATCCATGCGGCTCTTTATTGGAGACTAAGAGGATCATTTGTTTTAGCGGCTTTAAGTTTTTCCATGTACTTGTTCTTCTTTATTCGAGATGGTGGTATTCAAAGTACAGAAACCTTTTTTAACTTTTTTATGAAAAGTACGTTTCTGTGGCTGATTGCCTTGTATGGCGGGATTATCGCTTCTAAAGAAAGGCAATATTATTTTGAGAAAAACATGTATCAATTGCAATCCGTTCAAGATTATTTAACAGGCTTACTGAATCATCGAAAGTTTCAGGAAGATGTTTTAGAGAGAACAAAGCTGAAAACTCCGTTTACGTTAGTGCTCTGTGATATTGACCACTTTAAACGATTTAACGACGCACATGGACATGTTATCGGTGATGAAGTACTTAAGATGGTCGGGGCAACATTTAAAAGATATCTTTCCTCTAAGGATGGAACGGCATACCGTTATGGAGGAGAAGAATTTGCTTGGATCATGAACACAGAAAATGAATCTGTCGTAAAAAAGACGATAGAACAAGTGAATCAACATCTGTATCAATTCCCTTATACGACATCTCAAAACAGGAAGCTGCCTGTAACCTTAAGTTATGGCGTTGCTTTTTATGCAGAAGAGGATAGTCCAGCTGATATCATCCAAAGAGCAGATTCGCTGCTTTATGAAGCAAAATCAGATGGTAGAAACACATTAAAAGTAGATAAACTAAAAAGTGAGGAAAATCAGCTGATCGTTTAGCTGCTTTTCTTTTTTTTGGCTGTTTCTAAAAGATTTTTGCTTTCGGCTCATTTTGTCCATTCGCTTCTTTGAAAAGATGATTGGAGTGCAAGGTGCGAGACTCCTAATGGTGCTTGCACGAGGGAGCCTCACCGCACGCCCCGTGGAGAGCAAACATTCTGAAACGGAAATCAATCACTTTCAAGAGCAACAACGTTTGCGAAAACGTTCTTTTTTTATAAACAGTCATATCCTTTAAATACCAGGGGTTTTTGATTCGATTTAACGATACTATCCTTTGCCCTAATACTAGATTGTGAGATAATAAAAAGAGAAATATTGTGTGCGGAACAGGGGTTGAAAATATGAGCTTGCAATTTATTTTGGGACGATCCGGAAGCGGAAAGTCCCACTCTGTCTTTCAAGACATTCAGCAAAAACTTGCAGAGGATCCATCTGGAAGTCCTATCATCTATTTAGTGCCAGATCAGATGACCTTTCAATCTGAGTATAAATTAGCTGCTTCACCAGGTTTACAGGGGTTGATGAGGGCGCAAGTGTTTAGTTTTTCCCGGCTCGCTTGGCGTGTTCTCGGAGAAACAGGAGGTATGACGAGGCTGCACATTACGAGCACAGGTGTACGGATGATGCTTAGAAAAATTATCGAACATAAAAAAGAAGAACTTAAAATCTTTAAAAAAGCTTCTGAACAAAATGGATTCTATGAATTACTCGAATTGATGATGACCGAACTGAAGCGCTATTGTGTAACCTCAGAAGATCTGTCGTGGAATGCAGAAACACTGCTCTCGCTCGGTCAGAAGGAAAACAATAAAAAAGTACTTAAAGATAAACTGTCTGATTTAAGCATTATTTCAAGTTCTCTTGAGAAGTCTCTTGCTGAAAAATATTTGGATTCAGAAGATTACTTGAAATTGATGCAGGAAAAAACTCCTTTTTCTGAAACAATCAAGAATTGTGAGATATACATAGATGGCTTTCATTCTTTCACTCCACAAGAACTTGAGGTTACGGCTGAATTGATGGCCAATGCGAAAAAAGTGACGATTGCTCTTACCGCAGAGCACACGGATGATACCCAATCAACTCCGCATGAATTAGATTTGTTTTATATGACAAAGAAAACCTTACAAGTTCTTACCCAAAAAGCACGTGAACGTGGAGTGGAAATCATTGATCCAATTGTTCTGCATGAAACTCCTAAGTTCCGATCTTCATCCATTGCGCATATTGAACGAAACTTTGACAGAAGACCTGCGGTAGGTTCATCTCATCATGACGGTGTCCATCTTGCAGCTGCAGTTAACTTGAGAGCAGAAGTTGAAGGTGCTGCCCGAAACATTATTGAACTTGTTCGTGATGGCGGTTACCGATACCGTGATATTGCTGTTACAGTTCGAAATGCAGGCTCCTATCAGCCGCTTATTGAAACGATTTTTGCTGATTATGGCATTCCTGTCTTTTTGGATCAAAAAAAATCGATGCTTCACCATCCGTTAGTTGAACTGATTCGATCTTCTTTAGATATTGTTTTAAAGAACTGGCGCTATGAAGCCGTTTTTCGTGCTGTGAAGACAGATATGCTCTATCCCCTCGATGAGATGAGAAAAACAACCTCTGAAATAAGAAGAGGCATGGATGAACTCGAAAATTATGTATTAGCTCTTGGTATTCAAGGAAAAAGATGGACGGATTCCAAGCCGTGGAAGTATAAGAGATTTAGAGGATATGAAGCGGATGACTTTGGAAAAACGACCAGCGATGACGAAAAAGAGCAATTGATCAATGATCTAAGAGATATGATTGTTTCACCTTTAGATAGACTATCAAGAGGCTTATCAAATAGTGTAACGGTGGTGGATTATTGCACGGTTCTTTATAAGTTTCTAGAAGATCTTCATGTTCCAATGAAACTCGAACGGTTGAAGCTGCAAGCAGAAGCTTCTGGAAAGCTAAGAGCGGCAAGGGAGCACGATCAGGTTTGGAATGCTGTTCTCAATCTATTAGATGAGATGGTTGAATTAACAGGAACAGAACGCCTTTCAAAAGACACATGGCTGCAGATGCTTGAAACAGGGTTGGAGAGCATGAAGTTTGCTCTTGTTCCACCGTCACTCGATCAAGTCCTGGCCGGAACTCTTGAAAGATCTCGTTTTACAGATGTAAGGGTAAATTTTTTATTAGGTGTGAACGACGGCGTTATCCCTGCAAAACCAAAGGATGATGGCCTTTTATCTGAAGATGAACGTGAAGCCCTTGAACGAAATGGTGTTGTTCTGGCACCGTCAGCACGCAGAAAATTGCTGGATGAACAATTGATGATCTATTTAGCATTAACAAACGCTAGTGACCGTTTGTTTGTTTCTTATGCACTTGCAGATGAAGAAGGGAAAACCATGCAGCCCTCCATGGTCATCCAAAGGCTAAGAGATTTATTTCCTTCTGTAAAAGAACATCTTTATCAAAATGAGCCTGGATTAGACGAAGATCTTGCATTTGTTCAGCACCCCGTAAAAAGTGTTTCTTATTTAAGTGCACAGCTTCGTGAATGGAAAAAAGGTTATCCCATCTCTTCTGTTTGGTGGGATGTTTATAATTGGATAATCAAGGATGAACAATATCATCGTCATGCCCAAAAGGCTTTATCAAGTTTGTTTTACTTTAATCGTGAAGTACCGTTAGGAAAAGAAGTCTCAAAAGAGCTGTATGGTGAAAGTATTTTAACGAGCATATCACGCATGGAACTGTTTCAATCGTGCCCGTTTTCTCAGTTTGTGTCTTATGGTTTGAAATTAAGAGAACGGCAGATGTATAAGCTGGAAGCTCCAGATATCGGACAGTTATTTCATGCTGCATTAAAACAGATGAACGATGCACTACAGCAGAGAAGAGTGTCTTGGAGAGATCTGTCAAAAGGGGACTGTTACCGGATGGCTGGAGATATTGTGGACCTTTTAGCGCCACAGCTGCAGCACGAAATCCTGCTAAGTTCAAATCGTCATCTTTATATAAAAAAGAAGCTGAAAGAAGTAGTCGGAAAAGCATCGCATATATTAAGTGAACATGCTAAGGCGAGCGGGTTCACTCCAGCTGGTCTTGAACTTGCATTCGGATCAGGGGGACCGCTTCCACCTCTTCATTACAAGCTTCCAAACGGAACAACGATGGAAGTTGTAGGACGTATTGACCGTGTGGATACAGCGAGTAGTTCAAACGGACTTTTAATGCGGGTGATCGATTACAAATCGAGTTCAACAGGATTGAATTTGTCAGAACTTTATCACGGTATAGCACTCCAAATGCTTACGTATCTTGATGTAGCGGTAACACACTCACAAAAATGGTTAGGTCAAGAGTCAATTCCTGCAGGAGTTTTATATTTTCATGTTCATAATCCTCTCTTAAACCAAAAGAAACTTTTAACGGCAGAGGAAATTGAAAAAGAAGTGATGAAAAAATTTAAGATGAAAGGCCTTGTATTAGCAGAAGAAGAAGCGGTTCAGCTTATGGATCACACCATGGAAAAACGGTCCGATATTATTCCGGTTGCCCTCACAGCAAGTGGTTTTCATAAATCACATTCTTCCGTTGCAACAAGGTCTCATTTTCAGACGATGAGACACCATGCGAGAAAGATGGCCGTAAAGAGCGGCACAGGTATATCTGATGGTGTGATTGATATATCTCCTTATGAAATGAAGAAGAAAGTGCCTTGTACGTATTGTTCTTATAAACCAGTGTGTCAATTTGATCAAACTCTTGAAGAGAATCAGTACAGAGAGCTTAAACTCGAAAAGGACGATATCATCTTAGAAAAAATGCAGGAGGAAGGGGGAGAACTCGTTTGAAAACGTTAATCCCGAAACCAGAAGGCTCAACATGGACGGATGAACAATGGCAGGCGATTGGAGCAAGAGGAGAGAATATACTCGTCGCTGCAGCGGCAGGTTCAGGTAAAACCGCTGTTCTCGTAGAAAGAATCATTACGATGATTCGTGAACAATCTACAGATGTGGACAGACTGCTTATCGTTACCTTTACGAATGCAGCAGCAGCTGAAATGCGAAAGCGTATAGGTGAAGCAATTGATAAAGAACTTACTCAGCATCCTTCTTCTCTCCATTTGCGAAGACAATTAAATTTATTAAATAAAGCGTCGATTTCTACTCTTCACTCTTTTTGTATAGAAGTTCTCAGGAAATATTATTATGAAACAGATCTTGATCCAGGATTTAGAGTTGCGGAAGAAACAGAAGCTGAACTGATACGGCAGGAAGTGATAGAGGAGCTTTTTGAAGAAGAGTACAGCAAGGGTGAAGACAACATTTTTTATCAAGTAGTAGATGCCTATAGCTCAGACAGAAATGATATGGATCTTCAAAAGCTTGTTCTCTCACTCTATGATTTTGCACGAAGTCATCCAGACCCTGAAAACTGGTTGGAACAGATGGCTCAAATTTATCAGTTAGGTGCATCATCAATCGATGACCTTCCATGGACAAAAGAACTGATCTCAGATATTTCCCTTCAACTAGAAGGACTTCAAACGATGGCCAAACGTGCAATTGCGCTTGCACATATGCCTGGAGGGCCTCTTCCGTATGCAGCGACATTAGAGGAAGATTTAGAGTTTTTATATGCACTAAATAACAAGAGACATAGCTGGCAAGCATTGTATGAAGTGTTCCAATCCTATGAGCCTCCAAAATTAAAAGCGGTTCGTGGGAAAGATGTAGACGAAACCTTGAAGAATAAAGTAAAAGCGATTAGAGATAGCGTGAAGAAAAAAATGAGCGGCCTGAAAGAAGACTACTTTGAGCGCCATCCTGATTCTTATGTTACACATATTGAAGAAATGGCACCCATTGTAAATGAACTTTCTTCCATAGTAAAGAAATTTGGCAGACGTTATTCACAAGCGAAGCGCGAAAAATCACTTGTGGATTTTGGTGATCTTGAGCATTATTGCCTTCAAGTGTTAAAAGGGGAAGGTTCAACGATGGAAAACCCCGTTCCATCTGATGCTGCGCATGAATATAGAGAGCGTTTTGTAGAGGTTTTAGTTGACGAATACCAAGATACAAACTTTGTACAAGAATCAATCGTAAGGCTTGTTTCAAAGGATTCTGATGGTGGGAATCTATTCATGGTTGGCGATGTTAAACAGTCCATCTACCGTTTTCGTTTGGCAGAACCCTTTCTCTTTTTGTCCAAATATAAGCAGTTTACAAAAGAAGGCGGACAAGGACTGAGAATTGACTTAGCGAAAAACTTCAGAAGCCGTAACAGTGTCCTTCAAGCTACTAACTTTCTGTTTAAACAGATCATGAACGAAACAGTCGGAGAGATCGAGTACAGTGAGGATGCTGAACTGAAGCAAGGTGCGACATACTATCCTGATCAGCCTGGTAATGAACCAGAACTGATCTTAATTAATAAAAGCGAGTCTGTCGTGGATGAAGAAGGTTTGGATACAGGTGAGATGGAAAAGTCAGACTTGGAGACGGTTCAGCTTGAAGCCCGTGTCATTGCTGAAAAAATAAAAAAGATTGTCGGAGCGTCAAACGATTCTCCTCATCTTGTGTTTGATAAACATACAAAAACGATGCGACCTGCTAAATACAAGGACATTGTTATGCTCTTTAGAGCTACGTCTCAATGGGCACCTGTCATCTTAGAGGAATTTAAACAGCAGGGAATCCCTGCGCATGCAGAACTTTCAACAGGATATTTTGATGCAACAGAAATACATGTCATGATGTCGCTGCTGAAAGTGATTGATAACCCACTTCAGGATATTCCGCTTGCAGCCGTACTTCGCTCCCCCATTGTAGGCATGTCAGGGGAAGAACTCGCAATTGTAAGGCTTATTCAAAAAAAGGACAATTATCTTGGAGCTGTTGAGCTATACAGTTCTGAGGGAGACAATCCTGAGATCAAGACTAAAGTGTCACTTTTTTTGAAGCAGCTGGAATCATGGCGATATCAAGCTCGCCAAGGCTCTCTTAGAGACCTCATCTGGGATATTTACAGAGATACTGGTTACTTTGATTATGTGGGTGGCTTGGCAGGCGGGAAGCAGAGACAAGCTAACTTAAGAGCGTTGTATGACCGGGCTAAAATGTATGAAAGCACATCGTTCCGAGGGCTTTTCCGTTTTCTCCGATTTATTGAGAGGATGCAAGAGCGGGGCAAGGATCTTGGTGCAGCAAGGGCGCTAGGAGAGCAGGAAGATGTTGTTCGTATTATGACGATCCATAAGAGTAAAGGTTTAGAGTTTCCGATCGTATTTGTAGGAGGACTAAATAAACAGTTCAACACAAGAGATTTAAAAGAAAAAGTACTTCTTCACAAAGAGCTTGGGTTAGGCACTCAATACATTAATCCTACCTACCGGGTAACGTATCCAACGCTTCCGAAGCTTGCGATCACCGGCAGAAAAAAGAGGGAACTTATCGCAGAAGAGATGCGCGTTCTTTACGTGGCACTTACTCGTGCAAAAGAAAAACTGTACCTGGTAGGAACAGTAAACGACATAGAAAAAGCGGCAGACATATGGAGTGATTCACTATTTGAAGAAAACTGGCTCCTTCCTGACGCTGAACGTGCACAAGCGAAAAGTTATCTTGACTGGATCGGAAGAGCAATTATCAGGCATAAAAATGCTGATCCGCTTTTATCACTGTTATCATCTGCAGAAAGAGGCAGAGGAGAAGTCTATATTGATGAAACAGATTGGAAGATTACAATTTTACAAGCGAGTGATTATGGAGAATTACAACAATTAGAAGAAGAAAAGCAAGAAGAACTATTGTCTAAATTGAAAAGAAACGAACCCATAGAGATAACTAGTGGGGCAAAGGATGAAATTGAGCAGCGTTTACAATGGAAATATCCTTTTACTCATTCCTCTGTTACACGATCTAAACAATCAGTAACAGAGATTAAAAGACAGTATCAATTTAACGATGAATACAGCAGCACGGATTTTGTAAAAGCGGCTCAGCCTGTTATACATGATCGACCCCGATTTATGCAAGAGTCACAGTTGAACGCGGCTGAAGCAGGCACGGCTATGCATATGGTGATGCAGCATATTGATTTATCACGCGAAGCCACTCTAGAGGAATTGCAGATGCAACTTGCTGCTATGGAAGCCAAAGAGCTGCTGACTTCTGAACAATCTCGTTATATACAACTATCTCAAATACACGATTTTATTCATGGACCACTCGGACAGAGAGTGATAGAGGCTCCGAACATTCAAAGAGAAATTCCGTTCAGCATGGCCCTTCCCTTATCTGAAACAAGGGCAGCGTGGAACGGAGAAGAGGAGCATGTTCTTGTTCAAGGTGTTATTGACTGCTTAGTTGAAGAAGACGACGGGTTCATCCTGATAGATTATAAAACAGATAAGATTACAAATCGCTTTGCAGATGGATTTAATGGAGCAAAGCAGACATTGTTCAATCGATACGAAATGCAGCTCACTCTCTATGCAAAGGCAATCGAACGAATACTAAGAAAACCGGTTAAAGAAAGCTATCTTTACTTTTTTGACGGAGGACATATTTTACAAGTGAAATAGGAGGCTTATAATGCGATTGCTTCACACAGCAGACTGGCATTTAGGACGTTCGTTAGAAGGGCGAAACCGAATGAATGAACAGCAAGCGTTCTTGGACGAATTGGTCGAGATCGTTAAACAAGAAAAAATTGATGCTGTATTGATGGCTGGTGATGTATTTGATACAGTGAATCCGCCTGCTGCCGCTGAGCAGATGTTTTATGATACGCTTGCTCGAATCAGCCAAATGGGAAGATGTCCATTTATTGCGATAGCAGGAAACCATGATCATCCAGACAGGCTCGCAGCCTCTTTTCCTCTTTCTAAAGAATTAGGAATTACATTAGTGGGACTTCCCACTTTAGAACTTCAGCGAATCCCCATTAAAAGAACAGATGAGATGCTTGAGATAGCTGCCCTTCCTTATCCGTCTGAATCGCGGCTAAAAATGCTGCTGAGTGAATCAGCTGAAGAGCTTGATGTTCGAAAACAATATGATGATTGGGTAGACTCTTATTTTAAAGAGATATCTCATCATTTTAATCCAGGAAATGTTCATGTTGCGATGAGTCATTTGTATGTGGCAGGGAGCAAAGAAAGTGATTCGGAGCGTCCTGTTCATATTGGCGGTGCATACACAGTCGCTGCAGAAAGTCTTCCTTCTCAAGCTCAATATGTTGCGCTAGGTCATCTCCATAGACCGCAGATCATTAAACGCGCAAAAACAGAAGCTCGTTATTCTGGTTCTCCGCTTTCTTATAGTTTTTCTGAAAGCGGCCAATCCAAATCTGTTACCATTATTGATGTTGAACCGAATCAGAAAGCAAAAGTTGAAGAAATCTTGTTGCAAAGCGGGAAACCACTCGTGATTTGGGAAGCAAAGAATGGTGTCTCAGAGGTTTTTAAAGGAATCGAGCAAGGCTTGCATCATAACAGCTGGATTGATTTGTCTGTTCATGTACAAGATGCTCTTTCTATGGAAGAGATCCAAAGAATTCGAAGAGCACATGAAGGAATCGTGCATATAAAACCTGTTTACACACAAAATGCAGAAGAACAAATCAATGTTTCTGCACAAAAACTGCCAGTTGATGAGTTGTTCACAACATTCTATAAGCGCCAAACAGGCGGTGCAGTTCCAGAAGATGCACTTGTATCCCTTTTCTTAGACTTAATAGGAGAAGAAGGTATGGAAGGAGAGAGGGAAGAATGAGGCCAATAGCATTAAGTGTTTCAGGGCTGCAGAGCTTTCGTGAAAATCAAACCATACCTTTTGATGAGCTTTGTTCAGGCGGTGTGTTCGGTATTTTTGGGCCGACAGGAAGTGGTAAATCTACGATCCTTGATGCAGTAACACTTGCGCTGTATGGAAAAGTAGAGCGAGCAGCAGGCGGAACACATGGCATTATGAATCAGGCTGAAGATAAACTCTCCGTTTCGTTTTCATTCCAACTAGGGCAGAACGATCAAGAAAAGTATTTTACCGTTGAGCGCTCTTATAAAAGAAGCGGCGAGTATACTATTCGGACAAGCACTTCAAGGCTGATTGAGACTGTTAATGGTGAGTCTGTAGTGCATGCAGATAAAGAACGAGATGTTACACGTCTTGTTCAGGAACTGATTGGACTGACTATTGAAGATTTTACCCGCGCTGTTGTTCTTCCGCAAGGAAAGTTTGCGGAATTTTTATCGTTAAAAGGAGCAGACAGAAGACAGATGCTCCAGCGCTTATTCCAGCTGGAGAAGTATGGGGATGTATTAAATCAAAAGTTAAAGAAAAGATCGGACAATCAAAGAAATCGATTGAATGAAATTACTGCAGAACAAGCTGGATTAGGTGACGCTTCGAAGAGTTCGTTAAACGAGGCAGAAAAGCTTCTTAAAGATAATGAAGCCATGCTGCAAACCGTTTCAGATCGCTTGAAAAAAGAAGAAGATCACGTAAAAACGCTTCAAATTTTATGGGAAACTCAGACTGAAAATGAAAAGCTTTTAAACGACCAGGAAGATTTATTAAAACTAAAGCCTGAGATGGAACGTTTAAAGCAACAACTGCAATTTGCTAGAAGCGCAGACAAATTACAACCTTATGCAAAAGAATGGCAGGAATCAGTAAAGACAGAAAGTAAAATCAGTGCCGAAAAAGAAGAGCTCCACAAGCGCACACAAAAATTAAAATCAGCGATGACAGATTTTGAACAACAATATGAGTTTGTTAAAAAAGAGAAAGACGAAGAAGAACCTCGTTTAATCGAGAAGAAAAGCGGCTTAAAAGAAGCATTTGACTGGGAGAATGAAGGAAAAGAAAAGAAGCATACCTTAAAGAAAGAAAAAGAAAAACACGAAGAATTACTTAAAGGGTATGAAGAACTTCAAAAGAGTGAGACAGATGCGGCTCAAGTGTTGAAAAAAGGGAAAGACAAGCAAGCCCTTTTAAAGACGGAATTATCAACGATTGAAATTACATCAAAAGAAAGAGCGATGTTTCAACAGGCATTATTAATATTTCAACGATTTCAAGATGTAGATGCTGAAGAAAAAAAACTGCAGAATGAATTAAAATCAGCAAATAAAGAATTGATAGAAGTAGAGCAAAACAAAAAGCAGTTAGAGAATGTTCTAGCTGAAGAGTATAAACAAGGTAAGACTTTATCACTTGATGTTCAGTGCTTATACGAGGAAGTGTGTTCGGCGGTCAGAGAAAACGAACAGATGACCCAGTCGCTGCAAAACGAATTAGCGATAACAAAAAAAAACCATGAGCAGAACAGGATAAAGCATCTTGCGGCACAGCTCTCTTCACAGCTAAAAGAGAATGAACCATGTGCAGTATGTGGTTCAACGGTGCACCCCTCTCCTATACAAGAGTGGAGTCGTTATGATGATGAACAAAGCACCATTGATGATCTTGAGGCTGCAAAAGAAATACTGAACCGTCTTTATCATGATCTGCACCACATGAAAGATTCTCTTGAAAAGCTCTCAGCTAACATGTGGAATAAATTTCAGGGTGAATCCGTGATAGAGACAGCTGCTGCAAGAGATAGTATTACGATAGAATCGGCAGGAGTCATTCATGGATTTGAGAAGGATCAAATAGATAAGCATGCCACAAGAGTAAAAGGAATTCAGCAAGACCGAATAGCTATGGAGCAAAGATATGATGCTTTACTGAGCCGCTTAGATGAAGAGCAAAAACAATTTGAACGTTTGGAATTTGACTATAGAAATGGTGAAAGACAAACAGAGCGATTAAAGCTAGAGCTTTCGGCGATACAAAAAAAGAAATCCAATTTAAATCTTGAATGGGAGAGTGCAGCTATTCCTTTTTCTAAAGAGGATCTTACTCTAAAGCATCAACAATTTCAAACACGAGATGCGCGGCAAACAGCTATTCAAAAAAGCCTGGATGTGGCTGTTGAGTTTTTGGAAAAGCAAAGTGACCAACTGGAATCAGCACAAAAAGAAAAGACAAAACTGGAACTTGCAATAAACACTAGCTTAAATCAACAAATGATGATCCAAAAAGAAATTGATGCGCTTCAGGAAAAGATTCAAAAGCGGATTGGAAATAAAGCGGCTTCTGAAGAATATGAGACTGTAGAAATGCAATTGAGAGGTCTGCAAACAAAATATAAACGTGCTGAAGAAGATCAAGAAAAAGCGAAATCATTGTTTTTAGAGTGTGACAAAGCTTATCACTCCATTATTCAGCGCTTAGAGGATATACAAGAAAGAAGAACAAAGGCAGAAGAAGAATGGAATAAGCAGCTAGATAATTCAGATTTCACTTCTTACGATGAATACGCCAGCAGTATGACTGACGAACAGAATCAGCAAAGCTGGGAGCTGGAACTGACACGATATACGGATCAATTGAAAGCAAATGAAGCCGCGCTCTTTGCACTGAAAGATAAGCTGCCTAGAGAAAAAATAACAAAAGACCAAATGGATTTCAGAGAGGTTCAGCTTCAAAAGCTGAAGGATGAAACGAATAGCGCGAGAGAAGCGGTCGGACAGGCAAGACAAAACTGGCTGACGATTGAAAGAAACCATTCTCGATTCCAAGAGCTTGAGGAAGAGAAGAAAAAGGTGTCAACCTTGCTCGAGCAGATAGGGAAACTTCAAAGTGTGTTCAGAGGAAACGCTTTTGTTGAATTTATGGCAGAGGAACAGCTTATGCATGTAACACGTGATGCTTCAAGCCGTCTCTCAAAATTGACGAGAGGGCGTTATGCCATTGAAGTGGATTCTAACAGTGGTTTTGTGATTCGTGATGATGCCAATGGAGGAATCAAACGGCCTGTTACTTCTCTATCTGGGGGTGAAACGTTCTTAACCTCTTTAGCATTAGCACTAGCACTTTCAGCTCAAATTCAGCTGCGTGGCAAATTTCCACTTCAGTTCTTCTTTTTAGACGAAGGGTTTGGAACTCTTGATCAGGAACTGTTAGATACGGTAGTTACCGCCCTGGAAAAAGTACGTGTGCAAAACTTTGCGATCGGTGTAATTTCACACGTACCTGAACTGAAAGCAAGATTAACGAAGCGATTAATAGTAGAGCCTGCTGAACATTCTGGTAACGGAACACGAGTAAGACTAGATCAGGGATAGACAAAAAAGACTCAATGGAAACTATCCATGAGTCTTTTTTTATTATTCAATAATTCCATGCCCAATAATCTCAACATCTACAGAAGCTGTAAAATTTATCTTCGGATATTCCTCAGACCATTTGATCTTTTTCCAAGTGGGATAATGAAATGCCATGACTTTTCTTCCGACTCCAAAAGGGTCGCTGTTCATTTCCTGAAGTTGTTTAATGATTTTAGTGGCATCTTTTGTCATGACTCTTGATAAATTTTTTTCGAGTTTTTTTAATACTTTTTCGTCTCCTAATTTATCAGAAGGATATTCTGTTACTACTACCTTTGTTTTTAAGTCAATATGAGCGGATATTTTTCCGTCTGAAGAAACGTTGACTTTGAAGTCGCGTTTGTTTTTTTTGATTTTTATTGAGGCATAGTTCAAAATATTTTCTTTTTGCCCCTTTAAAATTTTTTTCGTCGTGGCCATTGAGATGGTACTCTTTTCTCCGGTAAGTAAAACATAGATAACGGCATCGGGCCCAGTTATCGTACCTGCCATTTTATGACCACTAAAAAGAGCAATCCCTTCAACATCGACAACATCCTTTCTTGGTACAAGATAAGGAAGTGCGAAATCCTGTCCTGGATCAAATAGTAACGGACAAATGGATTGGATGTTTTCCTCTGGTACAGTAGCTGATTCTTCAGCACTCCGAATAATATCTCTTAAATATTCTCCAACGCCAATGGATGACGTGGTTTCTTCAAACTTAGTGCTAATTACATCAGAAGCCTTTCCTTTCGTTATGGCTAACTTAGCATTTAATGAGGATTTAGGATCTCTATAAAAAACATCTAAAAGCAAATAAATATCTTTTTTTGCGGTTTTCTCACCAAAAACTAAAACGAGGTTTTTAGAAGCGTCTAATCGTTCAGAAACTTCCCGGTCTAATTTTAAGCGGCTTTGACGGGCAGTGAATCCCGATGTTGAAAAAATTTGATTCGCCACATTTTCTTCTCCAGACTCTGCTGCGATCGCCTGGGGAACGGCAACCGTTGAAATTACCTTTCCATCATTTTCATAATCAATTCCACCAGCTGATATGAGCTTTGTTTCACTTAGAAGGGACTGATCCCAACAGCCTGATAGCAGAAAGAGAGAACAGAATAAAATCAATCCTTTTTGATTCATGAGGAGATTACCTCTTTCTCTTTTTTATTGCGGATGGCCGCAAGCAGTAACAAAAGAATAGGAGAAAAAACAGAAAGAATCAGAGAGGTCATTCCAATGTATTTACTCCACATAAGGGTTTCTAGTTTCGAACTAGGAATTGTAGCAATGATTCCAACAACGATGCCTAAATAAGGAGCTGCTTTTTTATGATGCTTTAACGATAAGATTTTTTGAACGCCTTTTACTGTAACAAATAAATAGCCAATAAAAGAAGTAGCTACTGATACAACCCAAAGGGAAAGAAAGATTAAGTCTGTCCGTTCAATGATTTTAAAAGAAAAGGCTTTTAACATATACAACACAGGTTCTGGAACGATCACAATTTCCATTGGATTAAAGAAAATGTAGGTCGTGAAAATGATAAAACAATAAAACAGTGTTACACAAAGAGATGCAAATGAAATGACCTTTAATTTTTTTGTGGAAGTTCCATTTGTATAGGCTAAAAACACGAGTGCTGCATCAAAACCTAATAATGAAATCACAGCATCTTTAGAGCCTTTAAGAATGGTTAAAAAGCCCGTCTCACCCATTGGTAAGATATATAGAAAATGAACATCCGTATAGGCATATAAAATAAAAAAGAATAAAACGAGAAGGAGAGGTGTTACCAACATAAAGAATCTCGCCAACTCTCTTGGTGTACTGCTAATAAAATAAACACCTACCATTGCGAGTGTAAATATAATCACCCAGCCTGGTGTCTGAAAAAAAATCCATTTTGATACGATGTTGTTGTATAAGATTAAGATCAAAACTGTAATGAATAAAAAATGCAGCGTGTAAAGAAAGTTAAACACAACCCCTAATTTCCCACCCATTATTTTGGGAAGGATATCAAAGATGGTTTGCTGTGGAAATCGTTCACATAGCTTCCAGATTGCCAGTATCGAAAATTGAACAAATATTCCTGCTAATAACAGAGACATCCAGCCGTCAATCTTTGCGATCGTAAACAATGAAAAGGGGAGAGAGAGGATGCCAACCCCAATTTGCGTTTGAACAATCACAAAAAACAACTGTCTATACGTTATGGTGTGTTTATTCATCCGTATCCCACTTTCTCGTTTGATTATCCTGACTTTCTTTAATCGGTCTAATATTTTTTGGACGTGTATTCATTTTCCAAAATGGCATTCTGAAAAATGTATCCTTAAGATCACTAAAATGAAAGGGTGCTATTGGTGCAAAGTATGGGGTGCCGAATGAGTACAATCGGCATAGGTGAAAAAACAAGATCATAAAGCAGAATACGATGCCTAAAAAACCTAAAGTAGCTGCAGCTAACATTAGCGGAAACCGCAAGAGACGTATAGCTCCACTCATTTCATTAGAAGGAACAATATAAGCGGCAATTGCTGTTACCGCCACTACAATGATCATGAGGTTTGATACAAGTCCTGCTTTAACGATGGAATCCCCGATTACTAAACCCCCAACGATGGCTATCGTAGAACCAATCTTTGTATGAAGGCGGACTGAAGCTTCACGGATCAGCTCAATCGTAAGCTCCATTAACATAGCTTCAAACAGAGGTGGATAAGGAATATTTTCTAGTGAACTCTTCATTAATAATACAAGTGCAGAAGGTATTACCTCAAAATGAAAGGATACAATAGCGATGTAAAAGGACGGTAAACTGATAGCGATAAAGAAACTAAATAGCCGGATAAAACGGAAAAATGATCCGAGAATCCAGCGTGTATTATAATCATCTGGCGATTGGTAAAAAACAAAAAAATCAACAGGAACGACATTTACGGTAGGAGAACTGTCGTAAACTAATGCGATTCTCCCTTCCATTAAATTTGCAGCGACACGATCAGGTCGTTCAGTACTTAGCATTTGAGGAAAAGGGCTGAACGGTTTATCTTCAATACTTTCCTCCACATTTCCGGGAGTCATGACGGCATCTGCTTCAATGGATGTAAGCCTTTTTTCGACCTCTTTGACGTGAGAGGGATTTGCTAAGTTTTCAACATATATCATAGCAACAACCGTATGCGTTTCTTTTCCTAACTTAAAATATTTCACTAGCAGTTTAGGACTTTTTAAACGTTTTCGGATAAGTGCCACGTTCGATGAAATATTTTCAATGAATCCTTCATGGGAACCTCTTATGACTTTTTCGTTCTCAGGTTCAGTGAAATCCCGATCTACTTTTTCAGGAGTAACAACAGAATAGTAACAGGAAGGATCATCAGTAAAAATCAGAGTATTTGAAAGCAAAAGCAACTCTTGTGACTTTGTAAAATCGGTCTGTTTTTTAAGGTCGAGTGAAATGACTTTTTCGAAAGAGATAGTATCTATTTCTTTGCTCATCTCAAATAAAGGATTTAATATCTGCTGTTGTATAATTTGCTTATCAACGATGGAATCAATGAAAAGAAGAGCTATTTTTCTCTTGTCGGAAGCTAGCTCTACCCAATGTGTTCTTAGATCTTCTGTTGAAGAGAAAGGCTCTCTTACTTTTTTTAATAGATCTTCAATCGTTTGAGGTGGTTCATAAACATTGCTCTCAAGTTCACAAGAAGTGTCGCTAACTTTATTTTGATCATTTTCTTTTATGAGTTTTTTAGGCTTCTTAAAGAAAGTCATAGACCCATCCCGTTTCTGCAGTAATTTGGTATAGTTTTAGCTTCAAAAACGGATTTATGCGGAGAAGTTCCTATTTTTTAAAAAACGCCTCAATATTTGTCATTTCCAGTAAAAATCTGTGATACGATAGACACATAAAGAGATAAAGGGGGAGGCCGTATGACAGGAAGAGCGCATTTTATTCCTGCTTTAACTAAGCCTTATACATATTTTTCTATAATTAAAGAAGAGAGAGACCAAGAAGGGTTTTGGCTGCGATTTTTTCTAATCTTAGCGGTTAGTGGATTGCTCCATGCATTGTCCTTTTTCGCTGCTTTTCCCTCATTTAAGACGTTATTATTTGTTGAAGCAGCTAAGCTGTCTGCAGCAGAACTTGAACTGTTACGATATATCGTTACGGTAGTTGGGGGCGTATGGGGTATTATCGTTCCACTATTGGTCATTGGAACTGGGACATTGTTTTTTTATGTTTTCTTTCGAGATGTTGGATATAAACAGCTATTTTATCTCATGAGCGTCGTTTATGTGCTGTTTTTAGCCGGTTTGGCGTTCGAATTGCCTTTTCAGTTTACAACAGGAGCAGAAGAGGTCGTGCAGCCGTTAGGATTTGGATTAGTAGGTGTTCTATTTTTTAAACACGGTTTTTGGCAGGAACTTTTGAACTTTATCAATGTGTTTACGATCTGGGGAACGATCGTAACGTATTTGGCTTTGAGGCAATTATCCTTTAAAGAAAAGAAATATTGCCTTGTCGTTACCGTTGGAAGTTCCCTTTTCTGGATGGTTCTCTATTCTCTATACGCTGCACTTGTGAGCGGACAACTTGTGTAAGGGGAGGCAAACAAAGTAATGAATAAATGGAAATGGACAGCTGCAGCTTTGATGATGATTCTCCTTTTAGTAATGAACCTTTTGATTTTTGATAAAAAAGAATCTAGCGCGATCGAAGCTCCACGACTCAAAACGGTGATTTCAAAAGAACACGATTTTATTAAAAAATGGGATGTAACAGGAACTGCACAGTCTAAGAACACGTTTCACATCTATTACGATCCATCTAGAGGGACGATTCGTGAAATTGCGGTTTCTAAAGGAGAAACGGTGACATCTGGTCAAACGTTGCTCACTTATGAGAATGCAGAAATTGAAAAAGAACTGCGTGAGCTTAATAGAGAAAAAGAAGCGGCCGATGTTCGTGCTGATCATTATTCTTCTCAGATTAGTGAGTGGGAAAGGGAGATTTCCAGTTTCGATGAAAAGAAAGACAATGCTGATGCTAAAGTGATGCTGCAGCAGCAGCTTGCGGAAGCTGAACTGCAAAAAAGTTTGGCTGAGAATGAAAGCTCTGTATTGACAGATGGAATAACAGAATTAACAAAACAAGTTGAAGATCTTTCAGTTAAAAGTCCTGCAGATGGTGTAGTCTCAGAAGTGAATGAAACACATGGAGACGAACCTATTCTTACGATTGTTGGACAAGGAAATTTCGAACTGAAAGCGATTATTGACCAAAACGTTGCACGTGTTGTGAAGACAGGGAAATCGGTTCAAATACAATCACCGAACAATAAGAAGAAGCTTAAGGGAACCGTTCAAACTGTCCTGCCAACAGACAAAGATCAAACCTTTTCGATGACCGTCCTTGTTGAAGAAGAGGCGGATTGGGTGGAAGGCCAGCCCGCTACGATTATTATTTCTGAAACATTGGCAGAAAATGCAGTAAGTATTCCCGAAAAATCGGTTTTCACTGATAACGGAAGTCAATATGTTTGGATACTCGTAAAAGAGAAAGTGTATAAAATCAAAGTAAAAACAGGGTTAAGGCAAGGGGGAGTCGTTGAAATAAATAAAGGGCTCAAAAAAGGACAAGTGGTTGTATTAAATCCTTCACCTGTCTTTGTTTCCGGACAACCTGCTTTAACGAAATAAAGAAAAAAAGGCTGTTTTAAGTGGGAACTGAATTGTTGAGGTGATTTACCCTCTGAATACATGCTTTCCAAGGGGAGTGGAGTGAGCCCATTCCTCAATTTCTGAGTACACAAAATGTATACGAATCTAAAAGAACAAGGACCTCGCACGTACATCACATGCGAAGCCCTTGTTTTTTTATTGAATCAGAAGAAAACCGTTGTTTCAGAAACGCATTGTTTTAAGCATCCCTTTTAATAAGAAGTTTGGATTTTGGGAGTGTGTAGATAGAAGTGTTTTGCTGCTTTGGGTCAAACAATGCTATTAATAAATAATCATTTTCAACATCCCGTTCCCGTTTAGCAGATAAAGGGTCAATCGCTGTTTCCGTTACGAACGCATGCTTATGAAGGTCTTTTTCCGTTAAGTGAGGGAAACCTTCGATCATTCCAGGGTCTTTTGATAACAGCGATAAAACGTTAGACGTTTCTTCCTTGTTCTGTGAATTTTCCCACCAAGGCTTACGTGGCTTAAACTGCTGACGCTCCAAGTAATCTAGCTTCATTAAACTTTCTGCTGCTAAAAGTGCATGTGGTGCAGCTTCCGTCAAAAACGCAATCAAGCGGGTATACAAATCTTCGAGCTGATGGCCAATTCGTGACCACCCTCTTGTTTCCCAATACGTGCCAAACGCTTGGAAGAAATCAAAAGGTGACTCAAAGACATTGTTAATTAAATAGGTTACCGTATGATCCATACGATGGTCGTTCCAATACTTTTCTAGTACATCTTCTACTTGCTTAATTCGAATGATCTCATCGAACGACAATACACGATTTCCTAAGATCTCATATGGAGAATGATCCATATACACGTAATCATGCTGTTCTGCTGTTAGACGAAGGCCAGTTCCGCGCAGCATTTTTAAAAAGCCGAGCTGAACTTCCTCAACACCGAATGCGAAGACGTCGTTAAATGTTTTTCGGAAAGACGTGTAATCTTCTTCAGGTAATCCTGCAATTAAATCAAGATGCTGTACGATTTTTCCTCCATCACGGACGGTCGTTACGGTTCTGGTGAGCTTTTCAAAGTTTTGTTTACGCTGAACGAGCAAGTTCACTGCATCATTCGTTGATTGCACACCGATCTCAAATCGGAACAATCCTTTTGGCGCATGTTCATTCAAATATTCTATAACTTCAGGTCTCATAATATCTGCTGTAATCTCAAACTGGAACACAACCCCAGGCCGGCGGTTTTCTATTAAGAAAGAAAACATATCAAGCGCGTAATCTCGGCGAATATTGAATGTACGGTCAACGAATTTTATTATTTTTGCGCCGTTATCCATTAAAAAGATCAAATCTTCTTTGACAGAATCAGGGTTAAAATACCGCACACCCACCTCGATTGAAGATAAGCAGAACGCACAAGAATAAGGACATCCGCGGCTTGTTTCAAAATACGTAATCCGTTTTGATAAATCTTGAACGTCTTCTTCAAAGCGAAATGGAGAGGGAACATTTTTCAGCTCCAGTTTCTCGCGGGGACCGTTAATCTTTGGTTTTCCCTCTTTTCGATAAGCAAGTCCAGCCACCTTTTCAACTGAACCATTATCTTGTATTTCCTGCAAAAGATGTTTGAACGTTTCTTCACCTTCATTTACGACAATAAAATCCACTTCTGGTATGCGATCCAGCCAATAAGCAACATCATAGGAAACTTCAGGTCCTCCGAGTACGATCTTCGTTTCAGGTTTAATTTTCTTAAACATTTGAATGACCTTTATTGTTTCTTCGATGTTCCAAATGTAACAGCTGAATCCAAGGACATCAGGTGCTTGGCTGTATAGATCTGTTACGATGTTTATGGACGGATCTTTTATCGTAAACTCCCGAATTGCAACAGGAAATTCAGGCTCGCTGTAGGCTTTTAAATAGCGAAGTGCGAGGCAGGTGTGTATATATTTAGCATTTAACGTACTTAGTACAGTTTTCATAGTTTATAACCTCATTACGATTACCCAAAAATAAGGGAGATTTAGATGACACATTATTTTAACATATTTTAAAACGAAGAAAAAACTAGTTATTGTTCATTAATTTAACAGCACATTTCTTTACGGTTGAAAGAAGGAGGTTATATAGTAGAACTAATTGGGTTGAAAGCGTTTTTAAAAGGAGGAAACCCCACAGATGAAATTAGCTACAGCTGTTAAACAGGGAGCTTCATTTATTGGATGTGTTTTTAATGAAAAGATCGTTAACGTATCTGCCCTAGCGAATCTAAATGGAAGAAACTTTCCACCTACTATGTTGGAAGGCATAGGGCAAGGAGAAGCATTTATTGCTTTGATTGAGGAACTTCTCTCTCATCAACAAAAAGAAGAACATACATATCGGTTAGATGAAGTGATATTCCTTGCTCCTATTCCGCGGCCATCAAAAAATATTTTCTGTATTGGAAAAAATTACAGAGATCATGCGATTGAAATGGGAAGTGAAAGTGATATACCAGAAGATATTATGGTGTTTTCGAAAGCTCCAACCGCTGTGATTGGGCATCAAGCAGGTATCCCGAGTCACTCAAACCTTACGAAGCAGATGGATTATGAAGGTGAACTGGCTATTATCATCGGAAAAACGGGTACATGTATAAATAAGGACGAAGCGATGGATCATGTTTTTGGTTACACCATCATCAATGACATCACTGCAAGAGACCTTCAGCAAAGACATAAGCAATTTTTACTCGGAAAAAGCTTAGATGGGTCGTGTCCGATGGGGCCATGGATCGTCCATCATTCGGAAATGGATAATCCACTGAATCTTTCTATTCAGACGAAGGTCAATGGGGAACTGCGACAGAACGGCAACACGTCTAATTTAATCTTTGATATTAAGGTGATGATTGCTGAGCTATCAAAGGGAATGACTCTAGAAGCGGGTGACATTATTGCAACTGGTACTCCTGCTGGTGTTGGTAAGGGAATGAAACCCCCAGTCTTTTTAAAAACAGGGGATACGATCGAAATTACTGTAGAAGGAATCGGAACACTCTGTAATGAAATAGTAGAATGAAAACGAATTTTACAAGTTACATAGAGGAGGAAATCACATGGAAAAGCTTCTTTATATTAACGGTTCTTGGACAGGGAACTCTCTTGAAAAAATAGAAGTATTCAACCCTGCGAATGGTGAAGTGGTTGGGACAGTTCCATCTTGTGGAAAAGAAGAGACGGATGCGGCAATTGATGCGGCACATTCAGCCTTTCCGGCATGGTCGAAACTGACTGCTTATGAGCGAGCTGATTATCTGATGAAACTTCATGACCATATGGTGGATGAAAAAGAAGAGATTGCTGAACTGATGACGCTTGAAATGGGTAAGCCGTTAAAAGAATCTGTCGGAGAAGTGATGTACGCCGCATCATTTATTAAATGGTACGCCGAAGAGGGAAAGCGTGTTTATGGAAGAACCATTCCTTCGAGTGCTGAAAATAAGAGAATGTCTGTGCTGAAACAGCCCATTGGGGTCGTTGCTGCTATAACGCCATGGAATTTCCCAGCTGCTATGATTACAAGAAAGATGGGACCCGCACTTGCTGCAGGCTGCACTTTTATCGTAAAGCCCCCAAAGGAAACACCTCTTACAGCTATAAAACTAGTAGAGCTGGCACATAAAGCAGGATTTCCAAAGGGCGTAATCAATCTTGTAACAGGCTCATCCTCTATTATTGGTAAAGCCATTATGGATAGTGAAAAAGTTAGAAAAGTAACCTTTACGGGTTCAACGGAAATTGGAAAAAAACTGATCGAACAAAGTGCGTCTACAGTAAAAAACATCTCCATGGAACTTGGGGGTCATGCCCCTGCTGTAGTTTTAGACGATGCCGATTTAAAAAAAGCGGTAGCAGGAATCGTAGCATCCAAGTTTCGTAACGCAGGCCAAACATGTATTTGTATCAACCGTGTGTATGTGCAGGAAAACGTATACGACGAATTCGTAACCCTCGTTGCTGCTGAAGCGAAGAAACTAAAAGTCGGAAACGGATTAGATGAAGGAACAGATATCGGGCCGATCATCAATAAAGACGGTTATGAGAAAATTTCGGAACATGTCGAGAATGCCCTTTCTAACGGAGCAGAATGTGTAACTGGTGGAAAAGGAAAGGCAGAGAACGGGGCTTATTACTACGAACCAACCGTACTGAAAGATGTGTCACAAGATATGCTCATTATGAATGAAGAAACGTTTGGCCCAGTCATTCCCATCCATAAAATCACAACAATTGAAGAGGGGATTCAGCTTGCAAACACAAGTCCGTTTGGTTTAGCGGCATATGTTTATACCGAGAGCATGTCAAAAGGAACAAAAGTAGTAGAAGGCCTTGATTATGGTATCATCGGCTGGAATGACGGTGTGCCATCGGCTGCACAGGCGCCTTTTGGCGGGATGAAAGAGAGCGGTCTTGGCCGCGAAGGCGGAAGTGAAGGTATGGAAGCTTACTTAGAAACGAAATACGTAAGTTTCGTCCTATAAAATTTTAGAAAACCGGGTGATTTCAAATGGACTTAGGTTTAAGAGGAAAAAATGTATTGGTTCTTGCTTCAAGTAAAGGACTTGGAAAAGCATGTGCGCTGCAGTTTGCTAGAGAAGGCGCGAATGTTATGCTTACGAGCCGCGATGAAGATCAGCTTTCAAGAACAGTTGAAGAAATCATAAAGGAAACAGGTGCGAGTGTTCATTTTAAAAGATGTGACATTACACAGCGGAATGAGATCGATGAACTTATTGCAGAAACGGTAGAAACGTTAGGCAGCATCGATGTACTCGTGAACAACGCAGGAGGTCCGCCTGCTGGCGGATTCTTTGATTTCGAGGATGACCATTGGCAAGGAGCATTTGAATTAACATTGTTAAGCTTAGTGAGAACTGTTCGGGCTGTTACACCAAACATGCGAAAAAATGGTGGCGGACGCATCGTAAATATCGCGTCTTCTTCATTTAAACAGCCGATCGACGGATTAATCTTATCCAACACGTTCCGTACAGCGATCAACGGATTATCGAAAAGTCTTTCACAAGAGCTTGGAAAAGACGGAATCTTAATCAACACGATCGGACCAGGACGCATAGGTACAGATCGTGTAGGCGAGCTCGATCAGATGATGGCTGAGAAAAAAGGAATATCAGCCCAAGAAGTTAAAGTTAGCATGGAGAGTGGAATTCCACTTGGACGATATGGAACTCCTGAGGAATTCGCAAACATGGTCATCTTCCTCTGCTCTGGGGCAAACACTTACATAACAGGGCAATCGCTCTTGATTGATGGCGGTATGGTAAAAGCGTTATAAAATAGAAACAAGAAAGTCCTTTTGCTTTTTTTAAAGAGCTGGAGGGCTTTTTTTGATGGACGTGGGGTATAAGGGAGGCGAAAGTTGTCGAAGTTTGTAGACTCGTGGATATATGGCCAAAATTTTAGGATTCATGGTAAAAATTCGTGGATAAAGAGGCAAAACTTTTGGATTGGGCACTGCTTTTTATGGATTCAACTTCAATAAAATGGTTTTATACCCCTATTGGTATAACCGAAAATTAGTTTCGGCTTCTGAAACTGACATCTTTTAAAGGGTTTCGTCTTTTATAAAAGGAAAGAGCTGACTCGGTGAGTCAGCTCTTCATATTTATTAAACCGAAAGTACGTTTTCGATACGCTCAATTGCCCAATCAAGATCTTCTTCAGAAATGATAAGCGGCGGCGCGAAACGAATGACATTTTCATGCGTTTCCTTACATAACAGACCTTGCTCTTTTAGTTTCTCGCAATAAGAACGTGCTGGTTCATTCAGTTCAACACCAATGAATAGTCCTTTACCACGAACTTCTTTAATCGCAGGGTTATTGATCTTTTTTAGTTTTCCTAAGAAATATTCACCAAGCTTCAACGAACGCTCTACTAAATTCTCTTCTACTAACACTTCAAGAGAAGCTACAGAGACTGCACAAGAAAGCGGGTTTCCTCCAAAGGTTGAACCATGTGATCCAGGATTGAAAACGCCAAGAACTTCACGGTTTGCAGCAACACAAGAGATTGGCATTACGCCTCCGCCAAGCGCTTTTCCTAAGATATACATATCCGGCTCAACTTGCTCCCAGTCACATGCAAACATTTTTCCTGAACGCCCTAGGCCTGACTGAATTTCGTCGGCTACAAAGAGAACGTTCTCTTCTTTACAAACTTCAAGCGCTTCTTTTAAGAAACCTTCTCGTGGCATAACAATTCCTGCTTCACCTTGGATTGGCTCTAGAATAAACGCTGCGGTGTTAGGAGTTATGGCTGCCTTTAAAGCATCTAAGTCGCCATAAGGAATTACTTTAATACCAGGAAGCATTGGACCGAATCCGCGTTGATAATCAGGATCAGAAGACATGGACACAGCTGTCATCGTACGGCCGTGAAAGTTTCCTTCACATACAATGATCTCAGCTTGGTTGTCGGCAACACCTTTTACATCATAAGCCCAGCGACGAACCGTTTTGATTGCTGTTTCAACAGCTTCGGCACCAGTGTTCATAGGAAGTACCATCTCTTTTTTCGTTAAAGCCGATACTTTTTCGTAAAAATCACCTAGTTGATCGTTATGAAAGGCACGAGAAGTCAAAGTTACTTTGTCTGCTTGATCTTTTAACGCTTGAATGATTTTTGGATGACGGTGTCCTTGGTTTACCGCTGAGTATGCACTAAGCATATCCATATAACGGTTGCCTTCAGGATCTGTTACCCATACACCTTCAGCTTTTGAAATAACGATTGGAAGCGGATGATAATTTTGTGCACCATACTGTTCCGTTTTCGTAATGACCGTTTCCGTATTTTTTGTTTTTGTCTGTTTCATGGAAACACCTCTATTCTGCAAGATTTCTCACAATGCTATTATAACAATGAAAGTGCTTTCTTTACAGAGGGAACTCTTTTCATTGCCTAGATGAACAGACTTCGTGGTATAGTAATATGGAGAATTATACATAGGAGGATATATTTATGATTCATGCTCATGTTACATCTTGGTTTCTGGCGCTTGTTTTATTTTTTGTTGCGTATATGTTATACAAAAAAAATGCCGGAAAAAAATCGAAAATACTTCATATGATTTTACGCGTTTTATATGTAGCCATCCTTGCAACAGGTGGCCATATGCTAGCTAATTACTTAACAGATCCTGGCATCGTCAATCAAGGCCCAATCATTATTAAAGGCATTTTAGGTCTTGTTGTCATAGGATTGATGGAGATCATCCTTGTTCAACGAAAGCGAGGAGAAGGAAGACTTCTTAACTGGGTATTCTTCTGGTTATCTCTTTTGCTCGTTTTATTTTATGGATATGCCGTACTAGGATAATAGCTTGAAAGAAAATCGTCTGAAAGAAATCAGGCGATTTTTTATATGGTAAAAATACCCACATATTCTGCTGTTAAAAATGTGTGCACTTCACCGATATTAAGAGAGGTAGAAATCAGATTTAGACATGATTTTTCTTCAGCAGGTGAGGTGTAAGGCATGAAAACCTTCAATTATTTATATAAAAATAAGAGAAATGTAAAAAGATGGGTCGATGAACATAATCTGAGACAGGAAGAAAATGTTCTTCTTCAAATTTTTACAGGCAATCTTGATAAAGACTGGATAAACAGGCTGAGAGATACCCTTTTAACTGAATTGCCACAAGCAAAACTAATTGGCGTTACAACGGATGGAGAAATATTCAAAAGCCGAGTCACTACAGGTGAAACGGTTATTTCTGTTTCTGTTTTTGAAAAATCTGTCCCACGAACGTTCTACATACCGAGAGAAGCGAATGGGACGAGTTCAGAATTGGGAAAAAGATTGGCAAATACCGTAATCAATGAACGTACCAAGTTGGTCATCATCTTTGGGGACGGGATGAATATGGAGGGTTCATCCTTTCTTCGCGCGATTCACAAATCAGCACCAGGTGTTGTTATAGCAGGTGGTAACGCGGGGGATAATGGATTCTTTAAGAATATTCATCTTTTTACAGAAGAAGGTGTGTATAACAACGGAGTAGTTGCTGCAGCCGTTGATAGTGATGAACTGTATATTCACACCTTATCTTACACAGAGTGGAAACCGGCAGGTAAGGTTTTTACGGTTAGCGACGTTTTGCCATCCGGAGAAATACTTGTTGATGGTATGACGATAAATGAGCTTTATTCACAGTATTTAGGAAAAGATATTGCTGCAAATCTTCCTTCTTCTGCTGTAGAATATCCTTTGATGATTAAGCAAGGCAAAGTCTATCATCCATTATCTATTATCTCGTCAAAACCAGAAGAGCCAACTCTGTTTCACCAAAGCGCAAAAAAGGGAACTAAACTCCAAATTGGATACAGAGATGCAAGTCTGTTATTAAAGTCGATTGATATCGTAACGAGAGATCTGCAAGATAAGCCTGCCGAGGCTATCTTTATCTACTCCTGTATGGCACGGAGAAGATTTTTAAAAAGTACATTAGAAGAAGAGTTTGTAAGGATTGATCAATTCGTTCCTACAGCTGGATTTTTTTCGTATGGTGAATATTTTCATGACGGATCAAGACTGAATTTTCTCTCACATGCCTTAACATTATTAGTAATAAGTGAATCCGTTGATGCAACACTTCAAAAGAAGTTCAATCTTAAAAGACCTGAAAAATCTAAAGAGATTGATGATCTTTTAGCTTTGTCACACTTAATCCAAACAAGCACACAAGAGATGGAGCAGTTAAATGATAATCTGTTAGAATCTGAGCAAAGGTACAAGTCTTTGTTCGATCATAATCCTGACATGATCTATTCAATGGACCTGAAGGGATTTATTACGAGTGTGAATCATGCACTCATTCAAACACTCGGATTCTCGCAAGATGATATGTTAAAAACACATGCATTGGACTTTATATGTCCAAATGATCATCAGCGCGTTGTCGATCATTTCAAGCGGGCTATTCATGACAAACCCCAAACATATGTTACAACGATTCGAAAGAAAGACGGACAAGATATTGTATGCAGCATTACAAACATTCCGATTGTTGTGAATCAAGAAGTTGTAGGGGTTTACGGTATCGGTAAAAATATTACATGGCAGAAAAAAGCCGAAGAAAAGATAGAAAGATTAGCATTTCATGACTCTTTGACAGGACTTCCTAACAGAAGTTTATTTGAAAAAAGACTTCGCGAGTTGCTGAGTGAAAAGACAACTGAAAAACTCGCAGTCCTGTTTATTGACATCGACCATTTTAAAATCATTAACGAAAGTCTAGGCCATCATATCGGTGATGTGGTTTTAAAACATGTGGGTAAACAATTGAGACAGACGATAAAAAGTCATGACTTGCTTTGCCGATTTGCAGGAGATGTATTCACGCTTATCTTACCTTCTATTCATAAGCATGAAGAAGTGCTTGATACAGCAGACAGAATTGCAGAAGCTTTAAAAATGCCAATTTACTTAGATGGTCAAGAGCATACCGTAAGTGCATCGATTGGAATCAGTATATATCCCGATGATACGCACAGCCCAGATATTTTAATTAAAAATGCCGATATCGCCCTTCATAAAGCAAAAGAAAAAGGGCGAGACAAACGTGAATTTTTCACAGGAGAAATGAACGCATATACATTAGAACGCCTAAAACTGGAAAGCTATTTGCGGAAAGCGATACAAAAAGGAGAGCTCGTCCCTTATTATCAGCCGCAATTATGCATGAGGTCGGAGAAAGTAATAGGGTTTGAAGCATTGATTCGTTGGAATCATCCCGATCTCGGGCTTGTTTCACCCATGCAATTTATTCCATTGGCAGAAGAGATAGGTCTCATTGATGATATTGGCAGTTTTGTTTTAGTTGAAGCGTGTAAACAGTTAAAAGTATGGCATGATGAGGGAGCAGGTCATCTCTCCATCTCAGTAAATGTGTCAGGAAAACAGTTTCAAAGGCTATCTTTTGTGTATGAAGTAAAAGACGCACTTAAAACCTCTGGTATACCTGCAGACTGTCTGAACCTTGAACTTACAGAAAGCACAATGATTCAAAATGTCCAATATAGCATCAGCATCATGAAAGAGTTACGAGAGTTAGGAGTGAAACTGTCGATCGATGATTTTGGGACAGGCTATAGCTCTTTAAGTTATTTAAAAGATTTTCCGGTGGATTCATTAAAAATTGATCAAAGCTTTATTCGTCATCTAAGCGATGATTATTTTAACACGAGTGATGCGGCAATCATCAAAGCCATTATCATGATGTGTGAGGGGCTGGCCGTTTCAACAGTCGCTGAAGGTGTAGAAACGTTTGAGCAGATGAAGCTTTTAAGAGAATATGGCTGTCATACCGCTCAAGGATACTTTATTAGTAAACCGATGCCCGCTCATAGTGCCGATCGGTTTTTAAAAGAAACATTTATGATAGAAAACAGCACATCCTAAAAGGTTAGGAGTGCTGTTTTTTGCTTATGCATCTTTAATTTTATTAACAAGTTCTGTAATGGACGTGAATGTTTTTCTGTACTTAATGAGGCAGCTTCCGAGCTCAAGCGCTTTTTTCTTATAGAACACCTCGATGTCTTTTTGTTCAATTGAATCAAGGTCGGCAACATGAGCGAGTCCGATGGTTCTTCTAATGATCTCACATCCTGCAAAACCGACAGCATCTTGAAAGGTTTTGTGCAGGAATCTTTCTAAAACTCCATCTGTTTTAGCAAAAGGATCAAGTGCATGTTCATGCCACAAATTAGTAAAAACTGTTTCATATGTCATCCATGTTTTATTAATGGTTTCCAGCAAATAGCCTTGAACAGACTCACGATGAAAAGGTTCTTTGGCGTGGACGTTTTGTGCAAGATGATTGAGTGCGAGATTTGCAAAAAAGTGAGCGATGTCAAATCCTGCAGGGCCGTAAAAAGCGAATTCTGGATCGATGACTTTCGTTGAATTTTCTTTCACAAAAATGCTGCCTGTATGCAGGTCACCATGAAGTAAGATCTCAGCTCTTGTGAGGAAGGAATACCGTAAATCTGCAACTTCTCTTAAAAGTTCTTTATCGTTCCAGATCTTCTCCACTTGACTCTGCAGTTCTTTTGGAAAATCGTTTGTGTCATGGTTAAAAAATGGGTCTGTAAACACGAGGTCTTCAGTAATTTTACAAAGCTCAGGATTTGAAAAACGTTGCACTTGGTCTTTTTTCTCAAAAGGATGCAGATAAAAATCACTCGTATAAAAGGCCATTTTAGCGGTAAACGTTCCGATGTCTTCTGCTAGTTTTCGATAGGTCTTGCCTTCGACCAGTGCTTTGCGCAGAATAACATGATCAGACAGGTCCTCCATTATAGTTATTGCCAACGTTTGATCGGAGTAATAGATCTTTGGAACAAGTGTAGAAACAAATTCGGATTGCTTTAACAAAGCGTCACTTTCAATTCTTGCTCGGTCTAATGTAAGAGGCCAGCTTTCACCAACTACCTTTGCATAGGGAAGAGCCTGTTTGACGATTAAGGATGTTTGGGATGATGGATGTTCAACATGAAAGACGAGATTTAAATTGCCGTCTCCGATCTCTTTTACCTTTAATTCGTTCTCTGCAGCCGCTTCAAAATAATGGATGTCTTTGACTATCTCAAGCACTGTTAACTCATTCAATGGTTCATATGCTGATTTTACTTTTACACTCATCAATCGTTCCCCCCAGAAAGTTAATGGCATTAAAAAAGCCTCTTTTCGTATGAATAAGAGGCTCGGATTGACAGCAATTCCGTGCCTCTTATCTTAGCAAAACAAAGTGTTTTGCTGGAATTAGCACCGTGCCATACGCTTATTGATACTATCAATTAAGCGGCTCCCAAAATCTGGCGGGCGCCCCATCTCACAATGGTATTACAGTCGGTTGCTGGGTTTCATCGGGCCAAATCCCTCCACCTGCTCTTGATAAGAGACCAAGTTATTTTGTTTGTTTAAAGTGTAATACTATTCACGCAATTCATAATCGTTATACTACAACGAATGGAAATCTTTTGTCAAACTTTTTTTGAAAATGATAAAATTTAATAAAGATCTTCGCGGCGGTCATTGAGGACAGGGACTTTTAATCGCACGTCATCTACCAAGTCAGGTGAAATATTAGCGACTAGTATTTCTTCAGAAGCAGGAGAGGCTTCTGCTACAATGTCTCCCCAAGGGTCGATGATCATGGACTGACCGGCAAACGTATTGTTCGGATCACTTCCTATTCGGTTACAGGCAACCACGTAGCATTGATTTTCAATAGCCCTTGCAATGAGAAGAGCTCGCCAGTGAGTCTGTCTTTGAATCGGCCATTGAGCGGGCACGAAAAGAATCTTTGCGCCTTTTAGAAACGGCTTGCGAACCCATTCTGGGAAACGGATATCATAACAGATCACAGCTGAAGATAATATCCCGTCAACCGAAAACATGCCGTTCTTTTTTCCCGGAGAGATGTACTTTTCTTCTTCCATGAGTGTTATGAGGTGCGTTTTTTTATATGTGCCGATATGCTGTCCTTTTCGATTAAAACTGAGCATCGTATTATAAACGACATCTTCCTCACGAAAGGCGATAGAGCCACCGATTATATTTATGGCATGCTCCTTAGCAAGTGAACGTAACCATTTTTTTGCATGATCACCATTTTGATCACTAATTTCATCTAATCGGGTCAGGTCATATCCTGTATCCCAGAGCTCTGGCAGCACCAATGTATCCGGTTGATGAAGACGAACAGCTTCACGAATGGTTTTCTCCAGATGCACATAGTTTTTTTCAGGTTTGCCAAATTGGACATCAATTTGTAAACAAGCAATCTTCAAAGAAATACCCCCTAGACTAAAAAAGTCTTTACAGAATTTCCTTAAGCGTATAACATAACTCATTAGAATTTCAAGAACATTCAAATTAGACTGGAAGTGATGGAAAGTGAAACGGTTTGAACAGGCAGAGGTTATGGGAAAACTGCCCGAACAATTTTTTGCGAAGCTTGTAAAAAAAGTAAGTTACTATATGGAACAAGGCTATGATGTTATTAATCTAGGTCAGGGAAATCCTGATCAGCCGACGCCATTACATATTGTTGATGCTTTGAAAGAAGGAGCAGATGACCCGAATTTTCACAAGTATTCACCATTTCGTGGGCACTCCTTCTTAAAACAGGCAGCATCCGATTTTTATGAAAGAGAATATGGAGTTACGTTGAACCCAGAAAAAGAAATAGCTATTTTGTTTGGAGGTAAAGTTGGTCTAGTAGAATTATCGCAATGCTATTTAAACGCTGGAGATATAGCCCTCGTTCCAGATCCAGGGTATCCGGACTATTGGTCTGGCATTGCAATGGCCGGAGCAAAAATGGAGACGATGCCCCTAAAAGAAGAAAATCAGTTCTTGCCACGATATGCCGATTTAGAAGAAAGTATACTAAATGAGGCAAAGCTCATGTTTTTAAACTATCCGAACAATCCAACGGCGGGCGTGGCAACAAGAGAATTTTTTATTGAAACCGTGGAACTTGCAAGAAAACATGATATTTTAGTTTGTCATGATTTTGCTTATGGTGCGATTGGTTTTGATGGACAAAAACCTGTAAGTTTCCTGGAGGTGGATGGTGCTAAAGACGTTGGTATTGAAATCTATACCCTTTCTAAAACATACAACATGGCAGGATGGCGTGTAGGTTTTGCGGTCGGGAACGAACATGTTATTGAGGCGATCAATCTCTTGCAGGATCATTTTTATGTCAGTTTGTTTGGGGCGGTTCAACATGCAGCGGCTGCTGCACTAAACGGACCTCAAGTATGTGTAGAAAATCTTGTTTATACCTATGAAAAGCGTCGCAATGCCTTTATTGGCCGACTAAAGCAGCACGGCTGGGATGTAGAGGCACCAAAAGGATCGTTCTTTTGCTGGCTGCCAGTACCAGAAGGCTATACATCAGAATCCTTTGCTGACTATGTGTTAGATAAGGCACATGTGGTTGTTGCACCTGGAATCGGATTTGGTAAAGCAGGTGACAAATATGTGCGTGTCGGATTGCTGACGTCAGAAGAGAGATTGATCGAAGCCGCTGACCGGATTGCAAAACTGATGTAAATTTGTAGTTGACAGATACTTATTGCCCTGTCATAATCACATTTAACAATATATTCAAACAATTTGCACTCTTATTAAGAGCAGGTGGAGGGACTAGCCCGATGATACCCGGCAACCATTCAGTTAACAAGTGTTTAGCTGAAAACGGTGCTAATTCTTGCAGTCTATGATTCGGGCTGAGAGATGAGAGGAAGCGGAACTGCTGATTTTAGTGCCCCTTCCTTGTGAAGGGGCTTTTTATTGTGTTTGAAAGGAGATTAAACAACATGGGGAAAGTAACAGCGACTTATTTGGTGCATGACAACAAAGGAGATCTTGAGAAAAAAGCGGAGGGAATTGCACTCGGTCTGACGGTAGGATCATGGACGAATCTTCCTCAATTAGAGCAAGAGCAGCTAAAAAAACATAAAGCTGTGGTAGAAAGTGTGACCGTCTTGAATAATGACGAATCAGCTAATCAATTCCTAGGCAGCAGAAGAACGAAGGGATTGCTAAAAATCTCCTATCCAAGCGCTAACTTTTCAAATGATCTGCCAGCTATCTTAACGACGGTGTTTGGAAAACTGTCATTAGATGGGGAGATTAAACTTGTAGATTTAGAGTTTGATAAACAGCTTGAGCAACAGTTTCCAGGTCCAAAATACGGAATCTCTGGAATACGCGATATCCTGGGAGTATACGATCGTCCTCTTGTAATGAGCATTTTTAAAGGGGTGCTTGGAAAAGATCTCTCTTTTTTCAAAAAACAGTTATTTGAACAAGCAATTGGCGGTGTGGATCTAGTAAAAGATGATGAGATCCTCTTTGATAATCCGCTAACTCCATTTGAAGAACGAATTAAAACAGCAAAAGACGTTCTGAGACAAGCGGAAAGCGAAACGGGAGAAAAAACACTTTACGCCGTTAACTTAACGGGGAGAACAAGCGAGTTAAGAGATAAAGCAAAAAGAGCTGCTGATTTAGGTGCAAACGCCTTATTGTTTAATGTTTTGGCATACGGTCCAGACGTTCTTCAGGAGCTGGCAGAAGACAAAAACATTCCGCTGCCAATCATGGCCCATCCAGCACTGTCTGGAGCAATAGGTTCATCTTCTCTTTATGGAATCAGCTATTCAGTCTTACTAGGAAAACTGTTGCGCTATGCTGGTGCAGATCTCGTCTTGTTTCCGTCTCCGTATGGAAGTGTCGCCTTGGAAAAGAATGAAGCAATGAGCATTGCTGAATCCTTAACTACAGCCGATATATGTCTAAAAAAAGCTTTTCCAGTACCATCAGCTGGAATTCATCCAGGATTAACCCCTGTCTTATATCATGATTTTGGTCTAGATAGTGTCATAAATGCGGGTGGAGGAATTCATGGCCATCCAGAAGGTGCCTCGGGCGGGGCTCGTGCTTTTCGCCAAGCCATCAATGCTTCTGTAAAAGGCGAGAATTTGGAAGAGTACGCAAAACAACATCCGGAGCTTCAAAAAGCGTTACATCTATGGGGAGGGGTGCCTGTTACATGACTCATCGTCCTGTAATTTTCTGTGACTTTGATGGGACTGTAACAGAGAAAGATAACATCGTAGCCATTATGGAAGAATTTGCACCTGACGGGTGGCAGGCTATCGTAACCGAAATATTAAACGAGACCATCTCGATTCGAGAAGGAGTAGGAAATTTGTTTTCAAAAATTTCTTCTAGCCAAAAAGAGGAAATCATTCAGTTTGTCTTAACCCGTTCTAAAATACGAGAAGGTTTTCAGGAGTTTATTCATTATACAAAAACAGAAAATATACCGCTTTATGTCGTGAGTGGCGGAATCGATTTCTTTGTTTATCCTGTACTTGAGAAGAAATTACGTACAGATCAAATCATCTGTAATTCAAGTGATTTTAGCGGAACTCATATTCGTATCACATGGCCTCATCTATGTGATAAAAAATGTCATAAGGATTGCGGATGCTGTAAACCTTCTGTTATTCGCAGACTAGAATCTCAATTTCCAGAACACAAAAAAATTGTAATCGGTGATTCAATCACAGACCTTCAAGCGTCAAAACTAGCTGATATGGTGTTTGCAAGAGATTACTTGATTGAAAAATGCGAGGAAAACCGAATTCCATATACACCTTTTGAAACATTTTTTGATGTCATTCAAGCTCTCAAAAAAGAGGAGGTAAAAAGTTGACGGCAAAAGAACAACGCTGGAATGAACTGGCCGATGTGAAAGACGAACTCGCTAGAAGGGACTGGTTTCCGGGAACGAGTGGAAATGTGTCTATTAAAGTTACAGATGATCCACTTACCTTTTTTATATCTGCAAGCGGGAAAGATAAAACGAAGCGTACGTCAGAAGATTTTTTGCTTGTTGATGGGATAGGGAATCCGATTGAACAAACGGGGCTTAAAGCATCAGCTGAAACAAGCATTCATTGTGAAGTGTATCGGTTAACAGATGCTGGCTGCTGTCTTCACGTACATACAGTCGACAACAACCTCATATCAGAACTGTATGCAAATGAAGGAGAGATCACGTTTAAACAACAAGAGCTGATCAAAGCGTTTGGAATCTGGGAAGAAGATGGCAGCATCACGGTGCCCATTGTAGAAAACTATGCAGATCTGACTAAGCTATCAAAGGCGGTAGCAAATGGTATAAAAGCTGATACGAAAGCGGTTCTTATCCGTAACCACGGAATAACCGTGTGGGGAAGAAACGCTTTTGAAGCAAAAAAGCATCTTGAAGCCTTTGAGTTTCTTTTCTCTTATCATTTAAAGCTGCAAACCCTTCTCTTTTTAAACAGAAACCAAAAAACAATCTCATTTGGAGGCGTTAAAAATGGCACAATTAAGATTTCATGACAATAACGAAAGAATTGAAAATCAACATGAAGTAGAACTCTATTTAAACAGTCAGGAAGTCATCTATGAAAAATGGGACATCAAAAAGCTTCCGAAACATCTTCGAGAAAATTTTGCGCTGACTGATGAAAATAAAGAAGAAATCATTCAAACCTTCCGAAGTGAAATCGATGATATCTCACTTAGAAGAGGCTACGTAACAGAAGACGTGATCTCGTTATCTGAAGACACACCGAACTTGGATGAACTGTTAAAAAACTTTTTAGCCGAGCATCACCATACTGACGATGAAGTGCGGTTCATCGTTTCAGGTCATGGCATCTTTGCGATAGAAGGACCGAACGGAAGGTTTTTCGATGTAGAACTTGAGCCTGGTGATCTTATATCGGTCCCGGAAAATTATCGTCATTATTTCACCCTTCAAGAAGATAGAAAAGTAGTAGCCGTTCGAATCTTTAAATCAAAAGAAGGCTGGGTACCAATTTACGAAAATCAGCCGCAAGAAGCGAAATAACTCTATTAAAACAAACCATTTTTAGCGAAAATGGTTTGTTTTTTTGATATAGATAGGAAGCGTGGACGTGGAGTAATACTGAAGCTCGTTCAGCGGGATTTATCCTCGCTGAACGAGCGGTCCGAGAGATTTACGAGCGGTCCGAATACAAACATCCTTCCAACAAAAAAGAGCACCGATCCTTATCGGTGCTCTTCTTATTCTCTAATGTTTTCGATCTTTTCGTAAGTTAATCAGTCTGTACGTGTGGAGTACGATTACTTTTAACACGGCATATACCGGTACAGCTAAGATCAAGCCAAGCAATCCTCCTAGACTGCCTGCAACAAGTAAGAGCGAAATGATGGTAAGCGGATGGATGTCCAGCTTTTTACCCATAACTTGCGGGGAGATAACATTCCCTTCAATCTGTTGGGCAATTACCATGACAATCAGCACTTTTATAACCATAGCAGGTGAGTCAACGACTGCAACGATAAGTGCTGGCACAACCCCAATAATCGGACCAAGAAACGGAATCACATTCGTAAACATCGCGATAATGGCTAAGATCAGTGAATATTCGATTCCAATGATTAAATACCCGATGTACAGCATTGTACCTACACATACACTGACTAGAATTTGACCTTGAATATAAGAGCTTAGCGCGATATCCATATCTTTTAAAATCTTTGTTCCATTATTACGCTGTTTTTCAGGCAGTGTTTGCAACACCATCTGAGGAGCTTTTTCGCCTTCTTTTAGCATGTAATACAAAATGAACGGAACCGTAACAAAAATCATAATAATGTTTGTAATGATTCCAATAAAGTTAGCGATGTTCGTTCCAATCGTCTCTACACTATTAGAGAGATAAGCCGTAACTTTTTCCGAAATCTCCTTAACATCAAACTGTTCACTTTCCTGGAAGCGATTCACCCACTCATTCTGTTGAAGATCATTCAATTTCGAGCGAATGGCATCAATCAAGGCTGGCGTGTTTTCGATAAGATTGCTGACCTGTCTTTGTAAAACGGGTCCGATGGAATAAAACAAGAGAACGAACAATCCGATTGCCAGTAAATATATGAGCAAGATGGATAACATCTTTGGAACCTTCCGCTTATGTAGAAACTGGACTACGGGTCTGAATAAATAGTACAAAACACCGCCTAATAAGAATGGGAAAAACAAGGTCTGAACGAGAACAACAAGCGGTCTAAAAATAAAGTCAATCTTTGTTCCAACCCAAATAATAAGAAAAATGAGGAGCAATCCGTAACCAATACGGAAAAACTTCGACTGTGGCATTCGTTTATCACCTTTATCCTCTGAAATATACATTCATTATATACAAAATGGAAGAACTTGCACAATAAATCGTTAACACCCGTACAAGGACGAAAGCATATGCTTAAGTATTGGGCATACGTAAAATACTTGCAGTTTGAAGAGAAAGGATGAAACCAATGTGCGGAATAACCGGTTGGGCAGATTGGAATCGTAACCTCATCAACGAAAAAAATGTTTTATTGAAAATGGCAACTTCTTTATCCAAAAGAGGACCTGACGCTCTAAATGTCTGGAGTACCGCTCATGCTGGTTTTGGTCATGCACGATTAGCGGTAGTGGATATCGCAGGCGGGGCTCAGCCGATGAGCAGAAGAAAAAACGACTTCACTTACACGCTCTGTTATAACGGTGAGTTATATAACACAGAAGAAATTAGAAAAGAGCTGTTTCAAAAAGGATATATGTTTGAAGGGCATTCTGATACAGAGGTTTTGCTGCTTGCTTATATGGAGTGGGGAGAAGCATGCATCGAAAAGTTTAACGGAATCTTTGCATTCGGAATATGGGATGAAGAAAAAGAAAGCTTGTTTGTGGCCAGAGATCGATTAGGAGTGAAACCCTTCTTTTATTCTGAAAGAGGAGGAATGTTTCTCTTTGGATCAGAAATAAAGTCAATTTTGGCTCATCCGGATATAAAAGCTGAGATTGATCGGGAAGGGCTTCAAGAAGTGTTTGGACTTGGTCCTTCAAGGACGCCTGGCAACGGGGTATATAAGGGAATAAATGAACTTCGTCCTGCACATGCAGCAACCTACACGAAAAACGGGCTTAAAATTTGGCGGTATTGGAATGTCGAGAGCAGACCACATCAAGATTCATTGGAAGAAACGATTGAAAATGTCGGCAATCTAGTAAAAGACGCCGTAACACGCCAGTTAGTGGCAGATGTACCCGTTTGTACGTTTCTATCAGGTGGACTTGATTCAAGCGCGATAACGGCAATTGCGGCGAACTATTTCCAAGAAGAAAATAAGGGTGAACTGCATACGTTCAGTGTTGATTATATCGACAATGAAAAGTACTTTAAGGCGAGCGTTTATCAGCCTAATTCTGATGAGCATTGGATTGAAAAGATGGTTGAGGCAACAGGTTCAGTTCATCATCGTTGTGTGATTGATAACGAGCTATTAATCAATCATTTACGTGAAGCAGTTACAGTTCGTGATTTACCGGGTATGGCTGATGTGGATTCATCGCTACTCTGGTTCTGTCGTCAGATCAAACCGCAATCTACTGTAGCTTTGTCAGGGGAATGTGCGGATGAGATCTTCGGAGGATACCCATGGTTTCATAAAGAAGAGCTTATGAACCGAGACATGTTTCCGTGGATGCGCTCAACAGAAGCTAGACAAAACCTTTTACAAGATTCGTGGGCCAATAAGCTGAATCTTGCATCCTATGTTCAGCAAAGATACGAAGAAACGGTAAGTGAAACACCTGTTTTGTTTGGAGAAACACGAATAGAAGCAAGACGCAGGGAAATCTTCTACTTAAATATGCTATGGTTTATGACAACACTTCTTGATCGGAAAGACCGTATGAGTATGGGGGCGAGTCTAGAAGTAAGGGTGCCGTTCGCTGATCATAGAATCGTAGAATATGCTTGGAATATCCCTTGGGAAATGAAGATGTATGACGGCAGAGAGAAGGGAATACTCAGAAAGGCATTAAAAGGGGTTCTGCCTGACGATGTGCTGTATCGCAAAAAAAGTCCCTATCCGAAAACATTCCATCCTGAATACACAAATGGTGTAAAAGACTGGCTGCAAGCTATTGTGAAAAAGAAAAACTCACCACTTTTTGAAATATTGAACCGTAAAAAGGTGCAAAGCATCATTGATACGAATGGAGAAACCTTTAAGGAACCATGGTTTGGTCAACTCATGACAGGTCCTCAGCTTATGGCGCATCTAGCCCAAATCGATAGCTGGCTTACAGACTATAACGTAAATATTTTGGATTAGAAAATATAATAAAAACCGGAGTACGATTCGTTCTCCGGTTTTTGTCTGTTATGCGGTTGCTTCGTTTTGAATGATATATTTATTTTGCCATTTTCGCTTGCGCCATCTCCATAGCATAAAAAGGCCGCGCAGCCATTCATCTGCTGTAAAAGCAAGCCATATTCCCGCTAAGCCTAGGTCGAATGTGATGCCAAGCAAATACGCAAGAGGCACACTAACACCCCACATTGATAGAACACCCATCACGACAGGAAACTTCACATCACCAGCTGCCCGCAGACTTGAGATGATAACCAGGTTGAATGAACGCCCAGGTTCAAGCAGCAGTGTGAGGTATAAAAGAAGCGTTCCTTCTTTAATAATCTCAGGATTATCTGTAAAAATGGATAGAAGCGGTTTTGCGAAAAGTGACGCAACTCCGGCCATCAAGAAACTGATAATCATGGCGTACGTTTGGCTTTTAAGACAAGTCTTATAAGCTCGATCGTATGACTTCGCACCGATTAAATGTCCGATTAAGATCTGGGTACCTTGACCGATTGCGACAGCGAAAAGAAAGATAAACATCATGATGTTAAAGGTATAAACTTTTGTAGTTAGCGCTGTTGTGCCCAATAAAGTAATAAAGAACGTAATTACCATCTGTGAACCGCTATAAGACAGATGTTCTCCTGCAGACGGAAGTCCGATCTTTAACACGCTCTTAATATGAAGAGGAAACAATTTTAACGAGTCACGAAATGGAAGCGGGATAGATGAGCGTTTAAGCAACAAATAAAGAATAACGAACAACCCTAGAAACCGGCTGACAGTTGTAGAGATTGCAACGCCTTCTACTCCTAGGACAGGAAAGCCGAATGCTCCAAAGATGAATAAATAATTTCCAATAACATTTAAGATGTTCATGCCAATCGTGACGTACATCGCATCCTTCGTAAATCCATAACTTCTGATCGCGGCACCGATCGTCATGATCACAGACTGAATGAAAGAAAAACCGCCTACTATGAGTAAATAACTTGAAGCTTCTTTCATTAGTTCAGGAGGGGTGTTCATCCAAGTTAAGAAAACATCTCCCCACACAAATAACGTACCACTTAAAAGCAATCCAAATAACAAGTTAGCGACAATGGCTACCACAGCAACTTGGGCTGCCGTATGATCTAGCTTGGCACCAATCGCCTGAGCGATGACTACTGAGGCGCCGGTAGCAACAAAACCGAACATTACGATGACGATGGAAAGGAGCTGGTTGGTGAGACCAACTGCTGCTACAGAGTGATCTGAATACTGACTAAGCATAAGTGTATCTGCGTTTCCCATCAGCATATGAAGCATAATTTCTATAAAAATGGGCCACGTAATGGCAAAAAGGGAAAGCTTGGCGACGTTTTTTCCTTTCATGTATATCCCTCTCCATCTATACTTTTTGAATATTTTCCTATTGTAGCAGTAAAAAGGAGCACATGAAATAAAATCCCCTTACTTTTTACAGTAAGAGGATAGGATTTATCTTTTTCTATAGACGCCAAAACCGTATGGCGGAAGAGAATGAGAATGCTCTTGACCGAAGAGCAATTCATAATCCTCAGGAATAGTGAATAAATGTTTCTCAACTTTTCCCCCAGCATTTAATAAAATGAGGATGCTCTCATCATATGAAGATCTTTCGTAGAGAAGTACTTTTCCTTCTGCAGAAATAAAACGCATCTCTCCTTCGTTAGCTAATACTTTGTGCTTTTTTCGAAGTGAAAGAAGTGTTTGAATATGCTCAAACAATTCTATGTCTTGTTTGGATTCATCCCATTCCATGCACTTTCTGCAGCCAGGATCACGTCCGCCAGACATTCCAATTTCATCTCCATAATAAATACAAGGTGTTCCTTTAAATGTCAGCATCAATAAGTAAAGAAGTTTTAATTTATCTTTGTTGTCATCACATAATGTTAAAACGCGAGCTGTATCGTGTGACCCGAGAAGATTGAAAGCCACTTCATTCACGTTCTCTGGATACATTTGCATAACGGCTGTCAGTTTTTCTGCGAATACTTTTGCATCAATGGATTCTGTTGCGACAAAATCAAGAACAGCATTCGTGAAAGGATAGTTCATTACCGCATCAAATTGATCACCTTGCAGCCAATTCATGGAATCATGCCAGATTTCTCCTAATATATACGCATCAGGCTTTACCGATTTTACAGCAGTCCTAAATTCTCTCCAAAAGGAGTGGTCGACTTCATTTGCCACGTCAAGTCTCCAGCCATCCACATTAAATTCTTCGATCCAATAACGAGCGACTTTTAGCAAATATTCCCTTACTTCAGGATTTTCTGTGTTCAGCTTTGGCATGGATTTTTCAAAAGCAAACGTATCATAATTTGGACGCGGTTCTGTTTGGATTGGGAACTCGTTAAGATGAAACCAGTTTTTGAAGCGAGAATGCTCTTCATTCTTCAACACATCTTGAAAAGGTTCAAAGAAGAAGCCACTATGATTGAATACAGCGTCAAGCATCACTTTAATGCCATTTTCGTGGCAGATCTTAACGAGTTTCTTAAATGTATCTTTATCCCCAAACTGTGGATCGATCTCCAAATAATCGATTGTATCATATTTATGGTTCGATTTTGCTTTAAAGATAGGGGTAAAGTAGATGCCGGTAACACCTAGTTTAACAAGATGGTCTATATGGTCGATCACACCTTGAAAATCACCGCCAAAAAAATTATTTGGTTTCGGTTCTTCACTAGCCCAAGGAAGAGTGCCTAGAGGGTCGTTGCTTATGTCTCCATTTGCAAAACGCTCAGGGAAAATTTGATACCAAACCGTATCCTTCACCCAAGATGGGGCGCGAAAAATATCGATCGCATTTAAAAAAGGAAAACAAAAATAATAAGCGGTATCGTCAAAAGGCGCTTCTTCATAAAACCCTTTTTCCGTATACGTCAATACCTCATCTTTGTTAGCAATCTCAAACCCATACCGTAAACGTCGGTGAGGGGGTTGGATTTCAATAAAATAATAATCAAACCATTCATCAGATCCGCTTAAGGTCATTGGTGCGGTCGAAGTTTGCCAACCGTCTTCTGTCCAGTCATAAGGATCTCCATAAATGAGAGTTACTTTGTCAGCATCTCCTTTTTTCGTTCGTAGGCGGATATGAAGTGTTTTTTCATCATAAGCATACGCATAATTGTTGCCTGGTCTGTGGTAAATCGCTTCTTTTATCATATGTGTATTTTCTCCCTTCTCTTAAAAAACATAAAAAAAGGGCACAACCTATAAAATACCTAGGTTGTACCCGAATACATGTACATTGCCTTCACTTTGTTACTACTTATAGTATACAAGAATCAAGAAAAAATGAAAGCGAATTCAAAAAAAAATAAAAAACTATTGTAATAATTTAATGCCGATGTATAATGAAATTGAGCAGGTAATGCAATCGTTTTCATAAACGGCAAAACCACATAATCAAACATGATTCTATTTTTTTGCTAGGTTGTGCAAACGTTTGTATGCTTTGAATTTTATATATCAAATGGGGGGTACATTCATGAAAAAGTTATTAGCATTGCCTTTAACTTTTGCTCTTGCTGCAAGTGCTCTAGCTGCTTGCGGACCGCAAGAAGAAAGCGGTTCTACTGGCGGAAAGAAAGAAGCTTCTAGCGATAAGCCAGAAAAGCTAGTCATTTGGGAAGACCAAGAAAAAGGTGTTGGAACAAAGGATGCTGTCAAGAAGTTCGAAGAGAAGTATGGCATCAAAGTTGAGCTGAAAGAAATTCCGATGCTTGATCAACAAGAGAAATTACGTCTTGATGGACCAGCTAAAAAAGGACCAGATGTAATCACAACTCCACATGACCGAATTGGACCTTTAGCAATTGAAGGACTAATCTCACCAATTAAAGTAGCTGATGATGTAACAAAACTTTATACAGAATCATCAATTAATGCATTAACATATGATGGGAACCTTTATGGACTTCCAAAGTCTACTGAAACTCCTGTATTCATCTACAATAAAAAGCTTATGGAAAAAGCACCTGAGTCTTTAGAAGATCTTATGGCTTTCTCTAAAGGTGACAAAGGTGGAGCTGATTATGGCTACCTTGCAAACTGGACTGATTTCTACTTCGCACACGGAGTTCTTTCTGGATTTGGTGGATATGTATTTAAAGATGACAACGGTACTCTAGATCCAGCTGATGTTGGACTAGCTAACGAAGGTGCTGTTGAAGGTTTAGAATATATCACTAGCTGGTACAACGACGGTTTGTTCCCGAAAGGTATCATCGGTGAAAAAGCTGGTTCTACAATCGACGGATTGTTCACTGAAGGAAAAGCGGCATCTGTTATGAATGGCCCTTGGTCTTTCCAAGGTTACAAAGATGCTGGAATTGATATCGGTGTTGCACCAATGCCTAAACTTCCAAACGGGGAGTATGTAAAAACGTTCATCGGTGTTAAAGCTTACAACGTAAGTGCTTTCTCTGAAAACCAAGAATGGGCTACAAAGCTTGTTGAATTCCTTACGAACGAAGAAAGCGCGAAAGTTCGTTATGAAAAAACAGCAGAAATCCCTCCAGTAGTTTCTCTTATGGAGGACCCAATCATTGCAGACAACGAAGCAGCTAAAGCTGTAGCAGTTCAATCAGAACGTGGTGTTCCAATGCCAAACATCCCTGAGATGGCAGAAGTATGGGCGCCAGCTGCGAACTCACTTCAACTATCTGCAACTGGAAAATCTAAGCCAAAAGCAGCGTTAGAGAGTGCTGTTAAAACCATTCAAGACAACATCAAAGCAAACCACAGCAAATAATTAAACAGCAATAAGAGGAAAGCGGTACCCAGACGTCGCGGGTACTGCTTTCTCTCACTTATTGTGTGTGTTGGAAAGGTTTCGCTTAAAATGGGTCCTGAATTCTTTCGAACATATTACAATAATAGGTGAGCAAAAGAGAGGAGAACCCTGTAATGACACATCGTAAGACGGCAGCTCTGCTGTCCATCATTCCAGGAATCGGGCAATTTTATAATAAACAATGGGTAAAAGGATTTGGTTTTTTATTCCTTGCAGTATGTTATTTTATTGCGTTTCTGGATTTTTTAAATATTGGGTTATGGGGACTTGTAACTTTAGGTACTGAAGTTCCTCGTGATCATTCTATTTTCTTACTAGTGAACGGTGTTATTTCAATCATTGTAGTAGCAATCGGGCTAGCATTTTATGCATTGAATTTATATGACGCCTACCAAAATGGTAAGAAGCGTGATATGGGGTTACAGCTAAATACACTTCGTGAGCAATATCACAACGTAATCGATAAAGGGTTTCCTTATTTAATGGTTGGACCTGGATTTCTATTATTGGTATTCGTCGTTATTTTTCCAATCGTGTTTATGCTTCTACTATCTTTTACGAACTACAACCTATATAATTCACCGCCTAACAAACTAGTAGATTGGGTTGGATTTAAAACGTTTATCGAAATGTTCACCCTTGACATTTGGCGTGAAACTTTCATATCTGTATTTGCTTGGACGATAATTTGGACATTTACAGCAACAACTTTACAGATTGGCATAGGAATATTCCTTGCTGTTATTCTTAACCAAAAAGATTTGAAATTTAAAGGCTTTATACGAACATTATTAATTCTTCCTTGGGCAGTACCGGCTTTCGTATCGATTCTCATTTTCTCAGGATTGTTTAATGATACGTTCGGAGCCATTAATAAAGATATTTTAGGAGCAGTTGGAATCGATTCCATACCTTGGATGACTGATCCTTTTTACACAAAGATCGCACTGATCATGATTCAATCCTGGCTCGGTTTCCCGTTCATCATGGCGATGACAACGGGTGTGCTTCAATCCATTCCTGGTGAACTTTATGAAGCTGCAACAGTAGATGGAGCGACAAACTGGGATAAGTTCAGAAAGATAACTTTGCCAATGATCTTATTTACAACGGCACCTATCATGATTACGCAATATACGTTTAACTTTAATAACTTTAACGTCATTTACTTATTCAACAACGGTGGACCTGCAGTGCCAGATCAAAATGCAGGTGGAACTGATATCTTGATTTCCTGGATCTACAACTTAACGATGACTTCTGCACAATACAGCAAGGCGGCTGCCGTTACAGTTATGTTATCAATTATCATCGTTTCCGTAGCTCTTTATAATTTCAGAAAAACCAAATCATTTAAGGATGAAGGAATGATTTAATATGAGTATAAAAACAGCAAAAAGGATCCGTTTAACTCTGTCATATCTTATTTTATCAGGTGCAATTGCTGTTGTGATCTATCCCATCTTATGGGTAGTCGGTTCTTCGTTTAATCCCGGTAATAGCTTATCGAGTTCTACGATCATTCCTGAAAATGCGACACTGGATCACTACAAAAAGCTCTTTGCAGAAACAGAATATTTAACGTGGTACTGGAACACCCTTAAAATCTGTTTTATTACAATGGTGCTATCGGTTATCTTTATTGGCCTTACTGCTTATGCCTTCTCAAGATATAAGTTTATCGGCCGCAAAAATGGCTTGTTATTGTTCTTGATTCTTCAGATGATTCCACAGTTCGTTGCGATACTAGCCATCTATATCCTTACGTATCAAATTGGATTATTAGATACACATCTTGCATTAATCCTTGTTTATGTCGGTGGATTAATTCCAATGAACACCTATTTGGCAAAAAATTATTATGACACGATTCCGAAAGAACTGGATGAATCCGCACGCATTGATGGTGCTGGCCACTTCCGTATCTTCTGGCAGATCATTTTGCCGCTGTCTAAGCCAATCTTAGCGGTTATTGCGTTATTCAGTTTCATTTCACCGTTTGCAGATTTTATCTTAGCATCCATCCTTATCAGCTCAGATGAAAAACAAACTTTGGCAGTTGGACTGTTTAACATGATCTCAAACAAATTTGGCAACAACTTTACACTTTTTGCGGCAGGCTCTGTATTAGTTGCAATTCCGATCGGTCTGTTGTTCTTATCTCTGCAGCGTTATTTCATCTCAGGATTAACAGCTGGCGGAACAAAAGGTTAAACGCAAAGCAAACAAGGAGGAACGGCGATGGGCAAAAGAATGATTTTCTTGGCTATGTCGTTTCTTCTTTTTTTATCTGTGCAAAATAAAGCGCTTGCAGAAAAAAAGGAAGAGCGGTCATGGCAAGATGAAATCATCTATTTTATTATGATAGATCGGTTTCACAACGGAGATAAAACCAATGATTATGATGTGAATACAAGTGATCCATCTGCCTACCATGGCGGTGACTTCAAAGGTATCATACAAAAACTAGATTACCTTAAAAAACTTGGAATAACGGCTATTTGGTTGACGCCAGTTGTGAAGAATGAGCAAAAGGGCTACCACGGATATTGGACCGAGGATTTTTATGAAACAGAAGAACATTTTGGAACGAAAGAAGAATTGAAGCTTCTTGTAAGAGAAGCGCATGATCGTGACATTAAAGTGATTTTGGACCTTGTCGTCAATCACACAGGATATCAGCATCCTTGGTTAGTTGACGGAAATAAAGAGGATTGGTTTCATCCTCAAGAAGAAATCACCAATTGGGATAACCAGCAAAATGTTGAGAATGGGTGGCTGGCTGGACTGCCAGATCTTAATACAGAACATCCAGCAACAAGGAGATATTTACTGGATGTTGCAGCATTTTGGATAAAAGAAACGGATATTGATGGCTATCGTTTAGATACCGTGAAACATGTACCTAAAGATTTTTGGAACGAACTTTCTAATGTAGTAAAAGAAAAGAAGTCTGATTTTTATTTAATCGGTGAAGTGTGGCATAACGATCCAAGGTACATTGCAGCGTACAATAAGTCAGGAATTGAGTCATTCGTAGACTATCCTTTATTTAATGAAATGGTTCGGATATTTAAAGAGAGTGGACAATCGCTTTCAGAACTCTATTCGGTATGGGAAAGAAACAACTATTATTATGAAGATCCGTATACGTTAGGTAACTTTATCGACAATCATGATAATATTCGATTTGTTCGTGAAGCTTTGTTGAAACAGGAAAATCCTGAAAAAAGATTAAAGATGGCACTTATGTATCTCTATACAGCACCTGGAATTCCGATCATATATCAAGGAACGGAACATATGATGGACGGTGCAAAAGATCCTGATAATCGCCGAATGATGGAATTTGATCAAAACAATAAGATGGAAGCATATACGGCAAAACTTGGTGAACTAAGAAAAAAACACCCCGCATTAAGACGCGGAAATTATGAAATGGTGTATGAAAAAGATGCAAAAGCTGTATTCAAGAGAACATACAAAGACGAAACGATGTACATTGTCTATAATAACGAAAAAAGTGATTTCACGATTTCGTTATCAGATAATGACCTTAAAAAACACAAGCTTGTGAACATCCTGAACAAAGAGGAAATAAAAGCGCAAAACAACAACGTGAAAATAGAGATCGAAGCAGAGACTGCTCACGTTTTTCTTTTGAAGGAAAACAATGGAAATATAATGCTTTCAATAAGTATGGGTATCGTTATTCTTTTCCTTGGAACTTTGTCCATCTTTATCTATCAGAAAAGAAAACGTTCATAAATTTCATTGCTGATAGAGAAAAATTAGATATATCTTTTTTGTTTCTGATTTTATACAATTAGTCTTGGATTCTGAAAGCGTATACAGATAGGTTAACAGAGCTTTAGTGAAAGGAGGACTCTTAAAAATGTCAGTGACAATAAAAGATGTAGCAAAATTAGCAGATGTTGCTCCCTCAACGGTATCCAGGGTCATCGCCAACAATCCTCGCATATCAGAAAAAACGAAACGGAAAGTAAAAGAAGCGATGGAGTACCTTGGCTATCATCCAAACTTTAATGCAAGAAGTCTAGCAAACCGATCAACTCAGGCAATTGGACTTGTCATGCCGAGTTCTGCAGATAAAGCGTTCCAAAACCCTTTCTTTCCTGAAGTAATAAGAGGGATCAGTACGATGGCTCATGAGCAGGAATATGCTCTTTATATGTCTACCGGGAATACGGAAGATGAAATCTTTGAAGGTGTAGTCCGTATGGTACAAGGACGCCGGGTTGACGGTATTGTTATGCTGTACTCTCGTGTAGATGATCGAATCATGTGTTACTTGCAAGAACAAAGCTTTCCTTTTACTGTGATCGGAAAGCCGTTTAAGAACGCAGACTCCATAACGCATATCGATAATGACAACTTTAAGGCCGCACAGGAGATGACAGAGTATCTATTGTCACTCGGTCATGAAAGAATTGGGTTTGTCGGTGGTAATCTAAACCTCGTTGTTACGATTGATCGTTTGCTAGGTTACGAGAAAGCGATTCGGAATGCAGGTCTATCCTATAAAGATGAATATATCGTCCACGAAGAGTTCTTAAAAGAAGGCGGTCAAGAAGCAGTAAAAGAGTTATTGGCTCTCGAAAACCCGCCATCTGCTTTACTCGTGATGGATGATCTTATGTCGTTTGGTGTTTTAAGCACATTGAATGAACTAGGGTTAAGTGTGCCTGAGGACATATCATTATTAAGCTTTAATAATGTGATGTTGTCAGAGCTTTCTTCTCCTTCGTTAACATCAGTAGACATTAATATCTTCCAATTAGGATATGAAGCTGCGAAAGGTTTATTGGAGTGTATCCAGTCGCCAGGTAAGCCCGCTAAACGAGTTGCCGTTCCTTTTGAACTAATTGAGCGCCAATCTTGTAAAAACGTAAAATAACCATTTAAAAGCCTCTACACTGATGAGTAATTCCTTTTTCAGTTAAAGGCTTTTTTCTTTTAATGCTTTTATAACAGGTCGTATAGGCTGTAAGTTCTTAGTGGAAAAGAAATTCTGAAACGGGTCACCGCTGTCCTTTATTCTTTTTTCAATGATCGTTAGTGGAAAGAAGTCCGGTTTTAAGGATTGTTTTACCTCATGCCAATAGAGAGGTGTTGCAACGAGTGCATCCTCATTTCCTCTAACAGAATAAGGTGCAATGATCGTCTTGCCTTCAGCGTGTTGGATGTAGTCAATATAACACTTGTTTCCTCGGTTTTTCTTTAATCGTTCGATTGTAAACCAGTCTGGCTCACGTTCGATCAAATAATGAGCGAGAAACTCTGTAAAAAGGCGCGATTCTTCAAATGTTACTTCATTGTCAGGTAATGGAATGTAGATCTGCATGCCCTTATTTCCGCTCGTCTTAATAAACGTTTTCAGGTGTAGGCTGTCACATATTTCTTTAATCATTAAAGAAGCCTCAACAGACAGCTGAAACTCACTAGGAGATGGGGGATCAAGATCCATAACGATTTCAGATGGATAAGACGAGTCTGTTGTACGAAATGGAATATGAAACTCAAAAGCAAGCTGATTACATAGCCACAGCAATGTAGGGAGATTATTGCAAACGATATATTCAATATCATCTTCTTGAACAGTTTCTACATAATGGGGAGCATAATCTGGACAATTTTTTTGATAAAAGCGCTCATCTCCCACTCCATGAGGATATCTGATTACAGTTAGTGCTCTGTTATTCAAAAATGGAAGCATGTACGGAGCTGCTTGAGTTAAATAGTTCATATATTCTGCTTTTACAATTGTGTGTTTGGGCCAAAGCGGTTTGTCAGGACTTGTTAAAGTAACGATCTCACCATTAACGTGGAGATCTAATTGTTTCTTTGCAGCTTTTCCCACGTGCAATCCTCCCAATCTGCATCAAAGCGAAAACGTATAAAACGAGGCTGTCTTAATTGCTCTTTGTACCATTCCAAAAAAGAAAGCTCTACACATAAAGAGGGTTCAATCCTAATGAAGGAACCTTTTTTTTCGCTTTGATTTCTTTTTACGATATGGATTAAAGCTTCTTTTTCTTCTGTGGATATCCCATGTGCAAACAGTCCTACTGGTTGTATGGTAGTTCCTTTTACGAGACCAACATGAAAAAAACTGTTCTCCGTATCATATCCGAGCAAGATAAATACACCAATCTTCAGGTTCTTCACTTTTATCCATTGTGTTGTCCGAGTTCCAGCAGACCATTTGCTATGGATGGTTTTAGCGACAATTCCTTCACTATCCTTTTTTTTAACAAGATCATCGATTGATTTCTCATCTGCTGAATACGGAACAAAATTGATAAACGATGACTTCTCAACATGGCTCACATCGATTCCTAGCATTTCAAAAACACTCTTTAAGGATTTTTTTCTGTTCATAAAAGGTTCTTGAAACGTATACTGGCCGTTAAACGCTAATAGGTCGAAAGCGCAAAACGAAGAAGGAAAAAGCTTTGCTGATTGTATGATTCTTTCAGTTTGTTTAAGCCTGCCTCTTTTTTGAATGTATTCAAAATTTGCTTTATACGAATCAGCTAAAATGCATAATTCCCCATCAACTAATAAAGGCAACAAGTGTTTTACTTTGTGTTGAACACTTTTTAAATAATCCGGAATCTCAGGGAAAATCGTATGGAATGGATGACCATTTCGTGATGTCATCGTAATCAAAGAATGATCCCAATAGAGTAAACATCGAAATCCATCGTACTTTACTTCATACACCCATTTTTCGCCTGTCGGAAGCTCTTCTGACAAGGTTGGGAGCATCGGTTTTAAAAAGGATTGGATCATGAACTAGAGGCTTTCTTTTTACTGGAAGATTTTTTCTTTTTCGTTTTCGTCTCCTCAGTTCCTTTATGGTCGCCAGATTCTTTTTGTTTTGTCTCTTTTTTAGTGGAAGTCTCTTTTCCTTTGCTTTCATTGATTGAGGCTTGAAGTGCTTCCATAAGATCAACAACATTTGATTTTGGTTTTTCTTTTGCTACTTTTATCTCGTTACCAGATATTTTGCTGTTGATCAATTCTAGGACAGCTTCACGGTACTCGTCTTCATATTTTTCCGGTTCAAATGGAGCGGTCAATTGCTCGATAAGCTGTTTTGCCATCTCTAGTTCTTTTTCGTTTAACGTTACCTCATCCTGTAATCCTGGTACATGATCAACATTTCTCACTTCGTCGGGATAAAAGATCGTTTCAAGAACGAGCCCATTTTTATAAACGCGTACTGCAGCTAAATGTTCTTTAGAACGCAGAGTGAACTTTGCAAGGCCGATTTTGCCCGTGTCTTCCATAGCTTGCTTTAATAGAGCAAATGATTTAGTGCCGTTTTCTCCTGGACCGATAAAATAAGACCGGTTATAAAAAATAGGATCGATTTCTTCTAATTGAATAAAATCAATGATCTCAATCGACTTATCTGAAACACCAGCTATTTCATCCAGCTCTTCCTTTTCCACGACAACAAATTTTCCCGGTTCGTATTCGTAACCTTTCACAACTTCTTTCGTATCAACCGTTTCTTCGCAGACCGGACAGATCTTTTCGTATTGAACGGGACTATGGCATTTTTCGTGTAAGTATCGCATCTTAATATCTTTGTTTTCTGTAGCTGCAAAAAGCTTTATCGGTATATTAACAAGGCCGAAGCTAATTGCCCCTTTCCACATTGTGTGCATGGAAACCATCCTTTCACGTCTTTTATACCTTAGTGTTTGATTTCCATCAAATTAAACATCATGTATATTTTTCCAAGCTATACCGACATTTCGACAATAGATTGTAGAATCTGAAATATTCCTTCATAATACAGTTAGAAATTGTTTATATATAAAAGGGTGATTACATTGGGTGAGAGCAGTGCGCATGCACAAAGAAATAAGGAATTGACTCTGTTTTTAAATGAACAGAAATCAAGTATTGTTGAAACGTGGCTCCAAAATGTGCTGTTGCCGTCGAATGACCCTTTTTATGAAGAAGTCAAAAAGAACGGCTATCATACCATCGAGGAGCTGATTTCCTTTTTGGAAACAGGGTCACTTGAGCGAATCAGTTTGTTAACAAGCAAGATCGCAAAAGAACGGATTGAAGCCAAAACAAACATCGGAGACTTTGTTTATAACATTAACATTGGCCGAAGTATTGTTTATGAACGCATGATGTGTTCGTTGTTGAACGAGGATGAAAAAGGGGAAGGCGTTATGCAGATGCAGCGCTATTTTGACCATCTCTTGTATTTGAGTGTAAAAGATTATACCGCGTTAAAAGATTCCATCATTGACCGAAAAAATCAGTTCATACAAGAGATGCATCATGATAGACTGACGATGCTCGGGCAGATCGCAGCGAGCTTTGCCCATGAATTTCGCAACCCGCTCACTTCTGTAAAAGGGTTTATCTATTTGCTTCAACGCGAAGGAAAGAAAACCGATCAATCAGAATACTATTTTGACATCATTCAAAATGAACTGGTGAGCTTAGAAGAAAAGATCAGTCAGTTTTTATATTTGTCAAAGATGAGAGGTCTTCAGGATAAACTTGAAAAAATACCCGTTACATCCCTTTTAAAAGAGATGCTAGAGTTTATGTACCCGCGATTTACAGAAGCCAATATAGTCGTTCAATCCAACTTCGAAAAAGAAGCATTTATTGAAGGGGATAGTGCGCAAATCAAACAAGTTCTTTTAAACATTCTCGTAAACGCCGTTGAAGAGTTATGTGAATGGAATGGTGAACGCACGATTGAAGTGAAGTTAAAAAGTGTGGACGAGACGGTTGAGCTATCGATATGCAACAACGGGAAGCCTATTCCAGAATACTTATTAGAGAATGTATTCCAGCCGTTCGTTACGACAAAATCACTTGGCACAGGTCTTGGCCTGTCTGTCTGTAAGCAGATCGTTGAAAAACATAATGGAACGATTGAAGTAAATTCAAAAGAAGATTTTACATGTTTCACAATAAAGTTTCCTGGAATTTAAGCAAAAACTCACTAGTATTGCAAGAAACTTGGGAATTTTAACAACTGCTGTTCTAGTGAGTCTTGTTGCTCTTGAAAGTGGTTGATGTCCGTTACATGGCTCGCTTTCCGTGGGGCGGGCGGTGAGCCTCCTTTACCCTTTGGGTAATTAGGAGTCTCACCCGGTCTAGTTACAGTGGCTAGCCCTCGATTTAGTCCAGCCTTGAGGATCCATTTCAATCCGCAAGCCTAAGTCAGGTTAATGCAAAAAAGCTCCCCTTACTGGGAGCTTTTTTTTACTAACTGTCTTACAGATGATCTGGCTTTTTAGAGTAAGGCTGTTTGCCTTTTTGTTTGATCTCGAGTTCTGCTTCGTTTTTCAGCTGATTCATCGCCTGATTGTCTTCTGGACGTTTGTTATCATCTTTCGTATTTCGGTGTGTCATTATAGAATCCCTCCTGTACCTAACATCTGTCAGAAGAATCCTGTTTATGCATGATCAGTTTAAGAAACTTTATTTGGTGTATTTAAAAAGAATAAAGCGATAGTTCCTGGACCAGCATGCGCCCCAATCGCACAGCCAATCATCGTAATCAAAATGTTTCGATTTCCGGTTTCTTCAATGATCAGTTCTTTTAGTGCCTGTGCGGTTTCCGTATCATCTGCATGACTAATTCCTATTGTCATACCATCTAATGAACCGGCACGTTCTTTCATAATTTCTACCATGCGGCCTAACACTTTTTTCTTGCCGCGCAGCTTTTCCAAAGGAAAGAGCTTTCCGTCTTCCATATGTAAGACAGGCTTTATCTTAAGAAGAGTCCCCATGAAAGCTGCGGTTTTGCTTACTCGGCCGCCGCGCAATAAATAATCAAGGTCATCAACGGTAAAGATATGTTCAAGATGATCTCGGTAATGCTGTAGAGTTTGTATAATCTCAGAAAAGGTTTTGCCTTCTTTTGCTTGCTTAGCTGCTTCATATACCATCAATCCATATCCAAGTGAAGCGGCCTGGCTATCAAAAACTTCGATCTCTGCATCTGGGTATTCTTCAAGTACTTCATTTTTCATGAGTACGGCAGTTTGATAAGTCCCGCTAATTCCGGAAGATAGGGTTACGTAAATGGCTGACTTCCCATTTTTCGCTAAGGAACTCAATGTTTCCTTAATGATAGAAGGGGGAACTTGTGCTGTTTTTGGGACGGCGCCGTCTTTCATATGTGTATAAAGCTGTTTCGGTTCAATGTTAGACCGATCTAAAAATTCTTCGTTATTCAGCTGAACGATTAACGGCAGCATCATAATTTCATACTCGTCCAATATTTGTTTTGGCAAATCCGATCCGGTATCTGTAATAATATGTATCATTTCATTTTCACCTGCTTATTTCGCTTTTTCTATAGTTTAACTTGTGTTGGAATGAAAAGGCAATGATCATATCTGATATTAGGTAATCTTACTATTGACTTGGTTCCCCTTTTTCTGTTAAAAATGAATCTTGGATAATGAAAGGAGGGACCCGAAATATGAAAGAACGTTTTCGGATTTCTGATCTAGGAATAACTGAAATGAAAAAAATCTTTTTTATCATCGTAGGAGCAATTTTAAACGCGATCTCCTTAAATATGTTTTTAATTCCTGCTAAAGTCTATGCAAGTGGCTTTACTGGAGTTGCACAGCTATTATCATCATTATTAGCGAATACAGCGTTTCCTGTTACAACGGGTATCTTATATTTCATCTTTAACATTCCAGTTACCATTTTAGGGTGGATGAAGGTAGGGAAAGCGTTTACGGTATATAGTTTCTTAAGTGTCATCATGATTACATTTTTTCTTGAGATTATTCCCATTACAGTCGTTTCATCGGACATTTTATTAAACGCCGTTTTCGGGGGAGTAATCGCTGCTCTCGGTGTTGGGATTACATTAAAGTACGGTGCATCAACAGGGGGACTAGACATCATCGCGATGATCTTATCAAGAATGAAGAACAAGCCAATCGGTGGATACTTTTTCGTATTGAACGGCTTAATTATCGTAGCAGCAGGGTTTCTTTTCGGATGGGAAAAAGCACTTTATACACTTGTAGCCTTATATGTATCTTCTCGAGTAATCGATGCTGTTCATACACGTCATGAAAAACTTACAGCCATGATTGTTACGAAAAAAGGAAAAGAGATTCAACAAGCCATCCATGGAAAAATGGTCCGTGGCATCACGATCGTACCCGCAAAAGGCGCATTTTCTAACCAGGAAAAAGAGATGCTTATCATCGTTATTACACGTTATGAATTGTATGATTTAGAACAAGTGCTAAAAGAAGTAGATCCGAATGCATTTACGAACATCGTACACACAACAGGCATCTTTGGCTTCTTCCGGAATGATTAATAGGGGACAGACCCCATACAAATACAAAAACATAAAAAATGTAAACATGGCACGGACAAAGTCCGTGCCATGTTTATTATTAAGCATTTATCTTTCGTTATCTGCTTCGTTTTTCTTGCCAAGAGCAACAGCGCTCTTATACGGGTTATCCGATGCGTTACTCTTCTTTTGAGCAACTGCACTGTTATACGGATTATCAGAAGCATTACTGTGGTCTTGCGCTACAGCACTGTCATCCGGATTATCCGAAGCGTTACTTTTTCCAATTGCAATTGCGCCATTATCAATATAGCCGATAGCTATCTGATAAGGACTATATTTTCTTTTATAAAAGTCGTCTTTACAACTCAAAGGAAATCCTCCTGTCTCAGTGTTATCCAAATATTTGTCTGGTGTACAGGATTTTTTTAAGAAAATTTCTTTTTCCTATCTGCTACGTGTTTGGATCTCGTTTTTGTACATAAACGAATGTTTGTATCCTTACGAAGATTCGTTTTCAGCTTCATTCTTCTTCCCAAGAGCAACTGCACTCTTATTCGGGTTATCAGAAGCATTACTCTTACCTTGTGCTACTGCACTGTTGTTCGGGTTGTCAGAAGCGTTACTCTTCTGTTGTGCTACTGCACTGTTGTTCGGATTGTCAGAAGCGTTACTTTTCTTTATAGCAATTGCACCATTATTGATATAACCAATTGCAATTTGTACGGGATGTTGTTTTTGATCATAATCCCACTTTTTCTTTTCTTTTCTACTCATTTTAAAAAAACACCTCCTTGATGTACTACAATATATTCAAGTGATTCTTCAAATGTACAGGCATGTTTACTAAGTGATTTGTCCAATTTTTCTTTTTTATCTATTTAATAGAGGGATATTCTTAGAAACAGAAGGTAGGATACATGTTTTCGCCGAATAAAGAGAGTAAAAAAACCTGAATCTAACAGTGTAGTTAGATCCAGGTTGTTGACGTGGGGGTCTACCAAATTCGAGCAGGTCTTTGGTTTTCTTTATTTTTTGATAGTTCTTTTAAGGAAGTGGGTGAAACGTCTATTTTTTTTGTTGGAACTCTCATTTCATTTTCTAGAGCTGACTCTACCTCAATTTCTATAGGAAGCTGTACAGATTCAGTTACCGGTTCAATGGTTTCTGGAATTGAAATTTTTTCTGAATCGTTGCTGTTTTTCGATCGCTTACTCTTTTTAACCTTGTTCTTTGCGTTGCTCTTATCTAATGCAACGGCACTTTTAGTCGGGTTATCGGAGGCATTGCTTTTTTCTTGAGCTACAGCACTCGAATTAGGATTATCTGAAGCATTGCTCTTCTCTTGAGCTACAGCACTGTTAGTTGCTCTATCTATAGCATTACTGTCTTTAATAGCAATTGCCGCATTGTCAACGTCACCAACAGCGATTTGTTCAGGGTTTTGTTCTTGTTGAACATTTAGATAAAGATTAAGTTTTACTTTTACTGGATATTCGCTAATTTCTCTTTCCATCTGCTTCTTAAGCTTTTTTCTTAGCTTCTTCTTCAATTTTTTTCTTAATTCTTTTTCTAATTCCTTTTCTAAATCTTTCTTTGATTTCTCGTCCATAATTTTCTCCTTTCTATTAATTTCGGAGTGCTCTATTCGTTCTCAGCCTCATTTTTCTTACCAAGTGCAACAGCACTCTTATTCGGATTGTCCGAAGCATTACTCTTATCCTGAGAAACAGCACTACCAGTCGGGTTATCCGAAGCGTTACTCTTTTGTTGTGCAACTGCACTAGAATCAGGATTATCTGAAGCGTTCGCTTTATTGATCGCGATCGCACCGTTATTAACATATCCAAGAGAAACCTGAACAGGATTGTCTTTATGATCATCTTCATGTCTCTTCTTTTCAAACTTACTCATTAAAACACACCTCCTATGTCACTGTTCAATATATTCATTCTTTTAGTAGAAGGTAAGGGCATGTTTACTAGGTTATCAGAAATTTTTTTTCGATTAGAATCTTTTCGTTAAAATCACCATATAAAGGTAAAGATGAAAGATAAGGTGGTGAATAGATAAATGAAACAGATCATGAAACGATTTTTTGCTTTTCTACCTCTTCTATTTCTAGTTTTTAACCTATCGGCCTGCAGTAAACAAGATGAAAAGAAAGAGGACGAGGATCAGCAAGTTAGCTCACAACTTAGTCCCATTCTATCCATGCAGCAAAATAACGATGGAATTGATTTTTTATTGGCTTTAGAAAACAAAAGCAATCATTCTGTTACATTATCTTTTAATAGTTCGAAAATGTTTGATATCTCTGTTAAAGATTCCGCAGGTAAAGAACATTTTAGACACTCTAAAGAGAAAAATTATAATCAAGAAGCGGTAAAGGTGGAAATACGACCGGGTGCCAGCCATATTTGGAAGGCGAAGTGGAAGCTATCTCCTTCAGAAAGAAAAGCGGGAATATACAAAGTGGATGCTGAGTTAACCCCAAATGAAATATCACCAGGGTCTTTAAAAACAGAAAAGCTGAAAGTAAATGATCGGTTAACCTTGCAATCAGGAACTTCAGATCTAAAGAATCATTCGTTTCGGAATATCCATTTCACAGGTTCGGACGGAAAATATAAGGTATCAGGAGAGGCTAGGGTTTTTGAGGCATCTTTTGCCTATTCTGTTACAGATGGTCATGAAATTTTTGTTGAGAGTCATGAACAAACGGCAGAGGGAGCACCAGCATGGGCCCCATTTTCATTTGATATCACTATTGCTTCCGAAGATTTACCGATTAACGGCACGCTTATGTTAGAACTTTTCTACTTCAGTCCAAAAGACGGTGAGAAAACGGATCTTTTAGCTGTTCCGTTGCAAACATTTAGATAAAAGAATGCATACGTAATTTGTACCAGGATGCTTGCTTTCCAGAGGGTGAAGCCCACTTGGCGTTAAGCACCATTTGGAGTCTCGCACCTTCCGCTCCAATCAACTTGCAAATGGTGAGAATAGAAAAGCCAAAAGCAACAATCCTTCAGAAAATAGAGTTTAAAAAAGCCCAAAATAAAAAACTAACTCATGAGGTTAAGTCCTCGAACTGAGTTAGTTTTTTCCGTTCATTCGTATTAAGCATTTTCATCCAATGCTTTTTCAATTTCAGGCATAAGCTGATTCCAATCACTGTCATTTGTTTTGTTAACAGTAATAAAGTTTTCAAAACCAAATATGGATTCAACACCATCGATAGATAACAATGCTTTTGCAAGCGGTGAATCTGTGTCGTCACCAACACGGGCAGAAAGTCGTCCTTCCAGAAATTTTTCTGATGCGTCAAACTTAATCGCGTTTGGATTAGGTGTTGGTTGAATAGAAAATTCAATAGCCATTTTTAAACACTCCTTTTTATTAAAAATGAAAAGCGTACCTGTTAGAGATGATATCATGAAAATCAAGCGAGTTGTACAAATGCTTCGTAACAGAATTGTTTATACCTGTTTCTAACTCGATGGATTTAATCCCATCACGTTCAGCCCAATAGATTAAATGAAGCAGCATTTTCCGTGCAATCCCTTTGTTTCGGTGTTTTTCTTGAACATAAAGCTCGTTAAGCCATAGATAGGGTCCACCGATGCGAATACTAATTCCTAAATTAAAAAAGGCAAGTCCAATAACTGAATCTTCTTCTTCAGCCACGATGATGCCGCTTTTATCTGGATTTTCTAAAACGAGTTTTATGCCAGCAATCGTTCGAGACTGTTCTTCTGGTTCTCCGTCCATCGTGCGCTGCTGTAAAAAGAGCTGAGCGATTTCTTCAATTACATGGGATTCTGCCTCATTCGTAACACGATATATTTTCATATAATGCCCCCATATTACTAAAAAACATATGACTTGATTAAATATACATAACACATTATAGCAAATTAATTATAGTTATGACGTTTGAGAAATGAAAATTTCTTTCGAATACTTTAAAAATCGATAATGGAAGAGGAGATGAGAGGGAATGAAAACGCTTGTTTGTTTTGGAGACAGCATTACATCAAAAGAGAAGAGTAAAGACGGCAGTTTAAGATTAACTTCTCGTCTGAGACAAGAACTAACCGAGTGGGTAGTGATGAACGCTGGCATACCTGCTGAGACAACAAGGTCTGCACTTGTCAGGCTTCAAGACGATGTTCTTAGGCATGAACCTAATTTTGTAACCATCCTATTTGGAGCCAACGATTCAAGCGACCAGAGACTCATTCCATTAAAAGAGTACGAAAAAAACCTTACGTATATGGTAAATAAAATAGGCGCAAATAGAGTGATTTTAATCAGCCCGGCACCTGTCTATGAAAAAAAACAAAAAGCTCGAGCGAACGAAAGAATGAAAACATATGCCCAAACCGTCAAAAAGGTGGCGAAACATGAAGGAACCGCATATGTACCTCTTTTTGAAACATTAATTGAAATGGACATCGAACATTTTGTCACAGAAGATGGATTGCATTTCAATCAATTTGGATACGAAGAATTAAGTGAATTGGTTCTTAGAAAAGTTCATATGTTAACAGCCATAAGCTTTCCAAAAAAACAGCTTTCTCTATAACGAGAAAGCTGTTTTTCGCTTATTTTTGTTGATTATCTTCTAAAGGATCCTGAAGTGCAGATAAACTTGAGTCAGGCTGTTCAGCTTGCTTCGATGCAGCTGAATGAGAATGGGCATCAAGTTCTTGCTGAAGTTCAGCTAGTTGGGCACGTTCAGCATCAGAAGAATTAGCCATGGCGGAAGACAATGCATTTTGTGCAACTTCCATGTCATGACCTGAAAGCTGTGTTTGTTCGGAAGATGTATGGTTGCTCATATTTTGTGCTGTATCCCCAAATCGTCCAACCGCTTGCTGAACAGCACTTCTGGCAATTTGAAATAATTTATTTGCCATGGATTATATGCCTCCTAAAGAGTTTCTTTCTTCTTTATCACGTTTACGATCTTCTTGTTCGTTTTTGCTGAATGCCATCGTTGTTTCTTGGTTCACCATGTCAGCACCTTGCTTAATTGCACGCTTTGAACGGCTTTTTTTACTCATCTCAACATTCCTCCTTTTCTCCCGTATGCTTAGTGTTCACTGTGGTTGTGACTTTATGTTAAGCAGAAGTTGGAACTGTTGAAATAATGAAATGAAAAATCCCCAGCATCAGCCAGGGATTTTTAACGGTTCGTTCATTTAAAGGATGGCTAACACATTTTGCAAATAGTGAGCAATCCCTTCTTCTTCATTAGAGAGTGTTACATAATCCGCGCGATTCTTTAATTCATCTATCGCATTTTCCATAGCCACACCATGCCCTGCATATTCAATCATTTCAAAATCGTTGTCCTCATCACCAAAGGCAACGATACGTTCTTTCGGAACATTATAATAAGCCGCGACTTTCTCAAGTCCTGTTGCTTTATTAATCCCAGAGCGGATGACCTCTATTATGTTCCATGGTGCAGCCCAAACTCTTTGATCAACAACTTCTGCATGTTCCTGTTCAAGCATAGAACGCAGCTCAGCGATGTGATGATCTTCAGGATGAACAAGAATGGCTGTAGGATCTTCTGTTAATGTTTTTTGAAGATCTCCGATTTGTAATGGATTTTCATTCATGATGAATGTATTGACAATAACCTCATCATGTTTTTTTAAATAAACGTCATCAAGAACTTCAACCATGATATTTTTTACTTTGAACGTTTCGCATGCTTGAATAATCCTTTTTGCCACATCAAGCTCCAGTGGAGAATGGTGGATGCCGAATCCGGCATCGTGAGGATGATGAACAAACGCACCGTTAAAATTGACGATGGGAGTTTTTAACCCTAACTCTTCATAATACATGTTGGATGAACGATAAGGTCTTCCTGTTGAAATACATACATGATGCCCCTTTTCGATCAACGTAAACAACATTTCTTTTGTTTTTCGTGGAATTTTCTTTTCATCCGTTAATAATGTGCCATCTAAATCAAGCGCAATTAAGTATGGTTGTGTCACAAAAGTACCTGCCTTTTTATTTTTGCTTTACATAAAGTGTAATATCTTCCCTTGAAAAAGTCTATTCATATAGGTCTTCATTTATGAAAAAGGGGTGCGTCTCATGATAAGATGGAAAAAAAGAGAAAGAGGAGATAAACATATGGTTTCGATTCTTAAAGGAACGATAGGGGAGATTCCTTTCTTAATGGCAGAAAAGGAAGAAACGGAAGGAACGCCGTTACCGCTAGTTATTTTTTTGCATGGCTATACGAGCGCGAAAGAGCATAATTTACATTTTGCTTATTCTCTTGCAGAAAAAGGACTAAGGGTTATTTTACCCGATGCTTTGCATCATGGTGAACGAATGTCGTCCCATTCGCCTAAAAGCAGGGATTATGATTTTTGGAATATTGTTCATCAAGGAATCGGTGATGTTACAACCCTTATAAACTGGGCAAAAGAGAACGAATATGTTTCTGAGAATGGGGAAATTGCTGTAGGCGGGATTTCCATGGGTGCCATCATGACATATGGATCAATAGTGAACAACCCCGAAATATCAGCAGGATGCGCTCTAATGGGAACACCTGCTCATGAAGAGTTCGCGAGATGGCAAATTGAAAAAATCGGGAAGTCAGGACACAACCTGCCGTTTACAACGGAAGAATTAGAGCAGTCTTACGAACATATTCGCCATTATGATTTAACGCAGAAACTAGATAAATTGAACAATCGTCCTTTATTTATATGGCATAGTGAAGTTGATGATGTTGTTCCATATGAGTTTGCAAATCCATATGTAAAAACACTTATAGAAAATAATCCAAAATCCGTGTATATGCATGACAAAACGTCCGGTCACAAAGTTTCCCGTCCTGCATATTTAAACGCGGTTGAATGGATTGCAGAGCATATAAAAGCAAAGAAAGAAACGGTGTAGGTTTACCCCGTTTCTTCCAATTTTAATCGATACGTTTTTTTTGGCTGATACATATGGTCAATTTCGTCTATTTGCTTTTGTAAAGAATGCATAATTCGAAGAGTCCAAACGCCTTGTTCATTAAATTCCTCTGGGATGTCTGTGATGGTCACTTTATTGCCGGTACGATGGTAATATTCATAAGAAACCTTCATACGAATCTACATCCTTTCACTAATTTTAAAAAAATAATAGCAAACTTTTTGAGAAAAGTAAACTGAAAAGTGTTTATATTCAGATAATTTAAGGAGGGTCAAATTTGTCTGTTACAAAAAGAACACCAATCCCCGTTTCTGAAGCGGTTGAAAGGGTAATGAAACATACGAACCATTGGCATTCAGAAAGGATAAGTCTGACAGAATGTGACGACAGGGTACTAGCGGAAGACGTAACAGCTGCAAATGATGTACCTCCTTTTAATCGTTCACCTTATGATGGGTTTGCTATTTTTTCAAGTGATACATGTGAAGCATCTGAAAACAATCCAATAAAGCTTCAAGTTTTAGAGACGATTGGAGCCGGACATGTGGCTCAGCATTCCGTTACAAGTGGAACAGCAATCAGGATCATGACTGGAGCTCAAATACCTGATGGTGCAGATGCTGTTATCATGCTGGAATTAGTGAAAGAAATAAAAGAAAATGATATATCCTTTATTGAAATTAGACGGACTGTCAAAAGAAACGACAACATTTCGTTTCAGGGAGAGGATACAAAAGAAGGTACGGTATTAGCTGAAGCTGGAACTCTCATAACACCGGGATTGATCGCCGTACTTGCGACATTTGGATTTCATACCGTTTCTGTTTTTAAAAAGCCTGTAGTAGGTATCTTATCAACCGGCACGGAACTTTTAGATATACACGAACCGTTACAGCCTGGAAAAATCAGAAACAGCAACGCTTATATGGCGGCAGCACAAGTAAAAGCTATGGGGGCTGACGTTAAACTGTATCAGCACCGTGAAGACGACTTAGATGCGTTGTATGAAAACGTTCAAGATTGTTTAAATGAATCAGATATCGTGATTACGACAGGTGGAGTGTCTGTAGGAGATTTCGATTACCTACCGGCTGTTTACGAAAAATTAGGTGCTCAAGTGTTATTTAATAAAATTGCAATGAGGCCCGGAAGTGTAACGACAGTAGCTACCTGCAATGGAAAATGGCTTTTTGGACTTTCAGGGAATCCTTCTGCGTGTTTTGTAGGATGCGAATTATTTGTACGGCCTGTAATATTAGCTGGAATGAAACGTTCAAAACCGCACTGTTCCGTACATAAGGCGATATTGACGACTGATTTTCCTAAACCCAATCCATTTACTCGATTTGTCAGGGCTATTCTAAAGGATGGAGAAAACAATCGACACGTAACACCAGCTGGACTAGATAAATCGAGCTCCATTTCTTCTCTTTTGGCAGCAAATTCACTCATCGTTCTGCCTGGCAGGACTAGGGGATGGGAAAGAGGAAGTGAAGTAGGCGTGCTTACTTGGTATGGTGAAGGGAGTGAATGGCCTTGGGATTTCCCGTTATTCTTCAAATCATCGGCTACCAAAACAGCGGAAAAACAACCGTAATTACGAAGTTGTTAAAATCACTTTCTTCAGAAGGGATCAGATGCGGTGTGTTGAAGCATCATGGTCACGATGAACCAATGTTGCATGATTCCGGAAAAGATACACAACGTCACAGGCAAGCGGGAGCAATAATGACAGGGATATCATCATCCCATCAATCGATTTTTTCAATGGATGTGGAAATGCCACTTGAAAAAGGAATTCAGTTGTATAAGATGTTAAATATCGAATGTGTTTTAATAGAAGGTTATAAGCATCATCAATATCCTCGCGTCGTAATGTGCCGGAACGAAAAGGATGAAGAGTTAATTACTTATTCAGAAACGATAGTGTCGATCATTAGTGATCAAAAATTATCTAAAGAACATAAGGCACCCCTCTTTTTATGGTCAGAAGAGAGGGAGTGGTTACCTTTCTTAATAAATATTGTTAAAAAGAGACAGGGAGACATGAATCATCATGAAACTTTTTGAGATTTGCAACGCCCCAATCCAAACTCAGGATGTAATCAATAAGGTAATTCATCATAATTCAGGAGCTGTTTCTGTCTTTATCGGGACTGTAAGAGAAATGACCGGAGAAAAACAAACTCAGTTTCTTCAATATGAGGCCTATGTTCCGATGGCTGAAAAGCAGCTCGAAAAAATTGGTGAAGAAATTCAAACAAGATGGCCGAAAGCAAAGGCAGCAATCACTCATCGTATCGGGACACTTCAAATTTCTGATGTAGCAGTAACGATCGCCGTTTCTACACCACATCGACAAGATGCTTTTGAAGCGAGTCGATACGCGATAGAACGTATAAAAGAGATCGTTCCTATCTGGAAAAAAGAACATTACAGAGACGGTGAAGAATGGGTGGGAAACCAAAAAGGGAATGTAAGCTATCCTCTTGGTCATCCAGAAGGGATTGAAAAATAGATGGTGCATATATTGTTGTTTGCAAACCTTGCTCAAGAAGCAGGTACACAAAAAATAGAGATCGAGATGGATTTGCCTGCATCTGTAGAACAGGTTAGAAAGAAATTTAAAGAAGAAATCGGACATTTGAAGGGTATCGATCATTGTTTGATAGCGGTTAACGAAGAATATGCCGAAGAAATGGATATCGTAAAAGCAGGAGATACGATTGCATTCATACCACCGGTAAGCGGTGGGTGATTTTCAAATTTAGGAAATTGACATTCATTCGGTGTCAATTTCCTTTTTCATTTCATTAACACTATTCATACAAGACATACAGTAGAGGTTGCCATTCTCAGCTACCTCACCTTGAAAGAAGCCATCTAAACAGTACAATTTTTTCTTGCAGCGCTCACAAATTCCCACAAGTTCAAGCATATTATGTTCTCCTTTTTACTGTGATATCATAAACTCCTTCTTTTATTAACTGATAAGGTGATGAATGGGTACTTTACTGCGCATATCTTTACATCGTTCATAAACACTTTCTCTCTGAGACCCATCATTCCCTTTTTCAACAATGACATGGACATTGTACCAACTCGTTTCCTTTTGAATAGGATAGGTTAAAAGGAGGGGGTATTATGTATCCACAACCACATCAGTTTAGCGGTTCTGGTCATTCAGGACAGTCACCACTCGGGATGGGACGTTCACCATTCAAAAAAATCTATAAAACGTGTATGAAAAATAAAAACCAGCACGTTCAGTTAATGTTGATTGACGGCATGACTTATACCGGATTTATTGAACACGTTGATCAGCAGAATGTATATTTTGCCATTCCTTATGTTGAAAACCAAAAAGAAGAAACACGAAATCCAGAAGCCCAATACCACGTAACAGGCTATCAGCTCTATAGGTGTATGTTTCCTCTTCAAGCTGTTGCAGGAGTAAATGGAGCTTTTTAAGAGAAGAAATTTTAAAAAAGAAGATGTGAATCTTTTCTTTTTTTTAGCAAGTGTTATCGTGCAAAGCGCGGGTAACCTATAAGAGAAAGGAGGCATATCAAATGGGACAGCATAGACACTTTAAACATGGTCAAAAAGCACCGAATAATGGTATGTATGTTGAAGTAGGAGAGACAGGAAGCATGGTCAATGACCCGAGGCAAATACATTTGTCAGCTGGTGACCGTTTTCCTGAAACGGCAAATCATAACCGGGTATGGACATACAAAAGAAAACCATAATAAAAAAACCCGGCTAATGACCGGGTTTTCTTTAAATCTCTTCACTTTTAGATGGTAAAACTTCACCAAGAACGGAAATGATTACTGTAAAAATAACTCCAAAGATCGAAGCTTTTACTAAATCGAATGTTCCGCCTTGCATGGAGACCAATACATAAAAGATCATATTACTTAACAATAAAGACCAGATTAATGTCCAAATATAACGCATGCCCACATTCACCTCTTTATGTAAACGAATTCTTTTCCCTTCTGTATAGTAACAAAAGTTTAGACAAAGGAAAAGATTCTTTCATGAAATTATCAGGTACAACGTTACAAATATTAAAAAATTTCATAAAATGTTCAAGCTTAACAGGAATGCCCATCATAAACAAAGAAAGAAATACATAAACCAACACTATATGGTACGAACACCTTTGAACATTTTTTTAGGGGGTCATTTTATGGAACAAAAGTGGGAGGAACTTAAGGCGTTGGAAGAACAGGATGAGAAGAATCTTACACCAGAAGGTAAAGAAGCGTTAGAACAGTTAAAAAAAGAGCTCAATTCGTAAAACATAGGCAGATAACTTTATCTAAAATTTTCCCTCTGCATACATTAGTTAAGAAAAGCTTAATGCGAGGGGAGAAATGTGAGTATCGAAAAACGCACTTTCCAAATAGACAATCAATGGAATATTATTCATCTTCCGCAGCGGCCGAATGGTTTTGCCATCCTGATCATCGGTGACTGCAGCCACTACGTTGACGCTCATACGAGTCTTTGGAAACAAAACACTGAACGCGCCCATCTCATCCAATCCCTCAAAAAAGAAGGCTATACGATATTTTATTCTAACTTATATGGTCGGCACTGGGGAAGTCCAAAAGCCGTCACCCTAGCCAAAAGGCTGTATCATTATGTGATGAAGCATGAAATATTGAATCCTCGAATACATGTAATAGCAGAGGGTATGGGTGCATTGGCAGCACTGCGGCTTATGGAGGATTTGGAAGAATGCATCCGTTCAAGTCTTTTTATTAACCCTTGCTTTGATTTGAGACATCATTTTCACCATGAAAGACAAAATCGATTATTCTTTAAAAGACTTGTTAGAGAATTAAGCCTTTCCTACAACGTGTCTGAAAATGAAGTTCCTTCTCTTATCGATTGTCTCCCACCTATAACAGACTATAAAGCAAAAACTCCCGCAAAAATTTGGCATGCTGCAAGAGGTGTTTCCTTCCATTTTAATGATCATAGCCGAGCATATGAAAAAAGACGGCTTGAAATAAATGCCCCCTTATCTTTATCTATTCATGTCCCTGAAAATACATTCAATCCAGCAAGGGCATTTCATAAATTTTTCAAAGAAAATGAAAAAGTATTATGACCTCATTGTGCGTAAAAAACGGCGATGAGGTTTTTATATGTAAAAAAGTATCGTATTCTCTAGTTTTCTCCCATAGGATAATATGAAGAGAAAAATGATACTGGAGGCTCATACATGAAAAAGGCATTCGTGACAGGAGCAGCAGGATTTATTGGTTTTCATTTGTGCAGCCGGTTGTTGGATGAAGAAATTGAGGTAGTTGGCATTGATATGTCAGACTCACCTGATCGTATAGACTTTATTGGACGTCATGCCGGTTTTCAATACCTGCCATATGAAATTAACGACACAGATCTAAAGCCATACACACAAGACTGTGATGTGATTTTTCATTTGGCATGCTCTGTAAAACCAACAGAACCTTGGGAAAATATTGAGGATGCCGTACAAAGACATGTTGGAGTTTTAAAAAAAATAGCGTCCGTTGCTACCGTTCAAACAAAGCTAATCTATGTATCATCATACGATGTGTACGGTAAGAGGCAAGGAGAGATATCTGAGCACTCACCTAAAAATCCCGAATCGTTGTTTGGTTTGATCAAATTAACGGAAGAAAACATGGTCAAACAATTAGCAGAGCAAAACGGTTTTCCGTTTATCATAATGAGATTGCCTACCGTATACGGCCCAGGGCAGCCTGACCATAACACGTACCATCAGCTTATTTCCATTGAAGAACCAGAAGATCATCCACGGGACTCTATATTAAAAGATTCCGTTACAGAAGATGTACTTTTTGTTGAAGACGCTGCAGAAGCACTATTTTTAGCGGGGAAATCATCTGCCAAAAATGAAATTTATAATGTTTCAAGCGGTAATCCAAATCAGTGGCTAGAAGGACTTACAGAATTAAAAGCTGAAAAGCTAACGTTTACTGAGAAAAGAAAGATGAAGATCAAAGGGGAGAAAGCAGAACTAGAACTTGGATTTCGGGCAAAAACAAAGATTAAAGAAGGCATACAAAAACAGATTCTTCATTTTAAAAATAAAAAAACAGATTCAAATTCAAATGGTATCTAAAGCAGAAGGTGAGCCACAGCTGTTCAACGCTGATGGCCTCGCCTTTTTTTAAATGGAGGCATTTGGCTATAAAAAATCCAGGAGTGAACGAATTCATAACTAGTTTTGAATGAAACTTAATAATTTTTACAGGGACAATTCTTGTTGTTCTTGATTTCCGTTACAGATGCTCGCTTTCCGTGGGGCGGGCGGTGAGCCTCCTTGACCCTTTGTGTCAATAGGAGTCTCACCTGTCCCACTATTCCCACTGGAGTCTCCCATCTTACACTTCAATCAACGTAATGAAAGTTGTTGGAAAGCTGTTCCCCCAATGATTGTTGCTCTTGTATGTGGTTGATTTCCGTTACAGATGCTCGCTTTCCGTGGAGCGGGCGGTGAACCTCCTTGACCCTTTGTGTCAATAAGAGTCTCACTCCACTTTTCAACAGACCCACTAGGCTAATGTATGAAGAAAGTGGACAGACTCAGTAAAAAACCATACAGAATAACAAATAGTTTCAACTCATGACGGTTTTTCATTATAATAAAAAAGAGTCATGCTTAAAAAGTATACATAAAAAAGGTGGAATTCGTGATGATGGACAACGAACGTAATATGAAATTTATGCAGATTGCAATGTCGCATTTACCAGAAGCGAAAGCTTTTTTAGAACAAAAAGGGATTGAGATCGGTATGGAAGATATTCAGCCGATGCTTCAGCTTTTAATGAATGTAATGAATGATGCCTATGATCTTGGTAAAGAAGAAAATCAATAATTTGAGAATCAAAAAAGCCAACCTGTTCCGGTTGGCTTTTTTTACTTCTTCTTAAACGCAGAAAAAATAGGTGAGATCTGTTGAGCAACTTTTACCGATTGATCAATAACGGCAAAGATCTTATTGTAATCAAGTGAACCTTCCTGCGTTCTGAAAGAATGTAAAAATGGGCGCGGATAGGGTGGCTGCTGAAACGGGATTGGCATTTGTTGTCTGAATCCTTGTGCGCCAAAGGCTTGAGGATGCTGCATGCCAGGCTGCATTTGTCGATGCTGCTGTCCATGGCCCATCGGATACTGTCCAGGAAACTGCGGAGGATACATTGGCTGTTGCCTATCTTGAGGATTGTACATGTAGAACCACTCCTAATATCAATTTCACCAAACTTACATTTTTCTTCTATACAGGATATGCCCTATGCCCTGCATTGGTGAAAGAAAACACATTTAACTAGACAAAATCCTTCATTTAACATAAAATTAGTACCAGGTCATAATATTTGATATAAACTTTTTTAAAATTACAGCCAAAGGGGTAATGTTATGAATGCAGGAATCATTGGGATAGGTAGTTATATCCCAGAAAAAATTCTGGCGAACTCCGACCTGGAAAAAATGGTAGATACGAATGACGAGTGGATCAGAACTCGTACGGGAATCGTTGAACGTCGAATTGCAGAAAAATCAATGACAACATCTCATATGGCAAGATATGCTGCAGAAGAAGCATTAAAAGATGCTGGAATTACTGGTGAGGACATTGATTTAATCGTTGTAGCCACTGTGACACCAGATAATCCCTTTCCATCTGTTGCTTGTCTCCTTCAAGACTATTTGGGAGCTAAAAATGCGGTAGCGATGGATGTGAGTGCTGCTTGTGCTGGATTTATATACGGCACCGTTGTAGCAAAACAGTTCATTGAAACGGGAACATATAAGAACGTATTAGTGGTAGGCGCAGAGAAGCTTTCCAAAGTTACAGACTGGAAAGACCGCAACACAGCTGTGTTATTTGGGGATGGTGCGGGTGCAGTTGTTTTATCAGCAGTTAGTGATGGCAGAGGAATTCTTTCCTTTGAATTGGGGTCAGATGGAACAGGTGCAAAACATCTGTATCAGAATGAATTTATTCATATGAACGGACGTGAAGTCTTTAAGTTCGCGGTTAGGCAAATGGGCGAGTCGTCTTTAAGCGTTGTGCATAAGGCTGGCCTTGCAAAGGAAGATGTTGACTATTTAATCCCGCATCAGGCAAATATTAGAATCATGGAAGCAGCTAGAGAACGTTTAGAACTTCCAAAAGAAAAAATGATCGTCACGATAGACAGGTTTGGAAATACATCATCTGCTTCCATTCCGATGGCGTTAAAAGAAGCGTTGAAAGATGGTAAAATAAAAGAAGATCATACAATCGTACTCGTTGGATTTGGTGGAGGATTAACCTGGGGAGCTGTAGCACTTCGATGGGGCAGATAACACATCATCCAACATGATGAATAAAGGAGAGTTGGTTTTACAATGAAAAAAAGAGTAGTCGTAACTGGTATGGGAGCCGTAACTCCTCTTGGAAACAGTGTAGAAGAATCATGGAAAAAGATTGTTGAAGGTCAGAGCGGTGTTGGTCCGCTAACGAGAAGAAACGCAGACAAATTTCCGGTAAAAGTAGCGGCAGAAGCAACTGATTTTAATCCAGAAGAATTTATGGATAAACGTGAAGCGCGCAGAATGGACCGTTTTACTCAATTTGCTGTCGCTTCTTCCCTTATGGCCGTTAAAGATGCAGAGTTAGAGATCACAGAAGACATTGCACCACGAGTTGGTGTTTGGATTGGATCTGGAATTGGCGGTATGGACACACATGAAGAGCAGTTCCGGATTTTTGAACAAAAAGGTGTTAGACGTGTGAGTCCTTTCTTTGTACCGATGATGATACCTGATATGGCAGCCGGTCAAGTTTCCATTACGATTGGGGCTAAAGGAATGAACTCATGTACCGTAACGGCTTGTGCTTCAGGCGCAAACTCGATTGGTGATGCATTTAAAGTGATTCAGCGTGGTGACGCAGATGTTATGGTAACAGGTGGGACAGAAGCGCCGATTACGGACATGGCACTTGCTGGATTCTGTCAGGCTGGTGCATTGTCTACAAATCCAGACCCAAACACAGCGAGTCGTCCTTTTGATAAGAACCGTACCGGTTTTATTATCGGAGAAGGTGCTGGTATATTAATTCTTGAAGAATATGAATTTGCTAAAAAACGCGGTGCAAAGATTTATGCTGAAATTGTTGGATATGGTGCAACTGGTGACGCTCATCATATTACACAGCCAGCTCCAGGTGGAGAAGGCGGAGTTCGTGCCATGAAACAAGCCATTGAAGATGCCGGTTTATCATTAGAAGACATCTCTTATATTAATGCTCATGGAACGAGTACGGATTATAATGATAAGTTCGAAACAGCAGCTATAAAGGCATTGTTTAAAGACCAAGCCTATAAAATTCCTGTAAGTTCAACAAAATCGATGACAGGACATCTGTTAGGTGCCGCAGGCGGAATTGAAGCAATCTTTTCTGTAAAAGCGATTCAAGAAGGTATTTTACCTCCGACGATCAATTATGAAACACCTGATGAAGAGTGTGATCTTGACTATGTACCGAACAAAGCAAGACAGGCTGAAGTGAAGGCTGTAATTAGTAATTCACTTGGGTTTGGCGGCCATAACGCAACACTTGTATTTAAAAAAATAGAAGAATAATATATCTAAAGCCCTGTTTTCTTTATGAGAACGGGGTTTTATTTTTCAGCAGGTAAATTGCCTTATTTTAGAATAAAATGGACAACCTCTGACTATACTGATTTTAAATACAAATCGGTAAAAAAGTGAGGGGTACAAATGTTATACTTACGTGATGTTTGGGTCAACTGGTTTGAAGGAGAGGAGAACGGCTATAACGTTTGTGAGTTTCATGAATGGCGAAAAGACGACTATATAGAGTTGTTGGACCAAGTACCCATTATTAAAATAGAATCTACACTCTTCCATTACATTGAAAATGATTTAAATGATCTCCCAGATGCTCTATTAGAAGAAGTGCATCAAAAAGCGTATGTGAGAAAGAACAACCAGCGTGTACAGCTCGAACATTGCTTTATCATTACGGACGAGAAAAAATCATTAATCATTGATACGATGGGATACAGAATTCCAATCCGAAAAAGCAGACTCATTCCACGACAAGAACAATTAGTTTTTGAGATGGCTGAACAGACAGAAACAAAGATTTACACGTTTAGCGCAAAACAAATGAGCAAGGAATATCACATTCTATCTCCGAATCCTGACATCATGAGAGGGTTAACTCGAAAAGAAAGACAGTTGAAGCAGCTTCTCTTCATGGCGCTGGATCAACTTCATTCAACAAAGAATGCAGCGGAAATGAGATATTGGTGCACAGAGTGGATGCCTGAACAGTATGGGAAGATTCAAAGAATGGAATTTGACGAGGCATGGGAAGCTCTGTATTGCGAATTAAAGAGTGGTTGGTCAAAACAGCATTTAGATATGTGCGAACGGCTAGTGAAAGGCCAGCCGTACTTTGAAAAGATCTGGGAACTTGAAAATGGTACGCACGTTAATTAAAAAAATCAGCGGATTGTAGACTCCGCTGGTTTTTATTTTGTACATATAGTAGAAGAGTTCATCTTCGTAAATCTGGTCTCATGCTAAACGCGTTTACGCGCTAATCCCATCGCACGTTCCGCTTTGTTTAGCGTTTTATTCGCAACAGAATTTGCTTTTTCAGCACCACGGTCAAGGATATCATCAAGCTCGGTAGAATTCACATAGTTCTTATAGCGTTCTTGGATAGGTTTTAACGTGTTGATGATGGCATCAGCAACATCTTGCTTGAACTCCCCATAGCCCTTATCTTCGTATTTACCTACTAAAGAAGAAATGCTTTCTCCTGTCAATTGAGAGTAGATCGTAAGCAAGTTTGAAATACCAGGTTTATTTTCCTTATCAAAGGCAACGACCCCATCAGAATCGGTGGTTGCACGTTTAATCTTTTTCAAAATAACCGATTCATCGTCAAGCATTGAAATAAATGCATTTTGGTTAGGATCAGATTTACTCATCTTCTTTTCGGGATCCACAAGGGACATGATTCGTGCGCCTTCTGAAGCGATTCGCGGTTCTGGCATCACGAAAATGTCACGATATTTTTTATTAAAACGGTCTGCAATGTCACGAGTAAGCTCAAGATGCTGCTTCTGATCATCACCGACTGGTACAATCCCTGTATTGTACAGAAGAATGTCTGCAGCCATTAGTGGGGGATAGGTTAATAATCCAGCTGAAACGGCTTCTTTACCTGTTGATTTATCTTTAAACTGCGTCATACGCTCTAATTCCCCAATATAAGTCACGCATTGCAGCATCCATCCCATCTTTGTGTGGGCAGGAACATCTGATTGAATGAATAACGTAGACTTGTCAGGATCAATACCTGCAGCTAAATAAAGTGCAGCTAAGTTTCTGCTGTTCCTTTTTAATGAAGCAGGGTCTTGTGCAACCGTAATGGCGTGTTGGTTCACCACGCAAAAATAACATTCATGTTCCTCTTGAAGCTCTACAAAATGCCTTAGAGCCCCAATATAGTTTCCAATGGTGATGTTTCCGCTTGGCTGAATGCCTGAAAAGATTACAGACATGATTCATCTCTCCTTTTTCTTTTAAATTCAATATAAAAAGGCCCACTCGTCGCCTCATGCAAGGGACGAATGGACCGCGGTGCCACCCTTATAATTCTCAAATAAAAATGAAAATCACTCAATACGTACAGGAATTCCGATACGCTGTCCATTTATATCGTGCGGACATCTACACGTCTGAGCCTACTACAAGGTTCGGTCAGAATGCTCTAAAGCCCATTCCATGACAATTCACTGCCTGTTTCCACCACCCACAGGCTCTCTATAAGCTTCTCATCATGTACTCTTCTTTATCATCGCATGTAACATTTAGTTTTTTAGTAGTATACACAAATTACAATACATATGCAACGGCTATTGACAGGAATGTTAAAAAAAGACCGCTGTACAAAAATAACTTCATATAAGACACGTTAACACGTTCTGAAAATCGGAAATTGGATTTGAAAGATATTTCATCATGTAATTCCGGGGTACGTGAAAGAGATCTGGCTACTTTCTTAACACTATATGAAAAGAAATCAAAAAATCCGCCGTTAAGAACGAACATTGCTATACCAATTAATGCAATGATGATCGCAAAGTAAAATAATGTATTTACATACTTCTCAAGGGTAAAAGACCCAGAAGTACTAAGTGCAACGATTAAAGAGATAACTATAGAAATCCCCGTTATTATAAGGAATCGATTAAAATTTGGATTCATCATTTATTTCTCCCATCTAGTAAAAAATACACCACAACCACCTAAAAATGTATCACATATTCTCAATTATACCGTCAGACTTTACTCCCATTGTAACAAATGAAATATAAAATTGACGAATGATAAAACAAACTCAACTTAAATCTAATGACACATAAGATCGAGAATGTAATATTCATGCTAGTTTCAACATAATTTTGGTAAAATTTGTAGAATAATCAGAAAATACGAGCTTTCACAATGTAGGTCCTTTTACCTATTTTTTGTTAAGGAAAAGTAAATATCATGGGCTTTTTGTAAAACTCTTAAAAAAAATAAATGCACAATTGTTTGAAAACTTGTATAATCGAACTTGTAGATGAAATGTCTGATAATTCTTGAGACTTTCGTTTGCTTACAAATTAACAGGATAAAAAGGGGAGGTCAACTCATGAAGAAGTCAAAATGGTCATTGCTTCTTACACTAGTTCTTGTCTTGAGTATGTTCCTAGCTGCTTGTAGTGGTGGCGGAGACAAAGAAACAGGTAAGGATACTAAAGGTGGAGACGACGGTAAAGCAGCTGAAAAGCCAGCTGAGCCGCAAGTACTTAACTTGCTAGACTCAGAAGAAATTCCATCAATGGATTCTTCACTTGCAACAGACTCTGTATCTTTTGAAGTATTAAACAACGTTATGGAAGGTTTATACCGTCTTGATAAAGACAACAAACCAACTCCAGGTGTTGCTGAGAAACACGATCTAAGTGAAGATGGAACAGTTTACACATTCCACTTAAATCCAAATGCTAAATGGAGTGACGGATCTAAAGTTACAGCTAACGATTTCGTATACTCATGGAGAAAAGCTTTACACCCAGATACACTTTCTGAGTATGCTTACATCATGGGACCTGTAAAGAACGCTAATGCGATCCAAACTGAAGGAGACCCTTTACAAGGCAAAGTTGAAGAGTTAGGAGTTAAAGCGGTTGACGAGTCAACACTGGAAGTAACTCTTGAAGCTCCAGCACCTTATTTCCTAGGATTGACTGGATTCGCAACTTTCTATCCACAAAAAGAAGAGTATGTTAAATCTAAAGCTGATCAATACGCTCTAGAAGCTAACACACTTTTATACAACGGTCCTTTCGTTCTTAACGAATGGAAACATAACGAAGGATGGCAGTATAAGAAAAATGATAACTATTGGGATAAAGACAACGTAAAGTTAGACGAGATTAACGTTAAAATTGTTAAAGACGTTGCAACTGGCGTAAACCTATATGAAACTGGTCAAACAGATATTACTGGTCTTAGTATGGAATATGTTGACCAATATAAGGGTCACGAAGATCTTTATACTCGTGGAGAAGCAGCAGTATTCTTCTTACGTTTAAACCAAAAATCAGAAGCACTAAAGAACCCTAACATTCGTAAAGCAATCGACATGGCTTACGACAAGAAATCTATGGTAGATGTACTTCTTAACAATGGATCTACACCTGCTTACTACCTAGTACCTGGTGACTTCACACCTGGTCCAGATGGTGATGATTTCCGTAAGACAAACGGCAACTTCGGTAAATATGATTTAGAAAAAGCTAAAGAACTTTGGACTACTGGTCTTAAAGAGCTTGGAAAAGATTCTGTAGAGCTTGAACTATTGAACTACGATTCTGACGGTGCTAAGAAAATGGGTGAGTTCTTTAAGAACCAACTTGAAAAGAACCTTCCTGGAATCAAAGTTAGCATTAAAGCACAACCATTTAAGCAAAAGCTAGAACTTGAATCAAAAGGTGATTATGACTTCTCATATGCTGGTTGGGGACCTGACTATCAAGATCCAATGACATTCCTTGATATGTTCATCACTGATGGAGGTCATAACCAAATGGGATACTCAAATCCTAAATACGATCAGCTAATCAGCGATGCTAAGAAAGAAACAGATCAGAAGAAGCGTTGGGAAATGATGCTTGAAGCTGAGAAAGTACTTTTCGAAGATCAAGCAATTTCTCCATTATACCAACGTGGTGTAACTGGACTTCAGAAGCCATACGTAAAAGGCTTAGCTCATCATTTATTCGGAGCTGATACTTCTTACAAGTGGGCTTACATTGAAGGAAAACAATAAAAAAGCTACTGGAAAATAGTAAATAGTTTTTTTCAGGAGAGTACATGTGTTCCTGACATGTACTCTCCTTTTTGCCTTGAAATCAATGATTGAGAAATATATATATTTATTGAGAAATCAGAAAATGTCGAAAAAAAACTTTTTTCTATTGATATAAAGTTTTCTGTCCCTTAAGATAGATATTACAGAAAGATTTCAAAATATTATGCTTGAAACATTTGGGGGAGGTGTTTGTAATGTTGCGTTATATAGCGAAGCGAGTGTTTTCAATGTTTTTAACACTCTTGATCATTGCAACAATTACATTCTTTTTAATGAAATTATTACCGGGTTCTCCGTTTAACAATCAAGAGAAGTTAACTGAGTCCCAGCGTTTTGCATTAAATGAAAAATACGGGTTAAATGACCCGGTGCCTGTTCAATACATCAATTATTTAGGTAAATTGGCACAGGGTGATTTAGGATATACGTTCCAATATGACGGGCGTACCGTGAATTCAATGATTTCAAACGGTATTGGTCCATCTGCTACAATAGGAGCTGAAGCAATATTATTTGGTACGTTAATTGGCTTAATTTTAGGAATTGCAGCTGCTCTTAAGCATAACTCGGTAATCGACTATGGTGCTATGGTAGTAGCGGTATTTGGCATAGCAATCCCATCTTTTGTTTTTGCGGGACTTTTGCAGTACTACGTAGGTGTTAAGTTAGGTTGGCTTCCAGTAGCGTTTTGGAATGGCCCAGAATATCACATTTTGCCAGCATTCTCCCTATCCGTAGGAGTTATTGCTACCGTAGCACGTTTTATGCGTACTGAAATGCTTGAAATATTAGGCACAGACTATATATTAATGGCAAGATCAAAAGGGATCAGTAAAAATGCAGTTATTTTAAAGCACTGTGTTCGTAACAGCATGATTCCAATCATTACAATCCTTGGTCCATTGTCTATTGGACTCATCACAGGGACACTTGTAATTGAGAACATTTTCGCAATACCTGGTTTAGGCGAACAGTTCGTAAAGAGTATTAATCTAAATGACTATCCAGTAATTATGGGAACAACTTTATTTTATAGTTTTCTACTTATTACTATCATTTTAGTAGTAGATATTCTTTATGGCATCATCGATCCGCGAATTCGTGTAGCAGGAGGTAAATCATAATGAGTATGTCAGAAAGAAAACTAACACCTGATTTATTTCGACCTGCTTCTGTGGACACAGGAAAAAGTGAAGAAATATCGAAGCCAAGCTTAAGTTTCTGGCAAGATGCTTTTAGAAGACTAAAAAAGAATAAAGCGGCAATGCTAGGACTTTTTGCTATTGTATTCATCATTCTGTTTTCGTTAGTTGCTCCAACTTTAAGCAAATACGGAATGGATGATCAAGAGTTGATGCGTGCTAATTTGCCTCCAAAAATCCCAGGATTAGAAAAAATCGGTTTCTTAGGGGTAAATGGTGTAGACATTCGAGGTGTAGATCAGTATGAGATGAAAAATGTACCAGCTAACCAAGAATTTTGGTTTGGTACAGATCCACTTGGTCGTGACCAATGGACCCGCATTTGGAAAGGTACTCAAATCTCACTTTATATCGCATTTCTGGCTGCAACCATCGATTTAATAGTAGGTGTAGTATATGGTGGTATATCTGCTTTCTACGGTGGCAGAACAGATGACATTATGCAAAGATTTGTTGAGATCCTGTATGGTATACCAAATCTGGTTGTAATCATTTTGTTCATCATTATCCTGGATCCAGGTATACTCTCGATTACTCTAGCACTCGTTATTACCGGTTGGATAGGGATGTCGCGTATCGTTCGTGCCCAAATCCTTTCATTAAAGAATCGTGAATTTGTTTTAGCATCTAAAACACTTGGTTCATCAAATGGCAGATTAATTTCGAAACATCTTTTGCCTAACACGTTAGGTGCTATCATTATTACAAGTACATTTACCATTCCTGGTGCGATATTCTTTGAAGCGTTTTTAAGCTTCATTGGACTTGGTATCCAACCGCCAACAGCTTCACTAGGCGCGTTAATTTCTGATGGTTTCAAATCGTTAAGAATATACCCGCATTTAGCGATTTATCCGGCCTCAATTATGTGTGTCTTAATGATAAGCTTTAACTTATTAGGGGATGGATTACGTGATGCACTAGATCCAAAAATGAGAAGATAGGAAGGGGATTAATGATATGGATAAACTATTAGAATTAGAAAACCTGCATGTCTCCTTCCAGACATATGGGGGAGAAGTTAAAGCCGTTCGTGGTGTTAGCTTTACATTAGAAAAAGGTGAATCACTTGCAATCGTAGGTGAATCCGGTTCCGGTAAATCGGTTACTTCAAAAGCAGTAATGAGATTATTGCCAAATAAAATTGGTTCCATTAAAGAAGGAAGTATTCGTTTTGAAGGAAAAGATCTAGCAAAAGCAACAGAACGTGAGATGGAAAAAATCCGTGGCTCTGAAATCTCGATGATCTTCCAAGATCCGATGACATCATTAAATCCAACGATGACAATCGGTAAACAGATTATGGAAGGTCTTCGTAAGCACCAAAACATGAATAAAAGTGAAGCAAAGGAACGTTCAATCAATCTTTTAAAGCTTGTAGGAATTCCTAACCCTGAATTGCGTGTCGACGAATATCCTCACCAATTCTCAGGTGGAATGCGTCAGCGTGTAGTTATTGCAATTGCTCTTGCATGTAATCCTAAAGTATTGATTGCAGATGAACCAACAACAGCATTGGATGTTACCATTCAAGCTCAAATCTTAGACTTAATGCGTGACCTGCAGGATAAGACAGGTACTGCGATCATCTTAATCACGCATGACCTTGGCGTAGTAGCTAACCTTGCTCAACGTGTTGCTGTTATGTATGGCGGTATGATTGTTGAAACAGGTACAGCCGACGAAATTTTCTATAAGCCAAAACATCCTTATACATGGGGTCTTTTAGCTTCCATGCCTAAGATTAACTCTGATTCAAAAGAATTATTGGCAATTCCAGGAACACCGCCTGACTTAATGAATCCTCCGAAAGGATGTCCGTTTGCAGCGCGCTGTCCACATGCAATGGAAGTTTGTATAGATCACATGCCAGATGCAACAGACGTATCTTCAACCCATAAAGCGGCATGCTGGTTGTTAGATGAGCGTGCGCCTAAAGTTGAACCGCCTGAAGCGGCAGTAGTTGGAGGTGCTCGATAATGGCAGTAGTTGAAAGAGAAAAGTTACTCGAAGTTAAAAATCTTAAAAAGTACTTCCCAGCTGGAAAAAAGGGTGTTCTTCAAGCGGTAGACGGTGTATCGTTTGATATTTATAAAGGTGAAACGCTTGGACTAGTAGGAGAATCAGGTTGTGGTAAATCAACAACCGGACGTACAATTATTCGATTATACGATGCTACAGATGGAGAAGTTTTCTACGAAGGGGAAGACGTTCACAATAAGAAATCCCGTTCAGAGTTGAAGAAGTTTAACCGTAAAATGCAAATGATTTTCCAAGATCCTTACGCATCGTTAAATCCGAGAATGACCGTTAAAGATATCATTGCAGAAGGTATTGATATTCATGGTCTTGCGAAAACAACAAAAGAGCGTAACGAGCGTGTTTACGAACTTCTTGAAACCGTTGGATTAAACAGAGAGCACGCTAACCGTTATCCACATGAATTTTCTGGTGGTCAGCGTCAGCGTATCGGGATTGCCCGTGCATTAGCTGTAGATCCAGATTTTATCATTGCCGATGAACCGATTTCAGCTCTTGATGTATCCATCCAAGCGCAAGTAGTAAACTTGATGATGGAGCTTCAAAAGGAACGTGGCCTAACGTATTTATTCATTGCTCATGACCTTTCCATGGTTAAACATATTTCGGATCGTGTTGGTGTTATGTATTTAGGAAATATCGTTGAACTTACAACAAGTGATGAGCTTTATGAAGAGCCATTGCATCCTTACACACAAGCTCTTCTATCAGCGATTCCGGTTCCGGATCCTGAATTAGAAAGAAGCCGTGAACGAATCATTCTTGAAGGGGATGTTCCTAGTCCAATCAATCCTCCAAGCGGGTGCAGATTCCGTACACGCTGTCCTCATGCGATGGATGTATGTGCTGCTGTTAAGCCAAAATGGCAGGAAGCAAGAGAAGGACATTGGGTAGCTTGTCATCTTTATGATGAAGAGGCTGTAAAGCAAAATAACTAACACATTTTAGACGGTCTCCTATATGTATAGGAGATCGTTTTTATGTTAAAATGAAACGAGTGTGTAAAGCGTATACATTTTGTGTACAAATAGCTGCACATCCCTAATAATGATTGAAGCAGAAATGGGGTAATTTTATGAATATTAGTTTTGTAGTCGATAGCGCAAGTGACCTAAAAGTAAATACGGAAGAATTGGATGTATCCTTAACGATTGTCCCATTAAATGTCCAGTTTGGAGAAGACCACTATTTAGATGGGATTAACATAACAGAAGATGAATTTTATAAGCGAATGGCAAGTGAGCCTGAGCTTCCGAAAACAAGTCAGCCTTCACCGCAATCTTTTTTTGAAGCCTTTCAAAAGGAAGTCAATAAGGGGAATGAAGTTCTTTATATCGGCATTTCTTCTAATTTAAGTGGTACCGTTCAGAGTGCTACGATTGGGAAAAGTATGCTCACTGAAGAAGAGCAAGAACGTGTAACGATTGTTGATTCAGGAATTGCTTCTGGCGGCGTACAAATCTTATTAAACGAAGCGATAGGGATGTCAAAACAAAATGTCCCACTTGAAGACATCGTTGCACAGCTTGAGAAAACAAAAGTAAATATTAAAGCTTATGTACTGCTTGAGACGTTAGAAAACCTCAAAAAAGGGGGAAGAATTTCTGCAGTACAAGGCGCAATTGCAGGAATGCTGAATATTAAACCGATGATTTCCATTGTTGACGGTGTTGTCGAGACAATCGGGAAATTTAGAGGCAGTAAAAAAGGAATAGCTAAAATGAAGGAAATCATTCTCGACTGGAAAGAGAATAATCCTGAAAAGACGCTATATCTCATTCATAGCTTCTCGTCTACTGAAGAAGTAAAAAATGAATTTGAAGAATTGTTTTCGTTATCAAGCTTTCCGAACGTGATTTATACTCGATTTGGGAGTACGATCGGAACCTATTCTAGTGAACGGGCTATTGGATTTTTAGCTTATTAACTTCTATGTAAGAATGTTAAAAACACTCTTTTCCATCTTAGGAAACAGAGTGTTTTACTTTTTCTTCTTCATGATATTCATCTACCATTTCATCTAATTTTTTGATCATGGTTTTCGCTTTTCTATCAGTGATTGTGCGGTAGTGATGACTTCCGCCTGGCTCTTCATCTGCTTCATCAGCTAATGATACGACTTTCTGAAGAGGATTTAATTTCAATGTTCCTGCAGGCAAATAAGAATCAGTATGAAGCAAGATCGCCAAAGCAATTTCTTTTGCATGCTTGCGGTTTTCTCCAAGGGAAACTAATATCTTATGCGCCCGTTCAGCCCCTTTAATCGCGTGAATATCATTGTCTTTATACATGTCATAATCCCAATGGCCATTTTTGTACCACGTATAATGTCCGATGTCATGAAGAAAAGCAGCCTTTGTAGCCAAATCAGGATCCACTCCGTTTTTCTTGGCTAAACGATAGGCATGGTATGCTGTTGAGATGGCATGAACCATTCCAGAACGTTTTACATACTTTTGAACATGTGAATGATTGTATAAATCAATTAATTTAATGTTTCGCATATCAGAATCTCCTTTCTGCAAAAATGTATATTGTTATATACAATACCACCCATTGGACAATATATCAACTTAAATAGTAAAAAAAGAAACGCAAATGCGTTTCTTTTACGATCTAAAATATTCATTCCAGCGAGCACTTACTTTTTTATCGATGTCGTCTCTCGTTTCAACCACATCTGGATAGAATGGCTTCATTCGAGCATCAATAATGATTGTTCCTTCATATTTAATACGATTGCGATCAATCGTGCTTTTTGCATAAACATCATATGCTGGATCAAAGCGTGTAAATGTTGTCCATAAAAACTCAGCTTGTGAAGAAGCAATGGATGCATCATCTACTAAAAAGACAAGAGGCCAATCCTTGAAAGAGTCATGTGCGTTTGTTAATAAATGCTCCGCAAAATCAGGTGCCTCATCGAATGATGGTCCGCTTACAGTTAAGCAGCCTCCACAGAACACCCCTACATTTTGAATGCCAGAAATGCTTCCGCCTTTGTACGTTCGCTTCAGCTCTCGAATGGGCTCACCAAGCCCAGTCATTATGGCTTTGGATCCCGTATTAAATTTACGGCCCGTATAATCGAGTGTATCCATCGATGTATCGTGAATGATCAATAGATCCCGTTCAGGAAGGAATCTCTTAAGCACGCCTTCAGCTAATTCAGCAAAGTTTTGCAGGTTAACAGGCTTATTGGTTACCATTAAAAACTTCGTTAACGTGAGTTGTCCTTCACCCATTATTCGAAAAGCATGTGCTAAACCTTCTTTGTAATAGGATTCACGTACTACAGCTCCTGCCAATGCGTGAAATCCTGTTTCTGCATACGTCCACAGATCACGAACACCGTTCATCACAACGGGGAATAAAGGGCTCATCAAGCGCTGCAAATATTCACCGATAAAATAGTCTTCTTGTTTTGGTTTTCCGACAACAGTAGCAGGATAGATAGCGTCTTTTCGTTTCCACATTTTATCTATATTAAAAACAGGGAAGTCATGTGCCCAAGAATAATAACCGTAATGATCGCCAAAAGGCCCCTCTGGTTCCCGAATATGAGGAGGAACAACACCTCCAAATGCGAATTCAGCTTCTGCTATTAAAGGATGCGGATAGCCATCAACGTGGGCGAGGCTAAGCTTTTCTCCCATTAACATCGAAGAAAACATGAGTTCAGGAACGGCTTCAGGCAGTGGCGCAATCGCACTGATCATAAGTGATGGCGGTCCGCCTAGGAACAGTGTAACAGGAAGAGCTTGATTTTTTTGTTCCGCAGCATAGTGGTGAAATCCTCCGCCTTTATGAATCTGCCAGTGGATTCCTGTTTTGTTTTCTTCTCTAATTTCAATCCGGTACATGCCAAGGTTATGTTCATGCTTATCTGGATGTTCGGTGTAAACTAGCGGTAGTGTAACGAAAGGATTGCTGTCAAGGTGCCACCCTGTTAAAGCTGGAAGTTCTTTCATGTTAACATTTGTCGTAAATGTTTCAAGCAAAGGCGCTTTATTTTTACCGACTTTTTTAGTTCCTAACGTTAACACATCTTTGATCATCCCTTTTTTCTTCCATAATACAGAAGGAGAAGGGGGCATGAGTTCATCGATGGATGAAACAAGGTCTTTTACCAATTGTTCAGGTTTAGGACCAAATGCCATATCAACGCGTTTAATCGTACCAAATAAGTTCGTTACGACAGGGGTATTTTTACCTTTAACATTCGTAAAAAGCAAGGCTGGACCTTCTTCAGAAATGACCCTTCTATGGATTTCAGGCATTTCGAGATAAGGATCCACTTCTGCATGGATTTCAACGATTTCTTTTTCTTCTCTTAACTGGCTAATAAATGTTCTAAGATTTCTATGCATTTGTACACCTCAATTATGTATGTTACCCTTATAGTATAAAGCAGTTCGTTCTCTACATGTAAAAAACAACCCCGAGTTTCAGGTTGTTTCACTAAAATCTTCTTTTAATCGGGTTCCAGTTTTGCTGAAAGGACTTCGATTTATCCACGAAATGAGAAACTTTTTTACCGCCGAACAATTTAACCGCGATGACTTGGGATATCGTTCCCATCAGTGCTGTAATGCCAACAACACATATAGCTAATAACGTTAAATCAGTAAAGAATGAAATCAATAGGACTCCTCCTTTATAACATCTTATTCACCACGTACTTCTTTCTCTATTGTATCTGATGATAACATAGGAAGAAAGAGGGAAAACTATAAATGATAAATAAATAAGGAGCTGATGGGGAAACCATGAATTGGTACGAGAAATTAAATCAATATTTTCCGATTGAAGAGATGAAATCAAAGGAACATATGGAACTCTTACTGGATGAGAAAAGTGATATTTATCATAAAGATGAAGGCGAGAATCACGTATTGATGTATGTTGAACTTCCAGACTTTGTTTTTATTGATTATTTATTTGTTTCAAAAAATGCCAGAGGGCAAGGCCTTGGACATAAGCTGCTCGAAAAATTAAAGGAAAAAGGCAAGCCGATCATACTAGAAGTAGAACCTGTTGATTATGATGATACTGACACCGAGAAACGTCAGCGTTTTTATAAACGGGAAGGATTTGAGCATGCTTCAAGTATTGGTTATAGAAGACGTTCACTTGCTACCAATCAGATCAATGAAATGGAAATCCTTTATTGGTCTCCGACAGAAGAATCAGAAGAAACTATTTATGAAAACATGAAAAAGACGTATAATGAAATACACACGTACAAAGATAGTGAGTTGTACGGAAAGTCTTACCAGCCGGCAAGTGAAGTGCTTACCTTGGAAGAACCAGAAGAACTTAAACCAGAAATGGTAAATGACGAGTCATCAGTGACACCGAGGGAACCCGCTTCCGAGTAATTTTACTATTTTCCTTTTTAAAGGAGGAGCAGGTAAATGAAACAAAAAGACAAAAAGAAAAAAACAAGACGCGAGCTATGGAAAGAGATGCTTAAGAAGAACTTAAAAAACTTAAAACCCACAATCTCGCGTAAAGGCCCTGCATCACAAGTAAAGAAAACAATCGCTTAATTAAGAGTGACTTCGGTCACTCTTTTATTTTTATGTTTTATGAAACTTATCTTCGGGTATTACGTCTATATATGTGTAAGAAAATAACGGAAACGTTAAGAGACAAGCTGTATATGTATTACATTTGTATGACAAATTCGTAAAAATGTACAAAAGTCTGTATAACCTCTACCGAAAATGTAAAATGTGTAGTATACTATGAATGTTGATTTAATAACTTTTTTAAAGTACCTAAATCAGAGAGAGGGGAAGGAGATTTCCAATATGGTCACACTATTTACTTCGCCGAGCTGTACATCATGCCGAAAAGCTAAAGCATGGTTAAAAGAAAATGACATTCCTTATCAAGAAAGAAATATTTTTTCGGAACCTTTATCAATAGAAGAAGTTAAGCAAATCTTAAGAATGACTGAGGACGGTACAGATGAAATTATTTCTACTCGTTCAAAAACATTCCAAGAGCTTAACATTAATCTTGAATCTATGCCTCTGCAGGACTTATATCAGTTAATTGCTAATCATCCTGGTTTATTACGTAGACCGATCATTCTCGATGAAAAGCGTCTGCAAGTTGGTTATAATGAAGATGAGATACGTCGTTTCTTACCAAGGAGAGTGCGTACTTTTCAGCTTATGGAAGCACAGCGTCTTGTGAATGAATAAAATAAAAGAACTTCTGCTGATTTAGCAGAAGTTTTTTTTGTTTATGACCTAAAAAATCCTGCCTAAACAGGAGGCAGGATTAAAACAGTTTCGGTTTCTATTTAGCTCTTCGTTTAAACGTGTTCGTCATCATTCCAGCAAAGATAACCCCAACAACCAAAAAGGCATATAATCCATACTGAAGCAAGGTATTATCGATAAATACGGAGTGAATCATTTTTTCTTCAATAATCATACCTGCAGCTGTAAAGGCTAGAACCCCTGATCCGATATAAATCAAAATAGGAAAACGCTCCATAAAGTGTAATATTATTTTACTTCCCCATATAATGATTGGTACAGATACTAAAAGGCCAATAACCACTAAAACGATATTTCCGTGAGCTGCTCCAGCAATTGCCAGCACGTTATCTAGTCCCATCGCGATATCTGCAAAAACGATCGTTTTGACAGCGTCAGATAGATTTTTGCCTGCCTTCACTTCAAGTTCATCATCTTCTTCGAGGATAAGCTTGTAAGCAATAATAAGCAGCAGTACACCACCTATTAAATATAAGAAAGGAATATTTAATAAGTATACGGCTACAATGGTTAGTACGACTCGAACGAGGATAGCAAGTCCAGTTCCTAAGAAGATGGCTTTGTTCCTTTGTTTCTCGGGCAGGTTTCTGCTAGCTAACGCTATGACGATGGCATTATCTCCACCAAGCAGTATATCGATTGCAATAATCTGCAGAAGGGATATCAGAAAATCAGTTTCCAAATGTAAAACCCCCGTATGTAATGAAATTTCATTTGAGTTATGGTACAATATGTTAACCTTAAAGACCTAATGAATTATAGTCCAGCTTGACCATATACGTCAAGTGAGGGCTGACTTCAGCACGATTCTTAAGGATAAAAAAGGGCAGTAAATAAACGCCTTTTTTATTTCCATATTTACCGTTTTGTCATAGAATAAGGTACAAGAGGTTTAATTGTGATTGACGTGTTTTTAGATGGGGAATAAAAGCTAATAAGATTTGCTTTTTTCTAGGGGTATTTATCCCTTCACGAACAAACCGGAGAGAAGGGAGAGAAGCAGAAATGGAAATTGAAAGAGTGAATGAGTTCACCATCAAATTTTTCATAACGTATAGAGATATTGAGGATCGTGGTTTTGACCGTGAAGAGATATGGTCTGATCGCGAAAGAGGAGAAGAGCTATTCTGGGAAATGATGGACGAAGCACACCAGCAAGAACAGTTTCCATTAGAAGGTCCTCTTTGGATTCAAGTCCAGGCTCTGGATAAAGGTCTCGAAATAATTGTAACACGCGCTCAAATGTCTAAGGACGGGAAAAAGATTGAGCTTCCAATAGGTGATGACAAACTAGACTTACCAGTTGATCAAAACATTGAAAAGTTACTCGATCAGCAATTTCAAGTAGAAGAAGACTATGATGAATTAGAAGAAACAGAAGAAGATTATCTTTCATTCTTGTTTGCTTTTAGAGATTTTGAAGATGTCATCCTTCTAAGTCATACCATTGATTCTTCCTCTTTTGAAAACTCGCTGTTTCACTTCGAGGGAAAATATTATCTTTATGTGACGTTTGATGCAGATGCTCCAGATCGGGAACAAGACGATTTGTTAGCTCAGCTGCTTGAATACGGCAATGATTCTGATTTATCTGTATACCGCGTACAGGAGTATGGAAAAACAATTATTGCTGATGGTGCATTAGAACACATACAGAAGCATTTTAAATTATAATAAATTACCGATTTCAGTTTCTATTGAAATCGGTTTTTGTTTTTTCTAAGTAAGGTTATCATAATTGGTCTATTTTTTGGGGTTGAAAATAGTGAAAGGTAGACATGATAATTTCCCCTTTTTCTTTCATTATGGTGGTTGAAGGAGGTATGAATGTCTATGTTAGTTGCGCTTTATAAGGAACAGTATGTTGATATGTTGGGTGAGGTTACAAAAGCACAATGGCATTCAATGGCGAAAACGGGAATGCTCGTATGCCCAGTTTGCAGAAAGCATGTCATACCTAAGTGTGGCACGAAAAAGATATGGCATTTTGCTCACTTAGAGAAAGATTGTACGGGGACTCATGAATCAGAAACGACTTATCACATGCTCGGAAAAAAATATCTGTATCACTGGCTGAAAAGAATGAATGTTGATCCGAAGTTGGAACATTATATTGGGGAAATCGGACAGCGGCCAGATCTGTATCTGCCAAAAAAGAATCATGCATTTGAGTTTCAATGCGCCACCATGGATGATGAAAGATTTAAACAAAGAATTGAAGGATATCGCTCTTATGCACTAAAGTCTGATTGGATATTTGGAATGAAACGTATCCACAAGAAAGGAGACTCGCTATATAACATTCATGGGACAGATTTAGCTGCTGCCAAAAAAGACAAGTTCGGAAATCTGTATCTCAATTATTTTTGCCCGCTGAAGCAACAGTTTTTATTCCTTAAAGACATCCATCCTTTATCACAGAAAAAAGTGTTCGGTAAAGGAATGACGTATGCGGATAAAAACATCACTACTATTGAAATGTTGTTTGAAACTAAAACAAACCATGAAGAATCATTGTTTCGAACGATTTGGAACAAGCAAAAAACAACGTGGAGAATGACAGCATACAAAAACAATTCGCCTGCAAATGTGTACGTAAAGAAAGTCTTATACTTTCATCATAAATTCATATCTTTGTTTTCCCCTTTAGCTGGAGTGCCTTCTTCAAATTATTTTCAATTCCAAACATCCCCATACCTTTGGCAATCTTATCTCCTTCTTTTGATTGAACAACTTCCGACACGTTTATTTACCATACAACAGCTCGTGCATGAATGTTTAAGGCTCGTCGATAGACGTGTTTTCCGTGAACGGAACTTTTATTATTTAGACAAAAATCATGTTTGTGCCATTGAAGGTTATTTAAAATACTTGGAAACGGAAGAAGTAATAGAAGCTGTGAATGAGGGATTGTATAAAAAGAGGACCTCAATCCCTTATCCAAAATCAGTAGAAGAAGCTATTCAACAAGACGAAATTTTCAGTAAAAAAGCCGTAATTTTTGACTTTATATAAGCATTTTCTGGTAATATGTAGATATACATAAGGAGAATGTTTTCATTTTCTTTAATTCTATGGAGGTGTAGTATAGGTATGTCTCAAACTAAAACAAAATCTTTGCCAAAACGTAATGAAGTTCCAGTAGAAGATACGTGGGATTTAGAAGCGATATATGCATCTGATGAGGTGTGGGAAAAAGAATTTGAAGAAACGAAAAAGTTACTTCCTGAACTAAAATCCTTTCAGGGCAAACTAGGAGAATCTGCAGAAACTCTGTTCTCTTATTTTCAAAAACAGGATGAAGTAACGAAAAAGCTTGGAAAACTTTATACATACGCACATATGAGATATGACCAGGATACAACAAACTCTCACTATCAAGGCTTGAACGATCGTGCATCTAACCTTGCAACACAAGTAAGCAGCACCGTTTCATTCGCGGTTCCTGAAATTTTATCTCTATCTGAAGAAGCGCTTGTTCAATTTTTAAATAGCTACGAACCATTAAGGCTTTACAAACATGCACTTGATGAAGTCAATCGTCAGCGTCCGCACGTTCTTTCAAAAGAAGAAGAAGCCTTGCTTGCAGATGTTCGAGAAGTTGCGAACACTTCGAGCAATACGTTTGGAATGCTCAATAATGCAGATTTGAAGTTTCCGGTGATTAAAGATGAGAACGGTGAGGAAATTGAAGTCACGCACGGACGCTACATTCGCTTTCTTGAAAGCTCTGACCGCAGAGTAAGAGAAGACGCTTTTAAAGCCGTTTACGGCACGTATGACTCTTATAAGAACACGTTTGCTAGTACACTAGCGGGCACGGTGAAACGAGATAATTTCTTCGCTAAAACACGTCACTTTGATTCAGCTCGACAAGCGGCTTTAAATAACAATAATATCCCAGAAGCTGTTTATGATAACTTGGTGAAAACCGTAAATGATAACCTCCATCTCTTGCATCGTTATGTTCGCCTTCGTAAAAAGGCACTTGGTTTGGATGAGTTGCACATGTATGACTTATACACACCGCTTGTGAAAGATGCGAAGATGGAAGTAAGCTTTAAAGAAGCACAACAACTCGTATTAGACAGCTTGGACCCAATGGGTGAGGAGTATAAGAATATTGTAAAAGAAGGCTATGAAAAGCGTTGGATTGACGTTCATGAAAATGCGGGTAAGCGCAGCGGTGCCTATTCTTCAGGTGCATACGGTACAATGCCATACATTTTAATGAACTGGCAAGATAACGTAAATAATTTATTTACTCTAACTCACGAGATTGGTCACTCTGTACACAGCTATTATACACGTGAGAATCAGCCTTATCCGTATGCTGATTACTCAATCTTTGTTGCGGAAGTGGCATCAACATGTAATGAAGCTCTTCTGAATCATTATATGCTTCAAAAGACATCTGATAAAAAGGAAAAACTTTATCTTCTTAATCACCATCTTGAAGGTTTCAGAGGAACTGTTTTCCGTCAGACGATGTTCGCAGAATTCGAACAGGAAATTCATGTTCGTGCAGCACAAGGGGAGCCGTTAACGCCTGAATTGCTGACAAAAATCTATTACGATTTAAACGTGAAATATTTTGGGGAAGATCTTGAGATTGATAAGGAGATTGGATTAGAATGGGCGAGGATTCCTCATTTCTATTACAACTTCTACGTATATCAATATGCAACAGGGTTTAGTGCTGCAGCCTCTTTATCAAAACAGATTTTAGAAGAAGGAAAACCAGCGGTAGATCGCTATCTGGAATTCTTAAAAGCAGGTAGCTCTGATTATCCGATAGAAGTATTGAAAAAAGCAGGAGTAGACATGACCACGCCAGAGCCGATCGAAAATGCGCTTAAAGTTTTTGAATCGATTCTAGATGAGATGGAAGAACTCCTTTTTGAAAAATAAGATATATAAAAATCCTGTCCGATACTTCGGATAGGATTTTTAATGTTATAGAATTCTTTTTAGTTTTGATCGGTAATTAAAACATAACGTTGTTAGAAGGACGGCCATAAACAGACCAGGTATGGCCAAAATTTTTGGTGCCATATTTAATAGGGAGAGCACAAAGTAATAAAAGCTCCCTCCTAATGAGACCAGACTAACGATGAACAGCAGTAAATACATGACATTCTCCCTCCTTTGTACATGTTTATTCGTATATAAAGAGGATATGCAAGACTGTACGAAGGCGTAAGGGAAGATTCACGTAAAAACCCGCTGAATAATCTTCAGCGGGTTTTGGTGTAACGCCAAAACGTACCATATTTAACAGGAACTCGTTCTACTTTTTGTTGCAGAACCAGTCTTTTTAACTGCTTTTCAGCCTCTTCATTGCTGATTTGGTAAACTACAGATACTTCCTTTGTTGCAACAAAGGAATAAATGGAAAGGAATTCTTCCAAATCTGGAAGAGGTGCCGGCTCTATGGTTATGCCAGACATTTCTCTTAAGATTTCAACATATACATCATACGAGTAGCAGCCTGATATTTTGATTCCTTCATCATCCGATTTATCGTTAAAAACGATCAATGTTGGGATTTGAGTAACGTCCATTTCCTGAGAAAATTTCAGATCACAATGTAATGCTTTGATCGCTGCTTCGGATGATAAGTCATTCAAAAATTCCTCTTGATCCAGTCCAACTGAACGTGCAATTTCGAGCAAAACCTCTTCATTTCCGATATTTTGCTTATTTAAAAAAAGATTTTCCCTAAGCTTTCTAAGGAATTTTAATCCTTGTTGCTTCCCTTGAAGTTCTGCTGCTTTTATCGCTAATGTTGCTTTATGTGGCGCTTTAATAGGGTTCTCTAACCAAACATCACCATCGCAGCTCATCCCCGTCAATGATGCTGTTTTTTCCCATTTTTCAGCAATCTGCTCCGCTGAGTTCATGCCCTTCTTTTTAGGGATGTAGGTATTTAAAGACTCTAGACTGCCACTTACAAAATGACGCAACGTAAAATAATGACCATACTGAACTTGAAGTTTTTTTAATACAGGTTCCAAAGACCAGCATTCTGGACAAAGCGGATCGATGACAGAATAGATTTCCAATGGCTTTTGACAGGCCTGGCTTTTATGATTTTCTTGATCGTCGAAAAAGGAATTGGAATTATACAGTGTCAGCATTCTCGCCCCTTTCTGAATCCCCCGTTGTATTAACCATATGATATGCCGTCATTTTAAGGCGGCTTAATAGTAATTCCTGTAGTTCTGGTTGGATTTTTTGAAGAGTCATCGCACGTTCCATACAGTTAAGCCAAGCTTTTGCATGCATATTGGTAATAGGGAAAGGCATATGACGTGCTCTAAGCATAGGATGTCCGTGTTCTTCCGTATATAAAGGCGGTCCTCCAAAAAACTGACTCAAAAACTGAGTCTGTTTATAGGCCGTTTCCGTTAAATCATCCGGAAAGAGAGGGGACAACAAAGGATCTTCACTAACCAAATGGTAAAAAGTGGTTACGAGTTTTTCGATTCCTTGTTTTTCTCCTAAAAGTATATAGGGTGATTTTGTTTCTTCTAACATGGTGCAAAAGCTCCTTGCGTGAATTTGTATTTTTATTGTAGCAAGGTTCATGAATTGTAAGCAAACAATATGAATATTGCTCTGTCTTACTAACGGTTGTTTATGTAATCATTGCTGCTATTTTTCAAAGAGTGTTTCCCTTCTTGCACCTGTGGAGTTTCACACCTTAGGGGTCCAATTAACAGCATCTCGGAACGGAAATCAATAACTTCCAAGAGCAACAATGTTTGTGAAAAAAGCACTATTCAAAAACAAAAACCCGCCAAAAGGAGGGTTTAGGTGCTTAATTGATACGTATTCATAACCTTTTTAACATAGCTGATGGTTTCTTTAAATGGTGGAATTCCATTATATTTATCTACATTTCCTGGCCCAGCGTTATATGCTGCAAGTGCAAGCTGCTCATTTCCGTCGTAACGGTCAAGCATCATTTTCAAATATTTAGTACCTGCTTCTACATTTTGTTTCGGGTCAAAAGAATTTGTTACGCCAAGCATTTTAGCTGTTGCTGGCATTAACTGCATTAATCCTTGTGCACCGGCATGGCTCTGTGCTGTACTTTTAAAATTCGATTCATGTTTAATCACTGAACGAATTAACTGAGGATCTACTCTGTACTTTTCAGCCGTTCGCACAATCAAATCATCCAGATTTTTCGAAGGGATATTTAACGTTTCAGGAGCAGTGACCCCACCTGTAATCGTTGGAAACATAACATTATTAGATAAGCTAGATGAAACAGGTAAGGGTACGGATTGAAAGTTCTTATCTTGAAACCCATTACTCCATGGTTTCGTGTTTTCTCCTGCGCTTGCATATGCTTCTTGAAGTAATGATGAAAAGGAGCTTAAACCGGAATCATCATTTGAAGAGGCAGGATTTACTTTAAACTGCTGTAACGCTTGAATTTCCATTAAAGCTCTAAATGATTGTATATTCAAGAGTATTCCTCCGAGTTATGTTTTTCGTAAAAAAAGCGGTGAATCTTACTTTTCGTTTCCCGCATCGGAATATTTTTGGATTGTAACAATTCAAGAAATATTTTCTGTCCTTTATTATAATCGGCAAATTCATATTCGAGTTCATAGTCGATTTTACCTAAATAATGATTTTCATCCAATACAAGTATTCCTTCTTTGTAAGAAAGCTCAACTCGCATTGTAGTTAAATCCCCAAGGAACAAGATGTTAGATACGTTTATACCTAACCTTTGAAGAGCTTCTGTTACTTCTCCATGTGGGAGTGTTTGTCCTTTTAGAACTGTAGAAAATAGTTCTTTACTGATTGGTTGATGAGTTTCAAGAATATGTTTTTCAAATTGCTGTTTAAGTGTGAGTGTATATGTATCCTTTTTCAAACGAACCCGAAGTGCGGATTGGTTGTTTTTTAATTGCAAATCTAATGTATCAAAATAATAGTTTGTTTGTTCCTTAAAATCTGTTTTATCCACACTGAAATCATGGATTAATCGTAAGAATTCATCATAAGTCAGTATATTTTTAAACTCAATCTCGATTTCTTGAGTCACTGTTAATTCCTCCTGTTGTGGTTTGAACGTATTCTGATTATCTCATAGGAAGTGGAGCTTCTCAATTTCTTAATCATTTCCCATTTTGTGTTACACTATTAGTGAAGAAACAGGAGGTTTTTATGATGATGCCACTACGATTGAATGTGCAGTCAACTGCATGGGAACAAAATAAGCTTTTATTACTTCTGCCAATTGATACAAATCAGGAAATCTTAAAATGTACGGATAGTGAAAGAATGCTTGTTGATTCTGACGGTTTAGCTTTTATTTACGTGCTAGAAAACAAAGATGGTTTTGTTTACATATCCATCGGCAACAAGCACTGGGAAGATGTCAGAAAAGCGTTAAGAGATCACTCAGACGTTTTGATTCAAAATGGTACAGGGGATGAGCTTAAATTGTCTGCTTTCTCCAAGGAAATGGAATACTTGACTGAGAATATTCAAGGAAACGCAAACTATGGTCAACAAATGGAAGATGAAGTTGTTAAAATCTTCGGTAAAGAGGAAAAAGCTCAATGAATATGGACTGGGAAGCTCTTTTAATTCCATATAAGCAAGCTGTCGATGAACTTAAAATAAAGTTCAGAGGAATCCGAGAACAATTTGAAAGGTCAAATCAGCACTGTCCTATAGAATTTGTAACCGGAAGAGTGAAGCCTGTAAAGTCCATAGTGAACAAAGCCTACCAGAAAAATATTCCGGATCAAAGCTTAGAACAAGAGATCCAGGACTTAGCAGGACTTCGGATCATGTGCCAATTCACGGATGACATCTCAACGGTTATAAATTTGCTTAAACAGCGCAATGATTTTAAGATTGTTGAAGAACGGGATTACATCACACATAAAAAGCCAAGCGGCTACCGTTCCTATCACCTAGTGATTGAATATCCTGTCCAAGTGTTAAATGGTGAAAAAAAGATTTTGGTTGAAGTCCAGGTTCGTACACTTGCCATGAACTTTTGGGCAACGATCGAACATTCCATGAATTACAAATACCAGGGTCAGATTCCAGAGGATATTCGTCAGCGCCTTCAACGAGCAGCAGAAGCGGCAAATCGCCTGGATGAAGAGATGTCTCAGATTAAAGGCGAAATTCAAGAAGCACAGTTAATCTTTTTGGACCGGAATGATAAATCAAGTGAGACGAATCTAGGATCGTAAAGGATGGATGAACAATGAAATTTGCCATCATTTCTAAAGGAGACAGTAAATCCAATATACTTACCGAAAAAATTCGGGCGTATTTGGAAGAGTTCGAATTGGTTTACGAAGAGAAGGAACCTGAAATCGTTATTACGGTCGGAGGAGATGGAACGTTGCTTCATGCCTTCCATCATTATGTACACCGCATAGACGAAACCGCATTTGTTGGCGTGCACACCGGACACCTTGGTTTTTTTGCAGATTGGCTGCCAGAAGAAGTTGAGAAACTTGTTATACATATCGCGAAAACTCCATTCCAGATTGTTGAATATCCTCTTTTGGAAGTGACTGTTAGATATATCGATGGTATAGATGAAAAAAGATATTTAGCCGTAAACGAGTGTACCGTTAAAAGTGTTGAAGGATCTCTTGTAATGGATGTAGAGATAAAAGGGGAAAGATTTGAAACGTTTCGTGGAGACGGCTTATGCATCTCTACGCCATCAGGGAGTACCGCTTACAATAAAGCCTTAGGCGGCGCAATCATCCATCCTTCGCTTGCATCGATTCAACTGTCGGAGATGGCTTCGATCAACAACCGTGTGTTTCGAACGATAGGCTCTCCGCTTATTCTGCCTCAACATCACACATGTATCTTAAAGCCTGTAAACGATGTTGATTTTCATATCACTATCGATCATTTGTTTTTAGTTCAGAAAAAAGTAAAATCGATTCAATATCGAGTAGCGGAAGAAAAAATACGTTTTGCTCGTTTCCGTCCTTTCCCGTTTTGGAAAAGGGTAAAAGAATCATTTGTTGGAGAATAAGATGAACAATCCGTTTTCAATAAGTTGGAGTGTTACTGAGAGAGACGTACCGATCTTTTTAAGAGAGTTTTTGAAAAATAAACAAATATCTAAAGCAGCGCTGACCGATATTAAGTTTCACGGCGGCGCTCTTTTTGTAAATGATGAAGAAGTTACGGTAAGACGGATGCTAAATGCTGGTGACGAGGTAACGGTTCATTTTCCTAAGGAGTCTATAAGTGATTCAATGGAAGGAGAAGATATTCCGTTAAACATTGAATTTGAGGATGACCATTTTATAGTTATAAATAAGCCACCCTCTATGCCGACCATTCCATCCCTTTATCAGCCAAAAGGGTCACTTGCTGCAGGAGTTATGTTTTATTACCATAAAAAAGGAATTCCTTCAACTTTCCATGCTGTAAACCGATTAGATAAAGATACTTCAGGTATCGTTTTAGTCGCCAAACATCGGTTTGCCCATTCTCTCATGTCCAGACAGCAAAAAGAGAAGACGATTAAACGTGAATATATCGCGTTTGTACATGGAAATGTAAAGAACAAAAAGGATACAGTGAATACCCCCATCGGGAGAAATCCTGACAGCATCATCGAACGTATGATAAGAAAAGATGGACAGCCATCTGTCACACATTATGAAAAAGTAGCATATGTTTCAGCATATGATTTTTCTGTTGTTCGACTCACACTTGAAACAGGAAGAACCCATCAAATTAGAGTTCATATGGCTTCAATCGACCATCCGTTATTAGGTGATGATTTATACGGTGGAAAGCGTCAATGGATTAACCGTCAAGCGCTGCATAGTGTAAAAACAAGATTTCAACATCCGTTTTCCGAGGAACTTGTTGAAGTAGCGGTGGATCTCCCTCTCGATATGAAGAAACTTTGGAAATAAAGAAATGAAGACAATATAAAAAAGGCAGGTCCCAATGAAGGTAAACTTTTGGGACTGCCTTTTTTTAATCATCAAATGAGCGGAATTTTTCAGGAACTAACGGGAGGGAAGAGGCTACACTTACAACTTTCATTTCAGGATACCGAAGTGCACTTAAATGCCCACCAAATACACATCCCGTGTCAATGTTCCATGTGTTTTTCATATGCCTTACCTTCTTTACAGGAGTATGACCGTAAACAATCGTTAACTCTCCTTCATGTTCTTTAGCCCAGTCCCTTCGGACGGGAGATCCATCAGGGTTCGTCTCTCCAGTAATGTCTCCATAGAGGACAAACGTTTTTACTTTTTTATTTGTTTGACCAACATAATCTGCTCGTATCCCTGCATGAGCAACAATTAAGTTTCCATCATGTAGCTTAAGGTAAAGAGGCGCATTTTCATATAAAATGCAAAAATGGTCGCTCACCGTTTTTCTTGTTGTTTCGTCCAGTTCATCAAGTTCTGCAACCGTCGTTTCTAACCCATGTTTAACTTGAACATTTCGTCCTTGCAAGTATCGATAAAGCTTATTGCAATGATTGCCTGGCGTATATAAAGCTAGATCTTGTTGGACAAGCTGGTAAACGTGTTCCATCATGGTTACAGAATTCGGTCCTCTATCAGTTAGATCTCCCAAAAACACGAGTTTTCTTCCTTCTTTATGCTTTGGTAAACCGTCTACCCATTCATAACCGAGCTGCTCAACCAGTGTTTGATATTCCTTAAAACACCCATGAATGTCACCAATAATATCATATTTCATGATTTCACCTCATTCTTCATTAGGATACTTCAATCCAATAAAAAAAACACCTGAAGACTTCAGGTGTTATTCAAACATGTACTTAACTGTGCGCGATCGAACATTAAGGACAAGTCCAAACGCAATCATATAAGCAAGGATTGAACTTCCTCCATAACTGATAAATGGAAGTGGAATACCGGTAATCGGCATAACTTGAATGTTCATTCCAATATTTTGGAACACTTGAAACGTTAGCATTCCGATTACTCCGGCACAAATATAGCTGCCAAACGCTTCGTTGCTTTCAAGAGCAGTATTGATCATGCGATAAACCATAAGGAAAAATAAGGAGATGACAATACTTGTCCCTAAAAATCCGAATTCTTCACCGATAATGGAAAAGATAAAATCAGTCTGTGCTTCTGGTAAATAAACGGACCCTTCTGTAAACCCTTTCCCAAACAGCATCCCACTCCCAATGGCAAGCAATGCGTTTCGGGTGTGATATCCTGCATCTTTGTGCTCATATGGTTCAAGCCAAGCATAGAAACGATTCAGCTGATATTGATCAAGAATATGGTCAACGAAAAATTGCGGAAACGTAAAATATATCCAAACTAGGATTGCAATGAACAAAATAAAGGAAAGAATAAGGAATAGGATAATTCTCCACCTTACCCCTGATACGAGTAAGAGGCTTCCTGTAATCGCCATGAAGACAAGGCTTGTACCAAGATCTGGCTGCATGAGGACAAGTAAAGTTGGTACTCCTGCAATTAAGGCGATTTTCCCAAGCAATAATAGGTCTTCATGCATCGTTCGAATAATATACTTTTCATTATGAGTAGCTATCGTATTGGCTATGGCAATGACAAGTGATACTTTTACAAGCTCAGACGGCTGTAGAGCGAAAGGGCCGAATCTGTACCAGCTTTGTGCACCATTAATATTCGGAACAATGCTTTCAGGTGCAGCAAGAATTCCTAATAGCAAAAGAATTCCTAGACCATAAAGGTACCAGGATAATTTTCTAAACTGATCAAAATCCAAGACCATTACACCAACAACAGCTAATCCGCCAATGAAATACCAAACGAGCTGCTTAATTACGAAGTTGCTTCCATACTGATCCATCATTTGGGCACTATAAATGGCAACACAACTCGTAATAATCATGAGGAATAACAGAAATAAGAGATTATAATCAATTTGTTGCCATGGAGACTTATGATTATTTTGCATGTCGAATCGACTCCTTAAAGTAAAACAATAACATGTATTATCTTACCGAAAAACACAAGCTTTGCCTATCATTTTGAGTATAATCGTTTGACATTTCTTTTTGTACTTTATTATATTAACCAATATGAATTGGAAATTATGGAGGGTCTATGGAAGAACATGCATCTTTTACATCACTCGTATTAGTTATTTTAACAGCATTTTTAATCCCCATCTTATTAAATAAAATGAGGTTGCGTGTCATACCCGTAGTGGTCGCTGAGATCATAGCAGGAATAATTCTCGGGAAAAGTGGTTTTGACATCGTACACCCTGATGCGTGGCTTGAGATCTTATCTGTTTTAGGCTTTATATTTTTAATGTTCTTAAGCGGATTAGAAATTGATTTTAGCATTTTTGCTGGAGGAGCTAACAACAAGAAATCAAAAGATAAAAAGAAAGAACCGAATCGTATATTTGTAGCTTCCGTTATCTTTCTCTTTATTATCATCCTTTCATACTTACTCTCTTTATTGTTTGTATGGGGTGGTTTTGCAAACAGTGCATTATTTATGACGTTAATCATTTCAACGATTTCATTAGGCGTCGTTGTCCCAACATTAAAAGAAGAAAAATTGTCGCGAACCACAATTGGCCAGATTATTTTATTAGTCGCTGTTATCGCAGATTTAGTTACAATGATTCTTTTAGCATTATTTGTTTCCTTTGAATCAGGGGATTCAAACCGAATGTGGCTGCTTCTTATTTTATTCGCGGCAGGTATCATACTCTATTTTGTCGGAAAGCAGCTTCGTCACCAATCGTTCATCGATACGATGTCAAAAGGAACAGTTCAGCTCGACACAAGAGCTGTATTTACATTGATCATTGTATTAGTCGGATTGTCTGAAACGGTAGGAGCTGAGAACATCCTTGGTGCATTTTTAGCCGGAGTTCTCGTTTCGTTATTATCGCCAAACAAACAGCTAGTTCATAAACTCGATTCCTTTGGCTACGGGTTCCTTATCCCGATTTTCTTCGTAATGGTTGGGGTAGAACTGGATATTCGATCGATCTTAGCAGATCCAAAAGCATTAGCACTTATCCCGCTCTTACTTTTAGGATTGTTGATCTCGAAGTTCCTGCCGATTTTATTCTTGAAAAAATGGTATGATTGGAAAACAGTAACAGCGGCGGGCTTTTTATTAACTTCCACATTATCACTCGTGATCGCTGCTGCTAAAATTGGTGAAAGAATTGAGATTATCGATGCCAGAACGTCTTCTGCTCTCATTCTAACAGCCGTAATTAGTTCAATCATTACACCGATTTTCTTTAAAAAATTCTTCCCTAAGCAAAAGGCTGAAGAGGGTGGTAAAGAACAGTTAGTCATTGTAGGAGCGAATCAATTTACGTTGCCGTTAACATCACAGCTTGATAAAACTCGTTTCGAGCAGAGAGTCTATCATACAAAACAAGATGAAAAAGACCAAAAACAACTGGATAGCTTTAACATTCAAGAGATAAAAAATTATGATCTTATCACGTTAAAAGCAGCTAAAGTGTTTGCCACTGATGTGATCATCTGCGCGACTGGCAACGATAAAACAAATGAAGACTTGGCTTTGTTTGCGAAAGAAGAAAAAGTAGGAAGAATCATTGCCCGAATTGAAGATCCAAAAAAGCGGGATTCTCTGAAAGAGCAGGGCATAGAGGTGTATTCTGTTTATTTCTCTTCTCAAGTGCTATTAAAAGCCTTAATCGAGAATCCATCAGTTGTAGATATTTTAACAGGTCAAGAAAATAGCTTGAATGAGATCTTAGTAACAAACAGTTCATATAACAGGACAGCACTTAGAAATTTCCCATTTTTAGGAGACAGCATCATCGTTAGGATCTATAGGGGTACAGAATCGATCGTACCGCATGGGGATACGGAAATTTTATTAGGAGATAAGCTCGTTGTTACGGGAAGCAAACAGCAAATTAAACAAATGAAAGATATGTTATCGTAATTCCAAAAACGCTGGAGATCTCCAGCGTTTTTATTTTTAGCTATTTGCACATGCTACTAGTAGAAGGCTTTTTCTGAAAGGCTGTTGAGTAGCTCATCACGAGACAAGGAAGGGTCTCTTCATTTTTGTTTTTCTTGTAGGGGCACAAACAGCTTTTTCTAATTCACCGTGGCTCACAGCATGCCCGGAGCACTCTGAAACGGAAATCAATTACTTTCAAGAGCAAGAGCAAAAAAGTTGCTAACATATAATCAAAAGAAAAGGTGGATAAAATCATGGTCCCAATCGTTTATTGCCCAAAATGTGAAACACAGCATAACTTAGATAATGAGGTTCTCATCGCGCAATCGAACCAAAATGTCATCTATCGCTGTCATGCTTGCGGGTTTGAAGTGAAAAATATTCAGACAAGCAAAGGTTAACTAGTGAATTCCTCTCCCATATCTGATATACTAATTAGGACTTGGTACTAATATCAATTACTAATACATCGATCTTTATGAAACAGAACCTTTGGGAGGAGTGTTTTTATGTATCAACTATCATTAAAAGATAAAACCTTCGTAGTTATGGGAGTCGCAAACAAACGAAGCATCGCTTGGGGAATTGCTCAATCTCTTTCTAAAGCAGGTGCACGTCTAGTTTTTACATACGCGGGTGAGAGACTTGAAAAAAACGTTCGCGATCTTGCAGAATCGTTAGATCGTAATGATTCCATCGTGTTACCGTGTGATATTACAAACGACGAAGAGATTAAAAAAACGTTTGCTGAACTGAAAGAACAAGTAGGTGTCATTCATGGATTGGCACATTGTATTGCATTTGCAAATACGGAAGAGTTAAAGGGAGAATACTTGAACACAACACGTGAAGGGTTCCTTCTTGCACACAACATATCTTCTTACTCGCTCACTGCAGTGGTTAAAGAGGCACGTCCCCTCATGACAGAAGGTGGAAGTGTTGTCACCCTTACTTATCTTGGCGGTGAAAGAGTTGTATCTAACTATAATGTGATGGGTGTAGCGAAGGCTTCCTTGGATGCGAGTGTGAAATACTTGGCAAGCGATGTTGGTAAAGACGGCATTCGTGTAAATGCCATCTCTGCAGGACCAATCCGAACGCTCGCGGCAAAAGGAATCGGTGACTTTAATTCTGTATTAAAAGAGATCGAAGAAAGATCACCTTTAAGAAAAGCGAACACACAAGAAGAAGTAGGAGACGCTGCCTTATTCTTGATGAGTGACTTAGCAAGAGGAATCACGGGAGAAATCCTGCATGTTGACAGCGGTTATAATACCATTGCTCGATAAAAACATAACAAAAACCCCGAATGCTCTCGATGGGATTCGGGGTTTTTTCTGTTCTTTAGACTGTATCCTATACTCTTCAGTCTTTGGAATGTTGTTGTAGCTGTATCCTATACTCTTCAGCTACTAAAAATAAGCTCTCGCTTACATAGGGGAGTGTAAAAATTAGACTCCTCTACGACCAGGAGGTTCATTTACACAAATAACTCCGCATAAGCAACGGCAGTCAAGAACGACCGTTTGCGTATAGCCGCTTGGTCTAACACCAGTGTAGTATGATAGAACAACACAGCATGTTTCAGGATCAAAGCGAACCAACGTAAATTCAGTTCCGTAATCGCTTCCGTTCACATCTAGTGGCTCATCAGCACCCTTTGGTATTACACGAATCAATGTTGGTTCACCAAGTCTGCACAAATCAGCAGTGTTTACAAGGTCGTTCAACAATTCACACACACAGCCCTTACACTTAAGTTCTTTTTTACCGTGTGTGTTACCACAACATGAGCCATGATTAAATAGGCTACCCATTGTTTTTCCTCCTTTGAAATAGATACATGTACCTGACTTCAGTCCGAATAATCAGGTTAATACACTATATTAAAGTTGGGAGAAAAGGGACTAGGTATCAAACCAATTAATTTAAAATAGGCCAAATATTGGATATATAACTATTTTTTTATATTATGGATATTTGTCCGAACAAGAATTTACACTTTACATATTATACATTACGGCTATTTAAAGCCTGTACTATTTTAAAGGAAGTGTTAAATTTGGCAGGAATTAGTTCACAATCCTTACGTGATTACCTAGTTTCATTGTATATAAATGGAAAAGTGATTACTGAAGTATACCTTGAAAATTCTAACCAAGAACCAGGTACTCCTGATTTAACAGGAGTTACAGTCGTGGAAGTTACTGGAAACTATGTAACATTTGCTCAAGCTGGTTCTGCAGGTGCAGCTACTATGTGTGTACCATTTGAAAAGATTCTTCTAATCGAAGAATAATAAGAGGCTCCGTGCGTTTTTGCATGGAGCTATTTAATAGTTTTTAGGAGTGAGGATTTGAAAACATTCAATCTTCTTTTTATTACGAAAGACCATTCCCAACAATTAGAGAGAAGTAGTTTTTACCTTTCTAAAGAACTTTCAAAACTTGTACATCTAACATTATGGCATGAAAATGGCCATATACAGGACATATTAAACAAAATTCAGGTGAAACCTGATTTTATTTTGTTAAACGATTATAAGAGTGATTACAGACCTTTCATTAGAGGACTTGAAACCTTAACCATACCACATGGCATTATCATGCATGATTTGCACTATAAATTGCCAAGAAGAAGAAGATTAATTGAAAAAGAAAAGCCTGCTTTAATTTTTTCTCATTACCGTGATGCTTTTAAAAAATCATTTCCAAACCATGCTGATAAATTTGTTTGGTTCCCACACCATGTTCCAGAAGAACTATTCAAAGACTTTGGACTTCAAAAAGATATTCCGATGTTAATGGCAGGGGCTATGTTTCCTCATATTTATCCTTTTCGAAATATGCTTTTTAATTATTATCGAAAAGACAAAAGGTTTCACTCTATTCAACACCCTGGATATCGAAAAGTCCGTGATTCAAACAGAGGTTACGTGGTAGGAGAATCCTATGCCAGATATCTTAATCGTTCAAAAATTTTTTTTACATGTGATTCCGTATACAAATTTCCTGTATTAAAGTATTTTGAAGCATTAGCATGTCATACACTATTACTCGCACCCGGGTCTAAAGAATTATTAGATCTAGGTTTTATCGATAACATGACTTATGTTTCCATAAACCAAAATAATTTCGCTCAGAAAGCAGAACACTTTTTGGCAAACGATGCAGAGCGGAACAGAATAATTCGTAACGGTTATGCATTAATTAAACAAAGACATACAACGGCGATTAGGGCGAAGGAAATGGTAAACACGATTAGAAGGTTCTTACAAAAGTAAAATGACAAGGAGAATGGAATTGAAGAAAGTATCAATAATTATTCCTTTCTATAATTGTGAATACGTTGATAAAGCAATCGAAAGTGCGATAAAGCAAACGTACAAAAACATTGAAATCATTGTGGTCAACGATGGTTCTACAATGTACAAGGAGAAGATAATTCCATATTTAAAGAAAATAAAATACATTGAAAAAAGTAATGGGGGAACAGCGTCTGCGTTAAATGCAGGAATTCAAAATGCGACCGGTGACTATTTTTCATGGCTCAGCTCTGATGATATTTATGTTCCGGATAAAATAGAGAAGCAACTACACTTTATGCAATCAAATAAATTTTCAGTCAGTTATTCGAATTTTTTATTAATTAATGAGCGTGGGAGTATTATATCAAGTCCTTTAGGTACGGGGTTAGCAACACAGACTCAATTTTTAAAAAGAATGAGGCGTGGATGTATAATCAATGGCTGTACTGTTATGCTGGATATGCATATTTTCAAAGAGTTTGGTTTATTTGATGAAACATTGCCGTATACTCATGATTACGATTATTGGTTACGAATTCTTTCCAAGTATCACTTTCACTATTACCAAGATCCTTTAGTTAATTATCGAATTCATAACAATATGGGTACTATTAAGCACAGTGCTGAAATAAAGCTTGAAATAAGAAAAACAATTAGAAGGCATAAAGCTCAATTGAATGAACTGGTTCGAAAAGCAGTGCAAAACGGGTTATAAGAATAAAGTAAAAAAACGACAGATCAGTATAAGTTCTTTAATAAAAGAACACACTGACCTACTCGTTTTTTTTTATAATACGTATCCTAATGATCTTAGCATCTGTTTAAAATGATTCACATATAAAGTGGGATTGCAGTTCGCTTCAAGGTGGTTGAATGCATTGATCTTAAAAGCCTCTCTTTGTTGAACATTCGTTAATAATTCTTGGGCTTCTTTTACCGCCTGTTGGATATTGTTTACCGGATAAAATTTACCTGTTTGATTATGAACAATAAATGTTCGAACACCATCAGAATCAGTCGTTAAGACAGGACATCTGCAGCTTATTGCTTCTGCAATGGCATAACCGAAACCTTCCACTTTCGAAGTAGACAAAAGAAACCCACCTGAATCTCCTATCATAGAGTAATAATCTGGCATTTCAACATGCTTTACATTGGACCTTATGACTAAGCTTGAACTTAACCCAAGTTGTTGAACCATTTCTGAAAACTTATTCCGTTCTGAGGGCTTAGAAAGTGTAGCATCTTCAAACATCCAGAGTTTAATAGCAGGATTATCTTGTATAAGCTTGTGACCAATATGGAGGTAATCCGTCCAATTCTTATTCTCCTCTAATCTACCTACCCAGCCGATAATTGGACTATTGGGTTTAGGATTTTTCCGGTAAGTAAAAGATGAGGTATCCATAAGATCATGAAAACAAAAACGTGGAAGTGTTTGATAAAATCTTTCAATTAACTCCATTAGATGTGGTGTTTTTGGATATAAGATACCATTACAAGTACTTAGCACATTACTCTTTGCATCTGAAAGAATTATTTTAGCAGACTCTTTACTACCTAGTCCTTGAACTTCATAGATCATATGTCCTTTAAATCCTAACCTTCTTATACGAGGCAGAATTAAATAGTTGGAACATACAATTATACAATCATAGTTCTGTTTATTAAGTAACTGTCGAATTTCTCTATCTCTACTCATTACAAAGGTTGGAATATCGGTTATGTTCTGCATGCCTGAACCAGCTTGTAAATATAATAGATGACATTCTATCCCTTGTGCTTTAAGTGCTTTACAACGCATACGATTGAGTGTTTCTACACCGCCACTTGGAATATAGAAGGCAAACAATATTTTCATTAAATCTCTCCTCGACACAAAACAGATTAATTTATCTTATGAAAATCAAAAAATTAAGTTCATATTGAAAGCCCTATTTTGATTAATATGCATATACATATGGGTACGAGGAGGGGAAGAAATGAATTACTCAACAGATATATCTCCATTTTTTGTTAACACAATCCCCAAAAGTGGCTCACACCTGTTAAGACAGATATTACTGGGGATACCCGATATGAAGCATGATTGGGATCATCATTGGTATTTTGAAGGCTATCACTATCAGCTTGAAGAACATCAAAAACGACTCCAAACATTAAAGAATAATGAATGTGCATTTGGTCATGTGTATTTTTCAAATGAATGGTATAACATGATAAATCAACTAGCAATGTAACGTATTTTTCTATTTCGCGACCCTAGAGATGTGGTTGTTTCTTTTGTTTATTATGTAATGAATAAACTCCGAACAGATCCCTCTTATCCGTATCTATCCAATAAATGCTCTTCACAAAAAGATCGGTATCAAGCAATGATTGAAGGGTTTCAAGACGGAAATTATAGGAGACCTGGCATTACTGAATGGTATGAGCGGTTTATGAGATGGTCAAAAGATGAAGGAGCACTTGTTCTTAAGTTTGAAGATTTAGTTGGCAGCAACAGAAAGAATGAATGTGAGCGAATTATAAAGTATTTGATGCCGAACGTTAAGCTGCAATCAGATATTCTTTCTCTTATAAATGTGATGGAAGAAAATATAAAGCCTGAGAATTCGTTAACCTTCAGGCAGGGAAAAGTAGGCTGTTGGCGCGATGAATTTGATGAGGAATTAAAACGAATAACAAAAGAACTTTGTGGTCCACTGTTAATAGACTTAGGCTATGAAACTACAAATAGGTGGTTGTAAAAAAAAGCGGTAGTTAAAAGCCGCTTTTTTCTATGTAGAGGTCATTTGTCTATTGCAACTATTGAATAATTTCATAGTTTATTACATATGTACCCTTAGTTTATGACTAAGGAAGGAGAGTATCATGAAAATAGTTACAGTGTTAGGAACACGACCAGAGATTATCAGGTTAAGTTTAATTATCGAAAAGTTAGACCGTTTAGCAGATAAACACATTCTCGTCCATACTGGTCAAAACTTTACGTACACGTTAAGTGATGTGTTTTTTAAAGAAATGAACGTTCGCCTTCCTGATTATACACTTAGTGTGAAACACCCATCATTAGGTCATCAATTGTCCAATATGTTTATTGAACTTGAGAAAATATTTCTCAAAGAACGACCTGATAAAGTTTTAGTATTAGGTGATACAAACAGTGCGATGGCAGCTATTCTAGCAGAAAGGATGAACATTCCAGTCGTTCATATGGAAGCTGGCAACCGATGTTTCGATCTTCGAGTACCAGAAGAAAAGAACAGAAAAGTAATTGATAGTATTTCTACGTTTAATCTACCATACACCCCACAAAGCAAAAAAAACCTTTTGGCAGAAGGAGTACCTGTAAATCGCATTATGCTATCAGGAAATCCCATCCATGAAGTGTTAAAGGCCTATGAAGATCAGATCAGTCAAAGTGTGATCTTATCTACACTTGGTTTAACGAAAAATGAATATTTTCTTGTTACAACTCACCGTGCAGAAAATGTGGATGATCCCTTTTCCTTAAATGAAATTTTGCAAGGTCTGAATCTAGTAGCTGAAAATTATCAAAAACGTGTCATCTGCTCCATCCATCCTCGAACAAAATCTAAGATAGAGGGTATGAAAGATTTAGAGATGAACCCGCTTGTTGAATTTCTTGAGCCTTTCGGATTTTTTGATTTTGTACATTTAGAACAAAATGCCTTTTGTGTCTTAACAGATAGCGGCACTGTGCAGGAAGAATGCTGTATTTTCCATGTGCCGACCGTAACCATTAGAAATAGTACAGAAAGACCAGAGACCATTGATTGTGGGAGTAATACTGTCTCTGGTGTTAGAGCCCACCAAATTTTACAGGCTGTAAAAGTCATGGTTAATCAGACAAACCAGTGGCAGCTGCCAGCCGGATACGATGATCTTGATGTTTCAAGTAAAGTCGTAAAATTTATTTTAGGAGGAAAAAGTTTTGTTTAATAGCACGATTTTGATTACAGGTGGGACAGGTTCATGGGGACATGAGCTTGTAAAGCAGCTGTTGCAAAAGAACCCGAAAGAAATCAGGATTTTATCACGTAATGAAGCGAGCCAAGTAGCGATGCAGCGTCAATTTGACTACAATGAAAAACTGAATTTTATTATTGGTGATATACGTGATAAAGAAGCCATTTTAAAAGCGAGCAAGAATATTGATTATGTTTATCACCTGGCAGCTCTTAAACACGTTCCGATTTGTGAACACCAGCCATATGAAGCTTTAAAGACGAACATTATCGGAACACAATATGTAATTGAAGCAGCAGTTGAAAATAAAGTAAAAAAAGTAATTTATATCTCAACTGACAAATCCGCCAATCCCTCCAATTTTTATGGAATGACGAAAGCAATTGGCGAAAAGTTAATTATTCATGCCAATCTTTTAGAATCAGAAACAAAATTTGTCTGTGTAAGAGGCGGGAACGTTCTCGGTACGAACGGAAGTGTTATCCATGTTTTTAAAGATCATATTAAGAATAAAGGGCAAGTCGGAATTACGGACAAAAGGATGACGCGCTTCTTTCTAACCCTTCAAGATGCCATACAACTATTGTTCAAAGCGACTTATGAAAGCAGGGGCGGAGAAATATTTGTCATGAAAATGCCCACGTGTAAAATAACAGATCTTGCAGAGGTTTTGATCGAGGAATCAGGTAAAGAAGGAATCAAGATGGTGGAGCTTGGTATTCGCCCAGGAGAAAAATTGCACGAACTGCTTTTATCAGAATATGAAAGTACCACAACGGTATATTATGACGAAGAGTACTTTGTAATTTTGCCTACCATTGATATTAAAGGACTAAATGAATATTATACCCCTTTTAGAAAGGTAGAGCTTGAGAGTTATAGTTCAGCAGAAAATTTAATGTCAAAGGAAGAAATTCGCCAAATGCTCATTAAAGGTGGCTTTCTGGAATGATGATACTTGTTCTCGGAGGAAAAGGGATGGCCGGACATATGGTCACCTCTTATCTTAAGAAAAATACACCATACCATATCAGTCACACATCCAGAGATTGTGATGATACCGAAGGGTATTATTTAGATGTTATGGATTTGGAACGTGTTCGCGAATTAATTTTAAGCAAAAAACCTGATGTAATCATAAACTGTGCTGGAATTTTAAATGATTTCGCTGAGCGACATAAACAACAAGCCATATTAGTAAACAGTTTTATACCCCACTTTGTAGCTTCACTTCTTGATTCATACGGTGGAAAGCTCATTCATATTAGTACAGATTGCGTGTTCACTGGTGACCAAGGGAAATATACAGAAACAGCCGTCCCAGACGGAGTTACCATTTATGCTCGCACGAAAATGTTAGGTGAAGTTACCGTCGGAAGACATTTAACGTTGCGCACATCCATTGTAGGCCCTGAATTAAAAAATGGCATTGGGCTCCTTCACTGGTTCATGAATCAACAAGGAAACATTAAAGGTTTTACAAACGTGTATTGGAATGGAATCACTACTCTTGAACTAGCAAAAGCTATAGCAGCGAGTATTGAACAGGATATTACAGGCCTTTATCAATTAACATCACCAGAGATCGTTTCAAAATATGAACTATTAAAACGTTTTCAAACGGTTTTTCAAAAGGATGATGTGACGATCCATCCCTTCCAAACTCAATTTTGTGACAAATCTCTTCTAAATACGAGAACAGATTTTCAATACACAGTCCCTCCTAACTTAGAGATGATTACAGAGCTAAGGGATTGGATGAAAGCACATGAATGATAGCAGGCCTATTATACTCATAACCGGGGCAGGAGGATTTACTGGCATTCATGCATGCAACTATTTTTTTTCCAAAAACTATAGAGTGATAGGTACCTATCGTAATGCAACAAAAGAATCAATGGGAATGTGGGAGAAGAGAGAGGTCAATCTAACCTGTTATTCTTCTGTTGCCAACTTAATAAGAGAAATTCAGCCACATTATGTGCTCCATTTAGCAGGAAGTAATTCGGTGGGTGATTCGTGGAAATATCCTTCTGACTACTTTCAGTCAAATGTTTACAATACATTGAACGTTTTAGAAGCGATAAGAACTACATCACCTCAAACCAAGATTGTCATCGTTAGTTCACTTCTTCAATTCTCTCCAACAAACAATGAACACCCAAATCATCCTTATGGAGTTACGAAAATGTTTCAACAATTACTAGCTAAATATTGGGAATCCCTTTTTTCAATGAACATTGTGATAGCAAAGCCCTCAAATTTAATTGGACCTGGAACGTCAAATGGCATATGTACAGTATTAATAAAAAAGATCATAGCAATGGAAAAGATCAAAGATATTAATCCGGTAATAGAGGTGTCACATCTGCAGAATACTCGTGATTTTCTTGATGTAAGGGATGTTGTTAAAGCGTATGAAGTGTTGTTGTTGCATGGGAAATCAAGTGAAGAGTATGAAATTGCTTCAGGTATTCCTCGAACTCTAGAGCAGCTCCTTTCTATCATCAAATCCCAAACATCAATAGACTTTAAAACGAAACAAGAAAAAGACACAAAGCCAGATATTTATTTATCAAATGATCTATCAAAGATTAAATCTCTCAACTGGGTACCTTTGATTCCCATTGAAGAATCCATTCAAGATATTTTTAAAGATATTAGAGATGAACATGCTAAAAGGAAGTTAACTCCATGAAAATTACGTTTTCAATAATTACCCTCTGTAAAGGGGGCGCTCAAAGAATGCTTGCTGAGTTAATCAATCATTTAACTCGGATGGGCCATGATGTGAAAATTGTTATGCCTTCTTTTGGTTTAGTGGAGTACACAATTCTCGCCAACATTATACGTGTTCCAAATTCAGTGCCAAAGGCAAGTGATTTTCCGGTTTCTGACATACTTGTCTCTAACTATTATACGACTGTGCCTGAAGTGGAGGCTGCAAGCCGTGCAGGAAAAGGTAAGCATGTGCGCTTAAGCTTATGCTATGAACCTACTTTTTTGCCAGAAAACAATGTTTCCTTCAGAAGTTATCATCTTACCCCTCATGTTTTTGTACTATCAAAATGGCAGCAAGACATCATCTTACTTAATCATGGAATTAAAGGAAGTATCATACCTGTAGGAGTCTCTTCAGCATTTAAGCCATTGGGCATAAGAAAAGGGAATGGTCTCAATATTTCAGCCGTGATGAGAAAAACGGAAGATGGTTATTCCTCTCATCGAGAACAGGATTTTTTAGTAGACCAATTATATCAAGTAAAGGTTGCTAATCCTTCAGTAAAAATAAATTTTATTACACCTCCGAATGAGTTTCACACTTCTGATTCACTTCAAAAACTTAAACTAGCTCCTTGGGTAAACTTTTATACACCTGCAGATGATATTGAATTGAACTATCACTTAAACCAGACAGATATTTTTGTGAATTCTTCAACGTATGACAGTGCGTCTCTACCGAGTCTTGAAGCGATGAAAACGGGTGCAGCAGTCGTAACAACCTATGCTGGAGGAAACACAGATTATGGTAAGCATGGAGTGAACTGTTTAATGTCTTATCGGTATGAAGAGAAATTGAGTAAGCAGGTAACTGAACTGATTCAGAATCAAACTTTGCGAAATAGAATTGCAGCAGCAGGGATGCAAGAAGCGCAAAAATGGACATGGGAAAGAAGTTCGAGACTTTTCCATCAAGCTCTTCTTAAACTATTATCTTCATAGATTGGGTGAACTTATGAAAGAAACGAGTAAAAATGAACAGAAACAAAACACCATCGAAATGGATGAAATGGCCCTTACGGATCTGTACATGATTCATATAGGTGCGTACCATCCTCTCGACGGTTTTATGACGAAAGAAGATTATAGAAGTTGTTTAACACACATGCGATTAAAGGATGGACATATTTGGAGTTTGCCCATCGTTCTGCCTGCATCGAAAGAGGAAACGGTAAGGCTGGAAATCGGTGAAACAGCTCTGCTTTTATATAGAAATGACATCTATGGTGAAATAGATATTGAGGAAATTTATGAAGTGGATCGAACAAAGGAAGTTAAAGCCGTTTATTTAACAGATGATACAATCCATCCAGGAGTAAAAGCTGCGTATGGAAGAAAAGCGTTTTATGTTGCTGGCAAAATTCGGATGACTAAAGAAATGGCTTTTCCTTTCAGTCAATATCCCCATACACCAAGTGATACGAAAGCCTATTTTACTGAGAAGAGCTGGAAAACGATCGTAGGCTTTCAAACACGTAATCCCATTCACAGAGCTCATGAATATCTTCAAAAATGCGCATTAGAAACGACTGATGGACTGTTCATACACCCGTTGGTCGGAAAAACAAAATCGGATGACATTCCAGCTGATGTAAGAATGGCCAGTTATGAGAAGCTGTTAACTAACTATTATCCGCAAGATCGTGTTTTGCTCGGTGTTTTTCCTGCCAGCATGAGATATGCAGGACCACGAGAAGCTATTTTTCATGCACTTGTAAGAAGAAATTATGGATGTACACATTTCGTGGTAGGAAGAGATCATGCAGGGGTGGGAGATTATTACGGCACATATGATGCACAACGCATTTTTGACCAGTTTACTCCAGAAGAATTAGGGATTACCCCTCTGTTTTTTGAACATAGCTTCTATTGTAAAGAATGTCAGCAAGTAGCCTCCTATAAAACCTGTCCTCATGACTCAGCCTCTCATCTTATTTTTTCCGGCACAAAAGTAAGAGAGTTACTGCGCCAAGGAATTACCCCTCCAGAGGAGTTCACTCGAAAAGAAGTCGCCGAGATATTAATTAACGGTATGAAACATGATGAAGAAAGAGGGACATAGATTATGAGTGACAACATTTTTTGGCATCAGACACATATAACTAAAACAGATCGTCAAAAAAAACATGGTCATAAAAGTGCTGTATTTTGGTTCACAGGTTTATCAGGTTCAGGCAAGTCTACATTAGCCAATCAATTGGAAAAAGAACTATTTGCATTAAATTATTCAACCTATTTGTTAGACGGAGATAACATTCGTCATGGTTTGAATAAAGATCTTCATTTTTCAAATGCGGATCGAGTAGAAAATATCAGAAGGATCGGTGAAGTGTCAAAGCTTTTTGTAGATGCTGGAATAGTTGTCCTTTCAGCATTTGTATCCCCCTTTGAAGCGGACAGGAATATCGTAAGAAGCTTGTTTTCTGATTCGGAATTTTACGAGATTTATGTAGAATGTCCGGTGGAAGAATGTGAGAAAAGAGATCCGAAAGGTCTATACAAAAAGGCTCGTGAAGGAAAAATTAAAGAATTTACGGGTATTCAATCTCCATACGAAATTCCTGAAAATCCTGATTTGCTTATTAATACCCAGCAAAATAACTTAGAGCAATGCACTGAACTATTAAAAAACTTTATTCAAGAAAAGCTAAAGGATTGAGATCCATGACATTACGAAAAACACCGCTTGTGTCGATCCTTATTCCCTTTTACAACTGTCCCTTTATTCACTTAGCCATTGAAAGTGCCTTAAATCAAACCTACCCTCATGTTGAAATTATAGTCATAGATGATGGCTCTACAATAAACGCCCATTTAATAGATGCCTATCGTTCTAAAATCAAATGCATCAAACAGGAAAACAATGGGGTTTCAGGAGCGTTAAACACAGGGTTAAGAAATGCTGCAGGTGAGTACATTGCATGGCTGAGTTCTGATGACTTATTTGATGAACACAAGATTAATAAGCAGCTGGAGTTCATGCTTACTAGAAATAGTGTTATAAGTTTTACCAACTTCAACTTGATCAACAGTGAAAATAAGATCACCAAATCGAATGTAGGATATCCTTTTAAAGATGAGTGGGACGTTGCAAAAACGATGTTAGTTTCTAACCCGATTAATGGATGTACAGTCTTAATGAAGAAAAGTGTTATTGGAGACGTAGGCTGGTTTGACGAGAATTTGCTATATGCTCAGGATTATGAATATTGGATAAGATGCAGGCTTCGCTATTCCATAGATTATTATCATTGTACGCTAACCAATTACCGAGTACACAACAGCATGGGATCGATTGTTTACAAAGAAAAGCAAATGAAAGAGTTTCATCAAGTGAGATCAAAGTATACAAATGCTATTAATGCATTGATTAACGAACGAAATAATTAAGGAGGTGGAATTTTGAAAAAAAAGACGTATGGACCTTTTCAAAATAAGAAGAAGAAAATAAGTGTTATTCTGCCTACTTATAACAAAGGAATTGAACTGCTTTTAACCTTATACTCTTTGAACAATCAAACGTTTCCAAAATCAGATTACGAGGTTATTGTCGTGGATGATGGTTCTGTTGATGGTACAAACATGATGATCAATAATCATACTTTTCAGTTTTGTCTGCATTATATAGAAAGCGAACAAAATATTGGAAGATCGAAAATAAGAAATTTAGGTATAGAGCATGCAACAGGAGATATCATTATTTTTTTAGACGCCGAAATTCTGGTGAATCCTGATTTTGTTTTTCAGCATTATGTAAAACAGATTGAAAAGGATAAAAGAGTAGTATCAGGAAGTATGGTCTTAAGTGGTATTTATACGATCTATCATCCAGAATTCAATCAAAAACAACTTGATTCCTTTCATGCACTCATTCAAACCTATCCAAATAGTGCTATACAAACTTGGATAAAACATAAAGGGGTAAAACCTGCTCAATTAATAAAGTCTGATCAAATTATCGATCAGTCCTTTAAAAAACTAACTTTTCCGAAACCGCATGTAGCCATCTATAGAGAGAAGCTGTTTGATGTATTCGGTAATGAATTAAAAGGCTTTCATTTTCCATGGCTGCTTTTTTGTACCGGCAATGTATCGATTAAAAGAGAAGCTTTTGATAAATATGGGTTATTTGATGAAGCGTTTTCCGGTTATGGATGGGAAGATATTGAATTAGGGTATCGCTTATATAAAAAGGGATATACTTTTTTGAATCATGAGCCTTTAGTTGCCTATCACCAAGAACACCCTGTTCAAGAGTCAAATGGACAGCAAGCTGTACAAAATTTTTTGAGAGTGTTTAGAAAATACCATGAACTGCAACTACGTGTTTTTATATTACATTATCTCGAAATTGATACGGTGAATGTCCATCATATCTATCATTCTTTTCTAAAAGTTATTGAGCGTTTCCCGGGAAGCTACAAAGAAGTGAAAACGGCTTTTCCTCATGCAATAAATCAATTAGCAGTAAACATCCAATCCAACAAACAGCATCCTTTGTTAACAGGCTATCCTGGAAAAAAAGATGTGGTATTAAAACAACTAGAAGAACTAACTTTAATCAAAGACACTTCTGTATTTGCAAAAAATTTTAAAAACATTCTTAACACCTAGTCGTAGAGAATGAAAAAAAGCCGCTAAACGCAGCTTTTTTTTATATGGATTTTTTTTTCGGTTTCCAAGTTACTTTTCCACAAGAACCGCAGCCTTTTTTGACCGGAGGGGTTAAGAGAGTATCGTTTTTTGCGGCAACTTTGGATTTATTCGCTTTAATTTCTGCATAAAGCTTTTGAAGGTCATCCTTATTCACGTTTTTCATCTCTCCTCTTTCTAAATATACTGGATGCATTGTCAGTATATTCTCGAGTCATGGACGGGGTGTTTTGATTTGTTTGAAATGGACGGATGACGGAAGTATCTTTTTTCCTTGAAGGGTTGGTGTTAAATGGTTGGATAGGCTTTTCTTGATGAGAGCTTGATTTAAATGGATTAATGGCTTGAGCATTTTTTTTCAAGACATGACCTTGTTCATAGGTTTTGGGTACTTTACTCGTTATTAAGGATCCTTTTGCAGAAAAGGGTCTAATTTGCGGTACAGCTATCTTTTCTCCAGAGGGTTTTTGTAGACTAGAATCGGTAAATGAATCTTCTTCCTCTACATAATTAACAATCACTTCTTTTTTGATATTTTCATTTTTTGGTTTGATGGTTGTTTGTGGACTTTTTTCAACATATTGCTCGTTTTTGAGATTTGGAAGCTGCTTTGCAGCAAAAATAGGATTCACCTGAGTGAGCACTTTTTCAGCACATGAAATAAATATTGTTTCTGAGATAGATGTAAGAGATTCAAACGAAAAACGTAAAAAGGATTGAATGACAAGATAGCTGATCCATTCAGCAATTTGTTTTTCATAAGAAGGCTGAACGGCTAAAAATAGTGGACCATCCTTTCTTTTTAATGTAATGCCTTTGTGGATCGCTGATTGTACAGGAAAACGAACAGATGTAGCCGGATTCAAGTAATAAAGCTGTTTATCAGGTGTATTCAATGCAAGTGGCATCGGGTGATTTTCATAAAAATCTACATAAAAACGTTGGTCGCATTTTACTTGATCATTCGATGTAATGGAAATACCAGTATGCTGTAAAAGTTGATCGAGCTCTTTTACTTTTTGTTGTGTTAAGCCTTGAATTCCTATCATAAAAGTGGAGAGAGCACCTGTAATTTCTTCACCTGCTTCAGACATCTGCAATCCCCAATAAGGCAATAGAAGACAAAGAGCTTCATATTCTGATGGTGTTAAGTCGCACACTTTTTCATTGTTGTACCAAACAGTTCTCATAATTGTTCCTCCTTAAGCTCTTTCCTATAAAAATAGGCTTTCGTTCTTGTGTCATAACCCACTCTATTCCCATAGTATGTATGGAATCTTCAGATCATGATGAGGAAAGGAAGGGAAACAATGGGAAACAATCATAAACACTTGCAGGATGAGTGTATCCGCGTCCAGAAAGTTTACGACTGGGTGACTGATACATTAAACGTAAGAAAAACAGTTTCTTTTACTCCTGAACAAATCGCTGCAATTGAAGAAGCGCTGGATGATCCTTCTCGTCGCCCGTTAAGGATGGTATCAAAAGTACCTAAAACACCACCAGCATTCCCGCTTTCAAACGAAACGAATGAAAATTGCAGTGAACATTATCTTTGTGAACAGGTAGGTGAAAAGAGAGATGTAACTGTCGCTATTAACGGAGGATTTGCTGATGCTCAGCTTGTCGAACTCTTGTTTACAACAGATATTAAAGTTCAGGTTGTAGACCGTAATGGAGTGGTAGTATGTGAAATGATGGTTAACGCTTCTGTTTTTGAGTCATTTTGCCTTTGCTACCCAGATGGAACAGACCTGTATTGCAGAATCACAAAGATCTTTGCTCGTATTCCATCAGGAACAGTTATGTTAAACAGTCCTTCACCAACTTCTTTTGTTGTGGACATCACGTTCTGCATCGATATCCAAGTAGAAGCAGAAGTAAAGCTTGAGGTTATGGCTAAATACTGTTCTCCACGTGAGAATGACTTAGTCGCACCAGAGAACGATGGTGAATATTGTCCGCCTATCACTTTCCCTCAGCAATGCCCTGACATTTATCCCAGGCCAGGATGTCTGTGTAAAGCATCTGGAGAGGCAAGCGGATTAACAGGCGAGGGTGCAACGGAAAGCGGGCGTGCAACTGTTTTAGTTGATATTTGCCCAAACTATCAAATGGCAAATAGCTCATTCCGATTAAGCTTTAACGACTCAGACACTTCAAACGGTCAAACCGATTTCAACTACACAGCAACCGAATTTACCCAAGACACACAATGCTGTGATGGTTATGAGGATGGCTGGAAAATGACGATCTCCGGTAGAGGACATATGGATTCAACTGGAGAGAAGTATCAATTCAACCTGGCTCTTGTTCAAACAAGTGACGGTAATCTATTCGAAGCTGAACTGATTAATGCCAGGGGTGAAAGAGTATTCACAACAGGTAAAGTATGTGCTGATGAAGGCAAAATCTCAGTAGATAACTGCTTGCAGCACCACTAAAAATGATCTGAAGAATAAAGAACCGCTGGTACACAAAATACCAGTTGGTTCTTTTTTGTTCTCGAAAAAAGAGTGAACGATTAGATGAGCGTTACATACAATAAAATAAGAGCCTATTTTTTGCAGGGGGGAAGATGAATGGGTACAAAAGATAAACTAAGCTATGAGCGGCTCATATCGAGGGTAGAGTATTACAAGGAAAAAGCGCTTGATCTTGAAAAAAAACTCGTGTTTGCAGAAGAAACGATCGAACGGTTAGAGAGTGAAACCAATACAAATGATTCACTAGCAGTGATCGAAGAAAAGGAAAAGGAACTCATTCAATTGCGCTCACAAGTGGGTGACCTCACTAATAAGATAAATCGGTTTCAAGAACATGAGATGGAAAAAAGAATGAAAAGCTACGAAGAACTCCTCAGTACTATCCAGGAAGAATTAAACGATAAAGACCAGCAGATCGACTTATATCAGCAAAGAATAAAAAGTATGGAAAAACGATTGAACATTAACCGTTCGCCTGAACCTGTTTTTGACGAATCAGAGCCTGAAGCAGAAAACATGAAACCAAGGAACAAAGAAAAACTAAATTGCATGAGCTATTTTGATTACTCCGTGATTTTCACGAAAGATAACAAAGGTTTTGTAAAGGGCTCATTTTATTTGGAAAACACCGGAACTCAAATATTAGAGAACCCGTATGTTTGTTTTCGATTTCACCCAGCAGAGGCATCCGCACTAAAGGGGAAAATTATATCTTTAATGGCATCACCGTCACAAGATGAGATGTCACAGTCTATATGGATGTACATGGATAACGAATGGGCTACAAAAGCAAAAGATAGAGGTGAAATCTGGATTTGTCCACTTCGGGAAACGAAGTTTAAAAGTGGTGACCGGTTATCTCTGGACGACTTTCAAATCCCTGTTAGAAGCAAAATTGATGAGAACATCACAGTCGAAGCTTTTGTATATTTTCATAAGCAAAATTTTAGAGTTAAAGCAGTAAATCATATTGCTATTAATTTTTAGTGAGACAGCCTATAACCAACTCGTAAGAAACGCATAAGATGTACTATACGAGGAGGTTGAAACATGGAAGATTGTTTTTTTCATAAAAAGAAGAAAAAGAAGAAGTGTAAGAAGAAGTACAAGAAGATTAAGGCGCATAAAGTAATCATCAAAGCAAACAAAGTGATCGTTAAGGAAGATAAACACCATAGCGAATCTTCTAGCTCTTGCAAACATGAATCTAGCCATAAAAAGCACGATTCTTCTTCTAAACATCACTCTAGCCATAAGAAGCATGAGTCTTCTTCTAGCTCTAGTTCAAGTTCTAGCTCAAGCTCAAGCTCAAGTTCTAGCTCAAGCTCTAATTCGGGCTTATACGACCCTTGGCTGTAAGCAATTAACATGTTTTTTGAGCACTCTTATAGAAGAGTGCTCTTTCTTAATTTGAATGCATATTTATAAAGGAAAACGGGAAAGAAATAGGGAATAGTTATAAAAGGAGATGAGCATATGGGTTATATTTTGCCGTATATTCCAATTCAAAGAATGCAATATGCCAGCCGTATGGAAAAACCAGAGCAAGGGCTCCCGGTCATTTCTAATGTTTCTCCCATTCAAAATAACGATGTTCATACACCATTACATCAGAAGAAAAATGAATTATTACACGAGAAAAAGACTTTCCACCAAGTGTTGAGTGAAATAGAAGGAAAAGGATTGATTATTAACGAAACCATTTAATAGGTTTCTTTTTTTTTTTATCAATGTCATTAGGGATACAGAGTTTAATAACTTCTTACAAGAGGAGTGATCTTTTTGAAATTTATTGAAATAAAAAAGAACTGCTACTATTTTAATAGTGCTGTTAATATCGGATATATTGTAAGTGAAAGTCGTAAGCAAGGAATGTTAATCGACGCAGGACTTGAATCGTCAGCGGCTAAAAAAGCCATCCAACTTTTACAGAAACATGATCTTCCCATCACCCATTTAATGATTACTCACGCACATGCTGATCATTTTGGAGGAGCACAATATATCCAGAAAAATTATGACGTACACACCATAGCTCCTTCTTTAGAAGAAGCCATTATGAGATACCCAATATTAGAGCCCATCTACTTATTTTATGGTAATTTTCCAATGAAAGAGATGAGAAACAAATTCTTGGAAGCTCCTTCAATCTTTATTGACGAGATTTGTGAGGCAGGAAATTGGGCTGGATGGGATGGCCAGTGGTGTATAGAGTTTATTCCTTTGCCAGGGCACAGTCATAATCAGTTTGGACTTTTATACAATGACATTTTGTATGCAGCAGATGCATATTTAGGTATGGAAGTGTTAAAGAAACATAGCATTCCTTTTATTGTAGACGCCGGGTCAAACTTGTCGACTTTACACTATTTGCTTAATCTAGAGGTGAAGGGGATGCTTCCCGGTCACGGTACTTTTGAAAGTGCGTTTCAAGAGACGGTCCAAGCTAATATTGATGTTCATCAGAGACTGGCAAGCCACGTATACAATATGATTTTGGTTCGTGGTGACCGAGGCATTTCGGTTGAAGAACTTGTTGCCAAAATGCTCATTAAACATGAAATAGAACCTGCAAATTTTGGGGTGTATTCGCTGTTCCGTACAGCGATCACTGCTTATCTGATACAATTTATCGAAGAAGGCAGAGCTGTTTATACAATCCACGAAGGTCGCCCTGTTATTTTTTCGGGTCAATCATCGGCATGATTAAAATCTTTCCTTCTGATATTTCAGCATAAACCACTTCTTCGATGGATTTATAACCTTGTATATGAAGTTGTTCCATCAGCTTCTTTTTTGACATTCCCGCTGTAGATAGGTTATCAACATTTAGTTCACCGTCTAGAATCAATGTAACCGGCAGTTCAGGTTGTTGATCCGTGTGCATATTTAAATCTAGTCTATTTGGAGAACCGTATTGAAATTTTGGAAGTATGCTTATCGTCCCGTTTGTTTCAAGAATCGCATATTCCACTTCACGCAGTCCAAAATAGCCTTTTTGTCTGATTAAGTTTTGCAATTGGTTAATATCGAGTTTATTCTTTTTAAGTTGTTCTCTATCTATCAACCCTTTCCGAATTACAATGGAAGGACCGCCTTCAAGAAACCTTCGAGTGCCCTTAAATTTTTGTGAAATGATTTCTATTATATAAACCATTGAACCCCATATTACGATTGCGTACAAAATGACAAAAATAGAAATTTCATCATCGTACATAGCATTACCAACTAATTCTCCCAAAAAGATTGAAGAAATAAAATCAAATGGGGTGATCTGTGTAATTTGTGTTTTACCTAATACTTTTGTCAGGATAAAAAGCGAAAGAAAGCCCACCGTTAACTCGACTGTCAATTGCCCAACGTGTATGTCCATTCAACCCATGTCTCCTCATAAAAAACGTCTTATTGGACAGTTTTGACTATATTGATTAATTGTAAACAAAAAAAGTATTGAATCCGTCAGATGGACGTGTTCAATACTTTTTTCATAGCTACATGAGGAATATTTGCATCTAAAAAGGGTTCAGCTGAAGTTGTATGATACCCTAGTTTTTTATAAAAGTCTTCTGCTTGAATTTGTGCATATAATATAAGGCTGGAAATTGATTGATTATGGGCAGTCTGCTCCATAGCGCTCATCAGTTCTTCGCCTAATCCTTTATTTCGATGCGATGAAAGGATACAGACACGCTCCACTTTACCATCACTATTTACTTTACGCATTCTGCTTGCTCCAACAGGTTTGTTGTTTTCGTACAGAACAAAATGAATGGAGGAGTCTTCATATCCGTCAATCTCTTCACTTTCATCGATTTGCTGTTCCACAACAAAAACTTCTCTTCTTACGTGTAAAGCATCTTGGTAGCCTTGTTCTTCTGTTGTATACGTTTTAATCAATGATTCAGACACCCTTTCCAAGACGAAACGTTTCATAAACGGTCCATGATCCATTTTCTAATTGGTAAAGTAACTGAAAGCGATCAATCATTTCTTCATGTTCGATGTCAATCATTCGGAGACGTTCCAATACATCTGAATGTTCTTCATCCGAAAGTTTTTGTCCGACTGTTAAATGAGGTACGAAATTATAAGGTTGCTGATGATCAAGTGGTCCCATATAAAGTTGATCATGTAAAGACTTCAATTCTTCAGATTCATTGACTTTTAAGTAGATAACATTATTAACAGGATGGAATGAACCAACCTTGTTAATTAAAATCGAAAAAGGATTTATGGATTGCGCGACTGAAGAAATATAACTAATTTGTTCATGTAGTTCTTCCTGACTCGCTTCATATGGTTCCTTTAACGTGATGTGAGGTGCGATAAGGGCATAATGCGGATCATACCTTTTTCGGTAGGAATTGACTTTGTCTTGTAAATTTTTTGATGGAAAAATAGCAATGCCGTATTTCATAATTCTTCCTCCCTCATCTTTTGAAATAGTATATCAAATATTCGTTTTATTTCCCACAGTTAGTGATTATTGTAAAGAAACGTTAATGCTGGAACCAAATCTTTCTGCCAATTTACCCATAGATGATTTCCTTGAAACTCCGTATATTCGTAGTCAAGTGAAAGATTATTCAGTAGTTTGTTCAACCGGCGGTTAGGATCAAGAAAATCACGTGTGATGCCTTCAGGGTTTGTAAAGGTATGCTCTTCATCACCAATTGAATGATAGATCGTCAAGGCTTGCATCTGCTCCATAGTTTCAATCGTTTCAATAAGTTCTTCTGGAACGTAAGGAGACTGCAGAATCACTTTCCCGAATGTGTTTGGATATAAAAGACTTAGTTTAAATGCAACATATCCGCCAAGTGAATCACCGATTAATCCCATGCCTGCTCCGAGCTGCAACGTATTAAATTTTTCGTTTAGGTAAGAGGTTAATTCGATCGCCATGAACCTGATATAGTTTTCGTGTTTGTCTCCTGTTGGATCGTATTTCGCTTTTCTATCTGAGATTCCCTTATGATTGACTCCAATAATGATGCAGTCCTGCATTTGGTTTTCATCCATTAGGCGATCAGCTGTTTTAGCCAGTTTTCCTAATTGGAAATAATCTCTGCCATCTTGTGCAATTAATATAGGATACTTTACTAATGGAGTGTAACGAGAAGGCAGATAGATAAGCAAATCTATCGTTTCATTCAAATAATTGCTATGTATTTTATCGTCTGTCATGGAACCTTTCAGAATGGCCATAAACGGACCTCCTTTGTAAAAATCAAAATGAGAAGTAAAGCGTTTTCAATCGGCTCGTATAATTGTAACACATAATGATATAATGAAAGAATCAAAGAAAAGCAACTTTTGAGTGATCACTAAGAAGAGGTGAAGTCTGTTGAGAAATAGAGTGCACAGTCAGGAAGTTGAAGCAGCAGCAAGAAGACTGCTAATTGAAAGAGGTGTCACCATACCTGAGATCGCTGAAATCGTATATGAGATGCAAATTCCGTTTTCCCCAGGGTTAACGAAAGAAGAATGTGTCAAAAGTGTTGATGCGGTCTTAATGAAGCGTGAAATTCAACATGCTATTTTAGTAGGTGTTGAACTAGATATATTAGCAGAGCAAAAAAAGCTTTCAGAACCCTTACAAAGCATTGTTGAACAGGATGAAGGTCTGTTTGGAGTGGATGAAACCATAGCCCTAGGAGCGGTATTCGGTTATGGAAGTATTGCCGTTACGACATTCGGTCACTTAGATAAATTTAAAATGGGCATTATACAAAAGCTCGATACAAAAATAGCAGATGGAAAAGTCCACACGTTCTTAGATGATCTTGTTGCAAGTATCGCAGCGAATGCCTCAAGCCGTCTTGCTCATAGACTTCGAGATAAGCAAGAACGACTGGATTCAGAAGAAATTAAAATTCGGGAAGAAGAAGAGAAAATCGGTTAATTAATGAAACCTCCGCAGCCGGCGGAGGTTCTTTTTATGGAGTGGACATTTTGTGGTGGAGTGATGGAGTCGTGGTTTGTCGAAAAGTCTATGAATCATTTTGAAGGATCATAAAAAAATCTGAAGGATCATAAAAAAATTAAAAGGATCATAAATTAATTTGAAGGATCATAAAAAAATTTGAAGGCTCATAAATCAATTATCACACTGTACAAACGATAAAATTATGTTGACAGGCATGAATCGGTATCGTATATTTTAAATTGTTCCAAAAATAATAGAGATCCGATAGCTCAGCTGGGAGAGCGCTACCTTGACAGGGTAGAGGTCGTGGGTTCGAACCCCTCTCGGGTCACCATAAAGTTGTTTAAGAGTAAACTTTCATACATAAATAACACCTCTTTCTTTCTGCAAACTGCGGAAAAAGGGGTGTTTTTGTTTTATTTCTTCATAAATCTTCGAAAAAACTACATTTTTTCATTTCTCGCTTCAACTAACAAATGTATTTCCACAATATGAAGATATAAATAAATCACCACATAGCTTAACCATATATCTATCTCCAAAAGACTACTATTTCTTACTAAATTGGACGAACTTTTTTAATTCGTCCTACATAAAATATAGAGAAATGTAATTTATGTTTTATGAAAGGAGAACTATTTTTGTTTAAACGCCCACGTATTTTCCCTAAAAAGGGAATGGGAATGCCTTCTGCAGCTGCTGGAATGGGACAAATGGGACCAACAATGGGAGCAATGGGACAACAACCGCAAATAGGTGGAAGCGGCTATCCTGCTGTTGTACCTTCACAGTATTATCCTCCACAAGTATTGCCGGCGCAATATAGCCCAACGAATCAGCAAATGCAATATAATCAGCAGGATGTTTATGTTCCAATGATTCATCCGACTCAAACCACACAGGTTAACCAGACGAATTATAAATATGTTCATTATTTCCCTCAAAACACGAATGTTGTGAACCAGACCACTCAGCAAAATCTTTTGGGAACAGCTCAACCTGTTATGCCGTACCCTTGTCCTCCGCCATGTCCTCCATATCCATGCAGGAAAAAATAATCAATCATGCTGTCGACTTTGTCGGCAGCTATATTTTTTGCCTCTTTAATAGTTGGATTTTAAGAAAATTAGGGAATGAATAGTAAAATAAAAAACTGGCTGGAGGGTATATAGTGGATTCAAACCAAAAAATTGTCCTTATAACAGGAGCTGCACAAGGAATAGGTAAACAGATCGCAATGGATTTTGCAAAATTAGGATGGATTCCATCACTGATCGATTTTAACCAAAATGAATTAGAGAATACGTTATCTGAGGTTCGTATGTTTCAGCCTCTATCCATTGGGGTGCCATGTGATGTCAAAAATCCAAATGAGATAATAAAAGCAGTTTCACAAACACATGATAAACTTGGCGGATTGAATAGTGTCATCAACAACGCAGGTATATCAAAATGGAAGTCTCCTTATGAACTATCAGTTAATGAATGGGATGAGATCATTCAAACGAATTTAACAAGTGTATTTCTTTTTTCAAGAGAAGCTGCAAAGTTTATGGCTAAGTCAGGAGGTGGAACCATCATAAATATGGCGTCAACGCGAGCGTTCATGTCAGAGCCACATTCAGAAGCTTATGCTGCAACAAAAGGTGGTATCGTTGCCTTAACACATGCACTTGCCGCCTCTTTTGCGGAAGATCGCATAAGAGTGAACAGCATTAGTCCAGGCTGGATTCATACAGGTAAAGAATCTGAATTACGAAGAATTGATCATGAACAGCACCTCTCCCAAAGAGTTGGAAAGCCATCTGACATATCACGAGCTTGTTTATTTCTTGCAGCTCCAGAGAATGATTTTATAACAGGAGAAAACCTTACAATTGATGGGGGTATGTCTCGGAAAATGATTTATGAACATTAAAGTTTCCTATAGGGAAAAAGATTGCTCTAGACCCACTCGGGAACCATTCTTTATGATTAATGAGGAATTATAGGACGAAGGAGAATAGAGAATGCAATTGGATCAACAAAAAAGAGTGGAACGCGGAGTTTACCTTAGTTTAGGAGCATATATCTTTCTTTCAATTATTAAGCTCATCTCTGGGTTTGTATATCATTCAGACGCACTCATCGCTGATGGTTTAAATAACGCAACTGATATTATTGCGTCTATGGCTGTATTGATCGGATTAAAAATTTCACGTAAACCAGCAGATGAAGATCATCCATATGGTCATCTTCGTGCAGAGACTATAGCCTCCATGGTAGCCTCGTTTATTATGGTTGTAATTGGGATCGAAGTGTTAATTTCATCGATAAAAAAAGTGGTTAGAGGGGTAGAAACTGAGCCGTCTTTAACGGCTGCCATAATTGCAATATTTGGTGCTGCCGTAATGTTTTGTATTTACTTTTATAACATGAAGGTTGCCAAAGAAACGGACAGCCAAGGATTGAAGGCAGCAGCTCTTGACAACCGTTCTGATGCATTTGTGAGTATTGGGGCAGCAGTAGGAATTTTTGGTTCGCAAATTGGATTAGCTTGGCTAGATCCAGCTGCCGCCGTGTTAGTAGGACTTATCATTATAAAAACGGGATGGGAAATTTTCACTGAAACGTCGCATAATCTCTCTGACGGGTTTGATTATGAAGAGGGAAAAGAAATGGAGCATAAAATTCTTGATGTGGATGGCGTTGAGAACGTAGGCGACTTAAAAGCGAGAAAGCACGGGAACCGAGCGATTATTGATGTTACCATTAAAGTCAATCCTTCTTTAAATGTGATTGAGAGCCACGAGATTACAGAAAAGATAGAAGATACGATTAAAGAAGCTTACAATGTTGAAAGTATACAAGTTCATGTTGAGCCAGAAGATGGGGAGAAACAAAATTAATCTCTTATTGCAGTTGCTCTATGAATTCAATTCGATTTTGGAATGGATCGCGAATGGAAAATCGTTCAAAGCCAGGGATAGGGATCTCCTCTTGAATGTCTACTCCATGTGCAATAAGAGTACGTTTACATTCATGCAACCCTTTTACTAAAAAAGCAGGATGATGTTTCCCTCTGAAAGATAGATTTTCGATTCCTATGTGCAATTGTTGGCTTCCGATCTCGAACCAAATACCTCCGTTTTTTTGAAGGGCTTCTGGTTTATTGATTTCACGTAATTGAAGAACTTCACCATAAAACGCTTTAGCTTCTGCTTCTTTACCTGCAGGAATACATAGCTGTACGTGATGAATACCGGAAATTTTCATATTTTTACCTCCATTGTAGAAAAAGTTGAATAATCAGCAACACGGTTACAGTCCTCATAAGGATTGTAACTTGTTTTTTTTGCAGCTTAGGTGCGAGTTTTACAGCTGCTTGTGCACCACAGATGCTTCCGATGGTTAAAGGGATAGCAACGTCCCACCAATAATGACCGGCCAAATAATAAGTGATAACGGCACCCGTGCAGCTTAAGAACGTATTAAATCTTGTAAACGAGACGGTTCTTATATAAGAGAAGCCGTTCCTTAAAAACAACTGCATCTGCATCGTTCCTTGTCCAGGACCGAACATGCCATCATAAGCTCCAATGCCAAACAGGTAAGGATATTTGGTCGGGGGCAATTCTTTCACTTCACTTTCAGCATCCACCTCTTTTTTCGTTCTTAGAAACGTTAGAAACAATGCGCCACTTAACAAAAATAAGGCAATAATCGTTAAATTTTCTCGAGAAATGGAAGATGCGATCAATCCGCCGCTAATTCCTCCAAGTAAACTCACAACACCTGAAATAAAATAAGGAGCAACATTTGTTTTGCTTTTCCGTAATAGTACATAAAAACTAGAAAGTGAGCTGAACATGTTAGCGAACTTATTTGCAGCAATGGCAGAATGAACAGGAACGCCTAACAGAAGCATCACAGGAAAGTTTATCATCCCACCGCTTCCAGATAGAGTTCCGATAAAAGTTGCAACAAACCCGACGACCAAGAGGATGTACATGAAATCACGTCCTTTTTGCGGTTTACATATCTATCCTATGTTACGGTATACTTAAAATAAATTACGTAAAACAGACGATAGTCTATAAGAATAACTTATGGCATGAAAGAAGGCACGATTATGCAGTTATCAGAGTTTCGTATCTTAAAAGTACTCGCCGAAGATTTAAATATGAGGAAAGCATCTGAACGGCTTTACGTTTCCCAGCCTGCGCTTAGCCAACGGCTGCAAACCATCGAGAATAACTGGGGAACCATTATTTTTGTTCGATCTCAAAAAGGCTTGACCTTAACACCTGCGGGTGAAAAAATCATTGGCTTTGTTAACGAAGTCCTTCATAAGGAGGAAGCAGTTAAAGAAGAGCTGCAATCCCTTTCGGAGCATGTTCACGGTACACTAAAGCTTGCGGTAGCTTCCATTATCGGCCAGTATTGGCTGCCGCATGTCTTGAAAGAATATGTGAGTCTGTATCCTCATGTAAATATTTCACTCATTACCGGCTGGAGTTCTGAAATTATAAAGCATTTATATGAAGACCGGATTCATATTGGTATCGTAAGAGGAAATCCAGAGTGGCGGGGCAGTAAAGAGCATCTTCTATCTGATCACCTATATTTGGTGGATACAACGATTTCTTCTATACAAGAACTCTCTGAAACGTCAAAACCTTTTATCCAATTTAGAAGCCATTCGACATACTATCAAGAAATACAGGACTGGTGGCACAGCCAGTTTAAGGCAACACCGCAAAAGACGATTGTCGTTGATCAGATTGAAACATGCAAGCAGATGGCTTTAAACGGAATCGGCTATGCCATTTTGCCGTCCATCAGCCTCAGACCAGAAGATGAGTTTTATAAAATACCGCTTACTGACAAAAAAGGAAATATCCTAAAAAGAGATACATGGCTGATCCATCATGGAACAGGTTCAGAGCTCAAGCAAGTAAATGTGTTTATGGATTTAATTCAGAAATTATCGGAAGAATAACGTTTGAATGTTTCTAAATTTAGTGGTTTAATACAATACAGAATGACTTTTAAGGAGGATATAAAAAGATGAAAATGATGGATGCAAATGAAATTATCTCATTTATTCAAAACAGCACGAAATCAACACCTGTAAAAGTTTATGTGAAAGGAAATCTTGACAATATAGATTTCGGTAAAGAAACGAAAGTATTCCCTTCAGGCAACACTGCAGTACTCTTCGGAGAGTGGAAAGAAATCGATGCTGCACTAAAAGCGAACGAAAGCAACATTGAAGATTTTGTTGTAGAAAATGATCGCCGCAACTCAGCGATTCCGTTACTAGACACTAAAAATATAAAAGCACGTATCGAGCCTGGAGCGATCATTCGTGATCAAGTTGAAATTGGTGATAATGCCATTATCATGATGGGTGCTTCAATCAACATCGGTTCTGTAATCGGTGAAGGCACAATGATCGATATGAATGTTGTTTTAGGAGGACGAGCTACAGTAGGGAAGAACTGTCACATTGGAGCAGGTTCTGTATTAGCAGGCGTAATTGAGCCACCTTCTGCAAAACCTGTAGTGGTAGAAGACGATGTTGTCATTGGTGCCAATGCAGTTGTTCTTGAAGGGGTAACTGTCGGAAAAGGTGCTGTTGTTGCAGCAGGAGCGATTGTTATTGAAGATGTACCTCCATATACGGTAGTTGGCGGAACTCCAGCACGCGTTCTTAAGGAAATTGATGAAAAAACGAAGTCCAAAACAGAAATTAAGCAAGAGCTTCGTCAGTTAAACGACTAATAAACTTTCCAGCTAGGGGATGAGAGAAGATGAAACCATTAATTGAGATCAGAAAAGACCTGCACCGAATCCCGGAGCTTGGTTTTCAAGAACACAAAACTCAACGGTATCTGCTCGATCTCATCTCTTCTTTACCACAAGATCATATAGAGGTTCATACGTGGGAGACAGGAATTTTTGTGAAGGTAGCTGGTGGTAATCCTTCAAAAACGATAGCTTACCGGACTGACATGGATGGTCTGCCTATCACAGAAGAAACGGGCTACGAGTTTTCCTCTCATCATAAAGGCATGATGCATGCGTGCGGGCATGATCTTCATATGACAATCGCTATCGGCTTATTGTCACACTTTGCAGCTAATCCTGCAGACGATCACATGCTGTTTATTTTTCAGCCAGCAGAAGAAGGACCGGGCGGGGCTCTTCCGATGAGGGAAAGTGAGCTCTTTCAACAGCTAAAGCCTGATTTGATTACCGCCCTTCATATTGCTCCTGAATATCCAGTCGGAACAATAGCTGTAAAAGAAGGACTCTTGTTTGCGAATACGTCTGAACTTTTTATCGATCTGATCGGAAAAGGCGGTCATGCCGCGTACCCTCATCTAAGCAATGACATGGTTGTTGCAGCGAGTCATCTCGTAACGCAAATGCAGACAATCGTTTCACGCAACATTGATCCTCTGGATTCAGCAGTTGTTACAGTTGGAAAAATCACAGGGGGAACAAAGCAGAATATTATTGCGGAACAAGCAAGGCTGGAGGGGACGATACGCACTCTTTCTCCTGAAGCGATGAATAAAGTGAAAAAGCGAATTGAGTCTTTAATAGAAGGAATCTCTCGTAGCTTTGGTTGTGATTCAGTAATTGATTACGGATCAAACTACCGCCAAGTAGATAACGAACCTGGGTTAACACGGGAGTTTATTGAGTTTGCTAAACAACAAGGTAGTGTGGATGTTGTAGAGTGTAAAGAAGCGATGACAGGTGAAGACTATGGATACTTTTTAGAAAAAGTTCCTGGCTTCATGTTCTGGCTTGGGGTGGATACACCATTTGGCCTGCATCATTCGAAATTAAAGCCTCAAGAAGCTGCAATTCAATATGCGGTAGACCTGTTAATTCAATATTTCACCTTCAAAGGGACACAACAATAAAAAAACGGCGATTTGCCGTTTTTTTTTTGCTCTAAATGATGTTTGTGAACGGTTATGCTCCTGCAAGCAGATCATGCGATTTCTGATATTTCTTTGTGTTTAGAAAATAATATAGTGTACCATTAAAAAAATATGCCTCTTACGCTTCTGTCTGACCGTTTATTATTCTCCTCCATTACATATTCCCATGGCGAGTTGGAAACATTAACAACAGTAAGGAGGTGGGAATATGGCTAAAATTGGTGTGGAACAATCATTATCAAATGTTTCGGATGCTTTGCGTTCAAAAGGATATGATGTTGTGGAACTTCGACAGGAGCAAGACGCAAATGGCTGTGATTGCTGTGTAATTTCCGGGCAGGATCAAAATGTTATGGGCATTCAAAATGCGGTGACTCAAGGTTCTGTATTGAACGCTCATGGGATGTCAGCAGAGGAAGTGTGTCAGGCTGTTGAAAGTAGATTACAATCATAGCACTGCCGGGGACAGCCATGCTGCCCCTTTATTTCTGTTTAGCGATAGTTTTAAAAGGGAAATAGTTGACCAATCTAACAAAAATAAACTGAATGGATATGTATCGTGACGGGAGGAGGACCCTATGCCAATATTTAATGTTCTGATGATTATTATACTTATCATATTAACGGCCTTCTTTGTTGTAACTGAATTCGCCATTGTTAAAGTGAGAAAAACAAGAATCGACCATTTAGCATCTGAAGGTAACAGTAAAGCATTAGCTGCACAAAAAGTGATTGGGAATTTGGATGGCTATCTCTCGGCGTGTCAGCTAGGCATAACCATTACAGCACTTGGACTTGGCTGGCTTGGAGAACCGACAGTTGAAATCTTTATGCGTCCACTGTTCGTGAACTTTGGATTGAGTGAAGGACTTACGCATACGTTGTCATTTTCTATAGCATTTTTCATTATTACCTTTCTTCATGTTGTTTTAGGGGAGTTAGCACCAAAGACAGTAGCCATTCAAAAGGCAGAAAGTATGAGTTTAGCGACAGCAAAACCTATTATCCTGTTCCATAAGGTGATGTATCCTTTTATTTTTCTATTGAATGGTTCTGCCAACTTACTTACGCGGATTTTTGGAATCAGTCCAGCAAGTGAACATGAGGTTGTACATACTGAAGAAGAGCTTCGGCTCATTCTGTCTGAAAGTCTGCAAGGCGGTGAGATCAATCAGTCAGAATATCGCTATGTTAACCGTATATTTGAATTTGATGATCGTGTGGCAAAGGAAATCATGATACCAAGAACCGAGATGGTTTGTTTGTTTCTTGAAAATTCAAGTGAAGAGAACCTGGGTATCATGCGAGAAGAAAAATTCACACGTTATCCTGTAGGTAAAGATGATAAAGATCATATCGTTGGACTTGTAAATATAAAAGAATTCTTTAATGAGCATTTTAGCAACCAAGAATTTGAACTGAACGACTATATTAGACCAATTATTACCGTTCATGAAACCATACCTATTCAAAAACTGCTTGTGAAAATGCAAAAAGATCGCACACATATGGCAGTTTTGGTGGACGAGTATGGTGGAACGGCAGGAATCGTGACGGTTGAGGATATTTTAGAAGAAATAGTGGGTGAAATCCGCGATGAGTTTGATGCTGATGAAGAGCCAGAGATTCAGCATGTAACAAACACAAAAACCGTAGTTGATGGAAAAGTTCTGCTCTCTCAAATCAATGAAATCTTTGCACTTGATATTGATAATCGAGAAATAGATACAATTGGGGGATGGGTATTAACGAGATCCATTGATCTTGAAAAAGAACACTCCTTTGAATATGAGAGCTACCGATTTACCATTTTGGAGCTCGAAGGCAGACAGATTAAAAAGATAGGGATTGAAAAAGTGTCTGATGGAAAAGAAATCAATGCCCAAAAAGAAGACTCCTGAAGTGAAGTAATCAGGAGTCTTTTCTTATCCAGTAGCCATCCTCTGATTTTTCATACTTGTTTTTGACTGCGCTCCAAGCCACCTTATGAGCTGTTTCTTCTTTTTTATATTCATTAAGAGCTGAATTGAATGCTTCTTTATAGATTTCCTGACCATGGTGGGGGAGATTATCTTTAACTCCTTCAGGCAAATCCTTTAATGAATCATAAGGCATTTACATGCACCTCCTTGACCTATGATTTCCCACGCAATGCTCAAAGTAAACCATGAAAATGAGAATGAAGATTGTAAAATAAGAGCGAAAAATTTCACATTCGTCGTTTAACTTGCTATCATTAAGGAGAAATTAAAAGATGGGCAGAAAAACCTTATTTAAATTAATTATTATTTAATATTGACTAAAAATAAGGTCTGTACTATAATTACCCATGTAAATAAATCATGTTTTTGGAGGGATTTTCACCTATGGCAGAACGTATGGTAGCAAAACAAGCACCTCGATTTGAAATGGATGCAGTATTACCAAATAAAGAATTTGGCAAAGTAAGTTTAGAAGAGAACATGAAGAACGACAAATGGACAGTTCTTTACTTCTACCCAATGGACTTCACTTTTGTATGTCCAACAGAAATTACTTCTCTAAGCGATCGTTTTGATGAGTTTGAAGACCTTGATGCTGAAGTTATCGGTGCTTCTACGGATACTATTCACACTCATAAAGCTTGGATCAACACGCCTCGTGACATGAATGGTCTTGGAGAGTTGAAATATGCTCTAGCTGCAGATACAAACCACACAGTAGCTCGCGACTATGGTGTACTAATCGAAGAAGAAGGTGTTGCTCTTCGTGGATTGTTCATTATTTCTCCAGAAGGTGAATTAATGTACTCTGTTGTTAACCATAACAACATTGGTCGTGATGTGGATGAAACATTACGTGTACTCCAAGCGCTTCAAACAGGCGGACTCTGCCCGGCAAACTGGAAGCCAGGTCAAAAGACTTTATAAGTTTAATAAACAAAAAGGATAACCCAAGACATGTTCTTGGGTTATTTTTATAGGATTGATTCGGAGTTAAGAGGTTTCCATTACAAATGAAAATACATAAGATGCTGTAAGCTATAATTGATAAAAGTATGGTAAAATAAGGCTATATCTTATCGTAAGGGAAATGGAGTGAGGCCTTTGAAGAAGCAATTTGCTGTCATTGGTTTAGGACGTTTTGGCGGAAGTATGTGTAAAGCTTTATCTGATCAAGGTATGGAAGTCTTGGCGATTGACGTGGATGAAGACCGCGTGAATGAGTTTTCTAACATTGTCACTCATGCTGTGATTGCAGATTCTACAGATGAAGGTGTCCTAAAAAGTCTTGGGATCAGAAACTTCCAGCATGTAGTAGTGGCAATCGGCGACAATATACAAAACAGTATTCTAACGACTCTTATCTTAAAAGAACTTGGCGTAGCCAAAATCACGGTTAAAGCGCAAAATGATTACCACGAGAAAGTTCTTCGGAAAATTGGTGCGGATAAAATCATTCACCCTGAACGTGACATGGGAGTGCGAATCGCTCATCAGATCGTCTCAAGCAACGTTTTAGATTATTTAGAGCTTTCTGATGAACATAGTATTGTAGAATTAATCGCCTCAAAGAAGATGGATGGAAAATCTCTTATTGAGCTTGATATCCGTGCAAGATTCGGGTGTAACGTAGTAGCTGTTAAAAGAGGCAAAGACATCTTTGTTTCACCACAAGCGGATGTATCCATACAGCACGGGGATATCCTAATCGTCATTGGTGGAGATAAAGATATTAATCGGCTGGAAAAACATATGGCTAATGAAGAATAAAAAAACCGTTTCCCTTCTTAAAAAAGGGTAACGGTTTTTGTTTTTTATATTTCCATGATGATCGGTAAGATCATCGGGCGTCTTTTCGTTTTCTCGTATAAAAACGGTGCCAACGTATCTGTGATTTCATTTTTAATTTCGGACCATTGAGTCGTTCTTTTTTCGTTCATGATGTTTTGAAGATGCTTGCTTAATAAGCTTTGTGCATCATGAATAAGGTCACCTGACTCCCGCATGTATACGAAGCCACGCGATATAATATCAGGTCCAGCTTCAATTCTAAATTCTTTCATGTCCATACTCACTACAACCACTACAAGACCTTCCTCAGATAAAATCTTTCGGTCTCGAAGTACGATGTTCCCGATATCACCAATACCGCTTCCATCTACATAAACGGAACCGGAAGGAATCTTTCCGGCAATCATAGCTTCGTTTTGGGAGAGAGCAAGTACTTCACCGTTATCCATAATAAAGGAATTCTGTGTCGGCACATCACAATCTGCGGCAAGCTTCGTATGCATTTTTAACATGCGATATTCACCGTGAATCGGCAAAAAGTATTTAGGTTTCATCAGACGCAGCATTAATTTTTGTTCCTGTTGACCACCGTGGCCGGATGTATGAATATCATTTAACGAACCATGAATGACTTCAGCTCCAGCACGATATAATTGATTGATGGTTCGGCTTACACTAAGCGCGTTTCCTGGAATAGGTGAAGAAGAGAACACAACGGTATCTCCAGGGATAATTTGAATCTGACGGTGAGTGCTGTTTGCTATCCTTGATAGTGCTGCCATAGGCTCACCTTGGCTTCCTGTGCATAGAATCGTTACTTGATTATCAGGAAGCTTATTAATTTGATTTGCATCTACAAAAGTGTTCTTTGGAGCTTTAATAAATCCAAGCTCTTGACCGACAGTAATGGCAGAATCCATGCTCCGGCCGAATACTGCAATTTTTCTGTTATTGGCTACAGATGCTTCAACGACTTGCTGCAATCGGTGAATGTTAGAGGCAAATGTCGCGAAAATAACACGGCCTTCCATTTTTCTAAAGATATCCTGAATACTTTCTCCTACACGTCTTTCAGATAAAGTAAATCCAGGAACTTCACTATTGGTACTGTCAGATAGTAAACAAAGTACGCCTTCTTTTCCGATCTCTGCCATCTTCGTTAAGTTAGCTGGTTCACCAACAGGTGTAAAATCGAACTTAAAGTCTCCCGTGTGTACGATGTTTCCTGGAGGTGTTTTCACAACTAGCCCGTATGAATCGGGGATGCTGTGTGTGGTTCGGAAAAAGCTGACAGAAGTCTTTCTGAACTTAATTACATCATCTTCTGTTATTTCGTGAAGCTGTGCACGGCGAAGTAATCCGTGTTCTTCTAACTTATTTTTGATCAAGGCAAGTGCAAGCTTTCCTCCATAAATCGGAATATTAACCTGTCTCAACAAATAGGGAATACCGCCTATATGGTCTTCGTGTCCATGGGTGATAAATAATCCTTTAATCTTATCTTCGTTCTTTACGAGATAGGTGTAATCGGGAATAACGTAATCAATTCCTAACAGCTCATCTTCTGGAAACTTAATTCCGGCATCGATAAGAATGATCTCATCTTGAAATTGAACGGCATACGTATTCTTGCCGATTTCCCCTAGACCACCGAGGGCGAAAACGGCGGCTTGATGGTTTTTAACAAATTTCATATGTTACACATTCTCCAATTCCAATGAATTCGTATCTTTTTCATACTCAAGAAAATTACCGTTAATTTCTTGTATGTATTCAATGTTGTACTTGCGATCAGCGAGTTTTATACGAACGTCATTTATCGTTTTTGCCTCAACATATACGGTTTGTGTGTGTTCGCGAATAGGAACCTCAGTTAGGCTTTTTTGAAAAAATACTTTAAAAATCATGCTTCATGTCTCCTTACCCGTCTGTAGTATTTGAGTATCTTCGTTCTATTATAAAGGAAAGCGACATGTTTTTCATGTATTTTTCATAACGCAACTTTAGTCGTCATAAAAGATAAGAAAAATATTAACTATTAAGAGAGAGTTGAATCCCTTATAATACTCTATATCTCTTTAAATTAATGCATAATCAATTTTCCATTATTATTTTGCTGTCTTACCCATTTTCTAAGCTTTTTTAATAGACGTAATCTCTTTTTCATTTATTCCCCTCCGTTCTAGTTTTTAGTACATAGTATGTGTAAAACAAAAGGGATTTTGAGAGGGAAATTGTGGTTATGTGCTTGTCGTGTCTAAACGGTTGTTTCAGCATTTCATTGTCCAGCTTCAACAACCAGACACTCGAGGTCACAACGTTTTTTCGCACGACACAAAAAGCGTGTTGCACTCAAAAACTTTTGTGCTTGTCGTGTCTACCCGGTTGTTTCAGCATTTCATTGTCCAGCTTCAACAACCAGACACTCGAGGTCACAACGTTTTTTCGCACGACACAAAAAGCGTGTTGCACTCAAAAACTTTTGTGCTTGTCATGTCTATCCGGTTGTTTCAGCATTTCATAGGAGGTCACATGAAACTTTATTCTGCTCTTTTTATTTTAAGCCTGATTTGGGGTATGTCTTTTTTATTCATTAAAGTACTGCTGAATGTCTTTGATCCGTGGCAGATTGTTTTTATACGGTGTGTGCTCGGTATACTTACGATACTTCCTCTTTTTCTTTTAACTAAGCAAAAAGTACATTGGAAAGTCCTTCCCATAAAAGCATTAGTGATCGTTGGTCTATTGAATGCAGGTATCCCTTGGGGACTGATTGCATGGAGTGAGACTTTTTTAGATAGTGGTTATACAGCGATTCTAAACGCTACAACACCGATCTGGACGGCAATGATGGGTGTGTTGTTTTTTTCTGTAAAAATGCAATGGAAACAATGGTTTGGAGTAATGGTAGGATTTGTTGGCATTATTTTTTTAATGGATGCCGATGCTCCTGGGTTAAGTCAGAAAGAACTGATTTTAGGTATCTTTTTAATGCTGATTGCGACATGCTGTTACGGATATAGTTCACAATTTGCAAAAAAACATCTTCAAGAGACGACGGTTTGGATAACAGCATCTACGACTCTGATTGTAGGTTCATTGCTGAGCGCGTTAATAATGAGTTTTTCAGGTGGGTGGCAATTGCCTGAACGTGCCTTAGAAAGTAATGTAATCTTACCACTCATCGGTTTAGGGGTGTTCGGTTCAGGTTTAGCTTATCTTATGTATTATTATATGATTTCTGCGGGTTCGGCTGAGTTTGCTACATTAGTTACCTATTTAGTTCCAGTGTCAGCTGTGATATGGGGAAGTGTGCTGCTGCAAGAACAGATTCCTCCTATTGCTTTTCTAGGTCTGTTTCTTATTTTTCTAGGGGTATATTTAACGGGAAGAAAAAAACGTACAAGAGCAGTAAAGATATGAACTGCACCCCGTCAAGTAGACAGTTGAAATAATAAAAACAGCTTAAGCGGCGTTAGTCCTGTATTCCAAGGGGCTAAGGCCGTTTAATCGTTTTTGATATCTCTTATGATTATAAAAATATATGTACTCATCAATGGCCCCAGAAAGTTCATCAAACGTGTCATATTTATCCAGGTAATATTTTTCGCTTTTCAATGTTCCCCAAAAGGATTCCATTGGACCATTGTCAATACATCTTCCGACTCGGGACATACTTTGAGTCATCTGTGCATTATCTATTCTTCGTTTAAAACCTAAGTGAGTGTACTGGAATCCTCGGTCGCTATGGATGAGTGGACGAGCTCCATCTAAAAGGGCTGTAGCCAGATCCAGTGTTTCAAACACTAGTTTATTGTTGTTTGAATGTCCCAAAACGTAGCTGACAATGGATCCATCATATAAGTCTCGAATTGCACTCAAATAAGCCTTCTTGGCCACTCCATACTTAAATTCAGTGACATCCGTAACCCACTTCTCATTTGGCTTTTTAGCTTGAAATTCACGGTTCAACACATTTTCTGCGACGTGTTGAGGGGTGGATTGTTTGTAACGTTTCTTCTTTTTCCTTATGACACTTTGAATGCCGGCAATCTTCATCAGCCTATAAATTCGTTTAAGATTGAAACTCTTTCCTAACCTACGGTTTAAAGTCATCGTGATCCGGCGGTAGCCATAAATTCCTTTAACCTCCTGATGAAGTGACTTTATTTCTTTTATAAGCTCCTCATTCTGGCGTTGACGCACGGTGGGTGTTCGTTTCAGCCATTTATAATACGCGGACCTAGCTATGCCTGCAATTTTACAAAGTAAGATAACAGGGAACTCCTTCTGATGAAGTTCCTGAATGGCAATATATTTCTCCTCAAGGCGTATCTGGCTTATCTGCGCCTCCTTTCGATTTCTTCTAACTTTTTTAGGAATGCGTTTTCTGCACGTAAACGTTCGTTTTCTCTCTCAATTTTTTGCATCTCTAATTTCATTTTCTGCTCTGCAGAGAGTTCAACTTCTTCCTTTTTCCTCCCTCGCTTATCTCTAAGGGCTTCTTCACCGCCATTCTCATACTTTTTAACCCATTGGTATACTTGTTGGTAAGAGACCTTGAAGGTCTCAGCTGCCGTCTGATAATCTTTCCCGTTCTCAATGCAATAAAATACGATTTCTATCCGTTCATTCAAAGTAGTGTTTCTGCCTTTAGTCATAGTAGTTGTCCTTCCTTTGGAAGTATCCTTTAATTCTCTATGACTAGTATACTTTTTAATCCACTTACGAAGGAGGGTTGTACTAGAAATTTCATAATTTCTGGTAACCTCACTGTAGGAATAGTCCCCGCTAAGATAGTCCTGAACTGCCGCAAGTTTAAGTTCCTTAGAATACTTCTTCCAGGAAGAGGATACATTTAATCCTGCTACTCCGTGTTTTTCATATCTATAGACCCAATTATTAATTGTCCCTTGAGATACTGTGTATTTGAATACCAGTTCTGAAAGGGTATGACTTCCGTTTTTCATTGCCTCTATGACTTTAATTTTATTTTGGAGGGAATGTGCCTTTTTTGACATAATAAATACTCCCCTTAAAGTAAACAGATTTTTATTTTTTAATCTGTCTACCTTTAGGGGAGCATATCAATACCTCATAATCGAACAGCTTAGGGGATTAAAAGCACTTCAATTAAAAAGAAGTGCTTTTTTATATAAAAAAAAGCTGACCTTAACAGACAAACTTGTTAAGACCAGCTAATTATAGTTGTTTACCTATGTGTTACTAAGTCCGAAGGTGGGGTGAAAGGCTGTTTTTTATCTATTCGATCATAAAACATGATGCCATCTAAGTGATCCATTTCATGCTGAAAACAAATGCTTGGCAACCCTTTAAGTTTTAATTGTACTTCCGAACCATCAGGCGTATACCCTTTAACCGTAATCTTCGCATAACGGGGAACTAACCCTGGAACATCTCTATCCACAGACAGACATCCTTCACCTCCATCCAAGTAGGTCATTTGAACAGAATGGCTTATCATTTTCGGATTTAATAAAGCATAGCTGAATAATTTTCCGTTCTCATCTCTAACATGGACAGCGAATATACGTTTTGATACTCCAATTTGTGGAGCGGCTAAACCGATTCCAGCTCTTAGTTGATATTTTTGTGAAACGATGGGGTCCTGACTGTTTATGACAAATTCGAGTAGTTCGTTTGCAATCTTTACATCTTCTTTAGAGAAAGGTAAGGGTACTTCTTCTGCTTTCTGTCGAAGAATAGGTTGACCTTCCTTCACAATGTTTTTCATTGTTAACACAAGCAAAACCTCCGTGCATCTATCTGCCTATAAGATAAATTTCTTCTTATCATAACATAGAGGAAAATTAATAAAAAAGAACAGATATAAAAATTTTTATATCTTTTTCAAAAGCATACCTTGTTAAATTACATCTTTTTTACTACCTTTTTATCTTTGATACTGTCCACTAATACAGAAGTCCTTTTTTTATGAAACAGTTTTATCCAAGAGGTTTGTAGGTAATAGTAAGCAAAGGCTGCAAAATGAAAGAGAACTATATTCAGTCTATGGATTGACTGAGTTTGGCAGCTGGTGTAAACTAATTTACGTAAAAAGGATTATTGTGTTACTCTATATACATATTGAAGTAATACAGCTAGGATGCCACATCATGGTTTAGCTCTTTAGTTCAAGGGAAAACTTGAATGGGGACACACAGGCACGCCTGAAAGCCTTTAATAATAATATACCTGTCTTAAAAATGGGGTACATTGGGCAACCTGTTAAATATGTGCATGTTTTTAAGATAAGGGAAAATTGACTGGGTAAAAGAAAGGAAGAGGTGACTTTTCATGACGAAAACAATTGATGCTGTTCAAGATCAATTTGAAACGTTTCAGATTCTTTCTGAAGATGGAGAAGTAGTTAATGAATCAGCAATGCCTGAATTGTCTGATGAGCAACTGCAAGAATTAATGCGCCGTATGGTTTACACTCGTATTTGGGATCAGCGTGCTATCTCATTAAACAGACAAGGACGTCTAGGTTTCTATGCACCTGTAGCAGGCCAAGAAGCTTCTATGCTAGGAACGCAATTTGCTTTAGACAAAGAGGATTGGATTCTTCCAGGATACCGTGATATTCCTCAAATCGTATTCCACGGACTACCTTTATATCAAGCTTTCTTATATTCTCGCGGACATTTCCAAGGTGGACAAATCCCTGAGGGCGTTAACGTATTAATGCCGCAAATCATCATCGGTGCTCAAATTATTCAAGCAGCTGGTGTTGGATTTGGTTTGAAGAAAAACGGTAAAAAGAATGTTTGTATTACTTATACTGGTGATGGTGGAGCTTCTCAAGGGGACTTCTATGAAGGTTTGAACTTTGCAGGTGCTTACCAAGCAAATACGATTTTTGTCGTTCAGAACAACCGTTTTGCCATCTCTGTTCCAGTTGAAAAGCAATCTGCTGCAAAAACAATTGCACAAAAAGCAGTTGCTGCCGGTATTGAAGGCATTCAAGTTGATGGAATGGATGTACTTGCTGTTTATGCGGCTACACAACAAGCTCGTGAACGTGCAATTGAAGGCGACGGTCCAACATTAATTGAAACACTTACTTACCGTTATGGTCCGCATACAATGGCAGGTGACGACCCAACTCGTTACCGTACGAAAGAATTGGATGACGAGTGGGAAAAGAAAGATCCTTTAGTTCGTTTCCGTAAATTCTTAGAAAAGAAAAAACTTTGGTCTGAGGATCAAGAACAAAAGGTCGTTGATGAAGCGAAGGAAGATATAAAAGCGGCAATTAAAAAAGCGGATGGAGCTCCAAAACAAAAAGTTACAGATCTTATTAACTTTATGTTTGAAGAACTGCCATACAACTTGCGTGAACAATTAGAAGAATATACAGCAAAGGAGTCGAAATAATATGGCTCAAATGACCATGATTCAAGCAATTACAGACGCAATGCGCAATGAATTGAAAAACAATGAAAATGTGCTTGTTTTTGGTGAAGATGTAGGTCAAAACGGAGGGGTTTTCCGTGCGACTGAAGGCCTTCAAAAAGAATTTGGTGAAGACCGTGTATTTGACACCCCACTTGCAGAGTCTGGAATTGGGGGACTTGCATTAGGTCTTGGGCTTACTGGCTTCCGTCCAGTAATGGAAATCCAGTTCTTCGGATTTGTTTTTGAAGTAATGGATTCTGTTGTTGCTCAAATGGCTCGTATGCGTTACCGTTCTGGCGGAGTGTATAACTCACCAGTTACAATCCGTTCTCCATTCGGCGGCGGAGTTAAAACGCCTGAATTGCATGCAGATAACCTTGAAGGGTTAATGTATCAATCGCCAGGCATTAAAGTAGTTATTCCTGCAACGCCTTATGATGCAAAAGGGCTGTTAATCTCTGCAATACGTGATAATGACCCGGTTGTTTACTTAGAGCACATGAAGCTGTACCGTTCTTTCAGAGGCGAAGTGCCAGAGGAAGAGTACACAATTGAAATCGGTAAAGCTGACGTGAAACGTGAAGGTAAAGACATTTCAATCATCACGTACGGTGCGATGGTACACGCTTCTTTAAAAGCTGCTGAAGAGTTAGAAAAAGACGGGATCTCTGCAGAAGTTATTGACCTTCGTACGATAAGCCCGCTTGATATTGATACGATTATTGCATCAGTCGAAAAAACAGGTCGAGCAATCGTTGTGCAAGAAGCACAAAAACAAGCTGGGATCGGAGCTTTCGTTGTAGCAGAAATCAATGACCGTGCAATCCTTAGTTTGGAAGCACCAGTATTGCGTGTAGCTGCACCAGATACTGTATTCCCATTCGCATCTGCAGAAGATGTTTGGATTCCAGATCATCGTGATATTGTAGAGAAAGCAAAGAAAGTCTACAATTTCTAAAAAATACATGAATGGTAGCTGAAAGGGGAGTCAACTTTTGACTGTTTCTTTCAGCCTTTTCACATCAATGACAAAATAGATTGAACAAATTAGGAGGCGTTAATCGTGGCATTTGAATTTAAGCTTCCCGATATTGGTGAAGGAATTCACGAAGGTGAGATTGTAAAGTGGTTTGTTAAAGCAGGGGACACTGTTAAAGAAGACGATATTCTGCTTGAAGTACAAAACGACAAAGCCGTAGTAGAAATTCCATCTCCAGTAGACGGTAAAATTTTAGAAGTAAAAGTAGATGAAGGAACAGTTTCAATTGTTGGAGATGTTCTTGTAACGATCGAAGCAGAAGGTGAAATTCCTGCAGACGCTCATGGCGGAAGTGATGAAGCACCAGAACAGCCTAAAGCAGAAGAAGAAAAAGAAGTAACTGCTGAACAAGCAAAAGAAACGGAGCATTCTGAAGACAAAAAAGAAGCGTCTCAAGATAAAAAAGAAGAAACAAAAGAAGAGCCGGCTGATGACACAAAACGTGTAATTGCAATGCCTTCTGTTCGTAAATACGCTCGTGAAAAAGAAGTGGATATCCGTAAAGTACAAGGTTCTGGAGATAACGGCCGTGTATTAAAAGAAGATATCGATAAATTTGTAAGCGGCGGTGGAGAAGCACCAGCTGAAGCACCAAAAGCAGCTGAAGAAGCTCCAAAAGCCGAAGCGAAGAAGGAAGCTCCAAAAGCAATTCCAGCTGGAGAAATGGAAACGCGTGAAAAGATCAAAGGAATCCGAAAAGCGATCTCTAAAGCGATGGTTAACTCCAAACATACAGCTCCACATGTTACACTTATGGATGAAGTGGACGTTACTGATCTTGTTGCTCACCGTAAGAAGTTCAAACAAGTTGCAATGGATAAAGGCATCAAGCTTACTTATCTTCCATATGTGGTAAAAGCATTAACTTCTGCACTTCGTGAGTTCCCAGTGCTTAACGCATCAATCGATGATGCGAACGAAGAAATTGTGTACAAGCACTATTACAATATCGGAATTGCTGCAGATACAGATAACGGATTAATGGTTCCAGTAGTTAAAGAAGCAGATCGCAAGTCTATCTTTAAAATCTCTTCTGAAATCAATGAACTAGCTACTAAGGCACGAGAAGGCAAGCTTTCAGGCGAAGAAATGAAGGGCGGATCTTGTACGATTACAAACATCGGTTCTGCAGGCGGACAATGGTTCACTCCAGTAATCAACCACCCGGAAGTAGCTATTCTAGGAATCGGCCGTATCGCTGAAAAAGCAGTTGTTAAAGATGGAGAAGTTGTTGTTGCACCAGTATTAGCTCTTTCTCTAAGCTTTGATCACCGTCTGATCGATGGTGCGACTGCACAAAATGCATTGAATCACATTAAGCGTTTATTGAACGATCCACAACTATTAGTAATGGAGGCGTAATTCGATGGTAGTAGGAGATTTTCCAATTGAGTTAGATACACTTGTCATTGGTTCAGGTCCTGGGGGTTATGTAGCCGCAATCCGAGCTGCACAATTAGGACAAAAAGTGGCGATTGCGGAAAAGGCAGAAATGGGCGGCGTTTGCTTAAATGTTGGATGTATTCCATCTAAAGCTCTTATCAATGCAGGTCACCGTGTAGAACACGCTAATCACTCAGAAGATATGGGGATTACGGTTGATAATGTAACGGTTGATTTCAGCAAAGTTCAAGATTGGAAAGCAGGCATCGTTAAGAAGCTTACAGGCGGTGTTGAAGGACTTTTAAAAGGAAATAAAGTTGAAATCATCCGTGGTGAAGCTTATTTCGTAAATGAAAATACAGTACGTATCATGGACGAGAAAAACTCTCAAACCTATACGTTCAAAAATGCAATCATCGCAACGGGATCCCGTCCGATTGAAATCCCTGGTTTCAAATGGAGTGACCGCATCATTTCTTCTACAGGAGCTCTTGCTCTTACAGAAGTACCTAAAAAGATGGTCGTTATCGGCGGCGGTTACATCGGTATGGAACTTGGAACAGCTTATGCTAACTTTGGTACGGAAGTAACCATCCTAGAAGGAAGCAAGCAAATTCTTCCTGGTTTTGAAAAGCAAATGAGCCAAGTTGTTTCGAAGCGCTTAAAGAAAAAAGGCAACGTAGAAGTATTTACTGAAGCTATGGCTAAAGGCGTTGAAGAAACAAAAGACGGTGTTACAGTAACGGCTGAGATCAAAGGTGAGTCAAAGACATTTGAAGCTGACTATGTTCTTGTAACGGTTGGCCGTCGTCCAAACACAGAAGAGCTTGGACTTGAGCAAGTTGGTGTTGAGATGTCTGAGCGCGGTTTAATCAAAATTAACAAAAAAGCTCAAACAAACATCAGCGGCATCTATGCAATTGGGGATATCGTTGAAGGGCCAGCTTTGGCGCATAAAGCTTCCTATGAAGGTAAGATCGCTGCCGAAGTAATCAGTGGACATGCTTCAGAAATCGATTATATGGCGATTCCTGCTGTAGTCTTTACAGATCCTGAACTTGCTACAGTAGGACACGATGAAAAATCTGCTAAAGAAGCAGGATTTGAAGTAGCTGTTTCTAAATTCCCATTTGCTGCTAACGGAAGAGCTCTATCCATGAACGAAACAGATGGCTTCATGAAGCTGATCACTCGTAAAGAAGATGGACTTGTTCTTGGAGCGCAAATTGCAGGTGGAAACGCCTCTGATATGATTGCTGAATTAGGTCTTGCTATTGAAGCAGGAATGACTGCTGAAGATATCGCAATGACAATTCATGCACATCCAACATTTGGAGAAATTGCAATGGAAGCTGCTGAAGTAGCTATCGGATTACCAGTTCACATTGTAAAATAAATTTTAAAACCCCCGTTTAGGCCATTCATCACGGCCTAAACGGGGGTTTTTTGTTTGTTCATATATTTGATATATGTTCATAACCTTTATTAATAACATGTACATGGAGGGCAACATGAACATATTTTTTTCAATCTTCATACAAACCATCATGTGGGTTGGATATTCGCTAGTGCTGTATCTCTCACATCATGACCATACATTTTATGAAACCGTTTTATTGATCATGTTCTTTTACTTTAATTTTCTCTTATCTACCAGGTTGATTCCAAATAGAACAATTGCCGTAAACATCACCATTCTTATAACCATGTTCTATGTTGCTCTAAGATTCCTGATTTAAGCCGATGTCTTATCGTTTTATTTTTTCTTCAGAAAGTGCTTTGTTTAGTGAAACCATCATTAAGATCATGACAAAAGCAAAAGGAAAAGCGGCGATAATTGATGCAGTCTGTAAAGCCTCCAAGCCTCCTGAATATAACAAAATCGCTGCAGCTGCTGAGATAACCATTCCCCAAATAAATTTAGTCATCGACGATGGATTTAAGCGTCCATGTCGTGTCTGCATGCCAAGTACGAACGTAGCTGAATCTGCAGAAGTGATAAAGAACGTACTGATTAAGAAAATAGCCAATATGGACATGATCGTACCAAATGGAAGGTTCTCAAACAGAGCGAATAATGCCACTTCTGTACCTTTATCAGCAATGATTTTGTTTAACCCAACATCATTGAATATTTCGAGATGCAATGCTGCTCCTCCGAAAATAGAAAACCACAATGCTCCAAAAAGGGTTGGTACAAGCAGTACGCCTAGAATGAATTCTCGAATGGTTCTTCCTTTTGAAACACGGGCGATAAAGGTGCCAACAAACGGTGCCCAAGCAATCCACCATGCCCAATAGAAAACGGTCCAACCTTGTATCCAGCCGGCTTCTTTAGGCTGAAACGGACTAAGTTTCAAACTCATGCTTGGCAAGTATTGTAGATAGTTCCCTAAAGATTGAACAAATACGTCCATTATAAAGTTTGTAGAGGAAGCGAAAAGTAAGAACATCATTAATAAAAATGCAATTCCAATGTTAAGATTGCTCAAATATTTTATGCCTTTATTGAGACCGGTTTGGGCAGATAGTGTAAACAGAACGGTTACTATGGCTATGATGGTAAGTTGTGTTGTGAAATTATTCGAAATATCCGTTAAATACGCAACACCTCCGCTTATTTGCACCGCTCCTAATCCGAGAGAAGTAGCAACCCCAAAGATCGTTGCAAAAACAGCAACTATATCTATTGTCTTACCAATGGGTCCTTCCACTTTATCACCTAACAAAGGGGTAAAGATCGAACTGATTAACCCTGGAGAACCTTTTCTGAATTTGAAATAAGCTAAGGAGAGACCTATGAGCGTATAAATAGCCCAGGGATGAAGTCCCCAATGGAAGAAGCTGTACCGAAGAGCGGCTTGTGCAGAAGCTGCATTCCCTCCTTCTCCTGATGGAGGTGCGTAAAAGTGGCTGATTGGCTCGGCTACGCCCCAAAATACTAAACCAATACCCATACCTGCACTAAATAACATGCCAAACCATGTAACGGTATGATAATCAGGTTTGTCATCTGGCTCGCCGAGTTTAATTTTTCCATATTTACTGAATGCTAAGTAAAGTACGAAGATTAAAAAACTTGTAGCTGATAATAAGTAAAACCAGCCGAATTTTTCTTGTAAGAAAGTCTGGACAGTTGTAGCTCTGTCTTTGAATTCGGCAGGAAAGAGAAACCCTATTACAATAAAAACGATCGAGATAAGCAGTGAAACGATAAAAACAGTGTTAGATTGTTTTTTCATTTCTTCACATCCTTTCTAGATATGTATTCTTTTTATTTTCCCCTAAGGTCCCGAAAGTTTACATTTTAGTTGAAATAAAAAAAGAAGTCCAATCATATGATTGGACTTCTCCTTGGAATATCTTATTTTTTGGGGTAATAATACATCACTCTTCCGTTAAAAAGATGAAGTTCACCTTTTAATTTGGTGGCCAAAAACTTACAATATTCATTTGCTTTTCCTTTATCTCCATGGGTGGAGATTTCAGTAAGGGATACTTGAATATAGGATGATTCATTTCTTTGTGATTCTGAGTCAATCTCTTCTCGATTTTCAGTTCCCACTCCAATTAAAATATATCTGTTTTTTTTAGGATCGGTGCCCTTTAAATAGAACCAATTTCCTTCAGATTCGTCTCCTTCTTCAATCGTATATGGAAACGCAGCCTCCGAATATCCCCAAGATAGCTGTTCGCCCGTTTTCGAGGTTATTGTTTTGTAATACAGAAGTAAGTCCTTAACCTCTTCAACGGTGATGCTTTGTTTTTCAGATGCAGGAACAAGCTTTATATAAGCATTTACGGACATTAACACTCACTCCAGTTAGTCATTTTTACAGATATGTATACATACAATAGTTTATCATATTTTAAAAAGATTTTGACAATTTCGGTTTAAGTTTTCAATTTTTAGGGAATTGCTCTTACACTCAATACGCACTTAATCAGTATTTATCATCCATTTGTGGCAGTGAATACGAAACCTTAATCGGTGAACATTTTTATCATACGAGGAGGGATAACATGGAATGGTTTGAAAAATTATATGATGAGAGTGAGTCCGTGAATGTTAGGTTTGTGGGGTTTACAACAGATACAGTCCGGTATGATTTTGGAATTGTATACACAAATATGTTTTTCGGAAAACCTTTAGTCGTCTGTATGCAAACAGGAAGGTCTGCGTTGCTTGATTCGAATGATATGAGAAACTTGGAATACATTAAACAAGTATTTAAAATAAAAAGCTTGAAAGAAGCGGAAGATCTCGCGCTTTTTTTTGAAGAAGCAGTTCCCCATATCCCTGTCATCGAGCAGTATGATTAATGAGCATATTTTTTTAATGTGTCATACTAAAAGGGTTGACAAACTAAATGTGACATAATATTATACAGATATAAACGTAAGCGCTTACAAGTGCGAAGGGAGATGGGACGGATGGGAGTAATCATTTGCCAAACGTGTGAAACAACAATCGAACATTTTGAAGAGGAAAAGGTAACAACTTTGTACTCAAAAACGTGTCCTCATTGCCAAGAACAAGCGAAATTAGATAAAAAATAGAAAGAAGGCCTATTATAAATAGGCCTTCTTTTTTTTGGGATTAATGCATTACCTAGCGGATGGCTACTTGTTCTTGTATGACTTTTAAATAATTTATATCAGCATCTTCTGGGCCTTGTACAGGTAATCCAGCTTCAAGATTCTCTTTTATATAAGCTAAGTTTTCATTCGTTATAATTTCGCCGGGGATAAAGATTGGAATCCCTGGAGGATACACCATAACAAATTCAGCAATAATTCTGCCTGCTGACTCTTCAAAAGGGACGCTTTCTGTATTTGCATAAAAGGCATCACGTGGTGATAGAGCAAGTACTGGAATTTCAGGAACGTGAACGGGCAGTGATTTAATCTCGCCTACTTTAACCGAACTCTTCTCTTTTGATAATTCTGTTAACGCGTGAACAAGCATCATCGTGTCTTTCTCATGATCCGCAGTCGTAATAAGACACAAAATGTTATACAGATCAGATAATTCAACTTCGATGTTATATTTTTCGCGAAGCCACGTTTCTACTTCATAGCCAGTAATCCCAAGGTCTTTTACAGAAATGAGCAGTTTAGAAGGATCGTAATCAAATGTTGCAGAAGAAGCGAGTTTTTCTTCACCAACACAGTAGAGGTTAGGAATCTCGTTGATCCTTGCTCTTGTTTCGTTAGCAAGTCGTATCGTTTTTTCGATTAACGTATATCCTTCAGTTGCAAGCCGTCTACGTGCTGCATCTAATGAAGCTAATAGAATATAAGATGTTGATGTCGTTGTCATCATACTTAAGATCGTTTGGACTCGTTCTGGCGAGACAAGACCTTCTTTTACATTTAAAATAGAACTACCAGTCAATGATCCGCCAAGTTTGTGAACGCTTGTAGCAGCCATGTCTGCACCAGCTTGCATCGCAGACAAAGGCATATGATCATGAAAATGAATCAATACCCCATGGGCTTCATCCACAAGAACGGGAACGTTAAAGCGATGAGCAACATTCACGATTCCTTTTAAATCTGCTGCGAACCCAAAGTAAGTAGGGTTGATTACAAGTACGGCTTTTGTATCCGGATGCTGGTTCAATGCTTTTTCAACACTATCAGGTGTAATTCCATGAGAGATCCCTAACTCCGGATCGATTTCCGGATGAATAAAGATTGGAGTTGCTCCAGAAAAAACAATAGCAGTCATAATGGATTTATGAACATTTCTTGGTACTAGAATTTTGTCACCAGGTGAAACAACCGACATAATCATCGTCATAATAGCGCCACTTGTTCCTTGAACGGAAAAGAATGTGTGATCAGCACCAAATGCTTGGGCAGCCAAATCTTGAGCCTTCTTAATCATCCCTTTTGGATGGTGAAGGTCGTCAAGCGGTGTAATGTTAATAAGGTCGATCGAAAGGGCATTAGACCCAATAAAATCTTTAAATTCTTCATCCATCCCTTGGCCTTTTTTGTGACCGGGTATGTGAAATTGTAATGGGTTTTTGTTCGCATGTTCCCGCAAACCAGTAAATAAAGGAGTTTCATGTTGAGACAATTTATACTACACCTCATCATTCGTGAACTAAAAGTTGTGGTCTATAATTTATAAAACAAAAGAAGTATAACAGAAAATGCATGAAGATGTAAGCAAATGATTTAATTTTCAAGGAGGATTGTTTCGTGATGAAAACACGAGTAACAACTTTGTTAAATATTGAACTTCCTATCATACAAGGAGGTCTTGCGTATTTAGCTTATGCTGAACTGGCTTCTGCTGTTTCAAATGCTGGCGGTTTAGGCCAGATAACAGCAATGTCATTGCCAAGTAGTGATGCACTTCGAGCTGAAATCAGAAAAACAAAAAACCTGACTTCTCGGCCATTCGGCGTTAATTTCGCAATTGGTCAACATGGACGATCCTACGAAGAACAACTTGAAACAGCCATTGAAGAAGGAGTTGAAGTGATAAGTATTACAGGTGGTAATCCAGCTCCTGTGTTAAAACGGTTAGAATCAACTTCCATTAAGAAACTTGTTCTTGTCGCCAGTAAAAGACAAGCGGTAAAGGCCGAACAATTAGGTGCAGATGCTGTCATGGTCGTTGGTCAAGAAGGTGGAGGCCATATTGGAAAAGAGGACACGGGCACGATCGTTTTGATTCCTCAAGTAGCTGAAAGTTTGTCCATTCCTGTAATCGGTTCAGGGGGTATTGGAGATGGAAAAGGGCTGATGGCCGCTCTGGCTCTTGGTGCTGAAGGCATTGAGATGGGAACGAGGTTTATTGCTACGAAAGAATGCGTTCATGCTCACCCTCTCTATAAACAAATGATTGTTGACAGTACAGAGAACGATACGGTCGTTATAAAGAAACAGTTAGGCATGCCGGGGAGAACGCTAAATACACCGTTCGCGCTAAAGATTATTAAGGAAGAGAAGCAAAATCCTACATATGAGAATTTAAAGAATTATATTAGTGGAGACGCGAATAAGAAATTCATATATGAAGGGAAGGAAGATCAAGGTTTTGGCTGGGCTGGTCAAGTAGCAGGAAGGATTAATGATATCGTTTCAGTTGAAGAGTTGTTTCAGCAGATAAAGAAAGAGGTAAGTATTGTTCAGCTGAGATGGAATGGCCTTTTTTAACACTTTTCTAACAATAGTGATACACACCCATACAATTATGTATTACGGCAATATACTAGTGGTAAGAAGCAGTGAATTCTCTGCTTCCTGCCACTTTTTTATTAAAGGTTATTCTTTAAATGATAAAGAGGTAATAGAGTTTTAAATGTTTCATCAATTCGATGGAACCAATCATTTTCAGACATTGAGACTGCCTCGTTCTTGCTGACGCGGATTCCACAAAGTAATTCTGCTTTCTTAACCGTAGAAAGGCGGGTAGCCATTTCTTCCAGTTTGTTTTTTTTAACGTCTCGATGCTGGTAGCTTTCTGGTTTTGTATGATCCTCTGACCAAACATAATCATCGGGTATTTCTTTTTTAATCTTCTTTACGTTCTTTAAGAACGCTTTCCCGTATAAATCTTTCATTGGTGCTTCATAAATCAGAGCAAACCAGACAAAAACGTGGGTCTCAAACAATCCTATCTGAAAATGAGGCAGCATTTTGTACCCTCGTTTACTTGGGGCAAACGCAACCCAAGTGTCATTAGGTGGATTAACGGTTCGTCTAGCATGTTTTGCAACGTGATAGTGCATTTCTTCTCCAGTTAATCCTGTTAGTTCATCAGCATATTTATTGCCAAGAGCTTCTAACTTCGGTCGTATTACTTCAATGATTTGATCCATACGCTGTTCTAAACCTTGAGTTTGAAACACTTTAAAATCTTGTTCTGTAAATCCATTAAAAACCATGAATGTTCCTCCTGATTAAACGATACGAAAATATTAACATACTGTTCCCTCTAATTAAAAAAGTTTGCATTAGAATCCGCAAAGTGCCGTTTCACTATACATTAGTCATTCATAAAATAAGTAAAAGATGAAAACGAAAAAAGAAAGGATGTGCCGGCGAAATGAAACAAGTAATGAATACTTTAAAAAGAACGGATGCAGAAAGAAGAATCCCTGTATTAAAATTAGAGATTGATTATGAGTTAGCTACATTGTTTGATGCTTTAAAAGCGAAAGATCAAAAACAGATTAATGATTCAAAACGTAAACTCGAACGATTACGGCTGGAGCTCGTGAGACTAGAAGCATGATAAAAAGAAATAGCGGGTAGCAAAAACGAATCCATCATGAACGGATGGTTCGTTTTTTTGTGAAGAAGATGATTTTGACATATACTAAAATAAAGAAAGGTGAGGGGTGAGAATATGAACTATGAAGAGTGGTATAAAATAGAAAAACTCGCTAAATCTTGGACGTTAGAGGCTGCTCAATTATTAAAGGACTCGTTCCAAAATTCTTTATCAATTACATATAAATCACATATTTCGGACTTAGTAACGAATATGGATAAAAATATTGAAAAGTTTTTTATTGAAAAAATTCAGAAGACCTTTCCCCATCACAAAGTACTTGGTGAAGAAGGCTATGGCGATGAAATTTACGATAATGCCGGGATAATTTGGATTATTGATCCGATCGACGGAACGACTAACTTTATCCACCAGCAATCCAACTTTGCGATCTCAGTCGGAATTTATGAAGATGGGATAGGAAAGATAGGAATTATATACGATGTAGCTGCAGATGATTTTTATTTTGCGAAAGTCGGCGAAGGGGCTTTCTTAAATAACAGTAAACTGAATACGTTGGAAAAGGTTACTCTGACAGAGGCTGTTGTAGGGATTAACGCAACATGGGTAGGTCCAAATAAACGAGTTAACCACGAAAATGTACAAAATATCGTTAAACAATCAAGAGGTACGCGATCATACGGCTCTGCCGCAATCGAACTCGCCTTTGTGGCAGCAGGGAAAATCGATGCATATATGACGATGAGACTTTCTCCATGGGATTTTGCAGCAGGTCTTATTCTGTTGAATGAGGTCGGAGGAGTCGTAACGAAAACAAATGGAGAACCGATTTCAATTCTTGAACAAAATAGCATTCTGGCTGCAAAACCTGGATTACATGAAGAAATGCTGGAGCATTTATCGAAGTAAAGCAAGAGAGAGCATTCTTCATGAACGCTCTCTTTGTTTTTTCTTTAAAGAAAATCCGTACCCCATTAATATGAAAACAGAAATGATGGATATGATAAATAGTGACCAGCTTTTTTCGCTGATTGCAACACCAATAGCACTGATCGCTAAGGCTGTAAGTATGGCAATTAATAAGAAAACAAGTTTCATGATGACCTCCAAAATTAAAAATCAAGTCCTATTTCCATATAAGTGTATCGAATTTACATAAAAAGAAAAAGCCTTTAAATAAATTTGTGATATAATAGTCAAGTTGAACAAAAAAGATTAGGAAAAAGAGATAGGATATAAGGAGAGAATAATTTTGAATAGAAGAGATGATTTACGTAATATAGCAATTATTGCCCACGTTGACCATGGTAAAACAACGCTAGTAGATAAGTTGCTTCATCAGTCAGGGACATTCCGTGACAACGAACAAGTCAACGAACGTGCGATGGATTCCAATGCTTTGGAACGTGAGCGCGGGATTACAATTTTAGCTAAGAATACTGCCATTAATTACAATGAAAAACGCATAAATATCATGGATACACCTGGACACGCCGATTTTGGTGGAGAAGTAGAACGTATTATGAAAATGGTTGACGGTGTGTTACTCGTTGTAGATGCTTATGAGGGTTGTATGCCTCAAACTCGTTTCGTGTTGAAAAAAGCACTCGAACAAAAGCTAACACCAATCGTTGTCGTAAATAAGATTGACCGTGATTTCGCTCGCCCTGAAGAAGTAGTAGATGAAGTTATCGATCTATTTATTGAATTAGGTGCAGAAGAAGATCAACTTGAATTCCCAGTTGTATATGCATCAGCACTAAAAGGGACAGCAAGTATGGACCCAAGCAAGCAAGATGATGACATGACAGCTTTACTTGACACGATTATTGATACTATTCCAGCGCCTGAAGATAACAGCGAAGAGCCGCTTCAATTCCAAGTTACGATGCTTGATTATAATGACTATCTTGGCCGTATTGGTATCGGGCGTGTTTTCCGTGGAACGATTAAGGTCGGTCAGCAAGTATCACTTATGAAACTTGATGGATCAATGAAAAAGTTTCGTGTTACAAAACTTTTCGGTTTCTTAGGACTTAAACGTATCGAAATTACAGAAGCAAAAGCTGGAGATCTTATCGCCGTCTCTGGAATGGAAGAAATCAACGTTGGTGAAACCGTTTGTCCAGACGGTCAAGAAGAAGCATTACCGATTCTTCGTATTGATGAGCCAACACTAAAGATGACTTTCCTTGTTAACAATTCACCATTTGCTGGCCGTGAAGGAAAATTTGTTACGAGCCGTAAAATCGAAGAGCGTTTGATGGCTGAATTAGAAACGGATGTAAGTTTGCGCGTTGAAAATACAGACTCTCCAGACGTTTGGACCGTTTCAGGCCGTGGTGAACTTCATCTATCGATCTTAATTGAAAACCTTCGTCGTGAAGGCTTCGAACTTCAAGTATCAAAGCCTGAAGTAATTGTTCGTGAAATTGATGGAGTGAAGTGTGAGCCAGTAGAACACGTGCAGATCGATATTCCTGAAGAGTACACAGGTTCAATCATGGAATCCTTAGGAGACCGTAAAGGTGAAATGAAGAACATGGTCAACAATGGTTCAGGTCAAGTTCGTCTTGAATTCATGGTTCCAGCTCGTGGACTAATCGGTTATACTACGGAGTTCTTAACACAAACTCGTGGTTATGGTATCTTAAACCATACTTTCGATAGCTACCAGCCTATGGTTGCAGGTAATGTTGGTGGTCGCCGTCAAGGTGTATTAGTATCTATGGAAAACGGTAAAGCTTCTCAATACGGAATCATGGGTGTTGAAGACCGCGGGACGATTTTTATTGAACCTGGAACAGAAGTTTACACAGGTATGATCGTTGGGGAGCATACTCGTGAGAACGATATTACGGTTAACATCGTTAAAGTGAAACAGATGACAAATATGCGTTCAGCGAATAAAGATCAAACAGTAAGTATGAAAAAGCCTCGTATCATGTCGCTTGAAGAAGCGCTTGAATATTTGAATGATGACGAATATTGCGAAGTAACACCAGAAAGCATCCGTCTTCGTAAAAAAGTATTAGATAAGAACGAACGTGAAAGAGTAGAGAAGAAAAAGAAACTTGCTCAAGGCTAAACTTCTTTTCTAATAAGCGGGAGTGGGAATCGTGAAAGAAACAGAAATCATGGAAGCGACAGGGGAAAATTCATCTTCAATGGCTCTTTTGTTAGGCATTGAAAATGACCCTGTCAGAGCTTTCTTGTTGCTTTATTTAATCATAACGATGCTTAGTATTATTGTTTTTAAATTAGGATTTGCTAAAAAGCTGCCTCCATTGAAAACGGTTGTGATCTATTTGTTTTTGATCATCGGGTGTATGCCATTGGCGTTTTTCGGGATCGGACTTCCTGTTGCTGAAGGGTTGATTGTAGCTGCACTTATCTTAATCATATACAAAGTCAGATTGCACCAAAGCAAAAAAGAAAATAGCTAATAGGGGGTTTCTCTATTGAAGCTCGTTGATGCTCTTTCGAATTGGTTAAGCATTAAAAAAGTATACGAAGAACGCCCCCACGACTTAGCAGCTAAGGATACTTTTGAATTCTTTAGTGAGATTTTGAAAGATGATCATCATGTTGAAAAGATCTCTGTCACCATTCAGGGGCCATTTTATATGGTGGCGTTTGAAGTAGACGGAAATGAAGAGTCAGAGAGATTCTTTGTGGATATGGTTGATGCTCTATATGAAGGTATTCAAAATGAACCTAGATTTAACGAGGAGTGCTGATTTTAATCAGCGCTCCTTTTTTTGTTTATTTTTAATACGTAATAGGCGATCAAACAAGCATATAATAAGTGACCAATAAACCATAGGATAAACGGAAGAAGTAAAGGAGGGAAAAAAGGCTTAGTAACGGCAAAGTTGTAGAGTGGAAAGAAGGTTAAAGCCATTATACTGTTAATCATAATCGCTACGATGTAAGGCCGTTTGTACCCCTTCTGATACATACGATCAACAAAAGCTATAAGTATAACGGAAATGACGATATGCAGCACAAACTGCAAAGGAGCTGAAAAAATAATTTCACGAGGCAGCGGTAAAAAATCGATGTTTACTAAGAAAGTATATAGACGTATGCTCCATACTTTTTCAAGTATAAAAAAAAAACAAGCCAGCAAGGTGCCGGCTATACTTCCAAAAAACACCCATTGATATAATCGGTTACCAATCATTGTTTGTATCAGGACTTCTGTAAAGTGTAAAATTTCCAGTTGCTTCCCGCTGTGCCGTTTTTCTTGTAATCCTTTCTCTGCATGGTTCGCACATAAAGGTGTGTATTGGTCTGTTTCTTAATTTCTTCGCTAGTGTACATTCATTTTCAATGGTTTCAATATTATCACATAATACGCATTTTACACGCATCCTCATTCACCTCTTTTTCCTAGTATACCATAAAGAAAATTGGAGTATAAATGAAAGCCCCGTACGTCATAAATTGTGACATACGGGGCAATGTGTTAGCTTTCTTTTAATCGTTGTGGCTGATCTTTTTCAGCCTTCTCTTGTTTTTTCTGGTTATCTTTTAGTTCCCGTTCTTCTTTTTCAGAAAGCTGGCTGTTATTTGTTTCAGTAGGAGATGGTTTTTTCGTCTGGATGCTGTGCGGAACTTGTGGCATTAAACGGCCAACGATGGCAGACAATTCTTTCGCAATTCCAGCTATAGGATGACCCTGGCGAATCTGTCTGCCCATTTGGCGCAATCTTTCTACAGTATCTGGATCAGCTGTTACTACAGCGTTTCTTCCATTTGGATCAGATTTGAGGGCTTCTGCTACCGAGTACTTAATAGAACCTACTCGTGAATTATCAAGTTGGCGATCAACGTCGATTCCTACAACTGCATATGGTCCTAAAACGACAGCTGTTGCATCTTCAACACCTGGAATTCCTGTTGAGAGCCTTACAAGATGTTTAGAAATTTCTTGTGATCCTTTCGGCTGATCAGGTTTTTTACTATTAGCGGTTTGATTTACTTTTGTAAGTCGAGGTGTATTCTCGTCCTTTTGAGCATTTTTATCATTATTATTCATACAGCCGCCGAACAAAATAAAAAGGGCACTTAAAACGGCAACCATTCGGAATGCTTTCATCGGTATCAATCCTTCCAAGTCATTTCCGTTATTTTTTGTACATTCTTCTAACTTTATTCCTTCACACATACATTTTTAATAGGCAGTCCATAAAAAAGCACAAATAGTTAATGGATTACATTTAAGTCAGGAGGCTGAATGTTGAATAAACGATACGTCCTTGATACGAACGTACTGTTGCAGGATCCTTATTCGATACAATCATTTGGAGATAGTGAAGTAATCATACCAGCTGTTGTGTTAGAAGAAGTGGATTCCAAAAAACGCTACATGGACGAAATAGGCAGAAACGCAAGGGAAGTCTCTCGTTTAATTGATCGCGTGAGACAAAATGGAAAACTACATCAAGGTGTTCCTCTTGAAAACGGAGGCAAACTTCGGGTTGAACTAAACCATAAGTCCTTTCAAAGACTTCAAGAAACATTTGTTGAACAGACGAACGACAATCGTATACTTGCCGTCACCTTAAATTTGAAATTGGAAGAAGAAGCTAAAAAAAGCGGTGTGAAGGTGATCTTAGTATCAAAAGATGTACTTGTTCGCGTAAAAGCTGATGCACTTGGCATAGAGGCTGAAGATTTTTTGAGTGACCGAGTAATTGATACGAATGATCAAACGTATACAGGTTATAAAGAAATATATGTTCAAGGTGATCTTCTCAACAAATTTTATGAAAAAAATGAACTGCAGCTCATTGAGTTAAAAGGTCATTCTTTTTTTCCCCACCAATTTGTGATCTTAAAAGATGTTTTTAGATCATCTGTTTCAGCGTTAGGTAAAGTGGATGAATCGGGGAAAGCACTTAAGCCGCTGCGCTATGATTCTGAACATATATGGGGAATAAGGGCAAGAAATGTGCAACAAAAAATGGCTTTTGACCTCTTGCTTCGAAAAGATATTCCACTCGTTACGCTCATTGGAAAGGCGGGAACAGGTAAGACATTAATCACGCTAGCAGCTGCACTTCTGCAGACAGAGGACCTTAAAGATTATATTAAATTATTTATCGCACGTCCGATCGTTCCTGTTGGAAAAGATATTGGCTACTTGCCTGGGGAAAAAGAAGAGAAATTAAAGCCGTGGATGCAGCCTGTTTATGATAACCTTGAATATTTATTTAATACGAAAAAACAAGGTGAACTGGAGAAAATCTTAGCTGGTATTGGTTCTATCCATGTTGAGGCATTGACATATATAAGAGGCAGGAGTTTACCGGATCAGTTTATTATTATCGATGAAGCGCAAAACTTAACGAAGCATGAGGTGAAGACCATTCTGACTAGAGTCGGGGAAGGAAGTAAGATTGTTCTGCTCGGAGATCCGCAACAGATCGATCATCCTTACTTAGACGAGTTTACGAATGGATTAACGTATGTTGTTGAAAAATTTAAAGACCAAGCCTTGAGTGGCCACGTTAGGCTTGAAAAAGGAGAGCGTTCTTCTCTTGCGCAGATTGCTGCAGATCTATTATAGAATCCATCTAATTCTTCGAGAGTTAGCGGTTAATGTCCGCTCCAGGAGTCACTTTCCGCGGGGCGGGCCGTGAGTTTGCTATGCGGCCAGCACCTGTCCAGATGCATTTGCAGGAGTCTCGCGCCTTGCACTCCAATCAACGTGTTTAAAAAAAGAGAAAACATAAAAAGAATGACACCAATGGACGATTTGGAGTCATTCTAAAATAAAACGAGGTCTATTGAATGGTGATTGCTGTTATATGTTTAATCGGATTTTCTTTGTTTCTTCCATCACCAAAATAAAAATGTACTGGGCCATCGTCTTTTAAAGGTTTCCCGTTATTAGAAAAGGCAAGATAACCTTTTTGAGCTTCCTCAATCGTGATCTCAACATCGCCGTCTCCTGTTTGAATTAACACGCTTTCTGCGTTTGGGAACGGTTGTGCATTATAGATAAAATAAGATAGAGATATGGCAAACGAACTGGTGAGGAGTGTTTCTTTTAAAGTCGTTTTCGGCTTTACTTTTTCAGAAGGAGGTATAGCACCTTCTTGCAGTTCTCTATCCCAATGGGCCGAAACGTCTTTTAAATACTTCTCCTGTTCGCTTTCTGTATCTTCTTTTATGTCAAACAATTTTGTAAGATCTTCTTTTCTTTCATCAAAAATCCAGACTCCAGGATCTAAAGTTAAGGGATAGTTTACTTTCCCGTTCAGAGCAACAATAAATTCCATATGAACCTCCTTAAATTTTAAAACACTAGTAAAAGCATAGCACGATTATCTGAATACTGTAATATGTTGATTTTTTTAATTTAAACCTTTATATTTAAAGGTAGAAATTCGTTCGAACGGAGGGATGATCATTGTCAGCTGAGATGGCAACAGGACATCGGGAAAGGGCATTTGAACTCTTAAAAGCAGATGCAGATAAAATCCTGAAATTAATTGAAGTTCAAATGGAAAACTTAACAATGCCACAATGTCCCCTCTATGAGGAAGTATTGGATACGCAAATGTTCGGTTTATCCCGTGAAATAGATTTTGCAGTTCGCTTAAACCTTGTTGATGAGGAAGCGGGAAAACAATTATTAGAATCGCTTGAAAAGCAATTAACCTCATTACACGATGCATCGTTGAAAAAGTAAAGCACAGCCAGTCCGAAAATAATTTGGGCTGGATTTTTTTATTTATGTCTTTATTCACATTTTTATCAGAAAGCAATAACAGGGTACGAATTAGTATGATCAGGCAAAACGTATGTAATGAAAGACGAAGAAAAAGGTTTTCTATGATACAATATCTAATAATTATAAAGAGTACATAAAAATTCTAACGAGAGGAGAAATGTGAAAAACGTGAAAAAAGCAGTAAGACCCTATGACTATTCTCTGCTTGTAGCCGTGCTTTTGTTGTGCAGTATTGGTTTAGTCATGATCTACAGTGCAAGTATAGGGGTAACGATAAACAAATATGAATACAGCAGCAGTTTTTTCTTCGTCAGACAGCTCATTTTTTTACTTGCCGGACTTTTTCTCATGTATTTTACAATGAGGTTTAATGTTCAAATTTATAAAAAATTAATGATGCCGATCGTGTTAATTTCTATAGGAGTGCTAATAGCAGTATTAGTGTTTGGGCGAGAAGTAAATAATGCAAAAAGTTGGCTTTACATAGGACCGATAGGAATTCAGCCAGCTGAGTTCATCAAATTAACACTTACCATCTATCTAGCGGCCATCTACTCGAAAAAACAAGGAAAGATGCATGACTTTAAAAAAGGGATCATTCCACCGCTAAGTATATTTGCTGTCATGTTTCTGCTGATTCTCATGCAGCCTGATTTAGGGACAGGCATAATCGTAGCAGGAGTGGCAGGAATTATTCTTTTTTGTTCAGGGATTAGATTTAAACACATCTTTTCAATGGCTGCGTTAGCAAGTATCGTAGGTGTCGCTTTGTTCTTTCAACTAAGCGAAGAGCAGTTATCCCGTTTTGATGCAGCATACGAACCGTTTAAAGATCCAAGCGGTGACGGGTATCAGCTAGTGAATGGATACATTTCAATAGCCGCTGGTGGGATGACCGGTTCAGGTCTTGGAGAGAGTATTCAAAAGTATGGCTTTCTGCCTGAACCTCATACCGATTTTATTATTGCGATTATCTCAGAAGAACTTGGATTCGTTGGCGTTCTGTTAATCATTGCGCTATTAGGGTATATCGTATTAAAGGGTTTCTGGATTGGTATGCAGAGCAATGATACATATGCGAGTCTTTTAGCGTTTGGAATATCGGGCATGATCGGAATTCAAACCGTTGTTAATCTAGGGGCGGCAGTAGGATTATTACCGATCACAGGTGTTCCGCTGCCATTTATTTCGTATGGTGGATCATCACTCCTGTTGTTCCTGACTTCAATGGGGATTCTTATTAACATTTCTGCAAAGGTTAAATTAAATAAAAAAGTACCTGACAGACAACCGAATGTAACTGATAAAAGATTAAGAGCTATTACGTAACGGTAAAAGGAGAGGAACTTGTATGAGTAAAAAAATCAGCAAAGTCTTAGTAGCAAACCGAGGAGAAATCGCCATCCGGATCTTCAGAGCGTGTACAGAGCTGAATATTCGCACTGTAGCCATTTATTCAAAAGAAGATACGGGTTCCTATCATCGTTATAAAGCAGATGAAGCCTATCTGGTTGGAGAAGGGAAAAAACCTATTGAGGCCTATTTAGATATTGAAGGCATAATAGAAGTGGCAAAGAAGAACGATATTGACGCCATTCATCCAGGGTACGGATTCTTATCAGAAAACAAAGAGTTTGCTCAGCGATGCCGAGAAGAAGGAATCGTTTTTATCGGTCCTGAAGAACGACATCTCGATATTTTCGGAGATAAAGTAAAGGCAAGGCAAGCAGCCATTGATGCGAACATTCCTGTTATCCCAGGAAGTGATGGCCCTGTTAATAGTCTTGCAGAAGTAAAAGCTTTCTCTGATGAAAATGGATTCCCTATTATCATAAAAGCTTCCATGGGTGGCGGAGGCCGCGGGATGAGGATCGTCAGAAGCGAGAACTCACTTGCAGAAAGCTTTGAACGAGCAAAGTCTGAAGCAAAAGCCGCATTTGGAAAAGATGAAGTGTATGTTGAGAAATTTATTGAGAAACCAAAACATATTGAAGTTCAGATCCTTGCCGACCAGGAAGGTAATCTTGTTCACTTATATGAGCGGGATTGCTCCGTTCAAAGAAGACACCAAAAGGTAGTAGAAGTTGCACCGAGTGTTTCTTTGACGGATGAACTAAGGCACGAAATCTGTCAATCTGCTGTATCGCTCATGGAGCATGTGGGTTACTTAAATGCAGGTACTGTTGAATACCTCGTCACACAAAACGGAGAGTTTTATTTTATTGAAGTTAACCCTAGAGTACAGGTCGAACATACCATTACAGAAATGGTTACTGGCATTGACATTGTGCAATCACAGATTTTAATCGCTCAAGGACATTTGCTGCACGGAAGCGAGCTCAGAATTCCTCTTCAGAAGGATATTTATACTCACGGCTTTGCAATCCAATGCCGTGTAACGACAGAAGATCCATCAAATCAATTCATGCCGGATACCGGAAAGATTATGGCTTATCGCTCAGGAGGAGGGTTTGGAGTTCGTTTGGATGCTGGTAACGGCTTCCAAGGGGCAATCATAACCCCTTATTATGATTCTTTGCTTGTTAAGCTATCAACATGGGCGCTAAGCTATGAACAGGCTGCTTCTAAAATGTTTAGAAATTTAAAAGAGTTCCGGATTCGCGGGATTAAGACGAATATCGCTTTTTTAGAAAATGTAGTCACACATCAAAATTTTTTATCAGGAAATTATGATACTTCCTTTATTGATACAAGCAGTGAATTGTTTGTGTTTCCTAAGCGGAAAGACAGAGGAACCAAAATGCTGTCATATATTGGGTCCACTACCATTAACGGATTTCCTGGTCTTGCAAAACAAGAGAAACCATTATTTGATAAACCGCGAATTCCAAAGCTGAAATACTCTGAACCTATTCCAAACGGCACAAAACAGCTCTTAGACAATGAAGGACCAGAAGCGGTGGCTGAATGGATAAAAAATCAAAAGAAACTCTTATTAACGGACACGACATTCCGTGATGGACATCAATCATTGCTTGCAACCAGGGTGAGAACGAATGACCTTCTTCATATCGCTGAACCTACTGCGAGAATGTGGCCAGACCTTTTCTCTCTGGAAATGTGGGGTGGAGCAACCTTTGACGTTTCATATCGTTTCTTGAATGAAGATCCTTGGGATCGTCTCTTGAAGCTAAGAGAAAAAGCGCCGAATGTGCTGTTTCAAATGCTCTTAAGAGCTTCAAACGCAGTTGGGTACAAAAATTATCCAGATAATGTAATAGAAGAATTTGTGAAAAAATCAGCTATGGCAGGAATAGATGTATTTAGAATTTTTGATAGCCTGAACTGGGTAGAGGGTATGAAGGTTGCTATTAAGGCCGTCCGAGAAACAGGAAAGATCGCGGAAGCGGCAATCTGTTATACAGGTGATATTCTTGACTCTAACAGAACCAAGTATGATTTAAAGTATTACGTAAACTTGGCTAAAGAACTCGAACAAGAAGGTGCTCATATTCTTGCCATTAAGGACATGGCTGGTCTTTTAAAACCACAGGCAGCTTATGATCTTGTCTCAGCTTTAAAAGAAGCAATTACTATTCCGATTCATCTGCATACGCATGATACAAGTGGTAACGGCATTTACACGTATGCTAAAGCAGCGGAAGCAGGTGTAGATATCGTGGATGTCGCTTTAAGTGCTATGGCAGGTCAAACATCACAGCCGAGTGCTAACTCTCTTTACTATGCTTTAGCAGGGAATGAAAGACAGCCTGATTTGAACATCGACCATGCCAAACAGCTTTCTGCTTATTGGGAAGATGTGAGAAAGTATTATTCAGGATTTGAAAGCGGTATGACAGCACCAGATCCTGAAGTGTATGAACATGAAATGCCTGGCGGACAGTTCAGCAATCTTCAGCAGCAAGCAAAAGCAGTAGGGCTTGGAGAGCGTTGGGATGAAGTAAAGCAAATGTATCGAAGAGTAAATGATATGTTTGGTGACGTAGTAAAAGTTACGCCATCTTCTAAAGTTGTAGGTGACATGGCGCTTTATATGGTTCAAAACAACTTAACAGAAGACGAAGTTTATGATAGAGGCGAATCACTTGATTTTCCTGATTCAGTTGTTGAGTTCTTCCAAGGATATCTTGGACAGCCTTATGAAGGGTTCCCAAAAGAGCTACAGCAGATTATTCTTAAAGGCCGTGAGCCATTGACAGTGAGACCTGGTGAACTATTGGAAGCAGCAGATTTTAATGATATAAAAGAGACGCTTTTCCATAAGATTAACCGTCAGATTACAAGTTTTGATGCACTTTCTTATGCACTGTACCCGAAAGTGTTTTTAGATCGGGAAAAAATGTACACTCAATTTGGCGATGTTTCAGTATTAGACACACCTACGTTTTTCTATGGAATGAGATTAGGTGAGGAAATTGAAGTGGAAATCGAGCAAGGTAAAACATTGATTGTTAAACTTGTTTCGATTGGAGAAGCTCAAAATGATGGGTCACGAGTATTGTATTTTGAATTGAACGGACAATCTCGTGAAATTGTAATTGTTGATGAAAGTGCAAAAGTAACAGTATCTGCAAAACAAAAGGTAGATCCTTCAAATCCATCTCAAATCGGAGCTAGTATGCCAGGGACTGTAATCAAAGTTTTGGTTGAGCCAGGCGAACAAGTGAAAAAAGGTGACCATTTAATGATTACAGAAGCAATGAAAATGGAGACAACAGTACAGGCTCCTTTTGACGGAAGAGTAAAAGAATTATCTGTACAAAATGGGGACAGCATCAGTGCAGGAGACCTATTAATCGAGCTAATAAAATAATGCAAACGAAAAGACCAACGTGCATTTGAAGCACGCTGGTCTTTTTTTCTTTACTTTCGATATACGATTAATGCGATAAAGCTTAAGGTTCCAAACAAGAAGGAAATAATTAATCCATGAGACAATGCAACGAATAAGTTCAAATTAGACAGAACGATTAGTGCGCCCGATGCTCCTTGTAATAACACAAACAATAGAGCGAATTGAAAGCCCCTGTTTAAGACAACTTGATTACGGTAGTGCTTTCTGGAATGGTACCAAGAGTATATAATCCATAAAAATAACACTAAAGCAGCTATGCGATGCATGAAGTGGATACCTGCTTGTGATCCAAAAAAGTTTGCGACTGAACCATTGCATAAAGGAAAATCGGGTCCGCAGCCCATACTTGATCCAGTATGTCTTACAAGTGCACCTGTATATACCACTACATATAAATAAGCAAATAACCAATAGATGTTCTTTTTAAAGCCTGCAGAAACCTTCGCTGTGAAAGGTTTTTCCGGATTCTCAAATGAAAGAATCGCAAGTAATAACACACTCGCAAAGGAGACAAGAGAAAATCCGAAGTGCGATGCTAAAACAGCTGATGACTGACTCCAGATAACGGCAGCAGCCCCTAGAAGCCCTTGCAGTACGATGAAGAAAACAGCAGATCCGGCAAGTACTTTGACTTCTTTTCTGTTCTTATCTCTTCGCCAGGCCCAAATCGCTAGAATGATAACCAATATACCAAGCCATGCAGAAACATATCGATGGCTGACTTCAATAATCGTTTCTAACTTAGGCTGAGTAGGAAGAATCTCGCCATAGCACAACGGCCAAGAATTGCCGCACCCATCACCAGAATCTGTTTTTGTTACAACTGCCCCCATGAGCAAAACAAGAAGCATTCCAAGGGATGTAAGTATAGCGTGAATTTGATAAAGTCTTTTCATTTGATTCACCTGCTTTTTATCAATAATTAACTCTTCACAAATTTGTAAAAAATTCAACTAGTATTCAATGGAGCCTGATAGTACAAATAATATAGGGTGTTGTCAATATTAGTCGAAGTATACAAAGTATTTGTTTTGATTTATAATGTTAAAGGACATTTTCTTTCTTTATGTCCATCGTACCATACGATTAAAACAATGAACTTGTTATATTGTGAACAGATAAAGACATTTTTTTTCCGTTGATTTTAAACACAAGCCCATATAGAATGAATGAGGGCTTACATAAACATCATGAATGAAGTAGAACAGAAGTTTACCCTATAAAGGAGGTGTATCTGTTGAGCAAAACACCAACTGCTTATGAAGCAGCGAACAAAGTTATGGAACCTGGACCGCTTTCAGAAGCAAATCCATCAGGCACCTGGAAAGACTTTTTGACTATTGCAAAACTTGGGATCGTAATGAGTAATCTAATCACGACATTTGCTGGTTTTTTCTTGGCCATTAAATATAATGAGGTCATGTTTTCTGAAAACATACTGACATTAGTACTCTGTATACTTGGGGCAGCTTTAGTTATTGCTGGGGGATGCTGTTTAAATAACTACATTGATAGAGATATTGATCAATTGATGGAGCGGACGATTGAGCGTCCAACAGTGACAGGCAGAATATCAGCGAATCAAGTTTTATGGGTTGGTATTATATTATCCGCAATTGGAACTATTTTATTGGCAATGACCACATTAACAGCGGCTGTTATTGGACTTATCGGACTTTTTGTTTATGTTGTTGTTTATACGATGTGGTTAAAACGCACACATTCTATTAATACCGTTGTTGGAGGAATATCGGGTGCAGTTCCGCCGCTTATCGGCTGGGCAGCTGTCGATGCAAACCTTCACTGGGTTGCTTGGATCCTTTTCCTCATCATGTTTCTCTGGCAGCCTCCGCATTTCTTGGCACTTGCCATGAAGCGTTGTGAAGATTACCGAAATGCAGGAATACCGATGCTTCCAGTTGTATCTGGATTCGCGATAACAAAGCGCCAGATGATTTGGTATGTCGCAGCTCTGCTGCCTGTATCACTATATTTGTTTGATTTTGGAATCGTATATTTAATTTTGGCTGCTGTTTTAGGCACAGGGTGGTTAATTTTAGCCCTTTCAGGATTAAAAACGAAAGATGATATGAAATGGGCACGCATGATGTTCGTATATTCACTGAACTACTTAACCATCATGTTCGTAGCCATGATATTAGTAAACATATAGTCTTACTTTGCCGGAACAGCGCACTATTCGTGCTGTTCCTCTAATTGCTCTTACATAAAAGGGCTTTCAAAAGCTATTTAGCTATTTCCATTCAAATAAATTTGTATTTGAATTGAATAGAAAGAAGATCTTAGTCAAAACAGTTTACAACGAGAAAGTGGGGTATATGTAGTGATGAGAAAATGGCTACAAAAAGGACGTATGCTTTCCTTATTTGCCATGTTGGCTCTTCTTTTGATGGGGTGTGGAGATCCGACTCTATCAACTTTAATTCCGCAAGGTGAAGTTGCTGACAAACAGTTCCAGCTAATGCTGATTTCAATTAGTATTATGATTCTGGTTCTCGTGGTAGTATTCGTTCTTTATGCATTCGTATTAGTGAAGTTTAGAAAGAGAAAAGGCGATGAATCTACTCCAAAGCAAGTGGAAGGAAACCACATGCTTGAATTATTGTGGACAGTTATACCAATTCTTTTGTTAATTATTTTAGCGGTACCAACTGTAATGAGAACATTTGAATTCTCTGCAGATGCACAGCCAGCTTCAAAACAAGAGCTAAGTATTAAGGTAACTGGACACCAATATTGGTGGGAGTTTGAGTATCCGAAAGAAGAACTGATTACATCTCAAGAATTAGTATTGCCAGCAAACACAAAAGTGCATGTTGAGCTATCTTCTGCTGATGTTATTCACTCTTTCTGGATACCGTCACTTGCAGGGAAAACAGATACAAACCCAGGGGATAAAAACAAGAACTATATGTGGTTTGATACTGGGAGCAAGACAGATGTTGTTTACAAAGGTAAATGCGCAGAGCTTTGTGGTGCATCACATGCTCTAATGGATTTCAAAGTTAGAGTTGTTTCTAAAGAAGACTATCAAAACTGGGTTGCAGGGTATAAAGCTGCAGACGGTAAATCTTCTGCTAATGCAAACGGACAACAAATCTTTGCTAAGAACTGTCTATCTTGTCACGCAGTTGGACAAGAAGGTGGTAACACTGGACCGAGCTTAACTGGTTTTGGAGACAAAGACCGTGTAGCTGGAATCTTAGACCATAACAAAGAAAATTTAGTGAAATGGATAAAAGATCCTCAGGAAGTTAAACCAGGGAATAACATGCCTAAAGTTAACCTTTCTGATGAGGAAATTGAAGCTGTTTCGGATTACTTGTTAGGTCTTAAATTGAAATAGTCTAAAGCATGGCAAAAAAGGAGGTTACACCGTGGCAACTCACGAAAGTCATAAAAAGAAAAGTGTTTTTATGGACTGGCTCACTACCGTTGACCATAAAAAAATCGGTATTTTGTATCTTTTGGCTGGTGGGTTCTTCTTCTTAATAGGAGGACTTGAAGCCATTTTAATGCGTATTCAATTAATGGAGCCGGATAGTAAAATTTTTACTGGCGAACTTTACAATCAATTATTAACAATGCATGGAACGACCATGATCTTCTTGGCAGCAATGCCGATCATCTTTGGTTTCATGAATGCGATCGTTCCCTTACAGCTAGGGGCTCGTGACGTAGCGTTCCCATTTGTGAACGCAGTTGGATTTTGGTTATTCTTTTTTGGAGGATTACTACTAAATCTGAGCTGGTTCTTAGGCGGGGCACCTGAAGCAGGTTGGACAGCTTATGCACCACTTTCAACAGTTGCAGAAGATACAGGCGTAGATTTCTACGTATTAGGTCTTCAAATCGCTGGGGCAGGTACACTAGCTGGAGGTATTAACTTCCTTGTAACGATTATTAACATGCGTGCACCAGGTATGACATTCATGCGTATGCCATTATTTACATGGGCATCATTCGTAACATCTGGACTTATTTTATTTGCATTTCCTGCACTAACAGTTGGATTCTTCCTTCTAATGTTTGAACGTGTATTTGATGCTAATTTCTTTAATCCAGATATGGGTGGTAACGTATTGATCTGGGAACACATCTTCTGGATTTTTGGTCACCCGGAAGTTTACATCTTGATATTGCCTGCTTTTGGTATCATCTCTGAAATTGTTTCTACATTTTCCAACAAGCGTTTGTTTGGATACAGTGCGATGGTATTTGCAACAGTACTTATCGGATTTTTAGGATTCATGGTTTGGGTCCACCACATGTTTACAGTAGGTCTTGGACCAGTTGCGAACTCCATCTTTGCGGTGGCAACGATGGCAATTGCAATTCCTACTGGAGTTAAGATCTTCAACTGGATCTTCACGATGTGGGGCGGACAAATCCGCTTCTCCACAGCAATGCTTTTTTCAGTTGGATTTATTCCAACTTTCGTTATGGGTGGAGTTACAGGAGTTATGCTTTCTGTTCCTGCAGCTGATTATCAATACCATGACAGCTACTTTGTAGTAGCTCACTTCCACTATGTTATCGTAGGTGGTTTGATTTTAGGTTTGTTCGCAGGGTTATACTATTGGTACCCAAGAATGTTTAACCGAGTGTTGAATGAGACATTAGGAAAATGGAACTTCTGGCTATTCTTTATCGGATTCCATCTAACGTTCTTCCCGCAGCACTGGTTAGGATTAATGGGAATGCCTAGACGTGTGTATACATATATGTCTGGTCAAGACCTGGATGGATCAAACTTTGTAAGTACCATTGGTGCCATTCTTATGGGTGCCGGAACGATTGTACTGTTAATCAATATTATTATATCTGCATCTTCTAAATATAAAACAACGAAAGATCCTTGGGATGGACGTACGCTAGAATGGTCTATGCCGCTTCCAACGCCAGAATACAATTTTGCTCAAACACCTCTTGTTCGTGGTCTTGATGCTTTATATGTTGAAAAATCTGTTGGAAATGGTGAAATGACACCTGCTGAACCGGTAGGAGAAATTCATATGCCGAATGGTTCGATTCTTCCATTTATCTTATCTCTTGGTATGTTTATTGCTGGATTTGGCTTTATTTATTCAAGTTGGATTGTTGCAGGAGCTGGTATGGGATTAGTGTTAATCACGATGTTCCTTCGTTCAGTAATTGATGACCACGGTTATCATATCCATAAAGAAGAAGTAGAAGCAGACATTAAAGGGGGTAGAGCTTAATGAATGCTGGTGAACGTTTAACAGATGCTAATTTTCCCGCTCATCCGGAAAAAGCTACCCTTGAAGGTAAAAATAAATTTTTAGGTTTTTGGCTTTTCTTAGGTGGAGAAACGGTTCTATTTGCAACACTTTTTGGGACTTACTTAGGACTTAGAAACATGCATTTGGATGGCCCTTCGAGTGAAGAGATATTCCAATTGCCGTTAGTGTTTATTGCAACAATGCTGCTTTTAACAAGCTCCCTTACGAGTGTGTATGCAGTACTTTCATTAAAACAAAACAAAGTTCGTTCTTTACAAGGTTGGTTTATCGTAACTTTCTTATTAGGTGCTGCATTCCTAGGCCTGGAAATTTACGAATTCATCCACTATGTACATGAAGGACACACCTTTACTAGCTCTGCATTCGGTTCAGCGTTTTATACTCTAGTTGGTTTTCACGGAGCTCACGTTTTATTTGGAGTACTTTGGATCGCAACTTTATTGGCTAGAAACTGGAACCGGGGTATTACATTATCCAACGCACCAAAGTATTATTTGTTTGCTCTTTATTGGCACTTTGTCGATGTAGTATGGGTATTCATTTTTACAGTTGTTTATCTAATGGGAAAGGTGGGTTAAACGATGGCTGATCACCAAAAGACTCCAGAAACAACCGTGCACCGTCATGAGGAGATTCAGCGTAAACTTGCCTTAAAAGAGGAACGCAAGCACCATAACGTTTCCTTTATTATGATGATTCTTCTTACGATCGTAGCTTTTTTTGCCATTTGGAGTGACAAGATAAGTGATTCTTTCGCTATATTGTTTATTCTCACATTGGCAGTAGTGCAAGTATTTTTCCAGCTGTATGTTTGGATGCATTTAAGCCACAAAGGCCATGATTTCCCTATATGGGGAATGGCAAGCGGTATACTGGTTGCAGCAATTACTGTAGCTACGTTAATGGGATTGATTTGGACCTCGTAATACAAGAAGGGCTGCAGTTAATGCAGCCCTTTTTATATGTTACAATATTACGAATTGTCCTTGAATTCCCATTACAAGCATCCGAAACACTGTTATAGTTAGGGAGGGTACTACCCATTAAGGAGTTGACAAACATGCAACATAATCATCATGATGTAAAACATAGTTTAGCCCACTATAGCTGGTCCGAGCTGTATCCGCCAAGCATTTATATAGTTGCAATCATTCTTGCTTTCGTTTATTTCCGTTGGGTAACACGTGGAAAAAGCGGAGAAGTCATTGCGACATTCTGGCAAAAAGCAGCTATGATATCTGCTCTAGTTTTACTTATCGTAATCAAAGGTACACCTATTCAGATACTTGGCCATCATTATCTTTTTAGTGTGCATATGGCTCAGATGGCTGTCCTTTACTTGATGATTGCTCCATTGATCATTCTAGCCATTCCTGGACTAAAGTGGAGGAGCTGGCTTCATACAAGTTCTATTCTGACTAAGATTTTTCACGCTTTGACAAAACCATTGATTGCCCTGTTACTTTTCAATACGGTGTTCTCTCTTTATCATATACCTTTAGTGTTTGACGCAGCGGTTTCTAATCCAATCCTTCATTATTCTTATCACGCCCTTCTGTTTCTGACCGCTTTTACGATGTGGTGGCCAGTCCTTTGCCCTGTTAAAGAGCTGGATACATTATCAGATATTAAAAAGGTCGGTTATGTGTTTGCTAATGGCGTTTTAATGACCCCTGCATGTGCTCTAATCATGTTCGCTGATTTTCAGCTGTATGAGACGTATCGAAACGTTCCGCAGTTGTTTGCTACTATGACACCTTCTGAAGATCAGCACGTTGGAGGAGTAACAATGAAAATTTTCCAGGAAGTCATCTATGCTTTTGTCCTTGGTTTAATTTTTTATCGCTGGGTTAAAAAAGAACGGGCACGTGATAAGGAAGATTTAGAACTGATTAAACGCCAAAACCATTCATTAAATCCAGAAATGAAATAACCTGGTGAACTATGCAGGTTATTTTTTTTTAGCTTCATCAGCGATAGTAAAAAAGCTGTGTGTAAAAAAATGAATCTGTTGATCATTGTAGAATATATAAAGAAAGATAGAGAAGAAGGAGTAGATCAACCATGAGAATCAGTGCTAGACAAGCTGCTAAAAGATTTGTTGAAACTAACTTCCCAGCATGTGAAGTTGCCTATTTGGCAGGAAGTGTCGTTAGAGGAGAAGAAACTGAAAGCTCTGACCTAGATATTATTATTATTGATAGTTCAGTAGGAGAATCTTATCGCCAATCACTAATGGAATTTGATTGGCCTATTGAAGTTTTTGTACATAATTTGTTTACTTATAAAAATTTCTTTAAAGAAAATGTTGATCGAGCTAGACCTTCTCTGCCTCAAATGTGTGCAGAAGGCATTATTTTACGTGATAACGGTCATGCTTCAAGGATTAAGAATGAAGCTCTTCAATTATTAAAAGCTGGCCCTACCCCTTGGAAGACAGTTGAAATCGAGAATGCAAGATATCATTTAACAGATTTATTGAATGATCTTGAAGGTTCTACAAATTCAATAGAAGATTTATTTATCGTATCTAAACTGGCTGATTTAACACATGAATTTGTTTTGCGTGTAAACGGCCATTGGATCGGAGAAGGCAAATGGATCATTCGTGCGTTAAAAGAATATGATGAATTTTTTGCAGAAAGGTTTGCCGAAGTTTTTGATACTTACTATTCGACCCGTAAAAAGGTAAGTGTTATTCAATTTGTTGATGAGATCATTTCTCCATTTGGAGGTAGATTGTTTGAGGGATACTCTTCTCCTTCACATAAAAGTGCTGTTGAATAAAAAAATCCCTCATGATTTGAGGGATTTTTGCTTATACGTGAAGTTCACTATGAAGAGCTTCAATTAATTTATTGCATTGTTTTACAACGTGTTTTGGAAATTCTTCATCATATTCGACACCATGAGGGTAATAGTGTTTGCCAACATATGGTGTACCAAGTTCAACTTTTGCATGCGGTGTTTCCGTTTCTGCTTCAACAATGTGGCAAGGGAAACGGAAATAATAAACATCACCATTTGTCATATCTTCGAATTTGTAATCGTATGTAATACGGTCATAGTCCCATTGACCTGCGCGGATCATTCCGTGTTCTTCCATAACATGTTCTAATAGTGAGAATTCAATAACCTTCCCGTTTAAGCCGCTTTCTTCAAATTTCATTGTGAAACCTCCTAGGAATTCAATAAAAAATAACAATCACTTCTTAATGATATTATGAAAGCGCTAAAGATGCAATCCTTGTCAAAAACATGCATATTTGTGCCGTTTGCGCAAAAGCTAAGAAATGTGTAAAAAGGCTATACTAGGAAGGATGATAAAAATGAAAAAGATTAGCGAGATCATGACCAGAAATGTTGATTTTGTAACTCCTTTAGACAATGTGTATGAAGTGGCTGTTAAAATGAAACAAGACGGAGTCGGCGTCATACCCGTTTGCGAAAACGATCAATTAGTGGGTGTTATAACCGACCGTGACATCGTTATAAGAGGAGTAGCAGATAAACGGCCGGGATCTACAAAAGTAACAGATATTATGAGTGAAAATTTATATACAGCATCACCAGACATGAGTGTTGAAGATGCTGCGTCTCTTATGGCAGAAAAGCAAATAAGAAGGTTGCCCGTGGTGGAAAACAATAAACTTGTTGGAATTCTATCACTAGGCGACTTGTCACTCACAAAGGAAAGTGATAACGCAGCAGGTCATGCCTTATCAGAAGTCTCAGAGCATAGAGATCAACTTCAATAAAAAGTACAAACGGTCTTGTCATTCGATGAGGCTGTTTTTTGTATCCCCATAAACCATATGCTTCCTCCATGTGCTAAACTAGTTATAGAAGAAAGACACAGGGGGAACCACAATGCGAGGATTGGTTACTTTTTTTCTATCCATACTTATTTTGATCGGATTATTTCTTTACGATCTCTTTCCAGACATAACGCTTCAGGAAAATCCTACGAAAACGAAATTAGAATATACAGAAGAGACGCTTCAGATTCCAGATGAAGCCGTTTCTAATTGGATAGGTAAAGATATTGATGCTTTTAAGAAAGAATGGGGAGAGCCTGACAGAAGTGATCCATCTGCTTATGGATACGATTGGTTGATTTATGGCAATAAGAGTCCGAAAGGGTATTTGCAGGCTGGGGTCGAAAAAGGGAAGATAGTGACCTTGTTTACGATTGGTTCAGAAGTGAATACAAAACCTTTTACAATCGGAGATTCCTCGAACAGCATCATTCAAAAATTTCCGATTGAAAGTGATATCACGATCAATGAAGGTGAAGAATTTTTTAGATTTGAACTATCGGAAGAAGAAGTTATGCTTAGACCGCTTATCAAAGTCAAGGGAGATGTGTGGGCGCAATTATACTTTGACAAATTCACAAATAAGTTATCTAGTGTAAGATATACGACTTCAGATGTACTTTTAAAACAAAGACCGTATTCAATCGTTTATCGGGGGGACCTTCCGGAGGTAACGGTGATTTCAGAAGAAAAGCAGCAAAAGATAGATGCTTCTGAAGAAAGACAAATTTTTGAACTTACTAACATTATTAGGCTGGCTTATAAAAAGTCTCCGTTAGAATGGGATGAAAAAACTTCGGATGTGGCTTTCTTACATTCGGAAGATATGACAAATCAGCAATATTTCTCACATGAAAGTAAAGATGGCAGAACGCTTTCAGATCGGTTACAGGAAGGAAATGTAGCGTTTATACAAGCTGGAGAAAACATTGCTGCGAATTATACAGATGGAATCGCAGCTGTTGAGGGATGGATGAATAGTGATGGACACCGAAAAACATTATTGAACAATGATTTTACTCACTTAGGTGTAGGTGTGTACAAAAAATATTATACACAAAACTTTTTTACCCCATTAAATTAAAAGAGTGCTTTTGTCACACTGATTTTAGTAAATAACGTTTCATTTGGAACGGGTGTTAATGTTATGAAAACTTGGATCTCAATGATAGCAGGACTAGTGATAGGAGTTATACTATCTTTCTTCTTTCTTGATGATAACAGTGTGACTTTAATGGAACTTGATGACAGCGGTAATATGATTAAAACAACGAGTGAATTAGATTTTAACCTCATAACTAATAGATTCTTGATAATAGTTGCCGTATCCATTTTAATTTATAGCATATGGACACTAATAGAAAGAAAAGGAAAAGAGTTATAACTACTTGTTCCCATAAAAATGTGCTTTAAAGGTATAAGGATATAAGGATAGTAGAAAAAAGACCAGATAAAAAAATCTGGTCTTTTTTTGAATTATAGTACAATTTCATCTGCTAAAAGCTTTACTAATTATTTATTATCGACTAAAAGAGTACCATATACCGTATTGCGCAAGTTTTTATCGTCTACTCACTAGACAGTTTAAAAAATGTGCCAGAAGCAGAAGCAATTACGATTCCATTTTCGTTACTTACTTTTCCTTCCATACGAACTAATTGACGGCCATTATGTATGACATGAGCACGACATATGAATTTCTCTCCAACACCTGGATTGATGAAATCTACTTTCAATTCTACAGTAACTGCTCCTCTTTTATTACCGGGAACAAGGCTTGCCATCGTACCCATGGCTGTATCAAGCAAAGTTGCGGTAAGCCCACCGTGTACGATTCCGATTGAATTATCAAGTAACGGTGAGTTTGGCATCTCCATTTCTAGTGTATAATCATCTATCCGTTTTGTTTTAATTTGTAAGAGTGAAGCGATATGAGTAAGGTTTTTATTTTCTCTTTTTGCTTTCAAGCTAGTAAGGAATAATTTGATCGCTTCTTGTTCTTCTGTATCACTTGTTTCTATAAAGTGGTTCCATTCCTCTTTAGTGTCCAATTGTTAATCCCTCAATCTTTTTACATCTATTGTACCTTTTTTGCAGTGACCGAATAAAGTAAACAGGATTATCCTTTATCTTTTTTAAAAAATGGGCGCACCATTTTATGGGCATTTATGTATCATGTAGTAAAACATGATTCGTCAGTGAACGGCTGGGGGTGGAATCTGTGGTAAAGACTGATATTGAAAGTTTCAAGGAATTTGTGCATAAACATCCTGAATTAATTAAGGAAGTTAAAAAAAACAAGCGGCCTTGGAAGGAAGTTTATCAGGATTGGATTGTTTTAGGCGGAGAGCATGAAAGCTGGAATCAGTATGCAAAAGAAAAAAATAATCAAAAACAAGAAAGAACCTCAAAGACTACACATACAAAAACGGAACTGACTGTTGGAGATATTGTAGAGGGATTAAGCAAACTGCAAATCAGTGATGTGCAAAAATATTTATCCCAATTTGGCAGTTTGATGGATGCAGTTCAAGAATTATTGCAACAATTTAACAATCAGTCTGACAGACCAAACCAGCTGCCGGAAAATAAAATGAATGATTATCCTTCTTACAAAGATTAAAAGGATGTGTGTCCGTTGCGAAGAGAAATTCAGGAATATTTAAACACAAGACCTGATCTTAAATATTATATTAGAGAGAAACCCGAGTGGTATCGTAAGCTGAGCCGTAATCCTTTTTCCGTTTCAGAACTGGAAGAAGGAGCTAAGGTATTTTACGGCCGAACTTTTGGTCAGAGAGTTGATCGTTTTCACCAGCAGGTGCAAAATTTTGGATTGTTAATGGAACTGATCTCTGTAATGGGAGATGAGAAACAAGAAGGTACTATACCAGAAGGATTTAATAATCCAGGTCTTGATATTGGGGATAACGGACAAAACGGATAATATAATGAAAATTGGAAAAAACTATTTCTATAAGGAGTGGTTTTTTTCATGGATAAAAAGAAAAGAGTTTTACTCGTTGCTGGGTTATTCATTGTACTTTGTGTCTCAATTGTTACCACAGCTATGGATTCTCCGTTAACAAAGAAAAATGAGCATAATGAAAACATTACTGCTATTGAAGCCGCAAGCCCCTATCCTTTAATGGAAAAGGATTGGTCCGTTAACTACAAAGTTAAAAAACAGAAAATTTATATTGAAAACATAATACCAAGATTCTCATTTCAAGGAAATACGGCAAATTTTCCTAACCAGCTGGATGGTTATATTGCTGTTTTCATGAATGGAAAATGGAAGTTAAATGCCAACCAATCCATTTTCATATTAAAAGATGTGAGTCCTGGTAAGCATTTAATAACATTGCATCTAAAGAAAAAAGACGGTTCAGATTATGGAATGAAAAAAAATATCTATGTCCAAGTAAAATAACTCTTCGATAAGAAGGGTTTTTATTTTTTCATAGAATAGACGACCATGCTTTTATATAGAATCATTATCCGTTATAATAAATAGGAAACCTCATACCGAAAGGGAGGTGTGTTGTATGAGTTTAGATCAAGTTGTTTTGCTGGAAGAGTCTTTGCGCTTAGCAGAGATGGTTTCATTTTCCAGCGCAGCACATGATTATAGAAAATCGAAATATGTTTTAGAGCGGGACGAGCAAGCTCAGGAAATGATATCACGTTTTGCTGATATGAAAGATAAATACGAAGAGGTACAGCGCTTCGGCAAATACCACCCGGATTTTCATTCTGTTTCTACTCAGGTTCGAACACTTAAGAGAGAACTTGATTTTCATGAGAATATTGCTAATTTCAAAAAAGCGGAAAAGGAACTAGAAAAACTGCTCATCGAGTGCAGCCGGATAATTGCACAAAGTGTTTCAGAGCAGATTAAAGTCCCTACAGGCAATCCGTTTTTTGATGAAAGTTCATGCAGTGGTGGATGCGGGTCTGGTGGATCTTGCGGCTGTGCGTAATGCATCACAGATTCCGTAACCTTATACAATCAAAGCAAAGGTTTCCACAGCAGAACATTTTCTCCTGTGGAACAAGGAAACGCATCCGATAAACATGAAGGTTCTCTTCTGACCTGACAAAGTTTAATTCTAGTGTAAGCCGTTTCCCTTGCATTGCTTTAACGGCATGTTTTTTTATGACTTGTGTTGTTAAATCTAATGAAGTATGAGGCTCGACTGTTACATAAACAAAGGGAATTCCCGCCATGATCTTTTTTTCAATAAAGATAACGACGTGGTCTAAATGGATTCGATTGATAAAATCTTCCCAAATATTATTTAAGTCCACTCTGTTTCACATCCTTGTTTCACTTCATTTTATCACGGGCTTCATTTTTACGTGTGTAAATAATATATTTGTAAAGTATAGGTAAAGGGGCTTTAGTTATGATAGGTAATCGTCGAGGTCTTTCTGTTTTTCTACATTCATTAAAATTCTCAAAGCAGCTGCGCCGGTACGGAAATGTTCATTACGTCTCCAGAAGACTGAAATATGCCGTGTTGTATTGTGACGGCAATAAAGCAGACGAGATTGCAGCAAAGCTTGAGTCACTTCATTTTGTGAAAGAAGTTAAAAAATCTCACAAACAAGAAATTAAGACAGAATACGAAAGCAAGATTGTAGATAAAGCAAAAGAATATGATTATAAAATGGGAATATAAAAAACAGGCAAACAAAGCTAATCGTGGCTGCTGCCTGTTTTTTTCTTATGTTAATGGCGGTAGTAGATAATTAAGTCTTAATATGCCAGTTAAGTAGTGATAGAATAACTCTGTTTCAGCGAAATCAGTGGATGGTTTTACGTCAAATGAAATCACATCCTTGTTTAAATCCGCAGCCTTGCTATGAAATAGATCATAACGTTTTGAAGGAACAGGAATCCCTTCACGGCATATGTATAAAGGCAGAAAATTACCTTCTGATGCAGGATGTAATACGACAACAAAGGATGCATATTCTTTGTTTTCTTTTTTAACCTTTAAACATAATAACTGTGAAACTCTTTCTTTGTTTGTATACATAATCTCTAACAATTCGTAAAGGTCAGAATAGCCTTCACCTAGTTCAATGAAACGTTGAATCATATCGTGATGCTCCTTTCTCTATCTAAAATGTAGCATAACAGAAAGAACGGATAAAGAGCTTTTGTCACAAAAAAAAACCTGCAGCCAAAAGCTGCAGGATGCCTCTAAAACAAAACTCACTTCTGTTTAAAGGCGATGGGAGAGGAGAAACCGGATGAAGAACTTATGGGGAGTAAGTCTTCTCCGCGGTTGGCAACAACATCGTTCGCAGATGTTGTTATATGTAGTATGACCTCATTTATTTTGACTTATACTTATAAGAATAAGATTTGATTGTTTGAATACATGATTACTTATGATAGGATAGGTAATGGAAAAAAGGATAAAAGAATCAGGTGAAAAAACGTGAGAGTAATAGCTGGAGAATGTAAAGGAAGACCATTAAAAGCGGTGCCAGGAACAAGTACAAGACCGACCACCGATAAGATTAAAGAGTCTATTTTCAATATGATCGGTCCATTTTTTGAAGGTGGCATCGGATTAGATCTTTATGGCGGAAGCGGCGGCCTTGGATTAGAAGCCTTGAGCCGTGGGATGGAACATTTTATTTTTATCGATAAAGATCAAAAAGCAATACATACGATTAAAGAGAATTTAAAGCAATGTAACTATGAAGAGAAAGCAGAAGTATTTAGAAACGATGCTAAACGTGCGTTGAAAGCGCTTCACAAACGAGAACTTCAGTTTGAAATGATATTTCTCGATCCTCCGTATGCAAAACAGATGCTCTTAAAAGATATAGAGGAAATTGATAAACTAAAACTTTTGTCTCCAGATGGAAGTATTGTAGCTGAATACGGGTCGGATGTTTCCCTGCCTGAACAGATCGGTGATTTTCAACAGGTAAGACAGGAAACGTATGGCAAAACAACTACGATTTCAATTTATAGACGCAATTAAGATAATATGAGGTGAAGATCATGCCAACGACTGCTGTATGTCCTGGAAGCTTTGACCCTGTTACATTAGGTCATTTGGACATTATAAAACGCGGAGCAAACGTATTTGACGAAGTAATTGTAGTAGTAGCAAATAATCAGAGCAAAGATCCATTGTTCTCTGTAGATGAAAGAATTGCTCTTTTAAAAGAGGTTACAAAAAAGTTCCATAACGTAAAAGTAGACTCATTTAATGGTCTATTGATCGATTATGTAAAAAGTATCGGAGCTAATGTAATTTTAAGAGGCCTTCGAGCCGTATCAGATTTTGAATACGAAATGAAAATAGCTTCTATCAACAAAAAATTAGATGATGAAGTAGAAACGTTCTTTATGATGACGAATAATCAATATTCATTCTTAAGCTCAAGCATAGTTAAAGAAGCTGCTAAATATCACGCTAACGTAACAGATCTTGTACCTGATGTTGTGGACAAGGCACTTAAAGAAAAATATAACAGCCCCCGTTAGAAGCGGAGGCTGTTTTTCTTCATTACATTTCTGTTCCATAAAAAGATAGAAAGCAACAAAGAGACAAGTGTTACATAATGACTATACGAAAGAGCCATGATGCCAAATGTTCCTAAGGACTCACTTTTTTCTTGTATAAACGCATATGCAGGGAGAGCGCTGCTTTTAACGTTATACAAATAGGGGAATACTAAAACACAAATTGCCGCTGATAAAAATCCATGTAGAATCCTTGCAAAAAAGAACGGCGAAAACTTAATATCTGTATCGGCAAGGATACTTGCGACTTGAGCCTGAACCGATAGACCGCTAAAGGCTAGAATAAAGCTAGTGATTGTAGCCTGCTGTAAAATTGATGATTGTGCAAGGCTTGTTAAGTTGCTTCCGAGTGTTATCTCAAAGAGTCCTTTTATTAACGGAAGACTTAATGTTTCCGAAAGGGAGAATAAAAGGAAAATATAGCTGATTAATTTTGAAAGAAGTTCGGCAATATGCAAAAGATCCATCATTCGGCTTAAGACGGAAAACAGAATGATAAAGCCTCCAATCATGAGCAATGTTTTTGTGGATTGCTGTACAGCATCTCCTAGTAATTGCCCTATAGGTCGATTATCTGCTAACCGGGCCTCATGCATATGTTTTATGGCGTTCTTTATTCCTTTACCCCTGTATATATCGTTTTGTTGTTTTGGGTTTTGTTTTATTCCATGAAACCTCATGATCAACCCAACAAAAATATTGCCTACATAATGACTGACTGCAAGTATAATTCCGATAGCTGCGTTATGAAAGAAACCAACAGCGATTGCACTGAACATAAATAAGGGATTTGAACAATTCGTAAAAGATACTAATCTTTCTGCTTCAACCGTTGTAATTTGTTTTTGGTGCCATAAACGAGCGGTTAGTTTCGCTCCTGCAGGAAATCCTGAAGAGATTCCCATTGCCCAAACAAATCCACCGCTGCCAGGTACACGAAACAATGGGCGCATGAGTGGTTCAAATAGTACACCGATGAGATGAACGACACCAAAGCCCATTAGTACTTCAGACAAAATAAAAAATGGCATAAGAGACGGGAAAACGACATCCCACCACAATTTAAGCCCGTTAACTGATGCCATATACGTTTCTTTTGGGTATATAATAATAGAGAAGGCAATAATTATAGCCGAAGCTGCCATTACGACAGATTTTATATATGCTTTGTTCATAAGGGGGAGCCCTCCTCTCACCAACATGCTGCTTACTTGTCCTCATCCTTATTTATACGTATAGCGATTCTCTTTAGACCATATGTTAAAAAAAGACGATGCTTCCAAAGGAGGAGCAAAGGATGAATGAACCAAAAATCGGACTTGCTCTTGGTTCTGGAGGAGCAAGAGGATTCGCCCATCTAGGAGTAGTAAAAGCGTTAAGAGAAGCCGGTATTCCTATTGATATGCTCGCAGGAAGCAGTATGGGAGCTTTGGTAGGAGCGATGGTATGCATGGGACATAGCGATGAAAATTTGTATCGCATGGCAACTCTTTTTAAAAGAAAATATTACATGGATTATACGGTCCCGAAAATGGGTTTCATTACTGGCAAAAAAATAAAAGAATTAATGAGACTGCTTACAAAACAAAAGAATATCGATGAAACCGAAATTCCGTTAGCGATTGTTGCAACAGACTTGCTGTTAGGTGAAAAAGTTGTCTTTAGAACCGGACCAATTGCTGATGCAGTGCGTGCGAGTATATCTATTCCTGGCATTTTAGTACCAGAAAAAATCGACGGAAAGCTTTTGGTTGACGGTGGTGTAATTGATCGAGTTCCCGTTTCAGTAGCGAGAGAGATGGGAGCAGATTTAGTCATTGCTGTTGATATTTCGCACTTTAAAGCAGAGCATGAGGTAACCTCCATTTTTGATGTGATTATCCAAAGCATTGATATTATGCAGCGCGAAATGGTCAGATGGCATGAAGTGTCAGCGGATATTATGATTCGTCCGATGGTTGAACAATTCAGTTCAACCGCTTTTAAGGATGTTAACGACATTATTGCAATAGGAGAAGAAGCGGGAAAGAAGCAAGTTCCGAAAATATTAGAAAAGATCAACGAGTGGAAGGAGTCAACGAATGGACATCACTAGGGAGGAGAAAAAGAAAAACTTTTTCTCTAAAAATAAATTTGTTTTATTGTTTTTACTTGCGTTTGCATTTATCACTTTTTATCCTCTTCCTTACTACATAACATCTCCCGGGGATGCAAGGGTGCTTGATCCTATTATCCAAGTAGAAAATGGAGATAAAGATAAGGGGGTGTTCATGCTTACTACGGTTTCGATCGGAACAGCTAACATTCCTCAATACTTATGGGCAAAATTCAGTGACTATCGCGAAGTAATTCCGGCTGATCAAATAAGAAGTGAAGACGAGACAGATGAGGAGTACAACCAGAGACAACTGCAAATGATGGAAGATTCACAGCATGCTGCAACGATTGTCGCCTATCAACAAGCAGGAAAAAAAGTGAATATCGAGTATCACGGGGTGTATGTGACAGGAATCATGTCAGGTATGCCAGCAGAGGGTAAGCTGAAAATAGGGGATAAAATAGTAGCCGTTGACAATAAACCTGTTATGGAAACTAAAAAACTTCTTGATGTGTTAAGTCCTAAAAAAGCCGGAGATAAAGTAGATCTTACCATATACCGCGGCAATAAGAAGATGCAAATCCCTTTAAGCATCGAACAGTTCCCAAAAAAGTATATTGGGGATGAGGGCCCAAAAGCAGGACTTGGGATCACTTCACCGGTAACCGATGTTTCTATCTCAACAGATCCAAAAATTAAAATCGATACTTCTCAAATTGGGGGACCATCTGCAGGTCTCATGTTTACGCTGGAGATTATTGACCAGCTAGAAGACAAAGATATGACTCATGGCAAAAAAATTGCTGGAACCGGCACGATGGATCTTCAAAAAAACGTTGGACCGATTGGCGGTATTCAGCAAAAAATTGTCGCTGCAGATGAAGCAGGTGCCGACATATTCTTTGCACCAGTTGACGGGAACAACTATAAAGATGCGGTAAAAGCACAAAAAGATATTGGATCTAAAATGAAGATCGTTCCGGTAAAAACGTTAGATGATGCCTTAAAGTATTTAGAAAAGTTATAAAAAAAGGATGCAGAGGCTGTTAAGGCGGTTCTGCATCCTTTTAAATTTTGTTCTGTGTATTGCTGCAGGTGATTATTTAGAATCCAGAGCCAAATAATGCTCGTCCTGCAGGTTTTATGCTCGCCCTGCAGGTTTTATGATCGCAATGCGGGTTTTATGCTCGCCTTGCAGGTTTTATGCTCGCCCTGGAGGTTTTTATGCTCGCCTTGCAGGTTTTATGCTCGCCCTGCAGGTTTTATGCTCGTACTGCAGGTTTTATGCTTGCAATGCGGGTTTTATGCTCGTCAGCCAAGAAATCCTTACACCATCCCAGATATACATTCACTATGTACTGAATCATTTCACCATAACTGGCGGCGTGTTAAACTCCTCTTTCTCTGCTTCTTGTCTGTTTTTACCGAATCCCTGCGCATATACTAGGGATGTTTTTGCTTCCATCTTCAGACCAGCAAAATCATATTTCGAAACAGTCGTGACCAATGGGAGGTCTAATGATTTTTTGACAGTGCCAAGATATTGTTTACCTGTCTCCGTCATTCCAAGAACGCGAATATAAGCTGGTGGATTTTCTAAAATCCCGAACATGTCGTCCTTTCGGATTTTGTTTAAGACATGAAGACACGCTCGTTGCAGTCTAGTCCATGTGTAACGCTTCGTTTTTAACAAAGTCATAAAGGAGTAAAAGCTGTTAGATTTTTTCATTGCATCAATCATTCTGTACTCTAATCCTTCTTCCACTTCATAATAGCTGTTTAAATCAGAAGGACTTGAAGATAATAGTTGATAACGAAGCAGCGGATAAAATCTCTCCCAGTTCAACAATGTACCATTTTCCTGTTGTTTTTGTGCAAGGATGTTATATGTATAGGAAGGCATATAACTTTCAGCTTTTGAAAGATCCTCTGAGAACACAGCTTCTCGGATTGCAGTTGCACTAGCGATATCTCCTTTTCCAAGCATCATATCGTGATAATCCGCATTTTTACGTTTAATGGTTAAAGGTTTAAGTTTTGAACCTAGCTCACGGCTCGACCGTATGTATTCAAATCCTAATATATTGTTCGGTCTACTAAGGTCCAACAAATGAGGGGTTTCAAGTAACTCATACGCCTTTGACGTGGCAGAAGGGTAAGATAAACCTTGATTCATAAAATCACGTACATGAGCTTGATAGGCTTCGTTTTGATTACTTAATGCGTCATATGTTTCATTGAAAATGCCTATATCGCCAGATTCACTTCCAAAACAAAAGGATTGCGCACCAACTGCCTGCAACAAAAAGATACTTCCAAAAGCAAAGCGAGGTGCATGGCTAGTGGCAAAGGCATAAGGCAGTTCAATCACAAGATCTGCACCGCCTAGCAGAGCCATTTTTGATCGGGACCATTTCGAAAGTAGAGCAGGTTCACCACGCTGAAGGAAATTTCCGCTCATAACGGCTATCACACAGTCAGCATCTGTTACTTTTTTCGTTTCTTGTAAATGATAATAATGTCCATTGTGGAACGGATTGTATTCTACAACTACACCAGTTGCTTTCAACATGCTCAACTCCTTTGAGAAGCCTTCGATCTTACTTGTTTACATTGTACTAAAAAGAGTTTAGAATCAAAAGTATTACTGTAAAGATATAATATTGACAATTTATATTTTGACCGATATAATTACTACTGTTGCCTTGAGGTGATAAAGACATGAAATGGTCACTACAAGAAATAAAAAATTTTTACCGTAAACCGTTAACGTTTGAACAAAATGTTGATGCGAGCGGTGTGATGGAAAAAGACCGAGAGATCAGAAGCATCGATCCTGTTTATGTAAAAGGACATGCAGATGTTACTCAACAAAAAGCCACTTTTTATTTGACGATAAAAGGAAAAATGGTGTTGCCTTGTGCAAACACATTGGTGGATGTGGAATTTCCATTTTCGGTAAAAACAACGGAAATTTTCATTTTCGACCCGAACTATACGGAATTTGAAGATGAAGAAAGCCTTCATAAAGTTGAGGGACATTACGTTGATCTTCTTCCTGTCATCGAAGAGCATATATTGCTTGAGAAACCGTTGAAAATAACGGCTGCTGATGTTACAGAAAGTCCTGCTCCTGATGAGGGAAAAGGATGGAAGAGGGTTACGGAAGAAGACCTAAGTAACCGGGTTGACCCGCGTTTAGCTGGTCTGGCTAATTTTTTTGATGAAGACAAAAAGTGAGAGAATACGATATAATGTTTCTTTCATGACCTTTAAGGAGGTGGATACAAAATGGCAGTACCTTTTCGCAGAACTTCACAAACTCGCCAAGCGAAGCGTCGTACACACTACAAGCTTTCCATGCCTGGTATGGTAAAGTGTCCACAGTGCGGAGAATACAAGTTATCTCACCGCGTTTGCCGTGAGTGTGGATCTTACAAAGGAAAAGAAGTAGTTAGCAAGTAATGAAAAACAGGAAGCTTTTGCTTCCTGTTTTTTCATATACATAAAAAGAAGCGCTTTCTTTTATTGGAGGTGTAAGGATTGAGTGAAAAACCCGTACTGTGGCATAAAGAAAATAACATAGGCTGGATTACTTTAAATCGTCCTTCGGTTAGAAATGCAATAAATTTTGAAGTGATGAATGAACTAACAGCTCTCTTGAGAAGAGCAAAAATGGATGAGGATGTTAAAATCCTCGTGATTACTGGGGCAGGAACTAAAGCGTTTTGCTCTGGCGGTGACTTAAGCGCGTTTCATTCGTTGAAAACGGAAGACGAGGCATTTGGTATGCTCTCTCAAATGGGAAAAGTTTTAGACGAATTGTTCTTCTTTACAAAACCAACTGTAGCCCTTTTGAACGGTTCGGCGGTTGGAGGGGGATGTGAGATAGCAGCAGCTTGTGATATAAGGCTTGCGCGAGCTGAAGCAAAGGTAGGCTTTATTCAGGGTAGATTAGGGATTACGACCGGTTGGGGCGGCGGCAGTTACTTATTAGAGCGAGTAGGGCAAGCTGAAGGAATGGATCTATTGTACAGTTCATCTCCTATTACAGCCAAGCAAGGGATGGATCGCGGTTTTATTCAGTATGTGATTAAAGGCAGCAGCAAAAGAGAAACAGAACGGTATTTAAAGAGATATACGCAACAGCCGTTAGGAGTCATTGCTTCATACAAAGCATTACAGCTCCAAAGATACGATACACAAAAAATAAAACAGAATGTTCTGCTTGAAATTAAAAGATGTGCAAAACTGTGGGCCTCTGATGAGCACCATAAACGAGTAGATGCATTTTTAAAGAAATAAGTATTTCTCTCCATTTTAGTAGAATAAAAAGTCTATCTTATCTAGTACTAGCATATTCTTATTACAAACCACTAAAATGGGGGGATCAAAATGACGATTTTGCGCCAGGATGCCTGGACAAATGACGAAGATGCTATACTTGCAGAAGTTACACTCAGGCACATTCGCGAAGGAAGTACCCAGCTCGTTGCATTTGAAGAAGTAGGAGAAAAATTAACAAGAACTCCTGCTGCCTGTGGGTTTAGGTGGAATTCACTTATTCGTAAACAATACGAAAAAGCGATTGCAGAAGCAAAAAAGGTTCGTAAAGAGCGTAATAAAAGAAAAAGAAAACAACAAGGGTCTGATAAAGTTGAAAATCCTTTTTCATTAAGTGATGAAGCGTATCAGTATGAAAGAGAAAAGAATCTTTCTCTTCAGGAAATTATTCTATTTTTACAGAAATTGCAATCAGAAGGTACAACAACAAAAAATCTTGAAGCAGAAAATAAAGCCCTGCTAACAAGAATACAGCATATGAAAAAAGAGAATGGAACTCTGAGAAATAAGCTAGATAAAATGAATAAGGAATATGAATCGGTCTGCAAGGACTATAAAGAAGTTTTGCAGATTATGGAAAGAGCGAGGAAGTTAACAGAAGTACCTGTAAGCAATTAAAAAAAAGATGGCAGACGCCATCTTTTTTATTTTATTTTATTAAGCTAACCGTTGTTCACTAACCCCTGTAGGGTACCATACATATGGATTTTGACCGCGGTCACGATCTTTATTATAGGTAACAGCCTCGAATCCCATCTTTTCCCAGAAACCTCCGGATTGTTGTCTTCCGTTCGTCTTGATTGGCAAGGAAAAAGTTTTAGCAAATTCAACAAGTGCTCTGCCAAGTCCCTTTGTTTGATGATGAGGAAGAACCTCGAGTTTCCATAATTCTAAATAATCTTGTGGCGGATCAAAATACTGATCGTAGGCAGCTTCAATTTGATATAAACTCATTCTGGCCACTAGCTTATCACCATAATAAATTCCGTAAAAAGGGGACTCGCTGTCATTTTCAATCATATTCTCTTGAAGATCCTCAAGCATGGACAGTTCCTGTACACCATACTCCTTGAATTGTTTGAACTCTTCTAAAGTTTTATAGTTAACTAAGAGCTTTTTCACTTCGTATTTAACCATTTTCTCTCCCCCAAACATCCTGTACTTTTCTCTATAGATATAGTATATACTAATTAGGCTAAAAATTCTTTAAAAATAAAATATTCGTTTAGTTTACGCTTACAAAAAGGAAATTTACCTTTTTTGTCGAAAAACGTAATGTTGACAACAGGAAGGAGGATGATTATGAAAAAAATCTTAATCGCAAATCGTGGAGAAATCGCACTTCGCATTATCCAAACGTGTAAGGAGATGAATATTGAAACGGTTGCCGTTTATTCTGATGCAGACAAAGACCTCCCATTTGTAAAAGCAGCAGATGAAGCTATACATATTGGGGAATCTCCGGTTGCCAAATCCTACTTGCAGAGTGAAGTAATTTTAGAAGCGGCTATCAACCATAAGGTGGACGCTATTCACCCAGGTTATGGTCTTTTATCTGAAAATGATGAATTTGCCAAAAAAATAGAACAAGCTGGAATTACGTTTATTGGGCCATCCCCTCAAACCATTGAGTGGATGGGTGACAAGATCATGGCTCGTAAAACGATGCAGCAAGCGGGGGTTCCAATTGTACCCGGAACGATTGAGCCTATTGGAGATGTTGAAGAAGGTATAAAGCTTGCAGAGCAGATCGGCTATCCAGTTATGCTTAAAGCGAGCAGCGGTGGGGGCGGCATCGGAATGGTAAAGTGTGAAAATGAAGAAGATCTTCATAAACATTTTATCTCCAGTCAGCAACGTGCAAAGAATTATTTTGGTTCAGGAAGAATGTTTATCGAAAAATATATCGAGAATGCAAGACATATTGAAGTGCAAATCATGGGTGACACACATGGAAATATTGTTCACCTTTTCGAACGTGACTGCAGCATCCAAAGACGAAATCAAAAAGTAGTAGAAGAGTCTCCTTCACCGTTTTTAACCGAAAGTTTACGGTCTAAAATTACGAGTGCTGCAATAGAGGCGGCTAAAGCTGTGAACTATGTTAATGCAGGAACAGTTGAGTTTGTAGTAAGTGAAAATGGAGATTTCTACTTTTTAGAAATGAACACTCGCTTGCAGGTAGAACACCCTGTTACTGAGTCCATTACGGGTCTTGATCTAGTAAGGTGGCAGATTCAAATTGCACAAGGGGAAAAGTTGCCGCTTACTCAAGACGAAATCATCTGCAAAGGGCATGCGATCGAATTTAGACTGTATGCAGAAGATCCGGTTACATTCTTTCCTTCTCCCGGTAAAATTGAAGAGCTGAAATGGCCAAAAATGGATCAGGTTAGAATTGACTCAGGCTATGAAGAAGGAAACCAGGTTACACCTTTTTATGATCCCATGATTGCGAAGATTATTGTAAGCGATTCCAATCGAATAGGATGTTTAAAAAATGCTAAAAAGTTCTTTGGAGAAATCAAAATTAGCGGATTGAAATCCAATGTCCCTCTATTTCAAAATCTATTGATTGAAGAAGAATTTTTAAATGGAGAATACACAACGAGTTTCTTAAGTAAACGATCTGTAAGTAAACCGTAACATAAAAGGGGAGAGAAATATGAAAGAGATAACAGCTTCTATGGCAGGTACAGTATGGCAAGTATTAGTGAGTGAAGGTGATGAAATAACTGCTGGACAAACGGTAATCATTTTAGAGTCTATGAAAATGGAGATTCCTGTTGATGCTACAGATGCCGGAACAGTAGAAAACATTAAATTTGCTTCAGGTGATTTTGTTAACGAGGGAGACGTTCTCGTCACATTAAAATAAAAAATCTGCATACAATCTGAGCGAGCGCTCACTCTCTTTAAGGAGGTACATGATGGTTGCAAAATTAGAAGAACATTTAAAGGAAAAAATAGACCAGATCGAAGCTGGCGGTGCACAAAAATATCACGAAAAAAATAGTGCTCAAAATAAGATGTTTGTCCGCGACCGATTAAAACTTTTGTTTGATAACGGAGAATACTCTGTTGAAGATGCAAAGTTCGCCAACAATCAGGCTGGTGACCTTCCGGCAGATGGTGTTGTAACGGCTATCGGAAAAATGGGTGGTAAGACAGTTTGTGTAATGGCGAATGATTCAACCGTTAAAGCTGGTTCATGGGGAGCACGAACGGTCGAGAAAATCATTCGCATTCAAGAAACAGCTCAAAAACTTAAAGTTCCGATGCTTTATCTTGTTGATTCAGCTGGAGCTCGTATCACAGATCAAATTGATATGTTCCCTAACCGCAGAGGAGCAGGGAAAATTTTTTACAATCAAGTAAAAATGTCAGGAATGGTTCCTCAAATCTGCATTCTCTTTGGTCCATCTGCAGCTGGAGGTGCATATATTCCAGCATTTTGTGATGTTGTAATCATGGTTGATCAGAATGCTTCCATGTATTTAGGAAGCCCTCGTATGGCGGAAAAAGTAATCGGAGAAAAGGTGACGCTTGAAGAGATGGGCGGAGCAAGAATGCACTGTTCAATCAGCGGCTGTGGCGATGTTTTAGCTGCAAATGAAACAGAAGCGATTGAAGAAGCACGCCGTTATCTCACTTACTTTCCTGTGAATTACAAGGAAAAGGCACCTGTAACGGAAGCTGCTTCACCAAAACCAGGAAGAGAGCTTGAAGAGATCGTACCAGAAAATCAAAACGTTCCATTTGATATGTATGAGTTTATTGATGGACTGATTGATGAAGGAAGCTTTTTTGAAATGAAAAAGCTGTTCGCTCAAGAAATTGTAACAGGTTTTGGTCGAATCGATGGAAAGCCAGTTGGTATTATTGCGAATCAGCCTAGAGTAAAAGGCGGAGTTTTGTTTGTAGATTCTGCAGATAAAGCTGCAAAATTCATCACACTGTGTGACGCGTTCTCGATTCCTCTTCTTTTCTTATCGGACGTACCAGGGTTTATGATTGGTACAAAAGTGGAGAGAGCGGGAATTATTAGACACGGAGCAAAATTAATCGCTGCTATGAGTGATGTAACCGTTCCTAAGATTTCTGTTATCGTTCGAAAAGCATACGGTGCTGGACTTTATGCGATGGCAGGTCCTGCCTTTGAACCTGATTGCTGTTTAGCACTTCCTACTGCTCAAATTGCAGTAATGGGTCCTGAGGCAGCGGTGAATGCTGTTTATTCCAACAAAATAAACGAGATTGAAGACATGAAAGAAAGAATTCAATTCGTTCAGCAAAAACAGCAAGAATATAAAGAACATATTGATATTTATAAGCTTGCTTCAGAAATGATCATTGATGATATTGTTTCACCATCTTCCCTTCGAGATGAATTGAAAAATAGATTTGCCTTTTATGAAAATAAAGAAATCGTTTTTAGTGAACGTAAGCATCCGGTTTATCCTGTTTGATTTAAATGAGCTGACATCTTAAGAGCGGGACTCTCGCTACTTCAGGATGTCGGCTTTTTTTATGCCCTACTCGTTTTCATAAACTTTCCTTTAATATGGTAAAATCATACTAAATGACTTACATGTGTGGAGGCTACAGATGAAAGTATGTGTAATCGGCGGAGGAGCGATCGGTTTATTAGTTTCTTATTTTCTAAAGATGAATGGAGTAGAGCCTGTTATTTATACGAGGACAGAAGAACAAGCTCAAAAATTAAACGCTTCAGGAATTACATATCGTGATAAAAACAGAAAAAAACATTCTGTACCCGTTCAAAGTAAACCGATTCAGGCGTTTTCGGGTAGTGAAGAGCGGTGTGTGATTGCTGTAAAGCAAACCGCTATTGAAGAATTAAGTTTTTTAAAAGATCAACAGTATGCATCCCTTTCTTGTCTATTTTTACAAAATGGAATTAGTCATCTTACCTTTTTAAATACAGTTGTACAAAAAGATATATGTGTTGGTGTAGTGGAACATGGTGCTGGAAGAGATGGGTATTCCATGGTAAATCATTTAGGTTCAGGTCGGATTAAAATCTCTTCGTATAGAGGAAACAGATGTGGTGACTGGCAATCTATTTTTAATAACCCTACATTTCCGATTGTTGTTGAACAGGATTATGAACGCATGCTTTTCGAAAAATTAGTAATGAATGCCTCCATTAATCCTGTAACAGCGATGCTTAGAATCACAAACGGTGAACTCTTAGAGAATAAATATGCTTTGAGTTTGATGAACCGGCTATTTGATGAAACCATCATAGTGTTACAAATGGAATTCAAACGGGATGAATTATGGAAGGAATTGTTATCACTCTGCAGAACTACTTCTTTAAACCGCTCTTCTATGTTTAAGAGCGTTGAAATTGGCGAGCAAACGGAAATAGATTCGATTACGGGGGAAATATTAAAACTTGGAAAAAAACGAGACCTGCATTTACCCTTTTCGGAGTTTGTTTATCTTGCGGTGAAAGCCTTGGATTGGAGAGGATGAGTGATTGTCTAGCGTTTTAGGAGCCATTATTGCTACTTTAATAACAGTACCGTACATTGTTTTTTTTATTGTAAACAAAAGTGTTTATAAGTTAACGGGAAAAAGAAAAAAAGCCTTTAAAACCGGAACAGATTTTACAACCTTTTTCTTATTTATCGCCATTGAAAGAATGAGTGTAGAAATTTGGGGCCAATCTTATTATTGGGTCCTCATTTTATTGTTTTTAACGGGTTGTTTACTTTTTACCCTGTTCATCTGGAAAAATGACATTGAACTATCGGTCGGTAAAATACTAACGTTAAATTGGCGTCTGCAGTTCTTGATTCTTTCGTTCGGTTATTTTTTATTAATGACATATGGAATCATTGATCGCATATTAGAAATATAGAGCAAATCTTTTATTGTCTTGGATGAATATTTGCTATACTCGGTTAGGATGTTATTGACACGCAGAAAGGAAGTACAAAATGAGACTGGAGGAAATGAATCTTCAAACATCACCATTTCTAAAAGGGTACTCCAACGGAGATTCGGAAGTTGCTCGGTTTTTTGATTATAAGACATCATTTGATAACGGAGAATGGGCAAAAAGACAGCAGGAACTGAAGCGTCATTTATTTCCTAGAAAAGAACTTACAGAGTATTTGTTAGCATACAATCGAAAAATTGGAAATTCATCTAACACTGTTGAAAACATACAAAAACTGCACCATCCTGAAGGATTAGCAGTTGTTGGCGGTCAGCAAGCCGGACTTCTCACTGGGCCTCTTCTTGTAATCTATAAGTGTATCAGTACGATCCAGCTTGCTAAACAAGCTGAGAAAGAACTTGGCGTACCAGTAGCTCCAGTATTTTGGATCGCTGGCGAAGATCATGATATGGATGAGATTAATCATGTGATGATTCCGAAAAATGATACAGCAAAAAAAATCTCGTTAAAGTCAGCTACTGCTGTAAAGTCGTCTGCTTCTCTTTGGAGGTGGAATCCCGATGATGTCAAGCCATGGTTGGTGGAAGTGTTTCGATCTTTCGGAGAAACGGCGTACACTCAGGATTTTCTTGCTGAAACACAGCGGATTCTGCATGATTCGGACTCAATCGTTACGTTCTTTGCTAAACTACTTGCAAAATGGTTTTCTGATGAGGGTTTAATATTATTGGATTCAGGTGATCCGGCATTTAAAAAACTGCAATCTTCTTACTTAAAGAAGATGATCATAAACAATTCTGAAATTGATAAAGCCTTTATTTCTCAAACAAAGAGATTGAATGAAAAAGGATTTCAAGATCCGATTGAAGTTCAGCCTGATAACGCACATTTGTTTTATACAAAAAATGGAGAAAGAATTCTTTTGTATCGATCTGAAGAAGGTTATACCTCTAAAGAAAAAGATTTTGTTATATCAGAAGAAAAGCTGTTGAAAGAAGCGTTAGATTATCCAGAGAAATTTAGTAACAATGTGGTTACGCGGCCTTTGATGCAAGAGTTTCTCCTGCCTACCTTATCCTTTATTGCAGGACCTGGAGAAATCTCATACTGGGCTGCTTTAGGAGAGATTTTTCATCATTTTGATAGAAAAATGCCTATCCTTACGCAACGGCTTTCGCTTACACTTGTTCTTGAAAACACGGACCAACTTTTAGCTTCCAAACAGTTAACCGTTAAAAACGTAATAGAGAATGGCACAGAAGACTACAAAAGAGAATGGTTTGAAAAAAATAGACCAGTAGAGACAAACGATACGATAGAAAGAGTAAAAGCAGAGATCGCACAATCGTATTCTCAATTAATGAAGTTAGCTGAAAACATTGATTTTGCCTTGCTGCCTGTTACTGAAAAGAATCTAAACCGAGTCTTTGGTGAGATTCATTATATCGAACAAAAAATGGAACAACGGATAAGAAGAAAAGTGAAGAAACCGTTGGCAGAATTTGATGAGATCATGCTCGAACTTAAACCTGGTAACGTCTTGCAAGAAAGAGTCTGGAACGTCTATCAATTTGCGAATGAATGGGGACCAGACCTTATTAAACAACTAGTAGAACACCCTTTTTCATTTAATGAAAAACATAAAATTGTCTACCTATAGGCGATATTAAATAATTTTTCAAAAAATCCTGTGAGACAGCAGGATTTTTTTTTTTGCAAACGAATTATACTTGTAGTGGTGAAAAGTGGAGTGATGTGGTAGATTTAGGGGAGAAAGTGGGGTGATTATATGTTCATGGGAGAGTATCAGCACAGCATCGACGAAAAAGGACGTATGATCATCCCTTCCAAATTTCGTGAAGAATTAGGCACAGAGTTTATTTTGACTCGTGGGTTGGATCAATGTGTATTCGGCTATCCTTTAGATGAGTGGAAGGTTATTGAAGATAAACTTAAGAGCTTACCATTCACAAAGAAGGACGCCCGGGCTTTTACCCGATTTTTCTTTTCTGGAGCTGCTGAATGCCAGCTGGATAAACAGGGAAGAGTGAATATTGCATCTCCACTCAGAGACTACGCAAAACTAGAAAAGGATTGCGTTGTCATAGGTGTGTCGAATAGAATTGAGATTTGGAGCAAATCGATATGGGAAGAATACTTCTCAAAGTCAGAAGACTCTTTTGGCGAAATCGCAGAAAGTCTCATGGACTTCGATTTATAAACCCTTAAGTTTACAGCAGAAAGGAATTTTCCATGTTTGACCATATAACCGTATTAAAACAAGAATCAGTAGATGCCTTAAACGTTAAGCCAGATGGAATTTATGTAGATTGTACGTTAGGCGGGGCAGGGCATAGCGCTCTTTTACTTTCCCAACTGGGATCAGGCCATTTATATGCATTCGATCAAGATGACAAAGCAATCCAGAATGCAAAAGAAGTATTAAAGGAATACGAAGGTAAGTTCACCATTATCCGCCGCAATTTTCGCTATATAAAAGAAGAACTGAACGCTCTTGGTGTTGAGGAAGTGGATGGTATCCTGTTCGATCTTGGTGTCTCTTCACCACAACTGGATGAAGCAGACAGAGGATTCAGTTATCAGCATGACGCTGACCTTGATATGCGAATGGATCAAACGAGTGAGCTTACAGCAAAGCAAGTTGTAAACGAATGGTCTTTTCATGACTTAATGAGAATTATTTCTCGCTATGGCGAAGAAAAATTCGCTAAACAGATCGCTAGGAAAATTGAAGCAGCGAGAGAGAAAAAAGAAATTCAAACAACAGGTGAACTTGTCGAAATAATAAAGGATGCTATACCTGCTCCTGCAAGGAGAACAGGCGGACATCCTGCAAAAAGAACCTTTCAAGCTATTCGGATCGCTGTCAATGATGAATTAAACGCCTTCGAGGATGCACTAAAAGACTCCATTGAACTATTAAAGGTTGGTGGTAGAATTGCAGTCATCACGTTTCACTCACTTGAAGATCGCGCGTGTAAAAATATACTAAAACAAGCAAGCACTGGGCCGGAACTCCCTCCAGGCTTACCCATCATTCCAGAAGAATACAAACCAACATTAAAACTGATTACAAGAAAACCGATAGTGCCGACTGACAACGAGCTGGAAGAAAACAGACGATCTCGTTCTGCGAAACTAAGAATTGCCGAAAAACAGAAATAGAGAGGAGAAAATTATTTTGAGCAATTTAGCATATCAAGTTCATAAACAACAAATACAAACACAAAGTAACCCAAGACCTATTGAACAGCACGGACGTAAACTTTTTACAAAAGGTGAAGTCGTTCTTTGGGGAATGATGGGGATCGTCCTCGTAGCTGGACTTGTTTGGCTCATTTCACTTTATGCATCTGTTTATCAGGCAACCGCAAAGATTGAAACGATTCAACGAGAAATCTCTTCAGAATCCAAGATTGTAGAAGATTATCATCTGCAAGTAACAGAATTAAGCAATCCAGAACGCATCATGAAGATCGCAAAGCAACAAGGCTTTATTTTTGATGATAAGAATGTAAAAGTGGTCCAGGATTAAAAAACAGGTGCTGTTATGAAATTAAAAAGAAAAAATGTAGGAGCAGGTATTCTTATGGTTGCGTTTACCGTGCTCTTTTTTATATTGACGGGCAAGTTTTATCTCGTTGCATCTTCTCAGTCTGCTGAAGGTGTAGATTTAATTGAATATGGAAAAAGAAAATGGTTAAAAAGTGATGTGCTTGATGCAAAAAGAGGTACGATGTTTGATAGGAATGGTGAGGTAGTTGCGCAAGATATCCCTTCGTATAGCGTCATTGCCATATTGGACAAAGATTATCCGAACCACATAAAGGACCCTGAGAAGGCAGCAGAAAAACTGGCAAAGATTTTGGATGCAGACAAAGAGGAACTTGTGGAACTGTTAAGCAAAGAAGGTCGATTTCAAGTGGAACTGCCTGCGGGTAGAAAAGTATCATACAGAAAAAAAGAACAGATTGAAGATTTAAAGATTCCAGGAATTGATTTTATTAGAGAATCAAGACGTTATTACCCCAATCAAACGTTTGCTTCTCATGTCATAGGCTACACAGGTAATGGAGAAGAAGGTGTTCAGTCAGGTTTAATGGGGCTTGAGAAATCTTTAGACAAATACCTAAAAGAGAAAGATGGCAAGATTACCTTTCTTGGAGATGCCTTCAGCCGTGCGATCCCCTCAAACAAGGAATCTATTAAACCGCCAAAGCATGGTCAAGATATCTATTTGACCCTTGACGAAAAAATACAGCTTTATTTAGATGAAGCGATGGGTGAAGCGGCAAAAGAATTTGAGCCTGAGAAGATGACAGCTATCGTGGCAGATCCGAAAACAGGAAGAATATTGGGGATGAGCAGCTATCCTACGTTTAATCCGAATAAAAAAGAGATTGATAACTATACGAATTTTGCTGTCTCTTATCCTTTTGAGCCTGGATCTACGATGAAAATCTTCACGTTAGCAGCAGCGATAGAAGAAGGTGTATATAACGGCAACGAACAATTTCAAAGTGGTTCTTATAAACTCCCTAATATTGGAAGGCCTATCTATGACCATAACCGTAAAGGCTGGGGAACAATTTCTTATGATGTAGGAGTACAAAATTCTTCAAACGTTGCTTTTTCAAAGCTCGTACGTGAAAAACTAGGATATGAAAGATTTAGAAACTATATTTCAAAATTTGGATTAGACCAAAAAACGAACGTTGATATACCGAATGAGAAAAACGGTTCTATTTTATATAACTATGAGATTGAAAAAGTAACGACTGCTTTTGGACAAGGATCAACAATAACGCCAATTCAGCAGATCCAAGCCGCAACAGCAATCGCAAACGGAGGTACGATGATGCAGCCGTATGTGATTAATAAAATTATTGACCCTGAGACGAAGAAGACGGTTCTCACTCGTGAACCTAAAGTGGCAGGTAAACCGATATCTGAAGCAACTGCCAAACAGGTTAGAGATATTCTAGAAACGGTTGTGACCGATGGAACAGGAAAACCATATATGATTGATGGTTATCGTGTAGCAGGCAAGACTGGTACAGCCCAGATTCCTGGAAAAGATGGAAAATATATTTCTGGATGGGGAGAAAATGTTTTTTCCTTTTTAGGAATGGCCCCTAAAGATGACCCGAAATTACTTGTCTATGTAGCAGTAGAACGCCCGAAGATCGAGTATCCGGAGATGGGTTATACACCAGTTGCAAACATTTTTACAAGTGTTATGAAAAGCAGTCTTCAATATTTGAATATCCAGCCTGAAGCGAAAGACAATTCTAGTAAAGCGACAACCCATAAATCATACGGTAGTGAATTGCCCGATTACACGGGCCAATCTGTTAAACAAGTAAAATCCGAACTAGAAAAGTTAGGTATGCATGTGTCTGTAATTGGTTCTGATGATAAAATTATTAAGCAAGAACCTTATGAAGGTGCATATGTAATTAAAGGAGAACGTGTCATCCTCCAAACGTCTGGTGATATGAAGATGCCAGATATGAAAGATTGGTCATATATGGACATTTTACGAATCAGTAAGCTCATCGGTTTAAAAGAAACGATCACAGGCAGCGGCTTTGCCGTGAAACAAAGTATTAAAGCAGGAAATCCGGTAAAAAAAGGCGATTTCCTTGTTGTACAGCTTGATCCTCCAAAAGAGACCGAGCCTAACCCTGATGCAAATGAGGAAGAAGAACAGCAAAATGAAGAAGAACGAACGGTAACAGACTAAGTACGGGCTATATGTTCTATGCGCTTGTGTACAAGCATATATTTGAAACGAACCATACAGGGGAGGTATTTTGTGTGCGAGTTTCAAATGTAACAGTACGCAGGCGCTTAATTTTAGTTCTTGTATTTGGACTAGCCTTCTTTTTCGTCATATCTGTTCGGCTTGGCTACGTTCAATTTGTATTAGGAAACATGCTTACAGATCAAGCACTTGATTCATGGAGCCGTAATATTCCTTTCGAACCTAAAAGAGGTAAGATTGTAGACCGCAATGATGTTGTACTCGCAACAAACATTAGTGCTCCTACCGTTTTTGTTGTACCACGACAAGTGAAAGAAGCAGATGAAACAGCTGAAAAACTCGCTGCCGTGTTGAATATTTCGAAAACGGAAGTGTATAAGAGGATTACAAAAAAAGAATCGATTGTTCGAATCGATAATGGCGGCAGAAAGATCACAAACTACAAAGCGAAAGAAGTAGAATCATTAAATCTTCCTGGTGTTTTTGTAGCAGAAGATAGTAAGCGGCATTACCCATTTGGTTCTTATCTTTCACATGTGTTAGGCTTTGCAGGGATAGACAGCCAAGGGTTAACAGGACTTGAGCTTTATTATGATGATCAATTAAACGGAAAAAAAGGACATGTTTCTTTTTTCTCAGATGCACGAGGAAGAAGGATGCCTTCATTATCTGATAAATATGAAAAACCGAAAGACGGCTACGATTTGCGTCTTACCACTGATGCAAGAGTACAAACGATCATTGAACGAGAACTCGATATTGCTCAGGCTACCTACAATGCTGATGGAGCAATTGCCATTGCAATGAATCCGAATACAGGTGAAATATTAGGCATGAGTTCAAGACCTGATTTTGATCCTGAAGAATACAAGCGCGTAGCTCCAGAGGTATACAATCGCAACTTGCCAGTTTGGGCGCAATATGAGCCAGGATCTACCTTCAAGATCATCACGCTTGCTGCCGCACTTGAAGAAGGTAAAGTTGATCTTGAGAACGATCATTTTCATGACCCAGGTTCGATTGAAGTCGCAGGAAGAAAGTTGAAATGCTGGAAAGCGGGAGGTCATGGGAGCCAGTCCTTTTTAGAAGGAGTACAAAATTCCTGTAACCCTGGTTTTGTCATTTTAGGACAGCGATTAGGAAAAGATAAACTTTTTTCGTATATTAAAGATTTTGGTTTTGGCGAAAAAACAGGAGTCGACTTAGCAGGTGAAGGAAGAGGGATATTGTTTTCGCTCGATCGAGTGGGTCCTTTAGAGTTGGCAACAACAGCGTTCGGGCAAGGGGTATCGGTTACACCTATCCAGCAAGTTGCAGCAGTTTCTGCGGCCGTAAATGGGGGGTATCTATACGAACCTTATATAGCTAAAGAATTAGTAGATCCTGTTACGGGGAAAGTGGTAAGTAAACAAACACCAAAATTAAAAAGAAGAGTTATATCAGAGGAAACATCAAAGCAAGTAAGAAGAGCATTAGAAAGTGTAGTTGCTCAAGGTACAGGGAAGAATGCTTTTGTAGATGGTTATCGAGTGGGAGGAAAAACAGGTACCGCCCAAAAAGCGGAAGGCGGCGTCTATTTAAAAAATAATCATATCGTTTCCTTTATTGGAATGGCTCCAGCCAACAATCCAGAAATCGTCGTGTATGTAGCTATCGATAATCCGAAAGAAACATTGCAGTTCGGTGGAATAGTAGCCGCGCCAATTGTAGGCAATATTATAGAGGATAGTCTTTCTGCAATGGGTGTAGAAAAACAAAAAGGCCAGATTGAAAAAGAAAAAACATGGCTCGACGCACCAGAAGTAATCGTTCCAAATTTAGTCGGAAAAAAAACAAAAGAGCTATCCAATCTTTTATATAACTTGAAGATTGATACATCTGGTAAAGGGGAATATATTGTCCAGCAAGCCCCGCAAGCAGGTGTTAAGCTACAGGCAGGCAAAACGATACGTTTATTTTTGGGTGACAAAAAAGAAGTGGAAGATTAAAATAAAGAATGTACACATAGCCAAGCGCGGATTCTTGCCTTGGCTTATTTTTCTTAAAACGAGAATGGTTAAGGGATATAGAGGAGAGGTCAGGATTATGGAATTAAAAGAACTGCTTACATATTTAGTGAACTATAAAATGGATACCGAAGCCAATCCTGAAATTACCTCCATTGAAATGGACTCCAGGAAAGCGGGAGAAGGCTGTCTTTTTGTTTGTATGAAAGGACATATTTTTGACGGTCATGATTTTGCTGAGACAGTTGCTAAGAATGGAGCAGCTGCTATTTTGGCTGAAAAGGATCTAAATGTTAACATTCCTGTTATAAAGGTTAAGGATTCGAAAAAAGCACTAGCGGTATTGGCAGATGCGTTTTATGGTCATCCTTCACAGAAAATGCATTTGATTGGTATTACAGGTACGAACGGAAAAACCACAACTTCACATATCATTGAAAAAGTGTTTCGTGATGCTGGTAAAACTACTGGTATGATTGGAACGATTGAAATGAAAATTAAAGACCAAAGTTTCAAAGTAGCAAACACAACACCAGATTGTTTATTCCTTCAAAATGCATTTCATAGAATGACGGAAGAAAAAGTAGATGCAGCCGTGATGGAAGTATCTTCACATGCTCTTGATCAAGGGAGAGTTTGGGGCTGTGATTTTGATATCGCAGTATTTACGAATCTTACACAAGATCACTTAGACTACCACAAAAACATGGAAGAATATCAATACGCAAAGAGTCTTTTGTTTTCTCAGATGGGGAATACTTACCATAAGTCTGATAGAAAAGTTGCCGTACTTAACAATGATGATCCAGCTTCTAAAATGTTTGAAAGAGTTACTTCAGCGCAAGTAATTTCTTACGGAATTGATCATGAAAGTGATATTCGTGCCAGTGAGATCATGATCGGATCTCATGGTACATCATTTACCCTTGAAACACCTTTAGGTACAAAAAAGGTAACGCTCAAACTTATTGGTAAATTTTCAGTGTATAATGTGCTAGCTGCTATATCCACTTGTTTACTGTCAGGGTTGGACCTCGACCAAATCATTTCTTCTCTTGAAGATATTTCTGGTGTGCCGGGGAGGTTTGAGCCTGTTATCGCCGGGCAGGATTATACAGTTATTGTAGATTATGCACATACTCCAGATAGCTTGGAGAATGTATTAAGAACGATAAAAGAGTTTTCGAAAGGAAAGATTACTGCAATAGTTGGATGTGGGGGAGATCGGGATAAAACGAAACGTCCACTCATGGCTGGTATAGCTGCTGATTTAGCTGATTTAGCAATCTTTACAAGTGATAATCCACGCACTGAGGATCCACTGCAGATTTTAAAAGAGATGGAAGAAGGCATAGATGAAGCAAATTATGTAACGATTCCAGACCGGAAACAGGCGATCCACTATGCGATAGAAAAAGCCCATACAAATGATGTCATTTTAATTGCTGGAAAAGGGCATGAAACATATCAAATTATTGGTCATCATGTATTTGATTTTGATGATAGAGAAGTTGCACGGGAAGCGATTAGGACGGTGAAAAAATGAAATTGGATATAAAAGAACTTGTTACTTTAGCTAGTTACACATCTGGAAAACAAGAAAGCCTTATTATCGAGGGTGTATCTAAAGACACGAGACAAAGAACTGAAAATGCTCTGTACTTGCCGATTGTGGGAGAGCGTTTTGATGGACATGATTTCTTGTTGGATGCAATCAAACAGGGATGCATAGCAACAGTTTGGCAGGAAGGAAGAGAGCTTCCTGATGGGTTGCCTGAAGATTTTCCTGTTCTATATACTTCAGAGACTGTTGAATTTTTACAAAAGATTTCAAAATATTATTTAAAAAAGATAAACCCGATTGTTGTTGCTGTAACTGGCAGCAACGGGAAAACAACAACAAAGGATATGATTGAAAGCGTGTCATCCACGACTTTCAAAACGTTTAAAACACAAGGTAATTATAACAATCATATCGGTTTACCGCTTACTATTCTAGCAATGGAAGAAACGACAGAAGTTTTAATCCTTGAAATGGGCATGAGCAACTTTCATGAGATTTCACTTTTGAGTAAACTCGCTGAACCAGATGCTGCGGTAGTTACGAATATTGGCGAAAGTCACCTTGAACAATTAGGCAGTCGTGAAGGTATCGCAAAAGCAAAGCTTGAGATTGCTGACGGACTGAAGCAAGGCGGTCTGCTCATCATTGATGGAGATGAGCCACTCCTATCCCATGTCAAGGGTGAAAATGTTTTAAAAGTTGGCTTTGGAGATACTTCTACGTTAAAGTTGTCCAATCTTCAAACAGATACAAGAGGTGTATCTTTTACTTTGGAAGAAGGAACAACTCATTACCGTATACCGATGCTTGGCCGTCACAATATAAAAAATGCGGCATATGCGATAGCTGTTGGGCATTATTTGAATATAGAAGATAACAAAATTATAGACGGACTCGAAAAACTTAAAGTCACTTCGATGAGACTTGAGATGCAAAAGGGGAAGAAAGATACACTTCTTATAAACGATGCGTATAATGCGAGCCCCACAAGTATGATCGCAGCTCTTTCAACACTTAGCGAACTGAAGGACTTTACAACAAAAGTTGCCGTATTGGGAGATATGTATGAGCTTGGACCTAGTGAAGAAGAGATGCATAGAAAAATTGCCGAACACGTTGATTCTTCTATTAACAACGTAATTACAATCGGACAAAAAGGTGCTTGGATTGCAGATGAATTAAAGAAGCGAAAAACGAAAAACCTTGAAGTCATCGAATGTCTTACAAAAGAAGAAGCGGTTCTTCCTATTCAAAATTTGTTATCGAAGGACACGGCGATTCTTTTCAAAGCATCTAGGGGGATGGTACTTGAAACCCTTATTTCTACATTTTTAGAAGAAGAACAGGAGTCGAAAAAATGATTGAGCAAGTTTTACTTTTTACATTAATTGCATCTTTTTTAATAGCAGTATTGAGCTCACCCTTCTTTATTCCGTTCTTAAGAAGATTGAAATTTGGTCAGAGCATTCGTGACGAAGGTCCGAAATCACATCAAAAGAAGCAAGGAACACCAACGATGGGTGGTATCGTTATTGTACTTGCTCTTCTTGTTGCTACGTATGCTATGACAGCAAAATTTTTTACGGTAACGGTGGAAACGCATCTGTTGCTGCTTGTAACATTAGGGTATGGACTTTTAGGATTTTTAGATGATTTTATTAAAGTGGTAAAGAAAAGAAATCTTGGTTTAACTTCTAAACAGAAACTGATTGGTCAGCTAATCATTGCAGCTATTTTTTACATTGGACTTAAAACGATGGATTTTTCAACTGAGATCTCAGTTCCAGGAACTGACTGGTCAATCGATCTTGGTTGGTTTTATCCTATTTTAGTCGTATTTATGTTGATTGGAGCTTCTAACGCCGTAAACCTGACAGATGGATTAGATGGTTTGTTGGCAGGAACTGCTGCCATCGCATTTGGTGCGTTTGCAGTTCTATCTTCTACAATGCTTCAATTTGAAGCAGCCATCTTTTGTGTAGCAGTTGTAGGTGCTGTGTTAGGATTCTTAGTATTTAACGCACATCCAGCTAAAGTGTTCATGGGTGACACAGGTTCTTTAGCACTCGGGGGAGCGATAAGTGCTGTAGCGATATTAACAAAAATGGAAATCTTGCTTGTAATCATCGGGGGAGTTTTCGTAATTGAAACCATTTCCGTAATGTTACAAGTAGCTTCATTCAAGCTTACAGGAAAAAGAGTATTCAAAATGAGTCCCCTGCATCACCATTATGAATTGTCTGGTTGGAGTGAATGGCGTATCGTCGTAACGTTCTGGTTGGTGGGACTAATTTTTGCAGCATTAGGAATTTATTTAGAGGTGTGGGTTTAAATGAAAAATACACATTTTTTTCAAGATAAAAATATTTTAATTGTTGGATTAGCCAAAAGCGGTTTTGCGGCAGCAAAACTGCTTCATTCATTTGGAGCGAATGTTATTGTTAATGATCGAGACAAAAGAGAAGGAAATCTTGAAGCAGAACAGCTTGAGAAATTAGGAATTAGAGTGGAATGCGGCGGCCATCCTTTAAGCCTCCTTGACAACCAGCTTGATTTTTTAGTGAAAAATCCTGGAATTCCTTATCATAATCCTTTAATCGAAGAAGCGATAAAACGAGGTCTTCCTGTTTATACAGAAGTGGAGATTGCAGGATTGATTGCAGAAGCTTCGATTATCGCGATTACAGGATCAAACGGGAAGACGACCACTACGACACTAATCGGCGAAATGCTAAAGAATAGTGAAAAAAACCCAATCGTTGCAGGTAATATTGGAACAGTCTTCTCTGAGGTTGCTGCCCAATCGACTCCTCGCGATATTTTAGTTGCGGAGCTATCCAGTTTTCAGCTTATGGGTACGGAAAGATTCAAACCGCAGATCTCCGTCTTTCTGAATCTATTTGAAGCCCATTTAGATTACCATGGATCACTAGACGAATATGGAAAAGCGAAGGCTAAGATTACAGAAAATCAGAATCAAGATGACTATGTGATTTACAACAGAGATGACGAAAACGTAGTAGAACTTCTAAAGCATTCCAAAGCAATGCATGTCCCGTTTTCTGTAAAAAATAAGGTTGTAGAAGGTTCTTACATACAAGATGGTGCATTGTTTTTCCAACAAAAGAAGATTATTAACCTAAAAGATATTGTACTGCCAGGTGAACATAATCTATCAAATATTATGGCGGCGATATCTGCTTCATTGCTTGCAGGAGCTAGTGTGGAGCAGATTCAAAAAGTGTTGACGACATTTGCTGGAGTAACACATAGGCTTCAATATGTGGGAGATGTAGAAGGCAGACGGTTTTATAATGATTCCAAAGCAACGAATATTTTAGCTACAAAAGCAGCAATTTCAGCATTTCCGAATCCAGTAATCCTTTTAGCAGGGGGACTTGACAGAGGTAATTCTTTTGATGATCTCATTCCATCATTGAAAAATGTGAAAGTGCTTGTGACATTTGGTCAAACGGCAGATAAAATGGCTGAAGCCGGAAAACAGGCAGGAATAGAAACGATCAAACGTGCTGATAATGTGGAAGAGGCTGTTCCCTTGGCATTCGGTCTTTCGAAAAAAAGTGACGTCATATTGCTTTCTCCTGCATGTGCAAGCTGGGATCAATATAAGACTTTTGAACAAAGAGGGGACATGTTTATCAACTCCGTGCATAAACTTAAATAAAGTTTGTACAAATAACAAGAGTTGAGGTGTTTCCCTTTGCCTGCAACGAAATCAACCCCTGATATTATCATGATCATTGTTACATTATTGCTTTTGTCAATCGGTATTATTATGGTATATAGCGCCAGTGCTGATTTGGGGCTGTATAAGTTCGATGATTCATTCTTTTTTGCTAAAAGGCAGCTGCTGTTTGCTGGAGTAGGGATTGCGGCCATGTTTTTTATTATGAACGTGAACTATATGACTTGGAGAGTGTGGTCAAAAATTCTTCTGATCATATGTTTTCTCTTATTGATCGCAGTTCTCATTCCAGGAATTGGAATGGTCCGTGGAGGCGCAAGAAGCTGGATAGGTGTAGGCGCGTTTTCCATTCAGCCGTCTGAATTTATGAAACTTGCAATGATTACTTTTTTAGCAAAATATCTATCTGAACATCAAAAAAAGATTACATCTTTAAAAAAAGGTTTGGTTCCTACTCTTAGTTTGGTCATGATTGCTTTTGCAATGATTATGCTTCAGCCTGATTTAGGAACTGGGGCAGTAATGGTAGGTACAAGTCTTGTGATGCTGTTCGTAGCAGGAGCCCGAATATCACATTTTGTAGGAATGGGGCTAATCGGACTAGTCGGTCTTGCGGGTTTGATCATCTCTGCACCATATCGGATTAAACGTATTACATCCTTTCTTGATCCTTGGAGTGATCCCCTGGGAAGCGGCTTTCAGATTATACAATCCTTATATGCATTAGGACCAGGTGGACTGTTAGGTCTTGGACTAGGACAGAGCCGTCAAAAATTCGGCTACTTGCCTGAACCTCAAACCGATTTTATTTTTGCAATCATATCAGAGGAATTAGGGTTCATTGGCGGTGTTTTTGTATTACTGTTGTTTAGTTTATTGTTATGGAGAGGGATTAGAATCGCTTTGGGTGCACCTGATCTTTTTGGGAGTTTTTTAGCGATTGGAATTATTGGAATGGTTGCCATTCAAGTTATGATTAACATCGGTGTAGTAACTGGTTTAATGCCGGTTACTGGAATAACTTTGCCATTTTTAAGTTATGGAGGTTCTTCATTAACGTTAATGCTCGCATCAATTGGGGTAATCTTGAATATAAGCCGTTACGCACGTTATTAATACTTGAGTTTCAAAAGAATATCTCTTATTCTAAACATAGGAAAGTAATGCTGGTTACCCTGTCTCTATATGACAGGGTATCTTCTTTTTTATTTCGAATAATACCAACAAATAAGATCATTTATACGAATACTACAAAATCGATGTTTATGAAAGAGATAAACATGGAAAAGAGTAATGCATAGCATATAAATAGAGATATGCCTAAGAACGCAGGGGGTTTTAATATGTTTACGTTAAATCAGTTAGCCGAAAAGCTGAAAAATGAAGATCTAGGAACAGTTATGCTTAACGAACCGTTAAAAAACCATACGACATTAAAAATTGGCGGTCCAGCTGATCTTTACTATGAACCAAAGAATATTGAGAGTCTTAAGACAGCCGTTTCCTATATGAAGAAAACGAATGTCCCGATCCGTGCTATTGGAAGAGGGTCTAACCTCCTCGTAGCAGACGGAGGGATAGAGGGTGTCGTCATTAAAGTGGGGGAAGGCCTAAATCATTTAATAAGAAATGATGATAAGATCACGGTCGGAGGAGGCTATTCACTCATTCCGCTTGCAACACTTATGTCACGCGAAGCATACACAGGGCTTGAGTTTGCAGCTGGAATCCCAGGTTCTGTTGGTGGTGCTGTATTTATGAATGCAGGTGCACATGGTTCCGATATGTCTCAAATTGTAGAGAAGGCTTTGATCCTATTTCCTGACGGTGAGCTGAAGTGGCTTTCTAATAAAGAGTTAGAGTTTTCATACCGTACTTCCGTTTTGCAGGAAAAAGGTGGAATTTGTGTTGAGGTTGTTTTGGTTCTGGAAAAAGGCGACAAAGAAACAATCATGGCCGAACTGAAAAAGAATAAAGACTACAGAAGAAATACACAGCCTTGGAACTTTCCATGCTGCGGAAGTGTATTCCGCAATCCGTTACCCAATTATGCTGGCCATTTGATCGAATCTTCTGGTCTAAAGGGTACTCAGATCGGTGGAGCGCAAATATCTGAGATGCATGCGAATTTTATTGTGAATACGGGGGAAGCAAGAGCAAAAGATGTATTAGATTTGATTCAGTTTATTCAAAAAACGATAAAAGAAAAGCATGGAGTGGACCTTCATACGGAAGTAGAAATCATCGGAAGAAATGAATAACAAAAAAATGGATAAATAGTGCTTTATTGGTACTTATCCATGCTATAATACAAGGAACAAGAAAAAATGATGGTTGCGTTTGAAACGATTATGCAGTTTTGTTTTTTACCGAATAAACCGGCTGTATAGAAAGCCTTTAGTATAAGAAGGGCTTGGCGTTTTAAGCCAAGTTCTTTTGTTTGATAGAAATACGAAGGAACACTACTTTTCTTGTACTAAAACTTTTAAACGGAGGAAGAGGATGGACAAGGTAAAGGTTGTCACGATTGAGGACCGAATTCCGAAGCTTAAAGAACATCGTAAACAAAAAGCGAATCGACGCCTTATTTTTTACTTGTCATTTTTCTTTCTGTTATTAATGGTCGTAGTTTATTTTCAGTCTGATTTAAGTCATGTTAAAAAAATATCTGTTTCAGGGAATTATTTTGTAACTGATCATGAAATTCTTGAAAAAAGCCTTATATCAACCAAAACAAAATACCTGAATATTTCCGAAGATGATATAAAGAAAAGACTAGACCCCATCTCTGAAATCCATTCCGTTTCTATTGAAAAAAATTTTTTCAACCATGTCATTATTAATGTTAAAGAATATAAACGTGTTGGTTATTTTAAAAAGGACAATACATATTATCCGATGATGGAAAACGGAAAGATGCTAGAACCGTTAAAGGAAAATGAGAGACCCGTAAATGCTCCAGTTATCGTAAGCTGGAAGGATCCAGCACAGCTGGAGTTCATGGCACAAGAGCTACAAAAACTGCCTGAAGGAATCATACACAGAATTTCAGAAATCATGCATACTCCTGATTCAAACAACGCTAGTAAACTAACATTGTTTATGACTGACGGAAATAAAGTAGTTACTTCTATTTCTAAATTTTCTGAGGGACTTTCAAATTATCCAGCATTAATCAGTATAAAGCCTGAAGAAAAAGGTACGTTCTATTTGGGGATCAGTACCCGATTTGAACCCTACAACCGAGAAGTTACGGAGGAAAAAGATGAGAAAAATTAAAGGGAAGCACCTCTTTTTATCTCTTATCCTTTTGGTTACCGGATTCATTTTAGCTTTCTCATACCAAAGAGCTCAATTCGAAAAGAACGAGGTTGCGCAGAATAATGAATGGAAAAAAGAAGATTCATTAAGAAGTCAAATATTAAATTTCCAGAAAACAAATCGTGAGTTAGCCGGTGAACTAAAGGGCTTGCAGCAAAATGTTGAAGAGAAAGAAAGTAAACTCGCTAATCAAGAAGAGATTTCATCAAACCTCGTAGAAGATTTGAAGCAACTGAGAATGGTAGTAGGAAATGTTAAAGTGGAAGGGGAGGGGGTAAAAGTTACCCTGCAAGACTCCTCATATATTCCAGAAGATGAGAACCCAAACAACTATATCGTTCATGAAGAACATATTAGAAGTGTCATTGATGAACTTCATGTTTCTGGGGCAGAGGCAATTGCGGTTAACGGTCAAAGGATTTCACACGATACTTATATAGCTTGCATAGGACCGGTAGTTAGTGTGGATGGGAACCAGTATCCTGCGCCATTCGTTATTACTGCAATAGGTGACTCACCTGCACTGGAGAAATCACTTAACCTTTATATAGTGGATAAGGTTGTAAATGATGGTGTTGAAGTGCGTGTGGAACAAGAAAACGCAATCGAAATGGAGCCATTTCTTACAGAAGAGGGATGAGTAAGTTGAAGGAAAGACAATTTATGTTTGCAACGATTGCCCTCATAATAGGCGGAATGCTGGCGGTTCAGTTTGAGACTACGAACAACCCAATCGTAAGAGATACCCGGGACCTGTGGGAACTAAGAGCAGACCTTGAAAAAGAAAAACAACGTCAGCAAGAGCTAAATGAGGAACTTCAGCGTTATAATGAATTATTGAATAAGTACGAATCAGAAGGTAACGATGAAAAAATTAAAGCGATGGAAAAAGCTTTGGCGGATTTGAAAAAACAAGCGGGATTAACAACCGTTAGCGGACAAGGAATTGTAATGACTATCGAACCTTTTAGTGACCAGCTAATTGGAGATCGCCCGCTGCCAAAGATTGATCCTGATATGCTTAGAAGACTTGTTAATGAATTAAATAGATATGATGCAAAGGAAATCAGTATTGATGGACAGCGGATCGTATCAAAAACACCAATCAGGGAAGTAAATGGTGACATTTATATCAACAATGAGCCTGTTTCTTCATTCCCCATCCAAATTCACGTACTGGCAAAAAACAATGAAAAGCTGCATCGGAAAATCATTGCATCTCCAGCTGTAGAAGAGTTTGTGCGAGAAAATTTTTTCGTGGAAGCCTCTCTTGCTGAAGTTATACTGCCAGCCTATGAACAATCAGTGAAGGTGAAGTACATGAAACCGGCAAAGGAGGAAACGTAAGATGTGGTTACCGGTACTGGGACTTTTACTAGGTCTTTTATTGGGTTTCATGTCTGATCTTCGGGTCCCTCCTGAATACTCAAATTATTTATCAATCGCTGTCTTGGCTGCACTTGACACATTATTTGGCGGTATACGTGCACATTTACAAGGCAGCTTTGAAGATAAAGTGTTCATTACAGGTTTTTTCTTTAATATTTTACTGGCTGCCGGATTAGCGTATCTAGGTGTTCATCTTGGTATAGACCTGTATTTAGCCGCAATTTTTGCTTTTGGGGTAAGGTTGTTTAATAATATTGCTGTGATAAGGCGACTATTAATCTCGAAATGGACTGAATCACGTAAAAAGGCCTAAAAAATTTGAAAAACCGGTAAAAAAAAAGAGGGATAACCTGTTGTTTGTGGAATTTATTCCATAATTAAGCGAAAATGAAGGAATAGTGTTTATTTATTTAAAGATGAAGATTTATTGGATGAAAGGTTAGGAGGTGCCACAGAATGAACAGCAATGAAATTTATGTAAGTTTAGACATCGGTACATCCAATATTAAAGTAATCATTGGAGAAATGACCAGTGAGTCCTTTAATGTTATTGGTGTTGGCCATGCGAAATCAGCTGGAATCAGAAAAGGTTCCATTGTAGATATTGATGAAACTGTTCGTTCCATTAAAAAAGCCGTAGAACAGGCAGAAAGAATGTTGGGTATTCCAATCAACGCTGTTATAGTAGGTGTTAAAGGAAACCATATTCAACTTCAGCCTTGCCACGGTGTTGTAGCCGTTTCCAGAGAAGACCGTGAAATTGGCGATGAAGATATTGCTAGAGTTATAGAGGCAGCTCAAGTAATGTCAGTGCCTCCAGAGCGTGAAATCATCGATGTGATCCCTCGTCAGTTTATTGTTGATGGAACAGATGAGATTATTGATCCTAGAGGCATGCTAGGTGTGCGATTAGAAATGGAAGGAACGGTTATTACCGGTTCTAAAACCATCTTACATAACTTACTTCGTTGTGTGGAGCGAGCAGGACTTACAGTAGCTGATATTTGTTTAGAACCATTAGCTACTTCATCTATCGCTCTTTCACGTGATGAAATGGAGCTTGGAGTGGCACTGATTGATATTGGCGGAGGTTCAACAACGCTTTCCGTTTTTGACCAAGGAACGATGCAAATTACATCTGTTCTTCCTATAGGCGGAGACTTTATTACAAAGGACATATCAATCGGGTTAAGAACTTCTGCTGAAGATGCTGAAAAAATCAAGTTGAAACACGGGCATTCATTTGTTGATTATGCATCAAAAGATGAAACGTTTACTGTTTCACAGATAGGGTCTTCTCAAGAACAAGAAATATCTCAATATGAATTGTCGTTAATCATTGAGGCTCGAATGGCTGAAATTTTTGAAATGATCGATGATGAATTGCATGAACGAGGTTATTCAGAATTGCCGGGTGGCTTTGTTATAACAGGTGGAGTCGCTGCAATTCCTGGAGTGCTTGAGTTAGCTCAGGATATCTTCCAACAAAACGTAAGAGTTTCATTGCCTGATTACATTGGTGTTAGAGAACCTAAGTTTACGGCAGGAGTAGGGCTGATTCAATTTACTCATAAAAACATAAAAGTACAAGGTAAGGAAGTAGCTTCTGCACTAGCTGAAAATGCTGGTGAATCCTTGCCTAAAAAGAAACAGTCAAGCCAAAAGTCAGCACAAGAAAAACAATCAGGCACAATGAAATCAAAAGTGAAAGACTGGTTTGGATTATTTTTCGAATAACTTAAAGGAACTAGTCATTAGGAGGAACGCTCATGTTAGAGTTTGATATGAATATGGATCAATTGGCAACGATTAAAGTGATAGGTGTTGGCGGCGGCGGAAGTAACGCTGTTAACCGTATGATTGAACATGGAGTACAAGGTGTGGAGTTTATCTGTGTCAACACAGATGCACAAGCATTAAATCTTTCTAAAGCACCAGTAAAGATGCAAATCGGAACTAAGTTAACAAGAGGACTTGGGGCAGGTGCGAATCCTGATATCGGTAAAAAAGCGGCTGAAGAAAGCCGTGAACAGATTGAAGAAGCCCTTAGCGGTGCTGATATGGTTTTCGTGACAGCTGGAATGGGTGGGGGTACCGGAACAGGTGCAGCACCAGTTGTAGCTGAAATCGCAAAAGACTTAGGTGCACTTACTGTTGGGGTAGTTACAAGACCGTTCACGTTTGAAGGACGTAAGCGATCAACTCAAGCAGTTGGCGGAATTTCTGTATTAAAAGAAAAAGTAGACACTCTAATCGTTATTCCGAACGACCGCTTGTTAGAAATCGTTGATAAAAACACTCCGATGCTTGAAGCTTTCCGTGAAGCGGATAACGTTCTGCGTCAAGGTGTACAAGGTATTTCTGACTTGATTGCTGTACCGGGATTAATTAACTTGGACTTTGCAGATGTAAAGACGATTATGACTGAGCGTGGTTCTGCATTAATGGGAATCGGTGTAGGTACAGGTGAGAACCGTGCAGCAGAAGCTGCTAAAAAAGCTATTTCATCTCCTCTTCTTGAAACATCCATTGATGGAGCTAAAGGGGTGTTGATGAATATTACAGGTGGTGCGAACTTAAGCTTATATGAAGTAAATGAAGCTGCAGACATCGTATCATCAGCGTCAGATCCTGAAGTAAATATGATCTTCGGTTCTGTAATCAATGAGGAACTAAAAGATGAAATTCTTGTTACTGTAATTGCAACGGGGTTTGATGAGGCTGAAAAGCTTGTAAATAATCAGCAGCGAGCAGAGCGACCTAGAATGCAGCAATCTCCTGCATCTTCTAATCAATCTCACTCAAATCAAAGTCAGCCGCAATCACAAGGGCAGGCTCAATCACAATCACGTGAGGATAACCAGTCTGAATCAAGAAACACTTCTTATACAAACACTGATTCGGATACACTCGATATTCCAACGTTCTTACGCAACCGCAGCCGTAACAGAAGAAGATAAATACAGCAAATAAAAGCATGTTCTCGATAGAGAGCATGCTTTTTTTATTTTGTTACTCTTCGTATTCAAGGTTGCTTTTGTTAGATTGCTCGCTTTCCGCGGATCGTACGGTGAACCTCCTGCTGCTTTGCGCTATTATGAGTCTCTACCTGACCGGTCCTCCACTAGGCAACCTTACTCCAATCAACCATGCAAATGTAGAGAATAAAAAAGATTAAAACATTCAAAAGCTACAATTTTATAGAAAACAGCCTTTCTTAACTTCTTTTGGCTTTATATTTAAAAGGATTATTGAAAAGTAGATTGTTGCTGCAGAGAGATTTATGTAATGCTTCATGTAATAGTTGATTGGAGTGTAAGGTGGGAGACTCCTGTGGGACAGGTGGGCAGGTGAGACACTTAAGAGTGAAACGTACGAATGTGGCTCACCGCCTGCCTTGCGGAAAGCGAGCACCTGAAACGGAAATTAACCATTTCCAAAAGCAGCAAGGATTACAAATACAGCGTTTAATTCTGTCATATTCTTGTCCCTAAAACGTATATCTAACATATAAGCTTTTTTGACAAAAAAAGTGAAAATAAGAACAATACTTCTCTCATAAACTGACAGACTTTCAAACAACCTATAGGGTATACTAACTTCAAATTTAAGAAAGGAGAAAACCAATGACCCTTTATTTGGATGTCATTTGGTTTCTTAATTTCTGCATTGATTATGTATTGATTTCCTTAACAGCCTATGTATTAAAGCGCAATGCATCGAAAACAAGAATCCTTCTTGCTTCTTTACTTGCATCTTGCTATGTATTCTTAGTCATTTTCCCAGATCTCATGCTATTTTCGCAGCCTGTAAGTAAGTTTATGTTTTCCATTGTGATCATGCTTGTAGCCTTTGGTTTTAACCGAATACGATTTGTTGTCAAAAATGTTGCCATGTTCTATTTTGTTTCCTTTGTGACCGGTGGTGGAATTTTTGCACTTCATTATTTTATGCAAAGCGATGTAGCGATTATGAACGGTGTCATTTCAACAAAAAGCTCCGGAATGGGTGATCCCGTCAGCTGGTTTTTTGTTGTCGCAGGTATACCTGCCTTGTGGTATTTCTCCAAAAAGAGAGTGGATGACATCACTGTGGAAAAAATGGATTCCAACAGTCTGGTCTCCGTAAGAATTTCGATAGGAGAAATCATGATTCATGCAAATGGACTTATTGATACTGGTAATAAATTATCCGATCCTATTTCAAAAATGCCGGTTATGATTTTAGATATGAACATTCACGGAGCTCAGTTTCCAGAAGTAATTCAATCAGCGGCGAGAGATGTACTGACGATGGGTACAGATGATCAAGAGGATCCGTTAATCAACCGATTACGTATCGTACCTTACCGTTCCGTAGGACATCAACAGTTTTTGGCATGCATGAAGCCAGACTGCATTGAGATTGAGAAAGATGGCATCACAACACAAGCACCAAAGAGTTTAGTTGGTTTAAGCTGGACCTCATTATCAAGCGAAGGACAATTTGATGCGATTGTGCACCCTAAGATGATTCTTCAACATGTACAAGCGTCTTAAACAGGAGAAGATATGGAAGGGGAGTAAACATGTTTAACAAATGGCGTCTTAAGCTAACGATGTACTGGTATAAGCTATTGTTTAAGCTGGGTTTGAAATCGGATGAAATTTATTACATTGGCGGTAATGAAGCGTTGCCACCTCCGTTAAGCAAAGAAGAAGAAGCACTTCTACTCGAAAAACTTCCATCTGGAGATCAGGCAGCTAAATCACTTTTAATCGAACGGAACCTTCGTCTTGTTGTTTATATCGCTAGAAAGTTTGAAAACACGGGTATCAACATTGAAGATTTAATCAGCATTGGAACGATAGGATTAATAAAAGCAGTGAATACATTTAATCCTGAAAAGAAGATCAAACTCGCTACGTATGCTTCACGCTGTATTGAGAACGAGATCTTAATGTATTTACGCCGCAATAATAAGACACGCTCAGAAGTATCATTTGATGAACCGTTAAATGTCGATTGGGATGGCAATGAGCTTTTATTATCAGATGTTCTTGGCACAGACGATGACATTATTACAAGAAGAATCGAAGCAAACGTAGATAGAAAACTATTATTGAAAGCCTTGTTCACACTTAACGACCGTGAAAAACAAATAATGGAACTGAGGTTTGGTTTATCTGGTGGTGAAGAGAAAACACAAAAGGATGTTGCCGATATGCTCGGGATCTCTCAATCGTATATTTCAAGACTGGAAAAGAGAATCATAAAACGACTTCAAAAAGAATTTAATAAAATGGTTTAGAGCATTAGCCTGTATAGGATTTGAATCTGTAATACGTATGATTTGAAAATGACAATTGCATAAATTTCCCTCCGTTCGGTGATACTTAATTTGAAATTAGCTCCCGGCAGGAGGGAAAAGACTTGACAAGAAATAAAGTTGAGATTTGCGGAGTTGACACATCAAAGCTTCCTGTTTTAAAAAATCCAGAGATGCGTATTTTATTTGATAAAATGCACAAGGGTGACCCAGATGCCCGTGAAACACTGGTGAATGGCAACCTTAGACTGGTTCTAAGTGTTATCCAACGATTCAACAACCGCGGAGAGCATGTTGATGATCTATTTCAAGTAGGCTGTATCGGTTTAATGAAGTCGATAGACAACTTTGATCTAGGTCAGAATGTTAAATTTTCGACCTATGCAGTACCCATGATTATCGGAGAAATTCGCCGTTACTTGCGAGACAACAATCCGATACGTGTTTCCAGAAGTCTTAGAGATATTGCTTATAAAGCGTTGCAGGTTCGTGACCAGCTCATGAATAAATTGTCTCGCGAACCAACGGCACAACAAATTGCAGAAGCGCTTGATGTTCCAAAAGAAGAAGTAGTTTTTGCGTTAGATGCCATTCAAGACCCTGTTTCACTATTTGAACCCATCTATAATGATGGTGGAGATCCCATATTCGTAATGGATCAAATCAGTGATGACAAAGCGAAAGACATGCAGTGGATTGAGGAAATCGCTTTAAAAGAGGGCATGCGCCGCTTAAATGAAAGAGAAAAGATGATACTAACGATGAGGTTCTTCCAAGGAAAAACGCAAATGGAAGTAGCAGATGAAATCGGTATCTCCCAAGCCCAAGTGTCAAGACTTGAAAAAGCGGCAATCTCTCAGATGAATAAAAACATTCAAAGCAGTTGAAACCCGCAAATTTTGCGGGTTTTTTTTCGTTCGTAAACATGAAATAGCCTGTTCACTCATATAATGGAAAAAGAAAGGCGGGGTTGTTAGATGAATAAGATATCTGACTTTCAAGTCAAAGATGTGGTTAACGTTGCGAACGGAAAAAAACTTGGCCATATAGCAGATTTAGAAATTAACTTAAACACGGGCAAGATTGACGCAATCATCATCCCTGGTGCAGGAAAGATGCTTGGATTTTTTGCAAGAGAGAATGATATTATTATCCCTTGGCGAAACATTGTCAAGATCGGAAAAGATGTTATACTTGTCAGGCATATGGAAACAAGTGAAATAAATGAATATGTAAAAGAGCCGTTTGATCAGTTGAAATAACGGTTCTTTTTTTCTTTCTTTTCTAAAAATGTGGTAAAATAAAGATAAAACTTTCCAGGAGGATTGCTTACATATGAAGAATTTTATACAAACTGGAAAGCATATTGCCTTACATAGCTGGCAAGAAGAAAATCCTCGAATTGTAGCTGGTTTTACTACACGTGATGAAGGGTATAGTCCAATGCCGTTTCTTTCCTTAAATATGGGTTTTCATGTAAATGACGATCCTGTTGCTGTTCAAAAAAACCGGAAATCTTTTGCTGAAGAAATTAAATTTCCGGTTCAATATTGGGTAGGTACAAAACAGGTTCATGGTACGGACATCGTGCAAATAAGAAAAGAAGACCGCGGACAAGGTTCATTAGATTTTGAAACAGCTATACCTGATGCAGATGGGATCTACACAAAAGAAGCAGATGTTTTATTAACCTCTCTTTATGCTGATTGTGTTCCGCTTTATTTTTATTCTCCAAAGCATGAGCTCATTGGTTTAGCCCATGCGGGATGGCGAGGATCAGTAGGCAAGATTGGACCAAAGATGATTCAGATTTGGTGTGAAAAGGAAAGTGTGAATGAAGAGGAAATAAAAATAGCGATTGGCCCTTCGATTGCCTCTTGCTGTTATGAAGTGGATGATACCGTGATAAAAGAGGTTAAAGCAGCTTTGGGTAATACTGCAGAGCCGACTGTTTTTATGGAAAACGAAGCAGGGAGATATCAATTAAACTTACAAAGATTTAATGAGATATTATTCATACAATCAGGGATACTTCCTGAAAATATCACGATATCTAATCAATGCACGAGCTGTGAAAATGATGTCTTTTTCTCACATCGAAAAGAAGTTGGCAAAACGGGCAGGATGATGAGTTTTATTGGTAGGAAGGGAGTTTAATGATAGTTTGAGTATCCTTGAAAATCGAAATATCATTCAACAAAATATTGAGGTTGCTTGTCTAAAAACGAAGAGATCTCCAAAGGACGTTAACATCGTTGCAGTAACGAAATATGTGAGTAACGAAACAACAAAAGAAGCTGTTTCAGCAGGTGTCGGCCACATAGGCGAAAATAGGATAGAGGGATTGCTGGAAAAGAAAGATTTTCTTTCCGAAATGTCTGTTAAATGGCACTTTATCGGTACATTACAAACAAGAAAAGTGAAAGAGATCATTAATCATGTGGATTATATTCATTCCCTAGATCGATTAAGTTTAGCAAAAGAAATCCAAAAAAGAGCCGATCAGACCATTTCGTGTTTTATTCAAGTAAATGTTGCCGAAGAAGACTCGAAACACGGACTAGCTGTAAAAGAAGTGCTTACCTTTGTCGATAAACTAAAAGAGTACGATCGAATTAAAGTAGTAGGACTTATGACAATGGCACCTTTTACAGAAAATAAAGAGGTAGTCCGAAACGTTTTTTCAACGTTAAAACAATTGCAAATGGACATTCAAAAGAAAGAACTTCCGCATGCTCCTTGTCAGGAACTATCTATGGGAATGTCAAACGATTATGTTATAGCTGTTGAAGAAGGAGCAACCTTTATCCGTATTGGAACAGATTTAGTAGGTAAAGAATTTTAGGAGGTGGAATAAATGGGAATCAAAACAAAGTTCAAGCGTTTCTTTGATCTTGAGGATGACTATGATTATGAATATGAGAATGAAGAAGAGTCTTTTGTTGAAGAAGAGGAAATTACGCCATCTCATACAAAAAAAGGGAAACCAAATGTTGTAAGTCTGCAAAGCATCCAGCAGCAGGTTAAAGTCGTTCTGGTTGAGCCTCGTGTTTATGCAGAAGCTCAAGATATTGCTGACCAATTAAAGAACAGAAGAGCGGTTGTGATGAATCTGCAGAGAATTCCTCACGACCAGGCAAAGCGAATTGTAGACTTTTTGTCAGGTACTGTATATGCTATAGGCGGTGACATACAAAAGCTGGGACCAAATACGTTTTTGTGTACGCCAGAAAATGTTGATGTTTCTGGAACGATTTCAGAGATGATGGACGAAGATTAATTCAGGATGGTGAAATTTATTGATCATTGAAACAATTACAGACGTAGTGCTAACTCTAATCCAACTTTACTATTATATGATAATCGGTTACATACTTTTATCTTGGTTTCCTAATGCAAGAGAATCTTCTATCGGACAAGTGATTGCAAGACTTGTGGAACCCTATCTTTCTCCATTTCGAAAGATTATTCCGCCTCTTGGTATGATTGATCTGTCTCCAATCGTTGCACTAATGTCTCTTCACTTTGCTCAATATGGAGTAAGAGCTGTTGCCGATATGATTGCACGCTCTCTATAGACAGAGGTAAAAGAAATGAGTATCTATCAGCATTTCAGACCAGAAGAACATGAATTTGTAGATCGAGTGTCCAGCTGGAAAACAGAAGTTGTTGAGCGATATCGTCCAAAGCTGACAGATTTTCTCGATCCGCGTGAACAAGAGATTATGAAATCTATTGTAGGAAACGATTCAGGAGTACGCCTCTCTTTTTGGGGAGGCTCTTCTTTTTCTGAGCGACAAAGAGCACTGTTATATCCCGAATACTACGAAGCCGAACAAGACGATTTTCAGCTCATTTATTATGAAATTGAGTACCCCTCTAAATTCACGACAATTGAACATCGCGATGTTTTAGGTGCACTTATGAACATTGGGGTTAAAAGAAGCAAGTATGGCGATATCCTTGTAGCTGGGGATAACGTTCAATTTATTTGCGCAAGTGAGATTTCTGGGTTTATGGAAATGAATTTAACGAAAATCGGCAAATCGGGTGTGAAGCTAAAAACCATCGAAGAGAATCAGCTCAAGCAAATTAAGACAGATTATAATGAAAAAATGGGGACTGTTTCTTCATTACGCCTTGATGTTATCATTGCAGAAATCTATAGTCTTTCTCGGTCCAAAGTATCACCTTTAGTTCAACAAGGCCGTGTAAAATTAAATCATAAATTAACCGATCAAGTATCTGTAGAAGTAATGGAAGGCGATGAACTTTCATTAAGAGGATTTGGAAGAAGTAAACTGATCGCCATCGAAGGTACAACTAAGAAAGAAAAGTGGCGGATCCGTTACGGATTATTAAAATAATTTCCAGTAAGAGAAGGAATGACAGAAATTTTGTCGAAATTAGGATAAAAAGAATGCATCTATGGAGGTGGCTGTTTTGCCTTTAACGCCGTTGGATATTCATAACAAGGAATTTACAAGAGGTTTCAGAGGGTATAGTGAAGATGAAGTTAATGACTTTTTAGATCAAGTCATTAAAGATTACGAAGCGGTAATCCGTGAAAAGAAAGACTTAGAGGAAACCGTTTCCAAACTCGAAGAAAAGATATCTTATTTTAAAAATATTGAAGAGACATTGAATAAGTCCATTCTGATTGCCCAAGAAACTGGGGAAGAAGTGAAGCGTACAGCTAATAAAGAAGCACGATTAATCGTGAAGGAAGCTGAGAAGAACGCGGACAGAATCATCAATGAATCGTTATCAAAGTCCAGAAAGATTTCAATGGAAATAGATGAACTAAAAAAGCAATCATCTGTATACCGAACTCGGTTTAGAATGTTGATTGAAGCACAATTAGAAATGTTGAAAAATGATGATTGGGATTCATTGAACGCTCCTGAAAATCTAGAAGGTTATGAACTGCAAGGAGTTAAGACGGAAGCTTGACATTCGTTTTAAAAATCGCATATACTTTTGTAAGATTAAATATGTGACGAAGACGGGGACAGTAGAATGCGTGTATCTCTATTTAAGCGAACTAGGAAGTGGTGTAAGCCTAGTATAGAGTAGTATTTGAAAATCACCCCTGAGTTCCTGGACTGAACCATTGTAGTAAGTCTAGGCGCTTCATCCACGCTACGGATGGCTAAGCGGGTTTTAAATCGATGATTTCAGAACCTATTAGGGTGGTACCGCGGGTAAACCTTCTCGTCCCTACTTTCGAAGTAGTGGACGGGAAGGTTTTTTTGTTTCCACTTTCGATTTTTGTGGACCCTAAAGACATCTGTAACGGTTTGATTGAATTTAAGGAGGAAATGGTCATGAATTATAAAGACACATTATTAATGCCAAAAACAGAGTTCCCGATGCGTGGTAACCTTCCACAGCGTGAGCCTGTTGTTCAAGACAAGTGGAATGAATTAAATATTTATGAGATGGTATTGGAAAACACAAAAGGTCTGCCGCCTTTTATTTTACATGATGGTCCTCCATATGCGAATGGTGACATCCATATCGGACACGCAGAAAACAAGATCTTAAAAGATATCATCGTTCGTTTCAAATCGATGACTGGCCATTATGCACCATACGTTCCTGGTTGGGATACGCACGGACTACCAATCGAAACCGCTTTGACAAAGAGTGGAAAAGTAAAACGTAAAGAATTAACGGTTGCTGAATTTCGTAAGCTTTGTGAAGAATATGCTTTAAAACAAGTCGATCATCAGCGTGAACAGTTCAAACGATTAGGTGTTCGTGGTGATTGGGAAAATCCATATATCACATTGGATAAAGGGTACGAAGCAAGACAGATTGAAGTATTTGGAGAGATGGCGAAAAGGGATCTTATTTATAAAGGATTAAAGCCGGTTTACTGGTCGCCTTCTTCAGAGTCAGCTCTTGCAGAAGCAGAGATCGAATATCAAGATAAACGTTCGGCTTCTATTTATGTAGCCTTTGAAGTGAAAGATGGAAAAGGTGTCCTTGACGCTGATGAAAAACTCGTAATTTGGACAACTACTCCATGGACGATCCCTGCAAATTTAGGAATCTCTGTTCATCCTGAATTAGATTATGTTTCCGTACAAACGGAAAACGGGAAGTACGTTGTTGCAGAAGCACTATTGGAATCTTTAACAAAAGAATTTGAATGGGAACAAGCTGAAGTTGTTAAACGTTTCAAAGGTGCTGAGATTGAAAATGTATTAGCAAGTCATCCGTTATATGATCGTGACTCCCTAGTTATGCTTGGTGACCATGTTACAACTGATGCTGGAACAGGCTGTGTTCATACAGCGCCTGGACATGGGGAAGATGACTTCTTAGTAGGTAAGCGTTACGGTCTTGATGTGTTATGCCCTGTAGATGATAGAGGTGTAATGACGAAAGAAGCTCCTGGATTTGAAGGGTTGTTCTACGATGAAGCGAATAAGCCGATCACCGAACAGCTGCAAGAAAAAGGTGCCCTTCTAAAGCTTTCATTCATCACACACTCTTATCCGCATGACTGGAGAACGAAAAAACCAGTAATCTTCCGTGCAACCGCACAGTGGTTTGCATCAATTAAAGGAATCCGTGAAGATATGCTTCGTGCGATCGAAGAAGTGAACTGGGTTCCGACTTGGGGTGAAACTCGCCTTCATAACATGATTAAAGACCGCGAAGATTGGTGTATTTCACGTCAGCGCGCATGGGGTGTTCCGATCCCTGTCTTTTATGGAGAAGACGGGGAAGCCATCCTTACAGAAGAAACGATTGCTCACGTGGTTGAACTGTTTAGAGAACACGGTTCAAACGTGTGGTTCGAAAGAGAAGCGAAAGATTTGCTTCCTGACGGATTTACATCTCCTCACAGTCCTAATGGCCGTTTTTCAAAAGAAACGGATATCATGGATGTATGGTTTGATTCAGGTACTTCTCATTGGGGTGTACTTGAAGAAAGAGAAAATTTAGTTCGTCCTGCAGATCTCTATCTTGAAGGATCTGATCAGTATCGCGGCTGGTTTAACTCTTCTCTCTCAACTTCTGTTGCCATCACAGGAAAAGCGCCATATAAAGCGGTTCTAAGTCATGGATTCGTTCTAGATGGTGAAGGCAGAAAGATGAGTAAATCTATCGGTAACACACTTGATCCAATCAAGGTGATGAAGCAGCTTGGAGCTGATATTATTCGTCTATGGGTTTCATCTGTAGATTATCAATCAGACGTTCGTGTATCAGATGATATTCTGAAACAAGTAGCAGAAGTTTACCGTAAGATCAGAAACACACTTCGTTTCTTGTTAGGGAACCTTCATGGTTTTGATCCAAAACAGCATGCTGTAGCTTTTGAAGATATGCCTGATCTTGAAAGATATATGATGGTAAAGCTTGATAAGGTTGTCGCTAAAGTAAAAAAAGCATATGAAGAATATCAGTTTATTACGGTCTATAACACGATTCATAACTTCTGTACGATTGAATTAAGTTCTTTCTATTTGGATATGGCAAAAGATACGCTTTACATCCAAGCAGAAGATGATCATAAACGAAGAAGCATCCAAACGGTACTTTATGAAACCCTTATGGCATTAACGAAGCTTTCTGCCCCTGTTCTTTCTCACACTGCTGATGAAGTATGGGAATACATCCCTGGTGTTGAGGAAGCAAGTGTACAATTAACAACAATGCCTGAAGTTAAAAACTATTCTAGTACAGAACAGCTTGAAAAAGACTGGGATGTATTTATGGATGTCCGTGATGAAGTGTTAAAAGCACTGGAAGAAGCAAGAAGCCAAAAAACAATTGGTAAATCACTCACTGCATCAATCACGTTATATCCAACAGAATCCCTAAAACCTTGGCTTGAAACGGTGGAAGATCTTAATAAATTATTTATCGTTTCTAAAGCTAATGTTGGCGGAGTTAAGTCTGATGCTCCAGAACATGCAGGTCAATATGATCACATAGCTGTAACAGTTACCTCTGCTGAAGGGGAAACATGTGAACGCTGCTGGGTCGTTTCTGAAGATGTTGGGTCTAACGCTGATCACCCAACACTTTGTGCAAGCTGTGCAGAAATCGTAGAAAAGCATTACGCATAACCACGAGGAAATCCCGCTTTGGCGGGATTTTTCTTATTGTTATCCACACACAAATTATATTAACATTGGGTAAATTAAATTGTAGAAGTTCCGATTGCTGTGCTACAATTCATAAAGACATCATTTCTGAATCGGAGGAGTTCTATTGTTTTATTATCTTGTGGCCTTGCTAGTATTCGCCGTTGACCAAGTAACAAAATGGATGATTGTAAAAAAAATGGATCTAGGGCAATCTATCCCTGTAATTGATCAAGTTTTTTACATAACCTCTCACCGAAACAGAGGAGCGGCTTTCGGTATACTGCAAGATCAACGTTACTTTTTTATTCTAATAACGATTGTTGTTGTTGGGGCAGTTGTCTACTATTTGCAAAAACATGCTACTGACAAATTGCTGAAATTTGCATTGGCACTTGTTCTAGGTGGAGCGCTAGGGAACTTTATTGATCGCCTTTTACGTGGAGAAGTTGTCGACTTTTTGGATACGTATATTGGAAGCTATGATTTCCCGATTTTTAATATTGCAGACAGTGCATTAGTAGTTGGTGTGGGATTGATTTTTATACAGAGCTTTATGGAAAGCAAACAGAAGGAGACAGAGAATGAATAAATTTGAGTATACGGTAACCAGTGAGCAGGAAGGCAACCGTATTGATAAAGTTTTGTCTGATGTGCAGAATGATTGGTCACGATCACAGATACAAAACTGGATAAAAGAAGATATTGTTTTGTTAAATGACAAACCAGTAAAGTCCAATTATAAATGTGTGACTGGTGATGTTGTAGAGATTGTAATCCCTGAACCACAAGAACTAGACGTTGTACCTCAGGAAATGAATCTTGATATTGTTTATGAAGACGAAGATGTTCTTGTTGTCAATAAACCAAGAGGGATGGTTGTTCATCCTGCTCCTGGTCATTTTGACGGCACACTCGTTAACGGTCTGATGGCTCATTGCAAAGATCTTTCTGGTATTAACGGAGTCTTGCGCCCTGGCATCGTACACCGAATAGATAAAGATACTTCAGGCTTACTGATGGTTGCCAAAAATGATTTGGCTCATGAATCTCTTGTTAACCAGCTCAAAGAAAAAACAACGACAAGAGTGTATAAAGCTATTGTTCATGGCGTTATGCCGCATGATCAAGGAACGATTGATGCACCGATCGGAAGAGATAAGAGCGATCGTCAAAAGATGACTGTGACGGATGATAACAGCCGCGATGCTGTGACACATTTTAATGTAATCAAACGTTTCACTAACTTCACATATGTGGAATGTCAGCTTGAAACGGGAAGAACTCATCAAATTCGTGTTCATATGAAATATATTGGTTTTCCGTTAGCGGGAGACCCTAAGTATGGTCCGTCTAAAACACTTCCGATTGAAGGACAAGCCCTTCATGCTCAAACTCTTGGGTTTAATCATCCGAGAACGGGTGAATACATGGAATTTGAAAGAGGCATTCCTGCTGAAATGACAGAGCTTCTTGATTTATTAGAGAAAAGAAGTTGACAAAAGAATACCACTTTGTCATAATCAATGTAACTTAATAGTCCTTTAACTTTAGTCCCGTGAGGCTGAGAAGGAAACGTCATTTAAGAGATTCTTTATTGGGATTCTCTATCCTCTCGTCATGCGTGACGGGAGGATTTTTTTGTGAGAAAAACGGTTAAAGGCAGTGCTTTAAAAAGGAGGGAACGTTATGTCAAAGACAGTAATAATGGATGATCAAGCCATACGAAGAGCGCTTACGCGAATCGCTCACGAAATTATCGAACGGAATAAAGGCGTAAAGAGCATCGTATTAGCTGGCATAAAAACCCGCGGTGAATTTTTGGCTAAACGGCTTGCTGAACGAATCGAACAGATCGAAGGTAACGCAGTTTCAGTAGGTGTTATTGATATTACACTTTACAGAGATGACCTAAAGATTAAGACAGATGACCAAGAACCACAGCTAAAAGGAACAGATATTCCGGTAGAAGTGTCCGACAAAAAAATTATCCTCGTTGATGATGTACTTTATACGGGAAGAACGGTAAGAGCAGCCATGGACGCAATCATGGACCTTGGACGAGCATCAAATATTCAGCTTGCCGTCTTAATTGACAGAGGGCATAGAGAACTTCCAATAAGAGCCGATTATGTTGGTAAAAATGTTCCAACATCGAGTGAAGAAATCATATCTGCTTCATTAATCGAAGTAGATGGACTTGATGAAGTTGCTATCTCAACAAACAAATAAATTCCCTTTAAAATCAGTCCAGAGAGGCTGGCAAGGGAGGTAATGAAAAGTCGTGCAGCTAAAGGAATTAGTGTGTACGTATACCTCCAGCAGCCTCTCTTGCTACGCAAGAGAGGTTTTTATCGTTTAGTCTTTCAAAAATAGGAGGTAAAACATATGGAAAACAACAGAAAAGCCATTTTAGATGTAAATGAAAAACCACCTGTAACACAATGGTTTACTTTAAGCCTTCAGCACTTATTCGCCATGTTTGGTGCAACAGTATTAGTGCCTTTCTTAGTAGGACTTCACCCAGGTGTTGCACTTATTTCAAGCGGGCTTGCTACATTAGCTTACCTTTTAGTTACGAGAGGCCAGATACCTGCTTATCTAGGATCCAGCTTCGCATTCATTACACCTATTTTGACTGTAAAAGCTTTTGGCGGGCCAGAAGCAGCGATGATTGGTAGCTTTTTAGCTGGACTCGTATATGGGGTCATTGCCCTCTTAATCAAAGGATTTGGTTTTAAATGGCTTATGCGCATATTGCCGCCAGTTGTAGTGGGGCCTGTAATTATTGTAATCGGACTAGGTCTGGCAAATGTTGCGGTTGGCATGGCGATGAATTTGCCAGGAACAGACACTTACAGCCTTACTCATTTCACAGTTGCACTCTTCACACTAGGAGTAACCATCGTGTTCTCCATCTTCTTTAGAGGTATATTAGGAATTATCCCGATCTTAATCGGAATCATAGCTGGATTTTGCTTCGCTTTTTACAAAGGAATTGTTGATTTTTCAAAGGTAGCTGAGGCAAAGTGGATCGAAGCTCCAGATTTTATAGTCCCATTTGTCACATACACACCTGACTTTTCATGGACGATCGCAGCGATCATGATGCCGGTCGCAGTAGTAACCATCTCTGAACATATCGGACATCAGCTTGTGTTGTCGAAAGTAGTAGGACGTAACTTTATTGAGAAACCAGGTCTTCACCGCTCTATTTTAGGAGACGGATTAGGAGTTATGATCGGTTCAATGATCGGAGGACCGCCGGTTACAACGTACGGCGAAAACATTGGGGTGCTAGCCATCACACGAGTTTATTCCGTATTTGTTATCGGAGGCGCAGCAGTAACCGCCATCCTGTTCGGTTTTTCAGGCAAGGTAACTGCATTAATCAGCACGATACCGACTGCCGTGATGGGCGGAGTTTCGATCCTGCTGTTTGGAATTATCGCTTCATCTGGATTAAGGATGCTTGTGGACAACAATGTTGATTTTGGCAACAAACGAAACCTGATCATCTCTTCTGTTATTCTTGTCACCGGAATTGGCGGTGCAGCATTGAAGATAAACGCGAACTTTGAAATAGCAGGCATGGCACTTGCTACGATAATCGGGATTATCTTAAACCTTGTGCTGCCAGGCAGGGAAAATGATAATGATCTAATCACCAAAATGTTTAAAACAAATGATAACGATACAGCTGCATAATCCACCTTTTAAATAAGTACGAGAGACTTAAAAGGGTGAACAACTAACAGGAACTATATTTGTTTCTGTTAAGGGCACCCTGAAACTTTTTTCAGGGTGCTATTTTTTTACAAAAGGAGTGTCGAGAATGAAACATCTGTTATCAATGAGTGAACTATCAATCAGTGATGTTCAATCCCTATTAAATGAAGCTGAAGATTTTAAAAATGGAAAACAAGACCGATTTCTTCAGGATAAAATGGTCGCGAATTTATTTTTTGAGCCAAGTACACGGACAAAATTTAGTTTTGAAGCAGCAGAACACAAACTGGGACTTAAGCCGCTAAATGTGGAAGTAGGAGGTTCGAGTGTTCAAAAAGGGGAAACGTTATATGACACATTAAGAACATTAGAGGAAATAGGAGTATCTGCCTTTGTGATACGTCATCCCCAAGATCGTTACTTCGAAGGCTTAGCTGAAAAAATAAACATCCCAATTATCAATGCAGGTGATGGATGCGGAAACCATCCGACACAATCTCTCTTAGATTTATTAACGATACAACAAGAATTTATCGTTCTGCAAGGTTTAACAGTCGTTATCGTAGGAGATATCCTTCACAGCCGAGTTGCAAGATCTAATGCGGAAGTACTGCGTAAAATGGGGGCAAACGTATTATTCTCTGGACCAAAAGAGTGGTTTGTTGATGAGTGGAAAGACGATTTTATCCCGATGGATGAAGCCGTTGAGACTGCAGACGTCTTAATGATGCTCCGCATTCAACATGAACGGCATAATGGCGGCATGCTATTATCCAAAGAAGAATATCATCAGCTCTATGGTTTAACAGTTGAACGTGAAAAAAGAATGAAAGCTCACAGCATTATTATGCATCCTGCTCCTGTAAACCGGGGAGTAGAGATCGCAGATGAACTAGTAGAATCTCAGCGCTCGAGAATATTTAAACAAGTACAAAATGGAGTGTGGATCAGGATGGCTGTATTGAAATGGACATTAACAACAACTCAGGAGGCGGTTAATGATGGGATTTCTCTTAAAAAACGCTAATATTTTAGACGGAAACAACAACTTGATACGTACAGATATTTTGTTAGAAGGTAATCGTATTAAACAAATTGAAAACAACATCCCAAAAGAACAGCATGATGTTTTTGAGGCAGAGGGAAAGCTCGTTACTCCAGGCTTTGTAGATTTGCATGTTCATTTAAGAGAGCCTGGCGGAGAACATAAAGAAACGATTGCTACAGGAACAAAAGCTGCTATAAAAGGGGGATATACCACTCTTGCAGCTATGCCAAATACACGACCCGTACCAGATACGATAGAAACGATGGAAATGGTGCAAAAGAGGATAGAAGAGACGGCAAACTGTAGAGTGCTTCCTTATGCATCCATTACGATCAGGCAGATCGGAACCGAGCTAACAGATTTTAACGCCTTATTAAACAAGGGAGCCTTCGCATTTACAGATGATGGAGTAGGGGTGCAGTCGGCTGGAATGATGCTGCAGGCAATGAAAGAAGCAAATAAGCAAAATGCAGTCATCGTCGCTCACTGTGAAGATAACTCCTTGTTGCCAAGAGGAGGAGCTTTTCATGAAGGGCAGTTTGCACAAAAAGAAAACCTGCCAGGAATACCATCTGTAAGTGAAAGTGTTCATATCGCTCGTGATGTTCTACTCGCCGAAGCTGCTAATGCAAGATATCATGTTTGCCATGTGAGTACGAAAGAGTCCGTACGGGTAATCAGAGACGCGAAACGAGCAGGCATCAAAGTGACAGCAGAAGTAACACCTCATCACTTAATCTTAAGTGATGAAGACATTAAGAGTAATGATACGCATTACAAAATGAACCCACCTTTAAGAAGCAAAGAGGATCGGGAAGCATTACTTCTTGGATTAATAGAGGGCACACTTGATTTTATTGCGACAGATCACGCTCCGCATAGTGAAGACGAAAAAAAGCAGGATGTTGAAATAGCTCCATTTGGAATCGTAGGGCTTGAAACTGCTTTTCCGCTTTTGTACACAGAGCTGGTTTTAAAAGAAAAGAGACTTACATTGCAACAGTTAGTAGATATGCTGACGAAAAAACCTGCAGATTGTTTCAACCTGCCTTTCGGGAGGCTAAACACAGGAGCACCCGCTGATCTTACGGTAGTCGACTTAGATGCTAGAGAAACAATAAATGCTAAAACGTTTGTATCTAAAGGAAAGAACACACCTTTTGACGGCAGGGAATGCACAGGATGGCCAGTTGCTACTATATTTGATGGAAAGCTAGTTTACCACAAGGAGGAGAGCTTAGTATGAAACGTTATTTAATTTTAGAAGATGGGACAATTTTTAACGGTCTTGCATTTGGGTCACAGCGAGAGTCTAGCGGAGAAGTAGTTTTCACAACAAGTATGACTGGGTATCAAGAGGTACTTACAGACCCATCTTATTGTGATCAAATTATCGTGTTCACATATCCGTTAATTGGAAATTACGGAATTAACCGTTCAGACTACGAATCCATTCGCCCTGCAACAAGTGGAATTATTGTTAACGAACATGCTGAGTTTCCAAGCCACCATGAAGGAATGCAATCATTAAGCAGCTGGCTTACAGCAAAAGATATTCCTGGCCTTTATGGAATTGATACACGCAAGTTAACAAGAAAGATACGTGAGCATGGAACTTTGAAGGGGAAGCTGTCCAACACGATTGATAATGCTCCAGAAATAATCAACGAGTTAAACGCATCCCCGTTAATTGTAAATCAAGTTATGAAAGTATCTACGAAAACTCCTTACCATCTGCCAAACAGCGGATATCGTGTTGTAGTAGTAGATTTTGGTGTAAAGAGCGGGATGCTTCGTGAATTATCAAGAAGACTTTGTGACGTGATTGTTGTTCCTTTTAACACGTCTGCAGCTGATATTATCAGATTGCAGCCTGATGGTGTACTGCTGAGTAATGGACCTGGAGATCCAAAAGAGGTGCAGCCAGGCATAAAGATGATCCAAGAACTTTTATCTCATAACATTCCGATTTTAGGGATTTGTCTTGGTCACCAGCTGCTTGCACTAGCTTGCGGTGCGGATACAGAAAAACTGAAGTTTGGTCATAGAGGTTCAAATCATCCGGTAAAAGATCTTTCTACGGGAAAAATCGCTCTCACCTCCCAAAATCACGGTTACTCTGTTACAGAACATTCGTTAGCACATTCTGACCTTGAACTTACCCATCAAGCAGTCAATGATGGAACGGTTGAAGGGTTAAAACATAAAGTTAAACCAGCGTTTTCCATTCAGTATCATCCAGAAGCTTCACCAGGACCGCACGACTCAAATGTGATTTTTGATGAGTTCATGAGTTTGATAAAAACAACGAAGAAAGAAGGTTTGATGCATTATGCCTAAACGACATGACATTCGAAAGATTTTAGTGATTGGATCAGGCCCTATCGTGATCGGACAAGCAGCTGAATTCGATTATGCAGGGACGCAGGCTTGTCAGGCTCTAAAAGAAGAAGGGTATGAGGTAGTTCTAGTAAATTCAAACCCAGCCACAATCATGACAGATCCAAATATGGCAGATAAGGTATACATCGAACCGTTAACCCTTGAATTTGTGTCAAGAATTATCCGCCAAGAGCGTCCAGATGGATTGCTCGCGACGTTAGGCGGACAAACCGGGTTGAACCTTGCTGTAGAATTATCTGATTCAGGAATTCTAAAAGAATACAATGTAGAATTGTTAGGAACAAAACTACATTCCATTCAGCAGGCTGAAGATCGCGATTTATTTAGAAATCTAATGAACGATCTAAATGAACCAGTACCCGAAAGTGCTATTGTTCGGAACATGGATGAAGCGAAAGCGTTTGTAGAACACAACGGATATCCAGTGATCATTCGCCCAGCCTTTACTTTAGGCGGAACAGGTGGCGGAATCGTTCACAATGAAGAAGAGTTCTTAGAGATTACACCAGCCGGGCTACAAGCAAGCCCAGTCGGTCAAGTACTGATCGAGAAAAGCATTGCAGGTTTTAAAGAGATAGAGTATGAAGTGATGCGTGATAAAAATGATACAGCAATCGTTGTCTGTAACATGGAAAATATTGATCCTGTCGGCATCCATACAGGTGATTCAATTGTTGTTGCACCGAGCCAGACGCTAACAGACCGCGATTATCAGTTGCTTAGAAACGCGTCACTGAAGATTATTAGAGCTCTTGAAATTGAAGGTGGCTGTAATGTACAGTTAGCTCTTGATCCAAAAAGTTCACAATACTATATCATCGAGGTAAATCCTCGAGTGAGTCGCTCATCTGCACTCGCTTCAAAAGCAACAGGGTATCCTATCGCAAAGCTTGCAGCCAAAATTGCAGTCGGGTATACACTTGATGAGGTCAAAAATCCAGTGACAGGAACGACGTATGCTTGTTTTGAACCTGCACTCGATTATATCGTAACAAAAATACCAAGATGGCCTTTTGATAAGTTTGAAGGAGCAAATCGTAAGCTAGGAACACAGATGAAAGCTACAGGGGAGGTTATGGCGATCGGACGGAACTTTGAAGAATCTCTTTTAAAAGCCGTACGTTCACTCGAAATCTCTGCCTATCATCTTGAGACAAAAGAGAAGCAACAAACAAAATCCCAGGTAGAAGAAAACATTCTCCGTGCCGATGACGAGCGATTATTTTTTATTGCTGAAGCACTTAGAATGGGCATCACAGTAGAGGAAATTCACGAATGGACGAAGATCGATCCATTCTTTTTAGAGAAGCTGCACGGCATTATTTTATTAGAGAATCGAGTTAAGGAGCGAAAGAACGATCTTTCAATCCTGCAAAAAGCAAAAGAAAAAGGATTCAGTGACCGCTGGATCGCGAAAGCTTGGGAGATAGATGAATACGAGCTTTATCACATGAGAAAGAACGAAAATGTAATGCCGGTATTTAAGATGGTAGATACGTGTGCTGCTGAATTCGAATCAGCTACTCCCTATTATTATGGAACATACGGGGAAGAAGACGAGTCTGTGATCACAGACAAAAAGAGCGTAGTTGTGTTAGGATCAGGACCGATCAGAATTGGACAAGGGATCGAATTTGATTATGCAACTGTCCATACGGTGTGGGCGATACAAGAAGCAGGATATGAAGCCATCATCATCAATAATAACCCTGAAACGGTATCGACAGACTTCAGTATGTCAGACAAGCTATATTTCGAGCCGTTAACCGTGGAAGATGTTATGCATGTAATTGAGCACGAAAATCCAGAAGGCGTAATCGTCCAATTTGGCGGCCAAACGGCTATTAACTTATCTGAGGAACTTGAAAGAAGAGGGATCAAGATTTTAGGTACTTCACTTGACAGCATGGATCTTGCTGAAGATCGAGAACGCTTTGAAAGAGTGATGGAACAGCTTGAAATCCCGCAGCCTGCAGGTAAAACGGCCTTTTCAGTCACTGACGCTGTTAAGATAGCGTCATCCATAGGCTACCCAGTCTTAGTTAGACCATCTTACGTACTTGGCGGAAGAGCGATGGAGATCGTTTATCAGGAAAGCGAACTGCTTCAGTACATGGAAAATGCTGCAAGAGTTAATCCTGATCACCCTGTATTGGTTGACCGGTACCTTGAAGGAAAAGAAATCGAAGTGGATGCCATATCAGACGGAAACGATGTTTTTATCCCTGGGATGATGGAACATATTGAACGCGCCGGCGTCCATTCAGGAGATTCTATCGCTGTATATCCTCCACAGACATTACCTGAAACAATTAAACAAAAAATCATTGATCGTACCATATCGATCGCTAAAGGGTTAAAGATTATTGGATTGTTGAATATCCAGTTTGTCTGGCACAAAGAGGAAGTATATGTTCTAGAAGTCAACCCGCGTTCAAGTCGAACGGTTCCGTTTTTAAGCAAAATAACAGGAGTTCCAATGGCGAATGTCGCTACGAAGGTTATACTCGGTGAAAGCTTACAAACACAAGGCTATCAAACAGGCTATCAAAAAGAAGCAGAAGAAGTTTCGGTTAAAGTTCCAGTTTTCTCATTTGCAAAGCTGCGCAGAGTAGATACGTACCTTGGACCTGAGATGAAATCTACAGGAGAAGTAATGGGGCGGGATAAAAATCTCCAAAAAGCACTATATAAAGGACTGATCGCTTCAGGAATGAAGATCCCTTCGTATGGAACTGTACTCTTTACAGTAGCAGATAAAGATAAATCAGAAGCCCTTGAAATGGTAAAACGTTTCTATGAAATTGGTTATACGATCATGGCTACAGAAGGGACAGCTCACATTATTGAAAAAGAAGGCATTCCAGTTGATGTCGTCGGGAAGATCGGCAGTAAGGGAAGAAATTTACTAGACGTCATCAGAAAAGGTGAAGTACAGTTTGTTGTTAACACACTGACAAAAGGAAAAATACCTGCAAGAGACGGTTTCCGAATTCGAAGAGAATGTGCAGAAGGCGGAGTCGTATGTCTCACAAACCTGGATACGTCAGTTGCACTGTTGGAAGTTCTTGAGTCCATTTCGTTTTCGGCTCACGCACTTTCTTCCTTTACCCAAAATGAAAAGGTGTTTGTATGAGAAAGCACGAGTTAACGATTACATCAAATGATGAAATCGCTCATCGGATTTATGAGATGAAACTAAATGGCCCTGGTGTGAAAGGAATGACCACACCAGGAAAATTCCTCCACGTTTCAATTGGAAAACACTCTTCAAAGCTATTAAGAAGGCCGATTTCCATTTGTGATGTAGATTTTGAAAAAGAAGAAGTAACCTTACTTTACAGAGCACATGGTGACGGAACGATACAGCTTAGTCAAAAACAAAACGGGGAACGACTTGATATACTAGGACCGCTTGGTAATGGCTTTTCGGTAGAGACCACTCCCAAGAAAAAGAATGCTCTATTAGTTGGAGGCGGCATCGGTGTTCCCCCACTGTATTACCTTGGTAAACAATTGAAAGATCAAGGGGTAAATGTCACGTTCGTCATTGGTTTTCATTCCAGAAAAGACAGTTTTTATGTGGAAAAGTTTTCGGAACTTGGTGAAACAGCTGTAACAACAGTAGATGGGACACTTGGGACAAAAGGTTTTGTAACGGATGCAATGGAACCTTTCATGTGTACTGAATCAATGATTTACTCTGTTGGCCCCGCAGTGATGTTAAAAGCAGTCGAACAAAAAGCAGCTGGACTTGATGGTTATCTTTCATTAGAGGAACGAATGGGTTGTGGAATTGGAGCTTGTTTTGCATGTGTGTGTCCGACAGAATCAAAAGAGTCAGGTTATGTAAAGATTTGCAGTGACGGACCCGTATTCAAAATGGGGGAGGTTGTATTATGAGTCGTTTACATGTTTCTTTGCCAGGACTAAACATGAAGAACCCCATTCTTCCTGCTTCAGGTTGTTTCGGGTTTGGAAAAGAATACGCAAAATGGTATGACTTAAGTGTTTTAGGAGGAATTACGATTAAAGCAGCTACCCTTGAAGGACGCTTTGGAAATCCTACTCCTCGGGTGGCTGAAACGGAAAGTGGCATGTTAAATGCAATCGGGCTCCAAAATCCTGGTGTAACCAAAATCTTGGAAAACGAAATACCTCATTTAGAACCATATCATATACCGATTCTAGCCAATATTGCGGGATCGACAGAAGAAGAGTATATCGAAGTAACGAAACAAATTTCTGCTCATCCTCTAGTTTCAGCTGTAGAACTGAACATCTCATGCCCGAACGTCAAAGAAGGCGGAATTCAGTTTGGTACGCATTACCAGTCAGCAGCTGATTTAACTCGAAAAGTGAAAGAGGTATCCGAAAAGCCTGTTTACGTAAAACTTTCTCCAAATGTTTCAGATATTGTAGAGATGGCAATAGCCGTAGAAGATGCAGGTGCTGATGGTTTATCTATGATCAATACACTAGTTGGCATGAAGCTGGACTGGAGAACTGGTCTGCCGATCTTAGCAAATAAGACAGGTGGTTTATCGGGACCAGCGATAAAACCAGTTGCAATCCGTATGATCTATGAAGTGAGTAAGCGTGTTTCTATCCCTATCATCGGAATGGGTGGAGTTGCAACAGCAGAAGATGTTCTAGAAATGATGTCAGCAGGAGCTTCAGCGGTAGCAGTCGGGACTGCAAATTTTGTGAATCCTTACGTCTGTCCAGAAATCATTGAGAAACTTCCAGAACTTTTAGACCAGATTGGCATGGAACACATTAGTGAATTGATTGGAAGGAGCACGAAAGAATGGAAAACCCCGTTATCATCGCGCTAGACTTTGAGAATGGAAAAAAAGCCAAAAAATTTTTATCTGCATTCGAAGGTCATGCTCCCTATGTAAAGGTGGGGATGGAATTGTTTTATGCAGAAGGTGCTCCATTTATTTATTGGCTGAAAGAAAGGAATTTTCAAGTTTTTCTAGATTTGAAGCTTCATGACATTCCTACAACCGTCAATAAAGCGATGAAAGTCCTTGGCTCACTTTCAATTGATATGGTTAATGTACATGCAGCAGGAGGTACCTCCATGATGAAGGCTGCAAAAGAAGGTCTCATTTCCTCTGGTTCTAGTCATACAAAATTAATAGCAGTTACTCAGCTAACGAGCACGAATGAAAGAATGCTCTATGACGAACTTCTCATTCAACACACCACTGTAAAAGAGTGTGCTACACATTACGCAATGTTGGCGAAGAACTGTGGACTTGATGGAGTGGTTTGTTCTGCCCAAGAAACAAAAGGAATTAAAGAAGCATGCGGAAGTTCGTTTTTATCTATAACGCCTGGAATACGTCCTTCTGGGAGTGACATCCATGACCAGGCTCGTACGGCAACACCGAAGGCAGCGGCTGAAGCAGGAGTGGATTATATGGTAATCGGAAGAAGTATTACGAAGTCAGAGCAACCTGTAGACATGTACGAAACAATTGTAAAAGAATGGAGAGACGCTTATGCATACAACAATCGCCAAACATTTGCTTAATATTGAGGCCGTTACTTTATCTCCTGAAAATCCCTATACATGGTCGTCTGGACTTAAATCACCCATCTATTGTGATAACCGGCTTATTATTGCCTATCCTGAAATTCGCAAACAAGTTGCAGAAGAACTCGCTTCTTTAATTCATATTCACTATCCTGAAGCTGACCTAATTGCGGGTACTGCGACAGCAGGAATTCCCCATGCCGCTTTTGTTGCTGACCAAATGGGTTTACCCATGTGCTATGTCAGATCGAGTGCGAAAGGTCACGGTAAAGCGAAGCAGATCGAAGGCTTAACAGAAAGAAGCAAGAAAGCGGTTGTTGTAGAGGATTTAATCTCTACTGGAAAAAGTTCCATACAATCATGTATCGCCTTGCGTGAGGCAGGAATTGAAGTATTAGGCGTTGTAGCGATCTTTAGCTATGGACTTAAAAAAGCAGATGAAGCACTAGGACAAGAAGACATTTCCTTTCAAACCGTTACAAATTTTAGTACATTAATAAAGGAAGCTCAAGAATACGGAGCGATTAGTGAAACGGGATTGTCATTGCTGAAAACTTGGCAAAAAGATCCTGAACATTGGGAGACTGTCTCTGCTTCCAAATAGACACGTTTAAGGAGAAGAATGGCTATGAGAAAAATGAACGGTGAAGAATTTGATGAGCTCGTTTCTTTTTTTGATAGCATGGCTCGAACATCATGGCTTAAGGGTATTCATGATTCGTTAAAAGAAAAATCAGGATCATGGAAAGAGTTACATGTGTTAGATGTTGGCTGCGGAACGGGAAGACTTTTATTGCGAGGAGCAGAAGAAGCTGACAGATTGGTTGGAGTTGACATATCCTCTGAGATGGTTAAAGCTAGCATTCAGCAATTTTTTTATCACGAGCTAAGCGGAAAGAGTGAATTTTTAGTGGCTGATGCAGAAGATCTTCCTTTTGAGAATGAAGCGTTTCATCTTGCATTATCTACGTGCGTTATGTTTTTGCTGCCAAATCCAGCTCAAGGAATAAAAGAAATTCATCGGGTTCTCAAAGAAGGTGGAATAATCGCAATGCTAAATCCATCTGAAAAAATGAGTCAAGATTCAGCTGTCTTGTATGCAAAAGAACATGATATTTCAGGATTTGAAAGAACCGCTTTACTAAAATGGTCAAATGTGAGTACGAGAAGACATCGTTATACGAAAGATGAGTTGACTGCTTTGTTGCAGGATCTTCATTTTAAAGATGTTATTCACACAGAAGTACTGGGGGGACTCGCCCTAATCAGTATCGCAAAAAAAGAGCAGATCAGCCCATCATAAGGAGCTGTTCTGCTTTTTTGTTTTTATATGGCTGATTTCTAAAAGATTGTTGCTTTCTTTTCAATTCATCTTCATCGAAAAGTTGATTGAAGTAAAAGGTACGAGACTCCTAGGGGATCAGCGTGACAGGTGAGACAACTAGCACAGAGTGCCAAGGTGGCTCACCGCACGCCCCCAGGAAAGCGAGTATCCTGTAACGGAAATCAATAACTTTCAAGAGCAACAATCTTTAAGAAAAGAGCTTTATTTTTTTAATTGCCATACAATGTCTTCATCTGGTGTTACATAAAGTGTTTGCTGATTATCATAGATGACAAATCCAGGCTTTGATCCGTTCGGTTTCTTTACATGTTTAATTAAGGTGAAATCGACAGGAACAGAACTGGAGCTTTTCGCTTTGCTAAAGAACCCTGCTAAGATGGCTGCCTCATTTAGGTCTGTTTCACTAGGTGACGCAGATCGAATAACAACATGTGACCCAGGGATGTCTTTTGTGTGAAGCCACGTTTCATTTGCTCGTCCTAGTTTAAAAGTGAGATGGTCATTTTGTTTATTATTCTTGCCGACCAATATCTCAGTACCATCACTTGAGATGAATTTTTCTGGCTGAGGTGCGGCATTTTGTTTTTTCTTTTGTTTACTTTGTCGAGTTTTAAGATAACCACCTTCTCCAAGCTCTTCTCGGATCTCTTCTACATCTTTCATAGAAGCTGAGTCCATTTGGACGATAAGGCGTTCAAAATAGAGAAGTTCATTCTCTGCTTTTTCAATTTGATCTTTGATGATGGATACTGATTTCTTCAGTTTTGCATATTTTTTAAAATAGCTCTGTGCATTATCTGCAGGGTTTTTTAGAGGATCCAATTCGATCTTTACTACTGCCTGATCTTCACTGAAATAATCTTCAACTTCGATGTATTTATCCCCTTTTTTTGCTAAATACATATATGCAGTAAGAAGCTCTCCTTTTCGCTGAAATTCTTCAGCGTTAACGGTTTGCTCGAGTTCTCGTTTTAATTTGCCAATTTTTTTTGTGATTTTATCGTATTCGTTAGACAAATATTTTTCCAAATCATTTGCCTGTTGTTTAATTCGATCACGATCTGCTTTACCAAAAAAGAAACGATCCAACAACATACTCACAGTTTTAAACGTGCGAATGTTACCTGTAACATGTGTCAACGGAATCACGGAAAAGTACTCTTTCTTTTCAGCAGCGATCATCTGTGGTTCATACTTTCCTTGTGCAAGCTGATTTGTTACAGACAAAAACGATTCTGCAACTTGATCTTTTACAGATAAAACAGCCCGATGGATGATCTCTTTTGCAAGGATAGGAGAAAATCCGCTAAAACTTGAAACGAGCTGTTTGTCCAGCTTTCCTTCGTTCCAAGAAATGTTAGATATGAATTCTTCTTTTGTTGTAATGGAAAACGGATCCTTTTTTTCCTGGGCAGGGGGCATCACATAAGGAAACCCAGGAAGAATGGTTCTATGCCGATTTTGGAAACTAGGAATATGTTTAATGCTGTCAATTATTTTTTTTGACTTATCATCGGTCAAAATGATGTTGCTATGTCTTCCCATGATCTCCACGTATAGGACTTTTCTTGTTTCATCACCAATTTCATCACGGTTTTTTACGGTGATTTTTAAGATTCTTTCCATGTCAAGCTGTTCGATCGATTCGATAAATGCCCCTTCTAAGTGTTTGCGTAAAAGCATACAAAACATCGGGGGAGAATCGGGATTTTCGTATTGATGCTCTGTTAAATGAATGCGAGCAAAGGATGGGTTAGCAGATAACAATAGTTTATGATTTTTGCCGTTTGCTCGTATCGTAAACACAAGATCTGTTTTATGTGGCTGATATACTTTAGAAATTCTTCCAGATGTTAATGTATCTTTCAGTTCATTGGTTATTGCGCGTGTCATTATTCCATCAAAACTCATGATTTGGTTCACCTCTTATTTCTGATTCATAGTATAGCATTTTTGCGGACATGCCTGCATATAAATGCATTAACTAATCTTATTAGAGGTGGAAGCTATGAATTGGTACCAGCTGCCGCAAGACGAGATCGAATCAATACTCAACAGCAGGTTGACAGAAGGGTTAACAAAGAACGAGCAAGAAAAGCGTTTAAAGCTCCATGGGCCGAATCAGCTTGAAGAAGGTAAAAAGACGTCTGCCATTTTAATGTTTTTAGCTCAATTTAAAGATTTTATGGTACTTGTTCTTTTGGCAGCTACCTTGCTGTCTGGTTTCTTAGGCGAATATTTGGATGCGATCGCCATCATCTTAATTGTAGTAATGAATGGGGTACTTGGTTTTATTCAAGAACGTAAAGCTGAAAAATCATTGGCATCCTTAAAAGAACTGTCTGCACCCACGGCACAAATATTGCGAGACGGAAAATGGATATCGATCGCGGCAAAAGATGTAGTTGCTGGGGATGTAATTAAGATCAATAGCGGTGACAGAGTCGGTGCAGATATTCGTTTATTAAAAACATCGGGGCTTCAAATTGAAGAATCGGCATTAACGGGAGAATCTGTTCCGGCACAAAAGAGCAACAACATTCTTTCAGCTGACGATCTCGCACTTGGTGATCAGGATAATATGGCATTCATGGGTACGATGGTCACGAGAGGAACAGGACAAGGAATCGTCGTCGCAACCGGTATGAAAACCGAGATGGGTAAAATAGCACATTTAATCCAAACTGCAGACCACTTGGCGACTCCTCTTCAGATGAAGCTCGAACAGCTTGGGAAGATCTTAATCGCACTTGCTCTTGTTTTAACTGTTCTCGTGGTACTAGCCGGAGTGATGCAAGGGCACGATTTATACAGCATGATATTAGCAGGTGTTTCGTTAGCTGTTGCGGCGATACCAGAAGGTCTTCCTGCCATTGTGACCATTGCACTTGCGCTTGGCGTTCAAAAGATGATCCGAAAAAGAGCGATAGTAAGAAAATTACCATCTGTTGAAACACTTGGATGTGCCACAGTTATTTGCTCTGACAAAACAGGCACACTTACTCAGAATAAAATGACTGTTACTCGTATTTGGTCTCAAGGCAGGCAATGGATGGTTAGTGATGACGGTTTTGATGTAGTGGGTGATGGCATTAAGGAAGATGAAAAGCGAGATGACAAGCTGACAGAAGTACTGGCATATGCAGCTCTCTGTAACAACGCAACTCTTGAAGAAGGAAAAAAAGGCTCATTTGTTCAGACTGGTGATCCGACGGAAACAGCGCTGCTCGTAAGTGCTTATAAAGCAGGGATTACAAAGCAATCATTAAGTGAGCAGTTCACGATTTCTCACGAGTTTCCATTTGATTCTACGAGAAAAATGATGAGTGTCATTGTGCACGATTCAGACGGCAATCAAATGCTCGTTGTAAAGGGCGCACCTGATGTTTTATTAGAAAAAAGTGATTATATTATGTGGGATGACAAAAAACAGTTGATGAAACAAGCTCACAAAGAACGAATTAAAGAGGCGATCTATGCCCTAGGAAGTCAAGCTCTCAGAACGATAGCTGTTGCCGTGAGACCACTAAAAGAAGAAGAGTTTTACACACAAGCATCGTTTGCGGAAAGAAATCTTACATTTATCGGTCTGCAAGGCATGATGGATCCTCCCCGGCCAGAGGTTGAGGAAAGTATAAGAGATTGCCAGACAGCGGGCATAAAAACCATTATGATAACAGGAGATCATGTTGTAACAGCAGCAAGCATTGCAAAAAAATTAAACATGCTCCCAGATGGCGGAAAGGTAATGGAAGGTGCTGAACTTTCTCAGCTCAGTGATGAAGAACTAGATAAGGTGTCAGAAAACGTTTATGTGTATGCAAGGGTTTCTCCTGAACATAAACTGAAAATCGTAAAATCACTTCAGCGAAAAGGTCATGTAGTTGCAATGACAGGCGATGGTGTGAATGATGCTCCAGCTATCAAGTCAGCCAATATTGGAATTGCAATGGGGATTACCGGAACAGATGTTGCAAAAGAAGCATCCTCTCTTGTATTAGGCGATGATAACTTTGCGACCATTCGATCTGCAATTGAAGAAGGAAGAAATATTTATGAAAACATTAGAAAGTTTATTAGATATTTACTCGCATCAAATGTTGGGGAAATTTTGGTCATGCTATTCGCGATGATCATGGGTCTACCACTTCCGCTAGTACCCATTCAGATCCTATGGGTAAACCTCGTCACAGATGGTTTGCCAGCAATGGCGTTAGGAGTGGATCAAGCAGAAGAAGACGTGATGAGAAGAAAGCCGCGACAAGCAAAAGAAGGCGTCTTTTCACGTGGATTAGGCTGGAAGATTGTTTCTCGCGGGTTTTTAATAGGTGCTGCCACGATACTGGCCTTTTGGGTAACGTTAAAAGAAAATCCTGATCAATTAATCGTAGCTCAGTCAGTTGCATTCGCCACTCTTGTTATGGCGCAGTTAATTCATGTTTTTGATTGCAGAAGTGAACGTTCTGTTTTTCACAGAAATCCGTTTCAAAATGGATATCTTGTTCTTGCGGTCATTTCTTCCATCCTCTTACTGCTTGTCGTTATGTATGTGCAGCCATTACAAGAAATTTTCCATACCGTTTCACTTTCATTACGACAATGGCTTCTCGTAATGGGGATGGCATCTATCCCAACCTTTGCATTAGCAGGATTTCAGCTATTTAAAAGAGAATTACGATAAAAGAAGGGCCAGACTCAAAGGGTAACTTACTTACGGGTCTGGCTGTTTGTTGTTTTACGATACGTATTCTTCCTGTTACACATTTACTCCTAGAATCTTGGAATTTACTCTTAGAATAAAAAATAAACATGGAGCACATATACGATTTTACGATTTTTACGTAAAATGAGGGAAATGTAGTTTAGATTCTAGTATTTGTGTGCTAAAATATAAGAACATGTGTACAGTTTTTCACAATATCGTACAAATAGCGTATGACCCGTTATTCCATTTGGTTAGAATAGTAGCAGGTTAGGGGCGTTTAGAGATGAAATTAATTAATATTGGGTACGGAAATATTGTTGCTGCTCACCGGATCATTGCGGTAGTCAGTCCAGAATCTGCACCGATCAAAAGGTTAATTACGGTAGCAAGAGAAAAGAATATGCTGATTGACGCTACATATGGTCGAAGAACGAGAGCGGTTGTAGTGACCGACAGTGACCATGTCATTTTGTCGGCTGTACAGCCAGAAACTGTTGCTCACAGACTGATGTCAGTAGATGAGGGCTCAGAAGAAAGTTAGGTTGTGGAGGTTTTTATGGAAAAAGAAAGAGGCATTCTGTTTGTGCTTTCCGGTCCGTCCGGTGTTGGTAAAGGTACTGTGTGTAAAGCGCTTCGAGCACAAGACCTGGACATTCAATACTCAGTTTCAGCCACAACAAGGCAACCGCGTGAAGGCGAACGGCATGGGGTAGAATACTTTTTTAAGACAAAAGAAGAGTTTCTGCACATGATTGAAAATAAAGAACTGCTAGAGTGGGCAGAATATGTTGGCAACTATTACGGTACGCCGATTGAATATGTAAACCGCACACTTGATGAAGGCAAAGACGTTATTTTAGAGATTGAAGTTCAAGGTGCACTTCAAGTAAAAAGTATTTTTCCAGAAGGTGTGTTTATCTTTTTAACACCGCCTAGTTTGGAAGAGTTAAGAAGTCGTATTGTTGGGCGTGGAACAGAAACTGAAGATTTGATTAACAATCGGATGACTGTTGCTAAAGAAGAGATAGAACTAATGAAACATTATCATTATTCAGTAGTAAATGATGAAATCGAATCCGCATGTTCTCGAATAAAAGCTATAATTACAACGGAACATTGCCGGGTAGACAGAGTTCGTCCAAAATACGAGAAAATTTTAGGAGATGACAAATAATGCTATATCCATCCATTGATTCTCTTATGGAAAAAATAGATTCAAAGTACTCTTTAGTTACTTTAAGTTCAAAACGTGCGAGAGAAATTCAAAAGCATAACAACCAACAGATCGTAAAACCGGTATCACATAAGTTTGTTGGCAAGGCACTTGAAGAGATCCAATCTGGGATTTTAACCAAAGTCGGAGAAACTCCTGCTGATTAATAGAATGATTTGAAAAAATATACAACCTTAACTCAAGGTTGTTATTTTTTTGTTCTTTAATTCGAAAAAGTGTTTTATACATATAAATGCTGTAAAATAGATGTAATTGTGAAACAAATGAACGGCGGAGGGGTTTATTATGGAAAAGAAAAAAGTATTGCTTGCTGTATCAGGCGGAATCGCGGCTTACAAGGCAGCAACCGTTGCAAGTAAGTTATATCAAAGCGGATATGAAGTAAAAGTTATACTCACAAACTCTGCTCAAAAATTCATTACACCACTAACCTTTCAAACGCTAACAAGGCAAGAAGTATATACAGATACGTTTGAAGAAAAAGAACCTGCAATCGTTAGTCATATAGATATTGCAGACTGGGCTGATCTCGTTCTGATTGCCCCTGCAACGGCAAATGTAATTGGAAAACTAGCAAATGGAATCGCGGATGATATGCTGAGTACGACATTGCTGGCAACTAAAGCTGATGTTATCATCGCACCTGCTATGAATGTGAATATGTTCAATCACCCTGCAGTGCAAAAGAATATGAAAACACTCTCGTCGTTCGGATGGCGTTTTATTGAGCCGAATGAAGGTTTGCTTGCCTGTGGATGGATCGGAAAAGGCAGGCTAGCGGAACCGGAAGAGTTAATCGAAGCTGTTCATGATTATTTTAATGAGATAACCAATCAGAAAACATTGCCACTCTCCGGGAAAAAGATATTGGTGACAGCCGGTCCGACGAGGGAAGAACTTGATCCGGTCCGTTATTTTACAAACCATTCATCAGGAAAGATGGGATATGCGTTAGCCTCTGTTGCCAAACAACTGGGGGCAGATGTGACGCTTGTAACAGGACCTACGGCAATAGACTCACCTGAAGGAATCAAGGTTGAAAAAGTCACTTCCGCAAAAGAGATGTTCGATCAAACACTCTTTCATTATGCAGAGCAAGATGTTGTTATCAAATGTGCTGCAGTTGCTGATTATACACCTGTGACGGTACATGAGAACAAATTCAAAAAAAAGAACGACACGTGGACGGTCGAACTACGAAAAACAGATGACATTTTACAGACGTTAGGTGAAAAAAAAGAGCATCAAATTCTAGTAGGTTTTGCTGCGGAAACAGAAAATCTGGAGAATTATGCAACTGATAAATTACGAAGGAAAAACCTGGACATGGTAGTTGGAAATGATGTGTCGAAAGAAGGATCAGGTTTTGGCAGTGATACAAACGAAATCGTCATCATTAAAAAAGACGGTTCGATTTCCAAGCTCCCCATTCTTACAAAAGAAAAAGCTGCAAAAGAAATCCTTCAACAAGTGTTGGAAATGATGGAACAATGATTGCAGCTGTTGTCGTTGATGTCCCATCAGGCAGTGTGAATAAAACGTTTGATTATAAAGTTCCTCCCGAGTGGGAGGGCTGGGCTGAACCTGGAATGAGAGTAATTGTTCCGTTTGGCCCTAGAAAACTGCAAGGATTTATTTTGGAGCTTAAACCAACTTCTTCAATAAAAGGTATGAAAAACATCACCGAAATTTTAGATCCGCTCCCTGTCCTTACTCCGGAATTAATTGATCTTGGGCAATGGCTTGCTAAACAGACATTAAGTTTTTTTATCACAACATACCAAGCAATGCTCCCTGCTGCAATGAAAGCCACTTATGAAAAGTTTTTTACGGTTCTGCATCCAGAAAAAATACCTGATGAACTTTTTTTGCTTTTTCCGGCAAACGGAGAACTAAGTCTTAATGAAGTGACGAAACAGTTTCCAGATCACCTGAAAGCTCTTCGAAACCTTGCAAAAGCAGGATTTCTTGATGTTATCTACAAAGTGAAAGACAAAGCCAACAAAAAGAAAGTGAAATTTATTTCTATCGCAAATAGGCAAATGGCTGAAGAAATAGCCAGTCAAAATAAAGCAGAAAAGCAGAAAGCTGTCGTATCTGAACTGATTAGCCGTCCGCCCGGTGAATATCCCCTCCAGGAAGTTTTAATAGAATCTGGAGCATCTCTTTCTTCCGTTCAGTCACTTTGTAAAAAGGGTGTCCTCTTTATGGAAGAAAAAGAGATCTATAGAGATCCTTTTCAAGGGAAAAATATGAAACAAACAAAACCATTGGAGCTCACAGAAAACCAGAAAAACGCCATAACTCCTATTCTGTATGCAATTGAAAATAATGAACATGATACAGTGCTTGTTCATGGGGTAACAGGAAGTGGAAAAACAGAAATCTACCTGCAATCCATTCAGTCTGTTCTTGATAAAGGGAAGGAAGCCATTTGTTTAGTACCAGAGATATCATTGACACCGCAGATGGTTAACCGTTTTAAAGGGCGCTTTGGATCCAGGGTCGCTGTTCTTCATAGTGGCTTGTCAATTGGTGAAAAATTCGATGAATGGCGAAAAATATTAAGAAAAGAAGTTTCTGTAGTGATAGGTGCTCGTTCGGCTGTTTTTGCTCCCTTTCAAAATTTAGGTATCATCATTATAGATGAAGAGCATGAATCGAGTTATAAGCAGGAAGATCATCCGCGATACCATGCAAGAGACGTAGCCATTTGGAGAGGAAAGCATCATTCATGTCCCATCGTTTTAGGCAGCGCGACACCAGCTCTTGAAACATATGCGAGAGCCAAAAAAGGATTGTATAAATTGGCTGAACTAGATTCTCGTGTTCATTCAAATCCTATGCCTGAAGTGACAATCGTGGATATGCGTAATGAATTAAAAAGCGGAAACCGCTCCATGTTTTCGATTGAATTGATGGAAAAAATGAAAGCTGGTCTAGAAAGAGGCGAACAAACCGTTTTGTTTCTAAACCGCAGAGGATATGCTTCCTTTATTTTGTGCCGAGATTGCGGTTATGTGGCACAGTGTCCGCATTGCGATATTTCTCTTACGTTTCATAAAAAAAATGCAACTCTAAAATGTCATTATTGTGGCTATCAAGAAGAAACACCATCTGTTTGTCCATCTTGTACAAGTGAGCATATTCGTTTTTTTGGGACAGGTACACAAAAGGTGGAAGAAGAGCTTGCAAAAGTATTGCCTGAAGCAAGGGTGATTCGAATGGACGTCGATACAACCTCTAAAAAAGGAAGTCATGAGCGCTTGTTGACCGCATTCGGTAACGAAGAGGGAGATATTTTGCTTGGAACACAGATGATTGCGAAAGGGCTGGATTTTCCAAAAGTAACGCTAGTTGGTGTGTTGGCTGCAGATACGATGCTTCATCTGCCAGATTTTAGAGCATCTGAAAAAACGTTTCAATTACTCACCCAAGTTAGCGGAAGAGCGGGAAGGCATGAGCTTGAAGGCAAAGTAGTCGTTCAGGGATATGATACGGAGCATTACAGCATCCAGCTCGCTTCACAGCATGACTATCATCGTTTTTATGAGTATGAGATGAAAACAAGAAAGCTGCATCAATACCCACCATTTTATTATTTAGGGTTATTAACCTTCAGTCATTTAGAACTTATGGAAGTTGTTGAAGCAAGTGAAAAAGCGGCTCGTTTTTTAATAAACCGTCTAGCACCTGAAAGTCTGTTGCTTGGCCCAGTAACTTCTCCTATAGCACGGGTGAAAGATAGATATCGGTATCAGGTCATGATAAAATACAAAAATGAACCTGAATTAAGTGATTGGTTTGAAGAGATCATCAATCATTTTCAGAAAGATAAAAACATAAAAGATCTGCAGATTACAGCAGAATTAAATGCGCAAACACTTATGTAGCCACATTAAGGAGAAAAATATGACCATTCGTAAAATTGTAGAACATCCAAATCCAGTCTTAGAAATGAAATGTGAGACTGTTACACAGTTCGATAAACCATTAAAGACATTGGTTAAAGACATGTTTGAAACGATGTATGATGCAGAAGGAGTCGGTCTTGCTGCCCCGCAAATTGGTATTCCAAAACAAATAGCAGTAGTTGATGTAGGCGATGAAAAAGGTCAGATCGTACTCATTAATCCAGTTGTTACATCATCTAATGGCAGTCAAACAGGACCAGAAGGCTGCTTAAGCTTCCCTGGACTGTTTGGTGAAGTGGAACGACCATTTGATGTGACTGTGAAAGCACAAGATGAAAACGGTAAATATTTTACAATAAAAGCGAATGATTTTCTAGCTCGTGCTCTGCTTCATGAGATCGATCACTTACATGGAATTTTATTTACTTCTAAGGTAATTGCTTATTACGAAAATGAAGAAATGGAGAGATAAGATATCATGAAGATTTTATTTATGGGAACACCAGATTTTTCTGTTCCTGTTCTTCGACAATTAGTAGAAGACGGCTATGACGTGGTTGGTGTCGTTACACAGCCAGATAAACCGGTTGGCAGAAAAAAAGAAATAAAACAAACACCAGTCAAAGAAGAAGCACTTAAACATGGGATTTCTGTGTATCAACCTTTGAAACTGCGTGAAAACTATGAAGAGATCTTAGCTCTTCAGCCAGATTTAATCGTCACAGCTGCTTACGGACAAATTTTGCCAAAAGCAATCTTAGAATTGCCTAAACATGGCTGTATCAATGTTCATGCATCATTGCTTCCAAAGTATAGAGGTGGTGCTCCTATCCATAAAAGTATTATCGATGGAAATGAAAAAACAGGTATCACCATTATGTATATGGTTGAAAAATTAGACGCAGGTGATATACTTACCCAAGTTGAAGTAACGATCGAAGAAAAAGATCATGTTGGATCCATGCATGACAAGCTTAGTGAAGCTGGAGCAAAATTATTGTCTGAAACCATTCCGATGCTCGTTGAAGGGAGCATTCAGCCGATTCCGCAAAAGGAAGAAGAAGTTACTTTTGCTTGGAATATAACACGGGAACAAGAGAAGATCGACTGGACGTTATCTGGCGTTGAGATATATAACCATATTAGAGGTCTTCATCCGTGGCCTGTTGCTTTTACGTTTTTGAATGGACTTCCACTTAAAGTTTGGTGGGGAGAAAAAGCAGAGACGAACATACAGGCTGAACCAGGTACTATCATTGGTATCCATCAAAAAGGATTGCAGGTTGCAACCGGAGATCAGACGAGCATCATCATTACCGACTTGCAGCTTTCTGGAAAAAAGAGAATGTTGGCAAGTGATTATCTTAAAGGAGCAAGCATTGAACGAGGCTTGAAATTAGGTGAATAAAGTTGGACAACAACATACGGGCAATTGCCCTGGACGTATTATTGAAAGTGGAACAAAATCAAGCTTACAGCAATTTGCAGTTAAATCAGGCGCTTCAAAAAGCGAATGTTAAACAAATTGATAAAGGGCTAATAACGAGTATAGTTTATGGAACCATTCAACGTAAAAATACGATTGATTTTTACTTGGATCAACTCTTAAATAAACCGATTAAGAAAAAAGACCGGTGGGTGCTAACACTGCTCCGATTGTCTATTTTTCAAATGCTTTACATGGATCGTGTTCCTGATCATGCTATCATCCATGAAGCAGTAGAAATCACTAAACATCGAGGCCATCAAGGTCTAGCCGGACTTGTGAACGGTATTTTACGAAAATTGCAGCGTGAAGGCACAGAAACCATGGATAAAAAATTAGGTGAAGGTGCAGAAAGAGCTGCTTTAGAATACAGCATGCCACAATGGCTATTTGAGCGCTGGAGTGATCAGTTCGGTTTAGAGGACGCTAAAAAAATGGGTGAGACTAACCTCTTGGCTTCACCTGTTACTGCAAGAGTAAACACAATGTTAACTAATAGAGAAGAAGTCATTTTACAGCTTCAAGAAGAAGGAATTGTTGCAGTGGAAGGAGAATTGTCTCCTGAAGCTATCATCATCCAAGAGGGCTACCTTCCTGAATCGAATGTCTATAAAAAAGGATGGGTTACCATCCAAGACGAAAGTTCGATGCTTGTTGCTAAAGCTGTAGCTCCAGTTCCTGGAGAAAAAATTCTCGATGCATGCGCAGCTCCAGGCGGCAAATCAACGCATATGGCGGAAATGATGAAGAGCAAAGGAAAAGTTGTTTCGCTTGATTTGCATGAGCACAAAATCGATTTGATTAAAAACCAAGCGGCCCGTTTAGGCTTAGAAAACATACACGCGTCTGTTTTAGATGCAAGAAAAGTAAACGATGAATTTGAATCACAATCGTTTGATAAGGTACTTGTGGATGCTCCTTGCAGTGGATTTGGTGTAATCAGAAAAAAACCGGATCTTAAATGGTCAAAATCAGAAGAAGATGTATCAAGGCTATCTGTGATTCAAAAAGATATTCTGCAAAGTGCCTCACAGATGGTTACAGCAGGAGGCGTACTTGTTTATAGTACCTGTACCGTAGACAATGAAGAAAACAAACAAGTAGCAGATTGGTTCTTAGAGAATCAAACAGATTTTGAATGGGATTCTCAATTCTCAGAAAAGATGCCAATCAACGTTAGAGGATTTATTATAGAAGGAAGATCGGATTTACAAATCATGCCTCATTATTTCAATAGTGACGGATTTTATATTGCGGCTTTCAGAAAAAAGACAACAGGTGGTGAGAAACATGCTTAAACCATTATCAGAAAAGCAAACAAAGCCAGACATTAAGCCTTCCATATTTTCATTGGAGCTTCACGAACTTGAAGCTTGGTTAACAGATATTAGAGAACCCAAGTTTAGAGGAAAACAAATATTTGAATGGCTCTATAAAAAACGCGTGTCTTCTTTTGAGGAGATGACAAACCTCCCTCTAGGATTGCGTGAAAAACTTGAAAAAGACTATCACATTAATCCTATGAAAGAAGTTGTTCGCCAAGAATCTACAGATGGAACAATTAAATTCTTGTTTGAACTTCAAGATGGATATTCAATCGAAACCGTGTTGATGAGACATGAATACGGAAACAGTATTTGTGTTACGACACAAGTAGGGTGCAGACTTGGTTGTACGTTTTGCGCTTCTACTCTTGGAGGGTTAAAACGTAATCTTCAAGCAGGAGAGATCGTTTCGCAAGTTCTTCAAGTTCAACGTGCATTAGATGAAACAGAAGAACGCGTAAGCTCAATTGTAGTAATGGGTATCGGAGAGCCATTTGATAATTACGATGGGCTGATGTCTTTTTTGAAAATCGTCAATCATGATCAAGGACTAAACATTGGAGCACGTCATATAACGATTTCTACAAGCGGTGTTGTACCTTATATTTATAAATTTGCGGATGAAGGTATGCAGATTAACTTTGCCATATCTCTTCATGCAGCGAATACGGAAACAAGAAGCCGTTTAATGCCAGTTAACCGTATGTATCCGCTAAACGAATTAATGGATTCTATTCGGTATTATATTAAGAAGACAGGAAGACGAGTAACTTTTGAGTACGGACTTTTTGGTAAAGTTAATGATTCCGTAGAAAGTGCAAATGAATTAGCTGATCTTATTTCGGATATTAAATGTCATGTGAATTTAATTCCAGTGAATTATGTTCCAGAAAGAGATTATGTTCGAACACCAAAGGCACAAATATTTAAGTTCTTAGAGACGTTGACCTCAAGAGGCATAAATGCCACCATCAGAAGAGAACAGGGACACGATATTGACGCTGCGTGCGGACAATTGCGTGCGAAGGAACGTAAAGAAGAGACGAGGTGACGGGTAAATGCAGATTGCTATTCAAACAGATGTTGGAATGGTAAGGAAGCATAATGAAGACAGCGGGGAAGTGTTCACAAAAGGTGAACACTTTCTTGCAGTTATTGCTGATGGTATGGGCGGACATAAAGCTGGTGATATCGCCAGTCAAGAAGCTTTAACATGTATAAAAGATGCATGGAATCAGTTTGAAGAAAATATGGAGAGTATTAGAGAGTGGATTCAAAACGTATTACGAGATACCAATAATCATATTTTTCAATTTTCACAAGAAAATCCTGAAACAAGAGGGATGGGTACGACTGTAGTTGCTGCTCTCGGTAACAGCAATGAGGTTACCGTTGCTCATATTGGGGACAGTCGTTGCTATCTTTATTCAAACGGAGAGCTAAAACGAGTAACAGATGATCATTCACTCGTTCAAGAACTCGTAAAATCTGGTCAGATTACAGAAGACGAAGCGGAGATCCATCCTAGACGTAACATGATCATGAAAGCAGTTGGAACAGACGAGACGGTAGAAGCAGAGTTCAATCAAATCACTTGGAATAACGGTGACTACCTATTGCTTTGTTCAGATGGATTGTCTGATAAAGTTTCTTTTAAACGTATTCAAGAAGCGCTCTTAAATCCTCAGGAATCTGTTGCCGAAAAAGTAGAGACCTTGATCACATGGGCAAAAGATGCTGGTGGAGAAGATAATATTACAGCGATCCTTATTCAAAATCGATCTGACACAGAAACAAAAGGGGAAGCAAGAGCATGATTGGAAAAAGAGTCAGTGGCCGCTACAAGCTTTTAGAAATAATAGGTGACGGCGGAATGGCCATCGTTTATCGCGCAAAGGATTTAATACTCGATCGGGATGTTGCTGTAAAAGTGCTTCGTTCAGAGTTTAATAAAGATGAAGACTTTATCAGACGTTTTAAAAGAGAAGCAGAATCTGCTACGAGTTTGGATCATCCTAATATTGTAAGTATTTATGATGTTGGAGAAGATGAAGATATCTATTTTATTGTCATGGAATATGTTCAAGGCAAAACACTCAAGCAATACATAAAAGAGCACGGAAAGATTTCAGTAGAAAATTCACTGCACCTTATGAAGCAGATTGTTTCAGGCATGGCTGTTGCACATGACCATGGGATTATTCATCGGGATATCAAGCCGCACAATATATTAATTACGGAAGATGGAACAGCGAAGCTAACCGATTTTGGTATAGCCTTAGCCATCACTTCAGCAACGATCACACATACAAATTCTATCTTAGGTTCAGTCCATTACTTCTCTCCTGAACAAGCACGAGGCGGCATTGCTAACGCAAAATCGGATATCTATTCATTTGGAGCTGTCATGTATGAGATGGTTACTGGAAGAGTCCCTTTTGTCGGAGAATCTCCTGTGTCAGTCGCACTTAAGCACCTTCAGGAAAATGTAATTGAACCAAGAAGGTTAAATCCAGAGATTCCACAGAGCGTAGAGAATATCATTTTAAAAGCGTTAGCGAAAAGTCCGTTAAGAAGATATGACAGTGCAGAAGAACTTTTACAAGATATGAATACTGCCCTTGATCCTGAGCGTATGTATGAACAAAAATGGACGGAAGATTCAGACGACGATGAAAAAACAAAATATATACCAGCTGTCGTGCCGCCTGTTGGTGCTTCAAGTCCTCTTAAAAAAGCAGAAGCCATTCCTGAAAAAAAGAAAAAGAAAAGAAGATGGTGGCTCATTATTTTGCTTGCCTTGCTTCTTTTTGGTGGAGCAGCTGTTGCAGCATTTACCATTTTACCTTCTATTTTTTACGTACAAGAAGTCAATGTACCAGACGTAGTTGGTAATGATTACGAAGACGCCTTTGATAAATTAAAAGCGGAAGGTCTCGATGTAAAACGGCAGGAAGTATTTGATCCTGAAGTGGAAGACGGGCATGTGATCAGACAAAATCCTGCACCAGGTACGAAGGTGAAAGAAGGAAGCACCATTATCTTACAAGTATCAAAAGGTGCTGAGAAAGAAAATATGCCAGATATAGAAGGATACAATATTGATACCGCTAAAGATATTTTAAAAGAAAAAGGGTATTCTGATATTGATATTAATTATGAGGCATCTGATACAGAACCTGAAGGAACCGTTTTAACTCAAAGCCCAGATCGCAACGAAAAAGTGACACCTGCTGAAACGACTGTTACGTTAACCGTCAGCTCTGGAAAACCAACTGTTCAAGTAATGAACTTGAGTGGATTAACAAAAGAAGAAGTAGAGAATTACGCTAAAAGTGAAGGACTTGTAGTAGAATTCGCTTCAGCATTTTCGGAAACCGCAGAAAAAGGAAGAGTCATTTCACAAAATCCTACTGCTTTTACTGAAGTTGAACAAGGTGCAACGATAAGTGTTGTACTTTCAGATGGTCCCGAACCAAAAGAAGAGCCCGTTAACGAACAAAAGATTACTAAGAAGATAAAAGTGAAAGTAGATAAGAAAGAACCTGTCCAGGTAAAAATAGTATACTCAGACAAGAACGCTTCAAATGAAGTATTCGTAGATGAATCCATTTCAGACACAAAAGAATATGCGATTCCATTGACCATTGCAGAAGGCGGTTTCGCATCATATGTCGTTTACATTAATGGACAAGAAGAGAAATCCGAAAGAATTAATTATAAAAACGCTAACAGCAGCAACAACAGTGAAGATGATGAGGAAGGGGACGATGGTGATTAAGGATGCCTGAAGGAAGAATCGTTAAAGCATTGGCTGGTTTTTACTACGTAAAGGAAAGTGGGAAGTCTGAGATTTTCCAATGCAGAGGAAGAGGAAACTTTCGAAAGAAAAAGGTAAATCCGTTAGTGGGTGACTGGGTAGAATATGAATCAAGCAATGTTACGGATGGATATATCTTAGATGTAAAAGAACGAAAGAATGAATTAGTCCGGCCTCCAATCGCAAATGTAGATCAAGCCATTCTCGTTTTTTCGGCAACTGAGCCTAATTTTAGTCCTTTGCTCTTAGACAAATTTCTTGTCCACATTGAAGCGAATGATATTCTACCCGTAATCTGTATCTCAAAAATGGATCTTGTAGAAGAGACGGAAGATTTTGCAGAGATTCAAACGTATATTGAAGCGTATACAAAGTTGGGATATGAGGTCATTCCGACTTCCACAAAAACGGAAGGCAGTCTAGAAATGTTTTATCCGCTTTTCAAAGACAAAGTGACCGTTTTTGCCGGTCAATCTGGTGTTGGGAAATCATCCCTATTAAATGCCATTAATCCTGAGCTTATGCTTGAGACGAATGAAATCTCAAGCCATCTAGGGCGTGGGAAACATACGACTAGACATGTTGAGTTAATTTTATTTGGTAACGGTCTAGTTGCGGATACGCCTGGATTTAGTTCATTGGATTTCTTTAACATGGAGGCTGAAAACCTCTCGATGTATTTTCCGGAAATGAATGAACGTCGGGGGGATTGTAAATTCCGAGGATGTTCACATACTTCAGAGCCAAAGTGTGCCATCAAAAAGGGTGTTGAAGAAGGACACATCCCCCAATTTCGCTATGACCATTACGTAACCTTTTTGCAGGAAATTAAAGATCAAAAACGGAGGTACTAAATGATTAAGATAGCTCCTTCTATTTTATCCGCTGACTTTTCAAAGTTAGGCGAGGAGATCAAAGCAGTAGAGATGGCCGGTGCAGACTATATCCACATTGATGTTATGGACGGTCATTTTGTTCCTAACCTTACACTGGGACCTCTTGTGGTACAAGCTATTCGTCCATTAACAAAACTGCCATTTGACGTACATCTAATGATAGAGAACCCAGACAGATATATTGAAGCGTTTGCTGAAGCAGGCGCAGATATCATAACGGTCCATGTTGAAGCAACTCCGCATCTTCATAGAACGATACAACTAATTAAGAAAACAGGTGTAAAAGCGGGAGTGGTGTTAAATCCTGCAACCCCTGTTGAATCAATCAAGCATATTATTCACGACATTGACCTTGTATTGTTGATGACTGTAAACCCAGGGTTTGGGGGACAATCGTTTATTGAAAACGTCGTATCTAAAATAAGAGAAGTTTCTATACTCGTTGAAAAGCTTGAATTGGATGTAGAAATAGAAGTAGACGGTGGTATAAATCCTGAAACTGCTCCGTTATGTATTGATGCTGGCGCAAATGTACTAGTCGCTGGGTCAGCCATCTATGGGAAAAAAGATTTAAAGGATGCAATCAACTCGATACGTGGTGTATAATAAAATCGAATAAAAAAATAGTAACCACAGGGGGAGTCTCGAAAGGGGCTGAGAGGGGAGTGTTCTCCCGACCCTTTGAACCTGAAGCTTGATCATACTTGCGTAGGGATGTGGAGTCGTATGATTTTTTGATTCTTTATCGAAATGAATCTTAAAGCAACCGCACTCACATGCCGGTTGCTTTTTTTATTTTCTTCAACATTTTAAGAGGAGGATGAAAGATGAAGAACAACAATGTGTCATTGATAACTGAAATGGCTATTATGGCCGCTCTCTCATTAATTTTGGGACTTATAAAATTTTCTGGTATATGGGCGCAAGGCGGGTCCGTGTCATTAGAAATGGTGCCTATCTTTTTAATGGCATTTAGAAGAGGATTAAAAGCAGGTGTTTTTACAGGTTTAATTGTTGGGTTGCTTCAATTGCTTGTTAACCCATACATCGTTCATCCAGCACAGCTCTTTCTCGACTATCCGTTAGCATTTGCATTAGCTGGTGTAGCTGGGGCATTTGCGCCATCTATTACACAAAACAAAGCAAAAAGAACCGTATTTATGATAACTGGAATATTTGTAGGTTGTCTCTTAAGATTGCTCTCTCACGTGGCTTCGGGCGTTATTTTCTTTAGTGACTTTGCAGAAGAAATGAACGTATGGCTTTATTCATTCATGTACAATGGTTCCTACATGATCGTGATTTTTGTCATCACTTCGGCAGTTGTTATTCTGTTGACGAATACTTCTCCAAAGTTATTGCATACATCACGCAAAGATCTTCATCAAGTGGCATGAAAATAAGAATTGTAGCTGGAGGACCTCCAAATCTTATACCAGAATTAAAAGTTTACAATAATTCTTCAGATGTGATTTGGATTGGCGTTGACCGGGGGACGTTTGTTTTATTACTTCAAGGAATAAAGCCCAGTTATGCGTTTGGAGATTTTGATTCTGTTTCTGAAGCTGAAAAAAATGCAATCTTGCAATCGCATGTTACTCTTAACCTCTATCAATCTGAGAAGGATTACACGGATATGGAGCTCGCCTTCAATTGGGCGATTGCACAAGATCCAGATGAAATTTTATTGTTCGGTGCTACTGGAGGAAGATTGGATCATGAGATGATGAACATTCAGCTTCTCTATAAAGGTCTCTCTAGCAATGCAACTATTAAAGTAATAGACGATAAAAATGAATTATCTTTAAAAAAGCCTGGTACGTATACAGTTAATGAGAACAATTCGTTTTCCTATTTTTCATTTTTAGCCTTTAATCAAGAGGTTACAGGCATAACATTGGAAGGTTTTAAATATCCATTAAAAAATGCTTCCTTGCAAATCGGATCCTCACTTTGCATTTCGAATGAGCTTGTAAAGAAAAGTGGTACTTATTCTTTTGCCTCTGGCATAATATTGATGGTAAAGAGCCGTGATTAAAAAATTACGGAAAACAGGCCCCTAAGCACCATTTTATAAAACGGGGAATATTGTATTTTAGGTTTTTGCTCTTATCATTTTTTGTGGGCCTGGAGGAGGGGTAAGATGAAATTTTATACCATTAAACTTCCTAGATTCTTAGGGGGATTCGTTCGTGCCATCTTAGGTTCTTTTAAAAAAGGATAACAAACAAAAAAAGCGCATATGCGCTTTTTTTGTTTGTTATCCTTGTTTCTAGCTGTTTTAGTGAACTATGCTGTTTTTGCAAATAGTTGTTTTCCGTTCCAAGATGCTCTCTTTCCGCGGGGCGTGCGGTGAACCTCAAACTTTTTAGGCAAATAAAAAAACAGCAGCTCGTGCTGCCGTTTTTTATTAAACGCGTTCTACTTTGCCAGATTTAAGAGCACGAGCAGAAACATATACGCGCTTTGGCTTTCCGTCCACAAGAATGCGAACCTTTTGGACATTAGCTCCCCAGCTTTTCTTTGATTTGTTCATAGCGTGAGAACGCTTGTTTCCGGTTTTAGGTCCTTTTCCAGTAATAAAACATTTACGAGCCATAGTAGGTGAACCTCCTTTACAGCAAAAAAGCTTTGCATCAATTCAATCGTATGTTAAATACTAAATAATATTAGCACGACTCTGAGGCTATTGCAACATATTCATTATGGGATTTCAAGTAAATTTCCTTGACATTACTATTTACATAGTGTGAAATGTAGTAGTCCTTTCAAAAAAGTGTAATGTATAGTAAAATATTTTTAGCCATTTAACAATTTAAAGGGGGATGTAAGCATGTCCATTGAAATGAAAACAACCTATGGTCAAATTGATATTTCTAATGAAGTGATTGCCACTATAGCTGGTGGAGCTGCAATCGATTGTTATGGAATTGTTGGCATGGCATCAAGAAAACAACTCAAGGATGGAATAACTGAACTTTTAGGACGTGAAAATTTCTCCCGAGGGATCGTTGTCCGACAAGAGGAAGATGAAGTACATATCGATATGTATATCATTGTAAGCTACGGAACAAAGATTTCTGAAGTGGCTCACAACGTACAGAACAAAGTGAAATATACCCTGGATCAAATGCTTGGTTTGGCGGTTGACTCAGTCAATATTTACGTTCAGGGTGTCAGGGTGACAACCCCTTAGTTAGGAGGAAGTTTTGTGTCTTTAAAAGGATTAGACGGAAAAAAGTTTTCAAAAATGGTGCTCGAAGGTGCATCGAACCTTTCTAGAAATGCAGCGATGGTGGACGCTCTTAATGTTTTTCCTGTGCCAGATGGCGATACAGGAACAAACATGAACTTAACGATCACATCTGGTGCCAAGGAAGTTGAAAAGAACATAAACCATCAAATAAGCGCTGTTGCAAATGCATTTGCTAAAGGTCTCTTAATGGGAGCGAGAGGAAACTCTGGCGTTATCTTGTCACAGCTCTTCAGAGGTTTTTCTAAGGCGATCGAAGGTAAAGAAACGATTACTGCTGCCGAATTTGCTAACGCGTTTGATAAAGGTGTCGAAACAGCTTATAAAGCAGTTATGAAGCCTGTTGAAGGTACAATCTTGACCGTTGCAAAAGATGCTGCAAAAAAAGCCGTAAAAGAAGCGAAAAAATCTGACGACATTCTTTATATTATGAAAGAAGTTGTGAAAGAATCTAAAGCATCATTAAACCGTACGCCAGACCTTCTTCCAGTATTAAAGGAAGTTGGCGTTGTTGATTCAGGCGGACAGGGACTTGTAACGGTTTATGAAGGTTTTTTAGCCGTATTAGAAGGTAAAGAACTTCCGAAAGTATCGGTTAACGCTCCTTCTATGGGTGAACTCGTAAATGCTGAACATCATAAAGCCCAGCTTCATATGAAAACAGAAGACATTCACTTCGGATATTGCACAGAATTTATGGTGAAATTTGAAGAAAACAAGCTGAAAAATAACCCGTTCGATGAAATTGGATTTCGAAACGAGTTAAGTGAACACGGAGATTCTTTACTTGTTGTTGCAGATGAAGATGTAGTAAAGGTTCACATTCATACTGAACAACCCGGAAACATGCTATCTCTTGCACACCGTTATGGAAGTCTAATTAACATTAAGATCGAAAATATGCGTGAACAGCATTCAGCAATCTTAGAGAGCGAAAACGAAGTAATCCCTTCATATTCTCAGCCAGTCACTGAAAAGAAGAAAGAATATGGCATAGTTACTGTAGCGATGGGTGAAGGAATCGAAGAAATGTTTTCATCCATGGGTGCAGCTGTAATCCAAGGCGGACAAACGATGAATCCAAGTACAGAGGACATCGTTCGTGCGATTTCTGAAGTAAATGCCGAAAAAGTATTTATTTTGCCAAACAACAGCAACATCATTATGGCTTCAGAACAAGCTGCAAGTGTTGTTGATCAAGAAGTAGTCATCATCCGAACGAAAACAGTGCCTCAAGGAATTGCATCAATTCTTGCGTTTAATCCTTCTGCAGATATGAAGGAAAACGAAAAGAAGATGAACGAAGCCATTTCGAGTGTTAAGTCCGGACAAGTAACATATGCAGTTAGAGATACCTCTATTGATGGGGTGGAAATTGCGAAAGGTGACTTTATGGGGATTTCAGAAGGAAAAATCATTTCTTCTAAAACAGATAAACAAGAAGTAACAAAAGAACTTTTATCTACAATGATGGACGAAGACTCAGAGATCGTGACCATTATTTATGGCGAAGATTGTTCTGAAGAAGAAGCAAAAGAACTAGCTGATTATGTCGAGGATAAGTTTCCTGATGCTGAAGCTGAGATCCATAATGGAAAACAGCCGATCTATTCATTTATTTTAGCAGTTGAATAATCCCTAAAAGTATTCTCTCTTTAACTTAAAGTGTGATAAAGTTAAGGAGGAATACTTATTTTATTGGGAAAAAACGCAAGTGAAGGAGATCGTCATGAAATATAAAAGTGTTTTTGATATAATCGGTCCCGTGATGATCGGACCATCAAGTTCACATACTGCTGGAGCAGCCAGAATCGGCAGAGTTGCCCGGCATTTATTCGGCAGAAAGCCTGATTTTGCAAGAATCTCTTTTTATGGATCGTTTGCTAAAACCTATAGAGGTCATGGAACAGATGTTGCGATAGTCGGGGGTATTTTAGATTACGATACCTTCGATACTCGGATTGTGGATGCGCTTACAATCGCTAAGCAAGAAGGGATCGCCATAACGATGACGGAAGAAGACGCGATTACAGATCATCCGAATACAGCTCGAGTAATCATTGGAGACAGCGAAGCTCAGATAGAACTGGTTGGTATCTCCATCGGTGGAGGGAAAATCGAAATCACTGAGCTGAACGGGTTTGATTTAAGGCTCTCTGGCAATCATCCTGCTTTGCTAATCGTTCATAACGATAAATATGGAGCCATTGCTGGTGTTGCCAACATATTAGCTAAACATGAGATCAATATTGGTCACATGGAAGTATCGAGAAAAGAAAAAGGGAAAGAAGCCCTCATGGTGATTGAAATCGATCAAAATGTTGATGGTGTCATCATAGATGAATTAAATTCTCTTCCTATTGTTCAACAAGTTGTTAAGATTCATGATTAAGAGGTGAATAGCATATGTTTCGTAATGTAGCTGAACTAATAGAATTAGCGGAATCAAAAAAATGCAAGATTTCAGAGATTATGATTGAGCAAGAAATGGAAGTTACCGGCCGAACAAGAGACGAAGTTACATCCTTTATGGACCGGAACCTAACGGTAATGGAAGAAGCAGTATTGCGCGGGATTACAGAAGATGTTAAGTCTCATTCAGGATTGACGGGTGGAGACGGGAAACTTTTACAAGACTATATCAAACGAGGGAAATCCTTGTCTGGTGATCTGATGATGGATGCGGTTAGTAAAGCGATGGCGACGAACGAAGTAAATGCTGCAATGGGTACAATCTGCGCAACGCCTACTGCAGGATCTGCAGGAGTAGTTCCAGGGACTCTATTTGCGTTAAAGGAGAAACTAAAGCCGACTCGCGAAGAGATGATACAGTATTTATTTACAGCAGGTGCCTTTGGATTTGTTGTCGCTAACAATGCTTCCATTTCAGGAGCAGCAGGAGGTTGTCAGGCAGAGGTGGGATCTGCAACTGGTATGGCGGCAGCTGCAATCGTTGAATTAGCTGGTGGAACACCTTCACAAGCTGCTGAAGCGATGGCGATTGCACTTAAAAACATGCTGGGATTAGTTTGTGATCCTGTAGCAGGTCTTGTTGAAGTTCCATGTGTGAAGAGAAATGCTATGGGAGCAAGTAACGCTATAGTTGCTGCAGACATGGCTCTTGCAGGCATCGTAAGCCGTATTCCATGTGACGAAGTTATTGATGCAATGTATAAGATTGGTCTCTCTATGCCATCAGCTCTACGCGAAACGGCACAGGGTGGTCTAGCTGCCACTCCTACTGGCAGAGAACTTGAGGCGAAAATATTCGGCATCCCATTAAATGAGAAGTGATGATGCTTACAGAACCAACAACAACCGTACAAGGAATCGGTGAAAAAAAAGCAGAAGAATTAGCGAGTATGGGAATTATCACTGTTGGAGATCTTCTTGAATATTTGCCGTATCGCTATGAAGATTATCAAAAGAAAGATCTATCAGACATCGCACATGATGAAAAAGCAACAATCGAAGGGAAGGTTCATTCAGAGCCTTCTCTACGTTATTTTCCGAAAAAAAAATCAAGACTGACGTTCCGTATGCTAATCGGCAAGTATTTAGTTTCAGCGGTAATCTTTAACCGTCCTTTCTTGAAAAATCAAATCTCCTTAGGTCTAACACTTACTCTTACAGGAAAGTGGGATCGCAATAAAATGACGTTAACGGTCAGTGATGTTCATTTTGGTCCTTTTTCAGACGACCGTAAAATTGAACCCGTTTATTCTTTAAAAGGATTGATGCACGGGAAAACGATGCGCAAAATCATTGAACAAACGTTTAAACAATTTACGGGGCATGTCCCGGAACCGCTCCCTCTATATTTACGCGAGAAATACCGGCTTCCTGGAAAAGAAACGGCACTTAAAATGATGCATTTCCCAGAAAACTTTCAAGAGTTAAAGGCTGCTAGAAGAAGACTCGCATATGAGGAGCTTCTTTTCTTTCAACTAAAAATGCAGATTTTTAGAAAATGGAACCGGCAGCAATCAGAAGGTGCTTCACTTTTATTTGATCAGAAGCGTGTAGAGTCATTCATTGCTTCTCTTCCCTTTCAGCTCACACAAGCACAAGAGCGTGTAGTAGAAGAAATATTAAAAGATCTAACAGATGCTAGTCGGATGAACAGGCTTCTTCAAGGTGACGTTGGTTCAGGAAAAACAGTTGTAGCGGCCATCGCATTATATGCTTCTGTAACTGCGAACAGGCAAGGGGCACTGATGGTGCCTACTGAGATACTTGCTGAACAGCATTTTCAATCCCTTAAGGAAATGTTCGCGCCTTTTGGTATTACGGTTGCTCTGTTAACGAGCTCTGTAAAAGGGAAGTTAAGAAAAGAAACGCTGCATTTGTTAAGTCAAGGTGAGATACAGATAATGGTAGGGACTCACGCTCTTATACAAGAGGAAGTGAATTTTCACAAATTAGGATTGGTAATTATCGATGAACAGCACCGTTTTGGAGTCAACCAAAGAAGGGTGCTGAGGGAAAAAGGAGAAAGTCCAGATGTGCTGTTCATGACAGCTACACCCATCCCTCGAACATTAGCCATTTCTGCATTTGGTGATATGGATGTATCTACGATAGATGTCATGCCTGCTGGAAGAAAGCCTATCATCACTCATTGGGCTAAACACGGCATGTTAGAAAGAGTTCTTGATTTTATAAAAAAAGAAATCGTGAATGGAAGGCAGGCCTATGTGATCTGTCCATTAATTGAAGAATCCGAAAAAGTAGATGTCCAAAATGCGATTGACGTTCATGGGCAGCTCAGCCAATATTTTCACGAATATGAAGTAGGATTAATGCACGGACGGCTTCATGCAACTGAAAAAGATGAAGTGATGAGAAGATTTGCAGCTAATCAGTGTCAGATTCTTGTCTCTACGACTGTTGTTGAAGTTGGGGTCAATGTCCCGAATGCCACAATAATGGTGATCTATGATGCAGAAAGATTTGGATTATCCCAATTGCACCAGTTAAGGGGAAGAGTGGGGCGCGGGAGTGATCAATCTTATTGTGTGTTGATTGCAGATCCTAAGACTGAAGAAGGCCAAGAGCGGATGAGAATCATGACCGAGACGACTAATGGCTTTGAACTATCAGAAAAAGATTTAGAGCTTCGCGGCCCTGGAGATTTCTTCGGTAATAAGCAAAGTGGAGTTCCCGCCTTTAAAGTAGCGGATCTTATTCACGATTATCGTATATTGGAAACGGCAAGAAATGATGCTGCAAAACTTGTGAATTCTGAAGAGTTTTGGAAAGAAACGATGTATGCACCAATACGGGCTATCCTTGAAAATGAAGGGGTCCTTGACAAGGAAAGACTGGATTAATAGTTGAAAGAGGAGTACTGATACTATATACTACTATTAGTACCAGCTCATAATAGCAGAAAAACGCGGCAGGTACGCCTTATTTTAGGGCACCTGCTTTTCTAACGCTTTTTTATAGAAATAAGGATGAATCCATAAATAAGACCTCTTTAATGGAAGAAGGAAAAGTATTTATGAAAAAAACAAAGCGAGAGCGGCAAGAGCTCTTAACTGAAACCATTAAACAAACACCTTTTATTACAGATGAAGAACTAGCAGATAAATTCAGCGTCAGTGTCCAGACTATTCGGCTTGATCGTTTAGAACTTTCAATCCCTGAACTTAGAGAAAGAATTAAATCTGTTGCTGAAACGAAACTGGATGATGTTAAAGCACTTCCGATTGAAGAAGTAATCGGTGAAATCATTGATCTGCAATTAGACGAGTCTGCTATTTCAATATTAGATATTAAAGAAGAACACGTATTCTCACGTAATAAAATTGCTAGAGGACATCATGTGTTCGCACAAGCTAATTCCTTAGCTGTGGCAATAATAAACGACGAACTAGCATTGACTGCAAAGGCAAACATTCGTTTCTCACGTCCTGTTAGGGTTGGAGAAAGAATTATCGCAAAAGCAAAAGTGACAGAAAAGGGCTCTGAACGGACAAAAGTAGAATTAAACAGTTATGTCGAAAAAGAGCTTGTTTTTAACGGTGAGTTTACGATGTATCGATCAAAACAAGATCCAAAGGAAGGAAGTTAAATCAGCATGAGAATCGCATTAGATGCCATGGGTGGAGACAACGCGCCAAAAGAAATTGTGAAAGGCGCATTGCTCGCTGTTGAACAATATCCGGAACTATCAATCACTCTCGTAGGTGATGAAGCTAAAATTAATGAACATCTACCAACCAATCATACTTTTACCATCATACATACGGATGAAGTCATTGAAACCTCTGAGGAACCCGTTCGAGCAGTTCGACGAAAAAAGAATGCATCAATGGTACTCGCAGCTAATGAAGTGAAAACAGGTAAAGCAGATGCATACATTTCAGCAGGAAACACAGGTGCTTTAATGGCAAGTGGCTTATTTTACGTTGGAAGAATTAAAGGGATAGAGAGACCCGCATTAGCACCAACACTTCCTACCCTAAATGGCCAAGGCTTCCTATTCTTAGATGTAGGTGCGAACATGGATGCTAAACCTGAACACCTTCTACAATATGCGTTAATGGGCTCTGTCTACTGCCAGCAAGTAAGAGGAATTGAAAACCCTCGAGTAGGACTACTAAACATAGGGACAGAGAGCGAAAAAGGAAACGCACTATCAAAGGCAGCCTATCTATTGCTGAAAGAAGCTGATATTAACTTTGTCGGAAATGTAGAATCAAGAGATCTTCTCATGGGAGCTGCAGATGTTGTTGTTTGTGACGGATTTTCTGGGAATCTAGTCTTAAAATCAATTGAAGGAACAGCTATGAGCATGTTTTCCATGATTAAAGAAACATTAACGTCAAGTTTAACAAGCAAACTGGCAGCGGGAGTATTGAAACCAAAGCTTCGCGGAATAAAAGATAAGCTCGATTATACAGAGTATGGTGGAGCGGGACTATTTGGTTTAGCCGCTCCAGTAATAAAAGCACACGGTTCCTCAAATGCGAACGCCGTATTAAATGCCATCCGCCAAACGAAAGAGATGGTAGATAAGAATGTCGTTCATACGATTTTGAATCATATTCAAGCTGACGATAAAAAGGAGGAGTAACAGATGGGTAAAATCGCCTTTCTTTTTCCTGGACAGGGTTCTCAAGTTGTAGGAATGGGGAAAGAACTAGCTGATCAAGAGCCACGAGCAAAAGCTGTATTTGATAATGCCGACAAAAAACTGCAGATCGACTTGTCAAAAATTATCTTTGAAGGACCTGAAGAGTTGCTGAAGAAAACAGAAAACACACAGCCTGCTTTATTAACCGTTAGTACTGCTGTTCTTGAAGTATTTAAAGAGCATGGGATTTCAGCTGACTTTACTGCTGGGCACAGCCTGGGAGAATATTCAGCTTTAGTTGCGGCTGGCAGTATTTCTTTTGAGGACGCAGTGTATGCGGTAAGAAACCGCGGATTGCTTATGGAAGAAGCAGTTCCTGCAGGTGTGGGGACCATGGCTGCTATTATCGGTTTTGATCAAGAGCGACTTGAAGTCATAACAGCGGATGTTACGCAAGCAGGAAACAGTGTACAAGTAGCCAACTTGAACTGCCCAGGTCAAATTGTTATTTCCGGAACGGTATCAGGCGTAGAGGAAGCTGGAAAGCAAGCGAAAGAAGAAGGCGCAAAAGTAATCCCATTACAAGTTAGCGGACCTTTTCACTCATCCTTAATGAAACCTGCAGCTGACCGATTTTCTGAAGTTTTATCGGAGATTGAAATTCATGATGCTCTAACACCAGTAATCGCTAACGTAACAGCGAAACCTGTTACATCTGGAGAACAGATTAAACAACAACTGATCGAACAGCTTTATTCACCCGTTCGCTGGGAAGAGACTGTTAGAGAATTGATGGATCTTGGCGTAGATACTTTTATTGAAATAGGACCTGGTAAAGTTTTATGCGGCCTTGTAAAGAAAGTGAATCGCCGTGCCAATGTAATGGCTGTTGGAGACATGGATACTTTAATGCTGGCAGTAGAGAAACTGAGAGGAGAATCGGTAGATGCTTAACAATAAATCTGTATTGGTTACAGGTGCCTCCCGTGGAATTGGTCGCGCGATTGCCCTTTATTTTGCTAAAAATGGAGCAAAAGTAGCAGTAAATTATTCCGGCAGTGAAGCGAAAGCAAACGAAGTTGTAGAAGAGATAAAAGCAAACGGCGGTAATGCATTTGCCATCAAAGCTGATATTTCTAACTCAGAAGATGTTTCGAACATGGTAAAGTCAGTTATTGATGAATTTGGCAGGCTTGATGTTCTCGTAAACAATGCTGGGATTACAAGAGATAACTTGCTTATGAGAATGAAAGAAGAAGATTGGGATGCAGTCATCAACACGAACTTAAAAGGTGTATTCCTGACCACAAAAGCAGTTAGCAGACAAATGATGAAACAGCGTCATGGACGCATCATTAATATCGCATCGATCGTAGGGGTTTCCGGTAACGCAGGCCAGGCCAACTATGTAGCAGCAAAAGCAGGTGTAATTGGTCTAACAAAAACGGCTGCAAAAGAGTTGGCTTCAAGAGGTATTACCGTTAATGCGATCGCACCTGGTTTTATAGAAACAGATATGACAGGTAAGCTAGAAGAAGGAATCAAAGAGGATATGCTGAGAAACATTCCGTTAGCCCGTTTTGGTCAGCCAGATGACATTGCAGCAGCAGCTGTGTTTCTAGCAGGAGATGAGAGTTCTTATATTACAGGACAAACTCTTCATGTTGATGGCGGAATGGTAATGTAGTTTTCTTTTGGAAACTTGTTTTTTTAACAGCACGTATCCCTCTAGTTTTTTATGATAAAAAAGCATATACTATTGAAAGGAGGTGACACACAAAATGGCAGACGTTTTAGAAAGAGTTTCAAAGATCGTTGTTGACCGTCTAGGTGTTGACGCGTCTGAGGTTAAGCCTGAAGCTTCCTTTAAAGAAGATCTTGGTGCAGACTCTCTTGATGTAGTAGAATTGGTAATGGAACTTGAAGATGAGTTCGAATTAGAGATTTCTGATGAAGATGCTGAAAAAATTGCAACTGTTGGTGATGTTGTAAATTACATAAACAGCAAACAATAAGTAACGGATAAAGTCCCGTGTTTATAGCGGGGCTTTCTTCCCATTTAAGGGGAGAAACAACAAAATAGCCCTTTTACGAGATTTTTGGAGGAAGTTTATGAAAGGTTCAAAACAATCAACTCAAAAGAAAACAGTTAAAAATCGGTTTAAGTCGGCTTCCAAAAAGGGCATGGATGACAAGGTACGCATTCAGAAAGTAGCCCCTCTTCAGGAACGCTTAAATATTACGTTTAATAATGAAAAACTATTAGCACAAGCTTTTACCCATTCATCATATGTGAATGAGCATCGCGGAAGAACGTTCGAGGATAATGAAAGACTTGAATTTCTTGGAGATGCTGTTCTCGAACTAACGATTTCTCAATATTTGTACAGCAAATTTACAAACATGAGCGAAGGTGAACTCACAAAGCTTAGAGCAGCCATCGTTTGTGAACCATCACTTGTGCTGTTTGCGAACGATTTGCACTTCGGTGATTTTGTTCTATTGGGAAAAGGGGAAGAAAACACTGGTGGAAGATCGCGTCCTGCTCTCTTAGCGGATGTGTTTGAGGCATTCATTGGAGCACTTTATCTAGATCAAGGACTCGAAAAAGTGATTGAGTTCCTGAATCAGTGCGTCGTACCACGAATAAACGAAGGTGCTTTTTCTCATGTGATGGATTTCAAAAGTCAGCTGCAAGAATTTGTTCAACGTGAAGGTTTAGGTCATATTGATTATAAAATTGTTCAGGAAAAGGGTCCTGCGCATAACCGAGAGTTCGTTTCTGAAGTAAGATTAAACGATGAGACGTTTGGCATCGGTTATGGAAGATCAAAAAAAGAAGCGGAACAGCATGCTGCACAAGAAGCGATCGGCAAGGTCGCAAAGAAAGAATAAAGAAAACCCCCTAAGATGAGGTGAATACGTCACTTTAGGGGGTTTCTACTATTTCTTTTTTAGAGAAGCAAGTTCTTCTACGATTCCTTCCATGTCTCGAATGCTGAAGGAGGGCATTTTCATAACCATATCGTACAGTTCTTTTATGTCATCATAACGATTTAATTCATAATCCTCTGGCTGAATCAATCCGCTGTTTACTAATTGCAATTTCTTTTTCAAGCTCTCAATCATAAAAGATAGATTTTCGAAATTTTCATTCGTTAAGTCCATTATAGGGCTCCTTTTTACGCTGTAGTATTATGTAAAAAACAAAAACAGAACTATTGATTGTACTTTCATATTTTATCACACTGTAATCTTTATGACTATGAGCGGGTAAATCTATGATAAAATAAATAAGTTAGATACATAGTAGAAAAACATAAAACGGCCATTCCACTCAAAATATATGAATGGTCTAGATGGATGTAAGGGGGATTGTAGAGATGTTCCTCAAACGAATTGATGTAGCAGGATTTAAATCATTTGCAGAGCGGATCCAAGTTGAATTTGTCCAAGGAGTTACCGCAGTTGTTGGTCCTAACGGAAGCGGCAAGAGCAATATTTCGGATGCGGTGCGTTGGGTATTAGGTGAGCAATCGGCAAAATCCCTTCGTGGATCAAAGATGGAAGACATCATTTTTGCTGGCAGTGATAACCGAAAACCGTTAAATGTCGCAGAAGTAACACTTACATTAGATAACGAAGATCAGCATTTGCCTCTTGATTATAACGAAATATCCATTACTAGAAGAGTTTATCGCTCAGGGGACAGCGAATACTTAATCAATAAACAACAATGCAGATTAAAAGACATTGTTGAGCTTTTCATGGACTCTGGACTAGGTAGAGAAGCATTCTCAATCATTGGACAAGGCCGTGTAGAAGAGATACTTAGCAGTAAATCTGAGGAGAGACGCAAGATTTTTGAAGAAGCAGCAGGTGTTTTAAAATATAAGACACGAAAACAGAAGGCTGAACAAAAACTTTCCGAAACACAAGAAAACTTAAACCGAGTGGAAGATATCCTGCATGAGTTGGATACTCAAGTAGAACCACTCAAAATACAAGCGTCTATTGCAAAAGATTTTCTCGAAAAGAAGCAGGAGCTTGAAATTGTAGAAACGGCAGTGCTTGTTTCGGAGATTGAAGACTTGCACGGACGTTGGGAAAAACAAAAAGTTTGGGTAGCCGAGCTGCAGAAACAAGAAAGTGAATTATCTACAAATGTAAAACATGGAGAAACAGCGATTGAAAGAGCAAGACTTGATATGCAGGCGATGGATGAATCCATTGATGAACTTCAGGGCGCACTTCTTTTAGCAAGTGAAACACTTGAGAAACTTGAAGGAAAAAAAGAAGTTTTAAAAGAAAGAAAGAAAAACTATGACCAGCACAAGACTTCTCTTTTAGAACAGATACAGCAGTTAAAGATCAAAAAGGAAGAGCTTCAGAAACAAGTTTTAGCAGAAAAAAGCGTTCTTGCGGAAAAAGAACAAGAGTTAAAAACGGTTAAGAAGCAGGTAAAAGAGGAAGAGAGTCGCTTAACTGTCCTGGAAATGGATGTTGAAGCAGAGCTTGAAAAATTAAAGAGCGACTATTTTGAACGCCTTAATGAACAAACAACGATCAAAAATGAAATGCGTTACCTTGAAGATCAAGCTAAACAGCAAAACTTTAAAAGCACTAGACTTGATGAAGAGAACAATAAGTTTCTCCTTCAAAGAGAAGATCTAAAAGTAGCAAAAGAAATGGCAGAAAAATCGTATCTTGAAGCTGAAACGGATCTAAAAAATAAGCAAGAAGAGTATCAAACATTAAAGGCGTCTATGCTGAATGAAGAGCAAGAAAGCCAGTCAAACCAAGAAAAACTGTATCAGGCTTATCAATTTATCCAACAGTTTAAATCAAAAAAAGAAATGCTAGAGTCCATGCAGGACGAATATGCGGGCTTTATGCAAGGTGTTAAAGAAGTTTTAAAAGCGAAAGAATCTCGTCTAGCTGGCATAGAAGGTGCTGTTGCGGAGCTTCTTTCTGTTCCTCCTGAGATTGAAACGGCGATTGAAACTGCATTAGGAGCTTCCATGCAGCATGTCGTTGTGGACCATGAACAGAATGCCATGAAAGCTATCCAGTTTTTAAAACAAACGAAAGCGGGAAGGGCGACGTTTTTACCGTTAAATGTAATAAAAAGCCGTCGCATTTCAAGTGCTGACACCTATCACGCCCAGTCAATTGAAGCGTTTGTTGGAGTAGCATCAGATTTAGTGCAATATGATGCGAAATATGAAAACATTATCGGTAATTTGTTAGGAAACATTATCATCTCTAAAAATCTTGCTGGCGCGAACAGCATTGCAAAACAAGTAGGTTACCGGTATCGAATCGTAACGCTTGAAGGAGATGTTGTAAGTCCAGGTGGATCTATGTCTGGGGGAAGTTTAAAACAAAAGAGTTCATCACTCTTGAGCAGGCAGCGAGAAGTAGAGTCACTTACTGAGAAAATTGCGTCAATGGAGAAACAGACCCTTCAATTAGAGTCGAATGTAGCAGAGAAGAAAGCCGAAGTTTTAAAAATGAAAGAACAACTTGAGGCTCTTCAGACTGAAGGCGAACGCTTGAGAGATCTTGAACAAGAACTAAAAGCTAAATTCCGTGAGATTGAGATGAATGAAAAGAGCTTGAACGATAGACTGCAATTATATGATAGGGAGAAAAACTCTTATGAATCTGAGAAATCTGCTGCAGATTCAAGAGTGATCGATCTTCAAAAGAAACTAAATCAAGCGGTCAAGGCAGGTAACGAACTTGAAAAAACGATCGCTGATCTAACAGAAAAGAAAAAGATGCATCAGACCTCTAAAGAGGAACTTAGAGAAACGTTAACACATTTAAAAATAAAAGCAGCCGAACTTGAGCAGCAAGTCTCTAACTTAAAAGAAAGGTGCGGGCGTCTTCAAGAAGAACGTGATGATGTGGAAACGAAAAGCAAAGAAACGGAAGAAGACTATTGGCTGCTTGAGGAAGAAATGAACTCTAGTTCATCAGGAGAAGATTCCCTTGATGAGCAGATTAAACAGAGGCGACATGAGAAAAACACGGCCGTAAAGCTCATTGCAGAACGAAGAGAAGAAAGAACTAACTCTTTCCAATCCATTGAAGAGATGGAACGTGAATTAAAAGAATCAAAACGGCTATATAAACAGCTAAGTGACGGTCTAAGGACTGAAGAAGTCAGTATCAACAGGCTGGATGTCGAATTAGAAACTCGACTTACACATTTGCGAGAAGAATATGAACTCTCGTACGAAGGTGCAAAGGAAAAACACAGACTCGAGATGCCGCTTGAAGATGCGAAACGAAAAGTGAAACTGATTAAATTAGCGATCGAAGAGCTTGGCGTCGTTAATATCGGAGCGATAGAAGAATACGAAAGAGTCAGTCAGCGCTTTGACTTTCTTTCAGAACAAAGAAATGATCTAAATGAAGCAAAAGATACGCTATATGGTGTGATTTCAGAGATGGATGAAGAGATGAAGACCCGCTTTGAAGAAACGTTCATGGCTATTCGCTCTCATTTTGGCGTCATTTTCAAGGAATTATTCGGAGGCGGCAAGGCTGATCTTGTTCTAACTCAGCCTGAAGACTTGCTTTTAACAGGAGTCGATATTATGGCGCAGCCACCAGGTAAAAAATTGCAGCAGCTGGGACTGCTATCCGGTGGAGAACGCGCACTTACTGCGATTGCTCTGTTGTTTGCTATTCTTAAAGTACGGCCGGTTCCTTTTTGTATTCTTGATGAAGTGGAAGCTGCGCTAGATGATGCAAACGTAAACCGTTTCGCAAAATTCTTGCGCGCGTTTAGCAAGGAAACACAGTTTATTGTGGTAACACACCGAAAAGGTACGATGGAAGAAGCGGATGTTTTGTACGGTGTAACCATGCAGGAATCAGGTGTATCTAACCTTGTATCAGTACGACTCGAAGAAACAAAAGAACTTGTAACATCGTAGGAGGAAAAATAGTGAGCTTTTTAAAACGATTAAAAGATAAATTTTCAAATCAATCAGAATCGGTATCTGAGAAGTTTAAAACAGGTTTGGAAAAAACGAGAGGTTCTTTCTCTTTTAAAGTTAATGATCTGTTGAAACGTTATCGAAAAGTGGATGAAGAATTCTTTGAAGAATTGGAAGAGATCTTAATTGGAGCAGATGTTGGTGTTCATACGGTTCTCGATATAATTGACCAACTTAAAGATGTTGCCCGAACGAAAAACATTCAAGATCCGATGGAACTTCGATCAGCAATCACAGAAAAACTTGCTGAGATGCTTCAAAAAGATGATGGCGACCACAAACTTCTCCTGCAATCAGAAGGTATGACCATTATTTTATTTGTTGGTGTGAACGGAGTCGGGAAAACGACTACAATTGGTAAACTTGCGCATCAATTAAAAAATGAAGGAAAAAAAGTGATTTTAGCGGCAGGAGATACTTTCCGAGCTGGGGCGATCGATCAACTCGAAGTTTGGGGAGAACGTGCTGGAGTTGATGTGATCAAGCATCACGAAGGAGCTGACCCTGCAGCGGTAATCTATGACAGCATTCAAGCTGCAAAATCGCGAAAAGCGGATGTTTTATTATGCGATACAGCTGGACGATTGCAAAATAAAGTAAATCTAATGAACGAGCTTTCAAAAGTTAAACGGGTAATCGAAAGAGAAGTACCAGGCGCACCACACGAAGTCCTTTTAGTCGTTGATGCTACGACTGGGCAAAATGCGATGAACCAGGCCAAAACATTCGGCCAATCTACTGATGTTACAGGTCTTGTCTTAACAAAACTTGATGGAACAGCAAAGGGCGGAATCGTTCTTGCTATCCGTCATGAACTGGATATCCCTGTTAAATTTGTAGGCTTAGGCGAGAAAATTGATGATCTTCAAGAATTTGATCCTGAACAGTTCGTTTACGGGTTGTTTGCAGGAACGGAAGATGAGGAAGAAGCAGAGTAAATCTGCTTCTTTTTTTTGGAATGGCGAACTTCACATAAAAAGAGTCATCCATCATTTAAAAATGCACAATAATCATATAAAAAATGGACTCAATCAAATAAAAACAGGAGGCAATCACATAAATTGACATTTACAGGAAATTCATGTACTCAATCTCTCCTAGAGTTGAGCACCAGAGCATGTGTTGGGTATTCATTCTGTTAAGAAAAAAACTTGACATCTAATTTTCATCCTTGTATAGTATTCATGTAAAGGCATTTCACTTAACAAGGGTTGTGAAAGTATGCTCGATAAAACGATGAGAATAAATTATCTCTTTGATTTTTACCAATCACTGTTGACCCCTAAACAAAAGAACTATATGGGTTTGTATTATTTGGACGATTATTCTCTAGGTGAAATTGCTGAACAATATAATGTCAGCCGCCAAGCTGTTTATGATAATATTAAACGGACAGAGGCGATGCTGGAAGAATACGAAGATAAGTTAGGGCTTTTTGCAAAGTTTCAGGAACGTGACCAGTTGCTGTCATCTTTAAGAGAGCTTCTGAAATCTGAACCTGATAACGTAATTGCAATTATCGATCGCCTTGAAAATATGGAATAGGAGGCGTTCAGTGAGATGGCATTTGAAGGTTTAGCCGACCGTCTTCAGAGCACTTTACAAAAGATTCGTGGAAAAGGGAAAGTAAATGAAACGGATGTAAAGGAAATGATGAGGGAAGTACGCCTTGCTCTTCTTGAGGCGGACGTTAACTTTAAAGTGGTTAAGGATTTTGTGAAAAGGGTATCTGAACGTGCAGTTGGTCAGGAAGTTTTCAAAAGCCTGACACCTGGACAGCAAGTTGTAAAAGTAGTTAACGAAGAACTTACGTCACTTATGGGTGGAGAACAGAGCAAGATTGCTGTTTCTAACCGGCCGCCAACCGTCATTATGATGGTAGGTCTTCAAGGTGCAGGTAAAACGACTACTACTGGAAAGCTTGCGAACCATTTACGAAAAAAACAAAACCGCAAACCGCTTCTTGCTGCAGCTGATATTTATCGACCTGCGGCGATTAAGCAATTAGAAACGGTTGGAAAACAGCTTGATCTTCCGGTTTTTCAAATGGGAGACAAAGTTAGCCCCGTTATAATTGCTGAATCAGCTATTGTAAAGGCAAAGGAAGACCATCATGATTATGTCATTATTGACACAGCGGGACGTTTGCATATTGATGAAACGTTGATGGACGAGTTGAAACAGGTTAAAGAAGTTGCTAAACCTGACGAGATTTTCCTTGTTGTAGATGCGATGACAGGTCAAGATGCGGTCAATGTTGCCCAAAGCTTTAATGATGCATTAGGAATTACAGGTGTTGTATTAACCAAGCTTGATGGTGATACACGCGGTGGTGCAGCCCTATCGATCAAAGCTGTTACAGGACTTCCAATAAAATTTGTTGGTCTTGGTGAAAAGATGGATGCGTTAGAGCCGTTCCATCCGGACCGAATGGCTTCTAGAATCTTAGGAATGGGTGACATGCTGACTCTTATCGAAAAGGCACAGTCCTCAGTAGATGAAGAAAAAGCGCGTGATCTTCAAAAGAAAATGCGTGATATGTCGTTTACATTTGATGATTTTCTTGATCAGATGGGGCAGGTTCGAAATCTTGGACCATTAGATGAAGTACTTGGCATGCTTCCAGGTTCAAACAAGATGAAGGGCTTGAAAAACGTTCAGATTGACGAAAAGCAGATCAATCACGTTGAAGCTATCATTCGTTCAATGACTCTTCATGAAAGAGAACAGCCTGAAATTATTAATGCCAGCCGGAAACGACGTATTGCTAAAGGCAGCGGACGACCGGTGCAAGAAATTAACCGCCTGATCAAACAGTTCGAGGACATGAAAAAGATGATGAAACAAATGTCCGGTATGATGAGCGGCAAAAAGAAAAAAGGTGGATTTAAATTCCCTTTTATGTAAACTGAATTTTCAGGTTTACAAACCTGTCAATTTATACTATTATATTATTTTGTGTGAACTATTTTCGGAGGTGCAAGTTATAATGGCAGTAAAAATTCGTTTAAAACGCATGGGTGCTAAGAAAGCTCCTTTTTATCGTGTAGTAGTAGCAGATTCTCGTTCTCCTCGTGATGGACGTTTCATTGAAGAGATCGGAACTTACAACCCAGTTGCTAACCCAGCTGAAGTTAAGATCAATGAAGAGAAAGCTCTTGAGTGGATGACAAATGGTGCAAAGCCATCTGACACAGTTCGTAACCTATTCTCAAAAGCTGGACTTATGGAGAAATTCCATAACGCAAAGAACCAAAAATAATTTTGACTAAAGGGGAACTATGATGACAGAGTTGATCGAAGCGATTGTGAAGGCTCTAGTTGATCACCCAGAGGAAGTTAGCGTCAAAGAAGTCAAAGACGGCCATCGTCTTGTCTATCAGTTAACCGTTCATCAAACCGATATGGGGAAAGTGATCGGTAAACAAGGACGAGTGGCAAAAGCGATTCGTACTGTTGTTAATGCAGCGGGAACCAATCAAAATAAAAGGATTTCAATCGAAATCGTTTAAAAAGGATGAGGGATACCTCTTCCTTTTTTTCTTTTCCTGTTTTTCGTAAACGTAGTTGTTTTTGAGAAGAGTTGTTTTCTGTTTCAGCATGCTCGATTTCCGCGAGACGTGAGGTGAGCCTTGTTTAGAGAAAGAGTGTTCCTGCGTCTGCAGCAGATCCACCGAACCATGATTACTCGGCGCATGCCTTTGATGTATTCTCATGTAGTAGGCACGCTTATCCTATCCTAGCCATAGTATCGCACCTTGTACTCCACTCAACTGTCTACGAAGACTTATACATGACGATTAGCAACAATCTTTTAGAAAACTGGCTTTACTTTTATTAAGAACGAAGTATACATAACGTGTTTTATGCTAAAATTTAGAACAGAGAACAAATAGAAATTATTGTACGAGAGAAGGGTTTAACAATGGATAAATGGCTGAACGTTGGCAAAATCGTAAACACACATGGAATTAGAGGAGAAGTTCGTGTAATTTCTAGAACTGATTTTCCAGAGGAACGATATAAAATTGGAAATACTTTATATGTAGAAAAAGGTCCAAACGAACTTGTACCTGTAACCATTGAAACACACCGAAAACATAAACAGTTTGATCTCTTAACCTTTAAAGACCACGGAAATATAAATGATGTTGAGCCATTTAAAGGGTATTTATTAAAAGTGCCAAAAGAACAATCTGTTACACTAGATGAGGGTGAATTTTTTTACCACGACATCATAGGTTGTTCTGTATTTACTCTAGAAGGTGAAGAATTAGGAAAAATCAAAGAGATCCTGTCACCTGGTGCAAATGATGTATGGGTGGTTAAACGAAAAGGATTCGGATCAGACATATTGATCCCTTACATTCCTTCAGTTGTAAAGACAGTAGATATTGATAATAAAAAAGTTATCATCGAACCGTTAGAAGGATTGTTCTAATGAAAATAGATGTGTTAAGCCTGTTTCCAGACATGTTTTCAGGTGTTTTTGGTCAATCCATCCTAAAGAAGGCTCAAGAAAAAAGTGCTGTTAGGTTTCAGGTGCTGGATTTTCGCGAGTTTTCGACGAACAAGCATCGAAATGTAGATGATTATCCTTATGGTGGCGGGGCAGGTATGGTTTTAACGCCTCAGCCGCTGTTTGACGCTGTAGAAACGCTGTCAAAAGAAGTCTCGCATAAACCGCGCATTATCTTGCTCTGTCCTCAAGGAGAGCGTTTTACTCAAAGAAAAGCAGAAGAGCTTTCACAAGAGAAGCATCTCATTTTTTTATGCGGGCATTATGAAGGCTATGATGAGCGGGTAAGAGAACATTTGGTGACTGATGAGATATCGATTGGCGATTATGTGTTAACAGGCGGAGAGCTTGGAGCTATGGTAGTGATTGATGCGGTGACGAGGCTGCTTCCTGGGGTTTTAGGAAAGGAAGAATCGCATCTGCAAGATTCATTCAGTACAGGAATGCTAGAGCACCCTCAATATACGAGACCTGCTGATTTTAGAGGGATGAAAGTACCTGAAGTACTAACGTCTGGAAACCATAAAAATATAGAGATCTGGCGTAGAAAAGAGTCACTGAGAAGAACGTTCGAGCGAAGACCGGACTTACTTGAAAAGATCGATCTTACTCGTGAAGAAGAAGATTGGCTTCAAGAAATAAAAGATAATCATAAAACAACTTGATAGTCATTTGTTAAGTATGTTATGATATTGTTTGTGGCTTATGCCCGTTTAATCCGGTGTTCCGCTGCTTAGTAATGTAAAGCAAGAACATCTATGGGAAGGGAGGCAATAAACTATGCAACAGCTTATTGCAGATCTAGCAAAAGATCAATTGAAATCAGATTTACCTAAATTCCGTTCAGGTGACACTGTACGTGTACACGTGAAAGTAATTGAGGGTACTCGTGAGCGTATCCAGCTTTTTGAAGGCGTTGTTATCAAAAAGCGTGGGTCTGGGATTTCTGAAACGTTTACTGTTCGTAAAATTTCTTACGGTGTAGGTGTGGAGCGTGCGTTCCCTGTACATTCACCTAAGATCGCGAACCTTGAAGTTGTGCGCCGCGGTAAAGTTCGCCGTGCGAAGCTATACTATCTTCGTGCACTTCGTGGTAAAGCAGCTCGTATTAAAGAAATTCGCTAATAATTTTCGAAAGGAGCTTGACTACTCAAGCTCCTTTTTCCATATTATAAGTAAGGAATTTCTAGGAGACGGTGAGGATTTAGAATGGTACGAACAAAAAACGAAACATGGGAATGGATTAAAGCATTAGCTGCAGCATTATTGTTAGCAGGAATTATACGATTCTTTCTGTTCGCACCTGTAGTAGTTGATGGACAATCCATGATGCCTACACTTCAGGATGGCGATCGATTAATTGTTAATAAGTTCAGTTATATGATGGGTGAACCTAAGAGATTTGATATCGTCGTATTTCATGCATCAGAAGAAAAAGATTACATAAAGAGAGTAATTGGCTTACCGGGTGATACAGTTGAATATAAAGATGACACCCTTTTCGTGAATGGTAAAAAGGTAAAAGAAGAATACTTAGAACCGTATAAGAAAAAAACGAAAGACGGCAACTTTACGTACGACTTTACATTGCTTGAAGTGACTGCAGAGCAAAAAGTGCCTAAAGGAGAGCTGTTTGTATTAGGGGATAACCGCCGCAATTCCAGCGACAGCAGAAACATCGGAACAGTAGAAGATGAATATGTTTTAGGAAAAGCTTCCTTCCGCTTCTGGCCGTTATCAGAAATAGGATTTGTAAAGTAAAGTAGGGTGAAGTAAATGACAATTCAATGGTTTCCAGGCCATATGGCGAAAGCAAGGCGGGAAATAACTGAAAAACTTAAAATGATCGATGTTGTTTTTGAACTCGTGGATGCAAGGATTCCGCTAGCTTCAAGAAACCCAATGATCGATGAAATCTTGTTAGGAAAACCCCGAATCGTACTTTTAAACAAAGCTGATCTTGCTGATCCGAAGGTTACGTCATTATGGCAAAGTTATTTTTCGGAGAAGGGAATTCCTTCATTAGCGATCAACTCTCAAGACGGTAAAGGGATTAAAAATATAGAACCACTGGCTCATGAACTTGTTAAAGAAAAGTTCGATAAAATGAGAGCGAAGGGAATCGTGAAAACGCGTGCAGTGCGTGCATTGATTGTCGGTATCCCGAACGTAGGAAAGTCAACCATCATTAATCGTATGGCAGGCAAGAACATCGCAGTTACTGGTGATAAACCTGGCGTAACGAAAAGACAGCAATGGATTAAAGCTGGTCAAACATTAGAACTTCTAGACACACCTGGAATTCTGTGGCCAAAGTTTGAAGATCAAGCAATCGGACTAAAGCTTGCAGTAACTGGAGCTATTAAAGAGACATTGTTTGACTTTACAGAAGTCGTTTTATTTGCTGTGAAGTACTTAAGCGAACATTATCAAGACCGTTTAAAAGAAAGATATAAACTCACTACTTTGCCTGAAGATAACATGAAGTTATTTGAAGAAATCGGCAAAAAAAGAGGGTGTATCATGAGCGGCGGAGAGATTGATCTTGAAAAAACCGCTGAGATTGTTCTTCGGGATCTTCGTTCTGAAAAACTTGGTCGACTTTCTTATGAACAACCAGAATTAATCAAATAAATACTTGAAATTAAACAGGTGCGTAAATATATGTGCCTGTTTTCTTTACACTTTTCGTTATTGGGACGATATAAAATACATAATAGAGCGTGGGGAAAATGAGAATTTCAATTAAAGAATGGGAACAACGATTAAAGAGCAGTCAAGAGGAGAAGATACCTCAATTGTTAAAAGGGCTTGCTCTTGATGATAGACAAGGCGCAATAAAACTATATAACCTTTACACTAAAAGGTTGTTAGAAAAAGAAGCAGAATTAAACAGACTAGAAACGATGCGGTTTTTTGAGAATGAGTGCATATCTAATGGGAAAATATTAATTGCTGGCGTAGACGAGGTTGGGCGCGGACCATTAGCTGGACCAGTTGTTGCCGCAGCTGTCATCTTGCCTATTGGCTACACAGTTACAGGGATCAACGACTCTAAAAAACTTTCTGAAAAAAAACGGGAAGCTTTGTACGATAAAATTAAAGAAGATGCCATAAGCTATAGTGTTACTTTAGTTCAACCTGCTGAGATCGATAAGATTAATATTTACCAGGCTTCAAAGCTAGCAATGACGGAGGCAATTACCAAGCTTGCAGTTGAACCTGATCAATTATTAATTGATGCTATGGAAGTTCCTTTGCCTATCGATCAGCGAAAGATTATAAAAGGGGATGAAAAAAGCATCTCCATTGCAGCCGCCTCGATCGTAGCAAAAGTGACGAGAGATCGATACATGAGAAAATTAGATGAGAGATATCCTCACTATGGATTTAGTACAAATATGGGATATGGAACGAAAGAACACTTAGAAGCGTTAAGAACGTGGGGCGCAACAGATATTCATCGTAAATCATTTAATCCTGTAGGAGAATTTATACAGATTACCGGGAGTGATTAAGGTGTTACCATTTAACAACATCATCAGTCCACAACACATATCACCAAAAATGATAGAAGGAATGATCTCTTTAAAGCCAAATCAGCTGCTAATGGCAAAAATACTTGAGATTTTTCCTGATCAATCTGCAACCATTTTATACAATGGCGCAACGATCCACGCAAAACTTGAAGCTCCATTAACAAAAGGCAATCGGTACTTGTTTGAAGTAGCAGAAAATAAGGGAACGATTCTTTTAAAGAAAATAGATGTAGACACTATAAAATCTACAACGGACCAGATCTTACAAAAGTTGAATGTCGTTTCTTCTGATCATATGAAAAAAGCCGTTGAATTTGCTGTGTCAGAAAAAATACCGTTAACGAAAGAAAATGTAAAACAAATTGGCGATCTTATGCAGTTAACCACAGGGTTACCTTTTACTATAAAAAAAGAGGTTATCCATCGTATGCTGGAGCTTCAACTAGCTGCACATCCTGATTCCGTAAAAGCCGTAGCGAACAGTTTGACTAAAACAACGGGACAAGCGGAGATGGTCGAATTATATGAGTCATTACTTCCTTCAGCACATAAGGATAAACAAATAGCAAAAACGGTAAACCTTCTTCAAGACCTATTTGGTTTTCAACCAAAAAACAGTAAGTTGGAGCAAAGGTCAGCTCTCTCTACAACCGTAAATGCGGATGGTCAAATGAGTAAAGGTGAACCTTCCACTTCCATTTCAAATACAAAACTTGTTTTACAAGACGGGAAGCACAACTCAGCTTTTAAGCATACAACGGATGACCTAATCAGGACTGAAACTCTTCAAACGGGGAAATCTGATGGTTCCTTAAATGAAGTTAAGCGTCATCCTGCTTCAAGTGAGTTTTTGCAGGCTGTTCAGAAATGGCTGCATAAATCAGGTCTTTTACATGAAAGAAATCTCTTGTTTGATCCAGTTCAAATAAAGCAAACAGAAACTTTAAAATCACAGCTGCTTTTATTGCAGCAGAGTACCCAACTGCTTGAGCTGCCAGAAAGTGTCCTGCAAAAGGTTGAGCAAGCTCTTCTGAAAATAACAAGTCAGCAGATTCAAAATCATCCGAACAACGATGGAATGCAGCAATTTGTTCTACAGATTCCTTTTGGTCAGGAGACAAATCCCAAAGAAATAACGATTCATTGGGAAGGCAGAAAGCAAAAAGGACAATCATTAGATCCAAACCATTGCAGAATGCTGTTTTGGCTGGAGATGAAGAGTCTAAAAGAAGTGGCAGTAGATGTGCAGATCCAAAACAGAATAATATCTTTAAAAGTTTATAGTGACTACCCGAATATCGAAAAGTTATCAGGTGCATTCATCCCTTCATTAAAAAAGAGCTTAAACGTTATTCATTTCACGCTCTCTTCCATCTCATTTACACAAAAACCACAAAAAGAGATCGGACAAAAAGACACAATTACATCTTATAAAGGAATGGACTTGCGTGTATGAAGAAGAAAAACACAAAAGAAGCAGTTGCTCTTAAATACGATCCCTTAGAGTCAGGTTCTCCTGTCGTAGTAGGTAAAGGTAGAGGAGAGACAGCTGAAAAGATTGTTCAACTCGCTTCAGAGCATAATATTCCTGTTCAGGAAGATCCTTCACTTGTTCAGTTGTTATCTAAATTAGAAATACAAGAAAGTATTCCTGAAGAGCTGTATGAAGTAGTAGCAGAATTGTTCGCATTTATTTATAAGCTGGATAAAGAAGCAGAAAATAAAACATAAATAGGTCTGTTTTTGGGCATTGCTAACATAAAAGGAGTGAGTACCATGCCAAGAAACAAACTAGTTGTTAAGCAATCTGAACAGTTGGTGAACCAGTTTAAAGAAGAAATGGCTGAAGAGTTTGGAATCTATCGATCGGTCGGAGAAAAAGAAGCTATTACACCTAAGCTCATTAAAGAACAGCAAAACGGAAAAAAGAAATGAAGGGCAATATGGAATTGGCTTTTTTCTAAAGATAAAATGCCGTAAAACCAAAATCGCATTTATGTGGTTTTGGTTTTTTTGGTGGCTTTAAAACGTTGTATGCGCTTGCAATTTTCTGAAGAATAGTAGACATTATTCGCGCGGTCTTATACAATGATAACGGTACTTTAAGTTTTCACCATGATAGGAGGATGGAGAGTAAATGAATATCCACGAATACCAAGGTAAAGAGATACTTAGAAAATATGGTGTGGCTGTTCCAAACGGGAAAGTAGCATTTACTGTCGAAGAGGCTGTAGAAGCTGCAAAGGAACTGGGGAGCACTGTATCTGTAGTTAAAGCACAGATTCACGCAGGTGGCCGCGGTAAAGCGGGTGGCGTAAAGGTAGCCAAAAGCCTTGATGAAGTGCGTACATACGCAAATGATATTTTAGGTAAAGTCCTAGTAACTCACCAAACAGGACCTGAAGGCAAAGAAGTAAAGCGCTTACTCATAGAAGAAGGCTGCGATATTAAAAAGGAATATTATATCGGACTTGTTCTTGATCGTGCTACCTCCAGTGTAGTCATGATGGGATCTGAAGAAGGCGGAACTGAGATTGAAGAAGTAGCTGAAGAAACGCCAGAAAAAATCTTCAAAGAAGTGATCGATCCAGCTATCGGTCTTCAGGCATTCCAAGCAAGACGTCTTGCATACAACATTAACATTCCAACTGAACTAGTAGGAAAAGCAGTTAAGTTTATGTTGGGATTATATACAGCGTTTGTTGACAAAGATTGCTCTATCGCAGAGATCAATCCGTTAGTTGTTACAGGTGATGGAAGCGTTATGGCACTTGACGCTAAAATGAACTTTGATTCAAATGCACTTTATCGCCATAAAGATATTTTAGAATATCGCGATTTAGAAGAAGAAGATGCAAAAGAAATTGAAGCTTCAAAATACGATCTTAGCTATATCTCACTTGATGGAAACATCGGTTGTATGGTTAATGGTGCTGGACTAGCTATGGCTACTATGGACATCATTAAGCATTACGGTGGAGATCCCGCTAACTTCCTTGACGTTGGGGGCGGTGCTACAACTGAAAAAGTAACAGAAGCATTCAAGATCATTCTTTCAGACAAGAATGTTAAAGGAATCTTCGTTAACATCTTTGGTGGTATCATGAAATGTGACATTATTGCCAACGGTGTAGTTGAAGCTACAAAACAAGTCGGTCTTGAATTGCCACTCGTTGTTCGTTTAGAAGGAACGAATGTTGATCTTGGTAAAAAGATTCTAAAAGAGTCCGGACTTAATATTACAGCTGCTGATTCTATGGCTGACGGTGCAGAGAAAATCGTCGCGCTAGTAAAGTAATAGAGAAAACATTGTAGGAAGGATGGGAATTTAAAGCATGAGCATTTTTATTAATAAAGACACGAAAGTTATCGTTCAGGGTATTACAGGTTCTGTTGGTCTTTTCCATACGAAACAGATGCTTGAATATGGTACGAAAATTGTGGGCGGAGTAACACCTGGTAAAGGTGGTTCAGAAGTTGAAGGTCTTCCTGTATTCAATACGGTTGTTGATGCAGTTAAAGAAACTGGGGCAAATGCTTCTGTTATTTACGTTCCTCCTGCATTTGCTGCAGAAGCAATCATCGAAGCTGTTGATGCCGAGCTTGACCTTGCTATCTGTATTACAGAAGGTATTCCTGTAATGGATATGGTTAAAGTTAAGCGTTATATGGAAGGCAAGAAAACACGCCTAGTAGGACCAAACTGTCCTGGAGTCATTACACCAGAAGAGTGTAAAATTGGTATTATGCCAGGATATATTCACACAAAAGGTCATGTTGGTGTAGTATCTCGTTCTGGAACATTAACGTATGAAGCAGTGCACCAATTGACAGAGCGTGGAATCGGACAATCAACAGCAGTAGGTATCGGGGGAGACCCAGTAAACGGGACAGACTTTATTGACGTTTTAAAGGCGTTTAACGAAGACGAGGATACGTATGCTGTAATCATGATCGGTGAGATTGGCGGAACTGCAGAAGAAGAAGCTGCTGAATGGGTTAAAGCGAACATGAAGAAACCTGTTGTTGGTTTTATCGGTGGTCAAACAGCTCCTCCAGGAAAACGTATGGGGCATGCTGGAGCTATCATTTCAGGCGGTAAAGGTACTGCTGACGAGAAGATTAGAACAATGAAAGAGTGCGGAATTAAAGTAGCGGCAACTCCTTCTGTAATGGGAGAAACGTTGGTAGAAGCACTTAAAGAAAACAATCTGTACGATCGTTGTGTGACACACAAAACAAAAGCATAATCTAGATTTGAGCAGTAAAAAAATCGTATTTTCTATTCATCATGAAAAGCTCCCAGATTCGGGAGCTTTTTCATTTAATAAAATAACTTGTATTTGATTTACTTAAGGGGGAAGAAGAGTTGGATCATGAACGCTTAATTTTTCTTCATCATTGCGAAGGGCTGACATGGAAACATATCTATACTATTTTAAAAGTTGATCCAGAATTAGTAGAAACTTTTTCGTTGAGTATCTCAGCTATGATGAAGACATTCGGGTTCACTGAACGAATGGCAGAGCGTTTATACAGCCACTTGAATCATAAAAACAGTACATACATAATGAACCATTTAAAGAAAAACGCAATCTGTGCGGTAACTATTTTTCATAAAGATTATCCAGTACGATTGAAGACTATTTTTGATCCGCCGTGGGTACTCTATGGCAAAGGGGATTGGAGTGCACTAAAACAGGATAAAATGATAAGTGTCGTCGGAACTAGACATCCAAGTAAAGAGGGATTGTTAGCTTTAAAAAAAGTCATTCATCCTCTAATTTGCGATTCTTGGACAGTTATTAGCGGTCTTGCATTAGGAATAGACACATTTAGCCATGAATTATGTATAAAAAACGATTCTAAAACGGTAGCCGTATTAGGTTCAGGTTTACAACGGGTGTATCCAAGGGAAAATAGTAAACTCGCTGAGCAGATAACGAAACAAGGCTTGCTGCTTTCAGAGTTTCCGCCGACTGTCCCGCCGAAACGCTGGCATTTTCCAATCCGGAACCGTATAATTAGCGGTCTAAGCAAGGCGACATTAGTAGCTGAGGCGAGAACGAAGAGCGGTTCATTAATTACAGCTGACCAAGCACTTGAACAAGGCAGAGATGTTTTTGCGATACCTGGATCGATTCTTGAAGAGTGTGCAGCAGGCACCAATTTTTTAATCCAAAATGGAGCAAAACTTGTGATGAGTGCTGAAGATATTCAAAATGAATGGTTATAAACGCTATCATTTTAATAGGAAAGAGTTTGACAAATGCAGATACATTATTTAATAATAGGGAAGATTTCACTAAACCCTTAAAGGGGGATAAACTGTAAATGGAAAAATACTTAGTCATTGTTGAGTCTCCCGCAAAAGCAAAGACGATAAAAAAATATTTAGGGAGCAAATATGACGTTAAAGCTTCAATGGGACATGTACGTGACCTGCCTAGAAGTCAAATAGGTGTTGATGTTGAAGAGAATTATGATCCTAAATATATAACGATCCGAGGAAAAGGTCCTATCTTAAAAGATTTAAAAACAGCAGCAAAAAAAGCGAAACAAATTTTTCTCGCGGCTGACCCGGATCGTGAAGGTGAAGCAATTGCTTGGCATTTAGCTCATAGTTTAGATATTGATTTAGATTCAGAATGCAGAGTCGTATTTAATGAAATTACAAAAACCGCGATTAAGGACTCCTTTAAACGTCCTCGCAAGATCAACATGGATCTTGTAGATGCTCAGCAGGCTCGCAGAATTCTGGATAGACTCGTAGGTTATAAAGTCAGTCCTTTATTATGGAAGAAAATTAAAAAGGGACTGAGCGCCGGACGTGTTCAGACCGTTGCCGTTCGTTTAATTGTAGAACGTGAAAAAGAGATTGAAGCATTCCAACCAGAAGAATATTGGAAGATAAAAGGTATCTTCTCTGCTTCTGGAGATGATTTTGAAGCACAGTTCTATGGAGTTGATGGGAAAAAGAAAGAGCTTTCTAATGAACAAGAGGTAAAAGATATACTCAGCAAAATCAAAGGTAAGTCGTTTACGATTGATTCTGTTCAAAAGAAAGAAAGAAGAAGAAATCCTTCTCCCCCGTTTATCACTTCTTCTCTTCAGCAGGAAGCCGCTCGAAAACTAAACTTCAGAGCGAAGAAAACGATGATGATTGCCCAGCAATTATATGAAGGTATGGATTTAGGGAAAGAAGGAACGGTAGGTTTAATCACCTATATGCGTACAGACTCTACTCGTATATCCGATACCGCTAAAGAAGAAGCGTCTCAGTTTATTTCAGATGAATTCGGAAAGCAATACGTAAACAGCAGCAGAGCTGAAAAGAAAGCGGGGAAAAATGCTCAGGATGCTCACGAAGCAATCCGTCCGACTTCTGTTATGTACCATCCAAAAGATCTGAAGAACTACTTATCGAGAGATCAGCTCCGTCTATACAAATTGATCTGGGAACGCTTTCTAGCTAGCCAGATGGCCTCAGCAGTATTAGATACGATGACGGTTGATCTTCAAAACGGGGGAGTTACCTTCCGTGCTACAGGATCAAAAGTTAAGTTTCCTGGATTTATGAAAGTATATGTAGAAGGAAATGATGACGGTAAAAAAGAAGAAGACCGCATCCTGCCAGACGTACAAGAGGGTATGAAGGTCGATAAGAAAGAACTTGAACCTACGCAGCATTTTACACAACCACCACCTCGATATTCTGAGGCGAGACTTGTTCGCACGATGGAAGAACTGGGTATTGGACGACCGTCGACATATGCGCCAACATTGGATACGATCCAAAAAAGAGGATATGTCGCCCTTGATGATAAGAAGTTTGTTCCGACTGAACTAGGTGGTCTTGTTCTTGAAATGACACTCGAATTTTTTCCTGAAGTGTTTAACGTTGAGTTCACTGCCAAAATGGAAAGTGATTTGGATGAAGTCGAAGATGGAAAAGAAAATTGGATCGGCATAATTGATGATTTCTATAAAAAGTTTGAGAAGAAACTAAAGATTGCAGAAGAAGAAATGCAAAAAGTAGAGATCAAAGATGAACCTGCTGGTGAAGATTGCGAGAAATGCGGACATGAGATGGTATTTAAGATGGGGCGTTTCGGGAAATTTATGGCATGCTCTAACTTTCCTGATTGCCGGAATACAAAGCCGATCGTTAAAGATATCGGAGTGACGTGTCCAACTTGTCATAAAGGAAATATCGTTGAAAGAAAAAGTAAAAAGAAACGACTATTCTACGGCTGTAATCGCTACCCTGAATGCGAATTTGTATCTTGGGATAAACCTCTTGCGAGAACTTGTCCAAAATGCAATAGTATGTTAGTAGAAAAGAAAACGAAAAAAGGGAAAGTTGTACAGTGTGTATCCTGCGACTATTCCGAAGAGGAAGTTAAATAAGGAGTTTTTCTTCATGGAATACCAACATGTAAATGTAATCGGTGCGGGTCTTGCTGGAAGTGAAGCAGCTTGGCAGATCGCTAGCCGAGGAATCAAAGTAAAATTATATGAGATGAGACCGGTAAAACAAACACCGGCTCATCATACAGAGAAGTTTGCCGAGCTTGTTTGCTCAAACTCATTACGGGCAAATACATTAACGAATGCAGTTGGTGTATTAAAAGAAGAAATGAGAAAGTTGAATTCTGTAATTATCTCTTCTGCAGATGATTGTGCAGTGCCTGCAGGCGGAGCTTTGGCGGTAGATCGTCATGAATTTGCCAGCCTTGTAACAGAGCGTGTGAAGAATCATCCGAACGTTGAAGTAATTAATGAAGAAGTTTCGGAGATTCCAGAAGGACCTACCATTATTGCCACAGGGCCATTAACATCCGACAATCTATCAAAAGCATTAAATGCTTTAACAGGTGAAGAATATCTTTACTTCTATGATGCAGCTGCTCCGATTATTGAAGTAGACAGCATCAATATGGACAAGGTTTATTTAAAGTCTCGTTATGACAAAGGTGAAGCAGCGTATCTAAACTGTCCAATGACTGAAGAAGAATTTGATCGTTTTTACGAAGCTCTCATTTCCGCAGAGACTGTGCCGTTAAAAGAATTTGAAAAAGAAATCTTTTTTGAAGGTTGCATGCCTGTTGAAGTCATGGCAAACAGAGGGAAGAAAACCTTATTATTCGGACCAATGAAACCTGTTGGTCTTGAAGATCCAAAAACAGGGAAAATCCCGTACGCGGTGGTCCAACTTAGACAAGACAACAGTGCCGGAACTCTATATAATATCGTAGGATTTCAAACTCATTTAAAATGGGGCCCGCAAAAAGAACTCATCCGCCTTATTCCAGGATTGGAAAATGCAGAAATCGTACGATACGGAGTTATGCACCGTAATACGTTCTTAAACTCACCGAACCTTTTAAAAGACACGTATCAATTAAAGGCAAGAAATGACCTGTTTTTTGCAGGACAGATGACTGGCGTTGAAGGGTACGTTGAAAGTGCGGCATCCGGATTAGTCGCAGGTATAAATGCTGCTAAACTTGTAAAAGGTGAGGAAGTAGTTACTTTTCCTAAAGAGACAGCAATTGGGAGCATGGCCTATTATATTACAACGGCAAACCCTGATAACTTTCAGCCTATGAACGCTAACTTTGGACTATTGCCTCCGTTAGAGAAAAGAATTAAAAACAAGCAAGAGCGAAACACAGCACTTGCTGATCGAGCACTTGGAACAATTCAGAATTTTATAACAAATTTGTGAACATGTATTGCTTTGGCCCCTAAGTTGTGTTAAGATTTAGGGGCTTTGTGAGGTGTACAATATGGTAGCAGAACGCCAGCTCGTGGTGGACTTTCTTCAATATTTAATGATTGAAAAAAACAGTTCGCCATATACGATTGAACATTATGAAAAAGATATTTTAGACTTTACTTCTTTTTTGAAACAGCAAGCAATCGAAGGATTCGCTGCTGTTTCTTATGTTTTAGTCAGACATTATCTTGTTACGCTGCATGAAAAACAGTATGCGAGAAATACAGTCGCTAGAAAAATTTCGTCACTTCGCAGTTTTTATCGCTTCTTAAATCGAGAAAAAATCGTAGAACAAAATCCGTTTGCCATGGCTTCACTGCCTAAAAAAGCAAAGATGCTTCCTCAATTTCTTTACGAAAAAGAGTTGGAGAAGCTTTTTAACGTGTCTGATATTAACACGCCAATCGGACAAAGAAACCAAGCGATTCTCGAATTACTCTACGGAACGGGCATACGTGTGAGCGAATGCTGTAAGATGCAAGTGAAAGATCTGGATTTGTATGTGGAAGCTGCCTTAGTAAAAGGAAAAGGGAAAAAGGAAAGATACGTTCCTGTAGGATCTTTTGCAAAGGAAGCGCTAATAAGATATATAGAAGATGGACGTAAGCTTTTGCTTGAAAAAACTGAAAATAAAACAGATTCTTTATTTTTAAATTATAAAGGGGAACCTTTGTCCGCGAGAAGCGTAAGAGAAATATTGAATAAAATGATTGAGCAATCTTCGCTGACCATACATATTAGTCCTCACGTATTGCGCCATACCTTTGCGACTCATATGCTCAATGAAGGTGCAGACTTAAGAGCAGTTCAGGAATTGTTGGGACACGCTCATCTTTCCTCTACTCAAGTCTACACACACGTGACAAAAGATCATTTAAAAAAAATCTATAATAATACTCATCCGCGAGCATAAAAACAAAAAGGGAGGGATTTTTCAATGTCAACTTTTCATGCAACTACCATATTTGCCATCCAGCACAATGGGGAAGCGGCCATGACAGGAGATGGTCAGGTTACATTCGGTAATGCTGTCGTTATGAAGCATACTGCAAAAAAAGTAAGAAAGCTTTATGGAGGCAAAATTCTTGCAGGCTTTGCCGGTTCTGTCGCAGATGCATTTACTCTATATGAGAAATTCGAAGGCAAGCTAGAAGAGTATAGTGGGAACCTTCAAAGAGCGAGTGTTGAAATGGCCAAAGAATGGCGCACAGACCAGGTGTTACGAAAATTAGAAGCATTGCTTATTGTAATGAACAAAGAGCACATGTTATTGATTTCAGGAACAGGGGAAGTAATTGAACCTGATGACGGAATTTTAGCCATAGGCTCAGGTGGGAATTATGCGCTTGCAGCAGGGAGAGCATTGAAGAATAACGCTTCCCACCTTTCGGCAAAAGAAATTGCATTAGCTTCTTTGCAAACAGCAGGAGAAATTTGCGTGTACACGAATACAGAGATCGTGTTAGAAGAACTGTAATATTCTGTTAAAGGAGCGATTTAGAATGAACAGTCAATTAACTCCAAGGCAAATCGTTGAAAAGCTTGATCAATATATTATTGGTCAAAAAGATGCAAAAAAAGCAGTCGCTGTTGCTCTGCGAAATCGTTATAGAAGGAGCTTGCTCGACGATAAATTGCGTGATGAAGTATCGCCAAAGAATATTTTAATGATCGGTCCTACAGGTGTAGGAAAAACAGAAATAGCAAGAAGGCTCGCTAAACTGGCACAAGCTCCATTTATTAAAATTGAAGCTACTAAGTTCACTGAAGTAGGATATGTTGGCCGTGATGTAGACTCGATGGTGCGGGATCTAGTTGAAACATCCGTACGTCTTGTAAAAGAACTGAAGATCAACGAAGTAAAAGACAAAGCAGAAACGAATGCAAATAAAAGGCTAGTCGATCTTCTCGTCCCAAGCAAGAAGACAGAAACAAACTATAAAAATCCACTGGAAATGTTTTTTGGCGGAGGGAATCAAAACGATGACCAGCCTCCACAACAGGATGATACAGCAGATTTGAACCAAAAACGAAAACAAATGGCACACAAGCTAGCTCTTGGAGAAATGGAAGACCATCTTGTTACGGTTGAAGTAGAAGAACAAAATCCTTCAATGATGGATATGTTTCAAGGCTCTGGACTTGAGCAAGTTGGCATGAATATGCAAGATATGCTTGGCGGACTGATGCCGAAGAAAAAGAAAAAAAGAAAACTTATCGTTCGTGAAGCAAGAAAAGTATTAACTCAAGATGAAGCAGCAAAATTGATTGATATGGACGATGTGACGAGCGAAGCGGTTTACAAGACAGAGCAAACAGGTATTATTTTTTTAGATGAGATTGATAAGATCGCTGGCAAAAATCAAAACTCAGCTGATGTGAGCCGCGAGGGAGTTCAAAGGGACATTCTTCCGATCGTTGAAGGATCAACCGTGATGACAAAATACGGTTCTATAAAAACAGACCATATTTTATTTATTGCAGCTGGAGCATTTCATATGGCAAAACCATCTGACCTGATCCCGGAGCTTCAAGGAAGATTTCCGATCCGTGTAGAATTAAATAACTTGTCTGTAGATGATTTTACACGTATATTAATAGAGCCTGACAATGCGATTATTAAACAGTACAAAGCTCTATTAAGTACAGAAGGTATAAATGTTGAATTTTCTGACGATGCTATTGCTAAGATTGCAAGTATCGCTTATGAAGTAAATCAAGATACCGATAACATTGGTGCAAGGAGACTTCATACGATATTGGAGCGTTTATTAGAAGATTTGTCTTTTGAAGCGCCAGATATCAGTTTAGAACAGATTACGATTACACCCGAGTATGTAGAAGAAAAACTGGCTAACATCGCAAAAAATAAAGATTTAAGCCAATATATATTATAGGATGCACTAGGAGGAAGAAAGAAAATGAATTTATTGAACAAAGCAAGAAGCATTAACTCAATGCTACAACAAACTGGTGGCAAACAAGTAAACTTTAAAGAGATGGCTGAAACACTAAGCTCTGTAATCGGTGCTAATATATTCGTAGTGAGCCGCCGCGGTAAGCTGCTCGGATTAGCTTTAAAACAAGAGATTGAGAACGAGCGTATGAAAAAGATGATTACAGACCGTCAGTTCCCAACTGACTACACTAAAAATCTTTTCAACATTACAGAGTCTCTATCCAATATTGACATTGAGAGTGACTACACAGCTTTCCCTGTTGAAAACAAAGACTTATTCTCTACAGGATTAACTACAATCGTCCCTATCGTTGGAGGCGGAGAGAGATTAGGTACGCTCATTCTTTCAAGACTATCAACTTCTTTCGAAGAAGATGATCTTGTATTAGCTGAGTATGGTGCTACAGTAGTTGGAATGGAGATCCTTCGTGAGAAAGCGGAAGAGATCGAAGAAGAAGCTAGAAACAAAGCTGTTGTACAAATGGCGATCAGTTCATTGTCATACAGCGAACTTGAAGCAATCGAACACATCTTCGAAGAACTTGAAGGAAACGAAGGATTACTTGTAGCGAGTAAAATTGCAGATAGAGTAGGGATTACACGATCTGTAATCGTAAACGCACTTCGAAAATTAGAAAGTGCTGGTGTAATCGAGTCGCGTTCTCTTGGAATGAAAGGAACGTATATTAAGGTTTTAAACGACAAATTCTTGTTAGAACTTGAAAAACTAAAAACATCATAATGATGAAAAAATGAAAAGCCCATTCTTTTTACTAAGAATGGGCTTTTTTTTAGGTTTTAATCCATCAAAACATAGACAAAAAAGATGATTTTCAATGAGTAATAAAAAATTTGTCGATTCATTAGAAGCAATAAAAACACCAATTCAGCTTGGAAAAAGACAGGATATTATTACTATTAAAGTTTTTGGGTATATAGAACTAGTCGAAATATAGTGCTTTATATCGAAAAACGTCACTTTGGGAAAAAATACATAGACACTTTTTGGATATATCACTTAAAATATGATATAGCGGTAAGATTTAACATTAAATGAAACATCTATAGTAAAAAAGAGGGAAGTGATGGACTTGTTCTCTAGCCCTGTCATGAGAAACTTGGAAATGGCATTAGATGGGTCAGCACTAAAACAAAAAACCATTTCAAATAATTTGGCTAATGTGGACACTCCTGGATATAAAGCGAAAGAAACAGTTTTTAAACAGGAGTTCGATCGAAGTTTAAACGCAAATCAAACGGATAAGCGGCATGTTTCCTTCAGCACTCAGACTCCTTCTTCCTTTTATGTAAAAGAACAAGGAAATACAACGATGAATCACAATGGCAACAACGTAGATGTTGATAAGGAAATGGCAGAATTAGCGAAAAACCAATTGTATTATCAAACACTCGTGCAGCGAATAAACGGAAAATTCAGCTCGATTAAGATGGTTGTTAAAGGTGGGAGATAGGTATGGGAGTATTTGATGCTTTAAATGTATCTGCATCTGGACTAACTGCTCAAAGACTTAGAATGGATGTTGCTTCAGCAAACATGGCGAATGTGGATACAACAAGAGGTAGACTAGTAAACGGTGAATGGGAGCCGTATAAAAGAAAAATGGTTGTACTGGGTTCAGGGGAATCCAGTTTTAAAAGTATGTATAACAAAGCGGTTAATAAAGAAGAAAATGTAAACGGTGTTAGAGTGAATGGGATCATAGCAGATGATACACCGTTCAAATCGGTATATCAGCCAGATCATCCAGATGCAAACGAAGAGGGTTTTGTCCAGTTGCCTAATGTAGATCCACTAAAAGAGATGGTTGATTTAATGAGCGCGACAAGATCATATGAAGCAAATGTTACTGCATTAAACGCAGCAAAAGGGATGTACTTAAAAGCCCTAGAAATCGGCCGTTAGGAGTGGTGACTCATGGATAAAATTTCAATTGGAGCACTTCAAAGTTTAAACAGTATTACTCCAACGTCAAAAACTACACCATTTGAAGCTCAAGAAAGCTTTAAAAATTATCTTCAAGGTGCAATAGAGAATTTAAATGAGACTCAAACGCAGTCAAACCATGCTACACAGGCGTTAATGAATGGCAATATGGATGATCTTCACCAAGTCATGATTACAGCTGAAAAAGCAAGTGTTACATTGCAAACTACTCTTGAAATTCGCAATAAAGTAGTTGAAGCTTACCAGGAAATCATGAGAATGCAGGTTTAAGACCTATTATATAATTCGTAATGTGCGTTCTAATTTGGGGGTAGCTATAAAATTTTTTATTGCGTTTATCGGGGGAAAAAATGAACGAGAAAATGAAACAAGTCACTAAGCAAATAACAGAACGGTTTAAAGCCCGTTCAAATACACAAAAAGGAATAATACTCGGGGGTATTTTCCTTTTTATAGCAGGTTTTATTTTTCTGACCGTCATGATGTCCACCCCTAATCTAGTTCCTTTATATACGAATCTATCACCTCAAGAAGCAGGCCAGATTCAGGAGAATTTAAATAGTAAAGGAATCGCAAATGAGGTAGGGGACGCCGGAAAAACCATCCTTGTTCCAGAAGGTCAAGTGAATAATCTGCAAGTTCAGCTAGCTGCAGAAGGGCTGCCGAAAAGTGGAAATATTGATTTCTCTTATTTTGGAGAAAAATCAGGGTTTGGTATTACGGATAAAGAATTCGGTGTTCTTGAACGGGAAGCAACTCAAACGGAAATAGCCAATTTAATTAAAAGTATTAATGGGGTAGAAGATGCAAGTGTAATGATCACACTGCCAGAAAGCAGTGTTTGGGTGAACCAAGAAGAAGAAAAAGCATCTGCATCAGTTGTTCTTTCATTAGGTGATGGAGCGAGACTAAATGAGGATCAGGTAAAAGCACTTTATCACCTTGTATCCAAAAGCGTATCTAATCTCCCTATGGAAAATATCGTCATCACTGACCAATACTTTAATTATTACGATCTAAATCATTCTGGAAATGCTAATTCTTCTGCTTCAAAATACGAAGAACAGAGGAAGATTAAGCAAGATGTAGAGCGAGACTTACAGCGACGTGTTCAGCAGATGCTAGCAACGATCATGGGACAAGATAAAGTGGTAGCTACTGTAACGACTGATATCGATTTCACGGAAGAAAAGAGAGAAGAAACGATCGTCGAACCTGTTGATAAAGACAACATGAAAGGGATCGAGATTAGTGTTGAGAGAATTCGTGAAACGTTTACTGGTGAAGGAGCAGCGGCGGGCGGTGTAGGAGGAACAGGCGATCAAGAAGTGCCTACATATCCGGGAGCAGCTGGTGGTTCTAACGGAGATTATGAAAAAGTTGAAGAACGAATAAATAATGAAGTAAATAAGATTCGGAAAGAAATTGTTGAGAGTCCATACCAGATTAGAGATTTAGGTATTCAGGTTATGGTGGAGCCTCCAAACCCGAAAAAACCTGAATCATTGCCACAAGAAAGACTAGATGATATTGAACAAATCTTAAGTGCAATTGTAAGAACGAGTATATCTAAAGACGTGAACAACCAATTAACAGACGAGCAGATTCAAGAAAAGATATTTGTTTCTGCCCAACCCTTTAATGGAAAGCCAGACGCAAAGCCGGCATCTACAGGCATACCCATTTGGATTTACATAACCGGAGGGATTTTGCTTCTCATTATCATTCTACTAATCTTCTTACTTTCACGTAAAAAGAGAGTTGAAGAGGATAAGGGTACGATTGAAGAATACGAGATGGAAACACAACAGACGTATTACGTTCCTGATGTGAATAAAGAGCAAGGTTCTGAAGGTACAGTTCGTAAAGAACAACTTGAAAGAATGGCAAAAGAAAAACCGGAAGAGTTCGCAAAACTTGTTAGAACGTGGTTAACAGAGGAATAGGAGGTAGCGAAAGATGGCTAAAGGCGCAAAAGAGTTGTCAGGCAAAGAGAAAGCAGCAATCCTCGTTATCTCTTTAGGTCCTGATGTAGCGGCTCAAGTGTATAAGCATTTGAGTGAAGAAGAAATTGAAAGACTGACGCTGCAAATCTCTCAAGTTAGAAAAGTAGATTCAACATTAAAAGAAGAGATTATTACACAATTTCATCAATTAGCCCTTGCTCAAGATTATATTACGCAAGGTGGAATTGGTTACGCTAAAACGGTTTTGGAAAAAGCGATGGGCAAAGACGAAGCGATGCAGATCATTAACAGGCTAACGTCAACTCTGCAAGTTAGACCATTCGATTTTGCTCGAAAAGCAGAGCCGGGGCAAATCTTAAATTTTATTCAAAATGAACATCCGCAGACAATTGCACTCATATTAGCTTACTTAGATTCATCGCAAGCAGGTCAAATATTATCTGAGCTGCCAACTGAAATGCAGGCAGATATTGCAAAACGTATTGCTTTAATGGACAGAACGTCCCCTGAAGTAATCAGTGAAGTAGAACAGATCTTAGAACGAAAACTTTCAGCAACCGTAACACAAGATTTCACACAAGCTGGTGGTGTTGAAGCAGTTGTAGAAGTCCTTAATGGTGTTGATCGCAGTACAGAAAGAACGATTCTGGATGCACTGGAAATTCAAGACCCTGAATTGGCAGAAGAGATCAAAAAGAGAATGTTTGTGTTTGAAGACATTGTTACGCTGGATAACCGTGCCATTCAGCGCGTTATACGCGAAGTTCAAAACGAAGACTTGCTACTTTCATTACGAGCTTCTAGTGAAGAAGTGAAAGAAGTGATGTTTAACAATATGTCGCAGCGTATGGCAGAGAACTTTAAAGAAGAAATGGAATTCATGGGTCCTGTCCGCCTTCGTGATGTGGAAGAAGCTCAATCAAGAATCGTTGGGACAATCCGCAGACTTGAAGAAGCTGGAGAACTCGTTATCGCTAGAGGCGGAGGAGATGATGTGATTGTCTAAGGTAATTAAATCTTTTAACAATCAAAGCAATCATCGTGCCCCTGATCAAGATGTAGTAATCGGGATACAACCTCTTACCCTTTTTGCACAAATAAATGAGAGCATACCTGAAGAAGATGATGACACTACAATACATCGTCTAAAAAATGAAGCTTCCACTTTGTTAGAAGAAGCTAAAAAAGAAGCAGCTCAACTCAAAGCTGATGCTGAAATGTTTGTACAATCACAGCATGAAAAAATAAAAGCAGAAGAACAAGAGTGGCGCTTGAAGATGCAAGAAGAATTCGAGAGAACAAAACAAGAAGGTTTTGAAGCGGGGTTCCAATCTGGGGTTGAACAAGGTCATCAAAACTGGAAGAAACAACTAGATGAAGTAAAGAGTTTCATTGACAAAATGAAAGAAGATTATGATGAAGTCATAAATGAAGCAGAGCCACAAATAATTTTATTGGCGATTAAGGCTGCTGAGAAGATTATTGGAAGAACATTAGAAGATACTCCAGAAGTATGGGTATCAATCGTGAAACAACTTGTAAAAGAAGCTCGCGAGTTTGAAACGGTAAAATTATATGTTCCTACCCAATGGTTTGATCTAACCCTTCATCATCGTGAAGAGTTAAAAAATATGCTGCAATCAACGGCAACATTGTTTATTTATCCGGATGAATCATTAGAGGAAAATGGTGCTGTCATCGAATTCCCTTTTGGAAAAATCGATGCCACTCTCGATGTTCAGCTAAAAGAGATTAGAGAAAAGCTGATTGAGCAGATTGAGGTATTCAAGCATGAATGTTGATTACCTGATAGATTCCTTGCAGTCCATCGACTCATTTAAAAGATATGGAAAAGTAATCAGGGTAATCGGGTTGATGATTGAGTCAAAGGGGCCGAAGACATCCATTGGAGATGTTTGCTACATCCATACATCGAATGGAAAAAAACAAAAAATTAAAGCAGAAGTTGTTGGTTTCCAAGAAGAAAACGTGCTGCTCATGCCTTTTACTCATGTTAAAGATATTGCGGTCGGCAGTCTTGTAGAAGCGACTCACAGACCACTGGAAATTAAAGTAGGACAATCACTGATAGGAAAAGTATTAGATGGTATGGGCATTCCGCTTGATGGGTCTTCTCTTCCTCGGGGATTGTTTCGATATCCTACTGAAAATGAGCCCCCCAATCCAATGGAACGGCCAAGAATTCATGAGAGCATTCAATTGGGAATTCGCTCTATCGACAGTCTTTTGACTGTAGGAAAAGGACAGCGTTTAGGCATATTTGCTGGTAGCGGTGTTGGGAAGAGTACTTTGCTTGGTATGGTAGCGAGAAACTCAACAGCCGATCTTAATGTTATAGCACTCATTGGCGAGCGTGGCAGAGAGGTACTCGACTTTATAGAACGAGACCTTGGTGAAGAAGGGTTAAAGCGTTCAGTTGTAATCGTTGCAACCTCAGATCAGCCTGCATTAATGCGGATAAAGGGAGCCCAAACTGCAACCGCCATAGCAGAATATTTCAGGGATCAAGGAAAGAATGTCATGTTGATGATGGATTCTGTAACACGTGTCGCAATGGCGCAGCGAGAGATCGGACTTGCCGTAGGGGAACCTCCAACAACAAAAGGTTACACACCAAGCGTCTTCGCAGTCTTGCCAAAGCTTTTAGAACGGTCGGGTACAAACAAGAACGGTACGATCACTGCCTTTTATACAGTTCTCGTTGACGGAGACGACTTTAATGAACCGATATCAGATACAGTACGAGGAATTTTAGACGGGCACTTTATACTGGATCGAAGTCTAGCGAATAAAGGTCAGTTTCCGGCAGTGAATATTTTAAAAAGCATTAGCCGAGTAATGAATGATATTGTCCAAGTGGAACATCGTCAGGCCGCTGATAGATTTAGAGAACTTCTTTCCTCATATGTTGAAGCTGAAGACCTTATAAGCATTGGAGCATACAAAAGAGGATCGTCTAAAATCGTTGATGAAGCCATTCAGACATATCCTAGCATTCTGTCATTTTTAAAACAGCAAGTGGACGAAGATGTAAGTTTTGATGAAGCCGTACAGCGGCTTTTGATGGAATTTGGAAAGGATGATCTGTAATGTCGTTTCAATTCTCAATGGAAAAAGTTTTATCAGTTAAACAAAAAGAAAAAGAATCCATTGAACTTGAGCTAGGTGAAGCAGTTCAGGCATTTGAAAGTATTGCAGAAGAAATTTACAGCCTTTTAAAACGCAAAGAAGACGTAGAAAACCATTCAAACCAACAATTTCAGCAAAAAATAGTTGTAAATGATCTTCAGAATACACAACGCTTTTTATTATCCATGACAAACAAGATTAAAGAGTTACAGCCCCTTCTTCAACGGGCTAGAGAGAGAATGCAAATCATTCAACAAAAACTTCTTCAGCAAACGATTGAAGTGAAGAAGTTTGAAAAGCTGAAAGAGAAACAATTACACGTCTATAAAATGGAAGTGACTTCTTATGAGAACAAGCAAAATGATGAATTTTCTGTTTTGCGTTATGCGAAGTCGTGAAAACAGGTGAGCCGATGAAACAAAATGAAAAATCGAGTAAATTTGTATGGTTTCTCTTAGTAATCGTCGTTCCTGCAATTTTTGCTGTAACCGTCTTTGCTATTGTTCTTTCGTTTATGGGAGTAAACGTTCTTGAAGAAGCGAAGAATACTGGCAAAAAGATTCCGTTAATCAAGAATGCATTTGATGAAGATGAACTAGTTACAACGATTGTAAATAATGAAAATCTTGAAAAACAATATCAAGCAAAAATTGATGAGCAAGAAGATTACATAAAATTACTAACAGCCGATCTTCAAAAAAAGGAAAAAGAAGTGATTACTCTAAAAGGTGATATTGCTTTACTTGAAAAGCAAGTTGAAGATGCAGAAACAACAGTTAAGGAAGAAGAGAACGAACAATTAAAAAAGCTTTATGAGGCAATGAGTGCAAAAGATGCCGCTGCAGTCATGACAGAGATGAGCAATAACGAAGTTCTTGGAATATTAACTCTTTTACAATCAGAAACACAAGCCGCCATTCTTGCAAAACTTGATAGGAAACGTGCAGCCGAGCTTACCGTTTTAATGGCGAGTAATTCTCTTTAAAGGAGGTGAAGAATATGCAAGTCATGCTATCCCAATCATCAACTTCCATTCCGATGTCAAATGGCAGTAAACAACCAAGTACTGGAATGCTTTTTTCACAATTGCTCTCAACTTCTGAAACCCCACCTGCAGAAAGTTCTGATGGGTTAGGTGGAATCATTATGAACCTTTTGTCCGTTGGAGAAGAAATAGAGCACCTTTGGAATTTAGAATCGGTAAATGAAGAGGAAGTTCAGTCTTTATTAGATGGATTTCCAGCTGAACTGAGAGAAGAGATTGAGAGATTACTTCAGGAACGGATCGACGCCTCTGATGTTATGAATGGTGCACCAGAAATGAAGTTAGCAATCCTTTTACAAGTAATGGTACAAGATCAACAGCAAACGCTAACAGATTCGCAAAAGAAAGAGTTAACATCACTTTTAGAAAAGTGGTTTCCATCCGCAAATCTTGATCAAAAACATTCATTGCCAAAACAAATCGAGCAAATTTTTAATCAAGTCAAAAAGCTGATGAATGATCAAGCAACACAAGATAAAAATACGTTTCACAAGATCATGGAACAACTATCTGTCGTAAAGAAAGTACAGACCTATGCCGAACAAGCTTTTCAAAGGTATGTACCAACAAAGACTAGTGAACAGTTGACACCAGCTTCAAAAGAGTTTCAAACGTTTCAGAGTCCACTCTCACCTTTAGAACAATGGACGTTAAGAGTTCCCGCTTCTAGTGACGAAGGACAAAAACAGTTTACAAGAGAAATACAGCAGCTGATCACAAGAGGTAAATTGATTGTAAACGAAGCCGGTTTTGCCAAACTGCACATTAAACTCACTCCGGAGCACTTAGGAACGATTGAAATTCAGCTCGTTCAAAAACAGGGAGAGATCACTGCTAGAATAATAGCATCCAGTCAAGCTGCAAAAGAAGCGTTAGACGGCCAGCTGTCCCAATTAAAACAATCGTTTGCAGGACAAAATATCGAATTTGAAAAGCTTGAAGTATTTTTTCAAAAAGACGAGCAGTCTTTTGAATTTCATGATCAGGAAAATCAAAATCATGAAGACAGGAAACGGACTGAGGATGATGATTCAAGCGATGAGCTTGATTCTAACGGTATGTCATTTGAAGAGCAGCTCTCACAAATTGTTTTAAATGAAAAGGTGTGATGAAGCGTGACAAAAATATCAGAAGATTTAATGCTGTCGAACTATCAAGCAAAAACAAAACAAACAGGATCTAGCATGCTAGGGAAAGATGACTTTCTTAAGATTCTTATTACACAACTGCAAAATCAAGATCCAACTAATCCTATGCAAGACCGTGAATTTATTGCACAGATGGCCAGTTTTTCATCTCTAGAGCAAATGACAAACATGAATTCAACAATGCAGCAATTTCTTACCTTTCAGTCAGAATCCTCTCTTCTGCAGCAGAGTCAGATGATTGGTAAACAAGTAACCTATGAATCAGAGACTGTTGATGCGGAAGGTAAAAAGGTATTAGAACTTAAAGAAGCGACAGTGAAATCCGTATTGTTTGAAAAAGGTAATGTCTTACTAGAAATGACCGACGGATCAAAAATCAGCAGCTTTCAAGTGATTAAAATTACAGATTCAGAGAAGTAACAGGAGTTGATACTATGAGCGAACGTATACACGCTCATCAATTATACCAGCCTACTCTTTTGCCAAAACGGACCAACAAGACCGAGAGTAATCATGCGTTCAAGTCGCTTCTTAATAAAGAATTACAGTCCGCACTCACAATAAGCAAGCATGCACAAAAAAGACTGGACGACAGAAATATTAAAATTACGGACAGCAGCTGGAACAAGATTAGCGAAAAGGTAAAAGAAGCGGGAACTAAAGGCGTAAAGGATTCATTGGTCATCTTAAGAGATGTAACACTAGTCGTAAATGCGCCAAATCAAACCGTTATCACTGCTTTAGGTCGGAATGAAGCAGATTCTAAGATTTTTACAAATATTAACGGCGCCATAGTGATAGACGAATAACCGAGCTGGACCTTTACAGGAGGCTCACAAAACTGCCGAATGATAGACGCAGTCATTAAATCAAGTAAGGGAGATAAAAACAAATGTTACGTTCGATGTACTCAGGAATCAGTGGTATGAAAAACTTTCAGGTGAAGCTTGATGTAATTGGTAACAACATTGCAAACGTAAACACATACGGGTTCAAAAAAGGCCGTACAACATTTAAAGATTTAGTAAGTCAACAGATAGCTGGGGCAAGTGCGGCAGGTGGTGGACGTGGAGGAGTTAACCCTAAACAGGTAGGGTTAGGATCACAACTTGCAACAATCGATACTGTTCATACACAAGGAAGCTTACAGACAACAGGACGTCCATTGGATCTGGGGATTTCCGGGGATGGATTCTTTAGGTTAGGGACAGGAACAGTTGCAGGTGCAGGAACTGCTATCACACTTACAGAAACGACGTATTCAAGAGCTGGAAACTTTTATCTTGATCAAACAGGCTATGTGGTTAATGGAGACGGTAAGTTCTTGTTAGGTACAGGGAATTCAGTTTTAAAAATACCTACAGACGCAAAAAGTTTTAGTGTTGGTTCTGACGGTACTCTTAATTATATTGATAATGCAGGAGTATTACAGCCTGCGGGTCAAGTGCAGCTTGCTAAGTTTGCGAACAATGAAGGTTTAGAAAAATCAGGCAGCAATGAATATCGTCAAAGTACAAACTCAGGAGCCCCGACTGGAGCATTGCCTGGTGCAGGCGGAGCTGGAACTCTAGTAGCAGGTGCACTAGAAATGTCCAACGTCGATTTATCTGAAGAGTTTACGGAAATGATCGTAGCTCAGCGTGGCTTCCAAGCGAATACAAGAATAATCACAACATCTGATGAGATCCTTCAAGAATTGGTGAACTTAAAACGTTAACGTGAAGGGAGGGAGGGTTAAGCAAGCAGATGCTTAGCCCTATATTCATATGATTTCCGTAACGCAATTAAATGGCCATACGTTTACACTGAATGCAATCTATATTGAACAAGTTCAATCCTTTCCTGATACGACGATTACATTGACGACAGGCAAAAAGTTTGTGGTTAAAGAAAGCGAAGAAAGGGTTGCACAAAAAGTGTCCGATTTTTATCGAAATATTACTTTACTGCCATTTGACAGTAATAAAAGGGAGGGTTTGTAGTTGGGTAAAAATAAAGCTGTTACGATCATGGTTTCCATGCTTTTGGCTATAGGCCTGATGGGTGCTGCCGGATACTTTGGTTTTAAACATTTTTCACCTAAAACTGAAGCTGCTGAACCTACTGCAGAAGAACTTGAAGAGTTAATGGTCGAAACAGATGAAATCACGACAAATTTAGCGGATCAGTCTTATGTAAAAATCAAGTTTAAGATTCAGGCTGATAGCAAAGATGCTAAGCATGAGCTGGAAAAAAGGCTATTTCAAGTAAACAATCTGATTATCTATGAAATTTCGAACATGAAAACGGCCGATCTTTCAGGACAAAAAGGATTGATTAACCTGGAGAGCACATTGCAAAAGCACATCACAAAGGTCATGCAAGATGGAAAAGTAATAAGAGTCTACACAACCCAAAAGATCGTTCAATAAAACCATATAACCGCATGAAAAGAGGTGAGACTCTTGGTAGATGTTTTATCACAAAACGAAATTGATGCACTTCTCTCAGCCCTCTCAACTGGTGAGATGGATGCAGAAGAGTTGAAGAAAGAAGAGTCAGAGAAAAAAGTAAAAGTTTACGATTTTAAGAGAGCACTTCGTTTTTCAAAAGAACAAATACGCAGTTTAACCCGGCTGCATGAAAATTTCGCCAGACTTTTAACAACTTATTTTTCAGCTCAGTTAAGAACCTATGTACAGATTGGAGTGGCTTCTGTTGACCAGCTGCCATACGAAGAATTCATTCGATCTGTCCCTAAAATGACACTCTTAAACGTATTTGAAGCTCAACCGTTTGAAGGACGCATCCTAATGGAAGTGAATCCGAACATCGCATATGCCATGCTCGACAGGGTAATGGGCGGCAGTGGTGCAGGCATGAATAAAATCGAGAACTTAACAGAAATTGAAACGAAAATCATGAGCCAGCTGTTTGAAAATACACTGGAAAGTTTTAAAGAAGCGTGGACAAGTGTTATCGAGTTAGATCCATTTATGGTGGACCTAGAAGTAAATCCACAGTTTTTACAAATGGTATCACCGAATGAAACGGTTGTAGTTATCTCGTTAAACACAACCATTGGGGAAACGAGCGGAATGATTAATATCTGTTTGCCTCACGTTGTGATTGAACCGATTATTCCTAAGCTTTCTGTCCATCATTGGATGCAGAACAAAAAGAAGACGCGGATTCCAGGTGAGACTGAATTTATTCAGCATAAATTAAAGAATGCCTTTCTGCCCTTTAAAGTGGAACTAGGATCTTCAGAGATGTCTATTGAAGAATTCCTTCATCTTTCCATAGGTGATTGTATTGAACTAGACCAGGGAATTAATCAGCCTCTTGTCATTAAAGTAGAAAACAATCCGAAATTTCATGGGCAGCCTGGAAAAGTAAAAAAGAAATTAGCTGTACAAATAATAGAAACCATTAAGGAGGATGAGGATCAATGGTAAGTGGTGATATGCTTTCACAAGATGAAATTGATGCTTTGCTAAACGGTGGAAGTCCTTCCTCGTCCGGAACGACATCAACCGAAGACTATTTATCTTCCATCGAACAAGATGCTTTAGGTGAGATTGGGAATATTTCTTTCGGAAGTGCTGCCACTGCTCTCTCTACACTTTTGAATCAAAAGGTAGAGATCACAACCCCTACTGTTGATGTTGTAAAGAGAACGGAATTAAAAGATGAATTTCCACTTCCACATGTTGCCGTTCAAGTTACATACACAGAAGGAATCGAAGGAGCTAACCTTTTAGTCATTAAGAAGTCAGATGCGCAAATAATAGCTGATCTTATGTTAGGCGGAGAAGGTACAAATCCTTCACCTGACTTTGGAGAACTGCAATTAAGCGCTGTTGGTGAAGCGATGAACCAGATGATGGGATCTGCATCTACTTCAATGTCTACTATCTTTAACAAAAAAGTTGATATTTCGCCACCTAAGATCGACTTCTTAGATGTTGAATCGGATACTGATCTGATACCTCAAGAAGAAATTTTAGTAAAGGTTTCATTCCGGTTAAAGGTTGGAGACTTAATTGACTCGAACATTATGCAATTGATTGATGCTGAGTTTTCGAAAAATTTAGTACAAAAACTAATGAATCCCGACCCTGTTGTAGAACAAGAACCAGTAGCAGATTACAAGCCTCAAGAACAAAAAGAGCAGGTACAGCCTGTCATGCACCATTATGAAGAACCACCAGCACAGAGGGATTCAAGGCCAGCCTCAGCACCAAGTTATCAGCCGCAAATGAGAGACGTATCTGTGCAGCCAGCAAGTTTTTCGGATTTTAGTGACTTCGGTTCAAGTCAAGTAGAATCAAAAAATTTGGATATGCTCTTGGATATTCCGCTTCAAGTAACGGTGGAATTAGGTCGAACGAAAAAAACGATAAAAGATATTTTAGAAATGACAGCCGGTTCTATAGTTGAACTTGATAAATTAGCTGGTGAACCAGTCGATATCTTTGTTAATCATAAGATGATTGCAAAAGGTGAAGTGGTCGTCATTGATGAAAATTTTGGTGTTCGTGTAACAGAGATATTAAGTCAGCGTGATCGTTTAGAAAAACTGAAATAATTAACGGAGGTTAGTGTTATGGGAGAGCGTATTTTAGTAGTAGATGATGCAGCATTTATGAGAATGATGATTAAAGATATCTTAGTGAAAAATGGATTTGATGTGGTTGGTGAAGCAGCTGATGGTGCACAAGCTATTGAAAAATTTGGAGAATTAAAACCAGATCTTGTAACGATGGATATTACAATGCCAGAGATGGACGGCATTACTGCACTAAAAGAAATAAAAAAATCACATCCTGAAGCAAAAATTATTATGTGCTCGGCAATGGGACAGCAGGCAATGGTTATTGATGCAATTCAAGCGGGTGCGAAGGATTTCATCGTAAAGCCATTCGCAGCTGACCGTGTAATTGAAGCAATAAAGAAAACATTGGGATAAGAGAGTGTCCATATCAATGTTCAAATGGTTTATCGGTTTGATTACAGCAGTATGTCTTTCGTTTGTACCTGTCACAGTACAAGCGGAAGGCAACAGTCAAGGGAAAAGCGTCTACGATACGATAAATAACTCAAAAAGTGACGACAAAGAGAAAAAACAAAACACGGAGCTAAAAACCGCGCCTGATGAAGGCGGCACTTTCTTTATGCTAGTAAAGCTCATTTTCATGCTTGGGATTGTACTTGCAATTTTGTTTTTCGTTTTACGTTTCATACAAAAAAAATCAGTAAGCTTTCAGGACGGCAAAAACCTTCAGTCATTAGGTGGAATAGGTGTCGGTCAGAACCGTTCTGTACAGTTGATTAAAACGGGAAATACAGTGTTAGTTTTAGGGGTTGGAGACACTGTAACACTTTTAAAGGAAATAACCGATGAAGCTGAAGTGGATGCGATGCTCGAACAGCGTCCTGCGCAAAGTGTAGGCACTGTTACAAGCCAGCTCAAGTCCAGATTGCTGAACCGAAACGAAACAGAAACAAGATCAAAAGATAATGTTGATCCAAAAACCAATTTTAAGAACATGTTACATTCAATCTTGAATGACAAAAAAGAGCAGCGTAAGGAAATTGAAAAGGCGTTTGAGAAAGGTAAACATCATGAGTGAATTTATCCCTGGTCTGGATCTAGATTTTATTAATAATAGTGACCCGGCAAACATGGAAACGACAATTCAGCTTTTGCTTCTGTTAACAGTCTTGTCGCTCGCGCCCAGCATTCTTATCCTTATGACCTGTTTTACGCGGATCATTATTGTTCTTTCGTTTGTTAGAACTTCTCTGGCCACTCAGCAGATGCCGCCAAATCAGGTTTTAATCGGGATTGCCTTATTTCTAACATTTTTTATCATGGCACCAGTTATGCAGGAAGTAAACAAAGAAGCCATTCAGCCTCTTGTAAAAGGTGAAATCTCACAAAATGAAGCATATGAAAAGGGTAGTATCCCAATAAAAGAATTTATGGCAAAACATACAAGACAAAAGGACTTGATGCTTTTTTTAGAATATTCAGGGGCAAAGAAGCCTGAGAGTATTCAAGATATTCCTTTAACAACTCTTGTACCTGCGTTCGCCATCAGTGAACTGAAGACTGCCTTTCAAATGGGTTTTATGATTTTTGTTCCTTTTCTCATTATCGACATGGTCGTTGCCAGTGTTTTAATGGCAATGGGGATGATGATGCTTCCACCTGTTATGATTTCACTGCCATTTAAAATCTTATTATTCGTGTTAGTTGATGGCTGGCATTTAATTGTTAAGTCATTGTTATTAAGCTATTAAAACGGGCAGGTGGAAACATGGATTCTCAATTTGTCGTATCTCTTGCGGAAAAAGGGGTATATATTACTCTTTTATTATGCGGTCCGCTCCTTGCCTTAGCGTTAGTTGTCGGTTTAATTGTCAGTATCTTTCAAGCAACAACTCAGATTCAGGAGCAGACTCTTGCATTTATACCTAAAATCGTAGCTGTTTTGGTAGGGCTTGTATTTTTTGGACCGTGGATGTTATCGCAAATATTAGCCTTTACTTCAAATATCTTTCAAAATCTTCATCATTATGTAGGGTTATAACATGATAGATTTACTTTCTTTCCCGGCATTTTTATTAATACTAACTAGAGTATCGGCATTTCTTCTAACAATTCCTGTCTTTTCTAATAAAAATCTGCCGGTCTTTCATAAGATAGGACTTTCTTTATTCTTATCATGGATCATGTTATATGCGGTAAATCCGGACCCTATTGGCATAGATGGAGGTTTCATACTGCTTGCTATCAAGGAAGCAATGATAGGGCTCTCCATTGGTTTTATTGCGGCGATTGTTTTCTACGCTCTCCAAGTCGCAGGGGGATTTATCGACTTACAGATGGGTTTTGCTATCGCAAATGTTTTTGATCCTCAGACTGGCATTCAAACACCATTGATGGGGAGATATCTTTATACGTTTGCTATGCTTTTTTTGCTCGCAACAGATGGACATCATATGCTGTTGGATGGCATCTTTTACAGTTATCAATTTCTGCCGATTGATTCAGCAATTGCCAATTTCGGAAACGGAAGTTTGACGAGATTCGTTCTAAGTGTTTTTTCTGGAATGTTCCTTGTTGCTCTGCAGATGGCCATTCCTATTGTAGGAACCTTGTTTTTAACGGACCTTGCCCTAGGAATCGTTGCAAGGACGGTTCCACAAATGAATATTTTTGTAATCGGTCTTCCTATAAAGATACTCGTAGCACTCGTTTTATTTTTAGTTGTGCTGCCTGCTTTCTTTGTATCGATCCAAATGCTGATCGAACAGATGCGTGAGAGCATGATCAGTTTAATGGAATTGTTAGGGGCTGCTTAAATTGATGAGATACAAAATGAACTTACAATATTTCTCACAAGAAAAAACAGAAAAAGCTACTCCTAAAAAGAGACAAGAAAGCCGGAAAAAGGGGCAGGTCGCAAAAAGTGCTGATATAAACGCTGCACTCGTATTGTTTTTCTCTGTCATGTTACTTGCGTTTATGGGTGGTTGGATGGGTGAACGTTTGCTTCATCTTTTCACACACAGTCTCGATAAAAAACTTCTCTACGATGTGTCAGAAACGAGCATTCCGAAATTATTTTGGGAGCTTTCCATGGAAGTAGCCATTATTTTAGCCCCTATTATGATCGCTGCAATGACTGCTGGTGTCATAGGCAACTATATGCAAGTTGGTTTCTTGTTATCAACAGAAGCTGTTCAGATGAAACTTGAACGCATCAATCCTTTATCAGGTTTTAAACGAATCTACTCCGTAAGGGCACTTGTGGAGCTGTCCAAATCATTATTGAAAATTCTGTTCATTGGCGGTGTAACTTTCTTTATCCTATGGATGGAGCGTGACGTTTACTTAAGAATGTCTTTAGTAAGTATTGAAGCATCTCTTCCGGTGTTTGGAGGACTTGCCGTTAAGATGGGTTTTTTTGCTTCACTCGTTTTACTGTTTCTTGCGTTTCTCGATTATATGTATCAAAAATATGATTTTGAAAAAAACATCCGGATGTCTAAACAAGATATAAAAGATGAATATAAAAAGTCCGAAGGTGACCCGAAAATCAAAGGGAAGATTAAAGAAAAACAAAGGCAGATGGCCATGAGACGAATGATGCAAGAAGTGCCGAAAGCTGATGTGATTATCACAAACCCGACCCACTTCGCTATTGCACTAAAATATGATGATGGCGGCATGGATGCACCTGTCGTTGTAGCAAAAGGCGTCGATTTAATTGCTCAAAAGATCAAAGAAATCGCAAAAGAACATAATGTTGTCACGGTTGAAAATAAACCGTTAGCTCGAACTTTGTACGCAAAGGTCGACATTGGCGGTGTGATTCCAGAAGATCTTTTTAAAGCAGTTGCTGAAATTTTGGCCTTTGTTTATCGGGTTAAGAAAAAAGTGTAAGGCTGAATAGGAGAGTAAACAGATGAAAGCTAGAGACATAAGTGTATTAGCAGGTGTTATCTTAATCATTGCCATGCTAGTCATACCGATGCCGACGTTTATGTTGGACTTCTTAATCATAATAAATATATCGCTTGGCCTATTGATTATTTTAATAGCTATGAATACGACAAAGCCTCTTCAGTTTTCTATCTTTCCGTCATTGCTTTTATTGGTGACACTTTTCAGGCTAGGACTTAATGTTTCAACAACAAGAAGTATCCTTTCAACAGGACATGCAGGAAACGTTGTACATACCTTTGGTGAGTTCGTTGTACAAGGGAACATTTTAGTCGGAATCGTTGTATTTTTTATACTTGTTATTATTCAATTCGTTGTAATTACAAAAGGATCTGAGCGTGTATCGGAAGTAGCGGCAAGATTTACTCTCGATGCGATGCCTGGTAAACAGATGAGTATCGATGCTGATTTGAACGCTGGTATGATCTCAGATCGGGAAGCGAAAGAAAGACGTGAAACGATTGAACGTGAGGCTGATTTTTATGGTGCGATGGATGGTGCCAGTAAATTCGTAAAAGGAGATGCGATTGCTGGAATTATTATCGTACTGATTAATATGTTATTTGGTATCATCATCGGCATGGTTCAAATGGGGTTAAGTTTTGGTGAGAGTGCTGAAACCTTTACACGTTTAACGGTTGGTGATGGATTGGTATCTCAAATACCTGCACTTATCATTTCAACGGCTACAGGTATTATCGTAACAAGAGCTGCATCAGAAGGAAATCTAGGATTTGATATCAGCAAGCAACTATTAGCGTATCCCGTCATGCTTTTCGTAGCAGGGGGAACGATAGCCATGCTCGGTTTATTTACACCGATAAATGATTTTTTTACTTTAACAATCGGTGGTTTTCTTGCCGCAGGCGGTTATTTCCTTATTAAAGCGGAACGGGAACAAAAAGAAAAAGAAGAAGTCGTAGAGGAAGATATACAGACAGAGCAGCTGAAAAGCCCCGAATCTGTAGTGAATCTATTGCAGATCGATCCGATAGAGTTCGAATTTGGATACAGTTTAATTCCTTTAGCGGATACTTCTCAAGGAGGCGATCTCTTAGACAGAATCGTCATGATCAGAAGACAGCTCGCACTAGAACTTGGAATGATTGTACCAGTAGTGCGCATTCGAGATAATATTCAGCTTCAGCCGAATGAATATCGGATCAAGATAAAGGGGAGTCAAGTAGCAAAAGGGGAGCTTCTGCTCGATCACTATTTGGCGATGAGTCCAGGCATCGAGGATGAAGAAGTCCAAGGAATCGAAACAGTTGAGCCTGCGTTTGGTTTACCAGCGATCTGGATCGGTGAAGAGATGAAGGAACGTGCCGAGTTCTCAGGTTATACGGTTGTTGATCCTCCATCAGTTGTTTCGACACATTTGACAGAGATTATTAAAAAACACGCACACGAATTAATCGGTCGACAAGAAACGAAACAGCTCGTTGAGCATCTAAAGGAATCTTATCCGGCAATTGTTGAAGAAGTTACTCCAGATGCGCTCACGATCGGAGAGATACAAAAAGTATTGTCCAAGCTTCTTAAAGAACGCATTTCTATCCGGAACTTAGCGGTTATTTTTGAAACACTTGCAGACTTCGCAAAAATGACGAAGGATACCGACCTTTTGACAGAATACGTTCGGCAAGGTTTATCGAGACAAATATCAAAGAGCTATACGATGGAAAACGAACCTTTGCATGTGATTACATTGGGAGGATCTGTAGAGAAAAAAATAGCTGATTCGGTTCAGCAAACGGAACATGGAAACTTTCTCTCTCTTGATCCGATAGATTCTCAATCCATATTCGACAGCATCACAAGAGAGCTTGAATCAGGAAGAAGCTTTGATCAATCAATCGTCTTATTATGTTCTCCAGCTGTGAGAATGTACGTAAGACAGCTGATCGAAAGGTATTTGCCTGATGTTGCGGTATTGTCCTATAACGAGTTGGAACCTGAACTTGAAGTTAAAAGCGTAGGGGTGGTGAATATTTAATGAAAGTAAAAAAGTATACAGCAAATTCCCTTCCGGAAGCTATGAAGCTTGTACGAGCGGATCTTGGAAGCGGTGCAGTTATTCTGAACACTAGAGAAGTTCAGGCTGGAGGATTTTTAGGATTTTTTACAAAGAAGAATATTGAAATTTTTGCTGGATTAGATCAGGACGTCGAATACGAAAAACCTAAAAAAACTGTTCAAACCAGCGTGAAACAACAATCTATTCAAGATTTGCAGCAAGACCATGAACTTACACAGGAAATCCGTCAATTGAAAAAGATGGTACAAACACTGAATATGCAGAATAAAGCTGGAGATGAACTTCCTGATTTTGTGAAGGATTGGCATACTTTTTTAAGTGAACATGAAATTGAACCGACTGTATTAGAGGAACTGATTGCGAATTTGAACCGCAAGTATGTCAGTCTTGAGAAAGAGGAAACAGAAAGTTATGACTGGCATAAATGGATCACTGACTGGCTGGGTGCTCGGATGAAAAAGAGTGAGTTCGGTGGGTTTCATTATGAAACGAAATTTTTAAACCTGATCGGTCCTACTGGTGTCGGGAAAACAACCACTATAGCAAAAATCGGTGCAAAAGCGGTTTTGAAAGACGGAAAAAAAGTAGCCTTTATTACGACGGATACATATAGGATTGCCGCGATCGAACAGCTGAAAACGTATGCGGAAATATTAAATATTCCTTGTGAAGTAGCCTATACAGCGGAAGACTTTAAAAAAGCAAAAGAGAAATTCAAGGACTTTGACCTTGTTCTCGTTGATTCAGCAGGGCGAAATTTTTTAAACCGTTTTTATATTGAAGAACTTCAGCGTGTTGTTCACTTTGATAAAGATATGAAAAACTATCTTGTTCTATCACTGACTTCTAAATATAAAGACATGGAGACGATCTACAACCAATTTAAAAGTCTGCCAGTTCATAAGGTCATATTCACAAAAAAAGATGAGACCACCACATTTGGCTCGATTTTGAACCTAGCCATTTCTCATGGTGTTCCGCTTGGCTATATCACAAACGGGCAAAACGTACCAGATGATATGTTTGAAGCAGATGCTGATGAGCTGATCCACATGTTATTAAAGGAAAAAGTAAATCATGATTGATCAAGCAGAAAGTCTTCGTAAACAATTGCAGTCCTCATCTCGAAGCGCAAGAGTCATATCTGTCGTTAGTGGAAAAGGAGGAGTTGGAAAAACGAACATAACCGTTAATCTTGCTTTATCTCTGATCAAAATGGGCAAAAGAGTTCTTGTATTGGATTTGGATGTTGGAATGGGGAATGTCGACTTAATTCTAGGCAGAAGAGCACAGCATCATATTATGAATCTGCTGGAGAACCAGCTGTCTGTTTGGGAAATCATCGAAGAAGGCAGCGATGGTCTTCATACGATTGCGGGCGGCAGGAATTTTGGATCGCTAGCTCACATTTCGGACGACATGCTGAATCATTTTATCAACCAACTCGAGGAGCTTGAAAACTTTTATGATTTTATTTTTCTAGACATGGGTGCTGGAGCTACAGAAACAGCTTTAAAATTTATTTTATCCAGTCATGAAATATTAGTTATTGCAACACCTGAGATTACTTCAATGACAGATGCTTACTCGATGATGAAATTTATTTATACAAAAGATAGCAGCCTTCCTTTTTATCTAGCGATCAATCGCTGTGAGAATGATAGAGAAGGTAAGGAGACCTCTTTAAAATTAATGAATGTTTGTCAAAAGTTTTTAAAGAAGGACTTGATTTGCTTAGGGATGATTCCCTTGGATCATTCTGTACTGGATTCTGTTAAAAAACAAGTTCCTTTTACGCTGAACCAGCCATCCTCACATGCGTCTCTAGCCGTTATGCAACTAGCTAAAACATATGCAGGAGTTACAGAAGAACAAAAAGCATCCTATAAATCTTTTATCACCAGGTTAAAGTCACTTTTTCGTGAAAGGTAGATGCGAAGATGAAACAAATATCGGTACTCGTTGTAGATGATTCAGCTTTTATGAGAAAGCTCATCAAAGACTTTTTAAATGAAGATCCTAGAATAAAAGTCTTAGACACAGCTAGAAATGGTCAGGAAGGGATCAATAAAACGATAAAATTGAAACCTGACGTTGTTACGATGGATGTGGAAATGCCCGTTCTAAACGGAATTGAAGCTGTAAAAGAAATCATGAATCAGCAGCCTGTGCCAGTCATAATGTTATCGAGCACAACGAAAGCAGGTGCGGCTAATACCATTTTAGCAATGGAAGCAGGTGCTATCGATTTTATTGCAAAACCTTCAGGTGCGATATCTTTAGATCTGCATAAAGTGAAGGAAGAATTAGTAGAAAAAATAATTACCTCATCTAGAGCAAAAATAAAGCCTAGTGTAACCATTCAAGCACCTAGCATTTATAAAAAAGAACCACGAGCTCCTAGAATGAATAATCTGCCAAAGTTAGTACTGATTGGTACATCAACTGGCGGTCCGCGTGCGTTGCAGGAAGTTATCACAAAACTGCCTGAAGAAATACCAGCACCAGTATTAGTTGTACAGCACATGCCGCCAGGGTTCACACAATCTTTGGCCAACAGACTTAATTCTCTATCACCGGTACAGGTAAAGGAAGCTGAACATCATGAAATAATTAAAAAGGGAACCGTTTATATTGCTCCAGGCGGCTTACATATGCGTCTCACAGAAAAAATGGGACAGCTAATGATTACACTTGATAAAGAACTTCCAGTTGGAGGTCACAGGCCAGCGGTAAACGTTCTTTTCGAAAGTGCAGCAAAGCTTAAAAACTACCAAAAAATTGCCGTTATCATGACAGGCATGGGGTCAGATGGAACGGATGGAATTTTAAAACTGAAAGAAGCAGGTCTTACTTCGGTGATTGCAGAAGCTGAAGAATCTTGCATCGTTTATGGAATGCCTAAGGCTGCCGCGTTAACAAAGAAAGTAGATGAAGTTGTACATCTTGAATCTATTGCAGAAGCGATACAGAACAATTTGTGAAATGGGAGGGTTTAAACGATGGAAATGACTCAGTATCTCGACATATTCATTGATGAAAGTAAAGAACATTTGCAAGCTATTAATCAACAAGTCTTATTGCTGGAAAAATCTCCGGAAGAATTAACGATCGTAAATGAAATTTTTCGGTCTGCTCATACACTAAAAGGAATGTCAGCAACGATGGGGTATGAAGATTTAGCGAGCTTAACCCATAATATGGAGAATGTGCTTGATGCCATCAGAAATAAAAAAATCTCGGTCACACCAGCAGTTCTTGATGTGCTTTTCGCTTCTATTGATCATCTTGAAGCGATGGTTTTAGAGATTTCAGAAGGCGGAACCGGTAAACGTGACGTATCAGAAACGGTTCGAGATCTGGAAGCTCTTGAAAAAGGTGAAAGTGTGAAACCTTTATCAAACCAATCTCCAGAGAAAGAAGACCTTTCACAATCCTATGATCAGTATGAAAGACAAATCATTCTTCAATCGAAAGAACAAGGCTTTAATGCTTATGAGTTAACGGTTAGTCTTCGTAAGGATTGCATCTTAAAAGCAGCCAGAGTTTATATGGTCTTTGAAGTGTTAGAGCAGATTGGTGAAATTATAAAGTCATTGCCATCGGTTGACATGCTCGAAGCAGAACAATTTGAAACAGAATTTAAGCTTGCCTTGCTTACAAAAGAGTCAAGTGAAGAAGTTAAACAACGTATTTTAAAAGTTTCAGAGGTTCAACAAGTTGATATTTCTGAGTTTCAGGAAAATGAAAGCGTGAGGGAATCTGTAGAGGCAAGCAATGCAAATTCTCCTGGAAGCATTGAAAAGAAAAAAGAAGAAACTCCAGCTGCAGCAGCAAATAGTTCGGCTTCTGGCAAAACGATACGTGTCAATATTGATAGACTGGATCAACTGATGAATTTGTTTGAAGAGCTTGTCATTGACAGAGGACGCCTTGAAGAGATCTCAAAAGTACTTAAAAGCGGAGAATTAAATGAGACAGTAGAGCGTATGTCACGTGTATCGGGCGATCTTCAAAACATCATTTTAACCATGAGAATGGTTCCTGTTGAACAAGTATTTAACCGATTCCCACGAATGGTCAGAGGTCTTGCAAAAGATTTAGGAAAGCAAGTAAACCTTGAAATCATAGGTGCTGACACTGAATTAGATCGCACCGTAATTGATGAAATTGGAGATCCGCTCGTACATCTGCTTCGAAACTCGATCGATCATGGAATCGAAAAACCATCTGTAAGAAGAGCAGCTGCTAAAGATGAAGCAGGCACGATCTTTTTAAGAGCGTATCATAGCGGAAACCATGTATTTATTGAAATAGAGGATGATGGAGCTGGTATTAACAGACAGAAAGTTGTTGAAAAAGCGCTTGAAAACGGGATCATTACGAAAGAGATGGCTGACAATCTAACAGATAAGCAATGTTATGAATTATTGTTTGCTTCTGGGTTTTCAACAGCTGAAGTGATTTCAGATATATCAGGGCGTGGCGTAGGACTTGATGTAGTGAAAAATAAGATTGAATCATTAGGCGGGTCGATTTCCGTAGATTCTACAGCCGGATATGGAACAATTTTCTCTATTCAACTCCCATTAACGCTCTCGATCATGTCCGTCATGCTTGTTGAAGTTCAAAAAGAAAAATATGCGATCCCGCTTTCTTCAATCATTGAAACAGCCATTATTAAAAAGGAAGATATTCTATCCGCACATAATCAAAAAGTTATGGATTTCCGCGGGAAAGTTGTTCCATTAGTGTTCATGAAAGAAATTTTTGATGTTCCTTCAACAATGGAAGACAGTCAGCATGTTCCAGTAGTGGTAGTACGTAAAGGTGATAAAATGGCAGCCCTTGTTGTTGATTCATTTATTGGACAGCAAGAAATCGTTTTAAAATCATTAGGTCAATACTTATCTTCTGTTTTTGCAATATCAGGTGCAACGATTTTAGGGGACGGTCAAGTGGCATTGATTTTAGATTGTAATGCTCTTATTAAATAAGAAGGTGGTCGTTAGGATGTCAAACGAACAAAAAATTATTATTTTTCAATTAAAAGATGAAGAATACGCGATACCTGTCGAGGATGTAAAATCAATTGAAAGAATGCAGCATATTACAAGGATTCCAAGAACAATCCAATTTGTAAAAGGTGTTATTAATTTAAGAGGAGTCGTAACGCCTATCATAGATCTTAGGTCGCGATTCGATATTGAAGAAAGTGATTATACGGATACAACACGAATCATTATTGTATCAGTTGGCACAATCGAAGTAGGCCTGATTGTTGACTCTGCAAATGATGTAATAGATATTGATACAGCAGCGATTGAACCCCCTCCAGAAGTTGTTGGAGGAGTTGATGCAGAATACATCAAGGGTGTCGCTAAAATTGATAAAAGACTTCTTGTACTGCTTGATCTCGAAAAAGTTCTTAATCCTGAAAAGCTTGGAGTATTGAATCCATTAGAAAGCAGCAAGTAAGATGGATTTTACGAAGATAACACCTATTCATCTCGATATATTACGTGAGATTGGTAACATTGGAGCGGGACATGCTGCGACTGCTCTTTCCACAATGCTAAACAAAGCAGTGGATATGAAAGTTCCATCTGTAAAAATCATTTCATTTGAAGAAATAACGGAAATGGTTGGAGGCTCAGAAAATATAGTAGCATCGGTTTTTTTGCGAATTGTTGGTGATGCACCAGGATGTATGTTTTTTATGCTTCCGATTGAGCAAGCTGAACATCTTTTAGGAGACTTGCTTGGAGGACAAACCGTACAGTTGGCGGAAGGCGAATACTCTGAGATGGCTCTATCAGCTCTTCAAGAAGTCGGTAACATTTTGTCAGGTTCTTATCTTACCTCTTTTTCTGATTTTACAGGACTTAATTTACAGCCTTCTGTTCCAGCTACAAGCATCGATATGGCTGGTGCGATTTTAAGCTTTGGGCTGTTCGAAATATCTACCGTAAGCGACTATGCCATAGTAATCGATACTGCTTTTACAGACATGAAAAAACATGACGAAGTGAAGGGACACTTTTTCTTATTGCCTGACCCAGAGTCATTTTCAAAAATTTTTAATGCACTAGGAGTTCCGATGGGATGAGCGAAATCGTAAAAGTGGGGATCGCAGATATTGATCTTGTAACCCCTCCTGACACAATAAGAACAACAGGTCTTGGTTCATGCGTAGGAGTAATCATATTCGATGACAGAAAAAAAATAGCGGGAATGGCACACGTTATGCTTCCGGATTCATCTTTAATAAAGTCAGCTTCCATGAATATAGGTAAATACGCGGATACCGCAATCGAGGCATTGTATGACATGCTTATAAAAAAGGGAGCAATCGCCAAAAACTTAAAAGCAAAAATTGCTGGTGGAGCTCAAATGTTTCAGTTTACCTCAGGAAGCGAAATGATGAGAATCGGACCTAGGAATGTAGAAAGTGTTAAGCATCAACTAAATCAATTAAATGTCCCTATCATTACGAGTGATGTTGGTGGATCAAGTGGAAGAACAATTGAATTCGATCCGGAAAGTACTCGATTAACGATTAAAACAGTGAATGCAGGAACTAAAGTGATATAGACCGGATAACGGGAAAATAAATGAGGAGGATTACCATGACGGAGCCATCTTTAGTAGAAGAACAATCTTGCTGGGAAAAATGGAACACTAGTCGTGATCGAGAAGCAGGTGATGAACTGCTGCGGGCTTATTTGCCTCTTGTTAACTACCATGTACAACGTATATCGGTCGGACTGCCAAAAAGCGTCAATAAAGATGAGCTCCGGTCGCTTGGAATGCTAGGCCTGTATGATGCACTTAAGAAATTCGAACCAGAGAGAGACTTGAAGTTTGATACATACGCTTCGTTCCGTATTCGGGGGGCAATTCTTGATGGACTTCGAAGAGAAGACTGGCTTCCGCGCAGCCTTAGGGAAAAAACGAAAAAAGTAGAAGCGGCAATTGAAAAGCTAGAACAGGAAAACTTGCGATCTGTCAGTGCAAAAGAGGTAGCAGAAGAAATTGGGTTTTCTGAAAATGAAGTAACGACCGTTATGTCAGAAAGCTTTTTAGCAAATGTACTGTCAATTGATGAAGAGAATAAAGAAACAGAGAGCAGAGAAAAAGTCAGCTATACAATCGAAGACAAGAAAGCGATTACTCCTGAAAATAGTTTGCTTCAGGAAGAACTACATGGTGAACTAGCTTTAGTGATTAAAGAACTAACAGAAAAAGAACAGCTTGTTGTAAGTTTATTCTATTTTGAGGAATTAACTCTTACTGAAATCGGACAAGTACTTGGTTTATCCACATCAAGAATATCTCAGATACATTCAAAAGCACTTTTCAGAATTAGACAGGTTCTGCAACGTTATATGTAAGGGGTATGAGATATGGACCGTTGGTTTACCATTAAAACGAAAGAAAAAGATACGATTGCTCTTTTATTTCATCAAAAGGATCGTGATTTTAATAAAGAAGAGTTAACGTTTGAAGTTCTTTCGAGCTGGATCGCTTCAAAAAAAATCCAACATGGTGTTAAAAATGAAATTCTGTATCAAATTGTTCAACAGTTGGAAGAAATCAAATTTCCTGTTGAATTTGCTTATGGAAAATTGCCTGTGGACGGAGAACCTGCTGAATTAATACCTGTTGTTGGGGTGGAATCTGCCAGAAATATTGAAGGTGATGAGAAGATAGATTTTAAACGTCTCTTTACCATCCCGACTGTTTCCATAGGGCAGCTCCTTGCACGAAAAAAATCGGCAACTCAAGGAATTGAAGGTATCAGTGTATATGGAACTGCTCTTCCTGCAAAAAAAGGAAAAGAACTCTTGATTAAAAATGGAGACAACACGGTCTTTAATCCAAAAGATTTTGGTGTTTACGCTGCAGCAAACGGAGAAGTCAGTTTTAGAACAAACTGCGTACACGTTTATCCTGTATACAAAGTCGAAGGTGATCTGTCTTTAAAGACAGGGCATATCGATTTTGTTGGCAACGTTCATGTTACTGGGAATGTACCATCTGGCTTCAAAATTAATGCACAAGGCGATATACGAATAGAAGGATTAGTTGAGGCTGCTGATATTGCAACACCGGGTAACATCGTCATTAGCGGTGGAGTTCTTGGTCAAGGCAAAGGATCGATCCGGTGTGGAGGGAACTTCACGAGTCTTTATATTAATCAAGGGAACGTTGTTGCAGGAGAAAGTATTGAAGTTGCTCAAACCATACTGCACAGCACATGCGAAGCAGGTAAAAACATTATTTGTTTAAGCGGAAAAGGGAACATAGCTGGCGGTTCATGTGCGGCTGGCCATTTAATAAAAGCTAACGAAATCGGAAATGAAACGTATTCTAAAACGTTTTTATATATGAATGCATATGAAGCTGATCAAAAAGGAATTGCAGAGGCTGAGCGGAAAATAGCGGAGTTAGAGAACGGTTTAAGTAAACTCCAACAGCTTAAGGATGCAATGCTAAAACAAGCAACTGCTTCAAACCGTGTCGATCAAGGAACGATAACGAAGATTGAAAATACAATCTCTAAAACGTTCGCAGAGCTCAAAGAATGTGAAAATAAGAAAAATAACCTTGTCATGCAAGAGGATAGGTCACACATCATTGTCAAAGAAACACTGCATCCGAACGTAGAAATTAGTATTGGTAAATATAAGCGAAAAGTTCAATCCGTTTTTCAAACAGCAAAAGTTTTTATGGAAGAGAAGGAAATCGTCATTCATTCCTTATAAAAGAACAGAATGTATGCAGATAGGGATAGGTGAAACGCAGTGAATGGTTTTATTTTCATCAGTGTATTGTTACATGTAGTAAGTCTTTATTTCATTGTCGTACTCTGGAAAAAAAACGAAAAAATCAATACAATAGATCAAGAATTTTCACTTGAGACATTGGAAGAGCTCATGGAACTTTTCTCTCAGGAGATGAGAGAAGAGAATGAACGTTTACAGCAATTAATGATCCAGCTATATGATGAAAATAAACGAATGCAAACGAATAGTACGAATCAGTCTTTTACCTCGGAAGCGGATCTTCCTATAGACGAATCTATTTCATTAGAAGATAAAGAAGTGTATCCTGAACAGAAAACAAATGAAGTTCTTCTTTTAGCGAAAAAAGGGTATGATGCAACAGAAATTGCTAAAATGCTGAATCGAGGAAAAGGCGAAATAGAACTTCTTCTAAAGTTTTACGGTTAACTCGTTAAAAGGACTTGCAGAAACGGATTGAAATATGTTATATTATTTCTCGGTGTTAATCACACACGTTTGCGGATTTGAGTAATGTGGTGCTGCATACATGTAGTTATTACTCGAAGTTGAAACAAACGGAGGAAAAAACCTAGGAGGTGCCTATCATGGCAGTAATTTCAATGAAACAATTGTTAGAAGCTGGTGTACACTTTGGTCATCAGACTCGCCGTTGGAACCCGAAAATGTCTCGTTACATTTTCACAGAAAGAAACGGCATTTACATTATCGATCTTCAAAAGACGGTAAAGAAAGTTGAAGAATGCTACAATGTTATGCGTAACATCGCAGCAGACGGCGGAAAGATTCTTTTCGTAGGTACTAAAAAACAAGCTCAAGATTCTGTTAAGGAAGAAGCTGAACGTTCTGACATGTACTACATCAACCAACGCTGGTTAGGTGGAACATTAACAAACTTCGGTACAATTCGCAAGCGTATCAACCGTTTGAAGGATCTTGAAAAAATGCAAGAAGACGGTACTTTTGATGTTCTTCCTAAGAAAGAAGTAATCCTTCTTAAAAAGGAAATGGAGCGTCTTGAAAAGTTCCTAGGCGGAATTAAAGACATGAACAAGCTTCCTGATGCATTATTCGTTGTTGACCCTCGTAAAGAGCGTATCGCGATTGCTGAAGCACGTAAATTAAACATTCCGATCATTGCTATTGTTGATACTAACTGTGACCCGGATGAAGTAGATCACGTTATCCCTGGTAACGACGATGCTATCCGTGCAGTAAAGCTTCTTACAGGTAAAATGGCTGATGCTATCATCGAAGCTAACCAAGGCGCTGAAGAAGAAGTATCTTCTGAAACGGCTGAAGAAGAAACAACTGCTTAATTAATTGAATGGAATGCTCAAGGGTGGTAGAGGGGATGACCCTTTATCACCCTTTTTTATGGAAAACATTACATATCACACAAGGAGGCAAAAACTATGGCTATTACAGCTCAAATGGTTAAAGAATTGCGTGAAAAGACTGGCGCAGGAATGATGGATTGCAAAAAAGCACTTACAGAAACAGACGGAAACATGGAGCAAGCGATCGATTATCTTCGTGAAAAAGGAATCGCTAAAGCAGAAAAGAAAGCTGACCGTATCGCTGCAGAAGGATTAACTTCTGTAATCGTAGACGGTAACAAGGCAGTTATTCTTGAAGTGAACTCTGAAACAGATTTCGTTGCAAAAAACGAAAACTTCAAAAACCTAATTGCTGAACTTGGTAATTTCTTATTAGTTTCTGAACCAGCATCAGTTGAAGCTGCACTTGCTTCAGAATTCAATGGTACGACTGTTAATGACTTCATCAACACAGCAATTGCTAAAATTGGTGAAAAACTGACACTTCGTCGTTTTGAAATTCTGAAAAAAGACGAAAACGCTGCTTTCGGTGCTTACATGCACATGGGCGGACGAATCGGAGTACTTTCAGTTGTTGAAGGAACAACGGATGAGAACGTTGCTAAGGATGTATCCATGCACGTTGCAGCTGTAAATCCTAAATACATTTCTCGTGATGAAGTAAGTGAAGAAGAAGTGTCACGTGAGCGTAAAGTATTAACTGAGCAAGCACTTAATGAAGGCAAGCCTGAGAATATCGTAGCTAAAATGGTTGAAGGGCGCCTTGGCAAGTACTTTGAAGATATTTGCTTAAACGATCAATCTTTCATTAAAGATCCAGACCAAAAAGTTGGGAAATATGTAGCTTCTAAAGGTGCTACTGTTAAAGCCTTCGTTCGATTTGAAGTTGGAGAAGGTCTTGAAAAGCGTGAAGACAACTTCGCTGAAGAAGTTATGTCTCAAGTGAAAAAGTAAGCACCAGCAGTAAAAGAGGGGAGCACGTTGTGTTCCTCTTTTTTTACAGAAATAACTTTGGATAATTAAGGATTTATCTTTTTAAAAAGATGTTGCTTTTAATCATTACTTTAAAGACTTCACTGAATGGTTGATTGAAGTACAAGGTGCGAGACTCCTCGAAAATAAAACTCGAGCGGTCAGGTGAGACACTTTAAGGTGCAAAGCGGCATGTGGCTCACCGCATGCCCCGCGAAAATGCGAGCACCTGAAACGGAAATCAACACTTTCAAAAGCAACAAAAAACACGAAATTACAGTCTTAATTAAATATATTTTTTTAGGTGATGGAGGGACAAATGACAACTTCAAAGTATAAAAGAGTCGTCTTGAAATTAAGTGGAGAAGCTTTAGCAGGTGAACAAACTTCCGGTATAGATGCGAAGATCGTTCAATCAATCGCTGAGCAAGTGAAGGAAATTGTCGAATTGGATGTAGAAGTTGCCGTAGTTGTAGGCGGTGGAAACCTTTGGCGCGGCAAAACAGGCAGTGAGATGGGCATGGATCGTGCATCAGCAGATTATATGGGCATGCTTGCTACTGTCATGAATTCATTAGCTCTACAAGACAGTCTTGAAAATATCGGGGTTCAAACAAGAGTACAAACATCTATAGAAATGCGTCAGGTTGCAGAGCCTTATATCAGAAGAAAAGCCATTCGTCACCTTGAAAAAAAACGCGTTGTCATTTTCGCGGCGGGAACAGGGAATCCGTATTTCTCTACTGACACGACAGCCGCATTAAGAGCCGCTGAAATAGAAGCAGAAGTAATCTTAATGGCGAAAAATAATGTAGATGGCGTATACTCAGCAGACCCGAAGCTTGATGAAAATGCTGTGAAATATAACACATTATCTTATCTAGATTTATTAAAAGACGGATTAGCTGTCATGGATACAACGGCATCCTCTCTATGTATGGATAATGACATACCTTTAATTGTTTTCTCCATCATGGAAGAAGGAAACATTAAGCGCGCAGTCGCCGGTGAAAAAATTGGAACAGTCATAAGGGGGAAAAACTAAATGGCAAAGCAAGTTTTAACACAAGCGGAAGAAAAAATGCAAAAAGCAATTGGTTCTTTAAGACGTGAATTTTCCACTCTACGTGCAGGAAGAGCAAATCCTTCTTTACTAGACAGAGTACAGGTTGATTATTATGGTACACCAACACCTATTAATCAATTAGCAGGTGTTACCATCCCTGAAGCAAGACTTTTAGTGATTCAGCCTTATGATAAAACGGCTATGGGTGATATTGAAAAAGCAATCTTAAAGTCTGACCTTGGATTGACACCATCCAATGACGGTCAAGTTATTAGAATAGCTATTCCTCCGCTAACTGAAGAAAGAAGAAAAGAGTTAGTGAAACTAGTTAAAAAGTTTGGCGAAGAAGCAAAAGTAGCTCTTCGTAACATTCGCCGAGATGCAAATGATGACTTGAAGAAACTTGAAAAAGAAGCTGAGATTACGGAAGATGAACTTCGTCGTTATAATGATGACGTTCAGAAACTTACGGACAAGTACACTTCTGAAGTAGACTCTGTAAGTGCAAGTAAAGAAAAAGAAATCATGGAAGTATAATGCTTTTCCATGTACAATTAAATAAAAAAAGCCCTCTTTAAAGGGGGCTTTTTTATTAGACACTATCACTTGGTATACAAACGTAGTCTATTTGCTGTTTCCCAAGTTGAAGTCGACAGAATAAGGAAAACGCCTAGTGATTTGAATGGATGATAAAAAGTAATGGGTTTTCTTTATTAAGTCTGGAAGATGGAGGCTTATACATGCTTGACAAGCTATTCTTTAGAAAAAAAAGTCAGGAACATAAAATAGATCTTGACGATAATATTCCATCCCATGTGGCAATTATTATGGATGGAAATGGCCGCTGGGCTAAAAAAAGAGCCCTGCCGCGGATAGCAGGTCATCACGAAGGAATGAAAACTGTCCGGAAGATTGTAAAAGAGTCGAACTTTATCGGAATTAAAGTACTCACCTTGTATGCTTTTTCTACTGAAAATTGGAAAAGACCGCGTGAAGAAGTTGATTTTCTTATGAAGCTTCCAGGTGAATTTTTAAGTACATTTCTCCCTGATCTGATTAAAGAGAACGTTCAAGTGCGCATAATGGGTAAAAAAGAGCTATTGCCGCTTCATACGATTAAGGCGGTTGACCAAGCGATTGAACAAACGAAAAACAATAGCGGTATGATTCTAAATTTTGCACTTAACTATGGAAGCAGAGATGAGATGACTTCTGCCGTTAAATCTATTGCAGCAGAAATTAAGAACGGAACGCTCGACCCATCTCAGATCAAGGAGTCAACGATAGAAGAACATCTTATGACTCATGGGTTAAAGGACCCTGATCTTCTAATTCGTACGAGTGGTGAAGTGCGATTGAGCAACTTTATGCTCTGGCAACTTGCTTATTCTGAATTTTGGTTCACTGATGTTTATTGGCCAGATTTTTCAGAGAACCATTTACGTGAAGCTGTATCTCAGTTCGCGCAACGCGGAAGAAGATACGGTGGGGTATGATTAAGGAGGACTTATGAAACAACGTATTATAACAGGTGTAATCGCAGCCGTTTTATTTATAGGGATTACCCTTTATGGAAGCTGGCCATTTTCTATACTGATTCTGTTGCTTGCTGGTATCGGTATGTACGAGCTTTTACGTATGAAAGGGATGCAGCGTTCTTTTATTGGACTCATTGGATACGGTTTAGCGATCGTGTTGGCATTACAAGACTCTTGGATGGATGTTCTGGCACCCTTTACTAAAACGGATGCCATTATTCTTGCGGTTCTCTTGTTGCTTGTTGTAACGGTAGTGAAGAAAAATGAAACAGACTATAATCACATTTCTTTTATTCTGTTTAGTTCGATCTATGTAGGTTTCGGTTTTTACTATTTAGTAGAGACTCGAATTCTAGAAGATGGAATACAGCTATTATTCTTTATCTTGTTTATGATTTGGGCTACAGATTCGGGCGCTTATTTCGTTGGAAAGTCAATGGGCAAGCGTAAATTATGGCCGGTCATATCACCTAACAAAACAATCGAAGGGGCAGTTGGAGGCATTTTCTTCAGTATTGTCGTGGCTATTATTTGTTATGTTACAAGTTTTGTTGATTTATCTTTAATAACTATCCTGATCATATCGGTGTTAGTGGGTGTATTTGGTCAAATAGGCGATCTAGCTGAATCTGCGTTTAAACGAATTTATCATGTGAAAGATTCAGGGGTTCTTCTCCCGGGTCATGGTGGTATCCTTGATAGGCTTGATAGTGCATTATTCGTATTGCCATTGCTTCACGTGCTCCACTTGTTAGGATAATAGTAGGAGGAATTGTATGAAGTTTGTCAGTTTATTAGGAGCAACAGGTTCAATTGGCCAGCAGACTCTTGATGTGATTGCTTCTCATCCATATCAGTTTAAATTGAGTGCGATGTCGGTTGGACGAAATATTGAAGCTGCACAACATATTATTCATAAGTTCAACCCTGAAATCTGTGCAGTACAGAATGAAGAAGATGCAGCAGCTTTACAGTCCAAAGTAAGTACTAACACAAAAATTGTCTTCGGGATGGATGGACTTATTGAAGCGGCAGTTTCCACAAAAGCTTCAATTTTAGTTAATGCAGTTATAGGAAGTGTAGGGCTTCTTCCTACGCTAAAGGCGATTGAAGCTAAGAAAACAATTGCTCTAGCCAATAAAGAAACCCTTGTAACCGCAGGTCACATTGTGATGAGAGAAGCAAAAAAACACAATGTTACTATTTTGCCAGTTGACTCTGAACATTCAGCTATATTTCAATGTTTAAACGGTGAAGCCGTTGATGAAGTCGAAAAATTAATTTTAACCGCATCTGGCGGAAGCTTTCGGGATAGAACGCGTGAAGAACTTAAGAATGTAACAGTTAAAGAGGCTTTAAACCATCCGAACTGGTCAATGGGAGCAAAGATTACCATTGATTCAGCAACAATGATGAATAAAGGATTAGAAGTTATAGAAGCACATTGGTTGTTTTCATTCGATTATTCAAAAATAGACGTCATTTTACATAAGGAAAGCATCATACACTCTATGGTAGAGTTTGCTGATACAAGCATCATTGCTCATCTTGGACAACCTGATATGCGTGTGCCGATCCAATATGCACTAACATATCCCCAAAGACTTGAATTGATAAACGGGAAAAGGTTAAACTTATGGGAAGTTGGCAAACTCCATTTTCAAAAGATGGATTACGACCGATTCAGATGTCTTAAACTTGCGTTCGATGCTGGTGAGATGGGCGGTTTGATGCCTGCAGTATTGAATGCAGCAAATGAAAAAGCAGTAGAATTGTTTTTAGATGGAAAGATTACATTTCTGGAAATAGAAGAAATGATTGAACAAGCGATGCTTCAGGCAGTAAATGTTAGCAATCCTGAACTGGGTGCTATACAAGAAACCGATCAGAGGACTCGACAATTTGTAGAGTCACTACTAAACAAAGGCAGGTAATGGAAATGAACACTGTGATAGCCATTATCATCATTTTAGGGGCTTTAATTTTCTTTCACGAACTAGGACATCTCATGCTGGCAAAACGTGCAGGTATATTATGCCGCGAATTTGCAATCGGATTTGGCCCGAAAGTGTTTGCCTTTAAAAAAGGGGAAACAGTTTATACGATTCGACTTTTGCCGCTCGGCGGATTCGTTCGAATGGCTGGTGAGGACCCTGAAGGCATCGAGCTTAAGGCAGGTCACAGAGTTGGATTGATTTTCAACGATGCTAACGAAGTAGAAAAGATTATCGTAAATCACCGGGAAAAATATCCCGTTCAAAAAACGATTACGATTGAAAAGGCAGATTTGGAGCATGAATTATTAATAACAGGATTCGAAAATGAAGAAACTGGGTCAGAGTCCTATCCTGTAAAAGAAGATGCTTTATTTGTTGCCGATCATCAAGAAATGCAGATTGCTCCTTACAATCGTCAGTTTGGATCTAAGACGATCATGCAGAGAACATTAGCTATTTTTGCAGGTCCCTTAATGAACTTCTTGCTGGCGTTCATCATTCTTGTAGCGTTTTCTATTATGCAAGGGATCCCTACGAATGAATCAAGGCTAGGTACACTCCAAGAAGGTGCGGCGGCTGATAAAGCAGGTCTACAAAAAGGTGATAAGATTATAGCTGTTCAAGGAGAAAAAATGGATGACTGGAAAGAACTCGTTTCCGTTATTCAGCAAAATCCTGGTGAAAAATTAATGTTTACGATCAATAGAGACGGTAAAGAGCAAGTAGTACCGATCACGCTAGGTTCCAGAAAAGGGGCACAAGAGCAAAATGAAGGCTTTATTGGTGCCCATCCGTTCACTGAATCATCGTTTTTGGGGTCACTTGAATACGGTGCAAAACAAACCTGGTTTATGACAACTGCTATTTTTACAGGCATCGGTCAGCTCGTAACAGGTCAACACGGGATCGACCAGCTTTCTGGACCACTTGGGATTTATGAATATACAGATCAGGCGGCTAAAGCAGGTGTTTATATGCTGTTGCAATGGGCGGCAATCCTTAGTATTAACTTAGGTATCTTTAATTTGTTGCCTCTGCCAGCACTTGATGGGGGAAGACTGCTTTTCTTAGGTGTAGAAGCTTTAAGAGGGAAACCGATCGATCCTCAAAAAGAAGGATTGGTCCACTTTATCGGATTTGCGTTTTTGATGCTATTGATGCTAGTTGTAACATGGAATGACATTCAGAAAATATTTCTTAGTTAATATAGGGATTTTGAGGAGAAGAGATTATGAGACAAAGCCAGTTGTTTTTGCCAACACTTAGGGAAGTACCAGCAGATGCAGATGTAAAAAGTCATCAACTGCTTTTAAGAGCTGGATTTATTAGACAAAATGCAGCGGGGATCTATTCATTTTTACCCCTCGGGAAAAAAGTTCTTCATAAAATAGAAAATATTGTACGTGAAGAAATGAACCGTGCTGGCTCACAGGAAATGATGATGCCAGCCCTGCAGCTTGCAGAGCTGTGGCAGGAAAGTGGAAGATGGTATAGCTACGGCCCAGAACTGATGAGGTTAAAAGATCGTCATGAGCGTGATTTTGCACTTGGTGCTACTCATGAAGAAGTAATTACAAGTATCATTCGTGATGAAGTAAAGTCTTATAAAAAGCTTCCTTTAAACCTCTATCAGATACAGACGAAGTTCAGAGATGAAAAGCGTCCACGATTTGGACTTTTAAGAGGGCGTGAGTTTATTATGAAGGATGCTTATTCTTTCCATGATAAACAAGAGAGCCTAGATGCTACGTATGAAAGAATGAAGGATGCTTATTCAGCCATTTTCAGCCGTTGTAACTTAAACTTCCGTGCAGTTCTTGCGGATTCAGGTGCGATTGGCGGAAAAGACAATCATGAGTTTATGGTTTTATCTGAAATTGGAGAAGATCTTATTGCCTATTCTACAGATTCGGACTTTGCTGCCAACATCGAAATGGCTCCGGTTGTACTTCCGGCAAAGGAAATATCAACTGAAACGTTGTTAGAGTTAGAAAAAGTAGAAACTAAAGGTGCAAAGAACATTGAAGAAGTATCAAACTATTTACAAGTACCATCTCATACCATTATTAAATCCTTATTCTATATGGTTGATGAGCAACCTGTTTTAGTTCTTGTACGCGGAGATCATGAAGTAAACGAAATCAAATTAAAAAATGAGCTTTCTGCAAATGAAGTTATGATGGCGACTGAGGAAGAAACGGTTAAATGGTTAAACACTAAACCAGGTTCCATTGGACCTGTTGCTGTTTCTAAAGAAGTTAAAATTATTGCCGATCAAGCTGTGCCGTTAATGACTAACGCTGTATGCGGTGCGAATGAAGAAGGCTATCATTATCTTAACGTTAATGGCGAGCGAGATTTCACATGGCATGAAACGGCTGATCTGCGTTTTGTTGTTGATGGTGATCTTTCGCCAGACGGCAAAGGTACGATCGTTTTTGCAAAAGGAATCGAAGTGGGACATGTATTCAAATTAGGAAAAGTATACAGCGAGCCGATGAAAGCTTCTTATTTAGACGAAAATGGAAAAAATCAAATCATGTCTATGGGTTGCTATGGAATTGGAGTATCCCGAACTTTAGCAGCCGTAGCTGAAGAGAATAACGATGAAAATGGTTTGATCTGGCCTTTATCGTTAACACCATTTGATGTTCATCTACTTGCTGTAAACAGCAAAAATGCTGAACAAGCTGAAGTCGCTGATGAACTATATGAGCAATTAAAAAGTGAAGGCTATGATTGTTTATATGATGACCGACCAGAGCGTGCTGGTGTTAAATTTACAGATAGTGATCTGATCGGAATTCCTCTCCGCGTTATGGTAGGAAAGAAAGCGGGAGAAGGAATCGTTGAAGTGAAGATCCGCAAGAGCGGTGAATCTATGGAAGTATCAGTCTCAGAACTTAAGAGTGTCTTAAAACGTGAATGGGATAAACTCGCAAACTAATGATGAGGTACCTCTTACTTTTGAGGTGCCTTTCCCTTTTTTACATGATAATAAACCCCTTTAAAAGGAGGTTCTTATGAGCGGAAATGATCAGCAGATTAGACAAGAAAGATTGTCACTACTCTTAGAACAGCTCGGAATTCCAGAAGAGATGAAAATAGGTTTTTCTGGTGGAACGATAGAAAAACTTACAATTGATAAGATGAACAGAAGCTGGCACTTTGCTATAGGGATAACACGGCCACTTTCGATAAACAGCTATGCCTGGTTTAGTACTAGCATTCGTAAAACGTTCGAACATATTGCTAAAGTTTCTTTTTCTATTCAGACTTCGGAAAATTTTCATAGTGATGAACTCCTAGCATACTGGCCGCTTTGTAAAGAAGAACTTTTAGAAAAAGCAGGACCGAGTCTCGCAAACGTGCTTTCTGCACAAGATCCGAAAGTCGATGGCAATTTTTTATGTTTCACCGTTCGGAATGATGCTGAAGAAGGTCTCGTCCAACGAAAGTTATCTCCGATTTTGAAGGAAGTGTTTCATAATTTTGGTCTTCATTCTGTACTTGTGAGAACAGAGGTTAAACATTCTGAAGAAGAGTATCAGAAGTTTATTGAGCAGAAAAAGCAAGAAGACGAACACAAAGTAATGGAAGCTCTCGTTGAAAAAGAAAAAGCAGCAAAGCGGGGAGGAGATTCTCCTGCTGCAAGAACGGACATCATGATCGGTTACTCCATCAAAGATGAGGCTGTTCCAATACAGACCATACAAGATGAAGAGAGAAGAATTACCATTCAAGGATATGTTTTTCATTCAGAAGCAAGAGAACTTCGAAGCGGCCGAACGTTATTAACCTTTAAGATTACGGACTATACGGATTCTTTGCTAGTAAAAATCTTTTCACGTGATAAAGAAGATATTCCAATTCTTCAAGGTATCCAGAAGGGTATGTGGCTTAAAGTTCGCGGAGGTATTCAGAACGATACTTTCGTAAGAGATCTAGTGATGATTGCCAATGATATAAATGAAATTAAACCCGAAACGAGAAAAGACCTGGCTGATGAAGATAACAAACGTGTAGAACTTCATCTTCATACACCAATGAGTCAGATGGATGCAGTATCCTCAGTATCATCACTCGTCAGTCAAGCAAAGAAATGGGGTCACCCCGCAATCGCTATTACGGATCACGCGGGAGTACAATCATTCCCTGAAGCATACTCAGCAGGAAAGAAAAACGATATAAAGATCCTATACGGACTAGAGGCGTATTTAGTAGATGATGGTGTTCCCATTGCCTACAATGAAGCCCCAAGAAAATTAACAGACGAAACATATGTCGTTTTTGACGTTGAAACGACTGGTTTGTCAGCCGTTTATAATAAAATCATTGAACTTGCTGCAGTTAAGATTAGAGGCGGTGAGATCGTTGATCGCTTCGAATCTTTTGTGAACCCGCATGAATCTTTGTCACAGACAACGATAGAGTTAACAGGTATTACAGATGACATGGTAGAGAATGCACCTGAAATAGAAGAAGTTATCCGTAATTTCCATCGTTTTATGGCGGATGATATATTAGTCGCGCACAACGCGAGCTTTGATATGGGATTCTTAAATGAAGGCTTAAGAAAGATCGGATTAGGTGAAGCAACAAATCCAGTTATCGATACTCTAGAACTTGCACGGTTCTTGCTGCCTCAATTGAAGAATCATAGACTGAACACACTTTGTAAACGATTTGATATCGAGCTGGTTCAGCATCACAGAGCTATTTACGATGCAGAAGCAACTGCATATCTATTATGGAAATTATTAAAAGAGACGTTTGAAAAAGAAATATATGATCATGACCGTTTAAACGATAATATGGGTCAAGGCGGTTTTCAGCGGTCACGTCCGTTCCATTGTACGCTGCTTGCTGCTACTCAAGAAGGACTTAAGAATTTATACAGACTTGTATCAGAATCTCATCTTTCTTATTTTTACAGAACGCCACGTATCCCTCGTTCAAGATTAAGTAAGTATCGAGAAGGAATACTAGTCGGATCAGCTTGTGATAAAGGTGAAGTTTTTGAAGGGATGATGCAGAAGCCGATTGAAGAGGTTGAAAAGATCGCTTCTTTCTACGACTATTTAGAGATCCAGCCGCCTAGCAACTATTTTCATTTGATCGAAAGAGAACTTGTTCAAGATGAAATGAACTTAAGAGACATTCTCACAAATATCGTAAACCTTGGAGAAAAGCTGAACAAGCCAGTCGTAGCTACCGGTAATGTTCATTATTTGAACCCTGAAGATGCGATTTATCGTAAAATATTGATTTCTTCTCAAGGCGGTGCAAATCCGCTCAATAGACAAACGTTGCCAGAAGTTCATTTTAGAACGACAGATGAAATGTTGGATTTATTCTCATTTTTAGGTGAAGAAACAGCAAAAAAAGTGGTGTGTGAGAACACAAGGAAGATTGCCGATTCCATAGCAGACATTAAACCGATACCGGACGACCTGTACACACCAAAGATTGAGGGAGCGGATGAGGAAGTCCGTTCCATGAGTTATAACCGGGCAAGAAGTATTTACGGAGAGAATCTGCCTGATCTAGTAGAAAAAAGACTTGAAAAAGAATTAACTAGCATCATCGGCCACGGTTTTGCTGTTATCTATTTGATCTCTCATAAACTTGTTAAAAAATCACTGATAGATGGTTACTTGGTAGGATCACGTGGTTCCGTAGGTTCTTCATTCGTTGCGACGATGACAGAGATAACGGAGGTGAACCCTCTCCCGCCACACTATGTTTGTCCAAGTTGTAAAGAATCTCATTTCTTTAATGATGGTTCAGTTGGATCAGGATTTGACCTTCCAGATAAAGAATGTCCTGCATGTGAAGTTCTGTATATAAAAGATGGACAAGACATTCCTTTTGAAACATTCCTTGGTTTTAAAGGAGATAAAGTCCCTGATATCGACTTAAACTTCTCTGGAGAATATCAACCGAGAGCACATAATTATACGAAGGAACTCTTTGGTGAAGATTATGTGTATCGAGCAGGTACGATTGGAACGGTTGCCGAAAAAACGGCATACGGTTATGTAAAAGGTTATGCAGGGGATCATAATTTAACGATTCGTTCTGCTGAAGTTGACCGGTTAGTTTCAGGTTGTACTGGGGTGAAACGGACATCTGGACAGCATCCAGGAGGAATAATAGTAGTTCCTGATTATATGGATATTTATGATTTTTGTCCTGTTCAATTCCCCGCAGATGATAGCGGATCTGAATGGAAAACGACACATTTTGATTTTCATTCAATTCATGATAACTTGCTGAAACTAGATATTTTAGGTCACGATGATCCAACAGTCATTCGCATGTTACAAGATTTAAGCGGAATCGATCCTAAAACGATCCCAGCATCTGATCCAGAAGTAATGAAAATATTTTCAGGTCCGGAAGTGTTAGGTGTCACAGACGAACAGATTATGTGTAAAACGGGTACGCTCGGAATACCCGAATTTGGTACAAAGTTCGTAAGGCAGATGCTAGAAGAGACAAAGCCTAGCACTTTCTCAGAACTCGTACAAATATCAGGTTTATCACACGGAACGGATGTATGGCTGAATAACGCTAATGAACTTATTGCAAATGGCACTTGTGTGTTAAAAGACGTTATTGGCTGCCGTGATGATATTATGGTTTACCTCATCTACAAAGGACTTGAGCCTTCGCTTGCATTTAAGATTATGGAAAGTGTGCGAAAAGGAAAAGGGCTTCCTGATGAGTGGATCGAAGAAATGAAGAACAATGATGTACCAGACTGGTATATTGGCTCATGTTTGAAGATCAAGTACATGTTCCCCAAAGCCCATGCTGCCGCTTACGTTTTAATGGCAGTGAGGATTGCTTATTTTAAAGTTCATTATCCAATTTGGTTTTATGCAGCTTACTTTACGGTTCGAGCAGATGACTTTGACGTAGAATCTATGGTTCGAGGTTCTAAAGCGCTTCGTACTAAGATTGAAGAGATATCTGCAAAAGGACTTGATGCATCCACTAAAGAAAAGAATCTGCAAACCGTACTCGAACTGGCACTCGAGATGTGTGAAAGAGGTTTGTCGTTTCAGAAGATAGATTTATATCGCTCAAGTGCTACTGATTTTCTTGTGGAAGGCGACACGTTAATTCCGCCATTTAATTCGATTGCTGGCCTAGGTACGAATGCCGCACTTAATATTGTAAGAGCTAGAGAAGAAGGCGAGTTTCTTTCCAAGGAGGATTTACAGCAGCGAGCTAAATTATCGAAGACCATTATCGAGTATTTGGACGACCAAGGTTGTCTAGAGGGATTACCAGACGCAAATCAGCTCTCCCTCTTTTAATGGCGGGCTGAAAGCCTCCTGAAAGTTGCAGTATTTTATTGGTTATGGTATAGTATTTTTGGAAATACTGTTGAATGAATAACTGTCGGCGAAAGAGTGGGGCTCCCCACTCTTTCGTTCCGTTTTAAGGTCATTCAGCCAGAAGGAGGGCAGCTATGAGTCAAAAGATTACTGAGCTCGCGACCGAGCTTGTAACCCCTATCGTTGAAAAACTAGGACTTGAACTTGTTGATGTTGAATTTGTTAAAGAAGGTAAAAACTGGTTCCTTCGCGTATATATTGATTCCACAGGTGGAGTTGATATTGAAGAATGCGGGACAGTCAGTGAACAGTTGAGTGAAAAGTTAGATGAACTTGATCCGATCGAACAGCCCTACTTTTTAGAAGTATCTTCTCCTGGTGTGGAGAGACCTCTAAAGAAGTCTGAAGACGTTAAAAACGCGATTGGCAAAAATGTGAACGTAAAACTTTATGAGCCTATTAATGGGGAAAAAGTATATGAAGGACTTTTAAAAGACTTTGACGGTGAAACGCTGTTCATGGAAATTAGAGTAAAAACGCAAGTCAAAAAGGTAGAATTGCCATACAAAAAAGTGGCAAATGCCCGTCTTGCAGTTGTTTTTTAATGAAAGAGGGGAGTAGAAAAATGAGTACCGAGCTGTTAGATGCACTCACATTGTTAGAAAAAGAAAAAGGGATTAGCAAAGACGTAATTATTGAGGCGATTGAAGCAGCCCTTATTTCGGCATATAAGCGTAACTTTCACCAAGCACAGAATGTTCGTGTTGATTTTAACCGTGATACGGGAAGTATCAGAGTATTTTCAAGAAAAACCGTTGTTGCTGAAGTTGAAGATGATCGTCAAGAAATTTCAGTTTCTGAGGCACAAGCTGTTAATCCAGGATATGAGCTTGATGATGTAGTAGAAGAAGAAGTAACTCCAAAGGATTTTGGACGCATTGCCGCACAAACTGCAAAGCAAGTTGTTACACAACGAGTTCGAGAAGCAGAACGCGGAATTATTTTCTCAGAATTCATCGATCGTGAAGAAGATATTATCACAGGAATCGTGCAACGACAAGACCACCGTTACATCTATGTCAGTCTTGGGCGTGTTGAAGCACTATTGCCTGCAGCAGAACAGATGCCTGGTGAAACTCATCAGACGAATGACCGTATAAAGGTATATATCACAAAAGTAGAAAAAACGACTAAGGGACCACAGATTTTAGTTTCACGGACACATCCTGGACTATTAAAGCGTCTTTTCGAACTTGAAGTACCTGAAATATATGATGGTACAGTTGAGATTAAGTCCATTGCTCGTGAAGCAGGTGACAGATCAAAAATTGCTGTTCATGCCGCAGATCCTGAAGTTGATCCTGTAGGTTCATGCGTTGGCCAAAAAGGTGCTCGTGTACAAACGATCGTAAACGAATTAAATGGTGAGAAGATCGATATTGTCCGTTGGAGTGAAGACCCGGTTGTCTATGTTGCCAACTCTTTAAGTCCTGCAAAAGTTTTGGAAGTTCAGGTAAATGAAGAAGATAAGATGACGACTGTTATCGTACCAGATTACCAGTTATCTTTAGCAATCGGAAAACGCGGACAAAATGCTCGTTTAGCAGCAAAATTAACAGGTTGGAAGATTGATATTAAAAGTGAATCAGATGCGATTGAATCAGGAGCGTATGATCCAGCAAGCTCATCTAACGATTCTTTATTTGATTCCGATGAGGATGAAGAGTAAGAGAAGACGAGGTGGAGACAATGAAAACCCGCAAGATCCCAATGAGAAAATGCGTAGCTTGCCAAGAAATGAAGGCAAAAAAAGAATTAACACGTATTGTCCGCTCACCTGAAGGGGATGTCTCTGTCGACTCTACCGGAAAAAAATCCGGAAGAGGGGCTTATCTTTGTCATGAAGCTGCATGTATTGAGCAAGCCAAAAAGAAAAAAGTACTAGAGACGCATTTAAAAACAAAGATTCCAGCTGATTTATACGAACAGCTTGAAAAAGGAAGTCATACATCTTGAAACCAAGTCAGTGGGAAAATTTTCTTGGAATAGCTGCTCGTGCCGGAAAAGTAATATCTGGTGAAGGGCTTGTCGTAAAAAGCATACAAAAACAGAATGCAAAGATTGTCCTGTTATCAAAAGATGCATCTGAAAACACAAAAAAGAAAGTAACAGATAAGTGTCTTTTTTATAACATTGATTATGTTTGGATAGAAGATAGAAATATTCTAGGTAAAGCAATTGGAAAAGAGCAACGAGTTGTAGTTGCTGTAAATGATCAAGGATTCTCAAAGCGTTTAAAGGAACTTCTTGATCACTAACACGGGGGTGAACATATGAGTAAAATACGCGTATACGAATATGCGAAACAGAAAAATGTTCAAAGTAAAGACATTATTGAAAAGCTGAAAACAATGGATGTCCATGTAGCGAATCATATGTCGATGATTGATCAGGCTGCTTTAAAAAAGTTAGACGAAGCTTATAAACCAAAAGCTCCAAAAGATCAACCAGCTAAACCAAAAAATCAAAATCAACTCCCTAAAACAGATAAGAACATTAACAACCCTGGTAACAACACCAAATCTAATAAAAAGGAAGTTCAAAAAGAGAGTAATATGAAAATAAAAAAAGAGACCGATAACCGTAATTCTTCACAAGCAAAAGGCCCGCAAACACAAAATACACAAAAGTCAGGCAACACAAATACTCAGAACGCTCAAAAGAACAATAACAATGCAAAGAACAACAGCGGAGCAAAAAGCAATAACAACAACAGAAACAACAACAATAGAAATAATCAAAACAACAACAGAAACAATAACAACAAGAACCAAAACAGAAATAACCAAAACAGAGGCGGGGGCAGCCAGCAGCAGCAAGCTCCTCAAAAAAAGGTTCTTGAAACACCAAGTAAAATTACGTTTACTGAATCACTACAAGTTGGTGAACTAGCTAAGAAGCTTAACAAAGACACTTCTGAGATCATTAAGAAGTTAATGGGATTAGGAATTATGGCTACCATCAACCAAGAGCTTGATAAAGAAGCGATTGAATTAATCGCTGCAGATTATGATGTAGAAGTTGAAGAAGAAATCATCGTTGATGAAACAGAATTTGAAAATTATGAAGTGGTTGATGATGAAAAAGACATGCAGGTACGCCCTCCAGTCGTAACGATCATGGGTCACGTTGACCATGGTAAAACAACCCTTCTAGATGCGATTCGCAACACGAAAGTAACAGCAGGAGAAGCGGGTGGCATCACACAGCATATAGGTGCTTATCAGATCAACAACAATGGAAAAGTGATTACTTTCCTTGATACTCCAGGACATGCTGCTTTTACAACGATGCGTGCTCGTGGTGCACAAGTTACAGATATTACGATTCTTGTTGTAGCTGCTGATGATGGTGTAATGCCTCAGACCGTTGAAGCGATCAACCATGCAAAAGCTGCAGAAGTTCCGATTATTATTGCTGTCAACAAAATGGATAAAGAAGCAGCAAACCCAGATCGTGTTATGCAAGAACTGACAGAACATGGACTTGTTTCTGAAGCTTGGGGAGGAGATACGATCTTTGTAAACGTATCTGCGATTAAAGGTGACGGAATCGATGATCTTCTAGAGATGATCAACCTTGTTTCTGAAGTTGAAGAATTGAAAGCTAATCCTAACCGTACTGCAGCTGGAACGGTTATTGAAGCACAGTTGGATAAAGGCCGTGGTTCAGTAGCAACTCTACTCGTTCAGTCAGGTACTCTAAACGTTGGTGATCCAATCGTAGTCGGTCACACGTATGGCCGTGTACGTGCAATGGTGAATGACCTTGGGCGCCGCGTTAAATCAGTTGGACCTTCAACTCCTGTTGAAATTACAGGTTTGAATGATGTACCGCAAGCAGGAGATCAGTTCATGGTCTTTGCTGATGAGAAAAAAGCTCGTCAAGTCGGTGAGTCACGCTACAAAAAACAACAAGATGCTCAACGTAAAGAATCTTCAAAATTAAACCTTGATGACCTCTTTAATCAGATTAAAGAAGGCGATATTAAGGAAATTAATGTCATCATTAAAGGTGATGTTCAAGGTTCAGTAGAAGCGCTAGCTGGTTCTCTGCAAAAAATTGACGTTGAAGGCGTTAAAGTTAAAATCATCCACTCAGGTGTTGGAGCGATTAATGAGTATGACATCATGCTTGCATCTGCTTCAAATGCTATCGTAATCGGATTTAACGTTCGTCCTGACAGTGGGGCAAAGCGTACAGCTGATGCTGAAAAAGTGGATGTTCGTCTTCACAGAATCATCTATAATGTTATCGAAGAGATCGAGTCGGCGATGAAAGGGATGCTTGACCCTGAGTTCCAAGAAAAAGTTATCGGTCAAGTTGAAGTTAGAACGACGTTTAAAGTTTCTAAAGTAGGAACGATCGCTGGTTGTTACGTGACTGACGGTAAAATTACTAGAGATTCTACAGTCCGCTTAATTCGTGATGGTGTCGTATCTTATGAAGGTAAGATTGATGCACTTAAGCGATTTAAAGATGATGCTAAAGAAGTATCAGCCGGATATGAGTGCGGAATTACACTTGAAAAGTTTAATGATATTAAAGAAGGCGACATCATTGAAGCTTACATCATGGAAGAAATTAAAGTTCAATGATCGGGCTGTTAACGGTTGAGGTTTTCATCTATGAAGCACAGTCGTTAAAAGATAAGCGTTCAGTTGTCCAAAAAGCGGTTAACAGACTTCGCCAACGCTTAAATTTAGCTGTATCAGAAACTGATTTTCAAGATTTATGGCAGCGAGCGGAGATAAGTATGGTAACTGTTTCTTCGGACAAAATAATAGCAGAAAAAGAATTGCAAAGAGCACTTGCGATCATTACATCTATTACAGAGCTCGAAGTAACAGAGTCTAATGTAGAGTGGTTATAGTGGCAAGTGGTAAGAAACGGGGTGTATAAACTATGGGCACAATCCGTTCCAATCGTATTGGGGAACAGATGAAGAAAGAGCTTAGTGATATTATAGGCCGGAAAATCAAAGACCCCCGCGTTGGTTTTGTTACCGTTACGGCGGTTGATGTAACGGGTGATTTACAGCAAGCTACCGTTTACGTTTCTGTTTTTGGAGACAGCGAACAGAAAGAACAGACATTGCGCAGTCTGGCTAAAGCGACTGGCTTTATCCGAACTGAAATCGGAAAACGAATCCGTATGCGCAAAACACCTGACATCTTTTTTAAGTTTGATGAATCCTTAAATTATGGAAGCAAAATCGAAAGTCTTTTGTCTGACATTAAAAAAGAAGACGAAGACAGCGAAGAAAATGAAGATTATCCGAAACCATAATAGCAAATGGATAGGCAATTAACATTAATTGTCTATCCTTTTTTGCTTGTTTACCTATATAGCACATCGTGAAGGAATGAAAAAGGAGAAATAGTTATGACTGTTAGGCAAGGAATTTTAGCTTTACAAAAACCTGCCGGAATGACATCACATGATTGCGTTGCCAAAATACGAAGAATTTTTTCTACTAAAAAAGTAGGGCATACAGGTACCCTTGATCCAGAAGTGACAGGTGTATTACCAATCTGTATCGGACGAGCCACGAAAATTGCCGAGTATATGTCCGATTATGGCAAGGAATACATTGGAGAAGTAACACTCGGATTTTCAACGGAAACAGAAGATGCTCATGGCGAAAAAATTAGGGAAAAAGAAGTCGAGTCTGATATCGATTTTGATGAGATTAAAGCTATTTTGAAATCACTCACGGGTGAGATTGAACAAGTTCCTCCGATGTATTCAGCAGTGAAAGTGAACGGCAAGAAATTATATGAATACGCTAGAAAAGGCATTGAAGTAGAAAGACCAAAGCGCAAAATTACGATTTTTGAATTAGAACTTCTAACAAAAGAAGACACCCTAAAAAAGGACCATCCTGTGTTTTCATTCAGGGTGAAGTGTTCAAAAGGGACATATGTAAGAACACTTGCCGTGGCAATAGGTGAGAAGCTTGGATATCCCGCACACATGTCTTCCCTTATCAGGACGGCATCTGGTCCGTTTACATTAAGTGAATGTGTTACGTTCGAACAGTTAGAAAGCCCGGAAGCTCAGTTAGATCAATACTTATTTCCATTGGAAAGAGGGATATCACATTTTCCTAAATGGATCGTTGATCAAGAGATCGAGGCGAGTGTAAGAAACGGCTCTGTGCTGCCACAACCAAAAGACTTGGAACAAAGTCCGTTTGGTGTTTATAATGAAGAAGGAAAATGTCTAGCCATCTATCAGTTGCATCCATCTAAACCTGGTTTGATAAAACCAGCCAAAGTGTTAGCCATTGAATAACGAAACAGGTTAGTAGGTGAGTATTTGGAAACAATCGTTATAAATCATCCGCATCAATTTAAAAGAGATAGCTTACCGCCATTAATCTTGGCACTTGGCTATTTTGATGGCATCCATATCGGACATCAGCGCGTCATATCTACAGCTGTTGAACTCGCAGAAACAACCGGCAGCATACCAGCTGTCATGAGCTTTCATCCTCATCCTTCTGTTGTTTTAGGAAAAGCTGATGAAACTTGGACATATCTTACACCTCTTGAAGAAAAGAAAAAGATTTTAAAAAGTATGGGAGTTAAGCGGTTTTTTCTTGTGAAATTTGATCTTGACTTTGCTTCGCTTTCTACCGTTGATTTTGTTGATCAATATATTGTTGGACTGAACGTTCAACACGTAGTAACGGGTTTTGATTTTACATACGGAAAGTATGGAAAAGGAAATGTTCAAACTTTAGTTAACGAAGCAGATGGCAGATTTGGACAAACAGTCATAGAAAAGATCGAAAAAAATGGTCAGAAAATCAGCTCTACTCTTATCCGCCAATGCTTAAAAGAAGGCTTAGTTCATGAGATTGGTCCTTTCTTAGGAAGACATTATACATTGAACGGAACAGTGATACATGGTGATAAAAGGGGACGCACGATAGGTTTCCCTACGGCGAACATAGAGACTGAGGAGTATACGCTGCCAAAAGTCGGCGTGTATGCAGTCGAAGTGTCTGTCGACCATAAGAAGTATTTTGCTATGGCCAATGTTGGCCACAAACCGACATTCAAAGATAACCAAAAGAAGCCATCCCTTGAAGTCCATATTTTTGATTTTCAAAAAGAAATATACGGAAAAACGATTTCCGTAACTTGGCTCAAAAGGATTCGAAACGAAAAAAAATTCAGTTCGATCAATGAACTGATAGAACAGTTAAAGAAAGACAAGCAGCAAACGCTAGAAATTATTCAAACCATGTATTAAAAATACTTGCAATTGATTATTAAAAAGGCTATGCTAGTACATGTACATTTTTAATGTGCAAATAACCGTTGCTTGGCAAGTCGAATCACCGACGCTTGCTCGGTAATTGGTGTTTTTAATATTAAGGAGGTGAAAAGGATGGCTATTACTCAAGAGCGTAAAAACGAACTAATTAGTGAGTATAAGGTACATGATACGGACACTGGATCTCCAGAAGTTCAGATCGCTATCCTTACAGAACAAATTAATGAGTTGAATGATCACTTGCGTACACACAAGAAAGATCACCACTCACGTCGTGGTCTATTGAAAATGGTTGGTAAGCGTCGTAACTTGTTAACGTACCTACGTAACAAGGACATCACGCGTTACCGCGAATTGATCGGAAGACTAGGATTACGTCGTTAATCCAACAAAAGCGGGATTTAATTCCCGCTTTTTTTATTGCAAGTAATCATTTTTTTTAAAGATGAACAAATCAGATGAAGTTAAACAGTGTATGTTTTCAAAGGTAAGCAAATTCTTTCTGAGTTTTTCTTTTTAGGAAGGACTACGTTAGGATATAATAGAACCATATAATACAGGATTTTCATAGTGTCGAGAGGAGTACCAAGTAAAATGGATCAACAAAAACGAACATTTACTATGGACTGGGCGGGTAGAACGCTTACGTTCGAAATTGGAGAATTAGCAAAACAAGCAAATGGTGCTGTTATGGTCAGATATGGTGATACTGCTGTTCTTTCTACAGCTGTAGCATCAAAACAGCCAAAAAATTTAAGTTTCTTTCCACTGACAGTAAACTACGAAGAGCGTTTATATGCAGTTGGTAAAATTCCTGGCGGATTTATTAAACGTGAAGGTCGTCCTAGTGAGAAGGCAGTATTGGCGAGCCGATTAATTGACCGTCCTATCCGTCCTTTATTTGCTGAAGGTTTCCGAAATGAAGTACAAGTTGTCAGTACAGTAATGAGTGTTGATCAAAACTGTTCTTCAGAAATGGCAGCGATGATCGGATCTTCTCTAAGCTTGTCAATTTCAGATATTCCTTTTGAAGGACCTATTGCTGGAGTTACCGTTGGTCGCATCAATGGTGAATTTGTTATTAACCCGACTGTTGACCAAAATGAAAACAGCGATATTCAATTAATTGTTGCGGGAACAAAACATGCGATCAACATGGTTGAAGCTGGAGCAGAAGAAGTTTCAGAAGAGGTTATGCTTGAAGCCATCATGTTCGGACATGAAGAAATTAAGAAATTAATTGCTTTCCAAGAACAGATTGTAGCTGAAGTCGGTAAAGAAAAAATGGAGATTGTTTTACATGAGCTTGATAAAGATCTTGAACAAGAAGTTCGTGATTTTGTCGGCGATGATGTAAAAGAGGCAGTTAAAGTAATCGAGAAACATGCACGTCAAGAAGCGCTGGATGCTGTAGGTACTAACTTGGCTTCTCGTTATGAAGAAGATGAAGAAAAAGCTTCTGAAGCAAAAGAGATTCTACATAAACTCATAAAAGAAGAAGTCAGACGCTTAATTCTAAAAGAAAAAGTACGTCCAGACGGCAGAAAGACCGATGAAATTCGTAAGCTTTCTTCAACAGTTGGTATTTTAGCACGTACTCACGGTTCAGGATTGTTTACACGCGGGCAAACTCAAGCATTAAGTATCTGTACACTAGGTGCGTTAGGTGATGTTCAAGTACTCGATGGTCTTGGAGTGGAAGAATCCAAACGATTTATGCATCAGTATAACTTCCCGCCGTTCAGTGTGGGTGAAACTGGATTTATGCGTGGCCCAGGCCGACGTGAAATTGGTCATGGTGCTTTAGGTGAACGTGCTTTAGAGCAAGTGATTCCTAACGAAGAAGAATTTCCATACACGATCCGTTTAGTTTCAGAAGTACTTGAATCAAATGGGTCTACATCACAAGCAAGTATTTGTGCGAGTACTTTAGCTTTAATGGATGCTGGTGTACCGATCACAGCACCTGTTGCTGGTATCGCAATGGGTCTTATCTCTGATGGAGAAGACGTAACTGTGCTTACAGACATCCAAGGAATGGAAGATCATCTTGGAGACATGGACTTTAAAGTAGCAGGAACGCCGAACGGAATTACTGCTCTTCAAATGGACATTAAAATCTCTGGTATCAATCGTGAAATCCTTCAAGAAGCGCTTACTCAAGCAAAAGAAGGACGCATGATCATTCTTAAGTCGATGCTTGAAACCATTTCTGAGTCGCGTACAGAGTTGTCTCGATATGCACCTAAGATTTTAACGATGAAAATTAATCCAGACAAGATTCGTGATGTTATTGGACCAAGCGGAAAGATCATCAACAAGATCATCGAGGAAACAGGCGTTAAGATTGATATCGAACAAGACGGTACAGTCTTTATTGCTTCCACGGATGAGTCTATGAATAAAAAGGCGAGAAAAATCATTGAAGATATCGTCAGAGAAGTTCAAGTGGGCGAATACTACATGGGTAAAGTTAAACGGATCGAGAAATTCGGTGCATTTGTTGAGCTCTTTAGCGGTAAAGATGGATTGGTTCATATTTCAGAATTAGCTGAAGAACGTGTTGGAAAAGTAGAAGATGTTCTAAAACTTGGCGATGAGATCTTTGTTAAAGTTATGGAGATCGACAACCAAGGCCGTGTTAACTTATCACGAAAAGTGGTTCTAAAAGAAGAAAAAGCGAAAAACGAACAACAGCAAAATGCATAATCAGTAGCATCATAAAAAGTCAGCCTTTTTTAAGGTTGGCTTTTTTCATCGTTCATAAATGTTACGGCTGTTCTAACCTGTCCCAGTCGTTCATACCTTGATAAAAGGGAGGGGAGTTTCGTGAAAAATTCAATTCTTTATTGGTCAATCGTGATCTTAATCATAACCGTTACGGCATTTTCCGTGCATAACCCTTTTACAAGCACCTATATTGAAAGCATTAAAGCACAAAGCACAGCTGTTTCAAAAATGGAGTCCAACTCTATTTATCAACAAATTAAAGAAAAAGCAAAAGAATTAAACAAACCGCCCCAAAATGCAGAGATCGACCCCGTTTGGAAAGCCACTCCCGGTTACAATGGACTTGTTGTTGATATGGAAGAATCACTTAAAGCTATGAAAAAAGAAAATATATTTGATGAAAAAAAACTAGTCGTAAAGCAAATAGAGCCGGCTATCCATTTAGATAATTTACCCGCTTCGCCCATTTATCGCGGAAACCCTGAAAAACCGATGGTCACACTTCTTGTAAATGTTGCCTGGGGCAATGAACATCTTCCGGGGATGCTGCAGACAATGAAAAAACATCATGTTCAATCCACATTTTTTCTCGATGGCTCATGGGTAAAAAAGAACCCGTCACTCGCGAAAATGATTGCCGAAGAACAGCATGAAATCGGCAACCATGCCTATTCTCATCCGGATTTAAAAAAGATGACTAATGCACGAATTACAGAAGAACTAAAAGCAACAAATGAAGTTATAAATGCTACATTGGACAAATCGCCAAAATGGTTTGCCCCGCCAAGCGGGAGTTATCGAAACGATGTTGTACAGATTGCGGCAGATTTAAATATGAAAACTATTCTTTGGTCAGTTGACACAGTTGACTGGCGTAATCCAGACCCTGATGAAATGGTTGAGAGAGTATTGAGCAAAGTGCATCCTGGGGCTATGATCTTGATGCACCCTACGTCGTCTTCTGCGGCAGGACTAGAAAATTTGATAAAAGGCATAAAAGATAAGGGGTATAGCATCGGAACTGTTTCTGATCTGATGGATGAGAAAAGGCTGATCCCGAAAACATTAAAGTAGAGTTGTATATTGAGTTGTGATAATGGTATATTGTTCCTATGATATTTTGGTGGAACAACTGACAGCTAGGAGGAAACAAGTTTGATAAAAAGACATACTTGTTCAAACGGCGTACGCGTCGTTTTAGAAAATATTCCAACGGTACGATCTGTAGCGATCGGTGTATGGATTGGTACAGGTTCAAGATTTGAAAATACAAAAAACAACGGGATTTCCCACTTTTTAGAGCACATGTTTTTTAAAGGGACAAAAACAAGAACGGCGAGAGAGATTGCAGAGTCATTTGACAGTATCGGCGGTCAAGTGAATGCGTTTACATCGAAAGAATATACCTGTTATTATGCAAAAGTTCTTGATACGCATGCCCCATATGCTCTTGAAGTACTAGCAGATATGTTCTTTCATTCAACATTTGATGAAGGCGAGCTATTAAAAGAAAAGAATGTGGTGCTAGAAGAAATAAAAATGTACGAAGATACACCAGACGATATTGTTCATGATATGCTTAGCCGCGCTAGTTTTCAGAATCACGAACTCGGATTTCCTATTTTAGGAACGGAAGAGACCCTTCATTCTTTTAATGGAAATACGTTGCGTGATTACATGAATACACACTATGTTCCCGAAGAGGTTGTTATTTCGATAGCTGGAAATATTGACGAATCCTTCATCCAAAAGGTTGAGGATTGGTTTGGCAGCTACACGACGACTTCCGTTCCAAAGATTGAAATGATATCTCCTGTTTTTCATTCAGAAAAATTAGCTCGCAAGAAAGAGACGGAACAAGCTCATTTATGTTTAGGTTATCCGGGTCTGTCTTTAAAAGATAAGCGGAGCTACAGCTTAATCATCTTGAATAATATTTTTGGTTCAAGCATGTCGAGTCGCCTTTTTCAAGAAGTAAGAGAGCAAAAAGGACTTGCGTATTCTGTATTTTCCTATCATTCTGCATTTCAGGATAACGGAATTTTTACGATTTATGGTGGAACAGCTCCTCATCAGCTCGATGAACTGTATGATACGATCACAAATATCGTAAACGACCTAAATGAAAACGGAATTACGGAGAAAGAACTGAGAAATTCAAAAGAACAAATCAAGGGCAACCTGATGCTTAGTTTAGAAAGTACAAACAGCAGAATGAGCAGAAATGGTAAACATGAGCTCATATTAGGTTATCATCGTACGTTAGATGATATGGTAGAATCAATCGATAAAGTAACAAAGGAAGATGTTGATAGTCTGATTTCTACCATCTTTAATGAAGGCTGTTCAGCTTCACTTGTGAGTCCGCAAGGCGAGTTGCCAAAGGGCTTGCAATAAAACAGTAAACCCTTTTTGAAATCCGGGATCATTCCCGGATTTTTTATTTTGGAAAAATGGGCGTCATGTATAACCATTGCCCCAAACATGGAAAAGTCTATTGAATATAATGATGTTGATTGTAACCATAGTTCGTTAAAACAATTTTTTGTTGATGGTATATATCAGTAATGCCGTTGTAAATGGGGTTTTGAGTAACCAGATAGGCGGATCGTTCATATGATGATGAACGTGGATAGCAATCCCCTGCAATAAAGGAACAACGGAGAAAGGGGAGAAAGAATGTTAACGGATTTGCATATCGCAGTTTTTGGCGGCGATGCGAGACAGTTAGAAGTCATTCGAAAATTAACTGAGTTGGATGCGATACTTACACTTATTGGCTATGACCAGCTGGACCATGGGTTTACCGGTGCATCAAAAATGGATATAGATGAAGTTGATTTTTCTAAGTTGGATAGCATTATTTTGCCTGTAAGTGGAACAGGTCTGCAGGGGGAAATTGATACGATCTTTTCAAACCGCCAGATTATCTTGACAGAAGAACAGTTAAAACAAACGAAGAGTCATTGTCAAATCTTCTCTGGTATTAGCAATGGTTATTTAGATTCGATCGTGAAAAACAGTGATCGAAAGCTTACAAAATTGTTTGAGAGGGACGATGTAGCCATCTACAACAGTATTCCGACCGTTGAGGGCACGATTATGATGGTGATACAGCATACGGATATAACAATCCATCAGTCTAATACAGTCGTCCTAGGCTTTGGCCGAGTTGGAATGAGCGTAGCCAGAACGTTTCAAGCGCTGGGAGCAAATGTGAAGGTAGGGGCAAGAAAATCTGAACATATGGCAAGAATTTCAGAAATGGGCATGGTTCCTTTTCATTTAGATGATTTAAAGAATGAAGTTTATGAGACGGATGTATGTATTAATACGATACCCACTCAGATCGTAACTGCCGATGTAATCTCTAAGTTTCCGTCCCATACTTTAATTGTTGACTTAGCTTCTAAGCCTGGAGGAACAGATTTCAAATATGCAGAAAAAAGAGGCATAAAGGCTTTGCTTGCTCCTGGATTACCAGGGATTGTAGCTCCAAAGACGGCAGGAAAAATAGTAGCTAATGTACTTTCGCAGCTTTTAATAACTGAATTTAATAAGCGGAAGGGGTAATCTTACATGGATGTAAAGGGTAAACATATCGGTTTCGGTTTGACTGGGTCTCATTGTACGTATGAAGCTGTTTTTCCGCAAATTCAAAAGTTAGTAGACTTAGGTGCAAAGGTTACACCATTTTTTACCCATACAGTGCAAAACACGACAACCCGTTTCGGAGCAGAAGGGGAATGGGTAGAAAAAATAAAAGAGATTACAGGTAATGAACCTGTAGATTCGATCGTAAAAGCAGAGCCGTTCGGACCGAAAACACCTCTGGATTGTATGGTGATCGCACCATTAACAGGTAATTCAATAAGCAAATTTGCGAATGCAATGACAGATTCGCCTGTATTGATGGGAGCAAAAGCTACCTTAAGAAACCAGAAGCCCGTTTTACTTGGTATATCAACAAATGATGGATTAGGGCTAAATGGCGTTAATATCATGAGACTGATGGCCACAAAGAATATTTATTTTATACCGTTCGGCCAGGATGATCCTGTAAAGAAGCAAAATTCTCTAGTAGCTCATATGGACACATTAGTTGATGCTGTAGAATATGCCCTTGAAGGTAAGCAGCTTCAGCCCGTATTAAGGGTAACTGAATAAAACAACAGAAGAAAATCCGTTCATTGCGACGAAGTTTATGATAAAATATGATAAATTATATGGATTAACGAGGAGAAACCATAAAATTGTGTTTCTCCTTCTGTTGTAGCTTACTTTATAGAATAGAGGAGTTTATAAAAATGAGCCAAAAATCGTTTCATGTAGCTGTTGTAGGTGCAACAGGAGCTGTTGGTCAGCAAATGTTGAATACATTAAAAGAAAAGAATTTTCCGATACGAAAACTTTCACTTCTTGCGAGTAAAAGATCTGCAGGACAGGTCATCACTTTTAATGGTGAGACTCATACCATCCAAGAAGCAACACCAGAAGCATTTGAAGGGGTAGAGCTAGCTTTGTTCTCTGCAGGTGGCTCAGTTTCTAAACAACTGGCGCACGAAGCTGTAAAAAGAGGGGCAATTGTTGTGGATAACACAAGTGCTTTTCGTATGGACCCTAATGTACCTCTTGTTGTTCCAGAAGTAAATGAACATGATCTGCTAAATCATAAAGGTATTATCGCAAATCCGAATTGTTCAACCATTCAAATGGTCGTTGCTCTTCAGCCGCTTCATGAAAAGTACGGTCTGAAAAAAGTGATCGTATCAACTTACCAGGCCGTTTCAGGAGCTGGTGCAAAGGCAGTTCAAGAGTTAAAAGAACAATCAGAAGCGATCTTAAACGATAAAGCATTCGAACCGTCTATCATGCCGTGTGCATCAGATAAAAAACACTATCAGATCGCATTTAATGCTGTCCCTCAGATTGATAAATTTGAAGAGAACGGCTATACATTTGAAGAATTAAAAATGATGAATGAAACGAAAAAAATCATGCACTTAGAAAACCTTGAAATTGCGGCAACCTGTGTCAGATTGCCAGTAGAAACGGGACATTCTGAATCTCTGTACGCTGAATTTGAAGGTGGCAACCCTTCTGTTCAGGAAGTGAGAGAACTGTTAAAATCCGCACCTGGCGTAACTCTTCAAGATCAGCCTGAACAACAGATCTATCCGATGCCTGCGTTGGCTGCAGGATTGCCAGATGTATTTGTAGGCCGTATTCGTAAAGACTTAGACCGTGATAACGCCTACCACATGTGGGTAGTGTCAGATAACTTGTTAAAAGGCGCAGCTTATAACTCCGTACAGATTGCGGAGAGCTTGATTAAGCTAAACTTGCTCTAATTTTATAAAGAAGGTGCATTCATGAAAATTATCGTTCAAAAATTTGGGGGAACGTCTTTAAAAGACAACGAGGGACGCTTAGAGGCAGTCCGACATATTCAAAAGGCAGTTGACGAAGGCTACAAAGTAATCTGTGTCGTTTCCGCAATGGGGCGCATTGGGGATCCTTATGCTACAGACACATTGCTGAGTCTATTAGGTGAAAACAACAAGATATCAAACCGGGAACAAGATCTTCTGCTTTCATGTGGGGAAATTATATCTTCTGTTGTCTTTTCAGGATTATTAAATGCTTCAGGATTAACTTCCACTGCATTAACAGGTCCACAAGCAGGATTTCGCACAAATGATGATTTCTCAAACGCAAGAATTGTAGATATGAAATGTGACCGAATAAAAGAAGAATTGGAAAACAAACAAGTCGTAGTGGTTGCTGGTTTTCAAGGACAATCTAAAAATGGTGATATCGCGACGCTTGGAAGAGGAGGGAGCGATACGAGCGCTTCAGCACTTGGTGCAGCACTTCAAGCTGAATTTATCGATATCTTCACTGACGTAGAAGGAGTAATGACGGCAGATCCTAGACTTGTAAAGGATGCGAGATCTCTCTCCGTTGTTACGTATGCAGAGATCTGTAATATGGCTTATCAAGGGGCGAAAGTTATCCATCCTAGAGCGGTTGAGATTGCGATGCAAGCAAAGATTCCATTGCGAATCCGATCAACTTATTCAGATCTGCCTGGAACGCTTGTTACATCTTCTTTAAAAGGTCCCGCAGGTAAAGACGTACAAGAGTCGATCATAACCGGTATCGCACACGTTTCCAACATTACACAGATCAAAGTGTTTGCGAATGACGGCCAGTATGATTTACAAACAAGAGTTTTTAAGGCGATGGCACAAGAACAAATATCAGTCGATTTTATTAACATCAGTCCAAAAGGTGTTGTTTACACCATCATGGAAAATAAGACCGACCAAGCGTTAGCAAAATTGAATGAACTAGGTTTTGAACCTGAAGTTACACGAAACTGTGCAAAAGTTTCCGCTGTTGGTGCAGGAATTGCTGGAACTCCAGGAGTAACAGCAGCCATAGTGGAATCACTTTCTAGCAGAAATATTCAAATCTTACAATCAGCAGACTCTCATACTACAATCTGGGTATTAGTGAAAAAAGAAGATCTAATCGAATCAGTAAATGCTCTTCACAGGACGTTTCGTTTAAATGAAGAAGGAATTACTGCAAATTTACAAGAAATTGTACAGCAACAGTTTAAAGAGTAGTAGAGGAGTGAACGTAAATGAATTTTGGAAATATTAGTACGGCAATGGTAACACCGTTTGATAGCAAAGGGAACGTGGACTTTGCAAGGACAACAAAACTTGTCAACCATCTGCTAGAAAATGGGACCGACAGTTTAGTAGTGGCTGGCACGACCGGAGAATCGCCAACGTTAACAACAGAAGAAAAAGTAGCATTGTTTAAGCATGTCGTGAAAACGGTCAACGGAAGAGTTCCTGTTATCGCAGGAACAGGAAGCAACAACACGAAAGCATCGGTTGATCTGTCTAAAAAGGCAGAAGAGGTTGGTGTTGATGCTATCATGATTGTGGCCCCTTATTACAACAAACCAAGCCAAGAAGGAATTATTGCCCATTATAAGGCGATCGCTCAAGCTGTAAGTCTTCCGATTATGGCTTATAACATTCCTGGAAGGTCTGTGATTTCTTTTTCGGTGGATACCGTGATAAGACTTGCTGAAATTCCAAATGTTGTAGCGTTAAAAGATGCCGGCGGCAACCTTGATATGATGAGTGAAGTCATTGAAAAAACACCTGAAGACTTTTTATTGTATAGCGGAGATGATGGATTGACGCTACCATCATTAGCGGTTGGAAGTGCTGGTATCGTTTCGGTAGCTTCTCATGTTATAGGCAATCAAATGCAGTCAATGATTAAAGCCTTTTACGAAGGTGAGAATAAAGAAGCCGCACGCATCCATCGGAAACTTTTACCCGTTATGAATGAGTTGTTCAAAGCACCAAGTCCTGCACCAGTAAAAACAGCATTACAGTTAAAAGGTCTTGATGTTGGTGGCGTTAGACTGCCATTATTACCATTGAACGAAGCTGAGCGTAACTCACTATCCGTACGCTTGAATGACTTGTAAAAAAAGCAAACCGGTTCCGGTTTGCTTTTTTTATTTTTTATTTGTCAACCGCTCAGTCTTGTTTTGTAATCAACTGATACGTTATAATGTTTGTAAGTGACGTGATCGGGATTATAATTTTTTTACATACAACATAGGAGGAATATACACATTGTCAAAACAAAATAGAGAGAAAATAAAAGTTTTTGCCTTGGGCGGAGTAGGTGAGATCGGCAAAAACATGTATGTAGTGGATACGGGTGAAGAGATTTTTGTAATGGATTCTGGTTTAATGTTTCCGCAGGAGGAAATGCTCGGAATCGACATCGTTATTCCAGATGTAACTTACTTAAAAGAAAACCTCGAACGTGTAACAGGAATCTTCTTAACTCATGCCCATGAAGATCATATAGGAGGACTTCCTTATGTATTGAGACAAGTCCCTGTCCCTGTCTATGGCACACGCCTAACATTAGGTCTCGTGGAAGCGAAACTAAAAGAGGCTGGACTATTGCGTTCAACCAAACTGAATTTAATTGAAACAAACCAAAAATTGTCGTTTAACAGTGCAAAAGTAAGCTTTTTTCATGTGAACCACAGTATTCCAGATGCAGTTGGTATTGCAATTCACACGTCACAGGGAATCATTGCAAATACTGGTGATTTTAAGATTGATCACACACCTATCGATGGTCAGCATACAGAATTCGGTAAAATTTCAGCGTTAGCAGAAGAAGGGGTATTATGCCTTCTGTCAGACAGTACAAATGCAGAGCGTCCTGGATCAACCGGTCCAGAAGCTCAAGTCGGACACGAAATTTTAGATGTCTTCCAAGCTGCAAAAGGCCGTATTATCATTGCATCCTTTGCTTCAAACGTTCACCGTGTTCAGCAAGTGATGAACGCAGCGGCTAAAACGAACCGTAAAGTAGCAGTAAACGGCAGAAGCATGGTAAAAGTAGTAGACATTGCTTCACAGCTTGGTTACTTAAACGTCGAAAAAGATTTGCTTATTACGATTGATGCAGCAAACAATTACAGTGATGAGAAAGTAGTCATCTTAACAACGGGAAGCCAAGGAGAATCGATGGCAGCGTTGTCGAGAATGGCACAAAAATCACATAAACAGATAGCATTACGTCCATCAGATACTGTCGTTATTGCCGCTACCCCGATACCTGGCAATGAAACATCAGTTGCGAAAATGGTAGACAAGCTCATGCGAACTGGTGCAGATGTGATATTTGGCCAGAAGAAAGTACATGTTTCCGGACATGGAAGTGCTGAAGAGTTAAAGTTCATGCTCAGTATGATGAAACCAAAATATTTTATACCTGTTCATGGAGAGTATAAGATGCAAAAAGCGCATCAAAAACTTGCGATTGAAGTAGGTGTAGAAAAAGACAATATCTTTATTATTGATAAAGGTGAAGTTGTCGAATTCATGAGTGGACAAGCGCAAAAAACTGGGAAAGTTCCTTCTGGGAATGTTCTGGTCGACGGTTTAGGTGTTGGTGATATCGGAAATATAGTCTTACGAGATCGGAAATTATTATCTCAAGATGGTATTTTAGTTGTTGTTGTTACGATCAGTAAAGATTCTCATCAGCTTATCTCAGGGCCTGAAATCATCTCTCGTGGATTCGTATATGTAAGAGAAAGCGAAGCACTACTGCACGAAGCGAACACAAAGGTTCGGGAAGTGCTTGAAAAATGCATGAATGAGAATATGAAAGAATGGTCCAGCTTAAAGTCCAATGTAAGAGATACTTTAAGTCAGTATTTATTTGAAAAAACGAAAAGAAGACCGATGATTATGCCAATCATAATGGAAATATAACCTGCTAATTTAGCAGGTTTTTTTATTTTTCTTCTCATACGAATGAAGATAACGCCCATACTAAGAAGAACTTACTTAGAAGGGGTAGAAATTATGGATCAGACACCTGAAACGGAAACACCGAATCAACCCGAGATATCACCTAAAAAAACCGATGACAACAACTCAGGGCTATTACAAAAGATTCAATCATTGGGACAAACAAACGTACCTCAGATGGAAGGATCAAGTATTCATTGTTTAACGATCGTCGGACAAATTGAAGGGCATATGCAGCTGCCGCCTAATAATAAAACTACAAAATATGAACATTTAATCCCTCAGCTCGTTGCCATAGAACAAAACCATAAGATTGAAGGACTTCTTGTCATTCTGAACACTGTTGGAGGAGATGTTGAAGCTGGGCTTGCTATATCAGAAATGATTGCCTCCTTATCCAAACCAAGTGTTTCACTCGTCTTAGGCGGAGGGCATTCAATCGGTGTTCCGATTGCCGTAAGTGCTAATTACTCTTTTATCGCTCCCACAGCCACGATGACAATTCATCCTGTAAGATTAACAGGTCTTGTAATCGGTGTTCCACAAACGTTTGAGTACCTGGATAAGATGCAGGACAGAGTAATCTCTTTTGTAACAAGCCATTCAGATATAACGGAGGAGCGGTTTAAGGAGCTCATGTTTTCAAAGGGAAACTTAACGAGAGACATCGGAACGAATGTAATTGGGACGGATGCTGTGAAAGACGGCTTGATTAATGCGGTTGGAGGAGTAGGACAAGCTATTCAAAAGCTGAATGAACTAATCGAAGAAAACAAAAAAAATGAAAGTGAAGGACTAAAACAATGATCTTGTACACCGTGCAGCCGTTTCATTTAATGTTTCCTGAGGAAGGAAACTATGGTAATGCGCAGAATGTAATAATGTATAATAATATCCCCATGCTTGTTGAACGAATGGGTGATGAAACGAGAATTGTTCAGATCATGAGTACCGATCCTTCTCATTTTTTATTAGAAGATTGCCAACCAGGAAAGACGCTCGGAAACGTTTAATCAGTCATCAAGAATATGCTATACTTATGTTGAGCAGCCTTCTTCTTGCAAGGCTGCTTTTCTTACCTTTTGAATACATACATATAAAAAACAGCATGCATGTGAGGTGAATTTGATGGCAAAAAACAAAAAAAAGAAAGCTAAAAATAAAGGTCGCTGGAAAGAACAACTGACGTTTGAGATCGCAGGACTCTCTTTATTAGCGCTTGCATCTTTAGGAATGGCAAAGATGGGCAATGTTGGGATGGCATTCGTACATCTCTTACGTTTTTTTAGTGGGGAATGGTATGGACTTTTATTATTATCATGTATCTTATTGTCTTTATATTTAATCTGGAAAAGAGCATGGCCTCAGTTGGTTTCCAAAAGGTTGACGGGATTGTATATCTTGTTTTTCTCCTTTTTAGTGTTGAGCCATTTAACGTTGTTTGAACATTTAACAAACGGTGGAGAGTGGAAGGATGCTTCCGTCATAAGAAATACGTGGGATTTGTATTGGCTTCAATTACAAGGAGAGACCGCTACTCAGGATATTGGAGGTGGTTTGCTAGGTGCTATAGGCTTCGCTCTCTTTTATTTCTTATTCGGAGCAGGGGGCACAAAACTTGTTATCTTTTTTCTGATCTTAGGGAGTTTGCTCCTTGTTACAGGAAAATCTCTATCTGTTTTTCTTGAAAAAGTGGTAAATGGCACGAAGGAAACTTCTAAAAAAATGAAAGTATTTTTACTTGAAAAGAAGAACGCACTTTCCGAAGAACGTGAAAAAAGAGCGAAAGAGAAATTGAAAACGGAAAGCACTTCCTCTTTAGATGATGCAGACGATGAAACGGAAGAGATCATCATCGAAGAGGAGCCCGTCATTGAAGACTTTACAAAAAGGGTTCATCATACGGAAAGTGGTGTTCAGCTAAAGTTTGGTTCACAAAGTTTTCATGATACAGATGAATCAGTAAAAGCCAATGAAAAAGAAAAAGAAGATAATGAAGTCATCAACTCTCCGTTACAGGTTAATTTTGGAGATGAAGTCATTCAGAACGAACATTATCAGCTTCCGACGATGAAACATCTCCGTATTCCTCAAAATAATGGGCAGCACAAGGACAAGCAGTATGCAGCAAGCAAAAGCAATGCTAAAAAGTTAGAAAAAACATTTGAAAGTTTTGGCGTAAAAGCGAAAGTGCTTAAAGTTCACTTAGGTCCTGCTGTTACAAAATACGAGGTCTATCCTGATGTCGGCGTTAAAGTTAGTAAGATCGTTAATTTAACAGATGATCTTGCACTAGCACTGGCAGCGAAAGATATTAGAATCGAAGCGCCGATTCCAGGTAAGTCTGCAGTTGGGATCGAGGTTCCTAACCAGGAAATTTCTATGGTTACGCTAAGGGAAGTGTTAGAAGCGCCTCAATTTTCAGGACAAAAATCGCCACTTGCTATTGGACTTGGAAGAGATATATCAGGTGAACCGATTATCGCAGATCTATCAAAAATGCCTCATTTACTAGTAGCAGGTGCAACGGGAAGCGGAAAAAGTGTATGTGTAAATGGGATTATCACCAGCATTCTCATGCGTGCAAAACCACACGAAGTGAAAATGATGATGATCGATCCTAAGATGGTCGAGTTGAATATGTATAACGGGATTCCACATTTATTGGCACCTGTTGTTACGGAACCGAAAAAAGCAGCTCAAGCGCTCAAGAGAGTCGTTTCGGAGATGGAGCGAAGATATGAACTGTTCTCACATAGCGGTACAAGGAATATCGAAGGATATAACGAATCCATTCGTAAACAGAATGGAAGAAGTGATGCGAAACAGCCGTTTTTACCATACATCGTTGTTATTGTAGATGAATTAGCCGATTTAATGATGGTCGCTTCTGGAGATGTAGAGGATGCCATCACCAGGCTTGCTCAGATGGCACGTGCTGCGGGCATACACTTAATCATTGCTACGCAGCGTCCGTCCGTTGATGTAATCACCGGAGTAATCAAAGCAAATATACCGTCAAGAATCGCCTTTAGCGTTTCCTCTCAAACGGATTCACGCACGATTCTAGATATGGGTGGTGCTGAAAAATTGCTAGGAAGAGGAGATATGCTATTTTTCCCTTCCGGAGCTTCAAAGCCAGTACGTGTCCAAGGAGCTTTTCTATCGGACGAAGAAGTAGAGACGATTGTGGATCATTGTGTCAGTCAGCAAAAAGCTCAATATCAAAAAGAAATGATTCCAACTGAAGAAGCTGAACCCGCAGTCATGGAGTCTGAAGATGAGCTGTTTTCCGATGCCGTTAAGCTTATTGTAGATATGCAAACAGCTTCCGTGTCCATGCTGCAGAGGAGATTTAGGATTGGGTACTCAAGAGCCGCAAGATTAATTGATTCGATGGAATCAAAAGGCATCGTCGGACCTTATGAAGGATCGAAGCCTCGAGAGGTGCTAATCTCTTCAATGCCGGAGGAAAAAGAAGCATCGAGTTCTTAAAAAACAGGTAGATTTACTACAAGAATGGTGGGTATGATTTCCGCTCCAGGTACTCGCTTTCCGCGGGGCGGGCGGTGAGCCCCTTCGTCGCTTTAAGGCTTTGAGGGGTCTCATCTGTCTAGCTACAGCGTCTAGCCCCTTGAGGTCAAAAGGTAATGGGTGATGAAGGGAAAATACGCCTTCTTTGCCCATTTACCTTTTGCTTGTCGGGGTTTCGGACTTTCTCACTTGTCTCGCAGGACTAGGAAGGCGTCGATAGCGCTGCATCGCACGAAGAAAATGTGAAGTTCATTTTCGAGGAGTCTATGCACCCTTCTGCTTCAATCAGAACATGGTTGCATTCCAGCAAAATCATAAATGCAAACCGGAAAGGGTAACCCAACTCGTAAAAGTCGAGGCGGATTTACCTTTTTTTCATTGCTCTCATTTCTTTCGTTTTAGATCTACGTTTATCCCAAACTTTTGAAATGATGGAAAATCCAATTGGTTCCTAATAAAAATTTGTAAAAATAGTATTTATTTATAAGTGTAAAAATGGTATAGTAATGTCGATTATTCAATTAATTTGTCAAAAAATTCGTGAACAATTCATTAAGGTGGTTTTATGATGTCAATAAAAGTGGACCATCGCTTACTTTATATAAAAGTGATAGAAAAAATAAAAAAGGATATCGAACAAGGAATTTACAAAGAAGGAGAAAAACTTCCTTCCGAGTTTGAACTTTCTAAACAGTTAGGAATAAGCCGTGCTACATTGCGTGAAGCCCTTCGTATTTTAGAAGATGAAAACGTGCTCATTCGCAAACACGGTGTCGGTACATTCGTAAGAACACGAGCACTCTTTTCATCGGGGATCGAAGAACTTTACAGTGTTACCGAGATGATAGAAAGAGGAGGAAAGAAAGCGGGGACGATATTTCTTTCTTCACAAATCACAGATGTAACCGATGAACTACTTGGGAAGTTTAATGATTCACTACCGGAAGGACTTATGAAAATGGAACGGGTCCGTACAGCTGATAGTGAACCCGTTGTTTTCTGTATCGATCATGTCCCGTCCCATCTCTTTTCTTCAAAGGGACTTCATGATTACGAATCCTTCTTGGAGATGTTAGAAAAAGAGACCGGCAGACGAGTGATGTATGCGGTTACAACGATTGAGCCTATCGGATACCATGATAGAATTTCCGAAATTCTCGAGAGCGACGAAGGTGTACCGCTTCTTGTTTTGAAACAAATGCACTATGACCAGTATGATGAACCCGTTCTTTATTCTTGTAATTACTTTAGATCAGATAAGTTCTTATTTTCTGTATTAAGAAAGCGCTTTTAACTAACGTTTTTTTTAGGGGGTGATCGGTACACTATTGCAGCTTAGGTTTAGTCATAAAAAATGAAAACATTTTTAGGGGGAAATGACTTGAAAAAGAAATTAGGTTTAATGGTAACTGCAATGCTGACTGCCGGTACAATTCTAGCAGGATGTGGGTCTTCAGATGATGGGAAGACTACAGGTGGAGAAAATAAAAAAGAATTTAAAGTAGCTATGGTAACAGATACTGGCGGTGTAGATGATAAGTCTTTTAACCAGTCAGCTTGGGAAGGTTTAACAAAGTTTGGTAAAGATAATAGCTTAGAAGAAAACAAAAGCTACAAATATTTGCAGTCTACTGCTCAAAGTGACTACAAACCAAACTTAAACTCCTTAATTCGTCAAAAGTATGATCTTGTTTTTGGAATCGGTTTCTTAATGGGAACAGACGTTGAAACAGTTGCAAAACAACAGCCGGATGCAAAGCTTGCGATCGTTGACATGGTAGTAAAAGGTGACAACGTTGCAAACATTACGTTTAGTGAGCACGAAGGTTCTTTCTTAGTTGGATTAGTAGCTGGAATGCAAACGACATCAAACAAAGTTGGATTCGTAGGCGGAGTAAACAGTGAACTTATTAAGAAGTTTGAAAACGGATTTAAAGCGGGCGTTCTAACTGCGAATCCAAAAGCTGAGATCTTAGTTCAATATGCTGAAGACTTTAATAAAGCTGAAAAAGGACAACAGATCGCCAACACGTTCTATCAGCAAGGCGCTGACATCATCTACCATGCAGCAGGTGGAACTGGAATGGGTGTATTCACAGAAGCGAAAAACCGTAAGAAGAATGGTGAAGACGTTTGGGTAATCGGTGTTGACCGTGACCAGCATGAAGAAGGTATGCCTGAGAACGTAACACTAACATCAATGGTTAAACGTGTAGACCAAGCCGTTTACGAAGTATCTGAACAAACATTGGCTGGCAAGTTCCCTGGTGGGAAAATTGTTGAATTCGGTCTTAAAGAAGACGGAGTAGGTATTGCACCAACTCAAGATAACGTAGCTAAAGATGCTCTTACGTCTGTTGATGATTTCAAGAAAAAAATTATCGCTGGTGAAGTAAAAGTTCCTAAGACAGATGCTGAATTTGAAGAGTTCAAAGCAAACTTAAAGTAAACCTTATGAAACAATTTAAATAACAGCCAGGACTTGGCAGAAGCCAAGTCCTTCCTTATGTACAAAAAGGGGGGAGCAGCTTCAGATGGAATACGTAATTGATATGCGCAATATTCGTAAGGAATTTCCAGGTATTGTAGCGAATGATGATATCACGCTTCAAGTAAAACAAGGTGAAATCCATGCACTTCTTGGTGAGAATGGAGCAGGTAAGTCAACATTGATGAATGTCTTGTTCGGACTTTATGAGCCTGAGCAAGGTGAGATATATGTAAAAGGAAATAAAGTGGTGAACAATGATCCGAATATTGCCAACTCGCTTGGTATTGGGATGGTTCATCAGCACTTTATGCTCGTTGATAAATTTACTGTAACGGAAAATATTATACTTGGAAAAGAACCGACAAAAGTCGGGAAAGTGGATTTGCAGACTGCCGCTAAAGAAGTAAAGGCACTTTCAGATCAGTACGGACTTAGAGTCGATCCGTTTGCAAAAATTGAAGATATCTCTGTTGGGATGCAGCAGCGTGTAGAGATTTTAAAGACACTCTATAGAGGTGCCGATATTCTAATCTTTGATGAGCCGACAGCTGTCTTAACTCCTCAAGAGATAGTAGAACTTATTCAGATTATGAGAAAGCTGGTAAGCGAAGGTAAATCGATTATCTTAATCACTCACAAGCTGAAAGAAATCATGGAAGTTTGTGATCGCTGTACCGTTATTAGAAGAGGAAAAGGCGTTGGAACAGTGGATGTTAAAGATTCCAATCCTGATTCATTGGCTGCGATGATGGTAGGCCGTGAAGTGAACTTTACGGTATCAAAGGGAGTATCAGAACCGAAAGAACCTGTTCTTACGATTAAGGACTTAGTCGTTTTAGACAGTCGAAAAGTACCTGCTGTAAACGGTTTGAATTTAACGATAAAAGCGGGAGAGATTGTAGGTATTGCTGGAGTTGACGGGAACGGACAATCTGAGCTTCTCGAGGCTATCACGGGTCTTAGAAAAGCAAGTGAAGGTTCCATTCAATTAAGAGAGAAAGATATTACGAATAAGACTCCACGGAGTGTTACTGCCAACGGACTCGCTCACATTCCTCAAGACCGACATAAGCATGGACTTGTTCTGGATTTTTCCGTTGGTGAAAACATGGTGCTTCAAACGTATTATCATAAGCCATTCTCAAAAAACGGAATCCTTAAATTCTCTCCAATTTTTGAAAAAGCAAATCAATTAATCTCTGAGTATGATGTTAGAACACCTGATGCGTACACTCCTGCAAGAGCACTTTCAGGAGGGAATCAGCAAAAAGCGATCATCGCACGAGAAGTGGACCGTGATCCCGATTTTCTGATCGCAGCTCAGCCTACTCGAGGCCTGGATGTGGGTGCGATTGAGTTTATTCACTCAAAACTTATTGAACAAAGAGATAAAGGCAAAGCCGTTTTGCTCGTCTCCTTTGAACTAGATGAAATTATTAACGTCAGTGACCGAATCGCCGTCATGTATGAAGGTAAAATAGTAGCTGTCGTTGATCCAAAACAAACGACGGAACAAGAACTTGGCTTACTCATGGCTGGTGGAAAGAGGGGTACGAATGATGCAGAATAATAATAAAATAAAACTTCTTGTTCCCCTTATATCCGTTATTTTAGGTTTATTAATCGGCGGACTCATTATGTTAATAAGTGAATACGATCCGATTGAGGCATATGCTGCGTTGTTTGAAGGAATAGTTGGTGGCCCTTATTACATCGGTGAAACGGTAAGACAGATGTCACCTTTAATCTTGTCAGGTCTAGCAGTTGCTTTTGCTTTTCGTACCGGATTATTCAATATCGGTGTAGAAGGTCAGCTCTTGGTTGGCTGGCTGGCAGCAGTATATGTAGGAGTGTTTGTCGATGCACCTACTTTCATTCACATTCCACTTGCTGTTTTGGCAGCAGCAGCTGCAGGCGCGTTATGGGGATCTGTTCCGGGAATCTTAAAAGCGAGATTCAAAGTTCACGAAGTTATCACAACAATCATGATGAACTATATCGCGCTTTATAGCACAAATGAGATTATCCGTAAATTTATGCTAGCGCCTGGGGAAAGAACGGAAAACGTTAAAGAATCAGCATCTCTTGCTTCACCTTTTTTACAAAGCATCACGAATTTCTCAACATTGCACTACGGAATCATCATCGCTCTCATCGCAGCAGTTATTATGTGGTTCATACTATGGAGAACTACGTTGGGTTATGAGCTTCGTGCCGTTGGATTCAATCAGCATGCTTCTCAATATGCAGGTATTAACGTTTCCAAAAACATCGTTCTGTCCATGGCGATCTCAGGTGCATTTGCTGGTATCGCTGGAAGCATGGAAGGACTGGGAACGTATCAATATATGACGATTAACGCTGCTTTTACTGGTGTAGGTTTTGATGGTATCGCAGTCGCTCTGTTAGGGGCGAATAGTGCAGTTGGCGTCGTTTTAGGTGCGGCATTATTTGGAGGATTAAAGATTGGCGCATTGAACATGCAATCAATCGCTGGTGTTCCGACTGAACTGGTTGGAGTAGTTATTGCATTAATCATCTTCTTTGTTGCATGCAGCTATATTGTTCATTGGCTGATCAACCGCGTTAACAAAGGGGGTAAAATCTAATGGACTTCATGGATATTCTTGCTTTGATCATCCCTGCTGCTATCGTTTCTGCAGCTCCATTAATTTTCACTGCACTTGGAGGGGTTTTTAGTGAACGCTCGGGTGTTGTTAACATTGGTTTGGAAGGTCTCATGCTTTTTGGTGCCTTTACAGGGGCTGTTACGATCTATTATGGCGAACAGTTCGGGTTAGGAGAAGCATCACCTTGGTTAAGTTTTATCGTGGCGATGATTGTTGGAGCCATGCTAGCTTCCATTCATGCATTAGCAAGCATCACACTTAAAGCAGATCAGGTCGTAAGTGGTGTAGCTCTTAACTTCCTTGCAGCTGGACTGGCTATCTTTTTAACAAAAAAAATCTTTAACGCAGGTCAAACACCTGTTATTTCAGAGAGAATTTCAAAAAGTGATATACCATTCTTATCAGACATTCCTTTTTTAGGCAGATTGTTTTTCTCAAATGCCTACTTAACTTCATATGTTGCGGTTTTTGTAGCGATCATCGTTTGGTATGTATTATACAAAACACCTTTCGGACTGCGGCTTCGTTCCGTCGGAGAGCATCCGATGGCCGCTGATACGATGGGGATCAACGTTACAAAAATGAGATATGTTGGCGTTTTGCTGAGTGGTGCGCTTGCGGGTCTTGGTGGAGCTGTTTATGTTGCCTCAATCTCAGGAAACTTTACGCATTCAACCATTACAGGGCAAGGCTTTATGGCTTTAGCAGCCATGATTTTTGGTAAGTGGCATCCGCTTGGAGCTCTAGGAGCAGCTTTGTTCTTTGGATTAGCTCAAGCCATCAGTATTTCTGGATCACAAATTCCTGTATTAGAGGATATTCCAAAAGTATTCTTGTTAATTGCACCTTACGTGCTTACGATCCTTGCATTAGCTGGTCTTGTTGGGCGAGCTGATGCACCTAAAGCACTCGGAACACCTTACGAAAAAGGTAAGAGATAAGATAAAAAGTTCGCCTTCTGGCGGACTTTTTTTCATTTAGAAGAAGGAATGTCATGTGGAGTATCGAAAATGGGTAAACTAGGATGTAGGCTATAATGAAAGGGGTACTTATTTAATGGGAATCGTTAATCATAGAAAAACTGATCTCCACGGCATGACCGTACATACGATCGAAACAAAAAAGTATAAGACAACTTCTTTTATTCTTCAAATAAAAGAAGCGATTGATGAGAAAAACGTAACCAAACGAGCGTTGCTTTCATATGTTCTTCAAAGTGGAACGAAAGACTTTCCGTCTAGTAAAGAGCTTAGAAGTGCTTTAGATGATCTTTACGGTGCAACATTAAACGCTGATTTATCGAAAAAAGGAGAAAATCAAGTAATCAGCATTCGCATGGAAGTCGCGAATGAAAAATTTCTAGCCAACTCAGAACCCGTTCTAGATCAAGCCTTTCATTTGCTGTCACAAGTTTTGCTTGCACCTGCCCTGGAGAATGGTGCGTTTAAAGAAGGAATCGTAAAAAAAGAAAAGCGAAGTCTAAAACAGCAGATCGAATCTATCTACGATGACAAGATGCGTTATGCCAATAAACGATTACTCGAAGAAATGTATGAATCTGAACCATACCGTTTAAACGTATACGGAAATGAAGGTGAAGTAGATGTGATTACTTCTCAAGAATTGTTCGATTATTACAAAAAAGTAATTGCAACCAATAGATTGGACCTGTATGTAATCGGGGATATCTCAACAGATGAGATGATTGAAAAAGTTAAAAAGCATTTCCGATTACCAGAAAATCGGGCTACAGAAGATTCTCCTTTACATTCAATCGATGAAAAGAAAATTTCTGACGTGAAAGAGATTTTTGAAGAACAAGATGTCCAACAAGGAAAGCTTCACATGGGTTACCGGACGTATACAACATATCGTGATGATGAATATTTTGCTCTTCAAGTCTTTAATGGTGTGTTTGGAGGATTTTCTCATTCAAAGCTTTTTATTAATGTGAGAGAAAAAGAAAGTCTTGCTTATTACGCAGCTTCCCGTTTCGAAAGTCATAAAGGAGCTGTCTTTGTAATAAGTGGCATCGAGACAGGGAACTATGAAAAAGCGGTTAAAATCATAAAAGAACAGCATGAAGAAATCAAGAATGGCAACATAACCGATGATGAATTTAATCAGACAAAAGCGATGATCAACAATCAAGTTCTTGAAACGATCGACCATCCGATCGGATTATCTGAAGTGCTCTATCACAATGTAGTCGCAGGGACGAACAGGACGATCGAGGAATGGATGGAAGGAATCAAACGTGTAACAAAAGAAGACGTCGTAAAGGTTGCACAAAAAGTCACATTGGATACCATTTTCTTCTTGAAAGGAGCAGGCACAAATGGGAATGAAAACGTTTGAGCAACTAGATGAAACATTACACTTTGAAGAATTCGATAACGGGTTGAAAGTTTATGTACTCGAAAAGAAAGGATTCAATAAAACATACGCTACTTTTACAACACATTATGGATCGATCGATAACCATTTTAAGCCTCTTGGAAAAGAAGAGAACGTCAAAGTACCTGATGGAATCGCGCACTTTTTAGAACATAAGCTGTTTGAAAAAGAACATGGCGATGTGTTTCAGGATTTTAGCAAACAAGGGGCATCTGCTAATGCATTCACAACGTTCAACAGAACAGCTTATTTGTTTTCAACGACTGGCGATGTGAAAACGAATTTAACGACATTGATCGATTTTGTTCAAGAACCTTATTTTACTGAAAAAACAGTTGAAAAAGAAAAAGGAATCATCGGTCAAGAGATTAGAATGTATGATGATAACCCAGACTGGAGAGTTTACTTCGGCCTGATCGAAAACATGTTTCATCATCATCCAGTTAAAATTGATATAGCAGGAACCGAAAAATCAATCGCTGAAATCACGAAGGATACGCTATATGAATGTTATGAAACGTTCTATCACCCGAGCAATATGATTCTGTTTATCGTCGGACCAGTTAATTCTAAAGAAATTCTTGATTTTGTTAAGGAAAATCAATCAAAGAAAACGTTTAAAGAAAAAGCTCCGATTGAAAGATTTTTTGAAGAGGAACCTCCTTCGGTAGCGAAGCCTAAAAAAGTAATTGAAATGACCGTTCAGACACCAAAGTGTTATATCGGCTTCAAAGAGGCTTCAGCTAATCGTAAAGGAAAAGAATTAATGCGCCATGAGCTTTCTGTAAATCTGCTTCTCGAAATGATGTTTGGAAAAAGTTCACCAAATTATGAAACACTCTATGAAGAGGGGCTGATCGATCAGACGTTTTCGTTCGATTACACAGAAGAAAACGGATTTGGATTCAGCATGCTCGGTGGTGATACGCAATCACCGGATGAGTTAGTCGAGCGCATTTCTGAGATGGTCGAATCTTTCAAGAATGAATCTGTATCACAAGATTCATTTGAACGAGCTCGCAAAAAGAAAATTGGTGCTTTCTTAAGGTCTTTAAACTCACCTGAATTTATAGCAAATCAATTCACAAGATATGCTTTTAATGAAATGGATCTGTTTGATGTGATTCCGGTTTTCGAATCACTTAAAATGACTGATGTGGAAGAAGTCCTTCAGAACCATTTTAAAAAAGAAGCAATGACTGTTTGCCAAGTTCGTAAAAAGAAGTCATAATTAAATCAAAAACATCCTAATTCATTAGGGTGTTTTTTCTAGTAAAGAGGGGTTGTATTGAAAACCGCACTTGTAACCGGTGCAACAGGCAGCATCGGTGCCCAAATCAGCCATATGCTAGCAAGAAAGGGCTTTAGTTTATTTCTGCACTATAACAAAAATGAAGAATACGCGCTAAAACTTAAAAACGAGCTTGAATTTAGCTATAACGTAACATGTTTGCTTGTTTCCGCAGACTTATCTAAGCCTGATGGACCTCTTGAATTATTAAAGAAAATACCATCTGTAGTTGATGCATTCATCTACAATTGCGGATCGGGACATTATGGACTTTTGACTGATTTTACAGATGAATCAATAAACGAAACGATTCAGTTGAATCTTTTAAGTGCAATCACCATTTCAAAATCGATCATACCGGGAATGGTTCAAAAAAAAGCGGGTAAAATCGTCATGATCTCTTCCGTTTGGGGTCAGGTTGGTGCATCCTGCGAAACGGTTTATTCAGCTGCAAAAGGCGGCCTGGATGCGTTTATGAAGGCATTGGCCAAAGAGGTTGCGCCTAGTCACATTCAAGTGAACAGCGTGGCTCCAGGTGTTATTGATACAGGTATGCTTGATCACTTCTCGGAAACAGAAAAAGCAAATCTTACAGAAGATATTCCTGCGGGCCGTTTTGGAAATCCTGAAGAAGTCGCATACGCTGTCGAGTTTTTACTAAGTGAAAAAGCTGACTATATTTCAGGTCATATTCTCTCTGTAAACGGTTCATGGTTTACGTAAAAAAAGATGTATAAAAACGTACGATCTAAGGGATATTAATGCTGTATCAACCTTGAAGGAGGAGACAGCATGTCTGTATTAGACAACTTCGGCCAATGGAAACATTTCTTGGCGGACCGCTTAAATCATGCAGAACACCAAGGCATGAACCACGAGACGATCTCGAATTTAGCAACAGAAATCGGTGGATATTTAGCAAACCACGTTGAACCAAAAAACGAGGAAGAAAAAGTACTTGCCGATCTTTGGAAAGTGGCGGATGAAAACGAAAGACACGCCATTGCTAATATGATGGTTAAGCTAGTGCAAAACGACGGAAGCCGCTAAAAGCAGAGAGGATGTTAAGAATTTTTTCTTAACATCCTTTTATTTTTCTTTCATAATAAATTGAAATCATTTATTATTAGTAACATGATGAATGAATGTAGAAATTTGTTTCATTTTGAAGAATAAGGAGATGAGCAATGGGAGAGCAGGAATGGTATTTAGAGTATGAAATACATAAAAACCGCCCGGGGCTCCTAGGAGATATATCATCCTTGTTAGGTATGCTGGGTATTAACATTATAACGATTAATGGTGTTGATAACGAACGGCGTGGTATGTTGCTGATCATAGATAATGATGAAAAAGTGAACCGATTAAAATCAATACTTGATTCTATGGATAATATTACGGTAACCAAATTTCGTAAACCAAAGCTTCGTGACCGTCTTGCAGTAAGACATGGAAGATACATTGAACGTGATGCAGATGACAAGAAGACGTTTCGGTTTATTCGCGATGAGCTTGGTATATTGGTTGACTTTTTAGCTGAATTATATAAAGTTGAGGGACATAAATTAATTGGCGTTCGTGGGATGCCTCGTGTTGGAAAAACGGAAAGTATAGTAGCGTCTAGTGTTTGTGCAAATAAAAGGTGGGTGTTTATTTCATCCACACTGCTTCGGCAAACCGTTAGGAATATGCTTGCCGATGATGAATATGACGCTGATCATGTTTTTATCATCGATGGTGCGGTTTCTGCGCGAAATATGAATGACAAACACTGGCAGTTAATTCGTGAAATTATGCGGTTACCAGCTGCCAAAGTAGTAGAACATCCTGACTTATTTGTTCAACAGACGGAATATACGTTAGAGGATTTTGACTATATCATAGAGCTGAAGAGTCATCGGGATGAAGAAATTACATATGAAGCTCTTAAAGAAGATCCAACTGGTTTTGGAAATTTAGAATGACGTAAGTGGGTGGGAAGGTTGACAGAACTCGGAAAATTATTGAAACAAAAGCGTGAAGAAAAAGATATGTCACTAGAAGAACTTCAAACAGCTACAAAAATACAGAAACGCTACTTAGCTGCAATTGAAGAGGGGAATTATGATGTTCTTCCCGGAACGTTTTATGCGAGAGCCTTTATAAAGAATTATTGTGAAGCGGTAGGGCTTCAATATGAGACGATATTTGATGAATATGCCCATGAGATTCCTCAAGCTGCGAAAGAGACGGCTTCAGAGTTTGAACCGCGGTCTAAAAGAGATAATAAAACGGGTGTTACGACAGAGAATTCATTACTAAAACGCATCATACCTATTTTTCTTATCGGGATATTAATCATCGCAATCTTATTTCTTGTTATGAAACTCCTTCCTGATGGAAATGATCAGGCGAAGAGTGGAAGTGAAGCACCATCAGTCGAAGTAGATACTGATGATGACAAGCCAAAGAAAAAAGAAGAGCCAAACGATGCAATTGATGAAGATGAAAAAGAAGAAGAACCAGCAAAACAAGAAGAGAAACCGAAGCAGACGTTAACGAAACTTCAAACTAACGGCAAAGTAACGACTTATGAGTTATCTGATGCTGAAAAACTTGTTGTTGATTTGAGTGCTACTGGTCCAAGCTATGTAGGAATCCAAGATGAAACTGGGAAGAGTTATTTTAATAACCAAATTAAAGAGGGCGAAACACAAACGTTTGATCTTTCACAATCGAAAGAAGTCACATTGAATATTGGGGCTTCTCATGTTACATCCATCAAAGTAAACGGCGAGCCTTTTGATTATCCTGTGCCGCCTTCTGATTTTGTTCACCAGAAAATCGTTATTAAAATGGTACAATGATGTAAAGAAGATTTGGACCGCATTTTTGGAGGAATTTGAGTGAATTTACCTAATAAGATTACACTATCTCGAATCATTTTAATCCCTATATTTATGATTATCCTTCTAGGAGGATTTAACTGGGGTACATGGACAATAGCCGGAGAACAATTGCCTATAACTCATTTTGTAGCAGCATTAATCTTTATTTTTGCTTCAAGTACGGATTGGGTAGACGGTTATTATGCTAGAAAATATAACATGGTTACAAACTTAGGCAAGTTTTTAGATCCTCTTGCAGATAAACTGCTTGTATCTGCAGCTTTAATCGGATTAGTTGAACTTGGGGCAGCACCTGCATGGATGGTTATCGTTATTTTGAGCAGGGAATTTGCTGTTACAGGAATTCGAGCGGTAGCTGCAGCAGAAGGCGAAGTGATTGCTGCAGGGCAGATGGGGAAACTCAAAATGTGGATACAAATCATCAGTATTTCCGCTCTATTGCTTCATAACCTTCCATTTGAATGGATCGGGTTCCCATTTGCTGCGATCAGTTTATGGCTTGCAACTCTAATTACGCTATATTCCGGATGGGAGTATTTTGTAAACAGCAAACATATTTTATTAAAATCAAAGTAATCACAAAAAACAGGAGCAAATTACTCCTGTTTTTTTGTTCCTTCCTTAATAAAATGGCATAAGTACGAAACATGTATAAGTTGTTATTTAGCATTTTAGAAATTGAACAAAAATGAAAAGAAGATACAATGAGAGGTAGTGGAAGAGATGAACGCAGAAATCATAGCTGTAGGAAGTGAACTTCTTTTAGGACAGATCGTGAATTCCAATGCTCAATTTATTTCGAAGAACCTTGCTGATATTGGGATAAATGTGTTTTATCATACAGTTGCCGGAGACAATGAAAAGCGGCTTAGATCGGTCATTGAAACTGCAAAATCACGTTCCGATCTTCTCATATTTACTGGCGGACTCGGACCGACGAAAGATGATCTTACAAAAGAAACCATCGCTAAAGTATTTCAAAAAGATCTCGTACATGATGAACAATCCTTAACGTACATAATGGAATACTTTGTGCAAACAAACAGAGAGATGACTCCGAACAATAGGAAGCAAGCATTAGTGATAAAAGGCTCTGAAGTATTTCCAAACGAAAATGGAATGGCTCCAGGAATGGCTTTTACACATGAAAAAAGTACTTGCGTTTTACTTCCAGGTCCTCCAAGTGAAATGAAACCGATGTTTGAAAAATATGTAATCCCGTTTCTCTTCGCGAAAACAGACGTGCAAACACGATTATATTCACGCGTGTTGAAATTTTTTGGTATCGGAGAATCTGTGCTGGAGACGAAGCTGCAGGACCTGATCGATCAACAAAGCAATCCTACGATTGCCCCGCTCGCATCAGATCACGAAGTTACGATACGTTTAACAGCTTCCCACCATGATCCTAATGAAGCAAAATCATTGCTGGATCAAACAGAGTCTGAAATCATGAAGAGAACGTCATCTTTCTTTTATGGTTATGATCTGGATACGTTAGAGAATCAAGCGATGAGCCTCCTATTACAGAACAAAGCTACACTTGCAGCTGCAGAAAGCTTAACTGGCGGATTGTTCAGTAAAGTGGTAACGGATATGCCAGGATCGTCAGCTATCTTTAAAGGGGGAGTAGTTTCGTATTCTAACGAAATTAAACAATCCATACTCGGAGTCCCACCATCCTTAATAAAGGAATACGGTGCTGTGAGCAAAGAGTGTGCCCAGTGGATGGCTAGCCACGTAAGAAGTATATCAGACTCAGATTACGGCATTAGTTTTACTGGAGTAGCTGGGCCGGAAAGACAGGAGAATCAACCTGTAGGAACCGTTTTTATCGGCATTGCAAGTGCTAATGAAACACATACTTTTCCATTGAAACTCGCTGGAACAAGAAAGAGTATTCGAGAAAAGGCTGTCAAACATGGTTTTTACTTATTAAATCAATTGGTCAAAGAAAGACAATAAAAAAAACGAATAAATGTTCGTAAAATGATTGGCAAAACATAAAAAAAGAGATATGATAGAAATGTAGTCAACACAGGAATAAAGAAGTATAAATAAATGAAACAAATTAGAGGAGTGAATACGATGAGCGATAGAAAAGCGGCTTTAGATATGGCTTTGCGCCAAATTGAAAAGCAATTCGGTAAAGGTTCCATTATGAAACTGGGCGAACAGACAGAACAGCGGATCTCAACGGTTTCCAGTGGTTCCATTGCCTTAGATATTGCATTAGGAATTGGCGGATACCCACGCGGAAGAATTATCGAAGTGTACGGACCAGAATCATCAGGTAAAACAACTGTTGCATTGCATGCCATCGCAGAAGTACAGCGTAATGGTGGACAAGCAGCGTTTATTGATGCCGAGCATGCGCTTGATCCTGAGTACGCTCAAAAATTGGGTGTTAACATCGATGAGCTTTTATTGTCTCAGCCTGACACTGGAGAACAAGCGTTAGAGATTGCAGAGGCACTAGTTCGAAGTGGTGCGGTTGACATTTTAATCATCGATTCAGTTGCAGCTCTTGTACCAAAAGCTGAGATCGAAGGCGAAATGGGAGACTCTCACGTCGGTCTTCAAGCCCGATTGATGTCTCAAGCTTTACGTAAACTTTCTGGTGCAATCAACAAATCTAAAACGATCGCGGTATTCATCAACCAAATTCGTGAAAAAGTTGGGGTAATGTTCGGGAATCCTGAAACAACGCCTGGTGGACGAGCTTTGAAATTCTATTCATCTGTTCGTTTAGAAGTACGTCGTGCAGAACAGCTTAAACAAGGTCAAGACGTTGTCGGGAATAAAACAAAGATTAAAGTTGTTAAAAATAAAGTGGCTCCTCCATTTAGAACTGCTGAGGTTGATATCATGTATGGTGAAGGAATCTCGTATCAAGGAGAGATTCTAGATATCGGCTCAGATATTGACATCGTTCAAAAAAGTGGTGCTTGGTACTCGTATGAAGGCGAACGTCTCGGCCAAGGCCGTGAGAACTCAAAACAGTTTTTGAAAGAGAATCCCGAGATTGCTACAGCAATTGTGGGTGAGATCCGAAACTATTATGAACTTGAGAAAAAAGGAACTTCTGATGTGGAGATTCCAGCTCCAACAGAAGAGTTTGAGCTTACTGAATAGTTAACATGAGACCGGTCGATAATGACCGGTCTTTTATGTTTTTTTGGACAATAAAAGCATCAAATGAATGGGAAGAATTAAGTAAAAATATGCTCCTTGCTATTTTTAAGTCAACCTATTATTATAGAAGATTGACTCTCTTGACAAGCTATGGGCACACCTATAAAATGAAGATATATTTTGATTTCTTACGAAATTAAAAGATATGTATAGAATTTGTACGACATGAATGGTGCACAGCACATGTAAGACGAATTGACGCCAAGAAATGCAGTATGAAAAGCAGAAAGCAAGAGGAGGTGGAAATATGCCAAGTATAGCAGTATTCATCTCCAGTTTGCTTGTCTCATTAGGTGTCGGTGCAATTGTCGGATATCTTGTTAGGAAATCAATTGCTGAAGCGAAGATTTCAAGCGCAGAGCGTGCAGCTGCGCAAATTGTTGAAGATGCAAAGCGCGATGCTGACGCCAGCAAGAAAGAAGCGCTGTTAGAAGCAAAAGATGAAATCCATAAGCTACGTACTGAAGCAGAGCGCGAGATTCGCGAACGCCGAAACGAGCTTCAAAAACAAGAACATCGATTGGTTCAAAAAGAAGAGATCCTGGACAGAAAAAGTGAAACTCTTGACAAAAAAGAGGAATCTTTAGAAAGACGTGAGGAATCTCTCACCAAAAAACAGCGACAAATTGAAGAGATTGAAAGCAAAGTGGAGGAATTGCTGGAGGAACAGCAGCGAGAGCTTGAGCGCATTTCCAGTATTACCAGGGATGAAGCACGCCAAATCATCATGACTGAAACCGAGAATGAAATGACACATGAATTGGCGATGTTGGTAAAAGAAATGGAAAATCGTGCAAAAGAAGAAGCGGACAAGAAAGCGAAAGAAATTCTTTCACTGGCTATCCAACGCTGCGCAGCCGATCACGTAGCAGAGACAACGGTTTCTGTTGTAAATCTTCCTAACGATGAGATGAAAGGAAGAATTATTGGACGTGAGGGACGAAACATTAGGACGCTTGAAACGTTAACCGGTATTGATTTAATTATCGACGATACTCCGGAAGCAGTTATTTTGTCCGGTTTTGATCCGATTCGCCGTGAAATTGCGCGAATGGCATTGGACAAGCTTGTACAAGATGGAAGAATTCACCCTGCTAGGATTGAAGAAATGGTTGAAAAATCACGCAGAGAAGTGGATGAGTACATTCGTGAAGTTGGAGAACAGACTACTTTTGAAATAGGTGTTCACGGACTTCACCCAGATCTAATTAAAATCCTTGGCCGTTTGAAGTACCGTACAAGTTACGGTCAAAACGTATTAAAACATTCAACAGAAGTAGCTTACTTAGCTGGATTAATGGCGGCTGAAGTAGGAGAGGACGTACATCTTGCAAGACGAGCAGGATTACTGCATGACATCGGAAAAGCAATTGATCATGAAGTAGAAGGCAGTCACGTTGACATAGGGGTTGAACTTGCTACGAAGTATAAAGAGCACCCTGTAGTCATCAATAGTATCGCCTCTCATCACGGTGACACTGAGCCAACATCAATCATCGCTACACTGGTTGCAGCAGCAGATGCGTTATCAGCCGCTAGACCAGGTGCTAGGCGGGAAACATTAGAAACGTATATTCGAAGACTTGAGAAGCTGGAAGAAATTTCAGAATCCTTTGATGGTGTTGAAAAGTCATTTGCCATCCAAGCTGGACGTGAAATACGCATCATGGTTAAACCTGACATGATTGATGATGTAGCATCTTACAGGCTTGCTAGAGATATAACGAAGAAGATCGAGAGTGAACTGGATTATCCAGGACATATAAAAGTAACGGTCATTCGTGAAACAAGAGCGGTTGAGTATGCAAAATAAAAAGATGATCCAAAAGTAATCTTACTTTTGGGTCATTTTTTTTACATGTTTAGCAAAAAAAGGGGCGTCACCCCCTATCTCGCGCCATGAAAGGATAGAACCTCCTTTTAGAACAGGTTTACATCACAGAAGTTAAGGGAAGAGTAAACCGGGGTTTATTCATAAGCTCAGACTGCCAAATACAAGTTAAATTAGATAGAACACCTTGAAATTTGTTTCGGCAGGCATACAAGCCATTATCCATGAATATAGTAGAACAGGTATCTATCCTGAAGGAGGTTCAAAACAATGGAAATATTAAAAGTTTCAGCAAAATCCAACCCCAATTCTGTAGCTGGTGCACTTGCTGGTGTTCTCCGGGAAAGAGGAGGCGCTGAAATACAAGCAATCGGAGCAGGTGCATTGAATCAAGCCGTAAAAGCAGTAGCGATTGCACGAGGATTTGTAGCACCAGGCGGAGTCGACCTCATTTGTATACCAGCATTTACAGATATTTTGATTGATGGAGAAGAAAGAACAGCCATTAAATTAATCGTTGAACCGCGTTAAGTCGCAAAACCTGTTTACTCTAAAAAAGAGTAAGCAGGTTTTTTAGTGTGCTTTTTACCCTGAATCACTAGTTCGTGTTGTCTTTTCTGAAGGATATATGAAAGACGTTCTAGAAAGGATAAAGGGAACATTATAAAAGGAGTTACATCATTTGCCTTTTTTTGAAATAGTTTGAATAATTTCTTTTGAATACTTGCATTTTTTTAAAGTTAAGTCTAGAATTGTAGACGTTTAGTACATAATTTATTTAACGTATCAAAACGTTGAATTCAGCATGAGAATAATACAATAAATTAACGTTTGGGTTACTGAAAGGGTGGAGTACATGATTGATCAACTTTCTTGGAAAGTTGGCGGACAGCAAGGGGAAGGAATCGATAGTACAGGTGAAATTTTTGCGATGGCACTTAATCGCCTTGGCTATTATCTCTATAGCTATCGACACTTTTCTTCGAGAATAAAAGGCGGTCATACCAACAATAAAATTCGTGTAAGCACGAGTGAAACCCGTTCTATTTCTGATGATCTTGATATTTTAATAGCATTCGATCAGGAAACAATTGATGTGAATGTTCACGAGCTTCGCGATGGTGGAGTTGTTATTGGTGATTCTAAATTTAACCCAACAGTTCCAGAAGATCTGAATGTCAGATTGTATGCGGTTCCATTTACGGAGATCGCAAGCGAACTTGGTACGTCTCTTATGAAAAACATGGTGGCTATCGGTGCAACAAGTGCCGTATTAGGACTGCCGGTAGAAAGCTACCTTGAAGTTGTCGAAGAGATTTTCTCTCGCAAAGGTGCAAAAGTAGTAGAAAAGAACATGGAAGCCATCCAACGAGGCGCGGACCATTTCAATGGATTGTCTGGAGGTCAGATTGATGGCTTCCAATTAAATAAAGCAGATGGCATGAAGAGAATGTTCATGATCGGCAACGATGCAATTGCGCTAGGATTTGTAGCAGGCGGTGTCCGTTTTATGGCAGCCTATCCTATTACTCCAGCTTCTGAGATCATGGAATATTTGATTAAGAAACTTCCTGAATTCGGAGGTACCGTTATTCAAACAGAAGATGAGATCGCAGCATGTACGATGGCAATTGGAGCTAACTATGCAGGTGTAAGAACGATTACTTCATCTGCAGGACCAGGTCTTTCCTTAATGATGGAAGCACTAGGTCTCTCTGGTATGACCGAAGTACCTTTAGTTGTGGTTGATACACAGCGTGGAGGCCCTTCAACAGGACTGCCAACAAAGCAGGAACAATCTGATCTTATGGCTATGATCTATGGTACTCACGGAGAGATTCCGAAGGTAGTCATGGCACCGAGTACTGTAGAAGAAGCGTTTTACGATGCAGTTGAAGCATTGAATATTGCCGAAGAATATCAATGTCCTGTTATTTTACTTACAGATCTTCAGCTTTCCCTTGGAAAACAATCTGTGGAACCGCTTGATTTCAGCAGAGTGGAGATCCGCCGCGGAAAACTTGATCCTAGTAAAGAATTACCGGATACAGATGATAAAGACGGCTATTTCAAGCGATATGAAGTAACAGAAGATGGTATTTCACAACGAGTAATACCAGGCATGAAAAATGGTATCCATCATGTGACAGGTGTTGAACATGATGAAACGGGTAAACCTTCAGAGGTTGCAGGGAACCGTCAAAAGCAGATGGATAAGCGTCTTCGCAAGCTGAATGGACTCCGATTCAATGTACCAGTTGTAAAGCAGGCACCTCATGAGGAAGCTGACATTCTTTTAGTAGGCTTTAACTCTACAAGAGGTGTAATAGAAGAAGCGATTCCGCGTCTTGAAAAAGAAGGGCTTAACGTGAATCATGCACATATTCGATTGATTCATCCATTCCCTACAGACGAGATTAGACCATTGATCGAAAATGCTAAAACGGTGATCGTCGTTGAGAATAACGCAACCGGCCAGTTAGCTAACATTATCAAAATGAATGTCGGTCAACATGAAAAGATTAAAAACCTGTTGAAATATGATGGGAATCCTTTCTTGCCATCAGAAGTTGTCATGAAATGCAAGGAGCTGGTTTAATATGGCTACATTTAAAGATTTTCGTAACAGTATAAAACCTAACTGGTGTCCGGGTTGTGGCGATTTCTCCGTACAAGCAGCTATTCAAAGAGCTGCTGCAAATGTCGGTTTAGAACCAGATAATCTTGCTGTTGTATCAGGAATCGGCTGTTCAGGTCGTATCTCCGGGTACATTAAATCGTACGGATTCCACGGGATCCATGGACGGTCTCTTCCAATTGCACAAGGTGTTAAGATGGCAAACCGAGATCTCACGGTTATAGCTTCTGGCGGTGACGGTGATGGTTTTGCGATCGGTATGGGTCATACGGTACACGCGATTAGAAGAAACATTGATATCACTTACATCGTAATGGATAACCAGATTTATGGTTTAACAAAAGGGCAGACATCTCCACGTTCTGATGTTGGATTTAAAACGAAGAGTACACCTGAAGGTTCTGTTGAATCTGCTATCGGAATTATGGAACTTGCCTTAACAGCTGGCGCGACATTTGTTGCTCAAAGTTTCTCTACCGACTTAAAAGAATTAACATCCATTATTGAAGAGGGTATTAATCACAAAGGATTCTCTTTAATCAATGTATTCTCACCATGTGTAACCTACAATAAAGTAAACACGTATGACTGGTTTAAAGAGCATCTGATTTCATTAGGAACAATAGAGAATTACGATTCGTCTAACCGAATGATGGCGATGCAGACATTGATGGAGAACAAAGGTCTTGTAAAAGGCATCATCTATCAAGACAAAGTTAAACCATCATACCAAGATCTAGCGCATGGCTACAGCAAGGAAGCTCTTGCGAAAATGGACTTGAACCTCCCAGAAGAAAAGTTCAATGAACTAATGACAGAATTTATGTAAGTATGAGTCCTTCTCCTTTTTTAAAGGAGGAGGCTTTTTCTCTTTTGAAAAAAATTCGCACATTTTTTTTGGTATCTGCGAATGTCCACCTCGTGTGAACACTGCTCTTTACCTCATTATCTATTAAATGTACAATAATGTTGGGATTGATATTGATGTTTAGTGAGGAGTGTTCAGCTTGGAAGGAAAAATGAAAGCAATTGTTAAGCATCACGCTGGGTATGGTGCTAGATTAGAAACGGTAGATATACCTGAGATAAATGAAAATGAGGTATTGATTAAAGTAAGAGCGACTTCCATCTGTGGAACTGATGTCCATATTTATACGTGGGATGAGTGGTCAGAGAGCCGTGTGAAGCCTCCTTATATTTTTGGTCACGAGTTTTCAGGTGTAGTTGAAAGGATCGGAAATTCTGTTACGAATGTAAAAGTAGGAGATCATGTCTCTGCTGAAACACATATTGTTTGTCATTCTTGTCCTCAATGCTTAAAAGGACAATTCCATATCTGCAAGAACACAAAAATTATTGGTGTAGATACGAATGGCTGCTTTGCGGAATACGTTGCGATGCCAGCAGAAAACATCTGGATAAATGATCCGAACATGTCTTTTGAACACGGGTCTATACAAGAGCCAATGGGGAATGCAGTCCACACGGTATTAGCTGGAGATGTAGCGGGGAAAACAGTTGCTGTTATCGGGTGTGGACCGATCGGAATCATGGCAGTTAATGTTGCTAAGGCAGCAGGAGCAAGCCAAGTAATCGCTTTGGACCTCAATGAATACCGTCTTGACTTGGCAAAAAAAGTGGGAGCTTCAGAAGTCATTAACCCGAAAAATGAAGATCCTGTTAATAGAGTTTTAGAGCTTACAGACGGAAATGGTGTAGATGTGGTTTGTGAGATGAGCGGACATCCTGTTGCCATCAACCAAGGTTTCAAGATGATAACAAACGGAGGACGTGTATCGATCTTAAGTCTTCCAGTGAAGCCAGTTGAGATTGACCTTACGAACGACGTTGTTTTTAAAGGGATTACAGTACAAGGAATCACCGGCAGAAAAATGTATGAAACATGGCAGCAAGTTTCTGGATTGCTACAATCAGGGAGCATGCACCCAGAAACGATTATTACCCACACTCTTCCAATGGAACGCTTTGAAGAAGGGTTTGATTTAATGATAAAAGGTAATTGTGGAAAAGTAGTTCTTATTCCGTAGAGAGGAGATTGATAGTGATGAAAGGTTTCGAATATCTACAAAAAGAATTAGATCAGATGAAAGAAGAGGGGACATTTAGAAAACTCGTTCCTCTTGAGTCAGAACAAGGTTCTAAAGTAGTGATTAACGGCAAGGAAGTGATTCAGCTTTCTTCTAACAACTATTTAGGCTTGACGAGCCACCCGAAAATGAAACAAGCGGCATTACAAGCAGTTGAAGAGTTTGGTGTAGGTACAGGTTCAGTCCGAACGATCGCGGGTACATTGTCCATGCATGAAGAATTTGAACAGAAGCTGGCTAAATTCAAGCATACAGAAGCTTGTCTTGTATTCCAATCAGGTTTTTCGACGAATCAAGGAATCTTATCTGCGATTCTTACAGATCAAGATGTTGTTATTTCAGATGAATTGAATCATGCCTCAATCATCGATGGAATCCGTTTAACGAAAGCGAAAAGAAGAATCTATAAGCATGTGGATCTAGAAGATTTAGAAGCTGCATTAAAAGAGACGCAAGAATATAGAAAGAGAATTGTTGTTACTGATGGTGTATTCTCAATGGATGGCAACATCGCGCCGCTTCCGGGGATCGTTGAGCTTGCTGAAAAGTATGATGCTCTCGTTATGGTAGATGATGCTCATGCAAGCGGTGTTCTCGGGAACAACGGACGTGGAACGATTGATCATTTTAACCTGAACGGACGTGTTCACATTCAAGTAGGAACGTTGAGTAAAGCAATTGGTGTGTTAGGCGGCTATATTGCAAGTACGCAAACGTTAAGAGATTATCTGATCCATAAAGGCCGTCCATTCCTATTCAGTACTTCACACCCGCCTGCAGTAATCGCTGCAAGTTCGGCAGCGATTGATGTACTTGAAGAAGAACCAGAACATATGGAGCGTCTCTGGGAGAACACAAGGTTTTTTAAAGAAGGATTAAAAAATCTTGGGTTTGATACGGGTGTGAGTGAAACGCCAATTACGCCTGTCATTATCGGGGATGATGCACTTGCACATCGATTATCGGATACACTCTTAAAATATGGTGTTTTTGCGCAAGGGATCGCGTTCCCAACTGTGGCAAAAGGAAAAGCACGCGTTCGTACGATCGTGACCGCTCAGCATACAAAAGAGGAACTGCAAGCAGCACTGGATGCTTTTGAAAAAGCAGGCAAAGAACTAGAGATCATTTAGCCAAAAAGAAGGAGTTTATCCTTCTTTTTTATTTGTGTGGAAAGAGACTTTAGTTTACTATATTAATTTTATGTAAACTAACGAGAATTCACATTTAACTATTAACCAATAATTTGATATAATGTTACAGTTGGATTTAAAAGACAGGCTTATATGAGTTAAGTTAAGAACAAAATGGAATGAACGGCAGTAAGGAGTGAAATACGTCTTGGATACTACGAAAGACAATCATAAGGAAATAGATCATAAAAAAAGAGACTACTCACAATACTTTCAAACCACTTATGCTCCTCCTTCTTTAAAAGATGCGAAGAAGCGAGGCAAAGAACAGACACAAATTTTAAAGGACTTTTCGATTCCAGAGAATTTAAAAGATATCGGAATGGGCAAGAAGTTCTATATTCGAACGTACGGTTGTCAAATGAACGAACATGACACGGAGATCATGGCTGGTATACTCAATGAAATGGGATATGAAGTGACTGATAGTACGGAAGATGCGGACGTTATTCTTCTTAATACATGTGCCATTCGTGAAAATGCTGAAAACAAAGTGTTTGGTGAACTGGGTCATTTGAAACATACAAAAGCAAACAATCCTAATCTGCTCTTAGGCGTGTGCGGCTGTATGTCACAGGAAGAATCAGTCGTAAACCGTATTTTATCAACTTATCCTCAAGTCGATATGATCTTTGGAACTCATAATATTCATCGATTGCCTCAAATCATTGAAAATGCCTTATTCTCAAAAGAGATGGTCGTTGAAGTATGGTCTAAAGAAGGGGATATTGTTGAGAACCTTCCAAGAAAACGCAAAGGAAATGTTAAAGGCTGGGTAAACATTATGTACGGCTGTGACAAGTTTTGTACGTATTGTATCGTACCTTATACACGAGGAAAAGAAAGAAGCAGACATCCTCAGGATATTATCGAAGAAGTCCGTCAGCTGGCAAGAGAAGGATATAAAGAAGTTACGCTTTTAGGACAAAATGTAAATGCTTACGGCAAGGATTTTGAAGACTTGAACTACGGACTTGGTGATCTGATGGATGAAATCCGCAAGATCGATATTCCGAGGCTCAGATTCACAACAAGTCATCCGCGTGATTTTGATGACCGTTTAATTGAGGTGCTTGCAAAAGGCGGCAACATCGTGGAGCATATCCATCTGCCTGTGCAGCATGGAAACAGCGAGATCTTAAAATTAATGGCTCGTAAATATTCAAGAGAGCATTATTTGGAATTAGTGAAAAAAATTAAAGAGGCTGTACCAAATGCTGCTCTAACAACAGATATAATCGTCGGTTTCCCTAATGAAACGGATGAACAATTTGAGGAAACGATCACTCTCGTTAAAGAAGTGGAATACGACGCAGCCTATACCTTTATTTATTCCCCGAGAGAAGGAACACCTGCTGCGAAAATGAAAGACAATGTTCCGATGGAAGTGAAACGAGAACGGCTTCAACGCTTAAACAGTGTGTTAAACGATATTTCTCTGAAAAAGAACCAAGCTTTTGTAGGTAAAGTAGTTGAAGTGCTTGTTGAAGGTGAAAGCAAGAAAAATCCAGATGTATTAACTGGGCATACGGGATCGAACAAGGTTGTAAATTTCAGGGCACCTAAACATTTAATCGGTGAGATTGTTAAAGTAAAAATAACTGATGCAAAAACATGGAACCTTGGTGGAGACTGGATCGAAGAAAAATCAGAGGTGGTAAACTAATGACAACATATACGAAAGAAGAAATATTAGGTAAAGCAAAAGAACTTGCAAAGATGATTGCGACGACTGAAGAAGTTGAATTTTTCAAGAAAGCTGAAGCACAGATCAACACGAATGGTAATGTAGCTAAACTGATGGGACAAATCAAGAACCTTCAAAAACAAGCAGTTAACCTTCAGCACTATCAAAAGCATGAAGCTTCAAAAGAAGTGGAAACGAAGATTGATGCGTTGATGGCTGAACTTGACAGCATTCCTGTCGTTCAGGAATTTAAACAGTCTCAGAGTGATGTGAATGACATTTTACAGATGGTTTCTCATACGATCTCAAACAAAGTGACAGATGAAATCATCGAGTCTACAGGCGGCGATCTTCTAAAAGGAACTACAGGCTCACAAGAAGGATGTTCACCAGGCGGCTGTGGCTGTCACTAATAGCAAGTAATCTTAAGAAACGCGGTACACTTTCATGTGTATCGTGTTTTTTTGATACAAACAGAAAAATTTCACGTACCGTAATCAAAATATTATTTTAAGAACTATGGACAACAAGAGCCCATATACATAGACTAATTCCCTGAAATTTGGATTAATTAGCACAATAGGCATTTGCCCCGCATAAAATGTATGGAGATCGGATGAGGAGGGATTTAGGTATGTCTAGACGCGTTGAACAGGAGTTGACTTACAGAGAGATCATTACGAAAGCGGTATGCGGTAAAGGGAGAAAGTTTTCTCAAGCCACACATACGATAGCACCCAGTCACCGTCCTAGCAGCATTTTAGGTTGCTGGATCATCAATCATGCTTACAAACCAAAAAGAAATGATGAATGTGTTGAAGTGGAAGGAAGCTATGATATTAATGTCTGGTATTCTTATAACGATAATACAAGAACTGAAGTAGTAACCGAAACGATTCATTTTAAAGATAAGGTCGACCTAAGTGTAAGAGATAAACATGCGATGGGTAACCAGTATGAAGTATCATGCCGTGCATTACAAGAACCTAATACGCTAGAAGCTACGATCTCTCCTAACGGAAATAAAGTCATTGTTCAAGTAGAAAGAGAGTTTGTATGTGAAATTATCGGTGAAACAAAAGTATGTGTATATGTGAATCCTGACGGCTTTGATGATGAGAATACAAGAGATTGGGAGTATGACGTTGATGAAGAAGACTTTGAAGATCTGGATCCTAATTTCCTAATTGGGGACTTAGAAGAATAAAAGCTAAAGCGGGGAGTAGTCTTCCCGTTTTTTTCATGCTCACAAAAACGAAAAGACGTCTTGAGTTATGCTATAATAACAACATCGAAAGTTATGAAAATAGGTGAAAAAAATGTCGCAATATACTCCAATGATTCAACAATACTTATCTATCAAGGCAGCTCACCAAGATGCCTTTTTATTTTTCCGTTTAGGCGATTTTTATGAAATGTTCTTTGAAGATGCTGTTCAAGCAGCTCAGATTTTAGAGATTACATTAACGAGCAGAGATGGTGGAAGTCGAGACCGTATCCCGATGTGCGGTGTTCCTTACCATTCTTCTGCCGGATATATTAAAGCATTAGTAGAGAACGGCCATAAAGTAGCAATCTGTGAACAAGTTGAAGATCCAAAGCAAGCAGTGGGCGTAGTGAAGCGTGAAGTCGTTCAGATCATCACACCTGGAACGGTCATTGATGATCATCTATTGCAAGATCGAGAGAACAATTACCTCGTTTCTATTGAAAAAGAAGGTAATTTGTATGCTTACGTGCTCTCTGACTTATCAACTGGTGAATTAAAAGGGTATACGTATGAAGGAAATCATCTTCCCTTTATTCAATTGCTGTTAAGTCACGGTGTTAAGGAAATCGTTGGTAATGGAGAATTACATAGTTTATGGAATGAGACGATCATTCAAAACGGACAAGCCTTTGTTTCTATTCAAGCTGAGAATACGGTAGATGCCAAGTTCGAGCATCTGGTTAAAAATCTATCACATGAAGCTGTTAAAAAAGCAGCAGGAAGATTGTTTCACTATTTAAGCTTTACACAAAAAAGATCGTTTGACCATTTGAAAGCTGTTGAATTCCAGCAAAATGACAAAAGAATGATTCTAGATGCCTTTTCGAAAAGAAACCTGGAATTAACCGAGTCCATACGTGGAAAAGGGAAAAAAGGTTCGTTATTGTGGCTGTTAGATTCTACGATGACTGCTATGGGAGCAAGAAAGCTGAAGCAATGGGTGGAAGAACCTTTATTTGTGAAGCAAACGATTGAAAAACGGCTGGAATTGGTAGGAAACCTTATCAACGAATTTTTTATACGTGAAGAGATGAAAGAACAGTTAAAATCTGTGTATGATATGGAGCGTCTTATCGCAAAAATTTCATACGGCAACGCTAGCCCAAGAGATTTAGTGCAATTGAAGAGATCACTTATGAGCGTTCCTGTGCTTAAAGAAAAAATAAAGCAAATCCCAGGGGCATATGCTTGTGAAATCTATGAAAAGATGAAAGATCATAAGGAACTAGCTCATTATTTAGATTCAGCCATTCATGATGAAGCTCCCGTTCAGATCAAAGAAGGCGGGATAATCAAAAAAGGCTATCATGCACAGCTAGATGAATATAAAGATGCAAGTCTGAACGGAAAAGAATGGATAGCAGCACTAGAACAGCAAGAAAAAATGTCTACTGGTATCAAGTCGTTAAAAATCGGCTTTAATAAAATATTCGGATATTACATTGAAGTGACGAAATCAAACCTTTCAATGGTTCCTGTAGAGAGATATGAACGAAAGCAGACTTTAGCAAATGCCGAACGTTACGTCACTCCTGAACTCAAAGAAAAAGAACGCGTTATTTTAGAAGCAGAAGATAAGATTACAGAACTTGAGTATTCTTTATTTTTAGAAGTCAGAGAATATGTAAAACAATTCATTCCAGGACTACAGCAATTGGCTGGTGTACTATCAGAACTCGACGTTATCCAATCCTTTGCCTCAATCAGTGAACAATACCATTACGTAAGACCTGAAGTTTCTGAAAATGGGAACGTAAACATCGTAGGCGGCCGTCATCCTGTCGTTGAAAAAGTAATGGATGCACAAGAATATGTTCCGAACGATATCGTGTTGAACAGGGAAAGAAACATGCTGTTGATCACAGGACCAAACATGGCAGGAAAAAGTACGTATATGAGACAATTGGCTTTAACATCTGTCATGATGCAGATCGGTTGTTTTGTTCCAGCCGAAAAAGCGGAACTTCCATTATTTGATCAAATTTTCACCCGAATCGGAGCTGCTGATGATTTAGTCGGTGGTCAGAGTACGTTTATGGTTGAGATGTTGGAAACAAACTTTGCGCTGACGAGTGCGACACAAAACAGTCTTATCCTGCTAGATGAAATCGGACGAGGTACTTCCACGTACGATGGTATGGCTCTTGCTCAGTCCATCATTGAATTTATTCATGAGAATATCCAAGCGAAAACACTTTTTTCAACCCATTATCATGAACTGACTATACTTGAACATTCTCTATCCTCATTAAAAAATGTTTTTGTCAGTGCGGTAGAAGAGAACGGCAGCCTTGTCTTTTTGCATAAAGTGATTGATGGACAAGCTGATAAAAGCTTCGGAATTCAAGTGGCTGAACTTGCCGAACTACCGGAAGAGGTTATTAAAAGAGCGAAAACCATCCTGCAAACGTATGAAAAACAAGAAATGAAAGAATCATTACCTAATCTAGAAGTCGCTGCAGCAAAAGAAAAAGAGATCAATGAAAGCCAGCTAAGCTTATTCTCAGATAACGTTCCATCATCCAGAAAAAGAGATTCTAAAGAATGGGATGTCTTGAAGGAATTGAAGACCATAAATGTTCTAGAAATGACACCACTAGATGCCATGAATGCTTTATATAAGCTGCAGACTAAACTGAAATAAAAGGAGGCGATACAGATGGGCAGAATCATACAGCTGGATGAACATCTATCGAATAAAATTGCTGCTGGAGAAGTAGTGGAGCGCCCGGCCTCTGTTGTAAAAGAACTTGTTGAAAATTCAATAGATGCAAATGCGTCAAGAATTGAGATTGAAGTGGAAGAAGGGGGACTCTCCCTTATTCGAGTCTTAGATAATGGAGACGGTATTGAATCGGATGATTGTGTGCTTGCTTTTAACCGCCATGCTACCAGTAAGATCAAAAGTGAACAAGACCTTATTCAAATCCGAACGATGGGCTTTCGTGGGGAAGCCTTACCAAGTATTTCATCTGTATCGCAAGTCGAGTTAAAGTCTTCTACAGGAAATGGACCTGGTACGTATTTGTTCATTGAGAATGGAAAAATTCGTAAACAACAGCAGACGAATAGCAGAAAAGGTACAGATCTTACTGTCCGTAACTTGTTTTATAATACCCCTGCGCGTCTTAAGCACGTAAAAACAATACAGACTGAATTAGGTACAATCACGGATCTTGTTAATAGACTTGCGTTAGCTAATCCGAATGTTTCTTTTCGATTGAAACATAATGGCAAAGAATTGCTTCAAACATCTGGAAACGGTAATTTGCTGCAGATCATTGCTTCTGTTTATGGGATTCAGACGGCCAAGAACATGATTTCGGTTTCATGTACATCGCTGGATTATGAAGTTACTGGGTATGTCGCAAAACCTGAGTTGAACAGGGCATCTAGACAGTATATCTCGTTATTTATGAATGGCCGGTATATTAAAAACTTCGCTCTTTCAAAAGCGATCCAGAACGCTTACCATACCTTTTTACCGATTGGACGTTTCCCGATCGCGGTTCTCTCCGTTAAGATGGACCCAACGATCATAGATGTAAACGTACATCCCTCTAAACATGAAGCAAGGTTGAGTAAAGAAGCAGAACTTGTTCAACTCGTTGAAAACGAAGTACGGAAAACTTTGAAAGCTGAGCAATTGATTCCTGAAGTGAACTTTCAAAAAAAAGAACAAAAGCAAAAAGACATCGACGTCCAATCTGCGATTTCTTTTCAATATGGTCAAAAAGCAAAGGAATCATTTCCTGACGATAAAACCAAAACTCTATTCGATAAGCGTGAAGCAAGCCCAGTTGTAGCTGAAACGATTAATCAAAATGAGTCCGTTCACATAAAAGAAATGATGGATATTTTTTTGGAGGATCGAAATCAGTCTTCCTCAGCAACGGAAGAAGAAATGAAACACATAGAAGAAAAGAGTACAGAGAAGATACCCGTTTTGTACCCAATCGGACAGATGCATGGAACGTATATCCTTGCCCAAAACGAAAACGGCCTTTATATGATTGATCAACACGCTGCCCAAGAACGAATCAAATACGAATATTTTAAAAAGAAAGTCGGTGAAGTTGAAAGGGAAGTCCAGCTTTTAACCGTACCCTATACGTTTGAATATACAACCCAAGAAGCTCTTTTTATTCAAGAGAATCTGGACTTCTTTAGCAAGGTTGGACTTTTCCTGGAGCCGTTTGGACAGAATACGTTTATCGTCAGAGAGCATCCGCAATGGTTTCCTAATGGGTATGAAAAAGAAACGATTACGGATATTATCCAGCAAGTATTAGAACAAAAGAAAATTGATATCGAAAAATTAAGAGAAGAAGCTGCCATAATGATGTCATGTAAAGGATCGATTAAAGCAAACCACCATCTAAGAAATGATGAGATCTTTGCGTTATTAGAATCTCTTCGTTCTTCAGAAGATCCTTATACATGTCCTCATGGCAGACCCATTACGATTCACCTATCAACTTATGAACTCGAAAAAATGTTTAAGCGGGTCATGTAGGAGTTAACTATGAGAGAAAAACTAGTCGTGATTGTAGGGCCGACAGCAGTTGGGAAGACAAAAACAAGTATTGAACTTGCCAAAGCCATCAATGGTGAAATTATTAGTGGCGACTCCATGCAGGTGTACCAGGGATTAGATATTGGTACTGCCAAAATAACCGAAGAAGAGAAACAAGGAATTCCGCACCATTTGATCAATATTAAGCATCCCTCTGAGCCATTTTCTGTAGCGGAATTTCAAACACGTGCAAAAGAGCTGATCAGCGAAATCAACCAACGAGGAAAAATTCCAATTATTGTTGGGGGAACAGGGCTATATATTCGAGCGGTTACGCATCATTATGATTTTTCAGAAGCTAAAAGAAACAGCGAATTAAGAGAACAATTGCAAAAAAGAGCGGATGACGAAGGTTCGGAGGCTTTGCATCGTGAACTTCGATTGGTTGATCCGGTGCGTGCGGCTGAAATCCACCCGAATAATGTTCCTCGGGTTATAAGAGCGCTTGAAATTTATCACGAAACAGGTAACATTCCTTCCAACGAACAGAAAAACGTTGCCGGAGTTGAAGAATCTGATTATAACCTGGCTTTAGTAGGTTTGACCATGAATCGTGAACGTTTGTATGAGCGTATAAATACACGTGTTGATTTAATGATGGAGCACGGAGTTTTGGAAGAAGCAAAATGGTTGCTGACGATGGATGTTGAAAAAAGTCTTGCCGCTAAAGCTATCGGATACAAAGAGCTTTTTCCATACCTTTTGGGAGAATGTACGCTAGAAGAAGCCGTATCTTTGTTGAAACGAAATTCCCGCAGATACGCAAAAAGACAGTTCACCTGGTTCTATAACCAAATGGATGTGACATGGTTTTCAATGGATGAGGGGCCATTTCAGAAAAAATTTAAAGAAATTCATCACTTTGTTGAAGGGAAATTAAAAATTTCCTAGAATCTATATTAGGTAATGCCCAAAGAGGAGGATCTGTTCACATGAAGCAATCAATCAATTTACAGGATCATTACTTAAACCAGCTACGGCGCGAAAATATTTATGTGACCGTATACTTGCTGAATGGCTTTCAGCTCAAAGGTTTAGTAAAGGGGTTTGACAACTTTACGGTAGTACTTGAGGCAGAAGGGAAACAGCACCTCATATATAAGCATGCCATTTCAACGTTTACCCCACACCGAAATGTAGATTTATCTTCTGCAAATATGAATGAATAACAAATACTCCCTGTAACCAAATGCGGTTGCAGGGAGTTTTTAATTTTCTTAAATCATTTGCTTTTCTTTTATGTAAGCTTCATACCTTTGAACCGTTAGCTGAGATTTTAAACCAAACCATTCTTGGACTTCTTCTTCCGTTTTTCCATCACTTACAAAGTTTAATATTGCTGTTCGTCTGAGATGGTGCGAGCTTATTCCATTTCGAATCCCTGAACGCCTAATTTCCTGACGCAGCACTTTTTGAATGGCAATTACCGTAAGTGGCTTCGGTTCATAGTTTTTATAATCAAATCGAAACGTACCTCTTTGGTAATCAAAAGCGATGAAAAAGCGATCAGAGGAATACAAGCGCGGCCGGATCGGATCAGGGATAGTTTCTTTATACTCATACAATAAGTGTTGTATGGAGTCGTCGAGAGGCAATCGTCTTGTTTCATCTTTGTTGATTACGGTTAACTGCTTTTGAGTAAAATGAACATGTTTCATTTCGATCGCTGTTAATTCCTGCAGAGTTAAGCCATAGCGATACAAAAGTGAAACGATGGCTTGATTTCTTTTAATCAACAGGTGTCTGTACTTTTGTTGTTTCTCAGTAAGTCCTTCATAAGAAGACAGCATCTGAAAAAACTGTTGAAATTCTTCATCAGTAATAAAATCCTCTTCATGAAAATGGGTGTCTTCTCTTAAGTTTTGTTCCATCCCCAAAAAGGGATTAACGTTGATTATTTTCTTGAAATGAAGAAATTGAAACAAACTTTTAATTACGGTATATACCCTTTTACTTGTTGCTATGCTGTACTCACGCTGCTTTGATAAGAATAAGAAATATTCGTTTAAGAGTGAAGCATCCACGTTTTGAATGATATGGATATCATCCTCTTTTTTCATAACACGTAGCCAAGCAAAGAAATCCATCAGGTCATAATAGTATCGTTTAATCGTACTTTTTTTTCTGCCTTTTTTTTCGATATGGGAGATAAATGATTGGGCATATTCGGGTAAGTGTGGATACTCTTCCATAATTGCCTCCTATAACCTCTTTTTTCCATTATATCAAAGGCTCGGTTTTTTGCATATTTCATGCAAATCCTAACAACACTATTTAAAAAAGGATGATGAAAATGCAAAAGGTAACGGTGCTTTTTATGTGTCTTGTGTTCATTCTTGGCGCTTGCTCTGGAAAAAGCGGGTCTGGTGATGAGGGTCTCGATACAAAGCAGGTAAAATTCAGAACGTCAGAACGGCTTCCAAACTCCCAGATTGATTCACCCCTTGTGGAAGAAAAAAGTGACGAAGTTCATCAATCCAAAGACTTGGTGCAGCTTGCAGAAAAAGTTGAAGGAGTAGATAAAGCTTATGTGATCGTAAGCGGAATCTACACATTAGTTGGAATCGTACCAACACAAAGAGTAGCGCCAGGAGAAGAAAATGATGCGCTAAGAAAAGAAGTTTATAACGTTATTAAAGGGAATGCGCATGGCCGAAACGCAGCCATAACAACAGATCCGGAAAAGATTAAACAAATAAAAGGTTTAGGAAAAAAAGTAGAGCAAAGTAAGAATGATCTTCAAGGCGGGGTTTATAATGAGCTGGGTATTCTTATTGGGAAGATTAGACCTTTGAGTGGGCAATATAAATCAACAGAAAGACAAGACATGCATGAAGAGATGGACCATACGAGAGATGATCTATATGAATAGCTGATATTAATATTTCCTAAGGAAGCGCATGATTTGACACATTTGGACAGTGGTAAGTAACATAACAAACATTACGTAAACAAGAAAAAGCATTTCCTTTTTAAAAAGGGAAATGCTTTTAGTTATTCCTAACAGGTTCTGCTGATTCATTTGGGATATAAACAGAAATTGCATGCTTTGTTTTCATTTTTAATTTACCTGCTATATAAGAGGCGATCGTAATAGATATGATCGAAACTAGAGCATTCTTAAATCCAACGATAACTACCACAGAAGACACAATGATGAAATCCGTTACAAATAGGGACAAGCCTCGGTTGATATCCGATTTCTGCTCTAAATATATAGCTAAAATATGAATTCCACCTAAAGAGGCACCAGAGTTAAGAACAAAACTAACACCGACTCCAATGAGCGTCCCAGCAATTATGGAGGCAAGGACTGGTGCAATCGTTGGGACATGTATATAATCCATTAAATCCGAAACAACGGAAATAAGCAGTATACACAAAAACGTGGAAAGAGAGAACGTCCACCCCAGTTTTCTTATGGAAAGAATAAAGAAAGGCAAGTTAACGATTAAGAACAAAATTCCCCATGACCAATCACTCACAAAAGAACCTAATGTTGCAATCCCTGCTGTTCCACCAAACGTTAAGCTATTTACGGTTAATACTTTCATACCAGCAGCTGTTAAAAATAAGCCGATTAAGATTGTTATAATTTTTTGATATTTAATAGACATGTTTTCCTACTTCCGTTTACTAAACATAGTTATTTCTTTTCTTAACATATCATGGAAACATTGCATACTTGAGTATTTTTATTCGTCTGAAAATAGAAACCGCTTACAACGTCTTCATATTTATTCATTTTAAAAAACAGAGCTTGTCATTGTGGTAGATAAAGTGCCGCTGTCATAAATTGATAACAGTGGTCAACAAAAAATATAGGCATTTGTCACAGGTATGATCTGAGAAACGTATAATGATTCGACTGGTAAAGAGAGGTGGTACCGCTTGAATGAACCAATCGCGATAAAAAAACAACGGCAGATCAATATCGTTTTAAACCAAGGAAATGATAAACCAAAAACAGATGAAAGCCTTTCACAAGGAAAAGAAAAAGCGATGGAACAGCATCTTCCATTAATAAAAATGGAGCAAGAGTTAAATCGTCTCGTAGGGATGGAAGACTTAAAATATCACGTTAAGGAAATTTATGCATGGCTTCATATTAATAAGTGTCGACAAGAAATGGGTATGAAAGCTGAAAAACAAGCTCTTCATATGCTGTTTAAAGGAAATCCAGGAACGGGAAAAACAACAGTTGCCCGTAAGCTAGGTACTCTTTTTCATGAAATGAAGGTTTTATCCAAAGGTCACCTGATCGAAGCCGAGAGGGCAGATCTAGTGGGAGAATATATTGGGCATACTGCTCAAAAGACGAGAGAGTTATTAAAAAAAGCACATGGAGGCATTTTATTTATCGATGAAGCTTATTCATTAGGGAGGGGCGGAGAAAAAGACTTCGGAAAAGAAGCCATCGACACGCTCGTTAAAGCGATGGAAGATCAGCAGCATGAATTTATTCTCATATTGGCAGGCTACCCAAAGGAGATGGATCGCTTCCTAAAGCTGAATCCCGGTCTTCCTTCAAGGTTTCCAGTGATCATCTCGTTTCCGGATTACTCCGTTGAGGAGCTGATGGAAATATCAAAAAGGATGCTGGCTGAAAGAGAATATGTGTTAACAAAAGATTGTGAGTGGAAAATGAAGCAGCATATAGACAGAGTAAGGAACTCCGAAAATAGCTCATTTTCAAACGGAAGATACATTCGAAATATGATCGAAAAAGCAGTGAGAAGACAATCCGTTCGATTACTGAATGATTTCAGACAAGACAGGAAAGCACTCATGACGATTCAAAGTGATGACCTAGTGCTAGAAGAACGCGATTTGATTTGATATGATGGAGGGAGACTACGGAAAGCAGGGATCGCAAATTTGAACAGACATAACGATTCAGTTCAGGAAAAAGCGATTCTCGTCGGCTGTCAGCTTCCGCGGCAGAACGACGAGCGTTTTTTTTATTCAATGGAAGAATTAAAATCACTTACAAAAACGGCTAAAGGTACGGTTTGTGCAGAAGTTTCTCAAAAGAGAGACCGCTATGATTCTGCTACTTTTATCGGTAAGGGTAAAGTGGAAGAAATCATTGCGCTAGAAGAAGAACTAGAAGCGGAACTTATCATTTTTAACAGTGAATTGTCTCCGTCTCAAGTCCGGAATCTGTCCAACCATTTTAGTGCCAGAATCATAGATCGAACTCAATTGATTCTTGATATATTCGCTCAGCGTGCAAAAACGAGAGAAGGTAAGCTCCAAGTAGAACTTGCTCAGCTCGAATATCTTTTACCTAGGCTATCGGGACTTGGTAAGAGTCTATCAAGACTAGGTGGGGGAATCGGAACAAGAGGTCCTGGTGAAACCAAGCTTGAAAAAGACAGACGTCACATCAGGCTGCGTATTCATGAATTAAAGCAGCAAATTAACCAGGTCGTCAGTCACCGTGAACGGTATCGTGAACGGCGGAGACACCAGGGCGTTTTTCAAGCTGCACTTGTTGGTTATACAAATGCCGGGAAATCAACGATCTTCAATAAGTTAACAGAAGCAGACAGCTATGAGGAAGATCAGCTTTTTGCGACATTAGACCCTTTAACTAGAAAAGTAAAGCTCGGTAGCGGTTTTGGGATGCTGCTTACAGACACGGTTGGGTTTATTCAAGACCTGCCAACTTCTCTTATCGCAGCATTCAGATCAACGTTAGAAGAGGCGGCTGAAGCCAATCTGCTGATTCATGTGATCGATGGGTCGAGCGATGACAGAGCTCAACATGCGAATACGGTAAAACGTATATTAAATGAGTTGAATGCCAGTCACATACCCATGTTAACGGTCTACAACAAAAAGGATCAGTTTGGTGAAGATTTTATACCGGAGAGTCCATCGATTTCAATTTCGGCCTTGTCTGAACAAGACATATGTTCGTTAAAAGATACAATTGAAAAAGAAGTGACGAAACAATTAACCTATTATCATATCAGTGTGCCGGCTCACGATGGGAAGCAGCTGTCAAGGCTTCGATCGGAAACCATCTTAATTGAACAAGAGTTCAACAAAGAAAAGCTTGTTTATGATTGTAAGGGCTATGCACTTTCATCATCATCCATTCAGTCCATCAGCAGCAATAAAGGAGAATAACATGTATTCACAGTTTCAAAACGAAGAAGTTCTAGAGAAAACCACACATATCGTCTCAGACAGAATTAAAGACGTGCACGAATCAATTGATACGGTCTCCCAGTTTAATCAGCTTAAAGTATTAAAAGCTTTTCAAAAAAATAATGTAGGCGATCATCATTTTCATCCCTCAACCGGATACGGTTATGATGATGCTGGACGAGATACATTAGAGAACGTATATGCTCATGTCTTTAAAGCAGAATCGGCCATCGTTAGACCACAAATCATATCAGGTACACACGCTATCTCGTTATCTCTATTTGGCGTTCTTCGTCCAGGAGATGAATTGCTTTATATCACTGGAAAACCATACGATACTCTTGAAGAAATCGTGGGAATAAGAGGAACGGGTGAAGGTTCTTTAAAAGAATATAACATCAGTTATCAGCATGTGGAATTAACAGAGCACGGCGGTGTAGACTTTGAGGCAGTTAGTAAAGCCATGACTTCAAAAACAAAAATGATTGGCATCCAACGATCAAAAGGGTACGCCGATCGTCCATCTTTTACGATTAGTGAAATTGAAGAGATGATTTCATTTGTAAAAGAAATCAATCCCGATAGTATCGTCTTTGTGGATAACTGTTATGGAGAATTCGTAGAAACTCAAGAGCCAATTGAGGTTGGTGCAGATATTATCGCAGGCTCGTTAATTAAGAATCCTGGAGGCGGACTTGCAAAAACCGGTGGATACATTGCTGGCAAAGAAGTGCTCATCAACAGGATTGCCTATAGACTGACTTCACCTGGTATTGGAAGAGAAGCGGGGGCTTCCTTATACAGTCTGCAGGAAATGTATCAAGGGTTCTTTTTAGCACCTCATGTTACGGCTCAAGCATTAAAAGGTGCTGTGTTCACTGCAGCTTTCTTAGAGGAATTAGGTATGGAAACGCGTCCTGCTTGGAACGCAAAAAGAACAGACCTCATTCAATCTGTAATTTTTAATGATCGGGAAAGAATGATTATGTTTTGTCAAGCTATCCAAAAAGCTTCTCCCATCAACTCATACGCCGTTCCTTATCCAGATTACATGCCTGGCTATGAAGATGATGTAATTATGGCTGCAGGGACATTTATTCAAGGAGCGAGCATTGAACTTACTGCAGATGGCCCGATCCGCCCCCCATATATCGCATTTGTGCAGGGTGGTCTAACGTTTGAACATGTAAAAATCGCGGTAATTTCAGCAGTAGATGACCTTTTGACACATGGTTTAATTGAAATATGAGCATTTTAAAAAGGCTAAGGCCTTTTTTTATTTTGATGTTAATTTTTCTGACATTAGGATTGACATGTTAGGTTTTCTGACATAAGATATAAAAAGAAGTTGAAAGGAGGTAGACAAAATGAACGATATGAACCGTAGGAACTTACCGTTGTTTCCCATTAGTATTGTTATGCAGCTAACAGAGTTATCGGCAAGACAGATTCGCTACTATGAGGAGAACGATTTGATACATCCTGCTAGAACTGAAGGTAATCGTCGTTTGTTTTCTTTCAACGATGTAGATAAACTTCTTGAGATTAAGTCTTTACTAGAGCAAGGTGTGAACTTAGCAGGTATTAAGCGTGTCTTTGAACTGAACGAGCAAGCGGCTGAATTTATTAAAAAACAGCAAAATGTTCAAGAAATTTCTGAATCAGCGCTTCATCGCCGCCTAAAACGGGAACTGATTCATGCAGGCAGACACGGAAAAACATCTTTGATTCAAGGAGAACTTTCCAGGTTTTTTCATTAAAAATAATACTTAACATGTGAACAATCGCCCTAAAACGGCGTTTTAAATTAAAGGAGGAGAAAGATTTGTCTAAGTATACTAAACAAGACATTATGAGATTGGTAAAAGAGGAAAATGTAAGATTTATTCGATTGCAGTTTACTGATTTATTGGGAGTAATTAAAAACGTAGAGATCCCAATCGGACAGCTTGAAAAAGCATTAGACAATAAAATGATGTTTGATGGTTCTTCCATTGAAGGTTTTGTAAGAATTGAAGAATCTGATATGTATTTGTTCCCTGATTTAGATACTTGGGTAATCTTCCCTTGGACTTCCGAAAAAGGAAAAGTGGCACGCTTAATTTGTGATATCTTTAGCCCTGATGGAACTCCATTTGATGGAGACCCGCGTGGAATCTTAAAACGTGTATTAAAAGATATGGAAGACCTAGGATTCACTGATTTTAACATCGGACCAGAGCCTGAATTCTTCTTATTCAAAAATGACGAAAAAGGAGAACCTACTCTAGAGCTGAATGATAAAGGCGGATATTTTGATCTTGCTCCTACTGATCTTGGAGAAAACTGCCGTCGTGATATCGTTTTAGAGCTTGAAGACATGGGCTTTGAAATTGAAGCATCTCACCATGAGGTAGCACCAGGGCAGCATGAAATTGATTTCAAATATGCTGATGCCGTAAGTACTTGTGATAACATTCAAACGTTTAAGCTAGCAGTTAAAACCATTGCACGCAAACATGGACTACACGCTACATTTATGGCTAAACCACTGTTTGGAGTAAACGGATCTGGAATGCACGCTAACATGTCTTTATTTAAAGACGGAGAGAACGTATTCTATGATGATAAGTCTGAAACAGGCTTAAGTGAAACAGCGATGCATTTCCTAGCGGGGATCTTAAAGCATGCTCAAGACTTTACAGCGGTTACAAACCCAACGGTAAACTCTTATAAGCGTCTAGTACCTGGCTATGAAGCACCATGTTATGTAGCTTGGTCGATGCAAAACAGAAGTCCATTAATCCGTATTCCAGCATCACGCGGAATTAGCACTCGTATTGAAGTTCGTAGTGTTGACCCAACAGCTAACCCATACCTTGCAATGGCAGTATTGCTTGCAGCAGGTCTTGACGGAATCAAGAACAAGCTAAACGCTCCAAAACCAATCGACAGAAACATCTATGTGATGGATAAAGATGAGCGCGAAGCGGAAGGCATTAAAGATCTTCCTGCAACACTAAAAGAGGCACTAGTTCTTCTTAGCAAAAATGAAGTATTAACGAAAGCACTCGGTGGGCACGCTACTGAACACTTTATTGAAGCGAAAGAAATCGAGTGGGATATGTTCCGCACACAAGTTCACCCTTGGGAACGCGAACAATATATGAGCATGTACTAAAATTCAAAACCCTTGATGCTTTTAGCGTCAAGGGTTTTTTTGCAAGAAAAATCACATAGGCTTTTGAAATAACTCTAAAAAGAAGCGGGACGTGATTTGGCAAACATCCTAATTGTTCAAGCGTTAAACCCGGAATCCTTAAAGGCACACCTAGAACATTACAAAGTTCAGATGAAAAGACAAGAACTATCCTAGAATACGCAGTAAAGCGCACGAAAAGTCCGAACAGCATCAAACAAAAAGACATTGAAAACCTTAAATAAATAGAGTGCTCTGATTGGGGAAGCCTCGATATCTGTCAGATTGTTTCTCACTTTAACTTTGTCATTCGTAGGGACTGATGGTCTAGGAGTGGAGCTTTAAGCGTCGTTTCAAAAATATGAATTTTAGTCTTAGTGCCACATTCTTTCCTCATATTATGCTTTAATTTTGGAAACCATACAAAGGTAGTATTATGTATGAGGAGGAAAGATTGCATGGAACATCATATCCACAATGGAGAGCATAAACATCAACACAGCATGGCATGTGGCCATACAAAGATTAGGCATGATGATCATATCGATTTCGTTCATGATGGACATCTTCACCGCGAGCATGAAGGACATTGGGATGAGTGTAATATCCCTGTTAATGACAAGAACCCTGATCAATGCAAGCCTATCGATTGCAGCTGCAATCATAGTGAAGATTGTGGACACGAGATGGTTCCACATGGAGACCACATGGACTATCTTGTGAATGGCAGGCTTCATCATGTTCATGACGGTCATTGTGATGATCATGGACCAGTTGAAATCATTCAATAATTCTATATACACTCATGGGTGTTTAACGAATCTTCTTACGGAGTAAAAAACATCATCCAGTAAAGCAATTAGCCATCTTATTCATTTTTGAGTTCGATGGTTTTTTTTTGAAGTCATTACTCAAACAAGGTCAGGGGAATTAACGAAATGAATAAAATTACACCTATCTACTCGGGAATGGGTGTAAGGAAAGTTGCGACTTTTGTAAAGATATATAAATTTTTTTTCAACATACGAGTGCTGTTAATAAATACACAGTTAAAAACCGATCTGGAGACACATCTGGTCGGTTTTGTTGTTGTTTACGCCTCTACTATAACCTCTGCCGCCTTTTTCCAATTTATTGAACCAAGGATTGACGGGGTTATCGTTCGAGTGATATGATTCTTTTTGTAAATCGTAATGGTTACGTTTAACTTAGAGTTAAGAGGTTAACACGATTCTTTAAAGCCTAATATGCAGCAAAGGAATTCTATTCAATGAACTCTCTTCCACGTCTCATCATCTCTATACAAAAATGCTGGTAGAGATGAGTATGGAACAGAATTTTGAATAGGAGAGAACTGACACTTGTAAGAAGTGCTCGTTTTATGTTTTTAGGAGGATGAACTTCATTGAATCATTCGAAATATCTTAGATTAGCACTTCCGCTGATTCTCACAACCATCACGACTCCTCTACTTGGCGCAGTAGATACAGCAGTTGTTGGGCAATTGGATGATTCCTCTTATATAGCTGGAGTAGCAGTGGGCACGATTATCTTTAACACGATGTATTGGCTGTTTGGATTCTTGAGGGTAAGTACATCTGGGTTCGCTGCACAAGCTCAAGGAATGAAAAATGAGGAAGACATATTACGTTCTATTAGTCGACCGTTGCTCCTAGCATTGAGTATTAGTGCTTGTTTGATAGCACTTCAATATCCAATAAAATATCATTTCTTACCACTTTTGACCTCAGATCCTTACGTCCAATCTCTAGCATCAGATTATTTCGTTATACGTATATGGGGTGTACCTTTCGGGCTGCTGAATTATGTGATCATAGGATGGTTGATGGGACTGGCTATGATTAAGAAAACCTTGTTTCTTCAAATGTACATGAATCTAACGAACATTGTACTAGATATTCTATTTGTTAAAGTCTTCTCATGGAGTGTTGCAGGGGTTGCGGCGGCTACTTTAATATCTGAGGTTTCCACTTTTTTGATCGGTTTTCTTATCGTATGGAAAGCTATTCCAGCTAAGCAACTACAAAAGATTTTTCAAATAAAATCAATTGATCTATCTTCTTATAAAAAAATGATGAAGGTAAACAGGGATCTATTTATCCGGACATTGTGCCTGTTAATCGTATTTAATGTGTTTACAGCGACGGGGGCAACGTACGGTACAGAAATACTTGCTGCGAATGCTATTCTGATTCAAATCCATTACATCATGGCATATATGTATGACGGTTTTGCGAATGCATCGAGTATCTTGACCGGTAGAGCCATTGGCTCAAAAGATGAGACACTCTTTAGGATTACGATCCGACGGAGCTTTCAATGGGCTTTATTATCCTCATTATTTATATCAGGAATTTACTACCTCTTTCATGATCAGATTCATTTGGTATTTACTACGATACCGGGAGTTATTGAAGCCTTAACAATCTATCAGCCTTGGATTCTATGTTATCCGCTTGTAGCCAGTTTCGGGGTCGTACTTCACGGCATCTTCGTAGGAGCGACAGAAGCTGCTCCATTACGAAACGCGATGATCATAGCCCTAATCATATTCTTAGTGTCGCTTTATCTTGCAGCTCCGATTCTTAGTAACCATGGATTGTGGTTAGCCTTTATATTATTCAGCACGGCACGATCATTGTTTTTAATCCTAGGCTTACCGAGGTTGCAAAAAACCACCTTTTCCTCAATATCCATTCAAAATTAGATTATAATCTTTACAAAAGTGCTGAAGATAAAAGGATGAGATTTTAGGAGAGTAATGGATAGTCGATCGCATTAAATCATTAAATGCTGAACCAATATAAAGATAAGAAGATGTCTTGTTCATAGAGACATCTTTTTTATTATTCAACAAACGGCGTAGATTGTGGGAATATCTCACGTAGTAGACGAGTTAATAACGCCTGCTTATTTTAGACTTTACAAATCGTAATAATTTCGATTTAATGTTAGAGATGAGTTTTGATTACTAGATTCCAATCATAAAAATACTAGTTTCTACATAAAATTATGAAATAGGAAAGAATGGGGAGCCGAAATCATGAGTAATTTAGTTACGAGAGATAGTGTAAGAAAAGAGATGATCGGACTTTTATTGTTATCGATTTTTATTATTGCTTTTCTGTTTATGGAAGAAATCAAGAACGACTCCGTATTTGAAAACCTTCCGAATTCTATCATGCATGTGAATACAGTATTTTTAAGTATTCTAATAGAGGCAGTTCCTTTTATTTTGTTAGGTGTATTCGTTTCTGCACTTATTCAAACTTTTATAACAGAGAATCATATCCGGAAATTAATACCGAAAAATCCTTATGCAGGCATTGGGGCTGTAATGTTTTTAGGAATCATTTTTCCGGTTTGCGAATGTGCGATTATACCGGTTGTAAGACGTTTAATTAAAAAGGGGATGCCGCTACACTTAGGTGTTGTATTTCTATTAACGGTTCCGATTGTAAACCCAGTAGTTATTTTATCAACGTTTTATGCATTTCGGACCAATTTAACTGTTGTGTACGGTCGAGTTGGACTTGCTCTGGCAGTGGCTGTTGTGATAGGAATTATTATCTATATGCTGTTTCGTAATCAAAATCAACTAAAATCCGAAATTCAGCACGGTGCACATGATCATATACAAGGAATGCCGGTGAGCCGATGGAAACAAACGGTATACCATGCAACAGACGAATTTTTTGATACGGGTAAGTTTCTCATAATGGGTGCTTTTTTGGCGAGTATGTTCCAGGTGCTCTTAGACCGAAAAGATTTGCTCGCTCTTGGAAGCAATGAATGGATGTCAACTGGACTAATGATGGGGCTCGCTTTTCTCTTGTCGATCTGTTCAGAGGCCGACGCATTTATTGCCGCTTCATTCGGAAGTGCGTTTACTGTAGGCTCAATCATTGCATTCTTAGTGTACGGACCGATGCTAGATGTGAAAAACATGTTTATGATGTTTGCGTATTTTAAAACACGCTTCGTTTTTGTTTTAATGGGCTTAATAACGGTTATGGTGTTCGCAGCTACAATGGTGTTTCAGTACTTTTAGACAGGAGAGAAGCTGGATATGAAAAAAGAGAACCTAGATTTTCACATTTATTTGAGAGGCATTATTATGATTGGGTTTATGCTGTTGCTAATCGGACTGATTACATCCGGAAAGCTAAGCTTTTATGTAGCTCCCAAAATGCATATTTTTGTGTATTTCGCAATTGTGATTTTTGGAATATTAGGAGTTATGCAGTTTTTTAGAAGATCCCAGCATCAACATGATGACAATTGTGGATGTGGAGTGGAACATGCGCCAAAGGGTTCACCGCTTAAACACTTTTTAATCTATATGCTTTTCGTTATACCCCTGTTGACAGGGTTTATGATGCCCGAAAAAGCAATGGACAGTTCTGTAGCTGAAAAGCGTGGGATCCGGTATGGTAATGGGTTATATGCAAAACCTGCTCAAAAAACTGATGACGGGAAAGTAGTTGCAACAGAGGAAATCGATGTTGAAGCCTACCTGGAAGATCCTGAGGGATACATTGAAAAAATGGAAGAGAACGTTAAAGAAGAAAATCCGGTAGAAATATATGATGTTACAGAGTACTATGAGAAACTCGGTAAAAAGCTATTAAAAGAAGATAAAGTAAAAGTTACATCAGAACACTACTTAGACACAATGAGCGTACTCGATATTTATCTAGATCAGTTTAAAGGCAAAGAAATAGAAACGACAGGATTTGTTTATCGAGAAGATGGGATGGAGGAGAACCAGGTCGTTATTGCCCGCTTTTCCATGAATTGCTGCAGTGCAGATGCGGTTGTTTACGGAACAATTATTGAAGGAGATCAGGTTTCAAAGCTTGAAACGGACACATGGTATACGGTGACAGGTATAATTGATGAAACAGAATACACTAATATTCGGCTGCCTCTTGTAAAAGTGGAATCTTTGAAAAAAATTGAACCTTTAAAAGATCCATATGTGTATCCTAGTGCGGAGAGTTTAGGAGCCAATTAGAGTAAGAAAAAATGTTTAGGGTATCTATTAACGGGTACTGCTGCTCTTAATACATTATTTTTCGTATTAATCCAATTGAACAAAAACTCTATTATTAACTTTACAAATCGTAATCGTTACGATTTAATTATAGTATCATTTGCAATAAGGAGTTTTAAGAATGGGAAAATTAATCATTATCGGTGGTGGAATTCAAGGCTGCACATTAGCGGTACATCTATTAAAAATGAAAAAGATAAAGAAAAAAGATTTAATGATTATGGATAAAAATGACAAACCATTACAAAATTGGACAAGGTGTACGGAAACAATAGCAATGCCTTTTTTACGTTCACCATCTGTACACCATCTAGATGTGAATCCGTTTAGTTTAGAAAAATTTTTAAAGAAAGAAGACTATAACAAAGGTCATTTCTATGGTTATTATGACCGGCCATCCTTAGAAATGTTTAACCACCACTGTCAGTCGTTAATTGATGAAGTGGAGCTAATGGACTGTTGGCAGCAAAGTTCTGTGAACGGATTGGAAAGAAATGGTGATGGCTGGATTGTTCATACAGATAAAGGTGATTCTTATAATAGTGAAAAAGTTGTTCTGGCGATAGGGTTAAGTGAACATCCTTTTTGGCCGGAATGGGCTCATAAAGCAAAGGTTAAGAAAGCTAAAGTACATCACGTTTTTCAGAAGGATTTCCCCGATTTTGATGAACTGATCCCCCCAGTAACTGTGGTTGGAGGAGGGATAACAGCTGCTCATTTGACATTAAAGTTAATGAATTTGTTTCCTGGAGAAGTTACTATGATCTACCGAAGAGAATTACAAGTCCATTCCTTTGATTCTGACCCTGGATGGCAAGGACCCATGTATATGGATAACTTTCAGAAAAACAAAGACTATCAAAGCCGAAGGAAAATGATTTTTGATGCGAGGCATAAAGGTTCTATAACTAAAGAACTTTATCTTCGTCTGAAGAAAGCTGAAAGGGAAGGTAGGATTAAATTAGTGAAAGATGAAGTAACATCCTTCTCGGTAGATACAAACACGCTGCACTGTCAGTCGGGCTTAACACAAAATACAGGAACTATCATACTAGCAACAGGTTTTCATTCTGCGCCTCCTGGAATTGAATGGTTAAAGAATACGATCAATCAGGAAAGACTTCATTGTGCAGAATGCGGATATCCAATCGTGAGCCCAGCTACATTAGAATGGGGAGAGGAACTCTTCGTAATGGGGCCACTTGCTGAGCTTGAAATTGGACCGGTGGCAAGAAATATAGCAGGGGCGAGGAGAGCAGCGGCACGAATTCTCCAAGCGATGTAACTGTATAAAGAATATAGGATACAAAGAAAAAAGAACAGAAAAGCTCTGTTCTTTTTTGCTTTATTAAGTTCAAACTACTGTTTCGAATGAAGGAATCGGATCTGACAGTAAAGACCAATCCCCCTTCATTTCAGTGTCTGTCAAAAGACAAGAATCCAAGTTCTCTTCAATCTCATTTTGATTCACATCAATACCGATCATTACAATTTCCGTCATTCGGTCACCGTGAATGTCATCCCATTTATCTAGTAATTCGGGTTCTACTTTTAATGTTCGCTGCAACTCTTCTTCAGGATAGGCAGCAACCCATTCACCAGCGGCCTGAATGATGATAGAGGATCCGGCTTGTGAGATAAGCCCTGTTGTATCGTTACGTGAAGCGAGCCAAAAGAAACCTTTTGCCCGAACAACATCTACTGGCCAGTTCTCTAGCCATGTCATCAGACGTTCCGGATGAAAAGGACGTCTCTTTCTATAAACGAAAGAAGAGATGCCATACTCTTCTGTTTCAGGAATATGCTCGTTATTTAACTCTTTTATCCATCCTGCGCTCTGGCTTGATTTTTCAAAATCAAACAGCTTCGTATACATGATTTCCTCAAGGGGAATACGTCCATAACTTGCTTCAACGATACGTGCTTCAGGATTGAGTTTTATGAGAACGTCTCTTAATTCGTGAACATCATGCTGTTCTACTAAGTCAGTTTTGTTTAATACGATAACGTTTGCAAACTCGATTTGATCGATGAGTAAATCGACTACCTCTCTTGTGTCTGTCTCATCTGTTGCTTCTTTGCGGTCAAGTAAGCTTTCTCCCGATGCAAAATCGTGCCAGAATCGATTCGCATCAACAACAGTCACCATTGTATCAAGGGTAGAAAATGCAGATAAATCTATACCCAGTTCCTCGTCCACATATGTAAAGGTCTGTGCAACAGGTACGGGCTCACTAATCCCTGTTGACTCAATCACGATGTAATCAATATCACCGGAATGAGCGAGTTTTTCAACTTCTTTAATAAGATCTTCTCGAAGAGTACAGCAAATACAACCGTTCTGCATTTCAACAAGCTTCTCATTGGTTCGTGTAAAGCCTCCTTTTTTGATCAATGATGCATCAATGTTAATTTCGCCCATATCGTTAACGATAACAGCTACTTTTCGATCCTCTTTATTCGCTAAAATATGATTCAATAATGTTGTTTTTCCAGATCCCAAGTATCCACTTAAGACAGTAACCGGTATTTTCATATTATTCACTCTCCAGTCTAATACGTAATGATTACGTTTTATAAAATACATTTTAACTATACACATGCATTTGTGCAAGTTTTGGAGGTGGGAATTCGTAGATTATGTTACCTTATTGCTGAACTTTATATTTCATGATTTCTCATTTAAAGATTAACCTGAAGAAAGCTATACATATAGTCAATTAATTCGCATTGAAATGAATTGGCTTATTTTTGTTGGAATAATAACGATTAAAATGCTTTTTAAAAGGATTTTTATTAAATAGAGAGGAATAAGTAGTGAGGTTATTTTAGTATTGTAATTCGTAAATAATAGATAAAATCATATTTATTTAATCTAGTGAATAGAAGTATAGATGAGATAGGATAGTTCATCAAATTAGGTAGAATACATAAATCAATAAATGGGGGAATTACGTTGAAGAACATTATTGTTCGTCCATTTTCTATTGAAGATTGTGAACAACGATTAAATTTGCATATAGAAAACCAAGCTCATTTTCAAGAGTGGTCTCCATATAAACGAAGTGAAGAATTCTTTACCTTACAAGGACAAGTAGAGAGTATAAACAATTTAATTGCAAAGCGTGCCGATGATAGTAGGTACGATTTTGCTATTTATCTAGATGATAATTCTTCGCATACTTTAATCGGTGAAGTTCAGTTTACCTCTGTAGTACGTGGACCACTACAAAGCTCCTTCCTAGGTTATATGATTGGAAAGAGATTCAACGGACTAGGATATATGACTAAGTCTTTGAAGATTGCTTTAAAAATAGCTTTTGAAGAGTTGAATTTTCATAGAGTAACCGCAGAAGTTAACCCAGATAATATTGCATCTCTAAGGGTACTAGATAAGGTTGGTTTTGTTAGGGAAGGTTTCGCCAGAAAAAACGTAAAAGTTGGTGACGAATGGCGAGACCACATATGCTTAGCTATGCTAGAAGAGGATTATTTTAAACTAAAAAACATTCAAGATAGTGAGAACAAAAGTATTAGTTAGCTGTGATTCTTTTAATTCACATAGAGGAAGTATGAATTACCTATATTATACCTTGTCTAAAACAGTTCAATGGATACAAAGCAAACAGGCAGATTGGACGACGAATTCCAACTCAGATTATTATAAACTAGTAAAAAATAAAATCCTACAATCAATAAAAAATGAATGGAGGATTCGATGATATTTTTTAAAATGAAGAAGGCAGCTGTAACGCTCGGAGTAGGAGCTTTGCTTCTTGTAGGCTGTTCCAATTACGAGAGCGAGAAAAACCCAAAAAAGGAACAAGAAACAAAAATCAGTTTCCAGGAGCTCGAGAAGGAATATGATGCAAGACTTGGTGTATATGCACTTGATACGGGTAGCAAGCGAACGATATCTTATCGTGCCGATGAGCGCTTCGCCTATGCATCTACACACAAGGTACTGGCTGTGGGAGTACTTCTAATGAACAGATCAATTGATGATCTGAATGAAAGAATTCATTATACGAAGGAGGATTTGGTTAACTATAACCCAGTTACGGAAAAGCATGTGGATAAGGGAATGACCTTAAAGGAGTTAAGTGATGCCTCTATCCGATACAGTGATAATACTGCAGGAAATCTTATCCTTGAAGCCATCGACGGTCCAAAAGGATTCAAGGAATCCCTTCGAAAAATAGGTGATTATGTTACAGAGCCTGAAAGAATTGAACCGGACTTGAATGATGTAAAGCCTGGAGAAACGAGAGATACAAGCACCCCTAAAGCACTAGCTGAAAGCTTACAAGCAATCACGCTAGACAGTGTTCTTCCAGAGGACAAGAGGAATCTGTTACTTGACTGGTTGAAACGTAACACAACAGGTGATGCTTTAATTCGTGCAGGTGTCCCTGAAGGCTGGATAGTGGGAGACAAAACCGGTGGCGCAAACGGCACTCGCAATGATATCGCTGTCTTATGGCCGCCAGATGGTGCCCCAATTATCCTCGCCGTACTCTCCAGTCATGAAAATGCCAACTCCGAGTATGTTGATAAACTCATTGCTAAAGCTACAGAAGAGGCAATTAGACAGCTGCAAGAAAAATAATCTACCATTCCTTTAGTCCCTAGTCAGAATCCTGTACTTCACGTATAGGATTCTTTGCTTTGAAGGAGAAAAAATGTACTGGAAGGTGCTGAGGATTATGGGTAGCCTCAAAAATTTTGAAAACTAACAGAATTCATTGGATATATAGAAGGGACTAATATAAACAGAAGGTGATAAAGTGAAGCCATATATATTTACAAAGACTTTAGGTGTTATTGCTGGGCTGTTAACCGTTTTTCTAGGATTAGGATTTGGAATATTGTCTTGGATCGGAATGGGTCTATCAGAGACATTGCACTCAGAACATGATATGTCCAATATGATCCCAATGATACTTTTGCCAGTTTCTCTAGTTCTTGGCGGTATTACGGTATTTGGTGTTTTCAAACTTAACAACAAAATTTGGTCTACTATTTTTGTATCCGTTTACATAATACTTGGCGTTACAATGATTGGGTTCTTTTTGATTTCTTTTGGATCGCTTGGTATTAGATATGAAATATTTATTTTATGTGTTGGAATTATTTATATGGGGCTAGGTTATTCAGCTTTAAGAAAAAAGTAATTCCAGGAGAAAAATTTTTTTGAGGATGTGTCGATTGTGTCAAGATCGGTTCGTCGTCTTAGTAAGAAACAAATTCAGAGTTAAAAATGTAATCTGTCATAAGACAAAGGAGAGATACCATGAACACTGTAATTTCAAAAGACGGAACAAGAATAGTGTATGACAAAGTTGGTCAAGGACCCGCACTCGTCCTGGTAGCAGGTGCGTTTAGCTACCGAAAATTTTCGGAAGTGGTGAAGCTGGCAAATCTATTGTCCGAACAGTTTACGGTCTACAACTATGATCGCCGTGGCCGTGGGGATAGCGGAGACACTCAAGAATATGCAATAGCACGAGAGATTGAAGATCTTCAAGCAATTATTGATGCAGCAGGCGGCTCAGCATATGTTTGGGGATTATCATCGGGGGCGGTTCTTGCCCTGCAGGCAGCCGCCAATGGAGCAAACATAACGAAATTAGCGCTGCACGAACCTCCATTTGTTGTTAATGATGAGGGTCACAAGCCGCCAAAAGATTTTAAACAGCACGTTCATAAGTTAATAAAAGATAATCGCAGAGCTGAGGCCATTAAGTACTTTATGACAAAGGGCATGGGTGCACCTTCTTTCATTGTTAGCTTAATGCGCATGATGCCAGGTGTGTGGTCTAACCTGATGGCTGTTGCTCACACACTTCCTTATGATGCTGCTTTGTTGGATGGATATATGGACGGAAAACCATTACCTGCCAAATTGTGGAGTTCAGTCACGATGCCTACGCTCGTGCTTGAAGGCATTGAAAGCCCCACGGGTCTGCGTCATGGTGCGCAAGAACTTGCTAAAGTGCTGCCCAATGCGAAACTGTTGAGTAAAAAGGGGCTTGGGCATACAAAGAAATTGAATACAACAATCATTTCATCGGAGCTTTCAGCATTCTTTATGAACAAACACTACGTTGAAGTGTAAGGAGTTATGTTTTTGCTTAACTTCTAAAAACAAGAAAGGATGGATAAATATGCAAATCGCTTATGTCAAAAAGAAAAATGAAAGTTTTATTAAACGGCTTCTAATATGTGGGGTAGTTTCTGCACCGCTGTTCTACGTATTGGCCATCGTTCAAGCGTTTACACGTACAGGATACGATATAAAGCGCCACGCTATCAGTACCTTAACGTTAGGTGATCTAGGCTGGATTCAAAGCGCAAATTTCATCATTACCGGGTTGCTTGCAGTGATAGCGGCTATTGGATTTCGTAAATTATTACGAGGCAGTAGAGGTGGCACATGGGGGGCTTTACTCATCGGAATTTATGGGGTTGGTATGATTGTCGCTGGATTATTTCGCCCAGATCCCGGTCTTGGTTTTCCAGAAGGTGCGCCTGCTCATATGCCTACATCCATGAGTGGCCATGCGGCTCTCCACTCCATGGCTTTCTTTATCGCCTTTATCTCCCTAATTGTGGCAACCTTTATCTTTGCACGTCGGTTTTCATCACAGGGACTTCATGGCTGGAAGATCTATTGTATAACAACGGGTATCCTTTCACCTTTGCTGATTGTTTTGGGAATGGCAATAAACAGTTGGATTGGAGTCATCATGGGATGTGCTGGAATGGTTGCTTTTGGGTGGGTCTCCGCTCTTGCAGGCAGATTGCGTACTGAAGTGTCTAACGACTGAGCCAGAGGAATTTTAATTACAGGCGACGAAAATATTAAAGTGAATGCTGTAGGTTAGTTAGTAATCTATGGACTTAATATACTTTTTGGATACAGTACTCAAAAAAAACATTAGGAGGTCAACAAAATGAGATTCATGATGATTGTGAAAGCTTCAACCGATTCAGAAGCGGGTGTTATGCCAAACAAGGAACTTATTGATGCCATGCAGAAATATAACGAAGAATTGGTAAAAGCAGGTGTATTACTTGCAGCCGATGGTCTGCAGCCGAGCTCCAACGGTATTCGAATTTCCTATCCAGAGCCTGGAGAAAAACCAAAGGTGATGGATGGTCCGTTTACGGAAGCAAAGGAACTAATCGCAGGATACACACTGATTGAAGTTAAGTCTAGGGAAGAAGCCATTGAATGGGCGATGAGGATGCCTGATCCTCATGGATTTGGGCAGGGTGAAATTGAACTCAGACAGGTTTTTGAACCAGAGGACTTAATGGGAAATTCCGAATTTCTGGTAAAAGAAACAACACTTCGAAAACAGATTGAGGAGAAAAAAAAACGTGACATTGTCTCAAACACATAGAACCATTGATGCGATATGGAGGATGGAGTCGGCAAAAATAATTGCTAGCTTAACCCGAATGGTACGGGACGTTGGTCTTGCAGAGGATCTTGCTCAAGAGGCATTGATAATCGCATTAGAACGTTGGCCGGAGATCGGAATTCCAGATAATCCTGGTGCATGGCTGATGACAACGGCAAAGCGGCGCGGGATTGATTTTATTCGAAGATTGAAGTTGCGCGATCAGAAGTATGTTGAGATGGCCCGCAGTATGGAGCTATATACAGAGGAAGAAGCAGATCGTGCTTTGGACGAGGAGATTGGTGACGATCTCCTTCGTTTAATTTTCATGACGTGTCATCCAGTGTTATCCCAAGATTCACGAGTTGCTCTTACGCTCCGCCTATTATGCGGACTAACGACAAATGAAATTGCCCGCTCTTTCCTGGTTGGCGAGACCACGATCGCTCAGCGAATTGTTAGGGCAAAAAGAACACTGAAGGCTGAAAAAGTTCCTTTTGATGTACCAACAGGAGAAGAACGTAATGAACGACTGTCTGCAGTACTCGAAGTCATTTACCTGATGTTCAATGAAGGGTATTCAGCTACGATTGGGGATCACTGGATTCGGCCACTTCTATGTCAGGAGGCACTCAGACTTGGTCGCGTACTTGCAGAGATTGCACCTCAAGAATCTGAAGTTCACGGACTGGTTGCTTTAATGGAAATACAATCTTCACGTCTTAAAACTCGGGTTAGTGCTACAGGTGAACCCGTGCTTCTCATGGACCAAAACCGCGCCCAGTGGGATCACCTCTTGATTCGCCGCGGATTAGCAGCACTTGAGCGATGCCAGAAACTTGGACGTGCGCTCGGACCATACGCATTGCAGGCTGCGATTTCTGCCTGTCATGCAAAAGCTCCTACTGCAGATGCAACCGATTGGATCCGCATTGCAGCTCTTTACGAAGCACTGTCTAGAGTAACTCCATCACCGATCGTCGAGTTAAATCGGGCGGTTGCCATATCCATGGCGTTTGGACCCTCCTTTGGACTACAAATCGTCGATGAACTGAAAGACGAACCTTTATTAAAGGAATATCATCTGTTGCCTAGTGTTCGAGGTGATCTACTCATCAAGCTAGAGCGGTTCGATGAAGCACGCGCAGAATTTGAACGTGCGTCGTTGATGACCCGTAATGACCGTGAGAAGGAACTTTTACTAAACCGGGCAATAGCATGTAAATCTAAAATTTCAACTTAATTTTTCGATGATTGTCGATGACAGAGGTTTCCGTTCGTCGTCATAGTAGGAAGGGTAATAGCAGTCCAGCTGCTGTCAAAGTTATCTTCCTATAAGGAGGAAAACAAAAATGAGATATATGTTAATAGTTAAAGCAACAGGTTATACAGAGGCGGGTGTAAAATATAGCCCGGAATATGACAATGCCGTAAAAGCGTATAAGAAGACATTAGCCAGAGCTGGAGTGTTGCTTGGTGCAGAGAAGCTCCACCCTAGCTCCTCTGGGGTCAAGATCGTATATCCATCACATGGTGGAAAGCCTGAAGTGAACGCCGGCCCTTTCTCAACAGAACAAGAGATGATTGCATCATTTACTCTGATAGAAGTAAGTTCAGAGGTTGAAGCAGCAGAATGGGCACTACAGATGCCGGTTCCAAAAGGAATGGGGTTGTTTGAAATCGAGATACGGAAGCTGGAAGAGGAAACGGAACCTATACATGACCCAATGAAAGCTCATTTAGAAGAACAGTTCAACCTGTTAAAAAACTTATAAATTTTTTACACCGTTTACTCGTTGCTTTAGTAAAAAGACGAAACGTACTTACAAAACACTATGAAGGTAAAGGAGAGTAATGAAAATGAATCAGGAAGTAACGGATTTTATTAAAACACTAAAAGATCCATGGCAAGGTGAACTGTCTACGAATCTGCGAAAGGTTGTTCATCAGGCTATACCAGATGTGAAGGAAAGAATTCAATATAAAAAACCTCATTTTTTGAAAAACGGAAAATATGCTGCGGTTATCTCGACATCAAAAGACGCGGTCAGCTTTACCATCTTTAATGCTGCTGCGCTTGAGCTGCCAGAAGATATGTTCAATGGTCCACCAGAAAGAAAAACACTGAAGTTGCGTAAAGGGGATACGTTTAATTCAGACCAGCTAGTGTCATTGGTCAGCCAGGCTTCAAGTTCTCTTTAATCTATAAAGCATTTTTTTAAGACATAGCGTTATCATATGAACCAGTGACTATTAAGTTAGCTGGTTTTTCAACATGTAGAATTTATAGAATTGCTGAAAGCTATATTTATTTAAGTTCTTCTAGCAAGTTGTATCTCTAGCAGGAACGCGTTCATTTAATGGAATATACAATTTGATAGATAATAGGCGAACGGAGACTGAATGGTGAAGAAGGTATATTAAATAAATATTGAAGGAGAAGATCAACTTGGAACGAACTAATTTCCTCATAGAAGTACTAGATTCGACTTTCGATAAAGAGAGTTGGTATGCACCGTTTAAACATGCCGTAGAAGGACTTACAGCAGAACAGGCCATGTGGAAACCAGCGGGAGAAACAACTAAGAATATATGGGAAAACGTTAATCATCTCATTTATTACAAGGAGAGACTTACTGCAAACCTGGAAGACCGTGAGTGGACACATCACCTCGATGGGGATCAAACCTTTTATCTTATCCAACCATCCAGTGACGAAAAGGAATGGAAGGACGTTGTTGAACGTGCCAATAACGCTCAACGTAATTTAAGACAGACACTAAGTACACTTTCCGACCGTGAACTAGATCAAAATTTACTTGATAGAAAACTCCTAGACATCATGCTTCATGATGCATATCATACAGGTCAGATTATGCAATTAAGAAAAATGCAAGGTTCGTGGCCTTCAACTCGTTAATGAAAGTAATAGACAGAAGAGAGAAAATTAATAAGATTCAAAACTAAATGATTCAAGACTATTAATGAAAAAACTAAAAAACCTCAGTTTCGTAAAGGTATTGCTAAGAATTTGGGCTTTACAATCTTTAACCATCTATACATAAATGAACAATATTTTTATACTTCTCAATCCCGTTTGCTGCATAGGCAATCATAACGCAACAAACATAGCGGGAATAGTGAAAGGGTAATTATCAAATTGTTGAAGAATTTGTACTATTATAAGTAAAAAAAGGAGATATTACGATGATTAAGGGGAAATCTCTATATTTAAGATCTGTAAAAGATGAAGATATAGAAAGCATTTTTAAGTCGTGTCAGAATGAAGAGTTTCTATATATGACTGGCACTCGTAGGTCATTTACTAGGGATGAAATTATCAAAAGTTATAAACAGTTTAATGAAGACCCCGCACGTTATGATTTTGTCATTTGTTTATTGGAGAATAATGAAGTTATAGGTGAATTAGCTGTAGTAGATATAGATCAAGGCAACAAAAAGGCAGGTTTTAGAATATCGCTTCATAATAAAAACATGATTAACAAAGGTTATGGTACTGAAGCAACTAAACTTGCACAAAAATTTACTTTTGAAGAACTAAAGCTTAATCGATTGGAATTAGAGGTATATTCTCATAACATTCGAGGTATTAAAGCATATGAAAAAGCAGGATTCAAAAAAGAAGGGGTATTGAGGCAATCCCTTTATATGAACAATACATACTCTGATGAAATTCTTATGGGAATGCTTCAAGAAGAATATAATACAATAACGAGGACTAAGTGAAGAATGGCTAAAAAATATCTCAATTTTAAGGGTGCTATAAGGAAAAGGTTATGAGGATATAAATGAATAATTTAAGGATCGGGACAAGAGGTTGTTAATGAATTGTTAAATGTATTAATACGGACTAAGTTCGTGCAAATGTGTCATTAAAGAATTGGTTGTAAGTTTTCTTTTTCAATTAAAGAATGTATTTCTGGTGCGTTTCGAGACAATGGAACGCATCTTTTTTTTAGATATATATATTGAGTTCATTTAAAAAATTTGAAATAATTGGTATTAAAGAAGCGGGCAGAAAATGTTGAAGAGGAATGGGGGATTAGTGATGAGTGACTTTAACATAATGAAGGGGCAACCTAATTCTATTCAACAGTGCGTAAATGTTATTAACGACAAATCTAAAAAGCAATCTACTTTGCTGATTGGAATAGATGGATGTGGAGGTTCTGGTAAAAGTACATTCGCTTACAAGTTAAAAGAAAATCTATCTACTATAACTATTGTTCACATGGATGATTTTTATCGTCCTTCTTCTAACATTATAAATACACATCCTTCAAAAAAACCTATCGGTGCTGATTTTGATTGGAAGCGTCTTCTAAAACAGGTACTAGAACCAATAAAACAAGGAAGAGATGGACATTATCAACGGTATGATTGGGAAACTGATAAACTAGAAGAATGGCATACTGTTTCTGTTGGTGGCATTGTGATAATCGAAGGGATTTATGCCATCCGACAAGAATTAGAAGATAAATATGACATCAAAATTTGGGTAGATTGTCCACGAGAAATCAGACTTTCAAGAGGTCTTGCAAGGGACGGAGAAGATGCACGTGCAATGTGGGAAGGTAATTGGATGATTTCAGAAGACATTTATGTAGAGTCGCATAAACCGTTTTTAAGAGCTGACCTCGTTATTTGTGGAACTTTATAAGATATGGGCGCAATTGATCAAATATAGACAGGGGATACAACAATGACAGTTAATGGTTTAATTCAAATTCCAGAGCAATGGGGTCTTGAAGTCGAGGAATGGACAGAGCTATCTCCACGGGTTTCGTTAATCAAGACCAAAAAAAGTAAATACATCATAAAGAAAAAAGAAAATGTCCAAAAAGCCCACACAGAACTTTCACTGTTAAAAGAATTAGATAGTGAACAATTTAAAGTCCAGATGCCTGTCCTAAGCCCAACTGGAGACTATACTTTTACACATAATCAAGATCTCCACGTTATCTATGAATATATAGACGGAGACATCATACAAGCTAAAGATGGTTTGGAAACTTCTTTCATACCCAATTCTCTTGGTGAGACAATCGGCTTTCTACATAAAAGTTTAAAAAGAGTTTCATTAGAATTAGCGGATAAATTTCCAGATCGAGATCTGCATCAAATCGTTTACGATTGGGCTTTCAAGGAAGTAATGAAAGTACATGAAGATCACCATTTAAAAAACATCTTCCTGTCATTAGAGTCAGACATTGAGAAGATGGCTAAAGAATTACCTAAGCAACTCATTCATCGAGATGCTCATGTTTCCAATTTTGTTTTTAAAGACGAAAAAATAACAGGGGTACTTGATTTTGAAATTGCAGAGGTTAACGTAAGAATCTTTGATATTTGTTATTGCTCAACAAGTGTACTTAGTGAAGTTTTTAGCGACGATAAACTCAGACAGACATGGTACAAGTTTATTGCTCAAGTAGTAAGAGGATATTCAAAAGCAAATCCGTTGAGCACCTTTGAAGTCCATTCAATGTGGCATGTAATGCTTTGTATTCAAAGTATATTTATGGCTTTTTTCTGTAAGGATTCATCCCTTTTTAATACAAATAAACAAATGTTTCTATGGATTTACGAGAATCGTGAAAAAATTGAAGAAGCATTAGAAATAAAATAATTGATCTACGAACGGGGTGCTGCAACTCGTATAGGATCGTTCGTCTGAGGTTTGATGAACTTATGAAAGTTCTAGGACGGGAGTGCCGAACAAAGATTCGTTATGAGGACATGTATGATACACAAACCAATTTGAGAAATACAGTGAAAAAGTTGAGCTTACAAAATGGGATGAATTAAATGTCGCTAAAGTATTAGGCGCGGATAAAGCTACTGTATATACGGCTATGCCAGAAAAATATCCAGTTCCAAACAAACTTTATGAATCAGTAGGGTTTAATTTAGTTGGAAAAAATTACGTATGGAAAGCAAGAAAATAATTGAAAATTCATCGTGTTGACCTCCGTGTGCTGGAATATAACAAACGAGCAATTGCCTGTTATAAAAAATGCGGCTTCCAGATTGAAGGAAGAATCCGGGAAGGCGCTCTTATAGAAGATAAGTGGGAAACCGATCTCATGATGAGTATTTTAAAAGGCGAATATAGAAGCAATAAATGGAATGAATGTATTTTAATCAGAAATATGCAGCGCGAGGACTACCCAATTATGCATAAATGGCTGAACGATCCACTTGTTTTAAAATATTACGAAGAGCCCCCTTCAAGTCTAGATGCAATTCGGCTTAAATTTAATCAAAGAATCGAAGGGAACCATTACGTTAGACCCTTCATCATCGATTATGAAGATAAAGCTATCGGTTATATTCAATTCTATGAAATTCAAGAGGAAAAACGTATAGAATATGGTTTTGATGAAGAACGAAACATGTATGGTATTGATCAGTTTATTGGAGAAACAAAAATGTGGGGTTTAGGCATCGGAACTTATATGATTTTGAAAATGCTTGAACTTCTTAAAAGGGAGAGATCAGCAAGCCGCGTTCTTCTAGAAGTGAAGAAAACCAATATGAGAGCAATTGCCTGTTATAAAAAGTGTGGGTTTGTGATTGTGAAAGAACTAACGCCGGAAATGCTTTTGATGCAGCGTGTTCTCTAAATAGGAGGTATTGATTGACTCTTAGAGAATTAACAAGTTCCAATCAGCATTTCTATAGTATTTACCATAGAAAAAAGACGCCCAGACGGACGTCTTTTGTGCGTTTGCTGCGAGAGACAGCACTCCACATAGTGCATTGCCTAAAAAGGCGCGTCAATCTCGTCTTATGCAAAATTAGCTCATCGCTAGATTAGTATACCACTGTTCATATTGAAAGAGAAGTGGAAATGATAAGGGTTCTATGAACTGTCCTACTGTTTTGGGTTTACATCTTCAACCGTTAAATTATTGTTTTAGTGATTGATGTTTTTCATTTCGTTTTGCTCGCAAAAACATGACTTTTACTAATGTTTTTTGAACTTTCAAAAAACAGATTGTATAATCAAATAAAAAGGCGGTGATTATGTTTGTTACAAACAAATTTGCCCATCAATAAAGGACTTTTAAATGCATTTAAAAGCGAATGGGATCGTTTAAGCCGACCGGGTTATTGGTGGACAGGAAGTGAGCGGGTAGAAATAGCAAGGGAAGTACGATTTGCACCCACTTGTGAACTTTGCCAAATGAGAAGCGATGCAATCTCGCCAGGTGCACTTAAAGGGGAACATCAAAGTACAACTGATCTACCGGTTAATGTTATTGAAGTAATACACCGTGTCGTGAACGACAGTGGAAGATTATCTGAAAAATGGTTTCAATCTATCCGGGAAATGGGTCTAAGTGACGCGGCTTACGTGGAGATTATAGGTGTAATTGCAACGACGATTACAATTGATACATACACGAAAGCACTAACCCTTTCACAATTACCATTGCCACAACCACAAGTTGGTGAACCATCTAAATTGTTGCCAATTGGGTTAGCCGTACACTCTGCATGGGTGCCGACCATTGTTCCTGAGAAGGGCACCGATCAAGCTATTGAACAGCATTATCAGAAAATGCTTAATCTCTCAGGTCTCGTCGCAAACATCATGAGGGCAATGACCATAGTCCCTGCAGAACAAATTGGATTCGTTTCATTAATGGATAATCTATATCACACGGAACATACCTTGAACAAATTGCAAATTGAGCAGGTTGCAACAGAAGTTTCAGTACTAAATGAATGCTTTTACTGAACGAATTATCACGAAATCCGCCTCCGGGAGAGCGCGGCCAAGTTACCGGGCTATACAGGTTCCAAGATTGATATAGAACATAAAGAAGAATTACTAGAGTACACACGCAATGTAATTAGGGGATCATCCTCACAAATCAAACGATCAAAAGAGCAGTTACTAAACAAAGTCGGGATAGAAGGACTATTAAGTACTGCAGGTATTATTGCATTCTTTAACGCGATAAATCGAGTTGCAGATGCCACAGGAACTGAACTCGATACACAAGTGAAAAATTCTATATTCTTTACTCAACCTTTTTATAAATGACTCTAGAGGTTTGTATACTATTACAAACCTTTTTGTTTGGTCTCAAACTAGATCATATTTTTTTCGACAGGTAGGAATTTGAAATGGGTAATTTACGGTCTCTTCTCTTTACCTCTTAGGTAGCATTCCTGAATGAAAATAAATGTAATCTAGGGTATTTTATTTTCTAATACTACTCATTTTTTTCAAAGAGAGGATTAATCATGAATATTAAAGTAGAAAAAGCATCTATTGAGCAGAAAACGGTTTTACGGAACTTATTAGAATTGTACAAATACGATTTCACTGAATTTGATCCTGAAGATGTAAATGATGAAGGAGTATATGGGTATAAGTACTTTGATCATTATTGGATTGAACCAGAGCGTTTTCCTTTTTTAATAAGGGTGAATGAGAAGTATGCTGGTTTTGCGCTTGTTAGGAAAATGTCACTAGACGAGATAAGTATGGAGTCACATTATTCAATGGCGGAATTTTTTGTAATGAAAAAATATCGAAAATGTGGTCTCGGTAAAAAAGCAGCATTCTATCTTTTCGATTTGTTCCCAGGAAAATGGGAGGTGGCACAAATGGAAGAAAATATCCCTGCTCAACAATTTTGGATGAAAGTAATTTCTAATTATACAAATGAAAATTTTACAGAATTACGTAAAAAGGATTGGGAAGGACCTATTCAAACCTTTTATTCATGCAAGAATATGGCCTAACTTAAAGAGATGTTATACTCAAATGTCACTGTTTTCCACATCAAGCGAGTATGCTTTCGATATACAGTGTGCAACTTTTCTAGGTGAGCAGAATTTGTCATTCTTACTAAATATAGTAAGCCCAACCTCGTATACATCAATAAATGTATCAACCTTTTCAAAATCAAGGTGTTTAAATTCAATAGGCTTGTCCCAGTTTCTTGATGGAACTAAATTCTCTTCAGAAAGTCCTTGCCCAAAGAAAATAAACACGTTTAATCCATTTAAAACTAAATCGACCGTAATATTACATATCATTTCTAGTGTGTCAACCGAATCAATATTGATAATCATTCCTTCAGAAGCAAATTTATAGTAAGGTATATTATTTTCCGAAATAGTCTTTTCATTATGTTTAAAAATCACAGATTCCAGCACAAAGAATACAGACAATCCGAATATATTTTGAACCAACGTAAAAAGAAAGTCGGTTTCTATCTTTCTAATTCCAACATCCACTGATTTAAACATATCTTTTGGAAGGGCATAATCATTTATTATACTAATGTCTGAGTATTGCACAAAATATTGGGTTTTCAATTTCTTCTCTCCTAGTTAGGTTATTACCATACATAACGATAATCTTAATTTATCATAAATAGAATTAGAGCTATCAATAACCATTTTTCCTTACTGATACAATAGAATTTCACTCATCCTAAAATGCAAGTAAAAGAATGGATACCATATTCATGGCAGTTTAATATTTTCTTAAAATATTAAATTTTAATAATATTCTAAAAACTAATTGTAAATATATGAAAAATAACTATAATTATTAATAGAATACAAAGGAGGAATTTAAAAACATGAAAAATAAATTTGTAACAACCGCACTTGCACTTACCCTCGGAGCATCAGTGGCTTTTAGCGGTAGCCCTTTTTCTGTTAACGCTGAACTCGGCCAAGAAAAGAAATACATAGTAATTTTTAAGGATCAAGACAAGTTGCCTGCAGGATACGGAAGTGAAATATCAAAAGCTGGCGGTCAGATCGAATCTAAATTAGACAAGCTAGGGGCTGTAGAGGTTGTTTCTCATAATCCAAACTTCCTTTCTGATATCAAGAAATCGAATACAGTTTTAGAAGCAGGTGTTCAAAATATTGTGCAACCGGACATGGCAGCCGTAGAGGAAACGGCTATAGTGAGCCAATATGGACAGGGTGCAGATTTATATAACACCTCCCAATGGGATATTAAACAAGTTACGAATAACGGAGAATCTTGGAATCTTCCTGGGGGAACTGGTAAATCGGTAGATGGAAATGATATCGTTGTAGCGGTTATTGATACAGGAATTGATTATAATCACCCCGATTTAAAGGATAACTATGCATACGGTAAGTCATTTGTTCCCGGTTATCCTGATGCAATGGACGAGAACTCACACGGAACACATGTAGCCGGATCTATTGCTGCTAAAGGTCGTGTCATGGGTGTTGGTCCAGATTTGAAAGTGGCAGCTTACCGTGTATTTGGTCCAACAGGTGGAGCGGAAACTTCTCATATTGCAGACGCACTAATGACGGCTGCAGATGATAACGTTGATGTCGTTAACATGTCGCTAGGCGGATACGATTGGTTCCAGGATCCTGATTATGCAACAAAAGAAGTCGTAGCAGATGTTCGCTTGTTTAATAGAGCCATTCAATATGCGATTAAAAAAGGGGTAACAGTAGTCGGTTCTGCTGGAAATAATGGAGTCGATATCAGCTCTCCTGGTAAACTATCTGGTGATGACAAAGGAGCAACACACCGTAGTCCAAGCAGCCAGACTATGATCAGAGTTTCTGCAGGTGGTCAATTGAAGAACCTAGCTTTCTATTCTAATTATGGAGTTGGGAAAATTGATGTGATGGCTCCTGGTGGCGACCTTGGACCTAATTATGATCCTGTAACAAGAACAGGAAGAGATGTCACATACCTTTGCTTGAGCACTATTCCGGGCGGAAAGTATGGCTATAAGGGTGGTACATCTATGGCTGCTCCAAAAACAGCTGCACTCGCAGGTGTGATTATTGCACAGCATGGTAAAGATAAACTTTCACCATCACAAGTGAAGCATTTAATTCAAGCTTCTTCTGAAGATATTTTTAAACGAGGTTATGATGGTGAATCAGGTTTTGGTTTGATTAATGCTGTTAACGCCTTGAATTAATTCAATGTGAAGCGGGTGCTATTGCCATAGCCCTGCTTTTTTTTGTCATTTAAACTAGCATTTAAGAGCATTTAAGGTCATATGAATAATTACCCCATGGACACTAGTAATTAGTATTTATAGGAAAGTTTTGCATTTAGACGGTTTTAAAAAAATAAAAAATAGGTGACGTAATGCTAATAAAATGGATTAATTGTGAAGTGCCAGAACATAAAAGAATAGCTTTTTCTTATGCTCAAGAGCAATGGAAACTACTAAGCAATATTGATGGATTTTTAGGTCAAGTTGGCGGTTGGGACATAGATCGGCCATCAAAAGCAGGAATTATCTCTTTTTGGAGGGATCTACCTTCATATCAATTTTTTATGGACTTTAAGCATGATAGGATTTTCAACGAAAATAATCAAAAGAATACATATGATAGTATATCAGTAGAGATATTTGAAAAGAAATTTAATTGCAATGAGAACAATGTGATACAGATGTTAAAATATACAAAAATGATGCGAATAGGATTATGCATAGTCAAAAAGGATAGACGAAAGCATTTTGAAGATATGCAGAAAGAAATTTGGAATGAAGGAATGTCTGCACACCAAGACATGTTAGCAGGTGTGTTTTGTGAAAATAATCAACAAAATAATCTAGTGGTTTCTTTATGGAGAAATAAAAATTCACATCAAAACTATATGGATCATACACTGCCATATTTGATGAAACTATCAAATGTAAAAGATGACGTTATTGAAATCCAAGGATCAGTATTAAAGCTAAATGAAACTTGGAGTGTTTTATAGAGAATTCTTCCCTACAGAAAAGAGTGTGTCAACGTGAAAGTGATTCAAAAAGATTTAATCATTCGTAATCTACGTTATGTTGTTAGATCTGCAGTAGAAATAGATGCAAAAAGCTTGTCAGAAGCACGATTGCAAATAGATGGCGAGACAGAAAATTTAGATAAAGAAAAGGGAGAGGCATTCCTAAGGGAATCCGATTTTATACAGATCATTAAAGAGGATACAGAAAATCCGAATAACCTCTTCTTAGTTGCTGAAGTTAATAAAAACATCGTAGGTTTTTCTAGATGTGAAGGCAACAAGTTAAAAAGAAGTTCTCATAAGGTCGAATTTGGAGTCTGTGTATTAAAAGAATATTGGGGTAATGGGATAGGGGAAAACCTTTTAAGAGAATCTGTTCATTGGGCAGATTCAAATGGAATTAACAAAATAACTTTAAATGTTCTTGAGACCAATGATAAAGCCATTAAGCTATATAAAAAATATGGATTTGAAGTAGAAGGTATTTTAGAACAAGATAAAAAATTATCTGACGGAAATTACTACAATACCGTAATAATGGGAAGGTTTCTTAATAGGCATAGAGGATAATGCAGTTAAAACATCAGGCGAATTGTCGATTAACACTTAATAATACATAATGAGTGCTATCTTTATGTGAAAAGGGAATAATAAATTAGACAAGTAGAAGATAAATTTTGACACTACAAAAAGTAAAGGAAGATTGGATGACTAAGAGAGAAGAAATTATTGAAACAGGATGGAATTTAGAAAGCAGTTATGCGAGTCTGCCGAAAACATTTTTTACTCATCTCAACCCAAACCCAGTACAATCACCAACGTTAATTATACTTAATGAACCGGTAGCCAAATCACTTGGGTTGAACATGAATGTGCTCCAAAGTGAAGCGGGTATAAAGGTGCTCTCAGGCAATGAGACTCCTGAAGGTGTTTTGCCGCTCGCTCAAGCATACGCGGGCCATCAATTCGGATATTTTAATAGGTTAGGGGACGGAAGGGCTATGCTGATTGGCGAGCAGATAACTCCCCAAGGTGAACAAGTTGACATACAGCTTAAAGGATCAGGTAGAACTCCATATTCGCGTGGAGGTGATGGCCGAGCTGCACTAGGACCTATGCTACGAGAATATATAATTAGCGAAGCTATGCATGCGCTTGGCATTCCGACGACTCGCAGTTTAGCAGTAGTAACAACCGGTGAGTCCATCATTCGAGAAACAGAGTTGCCAGGAGCAATTTTAACTCGTATTGCTTCAAGTCATCTCCGTGTTGGGACCTTTGAATATGCTGCGCAATTTGGAACAGTGGATGAACTTAAAGCGTTGGCGAATTATGCTATAAAGCGTCATTATCCAGATGTAAAAGAGGATGACAACCGTTATCTTAACTTGTTTAAAGAGGTAATCAAAAGACAGGCTAGTCTGCTGGCAAAATGGCAACTTGTTGGGTTTATCCATGGGGTGATGAATACAGACAACATGACGATCAGTGGAGAAACAATTGATTATGGTCCTTGCGCTTTCATGGATGCGTACGATCCGGCAACGGTTTTTAGTTCGATTGATACTAAGGGCCGATATGCTTATGGCAACCAGCCGAGCATTGCTGGTTGGAATCTCGCTCGATTTGCAGAAACCCTATTACCTCTCTTTGATGAAAATCAAGAAAAGGCTGTTGAAATGGCACAGGATGCAATTTCTAATTTTGGCAAGTTGTTTCATATCCATTGGTTCACAGGAATGAGAGCAAAACTGGGCTTATTTAATGAAGAGAAAGAGGATGAATCCCTAATTGGCGATCTTCTTGAGATAATGAAAAAGTATCGTACAGATTATACGAATACATTTCTAGCATTAACTTTTGATAACAGGAAGGATACCAAATTGTTTAATAGCGAGGAATTTGCCCAATGGAATGAAAAGTGGCAGGCAAGACGAGGAAGACAAGAGGAATCGAAATCGATGTCACATCAATTGATGCGAAACAGCAATCCTGCTGTAATCCCTCGAAACCATAGGGTAGAAGAAGCCCTTGAAGCAGCCGTAAAGGAAGGAGACTACAGTGTAATGATGAGACTCCTTGAAGTTCTCTCAAATCCTTACGCTCATTCTCCCGAACAAGTTAATTACTCAACGTTGCCCACTTCAACTAGTCCTTATCGAACATTTTGTGGGACATGATTTAAGCGAAATGCTTTTTTGTCCTTTAGGTAAAAGAATGCTGTCTTCTCATAAAGCGGCATTCTTTTACTTTATAATTAATTCCTATAGAGTTCCAAAGGGTCTCGGAAAAAGAAAATTCAAGATATCACTGTTATTGACGAAACAACTCTATAAATTTTGTTGAGTCCATAACCGTAATTCCTTTATTATTTAGAAACTTTAATGCTTTCTCTCTTTTTGCATCATTCGAACTTGCAACTGCATCTCTTACTACTGTTACAGTAAAATTCCTTCTGATGGAGTCAAGTGCTGTGGAGGCTACACAAGCCTCTGTAAATAAGCCGACAATTACTATATGCTTAATCTCATTAGAAATTAAATATGAAACAAGTTCTAAATTACTCAATGCACTCCCTTTGTTTTTTGAAAAATATAAATCATTCACCCTTAGCAATCTATCATCTAATTCAGCTCCTTCACTTCCTTTTAATGCTGAATTTTTGGTTAAGAAATTCACAATAAATTGGTTAGATTCATATTCATTACCTATATATACAACTGGAATATCTTGACTATCAGCTTTTTCTACAATTTCATTAACCCTTTCTAACATTGGTTCTATTTGATGTTTTGCTACTGGCATCCGAGCTTTATCACCAATAAATCCCTTTTGAATATCAAGTACAAGTAGAGCTATACTCATATCGTTATCCCCTTATAATTAAGAAAGTCTCTTACCTTATATCAATTCTGTTTTCTATATTTTAACATTTTATATTCTTCATAAATCAAAAATACCATTTAAAAGAGAACAAACTTTACGAAAAGAGCGAAGATTAAGATGAATTAATGAAAGAAATTGATTCAAATACCATATCCTATTGCTCTGATCTTTTTTTAGAAAGTCCTCTTTAATGAATTAGATGAGATATCGTTACGCCCTATACCGTTCTTTTTTTATTTGCTTAAGCGTTATCATCAAACCAGTAAATCCCGCAATAAAGGAAGGCGGAATACTCCATGCAAGATAACCCCACTGCCCTGTATACATCGATATGAAGAGAAAAAGAATTGGAAAACCTACTAATACTATAAAAGAAACAAATAGTGCAATTTTGTTGTTTTTCATAGCTAACCTCACTCAGGTACTAAATTTTCATTAAACCGCCAGTATCTGATAAATTATCTATATATGTAAACATTAACATAAATTACTTATTATTACATTTTTTTGTTACAGATAAATCACATCTGAGATAACGAAGCGACAATAGCAACTGATTATTGGATTAATGGAATTTTTTAAGAAGAATATAACCTTTGAGTTTTTATTCTTGAAATTCTTATTGTTTCTCTAATGTTAATTGAACCATTTATTTATTGCAGGTTCTTTTTTTGAGAGAAAAAAGAAGCAGCTACATTTAATGGAGCTGCTTCTTTACCGTACGATTGATTAAATTAGTGAATGCTTCTATAAACTCCAATAACTTTGCCTAAGATGGTACAGCTTTGCAGAATGATAGGTTCCATAGAGGAATTCTCAGGCTGAAGTCGGATATGATTCTTCTCTTTAAAGAAGCGTTTAACGGTTGCTTCATCCTCATCCGTCATAGCTACGATAATGTCTCCATTATTAGCAGTCGGCTGCTGTTTTACAACAACTAAGTCGCGATTAAAAATACCGGCTTCAATCATACTGTCTCCAACTACAGTAAGCATGAACACATTCTCATCGCCTACAATATGTTCAGGCAGTGGGAAATACTCCTCAACATTTTCTACCGCACTAATCGGAAGACCAGCTGTTACTTTACCGATAACCGGTATTGAAACGGATCTAACAGAAGGTAAATTATCCTCTAGACCTAATACTTCGATTGCTCTTGGTTTTGTCGGATCTCTTCGGATGAGTCCTTTTTTTTCTAATCTTGCTAAATGTCCGTGCACAGTTGAGCTTGAAGCAAGTCCAACTGCTTCCCCAATTTCTCTTACTGAGGGGGGATATCCTTTTTGGGAAACTTCTTCTTTTATAAAAGCCAGGATATCCAATTGACGTCTGGATAACTTAGTCATTTTAAGCACCTCACCAGTAGTTTTATCTATAAAAAGTATAGCATGGCTATTCTCCAGATACAAACATAAGTTCGAAAAAATAGTTGACACCGAACAAACGTTCCAGTTATGATATAAGCAGAAGATACGAACAAATGTTTGTTGGAAGGGGAAATGGACATGAAACAAGGAACATTGCATGTTATAGTATTTTTAAGTTTAATTGGTGGAATCTTTTTTACATTATCAAATCTTGCATCACAAGATACACAATATATAGAAGTTACGATTGAAGAAGGAGATTCCCTTTGGAGTCTTTCAGAAGAATATAATGCAAAACATCATTACTCAAACTGGGAGTTTATCAAGTGGGTCGAGAAAAAAAACAGTGTAAATGCTTCTGCTGTTTTTCCGGGTCAAAAGGTAGTCATTCCGGTAAATAAATAAGAACAAAGCAGGTTAACATCTATGAAAGCAATCATTTATTGTAGAGTGAGTACAGAAAAGGAAGAACAAACTACATCTATTGAAAGACAGCAATCTGAACTTGAAAAGTTAGCCCTTCAATATGGAATGGAAGTAATCGATTGTTTCGCTGAAAAGGCGAGCGGCTATTCATTAGACAGGGATGAATTATTAAATATCCTCGATATGGCTAGAGAAGGAAAATTTCAATCCCTTCTCATTCAAGATGATACTCGTTTAGGCAGAGGTAAGGCTAAGATGGCGATCCTTCATCAGCTTATAAAAAACAACATAAAAGTGTTTACTCTTTCAAATAACGGAGAATATTCATTAACGGAAGCAGATGAAATGGTTCTGGATATTGTATCAACGGTAGAAGAATATCAGCGGAAACTACATAATATGAAAATCAAACGCGGTATGAGAAAAGCGGTTCAAGCCGGCTACAGACCTCAAAAAAACCTCAAACATATTACAGGGGGAGGCCGTGATAAAAAGGAATTACCCATTTCTGAAATTGTCCGGTTGAAAGCTATGAAGCTGACCTTTTATGATATTGCCTTAACGTTAAGAGGTCTAGGGTATGATGTATCTAAAGCCACAGTGCACCGAAGGTATAGGGAATATATGGAAAATACGGATAACTAGAAATTCCTTTACTACTCATGTAGGATAGTATGAAAGAGTAATTTTTAAAGGAGTTTTTACACATGTTATCAAAGGATAAAATGCAACGAATCAATGAACTTTCTAGAAAATCAAAAGAAACTAATTTAACTCAAGCTGAAAAAATAGAGCAAAAAAAACTCAGAGAAGAATATTTACAAGTCTTTCGGAAATCTTTTGTCCAAGACTTACATGGAGTGACGTTTGTGGATCCAAACGGAGATGATGTAACTCCAGAAAAACTAAAGAAAAGCAAGATGAATAAAAACAACCTTAAACAGTAATACACACTCATACAAAATGCCTATCTGCAAAACTGCAAATAGGCATTTTTTTCTGTTGCAATCTTTTATTAATCGTATATACTGTTATATAACAACCTTGAAAGGGGAGAATATTTTGACTTTTTCAATCTCAAGTGCCGCGGCCAACCTTTATAAAGACATTGAGTTGGGGGCTAAAGAAGGTTTGCGTTTATTTGTAAAATATGCAGGAAGTGGAGATTCTGGTGGTTTTTCACTAGGAGTTACTCCTGCTATACCTCATGAAAATGATTATATTCAGGAAGTAGAAGGTGTTCCATTCTTTGTCCGATCTGAAGAAAAATGGTTTGCTGAAAATATGAAACTTGATTATGATGAAAAAACAGATTATTTTTCATGCCACATACCTGGCTTAGCATAGTCCATAATCGACCGCCTGTACTATAACAACGACTTCGTTGGGATGGTTTCAGGCGGTTTTTGTATGAATTGAAGAGGGTAATGGTAAAATAACGAAGTGTATATCTTGTCTAAATGAACGTGAACGTTTATTATGAAAGTCAAAACTGTTTAGTACATATGAAGGGATGATTTTTTTGTCACGTAATATTGATGAATTAGCAATTAATACAATCCGTACACTTTCAATTGACAGCATAGAAAAGGCGAATTCAGGCCATCCAGGTATGCCAATGGGTGCTGCTCCAATGGCATACAGTCTTTGGACAAAATTCATGAACCATAATCCATCAAATCCCGAGTGGTTCAATCGAGACCGCTTTGTATTATCAGCTGGACACGGTTCGATGCTATTGTATAGCTTACTTCACTTGAGTGGCTATGGATTAACGATTGAAGACTTACAGCAATTTAGACAATGGGGAAGCAAAACCCCAGGTCATCCAGAATACGGTCATACGGTTGGGGTAGAAGCTACTACTGGACCGCTTGGACAAGGTATTGCGATGGCAGTAGGTATGGCTATGGCTGAACGTCACTTGGCTGCAAAATTCAACAAAGAACAATTTGATATTATTGATCATTTCACGTATTCCATTTGTGGCGATGGTGATTTAATGGAAGGTGTTTCATCAGAAGCAGCCTCACTTGCAGCCCATCTCGGTCTAGGGAGAATGATCGTGTTATACGATTCTAACGATATTTCTTTAGATGGTGATCTTCATCACTCCTTCTCTGAAGATATCCAAAAACGATTTGAAGCATATGGATGGCAAGTTCTATATGTAGAAGATGGTACAAACTTAGAAGAAATTGAAAAAGCATTAGCTGAGGCTCGAGAAGAATTAAATAAGCCAACTCTTATTGAAGTGAAAACGGTTATTGGACATGGGTCACCGAATAAATCAGGTAAATCTGCTTCACACGGTGCACCACTAGGTAAAGATGAGATTTTATTAACGAAAGAAGCGTACAAATGGACTTTTGAAAATGATTTCCATGTACCAGAAGAAGTAAAAGCTCATTTTGAGCAGCTTAAAAAAGAAGGTCAATCGAAAGAAGAAGAATGGAACAATACGTATAAAGCTTATTCAGAAAAATATCCTGAATTAGCTCAAGAACTGAATCTTGCAATCAAAGGCGATTTACCTGAAAACTGGGATCAAAATATGCCAGAATTTGATAAAGCGATTGCGACTCGTTCTTCTGCAGGTAAAGCCCTAAATGTACTTGCTAAGAACGTTCCTGCAATCTTTGGAGGGTCTGCAGATTTAGCAGGTTCCAACAAAACCTTGCTTGAAGGTGAAATGAATTTTAGCAGAAATGATTATAGCGGAAGAAACATTTGGTTTGGTGTGCGTGAGTTCGCAATGGGAGCAGCACTTAACGGAATGGCCCTTCATGGCGGGCTGAAAGTTTATGGAGGAACTTTCTTTGTTTTCTCTGATTACGTACGACCGGCCATTCGATTGTCTGCTTTAATGGGTCTTCCTGTAACGTATGTGTTAACACATGACAGTGTAATGGTCGGAGAGGATGGCCCAACTCATGAGCCAGTTGAGCAGCTTGCTTCATTGCGTGCTCTTCCAAATCTCAATCTGATTCGTCCTGCTGACGGATATGAATCAAATGCAGCATGGAAGATTGCTGTTGAAAGTAAAAATCAACCAACGGCATTGGTATTAAGCCGTCAAGATCTTCCTATCTTAAAACATACAAAAGAAAAAGCATATGAAGGTGTTAAACGCGGGGCATATGTCGTTTCTCCATCTGAGTCTGAAGCAGAAGTTCTCCTTCTTTCCGCTGGATCAGAAGTACATGTAGCCATTGAAGCTCAAGAATTACTGAAGAATGAAGGCATTCATGCATCAGTTGTATCAATGCCATCTTGGGAAAGCTTTGATAAGCAAGATGAAGCTTACAAAGAATCCGTACTGCCTAAACATATTACAAAACGTTTAGCGATTGAGATGGGTGCATCTCTTGGCTGGCATAAGTATGTCGGTCTAGATGGTGATACACTTGCCATCGATACATTTGGTGCATCAGCTCCTGGTGAAGTGATCATGAAAGAATATGGATTTACACCTGAAAATGTTGTGAAACGTGTAAAGAAACTGCTAAATAAATAAGAATAGTGAAGATTTAAAGGAGGTTTTCGATGGAAAACCTTCTTTTTTATGTTTTTCGACAAAAATAGTGATGTTTTACTTTGTTTTTTAGACAAGTTTTTCTCCTCGTTTTGTATATACTTTCAGCAAAGCAGTTTGAGAGGAGCTTTACTATGAGAGAGTTTTTTATTTATCTGATCACAAAAGAAGTTGCTCATTGCTATTATGGGAAGGAAAATAAACTGTTTCAATTATTTTTTGAAGAACAGCGAACTTCCGGGATTTCTAAAAACATATTGCAAAAACAGATCAGCTACATAACTTCATTATTGTCTGTCTCTCAATTAGAAGAACATTTTTTTCAACAATTTAGTGGAACCTATGAATGGCGTTATGAAGGTCATTCATACACGCTGCAATGTAAAAATAGCTCAGCTCGTATCGAACTTACGAAAAATCATCTGCATGTATACAGTATCGGGAATTTTGAAGCGGAAACGATCATTTTTGAAGCATTAAGGCATTTTGAGCCTTATTTTTTAGCGATGGATTATGGGGATAGAAAATTTGGATGGCTGTCTCCTTTTAAATTGAATAGAGTATATGCTACATAAATAACTTTCCATTCTTGTATGTGACCTATAACTTGTAGTAAACTAGTTCTAGACAACACGAAGGAGGAAGTTTTAACAATGGGTACTGGTATGATAATCCTTGTGGCTGCTTTATCACTGATTGCCGGAGTTGCGATCGGATTTTTTATTGCCCGCAAGTATATGATGAGTTATTTACAAAAAAATCCACCGATTAATGAAAATATGTTGCGTGTGATGATGATGCAGATGGGTCAGAAGCCTTCGCAAAAGAAAATTAACCAAATGATGCAGGCTATGAACAAACAAATGAAGTAAGTGTACAAGCACCCTCGGCAAAACCGGGTGCTTGTTTTCGTTCTTACTAACGAAATGATTGCATCAATAAAAGGGATGATGATGGTTTTGAACACGGATATACAAATTATCACGTTAGATGAAATAGATGCAGAGTCACATTTGCTTTTTGATGTCAGGTCTCCGAAAGAACATGAAGAATACCATATACCTGGAGCCGAGCGTTTAAGTATTTTTTCTAATGAGGAAAGAGCAGAGATCGGTACGATATATAAACAGGTCAGTAAAGAAAAAGCAATGGAACGGGGACTTGAGATCGTATCACCGAAGCTGCCCCATTTCTTTAAACGTATAAAAGAAAAAATAGAACAGAACCCTGATAAGCAAGTCGTTATCTATTGCGCCAGGGGTGGTATGCGCTCTAAAAGTATCGCTCAAACCATGAATATGATGGGGATTAAGTGCTTGCAGCTAGAGGGCGGTATTCGTTCATACAGAAAACGTGTTGAGGAACTGTTGGAACGATTTGAGCAATTCCCAAAACAGATTATTGTTATTGAAGGCTATACGGGCACAATGAAAACCAAAATTCTCGACAGACTAGAGAGTGAAGGTTACCCCGTTGTTAACCTTGAAAAAATGGCAGGCCATAAAGGATCCATTTTTGGTAGGATTGGAGAAGACCCTGCTTCTCAAAAAAAATTCGAATCGTTGCTCTATGAGCGATTACAACAACTTCAAACTTCAGCTACCTTAATTATTGAATCAGAGAGTAAAAGAATTGGCAGAGTTGTAGTTCCTGATTTTTTGTTAGAAGGTAAGTATTCAGGTACACGAATTCACGTTACTATTCCGTTTCCAATGAGAGTGAAATACATCTGTGATGTGTACGATCCTCATCTATATAAAGAAGAGATTAAAGAAGCGATCACGAAGCTTACGAAAAGAATTCATCCTGAAATCATGACGGGAATACATGAAGCTCTTAGTCAATCAGATTATGAAGAAGTCGTTTCCTTTTTACTCGAAAATTATTATGATCCGAAGTATAATTTTGCAGAACAAAAATACGATAGTGAATGTCTGCACGTGCAAGGTGAGTCATTTGATCATCTTTACAATCAAATAAAAATAAAAGTAAATACATTGCTTTTCCAATAAAATCAGTGAGGCCTTTTATAATAAAGAGGCCTCTTTTTTTAAACTTTTTCTTTTCTGAATTTTCATATATTGGTAAACTATACTTGTTTTTGATACGCATACAAGGGGGAACAGCAATTGAAAGTCTTTATACAATTAATGTGGTACTTCAAACAAGAAAAATGGCGATATTTAGGTGGTATCGTAATGCTAGCCTTTGTTTCACTTGGGCTATTAGTGCCCCCAAAAATTGTCGGTTTAATCGTTGACCATATTAAAGAAGGGTCATTGACGGATGAGCTGCTATGGCAGTTTGGAGGTTTGCTTATTGGAATCGCCATAGGAATCTATGTCCTTCGCTATATTTGGAGAATCTTAATATTCGGTGCTGCTGTAAAGCTTTCAATGCTTCTCCGGAATAGATTATATAAACACTTTACAAAAAAATCACAGGAATTTTATCAAAAACGCCGAGTGGGAGACCTGATGGCGCATTCAACCAATGATCTCCAAGCCATTCAGCAAACTGCTGGGGATGGAGTGCTAACTTTAGTCGATTCCTTAATGATGGGCGGTTTTACATTGATCGCGATGGCATCGACGATTAGCTGGAAGCTGACTTTGGTTAGCTTGTTGCCATTGCCTGTCATGGCTTGGGCAACGAATAAATACGGAACACTTCTACATAAAAGATTTCACCGTGCACAAGAAGCTTTTTCGACCTTGAATGATAAGGTGCAGGAGAGTATATCAGGAACACGTGTAATAAAGGCATTTGGACAAGAAGAGGACGATATTAATAGTTTTACATCTCTTTCTCAAGACGCTGTAAAAAAGAATATGGCTGTAGCTCGAATTGATTCATTATTTGACCCAACCATCTCTCTTATTATCGGAATCTCTTTTTTCTTGGCTGTCAGTTATGGATCCGTCCTTGTAATTCGCAACGAACTGACGATAGGACAGCTTGTTTCGTTCACTAGCTATCTCGGATTGTTGATCTGGCCGATGTTAGCATTTGGATGGCTGTTCAACATTGTTGAAAGAGGGAGAGCCTCCTATGATCGAGTGGAAGCATTGCTCGCAGTAAACGAAGAGATCGAGGATAAAGGATCGGTGAATGTTCCTCCTAACGGAGACATATCTTTTCACTTAGAAGAATTTTGCTATGTGGAAAATACACCAGTACTGTCAACTATTCATTTTACGTTAGAGAAAGGGCAGACGCTTGGAATTGTCGGAAAAACGGGCAGCGGAAAAACAACATTATGCCGACTGCTTTTACGGGAATTTAACTTAAATCGAGATGACATCATCCTAAACGGAATGGATATTAGTGATTATAAGTTAGATCAATTAAGAGCAGCAATAGGTTATGTTCCTCAAGATCATTTTCTGTTCTCCGCAACGATCGCAGAAAATATCGCGTTTGCTAGGATTGATTCTCCTTTTTCAGAGATAAAAGAAGCTGCACAACTGGCGTCCATCCATCAGGATATTTCTCAGTTCAAATATGGCTATGAAACCGTTGTAGGGGAGAGGGGTGTTACGTTATCAGGAGGTCAAAAACAAAGAATCTCAATCGCTAGAGCTCTTATTACGAACCCTGAGATTCTAATATTAGACGACTCTCTTTCCGCAGTAGATGCTAAAACAGAAGAAGACATTCTTCAAAACTTAAAGAAAAAAAGACAAAATAAAACAACAATCATTACCGCTCATCGACTTTCCTCTATTGCCCATTGCGATTTGATTATCGTATTAGAAAACGGAACGATCGCACAAAGAGGTACACATCATTCTTTATTAGGGGTTGAAGGCTGGTATAAAGAGACGTATGAAAGGCAAGCTCTTGAAACACTGATCGCGCAAGGGGGTGAAAAAGGATGAATCAATCAGATAACCTGCAAACAAAAGAAGAATTGCTGCAGATGAATCAATGGGCTGTTTTTAAGAGGCTCATGTCTTATATCAAAATGCACAAAAAACGGTTAACTCTTGCTTTTATTCTTTTAATCTTTGCTACAGTTGCTGAACTAACAGGACCGATTTTGGTGAAAACATTCATAGACGATTATTTAACACCGAGAATTTTTGATCAAAAGGCTTTATTGCTGCTTGCGATAAGTTATTTGTCTCTCATTTTCGTTTCAGCAGGAATCAATTATGTTCAGTTTGTTCTTTTTCAATCTGTAGCTTTAGATATAATCCAAACGTTAAGGATACAGATCTTCTCAAAAGTCCACTCCTTAGGGTTAAAGTTCTTCGATCGAACACCAGTCGGAAGTCTCGTTTCAAGAATTACAAACGATACGGAGGCTGTTAAAGATTTATATGTAAGTGTTCTTTCAACATTTGTGCAAAACATTGTTTTTCTGTTCGGTATTTTCGGATTTATGTTCTACTTAAACGTTAGACTGGCTTTGTTTTGTTTAGGGATTTTACCAATCATTGTGTGTATTATGTGGTTATATCGAAAATACAGTTCAAAATCGTTTTATGAGATGAGAGAAAAGCTTAGCCAGTTAAATGCGAAGTTGAATGAATCACTACAGGGGATGTCCATTGTCCAAGTGTTTAATCAGCAAAAGCGTTTACGTAACGAATTTGCGGCCATTAATAAAGAGCATAACGATGCACAGATGCGCAATATAAAATATAACGGGTTGCTGCTTCGCCCTGCTGTTGATCTTGTCTATATGTTTGCTCTTCTGTTAATACTTTCTTTTTTTGGGATTAAATCATTTGATTCTGCCGTAGAGATCGGTGTGATATACGCTTTTATTAATTACTTGGATCGTTTCTTTGAACCAGTAAACATGATGATGATGCGGCTTTCTATCTTTCAGCAAGCAATCGTTTCGGCAGGAAGAGTTTTTACAATCATGGATGAAAAAGAAGCTGCACCCGTTAAAGCAGGCAATGCGAAACCCGTTATTAACCAAGGGAAAATCGAGTTTAATAATGTGTCCTTTTCCTATGATGGGGAACAAGAGGTATTGAAGAATATATCATTCACCGCACTTCCTGGGCAAACGGTGGCATTAGTTGGACATACGGGGAGCGGGAAAAGCTCTATCATCAATCTGCTAATGCGTTTTTATCATATTGAAAAAGGCGAAATCTTACTTGATGGAGTTTCTTTGACACAATACGAAAATAAAGAGTTACGTAAAAAGATTGGGCTCGTTCTGCAAGATCCCTTCTTGTTTGTTGGAGATATCAGGCAAAACATCAGATTGTATAATGATAAAATAACAGATGAAGAAGTAAAAGAATCGGCTAGGTTCGTTCAAGCTTCGACCTTTATTGAAAAATTACCCCAGCAGTATCACACTGAACTCGGGGAACGTGGGTCAACTTTTTCAAGTGGTCAAAGACAGTTAATCTCTTTTGCGCGAACGATGGCGTTTTCACCTCAAATCTTAATTTTAGATGAAGCGACAGCAAATATTGATACTGAAACAGAGGAAGAGATTCAGACCGCACTTCATAAAATGCGAAATGGAAGAACCACGATCGCAATCGCACATAGACTTTCAACGATACAAGATGCGGATTTGATATTGGTTCTTCATAAAGGGGAAATTGTAGAAAGAGGAACTCATCAGGAACTGCTTAGAGAAAGAGGACTTTATCATAAAATGTTCCTCTTACAGCATGGATCTGATTCTGTTGATGAGGTTAGCTAGGAGCCGGATTTTTTCGGTTCCTCTTTTTTGTATACCATAATTTTATAAAGGATGAAGATGTCCTTTTCCTCATTGACATATTTGCAAATTATCCTATGATAAGATAGCATACATACAAATGAAATAAAGGATGAGAATGCTTTGAAGAAATACGTCAAAACATCAATGATAATCGGCAGCGTAATAATCCTCTCTGCTTGCGAACCTCTTCAATGGGCACAAAACCAATGGGACTCTGCTTTTAACGATTCAAAAGAAACTACCCCTAAAAACAAAGAAACAAAAAAAGAGGACGAGACAAACCAAACTCCGTCTCAACCAGATGTAACTCATGGCAAGGACCATCCATCTCAAGAAGCCGATCTACCTTGGCTCGAAGAAACAGTGACGGTTTCAGGTGATGGAAAAGCAATTATTCAAAACTTAGATGATTTGTTGATTGTTGCAAATAAAGAAAGAAATCTGCCAGAAGATTACGAACCAAAAGATCTAGTCATTCCAAATGTGCCTTTTCCTTTCAAAGAGGACCTGCCTAAAAAGCAATTAAGAGAAGAAGCAGCACGTGCAGTGGAAGAACTCTTTAAAGATGCCCAAACGCAAGGATTACAGCTGCTTGCGCAGTCAGGTTATCGCTCATATGAGACACAAGTTTCCATTTTTGCTTATAATGCCAATCAATACGGAGAAGAACAAGCAAACCAAACGAGTGCACAGCCTGGACAGAGCGAACATCAGACTGGTCTATCGTTAGATGTAACTTCACCAGAAGTAAACTATGAATTAGTGGAGAAGTTCGGTGAAACGAAAGAAGGAAAATGGCTTGCTGAAAACGCTCATCAATATGGATTTATCATTAGATACCTCAAAGGTAAAGAGAACATAACTGGCTATGAGTATGAGCCTTGGCACTTAAGATATGTTGGAGTAAAGCATGCGAAAGAAATCCATAATAAAGGGATAACGCTGGAAGAATACCTGCAAAAACCATAATTTCTAAGACAGCTTTTATAGAAAGCTGTCTTTCTTTAAGATTGAACAAAAAGGCTGTACCCTTTAAGATAGAGAGAGAACAATTAAAGGAGTTTCTGCGAAGATGACTGATATCAATATTTGGCTTGCATTTGGAGCAGGGGTATTATCGTTTATTTCCCCGTGCTGTTTGCCACTTTACCCAGCCTTTTTATCCTATATTACGGGCATTTCTGTTCAAGAATTAAAAGAAGAACAAGGTATGCTTAGGAGAAGGGCGCTATTACATACCTCATTTTTCTTGTTAGGATTCTCGGTTATTTTTATCGTCCTTGGGCTATCTACAACATTTATCGGTGATATTTTTGTATCCTATCAATCTTTGTTAAGGCAGATCGGGGCAATTGTTATCGTCTTTTTCGGTCTTGTTGTAATGGGATTTATAGCACCTACTTTTTTAATGAAGGATAAGAAGCTTAAATTCCAGTCCAGACCTACTGGATATGTGGGGTCCGTATTAATTGGAATTGGATTTGCCGCAGGCTGGACGCCATGTATGGGACCCATTCTGGCAGGTGTTATCGCACTTGGTGTTTCAAACCCTGCTGCTTCATTAACGTATATGATCGCTTATGTTTTAGGATTTGCTGTTCCATTTTTTGTGTTAAGCTTCTTTTTGGACAAACTAAAACCAATTAAACGCTTTAACCGTCAATTTATGAAAATTGGTGGAGGTTTGATGGTAATAATGGGTGTTTTACTATATTTTAATTGGATGACTCAATTTACCTCTTTTTTAATAAACAGGGTTTTCGGAGGCTTTCAAGGTTTTTAAGCGCAACGAAGAAAGGAGAATCACATCATCATGCAATCAAGATCAAACGACCTAATCTTAAAAACGACGACCAACATTATCGTATTCGTTATTTTAGCTTTTTCAGTAAATATGTTATTTTCAGGACATAATGCTCCAGGTGGGGGATTTATAGGTGGTCTTATGGGAGCCGGAGCCTTTTTGTTGCTTTATGTTTCATATGGACTTAAACCAGTACATAGAATTTTACCAATCAACTTTAATTATATGATTGCAGCAGGTTTGCTCACGGCTGTAATAACTGGTGCGGGTTCTTTTGTTTTAGGCGTACCCTTTTTAAGCCATACTTTCGGTTATTTTTATTTGCCATTGTTAGGAAAAACCGAACTTGCTACGGCGATGTTGTTTGACTTAGGTGTATATTTAACGGTTATCGGAGTGACCATGACAATAATCCTTTCTATAGCAGAAGATAAAATAGAAAAAGTAGAAGAGGAAGGGAACTGACCGTGTTTTTTGTTGCGAGTACATGTTTTGCCATACTTATGGGTATCATCATTTTTAACTTTAGAATGAGAGAAACAAGAGAACCGGTTACGCTAAAAAAGATTATCCTTCCACCGCTTTTTATGAGTACCGGATTTCTCATGTTTGTAATTCCTTTTTTTCGAATCACATGGATCGAAGCAGGGGAGGCCTTTCTAGTCGGAATCATGTTCTCAATCTTTCTGATTATGACCAGTAAGTTTGAGATAAAGGGGGAGGATGTTTACTTAATACGATCAAAGGCGTTTATTTTCATTATTATTGGATTATTCGCCATCCGTTTAGCGTTAAAATGGTATGTCGGAACATCCATCTCCTATTTTGAAACGAGCTCTTTGTTTTTCGTTGTAGCCTTTGGAATGATCTTACCTTGGCGTTTAGCGATGCTATTTTTGTTCATTAAAAAAAGAAACGAAATCGCATTATAAAGAAAAACCCCTGAGACGAATTCGTGGCCACTGAAAAACCGGTTGAATTTCAACGGTTTTTCTTTTTAATCAGAAAAGAACAAGGGCTTCGCATGAAAATCACTTGCGAAGCCCTTGTTTTTTGACCTTTAACAACAAATATTTGAACGACTGGTTGGTATAATAGGTATCCTGTCGTTGTTATGACAATAATTGTCCTTTAGTTCATCATAGACAAACGAAAAATCTACAAGCTTATTCATGGGTGAGTCTTATTTTCTAGAAGCAAATTAAATCATAAAGACCATATAGGGACTGAAGAGCATTGAGACCAATATTTGTTTTTTTATTTTATAGAAAAAAGATCAACCCAACTCTAAGCTGGTTTGATCTTTTTTTATACTAACTTGTGGGGATTGTAGCAGAAGGGTACTGACTCCTGCGGGACGAGTGGGACAGGTGAGACCACTAAAGGCGCGAAGCGTCAGGGGGCTCACCGCCCGCCCCGCGGAAAGCATGTACCCTGAAGCGGAGATCCCCGCATTCAACATATTAATAGGGAGTTTTTCAGTGCCCTCTACCAATTCAGGGTTTTTACGCGAGTAAAGATTGATAAGGTTTAAGATCGATATTCTTCTTTTTTAATGTTTTGATCAGCCACTTATGATCACGCTTAGGGGTAGCTATAATGTACCCTCTTATAATCAAGTCCTCAGTCATTGCACTCGCATTTTCCTCTAAAGCAAGCTCACCGATCTTTCCAGCAATTTTTTCTTTTGCTACATCTCGGAATAATTCAGGAACAGGAGCGACTAATTCGTTTAATAATTTCTTCTGTTCGTCATTCCACAAGTGGATCGTTTCGTTTATATAATGTTCCTGCCAGTCCAAAATCGATTTTCCATCTTCTTTGGGAAGGCGTTTTAAAAATTTTCGAAACATAAAATAGCCGCCAATGGCAAACATGCTAAACAAAAAAACGGACCATAACACGATAAAGGTGATGAACCATCCAGACAATGCGTCCACCTCATATGTATAAATTTGGCGGGACCATGTGGGAATCGAACCCACCGGAGACGGCACGCGCCTCCCAAAAGGTTTTGAAGACCTAGGTAAGCACCAGCTACACAACTGGCCCCATAACTTTAATCACTCTTGACACATTATACATGATACAGGGTTCAAAGGACAAGGTATATCACTTATCGACAGGAAAAAGGCGAGATTTGTCGAAAAAGCCCTGACTGATACAGAAGGTAAAATACACTATAACAGGTTTTCGAATATAACAGTCTTTCATATTCACTATAACAGTGCAGGCTGTGGACAACTGTGCATAACTTTTATTGTGGATAACCTGTGGGTATACATTCCTGAATATTTATGCAGTGACGTATAAAGATTTGGGAAATAATGAGTTTAATTACGATTTTAAGAATCGCAAAAAATTCCAAGCTTAATTCTTGTAATTTACTAAAGCATTTCATAAAGTTGTATAGAGTATGTACATAGGTGGTTAAAAGATGACAGTTAACTATTATACAATCGGCATGGCAGGGCATATCGATCATGGGAAGACAACACTGACAAAAGCGTTAAGTGGAGTTGATACGGATACCCTTAAAGAAGAGAAAGCACGTAAGATTACAATCGAACCTGGTTTCGCTCCTTTTCCATTAACTAAGGAAATTCATACTTCAATCGTCGATGTTCCTGGACATGAAAAATTAATTCGCCAAATGATTGCAGGTGTAGCAGGTATCGATTTGGTATTACTCGTCATTGCTGCCGATGAAGGAGTTATGCCTCAAACGAGGGAACACTTTGAAATCTTGTCGTTTCTTGATATTCAAAACGGTATGATTATTGTTACAAAATCAGATTTAATCGATGAAGAAATGAAAATGCTCATTGAAGACGATATAACTGAGCTTACGAATGATTCCATCTTTCAAACGTTTCCGATACATTATGTAGATAGTCTTTCTTTAAATGGCATTGAAGAATTAAAGCAGAGAATGGCCGACCGATTAAAAGTTACAAAAACAAGATCGGCACTAGGTCCTTTCCGTATGCCAATCGATCATATTTTTACTGTAAAAGGACAAGGAACAGTTGTAAGAGGTACGGTTTATGAAGGTGAAGTTCATGAAGGAGACGAGCTGGAAATACAACCTGGGAATGAGTTAGTTAAGATTCGTAAGTTACAAGTCCATAAAGAAAGTGTCTCAACGGCAAAAGCGGGTCAGCGAGCTGCGATAAATCTTTCAGGCGGTTCTAAGGCTGATTGGAAAAGAGGACATGTACTAGTATCCCCGCAAGTTTTTTCAATTACCGATACGGTTGATCTTGTCCTTACTACAGGGAAGGATTGGTCAGGTAAGATTAAACAGCGCTCTCAAATTAAGTTTTACACAGGTACTTCAGAAGTTATGGGAAAACTCATTCTTTTTGATCGGAATGAACTTGAACGTTCAGTGGATCAGGTTTTTTGTCAAGTACGATTAAATGAACCTATTGTAACGAAACGTGGTGACCGTTTTATTATTAGACGTCCTTCTCCTGAAGAAACGATCGGTGGCGGCGAAGTAATTGATCCAAACGCATCTCATTATAAGTTCGGTTCAAGCACCGTAAACCTGTTAAGAGAGAAGTTTGAAGGCACTCCAGTAGAGAGAGTCTTGCAAGTGTTACAAAATGAGGGGACTTTAACCGATAAAGAAATCATGAAGTTAACGGGCATAGAAGATCAACAAATGAATGGCATACTGGAAGATCTGTTAAACTCTCATACTGTTCATCACATAAGTGGCTATTATGCGACAAACGTTACGATTCAATCTTTAGAGGAAGAATTAACAAGGAAGTTAAATGCTTTCCACGAGGAAAATCCCTTACGTCAAGGCATCCCGAAAGCAGAGATCGTGCAATCTTTAAAAGGAGCACTTCAACAGAAAGTGATTACCGGTTTGGTTGAGCGGTTGTTACAAAAATCTACTATTAGAATTACCGATCAATTTGTCCATTTGCCAGATTTTGTTCCTCATTATCCACAAAAATGGGAAAAACGGATGTCGCAGGCTGTAAATGAATTAGAAAGAATGGGATTTGAACCACTTGATTTTCTTTCGGTATATAAAAACCAGCAGCTACCAGATGAGTTGTATATGGATTTTAAATATTATCTAGTCAAAGATGGAATGGCAGAGGTTTTATTTGACGAGGTTCTAATTAGCAGCAATGTTTTTATAAACGGAGTTAAAATTTTGAAAAGTAAAACAAATGAAAGCTTTTCTGTTCAAGAAGCAAAAACTGCGCTTAATCTTTCAAGAAAGTTTCTGATTCCTATTTTGGAATGTATAGATTTAAAAGGGTATACTGTGAGGGATGCAAATTTGAGGAAATGGGTGTAATCTTTGGCAGACTCAACATTAAAAATCGTGTTTTTTACGCCTTATTACCATCAAAATCGCGGAAATTCAACAACAGCAAGACGCATTCATCATGGCTTATCCGAAAGAGACGTTTCAATCTCTGTTTTTGCATATGAGGAGGAACCTCTTACGCAAAAGATTTATGAGGATATGGAGAATGCTGATGTGCTGCATATCCTTCATTTTGCCCGTTTTGCGAAGTGGTCCGAAAAACATAAGGTTCATATTCAGAAACCATATATCATTACTTCGGGAGGAACCGATATCAATCACTCTTTAGAGGAGAATAAAGAAAGATATGCATCCCTTTTGAACCAGGCAAAAGCCATTACAGTTTTTACGGATGATGCAAAAGATTTTCTTGTCCAAAAGCATGGATTTAAAGACGATTTTATTCATGTTATTCCTCAGAGTGTGTATTTTCCTGAGAGTATTTCTTCAGAAAAGCTCTCATTGCCAACAGGATATCCAAAGCTGCTATTACCAGCAGGGTTGCGTCCAGTTAAAGATGTGTTATATGCACTCCCCCCCATTGAAAAATTAATCAATGATTATCCTGATACTGTATTTCTCATCTTGGGTGCAAATTTAGATGAAAAAGTTCATGAGCAATTAAAGTTGGCACAAAAAAAATATGATTGGCTAGAATACAGTCCTGAGATCGACCTCTCCAACATGAAACACGTCTACCAATGGGCAGATATTGTCCTGAATACTTCACTTTCAGAGGGACAGCCTACTTCTTTACTTGAAGCGATGAGTGAACATACACCTGTAGTAGCAAGATTTATTAGCGGTAATAAAAGTATCGTTCGTCATGAGTGGAACGGAATGTTATTTCAAACCGAGGATGAATTGTACGTTTCTCTTAAACAACTTGTATCAGATAAAGCTTTTTATCATACTATTAGTCAGAATGGGTACCAAAATGTAAAAGAGCACCACATGATTGAAAAAGAAATAAGAAAGTACATTAAATTGTATGAACAAAAAAAGGAGAGAAAGAAATGAAGAAAATAGGTTTATTGTTTATGATTCTAGCTCTATTTGTATCTGCATGCGGAACAAAAAATGAAGAAGATAAGGTGAAGAGCAGTAAAGACTCTACGTTCACGATTGGTGTAATTCCTGCCCAGACTGAAGGAGAGATGAAGGGAGCACTTGATAAACTACAAAAGCTATTGAGCGAGAAATTAGATCGTGAAGTAAAAATTACGTCATACCCTGATTACAATGGTGTGGTTGAAGCGATGAATTACGAAAAAATTGATATGGCTTATTTCGGTCCGCTTACATATGTGGTCGCTCATGAAGAAAGTGGAGCAGAAGCTATCGTAACTCAGTTAATAAAAGGAGAACCTTTTTATTACTCTTACTTGATTACTCATCGTGACAATAAATACGAAACAATTGAAGATATGATATCTGATATAAAAAATGTTAAGTTTGCGTTTGGTGATCCTTCTTCAACATCCGGTTCGTTAATTCCGTCTATAACATTAAAAGATAAAGGCGTGTATAAAAGCGAATCCGAAAATGATTTTAATAATGTAAGATTTACGGGTTCACATGATGCAACAGCACTTGCTGTTCAAAACAAACAAGTTGATGTAGGTGCAATCGACAGTGCGATCTTTGACAAGCTTGTGGAAGAAAAGTCGATCGATGGAGATCAGTTTAAAGTGATATGGAAATCAGAGAAGCTTTTCCAATACCCATGGGCTGTTGCCAAGAAAACAGATAAAGAAACAAGAAAACAGCTTCAAGACATCTTTTTAGGAATTAAAGATAAAGAGATTTTAGATGCTTTTGGTGCGACTGCCTTTACGAAGGCAGAGAACAAAGATTATGAAAGTATTCGTGAAGCAGCAGTTAAAGAAGGTATGATCCAAGAATAGAGGGAAATAATGGTTTGGTTTAAAAAGGGCCAGTTTTTTGTCTTCTTAACCTTAATCGTTCTTGTTGGATTCAGCTTAAGAATGACGGAGTTTGATCTTTCAAAGTTTCAAGACTTTGAAAACATGGGTGATTTTTTAGCAAAATGGTTTCCGATGAACACGGAGAGTCTTCCATATTTGTTTCAGGAGAGCTTATTAACCATTGCAATCGCCTTTTTGGGGAGTTTATTCGGTCTATTATTTGCACTTCCATTAAGTTTTTTTGCGGCACGGAATACGAGCGGGCATCGCTTTATTTTTACGATAACCCGCTTCTTTCTTAGTTTTTTACGATCGGTGCCTGAATTTGTGTTTGGTTTAATCTTGTTGACTACACTAGGTCTAGGCCCTTTTCCCGCGGTGATTGCCATTGTGCTTCATAATATCGGGGTGCTTGGGAAATTGATCTCAGAACTGATAGAAGCTGCAGATAAGGGTCCTATGGAGGCGATGTCAGCAGTTGGGGCACAACGCTGGATTGGCAACTTATTTGCGATCCTGCCTCAAATTTGGCCAAATGTGCTCTCTCAATTTTTTTATCGATTCGAAGTAGCCATACGTACATCTCTCATTTTAGGATTGATTGGCGGAGGCGGAATCGGTCAACAGTTATTTATTCATTTTAAAACATTCCAATATCAACTTGTTTCCGTTGATGTCCTGCTTATCATGCTGATGGTCATTATCATCGACTACATGGGCGGAAAAATTAGGGAAAAGGTTATTTAGGTGGTAAAATGATAAAATTTGAAAATGTATCTGTAAAATATCCTGGTGCGGCAGAACCTGCCATAAAAGATTTAAATCTCTCTTTTGAAAGAGGAGAGTTTGTTTGTGTTCTTGGACGAAGCGGTGCCGGGAAATCTACGTTTATTCGTTGTATAAACGGACTTCAGCCTGTATCTGAGGGAACGGTAAAATGGAACGAAAAATCGTTATCGGATATGACTCATAAAGAGAATTTAGAGATTCGCCGGAAAACAGGTATGATATTTCAGCAATTTAATTTAATCCCAAGGATGAGCGTTGTTCAGAACATATTAACGGGGTTATTCGGTTATAAGAAATCCTATCAAAACCTTTTAGGTTTGTTTAGTTCTTCTGAAAGGATGACAGCTATAGAAGCGATCCAACAAGTTGAATTAACAGTTGAACCCACGAGAAGAGTTGAGAATTTGAGTGGGGGCCAAAAACAAAGGGTAGCCATTGCTAGAGCTCTTATTCAGAACCCGAAAGTGTTTTTAGGAGATGAACCTGTTGCAAGTTTAGACCCCGGAACAGCTGAAAGAATTTTTTCCCTTCTTAAAGAGACGCATAGTAAGCGGAATTTAGTGTCCATTATTAATGTTCATGATGTAGGTCTTGCAAAAAAGTTTGCGACAAGGATTATCGCATTAAGAGAAGGAAAGCTCATCTTTGATGGACTGCCTGAACAATTTAATGAAGAAATGTATGCGGCAATTTATAATCAATAAGTAAAAAACTCCGGAAAGTTCCCGGAGTTTTTTTAGTTCGCCATAATTGGCTTATGAGTAAGTTTTGTTACTTCCCCAATAATTGCAGCGGTGTGAATCCCTTTTTCATTTAATCTTGTAACGTATTCTTCCGCTTCTATTTTGGAGAGGCTGACTAAGAGACCTCCAGAAGTTACAGCATCACAGTAGATAAGCTGCTGCCATTCCTGTAAGTGATCATTATACGCTACGTCGTCTTGTATCCATCTGAGGTTAGCTTTTGATCCTCCGGGAACAATTCCTTCTTTAGCGAGTTCTTCTGTTCCAGGCAAGAGAGGTACCTTTTCAAAATCAAGATGAATGGTAATACCGCCTGTTCCTTTTGCCATTTCCGTTGCGTGTCCAAGCAATCCGAAACCTGTTACATCTGTAACAGCATTCGGAGAAAGTCCTGCAAGACACTCAGCAGCGGTTTTGTTTAACTGTGCCATCGTTTCACTTACAAGCTCAAGCTGCTCTTTGGTGAGTTTATCTTTTTTTATGGCCGTTGTTTGAATGCCCACACCGATTGGTTTTGTTAAAACGATAGCATCTCCAGGTTTTGCTCCTACGTTTTTAAAGACTTTTGAAGGATGCACAAGTCCAGTTACAGATAAGCCAAATTTCGGCTCAGCATCATCGATAGAGTGACCACCGACAAGCACAGCACCAGATTCTTTTACTTTATCAGCAGCACCTTTAAGTATTTCAGCAAGCACATCATGACCTAATGTAGCGATAGGAAACCCTACAATGTTCATGACAGTAGTTGGTCGACCGCCCATCGCATAAACATCACTTAATGAATTTGCTGCTGCGATCTGTCCGAACATATATGGGTCATCCACGATAGGTGTGAAGAAATCCACTGTTTGAATCATAGCAAGATCTTCTGTTAATTTGTAAACTCCGGCATCATCTGATGTATCTAAGCCGACTAACAGGTTGGGATCATGTTCTCCTTTTGGTAAATGACGCAAAACTTGCGCCAGGTCTTCTGGACCAATTTTGCATCCTCAACCACCTTTTGTTGATAAGTGGGTCAGACGTACTTTTTCTTTACTTGTCATATGCTTTAAGCACCTCCTATATGTAGTATAAACATTATTTTTGTTTCTTGGCTAAGGATATACTAAAATAAGCTTAAAAAGGAGGATGAAGAATGATGAAAGTAAGTATCGAATTTTGCATGATGTGAAACTTTGCACCAAAAGCCGCGGGTCTCGCGGAAGATATTTTTAATCATTATCGTACTCAAGTATCGTCTCTTGAACTTATTCCAAGTTCTGGCGGTGTGTTTGAAGTAACGGTGAATGGTCATAACATTTATTCAAAGAAAGAAACCGGCGAATTTCCGGAACACGAATTAATCATTAACGAACTTGAAAAATTTAAGGCATAAAAAGATGATCCTCCTTTAAGGTCATCTCTGTTTTTGCCTTTTAGGAGGAACTACATCTTGCTAAAATCAAAGCTTTTAAGGCAGCTTCCTGCTGTTCATGAATTAGTTAAAGAAATCAGTCTTGAAGTGAATGATAAACCTGAGAGGGAAATAACACGTGCTGTTCAAGACTCTATTTACACTTGGCGAAATACGATTCTTGCATCACCGAATAGCATTGACTTGAATACTGACTTGAAGACATTGATCAAAGAGACGGTCGTTACAAAGCTTAATAAGCCAGCAAACCGAATTACATCTTTAATAAATGCAAGTGGTGTAGTCATACATACCAACTTAGGTCGTTCAAGGTTAAGTGAACGTGCAGTTAAAAGAATGACGGAAACGGCCCTAATGTACTCAAACTTGGAATACAACCTTGAAGAAGGTAAAAGAGGATCAAGACATGATTTAACCGAAGACCTCATAAAACGGGTTTCGGGAGCAGAAGCTGCAATGGTCGTTAATAATAACGCTGCTGCTGTTTATCTTATCTTAAAAGCTCTTGCTAAAGATAAGGAAGTAATTGTATCCAGAGGGGAACTTGTAGAAATAGGAGGTTCATTTCGAGTATCTTCTATAATGGAAGAAAGTGGCGCGGTTTTAAAAGAAGTTGGAACAACGAACAAAACACATTATTCCGATTATGAGAACGCTATAAATGAAAACACCTCATTGGTTATGAAAGTTCATACAAGCAACTTTAAAATAGTTGGTTTTACAAAATCTATTTCTTCGAATGAGCTTATGACATTAAAAAAGAATGCTCCAGACCTTATCGTCTATGAAGATCTTGGCAGTGGTGCACTGTATCCCTTTGATCAGCATGGAATCGGAGAGGAACCTTTAGTATCTGCAGTTATTCGTCAAGGTGTAGACCTAATCACATTCAGTGGTGACAAGCTGCTTGGAGGACCCCAGGCGGGCATTATAGCCGGAAAGAAGGAGTTAATACAAAAATTAAAGAAACATCAGCTTGCACGTGTTTTAAGAGTAGATAAGTTTACAATCGCAGCGTTAAACGAAACATTAAATAGCTATTTAAATGAAGAATATCATTCGATCCCAACTGTTCGCGATATCTTAAAAACACCTGAAGAAATTAAGGCGAGAGCCATCCAGTTAAAGGAAAAAATAAAAGAAAACGCTTCTCTTACTTTAGACATTGTAGCTGATTATTCCCAAGTAGGCGGGGGAACGATGCCGGAGGTGAAGTTACCGACATATTGCCTTGGATTAAAGCATGATAAGGGTGCTGAATTTTTATCAAAAGCTTTTCGAAATTACAAAGTACCAATTATTGTGAGAATAAAAGATGACGAAATACTTTTGGATCTAAGAACGGTTACTTCCGACGAGGAAAAGGTTATAATCGAAGCAATACAAACGATTTTTACAACTTAATAAAAGTGCAAAACAAATTGAAGAGGCTGATCCCAATTTAGAATCAGCCTTTCTCCTTGCTATGGCTGTAAGTTACATCCTTATATCATATTGCTTAATGGCCTTCACCATGATTTTGCCTCGTATGATTACGTTGTTTCACTTTTTTTGAACCACTCATAGGAGCAGGTTGTCCAGGATTTTCTCCTTTAGGGGCGTTTTTTCGTATGTCCTTAAACGTGTTGCTTTCTCCCATAAAAATTACCTCCCACCTGAATAATTATTTTTTAAAATGGAAGCTTAAAGGTATATCAAACCAGAAAAGGAAGGATACCACTATGCCATATCATAAAGACAAACAACAAGCCTATCAGGCAGCTGAACAAGGGTACCATTATGCGGTCGAAGTCTCAAAAAAGCTAAATTCTTCAGATAGTGAATATGGTGTTAATTATTCACATTTTATGACTGAGAATGAAAAGGCTCGCCAACAAATCGAAAATGCATTAGAAACGGCATCTGAACATCAACATTCACAATTAAAAGATTATTTGAACGACCTTGAACAGTTAGGCACTCAATTTCCAAAGCCTTAGTGGCGTTTTTTCGTTTTTTTATTGTTTTGTCGTTCTGCTTCACTCAGTTTTTCGTTAGGTAGCGTGAGGGCTTCGTTTCCAAATTCTGTTTCATAACCGGCACCGTTCCCTTGTGCTTTTGCAGCATTCATTCCAGGACGAATATGATTTGCTTTATTTCTTCCCATGGATCATCTCACCTCCGTAATATTAGTGTGTACAATCAAAAAAAGAAGAAGCACTCCAAAAAAAGGAGTGCTTCTCTTACTTCATGATCTATATTTCGTTAAAAGCATCCACAGTCCTGATAAACCAATCAGGCTGTAAAGTACTTTTGTAATAGTGGTAGCGCTACCAAAAACTTCCGTAACAATGTTTAAATTAAAAAGACCGATGAATCCCCAGTTTAACGCTCCGACTAGCACTAGTAATGCTGCTAACTTTTTTAACCAATCCATCGTTTTCCCTCCAATCATTATTAGACGTGATTAATGAAAAATAAAGTGAAAACAAAATGATATTTCGTCATTTACTATATGATTTTTTTATTCTAATGGTGATTTACTTTTCATAAGAAAAACTTATGTCGTTTGATAACGATTTACTATTTTACTTATGAAAGGGTTTTACATATGATAAGAGAGGGAAAAAAAGATTTTGTGTGGTTTAACTGGGATATATGCACATTTTTTCGACAATTTTTCTCATAATCGTGTATGATTGTTACTGAAGGGAGAGAGTGGAACATGAAAAAGAATGATGTGTTTAAAGCCCGTTCTACCTTTGATGTTAACGGTAAGCAATATAGCTACTACCGTTTAGGAGCGTTAGAAGAAGCGGGAATCGGTAACGTATCGAAGTTGCCCTACTCTGTAAAAGTATTATTGGAGTCTGTTTTAAGACAATTTGATGGAAAAGTAATTACGAAAGAGCATGTTGAAAACCTTGCGAAATGGGGTACGGATGATCTGAAGGAAATTGATGTTCCGTTCAAGCCATCTCGCGTTATTCTTCAAGACTTTACTGGTGTTCCAGCCGTTGTTGACTTGGCATCTTTACGTAAAGCAATGAAGGATATGGGTGGAGATCCTTCCCAAATCAATCCGGATATTCCGGTTGACCTTGTAGTTGACCATTCTGTTCAGGTTGATAAAGCAGGGACTCAAGATTCATTAGCTTTTAATATGGACCTTGAATTTGCCCGTAACGAAGAACGTTACAAGCTTTTAAGCTGGGCTCAGTCTGCATTTGATAACTACCGTGCGGTTCCTCCAGCAACAGGTATCGTTCACCAGGTTAACTTAGAATACTTAGCACCCGTTGTGCTAACAAGTGAATCTGAAGGTGAGACAGTTGCTTATCCTGACTCATTAGTAGGTACTGATTCACATACGACAATGATTAATGGTCTTGGCGTACTTGGATGGGGCGTAGGAGGAATTGAAGCAGAAGCAGGAATGTTGGGACAGCCTTCTTATTTCCCAGTACCTGAAGTAATTGGTGTTAAGCTAACAGGTTCACTTCCAAATGGAACAACAGCTACAGACCTTGCACTTAAAGTTACCCAAGTGCTTCGTGAAAAGAAGGTTGTTGGTAAGTTTGTAGAATTCTTTGGACCTGGTCTTCCCCAGATGCCGCTTGCTGACCGTGCTACTATATCAAACATGGCACCAGAATATGGTGCAACATGTGGTTTCTTCCCTGTAGACAAAGAAGCATTAAACTATCTTCGTTTAACAGGAAGAACAGAAGAACAGATCGAGCTTGTAGAAGCATATTGCAAAGAGAATGGATTGTTCTACACGGCTGGTGATGCAGATCCAGAATTTACAGATGTGGTTGAGATCAATCTTTCTGAGATCGAACCAAACTTGTCAGGACCTAAACGTCCACAAGATTTGATTCCGTTATCTCAAATGAAAGACAGTTTTAATAAAGCTCTTGTTGCTCCTCAAGGAAATGCAGGTTTTGGTTTAACTGCCGATGAGATCAACAAAGAAGTAGTTGTAAAACATCCTGGTAACGAAACATCTACAATGAAAACAGGTGCTGTTGCGATCGCTGCAATCACAAGTTGTACAAACACATCCAATCCTTATGTAATGCTAGGTGCTGGATTAGTGGCTAAAAAAGCAGTTGAAAAGGGATTGAAAGTTCCTGGTTATGTGAAAACATCATTAGCACCAGGATCTAAAGTGGTTACCCGCTATTTAGAAGAAGCAGGTTTGATGAGTTACATGGATCAGCTAGGATTTAACCTAGTAGGTTATGGCTGTACAACATGCATCGGTAACTCAGGACCGTTATCTCTTGAAGTTGAAAATGCGATCTCTAAAAATGATCTAACTGTAACATCTGTCCTATCAGGTAACAGAAACTTTGAAGGTCGTATTCACCCGCTTGTAAAAGCAAACTATTTAGCATCTCCACCACTTGTAGTTGCTTATGCACTTGCTGGAACTGTCAATTTCAACCTTCAATCCGACTCGTTCGGAACAGATAAAGACGGCAATGAAGTTTACTTTAAAGATATCTGGCCGTCTACAGAAGAAATTAATGAAGCAATGAACAAAGCAGTTACTCCAGAATTGTTCAAAAAAGAGTACGAGCGTGTATTTGATGAGAACGAACGCTGGAACGAACTGAAGACTTCAGCAGATCAGCTATATGGTTTTGATGCTGCTTCAACTTACATTCAAAACCCGCCGTTCTTCGAAGAGCTTTCTGCAGAACTTAAGGAGATTCAACCTCTTAAAGATCTAAAGTTAATCGCGAAGTTTGGTGACTCTGTAACAACTGACCACATTTCTCCAGCAGGAGCCATTGGTAAAGATACGCCAGCAGGAAGATACCTTATTCAAAATGGTGTTGAGCCACGTGACTTTAACTCTTACGGATCACGACGTGGTAACCATGAAGTAATGATGCGTGGTACATTTGCAAATATCCGTATTCGTAACGGTGTTGCTCCTGGTACTGAGGGCGGATGGACAACGTATTGGCCAACAAACGAAGTAATGAGCATTTATGATGCTGCTATGAAATACAAAGAAAATGGCACTGGCCTGATGGTAATTGCAGGAAAAGATTACGGAATGGGATCATCCCGTGACTGGGCTGCAAAAGGTACTACTTTGCTGGGTATTCAAACTGTACTGGCTGAAAGTTTCGAACGAATTCACCGCAGCAACCTTGTGTTGATGGGTGTACTTCCTCTTCAATTTAAAGACGGAGAAACAGCAGAAACGCTTGGTTTGACAGGAAAAGAAGCATTTACTGTTGAAGTAGATGAAACAGTAAAACCTCGTGATCATGTTAAAGTAACAGCTGTATTTGAAGACGGAACAGAAAAGTCATTTGAAGTTGTTGCACGATTTGATAGCGAAATAGAGATCGAATATTACCGCCACGGTGGTATACTACCAATGGTTCTTCGAAATAAATTGGCTCATTCATCTCAAACTCAAAATTAATTAATTCAACAAAAATCCTTTGCCTGCAATCGGCAAAGGATTTTTTTGAACTCATATTTCTAACATTGAGATATTAGCTAGCCATTAGCCATTTTTTGTATGTTTCTCATCCAGTTTTTTTTCAAGCTGCTCGATGTAAGATTCATCTTTTAACAGTTGTCGTTTGTTCTCATTTACGAGTTCGCGAAAGTTCATTTTTCTGTTTTTTCTCATACAAGACACCTCTTATTTGGAATACTACCAATATTGCCCATTTAATTTACGAATAATCAAATAATATAAAATATCTTCCAACGTGTTCTTGAATAGAGACTTTTAATTAAAGGAAAAGTAAAAAGAAGACGAAAGGAGGTTAGACCTTTGAGTAATCCAAAACGCTTCCCAGAAGAATTTGTTCCGAACCATATTGGAACACAGCCAAGAGAGAGCAACAGCAACAAGGGTAAGAAGATGGCGAATAAATCACATGATCATGCAGATTATGTTCCTCCAAAAGGATAATACACGTAAATGAAAATATTACCTGCTCCTAATTTTCACTTTGACTCCCATAATTTTTAGATTTTGTCGAAAAAATGTATGTAGTGAAAGAATTAGGAGGGGTACGTTTGATTACGGCATCTGTCAAACCATTACCTGTATCACATAACAAAGATGATCAGGATTACTTATATCGACAACTTGAGATTGAAATGCAAAGGCTAGGCCATCTAGTCCCATTTCGTGAAGAATTAAATTGGGAAAAAGAAATTGTTTCCGTTGAACTTGGAAATGAAGACACGTTGGAAAAACTGAAAAGAGCAGCTGCTAAAAATGATGGTGTCTTTTTATTTTATGCGAAGCTTTTTAAAGGTACCGTTTACCAGCATATAATTTTACATCCAAACACAGAAGGGTTTTATTTGCCTTTTCGGTTTGAAGAACCTTTCCAGATTACAGTAAAAAATAAAAAATATTGGATCGGATCTTCTATAAGACTTGCTGAAGAACTTGCCTGGCTTGAGATAACAATGAAAAACTGTGAGGACGAAAGTATAGTTGAATATTGGAAATACCTTACTGATCTTTGTCATACCAGTATTGAAAACATGAGTCCAATATTGTTGCAAAAAAATTAAACGAATAAGATTTTTGGGTTTTTGCACACACTAGGATGAATTCAATTTTTATCTTAAAAGGAGAATGCATCATGCAAAAACAACCAAACAGAGATGACCGCAGCAATAATGTTGAGCGTTTAGAGCAGATGGTAGAAAATACTGAACACAATATGCAAGAAGCAAACGAAACGATGAATGATTCTGAACTTACAGCGAGTCAAAAAGAGCAGATCAAAGAAAAGAACCAGCATAGAGAAGAATCCATCGAACAGTTTAAAATTGAAATTCAAGAAGAAAAAGCATATCGAGAAGGAAACGATCTTCAATAAAAAAAGACCGGCATAATGCTGGTCTTTTTTTTTATTTTCTACTAAAGTGAAAGAAAACATCAAAAAGGATGATCTAAAAACTTATGAATTTTATTGAAACAATCATCGATGTACGATACGCAGAAACGGATCAAATGGGTGTTGTCTATCATGCCAATTACTTTGTTTGGTTTGAAATCGGAAGAACCAAACTGATTGAATCACTCGGGTTTAAATATGCAGACATGGAAGCAGAAGGAATACTTTCACCCGTAACAGATATCCAAGCTTCTTATAAAAAACCTTTAACGTATGGGCAGCAAGCTATAATTAGAACAGCGATCAAAGAATACTCAGGCATAAAAGTTGTCTATGCTTATGAAATCTACAACGAGAAAGAAGAGTTATGTGTAACGGGGACGTCCATTCATGTATGTGTAAAAAAAGAAAATTTCCGTCCTATATCGATTAAAAAATATTTTCCAGAATGGCATTTAGCCTATATTAACGCGATGAGTGAAGAATAATGGCGTTTGGAATTAAAAGAGTTCAATTAAAAGCATGGAAGGAAAGTGTCATTGCAGGTGAAATTGCGTTTATTACTCATTTTTGGTATGATCCACGTTTTCCAAATGAAAAGAGCGTTACAAAAGTAGGCTGCAGCAATTTGGAAACATTAATAAAGTGGGGCAGTAAATACGGCTTAAAACCGGAGTGGATTCACGAAAGAGAAGCTTATCCCCATTATGATCTTATCGGGGATAAGCAAAGAGCAATTATGGAATGTGAAGGGAGAAGTGAAGAGCTCAACAAATTTCTTTAGGTTCTTTATTCACCTTTAGAAAATTCGTACTGAATTTCTCCGTTAACGATAGAAACGTTCAAGTCGTTTTTATCAAAGAACCACTCATCTTCTTCCTCAATAAAAAACAAGTGATCCTGAAGTTTTAATGTTGCAGCCGGATGTTTAGGAGTGTCTTTTATAACTCCTAAAGAAAAACCTTGCTGAATAGAACTCGATCCACCTAATCGTGCAAAGAAACGGATGCTCTCACCTTTATCTTCCTTCAGATCTTTTATGATATGATCTGCAGTTTCTTTACTCATTTGTATATTCATATCGGTTTTCTCCTTCAGTTTTAGTTTTAGATATTGTGGCATATGGTTATTTAATAAACAATAAAAATGCCTTTTCATCTATGTTAAAATGGTTATAATAAGAATAAGCAATTCCATTTGGAAGGATTTATCAGCAAAAGGGGAAATTAAATGAGACAGCGAGTTGCACGATTAGTATTAACGTTACTGCCACAAAACAAAATATCATCGATCATTGGTAAAGCAGGACGTTCAAAATTGAGTAAACGTTATGTGAAGAGATATGCGAAACATTATAAAATTAATTTATCTGAAATTGAAAAACCGATTCATGAATATGCCCATCTTACAGAGTTCTTCTCAAGAAAACTAAAAGAAGATGCAAGACCGATCTGCGGAGATGAAATGCAAGTCATCTCACCAGTAGATGGACTTGTTACACAAATGGGACGTATTGATAAAGGGACGATTATTCAGGCGAAAGGCATCTCCTATCCTGTTCAGAAACTCCTTGCTGAGGAAAATAAGACGGGATTCGAGAGCGGCCATTTTATTACTATTTATTTAAGTCCAAAGGATTATCATCGCATCCATATGCCAATTAAAGGTGAGGTATACAGCAGCACGTATATACCTGGCCGGTTATTCCCGGTTAACGATATTGGAGTAAACCACGTTAAAGGACTTTTCACTAAAAACGAGCGGGTAGTTACGTTTGCTGAGACAGACTTCGGCAAATTAGCAATCGTTAAGGTAGGCGCATTCATCGTCGGCAGTGTTAAAGTGAAATACGATGAAAAAGTTCGGCGATGGAAAAAAATCATGAAAACTTCTGTCTCACCGGTAGTATATGAAAAAGGTGAAGAAGTAGGTCATTTCGAGTTTGGTTCAACAGTAATCCTTTTATTTGAAGATCGTGATTTTTCATTCAAACCTTCATTACAAGTTGGATCACCTTTACAGATGGGCGAAATAATCGGACAACACCCAGCTTCATCAAAAAAGGGAAAATACTCAGCTACCATATAACATTGATCCGGCAGACATCCGTTTGCCGGATTTTTCCTATATTAAATAAAAAGGAGCAACGATTTGGAAAAGATAACATTATTTTTTGAAAAAGCAAAAGAGAACTACGCTGTAGAAGATATCACAACAGAAGATACTAAAATGTTGTTTATACTTGAATCACCACATAAAGAAGAACTGAAAGCAGGCGTACCACTAGCAGGGCTATCCGGCAGGTCGATGGCGAAAGAGCTTTTTATGGAACAAAGCATAGATCCGTTTGGGAAACATTTAAAACAGCTTATTGAAAAAAACAAGCCAACGATATACGGAATCTTGAATGTATGTTCATTTCCACTCCAGTCATCTGCTTACCCAGATCAAGATTTTGTAAAAGAGTTTCAAAAGGAACTGAAAATTGCAGAAGCTTTAAGAATAAGCTCTGCAAAGCGTTTTTCCGAGCAGGAAAAAGCAATGCTTCATTCGATGATAACAGACAATTTTCAAAGCAGACTCCTAGCTGCGATAAAGGAAGATACGATCATCGTACCTTGCGGCAAGTTTGCAGAAAAATATGTAACAGCTTTATCTGACCAAATTTCACTTACTATCATAGGTGGCGTACCGCATCCTTCTTATAATTCATGGGCAAGAGAACGTTATAAGGAACTAATTCATAAAATAAGAGAGGAAGGTAAAAAACGAACCTCCTAATCAGGAGGTTAAAAGAAAAATACGGTTATACCGTACAAAAAAGCAGTAATAGCTGCAGCGATAAGAGCTGGTTTTAGTTTGTAACGAGCGTACTTTATGACGGATAGATTTAATATACGGGCAATTGTGTTAGTGTCATCACTTAAAGGAGAGGCAAATGCGCCAAATGTTCCACTAGCAAAAACGGCACCGATTACAAGAGGCAAAGATATTTCAGAAACAACCGCCATGGACACACCGAGTGGCATTAAAATACCCCATGTACCCCAAGCAGAACCAATAAAATAAGAAACAGCACAGCCGAATAAGAATAACAGGGGGACAATGACAGAAGGAGGTATCCACTCAGCATATTTTGTTACAAATGCTGAGAATCCGAGTTCTTCAGTAACGGAAGACAATCCCCATACAACAGCAAGGAGGACAATTACTCCCATCAGTTCATTGCCGCCAAAAATAAAGCCATTTAATAAATCTCCCGTTTTCATATGCTGAACCCTTAGAAAGATAAATGTAAAAATGGTAGTGAAAAGAAGTGCGATAAGCATCGCATCCATAACATCCGCAGAAATAAAGGCTTTTATAAATCCACCCGTTTTCTTGTAGCCATCCCACCAAGTTAATAAGAGAGTAAGGGCTACAACCAAGATTAAAGGAATCAATAAATTCCAAGGTTTATTAGGAAGGTCTTTTCCCACTGCAGGATCACAATTATGCCAGTCATCGTCTTCTTTTTCACCCACATCATTTGGGTCTGTTTCTTCTGTAGATTTAGAGTGGTGAAAAAAGCTTAAATACACACCCACGATGATCATAACAAAAGAAAAGAAATTAAAGGGAATGCTTTTAATAAATAGTGTATAAGGGTCACCGACTACATTTTCATTCTTTAAAGATATATCTACAATAGATGTCATATACCCAACAAATGCCGTTGCTATTGGAATTAGGACAATAATAGGGGTAGCGGTTGTTTCAATTACAAACCCAAGTTCCTGTGTAGACATTTTTACTTTTTTTAAAAGTGCTCTCATGATGGGTGCAATTGTGACAAATCTAAAACTTGGTGCAGCAAATGTTCCGATCGTTGAAACGTACGTAAGAAATAAGGCTCCCCTTTTTGTTTGTATCCTGTTAGAAGCTTCTTCAACAAATCCTCTTATTCCACCTGACAGTTTTATCATCGAAATCAGGCCGGAAAAAGCATATAAAAAGACGATAATTTTTATATTTTTAGGATCGACTAAACCTTTTACGAGGAACTGAACCATTCTCTCAAGACCTCCTACAATAGAGGGCTGAAGCAAATATGACCCGACTAATAGTCCGGCAAATAAACCGGGCAATACTTGTTTTGTTTTAATCGCGATCGGAATGACAACCAAAAACGGTATAATTGAAACCCAATTGTTTTCCATCGAAGTCCTTCTTTCCTAACAAAGTCATAATGTTAGCGTGTGATGGATTATAAAAAATATTCTTTATGATGTGTTTGATGAGAAAGATTTTTAAAGTTAATTCATGTTTCATTTCATTGAGGATTGGTTAAAATATTATCGTTATTGCTATTAATCAAAGCGTTTAAACACTAAATCACGAAAATAAAACATTTCAAAAACTTCTTCATGTATTGGAAAGAGTTGCATTTATTAGTGTTACGTGATAAGTTAAACAACGGAATATATATGGACGGAACAAGTTTGAATTACGGATAGCCTTGTAACTTTTAACTTTTAACTTTTACGCATATTCGCATGGCTAAGCATTTCCAGTCAAAAATAAGAAGGAAATGCTATTTTATGTGCAAATCATGATGTATTTTGAAAACAAATTGGCTGACATCATATAAAGATTTTTAATCTGTCAGATCCACGAGGTTATCGTAAAAACCTTTTTCGTCACAGAAAAGGAGATAGAACATTGACAACATTTCAAGAACTGGGACTAAGTCCCGAGTTGCTTCAATCCATTAATAACATGGGATTTGAGGAAGCAACACCGATTCAGCGTGACACAATTCCAACAGCATTAAAAGGTACTGACTTAATTGGTCAGGCTCAAACCGGAACAGGTAAAACAGCAGCGTTTGGTATCCCGCTAATCCAAAAAATGGACACAAAATCAAAATTAGTACAAGGGATTGTACTAGCTCCTACAAGAGAGTTAGCTGTTCAGGTTGCTGAAGAGCTTAACAAGATTGGTCAATTCAAAGGAATTAAAACGTTGCCGATTTACGGTGGACAATCCATCGTTCGTCAAATAAAAGCCCTAAAAAATGGTCCTCACATTATTGTTGGTACGCCTGGACGTGTTCAAGACCATATCAATCGAAAAACATTAAAGCTTGAAAGCGTGCATACTGTAGTGCTTGATGAAGCTGATGAAATGTTAAACATGGGGTTTGTTGAAGACATTGAAAAGATTTTAGAAAACGTTCCTACAGAACGTCATACAATGCTTTTCTCTGCAACTATGCCTAAACAAATTCAAAACCTTGCAGCGAAGTTCATGAAAGATGTGTTGATCATTAAAGTGAAAGCATCAGAAATGACTGTTCGCAGCATTGAACAAGAATATGTTGAAGTTAAGGAACGTCAAAAGTTTGATGCACTTTGCCGTTTAATGGATATTCACTCTCCAGAGCTTGCGATTGTATTTGGTCGTACGAAGCGTCGTGTAGATGAATTATCTGAAGCGTTAAACAAACGTGGTTATTCTGCAGAAGGTATCCATGGTGACCTTCCTCAAGCTAAACGTGATAAAGTATTGCGTGCATTTAAAAACAATACGATCGAAGTATTGGTGGCAACAGATGTAGCTGCACGTGGACTTGACATCTCTGGCGTATCACACGTTTATAACTTTGATATCCCACAAGACCCTGAAAGCTATGTTCACCGTATTGGACGTACAGGACGTGCTGGGAAAACTGGTTATGCTGTAACGTTTATTACACCTCGTGAGATTGACCATCTTCATACGATCGAAAAGATTACGAAACGTAAGATTGAAAAGCGTGCCATTCCTTCCGTTTCAGAAGCGATGGAAGGCCAACAGCAAATGGCTCTTGAAAAGCTAATGGAAGTTGTTCAAGAAGATGCTTTTGGTGGATATAAGCAAACAGCTGTTGAGTTATTGGAAGATAACGATTCAGTTACGTTATTGGCTGCAGCATTAAAGCTGTTAACAAAAGAACCAGACACAACGCCAATTAACTTAACAGATGAGCCGCCACTTTCATCTAAGAAGAGACGTCCTAACTCTAACCGTTTCTCAGATCGCAGACGCTCTGGCGGAACAGGGAAAAGAGAAGGCGGAAGAGACAATCGCCGTACTGGATATTCAAGAGGTGACAGACCAAACTCCTCAAGAGATGGTGCATCGAACCGCAGTGCCGGACGCCCAGATCAATCTTTCCGTTCCCAAAAACGTGTTCGTGAAGATCATAAAAACAGATAAACAATAAATAAAAAGCAAGGGGAGACCAATAGGTTTCCTTTTGCTTTTTTTTGGCTGTTTTAAAAATTTTTGCTTATGGTGATTTTTTCTCATCTTTGAAAAGTTGATTGGAGTGCAAGGTGCGAGACTCCTTGAAAATGAAAATCACATTTTCTTCGTGCGATGTGATGGTGCATAAGCCTTCCTTGTCCTGCGGAATATGAGGCTCACCGCTGCTTTCTAAAACAACTAAGGTTACGAAAAGAGCATATATTTTTCATTTAAAAGAGGTGTAGACTTTGAAGAGAGTTTTAATTATTGCCGACACTCACATGCCAAAAAAGAAGAAAGAATGGCCTTTGCCCATCATAGAAGTACTCGAAGAAGGTGTGGATATCATCATTCATGCAGGAGATTGGAGTGAAAAATCGGTTTATGACGAGTTAAAGCAATGGGCACCCGTTCACGGAGTAAGGGGTAATGTAGATAAGGATGACTGGGGTGAAAAACTGCCTGAACATCTGATCATAACGATAGAACATTTAAAGATTGGGGTTGTACATGGTCATCTTGGAAAAGGAAGAACCACACCAGAGCGAGCATTGAGATCGTTTAAGGAAGAATCTGTAGATCTCATCGTATTTGGACATTCACATATTCCATATCTAGAAAAGGAAGAGGACGTGATTTTATTTAATCCGGGCTCACCTACAGATAAAAGAAGACAAAAACAATTTTCATATGGGCTATTAACCATTCAACATAATAATGAAAAGCTCGAACATCATTATTTTTAACGTGCATGCCGAAAGTGCATTTAGACATAATAAGAAAATAATATGAAGGGAGGGAGACATAGTTGGATAGTGGGGAAGTTTTTTCGTTCAAGGCAAAAAATGAAGAGGAAATCATATTACGACCGGTAGAAGAAAAGGATGCAGAGGATATTATTAAACATGTTGAGGCGATTTTAAAGGCAGGACGATATCTTCAAAAGGAAGAACCCCGTTCATTGCAAGAAGAAATACAGTTTATCCATGACGTGAAAAGACTCGGAAACATGTATACAGCAGTTGAACGAGAGGGAAAGGTTGTGGGTATCGCACGAGTTTTAAGAGGGGAACTAGCAATGAAGAAGCATACAGGTGTGTTTAGAACATGGATTCACCCTAGCAGTCAAGGGATAGGCATAGGTAAAGAAGTCATGAACTACACCTTAAGATGGGGTAAAAAGAATAACTTACATAAATTATGGCTTACGGTCTTCTCAGGTAATGAAAAGGCGACAATGGTCTATTCTAAAGCAGGTTTTATTATAGAAGGAAAGCAACGTGATCAAGTATACATAGACAAGCGTTATGAAGATGAAATCTATATGGCTTATTTTTTTCATTGATTGTTAAATTCAAAGCTGCAGAATGACTCTGCAGTTTTTTGTTTTAGGTAAAGGGCAACTTTTAATTGGTAAAACAAAGATGAAATCGCTATCATATATATGGTAAAGTGAATAAAGATAGTTTAGATTTTAGACAGGTGGATCAAGATGAAATCAACAGAAAAAAAATTATTAGGAACTGAAAAACAACGCTTAATCGCTTTGTGTGAAGCGTTTCATAAATGGAATAACGTGCATGAAGAAGAACAGGTGAGTGAACTGTTTCTGAAGGTCGCAAAGGAAGAGTATGCCATAGCGTTTTGCGGTCATTTTTCTGCAGGGAAATCAAGTTTGATCAATACTCTTTCCAATACAGGGATATTGCCTGCTAGCCCAATCCCAACAAGTGCTAATATTGTAAAGATGAAAAAGGGGAAACCGAGAGCAGTAGTTACCTTGAAGAATAAAAAGGTCATCACTTTTCCTCACCCCTATGATGTAGAAGAAATTAAATCACTTTGTAAAGACAGTGAACATGTTAATAATATTGAAATTTATATCGAATCAGATGAAAATGCTCAGAATATTACTTTTTACGATACTCCAGGTATTGATTCAACTGATCCAGCTCATAAAAAGGCAACAGAGAATGTGGTTTACTTAGCGGATCTCATTTTCTATGTCATGGACTATAACCATATTCTCTCAGAAACAAATGTAGCGTTCATACAATCATTGCTAGAAAAAGGGAAAACGGTCCGATTGATCGTCAATCAGATCGATAAACACCGAGATGAAGAGCTTACTTTTAAAGCGTTTAAAGAAAATGTTTTCGAAAGTTTTAGATCCTATGGTATTAATAAAGAGCAGATTTTTTTTACGAGTGTAAAAGATCCTTCTCTTCCTCATAATGATATTTCAGCACTCATTGCTTATTTTAAAAAAATAGAGATGAATAAAGACCAGCTTTTATTAGATGAAACAAATCGGCAAATCAACCATCTCGTAACAGAATTTATTGAAAAAGAAGAAGAAGATAAAAATCATCATTCAAACATATCAACAATGCTTGAAGATTTAGTAAAAGAAAAGCAATTCCTTCTTTCACAAATAAACCAAGCAGAGATTACTAAAAAAGAAAGAGAAGAATCGTTACGTAGTGGTTTTGTTAAAATTGTTGAATCTGCTCAGCTCATGCCTTATGAAACGAGAGAGAAAGCAGGTTTATTTATTGAGTCTGCAAAAAAAGATTTTAAAGTAGGTTTGCTTTTTTCAAAACAAAAAACGGAGAATGAGCGAACTGTAAGAAAAGCCACTTTTCAAGAAAAACTTCAAGAATCTATCGATGCTCATATTAACTGGCATGCAGAAAACTATATAAACGATATGCAAAAACAGTTTTCAGTCGAACTGCCACATTGGGAGCCTGTAAAGCTTAAGGAAGAAATTCTTTATTCACATGTACAATCCGGACTATCAGCCCAAGGGCAAGGACTGATCAATTATTGCGATAATATTGCGGGAGAAGTGAAGAAGCTAGCTAGAAAACAAATAAGCGAATGTATGGCTGCGGCAATGTCACTCTTAAACGATGAACAAGACCAGCAATTTCGAGCGAATGAGGCTATTGAGACCGAATTGAATGAAACGATCAATAGGTTAAAGAAAGAAAAAGAAAAGGCGTTAGTTTGGGAACAACAAAAAACAGATCTTTTACATGTGGTATCTCTAGATACGACTCTTGACTATTCAGTAGATAAGTATGAAAAAAAGTACATGGCCCACTATAAGCCAATTACCATTGAAGAATTTAAAAACATGTATATAGATGAAAACAAAATGGCTCATCCGCAAAATGAGATACAAGAGGAAATCGAGAAAGAAAAAGATGTTCCAAAACCTGTACTTTCACTTCAAAAAGAGACTGAAAAACTCTATAAGACTGCGTCATTGCTTAAGCCTTTATCAGGATTTTACCATATGGCAGATGAGTTGAATGAAATGGCGAACCGACTGCAAAATCGTTCATTTACGATGGTTCTGTTCGGAGCTTTTTCTGCTGGAAAGTCGTCTTTTGCAAATGCGCTCTTTGGAGAATCGATTCTGCCATCTTCACCAAATCCGACAACGGCAGCTATAAACAAAGTATGTAAACCAGATGAAGCCCATCCACATGGTACAGTGGTTATCATGATGAAAACGGAAGAAGAAATTTTAGGTGAGATCAATCCTCTAATTCAATCTGATAGTAATGAGCTTTCAGTAATAATGAATAACTTGTTAGAAGAAAAAGAGGTTGTAAGTAATCATTTAGAAGCTTTTAAAGAAGGGTATCAGTGGGCAAAAAACCATGTGAATCAATCGATCACAACCGATTTATCAGAAATCGGAAACTATGCTGCAATAGAATCAAAAGCTTGTTATGTGAAAGAGATAACGATCTATTATAGTTGCCCATTAACAGAGAAAGGACTCGTTCTAGTAGATACACCAGGTGCGAACTCGATACATTCTCGTCATACGGATGTTGCTTTTGAATATATGAAACATGCAGACATCATCATTTATCTCACCTATTTTAATCATGCCTTTTCTTATGCAGACAGAGAGTTTTTAATTCAATTAGGAAGAATAAAAGACACCTTCGAGTCTGATAAGATGTTCTTTTCGATTAATGCAGCTGACCTTGCAAATAGTGAAGAAGACAAAATGGCGGTTGTAGATCATGTTAAAAGCAACCTCCAATCGTTCGGTATCCGGAACCCAAGATTGTTTCCTGTTTCAAGTAAAAACGAGCTTATAGAATCAAAACGTGTAAACAGCGGATTTAATATCTTTACTCAAAGTTTGTTTCATTATTTAGAGAATGAATTGGAGCAAACGATGATCTTGAGGGCTGCAGCATCACAGCGTCATGCCCAAAATGTTGTCCAACATATGCTGGATGAAACGAGAATGCGTCTTCAACAAGAAGATGACTATTTATCGGCCGTCGAAAAGAGGGAAGATGTATTGTTAGCTGCATGCAGCGAGCGAATCACTTTACCAAAGAAACAGTTAAAACAAGAAATGAAAGAACTTCTATATTATGTTAAACAAAGAGTGTTGATCCGTTATCATGATTTTTATAAAGAGACGATTCATCCAGCGGCCGTTCAATCTTCTAAAAATGAGCTTCTTGAAAGTATGAAAGAGCTATATGCAAAACTGGCTCATGATCTTCAACAAGAGTATAGAGCCTGTTCGCTGCGGTTAGACAAGTGGATCCAAATTCGCATGAAAGAAAGAGAAGAGGGTCTTATCGAGATAGCAAGTGAACAGCAAGTAAGTCTCAATCAACCTAACAATCACAAAAATCTTTATCATACTCCTATAATTCCTTCACGTTTTGACGAAAGAGCTGGTACAGATATTAAAGTCTGGGCATCTTATTTCAAGAATGCTAAACAATTTTTTGAACAAGGTGGATCAAACGATTTAAAGAATGACCTTTCTAAAAGGGTGGAGTCCGAAGTGGAAATGTGGATGGAAGATGTAAATAAAGTTCTTAATGATCATTATGAGAACCTTGCTAAGGAAGTCATAGATTACTCAAGAACGGAATTGTCCAAACAAGTTGTTCACTATTTTGCAGAACTTAAAAAACCGGGTAATCTTGAAAATCGAATTTCGGAATTAGAAGAATGCCTGAACAAATTGAAAAAAGGATAAACAAAAGACAGCACCGCCTAAGTGATTGGCGATGCTGTCTTCTTTTATAGAACAGCTTGATTTAAAGACTGAAAATATTCCACTGTTGATAAGTCTGAATCTGTTCCATATCGGTAAGTTTCTTTATACGACTCGGGGCCTTTACCTGTTATAATAACAACACTTTTTGGAGGGGCCTTTTTTAAAGCGTAAAATATGGCTTCGGTCCTGTCAGCAATTATTGTTGGGGAATTGGCTCTAACGGGAATCGCTTCTTTTGTTTCTTCAATCAACTGTTCTTGTGTAATACCATTTAGATCGTCTACAGTTAGGATTGTATGATCGCTGTATTCTAAAGAAAGGCTGATCATTTCAGTCCTTTTTGAAAGGTCTCTTTTCCCTCTGAATCCAAAAACATGGAAAAACGGACGACTTTCTGCTTTTTTTCTAGCTGCTTCTAAAACTTGAAGAACACCATCAGGCGTATGGGCATAGTCGATGATGACTTCTGTTCCATTGAAAAGCATCATTTCTTCGAATCGTCCAGGGATTCCATGAAAACTGCTCAAGTACGCTACAGAGCTCTTAATTGGAATACCATAATCAAGTGCTGCAGCAATAGCAGCTGTTGTATTCATTGCGTTATATTCTCCTGGTAAAGGAAGTGGTACGGTTACTTGAAGTGTCTCATGAACGAGGTTAAAGAAGTTTTTCCCAACATCTTCAATATAAAAATGATCCGTTTTTCTTTTCCCGTATGTCCACACTTGCAGATTATTTTTACTAGACAGGTCTGTAATTAATCTCTTTCCATATGTTCCCTCACTGCAGATAATGGCTGTGCCCTTAGGCTTTATATAAGTAAACAGCTTCGCTTTACACTGAAAGTACGATTCCATCGTTCCATGATAATCCAAGTGGTCATGCGTTAAATTTAAAAAGATGGCTTGATCGTACGTGATTCCTTCGATTCTTTTTTGTTCCAGTCCATGTGAACTCACTTCCATCACAACTGCTTCATCTTGACTCTCGTTTAACATCTTTTGCAATGTGACTGGATCAGGTGTTGTATGAGAGCTGTTTATAATGCTGGAATTGATGTAGTGATGAACCGTGCCAAATAAAGAAGAAGTGATTCCATGTGATACGAGAATGTGCTGCAGCAAAAAGGAAGTCGTTGTTTTACCGTTTGTTCCGGTTATACCTGTCATCTTATGCTTTTTATAAGGTTCTCCATAATAATAAGATGCAGCGCGACTTAATAGCCTTTTCGTATCTTCCGCATAAAAGTATAAATCATTGTTTTGGGCATTTGGATACTCACCGAATACTGCCAGAGCGCCATTCTGAAATGCTTCTTGTATGTATTGATGCCCATCTTTTTGCACACCAGAAATGGCAAAGAATAAATAACCCGGTTTTACTTTTTTAGAATGAGAAGTAATACCGGTAATCATTAGATCTTCTTCTATTTTGGCTGATATGTGCAAGTGGTTTAATAATGCTTTTAACTTCACGGAAACGTCATCCTTTAATTAAAGTATTTTTAGTGTTTTGCAAATTGTATTTCTTATGCACGGACTACAATCAACCGTAATATATTTATGTAAACTATTCGAAAAAACTGCCCAGTTTAGGGCAGTTAAGTCATACTTTTAATAAAACTTTCAATTTTGTTCATTCCGATCTCAAGCTGAGAAAGGGAAGCAGCATAAGAAATTCTAATATAACCCTCTCCAAGAGAGGAGAAAGCATCACCAGGTACAACTGCAACGCCTTCTTGCTTTAAAAGCTTTAAGGAAAAATCATAGGAAGTTAACCCGAACTGTTTAATGCTGATAAAAAGGTAAAATGCTCCGTTTGGTTTTTCAAACTTCAATCCCATCTTTTGAAGTCTGTCGTAGCAATAATCTAATCGTCTCTTATACTCTCTGGCCATGGGAAGGGCATCATCCTTACCATTTACTAATGCTTCAAGGGCGGCAGCCTGAGAGATAGTAGAGGCACAAGTCACGTTATATTGATGTATTTTTAAGACATGTTGAAGAATTTCTTTCGGTGCGAACAATAAACCGATCCTCCAACCTGTCATGCTATGTGATTTGGAGAGGCCGTTAATGACAAATGTTTTTTCTCTCATCCCTTCAAATGACGCGATTGACCGGTGCACTCCGTTATATCGAAGTTCGCTATATATTTCATCTGATAGTACAAAAATATCCTTTTTGCACAAATAATCAGCAAGCCTTGTTAATTCAGCATCTTCAAGTACTACACCTGTAGGATTAGAAGGGAATGGAAGTATGATGGCCTTTGTTTTATTTGTAATGGATTGTTCGATCTGTTCAGGAGTGACCTTGAATCCGGTGCTTGTTGTATCGATATATAGAGGTTTCGCACCGCATAACGTAATTACGGGTTCATATCCAGGATATACGGGTGAAGGAAGTAATACTTCATCGCCTTCCGACAAAATAGCTCTTAAAGAAATATCGATCGCTTCACTTGCTCCAGTTGTTACGATTACTTCATCTGCAAAATCATATTGTAAGTCATATTTTTCAAAAACATATGTACAAGCAGCTTTTCTTAAATCTTCATATCCCGCATTATGTGAATAGACCGTTTGATTATTATGTATTGCCTGAATCGCAGCTTCTTTAACATGAATAGGAGTTGGAAAATCGGGTTGTCCAAGTGTAAGAGAGATTGCATTTGGGTATTTCGCTACTTCATTAAAAAATTTGCGAATACCTGATATTTGAATGGATCTTGCTCGGCTGTTCAATAAATGTTCCAAAGAATGACTTCCTTTCTTCTTTCATTAGAGTGTATATGAACGGGAACTTTTCCACTTAGTGTAGCTTTAAATGCTTTCTGCAGTCAATGGGTGGATTTTCTCCGTATGGTTTGATTACTTTATACAATACTAAAGAATGTAATAGTACGCTTGTGGAGGAAATTATGGAAGCAAAGAAAAAGTGGGACCTACTCGCACTGGCATCAATTCCACTTGTCATGACATTGGGGAATTCAATGCTTATACCCGTACTTCCTGAAATTGAAAAGGAACTTAATATTACTTCTTTTCAAGTTTCAATGATCATTACGGTGTATTCCATTGTCGCCATTTTATTAATACCTATCGCCGGCTACCTTTCAGATCGATTTGGCCGAAAAAAAGTAATTATACCAAGTCTTTTCATTGCTGGGATAGGTGGATTGATATCAGGTTGGGCAGCTTGGCAAGCTGATAACGCCTTTATGATTATTCTTGTTGGAAGATTTCTACAAGGGGTAGGTTCATCAGGAGCTGCACCTGTTGTTCTGCCTCTTGTAGGGGATATGTTTAATAATGAGGAAGAAGTTAGTTCCGGACTTGGTCTTATTGAGACCTCTAACACGATAGGGAAGGTTATAAGTCCCATTTTAGGGGCGTTTTTAGCGACGATTATTTGGTTTTTACCTTTTTGGTTAATCCCTGTTTTTAGTTTACTTTCTATCATATTGGTTATGTTTTTGGTAAAAGTGCCAAAAAAGGAACAAGAAAAGCAGCCATTTAAAGAATTCTTAAAGAACATTAAACAAATATTTCATAATGAAGGCAGATGGCTGATGGCTATTTTTTTTATTGGTGGAATAATTATGTTTGTTCTTTTCGGCATATTGTTTTATCTCTCAACGATCCTAGAAGAAAAATACGGTATTAAAGGCATCATGAAAGGGCTGGTCTTAGCCGTTCCGCTATTAGCTTTATCCATTTCCTCTTATATAGCAGGAAAAAGGATTAAACAAAATAAAGTCGTTATGAAATGGTGTACCTTTATATCAATGGTTATATTAGGTGGATCTGTGTTTTTAATCACATTTACAGAGAACGTCTATTTTTTGTTAGGCTCGTTATTTATTGCTGGAATCGGGATTGGAGCGGCACTACCAAGTTTAGATGCCTTAATTACTGAGGGAATAGAAAAAGAAGCGAGAGGAACGATTACATCTATCTATAGCTCCATGAGATTTGTAGGGGTAGCTTTAGGACCGCCGATCTATGCTATATTAATGCGTTCTTCACATGAAATGGTCTTTTTTACATCAGCAGGGGTCAGTGTCCTAGCTGCAATTGCAGCCTTTTTTGCGATAAAGCCTGAAAAAGAAAAGGACGGGGGAGAGAAGGGGAATAAAGATAAAAAACCTTCAAGTAAGTTTAAACCAGCCCTTGATTAATGAAATGAAAAACAGCGAGGGAAGATTCCCACGCTGTTTTTTTTACTCTTGTATTAAAACGATTCGTGCAGGTGAAGCATCAAGTCCTCTTATCTTTAGGGGTGCTGCTACCATCAAATATTCACCTTCTGGAACATCCTTTAATTGCAGCCCTTCAATAATAATACAATCGTTTTGGAATAATTGTTTGTGCGTTGGGTGATTTTCCTGTGCACGTTCTACACCAAGTGCATCGATTCCTACACCTGCAACTCCGATCTCAGTAAGTGTTTTAGCTGCTTCATGATTTACATAAATAAAATCAAAATTAAATTCAGAATCCCATGAATTTTTTGTTTTAAACAATACAAAATCATCTTTTTGAATATCCTTACCGGATAAATCCGTAGCTTTTATGGAATCGACAGCACTTGTGAGGTCGATCACTTTAGCTTTTCGAACTAGTTTTTCTAACGGAAGAGTCTCGATTGTATCTCCGCCAGGCACCATATGAAGAGGTGCGTCAACATGCGTTCCGGTATGAACATCCATGGCAATTCTCGTTTCTGTCACATGTGCGTTCTGTGAGGTAGAGAATGAAGGCTGCTTTTCAGGTTTGTTTTTGTAAACGGGCATTCCCTCAAAAATAGGTAAAGATACATCATATACTTTCATTCTTATACGTCCTCTCTAACTTTTGTCGGTTCCCACCAGGAAAGTCCATCTGTATTCAAAAGATTATCTGACTCTGCTGGACCCATGCTTCCGGAAGGATAGAAAGTAATCGGTGCTCCAGTTCCATTTTGCCAAGCTGAAGTGATCCGATCAATGAATTCCCAGCTAAGTGCTACTTCATCCCAACGGGTAAAATACGTTGAATTTCCTAACAAACAATCATGCAGCAGCTTTTCATAAGCTTCAGGTGAGTTCATGTCAGTCGTCGATTTATTGTTATAAGTCATATCAATCGGCAATAGATCAGAAGTATCTCCTTTTGGTTTAGCATTTAGCGTTAAACTTACTCCTTCATCTGGCTGAACATGAATTCTGAGCAGGTTAGGCTGGTATTTTTCGGTTTTCGCATGATAGAGAGCCATTGGCCCTTGCTTAAATTGAATAACAATCTCAGTCGATTTTACTGCCATGCGTTTTCCAGTGCGAATATAAAAGGGGACACCTGTCCATCTAAAGTTATCAATAAAAAGTTTGGCTGCAACAAATGTTTCTGTTTCCGATTGTGGGTCAACATTATCTTCTTGGAGATAGCTTGGAACGTCTTCACCCTTTAATGAACCCGCTGAATATTGAGCACGAATCACATTCTTTCTAACTTCCTCTTCGTTAAAAAACCGTAATGAGCGAAGAACTTTTACTTTCTCATCACGTATATGCTCAGGTTTTAATTCTCCTGGCGGCTCCATTGCAATCATCATAACCATCTGCAACATATGGTTCTGAACCATATCTAGCAGAGCACCAGATTTTTCATAATAGGCGGCTCTGTCTTCAACTCCTAGTGTTTCACTTGAAGTAATTTGAACCGAGTCGATGTATTTATTGTTCCAGATTGACTCGAAAATGGCATTGCCAAACCTGATTACTTGTATATTTTGCACCATCTCTTTTCCAAGGTAATGATCGATGCGATAGATATCGTTTTCGCCAAAGCTCTGCTGAATTTCTTCATTCAACTTAGTAGCGGATGGTAGATCGTGTCCGAACGGCTTTTCGATTACGATACGCTGCCAGCCATCCGTATTTGTAATTCCTTCAGATTTTAAGAAAGTAGGGATGGTTCCAAAGAATCGGGGTGCCATCGCCAAATAATAGAGGCGGTTTCCGTTTGTATGGTAATCTCTGTCAAGTACATTTAAAAGTTCTTCAAGTTCGTGATAGCTTGATTCGCTCGTAACATCCATCTTAAGATAATAAAAATGGGATGCGAATGTTTTTACTTTTTCATTATCAGTCCCTGGAGTGTGCTCACTGATCGCTTCAGCAACATCTTGTTGAAATTTATCATGTGAAAAATCTTTTCTGGAAACACCTACTACAGAAAAGTTCTCTTTCATTAGTCCCTTTTGATACAATTGATATAGAGCAGGGAAGAGTTTTCGGTGAGCAAGATCACCGGTTGCTCCAAAAATAACAATAGAGGCATTAGGAATGCTATGTATCATTTTGTCAGTCACTTCTTTCTATCTGTTCTTATGATTATAAGTTTTCCCTACATGATGATAAATTAACGTTAATACATCACGATAAGGAGGTTTTATTATGTCCAATTTAGTAAGCCCTGAATGGGTGAACACTAAACTTAATGATGATCATGTTGTCATCTTGGATTGCCGCTTTTCTCTTGCCGATCCAGCAAAAGGGTACGAACAATACAAACAAGATCATATAACAGGGGCTTATTATGCTGATCTTGAAAAGCATCTATCAGGACCTGTCTTATCTCATGGTGGACGTCATCCATTACCTTCCGTAAACATACTATCACAATTTTTAAGCCGTTGTGGAGTAGACTCAGAAAAAATTATTGTCGCGTATGATGATCAATCAGGCGCATTTGCCTCTCGATTGTGGTGGCTGTTGAAATATCTTGGACATGATCAAGTGTTCGTTATGCAAGGTGGCTACACACACTATAAGGAAAAAGGGTATGCTACCTCAAGTAAAATGCCTAAGGAACGAGATGCTGAATTCATACCGAATGTAAATGATCAAATGGTGGCTTTTAAAGATAGTGTAATGAGCGTAATGAATCAAGTAAAAACGGAGATTATAGATGCAAGAGAACCAATTCGATATAAAGGGATTAAAGAACCGATCGATCATAAAGCAGGGCATATTCCAACAGCAATAAATATCCCCTGGGAATCACATTTTGTTTCTCCCGGTTGGTGGAAAGAGAAAAATGAGTTAGAGAAAATGTATAAAGATCTCATGAACCATTCTCACCATATTGTTTATTGCGGGTCTGGAGTAACAGCTTGTGTAAATGTATTGGCGATGCATGAGCTAGGCATGAAAAAAACGGTATTGTATGCAGGTAGTTGGAGCGATTGGATTAGTCATAAAGAACATGAAATCGAAACAAATTAACTACGAATAATTTCACGTACCGTACTTATTCTTTAAAAAGGAGTTATACATTTGAAACAAGTCGATCTGCATACCCACACAACCGCATCAGATGGGACGTTTTCCCCTTCAGAAAACATACAGCGAGCCATTGCAAAGGGTCTGAATGGCATTGCTATCACGGATCACGATACGATAGATGGAATTGAGGAAGCTTTGTTTGAAGCAAACAAACATGAAGGCTTTGAATGCGTTCCAGGAATTGAGATTAGTACCTTGTACAATGGCCAAGATATCCATGTGTTAGGGTTTTATATTGATTACAAAAATCAAGCGTTCTTATCCAAATTAAAAGAACTTGCGTCTGTAAGAAATAAGAGAAATAAGATGATCCTTCAAAAATTAAATGAGTTAGGGATCCACATTCATGAATCAGAGCTGGAAGATAAAAGACATGGGGAAGGTAACGTCGGAAGAGGGCATATTGCTGAAATCTTGATGGAAAAAGGTGTTGTTAACTCACTGCCTGAAGCATTTGATAAGTACTTAGGAAAAGGGAAAGCGGCTTTTGCTATTACTGAACGTATCTCACCTATTGAAGCTATTCAGATCATTCGTGATGCAAATGGAGTACCTGTTTTAGCACACCCTGGCATTTATGACGCAGATGAATTGATTCCCGAGTTATGCGAAAATGGCTTAGTTGGTCTGGAATGTTGTCATCCAGATCATACGATTGAACAAGTGACCCATTACAAAAAATTAGCAGAAGATTATTCACTAATCAAAACAGCAGGAAGTGATTTTCACGGTTTTCGAAATGGAGAAGTATTTCATGGTGATCTTGGAAGCTGCAGCGTTCCAATCAATGTTTTAGAAAAACTTAAGAATAAACGCAAATAATGCTTGCCAGGTGACTCATAACCTTATAAGATTCAATACGGAGAATGATTGAATCAAGAGAGGAAGTTACGAGTTTGACTTGGGATTTATTAAACATTATTGGTACGATCGCTTTTGCCATCTCAGGTGCTTTAGTTGCAATGGAAGAAGATTATGATTTGCTTGGCGTTTTTATATTAGGATTAGTAACCGCGTTTGGCGGAGGAATAATACGAAATGTTTTGATCGGCCTTCCTGTAGATACGATTTGGGAACAAGGCATGCTGCTGAAATCAGCTCTTGTAGCGATGGGAATCGTGTTCTTCATGCCAGAACACTTTATTCAATATTCAAAAAGAAGTTTACATTTCTTTGATGCCATAGGCCTTTCTGCATTTGCTATTCAGGGAGCAATCGCAGCATCAAATATGAATCATCCAATGAGCGCTATCATTGTTGCGGCTATTTTAACAGGAATAGGCGGCGGAATGATTCGGGATATTCTTGCTGGAAGGAAGCCTGTCGTGTTACGAGAAGAAATTTATGCAGTTTGGGCTCTTCTCGGCGGACTGATTGTAGGTCTCAACATGGTAAGCGGTACATTACAATACATGATTTTATTTGTGTGTCTCGTCTTATTCAGGATGTTATCTGTTAAATTTAATTGGAAGCTTCCGCATAGAGCATTATAAAGAGCCATCCTACGGGGTGGTTTTTTTTGTGCAGGAATAAATTGCATTCGTATGGAAGATATGTAGTTAGAGACAGGAGGGATTAACACATGCATACCACTTATTATGAAAACCATAAAATTCAGCAACCACAATTCACAGCAGAGGTTTGTTTCGACTATTACAGCGAACGTCTCCGAATTGATGATTATCGCGGGAATGCTGAAGTTTTAGAGAAATGGATGAAGGATGTTATATCAAAAAACACCTTTCATAAAGTGATTATTAAATCCCGTCAAGAAGACTATTTATATTGGCTCCAAAAAGGCTTCCATTACGAAGGTGAGTTCACGGGATACTTCAATGGTGCATCGGCTGTCGCTATGTGCAAGTATTATAGCAACGAAAGAAGAAACAGCAATTACTGGATCGAAGAAGATAAAATCTTAAATGATGTAACGAATTTATCAAAACCCACACTGTACCAGCCACTTCCTAATGGGTATTCTATGAGACTGGCTGATGAACAAGATGCAAAAGGGCTAGCAGATTTGTATGGGCATGTGTTTGAAGTATATCCGACACCGATGGATGACCCTCAATATGTCTTAAAAATGATTAGAACAGGCACTTTGTATTGTTTGATTACTCATGAAAATAAAATCGTAAGTGCGGCATCAGCAGATGTAAATGAAACCTATCACAATGCTGAATTGACTGATTGTGCAACTTTAATTGAACATCGTAAGTACGGTCTCATGAAGCACCTTATAGATCAACTGGAAAAGGAACTCTTCAATAGGGGTATTTATTGTTCGTATTCTATTGCACGCGCTTTGTCTTTCGGCATGAATGCTGTATTTTATCAAAAAGAGTATCAATATAAAGGACGATTAACAAATAATTGTAAGATCTTTAATAAATATGAAGATATGAATATCTGGGTGAAGGACTTATCAAGAACGATGTAAATGTAATGCCGATTTTTCGGCGCATAATGACAATTATTCAGCATCAAAAGGGGTGAGGCTTTATGATTTCTGGATCACTGGAAACAGCTGAAACATTAAAAGCAATATTAAGTACTATAGATGAAGGTATTCATGTTGTAGATGCAAATGGAATGACTATATTTTATAACACAATTGCTGCCTCACTTGATGGTTTAACACCTGATGAAGTTCATAATTATCATGTATTAGATGCATTTCCATCTTTGACGAAAGAAACTAGCACTTTGTTAAAAGTGATCCAAACCGGAAAACCGATTTACGATCAGCACCAATCCTACACGAATCGAAAAGGTATAAAGATTGATACCGTAAATTCAACCTTACCTCTTTGGCTGGATGGCGAACTGATTGGAGCTGTTGAAGTAGCAAAAGATATTTCCAAGATCAGAAACCTTTCACATCAGTTACTCGATTTGCAAGCGAGAATGAAAAGCACAAAAAAGAATGCAGCAAAACACACGTTTGCGTCTTATAATTTTTCGGACATCCTCACAAATGACCATGAGTTCGTTCAGTTAAAGGAACATTGTTTAAAAGCTTCTAAAACTAGCTCTCCGATCATGATTTATGGTGAGACTGGAACGGGTAAAGAAATGTTTGTCCAAGCCATTCATAATGCATCCACAAGGAAAGTAAATCCTTTTGTAGTTCAAAACTGTGCAGCTATACCTGGTCCTTTACTTGAAGGCATTCTATTCGGCACCACAAAAGGCAGTTTTACAGGAGCAGTTGACAGAGCAGGAGTATTTGAACTTGCAGATGGCGGGACCTTATTTTTAGATGAGATCAACTCCATGCCGATCGACTTACAGGCAAAACTGCTTCGTGTTGTTCAGGAAGGGGAAGTGCAAAGAATCGGAAGTGCGGCATCTCGCAAAGTTGATGTGCGTATTATATCCGCTCTTAACGAAGAACCTGAGACATGTATCGCAAAAGGAATGTTAAGACAGGACTTATTTTATAGATTAAATGTTGTATTTCTAGAGCTGCCTCCTTTGCGAATGAGAAAAAGTGATATCCTGTTTTTAACAGAACATTTTATTAACGAATTGAACGCGTCTTTTCATAAAAATATTAAAGGGCTGTCCGTTGAAACCGAGCAGGTTCTCACTGGCTATGAGTGGCCAGGCAATATACGGGAACTAAAACATGCCATCGAACATTGTATGAATTTTGCTGAAAACGACAGGTTGATAGAAGTTCATTTGTTACCAAAGCATGTGTTACGTTCACATAAATCTCTTCTACAACATACACCTCCTGAACACGTTACCGTCCCACCATTACGAAAAGCGATTGGAGAGTATGAACAACAAATTATTCAAATGGCCTTGAAACAGACGTCAGGCAACATTCAACAAGCTGCGAAAATATTACAAGTACCGAGGCAAACCCTACAATATAAAATAAAACAAAAATAAGCCGCCTAATATTGGGCGGTTTTTCTTATACCAATTTATTGAGAGAGGCTCGAAAACAACAAAGGATGCATAAACTAAAGGGCAAACACACATATTCGGAAATTTCAGTTAATTTGGCATGAAACTTGCAAGTTAGTAAAGATGTAGAAATAAAGGAGGTCATCAAAAATGCCGGTAGTTAATGGATTATTTAAACCAAAGAAACATTGGAAAGAATTTGAGTTGTGGAAAGACGTAACCGAGGATCAATGGAATGATTGGCTATGGCAGCTTACAAACACGATTAGAAACTTAAAAGACTTAAAGAAAATTATTAATCTAACCCCAGAAGAAGAGGAAGGCGTAAAAATTTCAACAATGACGATTCCGTTGAACATTACTCCTTATTATGCCTGGCTGATGGATCAAGATGATGCTAGATGCCCAATCAGAATGCAGTCCGTCCCAATCGGAAAAGAGATATTAAAAACAAAATATGATTTAGAAGATCCATTGCATGAAGATGAAGATTCTCCAGTACCAGGGCTTACTCATCGTTATCCGGACCGTGTTTTGTTTCTGGTAACTAACCAATGCTCGATGTACTGCAGATATTGTACGCGAAGAAGGTTTTCCGGCCAAATCGGAATGGGTGTTCCCAAAAAGCAGCTTGACAGAGCCATTGATTATATTCGTAATAACCCTCAAGTGAGGGATTGCCTGATATCAGGTGGCGACGGACTATTAATTAATGACAACATTTTAGAATATATATTAAAGAATCTAAGAGAAATTCCTCACCTAGAGATTATCCGCATCGGGACACGAGCACCAGTTGTGTTTCCGCAGAGAATTACTGAAAACTTGTGCAATATTTTAAAGAAATATCATCCTGTATGGTTAAATACACATTTCAATACATCCATTGAAATAACAGAAGAGTCAAAAAGAGCTTGCGAAATGCTCGCAAACGCTGGTGTTCCTGTAGGAAATCAGTCTGTCATACTAGCAGGCATCAACGATAGCGTTCCTATAATGAAAAAATTAATGCACGACTTGGTGAAGATCAGAGTACGTCCTTATTACATCTATCAATGTGATCTATCAGAAGGAATCGGACATTTCCGTGCCCCGGTTTCAAAAGGACTGGAGATTATTGAAGGATTAAGAGGCCATACCTCTGGTTATGCAGTTCCTACTTTTGTAGTCGATGCACCAGGCGGAGGAGGAAAAATAGCTGTTCAGCCAAATTATTTAATCTCTCAATCTCCTGAGAAAGTTGTACTGCGAAACTTTGAGGGAGTGATCACTTCCTATCCGGAACCGCAAAACTATCAAGCAGGAAGAGCAGATGCCTACTTTAATGAAGTGATGGGCACAGGTCATATTAAACCGGCAATCGGTGTTTCTGCTCTTATGCGGGATGAAGCATTCAACTTGGTACCACAAGGGTTGAAACGATTGGAAAGAAGAGAAGATTATGACTCTAACCCAGAACATAGTTCGTTAAAAGATAAACGAGACAAACGTGATGAGCTTAAAGAGAAAAAATATAAATTTGAACAAGAGAAAGTCGAAGGAGTTTCAGTGTCTGCTGAAGAACAAAAGAATGCATAAGGAAGGAGGATAACATGAAGTGTTTATGGTGTGAGAATGAGAAAGCAGAGCAAACTGGCTTAACAGGTTATTGGGAATTACCAGATGGATCCAGGGCCGTAGAAATAACCGTAATACCTTCTGTTTCCTGCTCTTCTTGTGGGATGGAATATCAAGAAGACCATATAGTAGATGAAATTGAAGATCAGCTTATGCTAATAGATACCAAGAAAATCGATTCAACGATATCCTACACTGAACTAATGAACATACCCAGATTTTTAAAGAAAAATTATTTTAAGCTATAACAACACTTAAGTGGAGGAAATGTCTTGTTCTTAGACATTTCCTTTCTAACCCCATGAGGAAGGAGCCTTTTTATGAGAAAGTCACATCTCATTAAACCGGTTCTCGGTAATGAATATCCCGTTATTAGCCATGGTAAAGGAATTTATTTATACGATAAAAATGGGAAGCAATATATTGACGGTTCATCAGGTGCCATTACTGCCAATATTGGTCATGGTGTTGATGAAATTGCGGAAGCGATGTGGAATCAAGCAAAGCATGTATCTTTCGTGTATCGGTCACAATTTACAAGTGATGCTGCAGAACTTCTCGCTGAAAAATTAGCTGAGAGTGCTCCTGGAGATTTAAATTCTGTCTTCTTTGTAAATAGTGGTTCAGAAGCTACAGAAACTGCTTTGAAAATTGCGATTCAATATTTTCAAGAACAAGGTACCTTTACGAAAACAAAGGTTTTATCAAGATGGACCAGTTACCATGGAATAACTTTAGGAGCATTATCCATGTCAGGCCATCAGCTAAGGAGACAGCGATTCACTCCGCTTCTACAGGATTTACCTGTAGCTCCAGCACCATATTGCTATCAATGCCCGTTAAAAGATGCTTATCCAGGCTGCAAAGTCAGATGTGCCGATGAATTGGAAAGTATTATTCAAGCTTTAGGCCCTGATCAAATCGCGGCTTTTATTGTGGAACCGGTCATCGGAGCATCAGGCGGCGCAATCGTTCCACCAGATGAATATTATCCAAAAATCAGAGCGATTTGTGACAAATATAACATTCTAATGATCGCTGATGAAGTTATGACGGGAATGGGTAGAACAGGAAAAATGTTCGCAATGGAACATTGGAATGTCGTGCCTGACATTATCGCGCTTGGAAAAGGGATGAGCGCAGGGTATACCCCTATGGCTGCGACACTTGTTTCAGACCGTATTATGAACGTAATTGAGTCTGGAAGCAAAATTGTAATGAGTGGCCATACATTTAGTGCTAATCCTCAGTCCGCAGCAGCATGTCTAGCCGTACTGCATTATATGGAAAAAAATAACTTACAAGAAAATGCAGCTATAATGGGAGACCATTTACTCGTTCAATTACAACGCTTGCAATGGAAATATTCATTAATTGGGGACGTTAGAGGCAAAGGTTTATTATGTGGGATTGAACTCGTAAAAGACCCCATGACAAGGGAACCTTTTGAACTGGCAAGCAAGATAACGGAGCGGCTCTTAGCCATTTGCTTTGAAAAAGGATTGCTCGTTTATCCGGCAGTCGGCGGTGTAACAGGTTTTTCAGGAGATTCTATACTTGTTTCTCCACCTTTGACTGTAACGAAAGAACAAATTAGTGACATGATAGATATTCTTGATCAAGCGATTAATGAATTAACGAATCAATTAATCTCTGAGGGTTTATATATAACTGAAGCCACGAGTTGAAAGAGGTGTGGAATATGCTGCAAACCGTAAATAAACAAATTTCCTTAGAGAGTGCTTCTCAATATTTTTTTAACGGAATGTCACTGATGATTGGCGGTTTTGGAGGAGTAGGTGCTCCTCCAACCCTAGTCAATCTTATATTGGAAAAAAATATACACGATATCTTTCTAATAAGCAATGACACGGGTTTTCCTTGGATAGGACCAGGAAAACTGATCACAGAAAAACGTGTAAAAAAACTCATTGCATCACATATTGGATCAAATCCTGAGGCAGGTAAACAAATGCAGGATGGATCTCTAGACGTTGAATTTGTCCCTCAAGGAACTCTTGCTGAGAAGATTAGAGCAGGAGGTATGGGACTTGGCGGCATTTTAGTTGATGTTGGATTAGGTACTGTTGTAGAAGCCAACAAACAGAAAGTTCAAGTGAATCAAAAAGAATATATGATTGAGACTGCTTTAACGGCTGATGTTTCAATTGTTTATGCAAAAAAAGCAGATTTGTATGGAAACCTTGTGTATGACAAGAGTGCGAGAAACACAAATCCATTAGTCGCTACTGCGGGACAGATCACGATTGCTGAAGTAGAAGAGATTGTGCCTGTAGGTTCTTTAAATCCTGAGGAAGTCATAACACCAGGAGTTTTTGTAGATTACATCATTCAAAGTAAAGGGGTGGACTGGAAATGGGTTTGGGAATTGAAACCAGGCACAGAATCGCGAGAAGGGCAGCACTCGAAATAAAGAATGGGATGACTGTTAATCTTGGAATCGGAATCCCGACACTAGTGGCTGATTACATTCCTCAAGAACTACATATTATGCTCCATACTGAAAATGGAATTTTAGGCATGGGCGGATCTCCCAAGAATGGAGAAGAAGATGGGAACTTGTCAAATGCTGGGGGCTATCCGGTTACCATCCAGCCAGGTGCTTCTTATTTTGACAGTGCTACCGCTTTCGGCATCATCAGAAAGGGCCTTCTTGATGTCACCATTCTAGGTGCTTTAGAAGTAAGTGAGACAGGAGACATCGCAAACTGGATCGTTCCAGGGAAAAGAGTACCTGGAATGGGCGGGGCAATTGATCTTGCTCAAAAAGCAAAAAAAGTCATCATACTGATGAACCATACGGATAAGTTCGGTAACCCAAAAATCGTTAAGGAATGCTCACTGCCTCTTACGGTAAAGAAAGGTGCACATATGATCATTACCGAAAAAGCCGTGTTTCAATGTAAGGATGGCCAATTGATCTTACGGGAAATTATGAATCCTTATACGGTTAATGATGTGGTAAACACAACAGGTGCACACATAATTGTGGATGAAAAGATTTCTGTTTTTAAATAGCAAAAAGGAGGGTTAGGAATGCTTGTAAAAGAAAAACTCTCGAATTGGCTTTTAAAAGAAAAAGAAAATGCTTTGGCTTTTTTACAAAAAACCGTCCAGGAAGCAAGTACAACAGGCAATGAATCTGGTGTTCAAAAGATTGTAGCTCAAAAGCTGGAAGAAATCGGTCTTGAGGTGGATCTATGGTATCCGGACGGTGAAGAGTTAGCGGGTCACCCAAACTTCTGTGCTAGCCGAACCGACTTTAGCCAAAGTCCTAATGTAGTAGGAATATGGCGTGGCTCGGGAAAGGGACGTTCACTCGTTTTGAACGGACATGTAGATGTTGTACCGGAAGGAGATTTAAAGCAATGGGACGATCATCCTTTTAGCGGTAAGATCATCGACGGAAAATTGTACGGTCGGGGTTCCACCGACATGAAGGGTGGTAACTTGTCACTGCTTCTTGCGATTCAAGCGTTAAAAGCAACGGGCACAACACTTAAAGGTGACTTATTTTTTCACAGTGTAATAGAAGAAGAAAGTGGAGGTGCAGGTACGCTTGCGGCAATATTAAGAGGTTATAAGGCAGACGCTGCAATTATTCCCGAACCTACGAATATGAAGATTTTCCCTGCTCAACAAGGTTCTATGTGGTTTAAGCTAACGATAAAAGGGAAAGCGGCTCATGGAGGAACACGTTATGAAGGTGTTAGTGCTATCGAAAAGGCAGCAGTCGTGCTAGAAGCAATAAAAGAACTTGAGAGTAAACGGAACAATAGAATTACCGATCCTTTATATAAAGACATACCTATTCCTGTTCCTATTAATATAGGTAAAATGGGTGGCGGAAATTGGCCTTCAAGTGTTCCCGACTTGGTCTATCTCGAAGGACGCATTGGTGTTGCACCACATGAAACACTAGAAGAGGTAAAGAAAGAACTAGAACAATATGTAATGAGAATTCAAGATCCCTGGTTAAACGAACATCCTGTATCAGTGGAATGGTTCGGAGCACAATGGCTGCCTGGTTCGATTGATCCTGAGCATCCACTGATGAACATATTAATCAGAAACTATGAACACGTTCGACGGGAAAAACCAGTAATAGAAGCTTCTCCATGGGGAACAGACGGAGGTCTCTTATCACAGGTAGGAGATACGCCTTCTATTGTTTTCGGACCAGGCGTTACAGCAGTCGCTCACTATCCGAATGAATACATTGAAATTGAAAAGATACTGGAGGCAGCGGAAATCATTGCCTTAACGATTTATGATTGGTGTGGAGGGAGCAGCGAATGAAAAAGTCGGATGAACTATTAAAAAAGAAAGAACTTAATGTGCCAAGAGGACCATTCAATACGGTATTAAATTTTGTAGATAATGCGAGCGGAAGCACAATGACAGACGTTGACGGTAAAGAGTATATTGATTTTGCCAGTGCGATTGGTACGTTAAACGTTGGACATTGTCCGCCTAGAATAGTAGAAGCTTTAAAAAATCAAATCGATAAATACATTCATCCTTGTTTTCATGTCATGATGTATGAACCTTATATCCAGTTAGCTGAAAAGCTAAACGAAATTACTCCGGGAGATCACCATAAAAAAACGTTTTTTTTAAACAGTGGGGCTGAAGCAGTAGAAAATGCAGTCAAAATTGCGCGTAAATTTACTGGCCGAAAAGCAATCATATCATTTGAAAGAGGATTTCATGGCAGAACATTGCTTGCGATGTCTCTTACGAGCAAGGTGAAACCATATAAATTTGAGTTTGGACCGTTTGCTCCTGAAACGTATAAGATGCCTTATCCTTATTATTATAGAGAAGACCGAAATGTTGAAGAAACGGATGCTGCCATTTTAAAGAAATTTGAAGATTTCTTTTTGGGAGAAGTACCTCCAGAAGAAATCGCCGCAATCATTTTAGAACCCGTCCAAGGTGAAGGTGGTTTCGTCATTCCTTCTAAAACTTTTGTTAAAGGTCTGCGAAAGATTTGTGATCAATATAACATTTTACTCATCGCTGATGAAATTCAAACCGGATTTGGCCGGACGGGGAAAATGTTTGCGATGGAACATTTTGATGTTGTTCCTGATTTGATGACCATGTCCAAATCGATTGCTGCAGGTCTCCCTATTTCAGCTGTAACGGGAAAGGCTGAGATTATGGATGCTCCTTCCCCTGGAGAGATTGGTGGAACGTATGGCGGTAGTCCTCTTGGTTGTGTGGCTGCTTTAGAAGTCATCTCAATGATAGAAGACGAACAACTTTTGAAGAGAGCCAATGAAATAGGAGACATCATCCTGAACACGTTCAAGAAATGGAAAGAGCAATATGATTTTATTGGAGATGTACGTGGAATTGGTGCTATGTGTGCACTAGAAATCGTTATCGACAAAACCTCTAAAACACCTGATGCAAATAAAGCAAAGAAAATCATTTCTCTTTGCAATCAAAATGGAGTCGCTATCATGGGAGCAGGGTTATACAGCAATGTTATTCGTATACTCTCACCACTTGTTATATCAAATGAACAACTTGAAAAGGGACTTGGCATTATGAAGAAGCAATTAACTCAAATAAGTGAAACTGTCTCTTTGTAATATTTAAAACCTTGTCAACTCGGCAAGGTTTTTTTATTCCATATTTTAGGTTGTTTTTCATGAATTTTCATAATATTGTGGTATTATTTTTTTATACAGAAAGAAAAGGGGATGTAATTCTTGCATAAATGGAAAAAGGCAATGGTGGGTGTCCTATTATTAGCTGGTTTTGCTATGTACACACAATTTAAGAAAAGTGCGGAACCTGTTTGGAAAGTTGATGAAAAGGAATTTACGATCGTACAGACACTGCAAGAAGGAATGGAAAGAGAGTACAGAAAGTTTGAAGAACTAGAAATAATAGATAACTTTGGTTTGTTACAAAATGGAAATAAAACATTGCAATTAGAAGAAATTTACCGCACCTTGAAAATTGAAAAAATATGGAATGCTGAAGGAAGGTTATATTTCTTATATAGCATCGATCTTAAAGAAAGGGATAAGGATGAACATACTGTTCCGAGACTTACTATTAAAAAGATAAAATTATCTACACCTGATGGGAAAGAAGAGGTTTTTTCAGCCAGAGAAAATACAGGAGTGCAGGGAATGATAGATGACGGGTTTGTTTATAAACATAGACTTTATCGCTCGATGATGGTATCTCCAATGATTGTAAACAATGAACAAATGGACTGGAACCTTTTAATTGATGCAAATCGTATTGAATTACAAGAATTAGAACTTGCAAATAAAGAAGGAACACGTCCTATTAAAAATATAGCCCTCAAAGTATCATCAGAAAATGTTTATGAAAAAGTATTACTATCTTCTCCAATAAACAATACGTTTACTTATGGAACTAACAAAAAAGCCGTAATACATTCATATAACATTCTTTTGTACAATAGGCAATTGTCTTTAACTATACCAAATGATGATAAAGAACTTGTAGGCTTTTCAGTCTCTTCAAATGATCAACCTAGTCCCTATTACTTGGATATTGTGGGAACTAAGGAAAAGGGATATCATCTTCCGTTTTATGAAGAAGCTACTGGAATAAGTACTGGAACAATAGAAAAATCCCTTACGTTTCATTCATCTATACATAAAAATAATCAATTGTACAGCTGGACAATTCCGAAAGAAGATATAGATAAGTTCAGTAAGAATTCAGCTCAGCCTCTAATAAAAAGTGAACTAATCGTGAATAAAAACAATACTAAAATTGTCTATGAAGGCTTATCATTGTTTAACGGAGGACCTTCTGTAAAAATTAGCATGTTAATAACTAATGATGAAACCAGGGATAGTGTAAGACTTACTCCGGAAAATTATTACTCAAACGACTCGATTCCAGAAGAATATTCCAGAAGCTATAAAAAAAATCTTGTTAGCGTTACAAATGAAAAGAAGGATAAGTTAAAAAACTTTGATATTCTTACCGACTATTCTGAGACTAAAATAACTTATTATATTACTTTTTATAACCCAGAAGAGTTAAATATAGGAGAGGGAAAACCCATTTCAATTCCGAACGAGAATTTAACGATAAGCTTATCTGACCTTGTATATTCAACACCACTATCCTCACCTGTGACCATAAGCTATGTAGTTCCAGATATGAATAAAATCAAAGAGTGAGAAAAAGGGACACGGTTCGGACAAGAAATAATAAAGCTGGAGTATTATTACGTTTTAGAACTTTATGAATAAGAGAAACCCGCATATATCATTCATTTTATTGAGGAAATGCCGGTAGAAGACCTTACAATCACATTCTCTCATTTAACACATATTGAACCATTGAAAAACGAAGTGACTGTTCCTCTATTACTGCCTCCATTAAACAAAGAGTGATAAAAAAAGCAAAGACTGACTAGCAGTCTTTGCCTTTTTTTACTGTCGAGGGTTGCTTTGAGCACGCTTAATGTACATCTCTTCTTCACCAACAACACCGCAAGCTCCACATTGAATCAATCTTTCAGAACCGTTATAAGGGAGATGAAACATATCTAATTGACCCTCTTCATACTGCTGGACTACATCTCCTGTGGCGGGATCTAGTTTTACTGAAACAGGATTTTGTTCAATTACATTGAAACGTGTACGGTTTGTTTTACAATTTGGACATAAATAAGGATTTGCCAAAGAATAGACCTCCTTTTTAGTATTAGCTTGACCAACTAAGGAAAAATTATGTAAGTTTTATTTGCAAACGTTTAAGCCATAGTAAGAAAAAGGAGGGAATAACTTTGGGTAGACAGAAAAAAGGAAATGCAAATGCACAGCGCAATAATAATGCCAAGCAGCAGGAAAACAACCATCAAGAAGAGTTTGCTTCTTATGCAGAATTGGAAGTAGAAAAAATGCGTCACGGCAAAAAAACAAAATAATTTTACTTCTGCTACAAGAGAGAGTATAATAAAAATCTGCGATGTTAGTGGCTTTCCAATGTCTTTAACCTATGTGCTAATGACGGGAATCCAATATGATCTGTCAGGCAGCCATGCCTTGCATTCGGCTTGGAAGGCTGTAACGACAGCTGCGGATACCCACCTGAGAGATCAGGTTCCAAAGGCATATAAAGTCACGGCAGAGCGGATTTTACTTAACTTTTAACAAGCGTATTTTACTTCACTGTAAAATGCGCTTTTTTCATAACTTTAGTGAACAGATACTATACCGGGGGATAACGAATAAAATGGAAAAGAAAGAAGTCTTATTATTAATTGATGGTTTTAACTTGTTAAGCCGTTGTTATTTTGCTACAGCATATGGAAAAGAAATGCATGATCTGCCTCGAAATTCGAAAGGACAGTTCACAAATGCGATTAGGGTTACCATCCAAAAATTATTAATGCTTGTTAGAGAGCATCAGCCTTCACATATTGCCGTTGCCTGGGATGTGAAACGTGATGAAACATTAAGACGAGAAAAATTTGCAGATTATAAAGGAACTCGAAATGAGCTACCTGAGCCTCTTATTCAACAGTATGAAACGCTTGTTGAATTGTTTGAGACGATCGGGGTCACGCAACTGACCATTCCAAGATACGAAGCAGACGATATCATCGGAACTCTCGTTAACCGTTGGCGCAATGAACGAAACGGGGAGTGTATTATATATAGCAACGATCGTGATCTTTTACAGTTGTTATGTGATAAGACATCTCAGCTTATTTCTGTGAAACGTGATGAATTAAAGTACACGCTGACTCATTTTCAAGAGGACTATGGCATTACACCTGCCCAATGGATAGATGTTAAAGCACTATTAGGTGACAAGAGTGATAACATTCCAGGCGTTGCTGGTGTAGGTGATAAAGCCGCTTTACCACTCATCCAGCAATACGGTGCCGTTGAATTTATTTATGAGAACTTTGAAAATCTCGATCCGAAATTTAAAAGGTATTTTAAAAAGCTAGAAGCTGGAAGAGACATGGCGATTTTAAGTAAAGATCTTTGTACGATTTTTACAGATGTACCTGACGTTATCGATAGAGATCTTGAAGAATGCAGATACGAATTGGACAAACAAGCAGTAAAAGAAGCATTACAAGCATTAGAGATACAAATAAGAGTGGGTTAATGTGCATCCCACTCTTTTTGTTTACGCCGAAAAGGCATATGACTGATTTTTAATTCAGATAGAATCATTCCAAGTAATATGAATATACAGCCCATTATGGCTTTTGACCCTAGACGTTCATCAAGCATAACGTAGGCTGTAACAGCTGCAAACACAGGCTCCATCGCAAAAATTAACGCTACTCTTGCAGGTGTTGTAAAGGACTGAAAATAGGTTTGTGCTAAAAACGCTAATGCTGTCGCAAATAAGGAAGTAATAATGAGAGCCGAAATCACTTCTTGTTTGAAGACCATTTGGGTAACAAACATCTCTTTCCAATTTTCTGTAGCAAGTGCTGTGAAAAAACTTAAAAAAGAAACAGTAGATAACTGAATGACAGTAAGACATAAAGCATCAAAATTTCTGGCAAACTTACCTGTAAAAACGATATGCAGTGCAAAAGATATGGCACACAAAAGCACATAAGCATCACCTAAATTTAAAGTGAAACTGTTATGAATGGTTAAAAAGTAAAGTCCAACTACAGCAACACCCGAACTTAATCCTATTTGCCAATTTAATTTTTGTTTTAATACGATATAGCTTAATAAGGGAACAAGTACAACACTTAAACCCGTAATAAAACCTGCTTTAGAAGAGGTAGTATATAAAAGACCAACCGTTTGAAACCCATATCCTAAAAATAGCCAAAAACCTAATAAAATTCCACTCTTCAACAAATCTCTATTTTTAAATTTTGTTAGTGAAGTGCGTTTAAAGAAGAGGATAATACATAATAAGATGGCAGCAGCAACACTAAATCGAATGGTGTTAAATGAATAAGGTTCTAAGAAAGCGTTAGCACGTTGAACAATCACAAATGTTGTTCCCCAAACAAATGCAACCATCAACAAGTTGAAGTCAGCAAACCATGATTTCTTAATCATCGAGCTGAACCTTGTTTAATTGGATGGCTTGTCTCGCCAGTTCGTCAGCTTTTTTATTTTGTTTGGATGGAATCCATTTAATAAAAAACAAATCTAGTTGATCCGCAAGGGATAATGCTTTTTCTAACAATGGTGTATACCTCTTATCCTTTGCATATCGTTTGTCTACTGCACTTTCAACAGCTTGTGAGTCTGTTCGAAATGAAACGATTCTCCAGTTATGTGTAACACAAAGCTCTAAAGCATGTATGAGGGCATTAAATTCAGCTTCATGGTTAGACATGCTGCCTATTGGGAAACGATAAGAATGAGTTGTTCCATCGCCCATTTTTACATACACACCTGCTCCAGATATTCCCGGATCACCGGCACTTGCACCATCTATGTAAACTTCAATCAATTCTTGTCTCTCCTCTATGTAAGATTATAAACGTATTATAATGTACTTTAATAAAATGAAAAAGGAGATTGCCATGAACTTCTCCATTGAATACATTTACAAACATCCAAAATCACAATTGAAAATTCGATTTGTTTCAGATCCCATATCGCTTAATGAAGCTTTATTTACGGCAATAGACCTTGAAAAAACAGGAAGAATTTCTTCTATCACTTTCATAGACAGCAAAGGAGTATCCTGGTCAAAAAAAGAGCTTTTAAAACTGACAGAAGTTAAGAAAGAAGAGCCGCAAAATATCACGATATACTTTGATGGCGGATTTAAAGCAGATAGAGGAACGAGCGGCCAAGGAATTGTAATCCACTATTCACAAAATGGGATAACATACCGAATGAAGAAAAACACAAGCTATACAAATATCGAATCCAATAATGAAGCAGAATATGCAGCCCTTTGGATAGCTGCGAGAGAATTAGAAGAGCTTGGTGTCCAATATGAAGAAGTAATAATTATGGGAGACTCCAAAGTGGTTATTGAGCAGATGAAAGGGGAATGGCCTGTTTATGAATCAAACCTCCAAACCTGGGCAGACAAAATCGAAGCACTATTTAAGAAACATCAAATCGATCCTATCTACACCTGGATTCCTAGAAACGAAAACAAAGTTGCAGATCAATTGGTGCAGCAAGCCCTTCAGGGAAAAATAATTAAAGCCAAAAAAGAAGTGATTGATAATTTCTAGCCTCAACTGGTACAATTTACTAGAATCTTTTGATTTTGGGGTTGAGTAAATGGACGAAAATAGTTTAGAGAATTATGTAACATTGCTAGCTTCCAAAGGCTTCCGTCTCTCGGATGGAGATCTTCATTTTATCTACTTTGGAAGACACTATACAGAAGCTTCAGAATCGCAGGTTATCATCGCCTTAGAAATAACACTTATCAAACAGTTAGCTTTTGATGGAAGCTATTTTATTGCATTATTAGAATCATTTGTAAAAGAAAATGTCCAATCCAAGAAAAAAGCGTATGAATTGCTTGATCAATTACAATCAAACAGAGAAAACAGCCATTCTTGTTCAGTGGGGTAAAAAGAATATATGAAACAAAGCATGATAGAGAAGACGGAGAACTTCGTAAAAGAACAGTTACAACATGAAAGCAGCGGACACGATTGGTATCATATTTATCGTGTGAGAAAATTGGCAGAAAACATCGCTGTTCAAGAAGGAGCAGATCGCTTTATCTGTGTCATGGCCGCATTGTTGCATGACATCGCCGATGAGAAAATTGCCGGCAGTGAAGAAAAAGGGATGAATGAAGTTTTACAATGGCTTCAGTCCATTGAAGTGGAGTCAGAGTACATAGAACATATACTGTCAATTATCGGTTCCATGTCATATAAGGGCGGAAATCAGACAGGAATGAAAACGATTGAAGGAAAAGTCGTTCAAGATGCTGACCGTCTAGATGCGATTGGTGCGATTGGAATTGGGAGGACTTTTGCTTATTCTGGCGCAAAAGGACAGTTGATGTACGACCCGGAAATACCTGTTCGAGAATTCATGACAAAAGATCAATATCGTAACGAAAAGAGTACTGCTGTTAACCACTTTTATGAAAAACTATTAAAATTAAAAAATACAATGAATACTTCATATGCAAAAAAGCTTGCAGATGAGCGTCATGCCTTCTTAGAGAGCTTTTTAGACCAGTTTTTTGCAGAATGGGAAGTCAATGAATCCCAATCATGAAAAATTCTTAGGTGAATCCGAAAGTTTTGTACCTTAATCCAAAAGTTTTGCACGTGAATCCAAAAATTTTCAGCATATATCCACGAGTTGTCAAATATCGACAAATTCCGACTATTAAAATAAAGAAAAAAGGGCCTACTAGAAGGCCCTTTTTTACTCACATTCTTCAGAGGGACGTGGACCAGCGTCTAATCCTTCTGAACTCACGGTTAGAACAGGTTTAATCGCTGCATCTTCAGTTACGCAGATCTGACAAGACAGTCTAACGTTTCCTGACAAACCTTTTGTCTCGATGATATTTGCTTCTTTTTCCCCGATCGGACCTAAATCTCCCGAAAGCACCTCAACACGGCAAGTTGTACATTTTGCTTTACCGCCACAACGATGGAGGATATCAATTCCATTGTCTTCTAATGCGTTCACTAGTCTTGTTCCGTTTTCAATCGAATACGTTCCATAGCCTTGTACTTCAATCTTTGCCATTAAACTACCTCCTTGGGAATATCTTACCATTCCTATTATACGATATCCTACTTGCAAGTAAACTAAACCAATGTTTTATGTAATAGAAAAACTCTTCGCATCACATACTTTTTTCATATACAATAAAAGGTGAGACAATTTTATATGATGGAGGGTTTAATCAATATGCTAGAAAAGGTTACGTTAAAAAGTGATATCGAGATTGCCCAATCAGCAAAGATGCTGCGAATTGAAGAGATTGTAGGACAACTAGGGATTGATGAAGATGATTGGGAACCTTATGGAAGATATAAAGGGAAGCTTTCATTAGATCTTTTTCAAAAGCTTCAAAATGTTGAAGATGGAAAAGTAGTCTTAGTTACTGCTATTAGTCCAACACCTGCTGGTGAAGGTAAATCTACTGTAACAGTTGGTCTTGGACAAGCACTTAATCGCGTTGGTAAGAAAACGATTATCGCTTTACGAGAACCTTCTTTAGGTCCTAGTATGGGGATTAAAGGCGGAGCTGCAGGAGGCGGGTATTCACAAGTAATGCCAATGGAGGACATTAACCTTCATTTTACAGGTGATCTCCACGCTATAACGACTGCTAACAACGCTTTAGCTGCCCTGATTGATAATCATATCCATCAAGGGAACGAATTGAATATAGACCCTCGTCGTATCGTATGGAAACGTGCGTTGGACATGAATGACCGGTCTCTAAGGAAAATTGTAATCGGTTTAGGCGGACCCGTACAAGGTGTTCCGCGTGAAGACGGATTTGACATAACGGTTGCTTCAGAAATCATGGCCATTTTCTGTTTGGCAAATAACTTAGAAGATTTAAAGCTGCGATTATCAAAAATGGTTGTTGCATTCGATTATGAAAACGAACCGGTTACGGCAGGAGACCTAAATGCACACGGAGCACTTACACTTCTCTTAAAAGACGCGATTCGGCCAAATATCGTTCAAACTTTAGAAAACACTCCTGCACTTGTTCATGGTGGTCCATTTGCAAATATCGCCCATGGATGCAACAGTGTTATTGCCACTAAGCTTGCTTCAAAACTTGGTGAAATGGTTGTAACAGAAGCTGGATTCGGTGCAGATTTAGGAGCTGAAAAGTTTTTAGATATTAAAGCGAGGTACGCAGGTATCAACCCTAGTGCTGTAGTGATAGTAGCTACAGTCAGAGCACTTAAGATGCATGGCGGGCTTTCAAAGGAATATTTAAAAACACCAGATGTTAAAGCACTTGAAAAAGGGATGCCAAACCTTGAGAAACACCTTGAAACATTGAAGCAATTTGGAGTACCAGTAGTTGTAGCCATCAATAAGTTTGTTACAGATACCGAAGAAGAAGTAGCTTTCATTAAAGATTGGTGTCAGGAAAAAGGTGTTGCAGCTGAAGTAGCTGATGTTTGGGCAAAAGGTGGAGAAGGCGGAGAAGAGCTTGCAAATAAAGTGTTAAACGTCATTGAAAACGAAAAGAATGACTATAAACCTTTATATGATCTTGACCAGTCGATACAAGACAAGATAGAAACGATCTGCAAAAAAGTATATGGTGCTGGCGAAATTCAATATTCACCAAAAACGTTAAAACAAATTAAACAATATAGTGAGTTCGGTTGGGACAAACTCCCTATCTGTATGGCAAAAACTCAGTATTCTTTTTCAGATGATCCCAAAAAACTGGGCAGACCAGAGAACTTCACCATTACGATTAGAGAACTTAAACCATCTATTGGAGCTGGCTTTTTAGTAGCTCTTACAGGAGATGTTATGACGATGCCAGGTTTACCAAAAGTTCCGGCTGCTAATAAAATGGATGTTAGTGAGGATGGCAAGGCGATTGGACTCTTTTAAAGAAAACTAGACAGGATATTCTTATCGTGTAAAATAAGAATTTCACTGTTATAATTTCTAATGGAGGGATTGCTATGAAACCTTTACAATTATCTGCTGAAACTGCTGTTAAATTAGCAAAAGAATTAAATGTTCCTCTAGAGCAGTTGATGCATATGCCACAGCATATTCTAGTTAAAAAACTAATGGAGCTAGAGGCAGCTAAAGAAAATAACGATGAATAATTAAGAACAAGAAGGCGAAAACCTACTATGTAGGTTTTTCTTTTTGTTTAATTAGGAATCTTTAAAGAAAAGGAATGAAATTATGGAATCAAAAAAACCCGGATTAGTTTATACGCTTAAAGTTAAAAGAGATTCAGATTTAGGCTATATTTTAGATCTAGAGGATGGCAAAGAAGTACTTTTGCATCGATCTGAAGCTAAGAATAAATATGAAGAAGGAAGTATGGTGGAAGTATTTTTATACCAAGACCATGAAGGAAGACTAGCTGCTACTGAAACGATTCCTAAAGTTAGATTAGATTCGCTTGCTTGGCTAGAAGTAGCAGGTGTAAATCATAAGCTAGGTGTATTTTTGAATATAGGAATCAAAAAAGATGTTCTTTTGTCAAAAGACGACCTTCCGCAATCGTGGGAAGAATGGCCACATATTGGAGACAAATTGTATTCAGGCTTAAAGCTAGATAAAAAGGGAAGAATTTTTGCCGATCTAGCCACAGAGGAAGAGATGGTGGAACAAGCAGAAGCTGCTCCTCAAGAAGCATTTAATGAACAAACTTCAGGCCATGTGTATAAAATCAATGAGGCAGGCGTATTGTTATTTACGGAATCACAATACATTGGATTTATTCACAATGACGAATTAAAAGTTAAGCCTCGTCTTGGTCAAAAGTTAGGCGCACGTGTTGCATTCGTTCGAGAAGATGGAAGAATCAATCTATCGATGAGAGCAAGAAAAGAACTAGCTTATGCTGAAGACTCTGAACGCATTTATCAATATTTACGTGAAAACAAAGGTCAGATGCCTCTAACCGATAAATCTTCTCCAGAAGAAATCAAAGAAACCTTTCAAATGAGTAAAGCTGCATTTAAACGGGCACTTGGAAAGCTCATGAAAGAAGAAAAGATTATTCAAGAAAACGGAAAAACGTATCTTCAAATATAGTTACAAAAGGGGACCTATTTTTTAGGTTTCTTTTTTTATGAAAAGGATAAAGGATTTCAATACCACACTTTGGGCAAAATATGTACTGTGAAAGGTGGTATTTCATTGAATAAGAGAAACTTTGGATTTTGGGTCTTAACAGCACTTGTAGTCGGAAACATGGTAGGTTCAGGAATTTTTATGCTTCCAAGATCTTTAGCAGAAGTAGCGAGTCCTGCTGGAGTTCTTTCCGCATGGATCATTACTGGCTTTGGAGTACTCATGACTGCTTTAGTTTTTGGTAATCTCTCTCTTATTAAGCCAGAATTAAACGGTGGACCACAAAACTATGCGAAAGCATTGTTTAAAGAAAATACACAATCTTCGTTACTCAGCGGCTATCTTGTAAGCTGGGGTTATTGGGTGGCTAACTGGTCAGGAAACGTTGCAATCATTACAACTTTTGCAAGTTATTTATCTACATTCTTTCCATTCATGACAAACCAGAAGCCCTTATTCAGTATGGCAGGGACTACGATAACAATCGGGGGCATCATTACGTTTATCGTGTGTACCATTTTGCTATGGGGGGTTCATGCATTAATTCTAAATGGAATTGAAGGTGCAGGAAAAGTAAACTTTATCGCAACCGCTGCTAAAGTTTTAGGCTTTTTATTATTCATCTTTGCTTGTTTATATGCTTTTGAGAAAAGTAACCTTATTCCTTTTTATGAACCAATAGAAGGTGAAGGTGGTGTGACTGCCGGATACTTTAATCAAATCAATCATGCTGCAATCGCAACACTTTGGGCATTTGTTGGTGTCGAGTCAGCTGTAGTCTTCTCAACCCGTGCAAAGAAAAAGAGTGACGTAAAAAAAGCTACAATACTCGGACTATTAATTGCATTAGCACTATATTTAAGTATCACATTATTGGTTATGGGAACATTGACACAGAATGAACTCGTTTCTTCTCAAAAACCGTTAGTTGATGCGTTAATGGTATCCATCGGCCCTTCAGGCAGTAAGATTATGGCTTTATTAGGAGTGATATCTCTTTTCGGTGCTACAATCGGATGGGTTCTTCTGTCAGCTGAAGTGCCGTTTCAAGCAGCCAAACAAAAAATGTTCATCCCTGCTTTTTTAAAAGAAAACAACAAAGGAGCACCTGTTTTTTCTTTGTGGGTTACAAATTTATGCACACAGCTCTTTTTATTGTCAGTCGTCTCACAATCCATGGCACAAGCATTTGATTTCATGATTTTCATTGCAACTCTTGCCTTTTTAGTTCCGTATATCGTTGCATCGCTATATCAATTAAAGCTCGTCATCAATGGCGAGACGTATAAAGGAGCTAAGAATAAACGAATAACGGATGCGATAATAGCTGCACTCGCTGCACTTTATTCAATTTGGGTTATTTACGCAGGAACCGCTGACATGAAAACCTTTTTGTTTGGAATCGCACTTCTTAGTTCAGGCATCTTATTCTATCCCTTTGTTCGTAAAAATGAGCAAAAAACAAAACCGGCTGATGAATAGCCGGTTTTTCCGTCCGTTTTCTTATGCACCTTTTCGGAGGCCTGAACCCGTATTTGCTTTCACTAATATTTCATTGTACTTTTCAACGTCAGAAGGTTTGGACACCATTGTTCCGATAAATGCTCCTAAAAATCCGAGTGGAATGGAAACAATCCCTGGATTCGCGAGGGGGAAGATTGGGTCTCCAGTTAAGATGGCCGCTCCTTCAATTGGAGACCAGACGCTCGGTGAGATCCCTACTAAAATCAGAGAACTTAAAAGTCCTACAAGCATTCCAGTAACCGCTCCAGCAGTATTAAAACGTTTCCAAAAAATGGTCAACAAAATAATGGGAAGGTTTGCGCTTGCGGCAACAGCAAATGCAAGAGAAACTAAAAAGGCAACGTTTAGTTTTTGTGCAAATAAAGCGAAAAGGATGGATACGACCGCTACACCGACAGAAGCCCATTTAGCGGCCTTCATCTGTTCCTTTTCCGAAGCATTTCCTTTTCTTACGATATGGGTATAAAAGTCATGCGCAAATGCTGATGCCGCTGATAAAACAAGACCCGCAACAACAGCTAAAATAGTGGCAAAGGCAACTGCGGAAACAAAAGCAAAAAGAAATTCTCCACCTAGAACTTGAGCTAATAGGGGAGCAGCCATATTACCTGCTGCGTTCGCAGCTACGATGTTATCTTGTCCAACAAATGCAGCAGCACCGAATCCTAAGAAAATAGTCATGATATAGAAAGCGCCAATCAACCATGTTGCGTAAACGACAGATTTTCTTGCAGTTGGGGCATCTTTAACAGTAAAGAAACGGATCAATATATGTGGAAGTCCAGCTGTGCCTAGTACAAGGGCCAGATTTAATGAAAGGGTATCAAGCGGATCCTTAAACTTATTTCCTGGATTTAAGAAAGATTCTCCAAGTGGAGTTGATGTCTTTACTTGTTGGAACATTTCTGTGAAACTAAATCCAAATTTTGCAAAGACCATAACCGAAATGATAAACGTTCCAACCATCAACAATACTGCTTTTACAATTTGTACCCATGAGGTTGCAGTCATACCTCCAAAAACAACATAAACCGTCATAAGTACACCAACGATTAATACCGAATAAAGGTAATCAATGCCAAGCAATAATTTAATTAGTGCTCCAGCTCCAACGAGTTGTGCGACCATATAGAAGGTTGATATGGCCATCGTATTTAATGCGGCAACTCCACGGACTTTTTTGTCATTAAAACGGGCTGCAATCATATCTGCCATCGTATATTTACCTAAATTCCGAAGAGGTTCAGCAACTAAATAAAGGACAACAAGATAAGCGACGAGGAAACCGATGCTATAAAAGAATCCATCAAACCCTGCTAATGCGATCGATCCTGCAATACCCAAGAAAGACGCAGCAGACATATAGTCACCGGCAATCGCTAGTCCATTCTGCATACCGGTCAGTCCGCCATCAGCTGTATAAAAATCACTCGTCGTTTTCGTCCGTTTGGATGCAAAATATGTAATTCCCAATGTCAACGCAACGATTGCAAGAAATAACGAAAATGCTGTACCATTCATGAAGAGGCCTCCTTATCCATTTCATTTACAACTTTTTCTGCTAATTCATCAAATCGTTTAGCTTTTTTCGAATAGATCATACATAACGACCATGTCATAATAAATTGACCAAAAGCAAAAATCCATGCCCACGAAATATCACCAATAGCTTTTGTGTTTAAAACTTTTGAATAAGCTGTCAGTACGGGAAGACTAAAATAAAAAACTAGAAAAAACAAGGTCATTGGCAGTATAAAACGTTTTTTCTCTTCCATTAGCTGCTTGAAATAACGGGATTTAACGACTTCACTATACCTTGTATGATCGAATTTCTGCTGTTTTTTAGGTAACAAAGGTTTCATCCTCCTTTAATGTAGTAAGTTAGGAAAATTGTAAACCTACCTCCTTTGCTGAATAGTTTTTATTTTCAGAATTTAACATTCTTTATTATAAACGGAAAACCTTTTCCATTTCAATTTAATCAACTTATGGTTTAGAAGGATTTTATGATGTCTTTTGCGTATTATTAGATAAGGGCAAAAACAGGAGAGAGGTGCAAACATCATGAGTGTTGTCTTAGTAAAACTTGGAATATCTGCATTTTTCGGTTTAATTATCGGGATAGAACGTGAGCTAAAAAACAAACCAGTAGGATTAAAAACGAGCCTTGTTATCTCCATCAGCAGTTGTTTGCTCACGATTGTAAGTATTGAATCAGCTGAACAATTTTCTTTAGCTACAGGTCAAACGGTGATGGATCCCATGCGACTTGCTGCTCAAATAGTTAGCGGAATTGGTTTTTTAGGCGCAGGTGTGATTTTGAGACGCAGCAACGATGTCATATCAGGACTTACAACAGCTGCCATGATTTGGGGAGCTTCTGGGTTAGGAATTGCAGCCGGAGCAGGCTTTTTTAAAGAAGCAGCAGCAGGGGCTTTATTAATTCTGATCAGCGTAGAATTAATTCCTCTCATCATGAAATGGATTGGTCCAAAAGCGTTAAGACAGATTGATGTTAAATTAAAGCTGATTGTAGAACCAGAAACGAACATGAGTGATGTTATGAAACAAATAAACGAACTAAAGGTCAGAATTGTTAATGTAAGAATAAAAGATCTGGAAAATAATAACCGAAAAATGGAGATGGCTGCCTCCATTTATGAAAAGCGATATACAACAGACCTTTATGATGATGTGAAAAAAATTGACGGAATAAGAAGTGTTGAGATAGAAACACTTGACTAAAGGGAGGATAATATGAAAGCGTTAGTTGTCATTGATTACACGAATGATTTCGTTGCAGATGAAGGAAAACTTACATGCGGAAAGCCTGGACAACAAATTGAAGATAGAATGGCTAACATTACAGAAGATTTTATTAAAAATGGGGAATTTGTTGTCTTTGCTGTTGATGTACATGATAAGAACGATCCTTATCACCCTGAAAGCAATTTGTTCCCTCCACATAACATCAGGCATACAGAGGGCAGAGATCTGTATGGCAGATTGAAAGATGTTTACGAGAATCACATAGATAAATTGAATAAACAGGTGATGTGGATGGATAAAACACGTTACAGTGCTTTTGCGGGAACAGACCTCGAGATCAAATTAAGAGAAAGAAAGATTACGGAAGTGCATCTAGCTGGAGTATGCACAGACATCTGCGTACTACATACAGCTGTTGATGCCTACAACAGGGGCTTTTCAATCGTAATTCATGAGGATGCTGTTCAAAGCTTTGATCAGGCAGGGCACGAATGGGCATTGTCACATTTTAAAAACACACTTGGTGCAACGATTGTCCATCAAAAAGATAGTTTAGTCTAATAAAGCATTTCAGAGGGTCTCTGAATGCTTTTTCTTTTAGGATTTAACAGAGAAGCTTCACATCTATAATTACAAAAGATACAGTGATAAGATAAAGATATTCAAGTGGTAATGTATAAGAAGCGGAAAGGACCATTGGTATGCATAAGAAAAAAGTAATTGTAGCTGGATCAAGCGGGTTGATTGGCAGAGAAGTAATAAAGCAGCTCATAATAAACCCGGCATATGAAGAAATAATTGTACTCGTAAGAAAGCCCAGTTCATTAAAGAGTTCTAAAGTAAGAGAAATCATATTTGATTTTTCCAGCGCAGAATACGAACTGGAGCCTATTCAAGCCGAAAGCATGTTAATTTGTATCGGAACAACAATGAAAAAAGCAAAAACAAAAGAAGCGTTTAAAGAAGTCGATCTTCACATACCAGTTAAACTGGCAAAATTGGCGAAGAAGCTTAACATTCATAATGTCTCAGTCATATCTGCCCTAGGCGCTCATTCACAATCTTCCTTTTTTTACAATCGAGTAAAAGGGGAAATGGAATCACAATTAATCTCAGTGAACCTGCCTAGCCTATCAATATTAAGACCTTCATTATTGATGGGTGATCGAGAGGAATTTAGACTAGGTGAAAAACTAGCAGAAAAACTGTATCAGACACTTCCTTTTGTTTATCCTAAAAAATATCAGCCGATAGAGGCAAGTCATGTAGCGAAAGTCATGATAAAGGAAAGCTCGAGACATCAAAAAAATAATATCAACATCATAGAAAATCCTATGATTCGTGAACTGAGCAGAAACAGTTAAAAAATAGTCTTGTTTACGTTATAATGTTTGTGTATGCTAATGAATCGTTATTTTGGGAGGAACCTTTATGAATGCCTATGAAGAATATATGAAGCAAATGGCACAACCTATGAGAGATGAATTGACTTCCGCTGGATTTGAAGAATTGAAAACACCAGAAGAAGTAAATTACTTTATGCAAGAAACAGAAGGTACTGCATTGGTTGTAATCAATTCGGTTTGTGGATGTGCAGCAGGACTGGCTCGTCCAGTCGCTATAGCTTCCTTAAATCACACGGTAAAGCCAAACCAATATGTAACTGTGTTCGCTGGTCAGGATAAGGATGCAACCGCAAAAATCAGAGAATACTTTGGCGAAATTCCGCCATCTTCTCCATCGATGGCTCTTTTGAAAGATGGTAAAGTAGTCCATTTTATTCACCGACATAACATTGAAAACCACGCACCTGAAGAAATATTAGAAAATCTAATTGGGGCATATGATCAGCATTGTTAAAAAACCAGCGATGCTGGTTTTTTTTGCATTTTCATTTACAACATTAGCACATGGCTATCCAGAACACCTTCCTCCTGTTTATTATAAAAAAGCTTAATAATAAACAACAAAAAAAGAGAAGCGTTTATCACTTCTCTTTTTTTGAATAATATAATTACATTAATGAGAAGAGGATGATGAAGATTCATCGTCACAGTCGTCTTTGCAATGGAATGCAGTTGCACCGATAATGATTAATAGAATAAACAGAACAACGATGATTAGGAATCCGCACCCATACCCATATCCACCATCATAACCGTGCTTATAACCTCCACCGTATCCGTGCACAGGCATGTTTGCAATTGGTTTCATATTTTCACCATAAGGCATATTCATTTTCTTATTTTCCATTTCAGTCCCTCCCAAAATTTAAGTATAGGTCAACGTCACATTACACCATATGACCGAACCACCTAAACGGACACGGACAAATGCGGAGTTTTTAATGAAATCGCCTGTACTTTTTTAGGAGAAGAGCCTATTTTCCTAAATAATTAGAAAAACCGTTCTAAAAATTTCTAGAACGGTCATTAAATCCATTTCACTTTTGGTTCTGTCTTGTTTGCAATTCTAACGATATTTTGTCTATGCCTATACACTAAGAAGAGGGTAAATCCTGCTAATATATAAGTTGTGAGTAGATCATCTGGCGGAAGAAACAGACTTATGATGATGGATCCTACTCCTGCCATAATGGAGGATAGTGATACATACTTACTTATGTATAAAGTTAAAAAGAAGGTAAGCACTACCAATATAAACAATATTGGCTCTGCAAATAACAAAACTCCTCCTGAAGTAGCAACAGCTTTCCCGCCCTTGAACTTAGCAAACAACGGATATCCATGTCCGATTACAGCAGGAATTCCGGCTATTAACGGGTGTAGATCTACACTGAACAAAAAGGGTAAGCTTGCGGCTAATGTTCCTTTTAGTACATCTGCTGCAGATACAAGAAACCCAGCCTTTTTACCTAATGTTCGAAACGTATTTGTACCGCCTAAGTTTCCGCTTCCGTGTTGTCGTATGTCTATCCCGTACCCAATTTTTCCAACTAAAAGTGCAAAGGGGATAGAGCCGAGTAAATAAGAGAAAAGCAAGATGATAATAGTTTCTGCCATATATACACCCCTAAAATAAAGACTAGCTACTACTTATTATAGGATATAATGTTTTGTTTTCCCACTATTGTTTTTCCAAAAGAAAGACACCTTTATTATCAGGTGCCTCTTTTCATTCTATTTCTTTTTGAAAAAGGCATCCACCAGTTCCAATGCCCAAGCAATTTCATTAAAGATGGGACTAAGATCATTCGGACAATGGTGGCATCAATAAAGATAGCTAATGCGATGGCAATACCTATTTGTTTAACCGGCATCACGTCTGTAAATGCAAAAGAGCCGGTAATCACGATCATTATTGCAGCTGCTGAAGTGATAATTTTGGAGGTCGACGTTAGTCCAAGTAATGTAGCATGATTATTATCTCCTGTCTCCTCATAAATCTCCTGAATTCTAGAGATAAGAAACACTTCATAATCCATACTTAATCCAAAAACGATACCGAAAGTGAATACAGGAATCATTAATCCAATCTCTACAGGATCCATTATCGTACCACTTTGAAAAATCCAGACAAGAATACCGAAAGTAGCTGCTAAACTCAGCATGTTCATAAAAATAGCTTTTAACGGAATGAGAACAGATCGAAAAGCAATCATGAGAATGAACAAAGTGGTTACAAGTACGATTGCTAAACCATAAGGTGCTTTATCGATAATCTCATCAAATATTTCTTGATTGAATTTAGTAGCACCTCCGATCGTTAAGGAAAGTCCTTCAAATTCCTTTTCCCATTCCTTCACAAATTGTTTAGCTTTTTGACCGGTCACATCTACGGAAAGATAGGCACGAATAACAGCTGTATTCTCATTTATGAATGGTTCAAGAGCGGGAGTGAGTTGCTTTTTCCCTTGCTCAGTCTGCAAGACTTGAAATAGCTCTTTGCCACTGAGTTTGTTCGTGTAATCAAAAAAGGACTCCGTTTTTATTATTTCTTTTTCATTTTCTAATTCTTTAACTAAGTCTTCTAATGAACTTAATGATTCTTCTTCGAGTAAAAAGGAATCATTGGATTCTGCAACAATTAATACAGGGTATAGTTCATCTTCTCCAAATGTTTTTTCAAACTTTTCAAATGCTGTTCGTGATTCATAATTAGGTGGAAGCGCTTCAGCTTCTGGAATTGAAAGTTTCATATCCTTAATAGGCGTAAGAGCAAAAGCTAAAAGTAGTGCTGCAAAGATTGCCATGATGACAGGGCGTCTCATTACGAAAGATGCAAAAGAATGCCAAATGGAACGGCTATTTTTTTTAGGTTTAAATAAAGTTAATGAATTTACTCGATGACCGAGCATTCCGAGCATGGCTGGTAAAAAGGTAAGAGCATTCAAAACGGATAATACGACAACAACCATTCCGCCAATTGCCACCGTTTTAAAAATATCTATATTGATAAGAAGCATGCCTGATAATCCTAAGAAAACACATAATCCTGAAAAAGCGATGGATCGCCCGGCGGTTTGAACAGAAATAACGGTCGCTTTTTCAATACCTAGGTGCAGTTCTTCACGAAACCGATTTACGAGCAATAACGCAAAGTCTATACCTAATGCCAGCCCGATCATCGGGACCACATTCAAAAGAAAAATACTAAGGTTGGCCTGCGTCCCGTAAAAGTATAACAGACCAAGAGAACTTACCACGCTAATCAAACCTACAATAATTGGCAAGCCTGCAGCAATGAGACCTCCAAATGCAAGCAAAAGAATTAGGAGAGCAGCCGGAATACCAATAGCTTCTGCTCGTGCAAGGTCTTGCTGACTGGCTGTATTCATATCTTCTGCGATTACAGGTCCACCTGTTAAGGAGACCTCTATATCACCGTCTTTGGGTAATCGTTCTCTAATTTGTTCGATTGATTCCTTCAGATCTCCAAAGCTTTTATCAAAGCGGACTGATGCAAATGAAACATTTTCTTTCACCATTTTTTCAGGTGCATCATAAGGACTTTGAACACCTACTGTATCTTTAACCCCTTCCATAGATGAAAGTGTTTCTTTTACAAATTGTTCGTAAACTTCATCACTTGGGTTATATTTTTTTGAATCAAATACTAACATAACAGATGACTTTGGCTGGTTAAATTTATCTTGAAGTATATTTTCAACCTTTGAAAAAGAACCGTCCATTTCGAATCCGCTTCCATTTAAACTGGCAGGAAGCTTAACAGCAAAAAAACCTAATAGAATGGTAGTCAGCACCCAGAATGCTATAATGTAAATACGGAATCGAAACGTGATTTTTCCTAAAAGAAGGAAAGGGGAGCTTTTCTTCATTATGTGGCCTCCTCATATGTATCTTCCCATATTTTAGGTTTGTTCCAAGAGTTATGCAAATAATACGTTATTTGTTAAAAAGCAAGTGATTAAGATAGGTGGATACTATGATTGTTACAACAGCGGGTAAAAATGCAAGTAAAATACGAAACAAAGCGAAAGGAATCGCTGAATCTTTAGGATTCCCTTTTCTGGAAAGAGGTAGCCATTCCATTGACTCAATCATTGATTATTATCAAGACGATGTATTAATGATCGGCATCGAAAAGATCTCTTTTCACCGTAAGGATAAAAGCACTCCTTTTTTCTTCCATCCTAATTCTTCTATGTTCAGAGTTAAACAGCTTCTAAGGGGTGAAGAGGATCCGTTCATTCAAGCGGCACAATTAAAAGAAGGGATGTCACTTCTAGATTGCACACTTGGATTGGGATCAGATGCCATTGTCGCAAGTTTAGTAACAGGTAAAAAGGGAGACGTGACAGGAATTGAGAGCTCAAAAGCCATTTCATTTGTTGTACAAAGCGGACTAAAGGTTTGGGAGAGCCGTCTTGAAGAGATGAATGATGCGATGCGCCGTATTTCTGTTATTCATGCTAACCACTTTGAATATTTAAAGAGTATTGATGCTAACAGCTATGATGTCGTTTATTTCGATCCTATGTTCGAGTCGAGTATAAATTCACCTGGCATAGAAGGATTAAAAGGAAGCGCAGATTATCACGTCATTACACCTGAAATCATAAATGAAGCTCTTAGAGTTGCTTCACATCGTGTCGTAATGAAAGATAACAAATCAAGCAGCAAATTTAACGAACTTGGTTTTTCTATCATAAGACGGAATGCAAGTTTTTTATATGGGGTAATTGAAAAGTAACGACAACTAACCATGAGGTGATAAAATGATTGATTTACGAAGTGATACATTGACACAACCCACCAAAAAGATGCGAGAGGCTATTTTCGAGGCAACAGTAGGGGATGATGTCTACGGAGAAGATCCTACTATTAACAGATTGGAAGAATTAGCTGCAGAAATGCTAGGAAAAGAAGCAGCACTATTCGTTACGAGCGGAACACAAGGAAATCAACTAGCTGTACTCTCCTACTGTTCTCCTGGTGATGAAATTATCGTAGAATCAGAATCGCACATCTTCTTTTATGAAGGCGGAGCCATTTCTGCATTAGCTGGTGTTCAGCCACGTGTTGTAAGGGGGATAAAAGGAGAGATGAATCCAATTGACGTGAGAAATGCAATTCGCTCACAGGACATTCACTTTCCTGACACATCCTTAATATGTCTTGAAAACACACATAATCGTTCAGGTGGGTCTATTGTTTCCTTAAATAATATGGAAGCCATTTATCAACTCGCTCAAACTTCTTCCATTCCAGTACATATAGACGGAGCACGTTTATTTAATGCGGTTGTAGCTTCTAATAAAAAAGTAAAGGACTATACACAGTTCTGTGACTCCGTTCAGATTTGTTTGTCAAAGGGACTTGGTTCTCCAGTTGGCTCCATTTTGGCAGGAAAAAAAGAAGTTATACAAAAAGCCAGAAAATGGAGAAAGCGGCTTGGCGGGGGCATGAGACAGGCAGGTTTCCTTGCAGCTAGCGGAATTGTTTCATTAACAGAAATGGTCGAAAGATTGTCAGAAGATCATGAAAAGGCAAGAAGGTTAGCCGACGCCATTGAAGATATTTCAGGACTTACTTTAGTTAACCAGCCAGAAACGAATATCGTGATTGTTAACATTGAACAAACGTATAAAACAAACGATGAATTTTTAGACCTTCTTAAAAAGGAAGGCATTCTTGCCGTTTCATTTGGAGAAGGACAAATCAGATTAACCACTCATTACGATGTAAGTTCCAACGATATTGAACAGGCCATACAAGTTTTAAAAAGAATCATTTAATGAATAAGAACCGGGAGCATCATCCCGGTTCTTATTATTTCAGTTCTACTGGCATCCTATGTTGGGTGATTTGTTCATATACATATGCCATTTCAATCAGGTTTTTTTCTGAAAATGCATTACCTGTTAGTACAATGCTTAAAGGTAAGCCATCCGTATCAAATCCGGAAGGTACAGAAACGGAAGGATAGCCTGCTTTTGCAGGAATACCATACCATACGTCATTTGGACTTATTAATGCATCTAATTGGTTTTCTTTCATTACAAGATCAATTCCTTGATCCTGCGTTTTTTGAAGATCATTTAGCCTGCTATTCAAATAATCAGGGTTTGTTAAGGTGCCGTCTGTATTGTTGCTCTCTACCAATAATTCTTGATCATATTTTAGACAATCCTTATCAAATTTCATGTTGTAAGCAATAATATCGGAAAGAGATTTTAATCCTAGGGCAGGAGAGACGGTCTTTAAATAATGATTTATTCCAGATTTAAATTCGTAAATTAAAACGTTATAATCAAAAGTTTCATTCTCTAACGGCGAAATGCATTCGACATACACTATTTCAGTACCTTCATTTTTTAATACAGAAAGTGCTTCGTCGAAAACGTTCTTTTGTACACCCGTTAATTTTTTAACACAAAACTCATAAGAAACACCGATTCGTTTCCCTTTAAGAGATGCACTCCCCAAACCGTCTATATAGGATGAAGGAAGAGAAGTGGAAAGCGTTGCAGAATCATCTGGGTCATGACCCGCTAAAGTCTCCAGTAAAATAGCAGCATCTTTCACGTTTCTAGCCATCGGACCTGCAGTATCCTGACTGATTGAAATTGGAATAATACCACTTCTTGATACAAGCCCCACTGTCGGTTTAATGCCCACTATATTATTATTTCCTGCTGGACATAAAATGGACCCCGATGTTTCTGTTCCAACAGCCAGCATTGTGAAATTACAGCTAACAGAAGCGGCAGATCCTGAGCTTGAGCCGCTAACATCGAGTTTGCCTGGACCATACGGATTTAACACTTGACCTCCTCTCGAGCTAAAGCCATTTGGCATATTGTATGCCATAAAGTTTGCCCATTCCGTCATATTTGCCTTCCCAAGAATAACAGCTCCAGCGTTTCTAAGCTTTTGAACGATGAAAGCATCTTTTGTAGCATAGTGATCTTGAAGTGCCAATGACCCTGCACTTGTATGCATCTGGTCAGCTGTGTCAATATTGTCTTTTATAATGACTGGAACACCATGTAACGCGCCGCGGATTCTTCCTGCTTTCCGCTCTTCATCAAGTTTTCGTGCAATGAATAATGCTTCAGGATTAATTTCAAGAACTGAATTAATAAGAGGACCTGATTTATCATACGTTGCTATACGTTCTAAATACTTTTTCACAAGATCAAAAGATGTCAGGTCTTCATTTTCTAAATAGGTTTGAAGTTCTTGAACCGTCAATTCTTCAATTTGTAACAGGTTAATTTGTTTCATTTTGCCGCTTCCTCTCTTATTTGCTCAATACTTATTATATAAAACTGTCGCAAAAAAAGGAATTTTCATATTATTCCTAGAATACATAATAAAAGGCCCGCATCTTGCAGACCTTTAAGGTATACTTCATTCATTTTCGACTATAATTTTGATTGGTGTCCATTCGCCAATAATGCCTTGTCCATGAAGAGAGGTACTTCCGTTTGGTGATATATCCTTCTCTGTCATTAATCCAAGTGCAACGGTGAATTCGTTAAATTTAATCGGTACATTGGACTCTCTACGTACTTCTACACCATTTACTAAAAAACGAACTTCATCATCGCGGCGATTGTATGAAATCTGGTATTCGTTCCATTCTCTTTGGTAGAAAGCTGTTTCTTCTTTAAAGATACAAAAGTATCTCGTTTTTCCCGTTTCGGGAACGTGAACACCTGGAAAAGGAAGGACCGCATACACACTTGCATATTGATCATCACCAGCAAAAAAATCTAGTGCTGCACCTGTAGAAAAATCTAACAAATTGACTGAAACAAATCCATCATATAGATCATTAGGAGTTGTACCGATCGGACGAGAACGCATTTTCCATGTAAACGATATATTTCCTTCTTCCGGGACTTTAATCGAATCGTTCGAATAATACATGTGTTTAGCATTATCCAAAAATTGAACTGAAGGGTGGGATTTTGTAAATGGATTGACTCTCACATATAGCTCATCTTTTCGAACAATTACTACTGCTTCAGGTTCTCTGAATTCATGGAACGATCCGTCTGGAAGGGGAAATCCTCCCATTTTCCAGGAGCCTGATTCCGACAGAATGGATTGAAAATTACCCAATACTATTTCTTTTTGTAGCTTTTTCATTAAACACAGCTCCCTAGTTATTTGCTTATAAAGCCATTTAATCAAATAAAAAGTATTGAGGCAAATATTGACTGTTCTACTAATACCCGTCCAATAAAACTAGATTTCTTTCTTGGACAAGTATATTTCAGAAAAAACTGAATAATAATGGTATTAAGAGCTCGCAAATTAAAGGAGGGTGTTTCTCTATGAAAACGGTATCTGATATTAATTTACGAAAAGAAAAAGAAAAAGTTTTTTCAAGTGATGATAGAATCATGCTGTTTATTACTAAATTTCATTTGAAAGCCAAAAGGGATAAATGGTTAACGCTGCGCCTGCTTTTAAGAAAAGGGTCAACAGATCTCGTTGAACAAATATTAATCAGTTCAGAATACAGAAGAGATTTCCCTGAATTACTTGAAGACGAAACCGTTAGAGCATTTTATTTAGATCTTAAGAATCCAAAAAAAGAGATGTGCCTTACCATTTAACCTTTTGGGAAACCAAAAGGTTTTCTTCTTGTCGTATGGATGTGCAACACATCTTTCTTTTGTTATAATACTGACAAGAATGTGAAGGAGCATGTGTAATGAAACGTTATACTTTAGAAGAAGCGAATCAACTGCTGCCAGTAATCACGAAAGAAATCGATTCCTTATACAATTTACAACGAGAATTTGATCTTTGGTATGAATCCTTTCAACAGGTAGAACCTCATTTAAATGCAGAAGAAAAGAAAAATTGGGAAAAAAGAATTCAGCATATGGAGTTGGAAGCAGAAATCTTCATTTCAAATATTCTGTCTCATGGAGTATGGTTTGAAGATGCTTTTTCATCTACACTTCATTTTCCGGCCATATTAAATGGTGAAAAAGGAATCTTTAAGTGGCATCCTGAAGAACCAGTAATTACAAAATATGAAAGTATTGAAGAAAAGATCATTCCACTTAATTTAGTAAATTAAGGAACCGTTATATAAATGTTGTAAAAAAGACTTGTTTTATTTTAGTTTTTTGTTTATGATATTAATCGTGACGGTAATTAGCGCCTATAGTGAAATGGATATCACACGAGATTTCGGCTCTCGTATTCTGGGTTCGAATCCTGGTGGGCGCGCCACTTTCCAATTTAATATTTCGAATATCGGTTAAATCCGGTACTCACCACGGGGATTAGGTAATTGGGACCGGTGGTTTTTTATTTGGCGTCATAAAAAAACTAACGTTGCAGGTTGGTGATTAATCATGTCAGAGAAAATGAGAGTACTTTTGTATTATAAGTATGTTTCTATTGAAGATCCTGAAAGCTTTAAAGAAGAACATTTAAAGTTTTGTAAGGAATTAGGACTTTTAGGGCGTATTATTGTTGCTCCAGAAGGAATAAACGGAACTGTTTCAGGAACATATGAGCAAACGGAGATGTACATGGATCATCTCAAGAAAGATCCTCGATTCGCAGATATCGTTTTTAAAATAGATGAAGTAGAAGAACATACTTTCAAAAAAATGTTCGTTCGTCATAAAAAAGAATTGGTAACATGGCGTTTTGATGAAGATGTTAACCCAAATCAACTTTCAGGAAGACGTCTTTCACCAAAAGAATTTTACGAAGCTCTTCAAGATGAAGATGTAATTGTCATCGACGGACGTAACGACTATGAGTATGAGATTGGCCACTTTAGAGGTGCCATCAAACCTGATGTTAAAGCTTCAAGAGATTTTCCTAAATGGGTGCGTGAAAACTTAAGCGAATTTAAAGACAAAAAGGTATTAACGTATTGCACAGGTGGAATCAGATGTGAAAAGTTTTCTGGTTTCCTTATGCAAGAAGGCTTTAAAGATGTTTCACAGCTTGAAGGCGGAATTGTCACGTATGGGAAGGACCCAGAAGTGCAAGGACGTTTATGGGATGGAAAATGTTATGTGTTCGATGAACGTATTGCAGTCCCAATCAATCGTACAGAAGAAGATACCGTTGTTTCTAAATGTTATTATTGCGGTAAACTTGAAGATCGATATGTGAATTGTGCCAATCCAGAATGTAATAAACAGCATGTTTGCTGTACGGAATGTGAAATCAAGCATAAACGTTCTTGCTCGAAAGAATGTTTAGACCATCCACGTAATCGGTACGAAACAGAGAGTAAAGAACAGCACAGCATATAATTAACAAACAAAGCCAGTGATATTTGCTGGCTTTTTCTTTTGCCCTGTTTTAAAGTAAACTTTAACTACTAGAAATTAGGGGGGACATATTTATGAGCCGTACAAATGAAATATCCGAAAAAGTAATCAGTAATTACCAAAAAGACGAGGGCATGATGATTATTATATATGCTCAATGGTGTGTAAATAATGGTTTAGACCCCAAAGCTGTATACATAAAAGCTTATCCCGATCAATTAAATAATGAGTACGTGATGCATATGCTCGAACAGACTGTTCCAAAAGAGGAAGCTGAATTCATTGCAAACGAAACATTGCTGCAAGTCTTATCCATCTTCGGGAATGAAGACCTTGCATTTGTTGTCTCAAAAGAGATTGAGGCTTTGGAGGCGAAAGAATGACAGATCAGAAATTAGTAGTTGCAAGTTATAAAACGGGGCATTATATAGGCGAGACTGAAATGGAAAGAAATGAAATGGTCCTTGTTAAAGTTCTTGCCGTTCTAACCCATCCATGGCAAGGTGATCTGCATAACCCGAAACAAGCAAACGTCCCTTTTTTTCAGGAAAGAAGAGCATTAAGCAATGGTGAACGTGCCTGGATGCCTGTACATACGGTAAAAAAATATAACGGATATCTTCCTGAATATAAGGAATCCTTAAAAACCGCACTAGAGCAATACATACAAACCCTTAAAGAAGACGAAAGTGAATGGGCAAAACGTTCATTGGACTGTTTATATCAGTTAGAAAAGGATTACAACTTAGGTTAACTGTTTAATTTTCGTGGAAAACAAATTACATCACATATTAAGGTGGCGATTATTTTGGAATTACAACAAACAATTATAAATGAATTACTTGTAAATCCCGAAATAGAACCTAAGACAGAAATTGAAAACAGGGTTCAATTCTTAAAAGATTATGTAACAAAAACAGGGATGAATGGATATGTGTTGGGAATTAGCGGCGGTCAGGATTCGAGTTTGGCTGGGAAATTAGCTCAAATGGCTATGAGCCAACTCAGAGAAGAAACAGGGGATGATTATACCTTTGTAGCTGTACGACTCCCTTATGGTGTTCAAAAGGATGAAGAAGATGCTGAGCGTGCTTTATCATTTATAAAGCCTGATGTTTCACTTACAGTAAATATAAAATCAGCAGTTGATGCATCTGTAAAAAGTTTCAATGAAGCAACAGATAAAGAGCTTTCCAACTTTTTAAAAGGCAATACAAAGGCACGTGAACGAATGAAGGTACAATATGATATCGCCGGAGCGTATCATTGCCTTGTGATCGGAACTGACCATGCAGCTGAAGCCATTACAGGTTTTTTTACAAAGCACGGAGATGGAGCATGTGATATCGTTCCTTTATTTGGTCTCAATAAACGTCAAGGAAGAGCCCTTCTTAAAGAGTTAGGAGCCGAAGAACGCATTTATTTAAAAGTCCCTACAGCTGATTTAGAAGATGACAAACCTCTTATTCCTGATGAAACAGCATTAGGTGTCACTTATGAAGAAATCGACGATTACTTAGAGGGTAAAGAAGTGTCTCGTCAAACGAAAGATAAAATAGAAAAAAGATATCTTCAAACGATGCACAAAAGGCACCTTCCTGCTTCTATTCATGATGATTGGTGGAAGTGACACGAAAGCACCTGGTAAAAAACCAGGTGTTTTTGCTTTGTCAGTAGGTTATACTAGTTTTTGGAGAAAAGGGGAAGGAGATAGGATTTTGAGTAAAACAGCAAAAACGATCATTGTATTAGGTGTTTTGTTCTTAGCTTATTTTGTATTCGATAGTATTAATCGTGAGAATACGCGTAAAGACAGATTAAACGTTATTGATGCACATTTTAATAAACCGTTTAAAATTGAGGAAGAATTGAAAGAACAATATGACGAGGATTTTCTTATTGAGATGGATAATGAATTATACATCGTTACAGTAGAAAACAACAAAGTCGTAAAGACAATTAAACAATAACCTATGGAAAAAGAACAACCGCTCATTGAGCGGTTATTTTATTGTCTACATCCAATTATCTAGGTAAATTTCCTTATAATTCTATACAAAACTTTTATAAGCCAAGTTCTTTAGTCGCAATTTTGTTAACAATGCAAATTAAGCACTTATTTCATCCATTTCCTATGCTATGATTCTTTTGGCTTCACCAAATCATTGCAAAAAAGGGGTTTGTTTTATGAAATGGAAAAATAGTTTAACAGCTTTAGCCTTGGTTACATCCGTTTTTTCTGTACAATCACCATTAAGTACTCATGTTGAAGCAGCTGCTGGGGCAGTTGAAGGTCCAGTCATTTCAGAAATAGCGTGGATGGGAACGACCGTTGATGCAAATGATGAATGGATTGAACTGTATAATCCTACTAGCCAAGCCATTTCATTAAATGGATGGACACTTAAAGCACAAGATGGAACACCAAGCATTCCACTTCAAGGTTCAATCAATCCTGGAGATACTTTTTTACTAGAACGCACGGATGATTCTACAGTACCAGGCATCGCGGCAGACCAGCTGTATTCCGGAGCGCTTTCTAATAGTGGAGAAGTTCTTGAACTTGTAAATGCAGCAAATCAAGCAAGTGATTCTATCTCGAAATGGTATGCAGGCGATTCGACATCAAGAGCTACAATGGAAAGAAAAAACACTCTAACAGCTGGAGATGATCCGCAAAATTGGAAGACTGCATCAACAAGTTATGATGCAGGATTTGGAACACCAGGTACGGTTAGCGGAACGTCAAATGGTCAACCTGAACAACTAAATAACGTAAGCAATGATGTAGGAGCCATAAACGTTTATTTTAACAAAACCGCTTTGTCGCAATTTGCAACCCCAGGAAATGTTGCTAATTACAACGTAAACTTAGAAAACAGATTATTAAATCGTATAAATGCAGCAACAAAATCGATTGACATTGCTACATATGAAATTAATTTACCGAACATTGTAGATGCTCTAATCGAAAAAGCTTCAACAGGCGTTACTGTTCGAATGATCGCAGATGCTAAGCCTCTCAGTGATCCAGAACATGATGCTAGATACGAGCTTATGAAACTTTACTTAGAAAAATTAGCAAGAGGAAAAGATGGACAAGTAAATACTTCAGATGATGTTCACATTTTTTCAGATTCCATTATATTTGCCGTTGAAAATCAAACAAAACGAGCAGAATATAATCTTCCGCAAACTGGATATCAAGACTTTACACAAAGAACAGTTACTGTCGGCAGCGGTCCTCAAACTGGGCACATGCTAGTAGAAGGGGAATCAAAGAGTACCGATGCGTACTATTCTCCTGATGATCAAATGCATAATAAATTTCTTATTATTGATGGAAAGTGGGTATTTACTGGAAGTTGGAACTTTACGACGACAGGTCTTTATGGGACTGACGAGAACAGAGCGAACGGAATTTTAGACGGCAACTCTAATCATTCTATAGAGCTACATTCTAGTGAATTGTCGACCATCTATAAAACGGAATTTGATGAGATGTGGGGTAGTGCTAGTATTACACCAAACGCAAATGTATCGAATTACGGATCTCGCAAAACAGATAACACAGCTCATCAAGTAACCGTTGGCGGTAAAATGATTCAGGTCTACTTCTCACCTGGAGATAATGCTGTGCCGAAAATGAATGAGACGATAGAGACATCTGCAGATCAAAATACGTATTTTAGCATTTTCGCCTGGTCTGATCAGTCTCTAGTCGATACTCTAAAAATGAAATGGGAAGGGTCTCGAAATGATATGGAGGGCACTCTTACCGGTTTTGATGTAAAAGGAGTATTTGATGATTCATTCTGGAATATGTGGTGGTCAGCTTCTGTTGACATGACAGGGAGAACGGCTACACAAACGAGTGTAAACAACCCAAATACTCGCTGGAAGAACCCGGCTCCTGTTTACATGGATAAAGAATCAAGAAAACTTCACCATAAATATTTTATTATTGACGCAGATACATCAAGTGATCCCCTTGTGATAACTGGTTCTACTAACTGGAGCACGAACGGAAATGACGTCAATGATGAAAATGCATTATGGATACACGATCTTTCCATAACGAATCAGTTTAAGCAAGAATTTATGGCAAGATATCAACAAGCAGGCGGAAATATTCAATAAAAAAATAGCAACGATCTAAAGTGACTCTTGAATGGAGTCACTTTTTCATTTACATTAGATGAAAGCTTAATTGACTACATACACTAAATATAGAGGTGGTAAAACAATGGGAGATTCTTATGTACTTTATCACGACCAGATTATTAAGAACGGAGCACTATCTGTTGATTTTGAAGACAGAGGATATTTATTTGGTGACGGTATTTATGAGGTCGTTTTTGTATACGATCAAAAGCCGTTCGCTTTAAATGAACATTTTGAGCGATTTATTCAAAGTGCTGCAAAATTAGAACTTGTTCTTCCTTATGACCTTCAAACCTTCAAGGAGCTAACCCAACAATTAATAAGTAAAAACAAGGTGCACGACGGTATGGTATATATTCAGATGACTAGAGGTGTCGCACCACGAAATCACTTATATGAGCGTGATATGCAGAGTGTTGTCACCGGGTTTACAAAATCAGTTTCTCTAAATACGATAGCAGAATCGCAATCAAACGGCGTTCAAACCTACTTAACAGAGGATATTCGGTGGCTGCGTTGTGATATAAAAAGTTTGAACTTGCTCGGAAATGTTATGGCAAAAAGGAAAGCAGCTGATTTTGATTGTCAAGAAGCGATTCAGCATCGAGATGGGACCGTTACGGAGGGTTCATCTTCAAACGTATTTATCGTTAAAAATGGAGTTTTACAAACGCATCCTGCCAATAACCTTATCTTAAACGGTATTACAAGACAGATTGTCCTAAAGATCGCTGATAAACTTCAAATCCCTGTATTGGAAGAATCGTTTTCTGTGGATGATTTACTCCGTGCAGATGAAGTGTTCATCACGAGTACGACGATGGAAATTACACCCGTAATCAAGCTAAAAGGTGCAAGTGATCAAACATATAAGATAGGATCTTTAACAAAACAATTACAAAAACAGTTTAAAGAACAGATCGTCACGAGTACTTCTGCTATGAAGTCATAACCAATTTAAAAAGAGGTACACATGAGAACTTTAGTAAAGTATTTTCTTAATGGCTTGTTAACCATTCTGCCGATTGTATTAGCCGTTTATATCATTTATAAAATTTTTGGGTTTTTGGACAGCATTCTTGGAAACTTATTGAGAAATGTTCTAGAAGAGGACTATATTCCAGGTATCGGTATCGTCACGACGATTATTATTATTACCGTGCTAGGGTGGATGTCTACACAATATATTTCAAGTAGAATCTTTAAACTTATCGATCGTATTCTTGAAAGGACACCGCTTGTAAAGACTGTTTATACGGTGATAAAGGAAACAATTCACTCACTTTTAGGAGAAAAAAAATCATTTTCAACCGTCGTCCTCATTGAATATCCAGAGTTAGATATGAAAAGTATAGGCTTTGTGACTACAGATCAGGTAGGCAGTCTCGGGCAAGAATTAAATGGCCATGTAGCTGTTTATATTCCTCAAACTTTTCAAATTGCAGGTTTCACATTTTTAGTACCAAAAGAAAGAGTGAAAATTCTTGATGTTAAACCCGAAGAAGCTATGAAGTTTTTGTTATCAGGTGGAGTGGCAACTAAATAGATTCCTTAAAAAGCATCCAACATGAAATGGATGCTTTCTTGTGTTATTACCGTTAACTCTTCATACATTGAGAGTAAAGGAAGGTGTTACACATTGAATCAATCAACAAGAATTCTAACAAAGTTAACACTCATTCCATTAAATTTTTTATATCGTGCCACATTTTTATTTACAAAAGAAAAAACCGTATGGGAAATTAAGAAAGAACAACAGCAAGCACTTAGTATTAAATGGGGTGCAATACAAAGTAAAACAAATGGTCCATATATAAACTTTCAGAAAGAAAAGGAACTCATCCACCGGATAAGAAAAGAAACAGAAGAAAAAAACAAAAACAATATAACGAGAACTTCAGCATATCTTTCATTTTTTAAAAAACATCCGGAGATTCATTGGTCCTTCTTAGCCCATATGGTATCAAGAAACGCTGGCTATTTCATGACAGATTTAAAAGGCGAATTTTTATCACATATCCTTGAAGAGGGGTTTTCGAGGCAGCTTTACGACGTGATTGAAAAAGGAAACAGTATCATTTTTCAAGATGCATACCCGCAATTACTTATCTATGAAGAAAGTAAAAAGAGACAAAAACCCCTGTTTTTCTTATGTAAATATTTTAATATCTCACCATTTATGGAGGGAGTATGGGATCTTTTTTTTCAAAGTGACAGGAGTCCGCTTTTACAGACAGCACTAATCATTAATGAACAAAGTCATATTGAAGAACTACTGATTAAAACAGATGAATTTCAAGCTTTAATCCGTCAACTATCTTATCGCTTGCAACAATGGCTGCACTTATCTCAAATTCTTTTTCCAGTATTTCCTTTTAAAAAAACGACAGGAAAAACCATGCAGAACTTCGAAAAGCTAGAGAAACGAATTGCATTAGGACAGAATTTATATATTCTCCTCTTTCATTCAGACCATTTTGATTCCGTTTTTCAATTTGCTTGCGATTTTCCTCACACGGGCTCACGATCGGACTACGATCCGGAGGTTTTTACCCATCAACCACTAACAAAAGCTATTTTTAAAGAAAAGCTGTCCTTATTTAAAACTAAAAATCATCAAAAACTCTATAGTCCTAGTTGGAAAGATGCGTGGGATCAAACGTATGACGGACCTTTTTCCCCCTCGAATTGGTTTACTGAAGAAAGCAAAGTATGGCCAAAAATCAGATTGGTTAAAAAAACGAGTTCTCACGTTTGGATGGCTTATTGGGCAGGTCTTCATAAAATGGAAACAGCATACCTTTTAAAGCATTATAGCCGTTTATTCAAAAAAAAATAGAAGCCTCCAAAAAAGCTTCTACTTAAAGAATGAAAGGATGTTACCCATCTGCTGCGCAAGCCCCATTACCTGATTGGCGCCGCCCATAGCTTTACTAAATGTAAATCCAGTTCCTTGGTTATTGTTTGTTTGCATAGAAGCATTTTGATTTCCTTGTTGCTGTTGTTGACCAAAAGGCATTCCCTGCATTCCTGGCATTCCGGGCATACCTTGCATCATTGGATGCGGAGCAACGCCAGGTGGCATCATTGGCGGCATATATGGCATATACGGCTGATTAAATCCTTGTGCATATGCTTGTTGAGGATTTTGAACTGGAGCTTGAGAATAAGGGGGTCTGTCTGGTGGGGTATGGGTTTGTGAAAAAACCTTGGCAGAAGGAGTGGAAAATGGATCGTACCCTCCATATGGAAACATTCTTACAGAATTGTCTTTCAAAAAAAATCACCTCATAATAGTTTCATTATAAGTATATTCATCTTTTAAAAAAGGGACATAACCAGAAGAGGGAAGTGATGAAAACGCCCTGTCCAATTTTGAGATTTTATTGTAAATTGGACATTAACAGGTGACTAGTGAAGTAAAACAAATTTATAAAAATATTAAAAAACGCACGAGCAAAAATACTCATGCGTTCTTCTCTTCCTCTTAAATTAAACCACAGGGACTTTTTCATATTCTTTTCTTAATGTTTTTGATCGCTTGGCAGCATTTTCTACTGCGGCTTCAATCGCTCTGCCACCACCATATTTATCGAGGGCATGAAGTCCTGCAGCAGTCGTTCCATTGGGAGATGTTACCTTTTTCCTAAGTTCTGCAGGGGAATCACTTGATTCCATTACCATCTTACTTGCACCATATAAGGTTTGTGCAGCAATCTCTCTTGCAAGTTCTCGGTCAAGTCCATTTTGGACAGCTACATCTTCCATATGCTCGAGAAGATAATAAAAATAAGCTGGACCACTTCCTGCGATTCCAGTGAAAACGTCCATTTGTTTCTCGGAAATGATTTTCACTCTACCGATTGCCTTCGATAATTCTTGAGCTAAATCCAAATCATCATTTCTGACAAACTTCCCAGCACTAATACCTGTTATGGATTCACCAATCATACTTGATGTATTTGGCATAATACGTATTACGGGAAGTTCTTTGCTAATTATTTCTTCAATAAATCGTGTAGAGATACCAGCAAGGACAGATAAAATGATGTGATGATTTCGCAGATGAGGACGTAACTGTTGTAATACCTCTTCTGCTTGTTTTGGTTTTACCGCAAGAATAATCACATCTGAATGTTGAAACGATACATCCTCAATTGATTCTGCACAAATTTGATACTTATCAATTAATTCAATTCTTCTTTTAACATTTGTATGGTTCGCTGCAGTAATTCTGTCTGGTGAGATTCCAGCTTTATAAATGAAACCAGAAATCATAGCTTCAGCCATTGAACCTGCGCCAATAAAAGTAATATGTTTGTATTTAAGCATGCAACCCCTCTTTCAAAATATAAGTATTATTTATAAAGTACTATGTTAACATGTTCACAAAAAGATGCAAGTTTATCTATTCTTTATTTCAAGATTGTAATATGCTTTTTACATTAACATTGAAAAGATCCTATATGGAGGGGAATTATGAAATTTTATATGGCATCAGGTTTTCAAAATAAAGAATTAGTAAAAGAAATGAGTTTACGTATTGAGGAAACATTGGGGTGGAAACTAACCTATGACTGGACTCAAAATTCAAGGGCGCAAACGGTTGAAGATCTTGCTGATATTGGTGCAAAAGAATTTAAAGCGGTCATGGAATCCAATGTTGTGATTGTGATTCTGCCCGGTGGAAAAGGGTGTCATACAGAGCTTGGAATCGCACTTGGCAATCAAAAGCATGTTTTCTTATATGACCCGAACAGAATCCTCAATCAGCTTAGCGAGGCTACTACCTTTTATTTTTTACCAGAAGTTAAACATTGGAACGGCAAACTAGATGAGTTAAAAACATTATTATGATCATTGGGCCTCTACAAAAGAATTATTTTTAAATGTGGTTATCGTCTTTTGTGCAATTCTTGTATATCCTTCATCATTGGGATGGATGGAGTCATGTAACCATTTTTCCATATCTTCCGTTAAAAGAGCATCACTGACAGGTACGACTAGTGCAGGTTTATGAGATAATGCTGTCTCATAAGCGATTAAATTCCAATCATTTAATAACTTTTCTGTGGCAGGATAGTACTTTTGCTCAGAATTAACTACATTGTATAACTCGTTTAAAACAAGAATGGCATCAGGGTTAAGTGACCGTATTTTCTTGAAGATATCTTGCAAATTTTCTTCATAATTACTCTTAACATCATCATAGCTTTGAATGGCTTTTAAAGGACCTTCTTTTTTTGCAATCTGAACAAGATCATTGCCGCCAATGTTTATTGAGATAATATCAGCTTTTTGTACTGATTCTTGAACAGCTGGTATTTGGAGCTGGTTTAATAACCCTTGACTAGTTGCTCCAGAAACACCTTGATTTTCAAGAATAAATTTCTTTGTTGTTAAATTTTCAAGGTTTGAGTTCACTCTAATGGCAAACCCGCCTTTGTCAGAACCTCTTCCTTGTGCAACAGAATCACCTAAAACTAGATGATAATAGGAGGACTTCGAACTTTCTTTTAAATAATCAATATACGTAATCTGCTTTACTTTTGTATTTTTACTTTTAACAACTACAGATTCTTTTTTAATCTGATTTATTTTATACTGTGGATAGTAATACCATCCGGCTGTGCCAATTGAAAGGAATAATAGCAACAAGAGAACAATATACCTTTTTTTCATCATTTTCTCCTCCATGATCACAATCTTATCTGTTTTTTAGGCTCTTTTCTAAAAAATTGTAGCTAATGGTCATTTTCATCTCTTCTTTGATAGTTGATTGGAGTGCAAGGTGAAAGACTCATCAAAAAGAAAAGCCGCTTGCTCACCGCTCGCCCCGGTGGAAAGCGAGCAACCTGGAGCGGAAATTAACAACTTTCAAAAACAACAAAATTTACGAAAATAGCCTTTTATTAAGAAAAGATCATCTAATTAAAATAGATAATATCATACAAAAAGAGAATAGGGTGACTATTTGGAAAACAATTCGCTTAAAATACCCATTATCATACCGATGGTCATTGGAATCATCGCCATTTCATTTTCTTCTATATTTGTAAAGTGGTCGGAGGCACCAGTTTCTGTTCAAGGCATGTATCGATTGTTATTTACGCTAATTCTCATGCTTCCATTTGTCTGGAAACACTTTGGAGCTATTAAAAGGATATCATTAAAAGAATACATATGGTTGTTTTGGTCTGGGACCTTTTTGGCACTTCATTTTTTATTCTGGATGGGATCGTTAAAATTAACGACAGTTGCAAGTTCTACGATATTACTGTCATTGCAGCCTGTTTTTGTAATGCTTGGTGCTTATATTGCCTTTCGTGAAAAAACTACAAAATCAGCGATAATTGGAATGATGGTTGCCATAATAGGAGCTATCATGATCGGTTGGGGGGATATCGGTATCTCCATGCAGCATATTCAAGGTGACATGTTATCTATATTGGGAACAGTCGTTGTCGCTGTTCATATGCTCATCGGTCAAAAGCTATTAAAGTCAATCCCTGCAACCGTATATAGTTTTATTGTCTTTTTAACTGCTGTTTTCGTTTTTGCCATGTATAATTTGCTTTTTTCGATACAGATGACAGGATACTCAGGAAGGGAGTGGGGTATATTTGTATTGCTTGCACTTGTTCCAACCCTTTTTGGACACGTATTATTTAATTGGCTCTTAAAATACGTAACAGCCGCCACCATTTCAATGGCTATTTTAGGAGAACCTGTTGGTGCAACTTTACTCGCCTATTTGTTTTTAAGTGAAGCATTAACCGCAACGCAATGGATAGGCGGTGCCATCGTCCTTTCGGGATTATATTACTTTTTACAGAATACCCGAAAACAAAAGAAGGATAAACCTCCAGCTCCAATAAAAAACCCAGTAACACCTGGTCCAATAGTAAAAAGAGGATAAAACACCTATTAAAGTTTCTTTTTCTGTTCTTTTTCATCTCGTTCTTATATGATGAAACAAATATATTATAAGGAGTTTGATTTTATGAAAAAGCCGTACGAAATTGCCACGTTCGCGGGAGGCTGTTTCTGGTGTATGGTTACACCCTTCGAGGAATGGCCAGGCATTGTTAAAGTAGAATCAGGCTATACTGGCGGTCATAAAGACAACCCTACGTACAAAGAAGTATGCAGTGAAACGACAGGACACTTCGAAGCGGTACAAATCACATTTGACCCTTCAGTGATTTCTTATGAAAAAATTGTGTCTGTTTTTTGGAAGCAGATTGATCCAACGGATGAAGGCGGCCAGTTTTACGATCGTGGAGACTCTTATCGAACAGCTATTTTTTATCATGATGAAGAACAAAAGTCGATTGCAGAGCGAACTAAAAAAGAAATAGAGGACAGTGGCCGGTTTAATAAACCCATTGCCACTTTAATACTGCCTTCTAAAAGGTTTTATAAAGCAGAAGAATATCACCAAGAGTATCATAAGAAAAATCCATTCCATTACAAACGTTATCGACAAGGTTCAGGACGCGACAAATTTATAAAATCACATTGGGTCGATAAAGAAAAAAAGGAAGAGATCCTAAAAACATTGAGTCCTGTTCAATATAACGTGACACAAAATGATGCAACAGAACCTCCTTTTCAGAATGAGTACTGGAACCATAATGAAGAAGGGATTTATGTGGATATTGTTTCAGGGGAACCCCTGTTTAGCTCTATTGATAAGTTTGACAGCAGCTGCGGTTGGCCAAGTTTTACAAGACCTGTACGTTCTTCTACTGTCGACGAAAAAGAGGACCTTTCTCACGGTATGATTCGAACAGAAGTAAGGAGTAAAGAGGCCGATTCTCATCTCGGCCATGTTTTTACAGATGGACCTAAAGACAAAGGTGGATTGCGTTATTGCATTAACTCAGCTTCCATCCGTTTCATTCCGAAAGAACAACTAAAAGAAAAGGGTTATTCTGAATATTTGACTCTATTTGAAAACAAATAAACCAGCCAATTGGCTGGTTTTATTTTTCATTTTCTGTGGAAAAGGAATGAGATTGTATAAATTTTAAACGGGTGAATAAGAAGACAGCTCCTGCTGATAATCCAGAAATGAGACCGATCCAATAACCGAATGCACCAAAAGAAGTAAAATTAGCTAAATAATATCCCACTGGCAAACCTAGAACCCAATAGGAGATAAAAGATAGCATGAATGTCACATTTACGTCTTTGTATCCACGCAAAGCTCCTTGTATAGGAGCTCCTATCGCATCAGCAAGCTGGAAAAAGACTGCGTACCATAAAAAAGAAGTCGTTAACTGAATCACTTCACGTTCATTTGAATAAATTCGTGCAACTTGTTCATCAAATATCATTAACAAGGCAGAGAGGAAAACGGCAAAGCCAATAGCTGTAAAAATACCAATATAACTATATTGAGCTGCGTCTTTGTAACGTCTCGCTCCAACTTCAAACCCAACGGCTATCGTTAATGCAAAAGAGATACTCAATGGAAGCATATATAAAAAGGATGCAAAGTTTAACGCAGCTTGATGCGCAGCAATCGTTACGGTATTAAAATCACTCATGAGTAACGTTACAGCGGCAAAAATACTCACTTCAAAAAAGATGGCGAGACCTATCGGGACTCCGATTTTTAATTGTTCTTTCCATGCTTTTAATGAGGGCTTATAAAAGGTATGAAAAATGTTGTAGTTTTTGAACGGACTCACTTTTACAACGATGATGAATGTCACAAGTGCCGTTATCCAATAGGTAATCGTTGATGCAACACCAGCACCAATCCCACCAAGTTCAGGAAAACCCCATTTTCCGAAAATGAATAAGTAGTTAAAAAAGGCATTTACGGGCAGTGCAAAAAGGGTAACGAACATCGTAATCCTTGTTTGTCCTAAGGCATCCATGAAGGATCGGAGTGCACCGTACAAAAACAGAGGCAAAATCCCAAAAGAAAGAGCAACTAAATACCCTTTAGCCACTCGGGCTACTTCTTGTTCAAGTGACATTGCTTGCAAGATGGGATCTAATACGACTGAACCAATGATGATTACAATAATTGAAATTACGACAGATAAATAAACAGCTTGAAGCACTGCTTTTGGTACAGTTTTATTATTTTTAGCGCCTTCAAGTTGAGATACAATAGGTGTAAGAGCCATTAAGATGCCGTTTAATCCCGTAAAAATGGGAACCCAAAGACTTGTTCCGATGGCAACACCTGCAAGCTGTTTAGCACCAGCATGACCACTCATTACAGTGTCAAAAAAATTCATTGCGTATAACCCGAGCTGGGTTATGAGAACCGGTATAACTAACATTAGGAAATATTTGTATTTATCTTTTAATGTATGAGTTTGGAACATGAGCATACTTCCTTTATCGTTTTGACTGACAAATCAAGCTAATGCATTATATCATAAAAAATAACGAGACGAACCTTAAGGAGTAGTTATGAGTGTACAATTTTTATTTGAAGTTCAATCGGTATCACCAGGAGCTCAAGATGATGAGAAAATAGTACTTGTTTCAACAGAACTATTATATAAAAGCAGCGGTGAAACCATTTTTACAGGTATTATTCCTGTCAGAGTTACAGAACATGGTGTCTTTGTTTCCATAAGTGCTGTATCTTCAGCTTTTACATCGAAATATTTACGGACAGAGACATTGTTCAGGCTTAAGCGTTACATCAAAAGAATGAAAGATTACTTAGATTTAGATGAAATGGAATAAGTTGACTTTTCAGTATATGCTTCATATAATATGAAAAACTAAAGAAAAGAACATTAATGAAAAAGAGAGTACTCTGTTTTGTTAGGTATAGCGAGCCAGGGACGGTGAAAGCCTGGTCCAACTTTTCAGAAGAAACGCACTTTGGAAATGTTTGCTTGAACTAAAACGTAGAGCAAACCGGGACAACCCGTTATCAATTAAAGCGGCCTTTTTAAGGCAATCAGAGTGGTACCGCGGTAAATATCCGTCTCTTCTATTATAGAAGAGGCGGTTTTTTTATTAGGAGGGAATTTTAATGAATGAGAAAAATGAATTTGCAAATTATCTAAAAAACGCCATTGGAGATGGTCTGTCCACTGAGCAAATCGAAGCAATGATTGAAAAACCAAAACAGATTCATCAAGGTGACCTTGCATTTCCATGCTTTCCATTAGCTAAAATCTACAAAGCTGCACCTCATCAAATTGCAAATACGTTGATAACAGGTAAACTGCCGACTCTTTTTGAAAAAGTGGAGACGGCTGGCGGCTATGTAAATGTCTTTTTAAATAAGAAATTAGCAGCTTTCCAGCTTTTATCAACAATATTAAAAGATAAAGAGACTTACGGAAGTCATTCATTTGGTAAGGGAAAAAGGATTGTGCTTGACTTATCCTCTCCAAATATCGCAAAACCCTTTTCGATGGGTCATCTGCGCTCTACCGTAATAGGTTCTTCCATTGCCGCGATAAGTGAAAAATGCGGTTATGACACTGTGAAGATTAACTATATTGGCGATTGGGGAACACAGTTTGGAAAATTAATATCTGCTTATTTAAGATGGGGAGAAGAAGACAAAGTAAAAGTCAATCCTATTCCAGAACTTTCAGCAATATACGTCCGCTTTCATGAGGAAGCAGAAATGAACCCATCTTTAAACGATGAAGGAAGACAATGGTTCAAGAAATTAGAGGATGGGGACCCACAAGCTACACATCTATGGATTTGGTTTAAAGACGTTTCATTAAAAGCCTTTCAAAAAATCTATGAACTTTTAGGAGTGAATTTTGATTCATACAACGGTGAAGCCTTCTTTAACGATAAGATGGATCAAACCGTAAAAGAGCTTCAAGAGAAAAATCTACTAGAACATTCCGACGGGGCATTGATTGTAAAGGTAGGCGAAGACCTTCCTCCTTGTTTAATTAAAAAATCTGATGGGGCAACTCTTTATGCAACCCGTGATTTAACAGCTGCCATCTTTAGAAAAAATGAATATGATTTTGATCAAGCTTTTTATGTAGTTGGACATGAACAATCACTCCATTTTGAACAAGTGAAACGATCGTTATGTAAAATGGGTTATGGCTGGTCAGATGACATGCATCATGTCCCTTTCGGACTGATCTTACAGAATGGTAAAAAGATGAGCACAAGGAAAGGCCGAACTGTCCTTCTTGAATCTGTTCTTTTAGATGCCATTCATTTAGCAAGAACAAACATACAAGAAAAAAATCCTGACTTAGTGGAAGTAGATGAAGTAGCGAGACAAGTGGGGGTAGGTGCAGTTATTTTTCATGACTTAAAGAATGAAAAAGGAAACGATGTGGAATTTTCTCTAGAGCAAATGTTAAAGTTCGAGGGAGACACAGGACCCTATGTTCAATATACAGCAGCAAGAATCCAAACCTTATTAGGAAAAGGAAACTTTAAGGGACATATACCTGACGACATTACAATTGAAGAAGAAAGCTGGGAGATTTTTTCTACATTAAATGAATTTCCTAACGTTATTCTCCTTGCTTTTAATCGAAAAGAACCATCTATTCTATCTAAATATCTTTTGAAGCTTTCTCATAAATTCAATCATTATTACGGAAATGTGAAAATATTAAACAGCCCAGAGACATTAGAAAGACTAGCTTTATGCGCCTGCATTCACATCGTTTTAAAAGAAGGGCTTCGTTTATTAGGAATGCAAACGCCAAATCGAATGTAGCTGGGAGTGTGAGAAATGATTGAATGGTCAGCTAGTTTAAAGGATTGGGTAATTCGAAATAGTGAACTCGATAATCTTTTTGAAGTGCAAGAGTTAAAAGGAGCTACATCTTCACTTCTCTATCTCTTGAGTGATTCCGGTCAAAAGAAAGCGGTAATTCGTTTTTATACGAACCATGAATGGCTGAAAGAGGAACCTGATCTTGCCAAACATGAAGCCTCTTCATTGATCCAAGCAGACACAAGTGAGATTAACACTCCAAAGCTGTACGCATATACTTTTAAGAAAGAGATTTCACCGTATCCAGCAGTCTTAATGAGTTATATCCCAGGGGAAGTAATGTTACCAAAACACCCTAAACAAAAGTGGTTAAAAGGTTTAGCTACATTACTTGGAACGTTTCATAGAACGGAAATAAACGATCCATTTCCTTGGCATCATAAGACTTATAACGACATTCATCTCATAACAAATCCAACATGGTCAAAGTATGAATCTTTGTTTATAGAGGCGATACAGTTTGCTAAAAACTATCATCCCAGTTCAAATATCGGGTTTATCCACCGTGACTTCCATCCTGTAAATGTTTTATGGGAAAAAGGAGAGGCTACAGGAATTGTAGATTGGCCAAATGCATGCTGGGGTCCTAAAGAAGTAGATGTCGGTCACTGCCGATTAAACCTTGCTCTTTTGTATGGGATAGAAGCTGCAGATCATTTTTTAAAGTTTTATATAGAGGAAACAAAAACACTGACTGCAGATCAACCTTACTGGGATTTGATCACTATGTTTGATTTTCTACCTGAGCCGAACGTTTATCCTCCTTGGCTTGAGTTAGGAATGAATCACTTAACTGAAGGGTTGATAAAGAGCAGGTATGATTCATATTTTTTGAGCATTCACCGATCGATTGTAAAGAAATAAAAAATGGAGTTAACTTACTGGCAAAACTTCTCGATTCCGTTATATAATCTTATAACTTAAACTCATTTGGAATCGAGGAATTCTTCATGAAAACGTACAGTGAACAAACAAAGGGTGTCTGGTATGCAGCCTTAGCATATTTGATTTGGGGAGTTCTTCCTTTATATTGGAAGCCATTAGATCAGGTGGGCTCTGCTGAAATTTTAGCTCATCGAATATTTTGGTCATTTGTTCTTATGCTAGCCGTTTTATTTTTATTAAAACGAAAAAATGATCTTAGTCGAGATGTGAGAATTCTTTTTTCAAGTAAGAAGCAATTTTTATCCGTATTCATCGCATCATTATTAATCAGCGGAAACTGGTTAATGTACATTTGGGCGGTAAATAATGATCATGTTGTGCAAGCAAGTCTAGGTTATTATATCAATCCACTTGTTAATGTTGTTTTAGGAATATTAGTGTTAAAAGAAAAGTTAAACAGTTGGCAGATTGTTTCCTTTATTATTGCGGCTTGTGGTGTTTTTTTATTAACTTTCCAATACGGAAAATTCCCCTGGGTCGCTCTAATTCTTGCGCTATCCTTTGGTCTTTACGGACTTGCTAAGAAACTTGGCAGTTTTGACTCGTTAACAGGGCTAACGTTTGAAACGATGTTTGTCGTTCCGGTCGCATTTATATATTTATCCTATCTTCAATTTAACGGGATTGGTTCTTTTATTTCTGGCGGGACAGTGACTTCTGTTCTCTTATGGGGAGCAGGACTTGTTACAGCCGTTCCGCTCGTATGTTTTGCGCTCGGTGTTAAGCGAATAACCATGACGATGACAGGTTTCTTACAATATATTGCACCCACGATCATGTTGCTGCTAGGTGTGTTCTTGTATGAAGAAACGTTTACGCCCATTCATTTACTTTCTTTTACATTGATCTGGCTTGCCCTTCTAATTTTCACCATAAGTAAAACAAAATGGGCAAATTATCTCATCAATCGTAAAAAACAAAATTCACTTTCCGCAAAAATATAGTATAATGGCAATGACCATTGCTTACAGTTGAAACCTTATCAATGATAAGGTTCTTTTCATTCATCGTTTGAGAGCGCTTTAAATAGGGAAAAATCTATTGCGAGAAATGATGAATCACCTGTTAACAGCAACAGCACAATACTTACAAAGGGAAGCAGGAGGGAACAAAAGATGAGTCATCAACGTTCCAAATCAGAAAATCCTTGGCAAGGGCTAAATGGACCAAACTTGGCCTATGTCCTTGAACTATATGATCAATATAGAGTGGATCCGGAATCTGTTGACAGTTCATTCAAAGAAAAATTTGATGCATGGGGTCCACCAAGTGAGGGACCTGCAACAAATGAACGTACTGGACAGAGTTTTGATGGAATGGATTTAGAGAAGCTTGCAGCTGCACTGAAACTAGCTGAAAATATTCGCACTTATGGGCATTTAGCAGCCAACCTATATCCAGTAGGAGAATTTCCTAAGGACACTCACCACATTGACCCGAAAGAATTTAACTTATCAATTGAAGATTTGAAAGCGATACCACCATCTTTTATTTGGAAAGAAGCTCCATCAAACGTTAAGAACGGTTGGGAAGCCATCCAAATGTTACAAGAGGTGTATACAAAAAACATTGCTTATGAATTTAGTCACGTACATGAAACAGAAGAGCGTCAATGGTTAAACACGATGGTAGAAACAAGCCAGCATTATCCTGATTTTTCGGCTAAAGATAAAAAAAATCTTTTATACCGTCTTTCAGAAGTAGAAGGCTTTGAAAAATTCCTTCACAAAACGTTTGTTGGACAAAAGCGTTTTTCCATTGAAGGGGTAGACATGCTTGTCCCAATGCTTGATGAAGCAGCTAAAGAAGGAAGCCGAGATGGTGCTGAACATGCTTTAATCGGTATGGCACACAGAGGTCGTCTGAATGTTCTTGCTCATGTATTAGGGAAGCCATATGAATTAATTTTCTCTGAGTTTCATCACTCACCAAACAAAGAATTAATTCCTTCAGAAGGGTCTAGAGGCATTAACTTTGGTTGGACAGGTGATGTAAAGTATCACTTGGGAGCTAGCCGATTGTTCGAAGCAGATCAAACGCACAAAATCAAAGTTTCATTAGCTAATAACCCAAGTCATCTGGAATATGTTGATCCTGTAGTTGAAGGGTATACAAGAGCTGCTCAAGAAACAAGGAACAGCAAAGGTTATCCAAAACAAGATACGTCAAAAGCCTTTGCAATATTGATTCATGGGGATGCTGCTTTTCCTGGAGAAGGGATTGTAGCCGAAACACTGAACTTAAGCCGTTTAAGAGGTTACCAAACAGGTGGAACACTTCATATCATAGCAAATAACTTAGTAGGTTTCACAACTGACAGTAGTGATTCTCGTTCTACAAAGTATGCGAGTGATCTTGCTAAAGGGTTTGAGATTCCAATTATTCACGTGAATGCAGATGATCCTGAAGCTTGTATAGCCGCTGTTCATCTCGCTTATGAATATCGTAAGAAGTTTCAAAAGGATGTTCTTATCGACCTTATTGGATACCGTCGATTCGGACATAACGAAATGGATGATCCTTCTGCAACACAGCCTAAATTATACAAACAAGTAAACAGTCATCCAACAGTTCGTGACGCTTATGCGAAGCAGCTCGTTAAAGAGGGTGTACTATCAGAAGAAGATGTAAAAGGAATGGAAGAAGAAGTTTTAGCAAAGCACCAAACAGAGTATGAAAAAGTACAAGGACGCAAAGAAAAATTCAAACTGGAAGACACTCGGCTTCCGGATCCATTATCGAAAGCACTTCCTGATATCGATACCACAATTTCGGTAACAGAACTGCAAGAGTTAACGGAAAAGATGCTTCAATGGCCAGAAGACTTTAACGTATATCCTAAGATCAAACGAATCCTAGAACGCAGACGCAAAGCATTCCAAGGTGAAAAAATCGATTGGGGTATGGCAGAAACACTTGCTTTTGCTTCCATTCTAAAAGAAGGTACTCCTATTCGAATCACAGGGCAAGACTCAGAGCGTGGAACATTTGCGCAAAGACATCTTGTATTGAATGATAGTGAAAATGGCAAGAAATTTTCACCTCTGCATGGGATGGATGATATCAACGTTTCATTTGCTATTCATAACAGTCCATTATCAGAATCATCGGTTGTAGGATTTGAGTATGGATACAATGTTTTCGCACCAGAAACACTTGTCATTTGGGAAGCTCAGTATGGAGACTTTGCAAACGTTGCACAAGTTCTATTTGATCAGTTCCTGTCAGCAGGTCGTGCGAAATGGGGACAAAAATCAGGTATGGTTCTTCTTCTCCCTCACGGATATGAAGGACAAGGACCTGAGCACTCCAGTGCACGATTAGAGCGTTTCTTGCAGCTTGGTGCTGAAAACAACTGGACGGTGGCCAACGTCACTACGGCAGCGCAATATTTCCACTTATTAAGACGTCAAGCTAAGCTTCTTTCGATGGATGAGGTTCGTCCTTTAGTCGTAATGACACCGAAGAGCTTGCTTCGTGATACAAAAGTGGCTTCTGTTGCGGAAAGTTTCGAGACAGATCATTTCCAGCCTTTACTTGAACAGAGTGGGCTTGGCAAGGAAAAAGAGAAAGTGAAAAAGATTCTCTTATGTTCAGGTAAAATTGCCATTGATCTAGAAAAAGCTCTAGAGCAAGATCAAGTTTCAAGAACGGAATTCCATATTGTACGCGTAGAACAAATCTACCCGTTCCCGGAAGAAGAGATGACAGCTCTATTAAAGCAATATCCAAACGTTGAAGATCTGATTTGGGTTCAAGAAGAACCGAAAAACATGGGATCATGGCTGTATATCGAACCGAAGTTGCGTTCCGTTGCACCTAAAGGAGCTCACGTATCATACATCGGCAGACAAGAACGCTCTAGTACCGCTGGTGGGGAACCAGATATCTATAAAAAAGAACAAGAACAAATCATACAAACATCGTTAGCACTTGACATACAAACGCGAGAGGGAGGCCGTGAACATGTTTGAAGTTAAAGTTCCGGAGTTAGCCGAATCAATTTCAGAAGGTACAGTTGCACAATGGCTTAAAAAAGAAGGCGAAGCAGTCGTTAAAGGTGAAGACATCGTTGAATTAGAAACAGATAAAGTCAACATTGAAATCAGTGCTGAACGTGATGGCATTTTAAAAAATATTAAAGTAGAGCCAGGTGATACGGTTTCAGTTGGCGACGTAATTGCTTCTATCGTTGAAGGTGATGCTTCATCTGAAACGAGTGAGAAACAAGAAGAAAAACCTGCTTCTGAAGCAAAAGCCGAATCTGTGCCAAAACAAGAGAAGTCTTCTGAAAAAGAAGAAACAAAAGCGGCAGACCGCCCAATCGCATCACCGGCAGCTCGCAAACTCGCGCGAGAAAAAGGCATCGATCTTTCTGAAGTAAGCTCTCGTGATCCTCTTGGGAGAGTCCGTACAGAAGATGTAAAACGTCATTCTGAAAACGGAAGCGAAAAAGCAGCAAGCACTAGCTCATCTAAGGCACCAACACAAGAAAACAAAGCGGTAGAAGCGGTAAATCCAGAAAAGCCTGTGGAACGTGTTAAAATGTCCCGCAGACGTCAGACCATCGCAAAGCGCCTTGTTGAAGCTCAACAAACGGCAGCGATGCTAACCACATTTAACGAAGTCGACATGACTGCGATTAATGAAGTCCGTGCTCGCCGTAAAGACAAGTTCTTCGAGCAAAATGGGGTTAAATTAGGCTACATGTCGTTCTTTACAAAAGCAGTAATAGGAGCTCTTAAAAAGTTCCCGGCAGTAAATGCTGAAATTCAAGGCGACGAAATGATCCTGAAGAAATTTTACGATATCGGTATCGCAGTTGGAGCAGAAGAAGGACTAGTTGTACCGGTTGTACGCAATGCAGATCGTCTAAGCTTTGCAGGTATTGAAAAAGAGATTGGTAACTTAGCTGAGAAGGCGCGTTCTAAGAAGTTATCATTAGAAGACCTTCAAGGCGGGTCATTCACGATCACAAACGGAGGGATTTTCGGTTCCATGCTTTCGACACCGATCCTTAACGCTCCTCAAGTCGGTATTCTAGGGATGCACACGATTCAATGGAGACCAGTTGCAATCGATAAAGAGAGAATGGAAAACCGTCCAATGATGTATATTGCTCTTTCATACGATCACCGAATCGTAGATGGAAAAGAGGCAGTAAGCTTCCTGACTACAGTTAAGCAATTGCTCGAAGATCCAGAGTCATTGCTTCTAGAAGGATAATTCAATGATTGAAAACACCTCTTGCTGCGGCAGGAGGTGTTTTTTGATGAATTGTAAGTTTTTAATTTGGAAACTTGGCGTACGCCAAGGGACATCATTTTTTAAGAGGGGGTTTTGGATACCATTTTCATTTGTTTGGGAGATGAATTTTGTCGAAAAGCCTATAAATATATTTGAAGGACCATAATTTTTTTATGGGCCAATAAATTTTTTTGAAGGCTCATAAACTTTTTTGAAGGCTCATAAATGGCACCAAAGGGCTCATAAATTTTCTTCATAACTCTGAATTACAGAAAAAAAGATTCATCCATTTATCAATAAGACATGGGCAAATTCCACACAACACCATCACTTGCAATCTACAAGTAACAACATTTGCAGGTTACAAGTATACTGTAGAATTTTAGTTGAACTATGCAACTATCAGCGCACTAAAAAAGCGGCTAAAGCTAGCCGCCAGATCCGTTCTATAATAAAGAGACGTTTTAAGGAATTAACAAAATTTTGCCGGTGCTTTTTCTGCTTTCAAGCATTTCGTGTGCCCTTGCTCCTTCGCTCAAAGGATATTCGGTTTGTGATAATTTTAGATTTCCATCTTTGATCCATTGAAATAACTCTTTAGAGCGGGTTACTCGTTCTTTGTGAGTCGTCAGTACGTTCCATAAGTCGCCGCCCGTTAACGTTTTCGAAGTATCCATAAGCATGCGAGGGTCAATCTTGACAGGATCACCGCCAGCCATTCCAAAGAACACAACGGTTCCTCCGATTCTAGTAACCTCAAAACTCTCCATTATCGTAGAGCCAACTGATTCATAAACAACGTCTACACCTTTTCCTGATGTCAGATCCATAATTTCGCTTTTCCAATCTTCTTTATATAGAATAACTGAATCAGCTCCAACAGAAAGAGCAGCTTGACGTTTTTCATCAGAAGAGGTTAAACCGATTGCTATTCCGCCTAACAATTTTATCATTTGGATCAATAACTGTCCCACACCGCCTGCAGCTGCATGAACTAATGCGACATCACCTTTTTTAATGGTGAAGCTGTCTTTTGTTAAATAATGAGCTGTAAGACCTTGCAGCAATAGGCTAGCTGCAGATTCGAATGAGACACCGTCTGGAATGGGTATTGCTTTTTCACATGACACAGCAACGAATTCAGCATTAGCAGCGGGTACATCTGCGAATGCCATGTGATCTCCTACTTTTATTCCTTTTACATCACTTCCTACTTCTTTAACAATTCCTGCTCCTTCATAGCCTAATATATAAGGTGGTTTGCCTTCTAAATGATAATTTCCTTTTCTTCTATATACGTCTGCAAAATTCAATCCAATTGCTTTCATTTCTAACAAAATATCATTTGGTTCGATCGTTGGAGGGGTTATTTCGCGATATTCTAGAACCTCAGGACCGCCAAAAGTATTAAATACAAGTGCTTTCATATTCATTCTCCTTTTCTTTTGATGATCTTTTCCCATTGCTATTGTAACGATATACGAGTTTAATGACTAGGGAAGAGCCTACAGAAAGCTCGGATTGACATTCGGCATACTCCACCATTATCATTTAGTGAAGAGAATGACATACTAAAAGAAACCATTTTTACAGGGGAGAGAATGCTTTGATTCATTTAGACTGGGCAAAAAGACAAACATTGCGTGAGATTAAATGCGTACATACTAACGCAAAGAAGTATATGGTAGATCGTGCATTAACAGAAGGTAAGATGTACGAGTTAAAAAACGAAACAGAAGAATTTTATTTTGTCATTGATAATACAGGTAAAATAGGAGGGTACTATAAAGAGTACTTTGAAGGATAAAACCAAAAGAAAGCCTGTCTCAGTGAGTCAGGCTTTTATCGTATCTTGGTATTAATTATGGATGTATTTAAGCTTTTTTTTATTTAACAATGAGTCCATGAAATCATCAAATTCAGGGAAATTCATTTGCTGAGCCGAGTCTGATAACGCTACAGCAGGATCAGGGTGGACTTCTGCCATGATGGCATCTGCACCAATTGCCATCGCAGCTTTAGCAGCAGGCAGGAGCAGATCTTTTCTTCCTGTTGAATGAGTGACATCTACAACTACAGGCAGATGGGTTTCTTTCTTTAAGATTGGTACAGCGGAAATATCAAGCGTATTTCGAGTAGCTCTTTCATAAGTACGAATACCTCGTTCACACAGAATAACCTGAGAGTTCCCTTGAGCTAAAATGTATTCTGCAGCATACATGAATTCTTCTATCGTTGCTGCTAAACCACGCTTGAGGAGGACTGGTTTATTAACAGATCCTGCAGCTTTTAATAAGTCAAAGTTCTGCATATTCCGAGCACCAATTTGGATCACATCAACATAATCAAGCGCCATCTCAATATCATTTGGATTTAAAATTTCACTGACAACAGCTAGTTGATGTTCATCGGCTACTTTCCTTAATATTTTTAGACCTTCAAAACCAAGCCCTTGAAAATCGTATGGAGAGGTACGCGGTTTAAAGGCACCTCCGCGAATCAAGGTTAGACCTTTAGCGGAAATGACTTCAGCTACTTGCTTTACTTGTTCATAACTTTCTACCGCACAAGGTCCCATAATGAAATGAGGATTTCCATCTCCAATCATTTCACCTTTCACATTAACAATCGTATCTTCTGGTTTCTTTTTACGGGATACTAATAATGCTTTTCGGTTATCATCTTTTTGAAGTTCTAAGCTCGCTTTGAAAATTTGTTTGAATATATGGTGCAAGGTAGAGGTTTCAAAAGGACCATCATTATGAGAAGCGATCAAATCCAGTAAATTTCTTTCTCTTACTGGGTCAAACCTTTTAACCCCTTGCATTTCTTTTAATTTGCCGATTTGTTGAGCAACATTTCCACGTTCGTTTAAAAGCTCCAAGATTTTTAAAGTAACATCATCCATCTGTTTACGTAATACTTCCAATTCGTTTGACACGTTGTTTCCTCCTCTAAATTTTCAATAGTTATCATTTCCTACAAAGCGGCCGCTAATAGGCTTTTTTATTAATCATAATCACACCGGACACTTTCGCGCTTTAAAGCGTGTGTCTCATAAAGTATTGTTTGTAACTTTAAATGGATTTTAGAATAAAGTCAATAGAAATACCTAAAAAATATTATTTTCTTTTTTGTGACCATTTCATCTCTATTGACGAATAGATGAGGGTATTGTAAATTTTAAGAAAAATGAATGAATTTTCTTTACAACAGCGCTTCAACGTGTTAAAACTGTCTATAACTTTATATTTCAAACGCTATGAAAGAACAGAAGTAATGATGGGGTTCCCTGTTGCAGAGAGCTGATGGTGGTGGAAATCAGTACACAGCCCGTCATGAATTACAATTCTTGAGCTGCTTTTTATATAAAAAGCCGGATTCTCCGTTATGACAATGAAGGTGGCAGAGCACTAGCTTTGCTGTCAGGGTGGTACCGCGAATATTTCGTCCCTGCTTATTAGCAGGGATTTTTTTGTACTTTCAAACAGGAGGAATGTGAAATGAGATACTTAACAGCAGGCGAGTCACACGGACCGCAATTAACGACTATCATTGAAGGGGTACCAGCAGGTCTGCCGCTAGTTGCAGAAGACATAAATAATGAACTTGCAAGAAGGCAAAAAGGACATGGCAGAGGCCGTCGTATGCAGATTGAAACCGATCAGGTTCAGATCCTAAGCGGTGTTAGACATGGTGTTACGTTAGGATCGCCTATCACTCTGGTAGTTGAAAACAAGGATTTTGCTCACTGGACGAAGATTATGGGTGCTGAACCACTTGAGGATGATAACGCTGAAGTGAAACGTGTCATTTCAAGACCACGTCCAGGGCATGCAGATTTAAATGGTGCGATAAAGTACAATCATCGAGATATGAGAAATGTTCTAGAACGATCTTCTGCAAGAGAGACTACCGTACGTGTAGCAGCAGGTGCAGTTGCTAAAAAAGTGTTAAAAGAACTTGGGATAGAAGTTGGCGGTCATGTGCTTGAGATCGGTGGAGTGAAAGCAGAACAAACCACTTATGAAACGTTGACTGAGCTAAGAAAAAAAACAGAGAAATCTCCCGTTAGATGCCTAGACGAAAACGCAGAAAAACAGATGATGGAAGCCATTGATCATGCAAAAGAAAACGGTGATTCAATCGGAGGAATAGTAGAAGTCATTGTAGAAGGAATGCCAGTCGCTGTTGGAAGTTACACACATTATGACAACAAATTGGATGCCAAACTTGCTGCTGCTATTATGAGCATTAATGCGTTTAAAGGTGCTGAAATAGGAATAGGATTTGACGCAGCCAGAAAACCAGGCAGTGAAGTACATGATGAAATACAATGGGATATTGAAAATGGGTACACAAGAAAAACAAATAACGCAGGTGGCTTTGAAGGTGGAATGACTACTGGCATGCCAGTTGTTGTTCGTGGAGTTATGAAGCCGATCCCCACTTTATATAAGCCTCTTCAAAGCGTTGATATTGAAACAAAAGAAGCCTTTGCAGCAAGTATTGAACGTTCTGACAGCTGTGCTGTTCCAGCTGCGAGCGTAGTAGCGGAAGCTGTTGTTGCATGGGAGTTAGCAAGTGCGCTTGTTCAGCAGTTCGGTCAAGATAACATGAATGTAATTAAAAATAACATCGTTCGGCACCAAGAGCAGGCAAGGGTGTTTTAAATGGAATACTTGAAGATTACTACACCTTCAAAAAACTATCCGGTTTATGTTGGTGAAGAGGCTATTTCAAAGTTGGTTCCAATCTTGCAGTCTTTAAAACCATCACCTAAGAACGTATTAATTATTACAGATGAAAATGTGGGGAAGCTTTATCTACGTCTTATTCAAGAGACGATTGGCAAGTCTTTCTCATATGTAACTTTTCAAATAAAAGCCGGTGATAGTCAAAAATCGTTTGAAAATTATTATGCCTGCCAAAGCTTTGCACTAGAAAAAGGACTTGATCGCTCGTCTGTCGTTTTAGCTTTAGGAGGCGGCATGATAGGGGATCTTGCAGGCTTTGTGGCCGGCACATATATGAGAGGAATTCGATTCATCCAGATCCCAACTACCATCCTTGCTCATGATAGTGCAGTAGGCGGCAAGACGGGAATAAACCATCCAGCAGGCAAGAATATGATTGGTGTTTTTCATCAGCCTGAAGCAGTAATCTATTCGACTGAATTTTTATCAACTCTCCCGGAAAATGAGATTAGATCTGGATTCGCTGAAGTGATTAAACATGCACTAATTGCAGATAAAGACTTTTATCTCTATCTGCGTAAAAACATTCAATCCTTACATGATTTAAGAGATGATCATCTGCTTTATGCACTAAAAAAAGGAATACAAATTAAAAACAGTGTAGTAACACAGGATGAAACGGAAACAGGAATAAGAGCGTATTTGAACTTTGGTCATACACTTGGCCACGCCATAGAATCAGAACTTCTCTACAAAGATATAACTCATGGTGAAGCGGTTGTCCACGGCATGATATTCGCGTTATCGCTTCACTCTGAAACGAAAGAATTAGCATGTGAATTAATGGAGTGGTTAGAAAGCTTAGGGTATCCACAACTACCAAAAGGGTTATCCGCACCTTCATTAATTAATCGGATGAAAAAAGACAAAAAAGCCTCACATGGTTCCATCCAAATGGTACTTTTACACGAAATAGGCCGGGCATTTCTATCTCCCTTCAACACTTCTGATTTAGAGGAGAAATTAACGGAGTTCTTGCAGGCCAAGTAAAAAAAGGAGCTTTTCACATGAAACACGTCTTACTGATTGGAGTTGGATTAATCGGGGGATCCATCGCTCTAACAATAAAAAAAGAGCATGAAGCCGTTATTATCGGCTATGACATCAAGGCTTCCAATTGTGATACAGCTTTAAAGCTGGGAGTAATTGATAAAATCTCAACCAATTTTGTACAAGATGCAGGAGATGCCGATCTTATCATAATCGCTACTCCTGTAGAAGAAACGTTACATGTTATGGATACTTTGTCTTCTATTCAGCCTGCCATCCAAGCTTTGGTTATGGATGTAGGAAGCACAAAGAATACCATCATGGCTAAAGCAGAAAAACTAGGTGAGAATGGAATTGTTTTTATCGGAGGACACCCCATGGCTGGTTCTCACAAAACAGGAGTGGAAAGTGCTAAACCACATCTTTTTGAAAATGCTTTTTATATGCTCACACCAAGCTCCTATACACCTGAAAATAAAATAGAGGAAGCAAAAGAATGGTTAAAAGGCACTCATGCGAAGTTTATTGTCGTACAAGCTGATGAACATGATTTCCTGACAGGTATCGTGAGTCATTTCCCGCATTTAATTGCTTCAAGTCTTGTAAGAGTCGCACAAAACCATGCTCAGGATAATCCTTTAATCCAACAGTTGGCAGCGGGTGGGTTTCGTGACATCACACGTATCGCTTCTAGCTCACCAAACATGTGGAGTGACATTGTAAGCCAAAACAAATCACATCTCCTTTCTCTTTTAACAGAATGGAAAGAAGAAATGGAAACAGTGATTGGTTTTGTGAAAAATGGAGATAAGAATGAGTTATTTCATTTCTTCGACGGTGCAAAATCGTTTCGTGATGGTTTACCAATAAAATCAAAAGGGGCGATACCACCATTTTCAGATCTTTATGTAGATGTTCTAGACAAAGTGGGAGCTTTATCAAAAGTAACAACACTTCTTGCCGATTCAAAAATCAGTATTATCAATCTCTCAATTCTTGAAGTAAGAGAAGGTTTAGATGGGGTACTGCGCGTCAGCTTTCAAAATGAAGAAGATCGGGACAAAGCAAGAGATCTATTGCAACAAGAAAACTACTTAACTCACATTACGTTGTAGAGGAGGCACTTATTATGGTTAAAAGACTTACACCCATTAAAAGCTTGAATGGAACGATTAAAGTGCCAGGAGATAAATCCATTTCCCACCGAGCCGTTATGTTTGGCTCAATTGCAGAAGGGACAACTTCAATAAATGGTTTTTTAACCGGAGAAGATTGTTTAAGTACGATATCTTGTTTTCAAAAACTAGGCGTTGCCATAAAACAAGAAAACGAACACGTCATTGTTGAAGGTAAAGGAATAAAAGGTCTACAGCCACCTTCATCAGATCTCGATGTTGGAAATTCCGGGACAACCATTCGTTTAATGTTAGGTATTTTAGCCAATACACCATTTACTTCTGTTTTAACCGGAGATGACTCTATTGCCAAGCGACCTATGAATCGCGTCACACAGCCCTTAAAACAAATGGGCGCGCGGATTGAAGGAAGAGACTCAGGAAATAAAGTGCCCCTACAAATAGAAGGCGGTACTGCAAAAGGAATCCACTATCACTCTCCAATTGCAAGTGCACAAGTGAAATCCGCCATTTTACTTGCCGGATTGGAAGGAGAAGGAACAACTTCTGTTACCGAACCGGTAAAATCAAGAGATCATACTGAACGAATGCTTGAAGCGTTTGGAGCGAATATAAAAAATGATGGATTAACAGTTTCCTTAAATGGGGGACAGCAACTCAAGGGAACGCATATTGAAGTTCCTGGCGATATTTCATCCGCAGCCTTTTTTCTAGTAGCTGGAGCCATCATTCCAGACAGTTTAATCACATTAAAAAAGGTAGGACTCAACCCAACACGAACGGGAATATTAGACGTTTTACAAGACATGGGAGCGCAAATTACGTATCAAGATGTGAATGAGGAAAGTTCAGAACCATACGGTGACCTTGTTATACACACCTCACGATTGAAGGGCACAATTATAAAAGGGAATTTAATACCAAGGCTGATTGACGAAATTCCAATCATTGCTTTGGCCGCCACCCAAGCAGAAGGTCAAACCATCATTCAAGATGCACAAGAGTTACGTGTAAAGGAAACGGACAGAATTGAGACTGTCGTAAATCAATTAAAAAAAATGGGTGCCGATATACAAGCTACTGAAGATGGCATGATTATTCATGGAAAGACACCTTTAAAAGGAGCTAACGTCGATAGTTATGGAGATCACCGCATCGGCATGATGTTAAGCGTGGCTTCATGTATTGCAGAGGGTGACACATTCCTGTCAAATAGTGAAGCCGTAGCCGTTTCGTATCCTGCATTCTTTGATCAGCTAAACGCGATTACTAAAAACAATTAATTTGGGAGGGATAAGTGTGAAAAAAGTTCATCTATATCAACAACAAAATCCACTACAAGAGGGAGTGATGGACTTTTTTAGCACCATTCCATTTCATTTAAGCTTTACACATAAACCTATATCTAAACTTGATTCCATTTTGCAAAAGGGCATTATCCGTATTGGAACGACAGGTGATTATAAGCCTTTTACTTATTACAATCCAGAAACGAATTGTTTTGAAGGATATGATATTGTTATGGGAAAAAAAATAGCCAAAGATTTAGGAGTAGAAGTAAGGTTTGTTCCTACTTCCTGGACTGATTTGATGAATGATTTAATGGCAGATCGTTTTGATATCGCTATGGGCGGAATTAGTCGAAATCTTGATCGACAAAAGCGTGCACACCTGACAGCTCCCTATTTTTCAGATGGCAAAACTCCCCTAATCAGACGGGAAGACAAAGATCGTTTCAACTCTCTTCAAGACATCGATCGCCCTGAAGTTACAATCGGTTTAAATCCAGGTGGAACAAATGAAAAATACGTAAAAGCACATATTAATAATGCTGTGATCAAGATGGTGCCTCATAATCTTGATATTCCCCAAAAAGTGGCCAGCAAAGAAGTGGATGTTATGATAACAGACTCTATTGAAGCTCTTTATTACGAAAAACAAAACCCTGTGTTATATGCAGCAATGGTAGATAAGCCTTTCATTAAGAGTCAAAAAGTATATATGATTCCGCGTGGCGATTTAGATTTCCAAAACTGGATTACCTTGTGGATGGAAGAAAACGAAATGTCCGATTTCAGTGTGAAAGAAAAGAGATTATGGGGATTAGCTCAAGCTAAATAAGTAAAACAAGGATGACACCAAAGAGATAAATCTTTAGTGTCATCTTTTTTGTACAAAACTCTTTCTAAAAGATTGTTGCTGATGGTCAAATTTTTATCTTATGTTTACAAGGGATTGAATACAACGTGCGAGACTTCGGCTAGGCTTACCGCACTAGCATCCTGAAACGGAAAACAGCTACTTTTTAAAGATTAAATGCTAAATATTAATTAAATATTCGACAAATTAAAACATATTTCACATTAGAATTATTATAAAAAAGTATTGATTATCCATTGAGAAGTGATATCATTGATAATGTGAGTACAACCATTAAACTTTTGAGGTGATATTGTATGAGTAACGATAAAAAGCATCTTACAACAAGCTGGGGTGCACCTGTTGGAGATAACCAGAATTCCATGACAGCCGGATCACGTGGTCCAACATTAATTCAGGATGTTCATCTTTTGGAAAAATTAGCGCATTTTAACAGAGAACGAGTTCCTGAAAGAGTCGTTCATGCAAAAGGAGCTGGAGCTCACGGATATTTCGAAGTAACAAACGATGTTAAGAAGTACACAAAAGCTGATTTTTTATCAGAGGTCGGAAAACGTACACCACTTTTTGTTCGATTCTCTACCGTTGCTGGTGAAAATGGTTCTTCAGATACGGTACGTGATCCGCGTGGATTTGCTGTTAAGTTTTATACAGAAGAAGGGAACTACGATTTAGTCGGAAACAATACGCCCGTTTTCTTTATTCGTGATGCTATAAAGTTTCCCGACTTTATTCATACACAAAAACGCCATCCTCAAACTCATTTGAAAAATCCAAATGCTATATGGGATTTTTGGTCGTTATCACCAGAATCACTTCATCAAGTAAGCATACTTATGTCCGACCGTGGAATACCAGCAACATTCCGTCATATGCATGGATTCGGCAGCCATACCTTTAAATGGATAAATGCTGAAGGTGATGGAGTATGGATAAAGTACCACTTCAAAACAGAGCAAGGTGTGAAAAATCTATCAAATGAGGTTGCTGCTAAACTAGCAGGAGAGAACCCTGATTATCATACTGAGGATCTTTTTAATGCGATCGAGAAGGGTGATTTTCCAGCCTGGAAAGTATATGTACAAATCATGCCTTTAGAGGACGCAGATACTTACCGTTTCGATCCATTTGATGTTACAAAAGTGTGGTCACAAAAAGATTATCCACTAATTGAAGTAGGACGCATGGTTTTAAACAAAAACCCTGAAAATTATTTTGCAGAGGTTGAGCAAGCCACTTTTTCTCCAGGTACATTAGTTCCAGGAATTGATGTATCTCCGGACAAAATGCTTCAAGGACGACTTTTCGCCTATCATGATGCACATCGGTACAGAGTAGGTGCAAATCACCAAGCACTTCCTATTAATCGTCCAAAAAAAGAAGTGAACAACTATCAGCGCGATGGCCAGATGCGATTTGACAATAACGGAGGGAGCTCTGTCTATTATGAGCCAAATAGCTATAGTGGACCTGTAGAATCCCCTGAAAACAAACAAGCTGCATATCCAGTTACAGGTATTGCAGACAGTGTTGGATATGATCATCACGACCACTATACTCAGCCCGGAGATTTATATCGTCTGTTAAGTGAAGAAGAACGACATAGACTTGTAGAAACAATAGTAGGTGCAATGAGTCCAGTTGAAAGTGACGAGATTAAATTACGACAAATTCAACACTTCTATAAAGCGGATCCAGACTATGGTATGCGTGTGGCAAAAGGACTTGGATTATCTATTACACAGGAAGTAAAATAATCTATCAAAAAAATACGTTCCCATAAAGCTTGGGAACGTTTTTCTTATTTATCGTTTTAAACACTCGCGAAAGTTCGTAAGTCCTCGATATCTGCTACTTTAAATCCATTTGCCTCAATTCGATGAACCAATTCATCAATTTCTTTACGTGAGACACACTCATTGAATGTGATAACGACTCGACGCAAGAATTGTTTCCCAGCATCTTGTGTAAAAACACCTTCAATATTGTAATCTTCATGAATTGCTGTGAACAGTTTGCGTAAGGATCCTTTGCCTTCTGTAGTAGAGACCGTTAGAGAATATCCACCTTTTTTAATTCCATATGAATCTTCTAAAATATCCATTACTTTAGAATGTGTAATAATGCCCAAGAAATTGTGATTATCGTCCACAACAGCCATAAATGGCAGTCTGCGAATGGTAAACAACACTTTGAAATAGGCAGTATTCTCATGAATAAATGCATCTTTTTCTTCAATTACTCTGCTCACTTTATCTTGAACTGAACCTACATTGTCGATGATATAGTCAGAGGTAGTCTCCTTAAACAGCAGTCCTACAAACTTTTCCTCTTTTTCATCAAGAACAGGGATACAGCGATACCCAGATTGAATGATCGTAAATCGGGCTTCACTTATTGACATATTTTCTGTGACATACGTTACTTTAGATTTACTGAGATAATTAGATTTTACTTTCATAGGACACACCCTTTTCAGAATTTTAAAATATTTAAAACTATTTCGACAAAAAATACAAAATACCTGCTTTTTCACTGCATTTACTCCAACTTTTTTCCTGGTTTGCAGAACTGAATTTTCTGTCATATAATTAAATTAGAAATTACTGAATTCGTCATGTTAAAGGAGGTGTAAGGAATGCTTGAAGGTGTACAAATATTTAGCTGGTTAGTCGTTTTCCGTTCGATTACTTACGTATTATCTCGTAATTGGTGGAGTCTGTCTAATTCTAGCTTTTCAAATATTGTACATCGATAAGTAACCTTACCCTTTCCTTTTTTCTGTTTACCGTTAAACCCATGGGCAGGTACTTTTGCTCATGGGTTTTTCTATGAAAAAGGAACAGTGATCTTACAAATTAAAGGAGATAATTACAATGATACTATGCACTGTTCAACATGCAAAAAAAATGTACGGCGGAAATGAAATTTTAAAAAATATATCATTAGAAATACATGAACAAGACCGAGTAGGTATAGTGGGCAGGAACGGGAGCGGCAAATCAACTCTGTTCAAGTTGTTGAGTGGTATAGAGCACGTCGACTCCGGTTCGATATTTATAAAAAAAGAAGCTGAAGTTGGATATCTGGCTCAGCTGGCCCAAGAAGACGATCAAAAAAGTGTGTATGAAGTCATATCTTCAACCTTTAAAGAAATTAAAGAAATCGAGAGGAACATACAAGAGATAAATCTCTTAATCAGTGACCCATCCCAATCCCATCGTCTCGAAAAGAACTTAAATAAATTATATAAGCTACAAGAATCCTATGAAGATTTGAATGGTTATTCTATAGAATCTAAAATTAATGGGGTTTTGGCTGGATTGGGTATTTCTCATCTCTCTAATCAACCTTTTTCGCACATTAGTGGGGGCGAACAAACAAAAGTTGGATTAGCCTGCTTATTACTAAAAGAGCCTGAACTGCTTTTGTTGGATGAACCGACAAACCATTTGGACATTGACACGATGAATTGGCTGGAGAATTACTTACAGAAATATAAAGGCGCTGTTTTAGTTGTTAGTCATGATCGCTATTTTTTAGACAAGGTCACAACTAAAACCATAGAAATTGAAGATGGGGAATGTACTGCCTATAATTGTCCTTACTCTTTATTTGTAAAAGAAAAAGAAAATAATCTATTATTGGAATTTGAGAAGTATCAGGAACAACAAAAGAAAGTTCGTAAAATTAAGGAATCCATCAAACAATTAAGAGAATGGGGCGCACGTTCTGGAAATGAAAAATTCTTTAGAAGGGCACGGAATATGGAAAAGGCTCTATTTCGCATCCAAAATATGAAACGACCGCAGCTTGAACGGAAAAAGGCCGCATTTGAGTTTACTATTAATAAAAGAAGCGGCCAGGACGTTGTTGTTTTTGAAAAAGTCAGGAAATCAATAGAAGACCGATTAATTTTAGACAACATTGATCTGCAGGTAAGATACGGCGAAAAGATTGCACTTGTTGGAAAGAATGGATCTGGAAAATCGACTCTTATCACTATCATTCAAAATAAAACTTATGAGAGCGGAAATATTAACCTTGGCCCCTCCGTTTCCGTTGGGTATTTATCTCAAAAAGGACTTGAGGCCGATCCAAAGCTAACTGTTCTTGATATCTTTAAAGAAAGAGTACAGATGGAAGACGGTGAAGCCAGAAATCATTTGGCAAAGTTTTTATTCTATGGTCCTTCTGTTTATAAGAAAGCGTCAGAACTTAGCGGTGGAGAACGTACACGTTTACGGCTCGCGCAACTGGTATATGAAGGATTTAATTTTCTAATACTTGATGAACCTACCAATCATTTAGACATTGATTCACGTGAAGCTTTAGAACTTGCATTAGAAGAATTTGAAGGTACGATATTGGCCGTTACACATGACCGGTATTTTATGAATAAGCTTTTTGAGCGCACTATCTGGTTAGAATCAGGCAAATTAGAAAGCTATTCTGGAAACTACAATTATGCGGTTGAAAAAAAGAACAGATAATTAAAATAGAGAACAGGCTGTTTTTTCAGCCTGTTTTTTTACTTTGTTTGATTGGTCAGTGATTATCCGGGTAATACTGACTTTTATATAACTGTTAATTAATAGGAGGTACTCTGTGAATAATCCTGAACATGATTTACCACGATTCCCAGAACCACTGTGGAGAAAAAATATTGACTTGCCAAAATATCCTTCTCTAAATGGAAATGAAAAAACAGATGCAGTTGTTGTAGGTGCAGGTATAACCGGAATCACGACAGCTTATTTACTTGCCAAAGAGGGGATGCAAGTCACGTTAATAGAAGCTGGAAAAGTGATAAACGGTACTACAGGTCATACGACAGCAAAGATAACCTCTCAACATGGCGTGATTTATGATCGCCTTATTTCACATTTAGGATTAGAACGAGCCAAACAATACTATCGGTCTAATGAAGAAGCAGGGCAATTTATTCATGATATTGTTCAACAACATCACATTCATTGTAACTATGAACCTCATGACGCTTATTTGTATGCAAGTACTGAGCAAGGAATAAAAAAACTTGAAAAGGAAGCACAGGCATATGAACAATTAGAGATTAATGGCGAATTATTAGATAAACTGCCATTTACTATCTCTCACAAAAAAGGACTTGTCATGAGAAAACAAGCTCATTTCCATCCTGTTAAATATTTAATAGCATTGTTAAAAGAGCTGGATAATCTCGGTGTTAAAATCTATGAAAATACAACAGCTACTGATATTCAAGAAGATAAAAGTGACAAGAAAGCCGTTGTAATAACCAGCGAAGGACATGAAGTAACAGCGAACAATGTAGCATGCTGTACCCATTTTCCGTTTTTTGACGGGCTTGGCTTTTATTTTACAAGAATGATGGCTGAACGTTCTTATGTCATAGCGGTTAAAACAAACGATACATTTCCTGAAGGCATGTATTTATGTGTAGATGAAACGGTTCGATCTTACAGATCCATACTTCAAGATGGAGAGAAAATCGTACTTGTTGGAGGAGAAAGTCATCAAACAGGACAGGGAATTCCAACCCATCAACATTATGAAGCATTATTAAAAGAAGCAAAAAAATCGCTGAATGTTGACAGAGTCATGTACCGTTGGTCTGCGCAAGACCTTATTACATTAGACAAAGTTCCTTTCATTGGAAAGCTAACACATAAACACGACCATATTTTTGTTGCGACAGGGTTCCGAAAATGGGGAATGACAACTGGAACACTTGCTGCCCATATTATTAAAGATCATATCCTAAATCGTGAAAATGAATATGCGGATTTGTATAAACCTCAACGTTTTCAAGCAGATCCATCTGATATTAAACAATTTGTAAAAGAAAACTCAGATGTTGCGAAGCATTTTGTCTCTGGAAAATTAGACAAACCATCTAAGAATCCACGCAGTTTAAAGAAAGATGAAGGTGGAGCTGTTACAGTTAATGGAGAACGCTGTGGAGGCTACCGTGATAATAACGGTGAACTGCATGTAATTGATACAACTTGTACCCATTTAGGATGTGAAGTGGAATGGAACAGCGGTGACAGAACTTGGGATTGCCCATGTCACGGTTCCCGATTTACGTTTGATGGCAGCGTTATAGAGGGACCAGCTACACAACCGCTAAAAAAAATGAACCCATAAACTAAGTTGTAGGGATACTAAAATGGGTTGACTAAGCCGCTAATCATGCACATAAGACATTTATATAGGGTAATTAAGAAGCTTATCATTGAATAAGCTTCTTTTTTATTTACTATTTTTATATGGTTGTGGTCAATTTAGTTCTGTCCTTATGAAACAGCCTTTCCATTTGATAATTTTTTCTTATTTTGAAAAAAATAACAAGTAAAAATAATGATAATTTTTAGAAAATGGTTTAAAATAAAGTGCTTAGGCGTGAGAGGGGGAACAAAAAATGAAGCTTTTAACAGAAACACTTAAGCACTTTAAGCCATATTGGAAAGGCTTGCTGCTAGCTTTTGCTTGCTCTTTAGTCGGAGGAGCATTTACGGTAATACCACCCATTTTAGCCGGAAAGTTAGTAGACGAAATACTTCCAAATAAGATGACAGAGATGATCGGATGGCTGGTAGCAGGAGTACTTTTTGCCTTTCTATTTAAAATTGTCTTTGAATCACTGCAAGAATTTATTCAAGTTCAAATCGGTCTGGATGTTATTACAGATATGCAGATGAGAGCTTTTGGAAGACTGCACAGGACACCGATGTCATTCTTCACAACAACCCCTCGGGGAGATATGTTATATAGGCTTACACATGATGTGGAAGCTGTTCAGAATTTGAATAACACAGTCGTTCCTCGTTTTATCCAACAAGTTGTAAGTGCAGTAGCTGCTTTTATTGCTGTGTTTGCTTTATACTGGCCAGTCGCAATCGTCATGTTTGTTGTGTTTGCCATTTATTTGTATCCTTCTTTTAAACTTGGACATACGATGAGAAAGATGAGTGCTGTTCAGCGTGACATGCGTGCTGATATCTATCATCATCTTCAAGAGAGCATTGAATCAACGAGACTCGTACGTACCTTTCAAACACAAGAGAGGGAAATACATACACAGGATGCAAAGTTAACGTCGTGGAAGAATTATTCAATCCGGGCGGCACTTATCGGTAAAGTAAACTGGCGTCTAGGAAACATGTTTAACATTGCAACACCTGGTGTGGTGATGCTCGTTGGCGGAATCGCTGTTTGGAACAATACAATCTCAGTAGGAACGTTGGTTGCTTGTCTAGGATTCATTCCAACCATGTTTTATCCCATCCGTTCCCTTGCAGAGAATGCTTTAATTATTCAGCAGGCCATTCCTGCTCTTCAACGAATCTATGAATACTTTGATTTACCTGTTGAACATGAAGAGGATCTACCTGTAATGAGACCTATTCGAGGAGATATTGATGTTCAGAATCTATGGTTCCGCTATCCTCGTAATGAAGAGTATGTTCTTAAAGGAGTTTCCCTGAACATGAAAGCTGGAGAGCATATCGGGATTGTCGGTACGAGTGGAGGCGGAAAGTCTACTCTCATCCAATTACTTATTGGACTATATGAACCTGAAGCAGGATCGATTGAGGTCGATCAGCAAAATTTGTTTGCTTATAACCGCAATTCTTTTCGTCAACAGGTTGGTGTCGTTTCGCAGGAAACCTTCCTATTAAATAATACGCTTCGTATGAATCTCTTATATGGAAGAAAAGATGCCTCTCAAGAAGACTTAGATGCAGCTTGTGCCGCTTCAGGACTGACAGAATTTATTGAAGCGTTGCCAGATGGTTATGAAACGATTGTAGGTGAGAGAGGCTTAAAATTGTCAGGAGGTCAAAGACAACGAGTCGCTCTTGCAAGAGCCATTCTACGCCATCCAGCTCTCTTAATCTTTGATGAAGCTACGTCTTCACTTGATGGCGAAACAGAAGAACGTGTTCAGGCTGCCCTGGAAACTCTCATACCTGGACGCACCACCATTACGATTGCTCATAGACTCATCACGGTAAGAGATGCTGATAAAATATTGCTTCTAGATAAAGGAATCGTTGCAGAAGAAGGAACACACGAGGAACTTCTTGCCCGTAAAGGACGTTATTTCGAACTATATATGGCGCAATACAGTGAATTGGAAAAGGAGAGAGCGATATGAGCCAACTTGCAGCTAAGCATAAAAACCGTGACGGCAGACGCGTTCTTGCCTTTTTAAAACCACATAAGAATTGGGTTTTCGCTGATGCATTCGTTATCGCCATCAGCCAGGTGTTCTCTGCGTTAATTCCCACTCTTGCGATTGGCTGGTTAGTCGATACGATTCTTCCCGGTGAATCCAACAAGCTTCTCTGGGGATTAATGTGGTTGCTCATATTTGCCGGTATTGCGGATTTAATTTTAATGGTAATCGATGAATATTTTTGTCATCAAGTCGCCAAAACGGTGACCAACTGGCAAAAACTACGGTTATTTAAACATCTTCAACTATTGCCATTCTCGTTTTACCAAAATAATCAGTCTGGTGAAATGATGGCGAGGGTATCGGATGATCCGGATACATTACATAACTTCCTTGCGTGGGAAGGTTCTACATTTATGGCATCTGTTCAGGGCGTCATCTTATATAGTATCGTTTTACTTTGGATCCATCCATACTTAATGATTACAAGTGTTGTATTAGGTATTATTTTTTACGTAACATCAAATGCAGTCGGCCAAAGAACACGTCAAGCCTCTGCTAATGCAAGAAAAGAAGCATCTCGGTACTTAGAAAGACTCCGCGAGTCAGTGACTGGCATCCACCTATCCAGGGTTCTCGGCGTTTCTGAAGGAGAAGTATCAAGCGTTGCTGAAATAAGAAAATCGTTCATTAAAGAATCACGTTACGAACTAAAAGCTCGTATGCAGTCTATTGTTGTAATTGGCAGCTACAATGGTCTTGCTTTAGCTGTTGTGTACGGTTTAAGTGCGTATTTAATATGGAATAACCATTTAACAACTGGAGAGATGCTTACCGCAGCAGGCCTTGTTGCAATAGCCGCGAATGAAATGCAGCGCATGCTTCGAAATTGGCTTTCTGTCAGAAGAACAGGACCTGCACTTGATCGTTCAGAAATTCTGTTACGTGAGAAAACATCTACAGCAGAAACTGAAAAGGGCATGGTATTACCCACAGTAGAGGGATCTATTGAATTCCGTGATGTGGTCTTCACATATCCCGAAAAAGAGGAACAAGTTTTAAAAGGATTGTCATTTTCAGTTAAACCTGGTGAAGCTATTGCATTAGTAGGTCCTAGCGGATCTGGAAAGTCTACAATTGTCGATCTTTTACTTCGTCTTTATGAACCAGAACAGGGATCCATCTACATAGATGGAAACGACATTTCAACCATTGATGCAGGGTGGCTGCGTTCACAAATTGCTATCGTATCTCAGGATGTTCAGCTTCGTAATGGCTCGCTTGCAGATAATTTACGAATCGCCAAACCTGAGGCTACTGATGAAGATTTGATAAGCGCGATTTATGATAGTGGCTTAGGTGAGTTTATTCAAACGCTTCCAGATGGACTAAACACACTTGTAGGTGAAAGAGGAAGCCTGTTGTCTGGTGGCCAAAAGCAAAGGTTATCCTTAGCTAGAGCTCTTGTTAAAGATGCTTCGATCCTTGTTTTAGATGAGGCAAGTTCTGCACTCGATCCGATTACAGAAGTTCAAGTGAACGAAGCCATTAACAAACGTAAGTCTCAACAAACGGTTTTTATCATCTCTCATCGATTATCAACTGTTTTAGCAGCCAATCGAATAATCGTTATTGAAAATGGAAGAATGATTGAGCAAGGAAGCCATGAAGTGCTTTTAGCATCTGAAAACGGAGTATACAGCCGATTGTTTAAGCGCGAAGCAGAAATCGGAACTCAAGCTTTCAGTAATTAACTCACAAAGAAGGCAGTCCACTTAGGATTGCCTTTTCTCATAATTAATCTCTAAAATTGGGTATATATGATACAAGATGTCCAAAAAGGAGGTATTTTTAATGGTAGAAAAAACGAGACCTTATTTGAATATCCTTTCATTAGCTGCTGTAATATTTGTTAATTATCTAGCCAATGCTTTACCCCTGAACGGAAATACAACAGGTGAATTATCAGCCAAGTATAACGTCCTCATCACACCAGCAGGATATGCGTTTTCAATATGGGGACTTATCTATACGATGTTAGTGATTTGGGTGATCTATCAAGCATCCCCGAGGCATATCCATAATCCCATGTTTCAAAAATTAGGTTATTGGTTTGTAGTCAATTGCATGTTGAATATAATATGGATTTTTGTATGGCATTATGAAAAGCTTTATTTATCATTGATTGTAATGATTGGTTTATTGATTTCGCTAATTGTCATTTATACCAAACTTCAGGGCAAAGACCTTCATCCTTGGTTTGTTAGAATACCATTTTCGATATATTTAGGATGGGTATCTGTCGCAACAATTGTTAACACGGCAGTTGTACTGAACTATTCAGGCTGGGACGGTTTTGGATTATCATCAGAGACATGGACATTCATTATGCTAATTGTTGCAGTTATCATCTCACTACTATTCACCGTAAAAAATGATGACTTAGCTTATCCTCTTGTTTTCGTTTGGGCATTAGTCGGGATAGGTATTAGACATATGAATAGCATGGATATACTTGCAAACACCAGCTTTTCACTTGCTGCATTCCTTTTGTTGTTTATTATTTGGAGAGGTTCAAAACGCAAAAACATTTTGCAGCCGATGAGGACATAATTTTAATTGAAGAATGTGGGGAGATAAGAAATGACTAAATTATCCATGCCAACAGGATTATTATTGGAAGCAGCTATTTCAGGTGGAGTAGCTGGAGACAAATTGGTGGAGGTTCTTTTAAAAAAAGATTTAGAATCCTTAAAACACATCGGGAAAGAAGAGACGAGCTGGAGAAACTTATTTCAATTCGCAGAGAACAACTGGGAATCAATTGTCGATGCAATTCAAAATGGGTATTCGTTTAAGTTTATTACCGTTAGAGGTTTACAAAACTTGTTACAAACCCGCTTCGCATTTATTGAAAACCAAGACTTTCAATTAAATGAATCAGGTATTAACCTTGAACTGAAAAACGATCAGCTGGAATTCCTGCGTTCACGTGTACCCACTCAATGGCAATTTATAAAACATGAACATGAAAACGGTAAATATAATTATCGAGCCGTTCTTTCTCAAACTCAGCACATTATATCTTGAATGAAACTTTGGCATCTGTATAAGGGGGCTACCCTTACATAGATGCCTTTTTAATCCTTATATGTGTTTTTTGTTCTCAACCAAGCCGTAATTCCGATCGCTTTACATACTGAAAAATAATGCAAAAGCATTAACAGAACCGAGCCTGCGTTCATTCCAATGATAATACCATGCATACCCAATGATGGCTGTGACCCGAGAATATACATAAGAGAAAAAGAGATAACCGTTGCCCAAACTGATTGGAAAAAGGCAGTAGTGATTAATCCTAATCCAATTAAATAGGCCTGAAGCGGGATTAAAAAAAAGGTGAACAAAAAACTAGGCCATAAAAGCTCTAGGTACGTTGCAGCTGAAGCTGAGTGAAAGAACCTCATAGTGAGATGCTCCGAAAAAATCAAAAAAACGATCACAGCAGGGAATCCATAAGCTGCTGTAACTCCCATTACTCTTACAAGTAGCTTTTTTAACTTTCCTCTATTTTTTTTCGCTGTCGCTTCTGAGACGGTAGGAATTAAAACGATTAATAATGAATGAGCAATAAAGGCCGGGAAAAACCCGATAGAAATTGCCACACCAGCAAGCAGTCCAAATTGCTCTGTGGCTGCAATACTTGATAGCCCTGTAAAGGAAAGGGAATATTTTATTAGGAATGGCTGAACAGCATTTGTCACAGCATGAAATAGGCGTAAACCAGTAGTTGGAATCGTTACAGCAAGTAAGCTCTTCGTGACTTCACCTGCACTCAAAAATTGATTAGATGATGCAGACTTCATTTTGCGGTATTGAATCAAATAGGCTGTAAATAGATAGACAAATACGATGAGTTCACTTCCAACAAACGTTGCTAAAGCCACGAGGATTGCTGTTTCATTATCAAATGAAAACATTTGATAGATGCCTATTAATAAAATTAATTGTGCCATCTTACGAAATAGATTTGAAAAAGCGAGTTTCCCCATCTGCTGTTTTCCCATAAAAAAACCTCGTGCGATAGAGGTTAAAGAAATAAGCGGGATCAATACGACCATTAACCATCTTATAAGAGGGTGGTAGCTGTTGAATACAGGGACAAATGGGAGTACGAATACGGCAATAATAATCATGGCAAACGTCATGATTATGGTTAATTTTGTTGCATGCTTTAACATGCTATAATGTTGGTTTTCCTCTTTTTCTGCTACAAATTTTGAGATGGAAATCGGAAGCTCCAGGCTAGCGATAATAATAATTAAAATGACGGTTGGAAAAATCGACATATAATGTCCTAAACCAAGTTCTCCTAATTCTCTTGCTAAAATCATATTTACGATGAATTCCAAACTTTCACCCACGAGGGCAGCAACCGCTAGCAACAATACTCCTCGAAAAAAGATTTTCATTTCATGCTGCATCTCCTTGTACACTTTGTCCTCCTATTCATATGCGATGATGAAACAAACAAGACCTGAAAGGACTTCTTACAAAAAAAGAGAAGAATAAGATAACGATGAAAGAGAGGACGAACATTATTTATGACCATTTATGCAGATAATCACCCATTATTGATAAAGACCTTAAAAGAAAGAGAAAGAATTTCAGATGAGTGGCTTCTGAATAGACTTCACCATTTACTGCCAGCTCTTATGAACAAATACAACATGGACATGTGGATAATTGTGGGAAGAGAATATAACGAAGATCCAATCAGTTATACTTTGTTACCTTCAGTCATTGATAGTTCTAGAAGAATTACAATTTTCGCTTTTGTTAAAGGTGAAGATGATCAATTAAACAGGTTTGTAATCCACCCCAATAAGCAATTTGAACCTTTTTATACGTGTTACGAGAATTTAAATGGAGACAGTCCCTTTGATACATTAAGAAATCTAATCAATACGTATCATCCACAAACAATTGGTATCAATAAATCCGCTCATTTTGCATTTTGTGATGGTCTAAGTCATTCATATTATAGGGAATTAGTTGATTCGATTGGCGAAAAACATTCCTCAAAGCTAATTTCATCTCAAGAACTTGCACTGGATTGGCTGCAGCTGCGTACAGAATCAGAACTAGATACTTATAAGGAATTAGCTGCTATCACGAGAGAAATTGTAAAACGAGCGTTCTCAAATGAGGTTATTTCGCCATATGTAACAACAACTCAAGATGTTGTCGATTGGGTGAGGCAATATGTTTTAGATCTAGGCTTGAAAACATCCTTTTATCCAACTGTAGATATTCAGAGGAAAGGGGCATTGTCCGATCGCTTGGAAGGAACCATTTTACCTGGAGATATTGTACACCTTGATTTTGGCATAGAATATTTAGGTCTTTGTACAGATACTCAGCAGCTTGCTTATGTTTTACATTCTGAAGAAAAAGAAGTACCTGTTGGTTTAGCTGACGCACTGAATACAGCAAATCTTTTTGAAGATATCTTTTTTTACACTTGTAATCATGGTATGACTGGTAATGAGATTTTCACAAAAGTAATGAGCAAAGCAAAGAGTGAGGGGATAAAAGCTATGCTTTACTCCCATCCAATAGGAAATCATTGTCATGCTGCTGGTCCATTAATTGGGTTATATGATAAACAAGAACCCCTTCCAGTTCGCGGTGAGCTACCGGTTCAAAATAATACGTGTTACGCTTTGGAGTTTAACATCAGACATTATATACCTGAATGGAATCAAGATATCCCTATCTATCTTGAAGAATCGATCTGTTTTAGGGAGAATAAAATGCAATATTTAACAAACAGACAAACAGAATTTTTCTTGATTGAAAATAAAAAGTAGGATTTGCCATTTGAAATCTTCTCAATCCTTTAGTAAAATGGGAAACTGTGTGTTTCTAAGAGAATTTATTAAGGGAGGGGAAGGTCATTGTTATTACTAGGAATTGAAAACGAAAACGAAAAAAAGCTCGATAGAGAAGAACTAGAATTTCAAATCCTCCGCTTACAAAATGATATGAGACATATAGCAAAAAACTATGATGTAATCGGAGTCGATCAAACAAAAGAAGACAACCTCGTTATCGTGTACAAATCTGAAGAACTAGATCAATGTAAAGTCATGTTACATGACTGTGAAACCAGATATGAGGGATGGGATTTTGCCATCGATGCTGTTTATGAAAATGATCAAACACTTCATATCGGTGATATTAAAGGTCCTGCTAATAAGGGATATGGAACCATTTGTATGCATTATTTAAAGGAAATCGCTTCAGATAATAATGTGCCTGTCATTAAAGGTGATATTGCACAAAGAGACTGGGATCATGTGGAACGTCTTATTCATTTTTATGAAAAACATGATTTTGATATCGAATTGGATTCAGAAAACAAGTGCGGAAAAATTGAATGGAAAGATTATTAAACAAGAAGATGTGTGTCATAGATACGCGTCTTTTTTTACGGGCAAAAATGCGTTTTAAAATTAACATATGAACTTTGGCTCACTTTTTTGTTTATACGCTCTCTATTATTGGGTAGATAAGGTGTATTGAATGAACAAGGAGAGATAATGCATGACTGTGACTCATTTAAAGACCAATAAGGAAAACAGTTTATCAGAACGGTTTGAAATTGCATTTAATCAGATTCACAAATGTCTCATTGATAAAGTAAAAGATACAAATGATGACCGGTTTAAAAATTTAGTTGAAGTTGGGATGAAAAAGCATTCCCTTATCAGGTCTTTTTATAATGAGCTTTGTCAGTTCGCCAAATTGAGAAATGCAATTGTTCATGAAAAAGTGGACTATGATTTTTATATTGCTGAGCCTCATTTAGAAATTGTAGAACGTATTGAGAAGATATCCGCTTATTTTATGAAACCAGAAACAGCTCTTAGTATCGCTACTAAGGAAGTACACCATTTTAAAGAAGATGATTGTTTAGCAGATGTGTTAAGTTGTATCCGTGAAACCTCTTACTCTCGATTTCCCATTTATAATGATAAAGGTGAATTCCTTTGGTTGCTAACAGCCACATATATCCTGAACTGGCTGACAGACCGTCTTGCGGATCAAGTAATTGATTTAAACAATGCAAAAATATCTGATATCGCGAACAAGAAGGAAAAACAACTGGTTGCTTTCATCTCAAAAACTTCTAGTATCTTTAAGGCAGAACAAATCTTTGAATCGTTCCATAAAGAAGGAAAAAAACTAGAAGCCATCATCATTACATTGGATGGGAGCGAAAATGAAAAACCGCTAGGAATTGTAACCTCATACGATTTGATTGAAATTGATTTGGATACTTAAAAAGACACTTTAATGAAGTGTCTTTTTTTGAAAGCACATCATTGAGGCCATTGCAGTTCTATTGATATTGCTCCAATACAGAAAAGAAATTAATAATAAACTCATAAAACACTTGTTCTGCAGGTGCAAGATCTCGACCTCGTGGTGTAATTATGCCAACGGTTCGCTTAACGTCAGGAATTTCGATAGGAATCTTAACCGTAAAGCGCTGTTTCGTTTCATAAAAGGAACTATCGGGTAAGAGTGTTACACCCATTCCTGCTGTAACTAAGCCTTTTATCGCATCCAGATCCTCACCTTCACAAGCGATTTTAGGTATGAAGCCAGATTCTTTACAAGCATTGACTACTACTTCACGTAATATATACCCATCAGGAAATAGTACGAAATGATCATTTCTTAAATCGCTTAATAAAAGGCTTCTTTTTTCAGATAAAGGGTGCTGATCAGGCAATAAAGCGGATATTTTTTCTGTAAACAAAATATGACCTTCAAGATCAGGATCATTTGTAGGGACTGGACCGAGAAACGCAAGATCAATATCGCCACTTTTGACGCTCTCCGTTAAAAACCGATAAGATCCTTGTCTTAGATGAAACGCAATATTTGGATGCTCTCTTTTAAAAGCAGATACAACTGTGGGCAGCAGGTGACTGGCAAGACTCGTAGGAAACCCGATTTTAATCGTACCTCGCTCAGGATCCAAATATTCTTCGATCTGCTTTTTAGCGTGTTCGATCGCTTTCATTGCCGTTTTAGCATGTAACAAGAACATACGTCCAACTGATGATAATTTAATATTTCTTCCTTCTCGTTCGAACAATTCTACACCTAATTCGGCTTCAAGATTTGCAATCTGACGGCTTACTGCTGATTGTGCAACATGAAGGGCAAGGGCAGCTTCAGATACATGTTCTCGCTCTGCTACTTCTATAAAATAGTGCAACTGTCGAATTTCCATCACTTATCACAACCAATCATTCTCATTTCGAGATCATTTTAATCTAAATTATATATTGTTTCGATTAATTATCCAACTTAAACTAAAAGAAAGAAAGTTTTGAACATTAAGTTTAAAACGTGAAGGGGGAGTAACCGATGACCTACAGTCATTTACCAAAACCTCAAGGGTTATATAGTCCGCAATTTGAACATGACGCTTGTGGAATTGGTCTTTACGCTCATCTAAAAGGGCATGCTACCCATCAGATTGTAAAAAAAGGACTTCATATGCTATGCCAGCTTGATCATCGGGGAGGACAAGGAAGTGATCCTCTAACAGGTGACGGAGCAGGCTTGATGACTAAAATACCACACAAATTCTTTAAAAAAGTGTTGAATTTCGAATTACCAGGGAACGGACAATATGGTGTTGGAATGGTCTTTTTCCCAAATGATAAAGAAGCACAGCAAAAACTTGAAAATAAGATTAACTACTTTATTAAAACAGAAAAACAAACGTTGTTAGGATGGAGAGAAGTACCGGTTGATACGGCATCTATCGGTAAAAAAGCCCAAGATACTTGCCCGGTCGTTAAGCAAGTATTCATTGCTTCTAATTCATCCATCACTAACAATCTTGATTTTGAACGCAAACTTTTTATCATTCGCAAACAATCTGAACATTGGGCGAGAGAGAATGGTTTGCAAACTTATTTTACGAGCCTTTCCTCTCAAACGATTGTTTACAAGGGGCTTTTGACACCTCAACAAGTTGATGCCTTTTATACAGATCTGCAGGATGAGGATTTTGTGTCCCCATTCGCTTTAGTGCATTCCCGTTTTAGTACAAATACGTTTCCGACATGGGAACGTGCACATCCGAACCGCTATTTAATTCATAATGGTGAAATCAATACTCTCCAAGGAAATATGAACTGGATGAATGCTAGAGAAAAACAGTTTGTTTCTGAAGCATTTGGTGAGGATATGGAAAAGTTACTTCCCATTCTAGATGCAGATGGCAGTGACTCCTCCATATTAGATCAAGCATTTGAGTTTTTTGTATTAGCAGGAAGAAAGCCGTCACATACTGCCATGATGATGATTCCAGAACCTTGGGATGAAAATCAGCATTTAGAAAAAGAAAGACGTGCTTTTTATGAATATCATAGCTGTCTAATGGAGCCGTGGGACGGTCCTACCGCAATCTCATTTACGGACGGAAAACAGATTGGTGCAATTTTAGACAGAAATGGATTACGTCCTGCAAGATATTACGTCACGAAAGACGATTATATTATCTTTTCTTCAGAAGTAGGGGTCATAGAGGTTCCTGAGGAGAACATCTTGTACAAAGAGCGCCTAAGTCCTGGCCGCATGTTGCTCATTGATCTAGAAGAAGGACGAATTATTACTGACAATGAAATTAAAACAGAAATGGCTAACGAGAATCCTTATGAAGAATGGCTGCAGAATGGCATTCTTCGTTTACATGACTCACAAACAGAACCTGCTGTTCAAATTGAGGATATAAGAAAAAGACAAAAAGCTTTCGGTTTTACGTATGAAGATATCCATAAATACTTGCTGCCCATTATTACAGAAGGAAAAGACCCAATAGGATCAATGGGGAATGATACACCTTTAGCTGTGTTATCAGACCGCCCTCAATCTTTATTTAACTATTTTAAGCAATTGTTTGCCCAGGTGACGAATCCGCCAATAGATGCGATTCGTGAAAAAATCGTGACCTCAACATCGACACTTTTAGGCAGTGAAGGAAATCTACTTCACCCTGGTCCAGAGAATGCAGAGAGAATTCAATTAGTTTCTCCAGTTTTAACAACTAATGAATTTAATCAAATCATTGGAAGCGAAATACCTAACTTTAAGCCAGTAACATTAAACACGATTTTCTCTAACAATCTGGGTTCAGCATTGATTACTTTGTGCAGCGAAGCCGAAAAGAGTATCGCAGAAGGCGCGTCACTCCTCATTTTATCTGATCGCAGTATGAATAAAGATCAAACGCCGATTCCTGTACTACTAGCAGTAAGTGCATTGCACCATCATCTCGTTCAAAAAGGGATGAGAACAAAAGTAAGTCTTATTGTTGATTCGGGCGAAGTAAGAGAAGTGCACCATTTTGCAGCGTTAATTGGGTACGGTGCCGATGCCATTCATCCCTATTTAACGTACAAAACTTATGAACAAGCTATTGAAGACGGTCATATCCAGCTATCATTTCAAGAAACGATAAGGACATATAAAAAAGGGGTAACAGACGGCATAGTCAAAGTTATGTCTAAAATGGGAATTTCAACGGTCCAAAGTTATCGCGGTGCTCAAATCTTTGAAGCTATTGGGATCGGTAAAGACGTAATTGACCGCTTCTTCCCAGCTACAGCTTCACAAATAGATGGAATCTCATTAAAAGAGATTGAAAGAGAAGCCCGATTACGACACGACCAAGGGTTTACAGAAACCATCGAAGACACGCTAGAACCAGGCAGTGATTTTCAATGGAGAAGCTCCGGTGAGCACCATGCCTTTAATCCAAAGACGATTCATACGTTGCAATGGGCATGCCGCAAGAATGACTATACGCTTTTTAAAACCTTTTCCAAACTTGCAGATGATGAACGAACAACTTTCTTACGTAATTTATTTACGTTTAAAAAAGAAAAAAGCATTCCACTTCAGGATGTTGAACCTGTTGATTCTATCGTTAAACGCTTTAAAACAGGTGCGATGTCATTTGGTTCACTCAGTCAAGAAGCCCATGAATCCCTTGCAATTGCCATGAACCGACTCGGTGGTAAGAGCAACAGTGGCGAAGGCGGAGAGGATCCTGACCGCTTTACTCCAGATGTCAATGGAAACAACAGACGAAGCAGCATTAAGCAAGTTGCGTCTGGACGATTCGGGGTAAAAAGTCATTACTTGGTAAATGCTGAAGAACTTCAGATTAAGATGGCACAAGGAGCTAAGCCAGGTGAGGGTGGTCAGCTGCCTGGCAATAAAGTATATCCATGGGTAGCAGATGTAAGAGGCTCAACACCAGGAGTCGGACTGATTTCACCACCTCCGCATCATGATATATATTCAATAGAAGATATGGCTCAGTTGATTCATGATCTAAAAAACGCAAATCGTCATGCAAGAATCAGCGTGAAGCTCGTAGCAAAATCAGGTGTGGGAACCATTGCGGCTGGTGTTGCAAAGGGTGCAGCCGATGTGATCGTAATTAGCGGGTATGATGGTGGAACAGGCGCATCTCCAAAAACAAGTATTAAACATACTGGGCTTCCATGGGAGCTTGGACTTGCTGAAACACATCAGACATTAATGCTGAATGGTCTTAGAGAACGAGTGACGCTAGAAACCGACGGGAAATTGATGACAGGTAAAGACGTAGTGCTCGCGGCTCTCTTAGGAGCTGAAGAATACGGTTTTGCAACAGCACCCCTCATCGTTTTAGGCTGTGTAATGATGCGCGCTTGTCATTTAGATACTTGTCCGGTAGGGATTGCTACACAAAATCCTGAACTGAGGAAAAAATATACAGGCGATCCTGACCATGTCGTGAACTATATGAGGTTTGTTGCGGAAGAGATACGCGAGATTATGGCACAGCTAGGTTTTAGAACGATGGATGAGATGGTAGGGCGTACTGATGTATTAACAGTAGGCGAACACGCTAAAAATCATTGGAAAGCGAAACATTTAGATTTGTCTAAGCTTCTTTACCAGCCTGAAGGAATTCGTACGAAACAAACGCCGCAAGATCATAAGATTGATCAAACATTAGATGTAAGAGAAATACTTCCTATATTAAGTCCAGCTTTAGATGCCAATAAATCTGTATCGATTGATCTTGCAATAAAGAATACAAACCGTGTAGTTGGTACGATTGCTGGCAGTGAGATCACAAAACGATTCGGAGAAGAAGGGCTGCCTGAAGACTCAGTGACGCTCACTTTCTCTGGATCAGCAGGGCAGAGCTTCGGTGCATTTATTCCAAAAGGAATGAGCCTTTATTTGAACGGTGATAGCAATGATTATTTAGGTAAAGGCCTTTCAGGTGGAAAAATAATCGTTTCCCCTCCAAAAACCGCTGAATACTTGGCAGATGATAATGTTATCGTTGGAAATGTTGCGTTTTATGGAGCTACAAGTGGTGAAGCTTTCATAAATGGAATAGCTGGAGAACGATTTGCAGTTAGAAACAGTGGTGCAAACATAGTTGTAGAAGGGATTGGAGATCATGGCTGTGAGTATATGACAGGTGGGCGTGTCGTCGTTTTAGGCGATGTTGGAAAGAACTTTGCTGCCGGAATGAGTGGCGGCACCGCCTATATTCATACTCATCAACCATTGCTGTTCAAAAGACTCTGCAACAATGATGGCCTTGAGCTTGAAAGATTAAGTGATTATGAGGAAACAGAATCTCTTAAACAACTTATTGAAAAGCATTTTGTTTATACAAGAAGTATAAAGGCCGCTGCTGTTTTGAAAAACTGGAAAGCAGAACAATCCTTTTTTATTAAAGTAATTCCAAAGGATTATAAAGAAATGATACAGAGGATTAATGATGAAAAGGAAGCGGGATTATCAGATGACGAAGCAATCATGAGTGCGTTTGAAGCGAGAAAATCCCCAAAAAGAAAAGCCGGCAGACCAGGTCCAACGCAAGTAATTTTAAAATAACGGCACGAAAGGAGAGATGAAAATGGGAAAGCCTACTGGATTTCTAGAATTTCCACGTGAAGAAACGAAAGACAGAAAACCACTCAAACGGCTTAACGATTGGAATGAGTATTCCGAAACACAATCAGACGAAACCCTTAAACGTCAAAGTGCACGTTGTATGGATTGTGGAACACCTTTCTGTCATATCGGTATTGAGATTAATGGGGCAGCAGCTGGTTGTCCCATTAATAATCTAATTCCTGAGTGGAATGATCTCGTTTACCGTGGAAAATGGAAAGAAGCGCTTGAGCGTCTTCTAAAAACGAACAATTTTCCTGAATTTACTGGAAGAGTTTGTCCGGCTCCTTGTGAAGGATCTTGTACCTTGGAACTAGCCGGACCGTCTGTAACGATTAAAAATATTGAACGAGCAATCATTGATAAAGGTTTTGAAAATGGCTGGATCGTCCCCCGTATTCCACAAAACCGGACGGGTAAGAAAGTAGCAATCGTAGGTTCTGGTCCTGCCGGTCTTGCTGCTGCTGATCAATTAAATCAAGCAGGACATTCGGTAACGATTTATGAGAGAGACGACCGTCCTGGCGGGTTACTGACTTACGGAATCCCAAATATGAAGCTCGATAAAGAAATTATAATGAGACGCATCCGTCTTTTAAGACAAGAAGGAATCGATTTTGTTTTGAACACAGAAATCGGAAAAGATATCGAGGCTGATGAATTAAAGAGACAGTTTGACTCTGTTATTTTATGTACTGGAGCTCAAAAACAAAGAGACCTTGTCTTAGAAGGCAGAGAGTCTCTAGGTGTTCATTATGCTATGCCTTACTTGACTCAATCAACAAAACGGTTGCTGGGAACAGATGTTTCTAACGAACAAATGATTGACGCAGGAGGAAAGAACGTTATTGTCATTGGTGGCGGGGATACAGGGGCTGACTGTGTAGCTACTGCTCTCCGTCAAAAGTGTAAAAGCGTTGTTCAGTTTGGCAAGCATGCAAGATTACCTAAAGCCCGTATCTCTTCTAACATGTGGCCAGAGCAGCCTAACATTTTTACGATGGATTATGCCTATGAAGAGGCCACTGCTCAATTTGGTTCAGACCCTAGAGAGTATTCTGTACAAACGAAGAGGATCGTCGCAGATGATTACGGCAATGTAAAAGAACTTCATACGATTCAAATGAAAAAAACATCTGATGAAAATGGAAATATCGTTTTTGAAGAAATTCCTGGTACAGAGAAAATATGGCCAGCGGATCTAGTATTTATCGCGATTGGTTTTGAAGGTCCGGAGCAGCCGGTTTTGAATAAATTTGGAGTGGATCTACACGAACGTAAAGTAAATGCGGAACATGGTAATTACAAAACGAACATAGATCGAGTGTTTGCTGCAGGGGATACGAGACGCGGACAAAGTTTAATCGTTTGGGCGATACAAGAAGGTCGTGAATGTGCTAGAGAGGTTGACAACTATTTGATGGGGAGCTCCGTTTTGCCTTAACGCTTTTTTCCATGCTACAATTAAATCCGAAAGCCAGATCTCTTCACGATGTGATAAAATAAGGGCTGGCGATGAAAATATTTTATTTATAAATAAGGAGTAGAAGCATGGAAAAAGTACTCATTTTTGGTCATAAAAATCCTGATACTGACACAATTACTTCTGCGATCGTATATGCAGACTTAAAATCAAAATTAGGGCAAAATGTGGAACCTGTAAGACTTGGCGAGATTAACGGAGAAACTCAATTTGCTCTCGACTACTTTAAGGCAGAACTTCCTCGTTTGGTAGAAACGGTTTCTAATGAAGCAGAATCTGTCATTTTAGTAGACCATAACGAACGACAACAAAGTGCTAATGACATTGATCAAGTCCGTGTTCTTGAGGTAATTGATCACCACCGAATCGCAAACTTTGAAACAAGTGATCCTTTATATTATCGTGCTGAGCCTGTTGGTTGTACAGCAACCATTTTAAACAAAATGTACAAAGAAAAAGGAATCACTGTCGAAAAGAATATAGCCGGATTGATGCTGTCTGCAATCATCTCGGATTCTCTTTTATTTAAATCCCCAACATGCACAGATGAAGATGTAGAAGCAGCTCGTGAACTCGCTGAAATTGCAGGAGTTGATTCAAAAACATATGGTCTTGATATGTTAAAAGCAGGTGCTGATCTTAGTGATAAATCAGTAGAAGAACTGATCTCACTTGATGCAAAAGAATTTAATATTGGTGCAAGCAAAGTAGAAGTAGCCCAAGTTAACACAGTGGATGCGAGTGATGTTTTAACACATCAAAATGATTTAGAAGCTGCTATCTCAAAAGTAATAAATGAAAAGGATTTAGATCTTTTCATGTTTGTGGTCACTGACATTTTAACAAATGACTCAACAGTACTAGCACTTGGAAAAAAAGCACAATCTGTCGAAGATGCTTACAATGTTAAGCTGGAAGACAACACTGCCCTATTAAAAGGTGTTGTTTCACGAAAAAAACAAATTGTTCCTGTACTAACAGAAGCAATGAGCAAATAACACTTAAAAAAGATGGAGTAATCCATCTTTTTTCTTTTCTGGAAATTTATAAAAGAATTGACAATTTCATTTTGCCTGCTATTATAAAAAGCAGATACCAACTCAATATCGAACAAAACCGCTAGGGGTGCCTTCAATAAGGCTGAGATCGAAGTGTGACTTTGAGACTCTTAGAACCTGATCTGGATTATACCAGCGTAGGGAAGTGGTGTTACGAAAACTGATGTCTGTTTAATATGTTTTCAAACAACCACTTTCCTATGTTGAAAGTGGTTTTTTTGTTGGATTAATACAAAAAACAGGAGGATTCACATGAAAGCATTTACTGAAATTTTACGGGAGAAAGCAGATCTAATCTGGGAAGCGAATTTAGAGCATCCCTTTGTTAAAGGTATAGCAAACGGTGACTTATCTCTTGAATGTTTCAAATACTATGTTTTGCAAGATTCTTACTATTTGTCACATTTTGCAAGAATACAAGCCCTCGGAGCCGCTAGAGCACATGATTTATTTACAACATCCAGATTGGCTGCACATGCACAAGGAACGAACGATGCTGAATTAGCACTTCATGAAACGTTTATTAGACAGCTAAATATCTCAGAAGAAGAATTATCAGCCTTCATGCCATCTCCTACTGCGTACAACTACACGTCACATCTATATCGCGTCGGCGAATCTGGTAGTTTAGGAGAGATTATTAGCGCAATCCTTCCATGTTATTGGATTTATTATGAAATTGGCCAAAGATTTAAAGTAGCTGTTCCTGCTGAACCGATTTACCGAGAGTGGATTGCCGCTTATGGAGGAGAGTGGTTCGGACAACTTGTTCAAGAACAAATAAATAGGCTGGATGTTTTGGCTGAAGATGCTAGTGACGAAGAGCTTAGAAGAATGACGAATCATTTTTTACTTAGCTGTCAATATGAATACCTCTTTTGGGAAATGGCTTTTACTTTAGAAAAATGGCCAATACCCATGAAAACAGTGGCAAATGACTTAAGAATTGAAAGAGGAAAGCAAAATGCGTAAAGGATTAAAGTTAACAGATATATTAGTAACGATTGTTGTTTCAATTGGCTTTGGAATCCTATATAAGTTATGGGGACCGCTCTATTACGCAGTAAAACCTTTCGGGCTGCATGTTGATCAACTCATTTATGGAATGTGGTTTATAGCTGCAACAGTAGCCTTTTTAATCATTCGCAAACCGGGTGTAGCTCTACTCGCTGAAATTGCAGCTTCATCTGGAGAATTTTTAATGGGATCTGAGTTTGGAATTGAAGTTTTAGTATACGGTATCGTTCAAGGGGTATTTGCAGAAATCATACTGATGGCTTTCAGATACAAACGTACTGACTTAATGGTTATTTCTTTGGCAGGGATAAGCTCTTGTATAGGATCATTGATTCTAGATTTTTATAAAGGATACATCGGAGATCTAGAAACATGGAACCTAGCACTTTATATAGGATTCAGATTTATAGGCGCGATACTGTTCACGGGTGTTTTAGCCATTATGATTAATAAAGCACTTGAAAGAACCGGCGTTACAAGCTTATTACGTCCAGGATCTAAAGATGATTTCGATGCATTAAATCAATAATCGAGGTGTAGAGGATGGATAATGTTTCTTTCGTTGATCATTTAAGATTGAAGTTCCCTCATGAAAAGAGTTTATTGTTTAAGGATTTGAGCCTTTCTTTTCATAAGGGTGAAAAGGTATTATTGCTTGGTCCATCAGGATGTGGAAAATCCACACTTCTGCAGGTTCTTTCTGGACTTATTCCAAAGGCGATCGAAGTCCCAATCAAACACGAGAAAATACAAATCCCCGAAGCATGGGGGTTTGTATTTCAGGATCCTGACTCACAATTTTGTATGCCATATGTTGATGAGGAGATTGCGTTTGTACTAGAAAACCTTCAAGTCCAACGAGACGAGATGATCGAAAAAATTCAGGAATTGTTAAACACAGTAGGACTACAAATAGATAACATTCATACTCCCATACAATCACTCTCCGGGGGTATGAAACAGCGATTGGCTATTGCCTCTGTTTTGGCACTTAACCCAGAAGTGCTTTTTCTAGATGAACCAACCGCTCTTTTAGATGAGCAGGGGACTGCACAAATATGGGATACGATTAAAAATATTTCTGAACATAAAACCGTAATTATAGTTGAGCATAAAGTAGATCAGATTCTGGATTTTATTGACCGTGTTATCGTATTTACCCCTGATGGAAAAATTTTGGCTGATGGTGATGTTTCTTATGTTTTTTCTAATTATCAAGAAGAACTTGATCATTATGGAATCTGGTATCCTGGGGTTTGGGACAGTTATCTGATGAGGAATAAATTAAATAAACACTACAAAAAAGACGGGAATAAGCATTCCTTGCGTCTTAAAAATTTTAAAGGTTTTCGAAATAAGGAAGTGATGATTGCCGTAGAGGATGCTGAAATATATCCAGGTGAATGGATTTCGGTTATCGGAAAAAATGGATCAGGAAAAAGCACGCTATTATTATCACTAATGCAACTATTACGTACAACAGGAACTTATACAATCCATAATCAATGCATTCATAAGATTGAAGATTTACAAGATAAAGCCTATTTTGTATTTCAGAATCCTGAATATCAGTTTATTACCAATACAGTCTATGATGAAATTACATATGCCCATCAGATTAAAAAAGCAGATCAGCAAGCAATCCGTAATAATGCAGATGAAATTCTATCCATATTTGGTCTTAAAGATAAAATTAAGCATCATCCATACCAACTCTCACATGGACAGAAACGACGGCTGAGTGTTGCTACAGCTTTCGTACAAAGTCCTAAACTATTATTATTAGATGAACCGACATTTGGACAAGATTCAAAAAACACATTTAAGCTTCTTGAAATGTTGGAGAATCAACGAAAAACCGGGACGATCATTATTATGGTTACACATGATCAACAAGTGATAAAGCATTTTGGTACAAGGGTATGGGAAGTTCAAGGAGGTAAGGTGATAAAAGATTGGAAAAACAATCAAAGAAGCAAGGAGGATAAGAATGCATACAGCTTTTCACAGTAAAGAGAACTGGCTGCATAAAGTAAACCCTTCTTTTAAATTGATTTGTATAACACTATTATTTCTTTTTGTTCTCACCATTCATAATTTGAACTTCATGATAATGTTCACGATTGCAATCGCCCTTTTATTCATACTCTTTACTGGTCAATCACTTAAGCGGATCTTATTGTTTTTGTTGCCATTTATGCTCATTTTTCTTTCTACCGCTTTATCTATGATTTTTTTCGGAAAAGGAGAAACGACACTTTTTAAGTGGGGACTCGTACATGTTACGGAAGAAAGTCTTTTTCGAGGTATTCATATAGGGTTTCGTGCTTTATCGTTTGCTCTGATGGGGTTAACATTTGCCCTTACAACGAGACCCGTCCTGCTGTTCTATTCACTCATGCAACAATTGAAGCTCCCTCCAAAATATGCCTATAGTTTTATGGCGGCTATCCGTTTAATACCGATCATGATTGAAGAGTTTCAAACCATCCGATATGCCCGTAAAGTAAGAGGATTGCAATCAACAAAAGGGATGAACAATATTTTAAAATTGTCGATATCAATACCCATTCCATTGCTCTCACAAAGCATTCGTAGAGCTTTCCGGATCGCAGTTGCGATGGAAGCTAAAAGGTTCGATTCCTCTGTAAAAAGGACATTTTATTATAAAATGAGAATTTCACCGTATGACTTTATCTTTTTATTTTATTTTATTTTGTTGATTGGTTTGGCGTATTTTATCGCATTTAATCACCCCCTTATCCCTGTAACGGATGTTCGTTATTAACCTCAAAAAAGAGCTGGCTCAAGGTAATATACACCTTTAGGAGCACGCTCTTTTTATTTGATAATAATAAGATTCTCTTTTTGTTTTATTAAAACTTTATGGTCACCTTTATGTAACTGTTTATAAATTGCATACGGGACAGATAATTCTTTTCCGTTTGAAAAAACGACCTTATATAGAGGTTGAGTTATTATGGATGACCCCACCTCAATGACTTGATCTGATTGCACTTTGTTAATGATATATCCTTTGTACTCTGTGTAGGTAAACTCTTTTTCTACAAAACCAGCCCACGCAGAGTACAGTAAAAACCCCGCTAAAAAAGGAATTAGAATGGTAATCATTCGCTTCATAAAAACACCTCTTTCTATTGTTCGTTAAAATCCTAAAAAATATAGAAAGAGGGAAGAGACTTCATAAAAAAGGGTTTATCGCTTTTTTCCATAATAATAAAAAGGAGCTATAACCTTCACGACCATTCATTATTCTTTGATTGATTCAGAAGATGGTTATGCCATCTTGTCAACAAAAGTAAAGTTAAAATTGCTCCCAACAATGTCAATGACATATCCCATTGAGCATCCCATATATCACCTTGTGCGCCCATGAAGTTTTTTGAAGTTCTATCTGATACCTTACCTGCAAGCCATTCAATTATTTCGTAAAAAGCAGACATGGCCAGGGTTATACTAATAGCAATAAACTGTAGCCACTTGCTTATAGGTAAAGACGTTTTTAAGATCAGTATCTCTCGAATCACGATAAAAGATAAACCTTTAATAAAATGCCCAAACCGATCATAGTGGTTTCTTTTCATATCATAGTTATCCTGAAGCCAATCAAATAACGGTACATCATCATACGTAAAATGACCACCAATAAACGTTAAAATGGTTAATAGGGCAATGATGGAGTAAGAAAAGGATGTAAGCCTCACCTTGTTATAAAAATAAAGAAGGACGAGGACGACAATGACAGAAGGTCCTACTTCTAAAAACCATATTCCATATCCAGCCGGTTTAATAGCAGACCAGATGAAAAAAGCAATAACGATCAGTAATAGAGTTAAATGAAATTTGTTTTTGTTCATCATATATCCCTCACAATCTACCTATAGTATTGAATTTCTTCGGTATCCATATACTTGTTTTCAGCAAATTGACCATTAAAACCTATAAAAGGATGTGTATCATCATGACGAAGAAAATTGCTGTAGCTATTCTTCACGGAATTGGAGATCAAAAAGAAGATTTTTCTGATGTGTTTTCGGAAGAGATAACAAAACGATTTTCACAAAATTTAAAACCATACTTTCCTTCACCAGAAAGTGAACTCGTTATTCAACCTATCTATTGGGGAATTGTTTTCAATGAAAGAGAAAATGAGATGTGGAGAAAGCTCTCTGCGGATTCAAGACTTGATTTTGCAAAGTTAAGGAAATTTGTTATCCACTTTTTCGGAGATGCCATCGCCTATCAGCCATCAGCAAATCATAATCCCAATTACATAAAAGTTCATGAAACGTATGCGCGAGGTCTTCAAGAATTAAGTGAGGCTGCAGGATCTGATGCACCACTTTTCGTAGTTGCTCATAGTTTAGGAACTGTAATTACGAGTAATTATTTTTACGATTTACAATATATACCATATAGAATTCCAGACAGTATAAAACAAAATATGCGTGACACTCCGTTAGAAAAGGGGGATACGTTAACAGGGTTTTATTCAGCGGGAAGTCCCCTTGCCTTATGGAGTCTCAGATTTGCGGATTTTGATTTGCCCATCCAAGTTCCATCCCCCCAATTAGGAAAGATACATACTGGACTGAGCGGAAAATGGTTAAATATGTACGATAAAGATGACGTATTCGGTTATCCGTTAAAACCACTAAATGACGCTTATGATAAAGCCGTTCATCAAGACATGGAAATCAATAGCGGTAATTGGATTAACAGTTGGACGCCATTATCGCATATGTATTATTTCACAACAAATGAGATTATTAACACGATTGGAGATGACCTAGCAGAAACTTGGAAAAAGATCAATCTAAAGAATAAGTGATTTAACATCTATTTGAGTTCAAGAATACACTAGAAAATGATCTTATGAATTGGACGGTTCTCAAATGGATAATCAGCAAAAACAACAAGTCGGATCTGTCATTCAAGCCATTGGAACAGTCATTTCAGCAATAGCTAATACTCCTAGCAGGTATTTAAATAAGGGATTACAAGATGGCTTAGATTTGATCGGAAACGCACTTCAGGCTACTGGAAATGCTTTAATCGCAGATGGACAACAACCATTAACACTGACTCGGATCGGGAATGAAGTACAAGCCCTCGGAAACACAACCGTTATAGCAGGAATGGTGATTCAATTTGAAGATACCACAAAACAAATATTGAATATAAAGGGAAACTTACTCCAAGCCTTTGGAGCAACCATAGAACTCGGAGATGAATTAGACGGAGAACCTTCATTAGAACAGTCACTTACTATCATTTCAAACTTGCTTCAGGCAGCTGGTAATTCGTTGCAAGCTTTAGGTGGAAGGTATGCTTTAGAATTTCCAGAAGGCGATGGAGCATACAGCCAATCTTTACAAGTGGCAGGAAGCTGGATTCAGGCTGCAGGAGCCGTCCTATCAGCTTTAATTGAAACTAAATGTACAGATTAATCGCTATCTTTTTTAAAAGGAGGACTTCTTAAGTGAATGAATATGATACAAAAATAACGAAAGAAATTAACAGGTTAGGAATTCACGCTCAGCACTATATTCTTAATGACTCTTGCCATTCTGTAGAAGAAGCAGCAAATGAAATGAATGTTTCTCCAAACTTGTTTGTTAAAAACATTTGTATGATTGGTGAGAAGGATGAAATAATCATAGCAATTGTAAAAGGACAAGACATGGCAAGCACTTCACACGTAGGCAAAGTCTTAAACACCATTCGTCCAAGACTTGCAAATGAAGCGGAAATCTTAGAAAAGACGGGTTTTCCTGCTGGTGGAGTTCCTTCATTTGGTTTTCCGGCTCTTTTTTTAATTGATCAGAAGGTAACAGAACTTACATACATATACACGGGTGGCGGCACCCCATATTCTTTAGTAAAAATAGCTGTAGCAGATATGATTAAAGTGAATAACGGCAGGGTGGCAAGAGTGAGGAGATAGGATTCATCTATAAACAAAAAAAGGAGTAAAAAAAATGGGATTAATCATTGCAGCAAAGGAAATGCATCTAAATAACCTTACAAAAATGGGGAAGGAATTATGGCCTGAAAATGACTTTAATGAACTGAAAAGTGAGTTTTTGAACCTTCTACATTCGGATAAGGATAAATTGTTTTTATTTTTAAAGAATGAAGAGCCTATTGGATTTATTCATGTTTCCATTAGAAGTGACTATGTAGAAGGTGCTATATCGAACCCAACCGGCTTTGTTGAAGGAGTATACGTAAGGCCAGATCTTAGAAGAAAGGGAGTTTCAAAAAAACTGCTAAAAGAAGGAGAGGAATGGCTTAAGACAAAAGGATGTAAACAGATTGGTTCAGATATCGAACTAGAAAATGAAGCGAGCTACAAGTTCCATACGAACGTTGGCTTTAAAGAAGTCAATCGAATAATCGCGTTCATTAAAGATATCCATTAAATAGTAATTATTCAGTTCGCTTGAGGTCTCTAGATTAAAGAGAAGCACTTTCAGTATGAAGAAAACATTCATGTTCTTTACCAGCGATTAATAAAATCATAAAAAACAGCAACTTTATTTTATCCATGAATGTTGATAAAGCACTGAAAGGGGCATTAATCTTATGGCGATCTTAGTGACAGGCGGAGCTGGTTATATTGGGAGTCATACTGTTTTATATTTAACACAGCAAAATGAAAAGGTAATCGTTCTTGATAGTCTCCAAACTGGCCATAAGGAAGCCATTTTGGAGACTTCCTTTTATAAAGGATCGATAGCTGATGGTTCTATCCTTGATGAGATTTTTTCGAATCATACAATAGATGCTGTTATTCACTTTGCAGCTGATTCCCTTGTTGGTGAGAGTATGAAGGATCCACTCCTATATTATGAAAACAACGTTATGGGTACCTTTACTCTTATTAAAAAAATGATGGAGTTTGATATAAAGAAAATCGTATTTTCTTCTTCTGCAGCAGTTTACGGTAATCCAGAAAAGGTTCCAATCGATGAGGAAGATTCAACCAATCCGACGAATCCTTATGGAGAGACAAAACTGGTTATTGAAAACTTTTTAAAATGGTGTGATACGAGCTACGGATTAAAAACTATCAGTCTTCGATATTTCAATGCAGCTGGGGCAGATCCAGAAGGCAGGATTGGTGAGGACCATACACCTGAATCACACCTTATACCAATCGTATTGCAAGCTGCTCTTGGTAAGAGGGAAAAGGTTGTAATCTTTGGAGATGACTATAATACGCATGATGGTACTTGTGTACGTGATTTTGTTCATGTATTGGATTTAGCGAGTGCTCATTACTTGGCGCTTATGCGATTACGAAATGGACACCCGAGTTCCATTTTAAATCTAGGCAACGGTACAGGATTTTCAGTAAACCAAGTAGTTGAAGCTTGCAGGAAAATAACAGGGAAGAACATTTTCACAGAAGTCATGTCTAGAAGACCTGGAGATCCCGCTAGGCTTATTGCTAATTCAGAAAAAGCAATAAAGGAACTGGGCTGGAAACCTGTCTATTCCACTTTGGAAACCATTGTTGAGCATGCTTGGAACTGGCATAGATTATTTCCTAATGGATTTTCACCTGTAAAAAAAAATAAAATAAAACATTGAACATAACATCATTAATGGAACGAGTTATTCAGGCACATATGTGTCTATTTTTTTTGGATTTATACAGGTGTATACATTGGTTCCATTATGTGTAACCTTATAAACGACTCTATTTAAAGATGGGGTGTTCTTATTGTCTTTTAATAAATTTGAATGGGAAGAACGAAAATTACTATACATAGCTATCTCAATGATTCTTCTCTATTTAGCCCCATTATACATTTTGGGTGAAAACGCACATATTCGTGTTCACGATAATCTCGATTCAAATCTTGCTTGGTACAAAGTGCTTAAAGAAAGCGGGCAATTATTTGGAGGCGTGGATTCAACCATCCCCCAGATCATAAATGGACTCCCTCGAAATGCGATGGGTACAGAATTTAGCGGTATCGTATGGTTATACACACTTTTCCCGACGATGACTGCTTATATGATCAACCAAACAATCACCAGATTATTCGCTTTTTTGGGAATGTATTTACTTTTAAAACAGCATTTGTTACCTCAAAAACAGCATCGTTTCATCATTATTGGTACAGCCCTTGCATTTGCACTGACTCCATTTTGGCCATCAGGAATGTTAAGTACTCTTGGTATGCCATTAGCTCTATGGGCTTTCTTACATATACGCAGTGGGAAAAAGGATTGGAAAAATTATCTCGTTCTTACACTGCTTCCTTTTTATTCAAGCTTTGTTTTAGGCTTTTTCTTCTTTTTGTTTGCAATGGGCATTTTTTGGCTAACGGATGTAATTCGAGGAAAAGGTTGGAATTTGCGCTTTTTTCTATCGATTGCCTTTATGACCTCTATTTTTCTTCTCATTGAATATCGTTTAGTTTATTCATTTATTTTTGACGACGAACCCAATACGAGAGACGAATATTTTCATGCCCGGTTGCCTTTATGGTGGGTTACAAGACTTACTTTTAAAAATTTTGTACTTGGTCATACCCATGTTATGACTGTACATGGACTATTTGTGTTGCTGACAACTTTGTTGGCTTTATTTTTAATTATTTGGAATCGACTTTGGAAACAAGAGAAAGTATTTGTTTTTCTGTTCATCCTTAACTTTTCCTTATCAGCATGGTATGCGTTTTGGTTTTTTGAAGGCTGGCTTCCTCTAACAGAACGTTTTCATTTTATGGACACATTCAATTTTGCACGTTTCCACTTTTTACGTCCGTTAGTCATATACGTTGGGTTTGCACTAGGCTTAAACATCATTTGGAACTATAGTAAAACTCTTAAAAATATTGTTCCATTCCTTTTGATTGGTCAGGTAGCTCTATTAGTTTTGTTTAATGATGAGATTATTTATCGAAAAAAACCAAGTGTTAAGGAGTTCTACGCAGAAGAACTTTTTCAAAGCATCGAAGAACATATCGGCCGTCCCTTAGAAGATTATCGAGTCGCAAGTATAGGGATCCATCCTGCAATCGCTCAGTATAACGGTTTTTATACACTTGATACGTATAACAATTTCTATCCGTTAACATACAAATATGCTTTTCGGGAAATAATGGATAAAGAATTAGCAAAAAACAAACGCATACGGACGTATTTTGATGAATGGGGAGGGCGCTGTTATCTGTTTACCGACCAATTAGGCAAGCACTATATGATTAAAAAGAACTCCAATGAACGCTTAAAAGAGGTCCAGCTAAAAATGGAACCGTTTAAAAAGCTTGGAGGAGAGTACATATTTTCAGCGCTTCCTATTGATAATGCAAAACACATGAAACTCCAGTTGGTCAATGTGTTTGAGTCAAAATCTTCTGTATGGAAAATTTACTTATACAAAGCAATGTAAACAACCAGGAGGTACTTTACATGAAACAGCCCATTTTGACGATTGTTGTACCTTGTTACAACGAAGAAGAAGTATTACCCATTACAATCGAAAGTCTGCATCTATTACTTAAACGAATGATAGCAGAAGATCTCATATCAAAAGAGAGTAAGCTGTTATTTGTTGATGATGGCAGCAAGGATCAAACATGGTCCATTATCCATAAGGAAAGTGTAAAATCTGAACAAATTAGAGGACTTAAGTTATCTCGAAATGTAGGTCATCAAAATGCTCTGCTTGCAGGCCTCTTTACAGCTAAAGAGTCTTCAGATTGTGTGTTATCTATTGATGCTGATCTGCAAGATGATATTACGGTAATTCCTCGGTTTATAGAAAAGTTCAGCAATGGCTATGACATTGTTTACGGTGTTCGAAAAAAGCGGGATTGCGATACATTCTTTAAACGCCATACAGCTGAATTCTTCTATAAATTTATGAGTAAAATGGGGGTTAACTTAATCTATAACCATGCTGATTTCCGTTTAATGAGCAAAAGAGCGTTAAGTGAACTAGAGAATTTTAAGGAAGTTAACATGTTTTTACGAGGTGTAGTGCCACTTATTGGGTTCAAATCCACTTCGGTTTATTATGATCGAAAAGAGAGATTAGCGGGTGAAACGAAATATCCGCTTAAGAAGATGCTTTATTTTGCCTTTGATGGTATTACTTCCTTTTCCGTTACTCCCATCCGGTTTGTGTTATTAACAGGGCTCATTTCATTTTTTGTCAGTCTTTTATTCGGTGTCTACTTTTTAACGTTAAAAATGACTGGCAATACAGAAACAGGCTGGACTTCACTGATTACTTCAATATGGTTGATCGGCGGTCTTCAGCTCATTGGAATTGGCTTGATCGGTGAATATATAGGAAAAATTTATAAAGAATCTAAACGACGCCCAAAATTTATTGTAGACATAGATTCAATCACTTTTCCAAAGCCGCTTCCCTTAAAAAATACACAAAGAGCTAAAGATGAGTCATATAATCTCAATCTTCGAAAACTACCTGAAACCAACTAATTCGTTTGTCCGTTTTCTATTAGTCGGAGTCGTGAATACGGCGATTGGGCTTTCGGTAATTTTTATCTTGATGAACGGTTTCCTGCTTAGCTACTGGGTATCAACCTTTACTGGCAACCTGATTGGTGCTGCTGCGAGCTTTATATTAAACCGTAACTACACCTTCAAGAGTAATACTTCTATTTTTAAGGGCAGTTTACGCTTTGGTGCAGTTGTTCTGATCTGTTATTTTCTGTCTTATCGTCTTAGTGTTCAACTTGTAAATGTACATTTATCTTCGCAAGATTTACTGTTAATTTCACAAAATGACGTATCTGTAATTCTAGGTTCGATTCTTTACACCTTGTCTAACTATGCAGGGCAAAGGTACTTTGTTTTTAAGAAATGATGTCGATGAAATTTGTTTCGTAGTTAAATCATAACTCCCTTGAAAATGGAGAGGTCCTTCATGAAAAGAAAAATACTTCTATTTCTAAGCTTGATTTACGCCATCTTTATGGCCATCCTATTCTTTATATATTTTACAAAAGGTGAAACTCATAGCTATCAAGTCGCTTTCGGAGGCATTCTTTGCGGTCTCGTACCTTTAATTCTCATTCTTTTTACAAAGATCAAATTCAATATGCCTATAATGCTTTCTTATTTTGCTTTTCTTTTTGCTTCACAGTATCTTGGTTCGATTTTAGGATTTTATCATCTTGGGTGGTGGGACACTTTTTTACATCTTCTTAGTGGAGCACTCCTGGCTTTTGTAGGCATAGCACTTTATGAACGGATGACACATCAACATGCTCGCAAGGATATATCCTATTGGCTCGTTTTTTTCTTCGTTCTGTCATTCTCGGTCTTTGGAGGGGTAGTCTGGGAAATATATGAGTTCAGTATGGATCAATTTTTTAATATGACCTTACAAGGCGGAGGAAATGTTGATACGATGGTAGACCTGCTTGCAGATACAGCAGGTGGAAGTTTAATCGCCATTATCGCCTCAATAAAAACAAAAAGAAAGTTTAACATGTCATAACAATAATTTGAATTCAATTAAAAAAATTCATGAATAGAGAATGGAGCGTTTTGCTGAGACAAGGCAAAACGTTTTTTATTTTTCTCGTTAGTTTTAAGCTCGGTAAAGGATTCTTTACAAATACATAACGTCATTCTTACTTTAACTTAATAACTCTTTAGTATGTTGAAGTAGATACATACATAAAGGGGGCAACCATGAATTTATCCGTTCATTCAACAAAGAAAAAAGGAATGAAAAAGACTGGTGTGATTACTCTTACTTCATTCCTATTTCTTACGCTGTCATCTTACTCTTATCATTCCGCTTCAAAAGCTAAAACTGTAGAAGCAGCATCACCGTCATACTTTTCAAATGTGAAATACAGAGAATCACAAATATTACAAGAAGGTGTAACGTTCTCTAGACTCGTTTTCGGGAAAGCCAATCGGTTAGATGCCTACATGGTGAACGTAGATTTTCTTACTTCCTATCATGAAGCTTTAAAACTAAAAGAAAAGCTAGCTTCAGAAGGGTATGAATCGTTTATAAAAACGATAAAAGAGAGAGCACAAGACGATCAAGAACAACAGCCTCTTGGGTATTTAGTAAGAATAGGTCCATACCAGGATGAGTCACAGGCTAAGGTGTTAAAAGACGAACTAGTTACTAAAGGATACAACGATTCTAAAGCAGTTTTTACTGGGGAAGATGGAGAAACCACTACAGGGCCTTGGGTTGTTCATGTTCTTGAGATAAATCCTAAAACGTTTAAAGGGCAAATATTACCTGTAATCGCTAATGACCAAATCCAAGGAAAAGAAAAGCTGACTGACATGTCAAAAAGGATGAATGCAATAGGCGGAATAAATGGCGGGTATTTTGTAGTGGGTACGAAAGATGGAACTGAAGGTGACCTTGCAGGTGTTTCTATGCAAGATGGTGAGCTTACTAGTGAAGCTGTAAATGGCCGGACAAGCCTTATTTTAAATGAGAGAAATGATGGCTCCATTTCCACTGTTCATACAAAACTCAATATACAAGCCTCTGATGGTAGCAAACAAGAAATGGATGGATTAAACCGGGTACCTGGCCTTATTCGTGGATGCGGGGGTATTGGAGATCAAGAAACAGATAAACCAAAACACGATTTCACTTGTACAGATTCAAGTGAATTGATTCAATATTCTGCTCACTATGGAACAAATACTCCTTCTGGTGATGGAGCTGAAGCGATAATTAACGGCAAAGGGATCATTACTGAGATTAGAGAAAGACGAGGAGGCACAATACCTGAAGGAAGTACAGTATTAGCGGGTACGAATGAATCGGCTCGTTGGATTCTTGACCATCTGCATGATGGAGAAAAAGTAAAAATTAAGAAAAAGGTGTTTGCAGAAGAACGCACAATTCCTTCACATCCAGGCACTGGAATCATTAATGGTGGGCCAAGACTTTTACTGGATGGAAAAATAAACATTCCTTCGACTGCCGAAGGATTTCACCAGCCTGATAATCCTGAGTTCTTTTACCAGTTCGGTCAGCGACGTCATCCTCGCACCATTGCAGGGATAAAAGCCGATGGTACCATTCTTTTGGCCACAATCGACGGGAGAAAAACAGGGTATAGTGTTGGAGCTAATTTTATAGAAAGTGCACAGCTATTAAAATCTTTAGGTGCTGTTGAAGGGCTAAATCTAGACGGAGGCGGCTCTACAACCATGACAGTAAATAAGAACATGATAAACACTCCTTCTGATGCGACTGGAGAACGCCCTGTTGGTGACGCGATATTAGTGTTACCTCAATAATTTTTAATAGTATAAAAAAATAATAAGAAGTTATAGGAGGATTTTATGATGAAAAAAATGATGCTGACACTAGCGGCAGCTGCCACAATCGGTTCAGTTACTACGGCTTTTGCAAATTCAGAAAATGTGCAGTTAGGGAAAGACGGAGAGCAACTTACTGAAAAATTTCAAGAACTGTCACGTAACACAGAATGGGAGCAAAAAGAAAAAATAGATCTTCAATTTAATTCCTATCATCCACAAGGAATGACTAAAATAGGGGACTTGTATTATATGTCTTCGGTACAGATTATTGAAAAACCAGTAAAATATGAAAAGCCTCGTGACGGCTACGATCGTACAACTGGTAAGGGAGTCGGCCACCTCTTTGTTTTCAATAAAGATGGAAAACTCTTAAAGGATATAGAGCTTGGCGAAGGTGATATGTATCATCCTGGAGGAATTGCATTTGATGGAAAAGCGATTTGGGTTTCCGTTGCTGAATATCGACCAAACAGTAAGTCAATCATTTATAAAGTAGATCCAAAAAAGATGGTACCTCAGGAAATGTTTAGAACGAATGATCATATCGGCGGAATTTTGAGTGATCGTAAAAAAGGAAACTTGAAAGCCGTAAGCTGGGGTTCAAGAATATTTTATGAGTTTAATCAAAAGGGTAAAATAGTAAGCAAATCAAAAAATCCAAGTCACTTTATTGATTACCAGGACTGCGAGGGTGCGGGAAAAGAGTATATGATTTGCAGCGGAATTACTGAACTTCCACAACACGGAAGTCATTCTGCAAAATATGAATTAGGCGGGCTAGCACTATTGGATATGAAAACGATGGATATGATTCATGAGTTGCCGATCTCTTTGTTTTCTTCTCAAGGACACACGATTACACGGAATCCAGTATATCTTGAAAATACGGATAGCGGAATAAACTTATATTCAGTACCTGATGATGACAAATCATCGATGCTAGTCTTTGAATCGAAAAAGAAAACAAAATAATACGTTTTTTATTTAAACACTTTGATTTGACATCAAAGTGTTTTTTCTATTTTGAAGATAAGTGTCCTATACCTACAATAAAATCAGGAAATTTTTTTAAAAAACCCATTGACCTTCACGTTGCGTAAAGGTGTAAAGTGAAATTGTCAGGAGGTGATTAACATGGAATATACCGTGCAGAAGCTCGCTCTTTTAGCTGGAGTCAGCACGAGAACGCTCCGTTATTACGATACTATTGGCATTCTTAAGCCAGCAAAAATGAATTCGTCCGGATATCGGATCTATGGTCAGGCAGAAGTTGACAGGCTGCAGCAGATTTTATTCTACAAAGAGCTCGGATTCAATCTAGTCAAAATAAAGGAAATAATAACTTCACCAGCCTTCAACGCTGTTATTGCTTTAAAAGAGCACCGGGAACAACTCCTCAGCAAACGATCACAGATAGATCAGTTAATCCACAATGTAGAAAAAACGATTGCCTCTAACGAAGGGAGAATGAAAATGACGAACCAGGAAAAATTCGAAGGTTTTAAACAAAAGCTGATAAGAGATAATGAGAAAAAGTACGGTAACGAAATTCGTGAAAAATATGGAGACGATATCGTAGACCAATCCAATCAAAAATTCTTGGATATGACAAAAGAAAAACATGATGAATTGTCTAAGCTTACCGAAGAACTCAACACCACATTAGAAGCTGCTTACAAAACTGGTGATCCTTCAAGTGATATAGCTCAAAAAACAGCAGACTTGCATAAACAATGGTTAATGTATTATTGGAAAGAATATAATGAAGAGGCACATAGTGGACTTGCAGATATGTATGTTGATGATGATCGGTTTACTGCCTATTATGATAAAAATCAACCAGGAACAGCAAAGTTCTTACGTGATGCCATTCATATTTATACAGGAAAGAAACAATAGTAGAATTTACTGAATACTTTTTAAGAGATAACGAGTGTTATCTCTTTCTTCTTTTGTTCTCCTTTAAAGATGGTTTACACTAGGATAGAAAGGGATGATTGTTATGACGCAAAAAATATACTATCACTTACCATACACTACAGACTGGGGAACGAATATCAAAAAAGCAATTGAACACGAAAAGAATTACTTTGTGATTTTAGAAGATACCGCTTTTTATCCTACTGGAGGTGGACAGCCTTGTGATACTGGTACAATAGACGGAATAGAAGTACTAGATGTTTTTATAGAAAATAACGAGGTTGTACATAAGTTGAAACGGCTGCCTGAAAGCACGAATGTCCAATGTAAGCTTAACTGGAGTAGAAGGTTTGATCATATGCAGCATCATAGTGGACAGCATCTGTTGTCTGCCGTTTGTTATTCACTTTATCAAGTACGTACTGTCAACTTTCACCTTGGTGCAGAAGATGTAACGATTGATGTAGAAACCTCTGATCTAACACGTGCACAAATAGAGAGAATTGAACAAGAAGTGAATAATGAAATATATAAAAACCGCAAAATCCATCAATATTTCGTTACCAATCAAGAGTTAAAGAACATTGATCTTCTAAAAATGCCAAAAGTGACAGAGAATATTCGCATTGTAGAAATTGAAGGGATTGAACATAATGCATGCGGGGGGACCCATGTATCAAGAACGGGTGAGATAGGATTAATTAAGGTGTTTAAAACCGAAAAACAAAAAGGATTGATACGAATTTATTTCAAGTGTGGTTCACGCGCTCTACAGGAACTCAATGAAAGTTTGAGTATTTTAAATCATATATCTGCGAAATTCAACACTAGCCGAAGAGAAGTTCTTCATCGTATAGAAAAATGGGAACAAGAACAATGGGAATTAGAAACACGATTGAACGTTCTTAAAGAGAAGAATTTTACATTTCTAGCAAATGAAATGCTAGCGCAAACTAAAGATGATAATCTATTTCATATTTTTGACGACATTTCATTTCATGATATGAAAGATCTTGCCATCAAACTTGCAAATGAAAATAGTTTGTTTATTTTGTTTGCTACAACTAGTGAAAATAAAATCGTACTTGCACATAATGAAACAAAATCCATCGCTTGTGGGAAATTCTTGACAGAACATCTTTCATCCTTTAACGGTAAAGGCGGAGGCAATGATAAAACAGCTCAAGCAGGTTTTCCATCTACTGATGATATGTTGGCTTTTTTCAAGTTTGCTTGCACTAAACTAGTAGACGTCTAGGGACAAAATTCTAATACCAAAGTTACCCAGCCTATGTAAAAGCGGAGTGAGGCACATGCATTCGCCTAAACTCCGCATTTTTTAGATTAAAAATATCGCTACAATGGTGGTTACGATTAAACCAATGGTAACGGGCTTTAGATTTCTTCTTGCAAGCTCAAATGGATCAACTCCGCAAATGGCAGCTGCTGGTATTAACGCCCAAGGGACTAGAGTTCCACCACCGACCCAAATCGCTGCAATTTGACCTAACGCAGTAAGAGTAGCTGCACCTGCACCAATTGCCGTTCCAAAAATATTGGCAACTGAACCGGCCAATGAAATACCGGAAAACCCTGACCCATCAAGTCCTGTTATTGCACCAACCGCAGTTAATGTTACAGCACCGATCTCCTTACTTAACGGGACAGCAGAAGCAAGTGCGACACCTAGATCGTTTACGATACCCATGGAAGTCTTCGGTAAAAATTCCCCAATAATCTTCGTAAAACCTGCATCACCTAAATAAAAGAAAGCGGCTATTGGAATAACAGGACCGAACACTTTAAAACCAAACTGAAAACCGTCGATCATATAGGAGGTTGCTTTTTCAAGCCCATTATTTTTATGACTGATCATGGTAATTAAAAGGAGAATAAAAACTGAGGTTCCCCCAATTAAAGCTGTTGCATCTCCGCCCTGAAGATTTAAAATAGACATTGCTGCTACGTCAAGAGCAAACATCAATGGAATAAATAGAGCAAAAAAGCGCTTTTGACCTGATGAAAGCAGCTGTGAATCAAGCTCTGTTGTTTCCTTCGGACGCTCAGCTGCAATCCCTGTTGTGGCCGTCATTTTACCCGATTTCAGATCTCGTTTTAAAAAGTAAAAAGCTGCCACTGTTGTCACTAAGCCCATAACGAATACGAGTGGAATACTGGCATCAATAACTTCACTGACAGATAGTCCAGCCGCATCTGCTGTTAATTTCGGAGCAGCTTGAATGATAAAATCACCTGATAATGCAATACCATGCCCAAAAAGGTTCATCGCCATCGCAACACCAAGTGCAGGCAGTCCCACACGAATGGCTACCGGGAGAAGGACAGCACCCATCAACGCAACAGCTGGTGAAGGCCAGAAAAACCAAGAAATTACCATCATTAAGATTCCTATCGTCCAATAAGCGAGTGCAGGTGTACGAATAAGCTTCGAAAATGGTGAGATCATAACATCATTAATTCCGGTAGTTGTTAACGTTCTACTCATCGCTACAATGATTGAAATAACAAGGATTGTAGGAAGAAGCTCTGTAATAGCATATATAAAACTATTAAAAATACTGCTGACAGAACCGCTCAAAGAACCAGTAGCGGTAATCGCTATTAAAAAGATTCCAATAACACAAATTAACGTAGTATCCCGTCTTTTTACCATAAATCCGATAATTAATCCTATAAACACAATATAAAGCCAATGCAGCGCTGTAAGTTCAACGCCCATTCCAATTCCTCCCCTGTGAAATGGGTAGTTACCCCTTTCGTAATGTAATACAGAATATGTGGGGAAGGGGAAGTGGTGAGAGGATCTATGGCTGCTTTACACGGAATTTAATTTTTTGCAGAACATGATACGTTTTATAAGAAGCAGTGAAAATAAATAACGTGTAACAGATGTTCCAAATTGCAAGATCAGATAAGTATTCTAAACCTAGATATTTAATCATCCGATTGAATACATCTAATAACAAAACATGAGTGATATAGATACCAAGTGCATTGCCACCGACTTTTGTAATCCATAACCCTTTACCCAACTTTTTATTATTCAGGGCATAGAAAAAAAGAAACGTGGTTAATAGAGTAGTGGATAAGAAGTATTCTCCATGACTTCCGGTTAACACTTTATCTAAAACATAAGCCTCAATCACTTGAAAAAGAGAAAAGAAAATAGCAAGTGCTAAAGAAGTAAACCTGCTTATTTTCCTGAATGTATCAAAATGTGTGTTTAGTTTGAAGATAACACCTAAAGTGGTATAAAACAAACCAAAGAAAAGAGCATCTCGTGTTGTGTTTACTGGAAGTTTAAAGACAAAGGTATAAGATTGCCCTAAAAGACCGATTACATTTAATACGAAACTGATTCCAAAAAGTGTATTCATTTTCTTGATTTGAAAAAACAAGAAGATGGTGACCGTACTCCATATTAATGCAGTCAAAAACCATAATTGGTATCCACTTGTTCCTTTTCCGTAATAGATCAGGTTTAATAAAGTAAAAGGTTTAAAGTATTCAATGAGTTGGTCACTAACATCATTTCCATTTAGAAAAATGAGCATCACGTCATAAAAGGTGTAGAAAATAAGCCAGCTCAAATAAATTTTAATGAGTTTCAATACGTATGTCTTAAAATATCGAAAAGAACTTTTTTGCTTGCTCATGTTTTGAGCGAAAAAATAGCCGGATGCAACAAAGAAAAAAGGAACAGCAAACCTCGCAACGTTATCAATCACGTAATAGCCCATGAAACCGTCTAAAGGAAACACATGAATGACGACTACAGCAAAAATCGCAAAAAATTTAATAAAGTCTATTGAATAGATTCTTTCCATTAGCACCCTCCCCCTAAAAACCTTAAGACTTTTAACAGTATTGACCAAGATCTGCTCATTCAACAGATCGATTAGATAGTAGTGACACGTTTTAGTAAATACTGTAAAATCATTACTGTAGAACGAAGATTCAGTTAATCAGAAAGACATAACCGGTGTTATCTCTTTCATTTTACTGGCGTAATCGTCTTGCTAGTAAATGTCTTCATTCAGACAAGACCTTATTGGGGGAATATGCCATGGTGGGTATACTTACTGCTGACAGGAATATTACTTATCGGATTTGCAAGTTATAATGAATATAAAAAGCAAAAAGGAATTGAAACACCACCTTTAAAGGAATTAGCTTTAAGAGGATGGAAAAAGTGGTTTGGAGAATGGAATTAATTTTATACTGGTCATCAAGAATGAGGAGGAGTTTTCGTGAACGCGGAGCAAGTTAAACCCAAAATTTCGATGGGTATGCTTTTTCAAAACAAGGTTATTCGAACCATTTTATTTTCAGTATTTTTCCTTCAAATCGGAATATGGGTACGGAACTATTCCATACTTTTATATGTTATCGAAAAAACGAATGAAAACCCAATAGCTGTTTCAATGATTTCTGTTGCTGAGTTTGCTCCCATCTTTTTGTTTTCTTTTATTGGGGGAACGTTCGCTGATCGATGGAAACCGAAAAAGACAATGATATGGTGCGATTTATTAAGTGCTGCATCCATTTTTGTCGTATTGCTGACTCTTTTATTTGGAAGCTGGAAAATCATATTTTTTGCTACTCTCGTTTCATCCATCTTGTCTCAATTTTCACAGCCATCAGGTATGAAGCTGTTCAAGGTTCATGTTCCAGAAGAGATGGTACAAATGGGTATGTCCATGTATCAAACACTTTTCGCCTTGTTTATGATTATAGGTCCCATTCTAGGAACATACGTTTTTCAACAATTTGGAATCTCAATGGCAATCGGAATCATGGGAGTAGCATTCATTCTATCTGCTGTTATTCTTACACTGCTGCCTCCTGATCAAGAAGTTGAAAAGAAAGAGAGTAAAACTTCCATTTTCCTTGAGATGAAAGACGGATTCAGTTATGTATGGAGCAGGCAGACACTTACGCTTTTAGGTGCTTGCTTTGCGATAGCTGGTCTTGCATTAGGGCTAACACAGCCCCTAACCGTCTTTTTGATAACAGAGCAATTAGGACTTCCTAAAGAACAACTGCAATGGCTGATGGCTGCTTTTGGTGCAGGAATGATTTTGGGAGGCGGAGTAACGATTGGGATTGCCAGCAAAGTAAAACCACAAGTACTATTGTCTTTAGGCATGGGTGCTAGTGCGCTAGGTTTTCTCATAATGGGACTCTCGACCGAATTCTGGCTGACACTTACAGCCGAGTTTATTAGCGGGTTATTTATGCCTTGTATTCATATTGGAATCAATACATTAATATTGAAAAATACCGAGTCTAATTTTATTGGACGTGTAAATGGTATTTTAAACCCATTATTTATGGGAGCGATGGTAATAACCATGTCTATCAGTGGCTGGTTAAAGGAAACTTTCTCTTTAGTACTATTGTTCGAAGGTGCTGCTTTCTTGTTTATAGTAGGAATATTAACGATGGTTCCTTTAATGAAAAAGAATAAAATGATGGTTAATACAGAATTACAAAAATTATAAATGGATAAGTAATTTAATTAAGGAGTGATTATTGTATGTGTGGGATTTGACACAAATCAAAAAGAAAGAGATAAAAGCTTAACGTCAAGATTAAATACTCTTTGTGAGAACATTCAAAATGATTTATCGACTGACCCTGATGTACTTGCCTTATTTTATGGAGGTTCAATCGGAAAAGGGAATCAAGATCTGTATTCAGACATAGATTTGCGTATTGTTGTGAAAGCAGAAGTGTTTGAAACGTTTAGAAAAAAGAAAAAAGAAAGGGCTGAAAACTGGGGAGACGTCCTTTTTTATGAAGATTACCCTTGGGCTTCTCATTCGGTTGCTCACTTTAGAAACTTTATCAAAGTGGATTCATTTTATTACACGCCAAAAGATCTTCAACCATCTCTTTATTTAAAACAAGGAACAATGATTGTTTATGATCCATTACATATCGTAAAAGAAGTAGTGAAACGATCGAATGACATTCACTATAAGTTAACTCAAGAAGAATTTGAAATATGGCGAGGCAAGTTCTTCGCTCATCTGCACGAAGTTTATAGAAGAATGAATCGAGGCGAAATGTATTATGCCTTAAGCTCTCTTGATATGTTAAGATGGTCCATTGCAGCGGGTTGGGACATGGAAAAAGACAGACTTCCTAATCAAATGAGAGAATGGTCAAAATACGAGGGCAAGAGAAGTCCCTTTGAAGAATGGCAATTATCTCTACTGGAAAATTGGGATTGTGACCGGAATCCTGAAAAAATAGCAATCGTTATGAAATCCATTTGTTCGGAATTTAAGACCATACACAAAAATCTTAGTGAAAAACTTTTCATAAAAGAAGAGCCTGAATGGGTAGATGAGATTATGAAGATGGTTCTATAAGAGTTGTTAAACGAAGACGATGAAGGATAAACCCTACGGTTCATCCTTCTTTTTGTATTGTTAAACGGAACTACGGTTTTCCATTGTAGGTAAATGGGTACTATAAAGATATTTACTATTTATCACATACACCCGAAGTAATCGAATCAAAACATAAGGGGAATCAAACAATATGAAAAACTCTCATGATCAGCACATTACTCTGCACGGCTTCAACAACCTTACGAAATCCTTAAGTTTTAATATGTATGATATTTGTTATACAAAAACGAAAGAGGAACGTGAGGCATACATAGAATATATCGATGAACAGTACAATGCAGAAAGGTTAACAAACATTCTGCAGACCGTCTCCGATACGATTGGAGCGCATGTATTAAATGTTGCAAAACAAGATTATGTTCCTCAAGGTGCAAGCGTAACATTACTTGTTTCAGAAGGACCTATTGTTGAGGTGCCTACTGATTCATTTGAAGAAACACCCACTGCAATGCCAGAATCAGTTGTCATGCAACTGGATAAAAGCCATCTAACCGTTCATACTTATCCTGAATTTCATCCTGAAGAAGGAATCAGCACATTTCGTGCAGATATTGATGTTTCCACTTGCGGAGAAATATCACCATTAAAGGCTTTGAACCATCTTATTAATTCTTTTGACACAGATATTGTTACGATGGACTATCGTGTACGTGGTTTTACAAGAGACATTAAAGGTCATAAATTATTTATTGACCACGATATTAGCTCTATACAAAATTATCTCTCTGACGATATTAAGAACACTTATCACATGATTGATACAAACATCTATCAAGAAAATATTTTCCACACCAAATGTAAGCTAAAAGAATTTAACCTAAATAATTATTTGTTTGGCTATACAAAAGATACGTTAGATTCTGAAAGCGTGGACCAGATCGCACAACGTTTGAATTTGGAAATGGATGAAATTTTTTATGGAAGAAACATGAACAAACCATTCTAATAATCAATGATAAAGCAATTCTTCAAAAGGAGAATTGCTTTTCATTTTGTTCCATAAACTCGAAACGTAAGGTGGAGTTGATGTATAATAAGTTTTATAGATTCAAAGTTGAAAGAGAGTGAACAGAATGGGTCGTAAATGGAATAACATTAAAGAAAAAAAAGCATCAAAAGACGCTAATACAAGCCGTATTTATGCAAAATTCGGAAGAGAAATATATGTAGCAGCAAAGCAGGGAGAACCAGATCCAGAATCCAATCAGTCATTAAAAGTTGTATTAGAACGAGCAAAAACATATAGCGTTCCTAAAACAATTATTGATCGAGCCATTGAAAAAGCTAAGGGTGGTTCAGATGAAAACTATGATGAGCTTCGATATGAAGGATTCGGACCAAATGGTTCCATGGTCATCGTTGACACACTGACGAATAACGTGAATCGAACGGTTGCCGAAGTTCGGTCCGCTTTTAACAAGAATGGTGGCAACATGGGAGTTTCAGGTGCTGTCGCTTATATGTTTGATGCAACAGCTGTTATCGGCCTTGAAGGCAAAACATCTGAAGAGGTGCTCGAGTTATTAATGGAAGCAGATTTGGACGTGCGTGATGTATTAGAAGAAGAGGATGCAGTAATTGTTTATGCTGAACCGGACCAATTTCATGCTGTCCAAGAAGTGTTTAAAAACGAAGGCATTACTGAATTTTCAGTAGCTGAACTTACCATGCTTGCACAAAGTGATCTTATCCTTCCGGGCGATGCTCTTATACAATTTGAAAAGTTAATTGATGCATTAGAAGATTTAGAAGATGTACAGCAAGTCTACCACAATGTAGATTTAGGAGATTAATACGAAAAAGAGCAGACCATTTAAAAGGTCTGCTTCTTTTTTGCTGACTCTTACTTTTTAATGTACAACATACAGAAAGTAATGAGTGAAAACCCAATGAACGCTACTAGTATCGTAGCTAATGTCTTCTTTATTTACAACAATCAATTGATGATATTACTCTTATTTTAATAAAGTAACATTTTACAAAAGAATAAAAAAGATGGTAAAAGAAACCTGTATCCAAAAGAATATTTTGGAAGTATAATTTTCTAGAAATTATTTTATTATACCTTTGGGGGTCAGGGATGAAACACTTATTAGCATTACTATTAGCATTTAGCATCAGCATTGGAATGATGCCTCTATCAGCTCTTGCAATTGAGCAAGATGATCCAGAATTTAAAGCATACTTAAAAGAAATTGGTTGGGAATCACAAGATTTTATCGATTTCATTGAAAGCAAAGATTGGTACTTAGAAGACTTTGAATCCATTGATGAATTTGGGACACCTCTCACAGAAGAAGGGGTTCAATCCATCCTGCAAGAATTTGAGTTAACTCGTAATGAATTAAACGATTTACTTGTGGAAAATGGTGACATAGAACAAGGAGAAGACGTATTAGATAGTGCATGGTTTTTGTTTGAAGAAGAGCTCTATGACTCAGTCGATTTCTACCTAAATGGGTGGGAAGGTACACTTATTAATGATGAAAATCTTCAACAGTTGCTTGAAGACTATGATTTTGAATCAAAAGAAGTGCTAGAAAAGTTTTTAAATGAAAATGATGACTCAATTGAAAACTATGAGTATATAGAAGATCTTGAAATGAGCGTTGATTATTATATAAACGGAGATTCATTCGAAGATATTTCAAATCTTTTTGCTGAGATTGATTTAACAGACGCAGAAATGGAGAAGCTTTTCACTCATTTTGAAACACTAAATTGGGAAGATCCTGCTTTTCTAGACAGTATGTTAGAGCTTAGTGAGAGAATGATGGCATTTGAAGATTTTGAAACAGCGGAAGAGTTATCCTCCGAACAAATTGCCGAGCTATTACAGATTTTCTCAGAAATGAAGCAGCTTTTACAGATTGAAACGAAATATTTTCTTGTAGTTGACGGAAAAAAACAACCCATTTCTTTTGACTCATTAATGACAATGGATTCAACAAACGGTCATGATTTAATCATGGAGATCTATAGCACAAATGGCGAATTCCTTGCAGATATAAAACTAACTGCTGACATGTTTGGCTCTGAACTTATTCAAGAAACAGGGAAGGATATTCAAGACGCAGAAAAAATTCTAACTGAATCTCCTTCAGCTGTGAAGCCTCCCGTTAAAACGGTTAAAGGTGGAAAACTTCCAAAAACGGCATCAAACTATGTTGCAAACACTTTAGGTGGATTAGCATTTGCCGCAGCCGGAATTCTATTGTATAGACGTATCCGAGTAAAAGGGATCTAAGGATGAAGAATACAAACAAAAAGCGAAATAAACTAAAGTTACCTCTACTTATGTTATCTATCGCATTCATTTTGTTTGGACTTTGGTTTAGCACGACTAACGCCTATAAGTTTGCTAAAGGCTATCTTATCTTTAAAACAAATCATGTTGAAGCTGTTAACGAACAGAAAAGCGACGTTCAAAAGGTTCAGACTTCTGAAGTCGAAGACGATGTACGATATCCAGTTCGTCCTAAACCGGGTGAGAATATCGGAGAGCTTATTATCCCTAAATTAGATGCATCATTACCTATATACCATGGTACAGATGAGGAAGAGTTGGAAAAAGGAGTAGGGCACTTTTCAAAGAGTGTTTTGCCTGGTGAAAAAGACAATTCCGTATTATCTGGACATCGAGACACCGTATTTCGTAAATTAGGTGAAGTGGGCAAAGGAGACATTCTAATTGTTGAAACTGCTGCAGGAAAATTTACGTACAAGGTAAAAAATGTTCGCATTGTCGATGAAGATGATCGGACTGTAATCGTACCAAAACCAAGAGCTACATTAACAATTTCAACCTGTTATCCGTTCGACTTTATTGGAGCATCACCAGAGCGCTATATCCTGGTTGCTGACTTAATCTCCAAACAACTTCGTTAAGGAATACAGAAGACAGCTGGACGTTTTTGTCAGCTGTCTTTTTATTTTTACCAAGCTGGTATATTTTCAACTTTCCGTTTACACTTAACGTAATTATAGTGAAAAAGGTGGGGTAAAACGAGATGGATGCTTATATTAAAATGATTGAACCAGCTGAAGCTGAAGGTTTGATGAAAGACTTGTACGATAAGTTTAATAACAAGATGGCAAATATATTAAAAGTGCATTCTTTGAATCCTAAGTCACTTGAAGCTCATTTGAACTATTACAAAGTCATTATGTTCGGCAAGTCACCATTAAGCCGAAAAACAAGAGAAAGCATTGCTACGGTAGTTTCATCAGCAAACGAATGTCATTACTGAATGGAACATCATGGGGCGGCGCTCCATTTATTAACGAATGACTATGAATTGGTAAAAACATTAAAAGAAAATTATACGAATGCTGTCTTAGATTCAAAAACAAAGTTCATACTCGATTACGCAGTGAAATTAACAAGGCACCCGAGCAATGTAGATCAGAATGATATAGATGTCCTAAAATCACACGGATGCTCAGATCTGGAGATCTTGGATATTTGCCAAATCATTTCTTATTTTAACTTTGTAAACAGGATGGCAGAAGGACTAGGGGTAAAACTTGAATCAGAACTAGATAAACATGTATGAAAAAAAAGGTTGATCCTCTATGGGTCAACCTTTATTGATTGAAGTAAATGATAATAAGTTCAATTATGCCGTAACATTGCTTTTCTCTTGATTTACAGAAACTACTTTATAAACGATAGCAACGATGACTGAAAAGAGAAGATGAGTGCCTAAACTCATTAATAATTGTGGTGTAAATGCATTTCCCAGATTAGTGCCCATACCCATTATTAATGGCATCACCACTAAAGGTCCCGCAACCCATATTCCGATTCCGAAAACAATCGTTAACACCCAGAGATTTTGCATCATCATCGCGAATGCACCAAATATTGCTCCAAAGATTACGCTGATTACCATATGGATAAACCATCCCATAACTAATGAATCGCTACCCATCATACTCGCTACCATGCCAAGCTGACCCATCATTTGCATAAGCAGCCCAAACAAAATACCTCCTACAATGCCACCAATTATTCCATTTGTAATTGATTTGTTCCGATTTTCCATTTAAATCACTCCTTTTTCATTTAATACTACTACCTTAACTCAAGTGCAATTTCTGTTATGTAATGAACATTACAATTTTCAGAAAAAATAAATTATTTTCGATCATTTATGTGATTTTGTAAGCTGCCTTACATACTGTGTTACATTCTTGCAACGTAAAATCTCCATATGGTACATTTCTTTTACCAACCTTTTGGAATTAAAAAAGATAGAAAAGGTATATTCCCTTCAATAGAAGGAAGTATCTTTCACTAATTTCGTTAAGATATTTATTAAGAAGATTGAATGAAAAGGAGAATTGTTAATGGCAAAAATGTTAGAAAAAATCACTGCAATTTCAAAAGGTATGAACACTGTAGGCAACTCACATAATCATTCGGTTGTTATTGATGAGCCTGCAAAATTAGGAGGAACAGACGAAGGTGCAAATCCTTTGGCAACACTGCTTATTTCATTAGCAGGGTGTGAAAATGCAATCGCTAATTTTGTTGCAAAAGAAATTGATTTTGATCTTCAAGGAATTGAATTCGAAATACATGGTGAAATGGATCCACACGGTATGATGGGCGAAGAAGGCATTCGTCCATATTTCCAAAAAATTACGGTTAATGCTAAAGTTAAAACGAGTGAATCAGAAGAACGTATTCAAGAATTGCAAAAAATTGTAGATAACCGATGCCCTGTGTATACGACTATGGTTGCTGCAGATGTAGAAATGGTACCTAACTGGGTGAAAGCGTAACTGTAATCACTTGAAAATGGAATCTTCCAAAGGGTCTATATGTCAATTGTATTATTACATGTAGATCCTTTTTTTCTATTATCTTAAAAAAATACATATGAAATAATAACGATTGATAGGATTTAACGTAAGCCTCCTTACAGATTACCGCCTTAAATTCAATTAGAATAATAGTTAGCTTAATGGAAGGTGTGTGTTATATGAAAAAAGGATTTATTCTAATCTTTGTAATTGCCTTATTCATTTTATCTGCATGTTCAAACAGTTTTGATGCAACAAAAAAAGCGGAAACCCTTTTAAACAAAAATTGGTCTGAAATTGAAAAAGAAAGCATGAATAAAACGGTGAGAATGTATATGTGGGGCGGAGATACTGGAATAAACCAGTATATTGATGAATGGGTAGCTCCACGACTAAAAAGTGATCATGGGATCACCTTGAAGCGAGTACCTATGGACGCTCCAGAATTCTTAAAAAAATTAGCAAACGAAAAAAGAGCAGACCAAGATAAAGGGAACATGGACATCATTTGGATCAATGGCGAGAATTTTAAGAATGCAAAAGAAAACGGACTTCTATTCGGACCTTTTGCGAATAAGCTGCCTAACGTTAATAAATATGTGGATACAAAAGATTTAAATGTCCAATATGATTTTGGAACAGAAGTAGAAAACATGGAAGCTCCATGGGGAAAAGTACAGTTTGCTTATCAATATGATGAAGCCAAAGTCACTAATCCTCCACAGACATTTGAAGAATTAAAAACATGGGTCAAAGATAATCCTGGGAAGTTCACTTATCCAGATCCTACAGATTTTACCGGAAATGCTTTTTTACGACAGTTGTTTTATGTATCTGTTGGAGATGTGAAAAACATTCTAGATACAGGGTACGACGAATCATATGCAAATAAAAATAGCACATACATGTGGGAGTATTTAAATGAGATCAAACCGTATTTATGGAGACAAGGTAAAACATACCCAAATGATTTAACTGAGCTTGATCGTCTTTTCAGTAAAGGGGAAGTTTATTTAACCATGGGATATAATGAAGCACGTGCTGAAAAGCTTATTGAAAAGAATATATTTCCAAGAACTACAAAATCATTTGTGATGAAGTCAGGTTCTTTAGGCAATACACATTTCTTAGCCATTCCTTATAACAGTCCAAATAAGGCTGGAGCGATGACAACTATTAATTTTTTATTATCACCAGATGCCCAACTAACGAAATTGCAGTCTACGTATTGGGGAGAAAATATGTCATTAGATCCGAATAAACTCTCCAAGAAGGATCAACAAAAACTGAAATCGATTGATAGAGGAAATTCTGTTTTACCTGCAGAAACGTTAAAACAATACTTGCAGCCAGAAGTAGATGCACAATATGTAACGTGGCTGAAGGAGAATTGGATTCATGAAGTGGTACAAAAAAAATAATCACTATTTGCTGCTTTCACCAGCATTGATATTTACAGTTTGTCTAGTAGGATGCGGATTGATAATGGCATTTTTGGAAAGTATCAGAGCTTTTGAATCACCTAGCTTTGATACTTATCAGGAATTATTAGCAGGGGAAACATTCATTACGTCACTGCTTTATAGTTTATGTATTGCGCTATTCTCAACCCTTATATCTATTATTATTGGACTTCTTTTAGTAAGGTCAACCTTTCCCGTATTAAAAAGATTGTTTCCAAAGCTGATTGCATGGACACCAATGGTTTTTCCTCATTTTGTTTGGGGATATATGCTGTTTCTCTTGTTTTCTCAGTCAGGTTATTTTTCATCTCTATTAAACTTAATAGGATTGATGGACGATAAAGTTAATTTTCCCATTTTATTCAAAGATCCATTTGGGATAGGCATCATATTAACGTATGTTTGGAAAGAAGTCCCTTTTGTTATCCTAATTCTTATGCCCGTTTATGAGCAGCTATCACGCTCACAAAAAGAACTCGTTTACACATTAGGGGGAAAATCGTGGGATGTATTTTGGCATGTTGAACGGCCCTATGTATTCCCAGTACTTTATGAAACATTTTTTATTATTTTCACATTTGTTGTATCTGCATATGAAGTACCAGCTCTTCTGGGTGCAACGTATCCAAAAATGATATCCGTCCTTACTTTCGATTGGTTTTTTGGATCGGATTGGACAAAACAACCTGATGCATTTGCTGCTATGATTCTTTTAACTTTAATGACGGTGTTCATTGTGTTCATACTGTTTACTCTTACTAAAAATAGAAGGATATTTCTTATTCAAACCAATGGAGAAAATAAGGAATATTCAAAAGCCAAAAAATATGAGAAATTATTCTTTTTATTGATTGCTATTTCGACATTTCTCCCTTTAACTCTTGTATTTATAACTAGTTTGACTAAGAAATGGGAATATGGACACCTGTTGCCAGATTTTATAAGCACGAGAGGCTGGCATGTTTTGTTGGTAAACTCTCCACAACTTCAAGAGGCTGTTCTCACATCCATGGGAATTTGTATTCTTGTATTGATCATTAACCTATTACTTGGTATTCCTGCAGCTAAAGGTTTGGCCTTCTACGAATTCAGAGGGAAATCATTAATTGAAACCATTCTTTTAACTCCGATTTTAATTCCGGCAATTGCCATAGCGATGGGTGTTCATCTTACATTTATCCGCTTAGGACTTGCAAATCATTGGAGTGGCGTTGCCCTTGTACATCTATTGCCAACACTGCCATATACCATAAAAATTCTTCGTGCGGGTTACGAAAGAATAGGGAAGCAGCAAGAGGAAGTCGCCATTTCACTCGGTGGCCATCCTTTGCGCATATTTCAATCCGTTTATTTGCCGCAGCTCATGCCAAGCATTCGCAGTCTTGTTTTTCTTGTTACCGTTATCTCACTTAGTCAATACTTTTTAACTGCTTTGATTGGGGGAGGTGCTGTAACAACAATGGCTATTCTATTTTTCCCCTACTTCAAAACGGCTGATGATAGCGTGATTGCAAGTTTTTCAATCCTTTTTGCCATCATTCCTATCGTTATCTACCTAATGGTAGAAGTCATCTTTAGATTAATACTTCCTAAACAAACGAGGTGATGTATTGAATTCCTACATTGAATTACAGAATATAACAAAGCATTTTAAAAAACAAAGCGTTCTAAACATCCCAAGCTTATCTATAAATAAAGGGGAAATTGTTTCTATTGTAGGGCCTTCTGGTACCGGTAAATCTACATTGCTTCGTATTTTAGCGGGACTCGAAGAACCGGATTCAGGACAAATATTCATAGAGAATCAATCGATGGCGGGCATCACCCCTCAAGATCGCCCTGTTGTTTATATGTTTCAGGAATCATTGTTGTTTCCGCATATGGATCTACTAGAGAACGTTGCTTTTGGTCTGAAGATGAGAAGAGTAAACAAAACGAAGCGGTACGAGCTTAGCAGAAACATGATGAAGCGAGTTGGAATTGAAGGTTTAGAATCTCGATATCCACATGAAATATCTGGTGGACAGAAACAACGAGCTGCTTTAGCTCGTTCTCTCATAGTCAATCCTAAAGTACTTTTGCTGGATGAACCTTTCTCCAATCTGGACACAGAATTGAGAAAAGAAACGAGAAGATGGATGAAGCGTTTATTAAAGGATGAAAAAATAACCGTTTTGTTCGTTACTCATGACTTAGAAGAAGCAATGGCGATGGGTGATCGGGTAGCCATATTTAGAGATGGACAGATGCAGCAATTCGCTGTTCCTGAAGATTTATATGACTCACCTGCAAATCCTTTCGTATCGTCGTTTCTTCATGCAGGTTTTTGGATGGGAGATCGCTTTATTCCTTCTTCTACATTAACAATATGTAACGAGGTGAATGATACCTTCCACCATTGGAAAGCAGAAATTGTTGAAACCTTTTTCCAAGATAGCAAAAACCATCTCGTTGTTTGTCTTAATAACTGTGAACACTTAATAACTCTTACTTCAGAAAAACATAAAAAGGTTGGAGATCAAGTCATTCTACAAGAAAAAGAAGCAGTAAATGAAAAGGGTGGAAAAGAATGAAATCTAAAACAATTCTCCAATTATTCGCAGTAGCCGTGATTATAGGAATTCTTATATACGTAAATCAAACCGTATTTAATATTACTCCAGAAACTTTAAAAAATCTGATCTTATCCATTGGAGTAGTCGCCCCACTCGTTTACGTTGTTATATACTCTGTAAGACCCTTTGTATTGTTTCCAGCTTCTGTTTTATCTTTAGCTGGCGGTCTTGCATTTGGACCCCTATATGGAACCTTATTAACGATAATTGGAGCTAGTATTGGTGCATTATTAGCCTTCCTGTTTGCAAGAAAAATTGGAGCGGGAAAGCTGGAGTCGAAATGGGGAGACAAGACTACCAAACTGCAAAAGATTTTAGAAAACAACGGATTTACCGTTATCATTTTGCTGCGTTTAATCCCCCTTTTTAATTTTGATTTAATTAGTTATGCCGCAGGTCTATCGAAAATAAAACTTAGTCATTTCTTGATTGGTACGGTACTTGGAATTATACCAGGAACTTTTGCTTACAGTTTTCTTGGAGCAAGCACTGTATCGGATAATAAAGGAATTTTCCTATTAGCGATCGTACTTTTCGGAATCGTAACAATCATTCCTGCATTATTTAGAAAACGTATCAAACAATACATTGCCGCAAAAGAAGAGAATTGAGGGAACCAGAATGCTAGACACTCATGCTCGAAAATTTGTACAACCTATAATAGAAAAAACAGCCCTAGGGTTATTAAAAGTTAAATTAACACCTAACCAGGTAACGTGGATAGCATTTATTATTGGAGCCACTTCAGGATTGTTTATTTATCTGGAGCTGCCTTATATAGCTATTCTTGTATTATGGCTATCTGGATTTTTAGATGCAGTGGATGGGACGATGGCCCGTCTAACTAAATCATCTCCTTGGGGAACAGTGCTGGATATTACTTTTGACAGAATCGTTGAAATCAGCGTTATCGTCGGATTGGCAATCGCTTTTCCCGAATCCCAACTAGCACTTTTGCTGCTTAGTGTTTCCATTATTATCTCCATGACGATCTTTTTGACAGTCGGAGCAGTGAGTGAAAAACAAGGAATGAAGTCCTTCTATTATCAAGCGGGTTTGGCAGAACGTACAGAAGGATTTATATTATTTTCACTTATGATCTTGCTTCCAGCCTATTTAACTGTGATTACTCTCCTTTTTTTCATCATTGAGTTATACACGGCTCTGCAAAGGATGCTTGAAGCAAAGCGTATTTTAACAAAAAAGGAGGGAAATTCCATTGAAAAAATATGATGTAGTTGTCATTGGTGGAGGAGCTGGTGGACTAACCGTTGCATCTGGTGCGAGCTCATTGGGAGCGAAAGTGGCCCTGATTGAGAAAGAGCAGCATCTTGGTGGAGATTGTCTTCATGTAGGGTGCGTCCCTTCAAAAGCTTTTATACAAGCAGCAAAAGAGGTTTACACTGTAAGAAAAAATGCGCAAAAGCTTGGAATAGAAATATCCGGTGAAGTGAATCTACGAAAAGTAAATGAACGCGTTCAACAATCTATAGATGTGATTCAAGAACATGACAGTGATGATAGATTTGAAAAAATGGGAGTCGACCTTTATAAGGGAGTAGGGCAGTTCACATCAGATCATACGGTATCCATTAATGGAGAAGAAATTTATGGCAAAAGAATCGTGATTTCAACGGGTTCACGTCCTTTTGTTCCACCTGTCAAAGGGCTACAAGAAGCAGGATATTGGACGAATGAGCAAATTTTCAAACAAGACAACCTCCCTATAGATCTATTGGTGATAGGAGGAGGTCCCATTGGATTAGAGCTCTCACAAGCTATGGCAAGATTGGGTTCAAACGTAACAGTAGTAGAAAGAAGCGACAAACTGCTCACTACTGAAGATGAGACGATTCAAACCGCTGCTCTTGAAGTCCTGAAGTTAGAATTATCCATACTCGTTAGCTCAGAAGTGAAATCAGTCGTGGTGACTGAAAATGGAAAAAAGCGAGTTTCCATCGATAAGAGCGGGGAGGTTATTGTTTTAGAAGTTGATGAAATGCTTATGGCCGTTGGAAGAAAGCCTAACAGTGACCAACTTGAACTAAAACGAGCAGGTGTTGAACAGGACAAGCGGGGGTATATTCCAACAAATGAAAAGCTACAAACGAATATTCCACATATTTATGCGATTGGTGATATAAATGGTAAATACCCCTTTACACATGTAGCTGGGGAAGAAGGGAAAACGGTTGTCCAAAATGCGGTTCTTGGTATTCCGAAAAAAATGAACTACAAGCAAATTCCTTGGATCATCTATACCGATCCTGAAATCTTTCATATTGGAGTAACAGAAAAGGAAGCTTCAGAAAGAGGAGAGACATTCAATGTTTATGAAGTGCCATTAAATGAAGTTGACCGGTTTATAGCTGATCATGAAACGAGTGGAATGGTAAAGATCATAACAGATAAAAAAGGAAAAATAATGGGAGCTCATGCGCTTGGTAAAGGAGCGGGAGATTGGATGCAAACCGTTATCCTTGCAATGAAAAAAGGAATAAAGATTGGGGACCTCTCACAAATGATATTCCCTTATCCCAATCATGCTGCTGCCGTTCAGCGTACAGCGGATGTCTATTGGAGAGAAAAGTTGTTTAATGGCCATGTCCCCAAAATAACGAAAAAGTATATAGAATGGTTTAGATAAGCAAAAATCCACTGTACTCATGCACAGTGGATTTTTTATAGTTCTTCCAGAATTTCAGACGTTTTATCTGCATGTATGGAAAATCTTAATCCTTTTTTTATGATTCCTTCTTTTTTTAATTGGCTCAATATCGCACTTGTAGTTTCTCGCGTAGACCCAATCATATTTGCCATATCAGCATGAGTAAGTTTCATATCAATCGTTTGCCATTCTTTTTTTCTTTTTCCCGTCTTCTCACTTAACTTCTGCAGCAAATATAAAAGCCGGTACTTCACGTCACTTAAAGCGATTTTTTCGCTGAAGCTATAGATTTCTTTTAAACGATTAGAAAGGATATTGATAAATTTCAATGCGATCTTAGGATTCTTTTCAATGAAGTTCTCGAACTCCCTTTTACCTAAGACGCATAAGTATGTATCTGCCATGGCTTCCGCGTATATTTGATCATCTGTCAGTGCAAGTGTGGATGTTTCTCCAAAAATATTCCCACCCGTCAGGACATCCACCGTAAATTGTTTCCCATGATGGTTCATTCGGTATAACCGTACCTGACCTTCCTTTAGCAAGAACAAAGCCTTCAGTGGGTTGTCTGGCGTTAAAATTAAAGTCCCTTTTCTTACAGGCTTCATTTCACTTAATTCATCAATGACTTTCAGTTCGTCCATGGGAAGTTCATCAAACAAGCTAATTTGTGACAATAACAAGAGTTTATCCACTTTAATAACCCTCCTTTCTTGAGTTAGTAATATATATAACTGTAATCTACCTTACTGATACTGTCTATGAAAAAGAGTATGATCTGTTTTAGGAGGAATAGGAGGAATTGTGATGAAACCCATATTATATATGATAGATGGTTGTATGGAATGTTATAAAGCTAAACAGCATTTAACCAATCTTCATTATTCTTTTATAGAAAAAAACATAATAAGCGATCCAAAAGCTTCATTTGAACTAAAAAAACTGATTGGAGAGATAAATACTCCAGTCTTTGTAGATGATCATGTCTTGTTAAAAGGTAGAGATATATTATTTATAGGGGACAGGTGGGATTTTGATGGATCAAGTAGCCGTTAAACAGAAAATAAGAAATGCACAAAAGGTAATGGTTTACCAAAAGGATGAAATCGAAAGTTTTTAATCAGTGCAGACATATCCTCAAGTACTTAAAGATCTCACAACCCGTACAAAAGGATAGAACCATTAAAAATAGTAAACGGCATAAAAACTTATTAACATAAGGAACCATCTGTACACCTACTGAAATAAAACAGAAACCGTTAACCTTTCTGAAAATACAGGAAAACTGCCTGGATGTTAAGGAAAAGAAGTAAAATATCATCAAACTCGCAAGATAGGTAAGAAACAGCATGACAAGTTGAGAGTAAAGAACCATAGGTCTTCTCCAATTAATATATTTTGATCTGATCTAAAAGAGCATAACCACCTATGGATAAGCAGTTATGCTCCTACAAATTATTTTTTTGAAACATATATGGAAAGAAATTCTGTTACTTGTTCTGGTGTTTTAGCATTTGCACTGTGCAAATGACCAAGTTTTTCACCATTTTGAAATACGAGTAAGCTTGGTATCCCCATTACATCCAATGATTCCGCGATATCTGGAAATTTGTCCTTATCTATTTCAAAAAATTCGATCTGAGTTAGTTCCTCAAGTACTGAAGGCAGGAATATATCCAATCTCTTACAATCTGGACACCAATCTGCAAAGAACTTAATAACAACCGGATGTTGGCTATCTATTATCTGATTAAATTGCTGTGATGAATTTATTAATTTCATTCTTTATACCTCCTAGTATGGTACATATCTTTGTTCTTCTTTACCGTACATTGATTTCTTGCTTTTTTCTGTAATCTTAATTACTTTACTTTCTTTTTAAAAGTTACATCGACTTATGCAATAAAAAACAGCAACTACATTCGCTGCTGTTTGTTGGTTATACGATTCTTTAATTGAAATAAATGATATCAGGATCTGCTGTGTTCAATTGTTTTGGAAATAGTAAACCTTTTGTATAAGGTGATGAAGTGTTGCCATTCATATAATGATAGGCTGTCTGTGCGTAAAACAGTTTAGCGTCTCTTACATTTCTCCGACCTGCTACAATGTCATTCAGTATGTTTAGAGCAAGAAAATTCATTGCTTCTTTGTCACATTTAGCAGATGCTTCTCCTTTAGTTCGATCTAAATAAACACTTCCATCGTACTGGGCAACTTCATCATACCTATTCGGTGGCACTCGGTAATCAATAACTTGTTCAATAAAATCTAAATGAGGGGTAGGAAAATTGTGTCGGACGGGATCTCTGTAAACAATTGTTCGTTTCCAGGGTCCATTGTTGTACCAAATAAGTCTACTCTCTGTTGCTTCATCAGGATAGCCATATTTTTTTATCATTGTTCGAGCACCTTCAACTTGCTTATCATTCCATGTTTGTAAGATTTCATTTACATAATTTTGATACTCCTGTGTCAACAATATCCCTCCTTAACCCTTAGAAAAGTGTATTTCTTAATTCTTTAAGCGTTCATAATCATTTTTAAATATATTCGTTTTGTTTGAAAACTTACCAAAAAAGGTATGAATACAAAATGTTGATCAAACGTGTTAGAAAACGTCATCTGCTGCAACTTAGTACGTACAACGAGAAGGTGAGTGTTAGTAATGAAGAAGAGACTATTGATTATGGTTTTAAGTGTAGTTATCATTTTGTTTGGAATTTTATTTATCAAATCACTAAATGAAAAAGAAATGGTCGTAACCGCATTGGGAGATTCATTGGCTTATGGGGTAGGCGACACAAATGATAATGGCTACCTTGGCGATGTAAAAGAGAGATATGAAGCAGACACGGGGAGAACGTTAATTGTTGAAAATTTTGGAGTACCAAACGATACAAGCACGGACCTCTTACACCGATTGGAAAACAAGAGAATAACTAAATCAGCCATGCGTTCTAATTTTGTTTTAATCAATATTGGAACAAATGATTTCTTAAAAAGCACTGATAAATTAACTACATTTAATAAGCCTGAATTAATGAAAAACGAAGAAATTTATAAAAATAATTTAAATAAAGCATTGAACATCATTCAAGATGAAAATAAACAGAAACCTATTTATATATTAGGGATATACAACCCAAAAGTAGAAGGTACAAATGATTCGCATATTAACGAAGCCATTCAAAGCTGGAACCAAACCACTAAACAAGTAACGGAGTCTAGGTCAAATGTAGCCTTTATCCCAACGAATGATATCTTTCAAAGTAAAAACAAAAAAGAATACTTTTCCGATGTACTTCACCCCAATAAAAAGGGATACCATTTAATAGCTAAAAGAGTTCACGATACCTTAACAATAAATTCAAACTACCAATAACATAAAAACTTAAAAATTATTGAAATCATTCTGCTTCTTCACAAATGGCAATAGCAGATATTTATTGATTTCTTCATGCGAAAGAAAAATGATTAGTGAATATTTTAACAAATAATTATAACAGGCATATTTTTCAATTCTGCAGAAAAACAACGTTGAAAGATTACCTCCTAGCAGCTGGTATTCATATTGCTTAAAGTTCTTAAAATCAAATTGAATATTAAGCAAGAAAGGAGCAGCCCATTGTATACGGAATCAGAAGGAAATGTACTCATTTTTATTGAAATAAACGAAGTACAAGAAATTTTGAAAGGTTAAGAAAGGAATGGCAGCTTTATATCCGCCTCCGATTTTTTCTCCAAAAATATGACGGGTGTTATCTTCATCAATTAAGGTAATCGGTCCACTCCCTGAATCAACGATTAACCATTCAAGATTTGTAATCCATCCATAGCCGAATAAACCTTTAAAAGAAGATTTTCGGCTATTATAAATTCGGGTCAGACTTACTTCATGACCACGTCCCGGAATTGTCACATCTGTTTCCTGGTAAACAAGATTTCCATTGGAAGGGTTTACACCATCTTTTGTGGTCATCCAAAATGATTCCAAACCAATAGCTGCCACCGTATAGTTAATAGTCAATCGTGGGGTGTTATTTCCACTATTAACCGTATTGAACGAGCGATAAGGAGATGATGCTTCATTCTGCTGTTTTAACATCATTCCATAGTTGGCTTGAACCCCGTTATACCAATCTCTCGCAAGTTTCGTAATATCCCATTGCCAATAAGCATTGGCCGTATTACTCGTTGTCGTTGCTTCGGGTTGGCTGGCAATCGAAGGCTGCGTATTCCAAGTAGTGTTGCTGTTCCAATCACTTGAAATTCGATAGAGATCAATCGTCGCATTCGTTTCATCAAATTTCGTTTGATATGCGTTAAAATTTGCGCTTTGAATAACGCTTTCACTTGGAAGACTTGGCAAATAAAAACGCACCAATGAACGTGTGGCTCCGTTTATACTATGGTATCCCGTCATCATATACGTTTGGCTGGACGCATACGAATCCGGATAGCCAGTAGAAATAAAGTTGTCACGCAATACATCCCAGTGATTGATCGTTGGGTCAATCGTGACCGGGTATTGTGTCTCTGAATCCTCTAAAAACGCTTGGTCAGCGATTACATCAACAAACGTTTTGCCTTTTTCTTTACGTAGCTCAAGAGAAACTTTTTCAGAATATTTGCCTTTTGCGTCCGTCCAATGGCTTTCGTGTATGACGTTTCTGGAAAATTAACAAAAGTACAGGATGCATCTGGAAGGGCAACGACCCTTGCATACGGGACAAATGGATATGTATCAAGTGTAACCGATCCCGCAGGTCGGACAAAAAGCTATGAATATGATACTTCCGGTAATCTCACAAAAGTGACCGATCCTGAAGGCAAAGCAACAACTTTTACGTATGACACGGATCATAAGGAACTACTGATTGGGATTCCGCAAATGATTTCGATAAAACGGCTGCAGACTGGCAGCATATCGCGGCAGAAGTAAATCCGAAAAAAACTTTCAATTCAATCGATGTGTACTATTACTATTACAATCAATCAGGGACAGCATTGTTTGATGCCATGCGGTTAGAAATCGGGGCGTTGATTACATCTAAAACGTATGATACTAATGGCAACTATGTGACAGGTATTAAAGATCCAATCGGTAATACTGTTTCGTTCGGCTATGATACTGTTGGGAACCAAACAAGCGTGAAAGACGCTAAAGGACAAACAACGTCGTTTGAGTACGATGGACGTAGTTTAATTACAAAATTAACAGATGCAAAACAGGGTGTCACTACATACGGTTACGACGGAAACGGAAACCGTACAACGGTAACGGATGCCAAACAAAATGTAACGAAATACGATTATAACGAGTTTAATCTTTTATCGAAAAATACGAATCCATTAAACCAGGTCACACAGTTCGAGTATGATCGTAATGGAAACCAAACGAAGATGGTCTATCCTAAGGGTGATTCCATTTCAAACACATATGATGCCTTGAACCGAATCAGCGGCTTATCCGTAAACGGCACTAAAAAATGGGATTATGGTTATGATGTAAACGGTAACATTACTTCGGTAACGGACGCATCTGGTAAACAAACAACTTTTGTGTACGACAAAAATAATCGTCTTTCCCAGGAGGCTAAAGGATCAATTAAAACCGAGTATAGTTATGATCCGAACGATAACCTGACTTCCGTGAAATTCACGGGAGGAACAACTGTTTCAACAGAATTTATCTACAACAAGCTTGACCAGCTGATCGCATTATCACGAAATGGAACCAACCAAGCGAAGTTTGTCTATGACGAGCGTGGAAACATGACGTCTGTTAAACGGGCAAATAACGCATATACTGCATTACAGTATGATGCTGTGAACCAGTTAAGCGAGTTGAAAAACTACAAGAAAGACGGAACCGTTTTGGATTCGTACAAGTACAGCTACGATCCGAACGGGAACCAGACAAGTATTGTAACAGATAGAGGCACCGTTTCGTATGAATACGATTCGTTGAACCAGTTAACCAAAGAAACATTAACGGACGGGACAACGATTTCATATGAATACGATGCAGCCGGGAACCGTACAAAGAAAACTGTGACAAAAGCAACTACGACGACCACCACGTATACGTATAATGCCGGAAATGAGTTGACAACTGTCAATGGACAGGCATATACGCATGATCAAAACGGTAACTTAACCAATGACGGTGAAAAAACATATGTATACAATGAGGAGAATCAACTCATCGAAGTGAAAGACAAAACTGGTAATTCCCTTGCGAAGTTTACTTACGACCATGAAGGTAAACGGACAAGTATGACTAAATCTAGTGGCACAACCTACTTCCATTACAATGGAGATAAGGTTATTGCTGAAACCGATGCAAACAATGCTATTATTGCAGAATATACTTGGGATGCCAATGATAATCCATTGACAATGACTAAGGGTGAAACAACGTATTATTATCATATCAATGGACATGGAGATGTCACTGCACTAACAGATTCTAACGGGTCTATTGTTGCCGAATATCAATATGACGGATGGGGGAACATCATTTCTCAAACTGGTACAATGGCATCAGCTAATCCATACCGTTATGCAGGTTACCGATTCGATGAATCAACAAAATTGTATTATTTGATGGCTCGATATTATGACTCTAATATTGGTAGATTTATTTCGAGAGATACATTCCATGGTTTTGAAAAGGATCCATTAAGTTTAAACCAATATGCTTATACAAAAAACAACCCTGTTTTGTATGTTGATCCTAGTGGACACTATTCAACAACCAAATATTGGTGGGGTTGGCGCATAAAAGTTAGCCATAAAGAAGTAGAAGATCTTGTTTTAGCAATTGAAACTGGATTTGCTGCATCTTCAGGGGTAGCATGGTTCGTTTACAGGATGGTTCCAAAACAATGGTATATCTTAGGATCGGCAATTTCAATTGCAGCTTTAAAAAGCTATGATAGACTTGGTAGTCCAGGTTTAAGATTATATGTGCCTAGAGTTGGAACTCCGTGGCTTTTACCCTAATAAATGATAATACAATAGAGAGGATGCTAATATGCATAGAAAGTTGATTGTATTATATATTTCATTGCTAATCATTTCTATTATAATTATTGGTATTCGTATTAAAAATAATATGAATAATTTAGACTGGTTAATTGTATGTATTTTTTTACTAATTGCAATAGTTACTTTTTATTTAAAAAAAGAAAAATAGTTTTAAAGGCTTTAGATTGTTGAGAAACTACTGATTTTCTACTAATATGATTTAAAAACTAACTTAGCCAACCTTTTTGAAAGAGGGTTGGCTAACTTTTTTATGTTCTGATTGAATTTGAATAAAATAAAAGAAAATGCGACATTAAAAATGCAACTCGTAAATTAAGAAGCAGTGAAAAATATCGGAGCAAAAATTTGCATTTGTTCACAAAAGAAGACGATTACTAACACGTAATCGCTCTTCACATACTTAAGAAAAAGGTACTATTTTATAATTTAGTTATTCCACGAACGGGTGTATTTCATCAAAAAGGAGAGGAATTACGAATAAAGTTCAAATACTTACAGCAGCAGTAACAGCAACTGTAATGATTGTTATAAGTGATGGATTAGATAGATGGAAAAGAGTAGCTCTTAATCTAGGAACATTTTTCCTAACTTTAGTATTGTAAAGCTGATTCAAAAGGCTAGAGCCAAAAAGTAAGTAATTTTCCTAGCATCTAACTATTATATTACTTAGTTCCTTATTCAACAATCGGGTGCATTTCTTCAATAAGAAGTGTGCTTTTTTATTTTGGATTATATATACTATATGTAAAAAAATGTTAAGATCAAAATGAAGGGGGAGAACAATTGAGCCGTTTATTAACCTATTTAGTCATTATAAGTTTTTTAGTTGTGATTACAGGTTGTTTGCAAGCTTCACCTGCAATTTCAGAAAAGAGAAAAGACCACGAACCTGAAAATAGTGGATTACCAAAGGAAGAAAATAAAGATAATAAATTTACCTACCTTGAAGATCTAACGCCAGAAAAGATAAAAAAGTATAGGTTGTTTGTAAAAGACGGGGAATTAAAGCACCTTACAAATTTTAAACCAGAAGAAATGGTTTTAATTTACTTAAATTTAGTAATGAAACACAAAGTCGAATTAATAAAATTATTAACATATGATAATGGAAAACTCCCCCAACTTGAAGAATTTAATCAGCAGTATGAGGAATATTTAGCCGAATTTTTGGAAGAAGTTTACTTAATTTATAGATACTATGATTCTATTAAAGAGACAAAACAAAATAGAAATATCAACGAACGTGTAGTACATATCAACATTAACTACGGCAGCCAATCAAAAGGTGTAGCTTTTGGCTTAAAGAAAGAAGATAACGTATGGAAAATGGACTTGTATCATCTGATTTTATCGAAAAAAACAAAAAAAGCTAAATGAGATCTTTGGAAAGTTTTTGTTCAACAATCGGGTGCTTATCTACAATAGGTAAGTGTCTTTTTTATTGAAATAAAAAGATTGAGTTAATCACCTGATTTTGAAATAATTGGTATTAAGTATTGGTGCAGGATTGTGGAATAGGTGTAGAGAGGAATGAGTTTGTGAATACGGGACGCCGATTTTTAATGATTAGCTCGCTATTATTTTTTGTTTCTATTTTACTTCTATTATCAAGTTGTTCCCTCTTACAAAATAAACGGGTTATTGTTGCCGATACACCTAGCACAGATTTATCTGAAGAAAATATTGATGGAATCTTTTTAGGTACAAACATAAAAGAAAGCAATTTTATAAAAGGATTTAAGATTAAAAATGATGGCTTAAATTCATACAATCTAGATAATGATAAGTACGGTATCCTGACTAATAATGAAAAGGAGATAACTTTTATAACAGGAAATGAAACAATTAAAACCGGCAAAGGAGTAAATCATGGAGACTCCATTAATCAAGTAATCAAAAAATATGGTAAAAACTATTATGAATACACTGTACAAGGTGTTCAAACAATAGGATACGTTGACCATAAAAATAAATGTAAAATTGACTTTTGGTATGTCAACAATAAGGTAATTGATATAACCTTATCGAATGAAGATGTTGATCCAATTCTCTAGAGGTTTGAGGATTTATATTTACCTTCTGAACAATTACTGTTTCTTCCGCAATGGGGTGCATTTCTGTAATAAGAAATGTGCCCTTGTTTTATGAAAACGGCTAGATAGTGGAATAAGACTAAATTGAAAAATTAAATTCTACGTTAAATTACTGGTAAAAAAATGTGCTAACAGACGGAGATCCAAATGATAAGATAAAAGAAATTAAAAGGATTTAGGGGCGATTTTATATGGATAACTGGAGAAACAATACAATTTGGTTCGAACAAATACCAGATAATCTTCAGGCTAACTTAGACTTAAATGAAGATAAATTTAATGAGATGCAGCTTGAAAACATTGAGTATTTAACTCTTTGGTATCATAAAAAGAATAAGCTAGGCAATTTTATTGGTATTCCTAGTAACCTCTTCTATCTTGAATTTAACTGGTCTAATATACAAGATTTCCTTGGAATAGAAAAAATGAATAACTTAAAACGTTTAGAATTACATTATTGTACTAAATTACAAAATGATATTGGTTTGTCAGGATTAGCCGATACGTTAGAACATTTACATATTAATCAATCAAAAAAATTTGTACCAAATATAGAATTATTCTCTCTGAAAAATCTTCGGGTACTGTGCCTTAATTCTTGCGGCACTCTTGAGAATTTGAATTTTTTATATCAATTACCAAACCTAATTGACTTTAGATTTGTTGATACCAATGTGTTAGACGGTAACTTATCACCAATCTTACATCATCCAACAATCCGAAGTGTAGGCTTCTTAAATAAGAGACATTACAATATTAAAGATGATAAGATGGACGCTTTATTAAAGGATAAAAATGGAGGAGAAGGATTTAAAGCTGTTATCAAGTATGGAAAATATGAGACTTTTAGATATATTTATTAACACAATTGTATTTAACGATCGAGTGCGTTTCCTCAAGAATGCGATATTTAAGTTTTAAAGAATTAAATTAAGGATGGGGAATTATCTATTAGCAATTTTAGTTGCTATTGTTGGTTGCTTTGGGGATTACTTACAAAGGATTCTGAAAAAGATTCCCTTCTTTTGTGAGTTTTCCACCTACACACTCCCAACAGTATAAACCATATATATTTTAAACCTTATAAAAGGTGGGATATCTTTGAGTAGTTTTCGTTATATTTCCAAGTTTCATCAAGTTGATATAGAGGCTGTGATTTCAATAATATTTTCGTTTTTTACTGAAAATGATATTATTTTATTCAGTTTTATCGAAACTAATTTAGAATATGAGAGCGTTGAAGATAAGGAGTTTATTATTAAAAATAAATTGTATAAAAGTAATCAGTGGATTTTCCCCGAGGAAGAACCATTTTATATTCCGAATATAATTTGGTATAAGACAAAAGGCAGAGAGGATATTAAACGAGCAATAGCAATCGAAAGTTTGTTTAGATGTATCATAATGCCAAAGGGATTAGATATCATACATTTTATTTATTTCATCTATATAATTGAAGATTATGATGGACCAGTTTTATGTGTATATGATAAAATCAATGATTTTAATGACAGAGTGCTGCCAAAAATACAATCTTATTTGGGTGATTGTAAAATAAGTAAAAGTATATAAAGCTAAATTTTAACCTTTAGGTGAATATCTCTCCACAGGTGCGTTGATCCAAGGAGGACTAACGCACTTTTTAATGGAATTTATTAAACAAACGAGCAGGATTGTTGAAGAAGGAAAAGAGGGTTAATATCGAAAAAAATAAACAAACTTAACCTTTTTTAAAGGAGATGACTTTATGACAATTGGTATTAGTATAGTTCAGGACGTCCTTGAAAATTACAAATGTGCCGTTTATGAAAAAGATGCTGAAAAATTCTTATCTACCTATGCTGCAGATGTACATATTTATGATTGCTGGGGAAATTGGGAGTGTAAGGGTATTTCTTTATGGAGAGAAAATGTGATTGAGTGGTTTAATGGTTTGAGTGAAGCCGGAGATTTATTAAAAGTAGATATTAATGATTTAACTATTGAGGAAAATACTAATGTTGCATTTGTTCATTGTGCTGTTACGTTCACTGCTTACAGAGAAAAATCTGGAGAAAAACTTCGTCAAATGACAAACCGTTTTACATTTGGCTTAAAAAAAGTAAATGAGTCTTGGCTCATAACACACCAACATTCATCATTGCCAATTGATATGCAAAGTGGAAAAGGTATGTTTGACCTAAAATAATAGATTAGAGTAGTAAGGATAAGAAATAAGAAAGTAATTTCAGATATTAACTCTTTTTATTCCAAAAAAGGGTGCATTTCTATAAAGAAATGCACCCTTTTTCCTTAAGGTGGGGCTGCTAGATACTATTGAATAATCTCGTAAAAAAGTTAGATTTAATCGACAGAAAAGTTACTAAGAGTGTCATTCTTAATGAACAAGCTTAGCAGGATTATTGAATAAATGGTATTCAGAACCTTTAGGATGGAAAGACAACACATTTTTATCAATTTAGACATAGAAACTAATGACATAAAAGTGATGTCTTAAAAACCTAGAAAAAACACGATTTTAATTCTAAAGACAATACATTTTTGTCAATTATTAATGACATAAATGTATTGTCTTTTTAAGTAAATGACAAGAAAGAGTTGTCTTTATAAGTAATGATTATACTGTTAGTTTTATATTGAAAGTAAAAATTATAAAGTGATGTATACACCGTTCAAATAAAGTAATTATTCAACAAACGGGCCATATTGTGGAATAACTCATTGCCTAAAGTTGAATAATTTGAAATAATTGGAATTGAGAACAGGTATGTCTATGTATTAAAAAAGTAGCCTTGGCAGTATTTCTGGTACATATAATTTTTGAGTCTATTACATGTGTATAAAAGGTAAGGAAATTAATTAAAGAAAAGGTGAAGAGATTGACTACAATACAAGAATTGTATAGTGGTTTTAGTGTTGATCACTGGTTTGAATACGAACCTTGGGATGCCCATTATGTTAATTTTGAGCCCAGTCTCATATATGCTGCACATAAAATCGGAGATGTATATTATGCCTTTAGTAATGCAAGATCCTATCTTTCAGATTTTGATTGTGACAATTTTGGTCAGTTGATATCTACAAACGACGATATACACCTCAAATACATAAGATCAAAGTTTCTACAAAGTGCATTATCCTTTTATAACTACGCTATTGATTTATCTTGGCAAGTTGTATGGTTTTACTTAGGAGATAACTCCTATTTATTTATGGAAAAACAAGATTACTACAATAAATATTCTGGGTTATGTACCTTTCCTAGCCTACTTGAGGTTATTGCTTTAAGGGGAAGGGAAAGTTTCAGGCAACACCTAATCTCCTTTAATAACAACCCATTAACTCTTGAAGTAAGACAATTATACAACTATGTGAAACATAGAGGTAGTCTAGACACAAGGGGGTTAGGCGAGCGGTATAATAATATGATGATGGGGTTCGTTAGTAATGGGCAAGAATTCGTCCCTAAAATGATTACGAGAAAAGAATTTGATTTAGAATTATGGAAAGAAAAATTAATTGAATTTGATAAATTGTTTTTCAATTATTTTAACCAGTTAATGTTATTAATTCTTCCACAAAATTATCAAAATGCTCAATATGATTTTGACTTATCCATGAATCACTGCCAAAAGAGGCTAGATTTTAGAAGAAATGAAATGGAAGAATATGAAAAAAGATTTATTCAAACCTTCTCTGGATAAAGCTTCTATTTGAAAGGTATCTCTAATTTCTTCTCTCAATCTTATTATTAAAGGTTTTTCCTCTTTTATTGAGGACATTTTACTTATAGGAAGATGTTAATTAATAAAAAACAATTAACTGTTTCATGAATTTAAATACAATCTTAACGGGGGCTACAGCTAAAGATTAGGCAGCTTGCCCCAATACTTTTTCTTTATTCCACAAACGTAGCAGGATTGTTGAATAAGTAGTAGAGTAATTAACGGGAGATGTAGAAAAATTGTCTAAAAACTATCAAAGATTAATTTCATATGTAGAAGAAATAATGGAGCTTAATCATAGCAGTGCTTCTTCGATTGTTGTAATAAAGGAGAACGAAATCATATTAGAGCACTATAGTGGCTATCATTCTAATTTGGTAAGTTCAACACCGATTACAGAAACCTCTGAGTTTAACGTAGCATCTGCAAGAAAGAGTTACTTAGGATTAGCGGTAGCTTTTGCTTTATATGAAAATAAAATTAAAAGTCTTGATGACTATGCAATAGATTATTTCGACGAATACGATAAGGGATTGCTTGCAAACACAACTCTAAGGCATTTAGTTACTCATTCTCACGGATTACACCAGAAAGATGATGGAACTATTTTTAGAGAGTTCGACTCAGGCGAAGGGTGGGCTTACAGAGGAATTAACATATTAATGATGACAAAATTAATAAAAAAGCTTTATGGAAAGAGTTTTCCCGAGTTACTTAAAGAAAGAGTATTTTTACCATTAGGTTTTAAAGAAACTGCTTGGTATACAAAACCTAATAAAAAACTGGTGCAAGTTATTGATAGTCCGAACGAAGCTGCAACATTTAAATTAGGTAGTTCAGATGATGGCAGTGACTCAAACCTGCATACCACAGCTCGTGAGTTTGCTTTATGGGGTAATCTTCATTTGAATAATGGATTTGTAAATGGCAAACAAATTGTACCAAAAGAAGTTATAGAATTAGCTAACCAAGTACAAAACCCAATTTACAAAGATAAAGATACACCACAAAACGGATTGTTTTGGTATGTACAAGATACACCATCCCTTAAAAGCGAAATAGGAGAGAGGGTGCCTGAAGGTTCTTATCAAATCTTAGGTATAACTGGACCAACTCTGTTAGTCATTCCTAAACATAATCTTGTCGTGGCAAAAATGTATAATAAGAGGTATAACTACGGGGGAGACAACTACCTTCATTATTTAAGAGAGTTCAGTAATATAGTAGCAGATATATTCAAATAGAAATTCACTCATTCTTTACTATATATTTTTCTTCTACTATCGGGTGCATTTCCTTAAGAAGGAGAAGTGCTCTTTTTATTGAATAAAAGTAGACTAATTAAAAAAAGGGGAGTCTTCCAACATGCCTGAACCTAGTATAAGAATGACAAAAATATGGGAAGACGTTGATTTTTATGAGATAAGAATGGAATTTGAAGGTAACTACTGCAGCGTTCTTATAGATTTTTACACCACAAATGAAGACCTTGAAGAATTTAGACAAGGGATTGAAAATTTTTCAAACCTAAACATGACTGAATTCAAATGGACATCAGGTAATGACATAGAAAATGTCACTCATTTCTTATCCCTTAGATTTTTCAAACATAATGACAGAGGACATATTGGGATAGAGATAATAGCCGATAATAAAATGGAAAAACCATATCACATGCGGTCAAATTTCTTTATTATTACTGAACTTAATCAGCTAGATGACTTTGTTAAGAAACTAAAAAGCCTAATTAATGAGGAAATTATTGAGTTAGAAAGCATAATTCCAACAAATTAAAAAAAAATTTAGTTGAGCTTGTAAACTCGCAGAGTCTTTATTCCATAAACGGGTGCATTTCTTCAAGAAGTGGAAATGCATTCTTTATTGAATTCAAATGTTTAAGCAATCATAAAAATGAGGAGAGCAATATAATGTCATCTAATGAAAGAAAGAAAATGGATGCAGCCTTAAAACAGGTAGTAATACCAATTTTGAGAGAACAACGATTCAAAGGTTCCTTACCGCATTTTAGAAGAGTCAATGAAAACAATATTGATTTGATTACCTTTCAATTTAATAGATGGGGTGGCTCATTTGTTGTTGAGCTAGCAACGTGTCCTACAGAAGGCACAACAATGTATTGGGGAGAAATTATTCCGCCCAATAAAGTAAATGCTCATCATATAGATGATCGATATAGATTAGGGGCGAGTTCTTTAGAAGAAGATGGCATATGGTTTAATTACGAAAACGTTATGACAGAGGAAGATTATGCAAAAGTTGCAGAAAATGTCCTCAAACTACTTAAAACATCAGATCAGAATTGGATTACCTCACTATTCCAATAGTTATTCGACAATAGGGTGCGATTGTTGAAGATAAACAGGAAAAAATCGTTTGATATTTGTTGATCCAAACTGAAATATATTTTATTTAGTTGGACTAAAAATCGAGCAAGATAATGAAAAAACAGTGAAAAAAAAGTAGAAAGAAAAACGCAGAGGGTGCTAAGAACTCTGCGTTTTTCTAAGTGATTTTGCTGACTAAAAGTAAGTAATTTACCCTGATATTTGCCTTGTGATTTCGGTTCGTCTATCACCGAAATAGCGTCCAATTCTTATACATTTTTGAAAGAATACTTTTAAACGCCTATACCACCTACTAAGTAAAATCGGTATTCCTTTATTTGTTTACTATAACGCTTCTTTTAAATGTTCTTCATTCCTGTTGTTAAAATTATTATGTAATATTGGTTATTTTATTTTATTATTCTCTTTTTGTTATTATAAAGTAAGAAAATATTTCCTTTGGGAAAGGAAGGATAAAGTGTCTAATCTTTTTGTTGTTGGAAATGGGTTTGATTTGGACCATGAGTTAGAAACATCCTACAATCATTTTAGAAAATATCTTCTCGCAAACTACCCAGAAATAAAAATGGACGAGTTAATCGTACCAAATGAAAGACATTTACCAGATGGTGGAGTGGAATATGATGATGAAGAAGTATTATCCATGCTCTTTTATTTAATAAATATGGCTGAGCAAAATGAGGAAAAGTGGAGTGACATTGAAACGGCATTAGGGAATTTAGATTTTAGTGAAGCATTTGATTGGTTCGATGATATATTGGACAAAGATGGGGACGTAGATATGTGGAAAACCGCATATCGAAATGAAGATATGGCTTCTCAATTAGTTATTCCTACCACAAAGATTCAAAACTTCTTTTGGGAATGGGTTAATTCAATAAGCATTCACTCAGTAAGTCCCAAAAAAGACTTTATTAAACTATTAAAAGATGAAGATCAGTTTTTATCATTCAATTATACTGAAACGTTAGAGATAGTTTATGACGTTTCCCTAGTGGATATCTGTCATATACATGGAAAACAGTATGAAGAGATTTTCTTTGGGCACGGAAACAAAGAGGACTATTATGACAAATACATGCAAAGTCATATTGGTTCACAAGACGGCTTAAGTAAAATTGATGAACAATTAAAAAAGAAGACTGAAAAAGCCCTTGAAGAAAACTTGGATTTTTTTAAAAGTATAAGAGGAGCAAATATAACCAATATATACTCATATGGTTTTTCATTTAATGAAGTGGATGCTATTTATTTTATGGAAATATGTAAAAGTATTAACACTGAGAATGTCACTTGGTATTTTAATGACTTTGACAAGTTTAATGTAGAGAAATACATGGAATATCTGAAGTGCTGTGGATTTAAAGGTGTTTTTAAGACATTTCATATTAGTGAATAACTATTTTTTTTTAACCTAAATTTCACTATTGACCGGACTCCACCTAACGGTTTTGATACTACACTGAATCTGGTCGAATTTGATATTCCACAAACGGTTGCATTTCTTCAATAAGGAGAAGTGCTTTTTTTATTGGTTAAATGATAGATTAAAAATTCAGAATAGTGGGAAAAATAAGTTTATTAAAGAGTAAGAGGAGTGTTAACGGTGTATACACCTATTTTACATAAAGGAAGAAGTCATTATGGAAGCAATTTTTGGGATGGATTTAGTCCAAAATTAAATAGGGATGTTAATCTCTATAGTAATCTTGAATACGATCATTGGGTTTTAGTGGAGACAAATTTTAATATTGTGGAATTCTGTGAACAACCTCATAAAGTATTTGGAAGTTTTGAAGGTAAAGAACACTCCAGTATTTTTGATATGTGGATAAAATGGAAAGATGGAAAGGAAGTATTTATTGAGATAAAATATCGTTCTGATTTGCAACCAGAGTGTAAACAATACAAGAAAAACATAAGACAAATAACAATACAAAAAGATTGGTGCAACAAAAAAAAGAAAATACACAGAGTTTTAACTGAACATGAAATAAGAGAAAATAGTATTTTATTAGATAACAAAAAAATAATTCTTCCTCATCTAAGAAATGTAAATAAGATAGGAGATGCTATACGTTTTAAAGTAATAAAGGAAATGAGAAAAGAAAAAATGAGCTTAGAAGAATTGTGTTTAAAGGTTGATGATATACCTACACACAAACTAAAACAGGTTGTTTACATTTTGATATATGAAGAACGAATAAATTCTAACATTGCTGATAAACCTTTGGGATTAGAAACGGAGGTTTGGATTAATGGCTAGGAAACGAATATTGGAAGATGAGTCTATAGATCATACTCATATCGATAGAAGTACATGGCCTCAAGTTCTAGTTGAAAATCTCACAGAGAAAGATCAGGAAACATTTTGGAAGAGGAAAAAAGCAGTTGATCTATATTTTGATGGTGTTTCGAGTTTAAAGGAAATTGAAGAGGTAACAGGGGTTAAAAAACAACAATTAGAAAAGTTAGTAAAAAAGTGTATCGAGTTTGATCCTATGGGATTTATTTATGGATACCGTGCATTGATTCCATATTTAAGGACTAAAAATTATACAAGAATTGCCGAATATAACGGTTTTGATGAGAATGGTGAAGAATTAAAATTTGTTGGCGCTTTTACTGCGTTGCTCGATAAGAATCCAGAAATAGAAGAAATGGTTAAAACTTATTTTTTTAATAAAATGAAGAGAGAAATAAATGAACCAGTTATCAAGGTTAAATATTTATACAGAAAATTCATCTCACTTTGCAAGTCTCTTGGTCAAGACCCAATTAAGGGAGACTATCCATTTAATACTGAAGATCAAGGAAGGAGATCGTTTTATAGATTTGTTAAAAAAATAGAGAAGGAATTTGCTAGCGATGCGATTGGACGTTATGGAAATGAAGCCAAAACACAATATCATAATACGGGTATTGGTGATCAAAGCAATATTATTATACGACCATTTCAAAGAGTCGAGTTTGATGCTCATAAAATCGATGCGATATTTGTAGTTGAATTTGAAACTCCTGAAGGAGATAAATTTACTGAGGTACTTCATAGGATATGGCTTTTAGCAGTTGTAGATGTAGCAACAAGAAACATATTATCTTATGACCTATGTTTTGATAGGGAGATATCCGCACAACACGTCCTAAGGTGCATTAGAAAAGCCATTGTACCTTGGACGCCAATGACCTTTACCATTCCAGGACTTAAGTATCCTGATTATGGTGGTTTTCCATCAGAAGTTATTCCGGAAACTAGGTATGCGGTATGGGATGAAATTGCATTTGATAATGCAAGGGCTAATCTAGCTAACAAAGTAAAAGAAAAATTGAAAAGAACTATTGGTTGTGTTGTTAATACTGGCCCTGTGGGCACGCCTCAAAGAAGACCTATCATCGAGATTTTGTTCCATATTTTAGAAGAAAATTATTTTCACAGATTTCCTAATACTACTGGTAATAATCCTAAAGATCCTAGGAGAAAAAACCCTGAAAAAGAAGCAAAACAATATGTTATTACTGTAGAAGAATTAAAGCAAGTTGTTGAAGTTGCTATTTTCGCAAGAAATGGAACTGAACAGCATGGCACTAATCAACTTACACCATTAGATGTGATGAAACAAAGAATTTTAACCAGAAAAATGGAACCGAGAATTTTGGAAGATGAATATAGAGATGAAATTAACTTACTATCATTTACAGTTGAAGTTAATGTTAGAGGAAATTTCAAAAAAGGTAATAGACCTTTTATACACTATATGGGTGTAGATTATAGAAGTGAAATTTTATCTAATAGTTGGCATTTAGTTGGAAAAAAACTCAAAATAGTAATTAATACAGAAGACTTACGTTTTTTTAAAGTATTTTCACCAAACGGGGCTGAAATGGGGTTAGTAAAAGCTAAAGGAAAATGGGGGTTACGCAAACATTCCCTTCAAATAAGAAAACAAATCAACAAACTTCTTCGCAAGAAATTAATTCGGCTTGCACATGAAGATGATCCAATCGAAATACTTTTTGAATATTTACGAACAAAATCAAAAAACAATAGAGCAGCTAGAAACCAATATGTAAGTTTAGATCAGGAATTATCCACTAATAATTTTGAGGAAGTTATTACTCACGAAGAAAATTTAGGTCATAAGGAAGAGGAATCCAACCAAGAACCGGAAATAGAAAGTGAAAAACATTCTGATAAAAAAATGGTGTATTACAATAAAAGAAAAAAAATTGAGCATCGCACAAGGATTACCTTTAATGGTTTGGGGTGATTTAATTGAATGATTCTATTAATAACTTATCGGAAGAACAAGCTTTAACGGTTGTCCCACCACAATTATCTAAAGGAAGTCATCCTGTTTTAAAAGGACAGTATCTTATTGATACTCTAGAAATTAACCGTGTTAAAGATAAGATTTTAGACTGGGCAGCTCAGAGATTGCCGGGAGCTATCATATATGGAGATACACGACTCGGAAAGACTCGTTCTATTGAATATTTAGAAAAGCTATTTGAACATGAACACCAAGGACAATTTCAAGTTTTTCGTTATAACTGCCAAATGTTCAATAATAAACCTAATGAGGATTCTTTCTTTAAATTTTTCCTAAAAGATGTCGGACATAAACTATATGATGAAGGTAAACCAAGTGTAAAACGTGATAGACTGTTTAAATACCTCATTACTAAAGGGAAAACGTCAGAAGAGCACCATATCCTTTTATTCTTTGATGATGCTCATAGACTAAATGAAATTGAATATAATTGGCTAATGGATATTTTTAATGAACTTGATAGATACGGTATTACATTAACAACTATTCTAGTAGGACAATTGGAATTGCACTATAAAAGAAATTCATTTATTGAATCAGATATGCGTCAAATAGTTGGCCGTTTCATGGCACAAAAACACATTTTTGAAGGAATTAATGATATCAGCGATTTAGAATATCTCCTTGCTGGTTTTGATTACTCAACTGAGTACCCTCAAAATAGCAATTGGAGCTATACCCGATATTTTTTTCCTAAAGGATATTCATATGGGAATAGATTAGAGGATTTTACCGAACCACTTTGGGAACTATTCACAAAATCACACGAAGGATTTAGTAAAAAAAAATCCTTAAATATACCAATGCATCATGTTATAGCAATGATAAATATGTTATTTAGAAAGTATGGTTACCACGGGGAGGGGTTGGAATGGCCAAATATGATTCATTGGAAAGAAAGCTTACAAAATACTGGTTATTTAGATTTTCAAGGAATCGATTATGGTGAACCACAAAAAAATATTTACAAAAAATGATGAAAAACAAAAAGTGTTTACATGGCAAAGCAATTGGATTTCACAGTTAGAATCTCCCTGGAGTATATTTGAAAAATTTAGGTATCTTAATTCTATTACAAATAGAGAGTTTTTCAATAATTTCTGTCTTAAAGAATTAAAGAGACCAGCTGGTTTTATTGCCAATAAACATAAAGACCTCATAACATTAAGTGCCTTTGATAAAACTAAATTATTATCAGCATTTAATATTGATTTAATCAAGTTTAATAATGAAAACTTGGAAAGACTTTTAGATGTGCAGAATAAATATATTGGATCCTATTTAGATCAAAAACTACATTATTGTCCTATTTGTATTAAAAATGGTTTCCATAGTTTGCTGCATCAATACAAAGAGTTAGAATATTGCCCTTACCACGACGTAAGACTACAAAATGCTTGTGAAAACTGTGAAAGACATTTGCCATACCAAATAGATGAAAAATACAATCGAGAACCATTTAAATGTATATGTGGTTTAAACCTGTTAATAGATAATAATAATCTTGTAATAACGGAATGGAAGACCCTTCAATTAAACGAGATTAGAAATCAAAAAATAATAACTTGGCTTAATTATGAAAACATAAGTTTAAGGCAGTTTTTGTTTAATCATTCAATCAAAACAGAGTTCGAAAAACTCTTTAATTAAAAGTATGAAATAAAAGTAATCAGCCAATTATGTAAGTATGAGAGGATATAATTGGCATTCAAACTGGATTATTAAATATGAATCACTTTGGTCAATAATTGAAAAATTTAAGTATGCAAACTCTATCTCTACCAAAGAATTTTATCACTTATTTCAAGTTTATAATCAATCAAAGGGAATTGAAAAAGTAAATACAAGCCTAGGAAATAATGTTACTTTGATTGAATTCCTATCTAATCTATTAGACTATCCCATAAGAGAACATCAAGATGAAACAAAAATTAAATTAATAAGTGAAAGAGATAAATTTAATTTAATTTTGAATGAAAAATTAAAATATTGTCCTGTATGCATACAGGATAGACATCATAGTGTATTCCACCAATTCAAATACTTTTCTTTTTGTCCATTTCATATCAACAAACCTTTAATCCAGTTTTGTTTATCGTGCTGCAACTCTATACCTTTTAAACTAATCAATGAAAACTTAGAATCATTTGACTGCAGTTGTATAGAAACAGTATATGGCTTTAAGCGTGAATTTTTACTTGATGTAAAGTACCACCAATCAATTCAAATCTCACGTATACAAAATGATTGGTTTATAAGAAACGATTTTGTTAAAAATAGGGTCTACTTTAGTACGCACCAAAAAGATATAAAAGATGTAAGTGTAGAATCTCTTAAAAGAGTTGACTTTAATATTAAAAATAGAGTCAAGATATTAAATCAAGAAAATCAGGATTATAAAAATGAATATAATTTTTATAAGGCAATATACTTTTCTATCGCTAGAAACTATAGAAAAAGAATGAATAAACAGCAATTAAAAGCCCTTTCCTTAACGAAGAAAAATCTTACCTTTAGTGAAGATCCACTTGTCCAAACTTATTTATTTTGGAGAGCAAAACTGGAGGGGAGAGAAAGTATAAATTCAATCGATAATGGAAAACCTCGAGGAAAAAATCTGACTCAATACGATAGGTACTATTCGCCACTACTTTATGAAAACTTATCTGAATTAAACAGATTTATTGAAAAATATTCTGATGTATCAAATGATTATAAACGTTATATTTTAAGTAAATGTTTTGAACTTAATCTAACAAACTTGTATGAAAATATATTTTATAAAGTAGTAAATAATCAACGATATTCTACCTTTGAAACTATAAAAAATCCATTTTATATAGGTGATGTTGAGCTTCAAAAAGAATCGCAAGTGATTACTCTTTACTACCAAAAGAAATCATAATCATTTACTTTCTTTATTAAAATGTATAAATTTAGATGTTAATTTTACATCCTTATGCCCTAAAGCATCTTTTAGTGAAACAATATCATTGTTTTGTTGAGAACATAAGACAGCGTATGAAAGTCTAAATGTTGAGCTTGTTATTGGAATATTTCTATTTTTAACGAAATCTAAATCGGCTTTATTTAAATGTCTAGTAAGGTAATTGCCAAGATATTTATATCCATATTTTTTTCCTGTAGCTGTCGTAAAAAAATATTGTGAATCATTAGAATTAAATTTAACAGACTGCCTTCTTCTAATTCTGAAGGTTATCATAGATTCAATCACAGGCGGTGGAAGAAGAGTTTTCCATCTCGTGTTTCTAATTTTCTTAAATGACAGCCAGTACTCATCCTCAATATATTCAATATCGTTTACTCTAAGTTCACATAATTCTTGGAGCTTAATCCCTGTAGTAACTAATACAGATATTAAACTATTTAATATAGGATGGTGATTAAAATACCTTATAAGTTGTTTTATTTCATCGAATGATAGAAAGTCTGAATTGTATTGAGTTTGAATTTCAGGATATTCAATTTCATCAAGAAAAGAATATTTAACATAATCGATAGAATTCAAAAATAATAAGAACCGTTTTATTATTGAGATTTTACGATAAACTGTTTTCATGGAAAAATCAGGATTTCCAATCATTATATAAGTTAGATAATCATTAACTGATTGAAAGGTAAGTTTATTTAATACTAATGTAATTGAATTCATGTTTGTATCTTTCAGTATAGACTTATAAAATAATAGAAGCTCTCTTAGATATTCGATTTTCGTATTGGTTTTTAATTCTTTTTCACTTCTTCCTGATCGAATTACATAATAATAAATAATTTCTATATCATTAAAGCATTTGAAACTTGAAATCCCATTGTTTTCGACCGGGATTTTATTAAAATCTATATTATGGTTTGGGAAGTAATATTTAACAGTAGAATGGATTTTAGAGTAATTTTCCATGATTTCATTCCTTTCTTTTTCCAAAAGAAAAGTAATTTTTTGATTGAAACTGATTGGAAATACAAAGTTACTTTTACCAAATTCAATTCTAATAATTAATTAAAAAGAGCTGCTCATGCAGTTCTTTTTAATTTTTAAAAAAGGTAGTTGGAGAAAGTAAATATATATTGATAATAGTTACATTATTAGCAATAATTGTTATTATGTGTTATTAAAATTTCAAAGGAGGTTATAAATAATTGAATATAATAGGTTTTGACGAAAAAAACATTAAACAAAAAATATACGAAAGTTACTCCGAAATTACTAAAATAATTTTAAATTCAAATCCACTTTCACTATTAATACAACTTTATTTAAACAATCACTTTGAACATCTGGAGAATATTGAAGACTCAATACTTGGGAATACAGATCCTTCACAAAACAAATCATTAGACTTTGTTCAAAGTATTATCGTTTCCTCAGAAACAACTGCTAGTAATATAATTCCTAATAGCAACCATATAGTCCTTCTTAAAGATGCATTATCAAAATTGTATATAAATTCGAGTTTGTATTTGAATAGTCTTGAAGCAGATGAATTAGTAAAGTACTCTCAAGGAATGCAGATGAATGTTTCAGGAACATTGTATCCTTATTTTGAAGAAGAACATTTTCGAGATTTGATCTCACCATACGATCAACTTCTGATATCAACTTTTGACTTAAAAGCAGATGCTGTTGTAAGTGGTTTACTTAAAATAAGCAATAGATTAAGATCGTCTGAATTCATTGAACTTCTTCTTAAATTTTCTCCAGACAATCTAGATGGTGAAGAGAAGTTATTAGGACAAACTGAATTTGAAATTGTGGCTGAATATTTTAATGTCGAAAAAATCACTAATTGGCCAAAGTCCTTTCTTAAAGCATTGTCATTAAAACCTGGAGAAAAAAGCCCATTAGAATCAACTAATATAAGTGAAATTCTACTCAAAGAATTCCCTATAAAATATAAGCCTTTTCTACTTATTGATGAAAATTATTATTGTTTCTCAATAAACAATTTAATTGATAACTTCTATAGATCTGTTCTAAGGGCATTAAGAGCAGTAGATACCAAGTTACAAAGTCAAATCAATAATATCCAACAACAACTATCTGAATCAGTTCCATTCCACTTATTTAAAAAATTAATTCCAAAATCTCAAATATTTGAAAATGTATATTATAAAGCTACTGTTGGGGCTAATGGTAGAAAAGAATGGTGTGAATGCGATGGGATAATCATATTTGATGATGTATTGATTATTTTAGAAGTAAAAGGTGGGGCATTTTCACCAGTATCTCCATTTTCTGACCAAGAAGCTTTTATAGAATCTTTAAAGAGCTTAGCTCAAAATCCATATGAACAGTCATTAAGGTTGTTTACGGAATATAAAAAAGACAACTGCCTAGATATTTATTTTAAAGAGAATAAAAAAGCATACAAACTAGTTAAAAAACTAGAACATTTCAATTTTATCTATGCATGCTGTGTCACTTTAGACGATTTTAATGAAATTGCAGCTCAGATAGAAAAAACGGAATATATAAAAGACAGTGAACTACCTGTATGGTGTATTTCAATAAATGACTTACGCGTTTATACCCAATTTTTTAATTCAACCAGTATATTTTTAAACTACATGTATCAGAGAAGTTTAGCTGGGAAAAATTCTTTAATAAAGGTAAATGATGAACTCGATCATATTGGGTTACATTTCGAATATAATAATTATTCTATGTATGTCAGTGAATTAGCAATGGAAGTTAAATCGGACAATGTATTTATACCAAGTTTTCGAGATGAAATAGATAATTATATGGCATGGATAACTCATGAAAGGTCTAGTAAGCAACACAACCATGAAAATCCAATGGAATTATTATTCGGACCTTTAAAGATTCCAGAACAAAAGATGAAAGAGACTTTTAAAAAGCTAGTGAATTTATTAGATAAAACCGGTGATGAATTAAACGTTAAGGCTGCAAGATATCTTTTATTACTTAGTACAGAAACTAGAGATAATATATGTAAATTTATCGAATCTCGAACAATGAGGTTATCTTTAAATAGAATGAGGAGGGTAATTTTAACTCCATATGCAGCTTACAATTATATAGAAAGTGAAAAAGTAAAAGAGATTCCAATAATTATGATATTTATATTGGAGGCTTCTAACAAAATATTTAAAGATATAGCAGGGAGAAAACGTTTTTTAATGGAAAGAGTTATTCATGAAAATGAAGAAACCCTGTGTATTTTGATAGGAATTAACAAAAATAATGATTTTAAAATTGTTATGACTCAAATAATCAGACCAGATCAATTTCAATCATTACCCCAAAGTAATTACAATTTGTTAATTACTACAAGGGAGAAGATAAAGAAATCAAGAACTGAACAAAAAAATTCCTGATTTTGAATTAAAAATAAACATCTCCAAATTAATCCTTATTGAGTCTTAAAAGATTACTCAGCAAACTGGCCAAATTGTAGCATGTTATTTAGTTAATTTATGTTAAAGGAGTTTTTTCGTAAATGATTGAAAAACCCGTTAAAGATAGAGAATTATTTCAGTTGTTTTCTAGAGTTGTTGAGGATGGGATAGTAAAAGTAAGTGAAGTTTTAACGAAGAAGTATTACCCTCTTAGATACAGTAATTGGCCAGAAATATCGAGCGTTAAGATGGCGAATGGACTTAAAAGTATTTCTCTAACTTCCTATGGGGAAAATCGACCTATTGTATATTCAGTATTGTTTTCAAAGTTTGGAAAAGAAGAAGCAGATGTTGATATAAATAGTATTAATGGATACAAAGAATTAGAAGTATACATGTATGAACAAAAGCGTATCACTGAATATTTAACACCTGAACAGGTTGATGATTGGGATCCAATACCTTATAAATGCAAAGAAATAACAATAAGTTTAATCGAAAGATATCTTACACTTCATGAAAAAGAAGCTTTTTCACTAGAAAAGTTCGAGGAGATTTATAAGAGAATAGAAATCCTGCTATACGACAAAGAATTATTTTTAGATATTTGTATTCCTATTCTTTTTACCACTTTCGAAAATGATGAATATTTTTTAGGTGATAATGCAGCTATTGTTAAAATAGGCGATTTATTAAACAAATCCAGAATGTATAGTACTAACAGTTATCATACTCCAATCCCTTCAGGTATCTTAGAAACAACAACACATGCTTTAATTCTTTCAGGATATTCGATAAGTAATGAGTCGTATTGGAGAATGAAAGGGACATTCGGGAATTCAAAATCTTATCCTTTGGAAAAGATTAATAATTTCTTTAATTGTTTGAGGATTGGAAGTGGGTTTATTTCAGGATATGCTCAATTATTAGCTTGTCCTGTTGATTGGACGACCACTTATAATGCAGATTTAATGCCGATTTTTGGTACAACAATTAGATCTTATCCTCCATCAGTGAATCCAACTTTAAAATATAGCAATTTACCAGTGGTTAGCGAAGAAAATTTAAAGAAAATTGGTAATATGTTCAATAAATTACAACAACAAGAGAGTAATAAAATCCTTTTAGCAAATAAAAGAATGCATCAATGTTATTTAAGGGAAGATGAAGAAGATTCTATTCTAGATGCCACAATTGCAATGGAAGCTTTATTTTCTGACGGTGAAAAAGGCGATATAACCTATAAATTAGCTCTAAGGATGTCAGCCTTATTAAAACTGAACAATAATCTAGATATGAGTCCAAGTGAAGTGTTTAAATCAGTAAAGTACATATACGGATTTAGATCATCTGTTGTTCATGGTAGTAGTAAAAGCTCTAAAAAGAGAGTGGTTGAGTTATCAGAAGGGAAGGCAATACCAACAACTGAATTAGCAATTAAGTTTTTAGAATTAGCCATTGAAGTCTTCTTAGAGAAGCCTGAATACTTAATAACTGGCCGTATTGAAGAAGAGTTAATCCTTAAAGAAGGATTACAATAATGTTAAGTCATTAACATTTCCATTCCTTTAAGATCACTAATGCTTTCAGCAGCCATACCAAACGTAAATCCTTTTTCTGAATCATTTTTTCTATTGATATCCCAATTTGGACGCATACTCAAGTTTAAGATCTGTTCTGAAATAAAAGTTCTAAGTTCACATGTGAAAGTCTACCTTGACTTAAAACTAATGATTGATGACTTATTAAGATAAATAAATTAAAAAGGTGAGTATAATGAAACTAATTTTTCCTTGCACTACATGCTTTTTAAAGGATCAGTTAAATATTGAGTCTGCAATTGATATTACTGATGATGGTGTTTATAAAGTTAAATGTAAGAATGGACATCAATCAATTCAATTAATAAGAAACGAAAAATATGAAATATTGTATGATTTGGGCTTGCTAGCTTTATATAATGGATTTTCGAGAGAATCAGTATCAAGCTTAGCCTCTTCACTTGAAAGATTTTATGAGTATTCTATTCGAGTAATCCTTAAGGGTTTTGAGATAGGAACTGTGAAAGTAGAAAAGACATGGAAGCTTGTCTCAAGTCAATCAGAGCGTCAATTAGGGGTTTTTTATTTTTTATATTTGTCTATGTTTAATGAAGAGCCTACTTCTTTTCCTAATAAGCAAACATCATTTAGAAATAATGTTATCCATAAGGGATATATTCCATCAGAAAAAGAAGTATTTGATTATGCTGAAGAAATATACAATTATATTATGAAAATCACGATAAAACTAAAAGAAAGACTTAGTGAAAGCATGGAGGAATTGTTCCAAGAGCGACTGATTAGTATAGAGGAAAAATTTGGTGAAAAAGTGTCGTCACCGAGTTATGGAACTATTTTAGATAAAAGCAGGCCAATAACTATCCTTTCAGAGAGTGATCTCTCAAAGGAATATGAATATATTAAGGCTGAATACTTAATGTATTCAAAATAGAAATAAGTAGCTCAAAACGAGAGAAAAACTAATGAGGAAAACTTTATAATTACATTTGAGCTTTTTAAAAACGACCATACAAATGTGGTCGTTTTTATTGTTCTTTTTTAAGGATAGCATGAAAAAAAGAGGAGGATGAAAAGACAACACATTTGTGTCAATTAAGACAACAGATTTATGTCATTAGTTTCATAGGGGGTTTGTGTGTATTTTAGCTTTTTCTTAGTTTACATAATATATATTCTAGGAGGCTATGCATAATATTGAAAACCAGGTCTCAATACTTAAGATTACTTAAGTTAGTGAGACGAAATTAAAAAATAACAACCAACACACGTACAGCATTATTTTTGGACCACAATTATTTTTGTATTATTCATTGTTCATCTTATATTCCTTATAGATTTGGTTGTTCATTTGTACACTTCATATTTCTTACAGTTTTTCTTATAGATCAAATCCATTGTTTATAAAACACTTCTTTATTCATATATTTAATTTCTCTTTGACATACAAATATAGATTAATCATTGCAATCCTTAGTTTTTCCAGTTTTTATGATGCGCATCTTTAAATCATTTTTTCTTTTCTTTTGAATAAGATTGATTGTATAATCAGTTTTAATTCCGATAAATTTTATGGGTTTAGGAGGTATAACATGGCTCATTCTTCTATTAACTCGCAATTGTCTCAACGACTTAAATTTCAACCTACCACTGCAGTTACAGAATTAAATCCCATTCAAAAACCATTGGTTATTTCGGGTGTTTTAGCAGCATTCTTATTGTTATTTTTCATAGTTAATACTGCCAATTGGATACAAGGATCTTTGTTTATCATTGGTATCCTTCTTGGAAACGCTCTCCTTTATGCTCGTTTTGGATTCACCTCAGCATTCCGCAGACTTGTATCCGTAGGAAATGTGCAAGGGCTTCAAGCTCATATGCTTATGCTCGCAGTAGCTTCAACTTTATTTGCATTAATATTAAGTTCTGGTTTTAGCTTCACTGGCGTTGCACCAGCTGGGTATGTTGCACCTGTAGGTATTAGTGTGGTGTTTGGTGCTTTTCTGTTCGGAATTGGGATGCAGCTTGGTAATGGATGTGCCTCTGGGACTCTTTATTCATTGGGTGGAGGATCGTCTTCCATGCTTTTAACGCTTCTTGCTTTTATTGCAGGTTCAGTACTGGGAGCTTATCACTTTACGTTTTGGGTAAAGGATATGCCATCTTTACCGCCAATCTCACTTGCTGAAACGACTGGATTCGGATATTTGGGTGCTTGGTCTATTCAAATGCTTTTATTTGCAGGTATTTATTGGATTACCATAATAATTGCTAAAAAGAAAAATCCTCCGATGATGAAACCACTCCCAACTACTGTTGGATGGAAGAAAATAATCCGTGGAGCATGGCCACTATTTGCTGCTGCTATTGTACTAGCTCTTCTTAACGCATTAGTTCTAACGATAAGAGGAAACCCTTGGGGAATTACTTCAGCGTTTGCTCTTTGGGGTGGAAAAGTACTATTGGCAACTGGTCTTGACGTTTCGAATTGGGGTTATTTTGCAGGTCCAAATGGAGCAGCTTTGACAAAAAGTGTGCTTACGGATTCTACTAGCGTATTAAATTTTGGAATTATGCTAGGAGCATTTATATCAGCAGCATTTCAAGGTACTTTTAAACCGAAGAAAATTAAAGCTGGTGTTGCCGGTGCATCTATTATCGGCGGCCTCTTAATGGGTTATGGAGCAAGGTTGGCATTTGGCTGTAATATTGGCGCATATTTCGGTGGAATTGCTTCATTCAGTGTACATGGCTGGGTCTGGGCAGTGATGGCTATGCTAGGAACTTTCTTAGCCTTATTCATTCGGCCACTATTCGGTCTGAAGAATCCAAAGTCAACGGATTCGATTTGTTAAAATATATCCCCGCTTTTTTTATTGTCAACAAGTAAAGAGCTGGCTCAATGAGGTGTATGACACCATAAAATGAGCCAGCTCTTTTTTATTCATTCATTACTCGTCACTATCATTATCCTCATCGTCATCGTCATCTGATTGCTGTAAAACTTTTAAACCTGTTCCCATATCTGAAGCGAATACATATTCCCCAGTTACAAAAACTCCCCAGATGTTAGAATTTTCAGGTACGTACTTTCCAATTTCTTTAGGTTGACTTGGATTGGAGATATCGACTGAACGAACTCCCCCTGCATAATGAGACAGATACAGTGTATTTCCTTCTACTTTTGGATCATGAACAGTATTTGCGAAGGTAAGACCGTCTTCTATATCGTCCACAAGCTCGGTTCTAAATTCGCTTAACAGCTTAGGATTCTTCTTATCTTTAATATCAAAGATTCTTGTGTAACCGTATGCTTGTTCATACCCTTCTTTTGTTGGGTTGTATACCTCACGGGTTTCCACTAAAACATTTCCGCCTTTTGCAAGTGCAGCTGAATGAGCTGATCCTTGTTGATTAGATGAAAATGTTGTTCGACCTAAATACTTGGGTTTCTCTGGATTTTTAATATCCAACATGATCGTCCCTAAATCCCAAAACGAGAGATACGCTGTTGTACCATTCACATTTGTCATCGTACTATGATTAAATACCGCTCTTTGTTTTCCATGAGGATCTGTCCAATGATACCCATTGAAATCATCAGGTACTTCTGGCAGTGAACGTGGATCGAATTGATAGATTGTAGTTGGTTTCGTTGGATCACTTACATCTACTAGCTGAAAGTCTTTTTCCTTCCCATTCGTGTAATAATCTGCGTATGGATTTGCAGTCAAGACGAGTGGTCTTCCGTTTTGAACTGTAAGATAAAGCTCATGCGTTCCTCTAACATGCTTATCTAACTCCCAAAATCCAAGTTTTTTAGGCTGATAAGGGTTTGTTACATCATATAGCAAAAAGCCCCCTACAGAACCCGGACTATGTGTTTTTAATTGCTGAACACTTACTACGGCTAGGTCACCTTTAAAGTGTTTTGTATTTACTTTTTTTACAATGACTTTTTCTTGCCATGTTCCAGGAATGTCATCTGCAAAAGCAGCTACTTCTTTAGGATTTGATGGATCCTTAAGATCCCAAACACGAACACCGCCGTTTCCGCCATTCCTCGTGTGGGTTCCTGTATAAGCAAACCCTTTATGTACGTATACATCTGCTGTGCTGTTCTGTACCCCATTCTTCTCCTGAATTTGGACAGCAGCGACTTCTTTCCAGTTAAAATTTTCAGATCCTTCGGTAGTTGGAACAATTTCGTTATAACCTCCGCCTTGTCCCTTTTCGACGATATCATTCCCTAATTCATCATGGGCGAATACATAAGAACCAATACTGCCCACGCTTAAAGCAGTTGCAAGACCAATACTAAGTACAAATCGTCTATTCATATAATACCTCCATGACCTCTCAGTCTATTAGTACAATAAATTATTTCAAAATTTAGATAATTAACACAGAGTCAAAGGAACGAATTAATACAACCTATTATCTGGTAAAAATAAGTAAATAGTTTTAAACGTTATTTTATGGGAGGGTCTATGTTACTAATATATTCCAATTGGATACCAGAAAATATTCACCTACCGGATGACGATGGCTTTTAACCTGGTATGATTTATACTAGAATGAGAAGCCTCAGTGTTTATTATGCTAGACCCTATTCTCCATCCCATATAAAATAAAAACAGAAATGTTAACACCCCTTACTGCCAGTCTACTAGAAATAAAAAACAGATATACTTTGCAAACCTAACGGGAGAATGAGACTAAATGCTAATAGGATTTCATAAAAGCGTGTTCTCCATCTATCCCTCTCTCTTTAGAAAATAGGAGGTTTTCTTATGTACACGAGCAAAATACGGCCAAAGAATCATGACAGAAAAAATGTAAATACAACATTAAGCCAATCTCTCTACAAAGAAATAAAACTGCTAGCAAAGAAAATGGATCGCCCTGCAAATGAATTGATTGAGGAAGGTATGGAATATGTATTAAATCATTATAAAAAGTCTAAGCAATAATACAACAAATAAGGCATCCTGCGAGGATGCCCTGTTTGTTTACATAAAATAATTATGATAATCTTTAGTTTTTACTTTTCCAATTCTTCTCTATGAATGTATCTCTCCCGGAAGTCTCCCGCTCTTCTTTATACGCTTTAGGGTTCTTTTTATAAAAGTCTTGATGATATTCTTCCGCTTTGTAAAAAGGTTTTGATGGTAAAATTTCCGTCACAATTGGTTTGTTAAATTTACCGCTCTCCTCTACCTTTAAACGGGAATTCTCAGCTGCTATTTTCTGTTCCTCACTGTGATAAAAGATTGCTGTACGATACTGGCTTCCTCGATCAATAAATTGCCCTCCGTCATCCGTTGGATCAATCTGTGGCCAATAAAGATCTAATAATTTTTGATAGGGAAACATTTCTGGATCAAAGGTGATCTGTACCGCTTCGAAATGTCCGGTTTCTCCCGTTTTAATTTGTTCGTATGTTGGATTCTCAATATGACCACCTGTATAACCTGACACAATGCCATGAATGCCTGGAAGTTCATCAAACGGCTTTACCATGCACCAGAAACATCCGCCAGCAAATGTAGCAATTTCTTTATTATTCAACACTTTATTCCTCCTATGACAACTAACATAACTGTTAATGAGATTTTAACTGTAATTTAAGAAAAAGGACAGTAATTAACTTCTATTCATAGGATAACCTTTCCTCTACATAAACTGAAATCACTATACAATAAAGTGGTGATAGGTATGGACTGGCGTTTGTTAGAAAAAGAAATCTATAAACGATGCAATACTCTTCTTTCTCTACAAAAACCCGATGGAACATGGCATTTTTGTTTTGAGAACTCAATCATTACAGATGCATACATGCTCATTCTGTTAAGGACGATTGGATATCAAAATGAAAAGCTTATCAAACAGCTGGCGGATAGAATTCTTTACATGCAATCCCAGGACAGTTTATGGCGTGCTTATCCTGATGAAGAACCTGCTAACCTATCCGCTACGATACAAGCCTATACGGCACTTCTCTACTCCCAACATTATAAAGAAAATGATGAAAAGCTTATAACAGCAAAGAGATTTATTTTGGAACAAGGCGGATTGAAGGAAGCAGATCTCATTACAAAAGTCTTTCTTGCGATGAACGGACTCTATGATTGGCCGGACTTTCCGATAGATCCTGCTATCCTGTTTTCTCTACAACTAACCGCTCCCATAAATCGTTACGATATCAGCAGTATTGCAAGAGCTCATTTTGTACCCGTTTTATTGATGCTTCATGAAAAAAGAAAAGTAACTTCTATATACACACCTGATTTAAATGATCTTTATGTAGACGCTGAAGAAGGTAGTCCTCATCTTCATGAACTTGAGAACTTATTTTCCATGTTAAAAATCCGCGATTCTTACCCTCTTGTTAAGAAAGATAATATAAAAGCATACATTGTAAACCATATAGAGCCGGATGGCACTCTATTAAGCTATTGTTTGACTACCATCTTTATGATCTATGGACTTCTTTCTTCAGGTTATGACCGGTACTCTTCTACTATCCAGAACGCACTCAATGGTTTGATGAAAATGATGTGTGAGATCGACGGGACAGTACATATGCAGAACTCTCCATCAACGAACTGGGACACGTCACTCATCTTATATACGCTACTTGAAGCAGGGGTCCCTATTTCCAATCGTTCCATTATAAAAGGGTCTCAGTTCCTTTTAACCCAGCAGCAAACAAGATACGGAGATTGGTCTGTCCATAATCCAGAAGCCGCTCCTGGTGGATGGGGATTCTCTTTAAACAATACTCTTCATCCTGATAACGACGATACCCATGCAGCACTGCGATCAATCATACCTCTCTATCATTCTCACTCTTCCTATCAATCAAGCTATCACCGTGGTCTTAATTGGCTATTGTCTATGCAGAACGATGATGGTGGCTGGGCTGCGTTTGAGAAAAACACAAATCGTTATTTAATCGGCAATTTACCAATCAAACATGCAAAGGACGCTTTGATTGATCCTTCTACACCTGATTTAACGGGCAGAACGTTAGAATTCTTAGGAAAATATCATGGCTTGAAAACAAATAATAACAGCATAAATAAAGGTGTAAACTGGCTACTAGCTAATCAAGAGCATGATGGTTCCTGGTATGGACGCTGGGGTGTCTGTTACGTATATGGGACATGGGCAGCCTTAACGGGGTTAATAGCTTGTGGAGTTGATCCTCAGAACAAAAAAATTCAAAAAGCGAAACAGTGGTTATTAGCCGTTCAAAATCAGGACGGGGGCTGGGGAGAATCGTGTGAAAGTGATGTTAAAAGAACGTTTGTCCGTTTAAATGAAAGTACCCCTTCCCAAACAGCCTGGGCTTTAAATGCCTTAACCGCGACTAGCCAAAAGCTTAGCCCTGAGATGGTTAAAGCTGCAGAATGGCTCATGAATGATAGCAAAAAACAAACCAACTACCCAACGGGAGTCGGTCTGCCAGGATCGTTTTATATTCGATATCATAGCTATGATTACATTTGGCCATTGTTAGCGTTGGTTCACTATTATAAACAGTTTTCCAAATAAGTGTAATTAGCCCCTAGAATGTATTTTCTAGGGGCTCTTATTTCATAAATTTATTCTGGAGTCATGACGTTTTGGGACAATTGGATTTCTTTAATTTTTTTATGCTGTTCCTCTGGCCACCAAGCGCCACAATCGTCCGACACAACACATGCTGCACATTTTTTCAGGTCGTAGACCATCATTCCGCTTATCGGGGGTGAATAAAGATGAAGCGTCACCAAATCCTTTCCACCTGCAGCCTTCATCTTATGAACACCCTTTATGGGCGCATAAAAAAACTTTCCTTTCTGATGGATTTCCTCAAATAATTCAGACGGTAAACCATTTTCCTTCACTTCATAAACCGAATTTAGCGAGCTTCCAGTTAGTACTTGTATCCACCCATGTGAATTCCCATGATCGTGGGGGGCACATTCCAATTCTGACCAATTCATTACAAGTAATTCCACATCTTCATTCTGATACAGCAGCTTTCTGTAGTACGGCTTACCTTCAGCTGACTTTAGAATGGGTTCCACATCCTCTAACTTCATGTGTAAGTTTAAAAGGGCTTTCTTTAACTCTGGTTTTGATGGTTTATTCAATGAATCTAATACGTGTTGTGCCTTTTGATTGATCATCATAAATCATCACTCCTCCTTAAAGCTTTATCACCTTATTAAAGTATAAGAAAAGGCATTGAAGGCGTTAAAGCATTAAATTGACAATAAGGACTCCCATAATAGTTATGATAATGCCCTGGATACTTATGAGAAAAAGTTTTGGAAGGAATACACAATGAAAGTTTAATTAAAAAAAGTCTAGGGTAATTCCCTAGACAGATATTAATATATGATCAAGCTTGTTATTGACCTAACACGTTCAACGACTCTCTAATAAAGGCAGGAAGATCATCGGGCTGGCGGCTAGTGACTAAGTTTCCTCCGCAAACAACCACTTCTTGATCCTTAACGTCCGCTCCTGCATTTTTTAAGTCCACATGAATGGATTTGTATCCGGTTATCTCTCTATCTTTTAATACTTCTGCAGTGATGAGCAACTGTGGTCCATGGCAGATGGCGAAAATTGGTTTATCACTTTCTGCAAAATGCTTCACAAATTTAACAAACTTTTCATCTTCTCTTAAAATATCCGGGGAAAACCCACCTGGAATAAATAAAGCATCAAAATCATCGTTTAATACTTCTGAGATTGCCGCATTCGTTGTGACCTGCGCTTCTTTCTGCTTCCCTTCCAGTGTTGCTCCTTTTTCTGTTCCAATTACGGTTACTTCATGACCTGCTTCTCTAAAAGCTTTTGCAGGTTCCGTATATTCCACATCTTCAAACATGTTTGCTAATACAGTTGCGATTTTAGCCATATCAACCACTCCTCTTTTTGGGTATACAATTGTTGTATTACCAATGAGGAAGGAATTCAAACCACTATTTCCATTTGAGAGAATTAGAATAAGGCCACTATGTATAGGTGAACCATTAAACCAGCTGCTACCAAACTGATACTTGTGCTGATATGATTTTCAGTTTTCGATCCTGTAATGGTGTACAGAGGGAAACGAAAGCGAAAAGGCAGCGGGTAGAAAAGTTGAACGCCTCTCGATGTTGCTGCATCAAGGAAGATATGGCTAACAACCCCTATGAGCAAACCTTTGGAAAAGCTATGTTCGTATGCCCAATCTAGCCATTGAGGAACCATTAGCACAAGAGCAATCATGATCCAGCTATGTGTAATCGTTCGGTGTCCAAACGTCTTAGATAGGGTTTTTGATAGAATGCTTGTTTTCTTTCCAATATAAGATCCCGGATGACACAGATCGGGAAGTAAACTGCCTATAACGGCTGCACCGAAAAAGGTAAGTTCATAAAAAAGGGATTCAGGTGGAAAATCTGTTGAAACTTTATAAAGAGCGGCTGCTGCCACTCCGCCTACTAGATGGGTGTTGCTTTTCATGATGTATCTCTCTTTTCTCTAAGTTGTCTTACATATTGTTTTATAAAGAAAAAAGAGCAGCAAATGCTACTCTTTTGAACTATCTGCTGAAATCAATGACTTCAATCTTGTAACTTCACCCGTTTCACCAGTATCAATAACAAATGATCCATTATTGTATCTGTCAGCCGGCTTAAAGTTTATGGATGAAATGGTTTCTTTTTTACCTGATTCTGTTTCAAGAACAAATTGTGTTTCGTTCTCCGTGACAAGTTTCATACCTACGATCCTGTGAGGGTTCGATTTAAGCTCTCTTACCATGACAAGTCCGCGTTTTGCGCGAGACGTTTTATCAAATTCAGAAATCTTCATTTTTTTCATCGCACCACGCTGTGTAACGACGAGTACTTGTGCTGATTCCGTATTTTCCGGAAGGGCAAACCCACTTACTAAATGATCTCCTGCTTTTAAATTTATTCCCTTAACACCAGCAGCCCGTTGACCAACGATGCTGATTTCTTCTTCATGAAACCATAAACCGTAACCGAAAAGTGTGGCGATAAAAACATCTTGACTGCCATTTGTTAATGAAACGTCAACCACTTCATCATCCGCTTTCAGCTTAACGGCCATAAGCGTCCGGTTATAACGCTGTGCTTTGTACTGACTAAGTTCCGTCTTCTTCGCCATTCCTTGTTTTGTAAAGAATATAAGGAATTGATCTTCCTTAAATTCTTTAACAGGGAAGGCTTTAATGAGCTTCTCATCTTTATCAAGGCCGACTATACTTGCGAGATGCTGACCCATGTCTTTCCAGCGTATTTCTGGCATCTCGTACACCGGGAGATAAATGTAATTCCCCTTATTTGTGAACATAAGCATTGTGTCGGTCGTGTTTAGTTGAGAAACGAGCAGAAGTGAGTCCGTATCCTTCATGCCAGGAGGTTCACCATTAGATGCACTGTATGAACGGACACTCGATCGTTTAATATATCCGTCTTCCGTTACCATCACCATGACATCTTCAGAAGGGATCATGACTTCCATATCAATCTTAATTTCTTGAATTTCTGCTTCAATTTGCGTACGCCGAGCATCCGCGTACTTTTTCTTTACTTCAGATAGTTCTTTTTTGATGACATTATACAATTTTTTATCACTTTCAAGAATGGACCGTAAATACGCGATCTTCTTTTCTAGTTCATCTGCTTCTGTTTGAAGCGTTGTAATGTCTGTGTTTGTTAGACGATAAAGCTGTAATGTCACGATCGCTTCAGCTTGTGCTTCAGTAAACTGAAACTTCTCGATAATATTGTCTTTTGCGTTTCGCTTATCTTTTGAAGCACGAATCGTCTCAATTACTTCATCCAATATAGAAATCGCTTTTATTAATCCTTCAACAATGTGAGAGCGTTCCTCAGCTTTTCTTAAATCATACTTTGTTCGTCTTGTTACTACTTCAATCTGATGTTGAATATAAGCATTCAAAATCGACTTAAGACCCATTAATTTAGGTGTCTTGTTATAGATGGCAACCATGTTGTAGTTATATGAAACTTGCAAATCAGTGTTTTTAAAGAAATAATTCAATACACCTTCAGCGTTACCATCTTTACGAAGCTCAATAACCACTCTTAAACCTGTACGATCTGTCTCGTCCCGGATTTCTGCGATCCCATCTACCTTTTTATCAAGTCGAAGTTCGTCCATCCGCTTAACAAGATTTGCCTTGTTCACTTCATAAGGGACTTCTGTAATAACAATTTGCTGACGCCCGCCCTTTAAGCTTTCGATTTCTGTTTTAGCGCGAATAATGAACCTTCCCTTACCCGTTTCGAAAGCTTTCTTAATTCCGTCCACCCCTTGAACGATACCACCGGTAGGGAAATCTGGACCTTTCATAACGGTCATCAGTTCATCGAGTGAAACATCGGGGTTGTCGATCTGCATCGTTACCGCGTCTATTACCTCTCCAAGGTGGTGTGGCGGGATTTCAGTAGCATATCCAGCAGAAATACCTGTTGAACCATTAACTAGTAAATTTGGGTACATAGAAGGCAGTACGATCGGTTCTTCTGTCGTATCATCAAAGTTTGGTGCGAATTCAACCGTTTCTTTTTCAATATCTCTCAGCAGTTCAGATGCGATGGCAGACAATCTCGCTTCGGTATAACGCATAGCAGCGGCTGGGTCACCATCGATACTACCATTGTTACCGTGCATTTGTATAAGAACATTTCGTACTTTCCAATCCTGACTCATTCGAACCATCGCTTCATAAACGGAAGTATCTCCGTGTGGGTGGAAATTACCGATTACGTTCCCGACAGTTTTAGCGGATTTACGGTACGGTTTATCATTTATATTACCTTCTGAATACATGGCATATAAAATCCGTCGTTGAACGGGTTTCAATCCATCTCTCGCATCAGGCAGTGCTCGCTCCTGAATGATGTATTTACTATATCTTCCGAAGCGGTCGCCGATTACGTCTTCTAACGGCAGCTCTCTAAATTTCTCAAGCAGTGACAATCTTTAAACCTCCTCAGAATGCAGACAAGTTCTCGTTATCTAATATATTCGTTTCTTCATTTAGACCGAACGCCACATGTTCTTCTATCCATTTACGGCGTGGCTCTACCTTGTCTCCCATTAAAACAGAGACACGTTTTTCGGCCCGGGCAGCATCATCTATGCGAACACGTATCAAAGTACGGGTATTAGGATCCATCGTAGTTTCCCAAAGCTGATCGGCATTCATTTCTCCAAGACCTTTGTAACGCTGGATAATGTAGCCTTTACCGATTTTCTTCTGTGCTTCTCGTAACTCATCTTCATCCCAAGCGTATTCGATAACTTCTTTTTTGCCAGTTCCCTTACTCACTTTATATAGAGGAGGAAGCGCGATAAACACTTTTCCTTCTTCAATGAGCGGTTTCATATAACGGTAAAAGAATGTTAACAGCAATACTTGAATATGAGCACCATCAGTATCGGCATCTGTCATGATGATGATTTTGTCATAGTTCACATCTTTCACGGTAAAATCTGAACCGACACCCGCTCCAATAGCATGGATGATGGTGTTGATTTCTTCGTTTTTAAAAATATCTGCAAGCTTTGCTTTTTCAGTATTAATTACTTTACCGCGCAGAGGCAAAATCGCCTGGAATTTACGATCCCGTCCTTGTTTAGCGGAACCGCCTGCAGAGTCACCCTCAACAAGATACAGTTCATTGCGTTCAGGGTTTTTTGATGTAGCGGGCGTTAGTTTCCCGCTTAACATCGAATCTTTACGTTTGTTCTTTTTACCGTTTCGTGCATCTTCTCTTGCACGTCTAGCCGCTTCACGTGCTTGTGCAGCTTTAATGCTTTTACGAATAAGCATTTCGCTTATTGTAGGATTTTCCTCAAGGAAATAAGCGAGCTTGCCTGCTACAACGGAGTCTACGCTTGAGCGGGCTTCACTCGTACCTAATTTGCTTTTTGTCTGGCCCTCGAACTGAAGAAATTCTTCAGGAATTCGGACTGAAACAACCGCCGTTAATCCTTCGCGAATATCAGAACCATCGAGATTCTTATCTTTTTCTTTTAATAAATTCGTTTTTCTTGCGTATTCATTAATACTTCTGGTTATTGCTGTCTTTGCACCCGACTCATGGGTACCGCCATCTTTTGTACGTACGTTGTTTACGAATGAAAGTACGTTTTCTGCATAACCGTCATTATACTGAAACGCAAAGTCTACTTCGATCTCGTTTTGTGTGCCTTCAAAACTCACAACGGGATGAAGCTCGTCTTTGTCTTCATTCAAATAGTTAACGAATGCTTCAAGACCTGTGTCGAACTGAAATTCTTCTTTTTCGCCATTTCGGGCATCCTCAAGAACTATCTTGATTCCTTTTAGAAGAAAAGCGGCTTCTCTCAATCTTTCACTTAATGTCTCGTAGTTGTAATTAATTGTTGAGAACATCGTACGATCGGGCTTGAAATGTACCGTTGTTCCTGTTTTTCGTGTATTGCCGACGACTTCTAGTGTTGTTGCAGGCTTTCCGCCATCTTCAAAACGCTGTCTATACGTTTTCCCATCGCGATAGATGGTTACTTCAAGCCATTCTGAAAGAGCGTTTACAACGGATGCACCAACACCGTGAAGGCCACCTGATGTTTTGTAGCCACCTTGGCCGAATTTCCCACCAGCATGCAATACAGTAAAAATGATTTCTGGTGTTGGTTTTCCAAGCTTATGCATTCCAGTAGGCATACCACGTCCATCATCGGATACGGAAATGCTGTTGTCTTTATGAATCTTCACATGTATGTAATCACCGAATCCGCCTAATGCTTCGTCAACGGCGTTATCTACAATTTCATATACAAGGTGATGCAAACCTCTTGCATCAGTACTGCCAATATACATACCTGGTCGCTTTCGAACAGCTTCTAAGCCCTCGAGCACCTGTATGGCATCATCGTTATAGTCAATGAATGATTTACTTGCCAAAATGTGTTGCCCCTTTCACGTAACTGCAGTACTTTCTATCATAGCAGAACGTTTGTTTCTATACTACCTTAGCTGGTACATTCTCCTCTTATTTCTCGGTATAAGTTCAAAAACCTTTAGTGCTAGCAATCGTTTCTTTTGTGACTTATGAATAAACCGGCATATGGAAAAGCAAAAGGAAAACCACCCGTATATGGCGGGCGGCTCATTACTACCGTATCATAGCATGTTCCACTTTAATGCACTTATCCATAATATAAGGAATCGTCGCACTTTGCAAAATCTCTTCTGCTTCTGGACTATATAAACCTAACTGTGCCCAGAAAAAACCCGCTTTAATAGTAATGGCTGATCGGGCAACTTCAGGCAAAAATTCACTGCGTCGAAACACATTGACGATATCGACATGCCCTTCAATATCCTCAAGAGAACGATAAGCTTTTTCTCCTAATACTTCTGTGACATTAGGATTAACAGGAATAATTTCATAACCGGCGTACTGCATATATTGAGAGACCATATAAGACGTTCGAAATGGTTGATCAGAAAGTCCTACTACAGCGATACGTTTTCTAATCTTTAAAAGGTTCTTAATATCTTCTTTCGTTGCAGCTCCCATCTTTTTTTCCTCCTAATATCGTTTATATAGATTTTAGACAAAATCAATAAAAATGAAACCTCAATAGAAAAGCCGGTTCTCAATCATTTTGAGAGCCGGCCTGAGTCAATTATCCGTTTAATCGGTAAATGTCACTGTACTTCTTCTCAAAATAAGCAATGAGATGATCAGGATTAAGCCCTTCACCTGTAACATCTTTTAAAATTTCAATCGGCTTTTTCATCTTCCCGTACTGGTGAATATTTTTAGTTAACCATTCTTTGATCGGCAGAAGATTACCAGACTCAACAAGTGAATCGAAATCCGGAATGTCATTCACCATTGCATTTTTTAATTGAGCCGCGTAAATATAGCCTAATGCATAGGAAGGGAAGTAACCAAAGCTGCCTCCTGACCAATGTACATCTTGAAGTACACCTTCCGCGTCGTTTTTCGGTGTTACTCCGATGTATTCTTGCATTTTTTCGTTCCAGATCCGTGGAAGGTCCTTCACTTCGATCTCGTCATTGAAAAGACCTTTTTCAATTTCATACCTTACAATAACATGCAGCGGATAAGTCATCTCATCTGCTTCAATACGTATAAGAGACGGCTCCACAACATTAATGGAACGATAGAAGTCATCTAACTCTACCCCATTAAACTGTGACCCTGAAACATTCTTTAATGTTGAATAATGGTTTTTCCAGAAACCAAAATGACGTCCAACAAAGTTTTCCCAGAACAGAGACTGTGATTCATGAATCCCCATTGAAGTACCTGAGCATAAAGGAGTGCCTACAAGTTCTTCAGAAATGTTTTGCTCATAAAGGGCATGTCCGCCTTCATGGATCGTACCAAATACTGCAGTACGGAAATCGTTTTCCATGTATTTCGTCGTTACACGTACATCACCAGGATTCAATCCGATAGCAAAAGGATGAACCGTCTCATCTAGTCGGCCAGAATCGAAATCATAGCCCATGTCTTTTAAAACATGAAGGCTGAATTCTTTTTGTTTGTCTTTCGGGAAATGGTCAAACAAGAATTTCGTTTCAGGCTGACCTGCTTCTTTTACTTTTTGAAGAAGAGGTACAATTCGGTCACGAAGCTTTGAGAACGTTTCGTCTAAGATCTCAACCGTAACTCCTGGCTCATACATATCTAAGAGCGTGTTATATTTATTACCTTCGTATCCCCAATAGCTGATGAATTTTTTATTGAACTCCACGAGCTTTTCTAAATAGGGCTGGAATAAAGAGAAGTCAGATTTATTCTTTGCTTCTTCCCATACGTTTTCTGCTTTAGATTGCAAAATAACATACTCTTTGAACTCAGCAGGAGGAATTTTCGCATTGCGGTCAAAGTCTTTTTTTACTTCTTCAAGTGTTTTTTTCGCAACGTCAGATAATGTGTCCTGTACTTCAGGTTTTGACAACTCTTCAATATAGTTTTTCATTTCATCTGAAGTAGACATAGCAAATACGTCTGCAGATAATGTTCCGATTACTTCTGAGCGTTGTTCTACTCCTTTTTTAGGTGCGCCTGTACGAAGATCCCAATACATCAATCCGATTGCTTCGTTAACGTGCACCATTTTTTTAACATAATCTAAAAATTCTTTTTCAACAGACAATTTGGTTTGTGTCATAAAAAATCAATCCCTTCACGTTTTCATAAAAAACATACCGTTATAGGAATTCGTGACGAAATAAAAAAGTCCTGCTGGTCAGTTTTATTTTTCTTTAAAAATCTTCTTTAAACATTTCCGCGTAAGGAGCAAATGTCGTGTCAATATTATTTACATGGCCGATGGATTGATGAAGGAGCTGATTGATTTCTTCTTTATGATGGCTTTCCAGATGTGGGTAAAGGTTATGATAGGCTTTCTTAATGCTGGATAAATGATTATAAGAAACGTACATGACGAAACCTTCTTTCGAATTCTTTTAGGTTTAGTATGTACAGAAAACGAAGCTCATTAAACGAAGAAACTTGAAAAGGAAGACGAGTTCAGCCATAAAAAAATCCCTTAAGCTAAGATCAGCTTAAGAGACGCAACTTTCGGATAAAGAGGCTATCTTGCTACATAGGTGGCTAATGCTTTTTGAACATCAAAGATACTTTTATCTTTTTTAAACTGTTTAGTAATAGGAAGTGCTGCACTTGATATCCAAATTTTTAATTCAGAATCTAGATCAAACGTGCCTGCCGTCTCAATACTAAAATGTGTAATGCTCTTGTACGGGACAGAATGATATTCAACCTTTTTACCTGTTAAGCCTTGTTTATCAATTAGGATTAAGCGAGTATTTGTAAAAACAAGATAATCTCTGATGATTTTAAATGCTTTTTCCGTTTTCTCACCCTCGGCAATAATCAATTCTAATTCTCTTTCTACTTGCTGAATATCAACTTCAGATGCATTTCCCATCATTCCACTCAAAATGCCCATTAATCCAACCCCCAATAAATTTTTATTTTCAACCTATTCTATAGGTAAACTGATATTCCTTCTTCAGAGGTTTTTACGGTATGTGTTCTTATAACTGTTACACAGTTGCTCATAGAACTTGCATATTCGCTCATAGAAATTGAATTTTTGCTCATAAAAATTGAATTTCTGCTCATTGAATGTGAATATGTGCTCTTACAACAAAAGAATTTCCTCTTAGAACTTGAACATCAACTCATTGAACGTAACAATTTTGCTCATATACTTATTTAGATGGCTTTTTCGAGACGGCTATTTTATAGTATTACGTTATCAATATGAACTTTACTTAAGAAGGAACGTATATTCGGTCAAAAAAACGTGAGAAATAAACAAAAAAGGCTGACTTTTAAGCCAGCCTTAATCAAAAAATTAAGATTCACGAGGTGGTCGTTTACCAAAGAACTGATAATAATCAGTCTTGAGATCGCCGTTATATAATTTTCGTTTTTTGGTAGCCGCTTTTCCGTAGTACTCTTCAAATTTTTCATTTGAAGTAATAACGTATACACTCCATGTATCATATGGTTTCATGGCATTCCCAAGATCACGATACATCTGTGCCACTTCTTCTCTTTCACCCAACCGTTCGCCGTATGGTGGGTTCGTAACAAGATAGCCATAGTCTTTTCTGCTCGTAAAATCACGAACTTGCATTTGTTTAAACGTAATAAAGTCTTCAAATCCTGCTTCGTTCGCATTGTTAATGGAAAGCTCAATCATCTTGTGGTCAATATCAGAGCCTTGGATATCAAGCGGCAGGTCATATTTTGCTACGTCCTGTGCTTCTCCTACTGCTTCATACCACACCTTTTTATCAATCCAATCCCATTTTTCAGATGCAAATTCCCGATTAAGTCCAGGAGCAATGTTTTGTCCAATCATTGCAGCTTCGATTGGCAAAGTACCAGAGCCGCAGAAGGGATCCACAAATGGTTTATCAGGGGTCCAATTCGTGAGCATGATAAGTGCTGCAGCCATCGTTTCTTTAATTGGGGCTCCACTATGAAGTTCTCGATATCCACGTTTATGAAGACCTGTACCACTTGTATCAATCGTTAGCGTAGCGATATCTTTATGAATCGCGACTTCAATACGATAAAGGGCACCGTCTTCTGGGAACCATGTTTTACGGTTATATTCTGTTTTAAGATTATCTACCACAGCTTTTTTAACAATTGCCTGACAATCAGATACTGAAAAAAGCTTTGACTTAACAGAACGGCCGATAACAGGAAATTCTCCATCTTCTGGAATAAAATTAGCCCAAGGCAGTGCCTTTGTTTTTTCAAATAGCTCGTCAAACGTTTCAGCTCTAAATTCTCCAACAACAAGCTTTACACGATCAGCCGTTCTTAGCCATAAATTGGCTTTAACAAGTGATTTCTCATCACCATCAAAATAAACTTTTCCATTCTCCACTTGAACGTTTTCAAAACCGAGTGCGCGTACCTCGTTTGCCACTAGCGCTTCCAAGCCCATTGCAGCCGTTGCTATCAGCCTTAATTGTGTCATCTTCATTAACTCCCTTAATGTTTCCGATTGTTATATCTATAAGTATACCCTGTTCTCTTTTATGTAAATAGAAAAAGCCCCGGTAAGCGGGGCCCTCATAGCTTTAATTAGGTACCAATAACGTTCTGTAAGCCATGTTCTGTTCCATAGTACTACAAGCGGCTGTTAGCCTCGTACACCGGTGGTAATCATCTATCTACAGAAAGCCTTGACTTCCTGTTCTCCCATTCGTTCAATTCCGAAAGGGAAACTCCCCTACCATAATTTGGGTTTCTCGCTCGTGGGGTTTACCTCGTTCCACTCCCTCTGTTTCCATCGGGACTACGTCACTGTGGCACTTTCAAGGTATTAACACCATATCCAATGGACTTAGGTGCGTTCCCTGCCGTTAACCCAGTAAGCTTTAAAAAAGCAAACCAAGCTACCCTGGCTTATTTTTTGGCCAGGCACGATCATTACGGTCATCTCAGATCCGTGCGAGCATGGACTTTCCTCTAAACTAGAAAATCTAGTCCAGCGATTACCCGAACGTTATTGATTTAAGTTTTTTAAAAGCAAGATTTATTATAGCAGTTGAAAAGGTAAAAATCAAATGGATAAAAACTGGAAATCAATCGTACAACTTGCTGCCAAATACATGTTTTTCCAGGTTGGATAAACGTTGGAGAATATCTGAATTGGTCGTACTGGATGTAACAGCAGGCATGCGGCGAGTCTGTTGTTGGTCTGAAGAACCTTGGGCTTCGCGACGCAAACGGTTATTTTCTTGAACTACTGCATCGTATTCTTTTTGGAAGTTTTCATAATCCTTGATAATTAAATCAAGAAATTTGTCTACTTCATCTTGATCATACCCACGAAAACCTTGTTTAAAGTCTTTTTCGAGTATTTCTTTCGCCGATAAATGAAAACGTTGTTCACTCATGTGAATCACCTCACATAAAAATTCTAAAGTTATTTTTTCAAATCATGAAGCAAATGTCAATTTGTTTTTGTTTCTTCATTACCTTTTTTTACTCGTTACGATTCCACTGTTCTTCCTGGACAAGAACATCCAAATCATAAGGTGTAATATAAAATATTTCGTATGAATTGTCCAATTCCTGCTTTTGCTTAGCGGCATGTAAATAATACTTCGGTGAACCATCCTTTTCTTCGTCGTAAAGAAGTAAAATGGCGTCACTTTTTTGAACGAGAAACTGATTTTTCACCCGCAACTGCTGAGGATTTTCATATGGTTTTCGACTGACTGAATCCACAAAATCTGCATTACTAAGTATTTCATGATATTTTTCTTGAACATTTTCTTTCCATCGAGTTTCTTGTTCTAAAAAGGGAGTAAGTACAGCTAATTTCAAGTCAGGGAACTCCAGTTGCATTTCCAACACCACTTCGGCTGACCACATTTCAACACCAGGTTGTCCACTGATTATGACCCACTCAAGTCCTTCATCTACTAATGAGCGAAGTCTTTGTTGAAGTGCTTTCTTTATGTAGTATACCCCTTCATGACTATCACTAAAAATTCCAAGCTCATGTGCTTTATACCCGCTTATCAGCAAAGTTTGAATCATGCAAGTCCCCCCTGCTAATGAAAACACCCGGCTTCTCATTTAGCCGGGCTTCTCATTAAAAGTTTTGTGTTGAGTGACTAATTTCATTGCCAATCATGAGCGTTAAACCAACAATTACAAAAAATAGAACGACAATCCACTGCTTCACGTACCATCTCTCCATGCCATAAAATATATCATTTCCCTCTTTGTGTTCCGCTTTATTTTGCGAAAACAATCGAAACGAGCGGATTATTGACGAAAAACACGTTGAATTATAAGGATTTGTGACGTATTTTGCGCTTACCCGGGGAATAAAAAAGAGGGGAATTTTATTTTCTCACAAACATTTTCATGTCCTCTCTTATTCTACAAAAAAGTAAGGACATTGAGAAGAGATATTTTCAATAAATTCATAAATTTGACGAATTTTTACGAATATTGGATGATGCGCTGCTCCAATCGTTCGATTCTTTTTGCAAATGCCCGTTTTTCCTGCTCTTCTTTTCTCTTCACTAACCGTTTTTTTTCCTTCCAAATCGTATGAGCAAGTTCTGCGTAATCTAAAGCCTTCTCATAATCTTTTAGTGCATGCTCATAATATTTGGAGAGTTCAATCGCAGGATCTTCATCTATATTATTTTCATTAAGCAATTCCTGCCAGTATTGAACGGAAACATCAATAATGTTTTGTTTTTTATAAAGGGAAGCAAGTGTTTTTTTAGATTGATATTGAAGTGAAGTCCCCGTTTGAAGGACTTCATGATACATGGAAATGGCCAGTTCAATCTCATTTAAAGCTTCATACCACCGAGCTGCTTCAAATGCCTCTCTCTCCGTACGAAACCCATTTCCTTGAACAAGTCCAGACATATGAGTGTAAAGAGTTATTAAAGATAAAACATCCCATTCATTGTGCTGAAAGACACCTTCAAGTAAAGAGGGATCTCCTTCTGTGCAATATTGAAAATAAAGCATTGGTGCTAAGTAGCCGGGAGTATCATGAACACGATTCACGTCAAGGATTTCTTTTTCCACAACAGAAAGCTTAACTGCTGGTAATGTTTCTTTCCAGAATCTTCTTGCCCCATGTAAAAGATCAAAATGGCCAAACTCGGGCAATGAGGGAACAAAATCTCGAATGAGTGTATGACGTGTTTTCACTTGTGGCCAATCAAAGGATTTCCCATTATAGGTCACAAGATTTTTTAATTCTTTTACGTGATTTAAAAAATAGTGATACAGAGCAACTTCAGATCCGGGTCCTGGGAGAAAAAACTGATGAACGAGGACGTGATCGTCTTTAATCTGGCTCATTCCGAGCATGAAAATCGTATTCCCCGCACCGCTGCTTAACCCGGTTGTTTCTGTATCAAAAAAAAGGAGGTCTTTAGCGTCAAGATCTTTTGCATGAAGCGGGTGTTCCGCATCAATATCTTTCCACTTATGAACCGCACCTATAACATCTGAAAAACGATATTTGCCCCATTTGTGATCAAGCGGATACTTCACCTTCCTGATGATACAATAATCCTCTTCAAAAAAATAAGGAGAAGCACCAAACTGTTCCCAATATTCTACATGATCAATGGATTTGTCTTTTTTTTCATCTGTTGTCGTTTCGGTTGGTAATGGAGTTGTCGAAACTGGGTTCACCATATGCTTTTTTAGGCGATTAAGTTTATTTTGAATCGACATGATTTGGTACTCCTTTAATCTCTGCAATCAATTTTACAGCTAGTGCTTTATTGTTGTTTCCTTCTTCAAATGTTCCTGTACAAGAAGGACAGCCTTTCTCACACGGACAATTTTTAATCATTAAAAGGGCTTGATCTAATACGGTATCCCATGAACCATACACCTTTTCGCTTAATCCAATTCCACCAGGATACCGATCATAAACAAAGATCGTCGGCTGTTCATTATGAACCGCTTTTACTTGTGGAACAACATGTAAGTCATTTGTATCACACATGACGAACAGGGGTGCAACATGACGTAATACATGAGCGATTCCTAATAAGCCGGCTTCTAACTTCTCTTCGGAAAGTTCTTCGTTTTGAAACGTTAACCAAGTCGCAGAAGTGTGGAGTTCCTCTTCTGGTAAGTGGATTGGACCTGAACCAATATTATCATGTGTTTCAAATTTGATTTTCTTGAAAATCGTTGCCTTTGCAACAACCATGACATCCCCAAATGCTTTTGCATTTTGTTCATTTTTCATCTCTTTGTCCACTTCCAGAACATTTAATGAAACAGCGAGATTGGCATCTGTAAAATAATCGACATCTACTTCACGTACAAACGCCTTTTTCTCTTCATAATCAAGCTTTTCAACTTGATATTGAGTTCCTTGATGCAGATAGATCGCCTCTTCATGCAAAAGAGTCATGGAACTAAAGCGATCCATCTCACCGATCACTTTAACATCTGCTACGTTGGTTTGGTCAATGATAATAACATTTTCCTGGGACGCAGAACGCAAACTAATAGTATGAGCAGGGAAAGAATCGTTCATCCAATAGAAATGTTTCCCTCTCTTATGAAGTACTTGTTCGTCAACTAAAAATTCAAGTACATCCTCAATTTCTTGGTCCCCAAATTTCTCATTCTCCTGAAACGGCAGTTCGTAAGCGGCACATTTTAAATGATCTACAAGGATAATCAAATTGTCCGGATTCATTCTAGCTGATTCTGGCGACCGTTCGAAAAAGTAGTCTGGATGTTGAATGACATACTGATCAAGCGGGGATGATGAGGCTACCATAATCACAATACTCTCATCTTGTCGTCTTCCCGCTCGTCCTGCTTGCTGCCATGCACTTGCTATAGATCCTGGATATCCTGTTAAAATGCAAGCATGAAGCTGACCGATGTCTACTCCAAGTTCCAGGGCATTTGTAGAAACAACTCCCATGATTTCTCCATTTCGCAGACCTTTTTCAATCGCCCGACGCTGTTTTGGTAAATAACCACCTCGATATCCTTGAATCGATTTTGTTCCAAATTCCTTTTTAGCGAGCTCTTGTAAGTACGTAAGCAAAATTTCCACCCTCACACGGCTTCTTGCAAAAACGATTGTTTGTATGTGGTTCTCTAAAAACAACTTGGCTAGATTCCTTGCTTCGAGTGTTGCGCTTCGCCTAACATTAAGCGGTTTATTCACAACAGGAGGATTATAGAAAAGAAAGTGCTTTCGACCTGATGGTGCACCATTATTGTTGATTAGTGTTATTGGATTCCCCGTAAGCTGTTCAGCTAGTTCTTTAGGATTCGCAATCGTTGCTGATGTACAAATGAAAATAGGATCGCTTCCATAAAAGTTACAGATTCGTTTTAATCGTCGGATAACATTTGCCACATGACTGCCGAAAACACCTCGATATGTATGTAACTCATCAATAACTACATACTTTAAGTTCTCAAATAACGCTACCCATTTTGTGTGATGCGGAAGAACGGCAGCATGAAGCATATCGGGGTTTGTCATAACAATATTCCCGGCTTTTCTCACGACCTGACGAATGTTAGCTGGTGTATCGCCATCATAGGTATAGCTTTTTATATCTAATCCCATTTCATCTATCAGTTCATTCATCTCGGATTTCTGATCTTGAGCAAGTGCTTTAGTTGGAAAAAGATAAAGAGCACGTGCTTCCGGATTGTTTGCGATTTCCTGAAGAACAGGAAGGTTGTAGCAAAGTGTTTTTCCAGAAGCAGTGGGTGTAACGGCTACAAAGCTTTCTGAACGCCGAGCAGTCTCATAAGCTGATAACTGATGAATATATAAGGAAGTAATCCCTCTTTTTAAAAGAGCAGATCGGATTGTAGGATGTAGTGTATCTGGGATAGGAACGGATACCGCTTCTTTTGGTTCGATCGTTTTCCAGTGTACAATTTGCTTAAATATATCAGGCTCACGTAAAACATCCATAACTTGTTGGATGGACTTTTTTCGAAACATGCTTCTCACCTCACTCTCTATTTTAACGAATATTTGTTCGTAATGAAACAGGGACTTAAACGTAATGTTCAAGTCCCGAAACTTTCTCCTGTTTTAAGTTGGATATATATTCAATGGCTTTCTTATACAAAAAGAGATCCATCATTCTTGACAGCTTGGACAATAAAATGATTTATTCGATGAGATTTCCATTTTTTCTATCTGTGTACCACACCGGTAGCAGCCTTTACCTTCTCTTCCATAGACAAGGAGCGAGTTGTTATACCCGCCCGTTTTTTGGTCTCCTTCAAACATGGGATGATCCATGTAACCACCTAACTCTATAGCCTTTCTTAATAGAGGTTTAATTGCATTAAAAAGTGCGTGAATCTGATTCCTTGATAATTCGTCTGCTTTCTTTCCAGGCTTTAATCTTGCTTCAAAGCAAATTTCATCTGAATAACAGTTTCCGATTCCTGCTAAGAACCTTTGATTTACGAGCAAGGGTTTTAGTGCTCCTTTTTTCTTACTGATTCGTTCTACAAAATCCGCTATTCTCATATCAAAAGGTTCTGGTCCTAAATCTTTAAGTTTGTTGTCTAATTCTTCCTTAGATACTAGATGAAGATAGCCCAATCGTAATCCAATAAAATAAAGCTTCAGTTCACCAAACGACAAGATGACTTGTTTTGTCCGGTCAGGAGCATTATTTTCGTTTCCTAAGAACATCCATCCTCCGAGCATTAAATGCAGCAAAAGATATTGACATGAATTCAACTCGAAGATTAGATGTTTTGCTCTTCTTTTTACCTTTGTCACAGCCTTGCCTTGTACTTGAGCTATAAAGTCGCTAACAGATCTATTTATTGATTTTTCTCTATTGATTTCCACTTTGGAAATGGGTTTATTGATTATGTTATGGTTTAAAAATATTCTGTATGTTTCCATCTCTGGCAATTCCGGCATCTTCCCAGCTCCTTAATATATCTTTCTTTATTATTGAGCTAGGTGTTATATTTATGTACAAAAATGGATGGCTTTACTAGCCATCCTCATTTATTACTATATACTTGTTCTTAATTCCCAAAGCTCAGGGAAGAAACGCTGATCTAAAACTTTTTTCAGATAGTTCACTCCTGATGAACCGCCAGTCCCTACTTTAAATCCAATGATCCTTTCTACTGTCTTCATATGGCGGAATCGCCACTGCTGAAGCCAGTCTTCAATGTCTACTAACTTTTCTGCAAGCTCGTATAGATCCCAGTACTTCTCTACATTTTTATAGACGATAAGCCAAGCTTCTTCAACACTGCTGTTGTATTCATATCGCTTCGTCACATCACGATTTAAGACTTCTTCATCAATGTGAAGGCCAGCTTTTGCCAGAGCCTGGATGGATACATCATACAGACTAGGGGTATGTAAAGCTGTTGTAAGCTGCTCGTGCAGGTCAGCATCTTTCTTATAAATTTCTAAAATATGTGGTGTTTTGTATCCAAGAGCAAATTCAATCATGCGATACTGATACGATTGAAAGCCTGATGCTTGTCCTAACTTATCTCTGAATTCCATGTACTCTGCTGGAGTAAGAGTAGAAAGAACATCCCATGATTCAATAATTTGAGATTGAATCTTAGATACACGTGAAAGCATCTTGAAGGCTGAGTGAAGATTGCCGTTTTCAATAGAAGAAATAGCTGATCTGGTTTCGTGTAAAATCAATTTCATCCAAAGCTCACTGACTTGATGAATGATAATAAAAAGCATCTCATCATGATGACCAGAAAGCCTTTTTTGACCGGATAAGATTTTGTCTAAATTGAGGTATTCACCATAAGTCATCTGATTGATAAAGTCTGTATGAATTCCTTTTTCTGATTCTTTGCTGTCCAACTTATTTTGTTCTGTCATAAGATCCACTCCCCATAATGACATTAAAACATATCATGTTAACGCTCTCATTATACATGAAATTTTCATTTTCTTTTAGCATTTCTTTGATATGACAATTTTCATGAAATTTATTGATACATTGTTATGACCGCAGAAAAGAAGACCATTTCAACCCGCAGTAAAACTTGCTGTTGATTGAATTTACGCTAATAAATAAGATAAGAAAAAGCTTGGGTTCTTTCCCCAAGCTTTTTTCTCTTATTATTTCTCTTCAAGGATAGCTTTCAATTTTTTTAAATCTTTCATATTTGCTCTTTTCATCATGTAAGACATAAATGGTGAGAAAAACTTCGAAAACCCCGTCGGTACGCCTTTGTTCCTTAATGTCATATGCGTTGCATCGTCTTCGATTGCTTCCCACGTATAGGTGGTTTCCATGGGAAAAGGTCCATTTGACGTTCTCATCACAAGCTTTTCACCAGGGATGTATTCAACAATTTCATACACATAAGCTAGCTGTCTTCCTAGGAATTCTGCCACAAAAGCTATTTTTGAACCAATCTTTATGACTTTTTCTGTTTTCCATTCTGCTGATTTAATGTTTACATACCATTCTGGAGCATGATCAGGGTTTGCAGCATATTCAGCTACTTTTTCTTTTGAACATCTTATTTTTATGTCAGTTAACACATCTACCATATGATACTCCTTCATCCTTATTTCTTTTCAACAAAATCTTTTAAGTGATTGGCAAGGAACATTGTAAGATTAAATAAGTCCAGAAAATAATAAAAACCCGGGACGAATCCCGAGTTTTTTCTTACAAGGAGGTTGCTGAATTAACGAAGTCCGCCTAACGCTTGTGCTACAAGACGCTTAGTGATTTCGCCACCAACAGATCCGTTTGCACGAGAAGTTGTGTCTGGTCCAAGATGTACTCCGAACTCAGCCGCGATCTCTTGCTTCATTGCATCAAGAGCTCCTTGTGCTCCAGGAACTACGATTTGGTTGCTGTTATTACGTGCCATGCGATTTCCCTCCTTTGGGAGATAATATGTACGGAAAAGCAGATTTGTTTTTCCGTTAAAGATAGTATGGTTTTATTTTGAAAACCTATTCATAGAAAAGTAAATTTTTTTCAAAAAAAAACAAGAACCGTTAAGAGTCCTTGTTTTCCGCATCTATGCTCATTAAATCTGTTTCTAGTAATTGAGCTTTTTTTAATTCTTTTACATGATGTCTCTTAAAAAACACTACAGTTCGCCAAGCGAAGATTGTAAAAATAGCAAGCGTGATAAAAGCAGGTATATACTCAAGTTTATTCTCTGGAAATACAATTGGAAGCATTTCTTTGCACCCTTTCGGTCAACATTACGATTTATTATATCAAATTACTGATATGATTAACATCTTATAACTCTTTTTTGTTTTCCTGAGTTCTGATTTTCTTTGCCTTTTCCAAAAATGATGCTAGTACAAGTAAACAAACACAAAGTATGCTTTCTATGCCAAACATCAGCATTTGGATTTAAAAAAACTGACACAAGAAGAGCACTTTACGTGTCCTTTTGGGTCAGTCCTTGCTCACTTTCTTCCTCTTTTACATAACGATTCCATGGATGGTCAAGGCATTCCTGGCTGCATGAACGTTTATGTTCCTTTTCACATTCTTCACACATCAACAAATGAGCATTACATTCAGGGTTCCCGCATTTCACATAACGTTCTTCAAGGTTTCCGCAATGATAACACTTGCCGACTACCTTGTCTTCTCCAGTTCTGTTGACCGGAACAGAGATTCGCTCGTCAAATACGTAGCATTTCCCGTCCCAATGTTTTCCTTTTGTTTCATCGTCATAGCCATAGCTGATAATGCCGCCCTCAAGCTGTGAAACATCTTTAAACCCTTCTTTTATTAGAAAACCAGAAAACTTTTCGCAGCGAATACCACCCGTACAATAAGTTAATATTTTCTTATCTTTATATTGACTAAAATTTTCTCTCACCCATTGTGGAAGCTCTCTAAATGTTTCTACATCGGGTCTGATGGCGTTTGAAAAATGTCCTAGGTCATATTCATACGTATTACGGGCATCTAAAATGACTACGTCTTCTTGCTGCATGGCTAGAAGCCATTCTTTTGGTGAAAGATGTTTGCCTGTTATTTCATTAGGGTTTACATCATCCTCCAAACTCAAATGAACAAGTTCAGGCCTTAATCTAATTTTCATCTTTTTAAAGGCATGTTCATTCGCTTCTTCTATTTTAAATACGGTATCTTTAAATCTAGGATCACTCTTCAAATATTCCATATACGCTTCGGTTTGTTCGATGGTACCAGAAACGGTTCCATTTATTCCTTCATGAGCTACAAGGATCCGCCCTCTTATTCCAAGGGATTTACAAAGAGCAAGGTGCTCTTCCTTAAAAGCCTCCGGGTTATCAATAGATACATACTTGTAATACAGCAAAACTCGATATTGCATTCTAATCACCTGCTTCACGTCTTAAAAACTACCTTACCTATAATAACAAATTATTAAAAAAAGAAAAATACAGGCTGCCCTGTATCTTAAATTTTGTTTAACGTATAATTTCGTAAAACACTTGCCGCATCTTCACAACCTTCTTCTTCGGCAAGCTCTAGTGCTGTTTTACCATCATCTTTTGCTGTAAACGGGTCAGCCCCATGATCAAGGTAAAATAAAAGCATTTCAGGGTCATTGTGATGGGCGGCTTGATGTAAAACCGTCCATCCTCCGCTTTGTTTTTCATTAATGCTTGCGCCATGTGATACCAATAACAAGAGCATTTCTTGTCGATTGCTTTTATTTGCTGCAGCCGCATGAAGTGGTGTATTAGCCATTTCGTTATGTGACTTTAATTGAACGTCTGCACCGTTTTTTAATAGCAGTGCCACTAGTTCAGTATGTCCGAAGTGAGCCGCAAGATGGAGCGGTGACCAGCCATCCTGTAATTCATTCACATCAACTTGTTCATCCAATAACAGACCGTGTACTTCCTCAAGATTTCCATCCATTACAGCTTTATGCAAGCTCATATGATCATCCCTTTCTATTCCTTCTACGCAAGTTAACTTCTACATTCCAACACGAAACCCTCTAACTCTTGATTACCATACATTTATTTACAAAATTTTTCTGTCATTCCCAGTTGTTTTTAGGGTGTGAATTGTGTGAATATTTACTTAGTGATAGTCGTTGGGGGAACCGGTAAATTGGGGGAAAATATGCGTTTAAAAATTGCATCTTTAAGTATGATTGTTTTTCTAATGATGGGATCTGCCGCTTACGCTTCGACACCATATACCGTTCAACAAAATGATACGCTATGGAAAATAGCTCAAAAGAACAATGTCAGCTTCAACACGTTTATCGGGATGAACCGAATAACTAGTTCTTCTATTTATCCAGGTCAAACGCTATATATTCCAACATCTTCTAAATCTTACACGGTAAAATCAGGAGATACCTTATATAAGATCGCTTCGGCGTCAAATGTTAGTTTATGGGCAATTCAACAGCTAAACCCTCAGGTTAAACAAATCAATTGGGTTTATCCAGGTCAAGTATTAGATCTGCCAGCTTCTTCGACACCTCAAACAACAGCACCTGCAGCTGCAAAACCATCCATTGGAGCATATGCAAGCCAGGTATCTGAACTTGTTAACGAAGAGCGTCAACAAGCAGGCCTTGCCCCATTAACACTTGATGCTGAATTAAGTCATGTAGCAATGGCAAAAGCTAAAGATATGATCGAAAACAATTATTTCGACCATAACTCGCCAACGTATGGATCTCCATTTGACATGATGCGGAGCTTTGGAATCGATTACACAGCTGCTGGCGAAAACATTGCAAAAGGACAAACTTCTCCTCAATCTGTCATGAACGATTGGATGAACAGTCCAGGTCATCGACAAAACATATTAAGCACAAGCTATGATTCGATCGGTGTTGCTTATTATCAAGGAGCTTGGGTACAACTATTCAAAAAATAAGGAACTTCTAAACGACTCTCACACATAAAAAAGCATGCAGCCTAATAGCTGCATGCTTTTATTTCTTCAAAAGAGAAACACGAAAAGGATAAAGCTTTCCTGTCATGATCTCATTCACAATCGCCGGATCGTTCATCATAATCGTCTGTGCTTCTTCTTCCTCTATATTTTGCAAGATTACTACACCGAAAGAGGCATCAAGACACGGCCCCGCTAGAACAAGCTTGCCTTCCTGCAAAAGATTTTGAAGATAAAAGAAATGCGCTTCTAAAGCATTTTTTTCTTCAGCCGTCTGATTACTGGTAAAGTTTTCTCTAATTGGCATAATCTGATATAAAAATTCATTCGTTTCCAATGAATATCTCCCCCTCTAGATGGAAGATTCTTTTTACTTCATGAAAAGTCCTTTTGCTATAACGTTCCTAAATTAATTTTCCTTAGAGTCTTTCCTCTTTTGAACAAACTTTGGTTTACTATTTTTTGAGGTAGCCGATTTTTTAATCGGTTCTTTTGAGCTATCTTCAAACAGAACTTGACCTCTTTCAAGATGCTGCTTTTGGAGAGGCACATTTAAGTTAGTTGTCCACTTTTTAATGGAAGAAAGCTCTGCTTTTGTAACAAGTGAGACTACTGTTCCTGATTTTCCCATACGGCCTGTTCTACCTGAACGATGAACATATTGTTTTAGATCTTCTGGCAATTCTAAATGAACAACGTGTGTAATATCGGGAATATCAAGACCTCTTGTTGCCACATCCGTAGTTAAAAGGACTGGAATCTTTCCGCGTTTAAAATCCATTATCACTTTTTGTCTTTCTTGCTTTGTAGAGTTCCCAGCTAGAACTCCGAGTTTAATTTTCTTGTATTCAAGCTTTGAAGCAAATTCATCCATTTTCATAGAACTGTTAACAAAGACCATTGCTTTTATACCTGGTGTATGCCGAATCAACTTACGCAGGTTATCTACTTTATCACGGTACTCTGACAGCATAAATGAATGGATGACTTCATTAGCAACAGCTTTCTTTTCAACTTTTATAACGATTGGATCAATGGCCAATTTTTTAGACCAATCTTCTGTTTTTTTATTGATTGTGGCAGAAACAAAAACAAGCTGTCTATCTTTTAAGGTTGCCGCGATAACTTGCTCAACATCACCATTAAATCCTGCTTCAATAATATGATCTGCTTCATCAATCACAATCGTTTTCACTTCATGCATCTTTAATTTTTTATTTTGAATTAACTCTTTTACTCGTCCTGGTGTTCCTACTATGAATTGAGGCTTTTTCTTTAACTTATCAAGCTGGCGTTGCATATTTGCTCCCCCAATTAGAGAAGCACCGCTTATGCTGCTGTTTTCAGTGAATTTTTGGCATACTTCATAGATCTGCATCGCAAGTTCACGAGTGGGTGCAAGAAATATTACTTGTGCATTTTTAATTTCTGGATCTAGCTTTGTTAGCGCTGGCAAAGCATAGGCCAATGTTTTACCAGTTCCAGTTGGTGATTCGATTACAACATCTCTGTTTGCTAATAATTCAGGAATAGCACTCTCCTGAATATCAGTTAACGATGTGAAACCACTTTTGTCCCATGCAGTTTGAATAAATTCAGGAAAGCTATGTATCAGTTGTGTCATATTCTATACCCCTTAAAATAGTCGTTCATTTCTTTTATTGATTGTATAACTTGTTCAAGCACAAGCGAAAAACGTTCTGGTTCTTCTTCAGAAACAGGCTTTTGCAATTGGATGGAGATAGAATTGTGAAAAACGTTTCTTGATTCTCCATATATATAAGTAAGTTTTTGCTGGATATCGCCTTTTAAATCTCCCTCTGTCCATTTTTTTAAAATGGCTTGAAGCTGTTTACAATCTGTTTCAATTTCATAAACGGGTGTCTCAATGTGTATGGCTAACATACTTCCAGCAGCTTCAGGATTCTCTTGAAGCTTTTCAGTAGCGTATTTTTCAAGATTCGTACTTAACGTGAGTTTGCCTTTAAAGTTTTCACTAATTCCAGCAACGATAAAATCAATTGAATACTTTCTCTCAATTACCGCAAGATCAACTATATCTTTGCGATTAATGATTTCAACTGCTCCTGAAAAATCAAGATCATATACAGCTCCTTCAAGTACAACCTTTAGATTATCATAAACGGATGGATGATACATCTTGCTCGCTCCCTAATTTAACACATTATTTTTCGTACGGTACGTGAAATTTTAATTTTGATTCTGTGATAATTGATCCTTCATTTGATTAAGAACGTAAAGAACAGATTTGACCATCTCCGTAATACGTTTATCTTTCATGTTTTTTTGAAAAACATATACACCTAAGTATCCGATATTTTCAGCTGCGGTCTTAATTTGAATGGGATACAAATATTTAGGTTTGTTCAGGATTGCCCATTCGCGCGCTACTGGTTCCCACTCTTGTACACGGTAATGGATACGATCAGCGAACGGTTTTACCTCATTATAAAAATCCGCTTCTGTCTCTCTTGTCTTTGTTTCGTTCTTATAAATATGAAACGCCTCTTCTATATCAGCGATTAATTGAATCGTTAAATCATATAAATGGTTCATAAAAAAAGTCCCTCCATTCTTTATATCGTACCAAAGAATGGCGAGACTTACACTTTTTCATTTCGTTTATAGCGTAAACAGACTGACAAACCAGTTCTTTTTAGGCTTTTCTTTCACATAAAGGGTCTCTTCTGGGTAGTTCTTTTTAAGCAATGTCACTTCTAAATCTTGCAGCCTCGACTCCATATTCTCCATTTTCTTTATCAGTTCTTCAACTTCCGAAGCATGCTGCAGCATCTGGTAGGAAACTACGGCGTCTGCTTTCTCTTCAACTTTTTTTTCTATTGACTCTATCGCTTCATTCAATCGCTTAAATTTTTCTTCAAAATGAATTGGCAGTTCGAAGGATTTTTCTGGTGTGCTAAAAGATTCAATCTGTATATCACTCATTAATAGCCCGTTATCCAACTGTATTTTTATCTCTCTTAACTGTTCAATATCTTCTTGTTTAAACAAATAATGGCCATGCTCATTTTTATCACAAGGTATGTTAAAATGTCTGACCCAACGCTGAACTGTTGTTGGATTCACCCCAAGCTCCTCAGAGACAGTTTTGGTCTTCAGTACCATTTCCACTATGAATCCCTCCCCGTTTTCTTGTAGAAACTAATTTCGGGGTACATCCTCCAATCCCCTTCAGACGTGACAAAACTAGTTTTTTTTCGGCAAAGAAAGTGATATTAGTGCTTTTCACTTACATTTCGACATCAATTTTTTTTAGGTTTGTATATTCCAACCTAACAACCGTAAAACTATGAAAGTTCGTATCTTTAAAAAGGAGGTGCTTAACTTTGAACGGAGAAAGCAAACAGCAAAAGAATCAAGATCAGTATACACAGCAAGAAGGTACTGAAAAGGCCGAGCAGAACAAAAAAACAGGTTATGGTGACAAAAAGTTAGAAGGACCAGATATTCCGAGCACTTAATTGGTTTATTAGACGGTAATCTCTTGCCGTCTTTTTTTTTATGCATTTTGCATCCATTCTTTTAAAAGAATCACCATTTTCAGCTGTCTCTGCTTTTGCTTGTACCAGTCTGTTAGACAAGGTTCATGGATAGGTTTGATCTTTTTATAGTACCCATTTAAACGCATGCCTCGCTTAAACCAGTCTTTACTAAAGTTCCTTCTATGCTGAATGACTGGGTAAACGGTCCTTAAAAGAGGTGTATCGCTTTGTTTTTGTGGATATACAAACCTTTCAAAGTCATGCCGTGACCCCGTGTGTGTCACATGGTTGGAAAACGCTAAGATCTCTTTACTCCATTCTGATTCAAATAACACCCAATAGAGTGTCTTTCCGGTTTCAATCCTGTTCTTAACTTTTTTAAAACCATGAACGGAGATCCCAAAAACCTCTCCTCTCATTATCGGAAACAAGACCGTGCTAAAGTGCATATAATCCTGTAATAAAAAAGGCAAGCCTGCAAAGATTCTTTTTCGATAAAAAGATTGCTTGATCACAGGCTCTTCAATGACATGCTGCTCATTAATGATAAGAGATGTACATAAGCGCCATACATTCTTTTCTCTCCAAAATCGATCCCATTCGTTTTTCATAAATTGAGAGACATGAAAGCAGTCCAAAAGATCAAACAATGGAATTCCCTCTTGCTTAGAATATTCATAAAGCAATAACTGTGGATACGCATCCTGAAAGATAAGCCAGTTGGCACGTTCATATGTATGAAACAAGTGTTTTCTCGTATCCGTTGACAGCATTCTTGGCAGCCAATCCCCTTGGAGGTCGCACATGCTGTAGCCTGCATTGCGCGATACCATACTTGCAAGCATCGCCCATCTTATTTCTGGGTTTCGCTTATAGAAATCAGCATAGCTTACGGTACGTGAAATATTATCTTTATTGTGTACATTTGTTTTCTTCTGTATATGATCCAACATATCCTGAAACCGCTCTTTCACACCGTTCCTCCTACGATTAGTCCTATTCTAATATCGTTCACATCAACATCATAAAATATTTGTATCAGATAGGAAAAAGGAGTAAACTATTCATTATAAAAGATGCAAAATGGAAAAAGGAGGCATAATAAATTGGAAAAAAAAGTGATTCTTTACACACAGGAAACATGCCCTCCATGCTTTGCTGAAAAAGAGTGGCTAAAAGCAAACCATATTGAATTCGAAGAACGCGATATACGAAAAAACCAATCCTATATGAAGGAAGTAATGGATCTTGGAGCTTCTGCAACCCCTGTAACTGTAATAACGAGTGAAGAAGGAAAACAAGTCATCATGGGATTTAAAGAAGACGAGCTTACTGTGCTTTTAAAAAAGTAATTCAATAGGCTATGTGTATCTATGATAGTTATAAATGCACATAGCTCTATTTGTTGTGAAAGGAGATGAATGATGGGAACCTTTCATTATCCTAACGGAAAGAAAGCGGCTTCTGCTGTTCAAACACAACGTTCGGCATCACCTTCTAGTAAGAAGGACGTTTCATACGGCAACAGAGGAATGTCATTAGAAGAAGACATCAATCAAAGCAATCAATTTTATCTCTTAACTGAACGTGCTGTTATTCATAAAAAACCAACTCCCGTTCAGATCGTGAATGTGGAATACCCAAAAAGATCAGCTGCCGTCATACGTGAAGCCTATTTCAAGCTTGCCTCAACGACCGATTATAATGGTGTTTATAAAGGTAGATATATTGATTTTGAAGCAAAAGAAACGAAAAATAAAACAAGCTTTCCACTCAAGAATTTTCACGAACATCAGATCACACATATGCAGCAAATCGTAGATCATGGCGGGATATCGTTTGTGATTCTTCGGTTCTCTTCAAGTGATGAAAGCTTTCTATTCGACAGCTCTCATCTAATTCGCTATTGGAAAGAACAAGATATCGGTAGAAAATCAATCCCAAAGGGTGAAATTGCCGAAAAAGGACATTCTATTACTATCGGGTATCAACCACGATTAGATTACTTACAAGTAATAGATTCTGTCTATTCCTTCCCTGCTCATTAATTGTTCATAAACTTGAATTGAGTAACGAATATTGATAATGTTAGTTTTTTTATGAAGTTGAAAGGTTGGTAAAACAATGTCAAAAGACTACCGAAGCCGAATGGAACGCAGACAATCTGCGGATGGATCCAAACCGGCCAATAAAACGAAAACCAAAAAGCCTAGAGGTGGACGCAACTGGAAGAAGACTCTTCTGTTGCTTATCGTTGCTTTAGGGTTATTAGGAGTTCTTACAATTGGTGTAATTGCAGCTACTTCACCAAAACTAGATCCCAAAAAATTAGAAACACCTGTATCCTCTAAAATCCTGGATATGAATGATGAGCAAGTTTCTCTCGTATCTGGTCAAGAAAAGCGGATCAGAGTGAAAATCAATGAAATACCAGAACCCGTTCAGAATGCGTTTATCGCAACGGAAGATGTACGCTTCCGCAAACATAGCGGTGTGGATATTAAACGTATCTTCGGTGCTGCCTTTGCAAACGTAACTGAAGGATTTGGAGCAGAAGGCGCAAGTACGATCTCACAGCAGGTAATTAAGAATTCTGTACTGACTAGTGATAAAACATTGACCCGTAAGATCCGTGAAGCGTATTTATCCGTTCAGCTTGAACAAAAGTATTCAAAAGACCAGATACTTGAAATGTATTTAAATAAAATCTTTTTTGGAAACCGTTCTTTTGGTATCGCAACAGCTGCAAAAACATACTTTAACAAAGATGTTAGTAAACTGGAATTACATGAAGCAGCTCTTCTTGCTGGGTTGCCAAAAGCACCAAGCTATTATAATCCACTTGAAAATCCAAAAGAAGCCGAGCATCGACGCAACGTAGTGCTAAACTTGATGGCTCAGCATAAATTCATTACAAAAGAAGAAGCAGAAAAAGCAAAAAAGATTTCTGTAAAAGATAGTATTAATCAAGGTGAAGTTAAAACAGGATCTAGCCCATATGATGCGTACATTAAACAAGTTATGGATGATATGAAAGACATCGAAGGACTTGAAGATGTAGATATTTTTTCTTCAGGATTAAAGATTCATACGAACTTAGACACAACTGCACAGCAAGTCACAGAAGATGTTTTAAAGGCAAAATTGGAAAACGAAAATAAATTTTTACAATCCGGTGTAGCCATTGTTGATACGAAAACTGGGGTAATTCGAGCTATCGGGAGTGGCCGCGGTGGACAATATAGTAACTATTATTCATCAAAAATAAAACGTCAACCAGGCTCTACGATAAAACCGATACTAGATTATGGTCCTGCGATCGAAAATAAAAAATGGAGCACAGCTCATCTATTAAAAGATGAACCCGTTAAGATTGGTGACGTAACCATTAACAACTATAATGATAAAAATGTTGGCGACATGACGATGCGTCAAGCACTTGTCGAATCTAAAAATACGACTGCTGTTCGGACGTTCCAGGATATCGGACCAGAAGAAGCGACTGACTTTGCCAATAAACTTGGGTTTGACTTAGATCCTGATACTACCTATCCTTCTTATGCGATTGGAGGATTTAAAGACGGAATCTCTCCTCTTACACTGGCAGGTTCATATGCAGCGTTTGGAAACGGCGGTGTTTACAGCAAGCCGACAACAATCCGTAAAATTGAGTTTCCTGACGGAAGAATCATCGAAGTTGATTCAGAACCAAAAGCCGCAATGAAGGATTATACCGCTTATATGATTACCGATATGCTAAAAGATGTTATGGATAGAGGGACTGGAACTCAAGCAAACGTTAGCGGATTACATCTAGCTGGTAAAACAGGAACGACAAACTTTACAAAAGAAGATCGTGATAAATTAGGTCTACCTGACAATGCCACGCAAGACGCTTGGATGGCGGGCTATACGACTTCATACACAGCATCCGTATGGACGGGTTATTCCGAAAAGCAAGATGAAGAAAAAAATCCATTGTATTTAAATGACACAAAAGATGATTACTCTAAACAGATCTTCCGTGACATTATGAGTCAGTTGAAGCATAAGAACACAGACTTTAAAAAGCCAAAATCGGTTACAGAAGTCGCGATGGAAAAAGGAACAGGAAAACGTGCAAGTGAATATACACCGGATTCTGAGAAGATCATTGAACTATTTGTAAAAGGATCCGACATTCCAGATGTGAGCGACAAGTTTGAAAAACCGTCGTCCATTGAAGGTCTAAAAGCTAAATATAACGAAGAGAAAAATGAGATTGAAGTAAATTGGAAGTTCGAGAAAAAAGAAGGTGTGACCTTTAAAATTCTCGCAAGCTACAATGATGGACCGATGCAGGAACGAGCTACAATCAATGACACACAGTTTGTAGTTCCATCACCTGCCCCTGGTAAGTACACGTTCCAAGTCATTGCTGTGGACAATGAAAACAATACGGAAAGTGAACCAGCTGAGACATCCATTACAATAGAAGCTCCAGAAGGACCTCCTGAAGAGGAACCTGGAACACCTCCTGATGAAGAAGAGCCTGAAACTCCTCCAGGTGAAGGAGAACCAGGAACTCCACCTCCAGGTCAAGAACCTGGCACTCCTCCTGGCCAAGGTGAACCAGGAACACCTCCACCTGGTGGAGGCGGAGATGGTGACGGTGATCAGGATGAAGACGGTGGAGGCATTCCGTTCCCTCCAGTTACTCAATAAATCTAAAACTAAAACCGCCAGCAATCATTGCTGGCGGTTTTATTATTTTATGTCGTAACGATCGATAAGATAGTTCCAAAACACAGGATATGCAAAAGACAAATTCCAAAAGCTCACTCCTGCAAAGCCATATTGGTCGACAATATCAAACTTGGCCTTCATGCTTCTAAGATCCTCAAACCAGACAATATGTTCTTTCTTATCTTTATCCCAATAACTAAAGTAAGGAGCCTCGTCTTTTTTGCTGTACTGGATAGCAGCCTGTCTTTTGCCAGCAAGCTGTGTGGCCTGAACCGGGTTTAATGCTTTTGCAAATTTTCCCCCTGGTTTATACGGAAGTGTCCAGTCATATCCATATAGATTGATTCCCATTAAAATCTTTTTACGATCAATCTCGCGAACCGCATAATCAAGCACTTTTTTAACAGAAGGAATCGGGCTGACAGCAAGGGGAGGACCACCGCTATATCCCCACTCATACGTCATTAAAATTACGTAATCCACAATCTCCCCATGTGCTTTATAGTCATGTGACTCATACCATTCTCCGATTTGCGTAGCACTGATCTTTGGTGCCACAGCTGTCATCACAATAAATCCTTCTTTATGCATCTTATCCGTAAGCGTCTTTAAAAATTGGTTATAGGCTTCTTTGTTCTTTTTTCCTAAAAACTCAAAATCTACCGAGATGCCTTGATATCCTTTTTGTTTCATGATTTTAATGGAGTCTTCAATCACTTTATTAGTGATATCCTCATTTGTAAGAATAGCGGTTCCGACTTCCTCGCTGAATTCTCCATCTTTAATATTGGTGATGGCCATTATCGGACGGACGTTCTCATTTTTGATCTCACTTAAAAATTCAGTATCATCTAAAGGCTTAAGTTCGCCTTTTTCGTTTACTTCATAGCTAAAAAGCGTAATATAACTTAACCCTTTCGCGGCCGCTTTAAAATTTTCTCTTGCTTTTGGAACAGGCTCTGCAAAAACGTTCGTTACGATAGAACGTTTTTTCCTTTGGGGGACGTTTAGCTGAACTCCTGCTGTTAGTGTCATGTCTGTAACACCAGGATTAGCCTGCTGCAGCTGAACGAGGTTCACTCCGATCTTATTTGCGATTCCTTGTAATGTATCACCTAGCTGAACCGTATACGTAAACGGCGTTGGAATCAGAAGTGTCTGGCCGACTGTAAGTATGTCTTTTTCGGTTATACGGTTTACGGTCGCCAGCTCTTGCCATGGCAGTCTATAGAACTGGGACAGCTTCCATAGGGAGTCCCCTTTTTTCACCACATGAATCTGCATGATACCCCTCCTCGTCACATCTCATGCTTTCATCATATGTCTACAGTCCTTGTCCTTATGATTTTCGCCTTAATGATATGACACTTTTCTTTTCCCATTCAGAAAATAATTCACTTAATTGGATATAGGAGTGATAATGATCAGGTTGTTCTTCTATAAAAGAAAGACGTTCTATCGCATTTACTGGAAGATGATGCAGTTCTTTTACGCTTTCCTTCCATTTTAACAAGTCCCATTCATTGGCAATTTTCCTGTTACCCCAAAATAGCGTCATCAAAAACTGCTGAAAAAAGTAGATCATTGGTTCTTTTGCTTTTTCTCGGTTGCGTTCTTTAAAGTTTGCAGCGATAGAAGGACTTTTTTCCTTCCACTCTTTAATGATCTCTGTCAATTGTTCTGTATTTTGCTCCATTTATGGTCCCCTCCTCTTATCAAAAAGATTTAACTTATTTAAAATCAGTCCCAATCATATAAAAACATGCGCCAATCACATAAAAATTGATGTTCATCACATAAAAAAAGATGTTCATCACATAATAACAGCCCTCCATCACATAATTTTACATTTATACCCATTTAATAAGGACTACACACTTAAAAAAACTGACTCAAGAGATGAAAATTCCCTCATTTGAGTCAGCTTCTGGTCAATTTCAAAATCATTTCTTCTTCTCTTTCTGATTCATCCGTTTCTTTCCTTCACGGCATATCGAAAGGAGCGGACATTCAGGACAGTTCGGATTTTGCGCTTTGCAATGATACCTTCCAAAGAAAATGAGGCGGTGATGCGTTGCACTCCAAAGGTGCTTTGGGATTTTCTTCATCAGCGTTTCTTCCACTTGTATGACTGAATCTTTCCACCTGCATATCCCAAGGCGTTTTGATACACGTTCCACATGTGTATCAACAGCAATCGCGGGAACATCATAGGCTACGGAAACAACGACGTTCGCTGTCTTTCTTCCTACCCCCGGAAGTTTTGTCAGTTCATCCCGATCTTTTGGTATCTGTCCATCATATTCGTTCAAAACTAGCTCGCTTAATTTTTGGATATTCTTCGCTTTATTTCGATAAAGACCTATGGAACGAATATCATCCTGCAGCTCCTCAAGAGAAACGTTTAAGTAATCTTGAGGTTCTTTATATTTTGCAAACAATTTAGGAGTCACTTTGTTTACAAGCGCATCTGTACATTGAGCAGACAACAGCACAGCTATCGTAAGCTCAAACGGATTTGTATGATGAAGTTCGCAGTGAGCATCTGGAAACATGTCCTCCATTTGTTCTAAACAAAATTGAATCTGCGTGTTATTTAACATGTTTATACGCCCCCTGTAATGAAAAAGAAGACCTAGGGGTTCGTCCCAGGTCTGTTTATTTTGTTTACGATTCCAGCCAGTTATAAGCAGGTCTTTTTAAGCCCGTATCTTTTCTTTGTTTATCAGACTGACCAGATTTTTGCAGCTGTCTTACTCTAAATTTTTCACCGTACATTTTAGCTGCTTCTGCACTTTTTATCCCGTTTTTCTTCCATTCAAATAAAATGCGGTCGATGTATCTAAAATTAAGTTTTCCCGATAAAACGGATTCTTTAAGCGCGGTTAGAATGAGCTCAGGCGATTGCTGATCTTCATCCATCCAGATCTTTAATGTTTCAAGCTCCATCGGGGAGAGAGGTCGGCCGAATTCTTTCTCAAACAATACGAATACGTTTTGTTCTTGTTGTTCTTTTTTTGATTCTTTCTGTTTCATTTCCTCTTCTTTTAAACAATTGATCAGTTTATTCCATAATGGCTGCAAGGTATATGCTTCAAAGTAGACACCTTTATCTTTATCTTCGTATTGATCCATGCCTAAAAGATTTCTGCCGATCAATGATCGAAGCATGGAAGACATCTCATCAGCTGATGTCGTCATTCTGTCTGCCAGTTCATGCGGAGTAGGAAAATAGTTTCCTGACTCTATATAAACATGTAGCTGCAAGAACAACATACATTCATTGTCCGATAAGCCAATTTTTTTATAGGATTTAAGCAGCATTTTAGGAATGCTGATTGATCCTTCCATCATCCATTTTTCAAATAACATTCCGTTCATATTCCAACACCTCTTGTACTAGTATAGCATATTACACCTGTTTAGCATTTTCGTTACCATAAGAAAAAATCTCCCTAAAAAGGGAGATTTTTTGGTTTTTAAGGGTACAGACGGTTTAGTAAACGTGGGAAAGGAATGGTTTCACGCACATGTTCAGCTCCTGAAATCCAGGCTACCGTTCGCTCAAGTCCAAGACCAAATCCTGAATGAGGCACGCTTCCGTATTTTCTAAGCTCCAGATACCATTTGTAAGCATCATCAGTAAGTCCGTGCTCTTCATAACGCTGTTCCATGAGTGCAAGGTCATCAATACGCTGACTTCCTCCGATAATCTCTCCGTATCCTTCTGGAGCAATTAAATCTGCACATAAGACAACATCATCTCGGTTCGGGTCTGGCTTCATGTAGAATGCTTTAATATCTTTTGGGTAGTTCGTGATGAAAACGGGCTTGTCAAAGCTCTCCGCGATCGCTGTTTCGTGCGGTGCACCGAAGTCCTCACCCCACTCGATATCATCAAAGCCTTTTTCTTTTAACATCTTAATCGCATCGTCATAAGAAACACGAGGGAAAGGAGCTTTCACGTTCTCTAACTTAGAGATATCGCGTCCAAGCGTCTTCAACTCGTTTTCACAGCGTTTGATAACGGATTGAACGATGTGTGAGATGAACTGCTCTTGAATCTCTAGTGATTCTTCATGTTCAACGAAAGCCATCTCGGGTTCGATCATCCAAAATTCGATCAGGTGACGGCGTGTTTTCGATTTTTCTGCACGGAACGTCGGACCGAATGAATACACTTTTCCAAGTGCCATCGCTGCCGCTTCCATATAGAGCTGCCCGCTTTGAGAAAGGTAAGCATCCTCTTCAAAATACTTTGTATGAAACAGTGATGTTGTCCCTTCAGCAGAGCTTCCTGTAAGGATAGGAGGATCTACTTTTACAAAGTCATTCGTATAGAAAAATTCATTCACTGCATGAATAATCTCGTTACGAATCTTTAAGATGCTGTGTTGACGCTTCGAACGAATCCATAGATGACGGTGATCCATCAAAAATTCTGTTCCATGTTCTTTCGGTGTGATCGGATAATCGACCGCTTGATGAAGCACTTCAACATCTGTTACATCAAGTTCTACCCCAAGAGCTGAACGCTCATCTTCTTTAACCGTTCCTGTTACGTAAAGACTGGATTCTTGTGTAAGTCCCTTCGCTTTTGCAAAGATTTCTTCGCCTACTTCACTTTTTACGACAACACCTTGCACGAAACCAGTTCCGTCGCGAAGCTGTAAGAAAGCAATCTTACCAGAAGAACGTTTATTTGAGAGCCAGGCTCCGATCGTTACGGTTTTGCCCACATGTTCACTTAGCTTTTTTATCGTTGTTTTCACTACAAGTACCTCCACTGTACTAAATATCAATATCTACCAAAAAATTATGAATGACAACATTCTAAAAATCAATCATTACTTGCGTTTTGAGTTAATAAATCGTTCGATCCTATCTAACGCTTCCATGATCGTCTCTAAACTCGTAGCATAGGAAAGTCTTACATTCTCCGGTGCTCCAAAGCCTGATCCAGGAACAAGTGCTACCTTTTCTTCTTCTAGAAGAGCTTCTACCCATTCATCTACAGAAGAGAATCCCGTCATTTTAACTGCTTCTGTTGCATTTGGAAACAGATAAAACGCGCCGTTCGGTTTCACACACGTAATCCCAGGGATGGTGATCAACCGGTCATACACCTTATTCATTCTTTCTTCAAACGCTTGACGCATTTCTTCTACCGGTTTCTGTGTTCCGCTATAAGCCGCAAGTGCACCATACTGAGAAGGAGTAGTTGGGTTTGATGTACTATGGCTATCTAAGTTTGTCATCGCTTTAATGATCTTTGCATCTCCAGCAGCGAAACCGATTCTCCATCCTGTCATTGCATGTGATTTAGATAAACCGTTAATGATGATCGTCTGTTTTTTTAACTCGGGAGATAGTTCTGCGATGGAGGTATGTTTCACTCCACCATAAACGAGTTTTTCATAGATCTCATCAGACACGATTAAGACATCATGCTCTAAACAAACTTCCCCGATCGCACGCAGCTCCTCTTCGGAATATAGAGATCCCGTCGGGTTGCTTGGAGAGTTTAAAACAAGTGCTTTCGTATGATTGGTTATCGATTTTTTAAGATCTTCCGCTGTAATCTTAAATTCGTTCTCTTCTTTTCCTTCTAGATAGACAGGCGTTCCGTCAGCTAACTTTACTTGTTCCGGGTAGCTTACCCAATATGGGATCGGGATGATGACTTCGTCGCCCTCGTCCAGAATCGCTTGGAATAATGTATACAACGAATGTTTTGCTCCCGTACTTACGATGATCTCAGAAGGATCATAGGTTAATCCTTGATCTTGATGCAGCTTGTCACTGATGGCTTTCTTAAGGGAAAGAAGTCCGCCAGAAGCCGTATATTTCGTGTGTCCTTCTTTCATAGACTGATAAGCTGCTTCTATTATATGTATTGGAGTATTAAAATCCGGCTCTCCTGCACCTAGTGCGATTACATTATGTCCTTCTGCTTTTAATGCATTTGCCTTTGCTGTAATTGCTAGTGTCGTTGAAGGAGTTAATGCCTCCACACGTTTTGCAAGCTTCATCTTGTATGATCCCTCCACTGTTATTTATTGTTCCGATTCTTTAAGACGATAGATTTCATATCGTTTCCCTGTTTCGAAATATCCATAATAATAGGTATAGCGATTTTGATCGTCTATAAACACCACTTCCCATAATGGAATCTCGTCTTCCATTCCTAAGCGGCTGTCGATGATCTTTTTAGCATTGTGGTTTTTCTTAACATAATCGATCATTTGTTCTTTTGTTAATCCTTTTTTAGCGATCTCAGAGAAAACGTCTTGATCTTCTCCCACCCAAACAATCATGTCTGTGCCATTATCGTTTTTGCCTTCTACAACATAATAAGTTTCGTTCTTATAAAAGTGCTCAACATTTGTAACAGACACAAGATTTTTTTCTTTTTTTGCGATCTCTGCCGCTTTAGCTTCATTTTCCTGCGGTTTTGCATGAACTCCGTTATAAAGATAGTAAACTTGCCAGCTGGCAATGATAAGAAGCCCAACTACAATAAGTATCCACTTTTTTCCCATATTTCAGCCTCTCTACGTGCGATAGATCGTAAAAATCATCTTGTTATTATTCTCTTCATCTAACGCCAACCCAAACATTAAATCTTGATGTTTCAATGTTTTGTTCAGTTCAGATACTACCTTATACAAATCACTAGACTTATCAACCTTAACTGTCGAAAGAACTTCAATTTTACTTTCCACTGTTCTTCCTCCCTACAATGAAACTTATCCTTGTTTACTATATCAGAATTTCGATTAAAGTGGTACTTTAGAATGCTGAAAAAACCGCGATTCATGCTTTAAATAAAGAAAAAAAGAGAAGTGTATTTCTTCTCCTTTTCCTTGTTAATCCATCCATTCTCGAAGTTCTTCTACTAGATCATTCACAGGTTTAATAGAAACCGGCAGTTTTGGCAGCGACTGAATAAATGATTTGCCATATCTCGTTTCAATTACCCGGCGATCAAAAACAAACACAGCTCCTTTGTCTCTTCCGCTTCTAACTAGACGTCCGAATCCTTGTTTAAAACGAATTATGGCTTGTGGGAGTGAGAGATCATAGAATGGATTTCCTCCCTCAGCCTTCAGTTTTTCACTTTTGGCAGCCATCACGGGCTGATCCGGAGGTGTAAACGGCAGTCGAATAATGACGAGACAAGATAGATCATCTCCTGGGATATCGATGCCTTCCCAAAAGCTGCTTGTTCCGAAAAGAATGCTGTTATCAAATCGCTGAAAGTTCTTTGTGAGACGTGCACGACTTCCGCTGTCCACTCCTTGTGCAATTAAAACAAACTCTTCTTGATTCATCAGAGCTTTAAACGCTGTATGTGTTTCTTTTAGCATATCGTATGATGTAAATAAAACGAGCATACGTCCTTTCGTCACTTTTGCTATCTCGTAAAGAGAGGACGATATTCTTTCGACGAATGTTTTCTGGTCGACTTCATTAATCAGCGGGATATCCGTTGGCACCATCAGTCTTGCCTGCTTCTCATATTCAAAAGGAGAAGGGAGCTGAGCGTTCAATGGGCCAAAATCAAGCAGTCCTAATCGTTCAGTTATATAACGGAACGATTTTTTTACACTCATCGTAGCAGAAGTCATGACAATACTGCTTTTTTTGCCAAAAAATTCATCTGCTAATAGTTGATCGATTTCAACTGGTTTGGCGTAAAGAGTAACGGCGTGTCTTGGTCCTTTTGGCTCAGCTTCCATCCAATATACTTCCTGAGAAAGCGGACAAGACAGAAGATGATGCAGATCTGTCACTTCATCATGCAGATCATTCATCAAGCCTTCAATATCCACTAGAAATCCTTTTTGTTTTACCGTTAAATGTTCTTCATATTGATCAAGACTCTTTAAAAGGCGTTTTACCGGCCGTACTAGATCGGTTATAAACTGACGTGCTCTCTCACTCATTTCAAGAACAGGCTCCCAAGCACTTGATTCCACATCTTCTTTCGTATATCGAAGGGTTAATTTCGTTAATTCTGAAGAGCGTGAAGATCTCGCTTTCGTTACACAAATGGATTTTATTTGTTTGAACATATCATCGAGTTCGTTCTTCACTTCCAAGAACAAGGTGTCCCATTTCGTAAAATACTTCTCATATTGAGGAACTTCAAGAAGATCGCTAAGCTCTCTTAACGTGTTCATCATCCCATCGCCATCTGTAGTAGAAAGCCGGTCTAATAGCTTTTGAAAGGTAAAATAATCGGATTCTTTACCAAAATGATCGCTTACAACTTCTTCAATATGATGTGCTTCATCCAGCACTGCTTCTTTATAAGAAGGCAGAAGCTGAGAATCAGACTTCAAATCTGTAAACAACAAAGCATGGTTCGTAATGACCAAGTCTGATTCATGCGCTGCTCTTCTTTGCTTGTGATAGAAGCATCTGGAAAACCATGGACAACGATGGTTCAAACAAGAATTCGCATCACTTTTTACCGTATTCCAAAACAATTTTCCGCCAGAAGCCATTGAAAGTTCTTCAACATCCCCTTGTTCCGTTTCTGTCAGCCATATGATCAGTTGAGCTTTTGTAAAATTCATATCGTAATTATCATCATGATGATCCATTAATGTATGCTCAAACTTTCTCAAGCACAAATAATGATTTCTGCCTTTTAATAAAGTTGCTGAAAAATCAAACGGCATAATTTTTTTTAACAGCGGAACATCTCGTTCCAGCAATTGTTGCTGTAGTTGAACGGTGTGTGTAGAAACAACAAGGGGGCGGTCCTTCTCTTTTGCAAAACGGATACCGGGAATGAGATACCCTAATGATTTCCCTACTCCCGTACCTGCCTCGATTACAAGGTGCTGACTTGTCTCTAATGCTTCATCTACAAGCTCAACCATCTTCTGCTGACTCTCGCGCACCTCATAATGTTTCATATGGTTTTTAAGTTGATGTTGAACATCAATATTTTCTAGTTCTACTTGGTCTTCCTCTTCAATTTGGGCATCTGATTGGATCATTTTCTTTTTAAGCGCCAATTTGCGATAAAAATCATACGTTTCTTCATCCGCTAAAAAAGCTGATTTTTCTCCAATCATTTCGTTAACAATGCTCTCTAAAGAGCTTTGCAATTTTTTTAGAAACGGAGTCAGACGCTCAAGCGTCAACAACGGCAGGTTCTCAAGTTTCTCAAGCAGATGCATAAGAAGCATTGCCGTTACTTCCGCATCACTGTCAGCTTGATGCGGGTTCTCATGCTCAAGTCCTAAGTAATCTGCAAGCATTCCTAGCTGATAACCATCGGCACCTAAAAGAAGAAGTCTTGACAGCTCAACCGTATCGATCAGAGGCATTGAAAGAGGGGAATAACCAGACCGATCAAGCTCCCCTTGCAAAAACGAATAATCAAACATAACGTTATGCGCAACAAAATAAGCTCCTTCTAACATCTGAAGGAGCTTTGGCGCCACTTCTTCAAATAACGGAGCATCTTTTACCATATCATCCGTTATACCTGTTAATTGCTCGATAAAAGGGGGGATGGGAACGCCTGGCTGGATAAACGTTGAAAATCTGTCCGTTATCTTTCCTGCCTCAACCGCGACCGCACCAATTTGGATAATCCGGTCTCCTTTAGCTGCTGAATTTCCTGTTGTTTCAAAATCGATAACGACAAATCGTCGTGTCATACCCAATTCACCTCATTCCCCTGTGGCTATATATTTAAAAAAATGATTATTAATAGATTGTAGCCTCAGGTTCAACACCTATCATATCTTGTATGTTGTTATTTTTATCCATGATTGCTACTTTCGGCTGATGATTTTTGGCTTCTGCTTCGTCAAACATGGCATAAGAGATAACAATGATTGTATCGCCTTCTTGAACGAGTCTAGCAGCTGCACCATTTAAGCACATCACACCAGAACCTCTTTTTCCAGGGATGATATATGTCTCAAAACGAGCACCATTATTATTATTTACAATTTGGACTTTTTCGTTCGGTATCATATCCACTGCATCTAGTATGTCTTCATCGATCGTTATGCTGCCAACATAGTTTAAGTTGGATTCTGTTACAGTTGCACGATGTATTTTTGCTTTCATTAATGTACGGAACATGTTTCTTCCTCACTCTCTGTTTTTATGAACATATTGTCTATGATGACATTATCAATTAAACGAGCTTTGTTAAACTTCACACTGACAGCGAAGATGAGCCGCTTGTCACTTTTGGTTGGAGGAAGAAGCTCTGGATACGATAATATCTTGCAATATTCTACAGAACCGCTCGTGTGTTCCTCCAAGTATTTTATCATCTTTTGTTCTGTGTCACCACTATCATACTTCAAGAGCCAATCTTGTGCTCTCGATAACGATTGGAACAGATGAAGAGCTTCTTTTCTTTCGTTTTCGTCAAGGTAGACATTCCTTGAACTCATCGCTAGACCATCCGCTTCTCGTTTTGTTTCACACCCAATAATCTCTACTTGAATATTAAAGTCCTCAACTAGACCTGTAACGACGGCAACTTGCTGGGCATCTTTCATTCCAAAAAAAGCTTTATTCGGAGAAACGATGTTGAATAGTTTTGTAAGAACGGTCGCAACACCATCAAAATGACCTATTCGGGTCTTCCCGCAAAGTGCATCAACACGCCTATTAACAGAAACGGTTACGACAGGCTCTTCTGGATACATGTCTTTTGTTTCGGGACAAAAAAGAACATCTGCTCCCGCCTCTTCAGCAAGTTTTTTGTCACGTTCAAAATCTCTCGGATAACGGTCAAAATCTTCGTTCGGACCAAACTGCAGAGGATTAACAAAAATGCTGACGACGATTATGTCACATTCTTCTTTTGCTTGTTTTATCAGAGAAAGATGACCTTCGTGCAGATAACCCATTGTTGGAACAAATCCGATCGTTTTTCCAGCTGTTTTTTCCAGATTCATTTCTTTTTGCATGACTTGGGTGCTTTTCACTATTTTCATTACTTTACTCCCCCATACAAACGGTCAAGTGTTTCAGCCTTCATGTTGAAGCTGTGGTCTTCTTGTGGAAACTTCATTTGCTGAACATCTTTTTTATACTTCATAAGTCCTTCCATCATTACATCTTTAACATTTCCATATGCCTTCACAAATTTAGGAATATGATGAAAGCCATATCCGATCATATCGTGATAGACAAGAACCTGACCATCAGTATGCTTCCCTGCACCTATACCGATCACTGGTATGTTCAACCTTTTGGATACGATCTCAGCAAGCTGCTGAGGCACACACTCGAGCACAACGGCGAAAGCCCCTGCATTTTCTAACAAAAGACTTTCTTCTACTAGCCGGTTTGCTTCTTCTTCGCCTTTTGCCTGCACACTATATCCGCCCATTACACCGACCATTTGTGGTGTTAGCCCGAGATGGCCCATTACAGGAACGCCGGCGTCAGTCAGAACTTCGATTGTGCGGATGACATGTTTTCCACCTTCAAGCTTTACAGCTGACGCACCGCTTTCCTGCATGATTCTTCTTGCATTTTTTAACGTCTCATCAATTGATCCATGATAAGTCATAAAAGGCATATCTGTAACGATAAATGTGTTTGGAGCTCCTCGTTTCACCGCTTTTGTATGATGAATCATATCTTCCATTGTTACAGGAATTGTAGATTCATACCCTAAAACGACCATTCCGAGTGAATCTCCGACTAACAGCAGATCCATCTCTGCTTTTTCGCAGATTACCGCCGATGGATAATCGTATGCGGTTACCATCGTAATTTTCTCACCGTCTCTTTTCATTTTGAGAAAGCTTTTTGTTGTTTTCATTTTATTTCCTCCCTGTTTTTTAACAGGGCCAGAGTGCAAAAAACCTTCTTCCAAAGAGGAAGAAGGCATAGGAAACATCCCTAGACGTTTTTTTGTTTGCTTCCTCTGTCCCGGTCCTTTTTTGGATCTAGGCAGATATGTGGTTTTTGTTCTGGAATTTCGCTCATTTCAAGTGCAGTTCCTAAGCTGGATACCGCCTATATACTCATATTATCATGGACTTATGCGTTATGAGAAGGAAATTCAATATCAGCAGAATAGATCGAATGAATCTCGCCTTGGTCATCCTCAAGAAGCAACACACCTTCATCTGTTATCCCTTTTGCATAACCTGTTATAGAACCTGAAACAGATCTTGCTGTTATTCGTTTACCTAGGCTGAAGGCACGCGCTTCCCAAAGTAATTTAATTACTCCAAATCCATTTTGAAGGTAACTTTGATACAAGCTCTCGATCTCGGTTAAGATGGAACCGACGATTTCTGCACGTTTATACGTTTTGTTACCCTCAATCGCCAGACTTGTTGCGATTTCAGCAATTTCTTCTGTAAAATGTTTTTTTTCTTGATTGACATTGATGCCGATACCAACAATAACCGAATGGATAGAGTCTGCTTCTGCCTGCAGTTCTGTTAAGATCCCTGCCACTTTTTTTCCGTTGATCAATAGATCGTTCGGCCATTTAATCGCAGCTTCGAGACCTGTCACCTTTTCAATCGCTTTCGATGCGGCTACCGCGATCAGCAAGGTGAGCTGCGGTGCTTTTTGCAAAGGAATCTTTGGGCGCAGAATAAGACTCATCCAGATTCCCGTTCCTGATGGCGATTGCCACGCTCTCCCTAATCTGCCTCTGCCACCTGTTTGTTCATCAGCAAGAACGATACTTCCTTCAACGGCTCCTTCTCTTGCTAAAGAATGGGCAATCTCCTGAGTACTCTTTACAGATAAATGATAGGAGAATTTTTTTCCAAAGGTTCCTTTCCCTGTATATAAAGAAACCTCTTCAGATGTAACAAGATCTGGTGAGGTCAATAAACGGTACCCTCTTTTCTGAACCGCTTCAATGGTATAGCCGTTCTTTCTAAGCTCTGAAACATGTTTCCAAATCGCCGTTCTTGAACAGTTTAGCTTATCGCTTATCTGCTGTCCGGAGACAAACTCACCTTCATTTTCTGTCAACATGTGCAACAATGCTTCTTTCATAATCGTTCCCACCTTCGTACCCATTCAATAAGCTCACTTTCAGAAAGAGGTAATTCTCCTTCAACAATTTCCTTTTCCATCTCTTGAAAAAGCTGACCAACCCATTCACCAGGTACCTCTTTTTTTATAGATAAAATATCCTCACCCCTTAATGGGATATCACTTCTAGAAGAAATGGGAATCTCGGACGCTGTCTGTTTTAATCGTTCTGCCTTTTCATGGTATGGAGCACCGTTTAGTAGACAACGTATTTGTAAACCTAATAAGGCAGTCTTCAGAGAGGTTTCATATAGCTTCATCTTGGACCACGAATCGGTATAAGTTGCCTCAACAACGTCCAAAACAGCTTTTGATAATGGATTAGGAATCTTCCATTTCTTAAGAAAATCTCTACGGTCATTCACTTTAGAGAGAATAATCACAGCTGCCCATCTTTGTTCTTCATGTTTAAGAGAACACCAATCGAAGGTGAGCATATTCCCGTTCTTTTGTTCTTTAATGGGGTGTGGCAAATAGTGCGCAACATGAGAGCTTTGCATAAATTCCAATGCTTTTCCTGCTTGCTCACCTTCTAATAATTTCCTAAATTCCGCCGTGATTCTTTCGGTTGATATTTTTTTTAACAAAGGAGCATGATTGCCGATTGCAGCCCTCGTTCTTTCCTCAATGTCCATGTTATACACGCTCATAAATCTGCAAGCACGCATAAGACGCAGAGGATCTTCTGAAAAACGATGATCAGGATCTCCGACCGTTCTAATTTCCTGTTTCTTCAGGTCCATTCTGCCGTGAAAAGGATCGATAAGCTTATATGACTTGTCCATTGCCATTGCATTGAAGGTAAAGTCTCGCCTTGATAGATCTTCTTCTAATTCGTCTACAAACCAAACTTGTGAAGGTCTTCGATAATCTTTGTATTGATCTTCTTTTCGAAAGGTTGTTACTTCATAAGACACATGATTATGGCGAACAATGACGGTTCCATGCTCGATCCCGACAGGAATCGTTTTTGGAAAGATTCTTTGGATATCTTCAGGTTTCGCGTTGGATGCAATATCAATATCTTTTATCGGTTTTTTTAAGCAATAATCACGCACACATCCACCAACGTAATAGGCTTTGTAGCCTTCTTTTTCAATCTGCTCTATTACGTAAGAAGCTTCTTGAAACAATTCGTTCATATGAACTCAACCCTTTACTAAAGAGTTATAAATGTCTTCGTAAATACTCACGATTTTTTCTGATAAAAAGTTTTCCCTTACATGTTCTACCGCATTTTTTCGAAATTGGTTGTGCATTTCATCATTTTTCAAAAGAGAAATGGCTTTCTTAGCAACTTCATTCGTGTCTCCAACATCAACCATAAATCCCGTCTCTCCGTCAACGATCACCTCAGGAATACCACCTATTCGAGTCCCGATAACCGGTACGCCACACGCCATCGCTTCTAAGAGCACCAATCCAAAACTTTCTTTTTCAGATAACAAAAGTTTAAGATCGCAAATCGAGAAAAGTTCGCCGACGTTTTCTTGTTTTCCTAGGAATAGAACATCTTCTTCCAAGTTAAGTTCCCGAACAAGTTCACATGCGACAGTCAGTTCAGGACCATTTCCTATTAATAGGAGCTTGGAAGAGATCTCTTTTCTAATCAAAGAGAAAGATTTAATGACGTCCTTTATGCGCTTAACTGGTCTGAAATTAGAAATATGAACGATGACTTTTTCGTCTTCTTGTATGCCATATGTCTTCTTGAGTTCCGTGTAATTATCCTGTCTATAATACACGCGTTCATCAACAAAGTTATGTACTGGGATGATGTCTTTTTGTATGTTTAAGAGTTTTTCTGTATCTTCTTTGAGCTGATGAGAAACAGCTGTGACCACATCGGATTTATCGATACCGAATCTAATCATTTCACTTAGCGATGGGTCGTAGCCTAAAACCGTAATATCCGTTCCATGAAGAGTTGTTACGATCTTAATATTGTCGTCAACCATCTGTTTAGCAAGTACTGCACACACAGCATGAGGAACAGCATAATGCACGTGAAGAATATCCAGTTTTTCTCTTTTTATCACCTCTGCCATCTTGCTTGCAAGTGCAAGATCATAGGGAGGGTACTTAAAAACAGAATAATGGTTCACTTCTACCTCATGAAAAAAGATATTCGGATAAAATTTACCTAGCCGAAATGGGATACTTGATGTAATAAAATGAATCTCATGCCCTTTTTCAGCTAATAGTTTTCCTAGTTCAGTTGCAACCACTCCCGATCCTCCTACAGTAGGATAGCAAGTGATTCCTATTTTTAACTTCATAACGTTCTCCTTATAGATAGTCTGCAACAAACGTTTGTTCCGTAATAAAACCTTCAGCATAAGCTCTTCCTGCCTCAAATCCAAACAGTCTATCACGTGCTTCTACTCGTTCGATATATCCGTTTGTCAAAGGTGTATCAACACTGCCAACGGTTTTAATAAATTGGGAAGGATATGCATTTAGCGCCTGGAGCTTAAAAGAATAAGTCTCACTTACATCTACGAGAAGGGTTGGTTTTTCTGTGCTGTTTATGAAATAATAGAAGACTTTTTTTACCTTATGAGCAGGCAGATTGTCTCTATCGTTTATCTTTTTGATACCTGCAGAAAAAACAGCTTCTTTTACTAACCTGGAACAATTTCCATGATCGGGATGTCTATCAACCCAGTATGGCGCAAAAACATATTCAGGTTTTTCCTTCCGTATACAAGTAACGAGATGCATGATGTACTCTTCGTGTATATAAAGACCCCGATCAGGAAGGTTTAAGTTAATCCTTTTTTGAACACCTAAAATCGTAGAAGCGTCTTCAGCTTCTTTCTTCCGGATATCAACGTTGCCATTAGAAGAAAGTTCAGCCTCGGTCAAGTCACAAATAGTAACGTTACGGCCTCTTATCGTTTCTTTTTTTATTGTAGCTCCCATCCCGATCTCCACATCGTCTGCATGTGCACCGAATACAAGCCAGTTATTTAGATTCATTGATTCTCTGACTCTCTTTCATCGATAATTTTGCGCCAGTCTAAATCTCCTCGTTCTAATGAACGAATGAAGAGTTCCGCACTCGCAACATTTGTGGCGAGGGGTATCTGATAAACATCACATAGACGCATCAATGCAGATACATCAGGTTCATGAGGTTGAGCGGTCAATGGGTCTCTGAAGAACAGAACAAGATCGAGTTCATTCTCTGCGATTAAAGCTCCGATCTGCTGATCACCGCCTAATGGACCTGATTGGAATCGTCTGATTGGAAGATTAGTCGCTTCTTTTATTTTAGAACCCGTCGTTCCAGTAGCAAATAATGTGTGATCTTTTAGGATAGGAGCATATGCCACTGTGAAATTGATCATATCGTTTTTCTTCTTATCGTGCGCAATAAGAGCTATTTTCATCTTAACCCCTCTTATTCCATTATATTTTCAAGACCATACACAAGGCCTTCAATGTGCATTACATGTTCTATTGCCATTTTCACTCCAGGCATAAACGAAGCTCTGTTCATAGAATCGTGGCGAATGGTCAGTAACTGGCCTTCTCCGCCAAACATTACTTCCTGATGTGCAACAAGACCAGGAAGCCTCACACTATGAATTCGAATTCCTTGCCACTCTGCTCCCCTAGACCCTGTTAACTCTTCTGTTTCATCAGGATGTCCCTGTCCCTTCGCCTCTCGAACTTCAGTAATTAATTGAGCAGTTTTTAGTGCTGTTCCTGATGGTGCGTCCAGTTTTTGATCATGATGCTTCTCGATGATCTCAATATCTGGGAGGTATTTAGCTGCCATCTGTGAAAATTTCATCATAAGAATAGCACCGATGGCGAAGTTAGGTGCAATGATTGCCCCTGTCTTTTTATCATGGGCAAGCTGTGATAAGCGTTCAAGATCTTCATTGGTGAATCCTGTCGTTCCGATAACAGTTCTAACTCCGTAGTTCAACGCGATCTCCAGATGCCTCTTTCCGATGTCCGGTTTTGTCAGATCGATCAATACATCCGCTTGAATGGCATCTAAACATCTTTCTATGTCGTCATACACGGTTGCATCCATTGAATTAGGAGCACCAGTGAGATCTTTTACTTGTAATCCGTCATTTCTAGAATCGATCGCCGCAACAAGTTCAAACTGCGGTGTCTCTGAAATCATCTTTAACGCTTCTAGACCCATCTTTCCCCTTGGACCAGCCAGGATAATCTTTACTTTATTCATGGTTCGTCTCTCCTTCATCGATCTTTGTCCATCTATCTTTGTCTCGAGTTTGAAATTTATTCATTACGGTGCTTAGTGCATCATCTAAATTTATGTTTAATGAATTCGCAAGACATATTAATACAAAAAACATGTCTCCTAGTTCTTCTTCCACTGTTTTAGCTTCTTCTGTCGACTTTTTTGGTTTTTCTCCATAGTGGTGATTAACTTCTCTTGCAAGTTCGCCAAGTTCTTCTGTTAATCTGGCGATCATTGCAAGCGGGCTGAAATAGCCCTCTTTAAATTGCGATATGTATTGATCTACAACGTCCTGACTCTCTTTTAACGTACGGTTTGCCATGGTGTTGACACTCCTCTTTCATTTTAGTTCCACCTTTATGTTATCGGTATTTTTTATGTTTGACAAATTTCATGAAATTTTGATTATAATAGGGAGTCAGAAGCGAAAGTTCAAGTCTTACTCAACAAGAAAAGAGGCATAATATGATTTATCCGATCAAACTAAAAAATATTTTTTATATTCTTTTAGGATCTGCAATTTTTTCATTCGGAATTGTACATATCAATATGACAAATAATCTGGCAGAAGGTGGTTTTACAGGAATCACTCTTATTCTATATTTTTTATTTTCTATTGATCCTTCCTATTCAAATCTTGCTTTGAACATACCGTTATTCTTTGTAGGATGGAAACTTCTAGGAAGAAATGCCTTTATCTATACCATTATCGGCACTGTTGCTGTATCTGTATTCTTATTTGTGTTTCAGCGTTATTCCTCAATAACGATTGAATTAAAGGAAGACATGACATTAGCAGCCCTTTTTGCCGGGGTATTTATCGGAGTGGGTCTTGGAATCATATTCCGATTTGGAGGGACAACAGGCGGTGTTGATATCATCGCACGTCTCGGGCATAAATTTTTAGGCTGGAGTATGGGTAAGACAATGTTTATCTTTGATTTTATGGTCATCGCCATCTCACTTGTCTATTTAAATTATCGGGAAGCCATGTACACTTTAGTAGCTGTTTTTATCGGAGCACGTGTGATTGATTTTATGCAAGAAGGAGCTTACGCTGGAAAAGCCGTTATGGTCGTATCTGAGAAAAACGCAGAAATCGCAGCAGATATTATGAACGAGCTTGACAGGGGTGCAACTCTATTAAATGGTAAAGGAACATTTACTGGGCAACTTAGAGAAGTTCTTTATTGTGTAATCGCAAAAAATGAGATCGTACGTTTAAAACAGGTGATCGAGAGAATAGATCCACATGCTTTTGTTACGGTAAATGATGTCCACGAGGTCATAGGCGAAGGATTTACACTTGATGCTGATAAAAATCCGATAGGAAGATAATAGAAAAAACTCCCAAATCGGGAGTTTTTTTAGTCTTTTTAGTCCTCTGAGTTCATTCCAAGAAACATAAAGATAAAGCGTGCTAGTTCTAGAAGGGCAACGAGTGCTCCTGCAACATATGTTAACGCTGCAGCATTTAATACTTTTCTTGCTCCTCTTTCTTCATTGTTGCGAATCATACCGGTTGAAACAATTTGATCCATTGCACGAGAGCTAGCATTGAATTCGACTGGCAAAGTTACAAACTGGAACAGGACGGCTACAGCCATAAAGATGATTCCCAACAAGAGAAGGTTCATAGCTCCAAGCAGCATACCTCCTAGAATGAGGAAAAACGAAAAATTCGATCCTATATTAGCAACAGGTACAAGAGCATGTCTGAAGCGCAAGAACGCGTACCCTTCAGCATCTTGAATGGCATGGCCCACTTCATGGGCAGCAACAGCAGCTCCAGCAATCGAAGAGCCATAATAGTTATCTTCGGATAAACGAACTACTTTTTTACGAGGATCATAATGATCCGATAACATTCCTCTTACAGGTTCAACTTGAACATCGAATAATCCGTTCTCATTCAATATTTCTCTTGCAACTTCTGCACCCGTTTTTCCAGTGCTGTTCGCTACTTTTGAATATTTTTTATACGTACTTTTCACCCTCATTTGTGCCCAAATGGGAACAATAAGCAAGATGGCGAAGTAGATTAAAAATCCACCCATTTCTGCATTCCTCCAAATTAAAAAGCTTAAGTTACTTTACATTCATTTTACGATTTTGCCCACTAGGTTGTCAAAGATAACGCCTATTTAGTTATCTCTTTTGAGGGACGCGTAGTGCTTCTTCTTCCTCTTTATCCCCTTTGTATTTTCTCCATCCTACATAAAATAATGTAGATGAAATAATACCGCCAATCGAAAAGATAAGCCAAAACAGGGAAGGCTCGGAATTATCTTTTTTGGCAAAGAATAATGCTTCAAAATCAGCTGAAATCACTTCAAGATGTTTTTGATGTTCGACCTCTGAGAGTATTTCGTTTCGATTACGATCTACGTAAGACACATGTTCGTCCAGCATGTCGATTTCATCAGACTTAAGATCAACAGTTAATGCTGGTCTTAACGTCTCATATCGTTCAAGTAAAAGGTTAGCAGCTTGATGAAACATAGCGGAATCATTCTTCCCGATTCCTTTTTTCATTGATATAAACGGTTCTAGCATCATCAGCCCAGTCTTTTTCCACAATGGCTCATAGCTTGTTTGAAGAGCATCGACTAAAAGACGGACTTCAGTTAGTTTATTAAGCTTTTTCTCTTTTGACCATTCTGGATTTTGAAGAGATGTTACAGCCTCAGAAAAAGTATATTCAACTAATCGCTGCTGATCAGGTCTTAAGGATAACACTTCTTCAATGTGAGTCATGTTATCTGAAGTGAACTTTAGCACATCAGCCGCCTCGTTATACCGTTCTAATTTTCCCAGTTCCCAGATCTCACTCGTAAGTTCATTAATTTCAGACCATTCTTTCACTTCATCTGATGTATGATTTGTTGCATGTACTGGTATGACAAGTCCTAAAGCAAAACTTATAACGGCAATCGCCCATCCTAACCTTCTCATCCGTTGTCCCTCCTGTACCCTTATACTAAAAAGTATGAGAGATTGGACAAGGTTATACCTGTTTAAAGGATAGAAGCTATGACTTTCTTATTCTCCATAATAAAACGATTGCGATAACAGAAAGCCAGAAAGTTAAATAACCGATGATATCTTGGTAAGGATCTAAAACGGTATATCTCGGCATCATATCAAAAACGTAATCTATGATTTCATTGTGAAGTAACCAAATAGCAGCAATGGCAACATGCCAGTCTTTTATTTTATAAAAGGGAGCAAATAAAAGTCCTTGTACAGCCATACCTAGATGAGAAAATATTAGCATGTAATTCACAAAGTTTAACGGGCTACCAACGAAAGCACCGGCTAGATTCATTCCTACAGCCCAAATTCCGTACTTGAACAACGTGGTTACCGCGAGTGCTTCGATCAATCCAGATTGTTTATTAAAAATAAAACCTAAAAGTACGAACACAAAAAATAAGGATGCTGTTGGACTATCAGGAACAAAGAGTAAAAAATACCACGGTGTGTCTTGCAGCTGGGAGTTGTACCAATAGTATCCATATATCGTGCCAAGTATATTAATCCATAAAAGCATTTTTAAGAACCATCGTTCCTTGATGATCGTAAAAATCCAAGACATTGTATATCTCCTTTTCATTTAGAAAAAAGCCGACCCATACCGAGCCGGCTTTTACTTACTTCTGTTCAAGTTTAGAGATGAATTCAGCTAATTGTTTAAGCTCTTCATCAGATCCTTTAAACGCATTTGGCGGCATGCCAGGAGGCTTACCTTCTATTGCGATCTTGCTGATCTCTTCAGGCTTTAATCCTGTCCCAATCAAGGAAGGTCCAGATGCACCACCTGTTAAAGTGTTACCATGACAGCCTACACAGCTTTGCTGTTGGTAAATCTGATAACCTGGATCATTTTGATCAAAGCTTACATCAACAATTTTCCCTTGAGTCTTCGCTTTTTCCCAATCATGGTTCACAACGGATTCCCAAGTTAAATATGTAGTAGCGATCAAACCCAATAACATCAACCCGGTAGCAATTGGACGTTTAGATGGACGTCTCTCCAAACCAGTGTCAAGAAATGGTGCCAACATTAAAGCACCAAAAGCTAGACCAGGTATAATAACAGTACCGATAAGAACATAATCCCCTGCCGCATACTTGTACTTCAAGAGCTGGTATAAAAATAGGAAGTACCAGTCTGGTAGAGGAATATATCCGGCATCGGTAGGATCAGCTTTTTTCTCCAAAGGAGATTCATGAACGATGGTCAATACGAGGTATCCGATTAAGAATACGGCACCAACCATCCATTCTTTTAAAAGGAAGTTTGGCCAGAACGCTTCTGTTTTCCCTGGAAATTCTGAATAATCCTTAGGGATATTAGGTTTACGTTCAGCAGGGACACGAGAGTCTCCGACAAACTTCATTCCTTTACCGCGATGCATATATTTCCCTCCTTTGCTCTCATGAAACTATTAAAATCTTTGCTCGTTTTTACAACGGTCCGGAAATACCTTGTTTACGGATCATTAAGAAGTGGGCACCCATCAAGCCTAACAGTGCTGCAGGAAGGAAGAATACGTGAATCGCAAAGAATCGCGTAAGCGTCTGAGCTCCAATAATCTCTCCACCAGCAAGGAATGTTTTAGCGATAGGTCCAACGACCGGAATGGTCATGGCGATCTCGATCCCTACTTTTGTTGCAAATAATGCTTTCATATCCCAAGGTAATAGATAACCTGTGAATCCTAAACCTAACATTACAAAGAAAATAAGTACTCCAACAACCCAGTTTAATTCTCTAGGCTTTTTATAAGCTCCCTGGAAAAATACGCGCAATGTATGTAAGAACATCATTACGATTACAAGGCTTGCGCCCCAATGGTGCATTCCGCGTACAATAACTCCAAATGCCACTTCATTTTGCAGGTAATATACGGATTCCCATGCATTCACGATATCAGGAACATAATACATCGTTAAAAACATACCTGAAAGAATTTGAATAACCGTGATAAAGAACGTTAATCCGCCAAAACAGTAAACGAACGCAGAAAAATGATGCGCGGGGTTTACGTGTTCAGGTACTTCATGGTCTGCAACATCTCTCCAAAGCGGCGTAATATCCAGGCGCTCATCTACCCAGTCATAAATCTTTTGTAGCATTCATTACGCCCCCTTTCTTGGTTTTGCCTTTCCTAAATAAAGCTTTCCATCTTTCACCTTGCTGTCGTATACATCAAGCGGTGCTAGTGGCGCAGTTCCCTTCACGTTCGTTCCGTCCTTCGTGTAACGGCCTAAATGACATGGACAGAAGAACTGATTTGGGTGAGATGGATCTGTATTCCAGTCTACCGTACATCCTAAGTGTTTACAGATTGGAGAAAGTGCGATAACATCACCATTCTTCGCTTTATAAACCCAGGCAGATTGAGTTACATCTGACTCATACCAACCATCTTTTTGTTTGATTTTAAAGTCAAAACGCTTTGGTTCATTCGATAGCTCTTCCATACTCGTAACCGCTACCATTTTTTGATCAGAACCCTCTTTTAAAATCGGATCAAGGGCGAAACGGACCATTGGCATAAGCATGCCGGCAGCCATAAATCCGCCAACGCCAGTTAATGTGTAATTTAAAAACTGACGTCTTGAAATATCTTCCTTTGACATTGTTTTCCCCCCCTTATGCTGTAAATGACGGTCCATCCGGACTTTTTACACACATATTACTAGGACATAAACATGATAGCTTAAGTTGTCTTTTACTGTCAATATGAACATGCAGTAAATATCACGAATTTATCCCGCGTTGCCATTCATTAAAAATGAGCTGAAACAGCGGTTTGACCTGTTCTTTTACAACTTCAAATTTATAGTTCTCATCCATACTTTCAAGCGGAAGTGCAGGAACCCAAATGAGCTGTCCTTTCGTAGTATGTTCAAATTCCTTCCAATACACATCACTGCTAACTAAAAAGATGTGTTTAAAGTGTCCGGAATTTGTAACATGTTCTAGGAAACTTGTTAATTGTTGGATGGGAATATCTTTATCTTCTCCCATTACATATGTAAAATTTGGAGCTAAGAACAGCCTTCCATGCAGTTGCCGTTCGATTTCTGTACAGAGAAGTTCCGTATATTCTCCCATCGCTACACTGCTTTTAAAATCTTGTTTAAAATTCACAGGAGTCAGTGGAATTAATAGACTATCTACATATTCACCTGATTTTAAAAATACATCACCATCGCTTGTTTTCCATTTCATTTCATATGTCTCCTTCACGCGTTGTACTGCTATTCTATCGTACCATATTTCTGCGTTTAATAGGCTTAAGGTAGAAAAACCGAAAAAAATTTCTGCTTTCCGCTTCTTTGTAAGGAAAACGGAGAGAATATGAGAGACTTTGAGAGTGTCGTTTTTTTTTGAGGATTTATGTGAGGGATTATGCCTAAACTAGAGAAAGTTTAGTTAGAACACAAAAAAAGGATGACCCATTTTTTGAGTCATCCTTTCCTTTTAAGAAGGCTGTTTTTCTAAGTTCTTTAACTCTTTTGTCCATTTTGTAAAAGAATCATAATCTTTTTGATCTAATGCTTCATCAATTTTGGCCATGATATCATTCTTTCGGTACGCCTCAATAGACTTCTCTAATACCATCTCTGCCCATATGCCATACTTTTTGTCCATAGACATATTTTGAGGCAAGTGCGGATTTTCTTCTAATACAGAAGCATATTCAGGCGTTAAACGAGAAGCATTAAAATTAAGTTCTAAGAAAATTTCTTCTTCTTGATTTAGCCGGATATCATGAAAGGACTTTTCTGCATCAGTTGTTAAGACGTTCTGTTTGTAAAAACGAAATGGAACCCCGTCGGTACACTGTGTGGACATAATAATGGCTTTCGGACAATATTCTGCCTTTTCTACAAAGTGCACTTTCTCCATCAACTGGTCATCACTTACTAAGTAGTTTAATAACCAAACACATTCGCGCTTCTTTAACTGATAATGATTAAGGAACCATTTGATAAAATCCTTTTTTTCAAGGACCGAAACGGTGCTGCTCATTGCAATCCCCCCATCATTCAAAAACACGTCATTTTTATAATAATTATATTCTCCGATTAGTCGTAAAATCCTTCTTTGCTTCAGAAAGTTTTAAAATTCTTCCAAACGGTTTAAAACATCTTCAATGTCATCTCTTCCAGGGTTTAATTTAAGCAATAATGACAGTGTTTTTTTAGCATCTGATTGCTTGCCTTCTTCCAAGAGAAAATAAGCAAATTCTTCTAAAAACACTGGGTCATCGTGAAAAATTCGAGCTGCTCTTTCATACCAAATTTCGGCATCTTTATCCTTTTCTAATTCTTTATTTGCTGTTGCTAAATGCCAATACATTAACGGAATCTCTTCCTTCGTTTCTATGAGTGGTTTATACAGGCTTAAAAGATCCTCATACCTTTCTTCACGAACATATTGATCTCCTAAACGCAATAGAGGTTCAATACGCGCCGGGTTGAGTTCTAAAGCTGCTTTGACCCATTTTTCTCCTTGTTCAGGATTATGCATTTTGTAAGCAAGTCTCGCAGCCTGAAGGTAAATGTTTTCGTTATGTTCATCTCGTTTTAAACCCTCTTGGATGATTTCGTAAGCCTCTGTTACAGCTCCTTCTTCTTCATAAGATTCCGATAAGACACTGTATAAGGTTGTATAGTCAGGATCCATATCTTTTAATTCTTCGAGAGCAGAAATAGCCTCTTTGAATTCACCAGCTTTATAGGCAGTAATTCCATACCCAAATAAGCTATAAATTTCCTTGTGCTGATCGAGCCCTTTTTTATATAAAGGCAATGCCTCTTCAAATTTCCCTGCGCGGCTTAAAGCCTCTGCATACCGAAGAGCAAGATCTTCAACCTCAGCCTTACCTTCAATGGCTTGTTGCAGCAATGGCAAACTGGAATCGAACTTGCCTTGTCTTAAATAAAAATCACCTAAAGCATAAGCCAGCAATGGATGTTGTTTATCTACTTCACGTGCAGCTGCTAGTTTTCGTTCAGCCACTTCTGTTAATCCCAGCCCTTCATAGAGGTCAGCTTGTAAGATCAATGCTCTTAAATACTCATCATCATCTTCTTTCACTTCTTCTAAATAGCTGATAGCTTTTTCATCCAAACCTTCATCTAAACAACACTCAGCAATAGAAACAAGAAGCTCTCCGTCATTTGGATATTTCTCTAGCAAATCGTTAAACATCGCCATGGCTTTTGAGGTATGTCCCCAATCTAGGTATACTTCTGCAATTTCAAACTGTTCTGGATCTGTTGCTTTTTGTTTTAGCTTCTCTAAAAGAGACATTCCTTTTTCAACGTCTCCACGCTCTACAAGCCTGATCGCATCTTGAATGGTATTCAATACGTAAAACTCCCTTATCCCATGTATTCTTGTGCTTATTATACACGAGAAACAAGAGATTCTCCAAAACGATGAGGCTGAACAATCGTAATTTCTTTTCCAAATCCTTGATAGTTGTCTGTTTGATTTTCTGAATATACAATCGTTCCTCTTACAATTACAGCTTTTGGTTTCTCGTTAAAATCTGTAGCAGATAGCAGACAATAATCTGCGTCACTTCCAGAGAACAGGCCTCCCTTTTTAGGATATATTCCAACAAGCTTTAAAAAAGGCAGGGGCAGGGGCTCATCCTCTTCTAGATTTTTAGAAAAAGTAGGGATTTGTAATTTGAAAGCAAGCTCGTTCCATTTCTTTTGCCAGGTTTTTTTCTTTTTTTCATCGATCGTTTCTGGAAAAGTAGGAAAAATGACTGCTTGATAAGGAAAATTGACTTCTCTTATTCGTTCCCATATAACGGTTGTTAATTGGCTGTAATCTTGACAGATCAACTCGATAAAGGCTATTTTTTTCTTTTTGCAATAACGGATTAAGTTTGGAGTGATCTTTTCTGGGGATAATGAGAGACCGATGCAATAATCTATCGAACTTGAAATGAGCAAATGTCTCGTTTTCTTCAACTCATGATCAGCTTCATGCAAGTAATTAATTCTGGCAGAAGCCAATATAGTGGTCGTCCCATTTTGAACCTTGTGATTGAGACGCCTTCTGACTTCATCAACTTGCAGCTTATTTACTGATAAGAACGGAGTGATATGACCAGGGATCATCTTCAATCCATCCATAGACATCTTCATCACGTTCATTCTAAGAGGACCTTGAGTTACACTGGAGATTTGCTGAGAGTCAACTAGATAGGATAGAACTGTATTTGTTCCAAGGTTTTGCAAAGGTCGCTCAATAATATACCGCATAGCTCGCCTCCTTTTGTCTCTTTAAGACAAGCTATGATAAAAAGAAGGATTATATGAAAAAAAGTCTTATAAAACAAAAAAAGTCCTGACATGTAAGCGTTGTCAGGAAAGAATAATATGGATAGGAGTGGAGAGAAACCATATTACCTACATTATAAATAGAGTATTACTGAAATGCAACACTTTTTTGAAAATTGTGAAAATAGCCCGAAATCCTTAGTTTAAAGAGATCGGGCATGATTTTTTAATTTACTTTGTGAACGAGTGTTTCCATATACTCTTCCAAATGTTCAATGATCTCCTTGTTATGCTCTTCTTCCCCAATCGTAATACGAATCATAGTAGGGAACCCTAAGGCATTTCCTGAGCGTACGATATAACCTTTTCTTAAAAGAAAATCAAAAGCAAGGTCAGCATCAGATTGAACATCTATGAGAATAAAGTTCGCTTCTGAAGGATAGTAGAATAACCCTTTACTCTTACAAAAAGAATAAAAGAGTTCTAGACCTTTTCTGTTCCTCATCTTGCATTCAACAATAAATGCTTGGTCCTCAAGAGCACCTATCGCGGCAGCCTGTGCTAGTCGAGAAGTGTTAAAAGGTTCTCTTGCCGGTTCAATAGACGCGATGATGGAACAATCAGCGATTCCATACCCTATCCTAAGTGCAGCAAGTCCGTGTGCTTTTGAAAACGTTCGAAGAATAACGAGGTTAGAATACTCTTTTAGATAGGATATCGTATTTGGATAGTCACCTGCAGCGACATACTCAAAATAAGCTTCATCACTTACAACGATGACATGTGAAGGCACTTTTTTCATAAAGCTTTCAAACTGATCTTCAGGGATATAGTTTCCAGTAGGATTGTTAGGGTTGCATAGCCAGACAATCTTCGTGTTTTGGTCTATCGCGTTAAGCATTGATTCAAGATCATGTCTTCCATTAATGAGCTCGATTTCTCGTACTTCTGCTCCTTCGATTACTGCATTATGTCTGTATTGAGGAAAAGTAGGCGCAGCCATCACCGTGTTGGTTTTGGGTGATAAATATGCTCGGCAAAGGATTTGAACCACTTCATCCGAGCCGTTTCCAAATATAATTTCATCCGGCTTTACATGTAAAGAACTAGCAAGCTTCTCTCTGATGTCAGCCGCATAACCATCTGGATATACTTGAAGGTTTTCCAGTTCATCTCTGATGTTAGCTTTAGCACGCTCAGAACAACCGTACGGATTTTCATTTGATGCGAGCTTTACGATTTTTTCTAATCCTAATTCACGTTTAACTTCCTCGACCGGTTTACCTGGTTTGTAGGGTTTCAATGACATCAACTGTTGTTTGGGCTGCATTTTCCCACTCCTTTTTAACGACTATAAACAGGCAGCAATGAATCAATAAAATGTTTAAACTCCATAATCGCTTCTTCTCTATTAGACATTAGCTGTTTTTCTAATGATTCAATTTTATTCACAATGGCGCTGCCTACAATAAAACCATCACTTGTTTCCTCGAATTGCTGAATCTGTTCACGTGAAGATAGACCAAATCCCACTAACACTGGAACATTCGCATTTAATCTGGCAGCATGTAAAAAGGCACTCAATCCATCTCTAAACTCACTTCGCACTCCAGTTACTCCAAGTGAAGAGATACAATAAAGAAAACCTTGCGCTTCTTTAGAGAGTTTATGAAGTTTATCTTCATGTGTAGTTGGAGCCACAAGCGAAATCAAGGCAAGATGGCGATTGCTGCACATTTCACGCAAATAGCTGCTTTCTTCATATGGCAGATCAGGCACAAGCAAACCATCAACACCGTTTTCTTCAGCTAAAGTGACGAAGCGATTTTCTCCTAATTGTAACAAAAGATTGTAATAAGTAAAGATGATTACGGGAATCTTCAAACCTCTTTCTCGCAGTTTAGAAACAAGTGTAATGGTTTTCTCAAGTGTCATATTTTGGCCCAATCCACGCATACCCGCTCTTTGTATGACAGGTCCGTCAGCAAGGGGATCTGAATAGGGCACACCTAGCTCTAATGCAGCTGCACCACATTCTTGGAGAGCTAAAGAAAGTTCAATCGTTGCTTCTTCACATGGATCGCCAGCCATGATATAAGGTACAAAACGATACTGAGTTGAATTCTGAAAGCTTTCCCACCGTTTATTCATTCAGCTTCGACTCCTTCCACATGTTCCATGAGTGTATGAACATCCTTGTCTCCTCTTCCTGACAGACAGACAACAACTGATTGATTCTCATCCATCGTTCTTGCGAGTTTCAAGCTGTAAGCAACAGCATGTGCACTCTCAAGGGCACAAAGTATTCCTTCATTTACACATAAAAGCTTCAAGGCTGCTATCGATTCTTGATCAGTCACTGCTTCATACGTTACTCTTTTAGTATCATGCAAATAAGCGTGTTCTGGTCCAATCCCTGGGTAATCCAGTCCAGCTGATATCGAATAAGGTTCTGTAATCTGACCTTCTTTTGTTTGCAGAAGTTTCGTCAGAGATCCGTGAATTACACCGTTTGAACCTTTAGATAGCGTAGCGGCATGGTGATTCGTATCAACGCCAAGACCTGCTGCTTCAACACCATACAATGGAACATCACTTTGTATAAAAGGAGCAAACATTCCGATGGCATTACTTCCGCCTCCTACACAAGCAACAACTGCATCTGGCAGTTTTCTTTCACTTATAACATCAAACTGTTCCATCGTTTCAATTCCGATTACTTCTTGAAATCTTTTAACCATTTTAGGATAAGGATGCGGTCCTACAGCTGAACCGATAAGATAGAACGTATCCTCCACTGAAGCCACCCATTCTCTGATCGCTTCGTTCGTTGCATCTTTAAGTGTCTGGCTGCCGCTTGTAACCTCTATTACTTGGGCACCTAAGAGCTTCATGCGAAAAACATTCAACGCCTGTCTTCTAATATCCTCTTTCCCCATATATACTTTGCAGGAAAGTCCGTATTTCGCAGCCACCGTTGCAGCAGCTACTCCATGCTGCCCTGCACCCGTTTCAGCGATGATTTTCTTTTTTCCCATACGAACTGCAAGAAGTGCCTGTCCGATGGCATTGTTTATTTTGTGGGCACCAGTGTGATTCAAATCTTCTCTTTTTAGGTATATTCTTGCACCACCATTTGTTTCACTAAGTCTGTTGGCAAGTGTTAAAGGAGTCGGTCTGCCCGAGTATATCGCGAGTTCTTTCTGTAAAAGCTTATTAAATGCAGGATCGCTAATTGCTTCTTCAAACGCACTCTCAAGCTCTTCTAATGCAAACATAATCGTTTCAGGTACGTATTTACCTCCAAATTCTCCATATCTTCCACGGTGATCCGGTACGATTGTTGCTGTCATGCTACATCATCCCTTCTAGTTTCTTTATTCGTATCCCGCATTTTTTTCCTTCTCGTTCAATTCCACCGCTAATATCAATTCCATCTGGATGATACTCAAGCAGCGTGTGAATATTTTCAGGGGTAATCCCGCCTGCAATAATAATGGGTATGTTGTATTTGTTAGCTTTCTTTATGAATTGGGGAATCTCTGTCCACGCAAACGGAACTCCAGTACCTCCGAATTGACCATCTGAAACACTGTCTACGACGATAGCATCAGCGCACTCTGCATAAAGTGCGATCTGATCGATTACATCCTCACCATACGCAATAGCTTTATAAATTTTTGTTGAACATTGTTTTTTCAGTTGTATAAGAGTTTCAACCGTTTCATGTCCATGACATTGAATGATATCTAAAGGGACTTGACTCACGACATGCAAGATTTCATCAACAGAAGCGTTTTGAAATACACCAGCCAACTCTTTCTCTTTTCCATATGATCGCATCCAACTTGAGACTTCTTCACCTCTTACTTTTCTTTTACTCTCTGCAAAAACAAAGCCAATAATGTTTGCTTTAGTAGCAGATAGCAGTCTGTAATCTTCCTCTGTCTGACATCCGCAATATTTAACAAGTACGCTCATGAATACAACTCTCTAATTTTATTTTCTATAGATTCTGCTCGCATGAGGGTCTCACCGATCAACATCCCATTCACACCATGATCTGACAAACGCTTAACATCGGTTGCCGTTTTAATTCCGCTCTCACTTATAACAAGCGTATCGCCATTAATAAATGGAAGTAATGAAAAAGTATGATCAATACTCGTATTAAAGCTATTTAAATCACGATTGTTTATGCCGATCATGGAAGGTTTACAAACATCAAATACTTGGTCGATCTCTTCTTTTGAGTGAACTTCTATTAAACATTCAAGACCGCATTCATGTGCAAAATGATGAAGAGCTTTTAGCCTTTCTTTCGATAAGCACGCTTTGATCAATAAGATAGCGTCTGCACCAAATTCCAAGCTCTCAATGATCTGTCTTTCATCTAAAATAAAATCTTTTCGTAATAAAGGGAGTGAGACGTAATTCCGAATTTCTTTTAGATATTGAAGACTTCCCTGAAAAAACTCAGTATCTGTTAATATGGATAAACAAGACGCACCAGCTTTTTCATAATCTAAGGCAATCTGTATGGGATCAAAATGTTCTTTGATCACCCCTTTTGATGGGGATGCTTTTTTGACTTCTGCAATCAGGCTTGGTTTGTTTGGTGCATCTCTTAGCTTATCTGCAAAAGGTCTATGGTCTTTATCTCTGTAATCCAATTCTTTTTTCGTTGTAATTTGAGGAAGAACGGCAATTTCTTTTTCTTTTTGCTTCATAATTTTAGTTAACAAGAGCTTTCTCCTCCTCTTTTGATATGAATAAAAGATGATGATACGCCACTCCGGATCGAAGACAGTTTTGAACGATTTCAACACCGTCTCTAATTGTTGGTACTCGATTAGATGCAAATAATGCTGCAGCAGCATTTAGTATAACGATATTCTTGGCTGAATCATTGCTCTTATTTTTAAATATAGAAAGAATCAATTCTGCACTCTCTTGCTTGTTTTTTACTGTAATTTCATTTAAATTGCCTCTTTGTAAACCCGCTTCTTCAGGGGTGTATGAAAAAGACGTAATCGTACCATTTTCCACTAGATACATCTTTGTTTCATCTGTTATCGAGCATTCATCCAGACCATCATTCCCTGTTACTACAAGGGCTTTTTTAATACCAAGCATGTTGATTGCCGTTGCCATCGTTGCAGCCGTTTTTTCATTGCTCACACCGATCAGCTGATAAGAAGGAGACAATGGGTTGCATAGTGGACCTATGATGTTAAAAATCGTGCGAAACGGTAGCTGTTGTCTTAGATGAGCCACTTCTTTTAATGCAGGATGAAAGTAGGGTGCATGTAAAAAGGCAATATCATTTTTTATAAGCTGTGATTCTGCCTCATGATGATTCTTGGCCACCTTGACACACAATGACTCCAACACGTCAGAACTGCCGCTTTTGGATGTGACAGCTTTATTACCGTGTTTAGCAACTTTTATCCCTAGAGAAGATAAGATAATACTTACTGCGGTTGAGATATTAAAGGTTGAAGCACCATCACCACCCGTTCCGCACGTATCCATTATGTCATGAGAAAATCTTTGGTTACTGCGATTAGACATCTTTCTTATCATCTTTACGAAGCCAACTATTTCTTCTGCAGTTTCTCCTCTGTGACTCATGATGCTTAATACTGACGCTGCTTGCACGTCCGAGATCTCTTTGTTGACGATCCCTTCTAACAAGAAAAAAGCTTCGGTTTCTGTTAATGTGTTATGGTTTACTATTTTTTGCATTATTTTTTGAATCTGAATCATAAGAACACCCCTTTATACGATTTGTTTTATCAGCAAGTAATAAAACAGACGTTCAAGGTGGGATGTGAAAGGAAATAATCATTCATGGCACCTCCGCAAAATACGGAGAATGAGGGGTATACGAAGAGGATCGATGGTAAGGAACATATACACCATTTGCTTTTCTTTTTAAAAGAATAACAAAAAAGCCATGCAGAAATAACCCGCATGGCATTTGTACATTTCCATTCTCGGCTCTGCTCCACTCAAACTCTCTCAACTTGTCTCAACTAGGCTCTAAACTAATTCTAACTATTTATATTCTAAACTCTAAACTTAAAGGTAAGGTTAAACCATCCTTTGCTTTCTGTCAACTGAAACAATAATTTAGAATACTTAAAGAACCAGCTTCTATTTTTTCCGATAAAAAAACGGCTCTTCTGTCTCTAGTCCATAAAGTCCCGGGTTAAAAATTTGCTCTGTGCTTCCAACAAACAAGACGCCCCCAGGACGTAATGCTTTACTGAATTTTTCATAAAGAACGGTCTTTGCTTCTTCCGTAAAATAAATCATAACATTTCGGCAAACGATCAGATCAAAATCTGAACCGAACGGATCAGAAAGAAGATTTTGTTTTTTAAAGGCAATAGGTTTCTTTAAGACATCGTCCACTTTAAACCCAAGCTCCTGTTTAGAAAAATACCGTTCCTTTTTTTCTTTTGGAACATCCTGTAAGGCTCTTTCAAAATAAAAACCATTTTTTGCACGATCTAAAACCATTTCATCCAAGTCAGTTGCAAGAATTGAAAAGTTTGCAACGCCTCTGTACTCTGAAAGCATCATGGATAAGGTGTAAGGTTCTTCACCAGTAGAACATGCAGCACTCCATACCTTCAAGGAAGATTTTCCTGTTAATAGCCGTGGAAAGATCTTCGTCTCAAGAACCTCCCAACGAGAAGGATTGCGATAAAACTCAGAAACATTGATCGTCATGCGGTCTAAAAACTCATGAAGCATTTCGGTATCGGATGAAAGTGATCTAAAATAATCCCCAAACGAACGAAAAGAACGCTTATCTCGCAATGCGACTAAACGGCGTTTCATTTGCGCTTCTTTATAAAGAGACAGATCAATTCCTGTCTTTTCATAGATGTTCTTTTTAAAACTTTCGTAGTCTATGTCCATCAGTTTCTCTCCCGTTGCAAGCATTGTAGCGTTAATTCTATCTCTTGTATCCATTATATCGGCTGAATCCAAGGCATTTTGAACAAAAAGAAAAACCGGCTCTCAAGCCGGTTAAACGCTTTCATTTTGTTGAAAAAAATTAGATCCAAACAGAAACAGCTTTATCATAAGAAACTAATTCTTCTTCTTTAAAAAACAATCCAATTTCTCGCTCTGCACTCTCAGCAGAATCTGAACCGTGAATGATATTATTGCTAACTTGTACTGCATAATCTCCGCGGATTGATCCAGGAGCTGCTTCAGACGGGTTTGTTTTCCCCATCATGTTGCGAGCTGTAAGAATTACATCTTTTCCTTCCCAAACCATTGCAAATACAGGTCCAGAAGTAATAAAGTCTACAAGTTCCCCGAAAAACGGACGTTCTTTGTGCTCACCATAATGTTCTTTAGCAAGATCTTCAGAAATATTCATTAATTTTGCACCAACAAGCTGAAAACCTTTCTTCTCAAAACGGGATACGATTTCTCCGATTAACGCACGCTGAACGCCATCTGGTTTGACCATTAAAAACGTTTTTTCCATGTATTCCCTCTCCTATCATCTATGTATAGTATATGTGGGACAAGTTCCCCAGAGAAATCGTACCAAAAATTTTAAAAATTAGCAATCACTCAAAATTTTCTGCCAGCGATAAAATCTGCTACTTTTAACAAACTATCCCTCGCATCTGTTTCAGGTAAAGAGCTCGCAGCCAATTTAGCACGGTTTAAATACTTTTCAGAAATCCTAGAAGCAGACTCGATTCCCCCAAGCTGTTTCATATCTTTTAATAGTTCAGCTAATAAGACAGAATCTTTGCTTTCATAGTACAAATTCAGTTTGTCTTTAATCTCAGGATGCTTGTTAATAGTGATTAAAACGGGAAGTGTGATGTTGCCTTGCTTCAGGTCACTACCTGCTGGTTTTCCAAGCTGTTTTTCAGAGGCAGTAAAATCCAAAATATCATCAGTGATCTGAAATGCCATGCCTACACAATAACCAAACTCATATAGCTTTTTTTGAAGAGACGCATCAGCCATGGATGTTATCGCACCCAATTGACAGCTTAAAGCGATTAATAAAGCTGTTTTTCGCTTGATCCGTTTGAAATATTTTCTGACGTTTTGATCTGTATCGAATTGTTCATTAATCTGTTCAATTTCACCGAGACACATTTCTTTCATACCTTGCGCCAAAATTTGATGAGCTCTTGGAATATTGATGTCTGTCATTAATTTCAATGCAGAAGCGAATATATAATCTCCTGTATACATGGCAACTTTATTGTCATATTTTGCTTTAACCGTCTTCCTGCCTCTTCTCATATCAGCATCATCTACAACGTCATCATGAACAAGAGAAGCCATATGGATCAGCTCAAGGGCAGCAGCAGGTTTTTTGATTAGATGGATGTTATACGTGCCGAACTGGGCAGAAAGCAGCACAAATAAAGGGCGGATTCTTTTTCCGCCGGCTTTTAATAACTCCATACCGGCTGTTTGAATCAGTGGCTGGTCGGAGCTAACAGATTGTACTAGCTGATCTTCTATTTGTTGTAAATCCTTTTTTAAAAATGAGTATAAGTCCTTTAACTTCACTTTTGTTTCACCCTATCGCCCGTTACTTATAGGAAATTTTAAGATAGATGGTATTGTTTGTAACAATCCGCACTCTTTGGCCAGCTGAAAATAATAGGAAAGTCCTTTTTCATGTTCGCCATCAAATCCATAATTTAATCCATTAAAATAATTTTGCCAAAAGTCATAGCTTCCACCATGCTCCTTCATAACAAAGTTGATTACAGGAGCGAATTTCTCAAATTGACAGCGTTCCTTGCTCTCAATCATGCTTTGTCCTACATAGGAAAGCAAATTCTTATTCTCTTCTTCCATTTCTTTCCGGTAAGCCATTACTGCAAAAACCATAGGTAGTCCTGTTTGTTCATACCAGATCTCACCTAAGTCATAAACATAGTAAATGTTGTTTACTCTGTTAGCTGTTATTGCATCATCACCAATTAACAGACAGGCATCATATTGATCCATCATCTTCTTAAAATGAGGAGCTTCTACATGGAAAGATGCTTCAACCTTGAAAAAGTGGCACATGATGATTTTTAATAGTGCGACAGAAGTTTCTGAACTCGACGTTAATGCCACATTCTTCTCATGTAATGCTTGTATTGGGTACTTCGAAAAAAGAAAGATAGAATTTACTTTTCCGAAAGAAGAAACAGATAAATCAGGAACGAGATGATAACGATCCGCGTTTTTTCCGAAAGAAAAAGAGGAAATCCCTCCTATATCTACATGTTGTTCTTCCATTAACTTATTAATCTTTGAAGGAACAGCGTGTGTTATGCTAACACCTTGTTCCATCAGACGCTCTCTATTTAAATAATAGTATAGGGGTATGATGTTCGTGTAGCTGATTTCCCCAATGTTCATATTCTATCAGTCTCCCCAGCGTGTAAACAATTCGTGTTGTACACCTAAGTTATCCAGAACTTTCCCCACTAAAAAGTTTACAAGATCGTCCATTGACTTAGGCAGGTGATAAAAACCAGGCATAGCCGGTACAATTTTCCCGCCAGCTTCCGTAACTTTTATCATATTTTCCAGATGGATTTTATGTAAAGGCGTTTCCCGTGGAACTAAAATGAGTTTTCTGCTTTCTTTAAGCATAACATCTGCTGTTCGCTCTAACAGATTACCGGACGCGCCATGAGCAATGCCAGATAAAGTTCCCATTGAACAAGGAATGATTACCATTCCATCATTTTGATAAGAGCCGCTCGCGATTGGAGCATTAAAATCACGTAGCGTATGATAAAATAATCGTTCGTTTCCATAGAAGCCAAAATGTTCTTCAATGACAGCTTCTCTATCTTCTGTATCCCAAAGAAGCTCTTCTCTGAATACTTGCCAGCCAGCTTCTGTCACAACGAGGTGTACTTTATGACCGCTTTTTAAAATTTCCTGAGCCAGCCTTACTCCGTATATTGCTCCACTCGCACCAGTAATACCAATCGTAATAGTTTTCATAATAAAAGATCCCCTATTGAAAAAATAAACATAACAACACTTAAGATACCGTTCATTGTAAAGAAGGCTACATCTAGCTTTGATAAATCGTGCGGCTTTACTAAAGAATGTTCATAAATCATAATGGCACCTGAAATGAATACTCCAAGGTAGAATAGCCATCCCATCCCTGAAACAACACCTAATAGCATAAAAGCTATGAAACTAGCAACATGTAACCACCTAGCGGTCATAAGCGCTCTTCTGATACCGAAAGTTGACGGGATTGAGTAAAGACCGTGTGACTTGTCATAATCAGCATCCTGAGTAGCATAGATTACGTCAAAACCTGCAATCCAAAACAATACACCAAAGAATAACAGAAAAGCCTCTGGACTTAGTGTCCCTGTAGCTCCAACCCATCCTCCAAGTGGTGCAATTGCAATCGTGATGCCTAGAACTAAGTGACATAAGTAGGTAAATCGTTTCGTATAAGAATAGATAACAAGAAAGAATACCGCAAGCGGCAGCAATTTCATTGATAATACGTTTAACTGATACGCACTAAAAAGTAATAAGGAAAGCGAAAGAATAATAAACAGATAGACTTCGCTTTTTTTCAACAGTTTAGCGGGGATAGCGCGAGTCTTCGTTCGAGGATTCGCCTCATCAATATCAGCGTCAATTGCTCGATTTAGTGCCATTGCAGAGCTTCTAGCACCTACCATCGCCAATGTTATCCAAATCCATTCCAACAAGGTTGGGAGAGTACCTTCTTCCAAAAGACTTCCCATAATTGCACCCAAGTAGGCAAATGGAAGCGCAAAAACCGTATGTTCAAACTTAATCATTTCTAAAATCACTTTAAATTTATTCCACACACTGCAACGCTCTCTTCTATTGCTGTTTTTTCCCTGTATGCATTGCTGCTGCACCTAATGCATACGATTTAACTTCGACATTACATAATCCTGCTTCTTTAAATAGTTTTGCAAGCTCTTCTTTTGTTAAAAAAGCTTCAGTTGATTCTTGGAGCCATGCGTATTCTTGATAGCTTTTTGCAAATAACTTGCCAAAAACAGGCATGATATACGTAAAATATAATGCAAAGAGCTGTTTGAATACAGGTACAGTCGGATGTGAGGTTTCAAGACATACTACTCTTCCACCTGGCTTTACCACTCTAGCCATTTCTTTAAGCGTTTGAAGATAATCAGGAACGTTTCTAAGACCAAAACCGATCGTAACAAAATCAAACGAATTCTCTTCGAACGGAAGCTCCATCGCATTCCCATGAATGAAGGTAACTTGTGGAGTGTGTCGTTTTTTTAACTTCTCACGTCCTACCTTCAGCATGTTCTCGCTAAAATCAAGCCCTTTAACCTGACCGTGCTCACCTGCTGCTTCTGCAAGGGCAAATGTCCATTCACCAGTACCGCAGCATACGTCTAAGCAATGATCACCTAGTTGCACGTTCATCTTTTTCATCGTATCTTTGCGCCATTTGCTATGTTGTTTAAAACTTATTAGATCATTCATATAATCATATTGATCAGAGATCTTTTCAAATACAGAGTGAACCCTTTCTTCTTTACTCAACATCGGATTAACCCTCTCCTAACAATAGGTCATTTTCAAAGCAATCGTACATCGTGCTTTCTTCTCTTGTAAACAAAAAGGGAACATCCACCTTTTTTTCACGAATATCACACTCGAATTTCTTAATGCTGTTCAACTGTTTTTTATTTAATACGGATCTTGATTCCTTCGATTGATAACGAGCAATGAGAAGATAACGCTCAATAAATGGTATATATTTATGTAAACCGAAAGACTCTGCCGCTTTTGTATACAACAAGCTTTCCATTTGCTCTACGGATTTTAAATATTCCATAGAACTTCTATTTTTTATGTTCAAATGCAAGTAAGTTTTATGTTCGTTTATTTTTTGAACGGCTGTTGAGAGATGAGAAATCAAATCTAAATTTTCACAACGTGACAACAAGAGGTAATATAGACTGCTAAAATAATCCCCAGACAAAACCACGAGCTGTCTTTTCTTTTTATGGGCAATCATATTAGGTTCAAGTATATCATCATGACGGTCAAGAGCGGATTGAATTAAAAGAATTGAACCGAAGTACTCAGCTTCCACTGCTTCATCGAGTTCAAGTTCGCGAAGCAAACCGTATGTAATGAACACTTTAGCATCATGCAATACAGGATGCAGTAAAAACTCATCCACATAACGATGCTGCATCAGTAAAAGTGTATGCTGTTTTAAACGTTGAATTTGTTCCATGGTGTTCATCATATGCCTCCAATGATACAGCAAAATGTGCCTCATTATTATACCATAGTCCCCAATTGTATACGGATTCAATCCATGAAAAAGACATAAAGAAAACTAGGCTGATGCCTAGCCCTTTGTAGTTGGCCATTGATGACCAGATAATTTATGAGCATTTCACCTTATGATTCTGTGTCTACTTCACCGTGTTTTGTATAAATGACCGCTTTCCCTCTAACTTTCACAGCAGATGTGTGTTCAGTAAACTGTGCGATCATGACTTCACCTTTATCCAATTTTTCTGAATGGTGAAACCTTGTTTCCGTACCACGGGTTAATCCAATCACATTTACTCCGTTTTCTTTTGCTTTAATTACAAAAAAATCAAATTCTGATTTCATTGGTAATCCTCCTAGTTTCGAATAAAACTTAATACTTCTGCACGAGCCGCTGCATCATTTTCAAAGACTCCTCGAACGGCAGAAGTGACTGTTAGTGACCCTGGCTTTTTCACTCCGCGCATCGTCATACACATATGTTCAGCTTCAATCACCACAATTACACCATGCGGCTCAAGCGTCTCTAATAAGCTGTTTGCGATGGTTGAAGTAATCCGTTCTTGCAGTTGCGGTCTCTTCGTTACAGCTTCCACTGCTCTTGCAAGTTTACTCAATCCTGTCACTTTACCGCCTTTTGGAATGTAGCCGATATGCGCCTTACCAAAAAAAGGAACTAAGTGATGCTCACACATGGAATAAAAAGGGATGTCCTTCACAAGTACAAGTTCTTCATGATCTTCCCCAAATATTGTAGCAAAATGTTCTTTCGGATCTTGGTTCAATCCTTGAAAGACTTCTTCATACATTTTAGCCACTCGTTTCGGAGTATCTATTAGACCCTCTCTCTCAGGATCTTCACCAATCGCTTCTAATATCATTTTAACTGCTGTTTCAATTTTTTCTTTTTGAACTTCCGCCACGCTTTTTGTCCTCCAATTCCAATAACACAATAGCAAAATTTTAGCATACTGCATGTAGAATAGCAAAAGTAGAAAACCCTTACAAGGATTGGTATACTTATTTGTTCTTTTAAAAAGAACAGCTAAAAAAGAATGTGCGTGGTAATCGAGAATAAAGACCCAATTAAAATGAAGCAATGCCTCAGATGGCATGGGAGAAGAGATGTAAAAAGATGAATTTTAAACAAAAGAAAAAGACCGTGATAAATCACGGTCTAATTGCCCTATGTATCAATTATTTAACAGCGTCCTTAAGGGCTTTCCCTGGTTTGAAAGCAGGAACCTTGCTTGCAGAAATTTCGATTTCTTGTCCAGTTTGTGGGTTACGGCCTTTACGAGCAGCACGCTCACGAACTTCGAAGTTACCAAAACCGATAAGTTGTACCTTGCTTCCGCTTTGAAGAGTACCAGTGATTGCTTCAAAAACAGCGTCAACGGCTTTAGATGCATCTTTCTTTGATAGTTGAGCTTGCTCAGAAACTGTGTTGATAAGATCAGTCTTGTTCATTCCATTCACCTCCTCTCAAAGAACCTAATACATATATCGGTAGAGTTTGATTATTTTAAGCAAGAAATTCTATGTAATATACAGGATTTTACTTATTTTATCTGTGACAAGCCTTATATTATACGATTAACTTGAAGAATTCAATCTTTTTTCGACCTTTTTAACGATTCACCCCTTAAATGTACTTATTTATTGACTTTATTTTACAAAAATAACCACTAAAAAGAGTTAAAAGTATCTTTTATACAGAGTACCAATGTACTATTTTTTAAGACAACAGAAAAAAAAGACTCCTTTTTATAGGAGTCTAACGCTATAAAATAATGGCAATTAATCCGCCTGATCCTTCATTAATAATGCGTTCTAGTGTTTCCTTCAATTTATATCTAGCATTCTCCGGCATCAATGAAATCTTCCCTTGAATTCCTTCTCTAACAATAGAGTTAAGTGAGCGCCCAAAGATATCTGAGTTCCAGATGGAAAGCGGATCTTCCTCAAAATCCTGCATTAAATATCTCAGCATTTCTTCACTTTGCTTTTCTGTACCAATAATTGGTGCGAATTCAGATTCCACATCAACTTTGATCATATGAATAGAAGGAGCAATTGCTTTTAATCGAACGCCGAATCTAGAACCTTGACGGATGATCTCTGGCTCATCCAGACTCATATCAGTTATTGCAGGAGCTGCAATTCCATACCCCGTCTGTTTTACCATTCTAAGTGCATCTGCCACTTGATCATACTCTGTCTTCGCATATGCAAATTCCTGCATCAATTGAAGAAGGTGATCTTTTCCGCGAATCTCTACCCCAACAACTTCTTTTAGTATTTGATCGTACAAGTAATCTGGTGCAAACAAGTCTATCTCTGCAATCCCTTGCCCCATTTCGATTCCTGCTAATCTGGCATCATCAATAAAGTCATAGTTCGCAAAGAAGCCCACAACTTTATCAACATCGCGCAGTCGTTTTATATCCTGTACAGTCTCCCTCACAGCTTCTTCATAGCTTTCACGCAGCCAATGATTCTCACGAAGCACCATAACCCAGCTCGGTAGATTTACATTGACTTCTAATACTGGAAACTCATACAATGCTTCTCTAAGAACGTTGTTGATATCATGTTCGGTCATACCTTCAACACTCATCGCTAACACTGGTATATCATACTTTTCACAAAGTTCATTACGAAGCTGTTGTGTGTCTGGATGATGTGGATGTGTTGAGTTGATCAGCATGATGAACGGCTTGCCTACTTCTTTTAATTCTTCGACAACACGCTCTTCTGAGTCCACGTAATCATATCTAGGAATTTCCCCGATCGAGCCATCGGTTGTTACAACTACTCCTAGTGTAGAGTGCTCTTGAATGACTTTTCTTGTGCCAATTTCTGCTGCTTCATGAAACGGAATCGGCTCATCGTACCAAGGCGTATGAATCATTCTAGGGCCGTTTTCATCTTCGTACCCTTTTGCACTTGGTACTGCATAACCTACAGAGTCTACAAGACGGATGTTCACATCAAGCCCATCACCTACATTGATTTTCACCGCGTTGTTTGGAACAAATTTGGGCTCAGTGGTCATAATGGTACGTCCAGCTGCACTTTGCGGTAATTCGTCCTGAGCGCGATGACGATCTGCTTCGTTTTCAATGTTTGGCAGCACCACAAGTTCCATGAATTTCTTAATAAATGTGGATTTGCCAGTTCTTACTGCTCCTACTACGCCTAAGTAGATATCTCCGCCCGTCCTTTCGGCGATATCTTTAAAAATATCGATTTTTTCCATTCGTTTCCCTCCCGATCCAAATAGAGTTCCGGATGCTAGTCTTGGACAATATATCGTATGATTTTGTCCTATTGATTATGACAAAGGACGAAAATTTTTTATTGGATCCTCTCATTCTTGAGTTGTATAGTTCCATAAAACGGGAGGGCGCACAATTAGTGCCTACCGATGAAACTATAAAGCTTGTTCCGTTAAAAGGTTATCCAAAAAAACTCTCCGCCTTTTCTATGAATGTATTAGAAAAAGGGAGAGTTCATGCCTATTTTATTAAAAAAACAGGTTTGTTGTTTTCAATTGTATATGGCACAGAATAAACGGGAACGAAGAAAGAATGTTCCGCTAACAGATGTCTGATATCTTCATATTTTTCTAGCTCATCAGAATAGCTGCTGATCGCTGATTTTAAATCTTTTCTATAATCTATAAATATTTTAGCGTCACTGTTTACCATAAGAGGCAGTTCTTTACCTGTAAAGGGACTTGTAACCTTTGGATCTTCTTTAAAGCCTAATTTTTTATAATCGAGTGTGTACCTTCCTTGGGCTTCAATCTTTTTGAATGGCGGGTACTCATGTTTCGCCATGTATATGTTTAAAGCTACCTGCACATCTTGCACATGATCTGTTAATACGAGATCAGCCAGTTTTACCGTTGGTTTTGTTTCCACGTCGATCAAAACATATTGAAATGTTCCACCCTTTTCAAATGCATTTCCTGGCGGTTCTTGTATATATCTGGGAACTAATTTGTTAAAATCAATTAAGTATTTTTGATAGACATCTGTGTCTGCTTCTTTTGTTCTTATCGGTAATACACCTGTATCTTTTTGAAAATTCTCCACGGCTTTCTGAACTAGAACGATTTGATCCTGATAAGGGATGCTGTTTTGCATCTTTCTTTCTTCAGGGTATAAGCAACCAGAAAGCGTAAACAGGATAAGACAAAGGGGAATCCACCATTTTTTTGACATCTTAGTTGCCTCCTTTATCCTTGTACAGGTCCACTAAATACGACGATTAATATAAGTATTCCAGCCACTAACATACAGGCCCATGCAAAAAAGGAAACAATCGCCTGTGGAATACCGGTCAATTTAGAACGGCTTAACATTATTGAAAAAACAGCGATAAACATTAGACCGATGGCTGATAACGCCACCCACATTTTTAATAATCCTTCACTCATATGTATCCTCCTTGTCCACAGCGTACATTATAGCATAATTTTCTCGGTTTTTTCTTTGGCTGTTCTTAAACTTTGTTGTTTACGCTTTCCGCAGGGCGTGCGGTGAGCCGCAGGAGTCTGGCATCTTCAACTCCAATCCATTTATCAAGAAAGAGAAATAATGACCATAAAAAAACACCCGGCAGATGCCGGATGTTTGACTAAATACTTCCTTGTTTCCAGTTCAATACCATCATTTAAAACGCTGCTTTACATTTCATTCTTAAAGTAGGCGTTATTTTCCATCAAACATTTTAGATAGTGTTGCCAGATCTAGAGGGATATTGTTATTTAAAACAGCCTGAACGATCTGGTCTTCCTTTTGTTTTGTTACAGCCACTCCAGCCATAGAAGATACTTGGGAAATCAGCATTCGAATCGTGCGCTCATCACGTAAATTAGAGCCGCTTACGGATTGTGCCAGTTTAAAAATATCATCTTTTTTAACACTTGTTTTCTTTTCAATCTTGTCAAAAAATTGTTGATCACGTTCCACCTGAAGTCCTCCTCCCACTTCCTTTTCACCCTTATCGTATGCAATAAAAAAAGAAGCGTGAAAAGAAAAAAGGCGATTGCCTAATTTTTTTAGACACTCACCTATTTTTTCTTTAGCTCTTTAGGGAGGAAACATCCTCAACTTCATGAGTTCGAGAACGCTGCATCAGCTCATCTACAGCTTGCTTAGCACCTTTATGGTTAAATAGAACATCATACAAAACTTGAGTAATCGGCATTTCAACTTTCTCTCTCTTGCTTAGCTCATATGCAGCTTGTGTAGTCCTTACACCTTCTACGACCATACCCATATTTTCAAGAACTTCTTCAAGCGCCATTCCTTTACCTAACATGTTGCCTGCACGCCAATTTCGACTATGTACACTTGTACACGTAACGATTAAATCACCAATACCTGTTAATCCAGAAAAGGTGAGAGGGTTGGCTCCCATGTGTGTCCCAAGTCGAGCGATCTCTGCAAGTCCTCTTGTAATCAATGCTGCTTTTGCATTATCACCATATCCAAGTCCGTCAGAAAGCCCTGCTCCTAACGCGATAATGTTTTTCAATGCTCCTCCGAGTTCAACACCGATTACATCAGGATTGGTATACACTCGGAAATTTTGATTAATGAACAGATCCTGAACTTTTTCAGCGGTTTCAATCTTTTCAGAAGAAACTGTTACTGTAGTGGGCTGTCTTAAAGAAACTTCTTCAGCATGACTAGGTCCAGAAAGTACAACAACAGCTTCTAATAAAGAAGTTGGCAATTCTTCCTCGATAATTTCTGAAATTCTTTTATATGTACCGGGTTCGATCCCTTTACTCGCATGTACGATTGTGACTGGATGCGCTAATGTTCCTTTTAGCTTTTCAAGAACGTCCCTCATTGCTTTTGTTGGAGTTACAAGAACAATCGTATCTGCTTCCTTAACACATTCATCAAGTTTAACCGTCGCTATTATATTCTTTGGCAGTATAACTCCAGGTAAGTATTTTTCGTTACGATTCTCTTCGTTAATTTCTTGCACTTGTTCTTCTCTTCGTCCCCACAAGCTTACAGTGTGTCCGTTATCAGCTAATACCATGGCAAGGGCAGTTCCCCAGCTTCCTGCACCTAATACAGCAACTCTTCCCATAAATGTCACACTCCGTGTTTTATTTTGCTTTTTTGTCTCTCTAGCCTGATTTTTCTATTGAAAGATTTAAAAAAGAAAATAGCGGCAAATACACCAAGTTACAGCCACTATTTTCTCTGCCTAAATTCTTTAATCGTTCTTCTTTCGTGCGAAAATTTTAATCGGTGTTCCGATAAAACCAAAAGTTTCACGAATTCTGTTTTCTAAAAATCTTTTATAAGAAAAGTGGAAAAGCTCTGGATCATTTACAAAAATGACAAAAGTAGGCGGCTTAGAAGCTACTTGTGTAGCATAGTTAATTTTTAGACGCTTCCCGTTATCCATTGGTGCCGGATTCATAGCAACAGCATCCATAATGACCTCGTTAAGCACATTTGTTTGAACTCTAAGCGCATGGTTCTCTGCAACTTGATTGATTACAGGGAACAACTGATGCAAACGTTGCTTCGTTAACGCTGAAACGAATACGATAGGTGCATATGATAAGTACAGAAAATGATCTCGAATCTTTTGTTCGAATTTCTGCATGGTCTTGTCATCTTTTTCAACAGCATCCCATTTATTAACAACGATGACTACCGCTCTTCCTGCTTCATGTGCAAAACCGGCAACCTTTTTATCTTGTTCAATGATGCCTTCTTCTGCATCAATCACCATTAAAACGACATCTGATCGTTCGATCGCTTTCATGGCACGCATTACACTGTATTTTTCAGTCGTTTCGTAAACTTTTCCGCGTTTACGCATACCAGCTGTATCAATGATTACGTATTTTTGGCCTTCCCGCTCAAAACCTGAATCAATCGCATCTCTTGTTGTTCCTGCGATGTCACTTACGATAACACGTTCTTTTCCTAAAATGGCATTTACTAAAGAAGATTTCCCTACGTTCGGTCTACCGATTAAAGAAAAGTAGATGGTTTCATCATCTTTTACTTCTTCTTCATGCTCAGGAAAATGACTGACTACTTGATCTAAGAGATCACCAAGTCCAATACCATGTGTCCCTGATACACCGATTGGCTCACCCATCCCTAGGCTGTAAAACTCATATAATAATTCTTTTCGTTCTGGGTTATCAATTTTGTTAACACCGAGTACGACTGGCTTTTTAGAACGGAAAAGCATTTTGGATACTTCTTCATCAGCAGCTGTAATCCCATTCATGCCGTCTACAAGGAACAAGATAACATCTGCCTCTTCAATAGCAAGTTCGGCCTGCTCTTTCATCTGGCTCATAAACGGGGCATCACTAATCTCAATACCGCCCGTATCAATTAAATTAAACTCGGTATTCAGCCATTCTGCTGAACTGTAGATACGGTCACGTGTTACCCCTGGCATATCCTCTACTATGGAGATACGGTCTCCTGCGATTCTGTTAAAAATGGTAGATTTTCCAACGTTCGGTCTTCCTACTATCGCTAAAACTGGTTTCGTCATGCTGACACTTCCCTTTTTTCCTGATCATATATAATCATCATTTTCTTTTATAAGTTCGTTTACCTTTTTAGGTTTCTATAAAATTAGACAAGTCCACTTATTTTAGCAAATTCTACTGCTCTTATACAACTTAATCTAGATTTGTTTTGCTGAATTTACTTTCTTAAACGTCAAGCGTCTTATTTTTTTGAACATATCTACCAATACTACCATAAATAAGAGAATCATTGAAGATGAGACTAACAAATCTAATACATACATAGAACCTATTTCTAAATAACCGTTAAGCCGATAAATTAAGATTTGATAGAGTGCATCCCCTATAAACAACCCAATTAAAGGAACAAAAAAGAGGTCATTCTTCCTTTTTGAAAGAAGCATTAAAATAACAACGAGAACAACAATGAATAAATATTTCTTTTCTATAATGAATTTCACAGGATCATAAAGTGCAAATAATTCAATAGCTACATAAGAGGTTGCAACGATGAAGCATGCTGAAAGATAGTACAGAAGCTGAATGGAATGTTGAACAACATAGAAAAAACCGATACATAAAAAAAAGAGAAAAGCCATGTTGACAGATCCAATCGAAAAAGATATCGAATAGCCTGATAACATTATTCCTAGCAAAAACGTAATGCCGAGCCCATTCCTCTTTCCGCTCCTAGGCATTAAAAAGGTTATGAAGACCCATCCCATCCACATGAACCAATAAAATAAAGTACCGTCATTCATGCATTTCACCTCGGTAGCATTATGCCACTTAAACGGACCTCTTAATCGTCAAAAAAAAATAGCTCCCGACAAAATCGAGAGCCATTTTACAGCTTATTTAAATTCTTTCAACTGATCACCAATCATTTCTGCTAATGAGAATCCTTTTTCTTCTTTTGGAAGATTTTGCTTTAAATTTTCTTTGTCTTTATCATCTTGAACAGCTTTCATGCTTAAGCTCATTTTTTTCTCTTTGTTATTCACATCTAATACTTTTACAGAAACTTGTTGTCCCTCTTTTACAACTTCACTTGGATTACCGACATGACGGTTGGCTAATTCTGAAATATGAACCAGCCCTTCAATCCCAGGGGCAACTTCTACGAATGCCCCGAAAGATACGATTCGTTTTACAGTACCCTCAATCAAGCTTCCAGGTTTGATAGAAGAACTTGCTTCTTCCCATGGTCCAGGAAGAGTTTCTTTTATAGAAAGAGAAATTCGGTCATTGTCGCGGTCAACAGAAAGTACTTTTACTTTTACTGTCTCACCTTCATTTAAGACTTCTGCGGGGTTCTCTATACGTTTATGAGAAAGCTGGGAAACATGAACTAGTCCATCAACGCCACCAATGTCAACAAAAGCACCAAAATCAGTTAAGCGCTGAACTTTTCCTTCAATAATCTCTCCAGGAGATAACCGATCTAAGATCAATTGTTTTCTTCCTGCATCTTCTTCCTCAGTAACAGCACGATGTGAAAGAATCACACGACCTTTTTCATGGTCTAATTCTACAATTTTTACTGTGAGTTTCTTGCCTTTGTAATCTGAAAAATCTTCCACAAAATGAGACTCTACCATAGATGCAGGTATAAAAGCACGAACACCTAAATCTACAACAAGGCCGCCTTTTACAACATCGTGAACTACAACTTCAAACGTTTCTTTAGCCTCATACTTTTCTTGAAGCTCAGCCCAGGATTTCTCACTGTCTACCGCTTTTTTTGAAACGAGAAGCTTGTCCTCTGTGTGAGAAAGCACCTTAACCGTAATCTGATCTCCTTCATTTAACACGTCACTAACCTTTTCGATAAAAAGACTCGAAACTTCATTAATTGGTAAAAACGCGTCTTGTTTGGCGCTTATATCAACTAAAGCATGCTTGTCTTCCACTTTTAATACAGTACCTGTAACGGTTTCACCTTTTTCAGCCATAGCAGCATTTGATAAACTTGTGCTCATTTCTTCTGTCATGTTCGTGCCCTCCTCAATAATTAGAAAAGTAATTTATTGAACTTTCTCAAAGAAAGAACGTTAACATTTGTGTAAAGATAAGATCACTCATTTTCTGTTTTTAACTGTCCTATATGTTTCATTATAAGCTCTGTCGCTTCTTTAGCGGAAGCTTTTTGCTCCCGTAAATGTGTAAAGTCAATAGGCTTTCCAAAGACAATTTTTAACTTCTGTCCTTTTTTATATTGTCCGATGATCGCACAAGGAACGATATGGGCTTCTGATTTAAGGGCAAAGAAACCTGCGCCAGCTAAACCTTCACCAATTTCTCCCGTCTTGCTTCTCGTTCCTTCAGGAAAAAGCCCTACGACCTTACCATCTTTCAAAAGCTTCATCCCTGTTTTTAATGCCGTTTTATCACTCATTCCACGTTTTACAGGAAATGCATTAATACTAGGAAGGATATTTTTTAATACAGGCATTGAAAACAGTTCTGATTTTGCCATAAAATGAACTTCTCGTGGGGAAGCCACTCCCACAAGGGGGGGATCGTAGTTATGAATATGATTCGTACAGAGCAAAACGCCGCCAGATTGAGGCATGTTTTCTGTTCCCATGATCTCAGGTTTGTAAGTGCTTTTAAAATAAGTGCCGCAGAGCCATTTACCAAAAGAATAAAGCTTCATCTTAACGTGCCCTTTCTTCAGCATAGTGAAGGATGCTTAAAACGACTTCATCAATCGTCATGCTCGTAGTATCAAGCTCGATAGCATCTTCTGCTTTTTTTAATGGAGCTGTTTCCCTTTCACTATCCCGCTTGTCTCGTAACGTAATTTCACTTTTTAATTGTTCAAAATCAGCTGGAAACCCTTTTAAAAGGTTTTCTTCATACCTTCTGCGGGCCCTTTCTTCTACTGATGCGATCAAGAAGATTTTTAATTCTGCATTTGGCATCACATGTGTGCCGATATCTCGTCCGTCCATGACAACGCCGCCAGATTCTGCAAGCTGTTGCTGTCTTTTTACCATTTCGATCCTAACTTCTTTTTGACGTGCTACGAACGATACGTTGTTTGTAACATCTGAAGACCGGATCTCCTCTGAAACATCTATTCCATCAAGAAATACCGCTTGCCCTTCATTTGTTTTAATCAGTTGGATCTCAGTAGTTTGAAGTACAGATTCAAGAGCTGATCCGTTGTTAAGATCTTCTCCTAAGGAAAGAGCTTTATATGTTAATGCTCTGTACATAGCCCCTGTGTCGATATAAATAAAAGAAAGGCGCTCAGCTACCTGCTTTGCTACCGTACTTTTCCCTGCTCCTGCTGGGCCATCAATGGCGATTGATAATAATTTGTTCATGTTTCCTCCTACCAGTACCTATGACTATGCATACATAACAATAAAAGCAGGTAGATTTCTCCCTGCTTTTTCTCTCTAACATAATCTGTTCATGCAACAGATTAATTCTATTTCTATCTTACCACAATTGTTCCTTAACGGTCTATTGTTTCCAAAACGGGTTCTCTTTCCCCTTTAATAACGCCCTCATAATAAATACTCTTATTTGTATATAACCTGAAAGATGGAATCTCCATAAAAGCTTGAGCAAGTAATAATAAAATAAAATGGACGATTGCGAGCTGAATCAGCATTCGATCTAGCCGTTTCACACGTATCACCTTCTTTTCGGTGATTATTATGCCCAAAAATAAAATAGATATCCTATATTTGTTTTTCCTTTTTTTTCATTAGCAGTTGTTGTTCAAAACAAAAACGAACGATATGTTGTCTTACTTTTGGGAGAATCTGTGTAAATTGGAGAGATGCCCTTTGCCTTCCATTCGTTTGACCTTCTAATATCCTCAACACGTTGCATTGAAGATCTAAGTAGATCTTTTTACCTGACTGCATCGGAAGGACGACTAAACAATCCAATTGATCCCCTTTGGATACCTGATGCCGTACAGGTAAGGACAAGAGCATTCCTCCTGCACTCAAATCAAGGACTACAGAATTAAAGGATGGATAAGCATCACCTACATGTTTCACATTTGTATCTAATAACGTTTCTACCCTTACAAACTCCCTGCGCTGTATTTTATGAATTTCTTCTTCTTTTGGCAAAGTGATAATTAATACAGGGATTTTTTCTATTTTCCTGCCAAGTAATTCTGTTCGGAAAGTATAGACATTTTTTTCTTTGTCAACGAACGAAGCTTTAAATTGAGTGCCATCAAAAAAATATTCTGTTCGATTGGTCGTTGTGTTACTCGGATAATCAATATATAACTGATCTCCTTTCACCTCGCATACCTTGCATTTGTATTTGTCTTTTTTATCTGAAAACATAGGTTCTAAAAATAGTGGTTCACCTGCAATGATCATCGTACTTCCCCCATATTACTTTCTTTACTCTCTACCTTATTATGACAGTTATAAAATAAAAGAAAAAGCAAAATTTCAAAACGAAATTTTGCTTCATTCTTATTAGATCTCATTATAAGAAGGCTCTGCTTCTTTTAACTTTTTCACTTCTTCTTCATTGCCATTTTCCGCGTTAATGAATACTTGATAGGTTTCATTCCCAAGGATTCCGAGGAATTCATAGCATAATACTTCTTCATTAATATCGTTTAGGATTAACGCTTTGCTTACTTCTTTAACTTGGAATTTTGGATTTAAATTCGTTCTTGCTTCTTTTTCAGAAATTTCAAATGCTGGAAGATTCCGATCTTGATGGGCTAAAAGAAAATCTGTTCCTTCATACCCCATGATGTCTCCATTATCAAGTGCTACTTTTACAGTAACGACTTCTGGATAGATTCTTACATCATCCTGTAATCGTGCGTATGTGAAAACCCCGATATTTTCATATTGATCGCTCGAAACCATTTCCATTTTACTATCCATATGCTTCTTTAAAAAGTCTTCTGCTTGAAGCATTGCTTCGTTTAATGAGATCTTCGTTTTACCAACATTACGGTCGTATAACACCCAGAGCGGATATCCACCTTTTTTGGTCAGATCCATATACGTTGTACCTTTTGTCTCTGGATTATAAAGGGTTAGAGAATACGCATCATACTTTGCATCTTTTCCTGATTTCTCGACCGTTATCTTTACGTTTTTCTTTAATTCAAAAAACTCTATGGCGATCTTTTTCGCTTCTTCTTTTGTAATCTCTTTTCCTTTAAGCTGACTGAGATTACGATCTTTCATTTTCATCATGTTAGATACTTCTGGCCCAAAATCAACCTCTGAATATCCTTCTACTGTTTTATCGACCGTTTTGAAACCATCTATGATCGTGTTGTCATCTGGCTGTTTATTTGTAGCCAAAGCCATCTCGACATCCATCCAGCGAAGATTGTTCTTTTGTGCCAATGATTCTGTTTTTCTTAATTCATTCTGTACTTCTGTTGCATTCGCATAAAGCTCTTTTAACGTGTTATATTCCTTATCACTAAGCGGTTTCTTTTCTAAATCCCGTACGGCTGTCCGATAACTAAATTCTCCCATTTTCGCTAAGAATTCTTCTGTTTTATTAAATGGGAGTAATGCTAACGGAAGCTGTCCTACATCGTTATGAGCTTCCGATGTTAGTCTCCAAACTTGTGCAAGTGCAGGAGAAAGCTGGTTTCTTGAATTCATAGCCAGCGTTTCACCAATCTTGTCGTGAAGAGCATCAACGTGAAAGTTTAAATCATGGAAAGCTCGTTGATAGTTATTTTCAGCTTGTAAAAGAACGGCATTTTTTTCTTGATGCTCTGTATAGCCCCAATAACCTGTTCCTGCAACAGCCACGAACAAGAATACAATTAGAATTGTGCGTATCATCTATATCACCCCTTTATTAGTTGCAAAAAATATGCTTTCCGATTTTTTTGATTTGTGGACGGCCCCAAATCCAGCCAGAAGTTGCGGTGTCTGGGTTAAAATAATAGATGGCTTCACCTGTCGGATCCCACCCGTTTAACGCATCCATAACCGCTTTTTTAGCTTGATCGTTAGGAGTCAAATAGATCTGGCCATCGGCAACTGCCGTAAATGCGCCTGGTTCAAAAATTACACCAGATACTGTGTTGGGAAAAGATGAACTCTGCACACGATTTATAATGACAGCTGCTACAGCGACCTGACCGATATATGGTTCCCCTCTCGCTTCACCATAAACCGCATTGGACATTAGATTCAAATCGTTCTGTGAGTACCCGTCAGGAATATTTTTTGCGGGTTTCACTTGAGCCGGTTTCGCTTTTGCTTGACCACCGCCCCCTGCTCCGCCTTTTGGCGTGCCGCCTTTTGCTGTGCCGCTCTTTGTTTGTTTACTCTTTTCCACTCCACCATAGTAAGAAAATTTATTTCCTGATCGAATCTGCTTTTTAACCCATGCTTTATCAAACTTCGAAGCTTTAGCGAGTTTTTCCTTCGTCGTTCCACCTGCAAGGCCGTCGATCTCTAAGCCAAATTCATATTGAAAGTTTCGTAACGCCCAATAGGTTCTCCATCCAAAAACACCATCGATATCTCCAGTGTAAAACCCTAAATATTGAAGACGGGATTGCAGCTCAACAACGTCGTCTCCAGATGCTCCTTTTTGAATGACCTGGTTTGAAAACGCATGTACACCGTTTTGCCCAAATCCAGCAAGTAACCCAAAACAAAGGGCAATTGCAAAAAATATTCCCTTTATGTAAGCTGAATTTCTTTTCATGAGAAAGTTAGCCTCCTGTAATTTAATCTCCATTTCTTGTTATACATGTATCATTTGTAATCCGTTTTTTTTTATACAATTTCAAAGTCTCATTGTTAACAAAACAAAAAAAGACCGGTTTAGATACCGGTCTTTGCATCAGGATTTACATAGGGATTCAATGAGGAATTTGCGAGCTTGACTTTACGAAGTGCAAACCACCATAAAAAAATCATAAAGGGAAACATGTAAAAGAAAATATATTTTGTACTGGATAAGAGTAAAAAATTAAAAGTTCCATGAAGCACAATTGGCAGTATCAGTGACAAGTTTAAATAAAGAATCTTTTTTCTTCCTGAAGAAAACTTTGCTTTCCCTAAATAAAAACCCATTATTACGCCAAATAAAGCATGACCGCTTACAGGAAGAAGAGCCCTGATCAAAGCCTCTTCTATACCGAACGTATACAGATAAAAAATATTTTCCAAAGAAGCAAAGCCAAGTGATAAAGCTGCTGCATAAACGATGCCATCGTATGGTTCATTAAATTCTTCATGAAGATATGCACCATAAAAAACTAGAAACCATTTTAAAAACTCTTCAAGAGCACCGCCGACTAAAAATGCATCAGCAAATAAAGGAATATTCATCTCTTCCTTGAACCCAAACTGCAGGACCATAACAGGAAACACGAGAAGAACTCCAAATATATAAACCTTTACGACTAATGATAAAGGTTCTGTTTCATATTTATCTTTTAGGTAAAAAAAGGATAATAGAGCAATAGCCGGTGCCACTGCTGCAGATATTACAGCCAGCATGTCCTGCCTCTTTTCTACTGTTTTTTTCTATCGTAACATGATATTTTAAGAAGTGGAATAGCGAACAATCGAACAAGGAGGACGGCAATATTGAAAAAAATATTACTCATTCATACAGGCGGAACGATCGCCATGGAAGAAAATAAACACACCGGTGGGGTGAATACGAAAGAAATACACCCGCTTGAAGCTACAATCACTGAACTTTCAAATATTGCACAAATCGTTTCAAAAAACTATGTTAACTTGCCTTCTCCTCATATTACACCTTTTCACATGCAGGAGCTCGCAACGTTTATTCAAGAACAAACAAAGTCTGAGCAATATGACGGACTCGTTATTACACATGGAACAGATACACTAGAGGAAACAGCTTATGTGCTCGATTTAGTACTCGAAACACCAATCCCTGTTATCGTGACAGGTGCTATGCGTTCGAGCAATGAACATGGATCTGACGGGCCCTATAATCTGATCTCCTCTGTAAAAGTAGCTTGTGATCAGCAATCGCTCGGAAAAGGAGTACTTGTCGTCTTTAATGATGAGATCCATTCTGCAAAAAATGTGACAAAAACACATACTAGTAACATTGCGACCTTCCAAAGCCCACAATACGGCCCGATTGGCATAGTCACAAAAAGAGGAGTGTTCTTTCACCACACACCACTGCAATCAAGCCGATTTTCTGTTAAACACTTCACTAAGAAAGTAATTTTGCTAAAAGCGTATGCTGGAATGGATTCTTCTCTCATTGAGGCAGCCAGCCAAAATGTTGATGGTGTTGTTATTGAAGCACTCGGACAGGGTAACATGCCTCCACTAACTGTTCCTGCCATCCAAGATCTCATCTCTCGAGGAATTCCAGTTGTGCTTGTATCAAGATGCTTTAACGGAATCGCACAAGATATTTATTCATATGATGGCGGCGGAAAGCAGCTTAAAGAAATGGGCGTTATCTTCTCTAACGGCCTCAATGGTCAAAAAGCCAGACTGAAGCTGATGATTGCATTAGAAAATACAAATTCATCAGAAAAATTACAGCAATTGTTTTTAGAGTAGTTATGATGTCATCATTTTAAATATGATAAAAAGCCGATACCCTTTAATGGATTATCGGCTTTTGTTTCGTTTCTCTATCGTATCGGCAATAATCTCACCATGAAATCTTCCATTTTCAATAAAGATCTCGTTTGCATTGTTGCCTGCTGCGATGACACCTGCTATAAATAGGCCATTTATGTTTGTCTCCATTGTTTCTTCAGAATAAAAAGGGCGTCCATTAACAGGGTCGATTCCGACTCCTATACTTGAAAGAAATTGATGATCGGGATGATATCCAGTCATGGCAAATACAGAATGAAAAGGATGGAACTTTTCTTGATCTGAAATCTGGACAAAAACACCCTCTTCAGTAATCTCTTTCACATACGCAGAAAATGTCATCTTGATCGATCCATTTTTTACGCACGCTTCAAAATCAGGGAGTACCCACGGTTTGATACTTGGAGAATACTCGCTGCCTCTATAAAAAACATGCGGACGAGCTCCTGCTTTTTGCAGTTCTAAAGCAGCATCGATCGCAGAATTTTTACCTCCGATAACGGCAACATCTAAATCATAAAAAGGATGCGCTTCTTTAAAATAATGATATACGTGTGGGAGGTTCTCTCCTTTTACGTTCATCATGTTCGGATTATCATAATATCCTGTAGCGATGATCACCCATTTTGCAACGTACGTCGTTTCTTCTTTTTTTCGATTGATTGTTGTAACCTTAAATGGACCATCCTCTTTTTTTTCCACAAATTTTGCTTTTTCGAATGTACGGATGTTTAATCGATTCCTTTTTACAACTTCTCTATAATAAGTTAATGCATGAATTCGATTAGGCTTCCTTTGCTCATGCACAAAAGGGAAATCACCAATTTCTAGTTTTTCACTTGAACTGAAAAAAGTCTGGTGGGTTGGATAATTAAAGATGGTGTTGACCACGTTTCCTTTTTCAATCACACAATATGAAATGCCTTTTTTCTTTAACGCGACGGCTGCTGCTAAACCACACGGCCCACCGCCAATGATACATACTTCAACATTCACTTGCATCACCACTCCAAAAACACGTTATGGATTCATTGTTGCCAAAAAAATCTCCTATCATCATATGATAGGAGATTTGCTCTAGGTTTGCAAAATATTAAATCCAGCCTCTGAATCGTGATGCTTCAGCCATCTTACGAACACCCACCATATAAGCAGCGAGCCTCATGTTGACTTTTCTGTTCATTGCCGTTGTATATACGGTTTCAAACGATTTAACCATCACTTTTTCAAGTTTTTCTTCGACTTCTTCTTCAGTCCAATAGTAGCCTTGGTTGTTTTGGACCCATTCGAAATATGAAACGGTAACACCGCCAGCACTTGCGAGAACGTCTGGAACAAGAAGAATTCCTCTTTCAGACAAAATTTTTGTAGCTTCAAGTGTTGTTGGCCCATTTGCAGCTTCTACAACGATTGTTGCTTTGATCTGATGTGCATTTTTTTCCGTAATCTGATTTTCAATAGCTGCAGGTACTAAAATGTCACAATCAAGCTCTAGCAACTCTTGATTTGTAATGGTGTCTTTAAATAATTTTGTAACGGTTCCAAAACTATCTCTGCGTTCAAGCAAGTAATCAATATCCAGTCCTTCAGGATCAAATAGACCGCCATACGCATCTGAGATCGCGATTACTTTAGCACCGGCATCGTGCATGAATTTAGCAAGGAAACTTCCTGCATTACCAAATCCTTGTACAACTACTCGAGCACCTTCAAGCTGGATGCCGCGTTTTGCAGCAGCTTCGCGAATACAAATCGTAACCCCTTTTGCAGTTGCTGTTTCACGTCCATGAGATCCACCTAATACAAGCGGTTTACCCGTAATGAATCCTGGAGAATCAAACTCTCTAATTCTGCTGTACTCGTCCATCATCCAGGCCATAATTTGTGAATTTGTAAATACATCAGGTGCAGGAATATCTTTTGTAGGTCCTACGAGCTGACTGATCGCTCGAACATATCCGCGGCTCAATCTTTCCAGCTCTCTAAAAGACATTGTACGCGGATCACAGATGATGCCGCCTTTACCGCCACCATAAGGTAAATCTACAATTCCTGCTTTTAAACTCATCCAAATCGATAACGCTTTTACTTCTGTTTCAGATACATTCGGATGAAAACGAACGCCGCCCTTTGTTGGACCAACAGCATCATTATGCTGGGCACGATATCCTGTAAAAATTGTAGTGCTTCCGTCATCCATTTTAACCGGAATTCGAACGGTTAACATACGAATTGGCTCTTTAAGCAACTCAAAAACTTCGGAAGAATATCCTAATTTATCGAGCGCATCCGCGATCACGGATTGCGTGGATGTGAGCACATTGTCATTTTCATGATGATTGTCGGATTTTTGGTCTGTAGTATTTTGGGCTGTCATTTGTTTACCTCCCATATTTGTCACCTCTAAAGTTTAGTCAAGCTTCAACGACAGTATACACCTTCCGAAGACGGTTGAGAAGAAAAATTTAGTGAATTTCACCTAAAAAGAAAACGCTTTCTTAATCTCTAAAATTTAAGAAAATAACTAATATTCTGCCAATAATATTGGATTTGACTGATCTATTGATTTTAGTTAAACTGCCCCATCCTTCCATTTAAGATGGGGCATTTAGAACTATTATTTCTTTAGCGATAGATCGATTAGTCTTTCAATCATGCTTGGGTAATCGAGTCCGATCTCTTTTGCAGCATCTGGGAAAAGACTTGTCGGTGTCATTCCTGGCAATGTATTCACTTCTAGAATAACAGGTTCTGAGCCATCATGCGGTACGATAAAATCGACTCGCGAATACACTTCACAGCCTAGTACTTCATGAGCAAGAACAGCTTGTTTTTGCAGAAGATCTGTTGTTTCTTCATCCAATCTTGCCGGAACATAGTGGATACTCCCGCCCTCAGCATATTTTGATTCATAATCATAATAAGCATTCTTAGGTTCAATTTCTACTACAGGCAATGCTTTCATCTTTCCATATTCACCCATTACAGCAACGGTTACTTCTTTTCCACTAACAAACTGTTCAACTAGTATCGTATCATCATGCAAAAAAGCGTCAGCGATTCCTTTTAAGAGTTCTTCTTTGTTTTGAGCAATCGTTAACCCGATTGTAGATCCTTCTCGGTTCGGTTTTACAACCGCTGGAAAGTCAAAGGATAGATCTAACTGGTCTTCCCTGTACGCCTTTTTATACAAAACCTTTTCTTTAGCGATTTTTATGCCGACTTCTTTAAAAAACTGTTTTGATTTCGCTTTATCCATAGCGATACCGGAAGCTAACGCACCTGAACCTACATAAGGGATATTTAACATATCCAAAAGACCTTGAAGGCGGCCATCTTCCCCAAACTTTCCGTGAAGTCCTAGAAATACAACATCTGCTTCAAGTTCCAGCAACTCATGTAATCGAGAAGGGTGAAAATCGATGCCGATAACATCATGACCTCTGCTCTCGAGGGCAGATATAATTTGATTTCCTGTAGACAATGATACTTCGCGTTCAGCAGATACTCCACCATATAAGACTGCAATTTTCATTTAATGGTCACTCCTAGCCCAAAAGTTATGTATTTATTATATTCCCTGAAGTTTTTACGGTTCAGCGGATGAAAAATATTACTTATCATAACACGTTTTTCCCTTAAAATCAGTAAGTGTAAACAATTTAAAAAGGACGCAGATATATGCGCCCTCCTTCCTGGTTGCTATTTAAAATAACGGAACAGTTCATTTACAGCATCCGACTTCATTAACTCTTTTCCATATTCAATCACTCTATAGCTAGTAATGGTAGAAGAGCTGCCGAATTCAGCGAGAACTGCAATAAACAAATCAAGGTCAAGTGGTGTTACCTCTTCTTCTTCGAACTTTAAGTAAAAGTGATTATTGAAAGAAAACAAGCGCCCACCCTTAATATCAAGTGAATGAAGACGTTTTGCTAATACGATTACGTCTTCGAATGATGAAAACTCATAAAAAATTTCATCATTTTCATCAAGAGTGACCTGCATTTCTATATAATCTTCGTCATATTCCTCTTCAAGATCGTACTCGTTAATACCTTTTGTAACAATAACAACCATTCCTTGAGCTGGCAGAGAAAAAACTTCAACCGCAATAGGACCGTCAGCTTTAAACCCTACCTCATCATCAGCTTCAGTCATCATGTCACGGAAGAGCTGATGTACTTTCGGAATGTCTTGCCATATTTCTTCCTTAGAAATACCACGTTCATTCAGATCATCAAAAGTTAGGAAGATTTTTATTTTGTTATAGGTTAACCGTTCTACCCGCATCTCTGGTCCCCCTTACGATCGGCGCTATTATGTCTTAATTACAATATATGAGGTTGTGAAAAGTTGGTGATAAGCATACAAGCAAAATATAAATCCATTCAACAATTATTTCTTAAGTTTTTTAGAAATCCAGTCATCCCAATCAACTTTTGCGTTACCGATCAAAAAATCACCAAACGTTTCTTTTACACTTTCTGGGATATGGTTAATTGCTGATCCTCCAACACCAAAAGCGATTTCAGGGAATTTTTCTTGAAGATTTTCCACCCATTGAAATGTCTTATTCACATGATCTGTGATGGTACACGATAAGAATATCATTTTCGGTTCGACTTCATTTATGACAACCTCTAAATCTTCTTGCGGAATTCCATGACCTAAATAAATCACTTCAAATCCTTTACGTCTTAAAAACAGTGTAAACATGAGAAGTCCTAGTTCATGCTCTTCGTCTACTCCACAGCTTGCTATCACTTTAGGAAGATGCGGATCGGATGGCAGCCATTGCATAAGTTGTCCAATTTTCATCCTCAGAAATGACGAAGTAAAATGTTCGTGTGCAACTGTAATTTTCTTTTGTTCCCAAAGATAGCCGACTTGTACTAATAATGTACCCAAAATATCGATTATGACTTTTTCCAAATTATACATACTAAACGCTTGGCTTAATAAATCGTTTGCCTTCTTTTCCTGAAAAGACAGCAAAGCATCTAGAATCATATTTGACATTTCTACTGCACGATCCGTATTTTCAACGGAAAATGGTGCAGCTTCTTTATAAAGTTCCCCATTTTGCGCGACGTCAACCGCCTGACTTATTGTGAAACCTTGATTCACTTTGTTCACAAGCCATTTTAAAATGTAAACCTGTTCGTCCGTATATAAACGATGACCTGCCTCGTTTCGATGTGGCTGAACGATCGAATAGCGCCTTTCCCAAGCTCTTAATGTTCCAGCTTGAATGCCTAGCATTTTGGAAACCGCTTTAATATTATATTTCCCTTCACAAGGCATCCGTACTTCCTCCAATAAATAAGTTAAGAAGAGTATATCTGAAAAAACATTATACTGTAAACTTTTTCACTTTTTTGAGAGGGTAATCAGGTGTGATTCACACGGAGCTCCTAAACGTAAAGGAAGATGGGTTGCTCCAAACCCATTGCTTATTAAAAGCTGATAGGATTTGTAATCATACCAACCCCCTTTTTTCGCAATTCCAAATGGCCCTAGTCTTATTTGTCCACCATGTGTATGACCAGATAATACGAGACAGATCCCATGCTCTTTTTTTATTTTGTTAATGATAACAGGATTATGACTAATAAGAATACGACATGAAGAAGTACATTGAGCAACTGCGTCTTGCAATCTGTCTTTACGAAGTGATGTATCATTCACACCTACAAAATCAACAGCTCCATCTCCCTTTATCAGAGTGATGAATGAATTGTCTAATATGAGAGTTCCCTCTTCCATAAGAACCTTTTGAAGTTCATCAATATCCACGTCATAATCGTTATTACCCCAAACAAAATATACTGGACCGATCTTGGAAAGCATTTTTAAATTATTTTGGACTCTATTCATCTTGACACCTTTCTCAACCAAATCCCCGCCGATAAGGACGATATCCGCTTTTCCTATTTTTTCTATAATTTCTTCTTGTATGGTCCGTTTGTGGATATCAGAGATAAAAAAGATTTTAAAATGATTAAATGATGAAGGAAGCTTGTCTACTTTAACTGACTGAAATCTGACACGATTTCTATGTGCTTCAATATACATATATAGTAAGAAAAGAAACCCGGATATACCTAATAAAAAAAGAATCATAAAAGCCTCCTGAAAATGTTAAACGATCTTACCACACCACGAAATGAAAATGAATACTACAGTGATAAAAAGGTTAATTTTTTGAATATTTAAAAAAGATTAGTTGAAAATTTTGTAAATTTACCGTATGATAGAAGTACATTCAATGCTCTAAAAATTTATAAAAATTGGAGAGGAAACATCATGACATTAACTAAATTGAAAAACAAATCTCTCGTGACTGACCTAGATTTATCCTATAGCCTTCGTCTTGGCTTACCGATTGAAGTGTATTGTCCAGATAAACATGAAACAATAGCATTCGGCAGGATCGATCAATTTTGTGAGATGACTGTTGTCGTTCAAGGTCAACATCATAAAAGGGATTCTGTATTATTTTTTGGTTGCCCTTGCCAGTAAGATTTTCATTTATGAAAAATGTTTATATTATATTCTTTCTTCATAAACTCGAATACAATATGCCTCTTAGCCCATTGTTCCTCATCACTCCACCATTCTTCATTTCTATCGATAAAATCTGCCCTAATTGACTCAAAATCATCATCTGCTTTTTTATATTTCTTTTTCATCCACATCATATAAAAACTTGCAAATAAAATAAAACCAATACAAATCCATACCATTTCATCCCCAAACAATAATGTAAGCGGATTGATTAGAGGCGATGCGCTGTTCAGTTTATAAAAATAAAGATAAACGAACGTTGCGACAACCACAAATATCATAGATAATCCCCATTGGTTCATGGCTTTTTTCCATCTGTCTTTCTCAGCTTTTTTCTCAATTAACTGAGCTAAAACAATACTTGTCAATTCATTTACAAAAGGATTTATCTTCCAGTGATTCAATGCATTCATACACAAAACCTCCTGTAAAATAACTATGCCAATACAAGCGGATTCATGCTTTTAAATACACAAAGACCGTCAGGAAATCACATGACCTGACGGTTTTTTATTTAGTGCTCGATCTTCACTTGTTTAACGCCTTTATTATCTTCACTATGTACGGGCACATAGATGTTTTGTGACCAAAATTGATAAGTAACGGTGAGCACGACCAAAAGGATGAACGCCACGAGTAAGAGTCTGGTTACTATAAAGGAAGACTTATTTTTATCCTTTTCAGTTTGTTCCTTCTTTTTTCTTTTCTCTCTTTTCTTTCCGTGGAGGTCACTTCTAGATGGCAATGAGCTAGTTTTTACGTTCTCCATACTTTTTGTTTTTTCTCTTAAACGTTCTGCTTGGTCATTTTCCATCTGGATTCACACTCCCCTTTTCACTGTCCACATTATTTTGATAATGCCGGGCGATGTAACAACCTGAAATAAAATCGATTAAGAAATGAGCTAAAAATGGTATCCATATCGTGTTCGTCCACTCGTATAAAAACCCAAGCCAGAAACTAAGCATCGTCACAATACCAAATAATACAGGTTTCTTCATATAACGTACATGGAGTAAGGAAAAGATTAAACTCGTTGCCACTAGACCAATCAGAGGCTGCAGAACGCCACGGAATAACCATTCTTCTGCAAATGCAATTACTCCTGTTAAGACAAAAATATGAAGATAAGATAATGTTCCGAAAATCTTCTCGTTTATCCCTCCGTCATCAAAATAATGAGAAGGTAATCTATTTTTCAATTGAATAGACATAACAGGGAGAACAAGTCCCGTAACTATCGCTGCCAATAAATAAATGAAGGATATTTGAGCATTAAAGCTCCATGGAAACGTAACGTTAAAAATAAGAGCCATACATCCAGCGATTATGATAAAAATCCCTTGTGATACATACACATTGATTACTAACTGCTTTGGTGAAAATTCATCCACCCAATTTTGTTTTTCCGGTCTTTTCATGCTTGATGTTCCACTTCCTGTCTTAATAATCGTCCAAGTTCATCCTCCCAAGCAACATAGTCAGCCTTGTTACTTTCATTTTTTCCATAAAAACGTGAAAACTCGGCACGACAACTAGAGCAGCAATTATCAATTTCTTCTCCTAACGTTTCACCAAAATAGCTTAAAAGTGCACTTCGTTTACATTCAGGACTTTTTATCCAATGTTCAATCATCCTCAACGCATGATATTTTTCTTTTTTTCTTTCCTCAATCTTTTTCTTTAACAAGGATTTAAGAGCAGTCTTTGTATCTGAAGAAACATGAGTTTCATATAACACATCTGCTTTATGTAGATGATACTCCATAAATCGTTGACCCGTTTCAGACATACCTGCCATTTGTAATCTTTCCAATAACGTACCATGAACCAACGAATCATGAGGGTATAAAACGAAGTCCATTTGGGTTTCATCCGGCAGTTCATGTTCAATGAAATGAAACGGTATTTCTAAATCGGAAAGATGAAAAAGAAGAATGGCTACAGACGGTGCAAGGTCCCTGCCAGCTCTCCCAATTTCCTGAACATACCCCTCTATTGTAGAAGGAGTATGAAGGTGAATGACGTATCGGATATCAGATTTGTTAATTCCCATACCAAAAGCGTTCGTACAAACGATTAAGCTAAGTTGAGAGTGTAAAAATTGCTTTTGGACGAGTAAGCGTTCATCTTGATCCATTCCGCCATGATAGTATGCTACATCGTTGATTCCTCTTTCTTGGAGAATCATGACAAGCTGTTCAGCGGCTTTTCTCGTATTCGTGTAAACAATACCCGGCCCTTTTAAACGATTTATTAAATCAATGGCTTTGTCCTGTTTTTGCTCTAGATCAGAAAAAGATTCAACAAACAAAGAAATATTTGGACGATTTACGCTATAAATATGTACTTTCGGCTGCTTCATTTCCAAATAATATCGAATATCATGCTGTACTTGTTTTGTGGCTGTCGCGGTCAAAGCCAGACATAACGGTTCCCCTAATCTTTTTTTCATGAGTGCTAGATCTAAGTAGTGAGGCCGAAATTCATGTCCCCATTGGGAGATACAATGCGCTTCATCCACAACAAATAGCGACCATTCTACCGATATTAGTGCTTCCTGCACGAACTTACTTTGAATAATCTCAGGGCTCACAAACACAAACTGAAAATCATCTAATTGCCTTAATATGTGTTGTTTTTCTCCATGATCTAAAAAGCTATTTAGGGCAATCGTCTTTTTAAACCCAGCTTGTTTAAACTGATCTACCTGGTCTTGCATTAAGGAAACTAAAGGAGAAACAATTAAAGCTCTTCCTTTTAATAAATGAGCTGCCATCTGATAAATCAGTGTTTTTCCAGTTCCTGTCGGAAGCATTCCAAGAACATCCTGACCTGAAAGCAGGTCAGTTAAGATTTCTTTCTGCCCAGGTCTGAACTCATCAAACCCATATATTTGCTTAAGCGCTGCTTCCAGTTGCAATTTTACCACCCTCTTTTGCAAGAACAAGTCTTATTTGCAGATACGATAAATGAGGAAAAGCTTCTTTAATCGGACGTAATTTATTTTCCTTCGTTTTATTATAAAAACAAACAACTTGGTCTGTATCTTCCTTCTTTATATATGGGTATATGGAGAATTCAGGAATAGCACGTGCAATTTCGACAAGATGATCTTCCAATGTGCTGGATTTTAACTTTCTGATTCTCATAATCTCTTGAATGGTCTTATCTTTCGTCAGCAGTTCATACGTAAGAGAAGCCGATTTAGTTAAGGCTGGAACTTCGGTATAACTCCCGATCAATGAGTGTAATACAGGAAATTGTTTAGAATGATCTCTTGATAATCTTAAACAATGATGAAGAATCGACCGAAAACGCAAAGTGACCTCAGTCTTATCTAGGCTCCACTCTTTTGCTAACTGCTCAAAAGTATTTCCTATTCGATCATATCCTGATAATTTTCTTACAAAAATACTTGCTGAACGTGTATCAGTTTCTTTCAGAATAAAGGAAATTTCAAAGAAAAGCTGTTGGGCTATCTCTTTTCTCTTTTGTTCTGATCTTGGAAAAAGTGATTTTACTTTATCCACTGTGTTACGATCTCTTACGATAGGTGAATAATCATTATGTCCATAAAGCGCGTTTGAAAGCGCCTGGGTATATAACGTAATGATCCTCCAGCACGATTGTTCTATTGACGCATATTTCAACCCATCTAACTTTTCCATAAATCCCATTCGTTTTTTTTCATCCAATAATAACGATTGTCCGTTTTCAGTAACGACAAATACATTCTCTTCTTGTTCTTCAATCAAATCCATGGAGTTTATCCTCAAAAGGAGTACATTAAATTCTTCAGTTGTTATCCCTTTTAAAGCTGCATAATATGGTTGAATACCAAACCATTGGCTGTCTGATAAAGATTGAGAAGTCTTTTTTCCTGATAAGATGTAATAAATTCCTGAACTTTTTCTGCTTCCATTTATTTTGTCCAATACATCAACAACAAGGGGAATACAAATTTCCATCGTTTATCACCACGCTAAAAGTCTATCTCTATTTTATCAGATTATCGGATTTTAAGAATAAAAGTGTTATATTTTCAGGGGGGATGGGAATAAAAGAAAAGATGAGGAATCTAATTTTCTATTGAAATGTGTTGGGATACTTATTACAATATGATTAGTAAACCTTAATTAAAAAATGGTTAAATTTGTATTACAGAGTGGTTTTCCAATTTATTAGGAGGTATTCATTATGCCAAAGTATACGATTGTAGACAAAGAAACTTGTATCGCATGTGGAGCATGTGGGGCAGCCGCACCAGACATTTACGATTATGACGATGAAGGAATTGCATTTGTAACGCTAGACGATAACCAAGGGATCGTAGAGATTCCAGATGTGCTGTTAGAAGACATGCAAGATGCTTTTGAAGGTTGTCCTACTGACTCTATCAAAGTTTCAGAAGATCCTTTTGATGGCGATGCACTAAAATTCGAATAGATTACATGTATTGCCGCCCTCTTTTTAAGAGGGTTTTTTATTTATTTTATTAAGGATGATTCTCATTGTCAATTAGTTTTTTATTTTTTGAAACCGCTCTCGTAAAAAACACGGTTGTGCCCTTCATAAGAATGTGTTAAGTTATCAAAATATTAATACTATTATAAAGAGACCAAGGGGTGGAAACGTGACAACAACCATATTGATATGTGATGGGATTACAAGTGATGGCATTGAACCGTTAACAGATCTAGAAGGTGTAGAACTCGTCTTTGGAACGATTGATGAGATTCACCCTGATAGCATTCAAGGTATTATGGTCAGAAGCGCTACGAAACTTACAAGATCTGTGCTCGAAAAGTTTTCTCAGTTGAAAATTATTGCACGTGCTGGTGTTGGTGTTGATAACATTGACATTACAGCTGCCACCGAAAAAGGGATCCTTGTGGTTAATGCCCCAGAAGGGAATACGATTTCTACTGCTGAACACACTTGGGCTATGATGATGTCATTGCTGAGAAATATCCCTCAAGCCAATCAATCTGTTAAGCTTGGGGAATGGAACCGAAAAAAATATACCGGACAAGAACTTTACCAAAAAACATTAGGAATAGTAGGAATGGGACGGATTGGAACAGAACTTGCTAAACGTGCTAAAAGCTTTTCAATGAACGTCAATGTGTACGATCCGTATTTCTCATTAGAAAAGCAAAAAGAACTATCTGTTACGTCTGTCGATCTAGATACTCTCATACAACAAAGTGACATCATTACGGTTCATACCCCATTAACAAAAGACACCCACAAGCTTTTAAACATGGATAACCTTAAATTTGCAAAAAATGGAGCTTTCATCCTCAACTGTGCTCGAGGTGGTATCATTGATGAAGATGCTCTTCTGCATTATTTAGATAATGGACACTTATCAGGTTGTGCACTTGATGTTTTTGAACAAGAGCCTCCCATGAATCGAAATTTAATCCAACATCCTAACGTAATTGTTACTCCACACATTGCAGCATCCACCATACAAGCTCAGAAGAATGTAGCATTTATGGCGAGTGATGAAATAAAATCATTTATCCTGAACAAACCTTTGAAACATGCTATTAACTTCCCTTCATTATCAAAGGACACTTACGAAAAATTAATTGCCTATTATGATTTTTCTCATGTGATTGGATCTTTTGCCACTCAATTTTTTAAAGAACCCGTTTCAGAAATTTCATTAGGTTATGGAGGTTCTTTATCAGATATAGATACCACTTCATTAACACGCAGTTTTCTTTGCGGATTTTTAAAAACAAGACTCGGAAGGCCTGTTAACGATGTTAACAGTATGGTAGCCGCAAACGAACGCGGCATTGTTGTCGGAGAAAAGCGCGGTATCGATGATTATGGCTATCCTAACATCATTCACGTAAAAGTAACAGGACAAAACCATACCTTCACGATGTCTGCAACTTTAGTTAAAGGATTCGGTGGGCGCATCATACAATTAAATGGGTATACTGTTGATTTTGTGCCTCAAGGATCGCTATTGTATATTGAACATCTTGATACTCCCGGTATTATTGGGAAAGTAGGTGCTTTTTTAGGCGAACGAAAAATTAACATAGCAACGATGCATGTTGGAAGAAAATCAGCTGGCGGGGAGGCAATGATGGTGTTAACCTTTGATAGCCAGCTCCCTGAACCTATTCAAAAAGAACTTGCAAAAATTGAAGATCTTCTCGTTTGTAAACCATTAGATTTATAGACGAGGGAAAAAGGCTCAAAAGCGAAACAACCGCCTTTGAGCCTTTTTTCTTTACAAAAAGCTTACAGAGCTAACCTAACACAACTTCTTTTCGAACTCCCTCTTTAAATGTCATAAGGGAGGTATAACCAGCCTCTTTTGCAAGTTGAATAGAAGCTTCATAGTTTTCACCAACTTGATGAGGTTCGTGTGCATCGGAGGAAAGTACGATGGGAATCCCTTTTTTATAACACATGGCCAATAGTTCTGGCTCGGGATACAATCTTCCGACAGGTTTACGAAGTCCTGCTGATGATATTTCTACACACGTTTTTGAATTCTTTAACGCTTCGGTTATACGCTCATATTGTTCTAATAAAAATTCTTCATCTTTAGGAACATAATTAAAAATTTTAACAAGGTCTAAATGTCCAACTACATCAAACAGGTTAGATTCAGCAAGTGTAATGATTTGGTCGTAATAGGCTCGATATGTATCGAACAAATCTCTTCGGTCCCATTCCTTTCTGAATTCCGCAAGATCGATGCCAAAATCGCCAACCCAATGAACAGACCCTATCACATAGTCAAAGTGATAGGAGGATATAAAAGCTTCCATTTCTTTATGTCGGCCTGGTGTATAATCCATTTCAATAGACATTTTAACGTCCATTCCCCGCCTGTCTGCTTCCTTAAACAAGTCTACATAATCATTCATTGCATAATATCGTCTTTCTTCCATCCATGGTTTTGAAACAATATTTTTTGTTTCATGAAAATGATACGCATGTTCAGATATTCCAAGTTCGCCGATCCCTTTTTTCTTGGCCGTTTCTACAAATTTTGCTAAGTAATCGATGGACAAGGTGCCTTTTTCTAAATGAGTATGGTAATCCGTTAGCATATTCGTCTCCTTTTAAAAAAACGTTTTACCATATGTAACATGAATCACCCTATCAATCAAGTATTTTATGCGCCGAGCTTGACACCGAAAAAAAGAACACTAATACATAACGTAAGAAAAAGTACAGCAAAAAAACGATTTAAATAATCTCTCATTTTGTCCTCCTAAATGTTTAAGAATCAACTTTACTATCTTATTCAATCAATCAATGTTTTGAACACTTTTTTTGACAGCAAAAAAGCCGCCTGTCAGCAGGCAGCTTTTTTGGTTACATCTTTATTTAATTGCTGTTCCATCACAGTCAGTAACGGTTTATACAAAATAATGAAAAATGCGATATTGCCTATCGCATGATTAAGATCAAAAGGCAAACCTGACAAATAATAGGGCCAAAATTTTTGAATCATAATTCCACCCATAATGATTGACATGATCAAGCCGAACAAAAAGCCACAAAAAGCCGAATATAAAATTAACAGAATCCAAGGTATGTGGTGTCTATATCTTCCAAGGAAACCGCTTATAATAGCAATCGTTCCCCAAGCAATCATCTGACCGAACGACCATAAGCCATGACCCAAAAATAAATTTGTTGTCATTGTACTTATTATCGCAAGGAACAACCCATGTAGAGGACCAAGAGCAAAAGAAGCGATGATAAGAATGGTAGTGTTCGGCTGCACATTTGGTATAACCGCAAATCCAATTCGCCCAACAGTTAATATAGCAGCGAGGAGTGCGATGGTTGTCATCCTTCTAACGGTAAAGCTATTCATATTTATGGAAGTCAAACTCAACCGAATCACCAGGTTTTAAGGTGATATCTTTTGCCCCTTTCATCGCTTCCTCACCATTGACAGAGAAAAACCAAGATGTTTTATCTTGTTCGTTTCCTGCAACACCATCAATAGAACTGATGAAAGAATCATCATATTGAGTTTTGATCTCAAAATTATTTTTCATAACATCCATAACAGTTGTCTCTTCAGTAATATCTACTTTTTTTTCTGTTACTTTTTCATTGCCATTGTCTTTTGTAATATGCACAGTTACCTGCTGTTTTTTGCTTTCTTCTGACTTAGGCTGATCAGAAGTATTTTTAGTCGTTTCTGCAGTCCCACATCCAACCAACATCATCATTGTAGTAAATACTAAAAACAGTTTTTTCATACGAAACCTTCTTCCTATTTTTTTTCTAAAATGAACCAAAAAAATCCCCTTCGTCTACGAAGGAGATTGTCAATTTGGTATACAGGCAGAAAACAGCCGCCTATTAGTGGCACTGTCTTAACACCTCCCCTATCCTCGTAGGTCATGTTACGTAAAAACAGGCAGGTCTCCTGGCTCATGATCATCGTCCCCTAACACCTTCCCGTTATGAACAGTGGTTTAGTCGTTAGGTTTCTCACAATTACAGTGGCGGGACCGCAACGGAATTTAACCGTTTTCCCTATTATGCTCGTCCTTAAGTGGACAGCACCTGTTTTAAAACATCCTATGAAATTATTAACTACACTTCCAATTATAACGTAATGCAATATTTTGTGAACGTATTTTTAAAAATTTTTTTTGTTCCTTATGAAACAAGATTAATCGGGAAAGATTGATAATTTATTTCATCATTCGTGGAATTACAAAAGAAAATGTCGTTCCTTCATTATTTTTGCTATGAACATTGATCTGTCCCCCATGCGCTTCAACAATGTTTCTTGCGATTGCAAGTCCAAGGCCCGTTCCCCCTGATTTACCTCTCGTTCTCGCTTTATCACCTTTATAAAAACGCTCAAATACAAATGGAAGATCTTCTTCTTTGATCCCTGACCCATTATCTTTAATAAAAAACTTTACGGCTCTTTCACTTGATTCTAGAGAGAGATTTACAAAACCACCATGCGAGGTGTGGCGAATCGCATTATCGATTAAGTTTGTCAGCACTTGTTCAATCCGATCAGGATCGATCTCCATTTCTTTTTGAACACCGGCTAGATCAAGATTTAATTGAATATCCCTTTCTTTTGCAGGACCCTGAAACTTTCGCACAATCCGTTCCACAAATGGAACGATGGGGGTAGTTGAATAATGAAGCTTCATATGACCTGCTTCTAATCTGGCTAAATCCAAAAGCTCGTTTACGAGTCTTCCCATTCTTTTTGATTCATCTAAAATAATACCTGCTAGTTCTTTCTTTTCTTCTTCTGACTCAGCGATACCATCTACGATAGCCTCACTGTATCCTTGAAGCATAGAGATCGGGGTCTTTAATTCATGTGAAACATTTGCCACAAAGTCTTCTCTTAATTTATCCATGCGTCTTTCTTCTGTCATATCCCGCAGGACTGCTACCGCTCCGCGAATGACGGAATGATCGTATAGAGGGGTCATGACAACAACCCAAGACCTTCCTTGAATATCAACTTCTGTCATTTGTTCACTCTCTAATGAAACGACTTGCTGATAAAGCCGGGTGACTTCTTTAGGAACGCTTCCTTCTGCTTCCGTCTTCATCCCTGATTCATAATAGTAAGCTTGTAAAAATCGGTCTGCTGGGGGATTTGTAACCAATATATTCATTTTTCGATCAAATGTAATAACGCCATCAGCCATTGAGCTTAAAACACTAGTTAGCTGCTCTTTTTCCTGATTAAGCGCTGTAATATTACTTTTAAGCTGCCGTCCCATCCGATTAAATGTCATTCCAAGTTCACCAATCTCATCATGAGTTAGGATTGGCACCTTCATATCAAATTCACCTTTTGCTACAGATGTTGCCGCTTCTCTCATCTTTCTAAGTGGAGCTGTAATTCGTGTTGATAGGAAAAAAGCAAAGATTGTAGTTAGTATAATTGCTATACCAGCGGCTAAGAAAATAAGGTATTTTGTTTGATCTGTCGTTTTCTTAATGTTTTCGATGGATTGATAAACATACACGCCACCGGCATTTTGTCCATTCCCATACGGTTCACCGTAAATGATCATCGTATGTTCTAATTCTTTCCCGTTTGCACGAATGGGAAAGTCACCATTGATGTAGATGTTTTTTTTCTTTTGGATAACATTTGACAATTTTTCATCCTCATTAAAAACAGAAACAGGGATGGTGGGAGTTTCACCTTGTGTTTCAGTTGAAATGAATGACTCTTGATTCTTATCAATAATCATGATGGACATCGAATAAGCCTCAGCCATTTCCCTTGTAATGCGAATGGCTTCTTCCTTATTTGAATCATTCTCCATAATCAAAACTAGCCGATCAGCCATTTTTGTTAATTGTTCCTTTGCTTGTTCATCATAAAAATTTTCAAAGAATTGGGTAAGCAATATCGTTAATAACGTTAGTACAACTGATACTAATAACAATATTGTTACCCAGAGTTTACCTACAACACTTCGCCAAATCATTCATTTCCCGCCTCGAATTTATATCCAACTCCCCAAACGGTTGCAATCATGGAAGCTGCATCAGGAGAAACTTTGTTCAATTTTTCCCGAAGTCTTTTTACATGAGTATCTACAGTTCTAAGATCACCAAAAAACTCATAATTCCAAACATCCTTTAACAGCTGCTCACGGGCATAAACTTTGTCTGGTGTTTTAGCCAGATAATAAAGAAGTTCATATTCCTTTGGTGTTAAGTTTACTTCTTTTCCTCCAGCTGTTACCCGGTGAGCATCATGATCAATCGTCAGATGCTTAAAAACGACTACGTTTTTGGCAACGGTTTCTGTTTGAAGAAATTTAGTTGGTGATGATCTTCTTAAAAGTGCTTTTACACGCAAGATCACTTCTCTCGGGCTAAAAGGTTTAGCGATATAATCATCTGTACCCGCTTCAAAGCCTTGAATCCTGTTTAATTCTTCACCTTTAGCGGTTAGCATAATAACGGGAGTTGCTTTCTTTTCCCGGAGTTTCTCGCAAACTTCTATCCCGTCCATCCCAGGTAACATAAGGTCAAGCAGAATAAGATCAAAATTAATGGAAACAGCCATTTGAAGTGCGTCTTCTCCGTTTTCTGCTTCATGTACTTCATAATTTTCTCTTTCCAAATACATCGTTAATAGCTTGCGAATTCGTTCTTCGTCATCAACAACAAGAATTTTAGCTTCCGTATTCATTTTCAGTCCTCCACAAGAAATCATTATTAAAACCAATTATTCCTTAAATATCCTGTTTCTATCATACATGAAGTAATCATGTTCAAACAAACGAGAAACATCTTACCCCCATTTACAAAAAAGCCTCTCTTAAAGAAGAGAGACTTTCTTTTCATGAATAACCCTTAAGCATAAGAATGCAATCCGACTAAAACGAGGTTAACTGCAATTAAGTTAAACGTGATGATCCAAAATCCAAGCACACATAACCATGCTGATTTTTCACCATGCCAGCCCCTTGAAAGTCTCAAGTGAAGATAGGCCGCGTAAAACAAGAATGTAATCAGTGCCCAAACCTCTTTTGGATCCCAGCCCCAAAATCTAGACCACGCTTGCTGAGCCCAGATCATTGCAAAAATGAGCGCACCTAGCGTGAAGATAGGAAACCCGATGGCAACAGCTCGATAACTAATTTCATCAAGAAGTTCAGGATTCATATTGTTAACTTTAGACTGAAGCGCTGCGGAAATCCTTTTTCTTAAGATTAAGCGAAGCAATCCATAAATAATTAACCCTGCAACGAGAGACCATATGAACGTATTTAACTTGATTGATGCATCAACACCGTTCATCCAAGATGGTGTCGAAAAGAGCGGTCCAAAGCCTTCATCTAGCTGCTTTCCGTTCGCTGGTCCTGCTAAAGCAGGCATTTCGTAAACAATTTTTGTCGGCTGATTGTTTTCGTTCATCATTTCAAAGCTCGTTTCGTACCCTGTCCCTTTAAACGCTAAAGATACAACGATAAAACCAACAACGCTTAATAAACTGTAAAGTATGATTTCCAGCCACTTCGTCTTTTTCGTTGAAACGGATTGATCAACCGTTCGGATTAAATAAATAAGTCCGGAAACGAATGAAATAGCAAGTATCCCTTCGCCAAGAGCCGCCGTAGTTACGTGAATTTTTAACCAATCACTCTGCAAGGCAGGAATTAACGGTGATATTTCTCTTGGAAACATGCTTGCATATGAAATAACAAGGACAGCCACTGGCATCGCGAAAACACCAAGGCCATTCGTGCGGTAGATGATATATAAAATGATAAATGCTAGAACCATCATCATGCCAAAGAACGTTGTAAACTCAAACAAATTGCTTACAGGTGCATGCCCGCTAGCGATCCATCTTGTAATGAAATAACCGAGTTGAAATAGAAAACCCGCGCAAGCACTAATAAAGCCTATTCTTCCCCATCTTTTTGTATAAGCGGCCTTTGATTGCTTTTTATCAGAAATTGACATCGCAAAGAAAAGGGTTGAAAACAAATAGATAATAAATGCGCTATATAAAAGCGTACTGCTTAATTCCGACATCTTATACCCTCCTGCCTAACGGTACTACTTAATAGAATCTATTTCTTTATCTTCCAATGGTGTTAAATTCGTTTTGTCCGACAAGAACTCCAAATCCTTTTTTAAGCCATACCAGTTTTTATTCGTATGTGCCGCAGCCCAGATTCCGTCTTCATTTTGTTTAATCCAAATTCTTCTGTAATTCCAATATAATCCTTGTGTTACCCCAATCATAAAAATGATGCCGCCAAGGGCAATGATCCATAATGTATGGTCTTTTCTGACGGTTAACGCCGTTAAATCCTTCGTTTCAATTCCAGCAAAAGACATCTTAAATTGATTGTCACCTGATTCGATGTTTTTTTGAATCCCAACGAATGCTTTCTCTCCTTTTGGTGTTGAGGGAGAATACATAGCAAACACAAAAGCAGGATTATCTGGCAAGTTGTTTACCGTAGCTGGTTGATTATGTTCATTTAAAACAAAGTTTGGATAATAATCTAAAATTTCAACCCGATACCCGTTTCCTAAGTCATACTCTGTTTCTGGTTCATGCAGATCTACTGTTAAATCACCAAAGAATTTACCTGTTGATTTTTCTTCGAGTTTAAAACTCATTTTATAAAATTCATTTAGCTTAAAATCAGTTTGATAGAGTGCGAATGAATCAAACTTGAACGGTTCGTTTACCCGAATCACGCCATCTTTAACTTTTAGAAGTTTCGGTTCTTCCCCGATCGTATGGGCAGGTTCTGTTTTATACAAAGTGACATTACTTTGATAATTTTTAGCTACCTCGCCATCAACGGAACTTAATGCTGAATTAAACTTTTTATCGTTCTTATCATACATCTCCAAAATAAAATCATTGTTTTCTAAGTAAAACTGTCCTTCATCACTTTTAGTCCCTGGAATGGATGCTTTTTCTCCTTCTCTTACCCAGAGTATCTCGTCCACATACATGCCTGGAAAGAAACGAAGCATCGCTCCTGTAAGAAAAATAATTAACCCAACATGGTTGACATATGCGCCCCATCTTGAAAAACGTCCTTTTTCAGCAAAAAGGTTTCCCTCTTCCTCACGAACCTTGTATCTTAATGTTTCCAGTGAATATTTGATCTCTTCCATTTCAACATCATGAGAGACGGACAATAAACGCTGATTTTTCATGAATTGATCATGTCTTGTAACCCTCTGTGTTTTAAGAGCTTTATATAAAGGAATTCCTCGATCCAGACTCGCAATAATGATGGATAACCCTAACATTCCGAGCAAGATAATAAACCACCATGATCCGTAAAGATTATGAAAGCCTAATAAATAATAGATGAATCCTAAAGTCCCATATTCACTCTCATAATGAGAGGCGGGATCAACATTTGGCGGTATAAACATTTCTTGTGGAAAGATCGTTCCAATCGCTGCTGCCACTAGAATAGTGACGATTAACCAAACCCCAACCTTTACAGATGAAAAGAAGTTCCATACTCGATCAACAATCGTCGATTTATACGTTTGCGACCTTCTGGCACTTCCTTCATAGCGCATGCTTGACAGTACTTCAACTTCGTTATCCAATGGTTTCCCACAAGCTTGACAAAGACTTGTTCCGTAAGGGTTAGAGTGGCCGCATTCACATAGTTTTGATTGCATCATATCCCCCTCTTACGGCTTGATTTTTTCCATGAATGAAATGATTTTTTCTTCCGATAGTGACTCGCTTGTCCGTTCCACAACTTTTCCGTCTTTATCTACAAGAATCGTTGTCGGTATCGGACCGATTCCGTACGCCTTTGTTACTTCACGTTGTTTATCCATTGGGATTGGGAAGGTCAAATGATATCGTTTAGCAAAATTTTTGACCGATACATTCGTTTCACTCACATTTACTGCAAGAATTTCTACACCTTGCTCCTTATACGCCTCATATTGCCTTTGCATATATGGCATCTCCCGTTCACAAGGCTTACACCATGTACCCCAAAAGTTTAAGAATACCCCTTTACCTCGATAATCTTCAAGTTCTACTCGATTGCCATCCAGATCTGTCAGTACAAAGTTAGGAGCTCTATCTCCTTTGCTTATGTATGTACCTGTCTCTTCAAAGATACTGTTATAAATGGTATAACCGACCGCTATAACCAATATGGCAAGCAGAGCAGAGCGAAACCATAATCTTTTTTTCTTCAACTTCATCCGCTCCCTTTTTGCCGCTTCCATTTTACTATAACTTGAAAAAAAAGCCTATCTACGGCTTTTTTTTGACGTTTGTGTGACAGCCATATTTCTTAGCTGTTTTATTTCATGTGGCGTTAATTCTCTAAACTCACCTGGATTCAGTCCTCTAAGATCTAGAAATCCGTATCTTTCTCGTTTTAACTTCATGACTGGACAGCCAATGGCTTCTAACATTCGCTTTACTTGTCGATTCTTTCCTTCATGAATCGTCAATTCAACGATTGCCGTTCCTTTCTTTTTATCGATGGACATGACTTTAACATGTGCAGGTGCTGTCATTCCATCCTCAAGGCGGATACCACGTTCAAGCTGCTTAATTTTTTCTCTTGGCGGTATGCCTTTTACTTTTGCAATATACACTTTATCAAGCTGATATCGCGGGTGCATTAAAACGTTCGCAAATTCTCCGTCATTTGTCATGATAATGGCACCTGTTGTGTCATAATCCAATCTCCCGACAGGAAAAACTCGCTGCTCAATAAGGTCTTTAAAATAATCAGCAACTACTTTTCTTCCCTTATCGTCTGAAACTGCCGTAATAACACCAGAAGGTTTATACATCAAAAAATAAACGGGTTGTTCCCGTTGAATTTGAATTTCATTTACTTCGATCTTATCTTTTGTTCCTACCTTAGTTCCCAATTCTGTTATAACGTTTCCGTTTACTTTTACTTTCCCTTCACGGATTAATTCCTCAGCTTTTCTTCTGGAAGTTATTCCGCTTTGGGCAATTACTTTTTGCAATCGTTCCATGACTTCACCTCATGTCTCATCATACCTTCATTATTCGTAATTCTCAACCTAGATAAACGTAAAAAAGAGCCGCCACGACTCTTTTTGTTCGTTTTATGATTAAAATAGGATAGTAATTGCAACAATTGAAGCTAAAAATCCGATCAAATCAGCAAGGAGGCCAACCTTCAGAGCATATTTCATTTTTTTAATCCCAACTGCCCCAAAATATACCGTCAATACATAAAAGGTCGTGTCGGTACTTCCTTGGATCGTGGAAGCTAAACGGCCAATAAAAGAGTCTGGACCATGGGTGGCAATCAGGTCTGATGTCATACCGAGAGCTCCAGTACCTGATATTGTTCTCATCAAACCGAGCGGAACTACTTCTGCTGGAATATGAAACAATGAAAATATAGGACGCATCGCTACCATAACAAAATCCAGTGCACCAGAAGCTCTGAAAACAGATATAGCAACGAGCATTCCCACTAAAAATGGGATGATACTGATTGCGATGGAAAACCCTTCTTTTCCACCTTCAACGAACGTTTCATATGTTGGTACTTTTTTATATGTTCCATACAACAGAATAAAACCAATAAGGAAAGGGATGAACCAGATCGAAAACGATTGTACGAAACCCATTCTATTTCCCTCCCTTTTGCAAGGAACGGTAATAATAGAATCGGTCAATAAGGATAGCGCCTATCGTAGCAATTCCGGTTGCTAATAGGGTCGGTGCAACGATATCTGTTGGGGACTGCGAGTTGTAACTCATACGTATCGCTATGATTGTAGTAGGAATAAGAGTAATGCTTGAAGTATTAATGGCAAGCAGTGTAATCATAGAACGGCTTGCTTCATTCTTGCCTCCGTTTAATATCTTGAGCTGCTCCATCGCTTTAATCCCCATTGGCGTTGCAGCGTTTCCTAACCCGAGCAAATTTGCAGCCATATTCGATAAAATATAGCCGAGTGCAGGATGGTCAGGTGGAATATCAGGAAACAGCCTTTTTACGATTGGGCGAAACAAAAAGGCCAGCACTTCTAATAAACCACCCTTTTCTGCTATTTTCATAATGCCAAGCCAAAACACAAGTATACTGATCATAGCAAAGCTTAACGTAACCGCTTCTTTTGCACTAGTGAAAATCGCTTCATTTACTTTATCCATGTTTCCGTTAATCGCCGCAACGACAAAACCAATAACCATCATTCCTACCCAGATGTAATTTACCATAGGCGGTCATGCTCCTTGGCAACAAAGAAAAGTCGGTTCAGCATGTTTTTAAAGGATGTCCATAATCCTTCTTCATCAGGTTTTATTAGTGCTTTACCATCATAATAGAGTGGTAGGTCTGCAATTCTTGAACCATCTAATTCTATAAAATACCTACCCACTGGTTTTGGGACTTTTCCATCTTCCCATTTTCCTGACTTCGGTAGTTTGTATAAATGGATGGAAGAAGAGATCTGGCTGATCTCTTCTTTCATTAGTGGGTAAGAAAACGTTCGATTTGATTCTACTTTCCCTTTATACCCTTTATCTTTAATGCTTGAGATCTCTCCCTTGTCTATGAGAGGAACCATATCAAACGAGTGAAAACCCCATTCAAACAAATTCCTGTGATCCTCCCAATCATCCGGATCATTTAGTGTAACAGCAATAAGTTCCATATCGTCCTTCTCTGCTGTTGAAACAAGCGTTCTTTTCGCGCGTTTGGTATACCCTGTCTTTCCTCCTGTTGAGTGGTCGTACAGTTTTAGCATTTTATTTTTGTTCCGCCACACTCTGTCCCATTTTTCACCGGTTTGCTCTGATCGATACACTTTAGTCGATGAAATATCTTTAAACATCTCATTGGTCATGGCGTATCTTGTGAGCAAGGCCATGTCATAAGCGGTAGAATAATGATCCTCATGGGTGTCAAGGCCATGTGGATTACGGAAGCGGGTATGTTTCATCCCGATTTCCTCCGCCTTTTGATTCATAAGATATGCAAACCCGTCCAGGCTTCCACCAACATATTCAGCAATCGCAACAGCCGAATCATTTCCTGATCGAAGCATCAAACCGTACACTAAGTCCTGTAAAGGAATTTTTTCACCTGGTTTTAAATAAAGTGAAGAGCCTTCCGTTTTTGCAGCATGATCTGTAATCGTTATGGTATGCTGCATTTTTCCGGATTCTATTGCAAGAATCGCAGTCATGATTTTCGTAATGCTTGCAATTCTCATCGGACGATGTTCATTACGTCCATATAGAACTCTCCCAGAAGATTGTTCCATTAAGACGGCTGCTTTTGCTGAAACGCCTGGTTCAGCTTTAGCCTCTTGCGGGAAGACAGCAAGGATAAGGGTGCAGATAAAACTATAAATTAAAGGTTTTATGGTACGTTTCATTCTTAATCCCGCCCTTTAGGTGTTTTGTAAAAGTTTATGCAAACAAGGACAGGTTATGAATGGGATTTACTTCCGCTCATTTATTGACTTGGAAAGAATCGATGTTTACTGCCATGACTATTTTCATAATTCGTAAGTTCCATCAATGCTTTTTCTTCTGCTCTGATTCTAACTCGAAGCATAAAGATATTTAATATCGTAAATAGTACCGCTGTGAAATAAGCACCGAATAGGAGAGGGATAACAAGAAGTTCTAACGACACGACTGCGTAGTTAGGGTGTCTCATGTATCGATATGGACCTCTGGCTATCACGTTAGCGCCAGGGAGCAGAATAATCTTCGTATTCCAATAAACACCAAGAGAGGTAATCGCCCATAAGCGAACGATTTGTGCTCCAACAAAAAGAGTTAACGGTAGCAGCCACCATTCGGGAGGCTTTGCAGGCAAGACCATCACTTCTGCAAAGAGAATAACAAAAAAAGAGGTGTGCATGAAAACCATCCATTTATAATGGTCACGTCCCGCTTCAACAGCACCCTTTGACCTCAGAATTTTTTCATTTTTTTTAGCTATTCTGACTTCAAGAAGCCTCTGAACAACAAGAAAACACCAAAAAATAAGAAACCACTTCAATTTATTTCCCCCATTCGACTAAGAGCAGTTCAGAAGAAAAACCTGGTCCAAGAGCTGCCATGATTCCTAAATCTCCTTCTTTCACATCACTTTCCATAAATTTTTTGAGAACATAAAATACGGTTGCAGATGACATATTTCCATTTGTCATTAAAACGTCTTTCGAAATATCTGTTTTAGAGAGTGGTAATCCGAGTGCATCCGTATAGGCTTGTAATACTTTTTTACCTCCTGGATGAGCAATAAAGTGATCAATTTGTTCACCTGTTAAACGATTTCGATTTAAAAACTCATCAACGTTTGGTTTGAGCCAAGTTCTAATGACGTTTGGAATATCTCTTGAAAATACGACATATAGACCAGTATTTTTCACTTCCCATCCCATAACATCTTCAGAATGGGGTTTTAATGTCGACATCGTATCCTTAATGTAGGGTTTTAATGATGCGGACTCCTTACCTGCTCTGGATTCATCTCCACATATTAAAGCACAAGCGACACCATCAGCGAACAAAGATGTTCCGACTAAGTTGCTCTTTGATAAATCTTCATGCTGAAAGGTCAAACTGCATAATTCCACACTCAACACAAGTACATTTGATTTTGGATATGCTTTGCAATAGTCAAAAGCTCTTGAAAATCCAGATGCTCCTCCTGCACAACCTAATCCCCAGATGGGGATTCGTTTCGTATGAGGAGAAAAAGGAAGCATGTTCATAATTCTCGCTTCAATACTCGGTGTTGATATTCCAGAACTGGATATAAAAAAAATAGCATCTATCTCTTCATATGGGATGAAGGAATCCTTTGGTGGGCCAATACACTTTTGAATGCAGTCAGCTCCTAAATTTGTTGCAAAGTCTATGTATAAATCATTCTTTTCTTCAAAACTTCTCTTTTCTTTAAACCATTCAATAGGCATGACAAAATAACGAGAGGAGATCTCTCCATTCTGAAATACCTTTAACAAGCGTTCTATGTCTGAAAAAGCATCCTGAAATAAATTTTTCGCAAATTGCATCGTTTCATCTTGTGATAATTTGTGGGGTGGGTTTACAGTTTCAACAGCTGCTATTAACGGCAAAAGCTCTCTCTCCTTTAACTGAAAGTTCTTTACCTAATTTACCCTAAAACGCGAATTAAAAAACGAGGCATAAAAAAAGCAGCCACAACTGGCTGCTCTTGAATAGATTATTCAAATTTTGTAAGGAATGATTGAAAGGATTCTTTATCTGTATCAATAAACAGACTCCTAAAGTCCTCAAATTGATTAATGTACACTCTTTTTCTATTTTGGTAACTTTTGTTTTTGCAAAGTGCTGCCAGTGATGCGATTTCACGTATCTTATATCTCTTAAGGTATGACTTCCAGAAGGTATGCTGTGTTAATTCTTCTTCTAATTTTTCTTCAAAGTATCGAACATACAAAAGGTGAAAAATATGATCTTCACCATTAACTTCGTATACGGTTTCAGACCGGTTAAAAAAATCCTCAGAAGTATTTGGTTTTTCTTTCTCTAATTCAACCCCAATGATATGACGAATTAACAAAATGCGATTCCCCCTTAAAAATCTTCAGTAGACATTGATTCCTGAAACTTTGAAAAGAACAGATCTGCTTCTTGTTCTACACTCTCTTCTTGTATGTTCTCTGGAAGTGGAGGCAGTTCCTTTATAGACTGTAGTCCAAAATGGTCTAAAAATATTTTTGTTGTTCCATAGAGGATTGCTCTTCCTGTACCTTCAGCTCTACCGACTTCTTTAACAAGCCCCTTAGCCGATAGAGTCTGGAGTGGTTTTTCTGTTTTAACCCCTCTTACGTCTTCAATTTCAGACCTTGTGATCGGCTGTTTATAAGCAATAATAGCTAATGTCTCGAGTGCTGCTTGAGATAGGGTGGAATGACCTGGTGTTTCTACAAGCCTTTCATAAAAAACGGCATGTTCTTGCTTCGTAACAAACTGAAGTGACCCTGCATATTCAACAATGGTCATTCCTCTGTCAGGTGAAAGATAGCTTTCTTTTAGCTCATCGATATATATATCTATTTCTTTACTGTCTTTATCCAGCACCTGTGCAATTTGCTTCCGGTCAATCCCTTCATCCCCACTCACAAAGAGTAACCCTTCAATTACAGCTTTTATTTCATTTCGTTCCAAGTTCCTTTACTCCTCTATCATGGTAATATATATCTCACTAAAATGATCATTCTGCTCACAATTGATCGATTTCACTTTCATCAATTCTAATAACGCTAGAAAGGTGACGACCATGTACTCCTTACTTGCATTATCAAAAAGGTCAGAAAAGCGCTTCTTTCCTCCTACAGATAGCAGTGATTGCTTTATCTGTTCCATCCTCGTCTCAATCGGTATTTCTTGACGTTCGATAGTAGTCTGTTTTGGTGTTCGGATAATTTTTTCTTGAAACACTTTTTGCATCGCCTGTAACATATCATATAAGGTCACATTTGTTACGCGTTTTGCCGTATCCTCTCGTTCAAACTGACTAAGGTCCAGCGGCTCTCTTGTATAAATTAAACTTCTTGCAGCTTCTCTTTCTTTCAGTTCATCCGCAGCAGATTTAAATTTTCTATACTCAATCAGCCTTCTAACGAGTTCTTCTCTTGGATCTTCTTCCATATCCAATTCCATCTGCTGATCTATAAAATCATCTTCATGTTTAGGTAAGAGCATTTTACTTTTAATAGCCAGCAAGGTTGCGGCCATCACAAGATATTCACTTGCTACATCTAATTTTAATTCTTTCATCGTATGTATATAATGCAGGTATTGCTCTGTAATAATGGCTACAGGAATATCATAAATATCCACTTCGTATGTTTGAATTAAATGAAGCAGTAAATCAAGCGGACCTTCAAATCCATCAAGCTTCACACTATATTGCATAACATTTCCCCAGTTTTTATTAACGATTTTTGTATTATAAAATTATATCATATATTCTTTATACCGGAGCTGCATTTTTAATAGGCTTTACCATATGGTAGACTTAAAATGGAATGATAAAGGGGTGTGGACACAAGTTGAAGTATCCGAAAGCTTGGATTGATTATTTGATTTTTTTCCATACAGATCGAGATTATTTTGAATGTCATGAAGTTCTAGAGGAACATTGGAAGAATACAGGAATGAAAGGTGACTGCTGGCCTGGACTCATCCAGATCGCAGTTGCGCTTTACCATCAAAGAAGAGGCAATATGAATGGTTCGAAAAGAATGATTACAAGTGCCATTCAAAAACTAGAAAAAGAAAGAAAAACGCTTCTAGACTTAGGAATAGAAGTGGATCCGTTCTTTGAACAGTTAGAAAAAAGAAAACGCGAGATACATGAAAATAGCAAATATGAGCCTTTCACATTGCCGTTGGCAGCTGCTATCAGAGATATTTGCAAAAGAGAAGCGCTAAAAACTGGTAAGGAGTGGGACACAAAGAAAGACCCAGATGATCAAATAATTCATAAACATCGTGTCAGAGACAGATCTTCTGTTATTGAAGAGAGGCAAAAACAAAAAAGTCAAAAAAACCGAATTTTGTAACTATGCTTATGTTTACCTCAATAAAAAAGAAGCTCCTAAATTTCCTGGAGCTTCTTTTATTATGCTATTATTCTTCCCAAACTTTAACTTCTTTCATTGCGTCACCTTGGCTGATACGCAATACTGAATCCATTCCCTCAGTAACTTGTCCAAAAACGGTATGAACACCATCTAAGTGCGGCTGTGGCTCGTGCACGATGAAGAACTGGCTTCCTCCCGTGTTTCGGCCAGCATGTGCCATTGATAATGAACCAGCAACATGCTTGTGTGGGTTCCCTTCTGTTTCACAAGGGATAGAATAACCAGGTCCACCTGCACCTGTTCCAGTCGGATCTCCGCCTTGAGCGACAAATCCAGGAATTACACGGTGGAATGTTACTCCATTGTAAAACCCTTCGTTTGCCAATTTTTCAAAGTTTTCAACTGTACCTGGTGCGTCTTCTTGATATAGATCAAAAAGGATTTTTTCGCCATTTTCAAATTCAATAGAACCTTTTTTCATTTTAATAGGCCTCCTTCTGTTTCATTACAAGTACCATTGTACGGTGAAATGCTTACTCCGTAAACTAATTTACACAAAAACCTTTGTTTTAAGCGGCAAATCCTGTCTGATTAGGTCTTCATACGTTTCACGTTTTACAACGAGCTGTTCGTCTCCGTTCTCTACAAATACAACTGCTGGACGTCCGATTCGGTTATAATTATTTGCCATGCTGTATCCATATGCACCGGTACATGTTACAGCTAAATAATCTGAATCAGTAACGTTTGGAAGCTCCAAATCCCATATAAGCATATCACCGCTTTCACAGCATTTTCCTGCAATGGATACGGTATTGGATGGCTTTTCGTTCATTTTATTAGCCACGTAAGCATCGTATTTCGCTTGATATAGAGCTGGTCGAATGTTGTCTGTCATTCCCCCGTCTACTGAAACATAATGTCTTACACCTTCTATCTCTTTTTGGGAACCAATTGAGTATATCGTTGTTCCAGCATCACCAACGAGTGATCTTCCAGGTTCAATCCATAATTCCGGCATTTGTTTGTCTTCAAATAAATTCATTTGCCTGCTTACTTCATCAATCATTGCTGTAACATATTGCTCAGGCAGAAGCGGGGTATCTTCGGATGTATATTGGATACCAAAACCTCCCCCTAGATTCACGACTTTCGGGAAAAAATCACATTCTTTATCCCATGTATGAAAATGATTGAACAGCTTTTCGATCGCTAAAGTAAAGCCGTCTGTTTCGAAAATCTGTGATCCGATATGGCAATGTACACCTAAAACTTCAAATAATTCAAAATCGAGGACTTCTTTTAGTGCAGCGTCTGCCTGTCCGTTACCAAGGTCAAAACCAAACTTAGAGTCCTCTTGCCCCGTAATAATATAATCGTGCGTATGGGCTTCAATTCCTGGTGTAAGACGCAACAAAATTTTTATTTTTTGATTTCGCTTTCTGCATAAAGTTTTTAAGAGACTGATTTCAAAGAAATTATCTACCACAATGCACCCGACTCCCGCGTTAAGTGCAAATTCCAATTCCTCAGGACTTTTGTTGTTCCCATGGAAATGTATTCTTTCAGCTGGAAAATCAGCCTGTAAAGCTGTAAAAAGCTCTCCGCCTGAAACTACATCAAGACTTAATCCTTCTTGATCCAAAAGCTGAATAATAGCGATAGATGAGAATGCTTTGCTAGCATAAGCGACTTGATATCCGATACCTTTTTCTTCAAATGCTTTTTTAAACCCTCTTGCTCTATTTTTTATAAGTGCAACATCATATAGATAAAGTGGTGTACCGTATTTTTTGGCAAGATCGATCGTATCCATGCCACCTATCCAAAGATGATGATTTTCTCCAATTTGTGCTGTTCCATGTAAGTTCACAAATAAATCCCCTCTCCATATTGATGGAGAATTAATCCCGACAAATGCAAAAGACAGCCGCAATTGAGGCAGGCTGTCTTGACCGTGCCCTCATGTCGGAATAGCTCTCCACTACGATTGTAGTGACAGTCCGCTGCTTGTTCAGCAGCGACCCAGCATAAAAAGAAATGGACTTCTTTTACACTTCGGCAAATTGACCTTTCGACATATTTCATCGTCTTCCATGAACTCCATATGCTACTGATTCGTTTTGCGCCTCTACCTCAAATGAGGCATATATTTAATTAATAATAAATTCTATCATGTTTTTTTTATATCGACAAGGGACAGATCCATCAATTTGTTGGCTGTTTGTTCGGATTTTGGGGATGAACAATACTTGGTCTTACTTTTGATAGCGGTACTGCAACACGGACGATAATTTGCATAAACGCCTTTGGATTAAAGGGAATGAACGGCCACAGATAAGGAGTGTTCAAATTTTTGATTGTACTCAAGTAAAGAATGAATACCGTTACCCCAATCATGTATCCAGGCACTTTAAAGAGAACAACTAGCCCAATAAGTATGAGTCTGATTACTTTATTCGCTACACTCAGTTCATAGCTTGGTGTCGAGAAAGAACCGATTGCGGCAATGGAAACATATAAAATAACTTCTGGTACAAATAGTCCCACATCAATCGCAATCTGTCCGATAAGAACCGCTGCGATCAAACCCATTGCCGTTGATAATGCACTAGGTGTATGAATGGCGGCTAGCCTTAAAATATCAATCCCTATTTCAGCAAATATAATCTGTAAAAAGAGCGGGATATTCGTACTTTTATTCGGCCCGATGAAATCAATAAAGCCAGGCAACAGTTCTTTTTCCATAGAAAACAAAAGCCACATAGGAACTAAAAAGACAGACATGATCATCCCGCTAAAACGGATCCATCTTAAAAATGCTCCGATAAACGGTGTCTGCCTATACTCTTCAGCATGCTGAACATGATGAAAAAGGGTCGTTGGCGTAATGATAACACTTGGCGATGTATCGGTAATAATAAGTACATGACCTTCCATAAGATGCTGGGCTGCTACATCCGGCCGCTCGGTATATCTTACGAGAGGAAACGGATTCCAGCCTTGTTTCACGATAAATTCTTCAATTGTTTTATCAGCCATTGGAATTCCGTCAATATCAATATTGTTTAATTCTTTCCGGATCGTATCAACGAGACCTGGATCAGCAACATCTTGTATATAAGAAATACATATATCCGTCTTTGATCGTTCTCCGACTTGCAATATTTCGTTGCGAAGTCTTTCATCTCGAATTCTTCTTCTCGTCAATGCTGTATTAATAATGATGTTCTCGGTATAACCATCTCTAGAACCTCTTACAACTTTTTCAATATCTGGTTCTTCTGGCTGTCTGCCTGGATAACTTCTCACATCAACGACAAATGCCTCTTCTTCACCGTCCACGAAAAGTACAATAAGACCTGAAAGCATTCGGTCAACCGCTTCATCCAAAGATTTTGTGAGTTCTACTTGCTGATGAGCTAAATGATTATGTACGATTTCTTTTACTTTCCCCGGTGATCGATGTGCTTCGTCTATATCTAGCAGCTCTTTATAGAGCATAATGATAAATTCACTATCACAAAGACCCGTACAATAATAAAGCTGCAGCTCTTTTTTCATGACAAAAATCTTTCGTACCCCAACGTCAAAACTGATTCCGATACCTAAGCGCTCTTTTAAAAACTTTTCATTCTCATGGATATCTTTACTGATGGGCGTCTTTTGTTTCGCTTGTGCCATATGCTAAGCTCCTTTCTAAAATTAAGTTGATCGCTTTTAATGTGATAGGGGCTCCCTTTTCAACAGCATCAAATCCCGCCATCTTGCCTATATCACCTATCCCGATAACGAAAGGAAGATTCAATTCATCTAAAATGTATACCGTATCACCGTTAATTCTCCCGGTTTCTAAATCTGGCAAACCGCTTTTGTCAATTCCATACTCGGTTAACTCGCCATATCTGTCCAACGAACAATGGACTTTTGTCCATTCTGCATAATGAGTCTTCGCAGCAACTGCAACTGCTCCAATAATCTGAATGTCTGGTTGCTTGTGAATAATCCTCATCGCTTGCTCTCCAGGACCTTCTCCTTTAAATCCGCAATCATCAAACATAACAAGTATAGGATCATGTGGTGTTTCTCGAATCATTTGAACAAGCTCTTCGCCCGTTCTTTTAGATGGATTACCCCATGACTGCGATATACATCGTCCGCCAACTTGCTTTGCAATATATTCAACAACTCGCAGGGCATAAAGATCTCCATCTGTAATAAAAATGACCCGTTTTTTCACCATTTTTCAAATCACCCCTTCGGTTCGAAGATGACTGCAACTAAAAAGCCAAACAATATAGCAGATGATATCCCTGCTGACGTTAACTCAAAAATCCCCATCGCGATTCCAATAAAACCGTGCTCGTCTGCAGCAGCCATAGCACCATGAAGGAGAGAGTGACCAAAACTTGTGATTGGAACTGTTGCACCTGCACCTGCAAATTCGATTAATTTATCATAGATCCCAAATGCATCAAGCAGAGCTCCGAAAACAACAAAGGATGTTGTTACATGTGCAGGAGTTAATTTAAAAATATCCATCATTAATTGTCCGATCACACAGATCGCACCACCCACTACAAAAGCCCAAAAAAATTCCATATTATATGCCTCCTTCCGCCCGTTCTAAAACTACTCCGTGGGCAACAGTAGGTATTGTTTCTTTTTGTTGAACCATAACTGGATTTAACAATGCTCCAGTGGCAACCATAAATACCTTTTTTAAATTCCCTTTACGTATTTCATCCAAGATGTAGCCATAAGTGACGACAGCCGAACACGCACATCCACTTCCCCCTGCAAATACTTGTTGGTCATCACGATAAACCATCAATCCGCAATCTCGATGATTCTTAGAGATATCAAATCCTTGCTCCTTTAACAACATCTTTACAATAGGTGCTCCAACTCCTGAGAGATCACCTGTGGCTATAAGATCATACTCATCAGGCGAAACGTTCATTTCGTTAAAATGCGCTGCAATTGTATCAGCGGCTGCTGGAGCCATTGCTGAACCCATGTCAAAAGGATCTTTTATCCCTAAATCTACAACTTTGCCAACTGTGGCAGAAGTAATTTTTATATCTGAAACTTGTTTGCTTACAAGCGCCGCTCCTGCCCCTGTTACTGTAAAGGTAGCAGTATCTGGCTTTTGACCGCCATACTCTGTGGGATATCTGAACTGTCTTTCCGCCGTCGCGTTGTGAGAGCTTACAGCTGCGATTATCCGATCCGCATAACCGCCGTCCACTAATGCTGCTCCTAACGCAAGAGATTCCATTGAAGTAGAACACGCTCCGAATATACCTAGAAAAGGAATACCATTTCCTCTAGCCGTATAGTTCGCTGAGACTATCTGGTTCAATAAATCTCCTGCGAGCAGAAAATTAATATCTTCAGCCTTTAATTTTGCTTTCTGTAAGCAAGCATCAATTGCATCTTCCATCAGTTGTCTTTCAGCAAGTTCCCAATTTTTTTGATCGCAATGAAGATTGTTATAAGATTTATCAAAGTAACTGCCTAATGGCCCCTCACTTTCCATTGGACCAACAGCCGTTCCTGATGAATTTAAGTAAATGTTATTTGAAAATTTCCACGTCTGTCTGCCTAATAAGCTCATGTCTTCACTCCTCACATTACCTGCTGGAAAATATAGCGGATCATTCCAAAAACGTAAGCAGCAACCGCTCCAAAAACGATTACGGCACCTGCCAATTTAAATAAGTTTGTCGCGACGCCTAAAACTAAGCCTTCACTTTTATGCTCTAACGCAGCACTAGTAACAGCATTTGCAAAGCCTGTGACAGGCACGATGGATCCTGCACCGGCAAATTGGCCAATCTTATCGTAAACACCAAGCCCCGTAAGCAGCGCTGCAAGTAAAATAAGGGTAGCTACTGTTGGATTACCTGCGGTTTCTTCGGAAAAATTAAAAAAGGTCATAAAGAACTTTTGTAACGCCTGACCGATCAAACAGATTAATCCACCAATAATAAAAGCTTTTAAACAATTTAGTACATAAGGTGGTTTAGGCTGAATGGGTTTAATTTTTTTTGCATATGCTTGTTGTTCTTCTTTAGTTGCCATTGTTTTCTTTTCACTTCCTTAATGGTTAATGTAGTACATCCAGTGAAACAACGATCCAGTGATCTTTCCTAACACGATCGCCATTAGAATGAAAATGATCTTTTCTCCAAACCCTACTCGTTTTGCTAATATAGGAAGAACGTTTAGAACCTCTGTTAATGCTGCTGCTAGCATCCCAACAAAGATGCCGGCCAATAAGCCGATAGGAACGAGTATTAATGCAGGAAATGCCAAAGATGCATTCCGTAAGTTCATCCAACCCCCTATCACTGCTCCAAAGATGATACTTAGCTCATAACTTCGAATGAAGCTATATGTTTTAGAAAGCTGCATGAGGCGAGGCACGATACCAAGAACTGTAATTAAAGCTACCAATCCAGAACCGACTGTTATTCCGCCACCAAACCCGATAAAAGCTATGAGTAATACCTTAATTCCCATTGATTTTTTTCTCTGTTTCTTTATTCTCGTGTACGATGACATATTGATCTAGGTCTTGCTGATAATTAAACATTTCTACTTCTAGCGGACTTGGTTCTTCATTAAGTCTTTTTCGAAAGATATGGTTAAAAAATAAGATCATCCCTAACCCAAGTCCGAACGAATAAGGGACTTGAAGCAATAAGGGCTGTTCTTTAAAATGACCAGTAATCATGTAATAGATCTTCTGGTGAACCAGCTGCATGCTAACATCTTCATGAAAATTCATGATGGCAAGAGCTGAACCTGTAAAGAGGAGCAGCCATACGAGAACAAAATAGACAGGAGCCATTGTTTTCTGCTTCATTTGTATTTCTAAAATCGTCTGAGCAGGTCCTACAGTCTGAATGTCTACACCCAGATTTTTTCTCTGAATGGTACCGAACACTCTCATTACATCAATGACAATCAAATGTTTATCCTCAGGAGTCACTTCATGGATAATATATCCCTTTACGAGCCTTTCATTTTCATCTGATGCTACGATTTGCGCAACATCCCCTATCGTAACTTTTTGATGCTGAAGGACTTGAACGCGTTGCCGCATACGAAGGTATATACTTTTATCCAATTTGCATCAGCTCTTTTCTTCAGCGCATTTGTGTTTAGTATGCGATTCGTTAAATCTAATCATGCTAATCAAACGAACACATCCAAAAACTACCATAGAAAAAACCAGTGAAGACTGATTAAGTCTCCAACTGGTTTTTCATAAACGATAATATTTTCTTTTCTAACCTTGACACTTGAACTTGAGAAATGGCTAGCCGCTCTGCTACTTCTGATTGTGTTTGATCCTTAAAATATCTTAAATATACGATAAGCCGTTCACGCTCATCCAGCCTGTCCATAATATCTTTTAACGCAATCTTATCAAACCATTTGCTCTCTGAATGATCTGATATCTGATCAAGAAGTGTTATAGGATCTCCATCATTCTCATAGACAGTTTCATGAATGGACTGGGGAGCTCTTACTGCATCTTGTGCCATGATGACATCTTCAACTGCAACATCGAGAAACTTAGCCACCTCATTGATTGTAGGTGTTCGTCCAAGTGATTTGGATAACTCATCCTTTGCTTTTCGGACTTTGTTTCCGGTCTCTTTTAACGAACGGCTAACTTTTACTGTACCATCGTCCCGGATGAACCTCTGTATTTCTCCAATAATCATCGGAACGGCATACGTCGAAAATCTGACATCATATGATAGATCAAATTTATCAACTGATTTTAATAGACCAATACTGCCGATCTGAAAAAGGTCATCTGCTTCATAACCTCTGTTCAAAAAGCGCTGAACCACAGACCAGACAAGTCTCATGTTCTTTTCCACAATTGTATCACGAGCTTGCTGATCCCCTTCTTGACTTTGTTTAATTAATAACTTTATCTCCTCATCCTTCAGAAACGGTTCGCTTTTGCTGCCTTTCACCTCGACATCCATAGGCATACTCCCTTAATTACACATTGCTTTATTTTTGGTTAAGTATTTTGTCAAGTGAATCGTAGTTCCGAATGACGGTTCTGAGATGACTTCTACTTTATCCATAAAATTCTCCATGATGGTAAAGCCCATCCCTGAACGCTCAAGTTCAGGTTTTGATGTGTAAAGCGGCTGCCTTGCCTGATCTAGATCCGGTATCCCCATTCCTTCATCACGAATTGTTAAGTGAATGGTATCTTCTTCAATCGCTGCTTCAATAAAAACCATACCGTTTGCTTTATTTTCATATCCATGAATAATGGCATTGGTTACCGCTTCAGATACAACTGTCTTGATTTCGGTTAATTCATCTACTGTTGGGTCAATCTGCGCGATAAAAGCCGCAACGGTTACTCGGGCAAAGGACTCATTTTGACTTAAAGCTGAAAATTGTATTCTCATCTCATTTCTCATCTTATGCCACCCCCAACGCCTGAAGGGCCAGCTCTTCATCTTCTTCTAGACGGATAATTTTAAACAACCCAGACATTTCAAAAAGTCTTTTTACTGCAGGTGAGATCGCACAAACCACCATTTCTCCATTCTGGTTCTTGATTTGTTTGTAACGGCCCAAAATAACACCAAGACCTGAGCTATCCATAAAACTTAATCCTTCTAGATTCAGAACAATATGGTTTACGTTGTTTTTCTTTAAAAAATCCTCCACCTGTGACCTAAGCAAGTCAGCTGTATGGTGATCAAGTTCTCCGTCTAAACGGATACATAATACGGTGTGTTTAAGTTCCAAATTGACAGCTAATCCCACGCTATCCTCTCCTTCTTTTATGGATAACGTGAAGTTCTATAAAAATAGACGAATTCCTTCACTCCTGACAAAACTAGTGGGAATTCGCCTATATATGTCAAGAACAACGACCATTAAGAGGATTTTGACATTTGTCCTGCAGTACGTTTAAACAATTTCCACCAGGATGCTTTTTTCACGGTTTCAGATGCCAATACTGGACTTTCAGTTATAAGGTTCTTTCCGTTCCATATCTTTAGCGTACCAATTTGCTGACCTTTTTTTACTGGCATCTTTAATTGTTTATCTACGAAAACTTCAGTTTTTACTTTTTTTGCTGTTTCTCCTTTTTTCAATAAAAGAGAAATGTTTTCAGACGTAACAACTGGTAGTTTTGATTTGTTGGCTTTTTGAACTTTTACTTCTTTAATGATTTCATGACGGTCATATAGTTTTTTTGTAGTGAACTGAGTAAAAGCGTAATCAAGCATATTCGAAATCTGAGCATTTCTCTCTTTCGGTGAAGGTGCCCCCATTACTACGGCAATCACTCTCATTCCGTTTTTATTAGCAGTTGCCGTCAAACAATATTTCGCTTCGTTTGTAAAGCCTGTTTTTAACCCATCTACTCCTGGATAAAATTTGACGAGCCGATTTGTATTAACAAGCCAAAACTTCTTTTCTGTATCTTCACGCAAATAATCTTCATAAAGTCCAGTGAACTTCGTAATCTCTTCATGTTTGAGAAGTTCTTTCCCCATTAGTGCCATATCATGTGCGGACGTGTAATGACCTGCTGCAGGAAGTCCTGTTGCATTTTTGAAAAAAGAATCCTTTAACCCCAATTCTTTTGCTTTATCGTTCATCATGCCAACAAAAGATTCTGCAGAACCTGCAATATGCTCAGCCATTGCAACAGATGCATCATTTGCACTTCCGATTGCGATTCCTTTCACCATATCTTCAACTCTCATTTCTTCACCGGGCTCCAGAAATATTTGCGATCCCCCCATACTTGCGGCATAATCACTTACACGAATCTTATCATTCCAACCGATTTTCCCTTTATCAATAGCTTCCATCACTAAAATTAACGTCATGATTTTCGTCATGCTGGCTGGCGGCAATTTTTCATGACTGTTCTTTTCATACAGAACACTTCCACTATCTTGTTCCATCAATATTGCTGAATGACTTTGTTCAGCCAGCTTCATTTTGTTTTTTTCTGCAGCTTCCACTTTTGGAATGGAAAATGACGCTAACAGACAGATACTTAAAAACCCAGAAATAACGGCTTTCATACTTTTCCCTCCATTCATATAGCTTTATTTTTTCCATAATTTTTCACTTTATACCGTATTTTCCAAAGAGAAGACATGAAAAAAAGCCGAACGATAACGTCCGGCTTTTAAATATTTAATTCTTTATTTCTTTATAAATTAAAGGTGGTGCTTCTACAGAACTTTTTGAGATCGTATATGCATCACGGATTCTCGCTTTTACACCTTCTACGTTTTCTGAATTGCTGTAGATAGTTACGAGCGAGTCCCCTTTCTTAACGCTGTCCCCTACTTTTTTATTGAGCATTAACCCAACAGCAAGATCAATTTCTGATTCTTTCGTTGCTCTTCCTGCTCCTAGAATCATTGCAGCTGTACCTATCTCATCTGCAACAATTTCAGAAACAAACCCATCTTCATCTGCGGATAACTCAAAAGTATGTGCTGCCTGAGGCAAGTTTTCTGGATGGTCGACAACCGAATCATCTCCACCTTGTGCTTTTAAGAAAATCTTTAACGTTTCAAGCGCTTTTCCTGAGGAGATAGCATCTTTTAGCATCTCACGAGCATCTTCAAGCGAATCTGCTTTTTTAGCTAAATAAACCATGTGAGAACCTAGTGTTAAGCAAAGTTCTTCAAGATCTTTTGGACCATTCCCATTTAGCGTATCAATCGCTTCTTTGATCTCAAGCGCATTACCGATGGCTAGACCTAATGGCTGACTCATATCAGAGATAACAGCCATCGTATTTCGGCCTACAGCATTACCGATCTTAACCATCGCATTCGCTAACTCTTCAGCTTCTTCAGGTGTTTTCATAAATGCGCCAGCACCCGTTTTAACGTCAAGTACAATTGCATCTGCACCTGCTGCAATTTTTTTACTCATGATCGAGCTTGCTATAAGCGGTATTGAGTTTACAGTAGCGGTTACATCCCGAAGACCATACAACTTCTTGTCAGCTGGTGTAAGATTACCGCTTTGTCCGATTACAGCTAGTTTGTTTTTATTCACCAAATCAATGAATTCCTGGTTATCGATTTCAACGTGAAATCCTGGAACAGCTTCTAATTTATCAATCGTTCCACCAGTGTGGCCAAGTCCTCTTCCAGACATTTTTGCTACCGGAACACCCAATGCGGCAACTAATGGAGCAAGAACTAATGTTGTTGTATCACCAACACCGCCAGTGGAATGCTTATCCACCTTTATTCCTTCGATTGCTGAAAGATCGATTTGATCACCAGATTCTACCATGGCCATCGTAAAATTCGCACGCTCTTCAGTTGTCATGTCTTTAAAATAAACAGCCATTGCAAAAGCCGACATCTGATAATCTGGAATTTCACCTTTTGTATAGCTTTGAATGATATGATCAATTTCTGCTTTCGTTAATTCTTTTCCATCACGCTTTTTTTGTATTAAGTCAACCATTCTCATGAATTAAACACCACTTTCTTATAACGTTACGTCTGAAACAATCTGTTTAACGAGTTGAATAAACTTTGGCTTTGTTTGATTAGCTACAACAACGACTTGCTCATGTGTTAAAGGCTCTAGTTCATCTGCGATAGCCATATCAGTTACACAGGAAATACCAATCACTTTCATGCTCATATGACTTGCTACGATAACTTCTGGAACGGTAGACATACCAACAGCGTCTCCTCCAAGAGTACGCAGCATGCGAAGCTCTGCTCTCGTCATATATGTAGGACCTGAAATCCCTGCATACACACCTTGCTTCACTTCAATACTAAGCTTACCTGCTGAATCCTTAACTAAATCTATAAGTTCTGGAGTATATGCTCTGCTCATATCTGGAAAACGAGGGCCTAAATCCCCTTTATTCGCACCAATTAGAGGATTTACACCTGTCAAATTAAGATGATCTTCAATAATCATCAAATCTCCTGCAGCAAAGTCAGGATTCATGCCTCCACAAGCATTTGTTACTACGACAAGATTAATGCCAAGCCCCTTCATAACACGAACAGGGAATGTTACATCTTGAGCAGGATAACCTTCGTAGTAATGAAAACGTCCTTGCATCGCTACAACCGATTTTCCGTTCAAAATACCGATTACAAGTTTTCCAGCATGTCCTTCTACCGTTGAAACAGGAAAATGTGGGATATCACGATAATCGATTGTTACAGGGTTTTCAATCTCATCAGCAAGTTCACCTAAACCAGACCCTAAAATTAGTCCGATTTCAGGTTTAATGGAAACCTTTTCTTCAATAACCGATGCAGCTTCGTTCATTTTTTCTGTTAGTGATGTCATTAAAAGGCTCCCCCCTCCTTAAATTTCTTTAACGATTCCTTTTACTAAAGAAAGGAAATTAGCTTTAACTTTTTCTGTCGTTTCCATTACTTCATCATGAGTTAATGGCTGATCTAGTATTCCTGCTGCCATGTTTGAGATACAAGAGATGCCAATGACTTTTAACCCTGCGTGACGCGCGATGATGACCTCTGGTACAGTAGACATTCCTACAGCATCAGCACCCAATGTACGAAGCATTCGTACTTCTGCAGGTGTTTCATAGGATGGTCCCGTGTTCCCTACATATACACCTTCTTTTAGTGAGATGCCAAGTTCATTTGAAACCTTTCTAGCTATTTCTTGCAATGAACTTGTGTATGCTTCACTCATATCAGGAAAACGAACTCCAAATGAAGTATCGTTGGCACCTATAAGTGGATTGTCTCCCATATTATTGATATGGTCTGTGATCAACATGAGATCTCCAGCTTCAAATTCTTTGTTCACTCCGCCAGCAGCATTTGTTACAACAATGGTTTCAACACCAATCAGCTTCATGACGCGAACTGGAAACGTTACTTTTTCCATAGAATATCCTTCATAATAATGAAAGCGGCCTTGCATCGCTACAACTTGTTTACCTGCAAGTTCTCCGATTACGAGCTGTCCAGCATGTCCTTCTACTGTCGAAACAGGAAATTCAGGAATGTCCGCATAAGGAATTACAATTGGGTTTTCAATTTCTTCAGCCAATATTCCTAAACCAGATCCAAGGATTAAACCGATCTTAGGTGTTTTCTCTATTTTTGATTGAATAAATTCAGCAGAAGTTTGTAGTTGAGTTGACATGTTCATTTTCCCCCTAATATTAAAGCTGATTTAAAAAGCTTTTTCCAATCTCTGGTTTTTTCACATCGTAAATTTCAGCGATAGTCGCACCAATATCTGCAAAGGTGTTTCCAACACTTAATTCTTTCCCTGCTTGAATTCCTTTATGGAAGACTAATAATGGTACGTATTCTCTAGTATGGTCTGTTCCATGATGAACAGGATCGTTTCCGTGATCTGCCGTAATCATCAGAAGATCATCATCGTTTAATTTCTCCAAAACTTCCGGTAAACGAACATCGAACTCCTGAAGTGCTTCTCCATATCCTTTAGGATCTCTTCTATGTCCAAAAAGGGCATCAAAGTCTACAAGGTTCAGAAAGCTAAGACCTGTAAAATCCTCATCCATAGATTGAACGAGTTGGTCCATTCCATCGTTGTTCGACTTTGTTCGGATTGATTTTGTAACACCTTCACCATCAAAGATGTCCGAGATTTTGCCTAATGCAATACTGTCATAACCACTATCCTGGAGCTCGTTCATAACAGTTCTTCCAAACGGCTTCAACGCGTAGTCATGACGATTAGCAGTCCTTTCAAACGCACCTGGCTTTCCTGTAAAAGGGCGTGCGATTATACGACCGAGCATATATTTTCCTTCACGAGTCATTTCTCTAGCCGTTTCACAAATTTCGTATAGTTCTTCAATCGGTACGATATCTTCATGAGCTGCAATCTGTAAAACTGAATCAGCTGAGGTATAAACGATTAGCTTCCCTGTTTTCATATGTTCTTCTCCAAGCTCTGAAATAATCTCAGTACCTGAAGCTGCTTTATTTCCAATTATTCCACGCCCCCACTTTTCAGTGAGCATGTTAATCAGTTCATCCGGAAACCCATCAGGAAACGTTTGAAACGGTTCTTGAATATGAAGGCCCATAATTTCCCAATGTCCTGTCATCGTATCTTTCCCGTTAGATAGTTCAGGAAGCTTTGCATAATGGGCGAGGGGATTCTCAGCTTTTTGAATGCCTTTCATCGTTTCATCAATGTTTCCGAGTCCTAGTTTCTCTAAATGAGGAACATTCAGTCCACCCATGTGCTCGGCAATATGGCCGAGTGTATGAGCACCCTTATCTCCAAATTTTTCAGCGTCTGGCGCCTCACCAATACCCACTGAATCCATGACAATTAAAAAAGTTCGTTTAAAACGTAGTGATTGTTTCATTTCTTCCTCCTGATTTCGTTACTGCACTCTATTTACTATTTCCTTTAAATAGAAACAACAAACAAATTCTATTTGATGTCAGAAGTCTGACATCTTATAACAAAAAGAAAGCTCACGCCCTCGGATGGAAGGCGGAGTATACGTCTTTCAATCTTGTTTTTGTAACATGCGTATAAATCTGAGTGGTTGAGATATCAGCATGTCCTAACATTTCTTGAACGGCTCGCAAATCGGCCCCATTCTCTAGCAAATGGGTTGCGAAAGAATGACGGAGAGTATGCGGTGTAAGTTCTTTCTCTATTTTAGCCTTAACGGCCAGCTGCTTCAAGATTTTCCAAAACCCTTGTCTCGACAATCTGTTTCCATGGTGATTCAAAAAGAGCGCTTCCGTTTTTTTCCCTTTTATCATCATGGATCTCCCATTATTTAAATAACATTCAATTGCTGTCTGGGCCATCTTTCCAACCGGAATGATTCTTTCTTTATTCCCTTTTCCCATACAGCGAATAAAGCCCATATTAAGATGAATATCACCTAGGTTCAAATCAACGAGTTCTGATACACGAATCCCAGTCGCGTAAAGTAGTTCTAACATCGCTTTATCTCTTTGTGAGAAAGGATCATTGGCTGAAGGTGTCTCTAAAAGAGCCTCGACTTCACCTGTAGATAATACCTTTGGAAGCTTCCTTTCTGTTTTCGGTGATTCGATATGTACCGAAGGATCTTGGCTAGCAACCTTCTCACGAAACAGAAATTGATGGAATGATCGTATTGAAGCAATGTTCCTTGCTAAAGTTGTGGAAGCCTTACCATTTTCTTTTAAAAATAATAGATACCCCATTATATTACTGCGATCGATCTTATCAATCGTTTCAATGGATTCTACTTTTTCTAAAAAACGTACATATTGCGTTAAATCTCGTTTATAAGATTCTATCGTGTTTTTTGAAAGGGCTCGTTCAACAATAATATATTGAAGAAAGTCCTGAACATGATCGTTCATCTTACCCCTCCTTATTCACCCGTTTGATAGAAATAAAAAAGCCTTTTCACAAAGTTAGAGTCTTTATCTGAACTTAGATTAAAAACTTTAACCGCTTTCCCTTTAGGTTCGTCATATCTATGATAATTTTCATACTCTTGATTAATCCATAATAAACCAAAATAGAACACAAGCGTGCAAATAGAAAATGCCAAGAACACTTTTGCCGTATTCCAAACTAATTTTAACCAGGAAACCATCGTGTCCACCCCTGTCCCTCTTATAGTACAGGTTATGCCCACATGCTCCCAGATTATACGTAAAAGTTGAAACTACACAACATACGTTACCCCATTATTATTCTTTTGTAAATATTTCTTTCTATAAGTCTTTTTTCTATAGAAGTTGTTGCTTTCGGCTCATTTTGTTCAATCTACCTGTCAATTTGATTGAAGTATAAGGTGCTAGCCTCCTAAGAGAACACTGTGCCAACTACTTGAGTATTCTCCTTAAAAGCATGCGACAAGAAAGTTCGCTTCGCTGTTGTTTTTCTAGGAGACGCAGGAGCACTCGTGTTTCCTATAATATCCATCTCTCATCAAAGATCACTGAACGCCCTCCCGACAAGCGACCATCGTGAAACGAAATCAATACATTCAAGAGCAACATTGTTTGCAAAATCAGCCTGCTTTATCGAAAAAAAGGAAGCGTTATTCTTCGCTTCCTTCACCTTCATTATTTTCTTGTTTGTGACACCTGTGACAGATTCCATGAAATGTCAGCCTATGGTCTTTAATTTTAAAATTCCAGCCTTCTTCTACAACTTTTTCCACATCGCCTAGAAGGTCTTCTTGTATTTCATCAACCGCTCCACACTCAATACAAACGAGGTGGTGATGAAAGTGATCGGCACCCTCTGTTCTAAGATCATAACGGGATACCCCATCACCAAAGTTGATTTTATCTACTACTTTTAGTTCTGTTAACAGTTCCAGAGTACGGTAAACAGTAGCCAGACCAATCTCTGGCGCCTTTTCTTTGACGAGCAGATAAACATCTTCCGCACTTAAATGATCTTCTTCATTTTCGAGGAGGACTCTCACGGTCGCCTCACGCTGTGGAGTCAGCTTATAACTTTGTGAATGCAGCTGTTTTTTGATACGGTCGATTCTGCTTTCCATACCCGTTCCTCCTTATGTATACACAAGACAATTATAAGCATGGAAAAAAAAGTTGTCAATTTAAAGTCATTTTAAATAACGATTTAAACTTATTATAAAGAAATAGTCATTATCATCTATTGGATTGACCATTTTATCACTTGTTCCATTAGAGCTGGAGTGAAGAATGCTTCTAATGTTGACGCCAAAAATACCATAATTCCAACTCCGGCTACGAGCATCGTGTATCGGATCAGTTGGGGGAAAAAAGGCATATGGTGACGTTTGAATGCAAGCTGGCGAATCATTTTAATAGAAAAAGCGATTGCCGCTACAGAAACGATAATAAATGCAGGAATTAATAAGACGTTCTGAGGAAGCACTGAAACTAAAGATAATAAAAAGCCATACCATCCCATTTGATTGACTAAGAACCCAACCGTAAATCCGATAACAACTCCTTTTAGGAATAACATAACCAGAATAACAGGCAGTCCAATAACAGATAAACCAAGCAGCCACATTAGCCCCATGTATTTCAAGTAATGTCCGAAACTCTGAAAAAACATATCAGATTTGCTAGCGAATCCACCTTCAGCCGCTCCTATAAAAAACCGGGAAAGATACGTGTACAAGTCTTGTTTCTGATTTAAACTCAATGAATTAACGATGATTGCTCCAAAAATTACCCCCATTAAAAACAGAACACCAACAAATGCATACAATGTTTTATTTTCCTCAAGGTGACGATGGATATAATACCGGACACTCTCCATTTTCACTGCCTCCTCTGCCTAAAACTCTTAATTCTATTCTATGAATTCTCTGGAGGAGGTATGTCTCTTTTTATGAACTGATAGGTTTGCCGGTATCAATTTTCCCATAAGAGCCGCCGCCGCCAGTTTGTATAGACAGTTTTCCTGACCTTGCATGAGAAATAGCATCTACTAGTGTAGGTTTTATGATTTCCCTTAATTTTTCGAGAGGCGCCGTGTGAATAATATTCATATCTGTTCCAAAAGCTTGGCGTAATTTCATTAATGTTTTAGGACCAATTCCTTGTATGAATTCTAAAGGGATTTGATGAATATATGGAGGACGATTCTTTACATCCGCTTCACAATTTTTCAACTCTTTTATTCGTTCACTTACTCCCATAACGAATCTAGAGTTTCCACATTTTTCACAAACCTTCATACTTCTATCATTAAACGAGCTCAAGCAGTTTTCACAAGCGGTATTGTAATATTTTCCAAGACGGGGATTCAATCCATAGTTGGCAACGATTCTCCTTTTGTTCCTTCCTTTTAAAGCAAACTTGAATTCCTCAAAGGAAGGATTATTTAAAGCTAGCATTTGATATTCTCGTGCTATTTTTTCTAGAGAATGAGCATCTGAATTTGATATGAAAGGATAGGCAGAAAGCTCACTTAAACATGACGCCATATAAGTGTCCGAGCTCAATCCTAACTCAACGGCATCTATTAAATGAGGATCAAACACTTCAGACAGTGACGTTTGTACACCTTTACCATACAAACTTTTAAACGGAGTGAAAATATGTGCTGGGATAAATAGGCCGCCTAACTGCTTAACGATCATCTGCAGCTCTTTACCACTTCCGTACATGCGCTGTGAGCTTAAATGAATATTTTTCATGCGTGTTGAAAGCCATTTACTAAACGTTTTCATGTTTAATAAATCGGGCATATACACGAGTACATGGAGCGGTCCTTGGCAGTCCTGGTCATTGATCTCAATTTCAGCTCCCAGAATCAAGGTGAGCCCCTCAAAATTAAGGCCACCACCCTTTAGTTCTGTTAAAGAACCCTTCTCTACCATCTCTTTTATTTCTTCTAAAACCTCAGGAGAGTGACAATCTATAACTCCTATCATATCCATTCCTTTTATGTGCTTTGCTTCATATAAAATGTTTGATAGTGTCAACGACCGTGAACCTGTTATCTTGATAGGTTTACCCGATTTTGAGGCACCAATGTGAATATGCATATCTGCAAAGAAAGATCGGGTGTCATTTTCTTTTAGCATGTGAAAGCTCCATATACATGACACCGTAAGCTGTTTTTGCATCATGTATTTTTTGTTGATCCATCAAACGTCTTGCCTCATCTAAAGAAACTTCAAGCACATTTAAGAATTCATCCTCATCCGTCATCTGTGAACCTGATTTTACGAGCGAATCTGTAAAAAACAAATGAATTAATTCATCAGCAAACCCGGGTGAAGTGTAAAAAGAACCGATGGACTCCATTCTTTCACACCGATACCCTGTCTCTTCAAGAAGTTCCCGATTAGCGCACTCCAAGGGGTCTTCACCTTTTTCTAGTTTTCCAGCTGGAATTTCTATGATCGTTTTTTCAAGGGGCTTACGAAATTGTTCGACCATTAACATTTTCCCTTCGTCCGTAATGGCAAGAACCGCAACTGCTCCAGGATGCTTTACAATCTCCCGTTTTCCAATCTTTTTGTTCGGAAGTTCAACGTCTTCTATATATAAGTCTATTATCTTTCCGCTGTAGACCTGCTCCTTGCTAATCGTCTTTTCTGTTAAGTTTTCCATTATCCACACTCCTATGGTCTATTTTTTTCTTATGTCACATAAAGTCTATCATACTTTGGAATACTTCCATTAACAGCAAACAAGGGAGGCAAACGGATTGAAAATTTATTTGCAGCCAAAAGGAATTACGCTTGTCGGAAAAGCATGGCAGATCAAGTATATGCTAAAGAATTATATGCAAAAGCACGAACTTGTTCAGGATTGGATTGACGCTTCTGCACCCAAAAAGTAACCTCCTTACAAACAGGAGGTTTTTATTTTGTCCCTGTGTTGTGATAGGTTAAACAAGAGAAAGTAACGTTAAAGACTCAAAAATGAGGTGTAAGAAATATGAAAAAAAGAAGGATTGGTACATCAGACCTTTTCGCAAGCGAACTAGGATTCGGATCTATGTCACTCTCTCCTGATCTTAGGGACGAAAATGAACGAATCGTAAAAACAGCCCTTGAAAAAGGCATCAATTATTTTGATACGGCAGATTTATATGATTTCGGCTGGAACGAAGAATGTATCGGATCGTTAGTAAAAGATGTAAGACAAGATATTATTTTAGCTACTAAAGGCGGGAACGAATGGAACGAGTCAAAAGACGGATGGAGTTGGAATCCTTCTAAACAGTACATAAAATCAGCGCTGAAAGAAAGTCTTCGACGTTTACAGACTGACTACATCGACCTCTATCAACTTCACGGGGGAACAGTGGATGATCCGATGGACGATACGATTGAAGCTTTTGAAGAACTTGTTCGAGAAGGTCTCGTTCGTTATTACGGAATTTCCTCTATACGTCCTAACACAATTAAATATTATGCTGAACATTCCAACATTCAAAGTGTGATGATGCAATACAGTCTATTAGATAGAAGACCAGAAGAACTGTTCCCATATTTGGAATCAAAAAGGATTAGTGTAGTGGCAAGAGGACCTATCGCAAAAGGATGGCTCAGTGAAAAAGGTCACAAGAAAGATCCTGATTCTGCTTATCTCTCTTTTAAAGGGGCTGAAATTCAGGAGAAACTGATGAAGGCAAAACATGTGATTTCTTCGAATGATAAACTTTCACAAACGGCCTTAAAATTTGTTCTAAGCCACCCTGTTGTAGCAACAGCTGCTGCTGGAGCAAGTTCAGTGGAGCAACTGCTGGAAAATTTGACCGTTTTCCATACACCCCCTCTAACCCAAAACGAACAGGCACAGTTAGAAATGCTCTTTCCAAGAGAGTATTATGAATCACACCGCAGCTAACCAATCAATGAAAAAGGAGCTTGGGATGACCCAAGCTCCTTTGTTTATTCAGATGTTTGACTTGAATCTTTTCCGATAAAAAAATGTTACACCAATACAAACAGGTGTCCTGTGTTATGTTCACTAAAAAAGATCTAAAAGAATTTTTATTAAGGTTCTTATCTCTTTGCTAATTTCAAAACCATGGCGATCCCTTGGCCGCCGCCAATACATAAACTAGCGACACCATATGTTTCGTTTCGTTGTTCCATCTCATAGGCTAGTGTTAAAATCAGCCTGGCACCACTTGCTCCAACAGGATGGCCTAATGCGATTGCGCCTCCGTTCACATTGGTTTTCTTGCGATCCAGTTTTAACTGTTTTTCGACAGCCACATATTGTGCACTAAAAGCTTCGTTGATCTCGAACAAACCGATATCATTTATGGAGAGTTTTGCATGTGCCAATGCTTTTTGTATAGCTGGAACGGGACCGATCCCCATAATGGATGGGTCCACTCCCGTGACAGCCCAAGATACGATTTCAACTAACGGTTTTAATTTTTTTTGATGAACATTTTTTTCATGAGCCAAGATTAAAGAGACTGCTCCATCATTGATTGATGAGGAATTTCCTGCTGTAACGGTCCCGTCCTTTTGAAATGACGATCTGAGTTGCCCCAGCTTTGATACGGTTGTTTGTGGTTTAATTCCTTCATCTTCTGAAAAAGATTCCCCATTTTTTAAGGGTACTGAAATGATTTCACGAGCGAGCCTTCCGCTTTCCCGTGCTTTGGCAGCTTGTTGGTGGCTCCAGTTCGCATATTCGTCTTGTTCTTCTCTACTTATCGTGTGCTCCTGTGCCAGATTTTCAGCTGTAATCCCCATACCATAGCCTAGATACTCGTCGCTCAGTGTGTGAAGAAGCATATCTTCAAATGAGATCATACCGAACTTTTGGGATTGAAAGCGGTTCGAAAAAGAAACATGTGGAGATTGAGACATGTTTTCAATTCCCCCACAAAGTGCGATTCCTTCATTATAATCTCGAAGATTTTGCATAGCAGAAACGACCGCTTGCATGCCTGATCCACAAAGTCTGTTGACGAGCATCGCCGGAACATCAGAAGGAACACCTGCTTTCAATGCTGTATGACGGGCGACATAAGCTGCATTCTTACTGGAGTGAATAACATTTCCATACACAACATCTGTAATGTCTTCTGGAGAAACTCGCGCGCGTTTCATAGCCTCTATAGCCGTTAATTCTCCTAGCTGAGTCGGGTTCACATCTTTTAATGAATTTCCAAATGATCCAAATGGTGTTCTGGCACCATCAATTACATAAATACTCATCTCATTATGCACCTCTTTTAAAAGATTAAGAAACCAGCGCAAATGACAATGCCGCTAACAAAAAGAACGATTAAACAGAATCCCATAATGTCCTTTGCTTTTAATCCGGCAATGGCAAGAGCAGGAAGAGCCCAGAATGGCTGAATCAAATTCGTCCATGCATCACCCCAGGCTACGGCCATCGCTGTTTTAGCTTGTGATACACCCAGCGCATTAGCCGCATCAAGCACTACATGTGCCTGTACAGCCCACTGCCCCCCACCTGATGGCACGAACATGTTGACAATTCCTGCACTTAAAAAGGTGAACAATGGCAACGTATATTCGTTGGAAATCGCAACAAACCATTCGGACATTTCTGTGACTAGACCAGACCCTACCATCATGCCCATGATCCCTGCATAGAACGGGAATTGAATAATAATGCCGCTCGCACCCTTAACGGCTTCCGCTACACTGTTTATGTAGTTTCTAGGTGTTTTATGAAGAAGGATTCCTAAAAACAAGAAAATGAAATTTACTAGGTTGATGTTTAAATTGAATCCGTTTTTTGCAAAAAAGTAAAAAACATAAGACAGTCCTAAACTTCCAATAATTATTGACAACCATATGCTGTTTTCAAGTTTATCAGCAGGTGAGTCTGTCTCAGCTATAGCCGCTGCTTCAGCACTCTCATCAAGCAGCGAGGAATCGATCTGATACGTTTGTTCCTTATTCATCATTAGACGATTGGTCAATGGCAAGATAATGAACAACGCTCCGAGAATAAAAAGGTTAAAAGGAGCAAATAGCGTCTCACTCGTAGAAATAACGCCCATCGTCTTTTCCATAAAGTGCCCAGGTGTCGCAATCGTGAGTGGAATAGAACCGGATAACCCCCCGTGCCAAACAACAAAGCCACTGTATGCACTCGCAATTAATAAACGGTAATCGGTATTCTTAACCTGACGAGCAAGCTCCCTAGAGAAAATGGCTCCAATGACTAGACCAAAACCCCAGTTGATCCAGCTCGCTAACAGTGCAACAACGGTAACACTAATAATAGCCTGACCTGGCGTTTTAGCGAGAGATGCAAGCTTTCTTAACATCTTTTTAAAGAATGGAGAACTCGCCAAAACATAGCCCGTTACTAAAATAAGCACCATCTGCATGGAAAACTCAAGGAGCTTCCAAAACCCGTCCCCCCAAAAGGAAACCATGTTAACAGGAGACTGACCTGTGACCATCAACCCGAGCAAAAACACAACTGCTGTAAGTAAAATAACGAAAATAAAAGGATCAGGTAAATACCGCTGCATCAATTTATTTGAGGCGCGGGTCAATGTTTGAAACATAGGAATCTCCTCCTCTTCTTAATAAGCGTTTAGCTTTATATCTTCGGAGACTGTAAGCTTAGCTTCTGTTGATTGCAAAACATCGTCCACAGAATAACCTTCTGCTACTTCTTTCAATAAAAGTCCGTTCTTGGTAACGTCCATAACAGCACGGTCTGTAATAATCCGTTCAACCACACCTTTTCCTGTTAAAGGAAGCTGACATTTCTTTAAAATCTTACTTTCACCAGCTTTGTTAACATGTTCCATGATAACAATTATTTTTTTGGCTCCGTGAACAAGGTCCATGGCGCCGCCCATTCCTTTGATCATCTTGCCCGGGATCATCCAGTTTGCAAGGTCACCATTCTCTGAAACTTCCATTCCGCCTAGAATCGCTATATCAATATGTCCGCCTCGGATCATGGCGAATGATTCAGAGCTGTCAAAGTATGATGCGCCTTTAATTGCAGTCACCGTTTCTTTACCCGCATTAATCAGGTCAGGATCAACCTCACTCTCTAAAGGATAAGGGCCGATGCCAAGCAATCCGTTTTCCGACTGGAGTACGACTTCTTTATTGTCTGAAATAAAATTGGCAACCATTGTAGGCATACCTATCCCTAAGTTTACATAAAATCCGGATTCGATCTCTTTTTCTGCTCGTTTTGCAATTCTTTCTCTAATGTTCATATAGGCTTCCTCCTCTTACCCTTGTTTTACTGTCAGTCGTTCAATGCGTTTTTCTTGTGTTCCAACGATCATCTTTTGTACGTATACACCAGGTGTGTGAATGTGGTCAGGATGCAATTCACCGATCTCAACAAGTTCTTCTACTTCTGCGATCGTCACACTTCCCGCTGCAGCGATCATAGGATTAAAATTCCGAGCTGTTTTGTTATAGATTAAGTTTCCTGCTTTATCTCCTTTGGCAGCACGAATTAAGCTGAAATCTGCAACGATTCCTTCTTCTAACAAGTATTCTTTGCCGTTGAACGAACGTGTCTCTTTCCCTTCTGCAATAGGTGTACCAACGCCTGCTGGTGTATAGAACGCTGGAATACCAGCTCCGCCCGCACGAATTCGTTCCGCAAGAGTGCCTTGCGGGATAAGATCAACTTCGATTTCACCTGATAATACTTGTCTTTCGAACTCTTTATTCTCACCAACATATGAACCTACCATCTTCTTGATCTGTTTATTCTTAAGCAACAGCCCAAGTCCCCAATCATCAACGCCACAGTTGTTAGAGATAACGGTTAGATCTTTTGTCCCTTTTTCCACTAAGGCAAGAATTAAATTTTCAGGTATTCCAACTAGTCCGAATCCCCCAACTAATAGTGTGGATCCATCTTTAATATCTTCTACAGCTTTTACTGCTGAATCGAGTACAGGTTTCATCTTCCATCTCTCCTTTTTAAGCTTCTTCGTTTTCAAAGATAGAGGCTACTCCTTGGCCTCCTCCAATACAGAGTGTTGCTAGTCCATTTTTTGATTTTCTTCTTTTCATCTCATGTAGCAATGTAACTACGATTCTCGCACCGCTTGCCCCAATCGGGTGACCAAGCGCTATTGCACCGCCATTCACATTTAGTTTTTCTCTATTAAAACCGAGATCTTTTCCAACCGCTAACGATTGACTGGCAAAAGCTTCGTTGGCTTCTACGAGATCCATATCATCCATCGTCATGTTTGTTTTGTTCAATACTTTTTTCACCGCTTCAACAGGTCCGATTCCCATTACTTCAGGAGCAACACCTGCACTTGCGTTTGCCTTCACTACAGCAAGCGGCTTCAACCCAAGCTCTTCCGCTTTTTTTCTGCTCATCACAACGAGAGCCGCTGCTCCGTCATTGATACCTGATGCATTTCCTGCTGTCACCATTCCGTCTTTTTTAAACGCTGGCCTTAAGCTCCCTAATTTTTCCGCTGTAGAACCAGCTTTAGGATATTCGTCTTTATCTATGATCAATGAATCTCCTTTTCGCTTGGGAATCTCCACTGAAATGATCTCATCATCAAACTTTCCTTTTTCTTGCGCTTCTGCACACTTTCTTTGGCTCTCTGCTGCAAATTCATCAAGTTCCTCACGTGACAGTGAGTGTGTTTCACAAAGATTTTCAGCAGTGATCCCCATGTGATAATCTCCAAACGCACACCATAGGCCATCTTGAATCATGGAATCGACCATAGGAGCGTTACCCATACGAAGTCCGTCTCTTGCCCCGTTTAACAAGTAAGGTGCTTGGCTCATGTTTTCCATTCCGCCGCACACGATCGTGTCTGCTTCATCTAGCCATATGGACTGACAAGCAAGATGTAGAGCTTTTAAACCGGAACCACAAACTTTATTAATCGTCATACTGGATACGCCAATAGGCAGTCCTGCTTTAATCGCTGCTTGACGAGCTGGGTTCTGCCCTAGTCCAGCTTGGAGGACGTTACCCATGATGACCTCATCAACTGCATCATAGGGTATGCCTGCCTTTTTTAAAGAGTCTTTAATGGCAATTGCTCCTAATTCTGTCGCTGCTACCGTTTTAAGACTTCCCATAAAACTTCCGATCGGCGTTCTGACAGCGCTTACAATGACGGCGTCTCTCTCTCTTGAAACCATTTGCGATCTCCTCCTCTAAAAACCTATGTATTATTCAGAAAATTCCTTTATATCATACCATAATAATTGAAATGTATTGCAACCAACGAATTTATACAGGTAGAATAATAAATAGGAAACGCTTTCAAGGAGGGGTTTTTACAAATATGGAACTGCCCGAAAGAGTCACGTTGATTGAAGTTGGACCAAGGGACGGACTTCAGAATGAAAAGAATTTTATCCCAACAAAGAATAAGATTGAGTTCATCTCATTATTAAAGAATGCAGGTTTTCAAGAAATGGAGCTCACCTCATACGTGTCCCCTAAATGGGTTCCGCAAATGCAGGACGCAGAAACTGTGGTTGAAAACTGTCTGGATGATGCTCGGAATTTTGTACTTGCACCAAACAAAAAAGGAATTGAACTAGCAACAGAATCTGGTGTGAAGCATGTTGCTGTATTCGTTGGAGTAAGTAATACGTTCAACCAGAAAAATATTAATAAAACGACTGAAGAGAGCATGAATGAATTAAGGCCGCTGATCGAGAATCTGAAACGAAAAGGCTATTTTGTAAGAGCATGTATCTCCACTAGTTTTTATTGTCCTTTTGAAGGACGAATTGATGAAAACGACGTATTAAAAGTTTGTCAGGACTTTGAAGAGATGGGCGTGGATGAATTAAGTGTTGCCGATACGATTGGAATGGCAAACCCTAGAGATTCTTATGAATTGTTCACCCTTCTGAAGCATCATTTACGTGCTACTACACTTCTTACTGCTCACTTTCATGATACACGCGGAATGGCTATTGCAAATATATTTGCAAGTATGCAAGCTGGAATCGACCGGTTTGATACATCCGCTGGAGGCCTTGGAGGCTGCCCTTTTGCACCTGGGGCATCAGGAAACGTCGCTTCTGAAGATGTTGTCTACATGCTTTCTCAGATGGGAATATCAACTGGCATTCATATGGATAAATTACTAGCTGCAGTCGCCTACATCTCTCCACTTCTTTCTAAACCTGTTTCAAGTAAACAATTTAGTCTTTTAAAAAACGTTTCTCAGCATCAGTGAGCTCATAAAAAAACACAGGCTATTAGCTGCCTGTGTTTTGTTTCGTTTGATCATAAAATTTCATAGAAGAATTTAAGATTTCTGCTGGACTTTTCAATGAAAAGTGATTGCCTGGCTGTGCATCAATACTCATTTTTTGATCAAAGAAAACTTCAGTATTGTATTCCATATAAACATCTGGTCCATTTGTCGATATTTTCGTATCATTAGGCTCTATTTGATCAACAAGCCAAAGTGCGGATACTCCACTTACTACACAGCCGCATCCTTCTGTATCATGCTTAAGTTTTATGAATCCTTCTTTACCTTGCCTCTTACTTTTCAGCCGTTCTAGTGCTGCTCTTGTAAATGAAATTTCCATCCTTTTTTCACCCTTTCTTTTTCAGTTCCTCAATTGCCCAATCACACCAGGATAGCCAGCTTTCCATATAACGCACACCAAATTCACTCGTTAAATATTCACCTAGTTCGTTCTGTCCATAAGTGCCTTCTGGAAAATGCTCTTCCCGCCATTTCTTCGTCATCATGAGTCCCATCTGATGGTGTTCTTTGCTTTTTTCCAATAAAGAAATAGCTTGTTTTGCAGGAAGAAAGTGAAACATAGAAACGCGTAAAAGAAGGTCATCCTTCAGCTTAGGAATTGTTACAGGTTTATTTAACATCCATTCCAGCAGCATTTGGAACCCGTTATCGGTAATCTTATAAATTTTTTTATCTGGATAATCACTTTGTTGGATCGTTGTAGACGTAGCAAGCCCTTCTTCTTCCATCTTTAAAAGCTCTCTGTAGATCTGTGTGTGGTGTGCCATCCAAAAATGCACTACCGTTTCTTTGAACTGCTGATTCAGCTCATAACCAGTCGCTTCATTTTTCGCTAATAATCCTAATAGCGCATACCTTAACGCCATTTGTTACCCTTCTTTCTAAATGTACTGTTTTGCATTGTAACATACTTTTCACAAATCTTTGATCATATTACTTGATAAAAAACAGTTCCTTTTATTATATTGTAACTATACATATGTGAAAATACACATAGATTACTTTTGATTAGGAGAGGAAGCCATGAACTGGTTAACAAAATTTAGTTTAAAGAATCCAGTCGCAATTTTTATCTTTTCATTTTTGCTCGTTGTAGGCGGAGTTTTTTCGTTTACAAACTTAAAAGTGGATTTACTTCCAAATGTGGAGTTTCCCCAATTAACGATCCAGACGGTGTACCCTGGAGCATCACCTGAAGATGTTAACAAACAAATTACTGACAAACTGGAAAATCAATTAAAGCAAGTTGAGGATGTAAAATCAGTTAAAAGCACGTCACTTGAAAGTATTTCTATCATTAGTATGGACTTTCCGTTCTCTGCAAACATGGATGAAGTAGAAGATCAAGTAAACTCCATCCTTTCAGAAACTGATCTTCCTGAAGATGTAGAACCTGAAGTAAGCCGGTTTTCATTCGGATCCATTCCCATTTATAATATTTCATTGTTTCCTGAAAAGGAAGGAGAAGACATTCAAGCGTTTGTAGACAATGAACTGGTTCCCGAGCTGAAAAAAATTCAAGGCGTGAACAACGTTTCTGTTGGCGGCGTTAAAGAAGCTTTTGTTTCCATCACTCTTGATCGTGAAAAAGCAAAGACTGCCGGGGTTACCTTGAACACGGTTAAAGATGCAATTAACAGCAGAGATCTTTCCTTTCCTGCTGGAACAGTGACCGATGATTCTATTACAGTTCCTGTTCGAGTTGAGGAAGCGGTAGATACTGTTTCTGAACTAAAAGAGATTACGCTTGCCAGCAGCATGCAAGCTCCTTCAGCACCTCGCGGATCTGGATCTCCAGGAACAACTGGTGCTCCTCCCTCTGCAGCTTCTTCGGTAAAGCTTGGAGATATTGCCGAAGTTAAAGAATCTGAAGATGTAAGCGAAATTACTCGCTATAACCAAAAAGCCTCACTATCGATGGCCGTGACAAAAAAGCAAGATGCCAATACGGTAGAAGTAGCAGATAAAGTAATTGAAGTGCTAAACAAAGATAAGTATGACGATAAACTGAATTATGCAATCGGCTTTGGTCAAGCAGAAGGAATAAAAGATTCTGTAAACACCCTTGTTAAAGAAGGACTGTTCGGTGCCTTATTCGCTTCATTAGCGGTCCTGATATTCTTGCGCAATTTCCGTGCAACGATTATCGCGATTATATCCATACCTCTATCATTACTCGTTTCGGCTATATTCCTAGACCGCCTGGACATAACGCTAAACATTATGACACTCGGCGGAATGGCTGTAGCGGTTGGTCGTGTAGTAGATGATAGTATCGTAGTCATCGAGAATATTTTTAGACGGATTCGAAAAGCAGATGGGGTTTTCGACAGGGATGAATTAATCATTGATTCCACTCGTGAAATTTTAAAAGCGATCGTTTCTTCAACGATCACTACCGTTGTCGTATTTTTACCGCTAGGTCTTGTCGGCGGAGTAACCGGAGAGTTCTTCCTGCCATTTGCACTAACCGTTGTTTTTGCTTTGTTGGCATCACTCCTTGTAGCCGTAACGATCGTTCCGATTCTTGCTAAATACGCTTTTAAGAAGGTTAAGCCAGAAAAAACGGACGGACCTTTGCAAAGAGCGTACGTAAAAGTAATTAAAGCATCGCTGAATCATAAATTTCTTGTATTACTTACATCTTTCATTCTTCTTGGAGGATCCTTCTTCCTCGCTTCAACGCTTGGAATGGTGTTCCTTCCTAACGAGGAACAAAAAACATTGACTGTGAATGTCGAGTTACCAGCAAGTACAAACGTTACAAAAACGAATGAAATCTCTTTAGAAGTTGAAGAATTCCTAGCAGAAAGGAATACCATTGAAGATGTTACGGCTGGAATTGGATCACGAGACTTCCAAACGGGGTTAAAACGTCAAAATGTAGCGAATTATTTTGTGAACCTTAAAAAAGAAGCAAGTGTTGAAAAAGAGTTAAAAGAACTTGAAGCTGGAATTAAAAAGATTACAGATGAAAAAGCAAACGGAACTGTTGTTAGCTTACAAGAGGTTTCAAGCGGAGGTCCGCCTTCAAACAATGAAGTAAGCATTGAACTCTATTCCAATGATCTGGATGACTTACAAAAAGCGGCTGGTCAAGTTGAAGCGTACATGAAAAAGCTTGATACGATAAAATACGTGTCAAATAATTTTAAAGATACGCAAAAGCAATGGTCCGTTTCAATTGATACAGAAAAAGCGGCTGAAAAAGGAGTATCAGGTTTCGCTGTCCTCGGAGCAGTTTCTGATGTAACGAAAGCCGTTGATGTTGGTGAGTTATCACTCGATGGAAACGAAAAGAATGTTAAGGTTGAATACAACAAAGCCATAACCTCTCTTGAAGAGATTAAAGAGTTGACTGTTTTAGGTACATCAGGTCCAGTGAAAATTTCCGACGTGTCTGATGTTTCAGAAATAGAAACCGTAACAGCGATCCAAAAGCTTGATGGCAAAATCTATGCCCAAGTTTCTGCCCAAGTAAAAGGAGATAATGTACAACAGGTCACCCAAGACGTGATAAAGGGTGTTGAGGATAATGTTGATCTTCCTTCTTCTGTTTCTACAGAAGGCGGCGGAGGTAGCGAAGAGACGATGGATACATTTAAAGACCTTGGTTTAGCTATGCTTGTAGCCATTGGCCTCGTGTATTTAACGATGCTCATTACATTCGGGCGTGCCCGTATACCGTTTATTATTCTTTCTTCCCTTCTTTTCGTACCTGTTGGAGCAATTGGAGGCTTGTTCTTAATCAATGAGCCGCTCTCCGTTAGTGCGATGATTGGTATCCTAATGTTAATCGGTATCGTTACAACAAACGCCATCGTATTAGTAGACCGTATCGGACAAAACCGGGATGTGAAAGGTATGCCAGTTCGTGAAGCACTTCTTGAAGCCGGCAAAACCCGCTTGCGTCCTATCTTGATGACAGCATTCGCTACAATTGCAGCGCTCATACCGCTTGCTTTGACCACGTCATCAGGAACTTTAATCTCAAAAGGACTAGCAATCGTTGTTATCGGAGGACTGACTACTTCTACTTTGTTAACCCTTATTATCGTTCCTGTGCTTTATGAACTATTCTTTAGAAGACAAGCCAAACGCGAAAAAACAAACACTTCTTCATAAATAAAAGGCGTACTGTCCACCCTTAGAGATGTGGTGGCAGTGCGCCTTTTTGCATTTTATCTATTCATTCAGCTACAACCTTAAAGTTTAGTCCAATAGACCCTGTTTCACTTTATGTTGAAGTGGGAAATATATCAGCAATTCATTAAAATACAGGAGGCTATCAAACATGAAACAAATTTGTTCAAAAAAAGTAAAAGTCACTGCTAAATATACAGTAAATAAAGCTCTTGAAATCATGCAATCTGCTAAAAACATCAATAGTCAGCTTTTTTTGTGCAAAAACGGCATCACCGTTCAAGCATCGGGACTTTCTCAGCTCGTTTCCTTCTTCTTAACTTTAAAGGAGGGAGATTCATTCCTGTTTATTTTTGAAGGCGCAGATGCTGAATCTGCAATGAGTTTAATTGCAGACGAAACAGCAATTTAAATCTCCTTCACTGGTCGTTCAGACCGATCTTTGCCTTCATCTTCTTTTTAAAAACCATCGGCAATCCTACCAGAATAAAAAGCAAGGTAGTACCTATCCATACAACTTCCTTGCTTTCTGATGTCATGGAAGTACCCAAATAGGTATACGCAATCGTTCCTGGAATAATGCCGATTGCCGTAGCGATGGCATAGTCTTTAAATTGTATTTTAGTCATCGATGTCAAATAGCTTACAAGGTCATAATTTAAAACCGGCAGCAGCCTCAGCAGCAATACATATCGAAACCCTTCTCTCTCGATATTGCTGCGTATTTTCTCATATCTTTTATTCTTCCATTGCTTGCTTTTCTTAAAACGCCCTAAAGAATTAATCGTATAATAGGTAACAAGCCCTCCTCCAAGTGAACCGAGGTATGTATAAAGACACCCCCAGTAAAAACCAAAAGAAAGCCCGCTTGTTATTGCAAAAATTGACGATGGAAACAATACGAACGGCCGCACCGTATAAAGCAAAACAAACAGAAACGGCGCAAGCCATCCCCATTGCATGATCCAAGTTCTAAATTCTTCAGGACTGAATCCTTTATAATTCTTTTGCAGCCACATAACAAGTAAGATGAGTATAGCTGCACTAAGCATCCATATCGGCCATTTTTTATTGATTTTCATATTTCCTCCATGAAAAATCTATTTAATAAGCATTTTTCCTTCTTCTGCACATATCCATACATAGTGTGATTGGCAAAGGAGGTTATCTATTATGATTGTAAAAGCAACAGCGCCTATCTACGCAGACCGCGCTGCAAAACTCGTTGAACTTACTGGTAGTTTTACTGAATCTATCTACATTAAAAAGGGAGACCGGACAGCAGATGGGAAAAGCTTTTTAGGCATTATCGCCCTTTCAATTTACCCTGATGAGCCTATCGAGATTATTTGTGACCCTCCGAGTACAGATTTAAAAGCAAAACTCCTATCATCTGGTCTTTTCGCGAGCTTTAAAAATTAATACTAGTAAGCCTGTCCATTATATAATGTTTTTTGTTATTGGGCTAAATTTCCTTTTAGAAAGAGCCTAAGAAAAAAGCCGGAAACATTCTCCGGCTTTTACAACTCTTTTAATCGTTCGTCTAACTTTTTCACTTTTTCTTCAAGAGGCACTTTTGTTTCAGTGAGCATTTTTCTATAGATTTCAAGAATCATATTGCTATAGATGGTACCTGGAACTGCCCATTTTCCGTTCAATTGTTTCCATGTCACAGCAATTCCTCTTTGAACGAGTTGAAATCTCGGATCTACAAGCGGATATTGCGGCGGAAGTGGCTGTGTTGAGCTGTATGCAAATAAGTGCTGGATATGAGCTAGAACGCCTTCTTGAGGAGTATTAAACACTGCTGACTGCCCGCTTCCCGTTGCTCCGATACCAGCAAAGTTATTCTGAGATGCTTTTACACTGCCCTCAAAACGGAAATATCCTGTTTCATGAATGGCTTGAGCATATGCTACGTCTCCTCTGATTCCATAAACAGGTGCGATTTGCTTATAAAACAATGCCAATAATGGAGCATTTGGATTTACCTTCCGAACAAATCTTTCCATATCATCTGCCGATAGCAGTGTGTCTCCTTGAATGGTTAAACCAACAGGAGGTTCTGGCTTCGGCTCTGGCTTCGGTTCTGGCTTTGGCTCTGGCTTCGGCTCTGGCTTCGGTTCTGGCTTCGGTTCTGGCTTCGGTTCTGGCTGTACGTCCTCACCTTTAACCATTACATATGCATCATCTATTCCATAGGAACGAATCGTTTTTACATGGTCTTCCGCGTTTTCCCGCTTTTGAAAGGCTCCTGCTTGTATCCGATAATATTTTTTATTGGCTACAGTGACTTCATCCATAAAAGCAGAGATTTTTTTGTCTGCCAAAAATACAATTCTCTCATCAGCATTCTTTTTTTGTTCAAATGCACCTGCGATTACTATATAAAGTTCTTTTTGGGTTTGTTCTTTTTGTTTTAACGAAAGTCCTGTAGCCGTACCCACTGCAATGGCATTTGCCACTTCATTTTGAAACTCCTCTCTTTTTAATAGAGACAAGTTCTTCTCATTATCCATAAACAAAATTTCCAACAGCACAGCTGGCATTTTTGTTTCACGAAGCACATGGAAATTTGCTTGTTTCTGCCCTCTGTTTTGCGCTCCAAATTTTTTCATAACTTTTGCGGTTTCGGCATGTATGCTATTTTGTATTTTTTTTGTATCGGCACCAACATTTCGATACACATAACTTTCGAAGCCTTCTCCACCACCACTGTTTTGATGAATAGACAAATAAAAGTCTGCCTTTTCTTTGTTTGCAAAATCTGTCCGTGCATCTAATGAAACGGTTGTATCTGAGCTGCGGGTCATCAATACCTTTACTTCATAGTTGGTTTCTAAATATGTCTTTATTTTTTTGGCGATAGCCAGGTTAAATGTTTTCTCAAAATTACTTTTGTTAACCGCACCTGGATCATTTCCTCCATGGCCCGGATCGATTACAATGACTTTCAAGGTGACACCTTCTTTTATCCTTTTAAAACGCTAAAGTTGCGCTTACTTCTATTAAAAACGAAAAAAAGGCATACTAAAAGAGACATATGACTAATTTTCAATAAAATGGATATTTGACCAAGGTGGGGAATAAATGGAAGCAGCTTTTTTTGGAAGTGTTTTATCAGCATTAGCAACAGGGCTTGGTGCCTTGCCCGTTCTTTTCTTGGCACATGTCACACACCGGTTTCGTGACATTCTGCTTGCCCTTACAGCCGGTATCATGGTCGCCGCATCAACTTTCAGCTTACTACCACAAGCTCTTGAGCTATCCAATCTGTATGTACTTACGATTGGCATCACACTCGGTACGCTTACTTTGATGGTTTTAGAAAGATACGTTCCACATGTCGATCTTGATCATTCTAAAATACTCAAAGGCATTGATGCTAAAGCTGCTTTAGTCATCGCCGCTATCACACTGCATAATCTGCCTGAAGGGCTTTCAGTCGGTGTAAGCTATGCAAGTGATAACACTGGACTCGGGGGATTGATCGCCTTTGCGATCGGTTTGCAGAATGCACCTGAGGGCCTCCTTGTCGCACTCTTTTTAATACATCAAAAGATGAGTCGAGTGAAAGCTTTCTTTATTGCCACATTAACGGGTGCAGTCGAAATTATTACTGCTATGCTTGGGTATCTTTTGACCTCTTATGTAGAAAATCTTGTTCCTTATGGACTCTCTTTTGCTGCTGGAGCCATGCTTTTTATCGTCTATAAAGAACTTATTCCCGAAAGCCATGGAGACGGTCATGCTCGTTCAGCAACATTATCATTCATAGCTGGACTTTTGATCATGATTTATTTAACAGAGATATTCGGTTAAGAAAAGGAAGACAAGAGCAAAAGGGATTTACCTTGCTTTTGTCTTCTTTTTTAAAAGTTTCCTAAGTTATCATTACTGATTTTTCTAAGCTCACGTTTTTATGTGTGTTCTATATCAAGGATGTTTGCCAGCTTTAGAACATGCACCTCTGTCAGCTCATCCATAACACGCAGCTCTTTTTTTATTTCATCCACATAGTGCACATGGCCTTTAAGCTGTGTCATCTCTCCTTTTTGAAAGTACGTAAACTTTAATATCCGGTTATCCTCCATAGCCCCGCAGATCGTTTCATTCAATTCTTCATATTTTTGTTCATCGAGAACCGGTTTTCTTCCATAATCCAAATGGTTCTGATGATCTCTTAACATCTTCACGTGTTCCGGAAGCATCATCGCGGTCCACTTTATCGTTCCTCTGTCACGAATCACCGTCTTCCCTCCTTATGCCTTATGTCCACCTAAAAGCCGGCTTCTGTGTAGAGCAGTCCCTCCTTTTGTATAAGAAACTGCGCGCAATAGAGAGTTTGAACCGTATTTTTGCCGGATATCATCCATCACATAGCCGATTTTTCTTTTCTGTGGATGATCTAGAGAAAAGAGCGTCAACTGTGTTTCGGTATCCTTACAAACATTTGAGAGGGCAATCGAGATTTTACGTACGGTTTGCCCCTGATAAAAGGTTTGAAACAACTCGAGGCAAACTTCATAAAGCTCCATTGTAATGTTAGACGGCTGCTCTATCGTTTTGGAACGGTAAAATCCGCCGCCTCCTTCGTCCTTGCTGTATCCTACCCCAAAGCTTATTGTACGCCCTGCCTTTCCTGCTCTTCTCGCACGTCTCGCTACCTCTTCACACATTTCTAAAATGACATACTTGATCTCCACGATATCTGTGTAATCTCTAAGCAAGATCTGACTTTTTCCATAGCTGATCTGTCCCTGCATGATGGGAGCGCCGATTTCAGACAGATCCACTCCCCATGCGTGGTAGTAAAGCTGGTTTCCCATGATGCCGAATTTTTTCTCTAAAAGTTCAAGTGGATAATGCGCGAGATCACCGACGGTTACAATTCCCATTCTGTTTAAGGTCCGCTCAACCCGGGATCCGATGCCCCACATTTTACTCAAGGGAGATAGAGGCCATAGTTTTGTTTTTACATCTTCATATCCCCACTCGGCTACTCCCTTTTTCTTCGCCTCTAGATCAAGGCAAAGCTTTGCCATGAGCATGTTCGGACCGATTCCGATCGCACACGGCAATCCGAACTCTCTCCATATATCACGGCGGATTCTATCTCCTAATTCCTGAGCGCTGCCCCATAATCTTTCTGTCCCATCAGCTTGCAGAAAGCTTTCATCCACGCTGTATGTGTGGATGGCTTCAGGTGGGACATACCGGTGCAGCAGCTTCGTGATTTCCATTGACCTCTCCAGAAAAAAAGCCATCTGTGCATTGACAATAATGATATTTTTATCTTTAGGAATTTCAAATAAACGGTTTCCAGTTCGGATGCCAAAGTCAGCTTTCAGACGTGGAGAGGCTGCAAGAACGACACTTCCTTGACGTTCTGTGTCTCCCACCACCGCCAAATAACACGTGAGCGGATTCAAACCTAAGCGGACAGCCGCACAGCTGGCATAAAAACTTTTCATATCCATACACAGGATGGTTCGCTCCGGCATTTCTTCATAGTTCATTTGTCACAAGGCCCCCTCACTTTAATACGAACGTTTGTTCTTTATATGTATACCCATTTTAACCGAATATATGTTCTTATAACAATGGTAATTTTTTCAGCGATTTTCGCAGATTGACGTTTATGACCGAAGAGTCTAGGATTTATAAGGAAAGACAGGTGAAGAAAATGAATCGCTCTTTGTTAAGAAAAATGATTTTACGAGCATTGAAGGACTATTTATGGGAAGAAGAAGATTGTATGCTGACCGAACAAGAATGGATTTTATTAGAGACAAAAGTAGTAGATCAAATTAAAGAAGAGAACCAGGAAGAAGGGATGTACACCATCATTCAAGACGTTGTTTATGAATATTTTACAAATAAATAAAAAGGTTCTGTTTAAATTAAACAGAACCTTAGAATGATTTTAGGATTTTTAGTTTACATAATATTATTATGGTTATTTTATTTTTGACGAAAGGATTTACCGCCTAAGGTTTCAATTAATTTAGGCATAACTTGATATAAAGTGCTTCCTACATTCATCCACCATGGCAGGTTCAGCTCACGAACAGGTCGTTCCATGGCCTCAACAATTTTTTCTGAAACATGGGAAGGCTGAAGCATCAATTTTTGAACGTTTTTCACGTAATTTCCCGATTTGTCTGCAAGCGTGAAAAAGTCCGTAGCAATCGGACCAGGATTAACCGATGTTACATGAACTCCTCTATGTGCGATTTCTAGACGAAGACCGTTTGAAAACCCGAGAACAGCATGTTTTGTTGCTGCATATACACTTGATTTAGGGGTAGAAATCTTCCCCGCTTGAGAAGCAATATTGATGATGTGTCCGCTGCCTCTTTGAAGCATAGACGGCAAAACAGCACGAGTACATGCCATCAAACCTAGAACGTTCGTTGAAAACATCCCTTCAATGTTCTTCCATGAAGCATCCAGAAACTCCTCAAAAACCCCGAAACCCGCATTGTTCACAAGGATATGTACATCTTTTTGTTCACTTAAAACGTGCTGAAAAACTTGATTTACACTCTCTAAATCCGAGACATCTAACGTATAATACGGAGCTTCCACACCTGTTTCTTTCACGATCGATTCATGTACGATTCTCAACTGATCTTCTCTTCTCGCAAGCAGTACCGGAAGACCTCCTCTTTTGGCAACATCCATTGCCAAATGAGCCCCAAGACCGCCTGATGCCCCTGTAATTACAACCACTTTATTTTTAATCTGGGTCATTTCACTACTCCTGTCTGTCTAAAATAAAACCGTCCTTTGTCTTCTTCTTGTGTAATACGTGCTTCTTCTTTAAGAAGATCAAGGTGACCCGTCACTTCAGAAACGACTAAGCCAAGTTGCTTCTCATATAATTTCGGAAAAAGCCTGACACAGAGTTCAAAAACCGTTAACGGCTCGGCACTCAATAAATTTTCAATCGCTCTTGCCCGTTCATGCTGATCTTGAAGTCTTTTTGCGATCAACTTAGGTGCATCAGTAAACGGCTCTCCATGGCCAGGATAAACAGTTCCTAAATTTAACGTTAAGAGGTTGCGAAGCGTCTTTCGATACTGAAGCAATGTCTTAGGACGTTCTCTTTCATGAAGTTCAGGAGGTTCTAAGAGCGCATTGGACGAAATGTGCGGCAATAGCACATCTCCACCGATAAAGACACCATCTCTTTCGTGATAAAGTGAAAGATGATCAGGCGCATGACCAGGAGTTTTTAAAAAAACAAATCCTTCGTGGCCAGGAACACTCTCGCCAGGCAAAGGCGTTAAATCCGGAGTGAAAGGGTTCATAAACGTTCTGTACTTACGCAGTTTAATCAACTCCAGCCTTCCTAAAGAATCCGGCACGCCAAAATAACGATATAATTTTGTATAAAAGGACTCTGACCAAGCTAGAAAGTCACTATCCAGACTTACATACGGAACAGCTTCTTTAAGCATAAGTGTAGGAACGCCATATTGTTGAATTTCACTTGAAAGTCCAGAATGATCAGGATGATAATGTGTGCAAATATACTGATCCAAGTCACTAATCGTTAAGTTGTTCTCTTTTAGTGAGGATACGAGAACATCTTTCGCCTCTGTTGTTAATGGACCGCAATCAATAAGGGAAACCGCATCCCCTTTAAGGAGGTAGCAGTTGACAGGACCTACATCAAAAGGAGTAGGAAGGGTAATAGGAATAATTGTTGCAGCTTTTGTCATCTTTTCCTCCAAATAAATAACTAGTTGACATACATATAGAAATCATAGCATAATGTTTTTTAAAATATAAATGAAATGCCAAATATGGCCAATAAATATTTGCGTTGAAAGGGATCAGTAAGCATTTTTCCCGTAATAGAGAGTGAAATCCTTAGGCTGCAAGATTTCACCGGAAAGGAAATGCTGAACCTGCCCTCAGAGCATCTGGAGAAATCCGGCGCAGTTCTGCGATAAAGACGTAATTGAGCGGGCAAACACATATGCCAATAAAGGTGGTACCACGGATCACTCCCATCCGTCCTTTCATTAGGACCGGGAGTTTTTTTATACTCAATTGAGGAGGGATCTGTAGTGAAAAAGGAAAAAATAGCGTTTATTGGTGCGGGAGCTATGGCAGAAGCGATTTTGGAAGGGTTAACGAAAACAAACAGATGGCATCCGAGCGAGATCACGGTTAAAAACAGGAACAACAATGAACGATTGAAAGCCTTGCAAGACAAGTATGGTGTGACAGGAGTAAATGCAATTGATGACGCCATCAAGGATGCAGGGATTATCATCCTAGCCGTAAAGCCAAAAGATGCTTTATATGCAGTTAAAGGTCTTGCACCTTTTATTAACAAAGAACAGCTCCTCATTTCTGTCATGGCAGGGATTTCAACAGAAAAGATTACAGAGTGGATTGCAAAGAAAAACCCTGTGATTCGAGCCATGCCAAACACTTCAGCTTCAATTGGCCATTCAGCGACCGCTCTATCTAAAGGAGCATACGCCTCAGAAACTCATGTACAGACTAGCATCGAGTTGTTTAAGACGATTGGAACGGTCACACATGTTGCGGAAGAAAAGCTTCATATCGTAACTGGACTTTCAGGAAGCGGTCCTGCTTATGTGTATTATATTGCCGAAGCGATGCAGAAGGCAGCAGAAGAATTAAACCTCTCTCATGAAGAAGCCAAAACTCTGATTTCTCAAACCTTACTTGGGGCTTCACTTATGCTTAAACATACGACTGAATCACCAATATCTCTTCGAAAAAAAGTCACGAGCCCTGGTGGAACGACAGAAGCAGGAATTGATAAATTGGACCAATATCATGTTCAGGATGCTTTCTCAGCCTGTATTAAGAGAGCCGTTAAACGATCAGAGGAATTAGGGAATATACACTGAATTTTTCGTTTTGTATTTTATCGATCGGTTTCTTGAAAAGAAATATTTCTAAAAACACCGCTTGGAGTTCGTGTGATAGAGACGATTACACCTTTTTCAAAAGAATCTTTTTTGAGCCAGAGCTTAAATTTTTCGACAATATCTTCGTTTTGCGCTAAATTTCGACCCATGTATAAATAATCTACAATCTGATAATCTGGGTAACGCTTTCCTGTTTCAAAAACGGCTAGTCTTCCCCATTTTGCATATGCCGGCTCCTGAACGTCAGGGTACACCGCGTGAACAGTAGGTAAAGCAAGCGAAGAAAAAAGAAAAGCTGAAAGCAATACCGAGCATAATCGGATGGACATTTTCATTCTAAACAACTCCTTTTGGTTATTTTGTTCAAAATCTATTGATTTCTCTGCAGAAATTGACGATTAGAAAAAATTGACAAGCCCTGATCATAACTTTTATGATTTAATGAAGAGCTAGATTTAGGGAGGGATTTATGTGACAGAAACGGAAATTTCCCAAAGATACCTTGAATTGCGCGTTCAGTTTGAAAAGTTCACAAAACGATCTCTTACAGAAAAAGAATTGGTTTTTATACGTTGGTTAACTGAAAAAGGAGCCAATGTGGAAGAACATAATAGAGAAGAAAAAAAGAAACGATCAAGACGAAGAAAATAATCTGCCCCCTCCAGATAGACAGGAGGGGGTTCTTTCATTTCCCTTCCCTTTTCATTTCGCCTATACTATCTATAAATCTGATCACTATTAAGTAGAAAGGAGCTTTTTATCATGACATATATTTTTGCTCATAGAGGTTCTAGTAAAGATTGTCCTGAAAATACGATGGCTGCATTTAAAAAGGCGTATCAAGATGGTGCAGATGGAATTGAGCTGGATGTTCAGCTTTCTAAAGATGGCATTCCTGTAATCATCCATGATGAAAAATTGGACCGTACTACTAATAAAAAGGGAAATGTTAATACTTATACGGTTGACGAGCTAATGAAGGTTGATGCCGGCAGCTGGTTTTCAAAAAAATTCAGCTCTGAACATGTACCTACACTCGAAATGTTTTTAGATTGGATCGCTCCCCTTCCGATGCTTCTTAACATTGAATTAAAGAATAACGTGATCGAATACAACATGATTGAAGAAAAAATACTGCAGCTTCTTCACCAATATGGCATGAAAAAAAGAACTGTTATCTCATCCTTTAATCATTATAGTCTCGTAAAACTTAGAAAATTGGATCCTTACATTGAAACAGCACCACTCTATTCTTCCGGACTTTTTGAACCATGGGAATACGTGAGAGCTGTTTGTTCGAAGAGTGCGCATCCTAACTACAGATCCCTTCACCCTTACATTATGGAAGGTTTCAAACAGAACAATATCCCCATCCGGCCTTATACGGTAAACAGTAAAAAATGGATGAAGTATTTTTTCGAATGGGAAATTGAAGCTATTATTACAGACTACCCAGTAATCGCAAAAAAACTTTTACAAGAAGGGCCTCCAGACCAGAAGGGCAGATTTCTTCAAAAATGGTGGTAAATAGATTTACAATGAATGAGACTTGATTATTGTTTTTAAGATAAAAAAGGAGATGTTTATTATTCAACCGCAATTATTTCAAGCATTGACGATTCGGAACGTTACGTTAAAAAACCGTATCGTTATGTCACCAATGTGTATGTACTCATGCTTTGAACAGGACGGAAAAGTAACACCTTGGCACCTGACTCACTATACGTCAAGAGCCGTGGGCCAAACTGGATTAATCATGACTGAAGCAGCTGCTGTAAACCCTCAAGGAAGAATCAGTCCGGAAGACTTGGGAATCTGGGATGACAGCCATGTGGAAGGATTGAAAGAGCTCGTTAGTTCCGTCCATGATAATGGTTCTAAAATTGCGATACAGCTTGCACATGCCGGCCGCAAAGCGATGATCGACGGACCTATCATCGCACCATCAGCTATTGCTTTTTCCGATAAAATGAAAAAGCCAGAAGAAATGACGTTAAAACAAATTGAAGAAACTGTCGTAGATTTTAGAGCTGCTGCCAAGAGAGCAAAAGCTGCAGGCTTTGATATTATTGAAATTCATGGAGCTCACGGCTATTTGATCAATGAGTTCCTGTCTCCTTTATCAAATAGAAGAACAGATTCGTATGGTGGAAACCAACAAAAGAGATACCGGTTCTTACAAGAGATTATCGCATCGATCAGACTGGAATGGGATGGGCCGTTGTTTGTAAGAATTTCAGCAAATGATTATCATCCTGAAGGAAACACACCGGAAGAATATGTGACATACGCATCCTGGATGAGAGAAGATGGTGTAGATCTGATCGACTGCAGTTCAGGAGCAGTTGTTCCAGCTAAAATCAATGCTTATCCCGGTTACCAAGTCCCTTTTGCAGACTTGATTAAAAACAAAGCAGAAATGGCAACTGGAGCTGTAGGGTTAATCACAACAGGGCGTCAAGCTGAAGAAATTTTACAAAATAACAGAGCAGACTTAATCTTTATAGGCCGAGAATTTCTAAAAGACCCTTACTGGCCGAGAACTGCTGCAAATGATCTAGGAACGGATATCCAAAGTCCAAGGCAGTATGAGCGAGGCTGGTAAATATAGAATAAAGCTGGCTTCGTACCTAATGAGTACGGTTGCCAGCTTTTTCTTTAATACATGCATTTATTCCATGTTTTTCGAAACAATTCCACGTAAGTTACCAAGTGCCCATGATGGTGTCACAAGGTCTCACGATTGCCTTTTAAAAAATTGTACAGCATTACACATATAAAGAGCCAAGCTGCTCCGGCTGAAAAACCTGCAAGTACATCTGTTGGAAAGTGAACGCCTAAGTAGACGCGACTAAATCCCACTAATAAAACAAAAATCCCGGTGATACCATAGACTTGTTTTTTGTAAGCTTGTAAAACGGGATAATTTTGAACGAGCAAATATGCCAATATGCCAAAAAAAGCGAAAGAAATCATCGCATGGCCGCTTGGAAAACTATATCCTGTTATTTCAATAATACGATCAAATGATGGTCTTTCCCTTTGAAAAAGATCTTTAAGCCATTGGTTTCCAATTCTGATGCCAATCAAGCAAACTGCAGCTACTAAAGGTTCTCTCCACCTTCTTTCCACAAACAACCAAACGATGGAAAAGAAGGTTAAAAGGGCATATTGATAGGGACGGGAAGCCACATTTGTTATGAAAACAAAAAATGAATTTAGTCCTGCCCTATGCAGGATTGAAACATGTTTCATAACCCATTCATCCCATCCATTAATCAATGGCTCCTTATAAATTGAAGCAAGAAGGAAAAAGACAACGATAAAAACAAAAATCCAGATCAATGTTCTTAACTTACTATTTTTGAGAATCATTCTGTTCTCAGCCCCTGCTAATTTTTTCCCCTTTTAATGATTCCCTCACCATGTTTTCTTTCGATTGCAGATAATACATCGTGAAGCAATGCTTCTTTCTCATTTTTCTGTACAGAAAATAGGTCAAGCTGGTACGTAGCGTTCTCCTTTTCTACGACTTCCGTTGCTGTTATACCGAGTAAACGGACTTCATCGTTATTCCAATGTTGTTTAAATAAATGCATCGCTGTTTCATAGACTTCAGATTGTTCCTGAGTGGCATTGCCTAACATTTTACTTCGAGTGATTGTTTTTCTATCGCTGTATCTTATCGTAATCGCAATCGTTAAAGCTACATATCCTTTCGTCTTTAATCGATTAGTTACTTTTTCAGACAGTCTCTTAAAAACAGGTTCAGCTTCACTGATGTTTACGATGTCCTCACTTAAAGTAGTTGAGCTTCCAATCGATCGGTAGTCGCTCGCTGATTGAGGATCAACTGGACGAGGGTCGATTCCATTTGCTCTTTCCTTCATCTTTAATCCGTTTATTCCAAAACGCTGCTTTAGCTCGTAATCAACGGCATGTGCTAAATCCTTTACGGTAAAGATTCCATATTTGTTGAATTTCTCTTCTGTTTTCTGACCGATTCCGTGCAATTCTCCAACTTTAAGAGGCCATAATTTATGTGCAAGATCTCTTTTTCTTAAAACGGTGATGCCTAATGGTTTTTTCATATCAGATGCCATCTTAGCCAAAAATTTATTCGGTCCTATTCCAATCGAGCAAGGTAAGTTCATCTCATCCAAAAGTCTCTTCTGGATATCTTGTGCGGTGTTAAGCGGATTTTCACAAGCTGTCACATCCATATACCCTTCATCGATCGATACCGGCTCAACCCATTCCGTATATTCTTGAAGAAGCTGAAACATACGAGAAGAATACATTTTATATGTCTCAAAGTCCGGTGGAACTACAACGAGATCAGGACACAACTTCCTTGCCTGCCATAGTGGCATTGTCGTTTTGACCCCTTTTGCTCTTGCTTCATAACTGCAGGTAACGATGATTCCTTTTCGCTCTTCTACATTTCCCGCTACAGCTAGGGGCTTTCCTTTAAGATTAGGATTTTCAGCCATCTCAACAGATGCATAGAAGCTATTCATGTCAACGTGAAATATAATTCTCCTTTTTGGCAACGAAGATTGATACAACATGAAAACTCCTTTTTAAATAACTCTCTTTGTTAGTATATGTTAACGAATGGGCTTTAAAAACAAAAGAAAAAGACAAGGTATCTACCTTGCCTTATGAAGCCTCTTTCCAGTATCTTCTACCCACTCTACAAATTCTCCACCATGAAAATGCTCATTTAAATCTCTATGTAATTGAATAAGATCACGATAAAATTCGTGTTTGTTTCCGTCTTCCAGCCATTTTTTTAGGAACCCGTAAATCTGACAGTTAAAGCTTGAAGATTCCTTATGTTTTTCAATCCCTTGTTCTGTTAAGTACACATAGGATATTCTACGGTCTTCGTTCTTTTTTTCTAATTTAACGAGCCCCTTGTCTTTTAAACGTTTGATGACTTGCATAACAGTCGAAACGTCCCATAATCCATAATAAGCAATCTTGGAGATGGTGATATCCTCTTCGAAAGAAACGATCCAAAGTATATGCTGTTCAGCTTGTGTTAAACCAATCGATTTCGCTGACTTTTGCCAATCTTCTTCAAGCACCTTATATACTCCACGCATATAGTTCACCATCATATGCATGTCTGATTGTTGACTCATCCCATTTCCTCCCCCGGAATAAGATATAAAATGATTAAAATTTACCAATATTTACATGATAAAAATATCTTACATAAACCTTGAAGATACTGTCAACTTTAAAACCTAATTTCATTAATTTTTATGACAAAAACAGGCATCTTGACCTATAAAACAACAAAAACTTGACGAAGTGTTCGCCAAGCTTTTTTCGTATTACCTATTAATTACCAGAAGTTACGTCAATAACAGCAAGAACCATTTCTGCTGTTTTTGTCAGTTCTTCTAAAGGCATTCTTTCGTTTGTTGTATGAATTTCTTCATAACCAACGGCTAGATTCACAGTTGGAATGCCATGACCTGCAATTACATTCGCGTCACTTCCTCCACCACTATGGAGAAGTTTGTGCGGGCGACCGATTTTCTCAGCTGCTTTTTTAGCAACTTCAACAACATGATCTCCATCATTAAACTTAAAGCCTGGGTACATGACTTCGACTTCAACCTCAGCTCGTCCACCCATTTCGGCTGCAACCGATTCATAGGCTTCTTTCATCTTCTGAGTTTGTGCTTCCATCTTCTCATGAATTAAGGAACGGGCTTCAGCTAGTACGAAAACGCGGTCACACACAATATTCGTCTGTTCACCGTCACCACCACCATGGAAATGGCCGATGTTTGCTGTTGTTTCTTCATCAATTCTTCCTAATGGCATGCGGGAAATCGCTTTAGCTGCAATGGTAATAGCTGAAACGCCTTTTTCAGGTGCTACACCTGCATGTGCTGATTTTCCATAGATCGTTGCTCGTACTTTTGCTTGTGTAGGTGCCGCTACAATGATATCACCTACAGGACCATCACTGTCTAAAGCAAAACCATATTTTGCCGTAATCTTCTCAGCATCCAATACTTTTGCACCAACTAAACCGGATTCTTCTCCAACTGTAATAACAAATTGGATATCTCCATGGGACGTATTTTGCTCTTGAAGCACTTTAATCGCTTCAAACATGGCTGCGAGTCCCGCCTTATCATCTGCCCCAAGAATCGTAGTACCATCCGTAACCACATACCCGTCTTTAACAGAAGGCTTGATTCCTTTACCTGGAGTAACTGTATCCATATGAGAGGTGAAATAGATGGTGTCCACTCCCTCTTTGTTTCCTTTTAACGTACAAATCAAATTTCCCGCTGCATGTTCTGTTTTCGATTCAGCATCATCTTCGTAAACTTCTACCCCGAGTTGTTCAAACTTTTTCTTAAGTACGATAGAAATCTCTTTTTCGTTTCTCGTTTCTGAATCAATTTGTACGAGCTCTAAAAACTCGTTTAATAGACGTTCTGCGTTTACCATTATGTATTACCTCGCTTCTTATAGTGGTATATTCCCATGCTTTTTGTAGGGTCTGTCTTCACTCTTGTTGCGCAGCATGTCCAACGCCTGGATACACTTGATTCTAGTTTCTCTTGGATCTATTACATCATCAACCATTCCATTTGCAGCAGCGATGTAAGGATTGGCAAACTTCGTGCGATATTCTTCTATCTTGGCTGCTCTCGTAGCTTCAGGATCTTCGCTGTTTTCAATCTCTCTAGCAAAAATAATATTGGCTGCTCCTTGAGGTCCCATTACAGCAATTTCGGCATTAGGCCATGCAAAAACTAAATCAGCCCCGATTGATTTACTATTAAGGGCAACATAGGCACCACCGTATGCTTTTCGAAGGATGATTGTAATCTTAGGAACAGTAGCTTCAGAATAGGCATATAAAATTTTGGCTCCATGACGAATGATGCCACCGTGTTCTTGCTTAACACCAGGAAAGAATCCTGTTACATCTTCAAATGTAATGATCGGAATGTTAAATGAATCACATAGCCTGATGAAGCGGGATGCTTTATCAGATGAATCAATATCAAGTCCCCCAGCCATAACTTTTGGCTGATTACATACTAATCCTATCACTTCACCCTTTATTCTTGCAAAGCCTACAACAATATTTCTTGCAAACTGGGAATGAACTTCCATAAATGAATCTTTATCGACCACTTCATTGATAACGGTTCTAACATCATAAGGTCTTGTTGCATCAAACGGGATGATTTCGGTTAGATCAGGCCGGTCATCTACTTCGTCTCCCCATGGTAATACAGGTGTTTTCTCTTTATTATTCTGCGGAAGGTAAGATATTAATCTTCTAACATCTTCTAATACTTCAGGTTCTGATGGCGCTGTAAAATGCGCATTTCCGCTCTTTGACCCATGCATCTCAGCTCCACCTAGGTCTTCAGAAGATATCTTTTCACCCGTAACGGTTTCAATAACTTTAGGACCTGTTATAAACATCTGACTGGTTTTCTCAACCATAAATACAAAATCTGTAATGGCTGGAGAATAGACAGCACCTCCTGCACAAGGACCCATAATCACAGAGATTTGCGGAATTACGCCAGAATAAATACTGTTTCTATAAAAGATATGTCCATAGCCATCAAGGGACATGACACCTTCCTGAATTCGTGCTCCACCTGAATCATTAAGGCCAATAAAAGGAGTTCCATTCTTTGCAGCAAGATCCATAACAGCACTGATTTTTTTAGCATGCATCTCACCAAGGGCACCACCAAATACTGTGAAATCTTGTGCGAACAAGTAGACAGGGCGGCCATGAATTTTTCCATATCCGGTTACAACACCTTCACCGGGGGCTTTCATTCCAGAAAGGCCAAAGTCATGTGATCTGTGTTCCATAAAGGGATTCAATTCAACAAAGGTGCCTTCATCCAATAAAAGATCGATACGTTCTCTAGCTGTTAACTTTCCCCGTTCATGCTGTTTATCGATACGGTCGTCTCCGCCGCCTAACTCGATTTCCGTTCTTTTTTCGTAAAGCTCGTTAATCTTTTCATAGATATCCATTACACTTCCTCCTTTTTGCGTTTTTCACATAGTTCGAACAGGACCTTATGTGATGAAGAAGGATGCATGAATGCGACTTGAGCTCCACCAGCTCCAGTAACAGGAACATCGTGGATCATGTTTATGCCATTTGATTTAAGTTCATGGATGCGGTCTTGAATATCGGAAACTCCTAGAGCAACATGATGGACCCCTTGACCTCGTTTTTGAATAAAGGAAGCGATCGGACTTTCAGAAGTTAAAGCTTCTAGTAACTCTAGCCTTGTTTCCCCAATTTTAATAAAAGCCACTCGCACTTGCTGTGAAGGAACTTCTTCTATCTTTTCTAGCGTCAGCCCCAATTGATTCACATAAAAAGGCAATGCTTCGTCGAGTGATGCTACAGCAATCCCGATATGATCAATTCGTTCCGGTGGAACAGCTGCAGTTACAGAAGAAATACCGTCCCGCTCATTTACTGCTTTCTCAATAAATTTAGCGGTTTCTATCGTAGGTGTTCCGGGTGTAAACACCTTTTTAATGCCTTTAGATTCTAATAACGGGATGTCTTCCCATGGAATGACGCCTCCGCCTACTACAATAATATCATCTGCACCTCTTTCATGAAGCAAGCGCATCACTTCAGGAAAAAGTTCATTATGAGCACCTGATAAACAAGATAAGCCGATCGCGTCTACATCTTCTTGAATGGCTGCAGCAGCAATTTGTTCTGGTGTTTGCCTCAACCCTGTATAGATGACTTCCATTCCATAATCCCTTAACGCTTGTGATATGACCAATGCCCCACGATCGTGGCCGTCTAGCCCTGGCTTTGCAATTAAAACACGAATTGTTTTTTTCATCTCTTTCCACTCCTCCTATTCGTTAGACTCCGGTGTATTCTCCAAATTCCTCTCGCAGTACACCACAGACTTCTCCCACCGTACAATAGGATTTAACACACTCTAAAATGACAGGCATTAAGTTGTCCTTTCCCTTAGCAGCAGAACGCAACGATTCCAACTGAGCGCTCACTCGGTTTTGGTCTCTATTGGACTTTAACGTATGCAACTTTTCTCTCTGTTTTTCTCCTAGTTCTGGATCGACCCTTAAAAGGTCTGGCTGTGGTTCATTCTCGATAGTAAATTTATTCATCCCGACGATAATTTCTTGACCGTTTTCAATTTTCTTTTGGGTTTCGTATGAGGTATGATGAATCTCCCTCTGCATGTATCCTTGTTCTACAGCTGATACGGCACCGCCCATCTGTTTTATCTTATCCAGATACTCATTTGCTTTCCCCTCGAGCTCGTCAGTTAAATGCTCTACATAATAGGAACCAGCAAGAGGATCCACCGTGTCAGCCACACCCGTTTCATGAGCTAAAATCTGCTGAGTCCGAAGTGCGATTCTTGCAGAATCTTCTGTGGGCAGAGCGAGTGCTTCATCTCTTGAGTTAGTATGAAGGCTTTGGGTTCCACCTAGAATTGCCGAAAGTGCTTGGGTCGTGACTCTGACGATATTATTGTCTGGCTGCTGTGCTGTAAGAGTCGATCCACCTGTTTGGGTATGAAAACGGAGCTGCCATGATTTTGGATTTTTCGCTCCATATTGTTCTTTCATTAGCTTAGCCCACATTCTTCTAGCAGCTCTGAACTTTGCCGCTTCTTCAAAAAATTGATTATGAGCGTTAAAGAAGAACGCTAAACGCGGAGCAAAATCATCGATATCAAGACCCGCATCCAATGCAGCATCTACATAGGCTATGCCGTTAGCAATCGTAAAAGCCAGCTCTTGTGCCGCGTTAGCACCAGCTTCTCTTATGTGATAACCAGATATACTGATTGTATTCCATCTTGGTACGTGTGACTGACAAAAGCCAAAAATGTCAGTGATTAAACGCATGGACGGCTTTGGAGGGAATATATAGGTTCCCCGGGCAATGTATTCTTTTAAGATGTCATTTTGAATCGTACCCGAAAGCTTTTCAGCACTTATTCCCTGTTTTTCAGCAACAGCGATATACATGGCTAATAAAACAGCAGCTGGTGCATTTATCGTCATCGATGTACTTACTTTATCGAGAGGAAGGTCTTTTAAAAGCGCTTCCATATCTTCCAAGGAATCAATTGCAACGCCTACTTTTCCTACTTCTCCACGAGCCATCGAATGATCGGAATCATAACCAATCTGAGTGGGAAGATCAAAAGCAACTGATAGCCCCGTCTGGCCTTGCTTTAATAAATAATGAAACCTCTTGTTGGTTTCTTCTGCTGAACCGAAGCCAGCATATTGTCTCATCGTCCAGAAACGCGCTCGATACATCGTAGCTTGAGAGCCGCGTGTGTATGGGTACTCTCCAGGCAATCCTAATGAATCGAAAGGATAACTTTCTTCTTCTGCGCCATAAAGCCTTTTAATTTCAATATCTGAAGAAGTATGAAACCGATCTTTTCGTTCTGGAAATTTATTCATCATCTTTTCTGTATTTTCATGCCACTCTTTTAATCGCTGCTGTTTATCCATTAGAAGCCTCCTATTAAAAAAACGAAAAATATTCTCAACATAACTTCTTTCGTTTTGAAAGCGCTTTTTCCTGCATGATTTCGGAAATTTTCGACGAAAAATGCTATACATCCTAAGGAATTCTTGTTTCTATGATTTAAACACGTTACAATTATAGTGGATAAGTAATAGGAGGGAATTCGCTGTGTCTCAGAAACTTATGAAAACAATCGTTTATGTGATGATTATTTCTCTTGTCGTGAGCAGTCTGCTTGCTGGAGTAAGTCTATTCTTATAAAAGTGTAAATCCATAAAACCATAAAAAAGACCCCAGTCAATAGACTGGGGTTATTCGTTATTCAAGGTTATCTTGAAAGCTCTTTTGTGAGGAAATCACTTTTATTTTTGTTCCAATTTTAATTTTCTCATATAAGGCCTGTACATCTTTTTCATACATTCTAATGCAGCCCGCAGTTACAAATCTTCCAATCGCTTCTGGGTTGTTATTTCCATGGATGCCAAAAGTTCGGCCATCGGTGTCGTTAGCATCGAATCCAATCCATCGGGTGCCGAGTGGATTTGTCTTATCTCCACCTGGGATATCCTTTTTTCGATAATAAGGATCTACTGCTTTTACGGTAATGGTAAATTCTCCTTCCGGGGTTAATTCATTTGATTTACCTGTTGCTACTTTATAAACTTCCTGGATCTTACCGTCTTCTATATAAGCAAGTTTGTTATTTGTTTTGTTGACAATGACATACGGATCACCTAAAGCGTGTGCGTCTCCTAAAGGCCACAAAGGAGATAAAAACAAGAGAAAAACGATTTTGAAATTTATCATTACATTCACCCTGTTCTTTTTTCCATAGTATTTGATATTTCAGGTCACGTCATGAGGAACAGGTTCATCTTTTTTAAATTTCTTTTTGATTAGTAAGTATTCTTCTAAATCATGAAGCAGCTGATAAAGTTTAGAGCGTGTTTCAAACTCCAGTCTGTCTTTGGGTAGATGCATTTCTCTAAATTCCTGTCTCATCTTTTCTAGCTCATCCAGAAATAAAGCAGCAGTGTTGCCCGGATGAACTGCAGCACCTAACCGTTCAAAGAACTCTCCCAGTTTTTCTCCTTGAATATATGTCTTGTCGATAGAAGATATAATGGGCAGCATCCTCTGAATGATTTCAAATTGTTTTTCTCTCATTTTAAAATAGTGATAATACTGATTTTCGTATCGTAAAAAATGATTTTCAACATCCCGGAATGCCAAACTTTTTGCATTAGAAATCAAGTCGGCGCACTCTGTGATTTCCTTGCCATCCCATTCATGCTTGTTATGAGCAAGATAGAGATGAAATTCGTGAAAAATCCGTTTATACTTATTTTCCAGCTCTTTTTGCATCGTTAACAACGTCTTTTCCATCGAAGGCATATATAAATTCATAATTAGTCCTATACCAATCCCAATTACAATAATCCCTGCTTCATTAAATACAATTGGCCAGCTTATTTTCTGCAACGTATAGAGGTGCAGAATGATAACAGAACTTGTAATAATTCCTTCTTTTAAGTTCAAGGCTACAAGTGTAGGAATGAACAAAATCAAAAGAATCGTTAAGGCATAAAATTGATACCCGATTAATGTGAATAAGGCAGATGCAAACAAAATACCTAAAAGACAGGCAGCAAATCGCTCCCAAGAACTGATGATCGAACGTTTTTGTGTAACCTTAATACACAGAATCGTTAAAATACCTGCAGATGTATAAAAGTCCAGTTTTAACCACTCCGCAATCGCAATAGCTAATCCTGCACCAATCGCGGTCTTTAACGTACGGTATCCAATCGTAAATTTCATTGTATAAATCCTTCTTTCGCGGTTCTTTCTACATCATTTCCCAGAATTGACCAAATTAAAAAAAGGACCTCTCGTGAAGTCCTTTTCGTTTATTATATCACTTTTTCTAAAAAAGCTTGAGCCCGCTCCGTTTTCGGATCCTTAAAGAAAACATCGGGCGTTTCATCTTCTACTAGCTTACCATCGTCCATAAACAATACACGGTCAGCTACTTCCTTCGCAAATGCCATTTCATGTGTAACGATTACCATAGTCATCCCCGATTTCACAAGGTTTTTCATGACCTGAAGCACTTCTTTTACCATCTCAGGATCAAGTGCAGAAGTCGGTTCGTCAAAAAGCATCACTTCAGGTTTCATAGCTAATGCTCGTGCGATAGCTACCCGCTGTTTTTGTCCACCGGATAACTTTGCCGGATAATCGTTTGCTTTATCAGAAAGCCCTACTGATTTCAGTAATTCGAAGGCATCATTCAGAGACTCTGTTTTTTCTGTTTTCAAAACCTGTCCTGGAGCAAAAGTAATATTTTCTAAGACTGTGAAATGCGGAAAAAGGTTAAAGTGCTGAAACACCATTCCTACTTTTTTTCGGAGTTGGCCTTCCATTTGTTCGATTCCAGTGCCTTCTATCATTATGGAGCCTTCGATACGTGTTTCTAACCTGTTCAAACAACGCAGGAAGGTTGATTTTCCAGACCCTGAAGGACCAATCACCGCAATCACTTCACCTTTATTTATCGTTGTAGTGATACCTTTTAAGACTTCGTTTCTGCCAAAACTTTTTCTTAGACCTTTAACAGTAATCACTTTTTGCAAGCCTCCTTTCCACTACACGTCCTGCTAAAGTTAGGAGCATCACAAGTAAGTAATAAATGAGTCCTGCTAATAATAAGGGTTCAAAAAAACGATAATTGCTTGCTCCAACGATTTGTGCGCGTCTCATTACATCTAAAGCACCAATAACAGAAACGATCGCTGATTCTTTTGTTAACGTAATGAATTCATTCATAAGTGCAGGCAATATATTTTTTAACGCCTGCGGCAAGATGATTTTCAGCATCATGGATTGATAGGATACGCCTAATGCCATAGCCGCTTCTTTTTGGCCTTTATCAACGGCATTTATACCTGCACGGATAATCTCAGAAATGTAGGCGGCAGAATTTAACGCAAAGGTCAATACACCGGCTGTAAAAGCTCCCATATCCACTCCAGTCAGCTGTGGCACTGCATAATAGATAATTAACATCTGCAAAATTAAAGGAGTTCCTCTGAAGATTGATGTGTATGCATCTGCAAACCAGCGTAGTATTGTAATTTTACCAATCTTAAAAAGGGACAGTACCGTTCCCCCAAAAAAACCAAGTACTAAAGAAACCGCTACAAACTGCAACGTAACCCATATTCCATACAATATATATGGAATAGAAGGCACGAGCTGGGCAAAATCCAAGTTCATGCCTATCACTCTCTCTTCTCTATTTTTTCACACCGAACCATTTTTCAATAAGTTTATCCAGTGTGCCATCTTCTTTCATCTTCTTTAACTCTTTATTAAATTCTTCTGTCAGCTCACTATCTTTTGGGAAGGCAATCGCCGAACCAGCTGTTTCAGTGTTTGGCAATACAAATGATGAAAGTTCTTTATTTTTCATAAGAAACTCATAAGCCACAGCATCTTCAATAATTCCTGCATCTATTCGATTTGATTTCATTTCTTGAACCAGTTCGGTTACTTTGTTGCGCTGAACAACATCAAAGTTATGCTCCTTTAAAAGCTTGTCTGCTTCTTTTTCTTGAATAGAACCTAACTGCACACCGAGCGTCTTGCCTTCAAGGTCTTCAACAGATTTAATCGTCTTATCTTTTGTTACAATCAATTGCTGTGCTGCATAATATTCATCTGAAAAATCAACTGACTTTTTTCTTTCTTCATTCGGCGTCATTCCCGCGATAACAAAGTCCGCTTTTCCGCTGTCTATTGCAGGGATAAGACCATTAAAATCCATGTCCTTTATCTCCAACTCATATCCAAGATTGTTCGCGATATGGTTAGCTATATCAATATCAAAGCCAACGATCTCCCCACCTTTTTTGGTATCAACAAATTCATATGGAGGATAATCGGCTGACGTCGCCATGACTAATTTTTGATTATCAGAATCACCCGCTCCAAGAGAAGAAGCTTTTTCTTCAACTGCTCCACAACCCGCTAATATAGCGATAATTATGATAAAATAAATGCTTAAGAAATTACGTATCATTTTGCATATCCCCTTTGCAATGAGTTTATATTTATTCGTTGAAATGAATATTAACACATAAAAATTCATTTTTAAGTATTTTAATAATTCTGAATGTATTTTTATTCATTTGAAAGGTGGTTTTTACATTTGAAGTTTGGTGATGTAATACCTGATGTTCCTTATAGGAGAAGGAATGCTGTCTATGCCGTTGTATTCGATGATAAAAAAGAAAAAGTAGCCGTAATGACTGTAAATGGCAAAGGTTTTTTGCCCGGCGGCGGGATGAATGAATACGAAGAAAAAGAGAAATGCCTTAATAGAGAATGTATAGAGGAAACAGGCTTTTCTTTAGAGATTCAAGGTTATATCGGCCAAGCAAAGCAATATTTTCAATCTAGTAAAAATGAGTACATAATGAATAATGGGTATTTTTATACAGGTGTTTTTGGGGATTTTATTAAGGTGCCGATTGATGAGGATCATGAACTGGTGTATATGGATTTGAAACAGGCTGAAGAAATATTATTGCATCGTTCACACATATGGGCAGTGAAGAACGCATTCGGTTACAGATAGGCTGCATAGAACTTACAGCGCGAGCATAATCATTTCTTCGTTAATAAATATGTATATGGGCAATGAAAAAGCTGTCCAAATTGGCTTTAAGCACCAACTTGGCAGCTTCTATTTATCTTTATGCTTCTTTCTTGCAATACTCTTCAAATGCGCTTCTTAATTTGTTTACGACTTCCATTGGTTCGTGTCCTTCGATTTCATGTCGTTCCACCATCATTTGAATCTTGCCGTCTTTTAATAGTGCGAATGAAGGGGAGGACGGCGGATAACCTGTAAAATGAGCACGTGCGGTTTCCGTTGCTTCTTTATCCTGACCTGCAAAAACAGTTACAAGATGGTCAGGTCTAACATCCTGTTTTACTGAATATGAAGCCGCTGGACGCGCGATACCGCCTGCACATCCACATACGGAATTAATCATAACAAGTGTTGTTCCTTCTTTTGATAACGCATCTTCTACATCCTCTGAATTAAAAAGCTGCGTGTATCCTGCTTCGACCATTTCTTTCCGAGCCGTTTCTACCACATCATTAAATAAATTAAATTGAAAGTTCATTTTGTTCAGCTCCTTTCCTTCTTATTGTACTCAATAAAAGAAATATAAAAAAGAAAAATGCCGTAACATATACGGCATTTTTCTTAGGGGGTTATGGGGTTTGGAGGTGTTGATGTTTAACACTACCCGAAATTAAAACCTCATAAACCTCATTTTATCTTTTTTTAATTTAATAAATGGATGTACTTTCTTTTGTCATGTTTTCAAGACGTTCTTTTACTCGAGCAAGGAAACGTCCACAAACAAGACCATCAAGTACTCGGTGATCTAGTGACAAGCAAAGGTTGACCATGTCTCGAACAGCAATCATTCCATTATTCATAACAACCGGTCGTTTTACGATAGATTCAACAGAAAGAATAGCAGCTTGTGGATAATTAATAATCGGTGTTGACATGACTGACCCAAATGACCCGGTATTGTTTACTGTGAAGGTACCGTTTTTCATATCTTCACCAGAAAGCTTATTCGTTCTTACTTTATCAGCAAGTTCTTTTACATCACGGGCGATCCCTTTAATGGATTTCTCGTCTGCGTGTTTAATAACAGGAACATAAAGAGCATCATCTGTTGCAACAGCGATAGAGATATTGATATCTTTCTTTTGAATAATCTTATCTCCAGCCCACATAGAATTCAGCTGCGGGAATTCTTTTAATGACTCTACAACCGCTTTGATAAAGAACGGTAAGAAAGTTAGGTTATAGCCTTCTTTCGTTTTAAAATCACCTTTTACTGAGTTGCGGTAATCTACAAGATTGGTAACATCCACTTCGACCATTGTCCAAGCATGCGGTGCTTCATGTTTTGATCGAACCATATTTTGTGCAATCGCTTTACGGATACCTGTAACTGGAATCTCGATATCTCCTGGCATTGTGTCAACCGAGATTGGTTTTAAGCCTGAAGCCGACTCTTTCGGTTGAAGGTTTTCTTGTTTGCTTTCAACAACGCTTGAATCAGATGAAGACGATGATGCTTGTTTGTTTTCTGCCGTTGGAATCTCACCAGAATCAATAATCTTTTGCAGATCTTTTCGTGTAATTCTGCCGCTTTGCCCTGAACCTTCGATTTGGTTCAAGTCGATTCCATGTTCAGAAGCCATACGCACGACTGCTGGAGAGTACCGTCCTCTAGCATCTGTATCTTTTTTAGGGGCAGCTGCTGTAGTTGACGTTTCTTTTTTCGAATCCGGAGTCGTTTCTTCCTTTTTAGGAGAAGCAGGTACTTCAGAGCTGCTTCCTCCTTCTGTATCGATATAGCAGATCAGCTCCCCAACAGAAAGCGTGTCCCCTTCACCTGCAACAAGTTCTTTAATCGTTCCGCTAAAAGAGGATGGGACTTCTGCGTTTACTTTATCAGTCATTACTTCAGCTAGAGGATCATATTTTTTTACCGTATCACCAGGCTGTACGAGCCATTTACTGATCGTTCCTTCAGTTACACTTTCCCCAAGCTGGGGCATCGTAATTTTTTCTGTAGCCATTAAAGTTCCCTCCTTTTGTTAAAATGCCGCTAGATCTCTCATGGCTTTTTCTACTTTTTCAGGGTTAACCATAAAATGTTTTTCCATCGTAGGCGCATATGGCATAGCCGGAACATCTGGACCTGCCAAACGTTGAACAGGTGCATCTAATTCGAACAAGCAATTTTCAGCAATGATCGCTGAAACTTCACTCATGATGCTGCCCTCTTTATTGTCCTCTGTAACGAGAAGAACTTTACCTGTTTTAGATGCTGCTTCCATAATCGCTTCCTTATCCAATGGATAAACTGTACGAAGGTCGAGAATATGAGCAGAAATCCCGTCTTTTTCTAATTTTTCTGCTGCTTGCAGTGCAAAATGAACACAGAGACCATATGTAATCACTGTAATATCTTCACCTTCACGTTTCACATCTGCTTTTCCTATCGGCAATGTATACTCTTCCTCTGGAACTTCACCTTTAATCAAACGATAAGCACGTTTATGTTCAAAGAAAAGGACAGGGTCTTCATCACGAATGGCAGACTTTAATAAACCTTTTACATCATATGGCGTAGAAGGCATAACAATCTTCAATCCTGGAACATTCGCAAACAGCGCTTCAACGGATTGTGAATGATAGAGAGCACCATGAACACCGCCGCCATATGGCGCACGAATCGTAATCGGGCAAGACCAGTCATTGTTTGAGCGATATCTGATCTTAGCAGCCTCTGAAACGATTTGGTTTACAGCAGGCATAATAAAGTCAGCAAATTGCATCTCAGCGATCGGACGCATACCATACATAGCTGCTCCGATTCCTACACCAGCTATTGCAGATTCAGCAAGTGGAGCATCGATTACTCTCTGTTCACCAAACTCCTCGATCAAACCAGTCGTAGCACGGAAAACTCCTCCACGCACACCAACATCTTCTCCTACAACAAATACTCGTTTGTCACGCTGCATCTCTTCGCGGATGGCTTGTGTTACAGCATCAATATATGAAATTACCGGCATCTTGTTTTCCCCCTTTACTCTGCGTATACATGAAGAAGTGCGCTCTGTGCATCAGCATATTTTGCATTTTCTGCATATTCTGTAGCTTCATCCACTTCTTTTTGAATATCATCAATCATCTGCTTCTCTAACTCTTCTGTTAGAATTCCGTTTTCTTTTAAATAAGCTGCAAAGGTATGAATCGGATCCTTTGCTTTCGCTTCTTCAACTTCTTCACGTGTTCTGTATGCACGATCATCGTCATCAGAAGAGTGAGGCGTCAAACGATACGCAACTGTCTCAACAAGCGTCGGTCCTTCCCCGCGTCTTCCACGGTCTGCTGCTTCTTTAACCGCTTCATATACAGCTAATGGATCGTTCCCATCTACAGTCACCCCTGGCATACCATAACCAATTGCTCTATCAGACACGTTCACACATGCTAATTGTTTGGAGATTGGAACAGAAATTGCATACTTATTATTTTCACACATAAAAATTACAGGTAATTTATGAACAGATGCAAAGTTAGCACCTTCATGAAAATCTCCTTGGTTTGAAGAACCTTCACCAAACGTTGTAAAAGTGACAAGGTCTTTTCCTTCCATTCTTCCGCCAAGCGCGATACCTACCGCATGAGGTACTTGCGTAGTCACCGGTGAAGAACCAGTGACGATTCGAAGCTTCTTTGAACCGAAATGACCCGGCATCTGACGGCCGCCGCTGTTTGGATCTTCTGCTTTTGCAAAACCGGATAGCATTAAATCTTTTGCTGTCATACCAAATTGCAATACGACTCCCATATCACGGTAGTAAGGTAATACATAGTCTTTTTCATTATCAAGTGCCATTGCCGCACCAACTTGAGCCGCTTCTTGTCCTTGACAGGATATAACAAAAGGAATTTTCCCTGCGCGGTTTAAAAGCCACATGCGCTCATCAATCTTTCGTGCCAATAGCATTGTTTTAAACATATGGATAACATCTTCATTCGTTAAACCTAATTGTTCATGACGTGTTTCTGCCATTTGTTTTACCCTCCTTAAAAATGAATTGCTTTTCCTTCTACAGCTAATGCTGCTTCTCCATAAACTTCTGATAATGATGGATGCGGGTGAATCGTATGACCTATTTCCCAAGGTGTTGCATCTAAAACTTTTGCAAGTCCAGCCTCTGAGATCATATCTGTCACATGCGGACCAATCATATGAACGCCGAGAAGGTCGTCATTGTCTTTATTCGCAATAATTTTTACAAAACCGTCACTTTCACCGTAAACGAGTGCTTTGCCTATTGCTTTAAAAGGGAACTTCCCTACTTTAATGTTGAATCCTTGGTCTTTCGCTTGTTTTTCAGTTAGACCTACACTTGCCATCTCAGGGCTAGAGTAGATACATTTTGAAATATTATCGTAGTTGATTGGCTCAGGCTTTAGATTACATAAATGTTCGACAGCTGTAATCCCTTCGTGTGATGCAACGTGTGCAAGCTGAAGTCCTCCGATCACATCACCGATCGCATAAATATGACTTTCTTCTGTTTGGAAAAAATCATTTGTTGCAATGAATCCGTTTTCAACTTTTATCGTTGTGTTCTCTAATCCAATACCTTCTGTGTTCGCTTGTCGGCCAACAGAAACAAGTATTTTTTCAGCTGAGAACTGCTTTGTTTCTCCTTTATGTTCAGCTGAGATCATTATGCCATCACCTTTTTCTAAAGTATCAGGGAGAACTTTCGCAGAAGTAACAAGCTTTATGCCTTTTTTCTTTAAAACACGAGCCGCTTCTTTCGAGATTTCTTCGTCTTCTGTAGGCACAATTCTATCCGCATACTCTAAAACCGTAACCTCCACGCCGAAATCATTAAGCATTGATGCCCACTCGATCCCGATTACTCCTCCGCCAACGATGAGAATAGAGTTAGGCAATGTTTCCATCTCAAGCGCTTCATCACTTGACATAACATAATTACCGTCAATCTCTAAACCAGGTAATGAACGCGGTCTTGAACCCGTGGCAACGATTACATTTTGCGGAATTAAAATTTCGTTTTCAGTTCCATCGTTAAACTCTACCGAGACCGTACCTGGCATCGGAGAAAAAATGGAAGGACCAAGTATTCGGCCAGTTCCTTCGTAAATTTCGATCTTGCCTTTCTTCATCAGGCTTTGAACACCCATGTGCAGTTGGTTAACGATCGATTGTTTGCGTTCTTGCATCTTTGCAAAGTTAAGAGCTAGTCCTTCGATATCAACACCAAAGTCAGCCGCTTTCTTCGCTGTTTTATATACTTCTGCACTTCTTAACAAAGCTTTACTAGGTATACACCCTCTATGTAAGCAAGTGCCGCCAAGCTTACCTTTTTCAACAACCGCTACTGTTTTTCCTAATTGAGCAGCACGGATGGCGGCCACATAGCCGCCCGTTCCTCCGCCCATTATGACCACATCAAAATCTTTAGACATCGCTCATATCTCCTTTTGCTGTTAATCCAGTGGCTTTCCTACAGGAGTCTTAGCTCCAGGATATTCTTTCGCTTGTTCTTCATTCCTTAACACACGAATTCCACCTTCTGCTAACGCTTGAAGTTCATTCTCTCCTGGCTGAATGATACAATCAGAAATCCACTCGACACGATCTGTGATTTTTTTGACGAATTCTTTACCAAATGCTAATCCACCTGTAAGTACGATCGCATCTACCTCGCCATGCAGGACAGTACTTGCAGAACCAATTTCTTTTGCAACTTGATAAGCCATCGCTTCATAAACAAGAGCTGCCTTCTCATCGCCATTCTCTATCTTTTCTTCTACGGTTCTAGCATCATTCGTTCCTAAATAAGCTACGAGTCCGCCTTGTCCAACCAATTTTTTCATGACTTCATCGGCATAATATTCACCCGAAAAACAGAGGGAAACTAGATCTCCAATGGGAACAGTTCCTGCTCGTTCAGGAGAAAAAGGACCTTCTCCATGAAGACCGTTATTAACATCAATAACTCTTCCATCTTTATGAACCCCTACCGTTATCCCTCCGCCCATATGGACGACAATAAGACGAAGTGCTTCATATGGCTTTTCGAGCATTTTTGAGACTCTTCTTGCCACTGCTTTTTGATTCAAAGCATGAAATATACTTTTCCGTTCAATTTCTGGGACACCAGAGATACGGGCGATTTCATCCATTTCGTCAACGACAACTGGATCTACGATAAATGAAGGAATATTTAATCCTTCTGCAATTTCAAAAGCAAGGATACCTCCTAAATTGGAAGCATGCTCTCCTGCGAACCCTATTTTCAAGTCAGCTAACATCGGTTCGTTAACACTGTAAGTTCCGCCTTCGATCGGGCGCAATAAACCACCGCGTCCCACCACACAGCTTAGCTTAGAAATATTGATTCCTTCATAGTCCAAGGCTTCTAGAATGGTTTCTTTTCTGAAGGAATATTGATCAATTACAGAATCAAACTGATGAATCGTGTCGGTGTTATGACGAATCGTTTTTTCAAATACAGGCCTTTCGTTATCAAATATACCGATCTTAGTAGAGGTTGAGCCCGGATTGATCACTAGTATGCGAAATTCTTTTTGATGCACGTTTCAAACCTCCATTAGCCAGAACTCTTAACGAGTTCTGCTTGACAAGATGTGTCTTTCGTTTAATAAGAACTGACTTCTAGATTTTCTCATGCGTTCGATACGCTCTTCAGCTAGACGATTAGCCGCTAGATAGGTTGGAATGCTGTCTCGCTTAGAGATTTCAATAACACTTGCGATATTATCATAGATCGTTTCAACTTTTTTAAGCGCTCTCTCTCTGTTATACCCATTAAGTTCGTCTGCAACGTTGATTACCCCGCCAGCGTTGATTACATAGTCCGGAGCATAAACGATGCCCATTTCATGAAGAGCATCTCCATGTCTTGATTCTTTAAGCTGGTTGTTAGCAGCCCCTGCAACAACTTTTGCTTTAATTTGAGAAAGCGTATCATCATTAATAATCGCACCTAGCGCACACGGAGCAAAAATATCACAATCCACACTATAAATTTCGTCGATTTCCACTGCTTTTGCACCAAAATCTTCCACTGCTCGCTGTACAGCTTCTTTATTAATATCTGTAACAATTAGTGAAGCGCCTTCTTCGTGAAGATGTTTGCACAGTGTATACGCTACATGTCCTACACCTTGAACGGCGATTACTTTTCCTTCTAATGAATCTGTTCCAAATGCCTCCTTCGCTGCCGCTTTCATACCGCGGTATACGCCATATGCTGTTACAGGAGATGGATTTCCACTTGATCCAAAAGCAGGTGAAACGCCTGTTACAAATGGTGTCTCTTGATAGATAAGATCCATATCTTCAACAGTTGTTCCTACATCTTCTGCAGTGATATAACGTCCGTTTAAGCCTTGAATGTATCGTCCGAAAGCACGGAACATTTCTTCGTTTTTATCTTTTTTTGGATCTCCGATAATAACCGTTTTACCGCCGCCTAAGTTTAGACCAGCTGCAGCATTTTTGTATGTCATTCCTTTTGCAAGACGTAGTGCATCTTCAATTGCTGCATCTTCTGTCTCATATGTCCACATTCTCGTTCCGCCTAGAGCTGGTCCTAATGTCGTATCGTGAATACAGATAATCGCTTTTAGACCTGATTGTTTATCTTGGCAAATCACCATTTGTTCATAATCGTACTTCTCCATATATTTAAAAATTTCCATTTTATATTCCTCCTAAAGTTTCTTATCGTTGATGACGGATTTGACTGCTAATGCGATAGACAAATATTTACTTTCTGCCGAATCGGCTCTAGAAGTTAGAACAATAGGCGCTTTAGCACCACAGATTACTGCTCCTACTTTAGCCCGGGCAAAATAAATAAGAGATTTATACAGAACATTTCCTGTTTCAATCGTCGGAACAAGCAAAATATCTGCCTGTCCTGCGACGTTTCCTGATATCCCTTTATGTTCGGCAGCTTCTAGTGAAATGGCATTATCCAGTGCTAATGGGCCTTCTACTAGGCCGCCTGTGATCTGATTCCTAAGACTCATGACCGTTAAACTTGCTGCATCAAGTGTTGCTTTCATGGCAGGATTTACTTGTTCAACTGCTGCAAGAATAGCCGCTTTTGGTTGATCCAAACCAGTTTGACATGCAAAGTCTATTGCGTTTTGAAGGATCTGTGCTTTTTGGTTCAGATCAGGTTCAATATTCATTGCTGCATCGGTTACAAAGATCAGTCTGTCAAATCCTTCTACTTCAAAAGCGGCTACATGTGAGAGCACTTTGCCTGTTCGGAGACCAAATTCTTTGTGGAGCACAGCTTTTAAAAGGACTGAAGTTGACACATGACCTTTCATTAAGATATCAGCGTCCCCATTATGAACCGCTTTAACAGCACCAATAGCTGCTGATGAAGTGTCTGTAGATATAACTTTTAGTCCGGGTGTAGATTCGTTTGTATGCCTTTTAAGCAAGTCAGAAATTTTTTCACCATTTCCAAACAATATAAAATGGGCAACGCCCTCTTTATAAGCCTTAAAAACACTTTCAATAACTTCTTGATCGCCAGCTTCCGCAACTGCGATGACTGGTTTTACTTTTTGACTTTTGGCTTGGCTAACCAAGTGTTCCAAACGCATGTTATCCCCCCTTGCTCACCACTATAGTTAATATGCAAGTTTTGTGCCAAACTGCAATTTACTATGTGAGGTACTTTTTTCATCTATTATCCGCAATTCCTTGCATAGTGTTTGCAATTTTTTGCATGAAATTATTTGCGTACTTTGTCATCTAGTCCGTATTTTTCTAGCTTGTAATAAAAATTACGTAATGAGATTCCTAAGGATTTTGCAGTTTTTGTTTTGTTTCCATTAAATCTGCTAATAGCTTCTGTTAAAATAACTTTTTCTATCTCATCCATTTGTTCAGATAATGATCTTTCCTCATCATAAGGCAGAGATAAGGGTAAGCTGTCGCTATGTCCCTTATTTTCATTGACTGATAACAATGAGATATGACTTCTATTGATTTGTGTATCGATATGGCTCATATGGATTATGGCCCGTCCTAAAACATTTTCAAGTTCCCGTACATTTCCAGGCCAGTCATAAGTAAGCAAAAAATCTTCGGCATCTTTACTGATTACCTCAATATTTCTTCCATAGTCCTGGTTTAATTTTTGCAAAAGGTGAGTCGCCAGCAATAATATGTCACTATTTCTGGACCGCAACGGGGGGATGTAGATCGGCATACGGTTCAGACGATAATATAAATCTTGCCTGAATGTTCCATCTGCGATCATTTTTTCAAGATTTACGTTTGTGGCAGCAATGACCCTTACATTTATTGGGATAGCCTTCGTACCGCCTACACGCCTGATCTCATTTTCTTGAAGAACTCTAAGAAGCTTAGCTTGGGTATTTTGAGAGAGCTCTCCAACTTCATCCAAGAATATGCTTCCACCGTTTGCCTCTTCAAACAAACCTCTCTTCCCGCCTCTTAACGCACCCGAAAACGCGCCTTCCTCATAACCAAAAAGCTCACTTTCAAGCAACGATTCAGAAAGAGCTGCACAATTTACCCGGATAAACTTATTAAATTTTCTATCGCTTGCGTTATGGATGGCATGCGCGAAAAGTTCTTTCCCAGTTCCTGACTCTCCGCGCAGAAGGACAGTTGCTGGTGTTGAAGCTGCAAGCTTGCCTTGATCGACTGCGAACTTCATTTCCTCTGATTCACCAATTATATCTTCAAAGGAATATTTAGCTTCAAGTGTGCGAATGATCTGCCGTGCTCGGTTCAGTTCTTCCGTTAATCCTTTTATCTCAGAAACATCATGAATCACTCCGACGCTTCCTTTTATAAGTCCATCAACAATAATAGGAGCGACGTTAACGATAACATCTTTTCTGTTAGGACCTACTCGCAGACGGGCACCTCTAACAGGTTTTCTTGTTTTTAGCACTTGCATGTGGATACTTTCACCTTCAGAAATATCTGTTGTTGCGGGCTTTCCGATAACCTGCTCTGCTGTATAGCCAGTAAGCCTTGTATAAGCAGGGTTGATCATTATACCTTTTCCTTGTTCATCAACAACAGAAATCGCTTCTTCTGAAGATTGGATTATGGAACTAAGCATACTTTGGATGCTTTTTAGATTGGTTACTTCTTCAGCTAAGTCAACAATTTCCGTAATATCTTTAAACACAGCGAATGCACCAAGCTTACGTCCATATTGATCGAGTATCGGAGTTCTTGTTGTATAAATTTTTGTACCATTACCGAGCATCTGCTCCTGGTTTACTTCCTCAATACCAGAATCTAGAACTCTTGGCAGCTGACTATTTGGCATAACTTCCAAAATGGACTTTCCAACCGTATCTTCCCTAGATAAGCCGGTCATTTTTTCAGCACTTTTGTTAAAGATCGTGATTTCTAATCGTTGATTGATAACTATCATACCATCATGTGTATTGTCTAAAATGGTCTTTAATTGCTGTAAACTTTCGCTGTCATTGACGTGAATGAACGTATTTTTTAAATGTTCTAATAACGCATGAAACTGAACGGATGATATTTTTCCAGACCCCGGAAAAAAAAGACCATGCAATTGATTAGCCGATTGTATTAAAGCAGGCGAATAGATGAAATAATCGGTTTCCATTTTATTAACAGATGAGTAGGAAAAAACAGGTACATTTTCATTGGATATGTATTTTTCTTTATCAGCTACAAGTAGGCCTACAAGCTGAAAGACTTGTGAATTCTTTATCAATTGAAGCAGCTGAGCTCTTTCATCAGGAGTGACCATTAGCATTACCCTTTGCAACGCTACCCCTCCGCATCTTATGTATTCTTTAATCTGTGCAATTTTTTTCACATATTTATCATACCTCAGTATGAAAGGGTTTGCAAACGGAATTCACATCGACAACAAAATGAACTTTAGGTACAATATAGAAAGTTAAAGGAGTGGAAAACAATCATGAGCAGGTATGCAGCATTAGTCATTGTTTTAATTCCTGGGGTCATGGCTGTTATGGGAATAAAGTGGATGAGAGACACGTTATTTGGTGTGCTGCAATTTCCATTTCCCGTTTTATGGCTGCAGTTTATCGCTGGTTTGATTAGCTTTTTTGCAGGATTGGCCTTTGTTGGAGGATTTATATTTTACAGGGATAAAAAACGAAATAAAGTACAATTGAAATACAAAAAGAAGTGACCTGGTTAAAACATTAGATCTTATGAGTTAACAAAAACCCCCTAATTCACCGATTAGGGGGTTTTTGGCGTTGCCATTTATTATTTAGCTGATCAACCAGCTTTATGTTCGATTCGGAGCTTATCCGCTACCATCGCGATGAACTCACTATTTGTTGGTTTTGCTTTCGTCATCGAAACGGTATAACCGAATAAGGATGAAATGCTGTCAATATTTCCGCGGCTCCACGCTACTTCAATCGCATGGCGGATCGCACGTTCTACACGACTCGATGTTGTGTTAAATTTCTTAGCGATATCAGGATATAATACTTTCGTAATTGATCCTAGAAGTTCAATATCATTATAAACCATAGAAATCGCTTCTCTTAAATACATGTATCCCTTAATATGAGCAGGAACTCCAATTTCATGAATAATGCTTGTAATACTGGCATCAAGATTTCGCGGCTTATTAATCGTTTGGTAGCTGTTTCTGCTATTTCCAGAAGCCCGCTGAACAGTAGATTTTTCAGAACCGCAAATTTGTCGGATTTGACTTGCCAAGTTGTCCATGTCAAAAGGCTTTAAGATAAAATAAGATGCCCCAAGATCTACAGCTTTTTTCGTAACATCTTCTTGTCCAAAAGCAGTAAGCATAATTACATTCGGCTGAGGCAGATCATCACTAGCTCTGATTTTTTCTAAAACAGCTAATCCGTCTAAATGCGGCATAATAATATCGAGGACGAGTACATCTGGGTTTTTATTCTCTAGGACCGATAGACATTCTTGACCATTATAAGCTACACCAATCACTTCCATGTCATCTTGACTCGAAAGGTATTCCCTCAAAAGACTAATTAACTCACGATTATCATCAGCTAGACAAACTTTAACTTTTTGCACCATTATTTCCTCCCCATTCAACAATTTCTTGTTTTTCCCAATGTAACATTTCAACAATTAATGGTGAATCCCTTTATTTTGTTTTAAATTTTTCAAAATTAATTTATTTTTATAATAAAATACACTATTTTCTCCATATTACTTTGAATTTCGACAGTTTTCAGTATGTAGGAATGAGTTTGTCGAATTTTCTTTACAATTCTTATTATACAAAATAGTCTTATGAATGTCTAAACAATAAAGAAAACCTTTTCAAAAAAAACAGGGAACTGTAATCAGCTCGCCTGTTTTCGTTCTTCGTATATATTTATTCCTGCCTCGTCCAACATCCATTCAATGTGAACGCCATAACCAGATGTAGGATCATTTACAAAAACATGTGTTACAGCCCCAATAATTCTGCCATTTTGAATGATCGGGCTTCCGCTCATCCCTTGTACGATTCCACCCGTTATTTTTAACAGTTCAGGATCTGTAATTTTTATGACCATCCCTTTAGTTGCCGGAAATTTTTGCGGGACGGAACTAATGACGTCTACTTCAAACTCTCTTACTTTTGATCCGTCTACTACTGTCAAAATTTTCGCTGGCCCTTCTTTTACCTGATCAGAAAGAGCGATTGGAAGAGGCTTATTCCAGCCACCATTTGATAACTTATCGTTTAATTTTCCAAATATACCAAAAGGACTATTTTTTGAAATGTCTCCTAGAACTTTTTTATCGTTAGAAAAACGGGCTAATTTTTCTCCCGGATGTCCGTTTGAACCTTTTTCAATGGATGTTACCGTTGATCCAAGGATTTCACCGTTGTTGACCTTAATCGGTTTTTTCGTGTCCATATCGGAAATCACGTGGCCAAGAGCACCATATTTGAAAGACATTGGGTCATAAAATGTCAATGTCCCAACTCCCGCTGCAGAGTCTCTTATATATAATCCGATTCGGTACGATTGATCATTTTTATCTTGAAGAGGCACCAAAGTTTTGTGCAATGTTTTGCCGTCTCTAATAATGGTTACGTCTAATGGATGTCGAGATTCCCCAGACTCTCTGACAAATGGGCTGACATCTCCCATTTTCTTTATATTTTTTCCGTTAATTTTGGTTATAATATCTCCAACTTGTATATCAGCAATTTCTCCTGGCGACTGTTTACCATTAGATGTATTGACTAAATGATGGCCGACAATCAAAACGCCGAGAGTATTTAACTTTACACCAATGGATTGGCCACCTGGTACAACTTTAAGATCAGACAATACTTTAACGTCCATCTTTTTGATGGGAAAACTTGCTGCTTCGAGAGTGGCCATACTATCACCGTTTGTTGTGGCTTGTATCGAAACGATTTTTTCACTTTTCATCACTGTTGTATAAATATTTTGTTCTTCCTGCTGCAATGTTGTCCCTGCAGGAAGAGATTGGATAATTTGTTGTCCCTCAAAAACAGTAATCGATTTTGGCATCTTCACATACTCACGTACCGGAGACAAAAATCCGATTCCCACTAAACATCCAAGGAGAATAACGCCGATCATTCGCCGAAGTAAATCCTTATACATCTTTCACTCTCCTCGCTCCTAGCTCACACCCTCACCATGGCTGTACCTTTAATTTAGCCTACGGGCGATAAGATTATAACCGAGAAAAAAGAAAAAGCTATTCCTTAAATGGATAGCTTTTCATGAATAATTATTTAAGATGATTTTTTAATCGATTCAGCAAGTTCCAATAGTTCTTGAGCGTGCTGCTTAGTAAGATCCGTGATTTCAACCCCAGAGATCATCCGGCCAATCTCATTGACTTTTTCATCTACTTTTAATGAAAGGACTTTTGTAACTGTTCTGCCTTGAAGTGTTTGCTTCGAAATATGAAGATGAGTATCAGCCATTGCTGCTACTTGAGGAAGATGACTGATACATAAAACTTGAGAGCCGATCGAAACTCGGTAGATTTTTTCAGCAATCGCTTGAGCAACACGTCCTGAAACTCCCGTATCCACTTCATCAAAAATAATGGCAGTAATACCTTGGTTCTCAGAGAAAATGGTTTTTAAGGCTAAAATCACGCGTGACAATTCACCGCCAGAAGCCACTTTAGATAACGGTTTCAATGGCTCACCTTGGTTAGGCGAGATAAAAAATTCAACAGTATCCATACCTGTTTTTAAAAATTGTTTATCTTCCGTGCGTTCCATCACAACTTCAAATTCTGTTTTTTCCATATAAAGTTCTTTAAGTTGCTGCTGAATCGCTTTTTTTAATGTTTTAGCAGTATCTGATCGCTTTTTGGTTAGTTTCTTACCTGACATCTCTAGTTTCGAGATCATTTTCGTTTGCTTTTCTTTCAGATCTTCAATATGATTATCTTTATTTTGGATGAGTTCAAGTTCTTTTTTAACCTTATCCCCATAATCGAGCATTTCTTTTACAGTTGATCCGTACTTCCGTTTTAGCTTGCTAATTTCATCTAATCGAAGTTCGATGCTGTTTAAACGTTCAGGGTTGTATTCTAACGAATCAAACATATCTCTAATTTTATACGTAAGTTCCTCTAAGACATAAAAGCTGCTGCCAAATTGTTCTTCATCAGCTTTTAATGATTCATCAAGTGCAGCAACTTGCGAAAAATCTGCAAGAGCTCTCGAAACGAGTTCCAGACCTTTATCTTCACCATATAAACTGTAATATGCATCCTGAAGATGGCCATGGATTCGTTCAAAATTACCGAGCATCCTTTTTTCTTCTTCAAGTTTTAGGTCTTCATCCGCAATGAGGTTGGCACCTGTTATCTCTTCATATTGGTATTTCAGAAGATCGATACGCTGAGCTATTTCTTGTTCGTTTCTTGAGAGTTCCGAGAGCTGCTTATTTATTTCTTTATATTCTTTAAATGCTTTCTCATAAGTGATAAGCTCTTGTTTAAACGCTTTATCTCCGAAACTGTCTAACAGAAAAAGATGTTTATCAGGCTGCATTAAGTATTGCGTTTCATGCTGCCCGTGAATATCAACTAAAGCTTGTCCGATTTCTTTTAAAACAGAAAGTGTAACAAGCTTACCGTTAACTCTGCATATGCTCTTTCCGCTATCCGTAATATCTCTCTTCAAAATAACCATTTCGTCAGAGATGGTTATGCCAACTTCTTCACATTTATCATATACACGATGGTCTTGATGAATATGGAATAATCCTTCAATTTCTGCTTTCTGCGTTCCGTAACGAACAAATTCGGTCGAACCTCGGCCTCCGATTAAAAGTCCGATTGCATCGATTATGATTGATTTCCCTGCCCCAGTTTCTCCTGTTAAGACAGTAAGTCCTTTTTTAAAAGAGACACTAAGCGAGTCGATTATAGCAAAATTACGAATACTTAATTCTGCTAGCAATTACATCACACCCTATTTTAAAAATTACAGCATATCTAAAAAGCGCTGTGAAATATCAGAACTAACATCTTTAGAACGGCAAATAATCAAGATCGTATCATCACCACATATGGTTCCCATCAGTTCTTCCCAATCCAGTTTATCAATAAGAGCACCAATCGCATTTGCATTACCAGGGAGGGTTTTCATAATAATTAAATGATCTGCATGGTCGATGCTAATAAAACTGTCTGTTAGCGTCCTTCTGAGCTTTTGAAGAGGATTGAAGCGCTGGTCAGCCGGCAGACTGTATTTGTAGCGGCCATCGTTCATCGGCACCTTAACTAGATGAAGTTCTTTAATATCTCGGGAAACGGTTGCTTGCGTTACATTAAAGTTAGCATTTTTGAGCAGTTCTACTAGATCATCTTGTGTTTCTATATCATGGTTGGCAATCATTTCACGGATTTTAATATGTCGTTGTCCTTTATTCACTTGTAATTCCACCTCAATTTTTTCACGCTGTCACATTCTGACTTTATCTTATACTATTGTGAATAGGTTGTAAATTTTTCATTGGTTAAATAAAAGAAAAGAGCTGGGTGTCTGTCACCCCCGCTCTTTTTTAAACGTATCATGTGCTTCTTTTACTACTTCTGTAATTGTTTGATCATCAATCGCTTGTTTGTTTTTCTTGTTCACTTCACCATGCATTAAAAATTCGATATTGCCTTCTCCCCCCGTAATAGGTGAAAAGGACAATCCTACAGGGTTGATTCCTGTTTTTTTAGCAAATTCAATAATCTCAACTAACACGCTCTCATGAACTTTCGGATCTCTAACTATACCTTTTTTTCCAACTTCTTCTCTTCCTGCTTCAAATTGAGGTTTAATAAGAGCGATAACCTCACCCTCTCCCATCAGCTGAACGAGAACAGGGAGGATAATTCGTAAAGAAATAAAAGAAACATCAATTGTTGCAAAATCTGGTACGCCATGACTGAGTTGGTCAACTGTCACATAACGGAAATTCGTTCTTTCCATGACAGACACACGAGAATCGTTACGAAGTTTCCAAGCTAACTGGTTATATCCAACATCGATCGCATAAATAAAACGGGCACCATTTTGCAGAGCACAATCCGTAAAACCGCCTGTAGAGGCACCGATATCCATTCCAATCTTATCTGCCACATCAAACGAGAAGATGTTCAATGCTTTTTCAAGTTTTAAACCGCCTCTTCCAACGTATGGGATCACATCCCCTTTTACTTGGAGGGGGGCATCCGAATCAATCTTTTCACCTGGCTTGTCCAATCGGGTTGTACCGGAAAAAACGAGACCTGCCATGACAGACCTTTTTGCTTTTTCGCGTGTTTCACATAATCCTCGATTAACAAGCAGGACATCTATCCGTTCTTTTTTCATGTAAGAAGACCCTTTTCTGTCTTTCTTTTTAGAAGTGCTCTTACCCGCTCAACAACGTCTGGAGTCGTTAGCCCGATCTCTTCTAGAAGCTTCGTAACACTTCCATGTTCAATAAAGCAATCTGGAATACCCATTCGTTCAATCATAACATTTGCATGGTTATCTGCTGCATGCTCTAAAACAGCACTGCCAAAACCGCCTTGAAGAACGGCTTCCTCGAGTGTTAAAATCGGCATATTTTCAGCATAAAGCTCATTTAGCATCTTATGGTCCAGTGGTTTTATGAAACGAGCGTTAATAAGACGAGCAGAAACACCAGATTTCGCAAGGATCTCCCATGCTTCAAGCGCCATCGGTATAGTCGTTCCAAACGTTAATATAGCAACGTCATCGCCTTCTTTAAGCACTTCCCATGATCCGATCGGAATATTTTCAAATTCCTCATCCATTTGAACGCCTGTTCCGTTTCCTCTAGGGAATCGGATTGCGATGGGTCCTTCCGAATACTGAAGTGCGGAGTAAACCATATGCTGAAGTTCGTTCTCATCTTTTCCCATCATTAATACCATATTCGGAATGTGACGCAAAAACGCGATGTCAAAAACACCTTGATGGGTTTCACCGTCTGCACCTACTAAACCTGAACGGTCAATCGTAAATAAGACATTTAAGTTCTGTCTAGCTACATCATGTACAACTTGATCATATCCGCGCTGCAGGAAAGTAGAATAAATGGAAAGAACAGGTTTCATATTTTGGGTTGCAAGTCCTGCAGCCATCGTGGTAGCATGCTGTTCTGCAATTCCTACATCAAACAACCTGTCTGGAAATGCTTTTCCGTAATCAACAAGTTTTGATCCTATCGTCATAGCGGGTGTTATTACGACCACTCGCTCGTCTTTCTCTGAAAGCTTTTCAAGTGTCTTGCTTACTACACCACTATAGGAAGGTCCTATCTGTTTAGGTTTGATCTGCTGCCCTGATTCTATCTTGTATGGCCCTACTCCATGCCAACTATCGTTTTTATCTAATTCAGCAGGCTCATAACCCTTGCCTTTTTTCGTGATTACATGAATGATAACGGGACCCTTCGTCTTTTTGGCATAACTTAAATTCTCGATTAAGTCTTCCACATCATGTCCATCAACAGGTCCTAAGTACGTATAACCTAGTTCTTCAAAGAACATACCTGACACTAACAAGTACTTCAGACTGTCTTTAACACGTTCAGCCGTAGCGGCCAGCTTGCCGCCAAAAGCAGGAATTTTGCGGATTAAAGATTCTAATTCGTCTTTTGCCTTGTTATATTTTCTAGCCGTTCTCATGCGTCCTAAGACATTGTGAAGAGCACCGACGTTGGGTGCAATGGACATCTCGTTATCATTTAAAACAACAATAAGATCCTTTTTTTCATGCCCGATATGGTTTAATGCTTCTAACGCCATACCGCCTGTTAGTGCTCCATCTCCGATTACTGCAATGACTTTGTCGTCTGTTTTCTTTAAGTCTCGAGCAACTGCCATTCCCATCGCAGCCGAAAGAGATGTCGAGCTATGTCCCGTTTCCCAAACATCATGTTCGCTTTCAATCCGTTTTGGAAACCCGCATAGTCCTTTGTACTGTCGGAGTGTATCAAATTGAGACGCTCTGCCTGTCAAAATTTTATGCACATAAGCCTGATGGCCTACATCCCAAATAAACTTGTCCTTAGGGCTGTCAAAAACCTTATGCAGCGCCAGTGTTAGTTCAACCACACCTAAGTTAGGGCCTAAATGTCCGCCACTTATTGAAAGTTTTTCGATTAAAAAGGATCGGATATCTGAAGCTAAACTATTTAATTGTTCTGTCTCATAAGTTTTTAAAAAATGAGGATTCTGGATATCTTCCAAGTTCATGGAATATGCCTCTCTTTCCATTAGCGCCTTTTTTTCTCTTTCTTAGCAGGCGTTAGCAGTTTAATTCTTAATTTTTCCTCTAGAACATATAATAAACGCCCAACCTGAAAAATAATAAAGGTTGAGTGATTAATCGCATACGTTTTCCCTAGTGCTTTTCCACCTACAGTAACGGCAGCCACAACGCTTGTAAAGATAATCGTGATCAAATATTCTAAATTTGATCTTGAACCATCTCCTATAGAAAGTGTGAGCTCCACTACTACTGCTGCGGAAGCTGTACCACTTACAATTCCAGATATATCACCGATTACATCGTTGCAGAAGTTTGATACTCTATCAGCGTTTCGTGTAATAATAATAGCATGTCTGGCACCCGGAACCCTTTCAGATGCCATCGCATGGAAAGGAACTTCTTTTGCTGCAGTGGATGCAACACCTATAATATCAAAGATAACACCGGTTAACACAATTAAAAAAACAATGCCCATCCCGATGGCCCATGAAACGCCATTTAATAAAAAGGATGAAACAACTGTAAAAATAGCCGCTAACACAAGAGTGATAACGGCAATGCTTGTACTCCATTTAAGTGTTTTAGAAAAGGAATGCTTCATGCATAACTCCTTCTTTTTTAGGTCACGTTATGTAATAAGGAGTGGTCACCTTATTAAGTAAAGACTGCGGCTTAGGTCCAGTAGGTTTTCCCAGAAGAGTACGAAATGTCGCCATATTCGCGGTTTCCCTTTACTCTCTTCTTAACGCTGTCACCAAACGTTAGACTAGATTACCACTTAGTCCGCACTATAATCCCTAACAGGTGTCAAGATATTAGAACAGTCTAGGAGTTTTCCTCAACAGCCTCACGCACATTCCCTAGCCTCTTTTGCAGAGAAGATTTCATATGGTATAAAGCTCATAAATCAGCGGCCAACCGATACAGGCTTTTCACACCATAATCCCCTCAAACTCCACTCAAGGCAGGCTACGCTGCTCGCCTTTTCTTTTCCTGAATATCAAGAAAAGCGGCAAAGCAGGTTCAAACCCCATTTCGCCGTAAGGTCTTTTGGACACGAACCGCAAATATGGGGGCCTCCGCGGAAGAAGGGTCAACGCCCACATGCCATTGTGGATCGCCCTTCAACCTTAACTCCCAGCATTAACCCAAGGCTGGGCGCCTCAAGCCAACACAAGGAACTTCATCGATGTGCCCTTTGGCGGATTTTTAGGCCCGCCTTCAGGAATGGGGGGCTGACTAGAATACTGCACCACTCCAAAGCAAATAATATCATATCATACTTCCAATTATGCAACAATCTATTAATGATTTCTTTTTATAATGTAGTCAGCAATAGACGCTAATATGCCTGTATCTCTGTTGATTTTTCCTAAATGTTCCAATGCAAGATTGATGTGGTTCTCCATTTCTTGCTTTGCACCTTCAAGACCCAGAATTTTTGGGTAAGTTGTTTTCATATTCGCTACATCACTGCCAATAGGCTTTCCTAATTCATCCTGGTTCCCTGTAATATCTAAGATGTCATCTTGAATCTGAAAGGCAATTCCAACATGTCGAGCATAAAGCTGTAAGGCTTCCAATTCGACAAGAGAGGCATTTGCTGCAACCCCACCTAGTAAACAGGCACATTCTAACATCTTTCCTGTTTTCTTTTCATGGATGCTTTCTAATTCGTTTAACGTAAGCTCCCTGTTTTCTCCCTCTAGATCCTCTACTTGGCCACCTACCATGCCTGACGCTCCTGCAGCACGCGATAGTATAGATACTATTCTGACTTTTTGATCCGAGGATAGATGTTCATTTTCTGTGATAAACGAAAAACTCTCAGTTAATAATGCATCTCCAGCTAAAATAGCTTGAGCTTCACCAAATACTTTATGACTCGTCAGCTTCCCTCTTCGATAGTCATCGTCATCCATAGATGGCAAATCATCATGGATAAGGGAATAGGTATGTACAAATTCTATAGCACAAGCTGCATCCAAAACAGGAAGAGATTCTTTTTGGAAGGACTCCATAACAGCTAGAGCAAGAATAGGTCTTAAACGTTTTCCACCTGCAGATATAGAGTACAGCATAGCGTCTTTGAGAGTTGCTGGAGCATCTATCTGATGCAGGTATGTAATCATTCTCTCTTCTACCATTTTCTTTTTATCTCGAAGAAATTGTTCAAAACCTATCAATGCTCTTCCTCCTGGATAATGAACTGCTCTTCACTTCCATCTTCATGCATAATAGTATCCATTTTCTTCTCAACATTTTTAAGTTTGGTATGGCAAAGCTTTGACAATTTCATTCCTTGATGATACAGATCAATACTTTCTTCTAACGGCACATCACCTTGTTCCAGCTTCTCAACGATCTCTTCAAGCTGTTCCATCGCTTCTTCAAATGTTAGTTTCTTATTCGTTTTTTCAGCCATTTTCTAAAGACCCCTCCGTTCCGACTATGTAACAATCTATTTGTCCATCTTTTAATTTAATCGTTAATGCTTCACCCGTTTTCACTTGGCTCACAGACTTGACGAGTTCATTTTTTCCTTTTTTATAGGTTAAACTGTACCCTCTTTCCATAACCCCTAATGGATTTAAAGAAGATAACCTAGAAAGTTTATTAGAAAAATTCGATTGGTGCTGTCTAATGTGCCGATTTGCCTCTTTCATAAGGACTTTGTGCAGTGTTACCACTCTTTCACTTGCTTTTTGCAGCTGGCCTGCAGGTGAAAAAAGTGACAATTGCCTTTCTGTTTGAATGAATTTCTTTTCATGCTGACCGACGAAATTTTCGAATGTCTTTTTTAACTTTTCTAAATTCCTGTCTAGTTCTTGTTCTTTTTGTTTAACAAGCTGTGTAGGGTACTTAAAAGCATATGATTTTTGGAAACGCAGCAAATCTTGCTGATGTCCTATAATATAGTCATTCATTACCCTTTTCAGTCTTACACTTCTCTGATGAAGTCTGTCACCAAGCTCGTCGAGATGAGGGACGGCTAATTCAGCAGCTGCTGTTGGTGTAGGAGCTCTTAAATCCGCAACAAAGTCAGCTATCGTAAAGTCCGTTTCATGACCGACAGCCGCGATCACAGGTAAATGAGAATTAAAAATAGCACGGGCAACTATTTCTTCATTGAATGCCCATAACTCTTCTATCGAGCCGCCTCCTCTTCCAACGATTAGTACATCCACTTTATTAACTTTGTTTGCCTGTTCGATGGCTCGAACGATAGATGGTGCAGCACCAGGTCCTTGTACAAGCACAGGAAAAAGTGTAACAGACGCTAAAGGGAAACGGCGTTTGATCGTTGTGAAAACATCCCTAACAGCAGCTCCAGTAGGCGAGGTGATGACACCGATATTAACTGGAAACTTTGGAAGGAGTTTTTTATGAGATGGATGAAAAAGTCCTTCATGTTCCAGTTTATTTTTTAGGGCTTCATAGGCTAAAAATAGGTTACCTACTCCATCTTGCTGCATCGTTCTTGCATACAGCTGGTATTGGCCTTGAGGTTCATAAACCGAGAAGGAGCCTTGAATTAAAACATTCATGCCTTCTTCTGGTGTAAAGTTCAAATATTTATTATTACCGGCAAACATAACAGCACTAACCCTGCTGTTGGCGTCTTTTAAGGTGAAATACAAATGACCTCTGCTATGAAGTTTTACATTTGATAGTTCACCCTTAACCCAGACATCCTGAAGATTGCTGTCATTTTCAAATAACCTTTTAATATAACGAGTAACCGAAGATATTGGAACATAACGATTGTTTTGCATTAATGTACTTCCTTTGTCTTCTTTCTCCATTTAGCTGCAAGAACTGTATTATTCATAAGCATCGTGATCGTCATTGGTCCTACTCCGCCAGGAACAGGCGTAATGTGCTTGGCCTTTGTTTTAATGGATTCAAAATCAACATCGCCACATAGCTTACCATTCTCCATTCGGTTTACACCGACATCAATTACTACAGCTCCTTCACGTACCATTTCTTCTGTTATGACATTCTGTTTCCCTACAGCAGCAATTAAAATATCAGCCTGTAAAGTCTGTTCTGCCAGGTTCCTCGTTTTGGAATGACAAAATGTTACCGTTGCGTTTTCCTGTAAAAACAATTGTCCCGCAGGTTTTCCTACCAAATTGCTTCTGCCCACGACGACAACGTGCTTCCCTGAAATTTCCACACCTGTTCTTTTTACCATCTCCAAGATGCCAAGCGGTGTACATGGAATAAATGCATGCTCGTCGCCCGCATGCATTCTGCCAATATTTATAGGATGGAAACCATCAACATCTTTCTCTGGTAAGATCGTTTCAATAACTTTTGATTCACTGATATGTGAGGGAAGGGGAAGCTGAACAAGAATTCCATCGATTTGTTCGTCATTGTTAAAGGATTGTATGCAGTCTAGCAAATCTTTTTCAGAAATTGATTCAGGCAATTCAGTTAGTACGGAGTGCATGCCAAGTTCTTTACATGTTCTTTCTTTTGCAAGAACATAGGAACGCGATGCTGGATGGTCACCAACTAGAATAACAGCTAAACCAGGAACATTGCCTTCTCGCTTTAGTACTTGTATCTCTCTAGCAAGCTGCTCTCTAATCTCTTTAGCAATTTGCTTTCCATCTAATACAGTCATTCTTTATCCCCCTCAAAAATTAATTTTTGTGGATATCTGCAATCATCTTTCCGAGTACTCCATTAACGAAACGTCCTGCTTGTTCTCCGCCAAAAATTTTGGCTGTCTCGATCGCTTCATTAAGGGTAACGTTTTTAGGAACCTCTTCCATAAATAACCATTCATAAGCTGCCATCTGCAGAACTACACGCTCAACATTAGCTAAACGTGAATAGCTCCATTTCTCCAAATGAGGAGTTAAAAAAGCCTCGATTTCTTCTTTCTTTTCAACAGTTCCATTTACGATATCGTTTAGAAAATCATCTGATGGTTCTCCTTCTAAAACATGCTCAATAGCGTCCTCGACACTAATGTCACTAATTTCTATTTGAAAAAGCGATTGAAAAGCTTTTTCTCTGGCAAGTCTACGTTTCATAGTTTGACTTCCTTTCTATATACGAACAATTTCTAACTAGCATAATACCATAACAGGACTAGTGGTTACAATCCGAACAATACGATTAAAGACGCTTCAAAACATTCAGTTTTTTTATGTATATGAATTCTTGGTTACCACTGAATCAAAGTGACGAAGGGATTTGTTAATTTTTCCGTTAACAAATGAAAAAAATCAAAGGAGAGACCCCCCTTTGATTTCATCATTAATCTACTTCTGGCGCTTCATGTTGTTTTTCTTTAGATTCAAATTGAACTCCTACTACAAAAACATTAATGTCAGTAGCTTCTAGAGCCGTCATATCTAAAAGTGCCTGTCTAATATGATCCTGGATTTTTTGAGCTACATCTGGAATGGCAACTCCGTATTTCATAGATACATAAACATCTATAGAAATACCACCTTCTGACAGTTCAACTTTTACACCTTTGCCATGCGTTTTCTTTCCAAGGCGCTCTACCACTCCGCTTGCAAAGCTTCCTCTCATAGAAGCTACACCTTCTACATCTGAAGCTGCAATACTTGCAATTACTTCAATTACTTCTGGTGAAATTTCAACTTTCCCCAATTCAGAAGAATAGCTTTCCATTTCAAAAGATAGTTCATTCATCTTATGCACCTCCGCACTTATTCACTTTTTGATGTCAAATCATGATTTTCTAAAAACTTCGTATTAAAATCACCATTTACAAACGTTTCATGGTTTAACAGACGCAGATGGAAAGGAATCGTCGTATGCACTCCTTCAATAACAAACTCACTTAGCGCCCGTTTCATTCGGTCGATCGCTTCTTGCCTCGTATTACCATACGTAATCACTTTAGCAATCATAGAATCATAAAATGGCGGAATCATGTAGCCAGGGTACACGGCTGAATCAATTCGAACTCCTAATCCGCCTGGTGGAAGATACATTTCGATTCTTCCTGGGGACGGCATAAAATTCTTTTCCGGATTCTCCGCATTAATTCTGCATTCGATAGACCATCCGTTAAATTCAATATCTTCTTGTTTATATCTTAATTTTTGACCTGAAGCGACTTTAATTTGCTCTTTAATAAGGTCGATTCCTGTAACCATCTCTGTTACGGGATGCTCAACTTGAATACGAGTATTCATTTCCATGAAATAAAACTCACCTGTATGATGATCAAATATAAATTCAACCGTCCCAGCTCCAGAATATTGGACAGCTTCTGCTGCCTTAACTGCAGCATCTCCCATCTCTTGTCGCTTTGATGGAGAAATGGCTGGAGATGGTGTTTCCTCAAGTAGTTTTTGCAGACGTCTTTGGATACTGCAATCTCTTTCACCAAGATGGATGACACTTCCATAATTATCTGCAAGCACCTGAATTTCGACATGACGGAAATCTTCAATGTATTTTTCGATATAGACACCCGGATTACCAAAAGCGGTTGCTGCTTCTTGTTGAGTGATGGCGATTCCTTTTAATAATTCTGCTTCGTTTTTGGCTACACGGATCCCTTTTCCTCCACCGCCTGCTGTTGCTTTAATAATTACAGGATACCCAATTTTATTGCTAAGTTCAATGGCTTCCTCTTTATTGTTAATGATTCCATCTGAACCAGGAACAATCGGTACACCCGCTTCTGCCATCGTTGCTCTAGCAACATCTTTAATTCCCATCTTATTAATCGCTTCTGCACTAGGACCGACAAATGTAACGTTGCATTCTCTGCATAGTTCTGCAAAATCAGCATTTTCTGCTAAAAAGCCGTATCCTGGATGAATGGCCTCAGAACCTGTTAACGTTGCTACACTCATAATGTTCGTGAAATTTAAGTAACTGTCTTTCGAAGCAGTAGGTCCAATACAATACGCCTCATCTGCTAAACGAACATGCAGGGCGTCCTTATCAGCTTCAGAATAAACGGCTACCGTTTCAATACCTAGTTCTTTGCATGCTCGAATAATCCGTACTGCAATCTCACCACGGTTTGCTACTAATAGCTTATTTATCATTTGACATACCCTCCTATTCTGCTTTCACAAGGAACAGAGGTTGTCCGTATTCTACTAATTGTCCATTTTCAACAAGTACTTTAACCACTTCACCATTTACTTCAGATTCGATCTCATTAAATAATTTCATTGCCTCAATAATACAAACAATGCTGTCTTTTGACACTTTGTCACCAGGTTTAACAAACGGTTCAGCATCTGGTGAAGAAGCAGAATAAAAAGTACCTACCATTGGCGAAACAACCTTATGTAAAGAAGAATCTTCTTCTGCATTATTACTATCTTGTTTCACTTCAGGGCTAGCTTTCACAGGCTCAGCAGCTTGCGTTTGCTCTCTTACAGGTTCGGTTGGCTGCACAACCGATTGAACCGGAGCTTCTTCTAGTTGATAGGAAGCAACTGTACCGCCTTGCTTTTTTAGAACAATTTTTGAACCATCATTTTCGTATTTAAATTCATTGATGCTTGATTTGTCGATAAGCTTTATTAGTTCGCGTATTTCCTGAATTTTTAGCATAGATTCCGACTCCTTTATACAATCCTGTTCAGTATAGTTTTTATTTAGCACCTTCTATTGTGACTAGGTCTTAACAGATGTAATATATCATATTTCTCTTCCCATGAATAGAAAAGTTTCATGTACTCATTCATAGTACACGATTCTTTTCTATTTTGTAAGCGTTTACGGACATGTACCCTTTATTATTCTATTTTCTCCTAGAAAATTGAAATACAAACGACATCTATGGAATCATATATCTCATAGACTATTCCCTAATTTTCATTATAAACACAAATAAATAAAAAAAAGACCGGAATATCTCCGGCCCTCTTATTTCGCTGCGTGATATTCCACGGCAACCGTTTTACTGCTGCCAAGATGTTCGTTTGCCAGATTCATAATCTCTACTACATCTTTTTTCGAAAGTTTATCCGCCTTTACAATCACTTTAATTTGATTATCCATCGTGCTTACGAGTGCGTCTTTAAAGCCCATTGATTTAATCAACGTCTCCAGTATTCCTTCTTTCATCGTGAGTGACTGCAATTCTGTCATCTTAGCCCAAGCTTCAGCTTGGACTTCTGCTGATGCATCTTCAGAACCAGCTACTGTTACATAATCAGCGCTCATCTCATCGCGAACCTCGTCACGCTCTAAACGAAGTGCCGTAAACAAATCATCGTTTGCGACTCCTGATACAGTAGCATCCTTACCAGACTTACCGTCTTTTCCTGCTTCAAGATAGGCAAGGTCGTCTGTTCCTCCTGGTGCTGTAATGTAATAAACAGATAAAACGATTATCAGACTTAGCATTGTTAATAGCCATACTGTTTGTTTTTTTAATAACATTCTTCTAATCCCCCTCATATTTTTTAGGAACCACAGATACATTGTGGCTGCCAATATCAAATATTTTTGTGATAACATCGATGATCAAAGCTTTTGTCTTTAAGTTCTCTGCACCTTGAGCCACTACCGCTATACCACGGATCTTTGGCTTTTCAGTTGTAATGACAAGAGGTTCTTCTTTTCCGTTGTTTTGAATAATTACAACCTTCTCTTCCATTTTTTGATCTTCAATCGTTCGTTTCCCACCACTTTTATCTGTTTCTGAGGTTGTTTGTCTCTGAGTGTTTTCATCGCTCGCATATTCATAGCTCTCTGTTGTTTCAAGTTCCACATAAACAGAAGCACTCTCCACTCCTCGAATCTGTTCAAGCAGGTCTTTCAACTGATTTGCATAGCGATCTTCATATGTTCTGATGTTCTTACTCGTAACCGACTTCGTTTCTTTAAATACAGCTTCTGCGTCTGTCTGTGAGTCGTCTGTAAATATTTGCATGGAAACTTTTTCAGCAGGGGAGTCAATCATTTTACTAATAAACATAAGAGCGATTCCCATTAAAAGTAACAGAAGTAAGTATTTTTGTTTGTTCCCTGCTTTGTCGCTTAGCTGCAGCCCTTTTTTTATCCGTTCCCAAAATGAATGTTTCATTGGGATGACTCCTCTCCCCCTTCCATCACTGCTTCCACTTGCTGTGAATCTAGTTGCCACTGGCTGGCCAAAAAGTGCAGAATTTCATCAGGAACCTCTTCTTTCCTGGAGTGTTCTTCTCTTTCAGAGAGGTTTACATCTACTTCTGAAATCTCTGAAACTCCGGTCTGTTCATGATGTTTGGCTAGTACCACTTTCGCACCCGTAATATCCTCAGGTTTTAACGGCTCTGTACTGCTATCCGTTTGGATTTGAAGATCGACAATTTCTAATTCATACGTCTTGTTCAACTCCTCCTGAACTTGTTTTTTCATTGGGACAGCCATTTGCTCTAATATATATGCACGTTGAGCAGATTGTATTTCATTTTTATTTGTTTCTATTGAATTTTTTATTTCTTTGTCATTTGCAGCAGCAGGAAAATTCATTGCCTGAAACACTTCATCCATATCGGAATCTAATAGTTTAAACAGTGGGGAGAGCATGGCTAATAGAATAAGCAGACCAACAACCATCTTGATGTAACTCTGAAATTGGTTTCCAGGTAATAATAGTTCGATCACACCTGCTAAAAGAACAAGAACAATGATGTTCGTAATCCATTCTGTTAAAAATCCCACGTCAACCGCCCCCTATCGAACCATCATCGTCACATTTCCAGCTGCTATAATTATCGTGATGGCGAGAAAAAACATGATTGATACTGTCATAAGAGCAGCAAAGATAAACATGACACTTTTTCCGATAATTTCTAAACATTCTACGATAGGACCCCCACCTAATGGCTGCAAAAGGGCTGCTGCCATACTATAAATAAAGGCTAAGACAAGTACTTTAATGGCAGGAAAGATGGCTAGAAGCAATAATAGAGCAGCACCGATAATTCCGACTGAATTTTTAAGAAGAATCGAAGCACTCATCACTGTATCCGTCGCATCTGTAAACATTCGTCCAACTACTGGAATAAAATTACCCGTTATAAATTTGGCTGTCTTGATCGTGATGCCATCAGCTACTGCCGCCGTTGCTCCTTGAACACTCATCACTCCAAGAAAAACGGTGAAAAACATGGCTAGAGAACCGATGCTAATGTTACGTAATAATTTTGCAAGCTGAGTCACTTTATGATGTTCTGACATGGTTGAGACGATGCTTAATAACGCAGATAAAAAAAGGAGCGGGAGAACAAAGTGTTTGATGAGCAGACCGCTTGTATTGACTAAAAACAAAATGACAGGATGAAAGAATGCAACAGATGCGATACTTCCAACCGTCGCCATTAATGCCAGAAGCAGAGGGATGAGAGCAATCATAAAACTAAGCATATTATCAATCGCTTCAACCGCATAAGAGATCGCCACGTGGAAACTATTAAGAGCTAAAATGATCAAAACCATATAGATGATTGCATAAGCAACTTTAGAGATGGCAGACCGGTCAAACGCATTTTGTATCGATTGAAGAAGCATGCTAAACACAGTCAGCAGGATTAAGGTTCCAAGAAGTTTGCCGTGGACGGCAAGCTCATGAAATAGAAATTTTAACAAACCCATCATATAGGCTTTAAAGGAGAACTCTTTATCTCCCTTCACAAAATCTATAAACGTTCCTTTTTGACTTTCTGGCAAAAAACCTCCGTATTCATTAGAGATGCTGTTCCAATATTCCTTGATTTCATCAAGCTGCATAGAAGAGATCTGGTGTTCTACCATTTTGGAAGTAATGGAATTTGCTGAAGCAGACACGGGTTTGCCATTTGTTAAAAACAAAAGGGATAGAAGGATTAAAAGGCTTGTCTGCATCAATCGTCTATTCATCCAAACTACCTGCTTTCTTATTTAGGAATAAGCGTCAGCACCGTTTCAATAATGACCGTTAAAATGGGGATTGCCATTACAAGGATTAAAATCTTCCCGCCAAGCTCTATTTTAGAAGCGATTGCACCTTGACCGGCATCCCTTGTGATCTGAGCTCCGAACTCAGCAATATAAGCAATTCCGATTATTTTTAACAACGTTTCTACGTATACCATATTAACGTTGGCGTTCACAGCAAGCCTCTGCAGCATCGATAATACCTGTCCAATTTTATCGATCAGAAATAAAAATATCCCAGCACCTACCATGAGTGTCACTAAAAATGCAAAATTAGCTTTTTGGTCTTTAAGGACCAAAGCTAAGAAAGCAGCGACCAGACCAAAACCAACAATTTGGATAATTTCCAATCGATGTCCCTCCTTAGCTCTGGAACAAAAAGACGTCCTTCACTTTTTGAAACAAGTCATCTAATAGGGTTATGACCATAAAGAGTGCCACTACAAATCCGAGCAGCGTTACCCAGTGAGCGTAGTCTTCCTTTCCTATCATCTTAAGCACCGTATGAAGCATAGCAACGATTATTCCTAACCCTGCAATTTGAAAAACGGCGTTTACATCTAATCCCATCCTCATTTCCTCCTGTTACATTAAAAGGATAACGATTAAAAGCCCCATTAAAACTCCAAGACTTTTGCACATTTTTTCGTAGCGTTCCTGAATATCTCTAGCTTCCTTTTCTTCTCGGGTAAGATGTGCGAGAGTTAATTGGATTTGCTTTTGTTGATGTTCTTTATCATGTCTACCGAGTGTAGAACCAAATTGGCGCAGCACTTCAATTTCGCCGCTTTTAAACAAAGATTCTTTTGCTAGTAATAAGAGCTGACTTTCCCAAGCCTCTTTAACAGAAACCTCACCTTGATTTAATAGATCTGAAATATTTAAGAAGAAGCAGGATAGCGGCTCTTTTAATGGTTTTCCTATATGTTCAAATGCCTCGCTTAAAGGTGTAGATCCGTACATGATTTCAGCTTCTAAAGCCTGCAGGGTCACTTTAAGCTCTCTTAGCCGCTTCGGCCTTTCTCTCACCCTATTCGCCCATTCAAACCCTGTAATCGAAGTAGCACACAAAATCGCAATCGCACCGATCCAACTCATCATGCTGCACCGCCAGAAGAACGATAAATTTCTTTAAATTCACTGTCATAAATCGCATGAAGCGTCCCAGGTCCCTTGTCCCTGCTTAAAATGATATAACGCTCAAATAAGGAAAGTCCGGACAAAGGCTGCATAGCAGGTCTTCTCAACGCATCTTCTAAACGATTTCCATGTGCAGTGAATATCATCTGTACACCGGCATGCATGGCTTCTAAAATAGCCTCTCCATCTTCTTTTCTGCCAATCTCGTCTACTATCATTACTTGTGGACTCATTGAACGAATCAGCATCATCATGCCTTCAGCCTTAGGACATGCATCCAAAATGTCAACCCGCTTACCTAGAGAATGCTGTGGTACACCTTTCATACATCCTGCAATCTCGGAACGCTCATCAACAATGCCTACTTTATATGAAGGGATATTCCTTTCACGTGTTCCTGTGCTTACGAGTCTTGCTATATCACGAAGCATTGTCGTTTTCCCCGTTTGAGGCGGTCCGATCAATAGAGTGTTCAACCACTGTTTTTTATAAAGGTAAGGAAGAAGGGGTTCTGCGATTCCGATCTTTTGACGGGCGATTCGTATGTTAAACGAACTAATGTCTTTGATTGCCTTGACGAATCCTCGTTCTGTGATTACCTTGCCAGCAATACCGACTCGATGTCCTCCTGATATCGTAATGTAACCACGCTTCAACTCTTCCTCTAATGCATACAAGGAATGTTGGCTTAACCGATTCAGCAATACTCCTGCTTCCTCTGGCCTAACGTTCTGATCTGCAGGATAGATCGGTCTATTATCAGCAAGAATCTCTAACGGTTGTCCTACTCTGACACGGATTTCCTCTATAGATTGAAGAATATGATCAGGCTGTTCTCTCAATAACCGCTGCATCTCATCTGGAAAAAGTTTAAAAATACTCTCCATCATACGCTCTCCTTTTAACAGATCGTATTATAAAGGTATGGCTTATCCTCATGCATTATGCCAATAAAGCTAGATAGAGAAGCTATTCAATAAACTTTAGTAGAATGATTGATAAAAATGGAAATAAAAAAAGCTGACATCAACACCTTTTTCAAGATGTGAAGCCAACTCTATTAATTGCCTTATTAATTGCCGATAAGCAAAAAAACTGGCTTTCCAAAGGTTCATCTTCCCTCTGTTAAGCCAGTTTCTTATTTTTATCCTCTATGCGCGAGATACATACGATCCTGATCTTGTATCGATGACGAGCTTATCTCCTTGGTTAACAAAGAATGGAACTTGGACAATTAATCCGGTTTCAAGTGTGGCTGGTTTTGTTCCTCCAGAAGCTGTATCGCCTTTAATGCCAGGCTCAGTCTCCTCTACAACTAGTTCAACTGAGTTGGGAAGTTCAACACCGATCGTCTCACCTTGATAAGTCATAATATGAACCGTCATGTTTTCCAACAAGAATTTTAGCTCATACTCGATTTGAGAAGCAGATAGCTCAATTTGTTCATATGACTCGTTATCCATAAACGTGTAAGAGTCTCCTGAAGCATAAAGATATTGCATTTTTCTGTTTTCAATATGTGCCTTCGAAACTTTTTCACCGCCACGGAATGTTTTTTCCTGAATCCCTCCAGTACGCAAGTTACGAAGCTTCGAACGGACAAACGCTGCTCCCTTTCCTGGTTTAACATGTTGGAATTCTAACACTTGCCAAATTCCTCCATCTACCTCAATGGTTAATCCTGTTTTAAAATCGTTTACTGAAATCATGTAATTATCCTCCTGATTTGGTTAACTAATCGTTAATAGAGATTTTGTAGAGTGAGTAAGAGATTCGTTACCTTCTTCTGTAATAAGAGCATCATCTTCAATGCGCACTCCACCTAGGCCGGAAACATATATTCCAGGTTCAACCGTAACGAGCATCCCTGGTTCAAGAACGGTATCTGATTTGAACGATAAAGCTGGCCCCTCATGAACATCTAAACCGATCCCGTGTCCTGTTGAATGTCCAAAATGATCTCCATACCCTTGTGAAGCAATATAATCTCGTGTTAAAGCGTCTGCTTCTTTCCCTGTCATTCCTGGTTTAATACCATTCATCCCTAACATTTGAGCATCATAAACAATCTGATATATTTTCTTAAGTTCATCAGAAACTTTACCGATCGCTACAGTACGCGTAATATCAGAACAATATCCTTTGTAGTGTGCACCAAAATCTAAGGTTACAAGTTCACCCGACTCAATAATCTTATCTGATGCCACTCCATGCGGCAGGGCTGAACGATAACCAGAGGCGACTATGATATCAAATGATGAGGAAGTTGCACCATTTTTTCTCATGAAAAATTCAAGTTCATTCGAAACTTCACGTTCTGTTAAGCCTGGACGAATGTACTCAATAATATGTGAAAAAGCGGCATCAGCAATGGACGCTGCATCCTTTACTATCTTAATCTCTGATGCATCCTTTATCAAGCGCAACTTTTCCACAAGCCCTGTAACAGGAACTAACTCCGCATCTGCAGATTTTAGCTGATTGTCATATGTACGATAAGTTGAGAAGGTGACGTTATCTTGTTCAAATCCAAGTTTTTTAATGGATAGTTCTTTCGTTAATTTTGCGACCTCTGCAGGAATTGGCGAAGTGTGCATCACAACTCGATACCCAACAGCCTGTTCTGCAGCTTGACCCTTATACCTGAAGTCTGTAACTAATATGGCTTCCTGTTTTGTAAGTAATAAAACTCCTGAACTCCCAGTAAAACCACTTAAATAAAATCGATTTGAAGAGGAAGTGACTAACATTGCATCAATATCAAAGGTATCAAATAACTCCCTTGCTCTCTCTATTCGATTCATTTTCCATTCCCCCTATCTGTATTCGTTCTAAAAGCATGAAGAGCTAATTTGTAGCTATCAAATCCAAAGCCCGAAATCTGCCCGATCGTAACTGGAGCGATTACTGACTCTTTTCGAAAGTCATCCCTGGCGTGTACATTGGATAAATGGACTTCAATAACCGGGACATCCACACTGGCAATTGCGTCTCTAATCGCATAACTATAATGAGTATAGGCCCCTGCATTTAAGATAATTCCCTCATGTCTGTTTGGAGATTCATGAATAAAATCAATGATCTCTCCCTCACTATTACTCTGTTTAAACGAGACATCCAAAGAAAGAGCGGAAGCAGCTGTTTCCAATTCATTCTGAAGGTCGTCTAAAGTTTTTGCACCATATACTCCTGGCTCGCGACTTCCTAACCGATTCAAGTTAGGACCATTGATTATAAGAATATGCTTTTTAATCTCCATAAACGACACCCGGCCTTTACAAAAAAAAATAGAATGTTCTTACAACATTCTATCATAGCGGCTATTCTTTTGAATAGTTACGAACTTTGTGCCGAATGCTTCCTCTCTCGTATCTCACCGAACCGTTCTCTATATTCAAATGAAATCGAATATCCAATAAAAACACCATATAATATATAGATACACAATGAGGTGGTAATTGTATTCCGGCCAATCTGATTCATCGGCTCTAATCCTGGGAATATAGGATGCAGCACATAAAATACAATTGCCCACAGTGCAGCTCCAAATACAATACCTCCCCACATCGACTTAATCTTGGCAAAAGCAAAACGATAACCAATTGCAACTAATATGGACAGCAAAGCGATGATGAGAATACTAAGTAATTGTCCGATCCACTCTGTTTTCCACTTTCCAAGTGCCCATGGTAACAAAACTAAAGCTGGACCTACCTTAGAAAAATTTAAATAATAGGCGATAAACCCGAATCCAGACCAGATCAAGCCGCCAAAGAAGCCGACACCCGCTACTCGGCTCATAAACGAAGATTGGGATTCTTGTTTGTTTTGTTCCAGTTTTTTATCGTTCATAAACGACCACCTCCGACCTTTCTAGTATGTCCACAAAATACCAGACCAAACTTCCTTTAGGAGAATCATTCATAATCCGTGTAAAACATGTATAAAATGGGAAAAATACAAATAAGTCATACGTTCTGGAGGAATATCCGCCTTTACTGTAGAATAGAAAGTACCTACAAAATATTAGGCTGGGGGTCCAACATGACAAAAGAGAAAAAACCCGTATACGGCGGTCAAGCTGTACTTGAAGGGGTTATGTTTGCCGGGAAACATACGTATGTTACGGCAATTAGAAGAAACGATGACTCGATTGAATATTTTGAGCTTAAAAAAAAGCCTGCTCCGCTATTAACCAAGTTAAAAAAAATTCCTTTTTTAAGAGGCTTTATTGCGATTATTGAAGCAAGTATGAATGGTACACAACATTTAAACTTTTCTGCCGAAAGGTTCGGTATTGCCCCTGGAGAAGAACAAATCGAAGAGGAACAAAAACCTTCAAAATTTACTTTTTTCTTCAGTTTAGCAATCATCGGAATTTTATCGTTTTTGTTTGGGAAATTTGTATTTACACTCGTTCCTGTGTTTTTAGCAGAAATGTTTCGTTTCATAGTGCCGGGTCATCTTGGTCAAAATCTTTTAGAAGGGCTTTTTAAATTTATCTTTTTATTAAGCTATATTTACTTTGTATCTTTCACCCCTGCGATTAAAAGGGTCTTCATGTACCATGGTGCTGAACATAAAGTAATCAATACATTCGAAGCTGGGGATGAGCTGACAGTCGAGAACGTAAAACAACATTCGCGCCTGCATTATCGCTGTGGCAGCAGTTTTATCTTGTTTACCGTATTAGTCGGAATGGTGATCTATTACTTCTTTCCATCCGATCCTCTCTGGCTAAGAATTTTATACAGGCTTGCGCTTATTCCGGTCGTTTTAGGGGTATCTTTTGAAGTATTACAAGTAACGAATAAATTAAGAGATGTTCCTGTTCTTCGATTTCTAGGTTATCCAGGATTATGGCTTCAGCTGCTTACGACAAAAGAACCTGATGAAAAACAAATAGAAGTTTCAATCCTTTCTTTTAATGAAATGTTAAAACGTGACGCATCCTATGAAAGTGAGAAATCTGCTAGTCAAATCGTCTAAATAACAAGGAGGTGAACCTGTTGCAACAGAATAGCAGAAGATTGCATCCTATCATTTGGTTTGTTATTTTACTGGCTGTTGTAGGAATCCTAAACCAACTGATCACTTCACCTAGCCAATTATTTAAAACCCTTCTGATTGGGGCAGCAGTGATCGCCGTTTTTTACTTTATCTTTGGCAGAACTTCATCTGGCATAAACGGCAAATATAAAAAAGCTGTGAAGCAGTCCAAAAAGCGGTATGGATCTAACCAAAAACCAGCAAAAACATCACCGCTGTTTTCAAGTAAAAAAACGAAGAACGCTGTTCAGAAAAAACGAGCACGCGAGCATCACTTAACTGTGATTGAAGGTAAAAAGAACAAGAAAAAAAATCGAGCCTCCTTTTAAGGATTAGGCTCGATTTTTATATTCCGGATATCTTTTTCCAGATACCCAACTCTGTAAAAATTGTTCAGCACGATCGTATCCAAACTGATAAAGCTCATTCTTTGCTTCTCTAGACAACTGAAAATCAATGACAGACACATGCTTTACAGGCATAAAAATGATATCCCTGGCATCATGAGAGTCAATATAACGATTGTCGTGAGCTTGCATCATCGTTTCAAACAACGCTTTAAAAAGTTGAACCGCATTTTTTACATCATTTGTATAAATATGATCATTGATATAAGAACTAAGCTGAAAACCTAAAACCGGTCGAATCGGGACACGGTCTTTTCTTTGAAATAACCACATTGGAAAATTACTAAGAACTCCTCCATCAACAATATAACTTTTTTGTCCGACACGATTAAAAAGCTTGATTGGATAAAAGAAATAAGGAAGACTGCAGCTCATTCTAACTGCACGAGCAATAGGGAATCGTTCAGGGAGTAGCCCGTATTCTTCCAAATCATCGGGCAGTACCACTAAACGGCCGCGGGATATATCAGATGCTACAATTTTTAAGCTTCCAGCTGGAATATCTGCAAAGGTTACAATACCACGGTTTGCCAACAGAGTGGCCATCCAGTTTTCTAAATAATCTCCTTTGTACAACCCTAGCTTCCAGTAAAGTTTTAACCAGTTCATAAATGGAATGGGTATGATTGTTTTAGTCGTATCTAAAAATTTTTTGAAATCCAGTCCATCAATGATCTCTTTCATTTCTCCTGCCGTATAGCCTGCCTTTATGAGGGCAGCCATAATAGATCCAGCACTGGTCCCTGCAACTCTCTCAAAACGCAGTCCCCTGTCTTCAGCTGCTTCCAATGCTCCAATCAACGAAAGAGCCTTAATTCCACCACCTGAAAAAACGCCGTCTATTCGCATTCACCATCTCCTCCACTATTATCCTAATCGTAAGAAGATGTCCTTTATTCCGAATTTTTTCAAATAAAAAACAATCATAAAAACTTATGATTGTTCTTGGTCCTCATTTTTCGCTTGTACTTCTCTCAAGTCTTTTAACCGATTTTTATCTTCCTCAAAAAATTGTACAAGATCACCTATGCGGTCAATTGCGTTCCAGCTTAAGTGATGCTCGATCCCTTCAACATCTTGAAAGATGTTTTCTTCATCTACCCCGATTACTTTCAAAAATTCTTCCAACAGTTCATGTCTGTATACTAAACGCTTGCCTAATTTTTTTCCGTTTGACGTTAACACAAAGCCTCTGTATTTTTCATAAACGACATACTTGCCTTTGTCGAGTTTTTGTATCATTTTGGTTACAGAAGAGGGGTGTACTTCCAGGTTTTCAGCTAAGTCAGATACCCTTGCATAGCCTTTCTCTTCAATTAGGGCGTAGATGCGTTCGATATAGTCTTCCATACTTGGGGTTGGCGGCAAAAATGTTCCCTCCCTATACTAAACCAAATTGGTCTCTATAAAAGGATACTATAGAAATGTATGAGTGACAAGGAAATGTCCTTTACCGAAATCATGTAAAATATTCGATCTTTGCTTTTGGAAACATCGAATGGATATATTGTTCAACCGTCTCACGCAGTTTTGTTGCTTGCTCATCCTGATAAACATATTTACCGATTCCATATCTACCCCATTTATATTTTCGTTCTTCCTCATTCATTTCAAGCTTGCTTTTCGGATAATTTTTTTCGATTACACGTTTAGCAGGTTTTGTAAAACGATGCTGAATCAGTTCAAACGTAATGTCGTTGGTTAGATGTTTCGGAATTTTCGCTTCTAACGTATCAAAAAGTTCTTTATAGCCCTCTTCCCAGTCTTTATGAAGATAAAGAGGAGCCACGATAAAACCTAAAGGGTATCCCGCTTCTGCAACTTTAATCGCAGCATTGATTCGTTCTTCTAACGGACTTGTGCCTAGTTCAAAGTTTTTAATCACATAGTGTGAATTTACACTAAATCGAAACCTTGTCCGCCCTTGATGATTTGCGTCAAGCAGGTGATCTACATGATGATATTTGGTTGTAAATCGTAGTCTTCCTAAATCCGTTGCTCCAAAAAACTCGATAGCTTTTTTCAATGAATGTGTTAAGTGGTCAATTCCTACGATGTCCGATGTACAGGAAGCTTCAAAACGCGTAATTTCTGGTGCTCTCTCTTGCATATATTTTTCTGCTTGTGCAAAGATCTCATCAGTGTTCACATACGTTCGCAAATACGGCTTACTGCCAAGTGTCGTCTGCAGATAACAATAATGACAATGCCCCATACAGCCTGTTGCAAGTGGAATTGCATACTCTGCTGAAGGCTTAGAAGAATCGAACTTCAACGTTTTACGAATTCCTACAACAAGAGTTGATTTTGCTGTTCTGTATTTTTGGAAATCGTTTTCTCCAGGCAAATCTCTAATTTGGTTATGAGAAGTCGTTTCTCTGATCTCTACTTCAAGTTTGCTAAACTTTTCAAAAAGCTCTTTACCTAATGGATATTCTAGCGCACGTGGTTCAAAATAAATCAACTGCGGCATAAATGGTTTGTTAGGCTTCGCCATAAAGTCACCCCTCAATTTTTACAAAATGATGAGTTTAGTATGTACAATTTTTAGCAAAAGAAAAGAAGGAACCATTTCCAGTTCCTTCTTCCAATCCATTATAGACCGCATTTTAATTGCGCGTTACAATTTGTACATGTATTGCAGCCGCCAATTTCTTTAACATTGCCTTTTCGGCACACTGGACATGTATTCCCTACTTCGTTTCCGATTGTTACATCTGTAGCTCGAAGATCCGTAATCGTTTCAAGAATGACTACTCTACTTTTCTCTTCCTTCATTCCAAGGTCGATCTCCGTTTGTTCGAACGTTTCTTCCGCTTTTAAGGTAAGGACTTGTGAGTCACGACTTCCGTCAACATAAACCGTTCCACCTTTTGCTCCACCCTTATAAAGACGTTCGTAAACTTTTTGAACTTGATCAACGGTGTAGCCTTTCGGTGCATTTACGGTTTTGGAAATAGAGCTGTCCACCCAGCGCTGAATAACACATTGTGTATCCGCATGTGCTTCCGGTGAAAGTTCCATTGCCGCAATAAACCACTCAGGGAGTTCGTTCTCGTTTGCTTCAGGATTTAAATCCAAATATTCTTTTACGATATCTGCTTTAACTTCAATAAATTTCCCAAGACGACCGCTGCGGAAGTATGAGAATGAGAAGTAAGGCTCAAGGCCAGTTGAGACTCCAACCATGGTTCCTGTGGATCCAGTGGGAGCAACGGTCAATAAATGAGAGTTGCGAATACCGTATTGTAAAATGTCTTGTCGAACATCATCAGGGAGCTTTTTCATATATCCTGTTTCAATGAAACGGCTACGTAACTCTTCTGTAGATTCTTCTGTTGTACCTTCTAAGAACGGGAAGCTTCCCTTTTCTTTCGCTAGTTCAATCGAGGTGCGATAAGCCGTAACAGCAATCGTCTCAAAGATTTGGTCAACAAGCTTGTTGCCTTCATCAGAACCATAAACGGTTTCACAGTAAATCAGAAGGTCATGAAGTCCCATTACTCCAAGGCCGACTCGGCGCTCACCTAATGCTTGAACGCGGTTAGGCTCTAAGAAATAAGGTGTAGCATCAATTACGTTATCTTGCATGCGGACACCGACTTCAACTGTTTGTTTCAGTTTGTCAAAATCAACTGTTTTGTTTTCCTTATCTGCCATGTTTCCAAGGTTCACAGCTGCAAGGTTGCACACACTGTATGGGGCAAGTGGTTGTTCCCCACACGGATTCGTTGCTACAACCTTTTGTCCATATGCTGTAGCGTTCGTCATGTCATTTGCGTTATCAATAAAGAAAATTCCTGGCTCAGCCGAGTAAGTTGCGCAGATATTGATCAGGTTCCAAAGTTCACGAGCTTGGATTCGTTTGTATACGCGAATACCATAACCTTTTTCTTCCCAAACACGAACATCTCCGACCTCATGCCATTCGTTGTTGTAGGCTTCCATCTCTTCAGGCGTGTAAGCTTCAACACTTGGAAAACGTAGTAAATACTCCGTGTCATTTTCTACTGCTTCCATAAATTCTTTTGTGATGGTAACTGAGATATTCGCTCCAGTTAAGAACTCGGAATTATGAACACTGTATGTTCCACCATCGCGAAGCATTGTTTCAGCATCGCGTAAAACGTCAGAATCGAAACCGCCTGTACCCGGAATATCCTTATAGCGAAGAATGCCTTGGTACATCGCTTTTTGAGCTGGTGTCAGCGGTGTGTATTTTAATTTGTCTTGCGCGACTTGTTTAATCTTCTCGTCGTTTGTATTTTCAATTAAGTAACGCAATATTCGAGGATTTTGCATTTTAGAAATAATGAAATCAATAATGTCAGGATGCCAATCTGCCAACATGATCATTTGTGCGCCACGCTTTTTTGTTACTCTCATAATGAGGGGATGGACATTTCTGCCACCCTCTTACACTTTCATGTAAGATCAGACTATATCATCAAAGAAAGTTCTTCTTTGTCTCGTGCCCCGTAACCTCGTTGCCGATGATTATGGTTTACTCGTTCCATCGTTAACCTCCACTTTTACAGATATTAACCTTAGGAACTTTCAATAGTCGTTGAACGTTCATCTTTGTTTCCAAAGATGCTTCGCTGCTGATTGCCCATTGTACTATCTTTAGAATTTTTATTGCGTTCACGCTCGCCGTTGCCAGCCACGTTGTAGCTTCTAAAGCTTTAGGGTGTTCCAGCAGTTCACGAGATTAAGTCGCCATGGTGTTAACGACTTCCGCCCTGCTCAACCAAATGAGTCAACTTTGCAATATCATCCAGCCATGATACAGAGCCTGATGATTTTCCGTTTACGCCTCTCGCTAATGCGTTTTTCGGTCGAAGTGTTGATCCGTTCGTTCCAACACCGCCTCCACGGCTCATGATCTCCATTACTTGCTTACGGTGATCAGAGATGCCTTCACGCGAGTCTTTTACATATGGCATCACGTAACAGTTAAAATACGTTACATCTGTTTCCGCTCCTGCCCCATATAAAACGCGTCCGGCTGGAACAAAATTCATTTCAGAGAGTTCTTTGTAAAACTTCTCGAATGATTCTTCGCGCTTTTCTTCCGTCGTTTCTACTGATGCTAGCCCTGTGGCGTTTCGAAGAGCAATTTGCTCGTAGAATACCTCTAACGGCTTGTCCATTACATCAAGAGAACGAGTAATCACGCCTGTTTCCATTTCTTCTGGTTTTTCTAGCACCGATTTAAATTCATCCTCTACCAAAACTTCCGCATATTTATCGTCCCAGTTTATTGATTGGATAAACCCTAATCCTCTCGCTGGAAACTTCGGATCCTCTTTTACGGTTAAAACGACAAAATCACCCGGTTTAAGTGTTTTCTTTTCGGTGTCTTTAAAACTGTATCGATCAAGCATCACCAGTCTTGAAACACCTTTATGTGTTGTTTTCATAGTGGACGAAACAGGATGCACTTGGGGAAATTGAGCTATATCTCTATTAAGTTCTTCATAATCAATACCTTTTTTAACTGTTGCAACAGTGTCCATTATTCTCCTCCTTTTTCATTATTCACACATGATGAATATCTATATCTTGTATGTACTTCTTCTACCCTTATACTATATATACGTAAACGTCATGTCAAAGAAAAAAAAATGTCAAACACGAGATCTAGCGGAATTTCAAGATAAATTGCGAGAATGGATTATTTTTCATGATTTCATTGCCTATTTGACCAAAAACTAGATTTGTATTATCTGGAAGTTCAGAGAGCCCTCTAAAAGCAATGCATTTTTAGAATTCCTTCTAGTTTTATAAAAAAATTAATATCTTGACTTCCTATTTTCTTACCTATACAAAAAAATCGAGACCTCAAGGAGAGGTTTCAATTCTTTTTTGTTAACGCCTAAACGTCCATTCATCGTTTCGATATCTCGTTTCTGCTATACGCTCGATTTCAATCCATTGGTCTTCCGTTAAGGTATATGGAATCAGATTAATATTTAATCCCATCTCAAACCCTTTTTTGAATGCCGTTTTAGCCTCATCAACCGTTACAGGTTTATTTCGTATTTCATTAATTGCTACGGCTTTCTTTTTAAATGCCGTCTGCATTCGTTCACGCACTCGATCACTTGAATACTTAAACAAATCGAAAAGCTTATCTTCATCAAGATCCAAAAGGATGGAACCGTGCTGCAAGATAACCCCTTTCTGTCTTGTCTGAGCACTGCCTGCTACTTTTCTTCCTTCAACAACTAACTCATACCAAGAAGGTGCGTCAAAACATACAGCAGATCTGGGGTTCTTTAACCCTTCGCGCTCTTCCTCTGTTTTTGGAACTGCAAAATAAGCATCCAGACCAAGAGCTTGAAACCCTTCCTTTATTCCTTCTGAGATGACTCTATATGCTTCTGTTACGGATTGTGGCATTGCTTCATGATTTTCTGAAACGATTACACTGTATGTCAGTTCTTTGTCATGAAGTACACCACGTCCACCTGTAGGTCGTCTTACAAAACCTAAATCATATTTTTTTACCGCATCGAGATGAATCTCTTTTTCTACGTTTTGAAAATATCCGATCGAAAGTGTCGCTGGATTCCAACCATAAAAACGGATAATAGGAGGCAGTTTGCCTTCACTATGCCACGTTAAGAGAGCTTCATCCATCGCCATATTGATTGCTGGGTCACAATTACCAGAATCTATGAAGTGCCAATTTTCTTTTTCCATATATTTTCGTCTCCCTGCCATTCGTTCGTAACTAGTGTACCAAATTCCAAGATGGTGTCAAAAACAATGGATTCTATCTATTTTTCTTTTGCCTATCGTCCCGCTCATCGCTATAATTGGGGTAGATTGTTTAAAGGAGTGCAGGAAATATGGGATGGATAATTTTAATTGTAATTGTAGCAGCCTTAATTGGTTATGTGTTAGGAATGGGATTGTATCAAAAAAAGTTCCTTAAAACGCTGACAGAAGATGAGTTTAAAGCAGGTTATCGAAAAGCACAGCTAATTGATGTTCGTGAACCTGAAGAATTTAAAAAAGGACATATTTTAGGTGCAAGAAATATCCCTTTATCTCAAATGAGACAAAGAATGAAGGAAGTTAGAAACGATCAGCCTGTTTATTTATATTGTGAAAGCGGATTTAGAAGTGCACGTGCAGCGAATTTTTTAAAAAAGAAAAAGTATGGCAACCTACATCACCTAAAAGGCGGTTTCCGAAAATGGACAGGCCGTGTCAAATCAAATTAAGCCAATTACAAAAAGCAGCCCAAATTAGCGAAGGCTGCTTTTTTTTGTACGTTTAAACTTGTTTTGCAAATTTTAATATCGGTTTTCTTGCCGCAGTTGCTTCATCCAGTCTTTTTACAACGGTCGTGTGTGGTGCTTCTTGAACCAATTCTGGTGTTACTTCTGCTTCTTTTGAGATCTGAATCATCTTTTCAATAAATTCATCTAACGTTTCTTTTGATTCTGTTTCTGTAGGCTCGATCATGATCGCTTCTTCCACACTAAGCGGGAAGTAGATAGTTGGCGGGTGATAGCCAAAGTCTAAGAGTCGTTTTGCTATATCAAGCGTTCTGACACCAAGCTTCTTTTGACGACGTCCTGATAGTACGAACTCATGCTTGCAGTGTTGAGTAAAAGGAAGATCAAAGTGCGGCTCTAATCGTCTCATCATATAATTTGCATTTAATACAGCATTTTCTGAAACTTGCTTCAATCCGTCTGGACCCATTGTCATGATATACGTAAAAGCACGTACGTTAATGCCAAAATTCCCATAAAAAGGCTTCACGCGGCCGATAGACTGAGGTCTATTGTATTCAAACTTATAAACGTCGTCTTCTTTTACAAGCACTGGTTTCGGAAGGAAAGGAATTAAATCCGCTTTAACCCCGACTGGACCAGATCCAGGACCTCCACCGCCGTGTGGACCAGTGAATGTTTTGTGCAAGTTAAGGTGAACAACATCAAATCCCATATCACCTGGTCTAGCGAAGCCTAGAATCGCGTTTGCATTCGCTCCATCATAATAGAGTTTTCCGCCTGCTTCGTGAACGATCTTCGCCATCTCCAAGATGTGTTCTTCAAATAACCCCAATGTGTTAGGATTCGTTAACATTAATGCGGCTACATCTTGATCGACAACTCGTTTTAAATCTTCGAGGTCTACAAGTCCACGTTCATCAGATTTAACCGTAATCGATTCAAATCCAGCTACAGTTGCAGATGCCGGGTTCGTACCATGAGCTGAGTCAGGCACGATAACCTTTGTCCGGTTAAAATCCCCATTTGCTTCATGATAAGCGCGGATCATCATAAGACCTGTCCACTCGCCGTGAGCTCCAGCCGCTGGCTGCAGAGTGACTTCATCCATACCCGTAATTTCTGCCAGTGAAGTTTGTAAGCGGTACATCATTTCAAGTGCACCTTGGACAGTTTCTTCATCCTGAAGGGGATGAATATGTGAAAAACCAGGGAAACGTGCTACATCTTCATTAATTTTCGGATTGTATTTCATCGTACAAGAACCTAGAGGATAGAAGCCTGAATCTACCCCATGATTCCGGTTGGACAGTGCTGTATAGTGACGGACAATCTGCAGCTCTGATACTTCAGGAAGCTCAGCATCTTCTGTACGCAAATAGTCGGAAGGAATAATAGACTCCACATTTACTTCAGGAACGTCAAGATCCGGAATGCTATAGCCTACTCGGCCCGGCTTTGACAATTCAAAGATTAATGACTGATGTTCTGTACGCATGTTAACCCCTCCAATACATTTGCTAGCTGATCAATTTCCATCTTTGTTCTCATTTCAGTTACAGCAAGAAGCATATGATTTTTAAGTTCAGGATACGAAAGCCCAAGGTCATAGCCGCCGATAATTCCGCACTCAAGCAATTTCTGATTCACTTCTTTAGCCGGACACTTCAGTTCTATTACAAATTCATTAAAGAATGGTCCTGTAAACGCAACAGAGAGCCCTTTTTCTTCAACAACTTTTTTTGCATAATGTGCTTTTTGAATATTTTGGTGAGCTACCTCTTTTACACCTTTTTTTCCAAGCGCTGTCATCGCAATAGACGCAGCAAGCGCATTCAAAGCTTGGTTGGAACAGATATTGCTCGTAGCTTTATCTCGTCTGATATGTTGTTCTCTTGCTTGAAGTGTTAAAACAAAACCACGCTTACCATCTTCGTCAACGGTCTGTCCAACTAAACGACCCGGTACTTTACGCATCAATTTATTTGTTACCGCAAAGTAACCACAATGAGGTCCCCCGAAGCCTTGAGCGATACCAAATGGCTGTGCATCGCCTACTACAATATCTGCTCCAAATTTCCCAGGAGGAGTTAATGCACCTAATGCAAGCGGATTCGAAGATACAACAAACATCCCTTTGTTCTCGTGAATGATTTCTTCAATCTCTTTTAAAGGCTCGATCTGTCCAAAAAAGTTTGGATATTGAACGATGACACAAGCCGTTTCTTCATTAACAACTGAACGCAACCCATTTAAGGAGGTTGTCCCATTCTCTACCTCTACTTCAATTACTTCAAGATGCTGACCTTTTGCATACGTTTTCAAGACCTCACGAGATTCTGGGTGAACAGATTTGGATACAACGATTTTCTTTCTTCGCGTTTGTGCTGCAGACAATAATCCTGCCTCAGCTAGTGAAGTTCCCCCATCATACATAGACGAGTTTGCTACATCCATTCCAGTCAGTTCGCAGATCATCGTTTGATATTCAAAGATTGCCTGCAGTTCACCTTGAGAAATTTCAGGCTGATATGGCGTATACGCTGTGTAGAATTCAGAACGAAGAAGCATATGGTTGACGATGGATGATGTGTAATGATCGTAAACACCAGCACCTAAGAACGATGCATACTCTTTGGTGTTTTTATTCATCGCAGCAAGGCGACTCATTTCTTTGATTAAAGCTGGTTCTGATAGGGCTTCTTCAATCTGAAGACGTCCTTTAAAACGAACATTTTCTGGAATATCTTGAAAGAGCTCTTCTGTTGTCTCAATTCCAATGGTCTCAAGCATTTCCTTCTTATCTTGGTCAGTCATGGGCAAATAACGGAATGTCATTGGTTACTCCTCCTTAATAAAGGGTTTATTTTCCTCGTTTATAAAATGGTGAAGCTACTACTTGTGCTTTCAATCGCTTTTGACGAATTTGCACTTCTACTTCAGTACCTATTTCAGTAAATTCTTTTTCAAGAAGCGCAAGTCCCAAGTTCTTTTTTAAAGTAGGTGACTGAGTGCCCGTTGTTACCTCTCCGATCTTTATATCCCCTTTGAACACTTCATAATGAGAACGAGGAATACCTTTATCGATCATTTCAAGTCCAACAAGCTTTCTTGGCGCACCATTTTTCTTTTGTTCAGCTAGAACTTCTTTCCCGATAAAATCTGCTTCTTTATCCGTCTTCACTGCAAAGCCGATACCCGCTTCGATTGGAGTGATATCTTTTGTTAACTCTTGACCGTATAGTGCCAATTTCGCTTCGAATCGGAGCGTATCACGAGCACCTAATCCAGCCGGAAGCAATCCCTCTTCATTTCCTGCTTCTAAAATTGATTTCCAAAGCTTTTCTGCATGTTCCGTTTTTAAATAAATTTCAAATCCATCTTCACCTGTATATCCAGTGCGAGAGACTAATGCTTGAATTCCTGCTAACGATACATCTTCTTTAAAACGGAAGAAGCCGATTTCAGAAAGATTGGTGTCTGTAAGTTTTTGTAAGATCACTTCCGCCTTAGGTCCTTGAATAGCGAGCTGTGCATATTCAGGTGAGACGTTAACAAGCTCAACACCTTCACTTTTATGACTTTGAAGCCATTCAAAGTCTTTTTCAATGTTCGAGGCATTCACAACTAGCAAGTAATCGTTCTCATCTCTTTTATAGACCAAAAGATCATCTACAGTACCACCGTTTTCATAGCACATCGCCGTATATTGTGCTTGACCGTTTTGAAGCTTGGAAACATCGTTCGTCATTGTATATTGCAAGAACGACAAAGCGTTCGGTCCCCTTACATCAAACTCACCCATGTGAGAAACATCAAACAAGCCTGCTTTTGTACGGACAGCCTCGTGTTCCTCTTTAATACTTGAGAACTGAACAGGCAATTCCCAACCACCAAAATCAATCACTTTTCCACCGTGCTCTTTATACGTTTCAAATAACGGTGTACGTAACAATGTTGCCATGTGAATTCCTCCTTTTTCATACTTTCAAATATTCAATCATTTCTGGACAAAAAAAGGACAGAAAGACCCCTATAATTAGGGATCCTCTGTCCTGCAACCGGTAAGTTTCTCAAAAACAAGTTTTGAGTTTCTTCGTTGGTGGCTTTCATCTATTAAAAAAAGCACTCTCCAGAGATGCGTCTAGCAAGAGTCTTTTTGCCTGAGAGTTTCACAATTGTTTGCTCCTTCGGCGCCGCCTAAGCAGTCTCTCCTCTTACTTTCATTCGCGAGTATGTTATTGTCCAAGGTCGCACATACTATTACTATGTTTACTACATTATTATCCTATCATTTTTACAAATGGAATGGCAATGAACTTTTTTTACAGAAAGGATATCTGGTATGAAAATCGACGTTCAGTTTCAACGAGATTGGCATGATGACTTTTTAAAGCGTGTGGAAGAAGATGGACCTTGGGCAAACTGGGAGTTGTATAATTTGGCACTAGAGGCCGAACATCACCTTGCGATTCCAGAGTTTTTAGGTTTGCAAGCGCCAGATCATCTCCCACAGATGACTTTTTTACCTCATCAGCTGGACGTAGCAACAACCGTGATTGAACAAATGAACGGAAAAGCAATCTTAGCTGATGAAGTTGGTTTAGGAAAAACGATTGAAGCTGGCCTAATTTTAAAAGAATACATGATAAGGAGACTGGCCAAAAAAATCTTAATACTTGTTCCCGCTTCTTTAGTCATTCAGTGGACAAATGAACTAAACTCCAAGTTCTTTATCCCTGCTATTGCTCAGAAAAAGTCATATGTATGGGAACAGTGTGATGTGGTTGTTTCATCCATTGATACAGCCAAACGTGCTCCTCACCGTGATATCGTCCTTAATCAAGACTATGATCTCATCATAATAGATGAAGCCCATAAGCTAAAAAACAAAAAAACAAAAAACTATGAATTTGTACAGCTATTAAAAAAGAAATTTTGCTTATTGTTAACGGCAACTCCCGTTCAAAACCGGGTCGAGGAAATTTTCAACCTTGTTTCTCTTCTTAAACCTGGTCATTTAGGAAACAGAGAAAATTTTGATAAAGATTTTAAAGAGGATAAATATTCTTTAAAAAATGAAGAGAAACTTAAGCAATTGGTGAATAAAGTAATGGTTCGAAACAGGCGTGAAGAAACGGGGTTAAAATGGCCAAAACGGCTTGTTCAAACCATTCCTATCACGTTATCAAAAACGGAACGAGAGCTTTATGATGAAATAACAAATTTAAAAACAGATTCCTATTTTGATCGAAGCAAATTTTCAATCGTGACATTGCAGCGTGAAGCTTGCAGTTCTCGAGAGGCTGTTTTCCTAACGTTAAAGAACATGCTGCAAAAGAATGTCCCATCCATTGCAATGGAGAACAGGATTGTTGAAATGATGAAAAAAATTGAGCTTGTGGATCAAAACTCAAAAGCTTTAAAAGCATTGGAACTCATTCAATCTATTGATTCCAAAGTGATTATTTTTACTGAATACCGAGCAACGCAACTGTACTTACAATGGTTTTTGCAGCAACACGGCATTTCATCCGTGCCGTTTCGCGGCGGGTTCAAACGAAGCAAAAAAGATTGGATGACTCATTTGTTTAGGACACGTGCTCAAGTGTTGATTGCAACCGAAGCAGGAGGAGAAGGGATAAATCTTCAATTTTGCCAGCATATCATCAACTACGATCTTCCGTGGAACCCGATGAGAATCGAACAGAGGATCGGTCGTATTCATAGAATTGGTCAACAAGGAGATGTGCACATCTATAATTTTGCCACGCAAAATACGATTGAAGAGCACATATTAAATCTGCTTTATAATAAAATCAATTTATTTGAGAGTGTCATTGGTGAACTCGACGAGATTTTAACCAAATTCGAGATAAAAAATATAGAACGTCATATAGCAGACATCTTGAGTACTTCTGATAGTGAAGGTGAGATAAGAGTGAAGATGGATAACCTTGCTTCTCTCATTAATCTAGATGGCGGAATCAAACAGAAAGGATGGGAAGAGCATGCAACAGCACGAGATACATCGATTTCTTGAACGTTATTTTGACGCGAATGAATGTAAAGTTCTTGAGAAGAATTTCAGTTATATGAAAGTTCAACTAACTACAGCGTTAGATAAAGTTCTCATGAACCGCCCATTCTATTGGCACTATCTCGAAAAAACTGGTGGTACACCTAATCCCATGACGCTCACATTAGTAACAGGACAGCAGCAAGCACCTGATGGCAAAGGAGAGTTCATTCACTTCGGGTCACCTAGGCTTCATCAAATTTTTGCATCTACAAAAAAACTTGCTTCATTTATACGATTGTACGAATCCGTTCCACAGCAAGGTGCCCAAGTACCTCTTCAACCGTGGCTCTGTTTAAATGTAAAAGTCACCTATCAATGTGATCAAAAAAAAGATCAGGTGTTATCTTATGGTATCCAGCTTATCAATGGAACAATCGAACAAGGGTTTCACAGCCGTCTTCAAAAGCTGCTGTTAACAAAAAGAATCCCTGATTTTTGTTATACACTTTCTCCATTTATAAAACCTGAGAGTGCCATCAAAAGAATTGAAACAAAAATACAGGAAACCATCGATCAAGACGATCATACATGGGCAGATGATGCAAGAAAACGCTGGAATGAAGATCAAGAACTGTTGGAGAGCTTTTATGAAGATCTATTGACGAAACCTGAAGCGTATCATGTGGAAAAAGAAGCATTGCGAACACAATACGAACCTAAGATTATCGTAGAAATCATTAACGGAGGGCTTTTTTATCTTTCATAAAGGCTGTTTTCGCAAAACTCGTTGTTAATGGTCAGTTTTTTATTCTTTTTTGACAAGTTGATTGGAGTGCAAAATGATAGACTCCTACTGGCTTACCGCACGCCCCGCGAAAAGCGAGTATACTGGAACGAAAAACAACTACTTTCAAAACCATTAATAATTACGAAAACAGCTTTCTAAAAAGAAGCCTTTTTGCATACAAAAAGCCGGGTTATGCACCCGGCTTCAACCTTTTCCAGCCTATCTTTTCTTCTTCTTCTTCTTAAACGCTAAACCAAGCCCCATGGGGACGATACCAAACAGGTACGTTAGCAATGGTTCTTTTTCTTTTTTTCTGCTGCGTTTCCTTTCTTTACGTACTGCTTTTGGCTCATCTAAATATTTTACGATTTTTTGAGTAAGATATTTGACGACATCGTTACCTGCAGCCATGAACAAAACTCCTTTAAATATAAACATTCAAAGTTAGTTTTGTCATAATTACTGCGATTTAATCAATTTAAGTTGTACTATTATTTGGTGGCAGACTTCTTCTGTCGAAAGATCATCGGTTACGATTGTAAGATCGCTTTTTTCATAATGCCTGCTACGCTCATTAAAAAGCTGAAAAACTTCCTCTTTTGTCCTTGTTAATAAAATGGGTCTTTTGTTTCTTTCTTCTTCTTTCATCAATCTTTTCCAGAGCACAGGAAAACTAGTTTTTAAATAGATGACGGTTCCCTTACTCTTCATGTAAGAAAGGTTTTCCTCACGGACGACAGCTCCTCCACCCGTCATAACAACAGCATGTGCTAAAGGAAGTCGACGAATGGCAAGAGATTCGTAGTTTCGAAACGCTTCTTCGCCCTCTTTATGGAATATTTCTTTTATGGATTGTCCTCTAAGTTTTTCGACAGTTAAATCTACATCATATGGCGGCACTTCCAATTGTTTGGAAAGGTGCTTGCCTACTGAAGTTTTGCCGCAACCCATGAATCCAACTAAATATATGGTGTTCAATTTTAACCCTCCACCCATTTTGTAACGCTATTCTGGGTTACATTATAATATACTTTAACTTTTTTTGTTCGTTGCTTTCCTGTTATTGCTTCTATCGTGATTAACCTCTCTTCAACCTGTGAGGTTTGATCGATTGTCAGTTCAACATTACCGTCTGCCCATATAAAGAAATGCTTTTCAGGGAACATCGTACTCTCCTGTGCCATTATAGAGGCTTTATCCATTGCTTGCTGTATGAGTCGGATTTGCCTCAACTGTTCTTCCTGCATAAATACAAAATGACGTTCAGAAAACACTCTCTCTGTAAAATACCCCAAAAAGGCAACCATCAGAAAACATAACGCAATCATAAGAGGATAAACAACACCTTTTTCATTCATTATTCCTGCTCCTCCGAAATAATCGCTTATACTCATGTCCATCCTTATCAATGATTTGGATTGCAAGTAATAAATCTGATTGTTTTTCCAATTTTATGCTGTTAATATTTTGAAGCCACACTTCATGTCCTAACCCGTTTACTTGCTTCCGAATGAGAGTATGATACTTTGAAAAACTTTTAACATCTCCATTCGAATCTGTTATGAAAAGGATGTTATTGTTAACCTCCAGTAGTTTTCCTTCTCTTATTTCCTTTCCTAGCATGGAAAAAAATAATGAGGTCTCTTCAAGTTGTGATAGTGGAGGCTGTTTTTGGATGGGAATCAGAAACGATGGAAGGAGCGAGGCGATCATGAGCAAGACACCAAGTGCTATAACAACTTCAATTAATGTATACCCCTTTTTGGACTTCAAACATTTATAAATACCCTGCACACATTTTATATGATTTCTCGTTAGAGCCTTCAAAACTGATACATAGTTCATTTTCATCTGCTGCACCCTTTTTCGTCAATAAGGTATAATTTGTTCCATGTTCTTCCCATTCCTTATTATCGATAGACATACCTATGCTATATTGTGCAACCACATGATCCACCTCTTCAATAGCATATAAAATCTGTCTAGTTGTTTTTTTCTCTTGATACAGTAGATGGATGTAAGGCAGACAGGTCCCTATAACAGCGGAGAATAATACTAAACCAAACATGCTTTCAACGAGCAGGTATCCCTTATTGTTTCGTAACATAGAACTTTCCCTTCCCTATTTGAAACACCATCTTATACGAATGATTTCCTGAATGAATAAACAAAGTTCCTGCACGGCTGATGTTTCCATATTGATTAAACTGCACAGACAACAACATGGAATGTCCTTCAAATGTAATAAACTCAGGAAAGAATCGTTTTACAGGCTTATTCGAACCATAACCCCTCACTTCATAAAAATGATTTTTATTATCAATTGTTAAACTATAAATACGGCCTTCTGTTATGGCTCTTTGCTGCATATGAGTGACTTCCCTTTGAAAAGAATCAATAAAATATTCCGTCTTTCGGTTCTTGATAAAAGAATCGTATCTAGGGTAAGCCACTGCACTAATGATTCCTATGATGAGAAGGACAATCATCATCTCTATGAGCAAATACCCAAAACGGTTAACGATAGGTTCCATCAAGGTGTCCCTGATTTACTTACATTCCCCTCAGTATCTATAACCAGTGGAATATTACCTGGACATACGATTGTATCTACGTAATTTTTCTCTACCAATTCTTCAAGTGTCGGCAATCTATTGTGTTCAGCTTCATATGCACCCACTTGTCCTTGAACGAGATCGATTGTGGCTTCACATCCAAGTGATTTTACGATTTTATTATTTTTAGTCATGCTTGGCAATGCGATCAGCATCAGCACAGAAATAATAAGCAGTACAATCATCATCTCAATTAAAGTAAAACCTTTTTCATTCTTCATGTAACCCTCCTCATAAAGCTTCCATGAGTTTAAACATCGGTAAAAGGATGGAGGCAAACAATAGTAAGACAAATCCCCCAATAACAGCGAACAAAATGGGCTGTAATTTTTGCATGCTGGACGCTATCATTTCTTCAAGCTCTAGAAATAACCAATCACCGTATTGGATTAATTCTGACCCTAATTCTCCATGTGCCTGCCCAAATCGAATGATCTCTGACAGATCTTTTGAAAAATAAGGCTTATCTGTTAATAACTCTGGAAGTGTTTTTCCGTCCAACAATCCTTTTTGCAGACGTCTGCTTTCCTCTTGAAAAAAACCTTTATTCATATGGCTCTCCAATACGATTAATGCATCCGTTACCGGCAGCCCACTCTTTATCATCGAGCCGAAATTCACACTAAAGAAATGGGAGTTCATTCGTTTTAAAAATGTATTAAATACTGGGATATACATCAATAACCTCATTTGAGCAGAAGGAGCAACTCTTTTCTTTATCATGAAGACAACGAATATACTTAACAAAACCGAAATAAATAAGAGAAATAGGAGATTTGGTATTAAAGCAAGTACAGAGAGCATCATTGAAGTGAAATAAGGGGTCTTAATCTCAAGTGAGGAGAACAATAGAGAGAACTGTGGAAACAAAAAACGATAAAAAAGAATTCCCATCCAAACGGCTAGAAACATTAAGAACATTGGATATCTTATCGTTTTGTTTAGCCTTTGGGCCCATTCTGCTTTCTTTTTCAATATAGACCCGTTTTCAATCAAGCTTTGGATTAAGTTTCCGTTAGCACTATTGATAGATATCGAACTGATGATTTCATTCGGTAAGTGAAGTGAAGTGAAAATATCGCGCAAAGGTTTGCCAGCATGGAGTGAATCGAGGGCATCATCTATTAAGCGCTGTTCCTCTTCCTTAAGGTGTGATTTTAAAAGAACCATGCTTTTATGAATAGAATATCCACGGCGTAACAATAAACCCAATTTATAAAGAAAAGCTCCCTGTTCCGCTCTTTTCCAACGTCTGATCTTGAACACCACTATGTCCTCCCATCCATTTCTCATAACTTTCTTTTGTAATAAATCCCGCAGCATAAGCGTGATTAAAATAATAAGAAAGACTCTTATAAAATGAGGGTAGAGCAATGGAGGTTTTTTCAATAGCGGCTTCCAAGTCTTGGTTGCTTAACATTTCATATATTCCCGCTCTTCTAAATGTTCTTGACTTAAAGCAAAAATCATGGCAATCGTCACCACAAAATCGGCACGGTATTGATATGAGTCTTTGAGAAACTATACCCATTAATGTTTGCCGCAGCTCTGCTTCCCGAATTCCAAATTCTCTCAGACGCTCAATACATCCTAAACAATCAGATGCATGCATCGTTGAAAGTACTAAATGACCCGTCAAAGATGCCCGAATGACTAATCTCGCAGTTGCTTCATCACGTATCTCACCAATCATAATTACATCCGGATCGTGTCGTAATAATGATTTAAATCCTTCACCGTAAGTAACGCCTGCTTTTTCGTTAATTTCCATTTGTAAAAAGGAATCTACTTTTCGTTCAACAGGATCTTCAAGGGTGATCACTTGGCGTTTATAGTTCTTCTGGAGGTGTTGAAGGAGAGAATAAAGAATCGTGGTTTTTCCAGAGCCTGTTGGTCCGGTAAATAATAGCAATCCGCTTGACCGTTTAATCAGGGAAATAAGTTTTTTGAGTTCATGAGGAAAAAGGGATAATTCACTTATAGATAAGGTTTCTTGCTGAGGAAGGATTCGAATCACAAGGGATTCGTTAAACGCAGATGGGATAGAAGATAGACGCAAATGAATACTCTCATTGTTGATCATCGTATCCATCGCGCCACTTTGCGGCTTGCGCTGTTCGCCAATATCCATTCGGGCGGAGTATTTAAAATGAGAAATGACACGTATATACTCTTCTTGAGATAAGGTTTTATAGTGCAATAGCCTTTCATCAATTCGAAATTGAACAACTCCTCCTTTTCTAATGGGGATGAAATGAATGTCTGAAGCATCTTGTGTTACAGCTTCATGCAAGATTGAACTGCCTAATGTCTTTATGGGCAAGCATATCGACCTCCTTTTTATTTCGTGTTATATAATTACTTCTTACAAAAAAGAATTCCTTCTACTTTTTTAAATATTATTGTATATAAATTTCGACACGGCTCATACTACTATTGTTCCATTGGGCTATAGCCAAGCGGTAAGGCAACGGACTTTGACTCCGTCATGCGCTGGTTCGAATCCAGCTAGCCCAGCCAACCATAATAAAAACACTCTTAACAATCAAGAGTGTTGCTTTTTAGGACACATGACTGGATATGTGTTCTTTTTCTTTTTCTTTTTTGATACATAACTTTTTCATCTCACCAGGACTGTACCCTGCAATCAATTGCTCACCATCTGTTACTAACGGACGCTTTAGCAATTTAGGGTTATCCGTTAATAATTTTAAAAGTTCATTCATGGATAGATCATAAATGTCTACATTTAAAGATTTAAACGATTGACTTCTTTTTGCTAAAATTTCCTCTGTTCCAGCTTTCGTGAGTTTAAGCATTTCCCGAAGCTCTTCTACAGTTGGTGTATCTTTGAATAAATGTCTTTCTTCAAATGAGACTTTATTTTGTTTAAGCCACATTTTCGCTTTGCGACATGACGTGCAGCTTGGGTATGTGTAAAAAGTAATTGAGCTCATCATCCTTCACTCCTTTTGGTTTACATTACCTTTAAACGAGGCATAATAAACCAAAATCAACGTACTTGTTGTAATTATTTTGAAATGACTTTTTTACAGATCACAATAGTCATTTACAAGAGTGTGGAAACTCATATATAATACTAAAGGATACTAGTATTGGCGAAAAAAGGAGGGATACTTATGTCAAGAATGTATAAAGTACTAGGCTTCTGGACAGGTATCATTGGTGTCATGGCTTATCTTGGCGATATGCAGGACATGGCGTTGCTGTTCTTAGGACAAACGATTATGTTCGTTTCATTAGGTTATCTGAACTTATCTGAACGTATGTATATTTATATTTTTGGTGCTTATTTAACAGTTTTCTTTGTCGGTTTTACATACTGGTCAACATTTATGATGACTCCTGGAGCTGGCGGAGGACATTAAACATTTCATTAAAAACAGCTATTTTAAAAACGGACCGCTATTAAACGGACCGTTTTTTTTGTTGAATGACTTGAAAACCGTTTGCAAGGGTACTGTCCAGCAGAAATGAGCGGACTGCTCTGTTTCTTTTATGCTCTTTAGAAAATGGATCACTCTTCTCGGTATTACTTAAGTATGAAAGAAGTCCGTTCTGCAACAAGAATTCACCTTGAGTTTCAAAGCGAATCGTGTCAACTTCACTTTTCTTCGCCTCACTTTCAATTTGATCCCAATCAACATGATACGTGATGTCCATTTCTCCTGAGTAGATTAAAGGATTGTACTTCATTTGATGACGGTAATACCCGCGTATACTTCCCTCTCGTAAACTTTCCATTTTCCACTGGTCACCTTTGTAGCCATAGTCGACAAAGAAATATACACTTCCCTCTTTTGTCCAATGATAGAGTGCCTTCAACCAATCCTTCAATTGAAACGAAATCTCAAGATCAAAATGTTCTTTACGATCTGAAAAATGATTTTCAAGCATTTGAGCTGTATTCTCTTCCTGTATAGGGATATAACCGAAAGAAAGGTTTTGTTTTTCGCCATCTCTTCCTTCCATCACTACTTTCTCAAACCATGACTTCGCTCTTTTTTGAAAGAGGCGAACAGGAAACGCATCTAACACCTCGTTAGCAAAAATAATTCCTTTAAACGAAGGAAAGGTTTTTTTCAATTCTTCCATTGAAGGAAGAATCATAACTGCTGTGCCGTTTAATTCATCTTGTAATAGCTTTCGGTGATATGGACTTTTTTCAACAACGACATACGTTAACGGCAGTTTCTCTTTTTTTTCTTCCCACGCTGAAATCACATGTTTTGCGAACTGCCCGTTTCCTCCACCAAATTCAACAATGATGGGATCTAAGCGATGCTCTAGGATGGTTTGAACAAATACGTCTGCCCAAACGCCGCCAAAAATATCGGAAACTGAACTTGAAGTATAAAAGTCTCCTTTTTTTCCGATTTTATTAAGAGGGTTCATGTAATATCCATATTCAGGATGATAAAGAGCCAACTCCATATATTGTTCCATCGTTAGCCATTTATTCTGACTCAGCTCATTTTTTAAAATGGATGTAAGAGCCACTATTAAAATCCACCTAAGAACGGATTAGAATCCATCTCCATGCCAATAGTTGTTTCAGGACCATGTCCGGAAAGTACTACTGTTTCTTCTGGCAATTGCAGTAATTTTTGGTGGATACTCTGCAATAAAACGTCTTGATCCCCTCCATATAAATCTGTTCTTCCGATACTGCCTGCAAACAAAGCATCTCCAGAAAATACGGCTCCTGCACTTTTAACGTAATAAGAAATACTCCCAGGTGAATGACCTGGAGTTAAGAGGATATCAAAAGAAAATGGTCCGATTTCTAGGCTTGTTTCTTTGTCTGAAATGATATGACTTGCAGGTCTTGCGGTAATACTATGGCCAAAATGAGCGGAACCGTTCTTTTTAGTATTTTTCAGCCAATCTTGTTCTTTCTTATGTATGTATAAAGGAAGTTTATATCGCTCTCTTATGGGGTCTACTGCACCGATATGATCAAAATGGGCATGCGTTAACAACACAGCCAAAGGTTTTAACTGTAGAGATTCTATATGTTGAATAATTTTTAACGCTTCACTTCCTGGATCAATGATTACTGCTTCTTTATTTGAATCAAATAGGATATATGTATTCTCCTGAACTGGACCTACAATCATTTTTTTCCATTTCATAATTTTTGTCCTCCAATTGCATGTTGTTTCTTTCTATCTTACACTAAAATAGTCGAACATATGGAGGATTTGGATGAACGTTTATTATGGTATCGAAAATTTAACAGCAAGCGAAATGGAAGGAATCGAGATCGAGGATAGTGAGAAAGATTTATCAATAATAAAGAATATAGAAGAGGTTCCGAAAGATATGTTACAGGAAGTCATTCCACTATTGCAGATTTCACCGTTAAGAACTACCCAGATTTTTGATGATTATGGATTCTTTTCTGAAAACAGGAAATGTTATTTATATCTTGATATGATTATCGCTTTCTCCATTAAAAACGGACTGGATCAACAAGAAAAAATGTTTCACTTTCAAGTTGAAGAAGAATTACTCGCTGTTAGTGAAGATGAGAATAAGAATCTTATTTTTTTCTTAAGTGAGCATAATAAACCACTCCTAATCAAATGGGCTGCTTCCTATGAGATTGACATCGAATTTATTTTGTAGAAATGTTCACTCGACAAACATGGATAAAACAAGTAAAATAGTACTCGGGTTTACCTGTGTGAAAGCGTTATACATAGGATTGGATTACTCCAAAGCAAGGGGGCACAAAATAATGGGTTTAGCCATTATATTCGGCTTAGTAGCTATATTAGCTGCATTGGGACTTTTACGTTCGTTAAAAATTAAAAACCTAATGGCTGCAGGCTTTGCATTCTTAACGTTTGCTGTTTTTGGCTGGTTTACAGTTATGACTGTACTGGACGTTTTCTTAGGCAGCGGCGGATCAACAGGCCATTAAAAACTCAAAAAACCATCAGAATCTTTCGTTCTGATGGTTTTTTTCGATTGCTTTACTTATATAAGCTAGCGAATAATATCCCGCGTGTATCTTTATAAATTTCATCAAACTGGCCTAACGGTAGTGGATTAACACCTATACCTAATTCAATTGTAAAGCCAGGTCTCTGATATTCCTGTATAAACCAATCTTTATATCCTGCATAACTGTCCACGTAGCGAATTGCTTTATACCCGCTCACTCTTTCAAATTCCTCCGCGATATGCTGTGATATGGGCATAGGTTCCTCTCCCTCGAACCCCCAATACAGTTCCTTCCCTTGTGTATGAAGTGCTACTACCCGATCGAAGTTATATTTGTTAGCTGCCTCTGCCATGGCCACAGCTTCAGGTTCCGATAGAGGCTTTAGTCCAGGATAATCCCTAGGAGCTGGTTCTTTTGGTTTTCGTTTCTGTTCAATTTCCCATCGAGCAGGAAATTGATTATTGAGGTCTACTCCGCGAATATTTGCTTTCCATGCTGAAAAATCTTTACTGCCTTTATTTAGTTCCATAACTAACTCTTTATATTCTGTATGATCGGGAGGACCATTTAAAACGAGATCTACTCCATCCGGATCAACCATCGGAACGGCGAGCAACGTAGTATCCTTGTAAAGATTGAGCGGAGATTCTCCGTTCAATGGGGTATCACGTGTTAAAGCGTGGGCATATTCGTTTAGGAATTTCATAAGAATCCCGGTTGTGATCCACTCATTACCGTGAAAAGAAGCGTTAATATGCACTTTCTTTTTACCGTTACCTATTATGAGCATATCGATTGGGTTGCCTAGTACAGATTGACCAATATTTTGTTTCTTTATGAAAGGATAAGTATCAAGTAGTTTTTTAATATCTTTAACCAGCACAGTTGTGTCATATCTACACTTTGTTTTTAAAAGAGGGTAACTGACGTTTACAGGAATTAAAATTTCATCATTCAGAAATATTTCTTTAGGATTTACACCAGGATTAAAGAGATACAATGCATCTATTGGCACATCATTTTTTTCTGCAATTACAAAAAAGGAGTCCCCATTCTTAACTTTGTAACGGTTAGCCGTTATACCTGGAATTTTTATTTTTTGCCCAGCTTCCATATTCCCAGGCATTACTTCCGGATTAGCATCTCTAATCAATATAAAAGGGATAGACAAAAGTCTGGAATAGTACCAAAGTGAATCACCATTTCGAACGATAATTTCCAATCAGAGCCCTCCCTAAAAACGTTCTCTTAAAGGTGTATGTTCTGACTGATCATATATGCAAAAAAAAAGCACTTAGCCGAAGCTAAAGTGCTTAATTGTTATTAATTATTTTTCTTTGCTTTGTCTTTATCATAAAATCTTAGCAAGTCGCCATAAATGATACGGTCTGACATATCCAGTTCAGTTTTTGCACGTTCACTGTATGGCTCACAAGGGCTTTGATCGCCTTGAACTGGTTCTCCAGTTTCCTTGTCATAGCAGCTCCCAGCAGTGAACACATGATCTTTCGTGATGTACGAATTATCTCTTAGAACCGCAAAATCTTCACGTTGTTCAGAGAATAAGTCTGAACCTAACTGAATATCACCTTTAGTATCAATTCCAAGCAAGTGAAGGATGGTTGGTTTTAAATCGACCTGTCCCCCAACTGTTTCCATGACCTTGCCTTTTTCTCCAGGCATATGGATGATCAATGGCACTTTTTGTAATTGAGTGGATTCAAAAGGAGTGATTTCTTTTCCTAAGAACTCTCCCATGGCATCGTTGTGATTTTCTGATATTCCATAATGGTCACCATACATAACAAAGATTGAGTCTTCATATAAACCTGCCGCTTTTACATCGTCGAAGAACTCTTTAAGTGCTTCATCTGTGTAACGAACAGTTGTAAAATATCGGTTTACTGTACCATCAGCAGATGTCCATTCTGGAATATACTCGTCTTCCTCTTCAAGTGTAAAAGGAAAATGATTAGTTAAAGTAATATATTTTGTGTAGAACGGTTTATTCATTGCTTCCATTTCTTTTAAATGCGGAATGGACTGTTTAAAGAAGTCTTTATCTTTTAATCCCCATCCAATCGAGTTTTCAGGTGTAACTTCAAAATCCTTCAATGAGTAATATCGGTCATAACCGAAATTATCGTACATGATATCACGGTTCCAGAAACTTTTGTTGTTCGCATGCATTACGGATGAATAGTAATCCTTCTCTTTTAAAATTTCTGGTGTAGCATTGTATTGATTTTGAGAGTGAGTAAAGAAAACAGCTCCACTTGGAAGCGGGTAGAGCGAATTATCTAAAAGAAACTCAGAATCAGATGTTTTCCCTTGTCCTGTCTGGTGATAAAAATTCGGGAAATAATAACTGTCTTTAATTAAATCGTTCATAAATGGCGTAATTTCTTTACCGTTCACTGATTCATTTATGACAAAGTTTTGTGTAGATTCAACAGATATGACAAAAACATTTTTCCCTTTTGCTTTTCCAAACATTTTTGGATTGGGTTCTTTGTAATTTGCTCGAGTATAGTTTTCAACATCTGTAATTTCACTGCCATCAGCAAAAGCACGCTGAGCTTTCGCTTTAGACTGAATAATCGAATCGTAGATATGATAATTGTAAGAACCGATGTTTTTGATCAGCATCTCACGGTCAAAAGTACGTGTTAGAAGCTGCGGACGTTCTGTTTCGGCAATCCCAACATTCACGATAAAAAATACAATCGCAGCAGCAAATGTAAGTGTAACTTGCTTACGCGAAGCACGTTGTGGACGATAATTAAAACGTCTCATAAAATAAGCTAATACAATAATGTCCATAAACACCAATAGATCTGTAGGTTGAATCAATTCAAAGACACTATTACCTAAATCACCCATGTTGCTTGTTTGGAACAAGACAGGGATAGTAATAAAATCGTTAAAGAATCGATAAAATACCATGTTTGCATACATGACAAAACTCATGATAGCACTTACTGCAATAATCATCCGGCTGTGGGCCTTACCTTTAAAATAAAGAGTAACACCTAAAAACAAGATGACAGAGCTAATTGGGTTAATGAACAGGATCAGCTCCTGAATTTTATTGTCCATAGGTAAATCGAACGCGGTTTTATATACGATATACGTTTTAATCCACAATAAAGCAATTGCGATAAAGAAAAACTTATAATCAGCAAAAGCTTGTTTCATTTTTTCTTTCATATGTTCTCTGACCTCCTCAATCAAAAAGAACTCTTGTCTATACATTTCAAAACTCATTCATAAACTCTTCTAATCATCCGAAACGCATCCCCAGGAAATGTAAATCACCATTTACAAAACCTTAATCAAAGGATTACATAAAGAGTATAATAAATGGTTTTGCACAAGAATTCAATACCCTAACGTACTATTTCAAGATTCTGACAAATAGGACAACAAAACTATATTAGTTTTACCCGTTTTTTGTGTCCATAAACCTTTAGACGAACTTATTCTAAAAAAGTTTCAAAAAAAAAAGAAAGAGCCATACAAAGTGGCTCGATGTTTTTAGATAAAAATGTTACATATTTTGTTTTGCCAGCCACGCTCCACCGATAACACCAGCATCGTTACCGAGAGTAGCGATTGTTAGTTTAGCACCTTCAGAAACTCTTGGGAGTGCAAAACGGTTAAATTCCTTTTGCAGTCTGGACGTCAATGTTTGTCCAGCCTTTGAAACCCCTCCACCAATAACAATCTTTCCAGGATTGATGCTATTGGAAAGATTTGCAAGCACTAAGCCCAAGTGAAACGCGACTTCATCAAGTGTCCTTATTGCCGCCTGATCTCCATTTTCGGCAGCAGATGCGACATCTTTAGACTGAATTTCGCCTTTCTCCGTTACTATTTTATAGAGTGAAGATGATGTATCTTTCAATGCGTTCTCTTTAGCCAATCTTGCTATACCTGTGGCAGAAGCGATGGTTTCAATACATCCTGTTTTTCCACAATTACATGGAAAACCACCTTCTGGGATAGATGTGATGTGACCGATCTCACCTGCCATGCCATTTGTACCATGCATGATATGTCCATTTACAATGATGCCTCCACCTACTCCTGTACCGAGTGTAACCATAAGCAGATTACCTTCACCATCACCTGCACCGCGCCACATTTCTCCTATTGCGGCAATGTTTGCATCATTATCTACAACAACTGGAAGCCCAGTTTCTTTCTCTAGTTCTTGTTTTAAAGGATAATCTCTCCAACCTATGTTAACCGCATGAAAGATAAAACCTGATTTCATATCAATGAATCCAGGAGCACCCATTCCAATTGATGCAAGTTTTTCACTGGATTCTGATAGCTGTTCTAACTTAGCCCTTATAGATTCAGCAATATCTTTTACAATAAATTTACCATCATGTGAAATATTTGTTGGTACTTCCCACTTCTCGACAATATGCCCGTCAAAGGTAACAAAGGCAATTTTTATCGTTGTACCACCTAGATCTACACCAACCAGCCACTTTTCCATATCATCTACATCCTCTATTGTCTTTTATTCAGTGTTGCTCGAACGATTAATAACGCCATTTTGTAATCGTTTACATCGATGAGCTTCTGTTTATAAAGCTCATTTACCTCTTCTTGTATTAATTCTAAATCAGCCGTTCGATTTCCTGTATAAATGATTGTCCCAAACCTTTTTAAAAGCTGTTGGACATCAAACATTGTTTTCATTTTCCTCACCAGTGTCATTATAACAAAAAGAAAGGGTAGGAATGCAAGCCTTTGCACAGATTTTTTCTCTCATAAAAAAGAACAGCTAGAATGAACTAGCTGTCAAAATGTTATCTATCAGGATCCTTTGGATGAAGAACAACAGGTCTTCTATTTTTTAACGGTATCGGAATTCTAAAGATAACATCCCTTATGGCTTTATAATTAAAAGGGATAAACGGCCATAAGTAAGGGATATGAAATGATTTGAAGGAAACGAAGAACAAGATGGCTAAAGTAAAGCCGATCATATACCCTGGAACACCGAGAAGTGCCGTGAGTGTTAATAACGCAAGCCTCAATAGCCGGTTTGCAAGACTCAGCTCATACGTTGGCGTTGCAAACGTCCCTACTGCTGCAACAGCTATATAAAGGACCACCTCATTAACAAACAGACCCACTTCAATGGCTACTTGACCAATTACGATTGCTGATACTAACCCCAGTCCTGTAGACACGGAGGTAGGTGTATGGATGGTCGCCATCCGGAGCATGTCCATTCCGACTTCGATGATGATAAATTGCAAGAACAGTGGAACTACTCCTATTTCCTCCGGTCCAATGAAGGATAAGTTTATCGGTAATAACTCTTTTTGCGTCGATAATAAATACCAAAGAGGCAATAGAAATATAGAAATCCAAACAGCAATAAACCGCACAAATCGTAAATAGGCTCCTACGACAGGTTTTTGACGGTATTCTTCCGCATGCTGCAGATGGTGCCAAAAGGTAGTGGGTGTTATTAAAACAGAAGGGGAACCATCTACATATACTAGTACATGCCCCTCAAAGAGGTGGACAGCAGCTGTGTCAGGTCTTTCAGTATATCTGACTAATGGATACGGATTTAAATGTCTTCCACAGATAAACTCTTCCACAGTTTTTTCTCCCATAGGAAGACCGTCAGTATCGATTTTTTTTAGCGATTCCTTAATTTTTCCAACGATTTGGGGATCGGCAATATCTTCAATGTAAGAAATACAAATGTCCGTTTTTGATCGGCGGCCGATACTCATATATTCCATTCGTAACGACCGGTCTCTCACCCTTCTTCTTGTTAGAGCAGTGTTAAATATTATCGTTTCTACAAATCCATCCCTTGCTCCTCTTACTACACGTTCAACATCAGGTTCTTCTGGACCACGAACAGGGTACGTTCTTGCGTCAATTTGAATAATTTCTGATACACCTTCAACAAGGAGGACGGTAGGACCGCTCAAAACCCAGTCAATGCCCTGATTTAGGTCATCGGATTTAGATATTTCAACATAAGGCAGATATGTTTTCATCAATTTCATAAGTGGATCAGAACCTAATTGATCAGGTTCAAGATCTGCTAAAAGTTTCATTAAATAGTGAAGGATATCATCTTTTACAAAACCGTCGACTAAAAACAACGCCATCCTTCTTCCAGCGTACTCTACATCAAGATGGATGCAGTCGAAACTAATCTCAACTCCCAGTTGTTTTCTCATGTACTGCACATTTTCGTCAAAATCGGAAGAAAGAGGCTGTTTTTTTTGCAGATAAGACATTTTTTTCATCACTCCTCTGCCTATCATCCTTCACCTTCGCAGATTTTTTCATACCTATATAAAAAGAAAATCCCAGCTAAAAGCCAGGATAAATTTACAATTATGCAAGAGGAGATTGTAAATATTCTTTTAGAAGATTTGCTGTATGTTCCAGTGATTTTACATGTGTACGCTCAAATGCATGCGATGCATCAATTCCAGGACCGATCAACCCGTGTACAATATCAGCTCCCGCACGAATGGCTGCTGTTGCGTCTGAACCATAGAAAGGATAAATGTCCACCTTATGTCCGATGTTATGTTTTTCCGCTAATGCTACTAGATGTTTTCTTAACCCATAATGATAAGGTCCGCCAGAATCTTTTGCACAAATGCTTACCGTAAATTCATCAGTCGATTGACCATCACCGATCGCTCCCATATCGACAGCCAAATACTCAACGGTTTTTTCCGGTATATTGGAATTCCCTCCATACCCAATCTCTTCATTATTACTAATTAAAAAATGAGTCGTATAAGGTAATGGAACGGAAGAATGCACAATGGTAGTAATGAGGTGCATCAAGATCGCAACACTTGCTTTATCATCGAGGTGTCGGGACTTTACAAAACCGCTTTCCGTTTCTTCAAAACGTGGTGCAAAAGAGACAAAATCCCCGACTGAAATGCCCGCTTCTTCTGCGTCTTTTTTGGAATGAAACTCTTGGTCGACTCTAACTTCCATGTTTGTTTCATCCCGTTTCAGCTCATTCATTCCTTTATAAACGTGAGCTGAGGTTTGATGCATCAAAATGGTACCTGTATAGGTTTTCCCTTTCGTTGTATGTATCGTACAATATTCACCTTCAATCGTGTTCCAGTAATACCCGCCGATCGTCGTTAATTTCAAACGTCCATCACTTTTAATTTCTTTAACCATCGCACCAAGCGTATCTACATGTGCTGTCAACAAACGGTGCCTTGAATCGTCCTCCCCTTTAATTGTGGCCAATATTGCACCTTTTTTTGTAACCTCAAATGGAACCTCATTCTCTTGAAAGAAATTTTTCATATATGCGATTGCTGCATCTGTATCACCTGAGGGACTAGGGATATGTACCAGTTCTTTAATGAATTTTACAATCTCTTTTATTTGGACCTCCATTTTCTCTCTCCTCTCCATTCTTTTCATTTTCATCTTCTAATATTGATGATAACGCATACAATCTTAGGAACAAGTTTGTCCTAGAGGAGGCTACCCAATATGAAGTGGAAAATTTCAATCTTTATGTTGATCATTATACTTGTAATAGGTATCGTCTACCAGCCGTTTGTAAAAAAAGAAGCTCGAGAAAGTATTACGTTTTTTCCAATAGACAATAGTTATTCTTTTGTCAAATCAACAACATCTATCCTTTTTTCGAAAGGCACTCCAACGGACTATGAACTTATTTGGGAAGCAGGCTCAGAAACATCAGAAAAAGTGTATTTACGGCAAGACATTGGCATGATCTATAAGGATGGGGTCCTAAATAATAAAATGACAGAGTGGAAAACTTCTGCAAAAAAAATCGAATTAGAGAAAAACATAACTGGCAATACGTCTGGGTTGTGGGAAGCGATCTCTTACCATCAAGGTGAGATTCATATTAATGATGAAAAGTACCGCTCTGTTCAAACGATGAGTAGTGATTATCTCTATACAGCTAAATCAAACGGAGCATTTATAGGATTTAAAAACCCTAAATCTAACGTTGAACGCCGATTAAAAAATTCGTTGGATCAGAAAACGAACCAATATTTGCAGAAAACGTTAGCTCAGCTAACAAATTATTTCCAAATTGATCGGAGTAAGTATAATGTGATCTCCTTACAGTCCTTAACAACTTATCATGAGAAACCTTTATCCGGATTTTCAAAAGTAAAAAGTCAAGAAATCATCGGCAAGTTATGGGAAGGACTTTATAAAAATTATTTTTTATTTATAACAACAAAATCCGGGCAAAAAGTAAGCCCGATCGGGAGCAGCATGCCTTTTATTTTGTTGAGTAATGATAAAACGCATTTATTTGTATTATTCCAAACAGCAGCCGGAGAAAATATCCAGCTTATTCAATATATTTCTTAAAAATATCGAGTAAGTCATTTACACAATGGCAGCTATATATGTTCTTATCTTGTATTCTTAACTTTTGCTCTGGGTTCCACCATATCCCTTTCCAGCCAGCTTGAACGGCAGGCATCATATCAAATTCAAAAGAGTCTCCTACGTAAAAAAACTGTTGTGCACGAGATCTCTGTTTAACATACTGAAAAATTTTCGGACTTGGTTTTGCAACGTTGATTTCTGAAGATATATAAATATGCTTTTCTGGGAAGCTTAGTTCTAATCTGCTAAGCTTCTTTCTTTGCAGATTTGAGCCCCCATTCGTAATGATTCCAATTTTGTACCCTAAATCATTTAGGTGTTCAATAATATGTTTCATCCAGGAATATGCGACCACAAAAGACGGTATTTTTTCTTCAACAAGTTTTTGAAAGTGAATTATGTGACTATCGGTAAACGTTTTTATGTTGAGAGAAAGCAAGGAAGCAACGAGACGATTCCTCTGGTATTGTTGACGAGTGATTAATCCATCTTCGTATTGAGGCCAATATAGATCACAGTATGTTTTATAGCAATCAAACCACCCAGCAGCATTGGAATGACAAGTGAATTCATTATAAAAAATGGAATGAAAAGCAAATAAAGAAGCCTGCTTAAAGGAGGCTTCATAATCAAATAACGTATTGTCTAAATCAAAAAAGAAAGCACTGTTTTTCAGAACTTTCATACTAGATCAGTTCGTCCATCATTTTTGAACGCATTCCTGGAAAAGACATCGCACTTCCAACGATTAACCGCCTTATGAATGATTGTCCAAGCGCCATGTTAATCAAACGATAGCGCATTCTATAGCCAAGCATGATAGCAAGAAACAAAAGAAATCCTTTTATTAGAAACCCTTTCATATAAAAACCTCCTTGTGTATACTTTCTGTGATTCAGAAGCTTTTTATTCGTTATGGAGGTTTTAAAAAAGTAAGTCCCAGCCTTCTTGTATAAATTTTGATTTAAATTATTTATGAATGTAAGTCCTCTACTGTATTCACATTTTTAAAGTAGGCTTCATCATCTTTATCTGCTTTTATAAAATATGTTCTTTTCCGGTTTAGAAGGTCTAATACTTTATAAATATCTTTCTGTAAACAAAAAGTGATATCTAGTAAACACGAGTATGTATATATTCCATTTAAAGGATAGATTTTTCCGTTCAGAACAGGAACGACACACTCATACTCCTCGTCTATGGCGGCATCAAGCCACTTTTGATACATCTCGCTGCTCATTAATGGCATATCGCAGGGCGAAACGAGATAATAGTCAGCTTTAACTTTTGTCATACCACTATACATTCCGGCTAATGGTCCTTTTCCTGTAAAATGAGGATCATCACAAATAATCTGAACTTGTTTTGACGAATACTGATTGAGCTCACTCATTAATTCGTGGTGTGCTACAACCAGAATCGTATCACAAAAGGGAGTCAACGTATCAATTGCTCTTTCTATAAACGTTTTGCCTTCCCACCGAGCGATTGCTTTTGGACTTCCAAAACGCCTAGAAGCTCCTCCTGCTAATATAATACCTGCACGGCTTACTTGATTATCCATATATATGTCCCCCCTGCGATTAAAGCCCCAACTATGGTAGCACTAAAGTTCACAAAGTTGTTTGTAGCCCAGGAGTAACCGAAGATTTTCACTGTTTTTGAGTGGCAGTGCACAATCTCTTCCGTTTCCCTTTTGCAGATAGAGCAATAAAATTTTTGCTCGAGCCAAGCCCCAATTAAGGTGTCTGCAAAATTTCCCAGAAAACCCGCAGTTATTATTGTAATGATTATTGTTAGAGCAACAGGCTCATAAAGCAGTTGATAACTTAATCCAATAACTGAAGCTCCGAGAATGGCTGCAAAAGTACCAAGAGTTGAAACAGCTCCTGAGAGACCTCGTTCTACTTTGCGCCATTCTTTTAGATGAAACGGTCTTCGCTTTGAGAGGACCCCTATCTCAGAAGCCCATGTATCTGCTGTAGCGGTTGCAAATGCTGCAGCATACATTATGAACCAAACCGGATCAGGATGTATCAGTTGACCCGCTGCTGCAAGCGACGCTGTTCCTCCATTAGCAAATACTTGTCTGGCATTTCTCCCTTTTACATACTCAGAATTTACGGCATCTGGATCGCGTTTTACATTCTTTTTCCATTTCGTTAAAAGAGAAGAAGTTAAGAAAAATAACCCCAATATAACGAGACCCTGCCATTGAAATGATAAGAAGATGAATAATCCCGTAAAGAAAGCAGCTATTCCTCCATCAGGAGTAAGCATTTTATTTTGGATGGAAACAATACAGAGCGACAATATTCCAATAAAAAATATTGCATCCATTTATTTAAAGTGACCGAGTTCAGTTATAATGTGTTCCACTGGAATATCAAATTCTTCGCGAGGTAACTGTTTCTCGGTTTGAAACGAATAAGCAAGAGATACAGTAGATCCATTATAGTGCTGTAAATAACGGTCATAATAGCCTCCGCCATATCCTATTCTGAACCCAGCAGAATCAAACACTAATCCAGGGACGATGAGTAAATCGATTTTATTTGAAGCACAGACCTCCGTTTTATTTAGGGAAGGTTCATAAAGGTCCATATAAACATTCTCGAGCTCATCGAAGGAACGAAGCTCTCTAAATTCCATGTTTTTCTCTCGTGAATAACATTTTGGAACACATACTGTTTTCCCTTCACTCCATGCTTTCTTAATGATTGGCAAGGTATCTAACTCAAATTTTCTCGAAACTGTGATCCCGATACATTTGCTTTTTATCCATTTCTCCGTTTTATATAAATAAGCAGCTATTTCCTTACTTTTCGTAATTCGATCGTTTTCGTTCATTGATTCTAATTTTTGCTTCATTTTTTTACGCCACTCTACTTTGATCATAAGAAAGCACCCCATCAGATAATATCATGTCTTTATCATACCATTTCGTTAAAAGAAGATAAGAAAAAGGGAACGAAAAAACGTCCGGTTCCATGTTAATGGGACTCGGACGTTCTTAAGTGAAATTACTTCGTTTCACGGTGAGTTGTGTATTTCTTTAAACGCGGGCTGTATTTTTTAAGCTCTAAACGGTCTGGATTTGTACGCTTGTTTTTTGTAGTGATGTAGTTACGATCACCAGTTTCAGTACAAGCTAAAGTAATGTTTACACGCATTGTTGTTTCCCTCCACATCTTTACCAAAGTACATATTCATGGTTACTGACAGTCATTAATCTCTAATAAACCATACTTTAACATAATAACAAATTCTTTTCTAACGAGCAAGAGAGTTTTGTGAAAGTTTCTGATAGACGGTGCTGTACTCGTTTAACACATCTACAAATGTAGCATGTGACCATGTTAAAGGGGCGACTGATAAAGCTTCACCTGTAAAGGGATGGAGTTGTTCTGGCAATACACCGGTCGAAAAGCTATGCTTTTGAACCCATCGTAAAAATTCATGTGGCTTTTCTAAATCACTTACAGTTTTGGCACGTTGAATGTACCATTTTGCAACCCAAAGCGTACAGATCAGCCATGGATTTCCTGGTACTCTAGCCACATCATGCGTTTGCTGAAAATAATAATCGTTTGTATATCTTGCAATGCCGCCTACATTGGATTTAACGCTCAAGTCTTCTTCCATCTGCCTCATCGTTCGAATCACTCGTTCATCATCAGCTGAAAAGACTCCGAATGAAAAAAGAGCATACATGCTTGATTCCATCGTTAAATCTTTTTTATAGGCATTATCGTCAAGCAAATAGATGCCCCTTATAAATCTCCCTGTGCCTTCATCATAGAGATGCTTTTCCATTCCCCGTTTTATCCGCTCTGCTCCATTTTTATAACGCTCTGCACGGTCATCTTCCCCAAAGAGAGTTGCAAAAGAATAAGCAGCCATCAGACCGCCGTATACAGCACTGGAGGAAAATGTGAATATCCCTCTTCTCTCTTCCCACAGATCATAAGATGGCATAGGGAGATCTAGCTCAGGGTGCATATATTGAAGTAGAAATCTAGCACTCGGTCTTACGAGTGACCGATACAAAGATTGAGCGAACTCAATATCGCCGGTTGCTTTATAATGTTCCCAGAACGCCCACAATACGAGTGCAGTTTCATCTTCTTGAATCGGTAATTGACTCGACCCGTCTTTATCTACCATAGGATGCCAAGAAGAACCAATCGAGCCGTCGGGGTTATACTTATGATGCAAATACCCTTCTTTTGTTAAAACTTCCGCACACCGCCGGTAAAAATTTTTGACCATTCCATGAAAGCCTGCTCTCGCGGTCGCAGCTGCTATTAATGCCCCGTCTCTTGGCCACATATAGCTGTAATGATCGCGATTATAATGTTGAATATCTGAGTCATTGGCAGCTATGATATATCCATTTTCATTTGTTTGCGTACGAATGATAAGTAAACTTCTGTTATACAGATCAAGAAGTTCATCCGATAGATTACAAGGATCGATCTTCGTTTTGTTTACCCATCTGCGCCAATAAACATCAATTTTATCTAGCGTTAATGAAGGTCCTATTTCCATTAAATAATCAAAAAGTGCAAAGACTTCTTCTCTGCTCTTGCCTACCGTTAACGAATAATATACATGCCTCGTATCATACGGCCCAACGATTCCTTCAACTGAAAATGTGCTGTCAACAGATCCTTGGGCGATCGGGTTCACTTGCAGATGTCCATCTTCAGCATCTTTCCATGTTCCTTCAGCACTTAAGAATCGTTTTACTCCTGTTGTATATTGGTTCATTACATTTTCTTCAAACGTTGCATGAAATAAAAAGTATCGGTTCTTTTTATAATGGATGATGACGGAATGATGAGGATCATAATAAGCTGTATCCCCTACCTCTGTCTCATAGATACTCAGGTCTTGATGAAAAAACAGCTTGATCCTTTTCTCTTCGTCTGTTTCGTTGATGACACTTATTCGACGCATGAGCATATTCTCTCTTTGATGAACTCCATCTTCAATCTTAAGACATATTCCTTCTTTTTTGTTTCTAGCGAAGGATAACGTCACTAAAGAGTCGGTATGATAGCCGGGTTCGATTTCCCAATCTTTTGAAGATAGCCAAGAAAAGGAGCCATTAATACTGGCTCCCAAACGGTTTGCATGCCCTTGCACATGGTTCTGCTGACCAACATAGGGAAAATAGATGTCTCGGATCTGTAAGTATTGATCTATGTTGATCAGAAGATTACCGTTACCTAAAACTAAATGTCTAGGCATCTCTTACACCTGTTGATACAACTGGATTTTTTCGATATATTGCGATGCTGCCTGTTTGGCTTGTTCAGCATCCGTATTCTGCGAATATACCGTAAAGATGGGCTGTTCTACATCAGGCAGAATGAGAGTCCAGCCCCCTTCAGGGTGAAAGACTTTAATACCATCTAATAGTTCTACATTGTTATCCCGAATATCTTCCATTAACCTTCTCATCACTCGGCCTTTTTTATCTTTAGGACATGGTACGAATTCTCGTAACATATGAACATCCGGAAGCATCTTCACTAATTCAGAAAGCGTAATTTGCTGCATTGCCATCACTTCAAGGATATGAACAAAAGCATATTGGGCATCGTATTGATAATTGAGCACGCCTTCTCCAACTTCCATTATGGATCTTGGGTTTGCTTTAGTACGGATTAGTTTCCCTTTTAACCGTTCGGCGATTGAATCTAATGCAGACGATCCATAAACAGGTATCGCCATCTCCTTATGTTTACCTTGAGAAAAGGCTGTAAAAACATAAAGCGCTAGCATCGTTTCTTCATCGAGAACTTCACCTGTTTCGGTGATCAGTCTAAGCGTCTCGCCTGCTTCTCCTATGAGAACACCTATATGAGCGTTTGTAACTTCAACAAAAGAGGCCATCTCTTCTGGCTTCGTCTGATAAGGTGCCGTTAAGATTTCACAGTTCAGACGGTTATATAAATTTGGAATAAAATTGAGGTAAGGCTGATGGTTATAGTTTACGACTACTCTAAATTTTGCTTCTTGAATCCTTTTTTCCTGGATTTCCTCAAGCAGAGCCGAGATGTAATCTTCGTGTTTGTTTGGCTGGATTGCACCTTTTCCGATGCGATCAAAAGAGGCACGTCTATAATCTTCCTGCCAATAAGCATTTTCAATTTTCCTCTCAAGATCTGAGTGGATCGGCAACCCTTTATTATCATAAAACTCAATCATTAATTGTTTCTCACCTGTAGGGTTAGAGAATCTGACATAAACTCCGCCTTCTAAGCGTTCTTCCTCAATTGAGAACCTTACGACAGGTGCAACTGTAGGACTAATATCCAGTGTATGAACACCTGAGGAATGAAGACCTTGTATGAAAGATTGTTTAATCATGACAGAGAAGTCATGTGAATCACTTGCAATTAAAATCTGTGAACCATATGGTAGGACAGCTCCGAATGCAGATGCTAGCCTTGCGATGTAATCAGGTGTGATCTCAACGTTAGCAATACCTGACACTCCTCTGCTGCCGAACAAAGATTTCGTAGCTTTTTTCCCCCACACAATTGAAGTATGAACAAGCGCCTCATCAAAGATCTGTTTTTCAGGCCAAATTTTAACATCAGGTTTTAAGGTCGCATGTTTTCCAATCGTACAATGATCTCCCACTACAGCATGCTCAAAAACGGAAGCATCCCTTTCAACCTGTGTCCCATTGGCAATGGTTGCTCCTCTAAGCTCACAATTATCACCCACAAAAACATCATTCCAAAGGACGGTTTTTTTCAACGAGCTTCCAGACGAGACAACACTGTTTTTTCCAACAACTGAGAGGTTTCCAATGTGAGCTCCTTTTCGAATCACAGCTCCATCTGCAATACTTACGGGCCCTTCAATCAATGCACCTTCCTCAATAAAGACGTTTTCTCCTACCCAAATCCCAGGTTCTTTTTCCACACCTGCAATGGGCAGATCGACAAGTCCGTTTAACATATCGTAATGAGATTGCCTGTATTGCTGAAGACTGCCGATATCTGACCAATACCCATCAGCGGCATATCCAAAAAGATTCTTGTTTTCTTTCATTAATAACGGAAACAAATCTTTACTAAAATCAACAGGTACATCCTTATCAATGTATTGAAAAACTTCCGGTTCCAATACATAAATACCTGTGTTTACAGTATCACTAAACACTTCATTCCAGCTTGGCTTTTCAAGAAAACGAACAATCCTTCCTTCTTGATTAGTCATAATCACTCCGTATTCTAGAGGAGATTCCACTTGCTTCATAAAGATAGTCGCGATGGACTCTTTTTCTTCGTGAAAACTGATGCCTTTCTCCAGATTGAAATCTGTTAATGCATCTCCACTGATAACCATAAAACGTTCATCTAGGAATTCTTCAGCATTTTTTATCGATCCTGCTGTACCTAGAGGAGATTCCTCTACAAAATAATGCAAATTCACCCCAAATGCACGCCCGTCACCAAAGTAATTCTTGATTGCATCTGGAAGATAATGAACGGTAACTGCGATGTCAGTAATTCCAAACTTCTTTAAAAGTTCGATCCCATATTCCATTACTGGCTTATGGAGCATAGGTACCATTGGTTTTGGCATATTGCAAGTAAGCGGTCTTAATCGTGTCCCTTTTCCTCCAGCCATAATTACACCTTTCATGACATCACTCCTCCTGCAGTTTCTTTTTTGTTGTGAATTTGACCATATAGATTTGCCGTTCTTTCAGCGATTGAATCCCAGCTGAACGTTGTTTTTGCTATTTCTTCTCCTTTTTGAGCCATCTCAATACAATGCTCTGGATGAGCAATCATATATTCAACTGCCCATACAATACTGTTAGGATCGTTCGGATATACTTTTAAGCCCGTTTTTTCGTGCTCAACGATTTCTTTTAAGCCTCCCGTATCTGAAACGATAGTAAGCGTTCCTGTTATCATTCCTTCTAACGCTACAATTCCAAACGGTTCATAATGACTCGGAAATAAAGCTGCGTCAGCTCGAGCAAACCAAGCGTTCCGTTCTTCATCACTAACAAAACCAGCTAATGAAACAAAATTTTCTAGGTGTTTGTCATGTATCATAGTCTGCAGCTCATCATATAGAGGACCTTTGCCAGCAATGACAAACTTAACAGCTCGTCCGTTATTCCGTAATATCTCTGCAGCTTGGATAATGGTTTGAAAGCCTTTTTCTTTTACAAGTCTTCCAACAGAGAAAAGCAAAAGTTCAGAGGAATCTTTCTCAGATTCTTGCTCGACCTCTTTACCGTTTGACAGTTGTACAGGATCGATTCCATTCGGCAATACTGTGATCTTTGATTCGGGAATCATAAACACATCCTGCAGTTCATTTTTCATATAATCGCTGCAGACAACGATACTGTCAGAACCATTCATAAGTTCCCATTCTTTTTGGTTGATCTCATATTGAAGCGGAGAAGTAATTCCGTTATTTCTTCCATGCTCGGTTGCGTGAATCGTAGCTAATAAAGGTAGATCTAATTCTTTTTTAATAGCAAGTGCGGCTTCAGAAACAAGCCAATCATGTGCATGAATACAATCGAATTCAAACTTCTTTGAAAGAGCGAACGCCTGCTCTGCCATCGCTATATTTAAGCTTCCTGTCCAATGAAAGAAATTTTCAAACGATGGCTGTTTTCCAGCGATACGATATACGTGAACTCCATTATTTATTTCGTAATCAGGATATCCATCCACCGAAGAAGTAAGTACATATACTTCATGACCTTGTGATACAAGTTTTCGAGATAAGTCAAAAACGTGTCTGGAAAGTCCTCCGACTACCATTGGGGGATACTCCCATGAAAGCATCAATATTTTCTTTCCAAGATTCTTTTCATCACGATAGTTTTCTTCTACGTACTGATCGTGTGTACTCGTAAAGAACGACCATAAATCCATTGTAATAAATGGATATTCGTTTTCGTAATCTGAAATCTCTTTGACACTGAATGTATCGTTCTGAATTGACTTATACAGGGAATGAAATCTCTCTATATGTTCTTGAAACCGTTCTTTTGCGTATTGGGTGGCACTATTGCCGTCTACGATAAATGCCCAATCTGAACTTGAAGCAAGCATCCATTCTTTTACCATCTGATTTGCATACCGTTCAATAACAATGTTAACTTTCCCTTTAGAGAGCTTAGCGGCAAGCTCAACTAATGTCTTCTCACAATAATGCAGATGCCGATACATCCATGCGTTGCTTTCATTTAACCAAACTTCACCTGTACCATTTCTGCCCCATGTCGAGAAAGATGGTCTTACTGTTTCAAGGTCTTGGTAGTGTCTGTGTAAATATTCTTGAGGTGTGATCCAGCTAAGGTTTTTCTCTACTGCGTTTTTCATTGCATGCAATAGAAATTCTGGTCCTTCAAACCACCAATGTCCGAAAAGTTCTGCGTCAAAAGGTGCCGTGACTAACTGTGGCGGAAAGCATTGTTCGTTTTTATGTAAATAGTCGTTGATCTTGTGAGTAAAATCCCATGAATGATTAACGATTTTTTCTTCGGCATGAGTCCTGTTATAATAATCTTTCTCTTCCGTTTTTCCTGTGATTCGCCAATATTTTAATCCAGTATCAATACGGATTCCTTCTGGATGAATGAATCCTTTAATGTACTCATGTTCTCGTTCATAAGCTACATCTCTGTAAAATTCACGATAATCATAGTCACCTGGATAACCGAGAGAGGAATTCCAAATCGTTTCAGATATACTCTGATTTCTTGAAAACAGGGCTACTCCATGAGGTGAATAAACAGGTGCTCCAATCCCTTTGCTTGGAACAGGTCTACTCATGAGTAACGTGTGTTCATCAACAAAGGTATAACGAATACCTTCTTCAGCTAATGCTTTATCCACACCAGGTGAGTAAGCACATTCAGGAAGCCAAAATCCTGTAGGTTTCTCGCCAAAATATTTCGTGAACGTTTCAATTCCCGCAACTACCTGTGCTCTTAACCCTTGTTCGGTTTGTAAATAAGGAAGGAACGCATGAGTGGCTGCAGATGTAATACACGTGATCTTCCCTTCGTTCATAAAAGATTTAAATGCTGAGATGATCTGGCAATCATAGTTTTGATACGTCTGCATTATTTTTTTGTACCGTTTATCATAAAAACTAATGATTTTTTCTTCATGTTCGTTTTTTGGATTATTTTTTTCTTTTTGAATGAGTTTTAACGTTTGATCTAGGTGTTCTAGATACCGTTTTTGAATGACTGAATCATTTAAGAGTTCAAGTAATGGAGGGGAAAATGAAATGGTCCAAGATAAGGAATCGGGCTGTTCTTCGAGAACCCATAATAACGGGATATACGTCTCTGTAAGTGCCTCAAAAACCCATCTTTCCTCTAATCGATTTGCTTCTGTATGCCTCACATAAGGAAGGTGAGCGTGCAAGATCATTGAAAAATACCCGTTAGACATCATGTACTCTCCTATCTAATTTTTTGATAGTATGAATAAGTTGAAAAATTTTCGAGCCATTCAGGCTGACTCACATTTTCATGTTTCCAACGTTCAATTTTACTATCATAAGATGTACCCATTTCTGAACGACCAGTCTCAGCTGGATTTGAACGAAGCAAAGTAAAGAAGCTTCCGTCAAATGTGCGTGTTCCAATATCTACAATATACGTTCGATCAGGTTCTAACGAATGAATAAACCAGTTGTTTGTCATCGGAGGCAGATCTACTTCAAATGTCCTGTGCGCATTATGTCCATAAAAGAGAATGTCCGTTACATCGTATATTTTTAAAACGTTCGGCAACTGTTCCCAATTGGTTCGGAAATGATGTTCTGCAAGTGTTTTAATTGCGTCCGAGAAACTCCAGTAAGCATATAAACTGTTAGCTGTTTGAGGCATTAGGCAGACATTTGCTTCTTCGTACTCAAAAGGCATTATCCACTTTTCCCTCACTTTAGTTTTGTCTGTATCGTTTGAGCCGGTAAGAACATCAGCGGGCGGATGCTGTTGACGGTACTTATTCCATCTGTACTGAACCTTGCCTAAAGATAAATTCATCTTCTCTGCAATTTCCTGAAGCGTAAGTCCTTTTTCTTTTAGCTTTACAATATCTTCGATCAAGTTCATCACCTCATCTTATTCAGTTATTCTAGAAAACAAATATTTATTACACATTTGAAATAATCGTATCATCAGATATTTTTTTAGACAATGTGTCAAAATAGTCGAAATATGACGATACCAGTCCCTGTATATGATTGGAGTTTATGTAAAGTTTTTGTAAACGGTTGCCTCATCTGATTATTCTGAACATTAGACAAAATTATACAAAAAAATCTATTCTTTTTCCTCTTCTTTAAAAACAAAAAAAATCAATACTAGAATATAGTCGAATTGTCGTATTTTGTGTAAACTTTTGCGAAAAAGCCTATACCCCATATAAATACTATGTTATAAAAGTATAGGGAATAGCTTTACATACAGGGAGGATATTATGGAGTTTGCAATTTTTGGATTATTGCTAGTAGGAATTATTCTTTTGATTCTTTCCTTTCGAAAAAATCGAGAAAATTCAATTGAAACACAGCTAGAAAATTTTACGATTCAATTAATGAAAGAAATCTATCAGATCAAAAAGAAGTTAAAAGTCCTTGAAGACGAAATGATGATAAATGATAAGAACTAAGTTTGTAAGGAGAAAAGGGTATGACAAGTAAAAACCTTCGGGGATTCTCTGCAGGTATAATAATATCTACTGGTATATTAGCTGGTGTCTATTATACAATCGGCATAGAAAGCCAAGCTGCTTTAACAGATGAGTCAGTCGAGCAATACCTTTCCCAAAAAGGAGAGGTGGTTATTTCAGAAGAGGAATACACTTCTTTAATAAAATCTAAAGATGTGGCTTCAGTTCCTGAAAAAGAACCCGCAGAAACCGAGCCTGAAATAGAAGAAGAAAAAGTATTTGAAATGACCTTAACGATTACTCAAGGTATGAGTACAGGAGAGGTTTGCGACCTTCTAGAACAAGGTAAAATTATTAAAGATAGCGGAGAGTTTTTAAAATTCTTACGTTCAAATAACCTAGAGGGTGCCGTACGAGCTGAATCTCATCAAGTAAACAGCAACATGAATTTTGATGCGATCGCAAAAGAAATAACGAGTTCATAATAACTAAAATAGTAAAAAGCAGACGCAATTGCGTCTGCTTTTTTTTAATCATTTAACCCGTATCTTTTTCCTTTAACTAAGAAAATAATACTTTCGGCTATGTTTGTAGCGTGATCAGCCGTCCGTTCGATATATCTGCAAACGAACAACAGCTGAGTAATCTGTGTAAGGTGATCAGGATTTTTTGTCATGAGTTCAAGAAGCTCTTGGATGATTCTTCCGTATGTCTCGTCTACATAATCATCTAAATCAGCTAGTTCTTTTGCTAGTGCAACATCTTCATCGATATAGGCTTTTGTTGCCGTTGTTAGCATGTGAATAGCGTGTTTGGCCATTTTAGGAAGTTCTTCAAGTGGCTTAATTAATTCTGCAGTTCCAATTCGGATAGTAGACTTTGCAATGTTTACTGCAAAATCTGCCATTCTCTCGATATCTGAAGAAATCTTAATTGCTGCAATAATACGTCGTAAATCTGATGCAACAGGAGCTTGTTTTGCAATTAACAAAATAGCCAGATCGTTGATTTCATCTTCTAAAACATTGATTCGATTATCATTTTCAATTATTTGAAGAGCTTTATCCAAATCTTGAGTTCTCAATGCTTCAACCGATTGCAGCAACGCTTCTTCAGCCAGCTTTGAGATTTGTACAATTGCTTGTTTCATTTCTTCTAATTGAAGCTGAAAATTTTCACGAACAACCATTCCTATCACTCCTCTATTTTTATCCGAAACGTCCTGTAATATAGTCTTCTGTTCGTTTATCAGAAGGATTTGAGAATAATGTGCTTGTGTCAGTGTATTCGACAACTTCTCCATTCAAGAAAAAGGCTGTTCGATCAGAGATACGTGCTGCTTGCTGCATATTGTGGGTAACGATAACAATGCTGTATTCCTTTTTCAACTCTTGAACAAGTTCTTCAACCTTAAGTGTCGATATTGGATCAAGTGCTGAGGTAGGTTCATCCATTAGGATAACATCTGGTTCGATGGCTAGACATCTTGCAATACATAAACGCTGTTGTTGTCCACCAGATAATCCGAATGCATTTTCGTTCAAGCGATCTTTTACTTCATCCCATATAGCAGCACCTCTAAGGCTCTTTTCAACAACTTCATCTAAAACTTTTTTGTTCTTAATTCCATGGATACGAGGACCGTAAGCTACGTTATCATATATAGATTTTGGGAACGGATTCGGTTTTTGAAAAACCATTCCTACTTGTGTACGTAACTCCTCAACTCCATATTTAGGGTCAAAGATATTTTTATCTCTGTAAATGATTTCTCCAGACATTCGTACGATTGGAACCATTTCAACCATTCTATTTAATGTTTTTATAAATGTAGATTTCCCGCAGCCTGATGGTCCAATGATTGCTGTAACCTGCTTCTCAGGAATATCAAATTTAATATCTTTTAACGCATGGTCTTGTCCATACCAAAGATTTAGATTGTTTATATTAAAAACAGGGGTAACTTCCTGTTCTTCTTTTCCTTTTTGTACCGATTTTTTATTAATTGTAATATCCATTAATAAAGTCCTCCCTCTCTCTACTTAGAAGCGTTTATGAAATTTATTTCGAATGTATACGGCTATGGAGTTCATGATGAGCAAAATAATCATCAAGATAATAATTCCACTTGCAGCTAGCATATGGAAATCTTCTTGCGGTCTGCTCGTCCAGTTATACAGCTGTATTGGTAGAACCGTAAACGATGATAATAAGTTCTCTGGAACAAACGCAACGTATGCTAAGGCACCTACAACCAACAATGGTGCTGTTTCACCAACTGCACGAGATAGAGCCAAAATCGTACCTGTCAGAATTCCAGGTAATGCCGCAGGAAATACTATTCGTCTAATCGTTTGCCATTTTGTTGCACCCATACCGAATGAAGCTTCTCTGATTTCTTTAGGCACTGTTCGTATCGCTTCTTGAGATGCAACCACGATAACCGGAAGAATAAGTAGACTCATTGTTAATCCCCCAGCAAGTACACTTGAACCGAGACCTGCCAGTCGGACAAAAATTGTTAATCCTAATAGTCCAAAAACAATGGAGGGTACACCTGCTAAGTTAGCAATATTGATTTGAACAAATTTGGTAAATGCGTTCTTTTTTGCATACTCTTCAAGATATATCGCAGTCCCCACTCCAAGAATGAAAGAAACAGGAGCTGTAACGGTCATAATCCAGATCGTACCAACGAGGGCTGCCCATATTCCAGCACGTTCAGGTAATCGGGATGCAAAGCTCGTAATGAAATCTAAACTTAAATAAGGCAATCCTTCATCAAGGATACGAAATAGTAAAACTCCTAATACAAGTAAAGAAAAACTAGTCGCTAAGATAAAAAGAAATTTCGCAAAATTATTAGCAGCAATTCTACTGCCCATTTTTTTCTTTACAGACTCTTTATTAATTAAAGCCATTAATATTCCTCCCTAAACTTGCGGGAAATAAACTGAGCAAGCAAATTCATGATCAACGTAAATACAAACAACGTCATTCCTACAGCATAAATACTGTAATAGATAGTCGTACCATAACCCGTGTCACCTTGACTAACCTGTACAATATAAGCTGTCATCGTTTGAATGGATTCCGTAATATTAATATCCGCTGTTGGTCTGGACCCACCTGCAATCGTTACAATCATCGTTTCTCCGATCGCACGTGAGATACCAAGTACGAATGATGCAATGACACCAGATAGAGCAGCTGGAAGAACAACCTTCATTGCTACTTCAAATCGCGTTGCTCCAAGAGCCATTGCTCCTTCTCTCATTGAATTCGGAACAGCATTCATCGCATCTTCAGATAAAGATGCAATCATGGGAATAATCATAATACCTACAACAATACCTGGACTTAACGCATTAAAGATGGAAATGCCTCCCGGTATGATACTATCCAACACAGGTGTCACAAAAGTTAAGGCGAAAAAACCATAAACGATAGTCGGGATACCTGCAAGTACTTCTAATATAGGTTTAATAAATTTTCGGGTCTTTGCAGATGCATATTCGCTTAAATAAATGGCTGCAGCAAGTCCTACAGGAATTGCAACGACCATTGCTATCGCTGTTACGGTCAAAGTCCCCATTACAAGTGCTAAAATACCATAATCGGCATTATCATCTGCTGTGAAGGGAAACCAATGCGTGTTTGTAAAAAATTCAACGATTGAAACCCGACTAAAAAATGTAAACGTTTCTGTTAAAAGTGTAAAAACAATACCAAGTGTTGTGAATATTGAAATTACTGCACAAATCATAAAAAACTTAGGTACTACTTTTTCCATTACCGCGGATTGACTTCTTCTAGATTTATTTTCCTTAATCATTGCGCGGATTGAATTCTGGTTCTTTTTATCAGTTGTCACCAACAAGACCTCCTATAAATCGACAAAAACTAAACAGGATAAAGGTGAGGAGATTTCACTCCTCACCCTCTATTTAGTATACAATAAATATTCTTATTTTCCTGCTAGTTCATCTAACTTTTTAAGTTGCTCTTCATACTTTTCTTTTGGTAGAGAAACATATCCGATCGTGTCAGATGATGCAAGCTCTCCAGCATTCTCAAGAGTAAACTTTAAATATTCATAAACCGCTTCGTTTTCTTTAACTGATTTATTGTTAACATATGTGTACAATGGGCGAGAAAGTGGAGCATATTCTCCTGATTCAATTGTCTCTGCATTTGGTTCAACTGGTCCGTTACCGCCATCGATAGGAACAGCCTTAACTTTGTCTTTATTTGCTTGGTAGTACGCATATCCGAAAAATCCGATTGCATTTTCTGACCCAGTAACACCTTGTACTAGAACGTTGTCATCTTCAGAAAGTTGTGCATCACGACGCATAGGTTTTTCATCTAGAATTGCTTCATTCCAATAATCATAAGTACCAGAATCTGTTCCAGGGCTGAAGAATTCTATCTTTTTTGCAGGCCACTCAGGACGAATATCTTTCCAAGTCTTAACTTTTCCTTCTTCTAACCACATTTTTTGTAACTCTTCAACTGTTAAGTGGTCAATAAAATCGTTTTCTTTACTTACTACTACAGATAAACCATCTTTAGCAAGTTCGAACTCTGTGAACTCAATCCCTTTTTCTGTAGCAGCTGTTTTTTCTTCATCTTTAATTGGACGAGAAGCGTTTGCAAGGTCTAATTCTCCACGAATAAACTTTTCAAATCCACCACCGGATCCTGATACACCAACAGGTGCTTGTACGTCAGGATTAGCAGCTTGGAATTCTTCAGAAACAGCTTCCATGATTGGAAATACTGTGGATGATCCATCAATTTTAATTTTTCCGCTTAAGTCGCCGCCGCCAGCAGCTCCTTCTTCACTCTTGTTTCCGCAAGCTGCTGCGAAAACCAAAATTAGTGACATTACAGCTAATAGGTATACAGACTTCATTTTCTTCATCTTGATTTGGTCCCCCTAAAAGTAATTTCGTCTTTTTTCATGTCGAGAAAGTTTTTCTCAGGTCATGAACCCATATAACTTATTCGTTTTTTCTTACATTACCTACAATAAGCTTTTATTATTAATTCCGTTTTAATGAATTGTAAAGAGTTTGTAAAGACTGATTTCAAGTTGTATACATACTTATCATTTACTGTTTACCCGTAACTATTCAAAAGAAACCACATATCTAACGCGAGGCCACTGAAAAGCCATTTTAATTAAAATAACAAGGCCCTTAATAACAAATATTTGAACATCTGGATTGGAGCAATGGCTTTCTGCCGTTGTCATGATCATAATTGGTCCTTTAGTTATCATAGATAAGCGAATAATCTACAAGCTTAATCATTGGCGAAGCATATTTTCTAGAAGTAAAATCAAATCAAAAGGGACTGAAGGGCATCGACCAATATTTGATTTCTTTATTTTATAGAAAAAAAGATCAACCCAACTCGATAATAGCTGGTTTGATCTTTTTTAAATTTATTTGTAGGGATTGTAGCGGAAGGGTACTGACTCCTTCGAGACCAGTGGGACAGTCCGTAAAGCGTAAGCGGCTCGTTCAGCCCCGACACGCAAACACTTTTTCAGTACCCTCATCTAACGCGGTTCTTTCTCTTTTTGTTTTTGCTCTGTCTCTTGTTTTGTTGATATACCCTCTTTTTTCATGGAAAAATAAGCGTCGAGAATTCCTTCACCAATTTCATTGTTTGTATAGCCTTCCCGAATGTCAGGAACAATCACTGCAAATGCCACTTCTGGATTATCATATGGGGCATAGCCAATCAATGTCTTGTTGTATAAACCTGTTTTTTTATCGACTTCAGCTGTACCCGTTTTACCTGCAGGGTTATATTCTTTATCTTTAAATATCCATGCAGCTGTTCCATTTTTTCCGTTCATCACTTCATGAAAACCCTTTTGTACCACTTTAATATCATTTTGATTCATTTCTATTTTATTCAAAACATTAGGTTCAAAACGATAAAGAAGCTTGCCTAATTTATTTGGATCAATAGAAGGCTCTCTTACTTCTTTCAATAAATGAGGCTGCATTCTTAATCCGCCATTTGCAATGGTTGCTACATATTGAGCCATTTGCATGGGTGTGTACGTATCAAATTGTCCTATAGAGAAGAACATAGCCTGAGACAGTTCATTGCTTACCCCGGTATTGTATCCTGTCGCTTCAGAAGGGAGATCAATGCCCGTAGGTACTCCAAGACCAAATTGACTATATGAATTTCGTAGGATCTCAAAGGCTTCATTTACTTTATGATCATTGAATCGTTTGTTTGCATAGTCGTATCCTGAAAGGCGCATCGCGATGTGCCACATGTATATATTTGAAGATCGTTCCAGTGCTTCAACTGCATCTACAGCTCCCATGTTTTCATGGGATTTTAGTTTTCTTCCATCCCCGAATGTTAATGGTGCATCATTAATGATAGTTTGAGATGAAACTACTCCTTCTTGCAAGCCTGTTAATACAGTCGCTCCTTTTACGGTTGAACCCATTGCATAGGAATGATAGATGTTACCAAACGGGATGTCTTTAAATTTACCGGAACTGCGATCATATTCTTTGGCAGCCATAGACAAAATTTCTCCTGTATACGGATCCATCATCACGACATAGGCACTGTCTAATTGTTTGTTGTCGTACGCATACTTTCCACGTATCGCTTCTTTTAATTTTTCCTCGATGACACTCTCCACTTTTTGCTGAAGATTCATATCAACGGTTAAAACTAAATCGCTCCCTCTTGCCCCTTCTTCTTCTACTGGATCGCCGACAGGATTTCCTTTTTTATCGGTAACATACTTAATTTTTGTTTTTGTACCACGAAGAACAGATTCGTATTGTTCCTCTAAAAAACTTGTCCCTACCATATCATTGCGGTCATTGCCTCTTATTGTGTAATAATCCATTCTCGCTTTTGGAATTTGTTTAACTTGTCCGAAAACATCCCGAAAAGACTCTTTGAATGGATAAGAGCGTTCAGCATCAGGTTTTATATCAATGCCTTCCAACTCTGGTAAGTGTTCACTGATCATAGCGATTTCTTTTTGTGTAGCTCCAATTTTAATTCTCTGAGGAGAAAGCGTATACCCACGATCCATTTCACTTTTTATCGCGAGAACTTCAAGTTGCGATTCGGTTAATGACTCAATATCTTCTTGCGTAACTTTTTTTAGCATTAAATCATAAAGCTCATTAGGGGGTGTTTTTTTTTCTTCTGATGCTGTTATTCTTTCTTTCATCACTTTTTCATTCAAGAAAATAAAGTAGTCTTTTTTGTCTCGATCGGTTAGATCTTCTGTTTCTTTTGTTATCAATTCACTTAATTTTTTTGCAATATCATGCCTTTTTTCTGTATCTGCTTCTCTTGTCCTTGTATATGTAATGGAAAAGACAGGTTCGTTGTCTACAACTACTCGATATTGAGCATCGAACATTTTGCCGCGTGGTGCATCCAGTTTTGTTGTCACATTTTCAGTCAAGTAAGCATTTCTTTTATATTCTTCACCTTTGACGATTTGTACATAGCCTAAGCGAAGAACAAGAATGGAAAAGAGCAAAAATACCGACAAAAATAAAGCATTAATTCTAATCGGTACGTGGTTTTTCTTTTTATTGGATTTTGGTTTCATAATATTGTAAATCTCCCCTTAAAACAGCACAGACACCTAGAATCAGGTGTCTTAAACGAACCGGTTATTATATTTACATAACAATAGTATCCTTACCATGCTTAAAATGTCAAAAGATAATTATTGTTTATTAGAATTATTACCATCTTGTTGGGTTTCAGAAAACTCGATCGATTCAACCGGAGAATTTGCAGGAACAGATACATCCTTTAAACAAAAATATATGGCAAAATGTCCCGCTCCAAGTATCGGCAATAGAAAGGGTATGCCACGCTCTTCAGACAAAAAGTGAACAACGAAAATAAAGGTGAGAATGGAAATAATCCTTCCCATATTTAAAAATAATTCACGTACCACAATGTACTCTATTCTCTTTTCATAAATTCCCCGGCATTTTCCTATAATGTCATACGTTAACGACACATATGGCACTAATAGAAGCGGATAAGCGATAGAGACAGAAACACCATAGATAATTAATAATTTAAAGGAAATGGGAACTAGCAACAAAAAAGGAGAGATAAATAACAATAGTCCTCCTGCAAAAATAGCCCTTTTCCGATAGTATGGTTTTAAATAATGAGAAACCATATAATACCCAATAAAAGAAACGACGGATTGAACAAACCCAAATGTTCCTAAGGCAAATTCGCTATTTGATGCAGTGTATACCCAAATAACGATTAAAAATATGAACGTTCCTTCACGCAAACCTTGAAAGAAATGAGCTTTGAGTAGTTGAAGCCAATCTTTATTTACTTTCGTTTCACGGAATACTTCCTTCAATCCATAAGTTCCCTCTGCTCTTCTTCGCTTTAAAAAGAAACTTAATATCACTGCCATCAAAAATAAAATCATCGAAACCGTAAAGATGGTTTCATATCCTAAATGTTTGTCCATTCTTGTAATAATAAAACCAGCACTTAAAGGACCAATCATTCCTGACAAGGAATTTAATACTCCAAGGTAGCCATTAAAAAAGTCTCTCGTCTCAGGTTCAGTAACCTCTAGTGTTAAAACATTAAAAGCAAGCCAGTAAAACCCTAGACCGCAACCTAACATGGCTCCGAGGGCTATTAAGTAATGACTTGCCATGGATCCTAAAAGCAGTACACCAATATAAAATAGTGCCAAAATCACTACGCCTATCCTTAATACGATCACGCGATCAATTTTTTTTGCACACCATCCAGCCCAAGTAAAGGCAATCGGCTGCATGACAACAATAGCAAGATTGTAAAACGCTATATCGGTTATATCTTTGGATTGCTTCCATAAAAATATATTAACAAATGTATTGGATAAGGCTGTACTTAACGTAAACAAACCTCCGACAAATAGCAGCAAAAAAAGATCCCTAGGGTATTGGTCGCTGTCCATGAATTTTTTCCGTATCATGTTTCTCGCCCCTTTACATATCGTCGTTAGTGTCTTTCAACTGATGAGGGGCTATTCACAATTTACTTAATTGGTTTTTATTGTATAAAGGAGAGTTTTTTATGTTCGAATATTGGATTTTTGAAAGTGAAACATCGAATATAAGCGCTGTAATAAAAAAGGAAGAAGACAAAGAGGAAGGCTTAATACAGGAAAGTGGGGATTATGTTTGGTATTTCCAGGCAAATAATATTTTTGTCATTCAATCGCACATCCCTTTCGGCGACGGGAATTTATTACTTGATGATGTCTTAATAACATTAGCGAAACGATTCCAAGTCCAGGATAAGGGAATAATAAAAAGCTGCTGGTAAAACCAGCAGCTTTATTAAGAGCTTACTTCGCTTCATTATAGCGTTTTTCAACTTCATCCCAGTTTACAACGTTCCAAAATGCAGAGATGTAATCAGGGCGTTTGTTTTGGTATTTTAAATAATAAGCATGCTCCCAAACATCTAATCCAAGAATAGGAGTTTTCCCCTCCATAACTGGAGTATCTTGGTTTGGAGTACTTGTAACTTCAAGTTCACCATTATTTACGACTAACCAAGCCCATCCGGACCCAAATCTTGTTTTCCCGGCATTAGCAAATTCTTCTTTAAACGCATCTAGGCTGCCAAATTTATTGTTGATTTTATCAGCGAGTTCTCCAGTTGGAGAATTTGCTCCACCTGGTGCGATTACTTCCCAGAACAAGCTATGATTTGCGTGTCCACCGCCATTATTTCTTACTGCGTTTTGAATATTTTGCGGAAGAGAATCAAGGTTTGAAAGAAGATCCCCAATACTTTTATTTTCAAATTCTGTTTGACCTTCAAGAGCAGCATTCAGGTTGTCCACATATGCTTTATGGTGACGTCCATGATGAATCTCCATCGTCTCTTTGTCAATATGTGGTTCAAGAGCATTTGTTTCATAAGGTAATGCAGGCAGTTCAAATTTAGCCATGTTCATTTCCTCCTTGTAATATGTAGAGTTTTTATTTTCATTCTCAAGATAACCTTGAAAAGTGAAACCAATTATTCAACTTACTTGTATAAAAAGTGATTTAACACTAATTTTACCTTATCAAATTGAAGCGAAACTTTCAATTCTTAAGCACTGTTCCTTTTAGAAATAAAAAAACCTTGCTAAAGAAATCGCAAGGTTTGTATGTATGAGTATGGTGGCTCGAGACGGAATCGAACCGCCGACACGAGGATTTTCAGTCCTCTGCTCTACCGACTGAGCTATCGAGCCATAAATGTTAAAAAACAAAATGATAAACTCTTAGGAGCATATCCATCGAGACCACTCATAGTCTTTGCTCATCGTCACTGAGCTTAAATATGTAATGGAGGAGGTAGAGGGATTCGAACCCCCGCGGGTCGTTAAACCCCTGTCGGTTTTCAAGACCGATCCCTTCAGCCGGACTTGGGTATACCTCCTCGACTTATGGTGGACCCTGTAGGACTCGAACCTACGACCAATCGGTTATGAGCCGACCGCTCTGACCAACTGAGCTAAGGGTCCATGGTAAATATATGGTTATGTAAGAAAGATATGGGGCGGACGAGGGGAATCGAACCCCCGAATGCCGGAACCACAATCCGGTGCGTTAACCACTTCGCCACGACCGCCATCGTGGAAAATAAAAACATTTTGGTAGCGGCGGAGGGAGTCGAACCCACGACCTCACGGGTATGAACCGTACGCTCTAGCCAGCTGAGCTACACCGCCAAAATGGCTCCACAGGTAGGACTCGAACCTACGACCGATCGGTTAACAGCCGATAGCTCTACCACTGAGCTACTGTGGAATAATGAAAAAAACATTTTTTAAGGACAAGAACTACTATAGCATGATGTCTTTATTCCTGTCAATAAGATTTTTCAACGAACACATGTGCTTTTTTAGAACAAAAATAATATAGCATTTCACAGAGCAATAAGCAAGGTCGTTTATAGAATTTGATAAAAAAAGTACCCTATCATCAGAACTTGAGTAAAAACTTTTACAATCGTTGTTCCCACAAATGCGAGTACTGTCCCTATACCGATCGAAACAGACGCCTTAAACCCTTTTCTGTGGAAAATGAGTTCAGTTAAAACAGCACCCAAAAATGGGCCGATTAATATACCTGCAACAGGAATAACAAATGGACCTGCGATAAGTCCGATCGTACTTCCCCATAATGCAGCCTTAGACCCGCCCTTTCTTTTAATCGCTAAAGCATTTCCAACGTAATCCACAACAAACAAACTGATAAACAGTAATATTTGTATTGCTATGAATATCAGGGTGAAAGGCTTGAATGTGAATGCCAATCCATAAATAATAAATCCAGCAGCCAGGAATAGTACACCTGGTAAAATCGGATAGACTAAAGCGATAAAACTAATAACAAAAGCTGCTCCGATTAATATCCAATATAACGTTTCCATGTTCATCACCCTCCATGAAATAAAAAAAACCAGGAGAGAAATCCTCCTGGTAATAGTTTACTTCTCTAATACTGCTTCTGCAATGTTAACTGCATGGTCCCCTATTCTTTCAAGGTTACTCACAATGTCTACAAAGACGATTCCCGCATTCCCATCACAAGAACCTTCATTCATACGAATGATGTGCTGTTTTCTAAGCGTGCGTTCCATCTTATCAATTTTATCTTCTAGTCCAAGAACTTCTTTTGCAAGTTCCACATTATTTTCCTCAAGTGCTTTTACAGCTTTGTCAACCGTTGAAACTGTAAGATTGAACATCGTATCAAGGTCTTGTTTAGCGATATCTGTTAAACGAACATTGTTTCTCAGCTGATAGTCCACAAGCTCAATAATATTTTCCATATGGTCCCCAATACGCTCTATATCACGAGACGTATCTAAAAGCATAGAATGTTCATTAGATTCTTGAGGGGTTAATGGATGAGTCGACAATTTCACCAAATAAGATGTGATTTGACGATCAAGATTATTTATCGCTTCTTCGTATTGAAGAGCTAAATCAGAATTCTTTTTGTCTTTTTCATTTAAATAAGCGATTGCTTCTTTTAATCCAGCTTGTGAATAGTTTGCCATTCTAATAATTTCTTGCTTAGCTTGGCTAATCGCCATTGCAGGAGAAGATTCAAGTACAATTTCATCTAAATGCTTTGCCTTGTACTCAATTAATACATCTTCGCCTTTTATTATTTTTGTAACTATAAGAGCAAGCAGTCCTATAAACCAGAATTGAACAAGTACATTGGTGATGTTAAACGTTCCATGAGCAAACGCGATCTGCATGGCTGGTTCTAAACTTAATTTTGTTGATAAAAATTCGATGTAATGTCTGAATGGTACAAGAAGGATTAAAAAGATTACCGTACCAAGCAAATTAAAGATAACATGCGTTAGAGCAGCTCTTCTTGCTGCAACAGTTGTTCCAATCGCTGCAAGGATTGCTGTGATGGTCGTACCAATATTATCACCAAACAACACCGGCAAGGCAGCTTTTAGGTCAATCATATTTTGAGAATAAAGCTCTTGTAGAATCCCAATTGTTGCACTCGATGATTGAACAACTACGGTAAATAGAGTTCCTATTACGACTCCAAGAATAGGATTGTCACTCATAGAAATTGTTAAATCTTGAAATGCCTGCAAACTTCTTAGAGGTTTCATCCCGTCACCCATAAGTTCAAGCCCTAAGAAGAGCGCTCCGAAACCGAACGTAATTTGACCGAAATAGTTATACTTAGGATTTTTAAAGAAAAAGATTAACATTGAACCAATTGCTATAATCGGCAAAGCATACTCACCTACGTCAATTCCAATAATGAATGAAGTTACTGTAGTCCCGATATTGGCACCCATTATAACTCCAATCGCTTGACGAAGAGTTAAGAATCCGGCGTTTACTAATCCCACCGTTAAGACAGTTGTCCCGGAACTACTCTGTATTAGAACCGTTACAAAAATTCCTGCTAATACTCCCATGAATGGGTTTGTCGTTAATTTATCAAGTATATCTCGTAATCGATCCCCTGCAGAATTTTGAAGGCCATCTCCCATGTATTTAATCCCAAACAAGAAGATACCTAATCCTCCGATAAATTGAAATAACATTTCTTGATAATTCAATGAATACAGCTCCTTATTGTCAATCTGTTATAGACCTTTGCCATTATCTCCATTTGTGAACTTTATGTAAAGAAAAAATAGGGTTTTGTAATAATTCCTTTACAATTGATTTAACATTGTCGATTTTTAATGCTTCATGTACACTAAAAATGTTCAAACAACAAAGGAGTTTTTTCATGAATTTACATATCCGTTTACTAAAAAGTCTATACTCTACAGCAGCTATTTCGCATTTTCGTTTTCTTGGTGTTGGCAGTACGATTCTTTATATCTTAGCGTTAGCATTTTTATCCATGATTCCAGTGGTAACACTATTTGTATTGAATCTTAATCAAAGAAATACAAGCATGGATAATTTCCAAAATTACGGTTTAGATCCTGAACAAATGAAAGAATTTGCTTTATCCATGGAAGGCATTCTTCCGATCGTTCTGATGGTAGTCTATCTGGCGATGTATATCCTTCTAGCAGGAAGTTTATTTTCGGGAATCTCAGTATTGGCGGGGCTGGGTCTTCCCTTCTCAAAAATACTAAAGAAGAAATTAACCTATAAACATTTATGGGTAATGTCCTGTTATTCCATTACACTGCCTGTTTTCTTGTTAACCATTCTTTTTGTACTGAATGTGCATTTACCCTTTTCTTTTCTTTTATTTTGGATTGTTTCGAGTCTAATTCTTCTTCTAGCTATAAAGCATATTCCTGTAAAAAAAATAGAAAGCGGCTCATGAGCCGCTTTCTTTTTATTTAAATATTGATTTTATCGCTTCTATCAAAGCAACTAAGAGAGCAATTACTTGTTGAATAAAGGATTGTGTTTCTTCTTTGTTTAGAAAGTCCCCTAAGTTCTCACTGATGTTCTTAAGATCACTTTGTACTTGATTCCAATCTATATTAAGATCCTTCATCTTATTGAATAGAGAGATTAAGCCGTTAAGCTCTTCTTGAGTTAGATCAATCCCCATATCCTTCGCAACCTTTTCGATTAAAGCACGTAGGTCTTCTTCTGATTGTACCGGATTTTTAGCGATTTCTTCTTTAACACGTGTCATTAGTTCAGTTGCTTCTTTTACACCGATTCGTTCACCAAGTTTTGCAGTCTTGACCATTTCTTCATTGGCTACTTGTTTTTGTGCTTCAGGAATTTCAATTTGAGCAGTTGTTTCATACGCCTTTAAAATTCCTGTTAATGCGGCTGTCCCTGACACTTCAAAGGGGGCTGTCACATATATTTCAGCATCTGTTACACCTGCTGTTGTCAATGCATTCATATACATCTCTTCGGTAACCCAATTGATGTTGTTCGTTTCCACAGATAACCCTTGATCTTTTTCTCCTATTGTAATCTTTGAAGATGAGATCGCTTTTGAACCAATTTGGGCCTTCGAAATATAATTACCTAAGTATTTATGTTCTTCTTCATTTGTAACTGTTACGGTTTGGACATCTTCTTTTACATCCATTTCCTTTACTAACGAATTCTTTTGTTCCTCAGTTAGATTTTGTCCTAAAGTGACAATAACATCACCTGGCGCTGCGTCCGCTAACATCTTCAATGGTGCGATAAATAATGCAGCAGCCATAATTGAAAGCAGTGCCATTACTTTTGCTTTTTTCATACTGTTCACCTCTCCCATCGGTACAACTACAGTGATACGCTACACACATTTCTTTTTTGTCCATCATTTCTTTCCATTTTACACCACAGGTCCTGAGAAAGTCACTTTTAACCTGTCATAAAAAAAGTGGACAAGCATATAGTCTTATATGAGAAAGGAGAGGGATAAAATGAAACGTTTTTTAACAGGTTGTACAATTTTGCTTATCTTATATGTAGTTGCTTATGATCTGAAAATCGGCACACTCCCTCAAGCTCAACCCGCAAAAGCGCAAATTAAGACGAAAGATCAAATTCATAAATACCATTCTTATGAAGTTAACCCTGGAGATACTTTAATTTCAGTGGTTGAAAAATTAAATTCGAACGGAGATTATTCCATCATATCTATGATAAAAGACTTCAAAACATTGAACCCTGGCGTAAATCCTGAAAGTATACAAATAGGACAAACTTATAAATTTCCCTCTTATAAAAAAGCGGAAAGGTAACAATACTTGTCAAAACAAAATAATCCCTGCTAAAATGAACTATCGATAGGACAGACTAATACTGTCAATTAAATAAAAGGAGCGATTCACCAAATGAGTGAAATCACCCACCGTTCAAAAACAAGACCTGTAAAAGTTGGACCTTTGACCATCGGAGGTACTGACCAGGTAATCGTACAAAGTATGACGACGACAAAGACTCATGATGTGGAAGCAACAGTAGCAGAAATCAAGCGTTTAGAAGAAGCTGGCTGCCAAGTTGTCCGTGTAGCATGCCCTGATATGCGAGCGGCAGAAGCCATCGCTGAAATCAAGAAAAGAATTACGATTCCGCTAGTTGTTGATATCCACTTTGATTATAAACTTGCACTAAAAGCGATCGAGGGCGGAGCTGATAAGATTAGAATTAACCCAGGAAATATCGGACGCCGCGAAAAGGTTGAAGCTGTCGTTCAAGCAGCCAAAGCAAAAGGTATCCCTATCCGAATTGGTGTTAATGCAGGATCTTTAGAAAAAAAATATTTAGAAAAATACGGATATCCGACTGCAGATGGAATGGTAGAAAGTGCCTTAGATCACATCCGAATATTAGAAGAGCTTGATTTTCACGACATCATTGTATCGATGAAAGCATCAGATGTAAATTTAGCCATTGAAGCATACGAAAAGGCATCAAGAGCATTCAATTACCCTCTTCACTTAGGAATTACTGAATCAGGAACATTGTTTGCCGGAACTGTAAAAAGTGCAGCTGGCCTTGGTGCGATTCTTCATAAAGGGATCGGTAACACCGTTCGAATCTCATTAAGTGCTGACCCGGTAGAAGAAGTTAAAGTTGCCCGGGAATTATTAAAATCATTTGGTCTTCTTTCAGATGCCGCAACTCTAATATCTTGTCCGACTTGTGGACGTATCGAGATCGATTTGATTTCCATTGCAAATGAAGTTGAAGAATATATTTCAAAAGTGCGTGCGCCCATAAAAGTAGCTGTTTTAGGTTGTGCAGTAAACGGTCCTGGTGAAGCAAGAGAAGCTGATATCGGTATTGCAGGAGCCCGAGGAGAAGGGTTATTGTTCAGACATGGGGAGATCATCAGAAAAATTCCAGAAGATCAATTGCTTGATGAATTAAAAAAAGAAGTAGATCTTTTGGCTAAAGCACATGAAGAAAAATTAAAAGCAGAAGCACAGCAAGTTTGATAAAAGGAAAGCTCCCGATGCCGGGAGCTTTTTTTGCGGGTCTCTAGTAGTAGCTTTAAATAACTTAGAGACACAAAAAAAATGTCTTTTTGATATGCACGAATTGACGTTTTGTACACCTGATTCGCACAGGTTTATTCTTATGAAGATTTATCCCATGTTATTTCAATGAATTCCACGTTATTTCTAATAATTCAAACGTTATTTTAATTAATTCCACGTTAAATAAAATTTATCCGATTTTCGACAAAAGAGAACAAACTGAATATTGTTCCATAAAAAAGAAGAAGCGATACGCTTCTTCTTTGCTCCCTCTTACGTTAAAAGAACGGTGCAAAAAACAAGGAAATAATAACGGAAACGATTCCGATTCCGATTGCCCAGTTTCCGAGCATTTTTGCACCTTGTCTTCTGGCAACAAATCCAACGATAATACCTGCAGCTCCTAATAAAACAGGAAGAATAAACAAAGAAAGAACTGAGAGGATAAGCGCGATAACTCCTGTTGCTCTTCCGCCTTCTCTTTCTTTTCTTTCCTGATGAACATGTCCACGATCTCTGCCATCATCTAAATGAGGTCGTTCATTTTCAGGAAAAGTCATGTCACTTCTAACGGGCACAGCTTCAGCTGCCATCTCTTCTCGAAAGTCAGCTTCGTTTATATCTCGCTCATTTTTTTCGTATGCCATTTTAAATTCCCCCTCTTTTAGTCTTAAGGAGCGTTATTATTATGGCATTCAAAGGGGGTTTTCATAGATGTTAACTTATGGGCATTCATTCTTCTTACAAGAAAGAGGCCTAAAATCGGCCTCTTTGATTAATGTTTTGCCCTAAAGGTATGGCAGCAAGTTTCTGCTGTCTCGTGGGCATGATCTTTATGTGCTGCATCTCCTTCGAGGTTACCGCCAGCACTCATGTCATAAGAATTATTCGCATGTTTGTCGATCTCAACAAGAATAGCATCTGCTATACAGTTATTGCCTTCCCCCCAATAGGTGCAATTTGAAACATTACATTTAACTTCAGGCATAAAAAAACCTCCTTTCTCTATAGCTTGGCTTAATGAAAGGAGGAGCATACTCAAATTTAATGAAATATTTTATTGTTTGCATCCGGTGCAATAGCCGTAGATCTCAAACTTATGACCGGTCACATCAAAACCGTTTATGTCGGTATTTAAAACCTCCATCGGACATGAATGAATCGACTTCGTACTGCCGCATGTTAAACAAATTAAGTGATGATGATGTTCATTATGCGAACAAGTAAACCGAAACTTTCTTTCGCCCTCCCATTCCGTTTCTTCAAGTAAATCTAATTCTGCAAATGTGGTCAAGTTCCGATAGATCGTATCGAAACTAAGGCCGGGGTATTTATCTTTCAAAGCTTCTTGAACATCTTTGGCTGATAGGTATCTCTTTTCCCGTGCAAAAAGAGTAAGCAGATCTCTTCTTTTTTCAGTGTATTTATACCCTTTTTCTTTTAACAGATCCATCGCTCCATCAATTGTTAACGTATATTTCATACATGACCCACCTTTCGTGAACCTGTAAACTTTTTATATAAAATACACAGTGTTAATATGAGAACAAGACATAAGACGATTGTACCGCCTGACGCGATATCCAAATAATAAGATAAAAACATCCCTAGAATTACAGCGATCTCTCCAAATAAAACAGAAAGCCAGATGGTTTGTTTAAATCCTTTTGCAATTCGAATACTAGCAGCCACCGGCAACGTCATAAGAGAGGATACTAAAAGGATGCCTACAACTTTCATGGAAGCTGCAATAACTAATGCGGTAATTGCCATAAACGCAATCAAAATCCAATTGCTTCTTATACCTGAAAGCTTGCCTTGTTCTTCATCAAATGAAAGTACGAATAATTCCTTATACATGAAAAAAACAAACAAAAGTACCACAATTAAAATGGCAAATACCGTCCAAACATCAGATTGTTTAACCGCAATAATACTGCCGAAAAGGTAACTGAACAAATCTGCATTAAATCCATCTGCCATCGAAATAAAAATCACACTAAGTCCGATACCAGCCGACATAATAATCGGAATGGCTAACTCTTCATAATGTTTGTAGACCTTCCGAAGCTGCTCAATGAAGATTGCTCCGCCTACTGAAAAGGCCATTCCCAGATAGATCGGATTCGCTCCTGCAAAAAGTGCAAACCATTTTCCAAGCAATAAATTTGCAGCAATTCCAGCAAGCGTTATATGGGAAAGGGCATCTGCGATAAGGGCCTGACGTCTAACTACAATGAATACCCCTAAAACCGGAGCTAACAAACCAACCATAATTCCGGTTAAAAAAGCATTTTGTAAAAATTCATATTTAAAAATTGGAAACATTTGTTCATCCCCTTATCTGTGTTCATGGTCATGGCTAAGCACATGAACATGATGCCCATAAAAAGCAGACATGTTTTCTGAAGAACTTTCCTCAAATTCTTTTGTATTTCCATGAAAGTGAATCTGCTTGTTTAAACATGCTACATCTGTAACATAATCTGTCATAACGCCAACATCATGAGTAACTAAAACGAGCGTCATCTTTTTTTCCCGATGAAGACTATCCAGCATTTTATAAAAGGATGCAGAAGATTCGACATCTACTCCAACCGTTGGCTCATCCAATATTAATAACTCTGGATCACTCACTAAAGCTCTCGCGATAAAAATTCGCTGTTGCTGTCCGCCTGAGAGTTCACCAATGTTCTTTTGAGCAAATTCCTCCATGTTTACAGACCTTAAAGCTTCCCAGACTTTCTCTTTGTCCGTAGCCTTTAGAAAACGAAATAGACCAACCTTACCAAATAACCCCATGGACACGACTTCAAAGGCTGTTGCAGGAAAGGCGGTGTTAAAGCTGTTCGCTTTTTGAGAAACATAGCCGACTTTTTCCCAGTCATTAAATTTTTGAACTTTTTCTCCAAATAAATAAACGCCACCTTGCTGCGGCTTTAATAGACCAAGTATACATTTGATTAAAGACGATTTCCCTGATCCATTTGGACCTACAAGCCCTAAAAAGGATCCTTGTGTAATTTCCATTGTTATATGTTCAAGTACGTTTTTTTCACCATAATGGAAGGATAAATCATCCACTAAAACAGCTGGAATATTCTTCTTGTTCACCATGATCATCCTTCCTTTAACGTTTGATAAGTAGTAATGAGTACGATTTAGACTGTCTCATAGTATACACGAAAATAGCGAAAAGTAAAACAGCATGCCTTACAGACTGGCATGCAGTTGAGCTTAAATTAATGAATGGGAGCCTTAAATTTCGCCCCTATTGTTTCTTGAGTATTCATAATGGTTATGAATGCATTTGAATCAATTTCATATACAATGTTCTTTAACTTAGTTACTTCTAGGCGAGTAATAACAGCATAGATGACTTCTTTTTCAGTTCCGTATAACCGCCTTTGCCTTTTAGTTTCGTAGTGCCTCTTCCCAATCGGTCTAAGATTCCATTAGAAATCTCTTCATAGTGATCGGATACGATGATAACGGCTTTCGTTTCATCCAACCCTTGTATGACAGTGTCTATCGTTTTAAAGGCAATATAATACGTCATAACCGAATAATTGCCTGTTCCCATCCAAAAACGAAACCAGCCCAAACAAAAACAAACACATTAATAAACATAACAAATTCACCGATTGAAAAAGGAAACTTTTTAGCTAAAAGTATCCCCAATATCTCCGTTCCGTCTAATGAACCGCCATGACGGATTACAATGCCTACCCCTGTCCCAAGCATGACTCCCCCGAAAACTGTGGCTAAGATCGATTGATTCGTAAAAGGCTCAATTCCGTGCAAAAGTGTTTCAATTACACCAAGACTGATAATAGCAAACAAAGAAGAAACTACAAACGTCTTTCCGATTTGTTTGTATCCATTATACATAAACGGCAGATTCAATAAGAATACAAGCAACGCAAAATTAGCAGGTGTCAAATAATCCAAAATAAGTGATACACCGATTATTCCTCCATCAATGATTCGATTCGGAATTAATAACAGCTCAATGGAAGCAGCAGCTAGACCGGCTCACAACAAAATCATAAATAAACGATAAACAAGATGTGTTTTACTTTCCTTCTTATGTTGTTTCTTCAATCTGTTATCCCCTCTTTCAAAAGACTGACTACCGCCTCCTCTAAATTTGAAGGGTTGACGATCCTATCAGCCTGTCTTAAATATTTCTCTTCAAGTGTGGTCTCAACTGCCAAACAAAAAGCTCCCGCACGCTTTGCAGATTCTATTCCGAGCGGTGCATTTTCAATAACAAGCCACTCGGATGCATCATAGGGAAGATTATTTATCGCCTTCAAGTACGGTTCGGGTGAGGGTTTCCCTTCATTCACATCATCACCTGTTATGATCGAATGAAAAACTACCGGAAGCTTTTCAACCACTTCAACCACAAATTCCCGTCTGCTTCCTGTAACTAATGAAACAGGAATTCCTTGTTTATAGAGACGTTCCAAAAGGGATACAGTCTCTTCAATAAAACTGTAATTTGCATTTTCTTTAAAGTATTTTCTTTTTTGCTCGTAGATATCTTCAACATCACGGTCTGTAAACTGAACTTGATTGGCATGGAAAATATCAAGTATTGTTTTTCTTCCCGGCATGCCTTCTCTCAGGTAAAATTCAAGATCATCATGATTAAAGCCCTTTTTTCTAAATGCGTGATGCCATGCTTCCACATGGTGAGGCATCGTATGGACCACTACTCCATCCATATCAAAACAGACTGCCTTTATGCTCATACGTCCACCTTGCCTTTTTTTGTTATGTAAAATAAGTCAGTCAATAATTACCCACATCTTTTTATTATAGAACAAATGACAACAAAATAAAAAAAAGAAGCTGGCGTAATGACCAGCTTCTCGTTTACTTTATTTTAACCCTTCAATAATCGTTCTTGTGTTCCATTCCATCATTTCTTTATACGTATCGCCATCTTCTCCAGGCTTACCTAATGAATCAGTAAATACTTTTCCTTTGATTGGTACACCTGTCTCTTTTGAAACAGTTTCCATACTTCTTGCATCTACACTCGTTTCTACGAAAAGAGCCGTGATGTTTCCGTTTTTAATGAAATCCACTAAACTTTTGATCTGTTGAGGCGTCCCCTGGTTTTCAGAGTTAATTTCCCAAACATAAGCCGTATTCATATTGTAGGCTTCTCCAAAATATTTAAACGCGCCTTCACTTGTAATCAAAACTCTCTTATCTTCTGGGACTTTTGCTAATTCTGATACGGTTGCATCATGTAATTCTTTTAGTTCTGCAATATATTTTTCGGCATTCTTTTCATAAAATTCTTTGTTATCAGGGTCTTCTTTAATCAGTGCATCACGAATATTTTCTACATAAATAATACCGTTATTGATATTTAGCCATGCATGAGGATCTGGTTCTTTCTCTAATCCTTTTGATTCAAGATGAATAGCTTCCACCCCTTCACTTACTCTGTAAACCGGGGCATCCTTTCCATCTTTATCTGACGTTTTTAATAATTTGTTAAACCAAGAGTTTCCTTCTTCCAAATTTAGACCGTTATAGAATACAACATCTGCATCGGTTGTTTTTAAAACATCTTCTGGCAGCGGATCATATTCATGAGGATTAGACCCGATCGGCACCATGCTATGAACCTCTACTTTTTCTCCGCCTACATTTTTGACTAGGTCATAAATGATTGAATAAGTCGTTACTACTTCCACTTTCTCAGAATCTTCTTTTACTGAACTGCAGCCTGATGCAGCCGCCAACAATAAAGATCCTGCCATAAAAACACCTGCTAATTTTTTAATCATTCTTCAATTTCCTCCCTTTATCTCATTAGCTCTACTCTATTTTTTCTGGCTTTCATCGCCTTCCACATTAAACCTTGTGAAGGCGAAAAGAAAAAGGCCAGTGCGAACATAAACGCTGATACTAATACGATTGTTGCACCAGATGCCAGATTATAAGTAAAACTAAAATATAATCCGAAAACAGATGCAATGGTTCCAATCAATGCCGAAAGATAGATCATGACAGACAAACGGTTCGTAAGCAGATACGCAGTTGCTGCTGGTGTGATCAGCATCGCAACCACAAGTACGATTCCTACCGTTTGAAGAGAAGCGACGGTTACCATTGTTAGGACAACCATCAACGCATAATGAATCCATTTATTCGGTAAACCATAGCTTTGTGCCATTGTTGGATCAAATGTTGAAACAAGCAATTCTTTATAGAAAAGAACGACTAATGCAATGACCAAAACACCAATGCCAAGTGTCATCCACATATCACTCATCCGAACGGCTAAAACATTTCCAAACAAAATGTGGTAGAGATCGGCACTGCTTTTCATAAATGTGATAATGATGATCCCAACAGCAAACATACTCGTAAACATAATACCAATTGCCATATCGTGTTTAATTCTGCTGTTCTGACTAACATAGCCGATTCCTATCGCAGTTAGAACTCCAGTTATTACAGCACCAAAAAAGAAACTGATGCCAAGCATATAGCTGATTGCTACACCAGGTAATACAGCATGAGAGATCGCATCTCCCATTAATGCCATTCCTCTTAAAATAATAAAGCACCCTACAATCCCACAGATGATACCGACCATAATCGATGTAAACAATGCTTTTTGGAGGAATTGATATTGAAAGAGGGCTTCAATAAAATCGATAAAATTCACGTTACATTCACTCCTTTTGGCTGAAGAAAGGAAAATTGATTTGCGTACGCTCTTGTAATCACCTCTGGCTGAAGAACTTCTTCAGACGCACCAAAGTGGATCATGTGTTTGTTAAGAAGAAGCAGATGATCAAAATAAGACTCTGCTTTACTTAAGTCGTGATGTACGACAAGAATCGTTTTTCCTTCTCGTTTTAGATCCCTAAGGATATTAATAATGGTCTCTTCACTGGCCACATCGATTCCAACGAATGGCTCATCGAGAAAGAATAATTCTGCTTTTTGTGCAAGAGCTCTTGCAAGAAACACCCTTTGCTGCTGTCCTCCTGAGAGTTCACCGATCTGACGGTTGCTGAACTGTTCCATACCTACTGTTTTAAGACAGTCAAAGGCCCATGCTCTATCATTTTTGGATGGCCTTTTAAACAATCCTAGCTTCGGATACGTACCTAACAAAACAACATCAATCACAGTTATCGGAAAATCCCAGTCGATATCTGATCGCTGAGGTACATAGGCAATATTCGTTTTCCATCTTTTTAACGGTTCACCAAAAATTTTAACATTTCCTTTATCTTTTGATATCAAGTTTAAAGCAGCCTTCATCAAGGTCGATTTTCCTGCTCCGTTAGGTCCTATAATCCCAACAAGACTTCCTTTATTCACTGAGAACGTTATATCTTTAACAACTTGGTTCCCTAAGTACGAGACGAATAATTGCTCAATCTCTATTGCTCGTTCCATGAGAAATGACCTCCTTTTTCACCCGGTAACTTATTTTGCCTGAGTGCAACTTTTACCTATAAAATAATTCCTTCACAATGTATGAATTGCAAAGAAAGAAGTGATTTGTCCGCGCACAAGAAAAAGTTTCCTATGGGCAACTTTTTTACTTAAGTCAAATTATATAGTGTGGACACAAAAATGTAAATGATTTTTTCTAGCCATATTTCTACATATGCTATATAATCATCTCTGGCAGGTTACTGCTGGGTGGGAGAGGGTTTTTTTTCAGATTTAAGAGAGGAATACATGAAACAAGATCAATTATCGATTAAAAAAGAAATACTTGCAGGTATCACCTCATTCTTCACGATCGCTTATATTATTATCGTTAATCCACTAATATTAGCGGATGCCGGTATGCCTTATGAAGGTGTCGTGTTAGCGACTATTTTAACTTCTGTAGTTGGCTGCTTAATAATGGGATTATATGCAAATGCACCTATAATTCTTACACCAGGTATGGGTGTCAACGCGTTTTTCACCTATACAATCGTACAGGGCATGAACTTAAGCTGGCAAGAGGCACTTGCTGCAGTCGTATTATCAGGTGTTTTGTTTCTGATTATCGCCTCTACCCCTTTAAAGGACATACTTTCAAAGAGTATTCCACAATCTTTAAAACATAGTATTACAGTAGGGATCGGCTTGTTTTTAACTTTTATTGGACTGCAAAAAGGCGGCATTATTGAAGCCAGCTCTGCAACGTTTGTAAAGTTAGGTCATCTTGATCATCCTGATGCAATTCTTACAATGGTTGGTCTCGGACTAACTCTTGCTTTGTTTTTAAAGAACGTAAAAGGCAGTTTCCTAATCGGAATTGCACTGACGACTTTTATAGGATTCTTAATGGGACATACGCAGAAAGTACAGCAGATGTCAGATGGTTTTTCACTTAAGCCGTTTGGTGACTTATTGTTTGCTTTCGATTTCTCTGGGATAAGCCAGCTTTCTTTTTGGATCGCTACATTTTCACTAACGATGATCATCACTTTTGAAAATATGGGATTATTATACGGTCTGCTTCCCGACCAAGAAAAATTTCCAAAAGCGTTTCAGGCAAATGCCGCTTCTTCCATCGTATCAGGATTATTTGGTACAAGTCCAACCATATCGACAGTGGAAAGTGCATCAGGTATAACAGAAGGCGGAAGAACAGGAATAACGAGCATAACAGTCGCAATATTGTTCATTGGATCTATTTTTGCAGCTCCATTCATTGCTTATATTCCGGATGGTGCTATTGCTCCTGTTTTAATCATAATAGGCGGGTTGATGGTTCAGCAGATTCAACATATACCTTTGGCTGACTTTACTGAAATGTTTCCATCATTTCTAGTTATCGCCCTAATTCCATTAACATACAGCATTGTGGATGGACTTGCATTCGGCTTTATCGCTTATCCGCTAATCAAATGGATGTCGGGTCAGAAAAAGCAAGTACCTGTAACCATGTATGTGATCGCATTCTTATTTTTGATGAACTTTGTACTCCATACAATTGTATAATCACAAAAGGAAAAAAAGACTTTGGAATAATTCCATAGTCTTTTTTTTAGCACTTTCTCCGCTTTTGACTCATACAATGAAAAAGTCAGGAGGGGATTTGTGTATGAATCCAATTATCGTGCACTTTGTTAACCAAAAATTAAATACGATGAGTCCAAATGAATTAATCACTCTGGCAGCGCAATATCAGCTTCCCATATCCCAAGTAGAAGCAGAAAAAATCGTAAACATTTTAAGAAGGCAGACCATCGATATAAAAAATCTTGCTCAGCGAAAACAAATCATTGCAACGATTGCAAAAGAAGTCAGCCCTGAGAAAGCAAATTATATTCAATACTTAATTCAAACGTACATTGACAGGTAAACAAGTAAAACAAAAAGCCGCACACCTGTGCGACTTTTTTATTATGATAAGAGCTTATTTTGAAGTTCTGGATCAAACTCTTTCCCTTTGATCATTTCAATTTCTAATTTGTAAGGCGGCTTCTTGTTGTTCTTATCCGTTCCTACATAAGGTGTTTCAAGAATTTTAGGAATCTCTCTAAACTGCTCGTGATGCACAATATAGTTCAATGCATCAAAGCCGATATGACCAAAGCCGATATTTTCATGCCTATCCTTTGCTGCACCTGTAACGTTCTTGCTGTCATTGATATGAAATACTTTAATACGGTCTATGCCAACAATCTTGTCGAACTGATCCATAACACCGTCAAAATCGTTTACGATATCATAGCCTGCATCATGTGTATGACACGTATCAAAACATACTGAAAGCTTTTCGTTCAGTTTAACACCTTCAATGATTTGGGCAAGTTCTTCAAAGGTTTTTCCGCATTCAGAACCTTTACCAGCCATCGTTTCCAGAGCAATCTGTACATTTTGTTCTTTTGTTAACACTTCATTCAGACCTTCAATGATCTTTTTAATTCCTGCTTCAGATCCTTCACCAACATGGGCTCCGGGATGCAGTACAATTTGTTTGGCACCTAGAGCATCTGTCCGTTCAATCTCTCGTCTAAGAAAGTCAACACCTAGCTCGAATGTTTCTGGTTTTATACTATTTCCGATATTAATAATGTATGGTGCATGCACTACAATATCAACAATACCGTTCTCTAACATATGTTTCGTTCCTGCTTCGATATTCAAATCTTCTATTTTCTTTCGTCTTGTGTTTTGAGGTGCTCCTGTATAGATCATAAAGGTATTTGCACCGTATGAGACTGCCTCTTCACTTGCAGCTAAAAGCATTTTTTTACCGCTCATTGAAACATGAGAACCTATTTTAATCATACTTTCCCCTCTTCTCCACACAAATCTGTTATCTTGTATTTCTTCTTTTCTTTTTCATTAATTTTTTCTTCTGTTCGTCCATCTTCTTCTTATAGCCTGGTTTTACTTTTCTTGGTTTCGGCAGATAGATGCCATCTTCTTGTTTTTGGCTTGAGGCTTTTTTACTTGGTTTAACAGGTACCCACTCACCGTTTTTATACTGCTCCAATTGAAAACTGATCTTCTTTTCTTTTAGCTTTTGAACAGCATGTTGATCTGTCTGCTCAAATAAAGAGGCACAAATCCCTGACATTCCTGCACGAGCTGTTCTTCCCGCTCGATGGATGTAAAAGTCAAGATCCTTTGGAAACTCATAGTTAATGATGTGGCTGACACCTTTAATATCAATTCCTCTTGCTGCAAGGTCAGTCGCTACTAAAAATTGAAATTCAGCTTTTTGAACTCGCTTCATGATGTTTTTTCTAGTACGTGGAGGTACATCACCATGTAAACGTTCGACGCTCATACCCTCAGCTGACATGGCATCTGCTATCTCATCAACTGTTTTTTTCGTGTTTGCAAAAACAATCGCAAAATATGGGTTAAAATCTTTTGCCGTCTTGATCAGCTTGGAAAGCTTATCGTTGTGTTTTGCTTGTATCAGTACATGCTTAATATCTTTTGCTGTAACATGTTGTGGTTCTACATGAACATGTTTTGGATTTTTCATATACTTTTTTAAGAAAGGCTGCAGCTTTTCTGGTACCGTTGCAGAGAATACCATCATCTGCAGTTCATTCGCCATACGTGATGCTATATGATCGACATCTTCAATAAAGCCCATGTCAAGCATTTGATCAGCTTCATCAACAACAAGCATGTTTGCTGTGTACACAACAAGTTCTTGTGTCTTTACAAGGTCATTGATTCGTCCAGGTGTGCCAATAACCATCTGTGGAACAGTTTTTAATTTTTCAGCCATTCTTTTTCTATCCGTACCGCCTACGATGGCTTTTGCTTTAATTTGTTTATCTTCAGGTAACTGCTCAGATAATTTTAAGAACTCATTATAGATCTGTTGCGCAAGCTCTCTAGTAGGAGCGGTAATGACTGCTTGTACTTCATTTTTTTGGTTATCAATCCTGTGCATAAGCGGGAGCAGGAAGGCAAAGGTTTTTCCAGACCCTGTTTGGGATTGTCCGATCACATCGAAGCCGTTGATGATACCAGGAATTACACGTTCTTGTATTTCTGTCGGTTTTTCAAATCCAATTCCACTTAATGCAGATTGGAGCGATTCATTTATTTTTAGCCGTTCAAACGGAGTTTTCATACGCTCACCTTTTTCTTTTTCAAATGTAAATCTGTTCACTTTTAGTATTATAGAGTAAGTTTCGTTTTTCCGCCAATCATCCTTAATAATTGCTAAGAAAACAGGGATAAATATCACACATGTTTTCTTGAATTTCATATTCTGTTTATGAGCGTATTATTTTGGAAAGGAGGAGGAATTATGCAGCCTTTTTACAGATATCCTACTCAACCTCAACATCCTATGCAGCCTTTTCAGATAAATCCCCATATGCAAAACATGCATGGGATGTCAGGAATGAACGGTATGCCACGTAATCCTGGAGGATCTGTTGATCGTTTTTTGGGAACAATAGGCAGCGGCGGAAGTGTTACAGGCGGTACGAATGTATTTACAATGTTAAATAACGTACAAAAAGTACTAAAAGTTGCTGAAACGATGGGACCCATGATTAAACAGTATGGGCCAGCAATGAAGAACTTGCCGTCTATCATGACTGCTTTAAAAGATTTCCAAAGCGGATCAAGCACAAAAACAGAAGCGGATGGAAAAGCAGATACCTCTGAAAAAGCGGATAAAGTAGAAAAGAAAAATGAACCAAAAGGACATAATGCAAAAAAGAAAGAAAACGCTGATAAAATAAAATCAGAAAAAGAGAAAAAAGAAGAAAAAACAGTCCAACCAGGGGCAAAATCTACAAAAACATCAAATATACAACCTATACAAAAATCTAAAAAAGCACCTTCTGCCACAAAACCAGTGCCTACTCGGCCAAGAGCAAACGTACCAAAAGGCTATCATCTCTCAGGACCAAAACTATACGTATAATGTGTAGGGTTTGAGTTCTTGTGGCCTCTCCTTTATAATAAACGTATACAGAAGTACATCTCCCAAGACAGCATAGCCATCTGTGCTGTCTTTTATATGAATAAAGGAGAGATCCAACAATGGAAATCGTTAAAATATCGCCGCGTGGGTATTGTTATGGTGTTGTTGACGCTATGGTCATGGCACGCCAGGCAGCAAATGATCCAACCCTTCCGAGACCGATTTATATTCTAGGTATGATCGTTCATAACAAACATGTAACAGATGCCTTTGAAGATGAAGGGATTATTACACTTGATGGGAACAATCGATTAGATATCATCCGAAACATTGAATCAGGGACGGTTATTTACACAGCTCATGGAGTGTCACCAGAAGTGAGACGCATCGCGCATGAAAAAGGTCTTTATGAAATTGATGCAACTTGTCCTGACGTAACCAAAACACATGATCTGATAAGAGAGAAAGAAAAAGAAGGTTATGAGATTATCTATATTGGAAAAAAAGGTCACCCTGAACCTGAAGGTGCGATCGGAATTGCACCTCATATCGTACATCTTGTTGAAAATACAGAAGACCTTCACCAATTAAAAGTAGATAGTGAAAAGATTCTTATTACTAACCAAACGACGATGAGCCAATGGGATGTAGCTGAACTTATTAAACAGTTATTAATAAAATACCCAAATGCTGAAGTTCATAAAGAAATTTGTTTAGCAACACAAGTAAGGCAAGAAGCAGTAGCAAATCAAGCCGGTGATTGTGACCTTGTGTTGGTTGTTGGAGACCCGAGGAGCAACAACTCAAATCGTCTTGCCCAAGTTTCAGAGGAAATAGCAGGAACCCCATCGTACCGTATCTCCGATGTTTCAGAGATTGATTTATCTTGGTTAAAAGGGGTCAAAAAAGTAGGGGTTACTTCTGGTGCGTCAACACCTACACCCATTACAAAAGAAGTCATTGATTTCCTTGCAAGCTACGATGAAAACGACCAAGAAACTTGGAAAAAAGAACGTAAAGTAACGTTGAACCGAATCCTTCCAAAAGTAAAAGAGAAAAAGTAATGAAAGCAAAGCTGGCTTTGAAGCCAGCTTTGTTTTTTGCTATTCTGACTGGTTTTTAAGAGTTTCTGTCCACGTAAACTTATGGTAAAAGTATCTACATAAATGTAAACGGTTCGGTTATGACTTCAGATTCTATGACCTGGGTATCATATTTTCTTTTAACTAGCTCTTTCTCTAGGACGCGTTTAAGTTCATGTTTCATTATTTTTTCGATGTGATGTCCCGCATCCACGATAGTAAGCCCTTCTTCCTGTGCATCGTGTGCATTATGATAATAAATATCACCAGTTACTAATACATCTGCCCCTTTTCGAACAGCTGGGTAAATATATTTGTTTCCATCACCGCCTACAACAGCTACTTTTTTAATGCTATGATTGTGACCTTTAATCACTCGAACGTTTGAAAGACCAAAAGCTTTTTTTACATGGTCAACAAACTGTTCCATTTCCATTTCTTTAGGAAGCATTCCGATTTTCCCTATTCCCAGTTCGTTTCCTTTGTTTAGAAGCGGAAATAGATCATAGGCAATTTCTTCGTATGGATGCGCTTTTTTCATGGCAGCTATTACATGCTTTTGTATGGATACAGGCATGATCGACTCAATTTTGACTTCCTCTGTTCGTTCCTGTTTTCCTAACTCTCCAATAAAAGGTGTCGTTCCTTCCAGTGGAGTAAATGTACCCCATCCGTTGGATGAAAAAGTACAATGACTGTAATTCCCGATATGACCTGCTCCGGCATTCCCTATTGCCTGTCTTACATGTTCTTCATGTGTTAATGGCACAAACACACAGAGTTTTACAAGCTCCTCTTCATAAGTAGGAGCGAGCACTTCTGTTTGTTTTAATTCTAAGCAGTCTGAGAGCCAACTATTCACCCCTGAGGCCGTTACGTCCAGGTTTGTGTGAGCTGCATAAACAGTGATATCTTGTTTCAGTAACTTTGAAATTACTCTTCCTTTCGGAGTATTCGTGTCTATCTTCTTCAAAGGGCGATAAATTAAGGGATGGTGAGCGATAATCAGATCCACTTCATTTGCGATAGCTTCATCTACAACGCTCTCTAGTACATCTAAAGCAATCATTACCTTTTTTACAGGCCGATTCAAGGAGCCTACTTGCAGTCCGATAGGATCACCATCAACAGCCATACTTTTAGGTGCAAAACTCTCTAATAGAGAAATGATATATTGCGCATTAGCTGTTTTACTCACTGCATCCACCCCTTAACACGTTTTATGTTGTTCACGAGTTCCACCCTCTTGATTTCCGAGGATTCTCCATGGCTATTTTCCATTTGAGTCAATATCGCATTCCATTGATTGACTTCCCCGGTCCATTTTTCCTTAAACGCTTGATTTTGATTATTTATTAAAAATGGACCTAACAATAGTTCCGCTTCTACATTGTTGGAGTAAGGCTGATCACCCGTGCGATCAGCAACTAAAACTTCGTAAATTTTCCCGTCTTCCTTGAGTATTTCTTCAGCAACGAGCACCCAGTTTTCTTTTAACAGCCATTTTCTTACTGTTTTTGCTCCAACGTTCGGCTGCAGAATTAACCGTTTTGCAGCACCTAATTTATTTTTTCCTTTTTCAAGGATAGACGTAATTAAAGAACCACCCATACCACAGATGGTTACAACTTCTGCTTCATCTTCTTGAAGTACAGATAATCCGTCGCCTTTTCTTACCTCAATCACGTCGCTAAGTCCATCGAGAAGGACTTGTTCTTTTGCAGATAAGAACGGACCTTCTGTTATTTCTCCAGCTATTGCTTTATTAATGGTTTTTTTTATACCTAAGTAGCATGGTAAATAGGCATGATCTGAACCAATATCTGCTAAAATAGAACCTTTTGGTACATACGAGGCAACCGTTTCAAGTCTTTTTGATAATTTTTCAGAATTCATCTTTTATCACCGCTTCATTAGTTTCGTTCATTCTAGTATTTGTTACGATCGAGATTTTTTGTCATTCTGCATGAAAAAAAGCTTCCTGTTCGAATCAACAAGAAGCTCTTTTCTATTTTATTTTTTTTCTGCGAGCCAGTTAACCAATATTTTTGCTTCTTCTCCCTTTACTAGACCTGCGGGCATTCCAGATCCTTTACCGTTCTTAATAACCTCGGCAATCTCTTCGCTGGAGTATGTACCGCCAATTTTGTCTAATGCAGGACCTACATTACCTTCAAGGTTCTGTCCGTGACAAGAAGAACAATTTTGTTTGTAAATGGCTTGTGGGTCCATGGCTGCCTTTTCTTTATCTTGACTAGCCTGATGGATTTCGTTAATACCATAACCGCCCATTGTGAGCATAAGAACAATTCCAATAACTCCTATAATTGCAAAAGGAATGAGTGGATTACGCTTCATTCATATTCCTCCTTCGTCTGTTCACATCATTTGTTGTTGTGTTAAAAAACCTACTATGTATTGGTTAACAATCCATAACCTATTGTACTTTAAAAGCGTTTACTTGGGAAGGGCAAACTATATTTTTACCAGTTTTGTCACAAGATATCACGTTTAACAACATCAATAAAAAAAATAGCCACGATTTTGTGGCTATTCATGAGTAACAGATAAAGCCTCTAACGCTAGTTCTTTCAGTTTATATTTTTGAATTTTGCCTGAAGCGGTCATCGGATATTCATTAACAAACAAATAGTATTCAGGAATCTTAAAGTGAGAAATCTTGCCTTTGCAATACTTCTTTACTTCATCAGCCGTTAGACAATGTCCTTCTTTCAATTGGATACATGCAGCTACTTTCTCACCGAATTTCTTATCAGGCACGCCGATAACTTGAACATCCAAAATTGCAGGATGAGAATAAAGGAATTCTTCTACTTCTCTCGGATAAACATTTTCACCACCGCGAATAATCATATCCTTTAAACGTCCAGTAATCCTGAAATAGCCCTCATCATCTACAGTTGCCAAATCACCCGTATGAAGCCAGCCTTCATGATCGATCGCTTCTTTCGTCGCTTCAGGCATTTTATAATAGCCTTTCATAACATGGTATCCTCTTGTGCATAGTTCCCCTTGCTCACCAGATTTAACTTCTTTGTTTGTTAGAGGGTCTACCACTTTCGCCTCAACTTGTGAATGTTTTTTACCAACGGTTTCTACTCTACGTTCGATAGGATCGTCGGTTCTCGTTTGGGTAATCACCGGAGAAGATTCGGTTTGACCGTATGCGATTGTAATCTCAGTCATCCCCATTTTCTCAATCACTTTTTTCATCACTTCGATCGGACAAGGAGAACCTGCCATTATTCCTGTTCGCAATGAATCTAATTGATAAGAATCGAATTCAGGGAGATTTAGTTCAGCAATAAACATTGTAGGCACGCCATGTAAGCCTGTACATTTTTCCTTTTCGACTGTTTCGAGCACTTCTTTTGGATCAAACTGCACAATAGGAACCATTGTTGCTCCCACAGTTACAGCTGCTAATGTCCCTAAAACACATCCAAAGCAGTGGAAAAAAGGTACCGGTATACACAATCGATCATCATTTGTAAGATTCATACTGTCAGCGATCTGTCTTGCATTATTCACAATATTATAATGCGTCAGCATAACACCTTTTGGAAAACCTGTCGTACCCGATGTATATTGCATGTTGATAACATCGTCATAATGTAGGGATCTCTCTCGTATCAGTAGCTCTTCATCTGTAATAGCATTTCCTGCTTCTAGCATTTCTTCAAATGTTGGGTATGATGTAGAGCTTTCACTACCGATCTCAACAAAATGTTTTAGCATTGGAAACTCTTCTACTCGTTCTTGAACTGAATCAACCATCTCTTTGTAAGAAGTAGTACGAAACTGTTCAATAAAAAATAACGCTTTCGCATCTGACTGCTTTAGCAAATAATCTAATTCGGCACGCTGGTAGTTCGTATTAACCGTTACTAATACTGCACCCGCACGTGCAGTACCAAATTGCAGAAGAAGCCATTCTGGTACATTCGTCGCCCAAACAGCAACGTGGTCCCCTTTTTGGATTCCCATTGCCATTAAGCCTTTGGCAACCTTACTTGTTAATTCATAAAATTCATGATAGGTGTAGCGAATTCCAAGTTTACTGTACACAATGGCTTCTTGAGCCTTGTTTATCTTTGCCTGCTGCTTCAAACAATCTCCAACAGTTAGCTTCATTAACTCAGCCATAATTCACCCCATCAATTAATTTATGAAATTAACAGCCAATTTCTCTTGCAATCACTATGCGCTGAATTTCAGATGTACCTTCCCCAATCTCAAGCAGTTTAGCATCTCTAAAATACCGCTCTACATGATAATCCCTCATGTAGCCGTTTCCACCATGAATTTGGACGCTTTCAGAACAAATCTGCATACACGCTTCTGATGCGTATAACTTTGCCATTGAAGCTTCTTTTGAAAACTTTTTTCCCTGGTCTTTTAACCAAGCTGCTTTATATACCATCAGTCTGGCAAGTTCGATTTTCATTGCCATATCTGCAAGTTTAAATTGAATCGCTTGGAACTTAGAAATTGATCTTCCAAATTGCTTGCGTTCTTTCGCATAAGATAGGGCTCTCTCATAAGCAGCCTGAGCAATACCTACAGCCATCGCACCGATACCTATCCTGCCGCCATCGAGCGTTACTAGGAACTGTTTAAAGCCGTCTCCACGCTTGCCTAGTAAATTTTCTTCTGGTACCTTCACATCTTCCATAAATAATTCAGTTGTGTTTGAAGAATGAAGACCCATTTTCTCATAATTATCGATTACTCGGAATCCTTGAGCATCTGTAGGAACAATGATTGCTGAAATCTCTTTATCGCTGCCATTTCTATTCGTGATTGCGGTTAACGCTAAATGCTTAGCATAACTTGCATTCGTAATATAACACTTGCTGCCGTTAATGAGCCATTCCCCATTTTCGAGAAAAGCTGTCGTTTCAGTTCCTCCAGCATCTGAACCCGCATTAGGTTCAGTTAACCCAAATGCTCCAAACGAGTCTCCCGTACAAATTGGAGTTAAATACTTTTCTTTTTGTTCATGAGTCCCAAAGAGATTTAATGGAGCCCCGCCTAAAGAAACATGAGCAGAGTATGTAATCCCTGTCGAACCACAAGCACGGCTTAATTCTTCCACTGCGATCGCAAAACTTATCGTATCTGCACCGCCTCCGCCATATTCTTCTGGAAAAGGAAGACCCATCATTCCAAGCTTAGATAGTTTTTCAAATATCTCAACAGGAAACTCCTTATTTTTATCTCTTGCTTCCGCACCTGGTGCAACAACTTCATCAGCGAATTCACGCATCATCTTTTGAATCATCAATTGTTCTTCTGTTAATGTAAAATTCATGGTTGCATCCCACCCTTTGAAATTTTTTCCTCTATCTTGTATGCGCTTTCACTTTTATTATAGATATAAAGGCTGAATTTTTACAAGATTTAAAGTATTTTAAATTCATTTTTTTGAAGAATTATTAAGGAAAATCAAGAATTCGTGAGGTATATAGAGAAGAAATGACGTTTTTCGCCTGTTTGCATTAGAGTGGAATAATAAGTAAAATGTATGAAAGTAAACCTTTTGATTATATGGCCAAATAAAAAAGCCTGCCTCTATGGGCAAGCTATTTATTCAAGAAAATCTTTTAATCGTTTACTTCTGCTTGGATGGCGAAGCTTGCGAAGCGCTTTAGCTTCTATCTGACGAATACGTTCACGCGTTACACCGAATACTTTACCGACTTCTTCAAGTGTACGTGTACGACCATCATCAAGTCCAAAACGTAAACGGAGCACGTTTTCTTCTCGATCAGTGAGAGTGTCAAGAACATCTTCAAGCTGTTCTTTTAATAATTCGTATGCTGCAGCTTCGGATGGTGCAAGAGCATCCTGGTCTTCAATGAAATCACCAAGATGTGAGTCATCTTCTTCACCAATTGGCGTTTCTAAAGATACAGGTTCTTGAGCGATTTTTAAGATTTCTCTTACTTTTTCGGGGGTAAGCTCCATCTCAGCTCCGATTTCTTCTGGTGAAGGCTCTCGACCTAAATCTTGAAGAAGCTGACGCTGAACACGAATGAGTTTATTAATTGTTTCCACCATATGAACAGGGATACGGATTGTACGAGCTTGGTCAGCAATTGCACGAGTGATCGCTTGACGAATCCACCATGTTGCATACGTACTGAACTTAAATCCTTTATCATAATCAAATTTCTCAACTGCTTTAATTAGTCCCATGTTACCTTCTTGGATAAGATCCAGGAACAGCATTCCGCGACCCACATAGCGTTTTGCAATACTTACAACTAAACGAAGGTTTGCTTCAGCAAGACGGCGTTTTGCTTCTTCGTCTCCGTCCTCGATCCTTTTAGCAAGTTCGATCTCTTCATCTGCAGAAAGTAAATCCACACGTCCGATTTCTTTTAGATACATACGAACTGGATCATTGATCTTAACTCCAGGAGGTACGCTTAAATCGTTCAGATCAAACTCTTCCTCTTCTTTTTCCATTTCGAACTTCGGGTCTTCTTCATCATCAGCATCTTCTGAGGCTTCAGCTACTTCTACACCTTGCTCTTCAAGATAATGATAAAATTCATCCATTTGATCCGAATCTTGCTCAAATGGAGCCAGTTTCCCTGTGATCTCTGTATATGTTAGCCGTCCTCGCTTTTTACCGGCTTCAACTAACTGTTCTTTAACTTGATCGATGGTTAATTCGCCTTCCGTCCCTTGACGGTTTGGTTTCTCAGCCATTCGATCCCCTCCTTCCAAAACTTCAACCACACTAAATCCCGATTATTTTAGAGATCTTTTCATTCTCATAATTTCCTGGGCGATTTGGGCTGCCAGTTTTATTTCATTCCTTCTCATTGCGCTTTCTTGCTGTTTCTCTTTTTCTTGTATTTCACGCAATAATGGATAGCTTGAAATAATTCGAATATAATCTGCAAGCTCAACTTCATTCATTTCTTCACTGATTGTGAGCATTGCTAATTCTGATGCAAGTTTTCTTAATTTGTCATCATCAATCCGCTGCATGAACAACCCTACATTGGGCTTATTTCCTTCTTCATAAAAGGCATACAAGTAAGCAGCAATTGCATTATGCTCTTCCACATTAAAGCCGTTTTCAAGCTTCTCTTGAATGAGAAAAGCAGACTCTTCGCTTTTAAGCATATGGGCAAGAACATTTCGTTCTGCATTTAAATTCTTAGGCAATAATGACTTCTGCAAAAGTGTTTGTATTCTAAAATTATTATCCCGCTTTTTAGGGTCGTTATCCTTTGACCTTTGCAGTTGTTTAAAAGTCTGTAATTGCTGTTGTTTTAAAGCATCTAATGACAAATTAAATTCTGTTGCGATCTGCCGGAGATAATGATCTCTTTCAACCGCTTTTGGAAGACGGGCTATCTCGTTGATAATCTCTTCTATATAGATCATCCGTTCTCCTTCATCTCGAAGGTTTTTACCGCGTCTATAGTATTGTATTTTAAATGCCATTACTGTCAGACTAGCCCCTATTATATCTCTAAGAAAGGATTCGCTTCCAAACTTGCTAATATAGTCATCAGGGTCCATACCATCTGGCATTTGTGATATCTTCACCGTACAGCCTTGTTTTGTTAATATTTCTGAGGCACGAAAAGCAGCTTCTACACCAGCAGGATCAGAATCATAGCAGATTGTGACAGATTGAACATTTCTTCTCAATATGTTTGCATGATCTTCCGTTAAAGAGGTCCCTAAAGTAGCAACACCATTTGTAACTCCAGCTCTGAATGCAGCGATGGTGTCTACATAACCTTCAAAAATGACGGCATGCTGTTTTTGTCTGATTTCAGCACGTGATAGATTTAATCCATATAACGTCTTGCCTTTTTGAAAAATTTTCGACTCTGGGCTGTTTAGGTATTTTGGATCGTCTTCTCCGTCCAAAACCCTGCCCCCGAAGGCAACAGTATTACCTGTGCGGTCCCAAATCGGAAACATAATCCTGTTTCGAAACCGATCATATGGCTTTCCGTCTGACTGCCGTCTTCCAATCAGGCCCGATTTTTCAGCAAGAGATACATCTAATCCACGCTTTTGGATAAATTGTGAAGCTGTTTCCCATGAATCTGGTGCAAAACCTATTTGAAACCTTTCGATGGAATCTCTTGTAAAACCCCTGTTTTCAAGATAATCCAATGCCGGTCTACCCTGTTTTGTATGGAGTAAGCAATGGTGATACAATTTAGCCAATAACTCATGAATTTCTGCCATTGCCCTTTTTTCATCATTACTTTTTACGGAGTAATTTTGCTGATTAATTTGAGGCAGTTCTATGTTACTGGTTTTCCCTAATTGTGTAACAGCTTCAATAAAAGAGTATCCTTCAATATTCATCAAAAAAGAAAAAACGTTCCCGCCTGCACCGCAGCCGAAGCAATGGTAAATCTGCTTTTCGGGTGAGACTGAAAAAGAAGGTGATTTTTCACCATGGAACGGACATAATCCAAAGTAGTTTCTGCCTTGCTTTTTTAGCGGAACATACTCACTTATAACATCTACTATATCGTTTGATGACCGAACCTTTTCTATTAAATCTTCTGGTATACGTTCCATATTACCACCACAGAATCTCTGTTTCTTTTGACACTAAATATATATTCGTGCCCCATTTCTAATTTCCTTCAACATTCGACAGGATTTCACAAAAAACTGTATGGAACCTTTTGGCATCCTCCTTCGTGAATTTAGTAGGTCCTTTCGAATGCATACCTGAACGTCTTGCTTTAGCAGAAAGATAACGTTCATGAAGTACTCTTTCCATTTCATCCTCTTGAAAATGTTTCCCTCTTGGGGTTATAACATAAACCCCTTTTGGTATAAGCAAGCTTGCTAGGGCATGATCTTGTGTCACCACAATATCCTTTTTCTTTGAATGATTATGTATGTACATGTCCACTTCTTCAGGTCTAGCATCTACTAAAATCCACCGACCTGGCTGTTCCGTGTTGCTCGCATGCGCAAAAGAAGTTACATAGATCGGTTCAAAAAGATAAACTTGAGAACATTTATTGATCTCATCTTTTATTAGAACAGGACAAGCATCAGCATCTACAAATACATTTCCAATAAATTTTTCCATATTCTTATGTTCTACTTTTTCAAAGATTCTCCTTTATTTAAGAGCATTTGTCTAAAAAAAGCATAGTGAATGTATCACTATTTTGGTCAAACTTTATTTTTTTAATCACAATGTATTATTATAATAAAAATGTGCCCATTTTACCAGTAAAAAGATCCAAATAAAAAAAGCGCAATCATTTGCGCCTTATTTGTACGATTTTCCTTGAAATAGATTGTAAATGACATTGGCTGATTCCTCTACCGCTTTATTCGAGACCTCAACTACTCTGCAACCAATCTTATCAACAATTTTATTAAAATAGACAAGTTCATGTTTAATTCTCTCCATGTTCGCATAATTTGCTTCTGAATCCAGTCCTAACGCTTTTAATCGTTCACGGCGTATATCGTTTAGTTTTTCAGGACTGATTTTCAACCCAAAGCATTTATTTGGAGAAACTTTGAACAACTCTTCAGGTGGTTCCACTTCAGGAACAATCGGTACGTTTGCAACCTTTAATCGCTTATGTGCTAAATATTGTGAAAGCGGTGTTTTGGATGTTCTTGAAACTCCGATTAATACGACGTCAGCCTTTAAAATTCCTCTAGGGTCTCTTCCATCATCATATTTAACGGCAAATTCAATCGCTTCCACTTTTCTGAAATAATCGTCATCTAGTTTATGTACAACTCCTGGTTCATATCTTGGTACTTGATTCAATCTTGATTGCAGCTGATTCATGATAGGACCCATGATATCTACAGTAGGTATACCATTAGCCGCTGCTTCCTTAGCAACATATTCACTGATTTCTGGCACTACAAGAGTGTATGCAATAATCCCATTATGATCTTTTGCTAATGAGATTACTTCATCAATCGTTTCTTTATCTTCCACATAGGGAACTCTCTTTATTTCAATTCCGTTTGAATTAAATTGGCTGGCTGCCGCTTTAACCACCAATTCTGCTGTTTCGCCAACTGAATCCGAAACAACATATACGATCGGACGTCTTGTCATGTTACCCTCCCCATTCATTAAAGTATTTCGTCATGCGCAAGTTCAACGAACGCTTTTGTTAGGTTCGTTTTCGTTATTCTTCCGATTACTTCAAGACCATTGTCTGTTTGAGATTTTTTAACTACAGGCAGTCCGTCTATTTGTTTATCTATAAGTATATGAGCAATATCGAGAAGGAAGTCATCTCTATAACAATAGGTAATATTCGGCATTCTTGTCATAATGATGTTAATCGGAATACTATTCATATCTTGTTTTCCCATACTCGCACGCAACAAATCTTTTCGAGAGGCAACACCTGCAAGATGTCCATTTTTGTTGATAATGAACAATGTGCCTACATCTTCTAAAAACATCGTACATATGGCTTCATAAACGGTCGAGGAATCTTGAACGACAACCGGCATTGAAGTGAATTGCGCAACTTTAATTTTTTTGATTTTCTCCGTTAACAACTGTGAACCCGTTTTACCTGTATAAAAATAACCGACTCTTGGCCTTGCATCCAAATAACCTGCCATAGTTAGGATAGCTAGGTCAGGTCTTAACGTAGCCCTTGTTAAATCAAGCTGATCCGCAATCTGTTCCCCTGTTATTGGTCCGTTGTCTTTTACGATTTCAATTATCTTCTGCTGCCTTTTATTTAGTTCGATTGTGTACACCACCTTTACCGTTCCAATGTGTTATACTGATTTTTCATTATTATAACCTATTAAACAAATTATGCGAAAGAAAAAAAACTGCAAAGGGAACTTTACAGTTTTTTAAGTCAGATCATCTAATTGTTTTATGAACTTCCTTGATTTCAAATAAACCCCAGAATACTCATCCATGTAGGCATCAAACACCATCCGCAACTCTTTTTTCGTTTCCTTTTTTAAAGAAACGTTACCAAGCCTTGCGAGGTCTAGATGGTAGAACATATTTAACAGCCGTGCTGCCCCTTTTGAAATATGAATCCGATAAGGATCCTTGTATACGCATCTTTCACAAAGAAAACCACCTTCTCGTATAGAAAAGGCAAAGGTTCCTTCCGTAGATTGACATGAGACACATCTGCTCAATTCTGGTACAATTCCAGCAGTCTTCATCATTTTAAGTTCAAATAAAAAAGTAATCACTTCCGGATCAATTCCATGATTAATATATTCTAACGCTTGTTTTATCCAGCCAAAAAGATCAGGTTTCAACTCATTCTCAGTCGTATGTCTGTCAAGGAGCTCAGCCAAATACGCAGCATAAGCGGTTTTGACCAAGTCTTCCCGTATTTTTCTGAATGAAGAAAGCGCTTCACCTTGCTGAAGCGTACCTAATCCTCTGCTTCTTTGGAAAACAAATATCCCGTATGTAAACAGCTGCGTAATGGAAGTAAAGCGACTTTTCGGTTTCTTTGCTCCTCTTGCCATTACGCCTATTTTGCCAAGTTCCTTTGTGTACAGAGTCAGAATCGTATTCGATTCACCGTAAGGAACGGTTTTTATGACTATCCCTTCCACTTTGTAAAGCAAGGTAAATCACCACCCTGAAGTTAGAAGGCAACCTAGTTTAGTTATTTAATGAAATGGAGGTTCCTCAAGAGACTCTTCGTAAGGAATAACTGCTGATAATGCTGTTATTTCATGGTCTAGCTCTTTGTATAACAAATAGGTATCAATATTGCCCGTTTCACAGAATACTTTCCATGTAAACTCTTTCATGTTAATGGACACACCTTTCTATTTGTTTATCTCTCTTGATATAACTAGGTTCACCTTAAACGTTGTTTTCATGTGAAGGAAATTTTAACAATTTTTTTCAGATCAATAATCGTCCTCGTTAAAACCAAATTCAGCAAGCTGTTTCTGGCGGTTTCTCCAATCGGTTTGCACTTTTACATAAAGCTCTAAAAATACTTTGGATCCAAGAAGTGTTTCAATATCCATCCGCGCTCTTTTACCGACTTCTTTTAGCATCTTCCCTTGCTTGCCAATAATGATTCCTTTTTGTGAAGCACGTTCTACAATAATCGTTGCGTTGACAAAAACGACATTTTTTTCTTCACGTACTTTCATCTCTTCTATAACAACAGCTACGGAATGAGGAATTTCTTCACGTGTCAAATGCAAGACCTTTTCCCTGATCAATTCGGCTGTAATAAAACGTTCAGGATGATCGGTTACTTGATCTTCAGGATAAAATTGTGGTCCTTCTTCCATGTATGAAACAATCTGATTCAACAGCGTATCTACGTTGTTTCCTTTTAGAGCAGAAATCGGAACAACTTCTGCAACATCTATTTTTTTGCGGTACATGTCAATCAAAGGCAATAAATCATCAGGATGCACTTTATCAATCTTATTTACGACTAAGAAAACAGGGTTATTAACATGCTGAAGTCTATCCATTATGAATTGATCGCCACGCCCATACCCTTCCTCTGCATTTATAACAAAGAGGATCAAGTCCACCTCATTGAGTGTTTGCTGAGCCGTACGGGTCATAAAATCCCCAAGCTTGTGTTTTGGTTTGTGAATACCTGGTGTATCAATAAAAATAACCTGTGAGTCTTCGGTTGTATAAACCGCTTGGATTTTATTTCGAGTCGTTTGAGGTTTATCACTCATGATGGCTATTTTTTGACCAATCACCTGATTTAATAAAGTAGATTTGCCTACATTCGGCCTTCCGATAATCGTAACAAATCCGGATTTAAAGCCTTCTTTAGTCATTTAGGTCCTCCGGTGAAAAAGCCCCTGGTAATAGTTCTTTGACAACAAGTTCTTGCACATCACCTTTTAAGTTAGTTAAATAAACCGGCATGTCAGGCGGACATAGTTCTGAAATAACTTGACGGCAAGCACCACAAGGCGGAACTGGACGTTTCGTATCTGCTACAACCGCTAGAGCGCTAAATTTGGTGTCTCCTTCAGTATATGCTTTGAATAAAGCGGTTCTTTCTGCACAGCAAGTCAGGCTGTACGCAGCATTTTCAATGTTCGCTCCGCTGTAAACCTTACCATCTGCAGAAAGTAATGCCGCTCCTACTTGAAATTTTGAATAGGGAACATATGCTTTTTCACGTGCTGATTTTGCTTGTTCCATTAATTGTTCTTTGTTCATTATTCCTTCACCTTCTTAACTTTCTAATGCTTTATGCTCTTTATTATTGGTCCAATAAAAAGCAGTATACCGATTATAACAGCAAATATCGAAAAAACCAAAACTGCACCTGCAGCTGCATCCTTTGCTTGCTTAGCTAAAGGATGACGTTCTAGAGTGTAAAGGTCTACTGATTTTTCAATCGCTGTGTTTATTAATTCTAAGGAGAGTACAAATCCGATTACAACGAAAAGTATGATCATTCTTAATGTTGTAAAATCAAGTGCAATCGCAGTTAAAATAACGATTACACTTATTAAGGTATGGATTCTAAAATTTTGCTCGGTTAAAAATGTATTTCGAATTCCGTCAAAAGCATAGATAAAACTTGAAAATAATTTTTTCCAGGCTATCATCTCTTCAATCCGTATTGCTCCAATATCTCTTCTTGCCGACCAAACATCTTTTTTTCATCTGCATCATTCATGTGATCATAACCAATCAAATGTAGAAATCCATGAACAGCAAGAAACCCCATCTCCCGATCCATAGAGTGCTCATATTCGGCAGCTTGTTCCTTTGCAACGTCTAGACAAATGATAATATCCCCAAGGAATCTCGTTTCCTCGCCGCCGATGATTTCGGTCTCATCTTCTCCCATTTCTTCCATAGCAAATGAGATTACATCTGTCACACTGTCTTTTTGCCGAAATTCATTATTTATTTCTTGAATTCTTTCTTTTGACACAATTGTAACAGATACTTCTGAAGGACCTATCTCCTCCATCTCCGCTGCTTTTTGTAGAACATTTGTTAGGAGCTGTTCAAATTGGTTGCTGTTTTCATCAATTTCGTTCAAATACTCGACATGTAGGGTCATGATTTCTCCACCTTTTTGGTTTCTTCAGGGTACTCGATTCGCGAATGGAATATCCCTTGCAATGTTTGTGTTAATGTTTTTCGAACTGTATCTAATTCTTTGAGTGTGATGTCACATTCATCGAATTGACCATCTTCAAGCCTATCATTAATAATCTTTCGAATGATTTGATCAATCTTTATTGGTGTTGGTTTTGATAATGATCTGACGGCAGCTTCAACTGCATCTGAAATTCCAATAATGGCAACTTCCTTTGTCTGAGCTTTCGGGCCAGGATAACGAAAATCCGATTCAGAAACTTCTTTATCTGTTAACTGTGAGGCCTTATGGTAAAAGAATTTTAATAGCGTAGTTCCATGATGCTGTTCAGCAATGTCAATGATTTCTTTCGGTATTTTGTCAGCGCGAAGCATATCTGCTCCATCGTAAGGATGTGCTGTTATAATCGTTTTGCTTAATTGAGGCGCAATCTTGTCATGAGGATTTTCCATATTCATCTGATTCTCTATAAAAAAGTGTGGACGTTTCGTTTTTCCGACATCATGATAATATGAACCAACCCGCGCCAAAAGCCCGTTAGCTCCAATCGATTCACAAGCTGCCTCAGAAAGATTCGCTACCATTATGCTGTGGTGATAAGTACCTGGAGCTTCCATTAAAACTTTTCGCAGTATCGGATGATTCGGATTGGATAATTCAATCAATTTGGTAACGGATAAAATATTAAAAGACGACTCAATAACGGGCAGCAACCCCAATGTAAGAACGGCCGAGATGAAGCCTGATAATGCTGCACAACCTAAATCAAAACCAATTTGTAAAGTGGTAAATTTTCCATTTTGTAGCAAAAGCACACTAGCTACTATTAGAATGGCTATAAAGGATACGAAAAATCCGGCTTGCAGAATTTTTGATCTCTGCTGCGCCTTGCCTAAGAATACAATTCCTGACACTCCATTAAAAAGTACATACAAACACATAATAAAATTAAAATTACCTGTTGTTTGTTCATTAAAAATTAGTGCTGCACATAAAGCGAAAATAATGGAAGAAACAACAGCCAGTTCTTCATTGAACAGCATTTTGATCATCATGGCTCCTGCCGCAACTGGTACTAGGTACATCAAGCTAGGCAATCCAATTTCAGTACTTATACTAACTAATTTCATGACGACAAGAGTAAACGTAAACAAAAGCGCATAAATCGTTACATATTTTCTAAAATGCTCTTTTGATCGTTCTTCTTTCATAAAATAATAAAGGCCAGCCATAACAACCACCACAAAGATAAATAAGCCGTAATACGGATAGGTTTTCATTTCCTGATCGAGCAGGCCTACCTTTTTTAATCTATCATAAATTTCAGGTGTGATGACTGCACCGCTTTTAACAAGTACCTCTCCTTCTCTTATCACTACCTCTTCTACTTTATCGCTAGCTTCCTTACGTTTCTGCCTTGTTTTTTCAGTGTCTAGAGTCTTGTTGGCAATGATAAAGCTGCGGGTAATCTCTTCAGCAGCACTTCTTAATGCATAAGATAAGTTCCCATTTTCACGGATCAGTCTCACTGCTTCATCTCTCGCTCCATCTACTTCTTCAACCAATACAGGCTTTTCAAGAACATTGTTAACGACATCTGGTGCTAGGTTTCTCACATTATTCAGCTCATTTTCACTCGCCTGAAACAAAGCATTAAATGATTCATCCGATATCTCAGAGATATCAATGTAATCTTCCAGCTGCTCCTCCTTTTGTTCGTATGTTAACAGAGGTTCGTCTTCCTTCTTTTTCTCTTCAGAATCATTAATTGAACTTATTGTATTAAGTAGTATTTTCATTGCTTCAGCTTGAGCAAATGCTATTTCGTTGTTGAATGTATACTCATTTTTCACACTTTCTTCTGCTAACTTTCTTCTTACTTCAGTCTGTTCATCGAGCGGTATAGTAATGGGCGACTGAATATCACGCGGAGCCCGGTCATAAACGCTTACATCGACGACATTAGGAGTTACATTGCTCACTAAAATAGCAAATAAGATGATCCCCATTATTACAAACGATACGGTTGCTACACTTAAACGAAAATAATTAGTCAAGATATGTCTGAAGTTGGACAAGCGTTACCACTCCTTAAACTGTGAATCCTATACTAATCTTAGCAAAAGTTGGACAAATATGGTACTTATATCAAGTAAAAAAGAGCTCCTCAAAAAGGAGCCCTTACTTTTCATACGTTTCATATGCTTCAATAATCCGTTGAACCAATGGATGTCTTACAACATCTAATTGTTTTAAATAAATAAAATCTATTCCATTTACGCCTTCTAATCTTTTTTCGGTCACTTTTAATCCGGATTCTTTTCCACGAGGCAAATCAATCTGGGTCAGGTCGCCCGTAATGACCATCTTCGAACCAAAACCAAGGCGGGTTAAAAACATTTTCATTTGTTCAGGGGTTGTGTTTTGGGCTTCATCTAGGATGACAAAGCTTTCATCGAGTGTACGGCCTCTCATATAAGCTAAAGGGGCTATTTCGATCGTTCCCCGCTCAATGAGCCTCTCAGTATGCTCCGCGCCTAAAAGGTCATGAAGAGCATCATAGAGGGGTCTTAAGTACGGGTCTACTTTTTCCTTTAGATCGCCTGGCAAAAAACCTAGACTTTCTCCCGCTTCAACAGCAGGTCTTGTTAGAACAATCTTTTTCATTTTGCCATCTTTAAGAGCATTTACGGCCATAACTACCGCAAGATATGTTTTGCCAGTCCCGGCAGGACCAATACCAAAAACAAGATCTCGCTTTCTCATGGACTGGACATAGTGTCGCTGTCCTAGCGTTTTAACACGAATCGGTTTTCCTTTTGCGGTAACTGCAATATCTTCTTCATAAAGCTCACTTAATTCATCCAGCATATTCTTTTCAGCAAGCTGTACAGCATAAACAATATCTCTTTCTGAAATCTTAATCCCTTTACGAACCAATTTCAGCAAGACAAAGAGTGTTTCTTCAACCATTTCAGCTTTGGCTAGTTCTCCGGACACTAAAATGTCCTCTCCGCGAGTAACAATATTCACGTTGAGCTTATCTTCAATAACCTTTAAAAAGGCATCGTTCGGCCCGAATAAGGAAGCGGCCTCTGTCGTATTTTCGAGTTGTAATGAATTAAGTCTTTTCGTTTCTGACAAACTACTCATTCTCCTTGTTGGATAGGTATAGGTTGTTCAGATGCAATATTTTCTATAACTTGGTAGAGCATCGTTAATTTTACTTTACCATTCGAGACGTTTTGTTGCCAAACTTTTTCCCCTTTAATTTTTGCATCCTCAGGCAGTTTTTTCAGCAGTTCTTTCTTTGCCATCTCTTTTCCGACTTCAATCGCTTCTGTTTTTGTATAAGATCGCTTAATACCGTCTGTCTCTCGAATTTCTTTTTTTAGATAGGAAATGGGCATTTTCCACTTGGCTAAATATAGAGGTGTTTCATTTAGTGTTTCCGTTTTATCCTGAAATTCTCCATCTGAAAATCCAAAGATGGGAAGATTCATTCCAAATAAAGTGACATAATGTCTGTTTTTGCACTTCCCGGTATAGGTCTGAAATGAAGTATTTAAAGGCACTTCCACTTGTGTTTGATACCAGACCTCACCTAATATTTTTCCTTTGGCACTAACAAGTTCTGGTTTTTTTTCTTTTCCGATATACCCAGACACAAGTAATGAGCCTTTTTGTACATAATCATTGATTGTGATAACGGGTTGTCCTTTTTCAACAAATAAAGAATGAATAACTGCTTCTTTTGTTGCGACAAGATGTCTAGGTCCAGAAATAGGTTTTGCTTTAGGTATTTCTTTTTCTACAACTTCAAAACGATATTGAGTACCATGCTGTGTGACTCCAATCCATGTAACGTTCTTCATTTTTTCAGTAAGTTCTCTTTGAATCTCTCTTACGTTCGGCAGCAAAAAAATAAATTTCCCTTTCGTTATACCTAGTTCTACTGCTGCTTTTCTGAGTTCGTATTCGGTCTTAGGATTTGCACCAGTCACATTAATATTCCAAATCATATTAGATAATAAAAACAGCAAGAAGATAAATGAGATCATGCCTAAGATAAAACCGTTTCTTTTCCACATTCTCATTAATAGAAAAGGAGTTCCGATTTTTTCTTTAATTCTTATTTTTAATTTCTTTTCTTTCAATATCCTTTTAGCTTTTCGGATATCTGCAATTGAAACGGATACAAGTATTCGATCATTGCTCAAGGGTTGAATATCCCAAATCTGTATTCCTGATTCCATACACGCATTGATGAACGAACTTGAGTCTTGTCCAATAATTTCCACTCTGACATATCCTTTTAAATTATTATTCCATTTGCTTTTCATTTGGACCTCCTATTCCATGCAAAGTTAATCATTTTCGAAATCAACAGAAGAGATCGTGCCTTCTAATAAAATCTCTTCTGGAAGGATCGTTTTAATAACGAATTCTTTTCCTTTAATAACGAGAGCTCCTTGCTTTAATTTAAGTGTGAGCTGCTCGTTGGAAAATGCTTTAACGCCCCTATGATTTTCTATATAAATGTGTAGTTGTCCAATCATCGTAATCCGGGGTAGATCCATTACAACATCCGCTGGTAGCTCAAGATTCTGCATCATCCACTTGCTTACATGCTGCCGCCATTTTCCCATAAAAAAACCCCCTCACTCATTTTTATGAACGAAGGGGTCAAACTATCACACTATTTCGTTGTTTTCTGTCAGTTAAGATCTATTTCGCAGCGCTTTAGGCTTCGAAAGTATCTCTGACCAGATTACAGCTTTTTGCAATTCTTCCTGATTTACTTTAAAGGACTGGAGAATAATATTCTCTTTATCTTTATAACGATTGGCCTTTTTAGCCATCTCAAGACGCTGATTTATACGATCCTCACTGCCGGTTGATTCAGAAGCTGAAAGAATCGATTCTCCAACAGGAGCAGCTTTCCTTTGGGCAGGAACACCAAAAGGCGATACCGTTTTTTGGGGCTGTTCATTCGCCCGCTTTACAGGGGCAGGTCTATTTGTTTCCTTAGTATCATTCATTCGTTTAAAGAAACTGTACAAACCACCAGCGATAATGATAACAAAAGCGATGTTAGCTATCAAAAGTTCAATAATCGCTTCGATGATATTCATACCTACATTTTCCGTCCTTTATCTTCATTATCTTTTTCAGGATTTGACGATTTGCTGATGGATTCACGCATTGTCGTATCTGCCATAATGTTCTTCATGTTCATATAATCCATAAAGCCCATGTTTCCTGATCTGAGCGCTTCAGCAAGAGCCAAAGGTACTTCTGCTTCTGCTTCAACTACTTTCGCTCTCATTTCTTGTACTCTCGCTTTCATTTCTTGTTCATTGGCTACTGCCATCGCACGTCTTTCTTCAGCTTTAGCCTGTGCAATATTTTTATCAGCCATCGCCTGATCAGTTTGAAGCTCTGCACCAATATTCTTACCGATATCAATATCTGCAATATCTATGGAGAGAATCTCGAAAGCCGTTCCTGCATCTAATCCTTTTGAGAGGACGGTTTGTGATATTAAATCTGGATTTTCAAGCACCTTCTTGTGTGTTTCTGAAGATCCGATCGTACTGACAATACCCTCTCCGACACGGGCTATGATAGTTTCTTCGCCCGCTCCCCCAACAAGTCTATCAATATTTGCACGAACAGTAATCCTTGCTTTCGCTTTAACTTCAATACCATCCAACGCTACACCCGCTATAAAAGGTGTTTCAATCACTTTCGGGTTTACACTCATTTGAACCGCTTCCAGCACATCACGGCCAGCAAGATCTATTGCAGCTGCCCGCTCAAAGCTTAGTTCAATGTTTGCTCGATGTGCAGCAATCAAAGCGTTAACCACACGGTCCACGTTACCACCAGCTAAATAATGGCTTTCGAGCTGATTCGTACTAAGACCTAATCCAGCTTTTACGGCTTTAATTAAAGGATTTACAACGCGATTAGGAATAACTCTTCTTAATCTCATTCCTACAAGTGTAAAAATCCCCACTCTTACACCTGCAGCTAAAGCTGATATCCAAAGCATAACGGGCACAAACGTAAATAATATCGCCAACGCAATAACGATAAGACCGATGATCACTATACTTGCAATTGAACCTAATTCCAACATTACAAAACACTCCTATCAATCATTATTTTCAGCTAGTCTTACTACGACTCGCCCTCCACTTACTTTCACAATCTTTACCTTTGCATCTTTTCCGATGTATGAGCCCTCTGTAACCACGTCGAGAAATTCATCATCTATTTTTACACTCCCTGATGGCCGTAATGGGGTAACTGTTACACCTGTTCGACCGGTTAGATCCATGCGTTCATGATGAGAAAGATAACCTTTTTCTGAACTTGTTGAATCGAAAAGTACCAATCGTTTCAATGGACCATTGTAACCAAATGACCTGATAAAAAAGTAAGAACCTATGATCGTAACCACGATCGCTATGGCAATTGCGAGTAAAATTCCTGATAAAGAGCCTCCTGCAAGAATCAATCCCGTTAACATTGCGATCACCCCAATAATACCCAATATACCACCAGGTAAAAATATCTCTAATATAATTAACACAAATCCTATTCCAAATAATAATAGTGCTTCCCATCCAGCTAATCCTGCTATCATATGGCCATAGAAAAATAAAAATAAGGAGACCACACCTACCGAGCCTGCGATCCCAAACCCTGGTGTATAAAGCTCCAGAACAAGTCCTAAACTTCCTAACGAGAGAAGGATCGGCACGATGACCGGATTGGTAACAAATCGTGCTATTTTATCAGCGAATGTAGGGTCTGAATTCTGGACTTTCGCATCTTCTAGATCCAGAAAGGCTAAAAGCTCTTGCCTATCTTCTGCAATCTTCTCTGCATACCCGACTTTCAAGGCTTCACTGGCCGTTAACGTAAGTAATTCGCCTTTACCCACATTCAGCTCAGGAATTTCAACGTTAGGATCGACCATTGCTTCAGCATATAAAAGATTCCGATCATTCAGTTCCGCGGCTGCCAACATTTCCGCCTTCCATGCGGACTCTGCTTTTTGGCCAGCTGTATTGCCTTGCTGATCGATAACAGCTGCAGAACCAATCGTTGTAGAAGGCTTCATCACGATTTGATCTGCGTTCAAAGCTATATACGCTCCGGCTGAAAAAGCATTTTTGACGACGTACGCAGTGATTGGTATGTCCGTTTCCCTCATCACTTTTGCTATATGTATTGCTGCGTCAACGCGCCCTCCGGGTGTATATATCTCTAGAACAATATGGTCTGTACCATCCTCTTCAGCTTTTTTTATACTTCTCTCTAAAAAAGCTTCAAGCCCTCTTTCAACTTCATGTTCCACAGGTATAAAAGTTACTGTTTTTCCTTGGCCTGCTGAAAACACGTGTTGAGCAGAAAGCAGACCATAAACACCCCATAAAAGACATAGTGTATAAATCAGTAAACGGGCCTTTTTCACAAACACCCCCCCTTCTATATCTAGTTTACGTTATTTTGTGGGAAAAGTTTCATTTAAATAAGAAAACGCTCTGTATAAATACAGAGCGTTTGTCAATTTCAATTATGATAACTGTTGCTGAACAATACGGTTAACGAGTCCGCCATCGGCTTTCCCTTTAACTTTAGGCATAAGAGCCCCCATAACTTTTCCTATGTCAGCTTTGGAAGATGAACCCGTTTCTGAAATCGTTTGAGCAACGATTTGCTGAAGCTCCTCTTCTGAAAGCTGCTTTGGCAAGTATGGTGTAAGTACAGCAATTTCTTCCTGAAGACCAGCGACTAAATCATCGCGGCCTGCTTTTTCAAATTCTTGGAGGGAGTCTTTTCTTTGTTTCATCTCGCGTGAAAGCACAGTGAGCTCTTCTTCCTCGCTTAATTCGTGACCATGTTTGATGGCTTCATTTTGAAGAGATGCCTTTAACATACGAATAACGGAAAGCTTTTGCTTGTCTTTGTTCTTCATCGCTTGCTTCATGTCTTGATTCAATGCATCAAGAAGACTCATAACTTACACCTCTCTTAGAACTTACGCTTTCTTGCTGCCTCAGCCTTCTTCTTTCGCTTTACGCTTGGCTTTTCATAATGCTTGCGCTTTTTAACTTCAGCCAATGTTCCATCTTTGGAAACGGATCTTTTAAAACGACGAAGAGCATCATCAATGGATTCGTTCTTACGAACACGTGTTTCTGCCATTTGTATTTCCCTCCCTCCAGACCACCCTTACAACAAACATAAAGATGCGTCACATATCTTTTGCCATTATAATATATCCTTGTTATGCGGTCAACTTAAATTGAACAGGCTGGATTAGGAGAGTAAAAATTATTGCTTTTTTGACTCAGCTTAGTAACTAGATGTTGAAGTTCCGCCTTCTACAATAGCTATACCTGCACTTGCTCCAATACGTGTTGCGCCTGCATCAATCATAGCTAACGCAGTTTCACGGTCTCTTACAGCTCCTGATGCTTTAACACCGATGTTCGGCCCCACTGTTTCACGCATTAATTTGATATCTTCCACAGTCGCTCCTCCAGTAGAGAAACCAGTTGAAGTTTTTACGAAATCAATACCTGCTTTTACAGCAATCTCACACGCTTTTACTTTTTCTTCATCTGTTAACAAAGAAGTTTCAATAATTGCTTTTGTTAAAGCTTTTCCTTTTGCAGCTTCAACTACTGCACGTACATCTTGTTCAACCAATTCGTAGTTTCCATCTTTTAATGCACCAATGTTAACAACCATGTCAACTTCAGTTGCACCATTTTCAATAGCATTCTTCGTTTCGAACGCTTTTACTTCAGGTGTGTTTGCCCCTAAAGGAAATCCGATTACGGTACAAACTGCAACGTCTGAACCTTTCAACTGTTCAAATGCTGTATATACCCAGGTAGGATTTACGCACACAGAAAAGAAATTATATTTTTTAGCTTCCTCACAAAGAGTCAAGATTTCTTTCTTTGATGTTTCAGCTTTTAATGCAGTATGATCAATCATTCGTGCTACATTTAATTCGCTCATTTAAAAACAATCCTTTCTTTACTTAAAAATTAAATACCGTAATATCATACCAAATTAATCGACATAAATCGAGTTCCTTTGTTTACATTACAAAAACATCCTGGTATGAACTCCAGGATGTTAGCTATTTACAGCTTGCGTCAGGATTTCGTCCATTTCTTGTTTAACAAATACACCTTTACTATAAGGATACCCAGCTTCCGTGATTTTCACTTTCACCAATTTCCCAATCATGTTTTCATTTCCCTCAAAAACAACTTTTAAATAGTTTGGGGTGTAGCCAACAAATAAGTTCTTTTCTGGCTCGTCCTTGAACTCTTCTTCGGGAATAACTTCTACCACTGCATCTTCGTAGTCACTGGCATATTCTTTTGCCAATTGGTCAGATAGAGCGATTAATTTGTGAACACGTTCGTTCTTCACGTCTTCAGGTACTTGATTCTCCATTTTTGCAGCAGGTGTGCCCGTACGTTTTGAATAAGGAAACACGTGTAGTTCCATAAATTTATGGTCTTGTATAAACCGGTAAGTTTCCATAAATTCTTCTTCCGTTTCGCCGGGAAAACCAACGATTACATCTGACGTAATCGCCAATCCAGGCAGCACTTCTTTTAAGCGGTCCAAACGTTCACCGAACATTTCCATCGAATATTTTCTGCGCATGCGCTGGAGTACCGTGTTGGAACCGGATTGTAAAGGAATATGGAGGTGAGGTACAATCTTATTCGATCTGCCCATTACCTCGATAACTTCATCACTGATTTGGCTTGCTTCAATGGAAGAGATACGGATACGTTTAAGACCTTCAATGTTCTTATCAAGATCAGATAGCAGTTTAGCAAACGAATAATCCTTCATATCTTCACCATAACCGGCTGTATGAATTCCGGTTAATACGATCTCTTTGTATCCTGAATCGACCAACTGCTGTGCCTGTGAAAGAACATCATCTGGTTTTCTTGATCTGAGAAGTCCTCTTGCCCAAGGAATAATACAGAAAGTACAGAAGTTATTACACCCTTCTTGTATTTTCAGAGATGCGCGAGTTCGATCTGTAAATGCAGGGACATCTAATTCCTCATAAATACGAGCCTTCATAATATTTGATACGCCATTAATAGGCATGCGTTCTTCTTGATATTGTTCGATATAGGAAAGCATTTTGGAGCGATCTTGTGTTCCAACGACAACATCTACTCCAGGAATAGCCATGATTTCCGCAGGCGATGTCTGTGCATAACAGCCTGTAACACAAATAACAGCGTCCGGGTTTTTACGAATCGCTCGTCTTATCACTTGTCTGCTTTTTTTATCTCCCGTATTCGTAACAGTACAGGTGTTTATAACATAAACATCAGCTGTACTATCAAATTCAGTTCTATCATAGCCTTCTGATTGAAACAGCTGCCAAATCGCTTCTGTTTCATAATGATTTACTTTACAGCCTAATGTATGGAAAGCAACGGATGGCATCATCATCACCCCTTTAATTCAAAATGATAGGAAATTGCAGATAATATATATAATGGAGCTGTTTCAGCTCGTAATATCCTTGGTCCTAAACCACACAGTTCAAAACCATGATGCATGAGTTGTTCAGCTTCTTTTTCACTGATGCCGCCTTCTGGACCAATTACACAAAGAATAGAATCTCCGTGTTCAATCTTGTTTAAGGTACTAGAAAAACGGCTATATTCAGCTTGTTTAGCTGCTTCTTCATAGGCAACGATTTTTATCTTAAACTGTTGAGCATAATTTAGCAAATCAAGAAAAGATCCAGGATTCAAAATCTCTGGAATCATGCTTCTGTGTGATTGTTCTGCGGCTTCTTTTGCGATTTTTTGTAACCGTTCCTTCTTTTTTCCAGCTTTTTTATCGTCCCATTTCACAACAGAGCGCTCGGCAGCGAAAGGAAAGAAAGCTTTCGCACCGAGTTCTGTTCCTTTTTGAACGATATATTCAAGTTTATCTGCTTTTGGCAGACCTTGTGCAATGGTAATCTGAACAGGCATCTCAGAGGTAGTTTCCATCTCTTCGATAATCCGTGCCTCAATCATGTTTCCGCCTAGGTCAATGATTTCACACAAAGATGTTCGGCCCTTGTTATCACAGCAAATGATGTTGTCTCCGGCCTGCATTCTCATCACTTTCGAAATGTGTTTTGCATCTTCATCTTTTAAGTAAACACGGTCATTTTCCCAGCTTACAGACGGTACAAAGTACCTTTGCATGTAAAGCACTTCCTATTCTTTTCTTTGATTTTGAGCAACGATCGCCACCCAATCTTCCATTTCTATAACCTCTATTATTGTAAACCCTTGATGTTCTAATTTCTCTTTTACTTCACGCTTCTTCCCTTGAATGATGCCAGATGTAATAAAATAACCACCCGGCTTCAACACGCTAGATGCGTCTTCGACAAACAACAGGATGATCTCCGCAAGAAGATTTCCTGCAATTAAATCTACAGGTCCCTGTATTCCTTTTAATAAATCATTTTGATCTACTGCAACCTTATCATGAACTTTATTGAGTTTAACGTTTAATTGTGCACTATTTACTGCTACTTCGTCGAGATCATAGGCATCGACTTTTTTAGCGCCCAATAAGGCTGAGGCAATGCTTAATACACCTGAACCGGTTCCCACATCAATGACTGTATCGTCTTTTTGGATATACTTTTCTATCGCTTGTAGACTCATCACAGTCGTAGGATGTGTTCCTGTACCAAATGCCATACCTGGATCTAGTTCAATAATTAATTCGTCCGAGTTAACAGGCTTGTAATCTTCCCAAGTGGGAGTTATCGTAATTTTTTCGGTAATTTTCACAGGCTTGTAATACTTTTTCCAGGCTGTAGCCCATTCTTCTTCGTTTACCTCACTAATAGATATCGTGTTTGGACCAATATCAATATCGTATGTCTCAAGATTAGTAATCGCTTGCTTAATCTCCTCAACGGTCTCTCCTAAAAAGCTGTTTACAGGAATATAAGCTTTAAGGATAACACCTTCCGAAGGGTAATCAGAAGGATTAAGCTGATAGATTTCACCAAATACGGATTGGCGCTCTTTAGAGAGGTCATCCACATCCTCTATCACAACTCCACTTGCACCTGCCTCATGCAAAATGTTTGATACTGGTTCAACCGCTTCCTGAGTAGTGTGGATGCTAATTTCTGACCATTTCATCATATCAACTCCGTCTTTAAGATTAACAAGGTTGCTTTACTCACCTTTAAATGCTCGTTTTACTTTATCAAAAAAACCGTCCTGCTGTTCATCAGGTAATGTCCCGCTTATTTCGAAAAAGTCTCTTAACAACTGCTTCTGCTTTTCGGTTAGGTTTTTAGGCGTCACGACTTTTACCTGTATGTGCTGGTCACCTTGTCCGCGTCCGTGAACATTCTTTACACCTTTGCCTTTAAGTCTAAAGTGAGTTCCTGTTTGTGTACCTGCAGGAATCTTCAACTTTACTTTCCCGTAAAGCGTCGGAACTTCGACCTCATCTCCTAAGGCAACTTGAATAAAGGTTAACGGCATCTCGCAATAGATGTCATCACCATCACGTTCGAAGAATTCATGTTCTGCAACTTGGAAAACGACATAAAGATCACCAGAAGGACCGCCATTGACACCTGGTTCCCCGTGGCCCGCCATACGAATTTGCTGTCCGTTATCCACACCGGCTGGAACTTTAACGGATATCTTCTTGTTTTTACGTACTTTTCCTGCTCCGTGACAGGTATGACATTTTTCTTTTATAATCTTTCCTTTACCACTGCAATGGTGGCACACTCTTCTGTTAACAATGCGACCAAACGGTGTATTTTGTTCAACATTCAACTGCCCGCTGCCATTACAATGTGAGCAGTTCTCTGGTTTTGTGCCTGGTTTTGCACCTGAACCATGACAAGTACCGCATGTTTCTTCTGTAGGAATCTGAATTTCGGTATCTTTTCCGAAAACTGCATCTTCAAAAGACAAACGAAGTCCATATTGAAGATCGTTTCCTTGACGAGGTGCGTTTGGATTACGTCTTCCTCCCCCACCCCCAAAGAACATATCAAAAATATCTCCGAATCCTCCAAAGTCAGCACCAGCGCCGCCAAACCCTTGATTAGGATCTGTATGGCCGAATTGATCATAATGAGCTTTTTTCTGAGGATCACTTAATGTTTCATATGCATCTTTTACTTCTTTAAATTTCGATTCCGCATCTGCTTCTTTATTAACGTCTGGATGATATTGTCTGGCAAGTTTACGGTAGGCTTTCTTTACCTCATCACCAGAGGCGTTCTTATCTAATCCAAGTACTTCATAATAATCTCTTTTACTCATATAGGACACTCCCGAATATTCACATAAAAGTTATCTTACCATTGAATACCACCTGACTCAAGACGTAACTGTAAACAATCATCGTCATAAGTCAATTCATCAATTTCAGAAAAAAAGTCAAAGTCAAGATAGCCTGACTTTGACTTTTTACTTTTTATGATTATTTTTTATCGTCGTTTACTTCTTCGTAGTCAGCGTCAACGATGTTCTCATCGTTTTTGCTGGTTTGTCCTTCTGAATCTCCTTGAGCTGCTTGAGCTTGTTGTGCAGCTTGCTCATAAAGTTTTACAGAAAGCTGCTGAACGATTTCACTTAAAGCATCCTTTTCTTTTTTGATCGCTTCTAAATCGTCACCTTCAAGTGCTTTTTTCAAGCTTTCTTTTGCTTCTTCTGCTTTTTTAACTTCCTCTTCATCCACTTTACCTTCAAGGTCTTTTATCGTTTTATCAACTGTGAATACGAGTTGGTCTGCTTCATTTCTTGTATCGATCTCTTCGCGCTTTTTCTTGTCCGCTTCAGCATTTTCTTCAGCATCCTTAACCATGCGGTCGATTTCTTCGTCTGAAAGTCCCGTTGATGACTTTATCGTGATCGATTGTTCTTTGTTTGTTCCTAGATCTTTAGCACGCACATTTACGATACCATTCGCATCAATATCAAAGCTTACTTCGATTTGTGGAACTCCTCTTGGTGCTGGAGGAATTTCAGACAACTGGAATCTTCCAAGTGTCTTGTTGTGTGCCGCCATTTCACGCTCACCTTGAAGAACATGAATATCAACAGAAGTTTGGTTGTCAGCAGCTGTTGAGAACACCTGTGATTTTGAAGTTGGAATCGTAGTATTTCTATCGATTAGACGTGTAAATACGCCTCCCATCGTTTCGATACCTAATGACAATGGAGTTACGTCAAGAAGTACAACATCTTTAACATCTCCTGCAAGAACTCCACCTTGAATAGCTGCTCCAAGTGCAACTACTTCGTCAGGGTTAACCCCTTTATGCGGCTCTTTACCTGTAAATTTCTTAATCGCTTCTTGTACAGCCGGAATACGAGTTGATCCACCTACAAGGATTACTTTATGAATATCAGATGGTGACATACCAGCATCGTTTAAAGCTTGACGAGTAGGTCCCATCGTAAGCTCTACTAGATCTGATGAAAGATCTTCAAATTTTGCACGAGTTAGGTTTAACTCTAAGTGTTTCGGTCCAGATGCATCAGCTGTAATAAACGGTAAAGAAATCTGTGTAGATGTAACCCCAGATAAATCTTTTTTCGCTTTTTCAGCAGCATCCTTTAGACGTTGAAGGGCCATTTTGTCTTTAGATAGATCAATGCCGTTCTCTTTTTTAAACTCGTTAACTAAGTGATCAATAATCACTTGGTCAAAATCGTCTCCTCCTAGCTTGTTGTCCCCAGAAGTTGCTTTAACTTCAAAGAATCCGTCCCCTAGTTCAAGAATGGATACGTCAAACGTACCACCACCAAGGTCGAAAACAAGAATTGTTTGGTCTTCATCTTTTTCAAGACCGTACGCTAAGGCAGCAGCAGTTGGCTCGTTCACGATACGTTCAACTTGTAATCCTGCAATTTGGCCAGCATCTTTAGTCGCTTGACGCTGTGCATCATTGAAATAAGCAGGAACTGTAATTACAGCTTTTTCAACTTTTTCGCCTAGGTAATCTTCTGCATGTGATTTAAGCTTTTGCAAAATAATCGCAGAAATTTCTTGAGGTGTGTAGTCTTTTCCTTCAACTGTTTCTTTATGATCCGTTCCCATGTACCGCTTAATAGACATGATTGTATTTGGATTCGTAACAGCTTGGCGTTTTGCTACTTCACCAACTGAACGATCTCCATCTTTAAATGCTACAACAGAAGGTGTAGTTCGGTTGCCTTCCGGATTAGGAATTACTACAGCTTCTCCACCTTCCATAACAGCGACACAAGAGTTTGTTGTACCTAAGTCTATACCGATGATTTTACTCATGTTTTTTCCCTCCAAGAATTTATGTAGTTTTTATGCGTTCACTTTTACCATTGCAGGACGGATAACGCGGTCCTTAAGCATGTATCCTTTTTGTAATTCTTCGATTACCGTGTTTGACTCATACTCTGAATCCTCCACTTGCATAACAGCTTGATGCATGTTTGGATCAAACGTTTCGCCAACGGTAGGAACTTCAGATAAACCTTCTTGCTTTAAAGCTTCTACTAACTGGCGATAAACCATTTCCATTCCTTGAATTAAGGGTTTTGCCTGTTCATGCGTAGCTTCAGTTTTTAAAGCACGCTCAAAGTTATCTAGCGCAGGTAACAATTGTTCCAGCAAACTTTGAGATTTATATTTAAGGCTGGCTGCCTGTTCTTCTCGCGTTCGACGACGGAAATTATCGTAATCTGCTTGCAAGCGAAGATTTTTTTGGTTCGCTTCTTCAAGCTTTGCTTCCAGCTCTTGCATTCTCTGTTGTTCTTCGGTCAGAGACTCTTCTACTGAATCCTCAACAACTTCTTCATCGTGAATCTCAGTTTCCGTTTGATCTTGTGTCATTTCCTCTTTGTTCATGCTTTCACCTCCCTAAAATCAACTAAAATCATTTAACCTGTTTGTCATTTCTTTGGACAAGGAATCTAAAAGTGAAATTACCTTTTTGTATTCCATCCGAGTTGGACCAATTAATGAAATCGTTCCAATATGTTTGCCATGCATCGTATAAGAAGCATTGATCACACTACAATTCCTCATTGCTTCATGCTCATTCTCTGTACCTATTTTAACAGTTACTCCCTTTTCAGACGAGGAAACAAGCTTTTCCATTAAATCCTGTGTTTCTAAAAAATCAAGAAGAGGTCTTACTTTATCTAAGTCCCGAAACTCAGGCTGAGAGAGCATATTTGTTTTTCCTCCGTAAAAAAGCTTTTCTTTTTTACTCCACAAAAGAAGCTGATCAAGGAAAACACCCATATTTTGATAGTTTTTTAAATTCTTTTTAAAAACATCGGCTAACTCCAGGTGAATTCTGCTGTTTAATTCGATCAGCCTTACGCCAGCCAGTCTCTCGTTCAATATATTCACGAGCTTCTCCAGATCTGAAGGCTCAATAGAATCAGGCAAAAGGATCTGTCTGTTCTCAACATGGCCGGTGTTCGTTACGAAAATAGCCACCGCCATCTGTGATGATAAAGGAATGATCTGCATATGACGAAGCTTCATATCCAAGGCATTCGGCCCGAGAACAACCGACGTATAATTGGTTAAATCTGATAGAATCCTTGCCGATTGATCAAATAAAACCTCAGCCTCATGAACCTTCTCAGTAAATAATAATTCTGAACGATCCATCTTATTATGAGAGACTGAAAGAGAAGGGAGCAAATGATCGACATAAAATCGATAGCCTTTCTCAGATGGAATTCTTCCTGAAGAAGTATGGGTTTTCTCTAAAAAGCCGAGATCCTCCAAATCCGCAAGTTCATTTCGAATCGTTGCAGGACTGTAGGTAATATCTTCTCGTTTAGAGATTGTACGGGAACCTACAGGCTCAACATGCTTAATATAATCATCTATTAATACACGCAAGATAAAGAGTTGGCGTTCCGTTAACATCCCATCACCCCATTTGTTAGCACTCATGAACAACGAGTGCTAAATCTATAATATAAGTTACCAAAAGGTACTCTTCGTTGTCAATCTAAAACTACACCAATAAATTCTTGAAATACCTCGTTTCCAAGGGGTATTCCATCTTTTGTTAAAAACAGTCTACCATCTTGTTCTAAAACCCAGCCTTTTCGTATTAATTTATCGATTGGATCCCTGTATACGTCAAACATTGATTTGCCATAACGTGCAAGAAAATTTTGATCAGAAACACCTTCTTGTTTTCTTAGCCCCATAAACATCTCTTCTTCCATCTTTTCGACGAGCGAAACGAGATGTTCTTCTGTATAAGGAAATCCATTTTCTTCAATTAGGGTCATGTATTGCTTAAGAGGACCTGCATTCTTTCTTCTGACACCTTCAACATAACTATGAGCTCCAGCTCCGATGCCAAAATATTCATTATTGTTCCAGTATTGGAGATTGTGTTTGCTTTCAAACCCTGGAATAGCAAAATTACTAATCTCATACTGTCGATATCCTTTTTTTTCAAGGGTCTCGATTAAATATTCATACATCGCTGCTTCTAGTTCATGTTCAGGCAACAGAAGCTTTCCTTTTTGTGCAAGATTATAGAACACGGTTTTCTTTTCGATTTGTAAAGAGTAAGAGGAAATGTGCGGAACATCGAGAGCTAATGCTTCATCTACTGATGCCTTAAACATCTCCATCGTTTGACCCGGCAAACCAAACATCAGATCAATTGACATGTTATGGATACCTGCTTTTTTCGCTTCAGATATCGTTCGATAAACATCCTGCTTATCATGTGTTCTTCCAAGTTTTTTTAATAATTCTGACTGAAAAGCCTGTACACCTATGCTCAGTCGGTTCACACCATTATATTTAAGTACCGCAATCTTTTCTCTCGTTGTTTGTTCAGGATTCGCTTCAACGGTAAATTCTTTAAGAGATTCATTATGAAAAAACTCATTTACATCATTTAGAAAAGTTTCTAACTGTTTTCCGCTCAAAGAAGTCGGCGTTCCGCCACCAACAAAGATTGTCTCCATCTGATAATCAGAAAAACGAGATGTCGTATTTTTCATTTCCGTTTTCATTGAAAGCAAATACTCATCAACAGGCTGCTGATGAATAAAGATTTTGTTAAAATCGCAATAATGGCAGATCTGAACACAAAATGGAATATGAAGATATACAGCTTTTAGCAAAAGTACTCACCGCCCTCTCTTTGTAAATTAGGAAAGACCGCACCCTTGCCTTTGCGGTCTTTTCGTTTATTTGAATGAAGTTATTTGCTGTTGTTTGTATCATCCATACGAAGCACCGCCATAAATGCCTCTTGAGGTACATCAACACGGCCAATTGTCTTCATACGCTTCTTACCTTCTTTTTGTTTATCAAGAAGTTTACGTTTACGTGAAATATCTCCACCATAACATTTCGCTAAAACATTTTTTCTTAAGGCTTTGATGTTAGAACGAGCAACGATCTTCTGACCGATTGCCGCTTGAATAGGTACTTCAAACTGCTGGCGCGGAATAAGATCTTTCAGTTTTTCAACCACTACTTTTCCGCGTTCATAAGCAAAGTCCTTATGAACGATAACGGATAAGGCATCGATTTTTTCATTGTTAAGAAGTATTTCCATCTTAACCAGTTTAGAAGGCTTATAACCAATCAACTCATAGTCAAGAGAAGCATATCCTTTTGTACTCGATTTTAGCTGGTCAAAGAAATCATAAACGATTTCAGATAACGGGACTTCATAAAGCACATTAACACGGTTATTCTCGAGATAATCCATCGTTAAGAAAATACCGCGTTTCTTTTGACAGATTTCCATGATCGCTCCAACATAATCATTCGGTGTCATGATAGAAGCTTTTACGTAAGGCTCCTCTACCACACTGATTTTTTGTGCTTCTGGCATGTTCGCTGGATTATCAACGACAATCTTTTCACCGTCAGTCATCGTAACGTTGTAGATAACACTCGGTGCAGTCGCGATAAGATCAATGTTAAATTCACGCTCGATACGTTCCTGAATAATTTCCATATGAAGCAATCCGAGAAATCCGCATCGGAAACCAAATCCAAGTGCCTGAGATGTTTCTGGCTCATATTGAAGAGCAGAATCATTCAATACAAGTCTCTCTAATGCTTCACGCAGATCATTATATTTCGCTGTATCTACCGGATAAAGACCACAATATACCATAGGATTCATTTTTCTGTAACCTGGAAGTGGCTCTGCTGCGCCTTTAACTGAGCTAGTGATTGTATCACCGACTTGTGTATCACCAACATTTTTGATAGAAGCCGTTAAGTATCCTACATCACCAACCGTTAAAAAGTCTTTCTGAACCGCTTTAGGTGTAAATACTCCGAGTTCAAGAACTTCAAATTCTTTCCCTGTTGCCATCATTCTAATTTTGTCACCGATTTTCACAGTTCCTTCAGCAACACGAATATACGTTACAACCCCTCTGTATGGATCATATAAGGAGTCAAAAATCAACGCTTTGAGAGGTCCCTCAGGATCTCCTTGTGGTGCAGGGACTTTTGCGACAATTTGTTCAAGAATATCTTGAATACCAATTCCTGCTTTTGCGGAAGCAAGTACTGCTTCAGATGCATCAAGGCCGATAACATCTTCTATTTCCTGGCGAACACGCTCTGGTTCTGCGCTAGGTAAATCAATCTTGTTAATAACCGGCAAGATCTCAAGGTCATTCTCAAGAGCTAAATACACGTTTGCCAATGTTTGTGCTTCAATACCCTGAGCAGCATCTACAATCAATAAAGCCCCTTCACAAGCCGCTAAACTTCTGGAAACTTCATATGTAAAATCTACATGTCCGGGAGTGTCAATAAGATGGAAGGTATAGGTTTCTCCGTCTTTCGCTTTGTATTGAAGCTGTACAGCATTTAATTTAATCGTGATCCCGCGTTCACGTTCTAGATCCATGGAGTCTAGAAGCTGTTCTTTCATTTCACGCTGTGTTAAAGCGCTTGTTTCTTCTAAAATACGATCTGCTAAAGTAGATTTTCCATGATCGATGTGTGCGATGATGGAAAAGTTTCGTATTCTAGACTGTCTTTTTAATTTTTCTTCTCTATTCATATACGTTCACTCCTACAATTTTAGGAAAAGTCACTAACTTTGATTATAGCAATACAACATACCTCTTTCAATCACAACCTTAAAAATGAAGGATAAGTAGATGTTGAACATATGGATTTCATAAATAAAAAGAACCTTTAAAGGTTCAACCCTCTAAAGGTACTTAAGGTGAAAACACTTCTAGCATCTCTTGTATGATAATACCCAATACAGATATCATGACACTGAAAGCAGAAGAAATCCAACTTGTCAGGTTTTGCCCTAATGCAGAAAACACATTAAATGAATCGATCTTCTTTAATGTGTCCTGCTTTGCCTTTAAATCGTGACTAGAAAGCTGGGATTCTCCATCTTCTTTCTCTGTCACATTTTGATTTAATGACTCAACGATGCTTGTATGGTTGGATCCTTTTAGTTCGTTCATCTCGAAATTAGCTTTTTGTATCCCAAATAAAATACCAAACAAGAGTAAGGCTATCAGACCTAAGCACTTCAACATAAATTTCGTCATAAAAGTTCCCCCTTATTTACGAGGATGTACTATTCAAATTTATGCACAAGCTTGTCCATACATGACTATTATTTAATGTGTATACGATGATGTGTTACTTTGATCGATCTGCCCGTGTAATGCCGTATTCAAACCGTTAGCTAACACATTCGCCATGTCTTCAATAAAAACATCGACTTCCTTTGGGGTAACCATTAAATTGTGGCCAATAGGAGCTAATACTTCCCGAATCAACCTCAGCTTCTCTTCTTCTTCTAACACTCCTACGATTCCTAAAAAAGATTTTCGATGATCTTCTTCTGGCATGTCTTCATCTGTTAAAATCTTCTTTTCCCCAAATGTCATTCCAGCTGGGAGCAATGATTTCGAAGGTTTGTCCTTCTCTTTCATTTCCCTGCCAAAATGCTTTAAAATAAAATCAATCGTATCACTTGTAATCGTAGCAGCGTCAACAACAGTAGGAATTCCAATAGATATGACCGGTATGCCGAGCGTTTCTTTGCTCAATTCTTTTCGTTTGTTCCCAACACCAGAACCTGGGTGGATACCTGTATTCGAAACTTGTATGGTCGCATTTACTCTTTCAATCGAACGAGAAGCTAAAGCATCAATGGCAATAACAAAGTCTGGATCAACTCTTTTTACAATGCCGTCTATAATATCACTCGTTTCAATACCTGTTATCCCCATAACTCCAGGTGAGATGGCACAAACTGGTCTGAATCCCTCTTCTACATTTTCAGGAGCTAATTCGAATAAATGCTTTGTAATGGTTAAATTTTGCACGACGAGTGGTCCGAGTGAATCAGGAGTAACGTTCCAATTCCCTAGACCAACTACTAAGCATGTATCCTCTTGCTTAATGCCTTGCTCTTTCAAGAAGTGATTAAAGTCGCTAGCAAAGACTTCTTGGACATGTTGCTGAAGCTTAGAATCTTTATCACGAATTCCTTGAACCTCGAACGTTAAATAAATCCCTTCTTTTTTGCCGGTGGTCTCAGCGCCTTTTTGATCGATTTCCACCCTCACACACTTGATCCCGTCTCTATCCGTCTCTTTTATAATAACACCCTCAAGTGTACTTTTATTTTCAGTTTCTTCTTCCTTCAAAAGCATGTCATGTGCTTCAATTGCCAAATCTGTACGTACTGAGTATGCTTGAAGGTCTAATTCCTTACCCATAATCTACCACCGTCCTTTATTCTGTATTTTTGCCGCAACTGTTCCTTTTCATTCTTGTATTGCATTTAAAACGTGATTTTGATAGAATACTTTGTGTCCTATTTTTTGCAACGGATAGAATTTTGTTGCATCATGGTTCATTTAGGGAGGTGAATGGATTGGCTAATATTAAATCAGCGATTAAACGTGTAAAAACGAATGAAAAGCGTCGTGCACACAACGCTTCATTAAAGTCTGGTATGCGTACTGCTATTAAAAACTTCGAAGCATTAACTGCTTCAAAGGATGCAGAAGGTGCAAAAACAGCATTTGTTACTGCTTCTAAGAAAATCGATAAAGCAGCAAACAAAGGACTTATCCATAAAAATGCAGCTTCTCGCCAAAAGTCTCGTCTTGCTAAGGCTTTAAACGGTGTTAATGCATAAATTTTAAGGATGAAACCTCGAAAAACGGCCTTACACCAATAGGTCGTTTTTTTATTTTGCTGTTGTTGCAAACTTTGTTGCTCTTGAAAGTTATAGATTCCCGTTTTTAGGATGTTCGCTTTCTGGTGGGCGTGCGGTGAGCCGCCTTGGTGCTTTACGCTAATTGTGGAGCCTAAAGCACCATTTTTTAGAATAGACCTTTTATTTTGGTCAAAAAAACCAGCTCCTACACTAAGGAGCTGGTTACATTGTTTTGAGAAAGTTTAATGATTTCCATTTCTAAAAGAAGTACTTTATCCATTTGACCTGTTTTCATCTTATAGTCAGTTTCAGCAAAATCATCTAGGCAATTTCTTAAAAACGATTCGTTGAATTGCTTAGCATGCTTTGTTGCAAGTTTCGCTGCGTATGGATGAATTTTTAAGGCGGATGCCATTTGCTTTTCTCCGTATCCCTTTTTTTGAAGCTCTTTTACACCGTTTATGATTCGGAACTGTCTTGTGATTAAAGCATGGATCTGAATCGGTTCCTGGTTCTGTTTCATCAGATCATAAAAACTTCTTAAAGCTAGTTCCGTCCGCTTATGGACAACATGATCAACAAGACTAAAAACATCATCCTCAAGCGTTCTAGACACAAGGTTATCTACTGTCTTTACCGTAATGATTCCACCTTTACCAACATATAAAGACATCTTTTCCAATTCTTTTGCTAAGATAGCCATTTTGGTTCCTAATCTTGCTAATAGAAGCTGAATGGCTTCTTTTTCAATGGTTACGCTGGAATGTTCAGCTTCTTTCAACAGCCATTTCTCAGCCGTGTCGTTGCTAAGTTGAGACACTTGAACAATTTCAGCCTGAGACTTTAACTGTTTAACAATCTTCTTTCTTTCATCAAGTTTTTCATATGGAGCCACGATGACCAACGTTGTATACTCCGCTGGATTTTGCAAATACTGCTCAAATATTTTTAAATCGTGCTCAATTTTTGTCTTATCCTTTGCTGCTGTCAAAAACACAGCATTCTTCATAACGACAACCCGCCGCTCTCCTAAAAATGGCATTGTCTCTGCATCTTCCATTACTTCCTGAACTGAAATTTCATCAAGGTTATGTAGGCTGAAATTAAAATCCTTTTCCTCTGGAAGAAGTAAAGAAGAAAGGGTTCGAATCGCTTCCTCAGCTAAAAAGAGTTCTGTTCCCCAAATTAAATAAATGGGTGATATTTGTTTATTTTTTATTGTTTTTTTTAATGAATCAACTGTAAGCACCTTTTTTCACCTCTATATCATCCTATGAGGAAGAGAAGGGTTTTGCAAGCAAAAGAAGGAACAGTGCTTTCGCCCGTTCCTTCATTTATGATAAACACCAACACATAGTCCGTGGAGAACTACATGTTAGCTTTAATTAGGATATCCTATGCAGATTTGTATTATTGGTGACAACAATTAGAATCCTTGGTAAGTTTTTGAGAAAAGGCAGGGAAGAAAGCATTTTCAGTATGGATTTTTTAAAAATGATAACGTATACTAAGGATGGATTAGGAGGGTTGTCACATGAACCATTTCGAAAAAGATGTACAAAGCAAGCGTAACGACCTTATTGATTCCGGAGTTGGCTTTGTTGTATCCTTTGTCTTTTTTACACTTATATTTGCCATCGGAGTCATTCTTAAAGCAATTGCATAATACATAAAAAAGAGCCGAATATTGCCATTCGGTTCTTTTTTATTGCGCTGAAAATACTTCCATACCTTTTTTTCCAATATTAAATACGATATCTCCATGATGGTCTGTCCGAAAGACCCTTATACTCTTTTGCTTTAACCTGTCTATAATATCAAGATCTGGATGACCATACATGTTATTCTTCCCTACTGATACAACAGCATATTTGGGTGAAACACTTGATAAAAAAGAATCTGTAGATGAAGTCTTGCTTCCATGGTGGGCAATTTTTAAGATATCGGCATGAAGTTTATGATAGCCACTCATAATTTCTTTTTCTGCTTCTTTTTCAATATCTCCTGTGAACAAGAAAGAGGTATTGTAAATTTCCACCCAAAGTACAATAGAGCTATTATTGGTGGAAAATTTTTTATGGTTCGGATGTAAAACATGAAAACGAGCTTCTCTACCTCCCCAATTCATTCCTTTATGAAGATACATTAAATTGACGCCACGTTCTCTGCTTTCCTCTTCTATTCCTGTGACTAATTTATTCTTTTCCGTATTGAATGGCATAAAAAGGGTTTTCACCCTCATGTTTTCTAAAAGATGGATTACTCCTCCTGCATGGTCCATATCACCATGGCTTACAATCAACCCATCTAGCTTTCTAATCCCTCTTCCATTTAAAAATGGAATGACTGCTTTCTTCGTCACATTAAATTCTTCAATCTGTTTCTCCCACTCTTCCTTCTCAAATGTGATAGATCCTCCTGTATCTATGAGATAAACTTCTTTACGATGTGGCAATTCGATCAATATGCTGTCTCCTTGGCCCACATCGATAAAAGAAACAGAAGCATTAGGGTTAACATACGGAAGACTTCCATGCAAAAAAACAAGCAGCATAAAGGGAATTAAAAATGTAATATGGAATCGTCCACTGTTCTCCCATCTATAAAACAAATAAAGCAACGAGACATAGTATAAAAAGAAAAGCCACAGTGAAGGGCGACCCATCACAAGTGTTCCATCTAATCCTTGAACCAGTTCAAGAAATGAGGCTGCACCTTCAAAAAGATGCTGTACAGGCTTTCTGAGTATAGACGTAATAATTGGCATAGTCGAAGTAAATACAAATACTAATATTGAAACAGGGAATAGGATCATAGATACGAATGGAATGTAAATAACATTTATCGGTATTGACCAAAGAGAGAATGCGTAGAAGTGATAAAGAATAATTGGAATAGAAAACAGCGAGCACATAAACGATGTGATAAAAAGAAGAGGGATTGAAGATTTTAACTGAAAAATAGAGATTGACGTAATTAAAATGAAAGTCATTAAAAAGGATAGCTGAAAGCCGAGATCAAATGCTGCTAATGGATTCCAAAGAAGCATAACAATACATACCATTGAAAGCAGTACCGCTGGATTAAGCTTCCTGCCAAATGCTAAGAGAAGAAGTACGATTATCCCCATTATACCAGCTCGAACGATTGAGCTTTCTCCCCCCGTTAAGATGATGTATACAGGAAGAAAGATTATAATCATGAGGTAAACGATTTCTTTTACCATTCCCATTCTCACAAAAATGAAATAAAGAAAAAATGAGATAACACCAACATTAAAACCAGAGACTGCTAAGAGATGAGTCAATCCAAGATGTTGATAAGCTTCAAGAATATGAGGATCAATTCCCTCTCTATAGCCAAAAAGAAGAGCATTCATAAGACCTGCTGTATTTGCTGAAAAGTTTTCTTCCAATTGTTTAATGTTATTGTTTCTCCATAATTTTATCTTGAAAGTCCAACTGTTCGCATTCGTAGTTATACATTCACGGAACTCAAAATGAGAAGGTTCAAGGATCCAATATATCTTTTTGTTACGCAAGTACTCACTGTAATCCATGCCATAAAGTTGATTTTCTGTATCAGGCTTTTTTAAAGCTCCCTTCAAAGAACAATACATCGTAACTTTAAGATCCTTTAAGGCTTCTTTTTCAAAAGCTGATTTCATCTTGTAACGAACCATGATTATTTCCTCGTTCGTTTCAAGCTGAAAACTTATCATCTTACCTCTTATTTTTGGAATGGTGTCGACCACACCTTGAAAAGCTGTAGTGTCAGAGGAAAGCTTGGATTCATTCCACATTTCATACATGTTGGAATAAATAAAGAAGAACGGAAGAAGAAAGAAAACAATGAAGGATTTTCTTTTTAACTGAAAAACAATGACGATAACTAGAATTGCAACACATCCAACACTCGTTACCGTCATCTTTTTTGTAAGCCATACACCAGTTAACGAAGAAAGAGCACTGAGAACGGCATACCTAGGATTCATACTTAAGTGGAAATAAAAGCAGAAGGAGGAATTTTCATCTCAACTTTCTCAACGATCACTCCAGCATCTTTAAACTGTTCAATGCTATAAGGGTGATTTTTGTAATCCTCACCATAATAGATTTTCTTAATTCCGCTTTGAATGATAGATCGACAGCAATGCAAACACGGAAAATGTGTAACATACATCTCGGCACCATCTGTCGGCACTCCAAACTTTGAACATTGAAGGAGGGCGTTCATTTCAGCGTGGATGGTTCTTACACAGTGTCCATCGATTACGTAACAGCCTTCATCAATACAATGCACACCGCCAGATATTGAACCGTTATAACCCCCGGCAATAATTCGTTTATCTCTCACGATTGTAGCCCCTACTGCTAAACGGGTACACGTACTTCTTAACGCCAACAGCTGACTTTGAGCCATGAAGTATTCATTCCAGGAAATGCGTTCCAACTCATATCGCCTCCTTAATCTATACACTAAGTGTAGACTCACCAAAATAGAGGGTCAACAAAAACCCTACTAAAATTCTATTTTGTCTTTCCAATCTTCTATTGTTTTTTCTCCTATCCCCCGAACCTCTAATAATTGTTCAATGGATGTAAAAGGACCATTCTCCTCACGATAGGAAATAATACTCTCTGCCTTAGCAGGACCTACTCCACTCAGGTTCTGCAGTTCCTCACTATCTGCGGTATTAATGTTTAGCTTGTCACTGTTATTGTTTTGGGCATTTCCATTCTGATGGTTGAATTCTTCTCCTTTAGCGGCTACATAAATAATCATTTCATCTGATAGCTTTTGAGCCTGGTTTACAGAACGAGCTTCTGCTTCTTCTAAAAATCCACCAGCTTTCTTTATGGCATGCATGACTCGATCTCCGTTATTCATCTGATAAACACCAGGACTTTTAACACTTCCTTGAATATCGATCATAATAAATGCATGACCATCAGATCTCATATCTAGATCTTCCTGTTTTTTATTTTCTCGTTCAATGGGGATGGGGTTTTGAATAGGGTTAATTGGAATGTCAGGCTCGTTTCCCATTCTAATAAAAAGAAGGGTTCCGATTAGGATCAAAATGAACACACCTCCTGCAATCAACAAGTTTTGATGCTGCTTAACTTTCTCCACAATGGTCCACTCCTTTGTAAAATATAAAGATGAAACAGTACTAAATCATAAACAAGACATGAAGCGCATAGATTTTAAGGTAGAGGAAGGAGGTTCAGGTATGAAGATTGGAATTATCGGAACCGGAAATATGGGAAGCGTTCTCGTTTCTTCTTTCATCGAATCTTCAGCCATTTCCCCATCACGGTTGATGGTTACAAACCGCACCCTGTCCAAAGCGGAAAGGCTGCAGCATGCCTATCCAAAAATCAAGGTAGGGAGTACACCTGAAGAAGTGTTTCGGTTCGCTGACATTGTTTTTATTTGCGTAAAACCACATGAATTTTATTCACTACTATCTACCAATAAAAGTTATATCTCAAAGCATCAATTAGTCGTTTCTATTACAAGCCCTATTTCCTGCCAGCAGCTTGAAGACCTGTTAGATTGCAATATTGCAAGAGCGATTCCGAGCATAAACAATCGAGCACTTTCAGGGTCTTCACTCATTTCTTTCGGAAGCAAATGTCATCCTGACTATCGAGAAAAACTGCTTTCATTAATGACTTGTATCTCAACACCTATTATTATTGATGAAAATATTACCCGGATTTCTTCGGATATCGCTAGCTGCGGCCCTGCATTCATGGGATATTTTCTGCAATGCTTCATCAATAGTGCTGTCGAAAAAACAGACATCACGAAAGCCCAAGCTACACAGATTGCAAGTGATATGATTATCGGAATGGGAAAATTACTTGAAAAAGAAGTATATACACTGCCAACTTTGATCCAAAAGGTGTGTGTTAAAGGCGGAATTACGGGTGAAGGGATCAAAATATTAAGTAACGAAGTAGATGAAGTGTTTGATCATGTTATTCAAAAAACACATGAAAAATATTATGAAGAGTGCGAGAAGGTAAACCGGCAATTTGAAGTAAAAGAAGAACTTAAGTAAAACGTTTTATATTCACTCATTATAAAAGAAAGATAAGAAAAAAGCCGGAATCAATTTCCCGGCTTTTTATAGTTCATCAAACCCATTTTCATCAGATACCTTAGTATATTGTCTTGATTTTTGTTCAAAAAAATCACTTTTTCCGGAATTTACATCAGAATAAGCTTTAATCCATGGAAGAGGATTCTTCTTGTGTTCTGGATATAGTTTTTCAAATCCAAGTTCGTTTAATCTTTTATTTGCCATAAACTTGATGTACGCTGCTAAGTCGGTTTCATTAATCCCTTCAAACGCGTCTCCAATAATATACTTGCTCCATTTTATTTCAAGTTCTGCGGCTTTTTGAAAGGTTCGTTTTGCAAAAGCATCCAGCTCTTCGTTTTGAAGATGTGGATTTTCATCCAATACTGCCTTAAACACTTTACAGAACAAGTAAACATGAAGCTGTTCATCTCTGTTGATATAATTGATCATCGTTGAAGTGGATACCATCTTTTGATTTCGGGCTAAATTGTAAAAAAAACTAAAACCGGAATAAAAGTTTAATCCTTCTAATATCACATCAAAAATGATAGATTTTACAAATGTCTCCGGTTTAGGATTTTCTATGAATTCTTTATATCCTTGCACAATAAAATCATTTCGTTCACGTAAAACAGTGTCCGTTTTCCAATATTCAAAGATTTCATCTTGTTTTCGTTTCGGGACTAAAGATGAGAGTACATAAGAGTAGGACTGATTGTGAACAACTTCTTGGAATGATAGAGTTGCCATGAGCGCAGAAAGACTTGAATCTGTCAAATAAGCCGCAACTCTGCTTGAATAATCTGTTTGGACACTATCTAAAAACGCAAGCAGACCAATTATCTTATTAAACGTATCTTGTTCCTTTTCTGTTAGGTACGTATATTGTTTACTGTCACTTGACATGTTGATTTCAAAAGGTGTCCAAAAATTAGCTAGCATGTTTTTATATAAAGGATATGCCCATGAGAATCGGACATCATCCCAATTTAAAATATTCGAGCTGCGTCCATTAATGACTCCGGTAGATGCATTCGGCGCATCAGCATCATAAATTTCTCTTTCAATAAGCATTACTTGTTCATTAACTTTCACAGCTTTCACATCCTTCTAACTCTATTGCTGTTGATCTCGTGTAATAGGTTGTCTTAAGTCCTTTTTTAAAGGCAAGCATGTGAAGTTCTAATAGCTCCTTAGCTTTAATGTCATGATTGACATATAGATTAAAAGAAATTGACTGATCAACATGACGTTGTCTAGCTGCATTTTGCAAGATACTCCATTTTTGGTCAATTTGAAAAGCTGATTTATAATACCACGTCGTTTCAGCATTTAAATCAGGTGCCGTTACAGGAATTTTATAGTTCTTTTTCTCTTCAGAATAAAATTTCTTAAACACCGGATCAACACTAGGTGTTGAATTTGCAATGATGGACGTAGAAGAGTTAGGTGCAATTGCCAACAAATAACCGTTTCGAATTCCGTGATGAGTTACTCTTTTTTTCAAGTGCTGCCATACTTCTGATTCATATTTACGTTTTACAAAATAATCACCCGATTGCCAGTCAGATCCTGAAAAAGCTTGGTATTCACCTTTTTCCTCCGCCAGATTACAGCTTGCCGAGATTACATGATAGTTTATCGTTTCATAAAGCTGTTCTGCATAGCTGACCGCTTCTTCACTTTCCCACTTTATCCCTTGTTTTGCGAGTAGATGATGCCAACCGAACGTTCCCACACCTATTGCTCGGTATTTTTTGTTGGTGAGAACAGCTTGAGGTACATCGATACGATTAAGATCAATAACGTTATCAAGCATTCTGATCTGTATATCAATCACTCTTTTCAATACATTATCACCAACGACTTTCGAAAGCGACAGGGATGATAGATTGCAAACAACAAAATCACCTGGAGACTTTTTGATAATAATTTCCCCATCTACCGCCTCTTCTGAAATAACCGTTGTTGCAGACATGTTCTGCATAATTTCGGTGCATAGATTAGATGCATAAATCATCCCTTTATGACGATTTGCATTTAACCGATTCACTGTATCTCGATAGAACATAAAAGGAGTTCCTGTTTCTAGCTGTGATTTCATTATTCTTTTCATGATTTCAATTGCTGGAACACATTTTTTTGTCAATCTAGCATCATTTACACATTCCGCATATCTTTCTCTGAAACGACCTTTCCCTTTTGTCTCGTCATAATAATCTTCGAGTGAAAACCCCATCAGTTGTCTCACTTCATGAGGATCGAATAAATACCAATCTTCACGTTTCTCAACTTGTTCCATGAAAAGATCGGGTATACAGATTCCTGTAAAAAGGTCGTGTGTTCTCATTCTTTCATCGCCATTGTTTAATTTCGCATCTAAATACTCCAATATGTCTCTATGCCAAATATCAAGATATACTGCGATTGCACCCTGCCTTTGCCCCAGCTGGTCAACAGAAACGGCAGTATTGTTTAATTGTTTCATCCAAGGGATAACTCCTGAAGAATTTCCTTTGTACCCTTTTATATCAGATCCTCTTGATCTTATTTTCCCTAGATAAATTCCAAGTCCGCCGCCCCCTTTTGAAACGGTTGCCGCATCTGTATTTGAATCAAATATGCCGCGAAGACTATCATCAATCGTATCAATAAAACATGAGCTTAGCTGTCCATGCCTCTTTCCCGCATTTGCCAAAGTAGGCGTAGCGACAGTCATATAAAGATTAGAGAGAGCCCAATATGCTTCTTTAACCCGTTCCATTCTAAAAGAGTGATCTTCATTTTTCATTAAGAAAAGAGAGATTATCATCCATCTTTCTTGTGGAAGTTCATACAGCTCGTGACCGAATCCTTTAGCTAAATAGCGATCAGTAAGCGTCTTTAACCCGATATATGTAAATAGCTCATCTCTTGAAGGGTCAATGAACTGCTGTGCCATTTCTATTTCTTCTAATGAGTATGAATCCGCTATCGAAGAATCATAAATTTTAAGCTGTACTAATTGTTGTATAAGACCATTTAGATTTGAATAAGGGGAAATAACAGCTTCTCCCCTGTTCGATGACACTTCCTCATACAATTGCTTTAGATAAATACGTGCAGCCAGGAATGTCCAGTTTGGCTCCTCCACACTTAAAAAATTTAACGCTTCCATCGTTAACAGGCGATAAAGAGAACCTTTTTCATTGCTCTTGTTCTCTAATTCTTCTGCTCTTTTTAAAAAAAGTTCTCCATCAAGTTCAGGATACTCTTCAATACATTCTCTTAACCATTCCCCGAGAGAAGAGACCGTTACAACATGATTCATATTCATCCACTCCTTCATAAAAATAAAAAACCCCTCTTCGACAGGAAGAGGGAAAAAGGAACGAATAAAAACAACAAGACGATCACTTGTGGAATGTATCGTTCTTTCTCCCAATCCCCGAGGAAAAGAAAACAGGAGTATTCAGGCAGGTCTACTGGCTATTGCTTCGTCCTACTTTGGGCCTTCCCATATAGCAGCCATTTACTAGCCGATCTATACAGTGGCAATTCCATTTCGTCCACAATTACAGTTGCGGGGACAGCTTCGGTTTTTCACCGAATTCCCTATTAAGCCGATATGTCGGCGCCTGAATTCTCCATATATAGTTTTGTATTTAATACTTTGACACTAAATATAGTGAATGTCAATTGAAAATTAGGAAACTGACTCTCTTTTTATTGGGCAACATATCCACCATCAATGACGATTGCTTGCCCTGTAACGCCTTTTGCTTTTTCACTGCATAAAAAAATCGCATAATCTGAAATCTCTTGCACTTCTAACAATCTTTTTTGAGGTACTAACGGATAAATTACCTCTTCTAACACTTTTTCAAGTTCTACATTTCTAGTTTTCGCTAAATCTTCGAGTTGACCTCTTACAAGTGGTGTATCCACATATCCTGGGCATATAGCATTTACTGTAATTCCATGCTCAGCACCTTCTAATGCAGCCACTTTTGTTAAGCCGATCACTCCATGTTTTGCACTATTATAAGCAGCTTTACCTGCGAATCCGACTAAACCATTTATTGAAGCCATATTGATGATTCGGCCAAAGCCCTGTTTTTTCATGATCGGAAAAACATGTTTTGTTGCCATAAAAGGGGCCGTCAGCATTACATTAATCAGCTGCTGAAATTTTTCTGTTGGAAACTCTTCTAAAGGAGAAACGTATTGTAAACCAGCATTATTGATCACAACGTCAATCCGATTGAACCGGTTAACCGTTTCGTCCAAGGCAGAAGTCAATTCCTGTTCATTCGTAACGTTACAACCTAATCCGATAACATTGTAACCTTCGTCTTTAAGCTTTTCTGCAGATTTCTTTGCTCTTTCATGATCCAGATCACTTATCACTACATTTGCTCCATTTTCTGCAAATGATTTTGCAAGTTCAAGTCCTATCCCGCTTGCTGCACCTGTTATAAATACCACCTTATTTTGAACGAATGATTCCACAGATAACCTCTCCTTTAAGCTAAGATTTTAAACAATTCCAAACATATAATATAAGCCGATAATGACAAATACTGCTGTTGTTTTTATAATTGTCATAGCAAAAATATCGATATATGCTTGCTTATGTGTTAGTCCTGTTACAGCTAAAAGAGTAATGACTGCACCATTATGAGGAAGTGTGTCCATCCCACCACTCGCCATGGATGCGACACGGTGAAGTACTTCAGGGCTGATTCCTAGCTTATTCGCCTGTTCTATATACGTTTCACTCATTGTTGCAAGAGCAATACTCATCCCGCCAGAAGCTGAACCTGTTATACCAGCTAATGTTGTTGTAGTTACCGCTTCGTTAACTAAAGGATCTTTTATTGTATCAGACATCGCTTTGTTTACAGCAGCAAATCCAGGCAACGCAGCGATTACTCCTCCAAACCCATACTCAGATGCCGTATTAAGAGTTGCTAGCAATGCTCCGCCGATAGATAAGTTGATACCTTTGTTAAAGTTGCTCTTGATCCTTTTAAAGGAGAATAACAATACCGTAACAATACCGATAATTAGAGCTCCTTCAACCGCCCACACAGCCGCAAGTGTAGGAATTTGGATTTCAGGAACATTCTTCATGCCAATCGCTGAGAAATCAAACGTTTTCCCATAATATTTTGGGATTAACACTGTAAACCATTTATTGAATACCCCTACTAAAATAAGAGGCAGAATCGCAATAAAAGCGTTTGGCAAGTTCTCTGATTCTAGCTTTTCCGGTTCATTGCTATGACCCGTTCCATAACCTTCTCCTTTTGCGGCAGCTTGTCTGCGTCTCCATTCCAGATAAACCATACCTAGAATAAAAACAAATAGCCCCCCAATAAACCCAAGCGTAGGTGCTGCCCAAGTTGTTGTACCGAAAAAGGAAGTCGGAATAATATTTTGGATTTGAGGACTTCCCGGAAAAGCATCCATAGTAAAAGTAAAGGCTCCTAGTGCAATCGTTCCAGGAATAAGCCTCTTTGGAATATCAGCTAGCTTAAATAGCTCGGCAGCAAACGGATAAAGTGCGAATGCAACAACAAACAACGACACTCCGCCATAAGTAAGGATAGCCCCTACTAAAACGATAGCCAGCATCGCACGTGAAGCCCCGATCAGCTTAATCACAAATTGTGTAATTGATTTTGCGAACCCAGACATCTCGACCACTTTTCCAAAAATAGCACCTAATAAAAACACAGGAAAATACAGCTTGATAAAGCCAACCATCTTTTCCATGAATACACCTGAGAAAAAAGGCAGTACGTGACCTGGTTCTGTTAACAAGACAGCAAACAAGGCAGCGATTGGCGCAAATAAGATAACACTGAACCCTCGATAAGCTACAAACATTAAGAAAAATAATGATAATAAGATAATAATAATGTCCAATTTCATTCCCCATTTCTAAAAAATACTTTTTGTACCAATGATGATAAATAACTCACCATTGTTAAGCGCTTACATTTTAGAAGGTATATCTCCTCTGATGACACTTGTGTAAGATGTTGCAAGTTTTGTGCCAAGTTGAAAGCAGGCTATATACCTTTTATTTTTTTATTTTTTTCCGAAAAATCGGAAAATTAGATAAGTGCTATGCACATTATACTTTTATTTCGCTAAAGAGCACGAATGAAAGGGCTTATCCAAAGTGTTTAATACAATTCAGACTCCCTTCCGAAAATCCGGAATGGTTTTCCGTTTTTCCGGAATTCTATTAATTTTGATACTTGATGTTATATTTTTTTATTTTATCATAAAGATTTGTTTTACCGATTCCAAGCACTTTGGCTACTGCCATAATATCACCGTTCATTCTCTCAAGATGAGTTGATATTACTTTTCTCTCAGTATCTTGAACATAATGTTTTAAAGATTTCTTTGTTTCACTAAGACCTAACTTTTCTTTTAAAAAATCAGGCAAAGCGTCTAAATATAATTGATCACTTTCCATAAGCTGAATTGCCGCTTCTACGAAATTTTTAAGTTCTCTGGCATTTCCAGGCCAAGTATATTGTAAAAACGCTTCTTTTACATCTTCATTTATCTTCAGAATGCGTTTACCTGTCTCAGCACTTATTGATTGAATAAAACTTTCTGTTAATGGCCATATATCGTTTTTACGTTCCCGAAGAGGCGGAATATGAATCTGCAAAACATTAATACGGTAAAACAAGTCTTCTCGGAACTTCTTTTCGTTTATCAGCTGTTCAAGCGGACGGTTTGTAGCTGCTATCACTCTTACGTTCACTTTTTCAGAGCGGATCGATCCAACTGGTTCAATCTCTTTTTCCTGAAGTACCCGAAGAAGTTTAATCTGCATGTGCATCGGAAGATCTCCAATTTCATCTAAAAACAATGTACCACCATCTGCCAGCTGAAATTTACCTGGTTTACCGCCTTTTTTTGCACCTGTAAAAGCACCTTCCGCATAGCCGAACAGTTCAGACTCAAATAAGTGTTCGGGAACGGCTCCGCAATTTATCTTAATAAACGGCTTACCGCTTCTTTCGCTTAATTGGTGTATGCTATGTGCGAGCAATTCCTTCCCAGTTCCACTCTCACCACGAATCAACACAGACAAGTCTCCGCTAGCAATATTTTTTACGCGCTCTTTAATTTTTTCTACTTCTGAAGACAATCCCGCAAAATCATTGAGCGTATAAGCTGCTCCGTTTATGTCGTGCCATTCTTTTTTATAAAAATCAAGTTCATGAAGCAGCGCTTTTATATGGGAGTTCATTTTTTTCCACTGTTCAGTATCACGGAATATGACCGTCCCTACTGCACCAATTACTTTTCCTTCATGCATAATCGGAATACGATTCGCTATCATGTAATTTCCTCTAATGTACTGAAGGTCTGCAATCTCTACCTTCCCTTGTAGTACTGCTTTATGCATGCGTGTATTCTCAATTACATCCGTTACGTGTTTTCCAATGACTTCAGAAGGGTTTTCACCTAGAAATTCACAATACGTTTTGTTCATGTATTCCACGAATCCCCCATGATCCACAACAACAATCCATTCATATGCGCTATCAATAATGGTTTCTAAAATTTGATGTTTTAACAACGGGTCATTACTCAACATGTTAATCACACACCTTCACAGTCATGTGTTCCAAATAAACTCTTCCATATTGTATCCTACAATGGAGATATAAAAAAGACAGCACAAGGCTGTCTGTTAGAAACGCTATCTCATTTTTGCAGCAAACAATATTCTTTCACTAAATGGATGAGGAGATTCTGGTAAAAAGTCAGCAGTTATATCAATCACATCAAAGTTGCATTCATTGAGCCATATTACGTAATCATCAACCGGAAATGTTCGTTGTATATGAACTTCATCATACCGTTCATACAATTCTCCGGTTTGAACAAAAAAGCTTAATTCATGTTCTACACTGTTTTGTAATTCACCTTCAAAACACTGCCATATATACGACAATTGTTCCTCATTACTCCCAAATGTCTGACCTGTAAATACATTTTTGATTTTATGTATAGAGTGAACATCAAATAATAGCAATCCATTTGTTTCTAAATGATTCTTAGCTGAAAGAAAAGTCCGTTTCACATCTTCTTCCGTTGTTATGTAATTAATAGAATCACACAAAATCGTAACACAATCATATTTCCCTAGTCCCTCAAGCTCTCTCATATCCTGCTGAAAAAGGGAAAGCTGTACTTTTTCTTGATCTGCTTTTTCTTTTGCCACTGTTAACATATCTGAAGATAGATCAACACCTGTTACGTCAAAGCCCTCTTTTGCTAATAAAATAGGTAATGAACCTGTTCCGCAGCCAATATCTAAAAATCGTTTAGCGTCTGGATAATGATTTGAAACAACAGTCTTAATAAAAGATAGCCAATCAGTATATGGGGCATCATCCATTAATTGATCGTAAAGGTAAGCAAATTGCTGATAACTCATTACATGTTTTCCTGGTGTTCGAGAATGGCATCAACATCGATTAAAGTTGCGTCTCCCCATAGCTTTTCTAAATTATAATAGCTTCGGTCATCACGGTGAAAAACATGTGCCACAACATTTCCTAAGTCTATAAGAACCCACCTTGCGTGGTCAAACCCTTCCATTCTGCGGACTTGAATATCATTTTCTAATGCTACATCTTTTAACTCTTTAGCGATCGCTTGAACTTGTTTTTCTGAATTACCATGACAAATAACAAAATAATCTGCGACCAATGAAATTCCTTCCATGTGTAATACTGAAATATTTTCGGCTCTTTTATCATCAGCCGTTTTGACTACTAGTTCCATTAGTTCTTTTACCTTCATTCAGTGCACTCCTCCTATTTTTTTCGTCTTATTTCTTCCTGTAATCCATTGTATGTTTCTATCGTTAACGGATAGATTTTCTGATTTTGTTTCATTAGGAATTGAACGGTGTTTTTCACAGCCAATAAACATGCCTCATTTAAGTTCCGTTCGGCCGCATCCCTTACTTCTTCAACTCCAGGGAATTGTCGATTTGGTTCAATATAATCTGCTAAAAACACTATTTTTTCCAATTGCGACATTCTTCCATTACCTGTTGTATGATAATAAATTGCACTTAGTATTTCCTTATCGTGAATTCCTGCTTCTCTCTTCACTAAAATAGAACCAACAGGCGCATGAAGCAATTCATTTCCAAAATCTAATAGATCCAGCGGTAGGCTCTCATCGATAACAACTTGCTTCATTTCTTCTTTTGGACGAAACTTCGCGTAATCGTGAAAGATAGCTGCAAGTTCGGCCTTCTTTAGATCAGCACCGTATTGCGCAGCTAGGCGCAGGCTTGATTCCATTACCCCCAATGTGTGGACATACCGATGCTCCGTCAACTGTTTTTTTACAAGTTGTAAAGCTATTGCTCTATCCATAAAGGTGATGCTCCTTCACATGCTTCCAAACTTCATCAACTACATAGTACCGGAAATTTTGTCCGGCTTTTGCCTTGGAACGAATCATAGTTGAAGATATCCCGATATAAGGTACTTCTACATGTTTAACCTTATACCTTTCCCATTGTTGATCAACAGGGTACCCTTCCCTATTAATACCTGCGAAATGTACAAGATGTTTCAATTGATCAATTTGGTGCCATGTACTTAAAGAATGAACCATATCTCCGCCCATAATAAATGTAAAGGATACATCAGGGAATTTATTATTTAAAATGCGAATCGTATCAATAGTATATGAAGGTCCGCTTCTCTCAAACTCAAGTAAAGAAATGGAAAATTGATTATTCTTAGCAATCGTTTTCTCCACCATCTGTATTCGGTGCTCATCCGTAACCTCTTGAACCTTATTTTTATGAGGAGGCTTAGAGGTTGGCATCCACCACACCTCATCAAGATCTAATTGCTTTAATGCTTCTTGCGCAATAACCAGATGGCCGAGATGAGGAGGATTAAAGGTACCGCCAAAAATCCCTATATGTTTGTTCAATTCCATTCACTCCTTATGGGAGTTCAATGCGTTTTTGATTAATTGATTCTTTATAAAGCACAATCGTACTTCCGATCACTTGCACCAATTCGGCTTTTGTACCTTTAGATAGTACTTCAGCTACTGTATCTTTATCTTCATCACAGTTTTGTAATACACTTACTTTTATTAATTCTCTTGCTTCAAGGGCCTCGTCGACCTGTTTGACTAAATTTGAGTTTACTCCACCTTTACCTACTTGAAAAATAGGCTGGATATGATGTGCCTTTGAACGCAAAAAGCGCTTTTGTTTTCCTGTTAACATAATTACCTCCTAAGTTGATTAATTACTGAGTCTTTCATTTTGTCCGTGTCGGGAAAAGTGCCTGTCCATTTTTCGAAAGCCATCGCTCCTTGCATAACGAGCATTGACACTCCATTATCGATAATAGCACCATTACCTTCTGCGATCTTTAGCCACGTTGTTTGCAGCGGATTATAGACGATGTCACAAACGACTGCTCCTTCTTTTAACCGATCTAATTGTAACGGCATATCTTTTATATCCGGGAACATACCTGCGTTTGTCGTATTGATCAAGACATCAAACAAAGCAAGCTTACTCTCTGCATTAGCTAAAGATATACCTTCTACTTCTTTACCATTTAAATCGTTGACTAAAAGAGATAACCTCTCCTCTGAACGGTTAGCAATGGATAAATGTTTCGGATTTTCTTTTAAAAGGGCGTATGCGATCGATCTCGCCGCACCGCCTGCTCCAATGATCAGGACATTCAGTTCGTCCAATGATTTTGTAAGTTTTTCTTTTAAGCCAAGCAAAAAACCTTTTCCGTCCGTGTTATAGCCGATTAATTTTCCATCTTGATTGACAACGGTATTCACTGCACCGATTTCTTTTGCTTCTTCGTCAATATCATCTAAGTATTGCATAATCGTGACTTTATGCGGAATGGTTACATTAAACCCAGCATATTCACTTTCTCTCAAAGAACTTACGAAAGGTCCTAATTGTTCTGGCGTCACTCTTTTTTTCTCGTATTGACCTTTAATGTTCAATTGCTTAAATGCTTCATTCTGCATAATGGGGGACAACGAATGTTCAATTGGATCCCCTATAACGAGCACTTTAATCATTTTAATGGATCCTCCTTAGATTAAGGATTTTCGGACCGTAACTGAAACCCCTTCTGGTGCATAAACGGCTACTTTAGCTCCTGCTTCCGGGAAGGTAACCCATCCTAAACCAGAGATCACAATATCCGTTTTACTTTCCTTAACCATCCATTCATAGCGTTTTAATGCGGGAAAGTTTGTAACATCTTCAGGCGGGGCCAGCATTTCGCCTAAGTGTTTTTCGTAGAGCTCATCCGCTTTTTCTGTCTTTGTTCTGTGGATATTTAAATGATTTGAAAAATGACAAACGAAAGATTGTTTTCCGCCTTTTATAAAATCAACTCTAGCAAGACCGCCAAAGAGAAGGGTCTGCTGTTCGTTTAATTGAAACACCATTGGCTTAATTTCTTTTTTAGGCATGATGATACTTAATTCTTTTTTGGACACATAATGAGCCATTTGATGATGATTAATAATACCAGGAGTATCATACATATGACTTCTTCCATCTAAAGGAACGTCGATTAAATCTAGTGTTGTACCTGGAAAATGGGAGGTGGTTATGAAATCAGCTGTTTCTTCACCAAACTGCTTGATTAAACGGTTGATAAACGTAGATTTCCCTGTATTTGTACAACCTACTACATAAACATCTCTACCTTGCCGATAATGATCGATGCTCTCTGCAAGCTCTTCTATTCCATAGCCTTTTTCGGCAGAAATCAACTGTACATCAATGGGCTTCAATCCTAATTCTGAAGCTTCTTTTTTCATCCAATGAATCACTTTGTTGGGATTTACTGATTTCGGAAGCAGATCAAGCTTATTTCCAACGAGTAAGATGGGATTCTTACCAGCATATCGATGAAGTCCAGGCAGCCAGCTCCCATTAAAGTCAAAAATATCAATGATTTTTACAACAAGAGCGTCTACCTCTCCTATACTTGAAACAATTTTTCGATAATCATCATCTGATAAACTAACATCTTGAATATCATTATAGTGTTTTAAACGAAAACAGCGCTGACAGATAGGAAGCTCTTTTGTTAAAGCTGAAAGAGGTGCATATCCGAGCGCTTCTTTATCTTCTGTTTGTATGGAAATACCGCAGCCCACACATTTAACTTGTTCCAATCCTATTCCTCCCAATGAATCATGCCTTTTCTCTTCATCCAAGAAAGTATGATTCTTTCCAATTTACGATTAAACCTTGTCCAAAATCCGTCACTGCTTGCAACAGGTACGACTAAAATCGTATGTAATCCTAATCTGTTACCTCCAAGAACATCGGTCAGCAGCTGATCTCCAATTACAACAACCTCTTCATTCTTCAGCTTCATGTCTAGTAATGCACGTTTAAAAGCCTTATTCATCGGCTTTCTCGCACTATAGATAAAAGGGATCCCTACAGGATCTGAAAAGCTTTTCACTCTATGCTGTGTGTTATTAGAAACAATCGTTATTAAGATTCCTTTTTCTTTGATAGATGTGAACCACTTTATTAGTTCGGGAGTGGCTTCAGGTCTATCCCATTCAACAAGCGTATTGTCTAAGTCTGTTATTATTCCTTTTACTCTACGTTCAACTAACATTTCCGGTGTAATGTCCAATATATTTTGAACATGCTGATCCGGCAAAAAATGTTTTAACATTCTAGCACCTCTTCACATTTCCTAATGACCGTTTCTATTTTACCAGTAATGTAAGGAAGAACAAACGGTTTTTCTGCTTAATTAGACAAAATAACAGGTTTTTCTTCATCGCTAAAAAACTTTTCGACAAATTGTTCCCCTACTCAACAATGTGGATAATCTTATACACAATATTCACTTAGTATTCTGTTAACTTTTATAAAGATGTTAACATTTTACCCACAACTTATCCACCAAACACTGTGGATAAACGAACGATTGTTCTATTTTACAATACATGGTAAGCTTCAAAGTACATAATTCAATAACTTATCATTTTATGACTTCCATAGCATATTTAGAATAGCAAGCTCAGAGAAATATTTAAAAAAACAGGAGGTGACCAAGCCGCTTTTAAAACGGCTGTATTATGGAAAAACTTTCGGACGACCTGTTAATTGAATCTTATTTAAAGGCAAGAGAACTTCAACTAAGCAAAGACTTCATAACCCTAATTAAAAAAGAGATTGAAAGAAGATCGTTGCATGTCAAATTACAGCAAGTATTAATGTAGAGCGTACTTTACGCTCTTTTTTTTGTTTTCACGAGCTTTTGTGCTTTCCGATAATCACTTGGTGTAAATGTAACCTCAACAGGTATCTTCCATTTATCTTCCCAATACTTTTGATAGTATTTACTTATCGCTTCTCCGTCTTTCCGATGGTAAGCTTTTATCTTAATAGCTACAATGTATTTTTTATTTTGCTTGATCACAATCGCGTGCTTGACTAGAGCGTTCTCCGTAATTTCCTTTTTCATTTCATCCCCTAGTGAGGAAGTTGAAAAAACCCCTGTCTCAGAAAAACTTATATGCTTTCTATAGTATTCTCTCGGTTGAAATACAGGGCTATCCTTTTCCTTTCGATAAACAGAATCATTAAAACAACCTGTTAATTGAAACAAAACAAGAAGTATTACGTATGTATGCATAAGTCTCATTTACAATCACCTCTCAAATAGGTTAGGTATTTTTTGGGAAGGATATTCAAGAGTTTATGGAATTCAACAATTTGAGAAGGTTTTCGAGCAGTAAAGTATTTGCTAAATCGGAAAGGTTTTGCTTACAATGTAATGGACTATTACGATTATTCTTATGTTTTTAAGGAGGTTTACCGGTTTTTATGTTGCATATTTACATACTAATTCCTTTTTTAGCAGCGTTGGTGATCGGGTTAGCTGCAAAAAAAGTGAGCCGGATACATACTGGTTGGTTTGTTCTTCCTGTACCAGCCATTTTATTTATCATGTTCTGCTTAAAATTGCCAGTGTTAGCTGAAGGAAAAATTGTACAGAGTGTCGCGGATTGGATTCCATCATTGGATATCCAGCTAAGCTTTTATTTGGACGGGCTTAGTATGTTATTCTCCCTGTTAATAACGGGAATAGGAGCATTAGTTGTTCTTTATTCCATCTTTTATTTGTCACGAAAAGAACAGCTAGTCCATTTTTACGTCTATCTTCTTCTATTTATGGGCTCTATGCTCGGAGTAGTTCTGTCGGATAACGTATTTGTGTTGTACACGTTTTGGGAATTTACAAGTATTTCTTCGTTTCTGTTGATCGGTTTTTGGTTTTACCGTGATCGATCTACGTATGGAGCTCAGAAATCGATGCTTATCACCGTTTTTGGCGGTTTGTCTATGCTCGGTGCCCTTATTTTAATGTCGAATACAGCCGAGACAAATAGCATTCGAGTGATGATCGCTAATCGTTCTGATATTTTAGAAAGTGATCTTTTCGTCCCAATTTTAATTTTATTATTAGTAGGAGCATTTACTAAATCAGCACAATTCCCCTTTCACAGCTGGCTTCCTGATGCGATGGAAGCACCTACACCTGTTAGTGCATATCTGCATTCAGCAACGATGGTTAAAGCTGGTTTGTATTTAGTAGCTCGATTCTCACTAATCTTTAGCGGATCCGATGTATTTTTTATTCTTGTTTCTGGAATTGGCCTAATTACGCTCTGTTTAGGATCATTTCTCGCTTCAAGGCAAACGGACCTTAAAGGTATTCTTGCCTACTCGACGATAAGCCAGCTTGGTATGATCATGGCTATGCTTGGATTTGGAACAGGAGTGGCTATTCTTGCGGCTATTTTCCATATTTTCAATCATGCAACGTTTAAAGGCAGTCTGTTTATGATTGCGGGTATTGTTGATCATGAGACAGGTACGAGGGATATCCGAAGACTCGGGGGCCTTTATACATTCATGCCGATCTCTGCCACATTGGCTTTTATCGGGGCTTTTTCGATGGCAGGCGTTCCCTTGCCAATTTTTAACGGATTCTTAAGTAAAGAAATGTTCTTTGATTCTTCATTAAAGTTAGGACAGACGACAGGTTTTGCAGGTATGTTTGCAGAGTGGATCCCTATCATCGCGGTGTTGGGAAGCATCTTTACATTTGTTTACTCCATGTATCTTGTCTTTGGAACATTCATGGGGAAATCAAACGTAAAACAACTAGAAAAAAAACCGCACGAAGCACCTATCGGGATGCTTTTGTCACCAATTATACTAGTGGTGTTTGTCATATTAGTCGGGTTGCTGCCTAATCTAATCAATGAACCTATTTTAGCACCTGCTGCTGCAGCCGTTACGGGAGATTTGGCCATTACTCACCTGCAATTTTGGCATGGACTTAATGCGCCCTTTTATATGTCATTACTTGTTATTGGAATTGGTGCCGTACTCGCATTTACATTAAAAAAATGGCAGCCTGTTTATAACAGGATTCCTGGAAAATTTTCATCTGATCATTGGTATCAGTTCATGTTGAACGGATTACTAAAATCATCAAAAATCATAACAGGATTTCTTATGACAGGTTCACATCGCCTTTATTTATCTATCATTTTACTATTCATGGTAATATCAACGTCTGTATTTATGTACTTTACGGACGGTTTTAAGATTTCGTTTGATGACCTTGCTCCTATTACTTGGCCTGAAGTACTAATAGGTTTGGTGATGGCTGTAGCAGCGATTGCAACCATCTTGATGACTCAGCGTATTGCGGCTATTATTGTGATCGGTGTCGTAGGTTATGGATTATCACTCTTGTTTGTTTTCTTCAGAGCGCCTGATCTTGCTTTGACACAGCTTATTGTGGAAACAATCACCGTCGCCTTATTCCTGCTGTGCTTTGCGCACCTGCCTGCATTAAAAAAATCTGATAAAAAACCTTCTGAAAAGCTTGTGGATTTTATTCTTGCATCTTCAACAGGCGCATTATTAACGATTGTTGCTGTCTCTTCTCATAGTTCAAAATCATTTGAGACCATTTCGAAATATTTTGTCGATAATTCCTACAAACTTGGAGGAGGAGACAATATTGTTAACGTCATCCTTGTTGACTTCCGTGGGTTAGATACTCTTTTTGAAATTGCAGTACTTGGTCTTGCTGCTCTAGGCATTTATGCCATGATTAAATACCGGGATAAAGGGGACATGAATCACTAATGGAAATTCTTATGTCTATTCTTGCCGGAACTTTATTTGCAGCCGGCGTTTATCTTTTGCTTCAAAAACAATTATTAAAAATCGTACTAGGTACAGCGCTTATATCTCACGGCGCTCATCTATTTATTTTAACTATGGGGAAGTTAAACAGAGGTAAACCACCAATCTTGGTAAAAGGCATCGAGGACTATACAGACCCTCTTCCTCAAGCTTTAATTCTAACTTCTATCGTTATTAGCTTTGGGGTGACCAGCTTTTTGCTCGTATTAGCCTACAGAACATATCAAAGCAACAAGACTGACATGATGGATCAGCTAAGGGGAACAGACGATGAGTAATTTAGTATTCTTACCAATCTTTATACCTTTGTTTGTTGGTGCTCTGCTCATTTTCTTTAATGAAAAGCATTCACTAACATTAAAACTTTCATTTGTATCATTAGTCCTCAACTTTGGGGTGTCACTTTATTTAACTTTTTTTGTTTTCACAACCCATCCGCTAATCTTAGAAACAGGTGGTTGGAAAGCTCCATACGGTATCATTCTTGTAGCTGATCAATTATCAGTCATCATGATTCTTTCTGTTAACGTGATTGCAGGAGCTGCAGCCCTATTTGCATATAATACGGTTAGCCACAAGATGGTAAAGCATTATTTTTATCCGCTTTTCTTTTTGTTGATTGCTGGGGTGAGTGGTGCTTTCTTAACAGGAGACTTATTTAACCTTTTCGTCTTTTTTGAAGTGCTTTTGATGGCCTCATATGGACTGATCATCATAGGTGGTTCAAAGCATCAGTTTAGGGAATCTGTAAAATATATCCTGTTAAATTTATTTTCTTCTATTCTTTTTGTTACGACCGTTTCTTTTTTATATTCTGTAACAGGAACGGTTAATATGGCACAGTTAGGTCAACGGGTGGCAGAAATAGAACAAGAAGGGATTTTAACTGGAATAGCCATCCTCTTGTTTATTGTTTTCGCAACAAAAGGAGCTTTGTTTCCGTTGTACTTTTGGCTTCCAAAATCGTACATCGTTCCTTCTCCGGTTGTATCCGCCCTGTTTGGGGCACTTTTGACAAAAGTCGGCGTTTATTCGATGCTCAGGGTATACACCCTTATCTTTTCACACAAACTTGAGCTTACACACACCTTTTTCATATGGGTAGCTTCTATCACCATGTTGATAGGTGTCATCGGAGCTTTGTCAACATCAAACGTAAAGTTGATCATTGCATACAATATTATGCCTGCTATTGGTTTTATGCTCCTTGGAATCGGTACTTTCTCTCCTGAGTCGTTAGCTGGAACCATCTATTATTTGGTGCACGATATGGCGATCAAGGCCGCTCTGTTCTTTCTTGCCGGTCTACTTGTCTGGCATGCTGGTACTTCTAACCTAAATAAAATGGGAGGCTATATTAAATCTTCTCCACTCTTAGGGTGGATGTTTTTCATAGCTGCTCTCGTACTTGCAGGAATACCCCCATTTAGCGGATTCGTCGGTAAATATCTTCTTTTAAGAGGTGCGATGGACGAGGAACATTATATAGCAGCTGGTATCGGACTGTTATCCAGTTTATTGATTCTCTTTTCTGTTATCCGTGTTTTCATCGGTGCCTTTTGGGGTGAACTAAAAGAAGAACCAAAAGAAAAAGTGAACCAGCCTGGATTGATCGCATCTGGAATACTGATTTTTATTTCTATCGCTCTTGGTGTTGGAGCTGAGTGGTTCTACCCATATATTCAATCAGCGGCTGACAATCTTATCGATCCGCAAATCTACATTGATTTTGTATTAAAGGAGTAATCCCATGACTTTTCAACTTATTTTAAATTTGCTGATCGGCGTTATTTGGATGTTTTTATCTGAGAGCTACTCATTCGCAAGTTTTCTGGTTGGTTTTGTGATTGGGACAGCACTTTTGTTTCTTCTCAATCGATTTATACCAGACTCGTTTTACTTTAAGCAGGTTAAAGCGATCGGCTATTTAATTTTTCTATTTATTAAAGAATTAATTTTGGCCAATATAGAAGTTTTAAAATGGGTGTACAAGCCTAAACTTAATTTCCAACCTGGCATCATTGCATTGCCAATCGATGTTAAAAAGAATTGGGAGATCACCCTCTTGGCAAACTTGATCACGTTAACGCCAGGTACTCTTTCTGTTGATGTATCAAAAGATCAACGATTCATCTATATTCACGCGATTGACCTGCCTGATGTGAATGAAACCATTGTTGGAATTAAGGACACTTTCGAAAAAGCGATAAGGGGGGTAACGCGATGACAGATTGGTTTTCAATTGTTGTGTCGGTTTGTTTGTTCGTAACAACCATCTCTATCCTGCTTCTTTTATATCGGGCAGTGATCGGACCTTCAAATCCAGATCGTGTTGTCGCACTTGATACGATTGGTATCAATTTGATAGCCATTACTGGATTGATGGCTATCATCCTAGACACGGTTCAACTTAACGATATCATCTTGCTTATCGGTATTTTAACGTTTATAGCTACAGTTGCCGTTGCAAAATTTTTAGAAAAGGGTGTTATTATTGATCAAGATCGTGATTAGTATTTTCCTTATCATTGGCACCTTTTTTGTTTTCTCTGGAACGTTAGGTGTGCTTCGGTTTCCGGATGTCTATTCCAGACTACATGCTGCTACGAAAAGCTCGACACTCGGCGTTTCTGGGATATTGATCGGTTCATTTATCTATGTTTTATCAGACATGAACGTATTTAGCGGAAAGTTAATTCTAGGCATACTTTTTGTTCTCTTAACAGCACCAGTGGCAGGTCATATGATATCAAGAGCTGCTTACCGGACGGGAGTACCATTATCTGAAAAAACGGTATACAATCAACTGGAAGAAAATCACAAAATAAAGGAATCATAAACAACTTCCTCTTTCAATAGATATGGGTATGGCATATAATAAATAAAATGGTTATATAATCTTAAGCACACTACGTTAGCAGAAGATTAAAAGCCACATTGGTAGAGTTGATTTCTATATGTGCAGACTTAGCCAAATCTCCAGCTTTTTTCCATTTGAGGAGTGATCCAATGTTTATGATTGAAAGAGAGCGCATTGATTCAACGTTTAAGAAGGTTAAAGGACAGACCGCTAACTTCTTAACGTTGATCAACCTTTCACTTGGCGCTTTAGCTTTGTTATTTATGATTAACGGTGATTTAAAAATCGGCTTTATCTTAATCTTTTTGGCAGGATTGTTTGATCGTTTTGACGGAATGGTGGCCAGAAAGCTAAATATTGAATCAGAATTTGGAAAGCAATTAGATTCTTTATGTGATTTAATCTCATTTGGGATTGCGCCAGCATTTTTAATTTACCAAGCAGTTTTGCATCAGTTTGGTGTACCAGGCATGATCTTTACGATTATCTTCATCGTTTGTGGAGCTATTCGTTTAGCTCGTTTTAACATTACTGAATTCAACGGGTCATTTGTAGGCGTTCCGATCACGGTGGCAGGCTGCTTGATGGCTGCTGGTTACCTGACGATCAACTTCCTTCCAGGATTTTTTTATATGTTCTTAACAATCGGATTGGCTATTTTAATGATTAGCACGATAACCATCGAAAAAAGATAAAAAAGGAAACCGCATTATAAGCGGTTTCCTTTTTTTTATCCTTCAGTTAGTTCTAAAAATTCTTCTACGTCAGCCGCCGCTAACTCAATTCCTTTTAGCCAGAAATCCTGCTTCGTAATATCAATCCCTAGATGCTTTTGTGCGAGTTCTTCTACTTCCATCTTACCTGTGTCTTGTAATAGTGAGATATATTTTTCCTCAAAAGCTGGACCTTCTTCTTTTGCTTTCGCGTAGATTCCTGCTGAGAATAAATAGCCGAATGTGTAAGGGAAATTGTAAAACGGAACATCTGTAATATAGAAATGAAGCTTAGATGCCCAAAAATAGGGATGATACTCTTCAAGTGAATCATTAAACGCTTCTTTTTGAGCTTCTTCCATCAATTCACATAAACGTTCTACAGATAACTGTCCTTCCTTTCTCTCTTCATACATTTTTGTCTCAAACAAGAAACGAGCTTGAATATTCATGAAAAACGCTACAGACCGCTGAGCTTTATCTTCAAGAAGTGCTACTTTTTCTTCTTTCGATTTAGCATTGCTAACAGCAGCATCAGCAACGATCATCTCTGCAAATGTAGAAGCAGTCTCAGCTACATTCATTGCATAATTTGTTGCATAATAAGGAAGCTCCTTTAAAACGTCTGAATGGAACGCATGGCCAAGTTCATGAGCCAAAGTAGAAACATTGCTAGGGGTTCCAGAGAATGTCATAAAAATTCGAGTTTCTTTTTTCGTTGGAAAACCTGTACAAAATCCTCCAGGTCTTTTTCCTGAACGATCTTCCGCTTCAATCCACCCATCTAAAAAGGCTTTTTCAGAGAAATCAGCCATTTTAGGAGCCAATGAACGGAACTGCTCTACAATGAATTGAGCTGCTTCATCGTAGTTCATTTTACTGTTGGCTGATGATAATGGCGCATCGACATCGTACCAGCTTAATTTTTCTAATCCTAAAAGCTTTGCCTTGCGATCGAGATACTTTACGAAGATCTCTTTTTGAGAATTAATCGCAGCCCACATTGCTGTAAGTGTTTCTTCTTTCATACGGTTAATCTCAAGAGGTTCTTTTAACGTCTCTTTCCATCCTCTGTGCTTGTAGATCTCGTTTCTAAATCCTGCAATATGGTTAAGAGATGCCGCACAAAATTCTCCTTCGTTATCCCAAGCTTCCACAAACTTTTGGAAGGTATCTTTTCGTACTTTGCGGTCTGGACTGGAAAACTTGTTTTCAGCCTGTCCGACTGACAATTCTTCCACTTTTCCATCAATCTCAACTTTAATATTTATTCTGCCGACCACCATATCGTATAGTGTGGACCATGCGTGATAGCCATCAACAGCTAAATCATTGATCAAAGATTCTTCAGCGATGCCTAATTTCTCTTTAGCATGCATTCTTCTTTCGTTTAACGAAAACGCAATATCCTTATATTCTGGCATACTTACGAGGTCTTTCCACGTTTCTTCACTGATCTCCATAAGCTGCTGATCCAGTAATGAACCCACATTCGAGAACGCTGCATAAACGGACTCTAGTCTTCCTCGAAGTCCCATCGCCTTTTTATCTTTAACATTTTGAGCGATTAAACAGCCTACGAATGAACCAGTAGTAGAAAGCCGCTCTGAAAAAGTTTGCAACTCCTGAATAAGATTTAAAAAGTTCTCGTTCGAAAAAGTAAATTTCTCCGCTTTTTTTGCCAGTGACTTTACTTCATCTTCATGCCATTTTATTTCTGCTGATAGCTCTTTTGAATCACTTCCACCTGGAAAAACTGAATCCAATTCCCAAGTCTGCCTTAAATCTTGTAATAGCATATTTTTTCCCCCTGTATATGTACATAATGACTCTCTATTCTTATTATAAAAAATATTCACACAAAAATCGACTCTGAAGTTTATTTTTTCTCCTGTTTACAGATAAAAACTCTCCGATTGGAGAGTCTTTTTTGGTTATTCCACAATGGAAACATATATAAAATAGGCTAACATCAAAACGAACGATCCATACAAAACAGTTTCTTGCATATCAACGCCTCCTAGTTTATTTACCTATTCTATTCCCTGTTTGTTTCTTATAAACACCTCGAATTTGTTCCATTTATCGTGCTTGTTTTCCAAGGTTTGCTTTCGCCTGCTGAATTAACTCTTTCACCATTCTTCCGCCGATCTGACCGCCTACTCGGCCAGCATCCTTCGAAGTAATCTGCCCGTTATATCCTTTTTCAAGGGATACTCCCATGTCTCTTGCTACTTCATATTTCACATCATCAGGGGACTGGTCTGACACGTTATATCCCGCTTCTCTCATTACTTTCGCTTTTAATTTATCAAGTCCTTCTCTTGCTTCGGGAACAATGGGTTGTCTTTTTCTTCGTGCCATCTTTAAAAACTCCTTTTTTCTTTAGTTTGCCCTCTTGCATAAATAAAAAGGCTGTAAATGTTACCAGCCTTTTTTGTAAATGCTATGAACGTTCACCTTGTTGACGGCTTCTATAAAATTCATGAAACAGTTTCATGAGTGCCCGTTTTTCGATCCGTGAGACATAGCTCCTTGAGATCCCCAACTGCTTCGCGATTTCACGCTGTGTTTTTTCTTTTTGCAGATCGAGTCCAAAACGGCCAACGATTACTTCTTTTTCGCGGTCGTCAAGGACATGAATGTAATCGTATATCTTTTTCTTTTGCATCTTTAACTGAATGGCATCCACAACATCTTCCGTTTCCGCTTTTAATACATCAATCAACGTTATTTCATTTCCTTCTTTATCCGTTCCAATCGGATCATGAAGAGATACATCTTTTTTTGTCTTTTTTAAAGCTCTTAAATGCATGAGGATTTCATTCTCAATACACCGTGCTGCATATGTCGCAAGCTTCGTCCCTTTTCCTCTAGAATAGCTCTCGATCGCTTTAATGAGGCCGATCGTACCGATTGAGATCAAGTCCTCCGTATCTTCTCCTGTGTTTTCAAATTTTTTAACGATATGCGCTACAAGCCTTAAGTTATGTTCGATCAATAACCCTCTTGCATGTTCATCTCCATTTGCCATATCTTTTAAGTACTGCTTTTCTTCATTCTCAGACAGTGGCTGGGGAAAGGCATTGTTTTTTACATACGAAACAAACAGCATCACTTCTTTAAAGAAATAGGCCAACACACCTACTAATGACATGACAGCACCTCCAAGACTGTTCTTACTTCTTTATCTTTATGCGGAGCTGGGCTTGGGTGTGTCTGTACATTAAAAATGACCGGAAACCTTTTCGTTTATTCATTCGTACTAGAAATAAATGGTTTTCAAAATCGTTTATGACATACTATAATTAGCATGAAATGAGGTGAAGACTTGAATAAAACGAAAAAACTAATCGCAGGTGTTTCTTCTGCATCTGTTGCCGTTATGCTTACAGGCTGTAACAATTATCAAGCAGAAGATCTTCCGCCTGAGCCAACAGATACAGAATGCCAAGATTGGGAATGGGATGAAGAGGATGGAGTTTATGAATGTGACGATGCTAACTCTCGATTCTTCGGTCATTATTTTTTGGCAGGAAAGTTCTTCAAAGGCAAAAACAGTTTATTAAAAAGCTCCGCCTACAAATCCTATAAAAACAGCTCCAGCTTTAAAGGGAAAGGTTCTGGATTTGGAAGCAGCAAAGGATTTGGCGGATAAAAAAATGAGGAGTTGTCGGAATGAACTTATTTCTTAATTTTGCTCTATACGCAGCTACAGGCTTAGGGTTATTGTTTGTTGGCTTTGTCGTTTTTGAACTCACAACAAAAACAAAGGAACTTCAATTGATCAGTAAAGGCAATACAGCGGCTGCCTTATCTCTTGGTGGAAGACTATTTGGTCTTGCTTTTGTTATCGGTTCTTCGATCGCTAATTCATTAAGCATCGTAGATCTTCTCATCTGGGGAACAGTTGGGATTATTGCACAGATCATTGCTTTATTTGTTGCAGAACATCTAGCTATTAGATCAAGCATATCTAAAGCCATAGATAATGATAATAAAGCAGTTGGGTTACTCGTTATGTTTCTCAGCCTTTCCGTTGGATGGGTTATCGCTCAGTGTCTTACATATTAATATAAAAAAGCATATGGCAGATGCCATATGCTTAAATTTTTTCCCCAACGTATATGACGTAAACAGCACGGTCCTCATCAATTTCAGCTGAGTCCCTTTGAAACTGACCTTGTCGTGGAATATGAACAACATCTTTTAATAAATACCGAATAACATCCCAATGGCTATTCATTGCCTGAACATGTAACAATGGCATATCTCCTGTATTGTTATACTGTCTAAACTCTATAAATATTCCTCTACCTTTATAACTGGATTCTTCAGAGAATTTTTTAACTGGCCCGATCTCTTTTACAATCAATATTTCTTCATCATCCATCATTTCATTCGATTGAAGTTCATATTCCTTTTGTCCAGAGACAAAAAATTCACATAGCTGTCGTGCGTATTTTTCATCATTGTGCATGTTATCTGGAATCTTGTAAGTTAAGAAAGGTTCGTATCCATCAACTTTTTCTATGTAATAAGTGAGTTCCATAATTTTCATTCCTTTTTGTTTTTGTTATGTTTATCATATCAGATTATTAAGAGAAGTATGGTGCGGAGGTTTTCATTCAAATGCTGAACTACACTCAAGAAAGAAAACGATTTTATGAAAAGCTGCCTGAGTTTTGGGCAGATATGTATGGACAAGAATATGCTTTATACACTCCTTATCCGATTGAATCTACAGAAAAAGAATCAGTGAAAGAATTTGGTACGAAAGCAAGCCATATTTTGTTTAAGACAGCTTCTCTCTTGCAATCACCTGAAATTAAGGATGAGACCTTACAGTTGTTAGGGTTTCCAGACTCTTTAGTAGCATTCTTACGTTTTCAATCTCCTCTCCCGAAAACAGTAATCGGCAGGATTGACTCCATTGAGACTCCTGATGGACATAAGGTAATGGAATTTAATAGTGATACACCTACGTTCATTTATGAATGTTTTAAAGTTAATGAACTTTTGTGTGAACACTTTCGTAAGATTAACCCGAATGCTGGGATGGAAAAAGATTTAAGACACGCGATTCGAACTTCACTCCTATCTTCGTATCGCGGCCTCGGAACTTCACATTCTCCAAACATCGCCTTTACTTCTCATGGTGAAAATATGGAGGATAAACAGACCGTTCTTTATTTGCAAAAACTATGCGGATTTCCATCTCAATACATTCCATTAGAAGAGTTGATCATTCAAAAAAATGAAGGACTGTATGATCAAAATGGCAAGAAAATAGATGTGTTATATAGACAGACCTTTCCGATTGAACTCCTTATTCAAGATAAAGATTTAGAAACAAACGAACAGATTGGACTTCAGTTAACAGACCTTGTGATTCAAAACAAGCTGGCCATCGTAAATCCTCCTTCAGCTTTCTTGTTACAAAGTAAAGCTGTGTTGGCTCTTATATGGGGATTGTATGAAGAGCGGTCACCTTATTTCACTTCACAAGAACATGAATGGATTTCCCAATATTTTTTGCCTACCTATTTAGAACCAGACCCATTTCTTAGTAAAAAGGAACGTTATGTACAAAAACCTGTTTTTGGGCGTGAAGGAGACACTGTTCGGATTTTCGACGGCAACGGCAACATAGTCGATCAAGACAAAAATGCGACGTATGAACAGTATGCAAGTGTGTATCAAAAGTATGTTCCGCTCCCTAAGATGAAGTTTGAATGTGAACGAGGAAATATGGAAGGTCATAGGATGACAGGCACCTTTATCATTAATGGAAAACCTAGCGCTTTTGGCTACAGAGTTGGGAATCCCATTACTGACAACCTTTCGTACTTCTTACCTTCATGCCTGCAAAATTAAAAGAGCCTTTCTCGCGTTCAAGCGAGATGGCTCTTTTGTAGTTACATCATAAATGTATTGTATGAGGCCTTTTCTTTAGCACGATCATAAAGAGTATTTACGCGCTCGTCGTATAGGTACTGTTCTTCTGAACGGTGGTTTCTCTTTATTGAAAAGGTAATGGTTATAAAAAACAAATGCAGTGTAAACATATGGTTATTCACTCCTATTATTGTTATATATTTTTTAATTCATCAGGTTGAGTCTTTCTCCGTCAGCAGCCATGTCAGCAGTGTAATGCTTACCATTATCATCTCAATCTCCTCCTTAAAGTTTTTTATATAAAAAATACCGCAGTACGATTCCTGCGGTAAAAATGGGCACAAAAAAACCGCAGGTATTCGACCCACGGTATGTTTTATCCAAAGTTAAATAGACATACTGCTCCAGAGGGCGGCCGAACGTAAATGTATATTCAATTGACTATTAAAACTGCATTTAATGATCATTGTGTTCAACCTCCTTCATCTTTTTACTTTACTTAGAAAATCATACACAATTTACCATGTGTTGTAAAGTTTTGGATGGCCTTTAAAAGGATATGCATTTCGTTTTATTTGTTGCCAATTTTTTTATCTTTTTTTAAAAATGGGTTTTTGGATATATAAGATATTTATGTGTACACTTTCACAAACTTTAATTATAATTATAGCTGTAAAGGGGGAATAACAAAATGATACATCCTAAAGTTATTTTCGCATCAACAAGACCTATTTCACTTACTGCTTCGGTCATACCTGTTCTCTTCGGAACGATACTTGCATTACAATGGACAGACATGAACTGGACCACATTTTTACTTACTCTATTTGGAGCTGTTTTTTTACAATGTGGGACAAACCTTGTTAATGATTACTTCGACCATGTAAAAGGAGCTGATTTAGAGGGCTCACTTAGTCCTTCTGGTGTGATTGATCGAAAGGAAATGACACCGCGTCAAGTCTATGTAACCGGTATTATATTCTTTTCAATTAGCATTATAATCGGTTTAATTTTAACAGCACTAACTGGGCCGGTTGTGCTTTATATTGGAATTCCGTCTTTATTAGTTGGCTATTTTTATACCGCTACACGTTATGCACTGGCTTATAATGCTTTAGGGGAGGTCGCTTCAGGGAGTACGCTTGGAATATTGGCTGTTGTTGGTTCTTTTTATACCCAGACCTTGAACGTGAATTCTGAAGTTTTTTTAGCAGCAATCCCGAATGCTTTACTCGTAATGGCGATTCTGCATGCAAATAATTTAAGAGATTTTGATACAGATAAACAGATCGGAAAAACAACAATCGCAGGACTCATTGGCAGAAATGCATCTCAAATTGAATATTTCATTTTACTGCTTGGAACATATATAAGCTTAATCGGTCTTGTTCTTTTAGATATCTTGCCGGTATGGAGCCTTATTGCTTTTATTACTCTGCCAATCGCAATAAAAGCTCTGAAGATTGCCGTTTCAACGTGGGAACCGAAACAGCTGAATAAAGTTCTTGGTTTAACAGCTCTACTTCACTTATCATTTGGAGTGTTGCTATGCATTGGAACCGTAACAGGAATATTCCTTTAAAAATACAGCTGTCCCCTCAATGATGATGGAGGACGGCTTTTTTTATTCTTTCCTGCTACTTTTACTATTGTTCGGTGCTCATAGCTTATTACGATTTCTATCGGTTTTTAATAGTGATATTCATTATGGCAGCCGTTTAATTAATTATGAAAACAAAAATACCGTTCCCCTTATAGGAACGGTATGTGAAATTATTATTTTGTTAATTCTTGTAATTGTACTTTGCATTTTCGAACTACATTGTACATCCCCGCTGTAAAACCTAAGCAGGTTAGCGAAGCAATACCTAAAGTAATAGATTGAACGAAGTTTTTATCTTCTACTGGAAGAATCAATCCTAAGTAGAAGAATGTGCTTACTGCCAACAAAATAAAGCCAAAGCGCTGGTAGTCAGCCATCTTTTTTTGTAATTCTTTTTCCATTTTGTTTGTCATAGCAGCCTCTACCTCCTGTCCTCTATTAACAGGATAACATAGGTAAGACATTCAGTTACCAAGCATTTTTTGACAAAACGGTGAAAAAACTATGGCTAAATAGTGATAAAAAAGAACAAGCCTGCTACAGCCTGTTCTCGAATGTTAATCGTTTAATGCATTTTTCAAATCTTCGATAAGATCCTCCGCGTCTTCAATTCCAACTGATATACGAACTAACCCATCTGTAATTCCAAGTTCTGCTCTTCTATCTTGTGGAATGGAAGCATGAGTCATTCTTGCTGGAACGGAAATTAAGCTTTCAACAGCTCCCAAGCTTTCAGCTAGCGTAAAATACCGCACCTTTTTCAGAACGGCATTTGCTTTTTCTTCACTGCCTACATCGAAGGATACCATGCCTCCATAACCGCCAGATTGTTTTTTAGCGATATCATGCTGAGGATGATCTTCTAGCCCAGGATAATAGATTTTTTCTACGGAAGGATGTTCCTTTAAGAAGTCTACGATTCTTTTCGTATTGTTCTCATGAGCTTCCATTCGAAGACCTAATGTTTTAATACCGCGAATCAATAACCATGAATCTTGAGGCCCAAGTACGCCGCCAGTCGAATTTTGAACAAAATGGAGGTCTTCACCTAGCTTATCGTCGTTTACAACAACAAGACCTGCAACAACATCACTATGTCCACCAATATATTTTGTGGCTGAATGTAAGACGATATCAGCTCCTAATTCGATCGGATTTTGCCAATATGGAGTATTGAACGTGTTGTCTACCATAAAGAGCAGGTCCTTCGATTTGGACCATTTTGCAACAGCTTCAATATCTGTAACTTTTAATAGTGGGTTCGTAGGAGTTTCCACATATAATGCTTTCGTATTGGGCTTCAGCGCCGCCTCAATCTGCTCAATATCAGTCGTATCAACAAACGTGGATTCGATACCGAGACGATTAAGAACTTTAGACATTACTCGGAACGTACCTCCGTATACGTCATCCGTCAAAATAACGTGATCTCCAGAATCAAACAGCATCATGACAGCTGTAATGGCAGCCATACCTGAACCAAAAGCAAAGCCCCTGCTTCCGCCTTCTAAGTCTTTAATGAGTTCTTCAAGTGCATGACGAGTAGGATTCCCCGTTCTTGAATATTCAAATCCTTTATGAACCCCTACCTCATCCTGCTTATACGTGCTTACTTGATAAATTGGAAAAGACACAGCTCCTGTATGTTTATCAGAAGGAATGCCTCCGTGAATCAATTTTGTTTTTCTTTTCATATCAGATGCCTCCTTCGTAAATTTTCTTGCTTAAATAACGCTCAGAACTGTCTGCAAAAACCGTTACGATTACATCGCCATTTTTAGCTGATTGAGCTTCCAAAAGCGCTGCATGCAAAGCTGCTCCGGAAGAACTCCCAACGAGCAAACCTTCTTTTTTGGCAAGCTCGGTTACTCGTTTGAATGCATCTATATCCGTCACCGTGTGAATGCTGTTAAAATAGGAAGAATCCATATAATCCGGGAGAAATTCCATTCCGATTCCTTCAGTTTTGTGCGGACCCGACTCACCACCGTTTAAGATCGATCCTTCAGGCTCAACAATAACAGTCTTTACGTTTGGATTTTTTTCTTTAAGATAACGCGATGTTCCCATAAACGTGCCGCCTGTACCTGCTCCTGCCACAAATATGTCCACCTTGCCATCTAAGTCATTCCAAATTTCTGGCCCCATTGTCTTATAATACGTGTTTGGATTTTCAGGATTGGAAAATTGTGAAGGAGAAAATGAGTCAGGCACCTCACTTAAGAGTTCTTTCGTTTTCAATATAGCACCCTTCATCCCATCGGCAGTTGGTGTATGAATGACTTTCGCTCCCAAGGCTTTCATGAGCTCCTGCTTTTCTAAGCTAAACTTTTCAGGAATGACGAACCAAACATCGATTCCTTTGTTGATCGCCGCTAATGCAAGACCGATTCCCGTATTACCCGCTGTAGGTTCAATAACGGTTCCGCCACTCTTAAGCAATCCTTTTGATAGTGCACTTTCTAGCAGCTCCATTCCCAGGCGGTCTTTTACACTGCCGCCTGGATTCATGAACTCAAGTTTTGCAAAGAGACGAACCCCTTTTGGAAGGGAGAATTGCGTAATTTCCATTAATGGGGTGTTCCCGATTAACTCATGTACATTTTTATAATACTTCATGCTTCCTCTGCCCTCTATTCTCTGAACCCTCTATTCTGCGAATACAACGTGCCACTCGTCTTTTTGCGATAGCATTTTACGAGCGATCTCTTTTGCTCCTTCAAGACTATGGTTAGCCGCCCAGCCGCATTGCACTTCGTTGCAAGCAGGAACTTCTGTCGCTTCAAGTACGTCGTTTAGTGTTTTTTCAAGAACTTCTAAGATTTCTTCATAGTTATCATGGTTGATAACTGATAAATAAAAACCAGTTTGGCAACCCATCGGGCTGATATCAACAACAGTAGAATGGTGGTTACGGATATTTTCTGCCATTAAATGTTCGATCGAGTGTAGCCCTTCCATTGGCATATGGTCTTTATTGGGCTGACAAAACCGAATGTCATATTTATGAATAACGTCTCCGTTTGCACCAGTGGTTGTTCCAGCTAACCGGATATATGGGGCAACTACTTTCGTATGGTCAAGGTTAAAACTCTCTACATTCATCTTTTTTGTCATAATGATTTCAGCTCCTCTACGATTTGTTGTACAAATTCTGCTGAGTTCTTCGATGCTGTTTTTAAGAATTGATCATAAGATAGACGTGCATCTTTTCCGGCAATATCCGATAAAGAGCGGATAATTACAAAAGGAACATCAAACTGATAGCATGTTTGTGCGATGGCCGCAGCTTCCATTTCAGCTGCGTAAAGCATCGGAAATTTGCCACGTATGTCTTCTACCCTCTCGTGGTCGCTCATAAACGAGTCACCTGATGCAATCAGTCCTTTAACAACCTGAACATTCTGTACGCGGCTGCCTGCTCGAAGTGCTGCTTCTACAAGCTTTTGATCAGGAAGGTAATTGGCAGGCATTTGAGGAACCTGCCCGTATTCATACCCAAAGATTGTTGCATCTACATCATGGTGTCGAACTTCCGTTGAGATGACAACGTCTCCCACGTTTAATTCGGCATGAAATCCACCTGCTGAACCGGTATTTAAAATAACATCAGGCTGATACATCTGGATCATAAGTGTTGTACCAATCGCAGCATTCACTTTACCGATTCCTGATTTTAATAAGACTACCTCTTGGCCGTTTAAGTATCCTTGGTAAAACTCACAGCCAGCTAGCTTCTTTTTTTGAAGCTCCGTCAGCTGCTCTCGTAAAAGAACAACTTCTTCTTCCATCGCACCTATAATTCCAATTCTCATTACACTGATTCTCCAATATTATTTTTTTACCGCTTCCATGAGCCATACATATTCATTGAGTCTTAAAAAGGAAATATCAAATTTATGCTTTTTAAAAATCTCCTCTAGAACTCCTAACGTCGTATAATATTCCGTTTGAAGATCTTGTAACAAATGAAGAAATCCTTGTTTTTTTACTTTTTCATGACGTTCTTTCTTATCGGCATCATGAAGATATGCGGTATCTGCAAATACAATTTTACCATCTTTTTCGAGCAGCTGGCTATAGCGTCCGATCGCTGTGTCTTTTTCATCGTCTGTTAAATGGTGAAAAGCGTACGTACTAACAACCGTATCAATTTTTTCATTTAAAACTGGGAATGACAAAAAATCTCCATCATGCAAAGACAACTGGGGATTCCGCGTTAATGCTTTTTCTCTCATCCCTTTTGAAGGCTCGATTCCAATTACAGTTTTTCCTTTAGCAAGCAGCTTCTGACTTAAGTTTCCTGTTCCGACCCCAAACTCCAATACGATATTCCCTGATCTATCTACAACTGCCTCTAAAATTTGATCATAGTTATGAAAAACCTCTTTATATTCCTGATCCTTACCCGAAACGGTTTCATCATAAGATGATGACCATTCATCAAAAAGTTCAATAAATTCTCGTCCCATTTGTTTCACTCCAAAGTTAAAATATATTATTCCTATCAATATACTATGAATTAGATGATTATAGGTTCCAAATTATCATAGTTTGTGTCTCTTATCAAATAATAAATTCCTTTATTTATTTTAAAATCGTGTCCAAATGGTTCCGCAAAAAAATAAAAGACTCTAAAGAAATGCTTTTAGAGTCTTAGTTAACTAGATTTTTTTGCTAAGAGTGCACTGATCGACAACAAAATAAATGAAAACAGGATAAGAAGCAAAGACAAAAGAAGCGCAGCTTTTTCATCCCCTAATAAAACATGGTCATATATGGCAAGTGGCGCAGTCTGCGTAACCCCTGGGATATTTCCTGCAATCATCAAAGTCGCTCCAAATTCACCTATGGCTCTTAAAAAAGCGAGCAGAGAAGCAGCAGTTAATCCATGTTTGGCTAATGGTAAGCTGACTTTAAAGAAGATTTTTATCATGGTTCCATCTAAACGAGCTGCATCAATAATGTTCTCATCCAAATTTTCGAAAGACGCCTTCGCTGTTCGAAAGAATAAGGGAAACGAAACAATCGCTCCTGCCAAAACAGCGGCTTTCCATGTAAAAATCCAATGAATGCCAAGACGACCTAACCCATCTTGTCCTAATAGTACAAGTAAAACGTATCCAACTACAGAAGGAGGAAGAATCAAAGGGAGACTAAAAACCGTTTCCATGATCAACTTTCCTTTAAACGAATATCGCGCAAACAAATAAGCGAGCGGTAAACCGGCTGTCATAACTAAGATCGTCGCAATAACAGCTGTTTCAATAGATAGTACGAACGAATGAATCAATTCTTAACACTCTCTCTAAAATGATATTTCCTTAGCACTAGTTGTCCCTCAGCTGATTGAACATATTGTATAAAGTCCTTCGTATCTTTTTTTGCTGAATTGACTACGTAAAGAGGATATTCAATAACGGGATACATGCTTTCTGGGATCGTCTCCAGAATGGTAAGATGTTTATTATCGACAGCATCTGTTTTATACATGATCGCATAATCAACAGCACCGTTTTCGACTAACCCTTTTAGATGAACAGCATTTTGACTGAAGCGAATCTCATCAAGTGATTTGTTTAGGTGCTCTAACACTTTTTCCGCATAAAAACCTGCTGGCACCCACTTTGGATCACCTATTCCAAGCTTTGCATCAGCAGGTAAGTCCTTTACAGATCTGACAGGTGAATTCAAACGTTTTCCCGCAACAAAAACAAGTTCGTTCGATGCTATAATACCTTCCTCTTTAAATGAAATCGTCGAGCCGCTAGGTACATAGTGGTCAATAGCTTGAGCTGAAAATACAAGGTCAGCAGGCGCACCTTTTTTTATTTGATTAAGCAGGACACCTGATGCGCCAAAATTGGCTGCAATATGAACGTGAGGATGGTCTTCTTCAAATTGTTTTATCCAATCTTTAACGGGTCCTTTCAAACTGGATGCAGCAGAAATATATAATACCGTCTCGGGCGGCTTTTCCGGCTTCTTACAGCCCATTAGTAAACTTGCAATAATAATCAAGATTATATAAACGGATGTAGTTCTTCTCATGTTTGCTCCTTATTTCTTAACTATCATTATTGAAGCACTTTTAGATAGAAAATTAAAGAAAAAAGACAATCCATGAAAAACAAGGATTGTCCTCTTAGAAATTTATTGAACTTTCGTTACGCTTGTCGGCTTCCATCCTTTTTCTGGAATCCATTGAAGTTGAACATCATATTTAACTTTGTCTACTTTAGAAGACACCGTCCCTTTAGAAAGATCAGGACCACCACCATTTCCTAACCAAAAGATCGTCATTTGATCTTCAGGGATATTCGTTGCATAAGAAAGAGCTTGGACCATCTCTTTCCAGTCTTGAGATTGATCATCATATGATTTTTGATGCGGTTCACTTTGGGAAGTACCCACTGGTTCCCATGGTCCTTCTGGGCCGCCGCCTTTGGTTTCTGATTCTACGTCTTCAGCTTGATCCCCTTCAGAATTTGCTTCTTCTTTCGCTTCATCAGAGGTTTTACCATCATTATTCTGTTCGTCTTTTTCAGTTTCCATTTCTATGGATGGATCATCTTTCGTTTCACTTTTACTCGTTGTTTGCTCATTTTCTGCTGTTGTTGTTGTTGCATCTTCATCACCAGAGAATAGGTTGAACCCAACAACGACAATTAATAATACTACTAATCCAATTGCTATGTTTAAAAAACGATTTTGTTTTCGCTTTTCTAATCTTGATTCATACCGTTGATTACGTTTCATGTTTTCCTCCCCAGAAAAGTAAAATAAGCTTCCTCTATTTTACCACGACCACAGTGTTTCGACATCACTTTCATTTTATTCCATTCCATTAACTATCTTCCCTTTTTTGACATTTCCATAACCTTTTTTGCAATATCGGCAAAAACAGGAGTTGTTCTATTGACTGTATCGTGTTTAAGGTCGACCACTACAAGCGCAAATCGAGGCTTGTCTGCAGGAAAATACCCCGCAAACCATTTATTATTGAAATGCTGACCTTCTCCTTTTTGAGCCGTTCCAGACTTTCCAGCCACCTGAAAAGGCAATGATTGCAGGCTGTGACCAGTTCCGTTTTCATCTTTTACTACGTGGAGAAGAAGAGATTGGAGCCTCATCATTGTATAGGATGATAAGGTGTCTTGTTTTCCTTTATGATCTTGAAAATCTATTAGTCGTGTACCATTAGCAAAGTTAACAGACTGAGCAGCTTTTACTTCAGACCACTCTCCTCCCCTTGCGATTGTTGCCATCATGTTTGCGACTGATAAAGGTGTAACCTTAACATCAAGCTGTCCAATCGCCGTCTGTGATATGGCAAGCTGGGATCGATAGTCGTCCTTTTCTTTTTTACCGCTTTGCAATTGTCCTTGTTCTTCTTTGTAAAAATGTGAAAAATGAGGAAGATGATACACTTGGCCACTCCAGCCATTGATTTGAAGTAGACCTAACCGTGTTGCATAATCTTCTAAAATGTTCGGATGTGCTGTCACCAAATCATTTGCAAGCTCTCCAAAGGTCTTATTACAGCTTTGGGCAAAACTTTCCTCAAAGTTTAAAAATCCTAGTTGTCTCTCATCTTCTTTTCCATAAATGTTTGTATTGCAATCATAGCGTGAATCATTCTGAATGATATTTTCTTCAATAGCCGCTGCAGCGGTTACAATTTTAAAGATAGAACCCGGAATTTGCTGAGTGGTCATCTTATTCTCATGTTTGTAGATGGCATCACTCGTGAATACAGGACGACTCGCCATAGCTAAAAGCTCATTCGATTCGATGTCTAACAGAACGGCTCCACCATCTTCAAGCTTATGAAGGTCTAAATACATTTCCACTGTTTCCTGCATTCTTTTATCAATAGTGGTCACAACATGGAGAGGATATAATGGATTTGTTTGAGTGCGGTATTTTACATCCAGTCCAAATAGAGGATTTCCTTGCCTGTCCACATGATAGATAAACTGGGTCTCTCCTTCTGATATCAAGAAGGGATCAAACGTATATTGCATCCCGTTTTTACCTGTTTTCGTTGCAAGACTTATCGTCCCTTTATCCATTTTTTCTTTATATCTTCGAGTGATTAAGTCGGGGTCTTCACCGACAGCACCGATGACATGATTAGCAAAAGGCAGAGGTTTTCTTCGCGTCACAAGCTGGGCATACAACCCAGGTATCTCCATATCATTGATCTGATTCATCTGTTGTATTGAAATCTCATGGTTGGTTGGAAGGGATGAAGGTTTTTTTAGACCTTGAATCATAGTCCGCACATCGTCAGGAGGCAGCTGCAGGATATTCGCAATAGCAACGATAGGCCAATCTTTCGTATAAAGGTTAGGAAAAACAACAATTTGCGGCTTAACATCTGTTGATAGAAGCTCACCGTTCCGATCCAGAAAAAAGCCTCTCCCATCATTTATCGTAAAACGGTGTGTTCGTTGATTCACACTTTCTTGGATAAGATTTACCTGTTTTTTTGAAAATGATTTCGTGGAGATCAGTTGTATATCAGCTAATCGGTATATTAAGAATGTCATAAATAATAAAATGCCAATTCCTGTACCCATTACTCTTTTTCTTGATAACACGTGTGATCACCACCTTAACCCCATTTTCGCCTCATCTTCATTTTCTTAAACAAAAAAGAGACCTTGGCCTCTTAAGCCAAAATCTCTCTTTGCAGGTTCATTTATAAAGCTCTTATTTCACTTCTAAAATGACTACCTTTATCTCCCCACCTGGCGTTTGTACAGAAACTTTATCTCCAGGCTTCTTTCCGAATAAACTTTTTGCCATCGGTGAATCGTTAGAAATCTTTCCTTCAAAAGGATCGGCTTCTGCACTTCCAACAATGACATAGGATTCTTCATCGCCATCAGGGAGTTCTTTAAATTTCACTGTTTTCCCAATGGAAACGTTATCAGATTGGTCCTTATTATCTTCAATAATGACCGAATCGCGAACCATCTTTTCTAATTGAACAATTCGTGCTTCAACGAAAGCCTGCTCGTCCTTAGCGGCATCATACTCGGAGTTCTCAGAAAGATCACCGAAGCTTCGTGCTACTTTAATACGTTCTACAACTTCTTTTCTTCGTTCTGTTTTTAGAAATTCTAATTCACTTTCTAGCTTTTGCTTACCCTCTAGGGTCATATAGTGTTTTTTCTCGTCTGCCATGTTCTTCACTCCTTCAATAATCAGTACCCTTGATACGTTATATGATAATTCGGGCAGGGTATGTATAAAAAATAGGACAATAGTTGATTGCCTAGCCGCTTAACGGGAAAGGTTGTCCATGAAAACTGAAAAAATAAGGAGATGTTTCCTCATTTTTTCAGCAAAGCTTTGTCTTCTAATATCGTCTTGATTTTCGTAACCATTAAATCAATGGCCACAAGGTTTTGACCGCCTTCAGGAATGATGATATCTGCATACCTTTTGGTCGGCTCAATGAATTGATTATGCATCGGCCGTACGACTGAAGTATATTGATCGATTACGGACTCCAATGTTCTTCCTCTGTCTCGGATATCACGAACCATTCTTCTAATGATTCTTACGTCTGCATCTGTATCGACAAACAACTTTATATCCATCAAATTACGTAATCGTTCATCTTCAAGAATCAGAATACCTTCCAATATAATGACATCTTTAGCATCAACTGGGATAATTTTATCACTTCTTGTATGTGCTGTATAGTCGTACACTGGTTTTTCAACTGATTCATAGGATTGAAGTGACATGATATGCTGAATTAATAAATCATTATCGAACGCAAGAGGGTGATCATAATTTGTCTTTAAGCGCTCTTCCATTGATTTTTCAGATTGATCTTTATAATAAGCATCTTGCTCTATAATCAGAATTGATTGATTTGCAAACTGCCGATAAATTTCTTTAGCTACCGTGGTTTTTCCTGATCCTGATCCACCTGCAACCCCAATTACGATAGGTTTTTTTCCCATTTTCATTACTCCTCTAAAATAAACTGCAATACCCCTATGTTTTTCTAATGCTCACCATCATACCATCTCCTACCGGTAAGATTATAGAGTGATAATCAGGATGCTGCATGATGTATTGATTAAAGGTATTAATTTTTCTTACGAGTGCACGACGTCTTCTGCTCTCGATTCCACTTCCATCCACGACATACCCTCTAAAAAGAACATTATCTGTAATAATCATGCCTTCTTGAGACAGCATAGAGGAATAGTGTTCAAAAAAGTTTTGATATTGCCCTTTAGCCGCATCTATAAAAATAAAGTCATATGGAGCATAGTGTGCTACCTGGCTCTGCAATTCATTCGCATCACCTAACAATAAAGTAATTCTATCGTCAAGATGAAGAGCTTTAATATTTTCTTTTGCTATATTGTACCGTTCTTCATCTTTTTCAATACTTATGATCTTGGCTGTCTCACATGCAAGAGCCATTCGGGTAGCAGAATACCCGATTGCTGTCCCCACTTCTAAAATAGTATTCGGTTTTTTCAACCTCACATAAGTCAGTAGGGTTTCAATTCCCGATAATTCCATGATCGGAATATCATGCTGTTTTGCAAATTGCTCCATTCTATCAACATGTTCAGAGCGCGCTGGAATTAAATTTTCGATGTATTGGTTTACTTCATTCGAGACCAAAGTCACACGCCTCCTTCACACTAACCGGTATATTGTAACATAATCTTTTTATGAAGGCGAGAGCATCATAGCTTTCCATACAATTCGATTCCTTAAACTTCAATATAAAAAAAGGATACTGTTAAATAGTATCCTTAAAAAGCGTTATTGTTGTTCTTGCCAAACTTTCCATTCATCTCTGTACTTCTTATAAATGGCATTGTGTTCTTGCAGTGTTTTTGTATAAATAACTTCTCCATTAGGTCTCGCGTAGAAAAAAAGCTCTTCCATTTTTACAGGCTTTAAGGCAGCTTCAATCGACTTCTCACCAGGAGAAGCAATTGGTCCTATAGGAATCCCTTTATTTCGATACGTGTTATAAGGGGAGTCAACTTCCAAATGTTCATATAAAACTTGTACGTTAAAATCTCTTCTAGCATATTTAACGGTAGGATCGGAGTCCAATTTCATCCCTTTTTCTAATCGATTATAAAACACGCCTGCAATCTTCTTTCGGTCTTGTTCTCTTTGAGACTCTTCTTCGATTAAAGAGGCTAACGTAATCATTTCGAACAATGTAAAGCCGCTTTTTTTAGTTTCGTTTTCATGTTTGGCGATTATGGCAGATGATTGTTTGACCATCTTATCGATAATTTCCATTAGTTCTGGCTTCTTCTCTTCAAATTCATAAGTTGCTGGGAAAAGAAATCCTTCAAGAGGATAATAGAGGCCATCCTTATAGATTTCATCTGGTAAAACTTTATATTTGCTCTGAAGTTCCTTCAAAAACGCCTTATCAGCCATTTTTTTAATGATTTCTTCTTTTGGATAATCTGTGTTTTTACTGATTAACTCAGCGATCTGTGGAACATTGAATCCTTCAGGAATCGTTAAGATAAGCTCTGGTTTCTTAAATAATTTACCTTCCTTAAGGGCCCCAATAATTTCAACAAGACTCATAGAAGGCGAAAGCTCATAAACTCCTGCCTGAAAGTCACTTTCTCCTTTAATCCGTGTGTAAAGTTTAAAAAACTGGCCGCTGTTAATAATGCCTTTATCCTCTAGCTCATTACCAATTTTAGTTGTGGAAGATCCGATTGGTATCTCTACAGTTACACTCTTGGTACTATCTGAATCTAGAGGCGCAGTATTTTTGTTGAAATACAAATATGATCCACCTAATATCAATAGTCCTATTCCTACAAATGAAATAAATATCGTTAGAATGATGAATCTTGTTCTTCTCTTTCGTCTGTCACTTATGTAGTTCCCTGATGACTGTAGTTGAAGCATTTTATTTCCCCCTTCCACCTGTTATATTATACGTTTGCTAGCATAAATTGTCGAGATTAGCAGTATTATGGAATTAAAAAAACAAAAAAAAGAAGATGGAGATCTCCACCTTCCTAATTTCTACCCATTCTTATTCCGTTTCGAACTCATCATCTTGGAATGTATTTAACATTTCTTCGATCATGTCCCACTCTTCATCAGTTTCAAGAGGGAAAAGAGCTAGATCGTCTTCTTCTTCGCCTTTTTCTTCATAACGGAATGGGAAAACTTCTACTTCATCTGAATCGTCTTCTTCTGAATCTGCTACAGGAATCGTCACCATGTAGGATTTTCCAGTTTGGTCTACATCGAATTTGAATAGTACTTCGAATAAATTTTCGTCACCGTTCTCATCAGGAATAATAATGCGTTCGCGTTCTTCTTTTGCCATAATTGGCCACCTCATTTTCATTTTTGTTGGCTGTCCATGTACCCTTGCAATATGATTGATGCAGCTAGTTTATCAATCACTTGTTTTCGTTTCTTTCTGCTTACGTCAGCTGAAATTAAAGTGCGTTCAGCTGCCATAGTGGTCAGCCTTTCATCCCATAGGATAACCGAAAGACCCGTTTTACTTTCAAGCTCTTTCGCAAAGTTTTGACATGCCTCTCCACTTGGACCAATCGATCCGTTCATATTTTTAGGAAGGCCGACGACAATTTTGCTTACTTCGTATTGAGCTATAAGCTCTTTTATTCGTTCTAGATCTTCTTCAGGTCGATTGGGACGCCGCCTAATTGTCTCAACCCCTTGTGCTGTCCATCCTAATAAATCAGAAACGGCAACACCTATTGTCTTCGTTCCGACGTCCAATCCAAGCATTCTTGTCATTAACGGCTGCCTTCTTTTTGATTAGAAAGGTAAGACTTCACCAGTTCTTCAATAAGCTCGTCCCGCTCAAGCTTCCGGATCATACTTCTCGCATCGTTATGACGAGGAATATAAGCCGGATCGCCTGAGAGCAAATAACCTACGATTTGATTAATCGGGTTGTATCCTTTATCCTGCAGGGCGTCATAAACAGAAAACAGGACAGTTTCAACATTCGTTTTATAAGCATCATCTTCGTTGAAGTTAAACTTCATCGTTTTGTCCATGGAACTCACTAGCGAACACCTCTTTCTGAAGATCTCCCTTATGGGACAAATTAGTTTCTATCTCTATTGTACATGAAAGAGGAAAGCTTAGGAAACCGTTTTAATCATTTCAACTGCAGAATCTATTCCTTCTTGCAGCTTTTCAGGATCTTTCCCACCAGCTTGAGCCATATCAGGACGGCCTCCGCCCCCTCCGCCGCATTGAACTGCAACTTCTTTAACAAGATTACCCGCATGATACCCTTTTGATACTAAATCTTTTGTTACTCCAGCTACAATGTTCACTTTCCCTGCGTTTTCTGCTCCTAAAATAACAATTCCGCTATGAAGCTTGTTCTTTAAGTCATCAACAATCGTGCGAAGGCCGTTCATATCCATTCCGCTTACTTTCTTCGCGATAACAGAAACGCCATTAATCGTCTGAACTTCATCAACCAAACTTCCTGCTTCCATGTTTCCAATTTTCGCAGCAAGGGATTCTTTTTCTTTTTGCAGTTCACGAATCTGTTCGTTAAGCACATCAATACGCTGAGGAACATCTTTTAGGTTCGTTTTTAATTTTGATGCTGTGTCTTTCAAGAGTTGAACTTGACCGTTCATCAGGCGATATGCATTTTCTCCTGTTACAGCTTCAATTCGGCGAGTTCCAGCACCAATTCCTGATTCTGAAACGATCTTAAACAATCCGATCTCAGCGGTATTGTTCACGTGGCACCCACCGCAAAGTTCTAAGCTATAGTCTCCCACTTTTACAACACGAACCGTCTCACCATATTTTTCACCGAATAAAGCCATTGCTCCCATAGCCTTTGCTTCGTTGATGTTTTTAACCATCTTTTCTACAGGGATGTTACTCCATACTTTTTCGTTCACAATCTCCTCAATCTTTTCAAGCTCTTCTGAAGAGATGCTTCCGAAATGAGTGAAGTCAAAGCGTAGACGACCTTCTTGTACTAAAGAACCCGCCTGATTGACATGTGATCCAAGCACATCTTTTAATGCTTGGTGAAGAAGATGGGTAGCCGTATGGTTCTTCACTACTTTTGCGCGAATCTCAGGGTCTACCTGAACGGAAACTTCCATATTATTTTCAAGTACACCTTGTTCAACAATTACGGTGTGCAGGTTTTGTCCGTTTGGCGCTTTTTGGACATCTTTCACTATTAATGTAAGTTCTTTACCCGTTATCGTTCCTTGGTCAGCGATCTGGCCACCGCTTTCTGCATAAAAAGGTGTCACATCTAGGATGACTTGTGCTTCTTCTCCTGAAGCTACCATTGCAATTCGCTCACCATATTGAAGAACTTCAAGAATTTTCGCTTCCCCTGATAAGTGATCATAACCAGAGAACTCGCTTTTTGCTGTGATATCAGAAAGCACTCCACCTTGAACTTGCATGCTGTCCACTTCTTGTCTTGCAGCTCGAGCACGTTCACGCTGCGCTTTCATCTCATTTTCAAAGCCCTCTAGATCGACATCCATTCCATTTTCAGCCGCATACTCTTGCGTAAGCTCGAATGGGAAACCAAATGTATCGTAAAGCTTGAAAGCATCTTTACCTGAAATAACGGTCTTTCCAGCAGCTTTTTCTTTCGCCATTACGTCTTCTAAGATTGCAAGACCTTCGTTGATCGTTTCATGGAATCTCTCTTCTTCGGTCTTAATGACTCTTTGAATGAAAGGAACTTTTTCTTTTACTTCTGGGTAAAAGTCAACCATGATCTCTGCAACAGTCGGAACAAGTTCAAACATAAAAGGCTTGTTGATATTGATCTTTTTTGCAAAACGAATCGCTCGTCTGATCAAGCGTCGAAGGATATAGCCTCTTCCCTCATTTGATGGAAGAGCACTGTCACCGATGGCAAAACTAACTGTACGCACATGGTCAGCGATCACTTTAAACGCTGTATCTGTTTCTGTGCTTAAACCGTAAGACGTATCAGAAAGCTTTTCCGTTTCCTTAATGATCGGCATGAAAAGGTCTGTCTCAAAGTTCGTCTTCGTATCTTGAATAACAGACACCATTCTTTCAAGACCCATTCCTGTATCAATGTTTTTCTTAGGAAGTGGCGTATACGTGCCGTCTGGGTTGTGGTTGAACTGTGAGAACACCAGATTCCATACTTCCAGATATCTGTCGTTCTCACCACCAGGATATAGTTCAGGATCAGATGTATCGTTACCGTAAGATTGACCGCGATCATAAAAGATTTCGGTGTTTGGTCCACTAGGGCCTTCTCCAATATCCCAGAAGTTCCCCTCTAAACGAATGATGCGCTCTTCTGGCAATCCCACTTGTTTCGTCCAGATATCAAACGCTTCTTCATCTTCTGGGTGAATGGTTACTGACAGCTTCTCCGGATCAAATCCAATCCATTTCTCGCTCGTAAGAAATTCCCATGCCCATAGAATGGCTTCCACCTTGAAATAATCTCCAATTGAAAAATTCCCTAACATTTCAAAGAAGGTATGATGTCTTGCTGTAATTCCGACGTTTTCAATGTCATTTGTACGGATGGATTTTTGTGCGTTCGTAATACGCGGATTATCAGGAATCACTCTACCGTCAAAGTACTTTTTCAGTGTAGCAACACCACTGTTGATCCATAGCAGCGTCGGATCTTCATGTGGAACAAGAGACGCACTAGGTTCCACTCGATGTCCTTTTTCTTTGAAAAAATCGAGGAACAATTGTCTGACTTCAGCTGACGTCAATGTTTTCATTTTGTTTTAGTCTCCTTTAAAGTTTTTTCGTTTTAAGAGAAATAAAAAAACTCCCATCCCTAAAAACAGGGACGAGAGTTTTGAATTCACGCGGTACCACCCTGGTTACATGCAAAGAACATGTCACCTTGATATAGCCATAACGCGGCATAACGGCAGATTTTTTGTTCTGCTCTCCAGAGTAGCTTTCCGTTTTCCTTCTTCCTAAAACATCTTTCAGCCGGTGGATGTCTCTCTCTTATTGGAAGGTCTAAAACGTACTTATCTCTATCAACGATTTTACTCTTCTAGCGCTAGTATACTTTTTTTTATTCAGACTTGTCAATCGAATGTCTTAATCTATGTTCTCTTATGTGCATAACGATAACCTTGATCACACTAAATACAGGCACTGCTAAGATCATCCCCGGTACACCCGCAAGTTCTCCTCCTAAAAGAAGAGAGAATATAATAAAAACGGGATGGATATGAAGATTTCTTCCAACGATGAACGGACCTAAAATATTACCTTCAATAAATTGCAGAACAAGCATGATTCCTACGGTGATCCATACCATTTTCCAAGAGATAGTAAGAGCGATCAGAATGACAGGAATCGCTCCCAATATGGGACCGAAATAAGGAATAATGTCTGTTATGGCAATTACAATACCTAAAAGAATGGGATAGGGCATACCAACGATCCATAGAGAAATCATTGCGGCTGCACCTAGTATCGCTCCTACAAATAATTGTCCTCTTATGTAGCCTCCTAATGAACTGTCGATGTCTTCTAGGAGATGCTTCCCTTCTTCCCGAAATCTGCGTGGCGTTAAATACCAGCAAGCCTTTTTCATTTTTTCAAAATCATTTAAAAAATAAAAGACTAAAAAAGGAACGACAATAATGACGAAAAAGTAATCAACAATCTTTTTTAATGAAAAAATAGCATTTGTTAAAATATTTTGTGCATTCGTTTCCGTTTTCAAAATATATTGTTCAATCTTTGAATGAACAGAATGAGGAAGTACTGACATGCTCTTATCAATTTTATATAAAATTTCTTTATAGTCTTTTGCGAGTAATGGTACATTTTCAAGAAGTTCTTTTAATTGAACAACAAAGTACGGAAACCCTTTTACTGCAGCAAACCCTAATCCTCCAAAGAATAGAAAATAAATGGAAAGGATAGCGACAAACCTTGGAACTCCTTTATTGTGTACATATTCTACAACCGGGTGAAGGAGATATGTAATGAGTGCAGCCAGGAAAAACGGTAGAAATACACCTCTTAACGCCTTTAAAAGCGGGGCATAGAGCGGATTCAGTTTCATCAGCAGGTATAAACATAAAAACAACAATAAAAGCAGTGACAGTCTGTATACCCACCTCATGCGATTATCCTTTGTCATGTTCTCACCCTTTTCTTAAAAAACCCCGTCTAGAACAAGACGGGGAATACGTTTAATTAATGGCTTTTGCGATTCTTCTTCTGATTCTTTTTACACGTCTCGATGTCCAAAAATCACCGATATCCAAAAAGTTCATCGACATTCTAGACATCCTTCTGTTTCTCATCGCAAAGGTTGCCGCTCCAATACCAAGTGCGAAAAGAGAACTCATCGTCCTATTCATGCTTTATCACCTCGACATCAGAGTTGTACTTAAGAAGAACTTTCTCTATAGGTTAGATCGTGGTCTTCAAATAAGTCATCGAGTGATGTTAATGAGCCGTCTTCTTCCACCTGATGAAGGGACAGTCTTCCTTTAACAATGGAAAGCTCAATAAAACAGTTCCAGCAATAATACTGGTTCACTCCGATTTTCCCAATATCTTTTCGACTGCAGTTCGGACACTCCACTTGCTCTCTCTCCTTTAATTTTACTTTTACAAGGGTGCCCCGAATCTGCTCAAAATATACGTTCATATTGGTTTGAAGTCTAACTAAGACCTATAGAAAAGCAAAAAAAGAAATGTCCGATAAGATGACATTCGTTCATCCTTCGAACATTCCTAGTTTGTTTCTTTAAAGAGTGTATCATTCATCATATCTTTTTCCAGTAAGGTTTCCTCTAGTCGAACTTTTAGCCCTGAATACCGTTCCGATTCATCAGACCGTTGTACCGCCCAGGAGAATGCCTCTTGTTCACCGCATAGGATTAAATATTCTTTGCTTCTCGTAATCGCTGTATAGATTAAATTGCGTTTTAGCATTCGATAATAACTTTTTACGACAGGAAGTATCACGATTGGATATTCACTGCCTTGAGATTTATGTATAGAACAACAAAATGCATGGGTAAAGTGATGAAATTCACTTCGTTTGTACGTTACTTCAATCTCATCAAAGCTTATTACGATCTGATCTTCTTTGTCGGTATTCTCCTTCGCATATATAACCGCAACGATTTCGCCTATATCCCCGTTAAACACATTATCTTCTGGCTGATTGACCAGTTGAAGCACCTTGTCTCCCTTACGGTAAAAGCTTTGAGCTACTTGCAGCTGCCGCTGTTTTTCCTTTTCTGGATTGAACAATCGCTGAAGTTCCATGTTTAAGCGATCGATGCCTATCGGCCCTTTATACATAGGCGCAAGCACTTGAATATCACGTGATGAGTAGCCTTTTTTAATGGCATTTTCACAAACTTGCATGATGACTTGAAACACTTGCTCCCCAGAACAAGGAAAAAAACGTCTGTCTTTTTGAGGAGTAAGCAGATCTTTCGGTACGTTCCCTTTTTTCATATCATGTGCAAGACGAATGATGGAAGAACCTTCAGCCTGTCTGTAAATGTCTGTCAAGCGCGACTGTGGAATATGTGTAGAACTTAACAAATCTTTCAAAACCTGCCCAGGTCCAACAGAGGGAAGCTGATCTTCATCTCCGACAAAAATGACTTGAATATGCTTGGGAAGTGCTTTTGAAAGAGAATACGCCAGCCATATATCGACCATAGACATTTCATCAACAATGAGCAGCTTTCCTTCAATTGGTTCTTCTTCATTTTTTTCAAAATGACCTGCACCTCTCCAGCCCAACAAACGGTGAATGGTATGAGCCGGAATTCCAGTTGACTCTGTCATTCGCTTTGCGGCGCGACCTGTTGGGGCAACAAGAAGTACGGGAAATGGTTCTTTTTTCCCCCTGTAATCATCAGGGTTTAGACTTATACCGTGAATCTCACTGTACAACTCGACAATCCCTTTTATTACGGTTGTTTTTCCTGTTCCTGGACCACCGGTTAACACCATTAGTGATGAGGTTAGAGCTTTTTTTATCGCCTCTTTTTGGGTCTTTGCATAGTTGATCTTTAGGCGCTCTTCTAAGTTTGTTAATTCTGTTTCGATTTTTTCATGAGGAATCTCGTAATCCGATTCCTGACTCTGTAACAATTGATTTATTTTCTGAGCAAATCCACGTTCTGCGTAATAAAGGGAAGGTAAATAGACGACATTTTCTTTTAAGATAATTCTTTTTTCTGTTTCCATGTCATGAATTTCCCTGAAAATACTCATTTCATCGACTGTGTTTTTTCCGTCAGCTAATAATTTTCTTACACCTTCGAGCAAATCTTCAACAGGCAAATAGGAATGGCCGAGCTCTGTGCCTTGATCTCTTAAAATGAAGTGGCATGCGGCTTGTATTCTTTCAGGATGATTCACTTGCATGCCGTTACCTTTCGCGATTTCGTCTGCTCGGTGAAATCCGATGCCAGGGACATCCTCAATCAAACGATACGGCTCATTTTTTATGACAGAAACCGAATCATCTTTATAGGTCTGAAAAATTTTCATGGCAAGTTGCGGGCCGATTCCATACGGCTGCACGACCATCATAACTTGATCCAGCCCTCTATTCTGAAGGAGGCTATCATATAGGTTTTTAGCCTGTTCTTCAGTAAGCTTTGGAATTTGACTAATATAATCAGGGGTTTCCAGGAGCTTTTGAATTGCATCATCTCCCATGACCTCTACGATATGTTCAGCCGTTTTTTTTCCGATTCCTTTAAACAAATCACTCGAAAGGTATTGAATCATGGCTTCACGTGACTGAGGCATTTCTTTTTTGAAGAATTCTACTTCATATTGTTTTCCATATTTCGGATGGTCTTTGAATTTACCATAAAACAAATATTGTTCGTCTTCTCTTAAAGGAGGAAGAATGCCTGTGATCATGGCTTCTTTTTCATTATAATCCTCATTCGTCTCTTTAACCCTGACTCGTGCAACCGTATATAGACTCTCTGATTGATGATAGACCGTTACGATCAACGTCCCTTTAATATATCCATTCGTTTCATCTTGCAAGTTAAAGGAAGGCTGCTGTGCCATAAAGCACCCCCTTTTATTATTTGGTATTCTTGTTTTCGATATTTCTCTTTCCATTCCCTGCTAAGTAATGGTCTGGCTGGATGACTAAGGCTTTTTCAAAAGCTGAAAGTGCTTCTTGATCGCGATCAAAAAAACTTAAAGATACGCCAAGGTTATACCACGCATCGGCATGCTTTTTGTTTTGCTTAGTAACTTTTTCAAACGTCGTTAATGCTGATTTAACATCACCTGTTTTCGCCTGGCACAATCCAAACTGAAACAAGGCTTCATAATCATCCTTGTTTAATTCCACAGCACGCATTAAATATGGAAAAGCAAGTCGATTTTCTCCCATCGATACAAAAGACATTCCCGTCATGAAATGCGTATCTGAATCTTGAAGTCCGCCTTTAATTGCTTCTTGAAACAATTGAGCCGCTTTGGAAAATTGTTCAAGGTGATAGCACGCAATTCCTGCCCCGTATAATGCAGCTGCAGCATCACTGTTGAGTGACAAAGCTTTATCAAAAAAGTGTATCGCTTTTTCATGTTCATGAACGGCAGAAAGCAGATTTCCAAAATTAATATAATGAACCGGGTTTTCGGGATCTCTCTCAATCATCGATTCAAGGCTTTTAGCTGCCTCTTCAAATTTTCCCTTTTTTAAATACTCAAGTCCTTTTGATGGCTCCATCTTCATACCCCCATCTTTATTTCCTTCCAAAGTATATCAAATCGTGGCTCGTGGCGCACAATGTTTTATAGCTCTACTCGGTCGTTATCGCTCGTAAAGTTCGGTTATCGCTCGCCCAGCGAGAAAAAAACTCCCAAGGCGAGTACAAAGCCCTCTGGAAAGCACTTTTTATCCTCTTTTACCTCTTTCTAAATCCAAAAAAATTGACTACCCAGGATTTCTCAACCCCAGATAGTCAGCTTTTTTTATAAATATGTGATCGCTTCATCGTTTTTATATACGGTGTCTATCGTCGCTCCGCCTAAACAAACATCCCCATCGTAAAATACAACGGCTTGCCCTGGAGTGATCGCTCTTTGTGGTTCATCAAAGACAACATGAAGTGTTCCGTCTTCCATGACATGAACGGTTACACCCATGTCTGGCTGGCGGTATCTAAACTTCGCTGTACATTTAAACGAAGAAGGCACTGCTTGATCAGAAACAAAACTTGCTTGCACAGCTTTTAAACTGTCTGAATACAGAAGTTCATTATGAAATCCTTGTTCAACGTACAAAACATTCTGTTCCAGATTCTTTCCTACTACAAACCAAGGTTCACCACTTCCGCCTATCCCTAAGCCGTGGCGTTGACCGATCGTATGATACATCAAACCATCGTGTCTGCCTTTAACTTCACCTTGCATCGTTTGCATTTCACCCGGTTTTGCAGGAAGATACTGACTTAGGAACTCTTTAAAGTCTTTTTCCCCAATGAAGCAAATGCCCGTTGAATCTTTTTTCTTTGCAGTAGCGAGTCCCGCTTTTTCTGCAATTTTACGTATCTCAGGCTTTTTAAGTTCACCAATTGGAAACAAAACTCTTTTTAATTGCTCTTGTGAAAGCTGATTGAGGAAATACGTCTGGTCTTTATTCTCATCAACCCCGCGAAGCATTTTTACTTCTCCATCTATTTCAGCCACTCTTGCATAGTGGCCAGTTGCAACATAATCAGCACCTAAATTCATGGCGTGCTCTAAGAAAGCTTTAAATTTAATCTCCTTGTTGCACATAACATCAGGATTAGGTGTTCGTCCTGCTTTATATTCTTCCAAAAAGTACGTGAATACTTTATCCCAGTATTCTTTTTCAAAATTCACAGCGTAATAAGGAATGCCGATCTGGTTACAAACCGCAATCACATCATTATAATCTTCGGTTGCCGTACATACACCGTTTTCATCGGTATCATCCCAGTTTTTCATAAAGATCCCGATTACGTCATAGCCTTGCTCTTTTAGTAAAAGTGCGGCAACGGATGAATCAACACCGCCACTCATTCCGATTACAACTCGTGTATCTTGAGGTGCCTTCTTGTTTGATTCTGTTTGCATCATGTTCACCTCATTTCTTCATATGACAAACATTGTAACTTATTTTGTTAAACGTTTCACGATTTTTGCTGTCTCCATAGCTGCATATTCTATATCTTGTATCGTATTAGCATAACCAAAACTGAATCGGACTGACGATTTTGTACGTTCATCCTCTCCAAACATAGCCGTTAATACATGTGACGGCTCAAGTGAACCTGCTGTACAAGCTGACCCGCTTGAAGCCGCGATTCCTGCTAGATCGAGGTTAACTAGAAGAACTTCCGTTTTCACTCCAGGAAAGCTAACATTGAGAATATGTGGCAAATAGTATTCCTGACTTCCATTTTCTAAAAAAGGGACATCTTCGTCATTCCATAGCTTTTTCATCGTTTCCCTAAAATTTACATATTGTGTGTACCGTTCATCCCGGTCGTTTTGCGCAAGGACAGCCGCTTTGTGAAGACCAGCGATTCCTGCTACATTTTCCGTACCCGCTCTGCGTTTTCTTTCTTGTTCCCCGCCGAAGCCTTGCGGTAGAAACGGAACACCTTCCTTAACGTAAAGAAAGCCTGTCCCTTTCGGACTGTTGATCTTATGCCCCGAAGCACTCATTAAGTCTATGTTCACTTCTTTTACATCGATAGAGATTAAACCATAAGCCTGAACGGCATCCGTATGAAAAGGAATGTCTTTTTCTTTTAATAATAGTCCGATCTCTTCAATATCTTGCATAGTACCTGTTTCATTGTTGCAGTACATGATGGATACAAGGATCGTATCGTCTCTAAGCTCACGATTTAATTCCTCTAAAGAGATCCGGCCATTTTCATCTACAGGCAAATACGTAACATCGAAGCCTCTTTTCTCTAGCTCATGAAAGGTATGAAGAACAGCATGATGTTCTACTGCCGTTGTAATAACATGCTTTCCTTTTTCCTCCAATGCAGAAGCAACACCTAAAATCGCCAGATTATCACTTTCAGTACCTCCGCTTGTAAAAATAATTTCATTGCGAGAAGCACCGATAGAAGCTGCAATAGCCGTACGTGCATCGTCCAGCACTTTTCTAGTACGCCTTCCATACTGATGAATGCTAGAAGGGTTGCCAAAATGCTCCGTTAGATAAGGAATCATCACTTCTACAACCTCTGGATGAACAGGTGAGGTTGCTGCATGATCCAAGTAAACGTTTTTCATCATCAAATTCCTTCCTATATATAAAACATATAGGCGTCCTGTGCGCCTTCATCCTCATAATTTGCCAAGTCTTGTAATGTAGTAGAGTCAAGAACATCTTTAACAGCATCACGAATCTTTATCCATAAGTTCCTCTTGGCAGGTTCTTCATCATCCATTACTTCTACAGGAGAGATTGGTCCTTCAAGAACACGAATGATATCCCCTGCTGTAATTGTCTCAGCTTCTTTAGCTAAAATATATCCGCCGTATGCACCTCTTATACTTTTAACTAGCCCTGCATTTCGAAGCGGGGCGATTAGCTGCTCTAAATAATGCTCCGATAAGTCATATTCTTTAGCAATTAATTTTAACGCGATCGGGCCTTCACCTGATCTCTTTGCTAATGCTATCATGATGGTTAACCCGTATCGGCCTTTTGTTGATATTTTCATATTGTACCCTCCGTTCTAAAGAAAACTTCACTAATTTCTGACACAAGGGAAGGGTCTTGCCCACAATCCCCCCAATCGTTAAACAAAAAAGAATCGTACCGAATGAGATAGGTCCTTTAAGTACCCAGCCGAAAAACAGAACAAACAGCTCCATATATAAACGAATTCGAGATACTTTAATGCCAAATTTTTCTGTGAGGGCCAACATCAAACTATCTCTTGGTCCTGCACCGCAATTCGAGGAGATATATAGACCTATTCCAAACCCTAAAATAAGAATTCCTATCAAAAGGTATAACCATTTTCCAACGAACGTCATTGGATCTGGAAAGATAGGTAGCCATAAATAAAAATCAATAAACAAACCTACAAACACCATATTTAAAAAAGCTCCGGATTGCGGAAACTTTTTGGTCAATAATGCCGTAGCTAAAATAACGAAAAAACCCATAATGATCGACCATGTGCCTATCGTTAATCCAAACTGTGTAAACAAACCGATGTGCAGAACATCCCAAGGAGCACTTCCCAGTTCAGCTTTAATCATGAGAGCAATTCCGAAGGCCATGATAAATAACCCAATAAAAAACACTGACCATTCAAACAGAAACATGCTCGATCGTGATTGCTTATGGTCTCTCATTATTTTAAATTCCTTCCTGTAAAGAACCTTCTATGCAACTTTGCGTATAATCTAAAGCTTATTATAGCATGAAATTGTTTCATCTTGCATGAAGGACTGTTGTATAGTATGGTCATATGACAATTAGAACAAGTGTACGGAAGGATGACACGAATGGACTTGTTTACTTATCGAGATGAAAGCTCTGATTCCTTAAAGAGGCCACTTGCCAATAGAATGAGACCCCGAAAAATTCATGAGTTCATTGGCCAGGAACATATTGCAGGTGAAGGAAAGCTGCTACGAAGAGCAATAGAAGCCGATCAGCTGACTCCTATGATATTTTTTGGACCTCCTGGAACAGGAAAGACAACATTAGCAAGAATTATTGCCAATTCAACATCTGCTTGGTTTGAACAATTAAATGCAGTCACATCTGGCGTGGCTGATTTAAAAACCGTTATGGGTGCTGCGAAAGAACGGCTTTTACTAGAAGATAAAAAAACGGTGCTTTTTATCGATGAGATCCACAGATTTAATAAGAATCAGCAAGATGCCTTACTGCCTTATGTTGAGGATGGGACTGTTATCCTAATCGGAGCAACGACAGAAAGCCCCATGTTTGAAATTAATCCTGCTCTCTTATCCAGGTCTCGTCTGTTTCGATTTGAGCCTTTAACCGCTGTGCATATCTCCATGATTATTGACCAAGCTTTAAGTGACCAAGAAAGAGGATATGGAAAATATCGAGTCAAAATGGATAATGAGGCTAAGGAGCATATCGTATCCGTAGCAAATGGAGATGCAAGAACTGCTCTCAATGCAGTGGAACTCGCCGTTTTGACCACTAAGCCTGACAAGAATGGCGATCTGATTATTTCACTTGAAATAGCTGAGGAATCCATCCAGCAACGCGTGCTTCAATATGATAAAAAAGGAGACAATCATTATGATACGGTCTCTGCCTTTATTAAGAGTATACGAGGTTCCGATCCTGATGCTGCTCTTTACTGGCTTGCAAAAATGATTTATGCGGGAGAAGATCCGCGATTTATTTCCCGCCGACTCATGGTACATGCCGCAGAAGACATCGGGCTTGCAGATCCTAACGCATTGCTTATAGCGCAAGCAGCCAGTTATGCAGCTGATTTTATCGGGATGCCAGAAGCCAGAATCCCACTAGCTGAAGCGACCCTTTATCTTGCCACCGCACCGAAGAGCAATAAAGTGATCGTTGGGATTGATAAAGCTTTAGACGCTGTAAAGAAAGAGAAAACAGGTCTCGTACCGCTTCATTTACGCGATGCTCATTATAAAGGAGCAAAAGATTTAAACCATGGAACGGACTATAAATATCCTCACCAGTTTGAAGACGGGTATGTGCCTCAAGAATATTTGCCAAAGCATTTACAAGGCAAAACATTTTATGAGCCTACAGAACGCGGTTATGAAAAAAATATAAAGAGACGTTTGGATTATTTCGATGAACGGAAAAAAAACGGCGACTAAATCTATGAGTCTCTTATCACTTTTCATATCCAGCTCAAACGATCCGGATTTTTCATTTCCTTAACTTATCAAACTAGCAAAATTTTATCTTCTCTGTGTATAGGATTCTCTCTCTTTGGTAAACATGAAAATAGTAAATGAATATTTTTTAAGCTAAGGAGAGGATTTTCGTGTCTAAAATTAGACAGGACGCATGGTCAGAAGAAGATGACCTGCTATTGGCTGAAACGGTATTGCGCCATGTCCGTGAAGGTAGTACGCAGCTTCATGCCTTTGAAGAAGTTGGAGATAAACTAGAGCGGACAAGTGCAGCTGTTGGGTTTCGTTGGAATGCAATTGTCAGAAAAAAATATGAACAAGCTTTAAAGATTGCTAAGAAGCAAAGAAAAGAGCGGCAGCGCGCTTTAGCAAAATCACAGCAACAACAGCCGAAACCTATGTCAAAGCCTGCGGCACCTGCTGCTCAGGCTCCGCAGATGCATGATGATGAAACCTATCATCCAGAGGAATTCTTTAAATCAGCTTATACGTATGATAGACAAGTCACACAATCACAGAACACATTCGAAAAACAGACTGAAACTTCGCCAGTTGTAGAACAATCGTCATCGATGATAACGAACTCTGCTTACCAAAAGCCACAACCTAGCAAACAAGAGGATTTGACGCTTGATGAAGTGATAGACTTCCTAACTGGATTAAAAAGAAACGGAATGTCTAGTGGAAAGCTTGTTCAGGAAAACATGGAGCTTCGCTTGCAGATGAACGAATTGCTGCAACAAAATAAAGTGATGAAAGAGCAGCTTACGATACTGGAAAGAGAGCATCAAACCGTTCAAGAAGATTATCAAGCTCTTATCCAGATCATGGACCGTGCTAGAAAGATGGTTTTGTTTCAAGATGACGAAACCAACCCAAACCAAAGCTTTCGTATGGACAAGAATGGTAATTTAGAAAAGCTTGCAAAATAAAAGAAGCTGGCACAAAGGTTTATACCTTTCGTCCAGCTTCTTTTTCGTTAACGAATTCTTTCAATCTTAATATCATTTTTTTCGATGATCTTATTGATCACATATCCAGCCATATACAATCCTGACACAGACGGCACAAAGGCATTAGATGAAGGCGGCAGTTTCGCTTTTCGTATGCCAGGCGCATTTTTAGGAACAATTTCTTCACGGATTTCTTCACGGATTTTTATCGGTTTTTCATCCGAAAATACAACGGGTATTCCCTTTGTAATCCCTTCTTTTCTTAATCGCTGACGAATTACCTTTGCCATTGGGTCATAACTTGTTTTAGAAATGTCTGTAATCTGAAGCTTAGTAGGATCAAGCTTATTTGCTACACCCATACTTGAAATAATCGGAATGTTGCGATCAAGGCACTCTTTCATTAAATGTATCTTATATGAGATCGTATCAGAGGCATCTACAACAAAATCTAAACCATATTCAAAAATTTGTTCATACGTTTCTTCTGTATAAAACATCTTTAATGCGATGACTTCACAATCAGGATTGATCAGCGCGATCCTCTCTTTCATCAAGTCAACTTTTGGCTGGCCTACCGTTGAAATTAATGCATGTATCTGACGATTTACATTCGTGATATCCACATCGTCTTTATCTATAAGAATTAAACGTCCAACTCCTGATCGGGCAAGAGCTTCTGCTGAGAAAGAACCTACTCCTCCGATCCCTAAAACGGCAACTGTAGTGTTTTTAAGAACGTTTATCCCATCTTTTCCGATAGCAAGTTCGTTTCTTGAGAATTGATAAAGCATAGATTTTGAAATCTCCTTTCAAAGTGCACATGAATAAAGAAAATGCATCTTTATCAGCATATCCACTTTTTAAAACAAAATCAATATGCTTACTAGGTTTAAGCGTTTGTAAGCACAAAAAAATGAGCCCCAAGTATGCCGTCTTCCCTTAGTTTTGAACCTGCTCTCGCAGGTGGGTGCCCTGTTCCTCATTTTGTCCGTCCCCCATCTTTCAGGGCATGAACGCTGTGAGGAAACAAAAACTCCCTAACACTTAATGTTGGCTCAAAACTTTCGGGTTGTTAACGGTCATCATAGGACCCATCGTTTAAATAAATACTATCACACGTACTTTGCAATTACAAGACAAAAAGTGTCTTCAAAATAAACAATTCTTATTTTTCTAAATTTTCCATTACTTTGATTCTTGTTTTAACTTCACAGCTAAGTGAAGCTCATCAAGCTGTTTTTCATTGACCGCTGAAGGTGCATTTGTTAATAAACATGATGCAGATGCTGTTTTCGGGAAAGCAATCGTATCTCTTAAGTTTGATCTGCCTGCTAAAAGCATGACAATACGGTCTAACCCAAGAGCAATTCCTCCATGAGGCGGTGTTCCGTATTCAAACGCATCGAGAAGGAAACCAAATTCCTCGCGAGCTCCTTCTTCAGAAAACCCTAATGTTTTAAACATTTTCTCTTGAACACTTCGTTCATAAATACGCTGAGATCCTCCGCCTAACTCATATCCATTCAGTACTAAGTCATATGCCTGAGCTCTTACATCAGCTGGATTTGAATCCATTAGGTGAAGGTCCTCTGTCTTAGGCATGGTAAACGGATGATGCAGTGCTACATATCGGTTAGAATCTTCATCATATTCAACGAGCGGAAAATCTACTACCCACAGGAAGTTATGCTGTGTATGGTCAATGAGTCCAAGATCTTTTCCTAATTTCTGTCGAAGTGCACCAAGACTATCGGCTACAACTGACGGTTTGTCTGCCACAAATAATAGCAGATCTCCCTCTTGTGCATGAAGGGTATTTGTTAGGTCTTTCGCTTCCTCTTCGTTAAAGAACTTGGAGATTGGTCCTTTTAAGCCTTCTGCTTCTACCTTCATCCAAGCTAGACCTTTCGCACCATATCGAGCGGTAAACTCAGTCAATGAATCAATGTCTTTTCTTGAATAATTTGCAGCTTTTCCTTTTACATTGATTGCTTTAACTTCTCCACCGTTACTCACTGCTGAAGCGAACACTTTAAAGCCTGAGTCCCTTACAAGATCTGAAACATTTATTAATTCTAGACCAAAGCGGGTGTCAGGTTTATCAGAGCCATAACGATCCATCGCTTCTTTGTAAGTCATTCTAGGAAATGGTTTTGGAATATCAATGCCTTTAACTTGTTTAACAAGACCGGTCATCATATCTTCCATCATTGATAAAAGGGCTTCCTGACCGATAAAAGAGGTTTCAATATCAACTTGTGTGAATTCAGGCTGACGGTCAGCACGCAAATCCTCGTCTCTAAAACAACGTACAATCTGATAATACTTTTCAAATCCTGAAACCATTAATAACTGCTTAAACAATTGCGGTGATTGAGGCAAAGCATAGAATTCACCTGGATGCACACGGCTAGGTACAAGATAATCTCGCGCACCTTCAGGAGTACTTTTTGTAAGCATCGGTGTTTCCATTTCCATAAATTCATCATTCTCTAAAAAATTACGAATATAGCGGGTAACTTCATGTCTCATCTTCATCGTCTCTTGCATGACAGGACGACGAAGATCCAAATAACGATATTTCAAACGAATATCCTCAGTGATCTCAGCATCATCACTAATGGAAAAAGGAGGTGTTTTAGCACTGTTCAAAATTTTAATGTTTTCACCTGAAATTTCGATCTTTCCTGTATCCATTGCCAAGTTAACGGTTTTTTCATCTCTTTCAATAACTGTGCCTGTAACTGTTACTACAAACTCACTTCTGATTTTTTCAGCGGTTTCTAAGCTTGAGGATGAAACGTTAGGCGAGAATACGACTTGCACGATCCCTGAGCGGTCACGCAGATCGATAAAAATAAGTCCTCCTAGATCTCTTCGTTTTTGTACCCAACCTGTAATAGTCACTTTTTCACCGATAAACTGTTCGGTAATCTTCCCGCAATGATGTGTGCGATATTCCATAAGATGTGTCCTCCTTATTTTCCTTGCTTAATAAATGAGCTCAATTCCTCTAAACGCACTTCTGTTTGTTCACCAGACTGCATATTTTTAACATTAATGATTCCTTTAGCCAGTTCTTCATCACCTAAGATTGCTACAAACTTCGCTTTTAATCGATCTGCTGCTTTAAACTGCGCTTTCATTTTTTTATCTAAATAATCCTTATCACTTTTTATTCCTGCTTGGCGAAGCTCGTTTAAAAGGGAAACAGATTTACGCTTCGCATCATCTCCGAGCGCCACTACATAACAATCCAAGACATCTTCTGTGTCGAGCGTGATTCCTTCAGCCTCTAATGCCATTAAAAGACGCTCAAGGCTCATCGCAAATCCGATACTCGGTGTAGGAGGTCCGCCTAAGTCTTCAACTAAACCATTGTATCTTCCTCCGCCACTTAAGGTTGTAATGGCTCCAAATCCGTCTGCATCGCTCATAATCTCAAATGCAGTATGGTTATAATAATCAAGTCCTCTTACAAGTGTAGGATCTAGTGCATAGTCGATGTTCATCTCAGTTAAGGCTGTTTTCACTTGTTCAAAATAGACCTTTGATTCTTCGTTTAGATGATCGATGATCGATGGAGCAGACTTCATCAGTTCGTGATCTCGATCTTTCTTACAATCGAGAATACGTAAAGGATTTTTTGTTAAGCGATTTTGACAATCTGAGCAAAACTCTCCGATACTTGGTTCAAAATGAGCAATCAGTGCCTCTTTATGAGTCTTTCTGCTTTCAGCGTCTCCTAATGTATTTAACACAAGACGGAGTTTCTTTAATCCAAGCTCCTTATAAAGCGACATCGCAAGGGAGATCACTTCGGCGTCAATGGCTGGGTCAGCTGAGCCCATCGCTTCAATCCCAAATTGGACAAACTGGCGATAACGTCCCGCTTGTGGTCTCTCGTAACGGAACATTGGTGCGATGTAATAAAGCTTGATCGGTTGTCCAGCAAGTCCGAAAAGCTTATTTTCAACGTAAGAGCGCGTTACCGGTGCCGTTCCTTCTGGTCGAAGGGTCAGGCTTCGATCTCCTCTATCTGTAAAAGTGTACATTTCTTTTTGAACAATATCTGTAGAATCCCCTACACCTCTTTGAAAAAGATCAGTATGTTCAAACATCGGTGTGCGGATTTCTTTATAATTGAATCTTGCAGATATTTCTTTCGCTTTTGCTTCAATGATCTGCCACTTTTCTACTTCTCCTGGGAGAATATCTTTCGTCCCCCTTGGAATATTAATACTCATTTCTTTCATCCTCCCTTGAATCGTTGCTCATTTCAAAAAAAAAAAACTCCCATCCCTTATGAAAAAATATATTTCATAAGGGACGGGAGTTCCCGCGGTGCCACCCTGCTTCGAAGCCGTTTTTAAGCTTCCTCATTATGCAAGTAACGATTGCCCACGTGTAACTCTACTGAGGTTGTAACTAACCGTTCGAATTAAAACCTATGAAGTGTCTTTCACTCTATCATCAGGGAGAAATACTTTCAGCTAAGGCATTTCCTCTCTAACCCTGTGGGGTAAAGCTACTTTTCTTCGTCATCAGTTTTTCATTTTGGAATTGTAAATTATCATACTTTTCAAAGAGGTGCTATGTCAATAGTTTTCACGTTTTATTTTTTTCTTCAGTTGATTGACCTGATAAAGATCCAAACCAAACTCTTGTGCAAGCTCGATGTTGTTTGCTGATTTCTCTAACGAAAGGAAGTCATGAAAGCTCATTTGCTTCCATTGTGAAACCCCATCTAATCCTTTTTGGTTTTGTCTCATAATAAAAAAACTCCTCCGCTTTTTTGGTTAGTCTATCCAAAAAGGCGAAGGTTTCATTCATAGTGTTTTCGTTAAGCTTTAGAATCTAACACTAATGTTACAGGTCCATCGTTTGTAAAAGCGACATCCATCATCGCACCAAACACTCCGGTTTGAACATTAACGCCAAGGCTCATAAGTTTTTCATTAAAATAGTCATACATTTTTTTAGCATGATCGGGTTTAGCAGCATCCATAAAATTAGGTCTTCTGCCTTTTTTCGTATCTCCGTACAACGTAAACTGTGATATGGACAAGATACTTCCATCAGTGTCTTTTAGTGATAAATTCATCTTGTCGTTATCATCTTCAAAAATACGGAGATTGATTATTTTTTCAGCCAGATAGTCAGCATCTTGTTCCGTATCCTCATGTGTTACACCGACTAAAAGCATAAGCCCTCTATCTATGTTACCTTTCACTTGTGCTTCTACTGTTACCGTTGCCTTTTTTGCTCGTTGCAGTACTACTCTCATACAAAAGTCACTTCCTTAAAGCCTATTGCATAATACGGCGTACAGCGTAAATGTCAGGTATCCGTTTAATGCGTTCCACTACTTTTTGCAGATGGCTGACATTGTGGATAGAGATAGACATACTGATTGTTGCCATCTTATTTCGATCTGATTTCCCGCTAACTGCAGTTATGTTTGTTTTCGTTTCGGCTACAGCCTGCAGCACCTCATTAAGAAGGCCACGTCTGTCGAACCCGTTGATTTCAATGTCCACATTATAGTTCTTAGGCTGCTCAAGATTGCCTTCCCACTCAACGGGAAGAAGACGGACTTGTGCATCTTCATTATGGACATTCACACAATCTTCTCGGTGCACAGACACACCTCGGCCTTTCGTAATATAACCGACAATATCATCCCCTGGCACAGGGTTACAGCATTTTGACAAACGAATCAGCATGTTATCGATACCTTTAACAACGATTCCTGAATCTGTCCGCCTTTTTTCTGGCGGTTTCTCAGAAGAATCCCTTATCGCATCAAGCAGTTCCGAGTTGTCTGGATCTTGTTCTTTTTTACGGCGGACCTTATCTGTTAAACGGGTTGCGATCTGCGCAGCAGTTATGCCATTGTAGCCAACTGCTGCGTACATGTCCTCTTCCCCTGCAAAGTTGTATTTTTGGGCAACATATTGCAAATTATCCGTAGTGAAAATTTCTTTCAGTTCATATCCGCGGTTCTTGATCTCTTTTTCAACAAGCTCTTTACCTTTTGCTACATTTTCTTCACGTCTTTCACGTTTAAACCATTGACGGATTTTATTTTTCGCATGAGAACTCTGTGTGATCTTCAGCCAGTCCTGACTAGGTCCATAAGAGTGCTTGCTCGTTAAAATCTCAATAATGTCTCCTGTCTTAAGACGATAGTCAAGGGTGACCATCTTTCCGTTCACTTTGGCACCAATACACCTGTTTCCAATCTCGGTATGAATTCGATACGCAAAATCGATAGGAACAGAGCCAGAAGGCAGCTCAAATACATCGCCTTTCGGAGTGAAAACAAAGACCATATCTGAAAAGAGATCTACCTTTAGCGATTCCATAAATTCTTCGGCATCTACAACATCGTTCTGCCATTCTAAAATTTCACGGAACCATGTAAGTTTGTTTTCAAATGTACTGACAGGTGCTTTAACTGCCCCTTCTTTGTATGCCCAGTGTGCTGCAATTCCGTATTCAGCTACACGATGCATATCTGATGTACGTATTTGAACTTCAAGAGGATCGCCTTTTGGTCCGATCACGGTAGTATGAAGGGATTGATACATATTCGCTTTTGGCATAGCAATATAATCTTTAAAACGACCAGGCATCGGTTTATAACACGTATGAATAATACCTAATGCCGCATAGCAGTCTTTAATGTTTTGAACGATTATGCGCACAGCAAGGAGATCATATATTTCATTAAACTGTTTCCCTTGCTTAGCCATTTTTCGGTAGATGCTGTAAATATGCTTAGGTCTCCCTGAGATATCTACAGTGATTTGGACTTCTTTTAGCTTGCTCCTCATCTCATCCATCACTTGCTGAACATAATCCTCACGTTCCGCTCGTTTTTGCTGCATCAAATTCACAATTCGATAATACTGTTGAGGATTTAGGTATCTCAAAGAAACATCTTCTAACTCCCACTTTATCGTCGAAATTCCTAGTCGATGAGCGAGCGGAGCGAAAATTTCTAATGTTTCATTCGCTTTTTGTATTTGCTTTTCTTTCGGCATATGTTTTAGCGTACGCATGTTATGAAGTCGATCGGCAAGCTTTATCAAGATACATCTAATGTCCTGTGCCATAGCAACAAACATTTTCCGATGGTTCTCTGCTTGCTGCTCTTCTTTCGACTTAAACTTAATCTTTTTAAGCTTCGTTACACCATCAACTAGCATCGCTACTTCTTCGTTAAATTGATTAGAGATGTCCTTTAGTGTGATGGAGGTATCCTCAACAACATCATGAAGAAAACCTGCCGCAACCGTAACAGGATCCATTTGCAGGTTGACTAGAATGGCCGCTACTTCAACAGGATGATGGATATAAGGCTCACCCGATTTCCGGAATTGGCCGTCATGTGCACTTTTTGCGTATTCATAAGCCTTTGTAATAAAAGCGATATCTTCTTTAGACAGATAGCTCTCCGCCTTTTGCAACACTTGCTCTATCGTCATGGAATCACCTTACGTTGTCATTGTATATTGCTTCTATTATCGTTAAATTGAACCCTCATGTAAAGCGAAAAACGAAATTTGTCGAATGATTGGGTAATTCATGTGACAGGAAAGTAAAAAAGAGCACCATAAGGGAGCTCTTTTATTTCTATTCTTAGTATTGGGTTAATGTGAAGATATCATAACCAGAAAGCTTATCACGACCATCTAAATAAGTAAGTTCGATCATAAAAGCGATACCGACTACTACTCCGCCTAATTGTTCGACAAGCTTAATCGTCGCTTCGATCGTTCCGCCAGTCGCAAGCAAATCATCAGTAATCAATACTTTTTGTCCTGGTTTAATAGCGTCTTTATGCATCGTCAGAACATCTTTACCATACTCAAGACCGTAATCTACTTTAATCACTTCACGCGGAAGCTTGCCTTCTTTTCTGACAGGAACAAACCCTAGTCCGAGTGTATAAGCGACTGGGCAACCAACAATAAAGCCTCGCGCCTCAGGTCCTACAATTACATCCACATTCTTATCCTTTGCATACTCTGCAATATCATCCATGGCTTTTTTGTAGACAGCCCCATCTGACATGAGAGATGTAATATCCTTAAAACGAATACCTTCAATCGGAAAATCATTAACTACTGAAATATACGGCTTATAATCCATGAATCTTTGCCTCCTGAAAATTACAAACTAGCTTTTGGCCGTGTTTGCTCTGTAAACCAACTTTTTAAAGCATGATAAGAAGAATATACAAGCTGATTTTCGATATCAGCCTGCTCAAACTTTCGTTTGTACGTTTGTGAGCTGTCTAATTCTTTTTTGCCTGGCTCATTATTCACTGTAATCACACCATCGTTTATTGTAACAAAATCCAGCTCAAAAAACACCTGTGACATGAAATCTATTGTTTCTTTAGACCAGCCCTTCCATTTTGCCAGTTCTGTACCATCTTTCTGAACATCAAATGTTTTTCGCTTTGCTAAGAATCCGTAATACCATTTAAAATGATTCCTTGTGGGCAAAGTAGTGAAAAAATGATCAGTATTCTGATGGAAAACGGCATAAATTCTAGCAGGTTCACCTTTTGTCTCCAGCCACTCAGTGAACGTTGTGAGAGAAGGAGGAACATCTAAAAAGACGATATATTTATTGTGGAACATCTGATCAGGAAGGTTATAAAGACCATCTCCCTTTAATGTTTGCTCCGACAATGACTCTAATCCTAATTCTGATAGTGTGTGTTCATTAAATGTTACATAAAACGTTTTTATTTTCGGAAGGTCTGAAAGTCTCCTCCCTGCATCTTTAAGACCACGAAAATCAAATAGCTGGAAATGTGAAACAGCAAGATCCTCGAGCAGAAGCTGGGGCTTTCTATAGCCGTTCCACTCATTTAACTGTAATTGTCCAACTACCGATAACAGGGAATAAGGTGTCATCTCATCAAGTAAGCTGCCTTTTTGAAATCCGATACAATCCAGAACTGAAAGCTCACCATTCCCTACTTGCAGCTTCAGGTGGTTGGATTGACTGCCTATCTTTTTCATCTCTCGAATCGGTACTTGTTCAATGAGTACTCGAGGCGATGGATTGCCAATGCCAAAAGGCGCCAACGTACTGAGTACTTCCACAGTGTCTAACGAGATGTCCTCTAAAGAAGCGGTAAGATCTACCATTGTAACAGGAAGAAAATCTTCTGGTTTTAGTATGTTTTTTGCTTGCTTAATCAACCGATTGCGTAATTCATCCACATTATGAAGAGATAAAGTCATTCCCGCTGCCATTGGATGACCGCCGAAGTGAGGAAGAATGTCACGTGACTCTGAAAGGTTTTCAAACATATCAAATCCTTGTATACTTCGTGCTGATCCTTTTGCTGTTTCCTGTTCAGGATCTAAGCACAATACAATAGTCGGTCGATAAAACTTTTCCACGATCCGTGAGGCAACAATTCCAATAACTCCAGGATTCCAACCTTCTTTAGCAAGAACGAGTACTTCATTCTCTTCGGGTGGAAACGATTCTTCAACCATAGCGATTGCTTCTTTTGTTATTTCATTTACAACTGCCTGACGTTCTTTGTTCACAGAATCAATTTCTTCTGCTAACATCTCGGATTGTTCTCGATCTGTAGAGGTGAATAGTTTAACAACTGGCATTGCCGAACCTAATCTTCCAGCTGCATTTACACGAGGTCCGATAGCAAATCCAACATCTTCTGAAGAAAGTTCTTTTTCGTAAAGTCCCGCTACTTTTAGTAGTTCCTGCAATCCGATTTTATCTGTTTTTGATAAAGATTCAATCCCCATCTTAGCTATGATTCTATTTTCATCCACTAATGGGACAAGATCTGCAATCGTCCCGATACAAGCAAAATCGAGGAGATGTAATGGCGGCTCTCCAAGAATTGCATGAGCGACTTTAAATGCTACACCAACACCAGCAAGACCTTTAAATGGGTATGGACAATGAGGTTTTTTGGGATTAATAATGCTAAATGCGTCCGGTAATACTGGAGGTGCCTCATGGTGATCAGTAATGATAAAGTCTAGTCCGACTTCTTTTGCAACTTCTGCCTCATGAACTGCAGATATTCCTGTATCTACTGTTACAACAAGTGTATATCCATCTTCTTTCGCTTTTCTTAAAACAGGTTCATTTGGTCCGTAACCTTCCGTAAAGCGATTCGGTATATAATAATCAAATTGAGCTCCTAATTCTTTTAAAGCAAAATACATAACTGTCGTACTGCTCACACCGTCAGCATCATAATCTCCGAAAATAAGAATCTTTTCGTTCGATTCTACCGCTTTATGTATCCGATCCACAGTCTCTTTCATGCCATCCAATAAAAAAGGATCATGAAATTCATTCGTGTCTATCTTTAGAAATTTCTTAGCTTTTTCTATTGAATCTATCCCTCTTTGAAGGAGAAGATTGGCAATTAAAAGAGGAAGATCAAGCTCTTCTGCTAACCATTTTGCCTTTTCCTCAGAAGATTCTTGAACCTTCCATCTTGTTCTAGGCTCCAACATAAAAATCACCTCTTAACCTATTCATTATACAAAACAGGATAAGAGGTGACAATTTAAGAATGGATATTTACTTTAAATTTCTGGTTCAGCTTCGACTGGACGTGCTTTTTTGTTTTTTAATTGACGTGCTTTAAACACATACCAAGCTTGTGCTGCGATAAAAATAGATGAGTATGCGCCAAATGCAAGACCTATTAAAAGAGCGATAGAGAAGTTTCGTATTGAATCTGCTCCAAAGATTAATAACGCTAAAGCAGCAAAGACAACGGTAAGTACCGTATTGATGGATCGGCCTAATGTTTCACGAATACTTCTATTCACAATTTCCGCAAGCTTATCTTTATTGTTAACCTTTTCGAGTTTCATGTTCTCTCGGATTCGGTCAAACGTAACGATCGTGTCGTTGATCGAATAACCGACAATAGTTAATACCGCAGCGATAAACGGCAAGTCAACCTCAATACGAAGAATGCTGAAAATGGCGATGATCATAAAAGCGTCATGGAACAACGCGATGATTGCTGCAACAGCCATGGACCATTCGAATCGAAACGCTACATAGATGATGATTCCGATGGAAGCGATCAAAACAGCTAAAAGTGCATTTTGTGCCAATTCGATCCCAACTGTTGGCGTAACAGTACTCACACTAGGCGTTTCCCCATATTTATCTTGGAAATGAGTGTTCAGTTTTGCAATTTCTTCTTTTGACAAAACACCTTTAAACGATACATTTGCTTGGTCGTTATTCCCTGCCAACACAACTGTCGCATCTTCAAATCCTAAAGACTCAAATTCAGCCTGAACTTTTTCGTTCGTCAATGTTTCATTGGCTTGGATGTTTACACGTGATCCAGCTTCAAAATCGATACCTAATTTCAATCCGATCGTTAATAAAAAGACAAGACCAACGACCGTTAGGAGAGCTGAAATGATAAAGTAAAGGTTTCTGTTTTTTACAAAGTTGTAATTAAAGCTCACGAATGTCACTCTCCTTTACACCAAACAATCCTGGTTTCTTATCCATTAAACGGGACTGCACCCATAAACCAAGGAATAGCCTAGTACCAAAAACTGCAGTGATAAAACTCGCGAGCACTGAAATGATCAGTACTAACGCAAATCCTTTAACCGAACTTGTCCCATATGCAAACAGAACTGCGGCTGCAAGGATCGTTGTAATATTCGCATCAAAAATGGTTGTAAATGATCGGCGATTTCCGGCTTTAAAGGCACTTAAAACAGATTTACCGCTTCTTAATTCTTCTTTAATCCGTTCGTACGTGATGATGTTAGCATCAACTGCCATACCTACACCAAGTATGAGTGCAGCGATCCCTGGCAGAGTTAATACACCATTCATCAGATAGAAAATAGCGATGATCAAATATATGTAGATCGATAACGTTATCACCGCAATGATCCCAGGTACGCGGTAGAAAAACAGCATAAATAAGAAGATAGCAGCGATCCCGATAAAGCCTGCGAAAATTGTCTCATCAAGCGCTCTTTCCCCAAATTTCGCCCCAACCGATGTAGAATATATCTCATTGAGCTTAACAGGAAGTGCACCGGCATTTAGGATTTTCGCAAGACTTTGTGCCTCTTCAACAGTAAAGTTTCCAGATATCATAACGTCTTTTTGAGTAAGAACCTCATTGACAGAAGGAGCAGATATATATTTAGGTTCTTTTCCTGTTAATTCCTTTTTTTGTTCTTCTTTAAATGAATCGCCTTTTTCATAATCAAGCCAGATGACTAAAAGGTTTTCTCCTTGTGGAGCACGGTCTAGAACTTCTTTTGTAACTTTTGCAAACTTATCCGCATCTTTTAATGTCAAAGAAACGATCGGTTTATTTGATTGAGACTCAAAGCTTTGTTTTGCTCCATTACCTTTTAAATCAGAGCCATCAAGCAACACTTTGTCATCTACATCACGAAACGTTAATTCCGCTTGAGTAGACAATAGTTCCCTTGCTTTGTTTTGATCAGAAACACCAGCTAGTTGAACACGGATACGGTCATTGCCTTCAATCTGAATATCGGGTTCAGAAACACCGAGCACATTAATACGGCTGTTTAACGCTTCAACCGTACTCTTGAGTGTATCTTCTGTAACTTTTTGACCTTTTTGCACAGGTTCTACTTCATATAGCACTTCAAATCCGCCTTGGAGGTCAAGTCCAAGCTTTGTTTCTTTTACAATCTTTTCTGTTGTAAGCCCGATTAACGCGGCAAACATAAGAAGCACCACAAAAAAGATAACGATCTTACTTCTTTTTACCACTTTTTAGAAACCTCCTTCATGCTGCATCCAAAAAAACAACATAACTTATGTATAGCTATTAACACTAATCCTTCCCATTATAGCGACTGTTGTTTTTTTCTGTCAATTTGTCCTGAAAATATTCATAAATAAAATAAATAAAATCAAAGTCAAACGTTTTTTTGTCGACTTTAAAGAATGATCCTGTCTACTAGCTTATTTTGTCGCAAAATAGAAAAGAGACATCAAAAAGTATAACACTTTTTGATGTCTCCCCTTATTTTATTTCACATCTTCTTTATAAGCATTAATGGTCAGCCACGTCATAAAGTCGTTCAATGATAAGGATAAAATATAATCCACTAAAGTATGTAAACGCGGGTCCTCTTTCTTTTTCTTTAGTTTCGTCATTACGCATTTCCATATTTCCTCATCTGTTACACTCTCATACCCCATGTAATGAAACTCTTCTTTCTTACTCTTTATGGCTGGGTGGACTTTGTCTTTCCATTCGGTGAAATGTATGTTCTCCATAGTAACCTTCCTTTCAATTATGAAACAAGCTGTCATGACTGTTCACTTATCGTGCATATAGTATTTATAAGATTGTCCCAGAAAGGACAGGTAAAAACATGACAAAACAAACACTTGTACAAGGTACTTTACTGCTTATACTAGCAGGACTTATAACCCGTATTCTCGGTTTCGTAAATCGGATTGTAATGGCAAGGGTAATGGGACATGAAGGTGTAGGACTATACATGATGGCTGTACCAACATTCTTACTTGCTGTTACTTTAACACGGCTTGGTCTTCCCATTGCGATATCTAAGCTTGTAGCCGAAGCTGATGCTTCTGGAGATCGTTCCAAAGTAAGGAAGATCTTAATCGTTTCATTAGCAATTACAGGCCTCTTAAGCTTAATCATAACCATTGCCCTATTCATAGCAGCTCCGTTGTTAGCCAATCATTTTTTTACGGATAAAAGAACTTTTTGGCCACTAATTGCTATCGCTCCTGTCGTACCGGTTGTGGCCGTTTCTTCCGTTCTACGCGGATATTTTCAAGGTCTTCAAAATATGAGACCTTCTGCTTACTCCCAAGTAATCGAGCAAGTAGTTAGAATAGCACTTGTCGCCTTATTAACGGGATTATTCTTGCCATATGGCGTGGAATATGCCGCTGCTGGCGCTATGATCTCCGTTATTATTGGTGAACTGGCTTCTCTTCTATATATGTTTTCGATGTTTAAAGTTAAGAAACAAATTCGAATTAGAAAAGGGTTCTTCAAACAATTAAAACAAGGTCATGAGACACTTAAGGGTTTAATGAATATCGCACTTCCAACAACAGGAAGTCAACTTATCGGCTCTGTTTCTTACTTCTTTGAACCAATTGTAGTTGCTAATAGCCTGGCAATTGCAGGAGTAACTACAGCATTAGCTACTTCTCAATATGGAGAGCTTGCGGGATATGTCATCCCATTGCTGTTTTTACCCACATTTATTACGTATTCGCTTTCTGTTTCTTTAGTCCCTGCAATCAGTGAAGCAAATGCCCAAAAAAAATACCATCTCATTGAACATCGCTTGAATCAGGCACTGAAGCTATCCATGTTATCTGGAGGAATTGCTGCTGTCATCACGTATGTATATGCCGTTCCAATTATGGATCTCATGTACAATTCTCCTGCAAGTGCATCATACGTAAAAATTATGACACCTTTTTTCTTTTTCCTTTATTTCCAAGGACCCCTGCAAGCCGTTCTTCAGGCTCTCAACTTGGCTCGTTCAGCCATGATCAACAGCTTGATCGGAGCAATCGTAAAACTCGCTGCCATATTTGCTCTAGCTACAAGGCCAGAATTCGGGATAATGGGTGCAGCCCTCGCCATTGTTATTGGTATCGTCGTCGTAACACTGCTTCATTTTGCTACAGTAATTAAAGCAATAAGCTACACGATTGTAGTAAAAGATTTTGTTCGTTGTTTGCTGTCCATTTTGTTTACGGGAGCGGGCGCAATGTATCTGTTTAAGTACATGATGCCCCAATTCCCTCCCATACAGGGACTCTTGATCTGTGTGACAGCCACTTGTGCTTTGTATTTGTTTACGCTGATCTTCTTTAAGTTATTAGGAAAAGAAGATCTCAAGCATATTCCGCTAATTAAGCGATGGGCATAAGAAAACAGCCCTATTATTGGCTGTTTTTTTATTTTTTATTTTTTTCATCGACATACAAGGAACCGTCTTCATTTAAAGAGCAGAACGATATGGATTTTATATCTTTAAACCCTGCTCTCTTTAGTTCTTGCCTTAACCAAAATGGTGTTTTATTTACTTTTTCTACATTGTCTTCTAAAACTTTTCCGTCCAAAATGAGCGGAAGAATCATCTGCAGAGGGCTTCTTTCTGTATGTTCATTTTTTTTGATTACTGATAATTTCCCTGTCGTTTCCAATATTCCGAACTCTACTTCATTTAAGCTTCTTATATTATTTTCACGTAATTGAGTCAGCAAATCATCAAAGTTATATCTTTGTTTTTTCATCTCTTCTTCATCGACTTTTCCTTCATTAATAATCACAGAAGGTTTTCCATCTACCAGCTCTCTCATCTTTCTGCTTTTTAGGGAGACAATCGCCAAAAGAAGTTGAATTCCGAGCAACACGATAATAGAAATGATGGAATTTAACATCGGAATTTTTGGATCCTCGATTGAGATTACAGCGAGTTCTGCAATCATTATGGAGACTACAAAATCAATTACTGATAATTTACCGATTTCACGTTTACCCATCATGCGAAATACGATAACAATCAAAAAATAAATAAATAACGTTCTAAATATAATTGTATATATCTCCATAATGTCCTCCTTCCATATCTTTTCATTGTTAGTGTGGCACAGATATGAAAAAACATGATACGAAGGTTTTGCCAGTAAGGATTTGTATGGAAACTATAGGGAAAATCCATTGCTTGTACTTCTAATTTTATATAGGCATGAATACAGTATATAGAAAGCTTGTAGGGATAAGGAGGATCAAGATGGGGATAAAACATATGGCTCATTCGATGGGACGGGGTTTGATAGCAATTCTTCTTATGATTATGGTATGTAGTCTAGTGTTATCACTCTTATTGCGTTTTACTGGTTTAACGGAGGCTTCTCTAAAATGGGTTACGGTCGGCTTATCGTTTTTATCATTATTCATCGGAGGATTTATTTCTGGTAAAAAAGGACAAAGTAAAGGTTGGATGCTTGGAGGAGGAACAAGTCTTTTGTTTTCATTTCTTGTGTTTCTTATCCAGTACTTAGGGTATCAGAGTACATTCAATTCATCACAATATCTTTATCATGCTTTGTTCCTTGTCTTATCCATGATTGGCGGAATAATGGGAGTAAACTTAAGCAGTCATAAACAGACCTATAAATAAGACCCGTCACATTGACGGGTCTTTACTTTCTTATAGAGCTGCTTCATCTCTTACTTCACGAATTGCGTTGCGGTCAAATGTCAGTTTTGCACCGTCATTTGATCGAATAACAGCGATTGTGTCATCGATGCTGTCCAACGTTCCGTGTAAACCGCCAATTGTGACTACTCTATCGCCTTTTTTCAAATTTGACTGCATATCACGGACAGCTTTTTGTCTTTTTTGCTGTGGACGGATTAGCACAAAATAAAAAATTGCAAACATGAGGATAATTGGTAATAAACTTTTAATGGCATCCATTTTTCTTCACCCCTTTCAAAAAAGTTAGAAATTTCGAGCGTTTGGTTTATTGAATCCATACATCTCAAAAAATTCGTTTCTAAAGTCAAGAAGCCTGTCATCCATAATAGCTTGTCTAACTTGCTTCATTAAGTTTACCAAAAAATAAAGATTATGGTAACTTGTTAATCTAAAACCAAACGTTTCATTCGCTTTAACAAGATGACGAATGTATGCTCTTGAATAGGTACGGCAGACGTGACAATCACACTTCTCGTCAATTGGGCGGAAATCACGCGCGTATTTAGCATTACGGACAACGAGTCTTCCTTCGCTTGTCATACATGTTCCATTTCTGGCAATACGAGTAGGCAGCACACAATCAAACATATCAATTCCTCGGATAGCACCGTCGATTAGTGAATCGGGGGAACCAACACCCATTAAGTAACGGGGCTTGTTTTCAGGGAGATGTGGCGTTGTGAAATCTAACACACGATTCATCACATCTTTCGGCTCACCGACTGACAATCCTCCAACTGCATAACCAGGAAAATCGAGTGAAACAAGGTCACGTGCACTTTGTTTTCTCAGCTCCTCATATTCTCCGCCTTGAACAATTCCAAACAAAGCTTGATCTTGAGGACGAGCATGTCCTTTCAAACAGCGTTCTGCCCATCGGCTTGTACGTTCCACGGATGCTTTCATATACTCATATTCTGCAGGATATGGTGGGCACTCGTCAAAAGCCATCATAATATCAGACCCTAGTGCATTTTGTATGTCCATTGCTCCTTCAGGACTTAAGAAAAGCTTTTCACCACTTAAATGATTTCTAAAATGAACGCCTTCTTCTTTTATTTCTCTTAAATCACTTAAAGAAAAGACTTGGAAGCCGCCAGAATCAGTGAGGATTGGACGATCCCAATTCATAAATTTATGGAGCCCGCCTGCTTCCTTTACGATATCATGACCCGGTCTTAACCATAGGTGATAAGTATTACTTAAAATAATTTGCGCTCCAAGTTCTTTTAACTCTTCAGGGCTCATTGTTTTAACCGTTGCTAATGTACCGACTGGCATAAAGATTGGTGTTTCAAAAGAACCGTGCGGTGTATGAACTTTTCCAAGCCTAGCACCTGACTGTTTACATGTTTTTATTAATTCATAGGTTACTGCTGGCTTCATCTTTTAAAAATCCCCCTTAAAGTATAAGCATCGCATCACCGAAACTGAAAAAACGATACTTTTCTTCAACGGCTTCATTGTATGCTTCCAACACAAATTCTCTGCTTGCCAAAGCACTGACGAGCATAATCAATGTAGATTTTGGCAAATGGAAATTTGTAATTAATCCATCTATTGCTTGAAATTCATAACCCGGATAGATAAAGATACTGGTCCATCCTGAATCTTCCTGAAACTTTCCTTCGAACTTATTGGCTACCGTTTCAAGAGTTCGCGTACTCGTCGTACCGACCGTAATAATTCTTCCGCCTGATTCCTTTACTTTATTTAAAAGTTCTGACGTTCCTTTGGTGATCTGATAGAACTCAGCATGCATGTCGTGCTCAAGAACATTTTCAACACTTACAGGACGAAAGGTACCGAGACCAACATGCAATGTGATAAAAGTAACATGAACTCCTATTGCTTTGATCTCTTCAATCATGTCTGTCGTAAAATGCAGTCCTGCAGTAGGTGCAGCAGCCGAGCCTTGATGTACCGCATAAACCGTCTGATAACGGTCTTTTTCCTCTAATTGCTCTTTAATATAGGGAGGCAAAGGCATTTGTCCAAGTTCATCTAACAATTCATAAAAAATACCGGAATATAAAAATTTTAATGACCTTCCACCATGATCACTCTCACCCGTACATACAGCCTTTAGCCTGCCATCTCCAAAAGTGATTTCTGTCCCTAGCTTTATTCGTTTAGCGGGTTTTACTAGGGTTTCCCATGTATCTTGTCCTTCTTCCTTCAAAAGTAAGATTTCTACTTTTCCTCCAGTATCGCTTTTTTGTCCAAAAAGTCTGGCAGGAAGAACACGCGTGTCATTTAAAACAAGGCAATCGCCCTTTTTTAAGTAGCTTTTCAAATCATAAAAATGCTTATGAGATATTTTTTTATTTGTTTTATCCAATACCATAAGCCTAGATGATGCTCTGTTCTCAAGAGGGGTCTGAGCTATTAATTCTTCAGGTAAATGGAAGTCAAAATCATTTACGTTCATTCAATCAATTCCTGCTTTCTATTTAAATCGTCCGATAATCATAAAAATTAGGGATAACACAACACTTACAATAATCGAGGTCATTATGGGAAAGTAGATGGTTGTATTCCCTTTCTTCCATACCATATCACCGGGGAGCTTCCCGATGAACGTACCTACTAATCCTATAATAATTAGTACGATTCCTGCAATAATAAAAAGCCGATACATTATGGAGATGCCTCCAGTCCAAAATAATGATAGGCCTGATCAGTAACCATCCGTCCTCTAGGGGTACGCTGCAAAAAACCAATCTGCAAAAGATAGGGTTCATACACATCCTCAATTGTCATGGATTCCTCACCGATCGTAGCCGAAATGGTCTCAAGACCAACAGGACCACCTTTATAGGTATGAATGATCCCTAATAATAATTTATGGTCAATATGATCCAAACCTAAACGGTCTACTTGAAGAAGCTCTAATGCTTTTTGGCAACTCGGCAAGGAGATTCCATCTTTTCCTTCCACTTGAACAAAATCACGCACTCTTCTTAATAACCGGTTTGCAATTCTTGGCGTTCCTCTGGATCTTCTTGCTATCTCTTCAGCTGAGAGATCATCAACCTTGACACCAAACACGTCACCAGTTCTTCTTACGATTTCTGAGAGCTCGTCTGGCTTATAATATTCCAGCCTTGCCAATACGCCAAAGCGGTCTCTTAAAGGCGCTGATAATGAACCTGCCCTCGTTGTTGCGCCGATCAAGGTAAATGGTGGCAAATCCAGACGAACAGATCTTGCTACTTCTCCTTTACCAATTACAATGTCTAAACAGAAGTCTTCCATCGCAGAATACAAGATTTCTTCAATCGCACGTGAGAGTCTGTGCACTTCATCGATAAAAAGTACATCTCCTGGTTCTAACGAGGTAAGGATGGCAGCAAGATCTCCTGGACGTTCAATAGCTGGTCCGCTTGTTGTTCGCAAGTTTACTTCCATCTCGTTTGCAATGATAGAAGCCAAGGTTGTTTTCCCAAGACCTGGGGGACCGTAAAGCAACACATGATCTAATGGTTCGCTGCGCATTCTAGCAGCTTTTATAAACACGCGCAAATTCTCTTTAACTGAGGATTGGCCAATATACTCATCCAATGCTTCTGGCCTCAGACTTAACTCCATGTTTGCTTCATCTTGACGTTCTTCTGAAGAAACAATTCTTTCTTCCATGTATCCTCACGTCCTTACGAATTCATTAACTTTTTTAATGCCGTTTTTACATAGTCATTTGCGGTCATCTTTTCTTTCTTTAGCTCTGGTAAAACTTTTTGGATTTCTTTTCGGCCATATCCTAAAACAGCAAGTGCTTCGAGTGCCTCATCAAGCTCATCCCCAATTGCTTCAGTTTCAGCGAATAGTCCTTCAGTTATCTCCACGTCAGCAAAAATGGACAGCTTTCCTTTTAAGTCCAGAATCATTTGACGTGCTGTTTTCTTTCCTACACCTGGAAACTTTGTTAAAAACTTTTCATCTTCTTGCTCTATGGCATTAACGACCTGCTCTGGCTGACCAAAAGCAACAATTGCGAGAGCACCTTTAGGACCAATTCCCGAAACGTTCAATAATTTTAAGAATAAATCGCGTTCTTTTCGATTTCCAAAACCGTACAGGGCAAGAATGTCTTCACGGACATATTGATACGTATAAACTATTTTTTGTTCATTGACCTTATAAATAAAAGGATTTGGACATATCACTTTATAACCAATTCCATTATTGTTGATGACAACATATTCCGCTGTTATGTAATCCACATTTCCTAAAATATTTTCTATCAACGAGTTCTCTCCTTAACGCTTAAACCGAGCGTATGTTTCTATTAGTTATTGTACCATAGGCATTCGGTTAAATCCTTATAAAAAAGAGAATTTCAAGACTCAGTGTATGACAGAATTACACTTCTTCTTCTTAAACTAAAAAACAAAAAGAAACATATTCGGCAAATAAAAAAAGAGAACAGCGAACTGTTCTCTAGCGGTTATTTTCGAAAGGACGTTTTATCGCATTTCCAAGATCGCTGCCGGCATCAACTATGTCATTCATGATTCCACGCACATCAGTCTCTACTTCCGTGTAAGCACGGCCGTCACGCAAATCATTATCAACATTTTGAATTCGGTCAACCATTCTTTGATCTGAAACAACTTTTACTTCACGATCTGGTACCATCTTTGCTGTCGTTTCCCTGATTTTGTCCGTCAGTTCTTCTTTTTTCTTACCATCCGTATCGATTCCTACAATGACGTTGTTATCCTCAAGAATAACGTGAGCATCGTCTACTCCACGGATGTTGTTCACTTTTTCAGCTATTCGTTCAGCAAGTGCACCATCATAATCTTCGTGATAAGTGGAAGTGTGATCCTTTGTATCTCGATCAGCCATATCCGAAATAAAACCGATTCCCCTGTCAAGATCACCACGATTATCTTCCTCATTTGAATAATATCCAATCGGGCGAGTGTCGTTGTCATACTTGTCTTGAGATTCGTTTACTCCATTACAGCCAGCAAGACCTCCAGCGAGGATTACAAAGGAAAGGGACTTAACAATTGTTTTCAACGGAAAAACCTCCTTTCACCTATAGGTTGGCAAGAGGAGGCTTGAAATAATCTGTTAAATGTAGGATAAGCTTATTCGATATTTTTAATAATCCGATCTATAAATTTTTTCCGGTGTGAAAAATCACGCAGCGTGAATTTTGTAACTTCATCGATCATTTCCTGATCTCCAAGTTTTAAGGCACGATTCCACTCTCGATATAAATCTGTTGGAAACACTAAACAAATGACAAACCACTTTTTACTGAACCATTTAATAAAATCTTTATTACCCATTTCTTCCATTTTGGTATATGACCAAAACCAAAACGGTAAAATACGGTTAGCGTATTGAAGCCAATCATAAGCTTGAGGAACGGCGGCAAATAAATCAAAATCAATCAGATAAGCTTCCTTTGATTTGTCTTTATTTATTACAAAATTATGAGGAGCAACATCACCATGAGTGATTTCTCTCCTTTTATAAGCTTTCCGTTCTAAGGATTCAATTGCTTTATGATCAAAATGCGTAAGCGTCCACTTTCCCCACATGAGTATATCGGAGACTAATGGCTTCATCTGAGCACTCCATTTAGCCGATTTTGCATGATGTTTAAATGTTTCGTAACGGTCGCTCCATTTTTTATACAGGGAATAGGATGAAAGATCATGATAAATATCTGTTGGAATGTTTTTGGAAAATGAATGAAACCGGCTAATCGCATCCATTCCCGCAGATACATCCCTAGGATTACCAAAATGCAAGCCATCTCCTTTATAAAATGGCATGATTGCCCAATGAAATTTTCCAAACTGGACGAGACGTTTATTATTTGGAAATGCAGTATACGTTCCCATAATTCTAGGCTTTTGACTCTTATATAGTTTGGAGAGATTTAATTGTTTATGGCATGTTTCTTGCCGTCGAAACCCTTTTAACACGTACTTTCCCTGATGGGTTTTAATCCAAATAACATTTTCCCGAAAGAATCCAAAATCCACTACATTCAGGCCAACATCTTCCATCTTTTTTAAAAAAAGACGATCTCCTTGGAAACCGTCTCTATTATTCTTATTCATTTTCTTCCGTTTCCTCCGCACTTTCTTGCTCGCTTTCACGGGCCTGCGCTTGAGAATATGGATTCGGCATTCCTTGACCTTGTGGCATCATCCCCATCTGCTGAGGCATCCCTCCGCTTTGTGGCATACCCATCTGGCCCATCTGTGGCATCCCTCCACCTTGTGGCATCATACCCATCTGACCCATCTGTGGCATTCCTCCGCCTTGTGGCATCATACCCATCTGACCCATCTGTGGCATTCCTCCGCCTTGTGGCATCATACCCATCTGACCCATCTGGGGCATTCCTCCGCCTTGTGGCATCATACCCATTTGACCCATCTGTGGCATTCCACCTTGTGGCATCATACCCATCTGACCCATCTGTGGCATTCCACCTTGTGGCATCATACCCATCTGACCCATCTGGGGCATTCCTCCACCTTGTGGCATCATACCCATCTGACCCATCTGTGGCATTCCACCTTGTGGCATCATACCCATCTGACCCATCTGTGGCATTCCACCTTGTGGCATCATACCCATCTGACCCATCTGTGGCATTCCACCTGTTTGTGGCATACCCATCTGACCCATCTGTTGCATTCCACCAGTTTGAGGCATGCCCATCTGAGACATACTTTGATCATACTGTTGTCCTCCAGGAGTATATTCTCCTGCAGGCATCAAATCCATTGCAGAGTCAGGATATTCACCAAAAGGCATTCCACCTTGCTGTGCTCCTGCAACACCTTGTTGCACAGCTTGCGGGTATCCTCCACCATATAATTGTGGCATTCCACTAAAGCCTTGCGGCGGCATCATACCGTATCCTTGAGGCATTTGTGAGTATGTCTGCGGCTTTGGAAACATAGGTGGCATAGAACCGTACATATTTTGCATCATTCCTGATGACTCTTCTTGCAAAAATGGATGTTTGTTTGCCGGATACCCATCTTTACCCATCGGATATAGACCATGCTTTCCTGCCGCGTTCGGCTCATTTGCCATATTTGGCTGGTTGGCCATATTTGGCTGGTTGGCCATATTTGGCTGGTTGGCTATATTCGGCATGTTTGCCATATTTGGCATGTTGGGCTGATGAGTTTGGTTCGGATACCCCATTGGAATGTGTCCAAGATTTGAGGATTCCATCATTCCAGCAAAATCTTTATCATGAATAGGTGCCATAGGCTCTTTCATTGGGGCTTTCATTGGAGCCTGATACGTATCTTTCTTCATTGGAACATCTTTCTTATCCATTTTTGGTGGTGATGGTTTCATCGGTGCTGGTTTCATTGGTGCTGGTTTCATCGGCGCGGGCTTCATCGGTGCCTGCTTTTTTGGAGCAGGTTTCATCGGTGCAGGCTTCATTGGTGCCGGCTTTACTGGCGCTGGTTTTGGCGCAGGTTTGGGTGCTGGTTTTGGTATTTCCTGCACAGGCGCAACCGGCTTCGGCTGCTCCTTCTTAATAGGTGCTTCTTTTTTTATACCAGGCATCTTAATCGGAATTTTTATTTTTTCCCCCCGCTCAATTACATCGGTTCTTGAAAAATCAGGATTTGCTTTTCTCAACTCGGATACAGGCACGTCATATTTTTCAGCTATTTTGTCAAGTGTGTCCCCTTTTTGCACAATGTGAATTCTCACGCTGCAAAACTCCCTCCTGCCAAATTTCCTTACAGTATATGAACATTTGGGCATATTGCTACATCTTATCGAAGTGTCATTATTCCTTTATCAATTTATGCCTTCATAAAGAGGGATATGACAGGGGGCAAGAATATCCTACATCATGCGATTTAAAGCTAGGATCGCGTAATTTTTCGTTTCTTCATCAACTTTTATGATGTTTTGAGGCTTATTTTCGACGATTTTCTCAAGTGACCACAACAAATGTGGAAGGTCAATACGATTCATCGTTAAACATGGGCAAAGATTTGGATTAAGTGAGACAATCTCCTTATCAGGAAACATGTTCGATAATCGATTTACAAGGTTCATTTCTGTACCTACCGCCCACTTTGATCCAGATTTAGCTTTTTTTATCGTTTCAATAATAAAATGAGTTGATCCATTTACATCACTTGCTTGCACCACCTCGAGCGTACATTCTGGATGAACGATGATATTATACTCCGGTTGATTTTTTCTGAAGTCGTTTATTTGTTCTACCGTAAATTTTTCGTGAACAGAACAATGCCCTTTCCACAAAATCACTTTTAGTTGTTCCATATCTGAGCTGTCATACATTAATTTATTTTGAATCGGATCCCATACTGCCATTTTATCGAGTTGGATTCCTAAGTCATAGGCTGTGTTTCTTCCTAGATGCTGGTCTGGCAAGAATAGCAGTCTCTTCTTTTGTTGAAGAGCCCACTTTACCATATCCTTTGCGTTTGAAGATGTTACCGTTGCACCACCATGTTTTCCGCAAAAAGCTTTTATTCCAGCCGTAGAATTTACATATGTTATAGGAATTATCGTATCTCCGAAAACTTGTGTTAGTTCGTTCCACGCTCTTTCAGTTTGATGGATATCCGCCATATCCGCCATTGAGCACCCTGCTCTTAAGTCAGGAAGAATAACCTTTTGATGAGCTTTGCTCAACATATCAGCAGTTTCTGCCATAAAGTGAACGCCACAAAATACAATATAATCTGCTTGTTTATTTTCTGCAGAGATTTTGGCTAACTGAAGAGAATCGCCAGTTACATCAGCAAATTGCACCACTTCATCTTTTTGATAATGATGGGCAGGTAAAAATAGTTTGTCTTTTAATTGATGTTTAATCTCCCAAATTCTCTCTTCCATTTCTTTGGCAGTCATAAAAGAATAGTTATCAGGAACGGATGTATTTTTAATAAAGGTTTCTAGAATGGTCATGCTTTATCGCTCCTTCCATATTAAGACTAATATCAACCGCATTATAGGAGTGTGTTAAAAATCCTAATGATAAGTATTGAACTCCTGTTCGGCTGTACTCATCAATCGATTCCAAAGTGATTCCACCGGACGCTTCAGTTATGATTGCTGGAGGTACGTGTTTCAAACGCTGCTGAATTTCAAATGGTGTGCAATTATCAAACATGATAATGTCTGCTCCTGCATCAACAGCTTGAAGCACTTGTTTTTCTGTTTCAGTTTCTACTTCTACTTTTACGGTATGACCAAATTTTTCTCTGACTGTTTGAACGGCTTCTATTATCGAAGGAAACCCTGCAAGGTGATTTTCTTTTAACATTACGGTGTCATATAGGCCGAATCGGTGGTTAAACCCGCCGCCGCACCGTACCGCATATTTTTCTAACATTCTTAGCCCCGGAGTCGTTTTTCTTGTATCACAGATCCGTGCCCGGTTAGAAGCCAGTGAAACTGCGTGTGCCGTAATGGTAGCTATTCCAGACAGTCGCTGTATCATATTTAACAACACTCGTTCTCCAGAGAGAATTCCTGAGGGCTTTCCTTTAATTTCAGCCAAAATCGTCCCTTGTTCGATATGACTCCCATCTTTAACAAGTACTTTTGTTTCAATCGTTGGATCAATCAGCTCGTAAATCATCGGAAGTACTTGTTGGCCTGCAAAAACACCTTTTTCTTTTGCAGAAATAATGGCAGAAGTTATAGCATCATCGTCAAAAAGAGACGCAGATAAGTCACCTGTACCGATATCTTCAATTAAAAATTCCTGCAGCTGCTTTTTTAGCAATAATGGATTTATCATTTCGTATGCTCCTTACTATCTTTTTTTGTTGCCAGCTTGGATGTGACGATGGAAAATCTGTCCGATAGTGACTTCCCCTGCTCTCTTCACGCTTTAGACAACTCGTAACAGTTAACCATCCCATCGTCTGCATATTTAAGCGTTTAATAAGATCCAACGGCCATGTCAACAAGTACGGCCTAAAGTCATCCATTTGCAGAAGATTTTTTGCTTTGATTAAAGGTTCTCGATGCCTGCAAATTCCTGCACATTCATCCATAAGAGATTGAATGACTTTCTCGGCGAGTACTTCTTGTTCTGCCTTATTTGAACTTAAGAAGCTATCCATTTTAAACGTTGGTGAGGTTTGAAGGTGATTCCGCTCACTTTGAATGATATGAGATGCAGCTTGCTTTGCAAACACAACCCCTTCAAGCAATGAATTGCTCGCGAGCCTATTAGCACCGTGTACTCCTGTATTCGCACATTCACCAATCGCGTACAAACCTTTCATCGATGTTCTTCCATCAAGATCAGTCTTTATACCTCCCATCGTAAAATGTGCGCCAGGTGCAACAGGAATTAACCCATTCTCTAAAGACACTCCTGCACTTTCACATAGTAAAGTTACACCTGGAAATTTTCTTGAAAATTGTAGAATCGTCCGAATATCTAAATAAACGTTTTCTCTGTGGCTATGTATCTCTTCAAATAAACGTCTAGAAACAATATCTCTCGGTGCCAAATCTTTTTGCGGATGAACGCCATCCATGATTGGAATTCCTTTTGAATTTACAAGGATTCCTCCTTGTCCTCTTATTGCTTCTGTAATTAATCCGTTTCCATAATCATTTTTAAGCAAGGTCGGATGAAACTGCACGAACTCCAGATCAGCAAGCTCTACCCCTGCTCTATAGGCCATACTTATTGAACTTCCGTCAGAACCATAACAGTTTGATGATACCGAGTAGATCCCCGCATATCCTCCCCCAGCTAATATTGTATGAAAGGCTTTATACATAGTAAGGTTTCCGTTGTTATCTTTACAAAAAGCACCAAAACACGTGTTTTGATCAACTATTAAGTCTATGGCATATTCGCCCGAAACGATATTTGCTTTATCTTTAATGCGATTGGATAAGACTTTCATGATCGTTTTTCCAGTCTGATCTCCGCCAGCATGAACGATTCTATTCTTGTTGTGGCCGCCCTCTTTCCCAAGCTGGAAAGTGTTTCTTTCATTCTTATCTAATGGAACTCCCCATGCAGAAAGGATATTAATAACGTTTTGTCCCTCTTTTACAAGAAGTTCGGTCATTTGATAATCGTTATGAAAGTGCCCAGCATTCAGAGTATCGAAAAAGTGGTCTTGCCAAGAATCCTCTTTATCAATGGCAGCGGAGACTCCACCTTGAGCCAAATAAGAGTTCGAATGCTCTAAATCCGACTTTGTGATAACAATCACATTCTTATCCAAACTTAAGTAATCCGCAGCTGTTAGACCTGCTATGCCTCCGCCAATGATTAAAACATCTGTTTCAACAATTTCCATAAAATAAAACACCTCTATTTTACATGTGTCTTGACACCTATATTTACATAGATTTAAACTGGTTACAAGAATTTTATTAAAAAAGAGGCGGATACCTTGATATATCTGGATTATGCAGCAACAACACCTATGTCCGAAAAAGCTGCGGAAGCTTTTTTACATACTTCCAAGGTTTATTTTCATAATACGGAGAGTTTGCATGATGACGGACAACGTGCAAAAGAACTACTAGAACATGCTAGAACATCATTTGCAAATAGATTAAAAAAGGATGCAGGCGGGATTTATTTTACTGGAGGAGGGTCTGATGGGAATTTTTTAGCTATTACTTCCCTCGCTTTTGGTTCGATGCATAAAGGAAAACATATCATTACTTCCAATGTTGAGCATCCATCCGTTGATCAAACATTACATTTTCTAGAAAAAAATGGATACACAGTCACGAGGATTCCAATAGATCAAGACTCGGGTAAAATCACGTTAGAAGAAGTTAAAAAGCATATTCAAAGCGACACGATTCTTGCTACGATTCAGCATATAAACAGTGAGACGGGTATTGTGCAGGATATTGGTAAACTCGGCAGCTTCTTTTCTGAAAAACAAATATTATTTCATAGCGATTGTGTTCAGTCATTTACAAAATTCGATTTAAACATATTTAATTCGTTCCCATTGGATGCTTTCACAGTCTCAGCTCACAAGATTTATGGACCAAAGGGAACAGGTGCCGTATACATATCGCCTAAGGTCCCCATTTCGCCATTACTCTCTCATGTCACTCATGAACGTGGGTTTAAGCCTGGAACCATCGATCTGCCTTCCATCATTGCGTTTGTAACCGCATGTGATGAAGCTTTGAATGATCAGTCATCACATTACAATCACGTGGTTGAAATGCGAAAACTATTCATTTCGCTTATACTAAACAAGAAAGACATTATTTTTGAAAACATCCCTAATGGATCACCTTATATCCTTCCGATTAGATTGAAGGGATTAGAAGGCCAGTTTGTTATGCAGGAGCTAAACCGCAGACAACTAGCTGTTTCCACTGGATCGGCTTGTAAGATCGGTCAGCAATCTCCTTCAAAAACCTTGCTAGCTTTAGGAAAAACAGAAAGTGAGGCATATGGCTTAGTTCGTATCTCACTGAGCCATCTAACAAAATTAGAAGAAATACACATGTTAGGTGAGGCATTAGAAAGCATTTCGAACAAATTTTTATCAGTCAGAGAGGAATCATTAAAATGAGCAATGGAGATAAATTAAAAGGTGATGATAGAAGATCACAGCTGATACACTGGTTAAAAGAGGCCTCAGAGCCGCTTAGCGGTTCATTGCTTGCTATGAAAACGAATGTCAGCAGACAGGTTATCGTACAAGATATGTCACTCTTAAAAGCAAGCGGAGAGCCGATTATGGCAACCGCTCAAGGATATATATATATGAAACCGGAAAAAAGCCACTCTTTTTCTTGTGTAATAGCATCTAATCATTCACCTGAAGCGACCATCGAAGAATTAAACACGATCGTAGATCATGGGGTAACCGTAGAAGATGTAACTGTTGAACATCCGGTTTATGGAGACATAACCGCATCCCTTAAGCTATCTAACCGTAAAGATGTAGAAGAGTTTATGAATCGATTAAGAGATACAAACGCCAGTCTGTTAAGCGAGCTTACAGAGGGTGTCCACATGCATACTTTATCTGCAGATTCAAAAGAAAAAATGGATAATGCTTGTCTTGCATTGAGAGAAAAAGGGTTATTATTATAACTAAAAACCAGCAAAATTTCGTTGCTGGTTTTTCCTTTTTATGCGCCTGTTCCTACTACTTCAACTCTTTCAACGGTTTCCATTCTATTCAGAGTGGCTAACAGCTCTTTTACATCTCCCTGAAGCATGTTGGTTTCAATCGTAAGCGTAATATGTGCACGTCCTTGAAGAGGAATCGTTTGATTAATGGTCAGAACATTACATCCTTGAGAAGCGACAACGGTTAAAAGACTTGAAAGAGCACCAGATCTGTCTTCAAGATGAATGGACAACGTGATAATTTTTTCTTTAACCATTGTATGAAAAGGAAAGATGCCGTCACGGTATTTATAAAAAGCACTTCGACTTAACCCTACTTTTTCAGCTGCCTCTGCTACTGTTTTTACTTTTCCGCGATCTAATAATGATTTTGCTTCCAAAGCTTTTTGCATAGACTCAGATAAAACATCTTCTCTTACCATGTAATATTGTTTATCATTTTTCATTTCCATTTCCTCCGAGTAAATTCTACACTCATTATAATAAAGGCTGATGAAAATGTCTATTCCACATGGACATCTGCATAAAAAAGACAGCCTTTAACAGGCTGTCCATTTAATCAATAAATTCAAATTCATATTTTAATATCCTTACAATGTCTCCGTGCTCTGCACCGCGTTCTCGTAACGCTTCATCCACACCGAGTGAACGCATTTGTCTTGCAAAGCGTTTAATGGCTTCGTCTCTTGAGAAATCTGTCATTTTAAACATCTTCTCAATTTTCGGACCGTTAATAACAAATGTTCCAGAAGAGTCACGAGTAATATAAAAGCCAGCTTCTTCTTTTTCATGTTTGTAAAGAACTCTCTGCTGCTCTACTCCATCGTCATGAATAAGCGGGAATTCTGGAGTAACTTCAAGGATATCAGCTGTAGTAAACAATACTTCACGAATCCCTTGACGCGTTATAGCAGAGACCGGATATACTTGAACTTCTTCTCCGACCTTCTCCTTAAACATTTCAAGATTTTCTTGTGCACCTGGAATGTCCATCTTATTTGCGATGACAATTTGAGGACGTTCCATTAATCGCATATTGTATTGATTCAGCTCATCGTTGATTTTAACAAAATCATCATACGGGTCACGGCCTTCCATACCGGACATATCGATAACATGGAGAATAACTCGTGTTCTTTCAATATGTCTTAAGAATTGATGACCGAGTCCGACGCCTTCATGCGCACCCTCAATTAATCCTGGTAAGTCAGCCATTACAAAACTTCTGCCATCTTCTACAGCTACAACCCCTAAGTTAGGTGTGATCGTTGTAAAATGATATGCGGCAATTTTAGGCTTAGCTGCCGATACGATCGATAAGAAAGTGGATTTTCCAACGCTCGGAAATCCGACTAACCCCACGTCGGCTAAAACTTTTAATTCCAATGTTACTTCTCGTTCTTCACCAGGTTCCCCGTTTTCTGCAATTTCAGGAGCAGGATTTGATGGCGTCGCAAAACGAGTGTTACCACGTCCGCCACGGCCTCCCTTTGCAATAACCGCTTGCTGTTCGTGATGAACAAGATCAGCAATGGTTTCTCCTGTATTAGCATCTGTAATCACGGTACCTGGAGGAACTTTTACAATCATGTCATTGGCTTTTTTTCCATGCATGCCTTTTGACATACCATGTTCGCCTCTTTGTGCTTTAAAGTGACGATTGAAACGAAAATCCATAAGCGTACGAAGCCCTTCTTCTACTTCAAAGATAATATTCGCACCTTTTCCTCCATCACCGCCAGCAGGTCCACCATCTGGGACATATTTCTCTCGGCGAAAGGCTACCATTCCATTTCCGCCGTCCCCAGCTTTTACATAAATTTTGACTTGATCGACAAACATTTATTCTCCTCCTTTCCTTAGGAAGTTAACTGAATTTCAAAATAACACTTATTGTCCTGAATATAGCTTTCGATGAGTATCATGCTTTTATGTGTTGAAATCATTTTCTTTACATTTTCTAGTGTCTGCTCTTGATTCGAAAGAACTCCTACAAATGTAAAGCTAACATGAAGGTCTTCAGGTTTAAAAGTAACAGTAAGTGAGCTTTCTTCATATCCGGAAATCGAATTGTTGAACACATCGCATAACTCATCAATTGTATGTAACAATTCTTCTTCATATAAACTAAAATCTCCACTCTCGCCCTTTACTTTCGCAAACAATTTGACCGGGTGCTTCAACCAATTATAAGTTAGTAAGTACTCTGATAAATTCGGGGTTTTTAGGTTAGAGATCCTCGATTCTTCCCGGGATAATTCAATTACTTCGTTCATTATCTCTTTTGCCCGCTCCGTGCGGTCAAGTGAGAGGTTTGCTTTAATAAGCTGAAGCTGGTTTAGCCAGTCATGCCTGGCATGGCGTAAAAGATCGACAGTTGTCCATTTTTTTGACATCATCGCACTCCCAGCCTTTCCTTTTAATATGGCTACACCTTACACCAACAAATTTAGCGCAGTACTCAAACTCATTAACTGCAGTACAAAGAAAAAACCCTAACCAATCTGGTTAGAGTTTTTATCTCCCTCTTACGCTTCTTGCGCGATTGGGTAAACACTTACCTTTTTGCGGTCACGGCCATAACGCTCGAAACGAACGATTCCGTCTACCTTAGCAAATAGTGTGTCATCTCCGCCTTTACCAACGTTCGTACCAGGGTAAATCTTAGTACCACGCTGACGGTAAAGAATTGAACCACCAGAAACAAATTGTCCGTCTGCACGCTTTGCGCCAAGACGCTTAGACTGTGAGTCACGACCATTCTTTGTGCTACCTACACCTTTTTTAGAGGCAAAGTATTGAAGGTTTAATTTAAGCATTCGTTGCACCTCCTTCATGTTCAGTCAATTTTATATACTCGCTGTATCCTTCTTCAATCGAAGCAAGGGATACAATCATGCCTTCCAAAAGCCATTGCGTTTTTTGATAGGTAGAATCATCAAGATTATTCGGTACTTTGCACACTAGAAAACCGCCATCTTCATGAGTGGTCACTTCCGGCTCATAGCCGCAAAGCTTTTCAATAGCATTGATCGTACCGAACGACACAGCTGTTGCTGCTGCACAAACCAAATCTTGGCCATGTGGAGCAAAATCAGCATGTCCTTCCATCGTAAACGAAAGTATGTTTTGATCACTGTTTCTGAAAATAGAAACTGAAATCATGAGAATTACCCGTTAATCTTGTCAATCACAACTTTTGTGTATGGTTGACGGTGTCCTTGCTTACGACGATAGTTCTTCTTCGCCTTAAACTTATAAACAACCACTTTTTCGCCACGGCCGTGTTTTTCAACTTTTGCCGTAACTGTAGCGCCTTCAACTAAAGGAGCTCCTACTTTCAAGCTGTCTCCACCGACCATCAAAACATCTTCAAATGTTACTGTTTCACCAGCTTCGATATCTAGTTTCTCAACATAGATTACTTGTCCTTCTTCAACTCGAACTTGTTTACCACCAGTTTGAATAATTGCGTACATCAACGTGCACCTCCTCTTATACTCAGACTCGCCATCCTAGGTGTATTGTAAAATACTTAAAAACCTAGTCTGTGCGGTTGGAGCGGGTGCTCCAAACACTAACGAAAAAAGGATACCATGTTTTGGACCCCTGTGTCAATCTGATTCTTTTAACATTCGCTCTGTTATTTTTGTTTTTGTACCTGTCTGACGTACGATGATATTGCGATTTATCGAACCAGCAGTGACAAATAAGGTGATACCATATTGATTTTCAATAGAAGAATGCTGTTGTGGATTTTTTTGAAGCCAGTCCACAAAATAATCAGGTCCTTCTATCCATAGCGCCTCATCATCATGAAATGAATATTCATGGGCGATCCGTTCAAGCTCATAAAAATAAGATTCTGAGCGTAATATATGCCCATCCATTATCTCTGCTCTAGGTTTAACGGCAAGAGTCTCTAAAAGGGAAGGTCGGTCTTTTTTTCGTGTCATCTCGAATAATCCCATTTTTGTAAATCCATGCAATATCATTGTGGAGGAGTCTTTTTTGATTTCCTCCTGCATGGCTAACGTTATTTTTTGTTTGTCTTCTTTCGATTCCATAGTAATAAAGTCAATGACAATCATACCTGCCAAATTGCGCAGCCTGAGCTGTCTCATGATCTCTTTAGCGGCGAGCAAATTCGTCTCAACAACAGTTTTTGCACGATCTTTTTTTCCTGTGAACTTACCTGTGTTCACATCAACAACCGTTAACGCTTCTGTTGCATTCCAATATAGAGAAGAACCATTTTTCAACCAGACATGCGGGGATAATGATTTTTGAATTTCTACATCTATTCCATACTTTTTGAAAATAGGTTCTTTCTCATGATATAGCTTTACTTTGTATGCTTTGCGATAAGTAGAGATATAATCTTTAATTTGAAGATACGTTTCGTGATCGTCCACTATGACGTCTTCCACGTTTTGATTTAGCCATCTTTCTAAGTAAGTTTGGTAAAAAGGAGGCCTTATGATTAAAGCAGGAGCTTTTTTAGCCACATCATGTCTCTTCACTTCTGAGTACTGCTGTTTTAAACGCATTAATTCATGATTCATTTCTTTTTCAGGAAACTCTTCACAGCCTGTTCGAATAATCAACCCTTCTTGAGGCTCCAGTCGTTCAGAACCCCATCGTAATAAAGTCTCTCGATTCGATTCTTGAATTTTTTTTGATACCCCAATATGAGAGGTGAACGGAAAGTATACAAGAAGGTGGCCCGTAAATGACAAGAGCGCTGTTAATTTAGCCCCCTTATCACCACTTTCTTCTTTAGCGATCTGCACAAGAACAGATTCACCTTCCTTAATAAGGCTTGAAATCGTGGTCTTTTTCTTCTCTTCATCTGTCAGCACTTGAAAAGCAGGAAGATCATCTTTGTGCAAAAAACCGTTCTTATCTGTTCCAATATCTACGAATACTGCCTGCATACCTGGAAGGACCTTTTGCACTCTTCCTTTATATATACTGCCTGTTGAAGGCTTTTCGGTTGGTCGTTGGTAAGCACATTCCACTAGCTTACCATTATGAAGGAGCGCTGTCCGTTTTTCCATTCCTGCTGCATTAATAACCACTTGTTGCATTTTTGTCTTCACATCTCCCTGTTCATACATTGTTTCTTTATTTTACCGAAAAACCTTTCCAATTGCACATTCAGGGGAATGAAGATGAAAGTAGGCTTCTAAAAACTGTTTTTCTTGAATGGTGACAGGTACCTTGTCTTTTACTATGATGACGTGTGAAAGGTCTTTGATAAAACGGTGAGTAACCTTTGATAATGGCATGGATGGAGAAACGACTATCGTGCGAGTACGAGGTAAGACTGTAACCTGTTTTCTGCTTAATAAGAAGCGCATAAATACATAATGCCTTCTTTTCCACTCTAAAAAATGGGATACGAATAAAAAGATGACAATAACCCAAAGGTTCAGGTGGTTTGGCTGTAGATAGAGCTGCCAGCTTGCAAGTGAAAATAAAAAGGCGGCGGACCATAATAAAAATTGCTGCTGAGCCATTTTAAAAGGCATCCATCTTGTGAATAATGCGAAAACTAATTTACCCCCATCCAACGGCCATATTGGTAATAAGTTAAATAAAAATAATGTAAGGTTTAAAATGAAAAACCAATAAAAATCCTGTTGGGATACGACATTCACTTCTCTTAAAAAAAAGGCAGCTCCAGTCAGCCACACATGTTGAAGCGGTCCAAGAACAGCCACCCACACTTCCTCATGAAAAGGTCTTGTTCCATGTTCATCAACTACTGCTGCCCCACCAAAAGGAAGCAGGTCGATTCGAGAAATTCTCCATTTAAAAAGATGGGCCCCGGCAAAATGACCCATCTCATGTATAAGAACGACGAAAAACCAAATGATAATCTCCCTAAAATGTCCAGTGAAAACAGCTCCAAAGATAACGACCCAGAAGGCAGGATTAATTTTCATTTTTCGGATAAATTGAAGGACAAGATTAATCAATATCAATCACCTTACTCGGATCTATAAAGCTTTTGTCTTTTTTGATAGCAAAATAAAATTTTCCGGTTTTTCCGCCGTCATTTTCTGATACCTTTCCAAGACGTGTGCCACTGTCTACATAATTATAAAGTTTAATGGATTTATCGATTTCCTTCAGGTCACCATACCAGGATTCTTGTTCATCGGAATGCTGAATGATTACGGTAAATCCTAAATCCTCTTTTTTTCCGGCAAAAACAATATACCCTTCTTTTGCCGTCTCAACCGATTCATTCTTGCCTGTTTCGATGATGATTCCTTTTCCGTTCGTAGTGAACGTCTCGTAAACTTTGCCATCCGCTGGAACTGCATACACCTCACTTACTTTCTCTGAATTTGGAGAGTTTTGTAATTTATCTTTAGGCAATAGAGCCAGTGGCTTTCCAAATTGATTCTCGTACCAATCCTTCGCAGCTGCAAAATGAAACTCTTCTTCATAGATGTGTTTTATGAAATTTTGTGCTTTAGCTGTTTGTTCACCATGATTCTTAAAGATAATTCCAACGATTAAAAATAAAATGATTGAAAACATGATCTGCATTAAAAGCGCATGGCGGTTAAATAGAGGATGATTTTTTTCATTTTCATCTCGAACTATTAGCGGACCTTTTTCATTTACGCTTCCTTTTTTAGATAAATCTCCGTATTTCTTTCGGATTTCATCAGCTCTATTTTTCATAACCGTTCCTCCATTTTTTTCATATATGTACATCGTATGACTTGTCCGCTGCAGATATGTGTAAAATGAAGAGCTAGTAGGAAGGTGGTTAACAAAAAAAACATCGGCCTAGGGCCAATGCTTTTATTTCATACCTAAAAGTGTTTTTATTTTGCCGAAGAATCCTTTTTCTTCTTCTAAAGAAAGAAGAGGAACTGATTCTCCCAATATTCTTCTTGCAATATTCCGATACGCGATGGATGCTTTAGAGTCAGGCTGCATCACTACGGGTTCTCCTTTATTCGCTGCTTTAATCACGTTTTCGTCATCAATGACTACTCCCAGCAGCTCGATAGAGAGTACAGACACGATTTCGTCAACATCGAGCATATCACCACTTTTTGCTAAGTGATTTCGAAGTCTGTTAACGATTAATTTTGGTGCTTCAACTTCTTCTTGTTCAAGCAATCCGATTATACGGTCAGCGTCACGAACAGAAGAAATTTCAGGGTTCGTTACAACGATTGACTTATCTGCCCCAGCTACAGCGTTTTTAAAGCCTTGTTCAATTCCAGCAGGACAATCAATAATGACATAATCATAATCTTGCTTTAATTCTTGAACAATTTTCTTCACTTGCTCAGGCTGAATAGATGATTTATCTTTTGTTTGTGCTGCAGGAAGAAGGTACAAACATTCAAAGCGCTTGTCTTTGATTAAAGCTTGATTCAGTTTACAGCGTTCTTCAGCGACATCTACCAGGTCATAGATGATCCTGTTTTCAAGCCCCATTAATACGTCCAAGTTACGCAACCCGATATCTGTATCAACGAGGACTACTTTTTTACCAGAAAGAGCTAGAGCAGTCCCTAAATTGGCAGAAGTAGTCGTTTTACCGACTCCACCTTTCCCAGACGTTATGACAATCGCTTCCCCCATGCTTCATTCCCCTTTCTATACCAAACTGTTCAACATCGGTCTAAGTCGGTGAACAGCACTGATCCGATCTATACGAATCTGTTGTTCTTCTTTGGATATGTAAGCAAACTCCATCTCATTTCCCAAATCCGGATAAGTGTCAGGTGACCTATTAATATGGTGTGCAATTCTTAGCTGAGAAGGTTTCATCACTGATGCAGCAATTATCGCCTCTTCGTTGCCCTTGCTCCCACAGTGGGCGATCCCTTTTAAGGCACCTAAAATGTAAATGTTTCCGGTAGCCATAACAGTTCCTCCAGGATTCACATCTCCAATCAAGAGAAGATCGCCTTGTATCTCAAGAACTTGACCAGACCTTACGATTTTTGAGACGGTTATCACCTGTGCATCTTTTCTTAATTCTTCAGCTTCTGTCTTGGTAATCACATCTGATTCTATTTTTTCCAAGATCAGATTCTCTTTTTCTTTTAGAACTTCCCGTAATTTTTCTTCTTGTTCAGCAGTTACATATCGATTTCCTGCTTTCACTTTTACAGAAATAACAGGGCCGTTCAGCATTTGTCCGCTGTCGGCAGTTAATTTATCATAGAGCTCCTCTATTAGCTGTTCAAAGGAACATTTATCATCCAACAATAAGATGAGGCCGTCTTTTGTACCTTTTATTGTTACGTTGTGCTGCAGTTTCTGTACCATTGCCATAGTTCACCTCAACGTACTAACATTCGACAGCTAGGACTAAATTCCTTTTTACTGATGTTAGTTTTCTTTTAGAGTATCCTTTAATTGGTTCAGTTGCTTTACAAATGGATAATAAATGAGTATCGCAAACAAACCATTTATGATGAGGGTAGGCACCAATCTTTTATATAGAAACAAATCAATCATCTGATTGCTGATCCCTATTAGGCTGTTTAGCCCGTAAACAAAGAATTCCAAAATTGTAACTCCGACAATGGAAAGAAGAAGTGTAACAATCAGATTACCAAATAGATATCTCGAAAATATAGAAGTGACATAGGCAGTCGCAGCCATTGAAAACAAGTACACACCAATGATATCTGTGTAAAGCAAATCGGTAAGAAGACCAAAACCTAAACCATAGATAAGACCATATGTAGTATTAAGATACATCGCTACAAATAAAATCATGACCATGGAAAAATGAGGAATGATTTGCCATTCCATACTGTTTTGATGGGGCAGAAAAGCTTGAACGAGAGAACTTTCACTAATAAAACCTAGATAGATAAGAAAAGGAAGAAGGATTTTTTTCATCATTCTTCCTCCTTTTCTTTTAGACTTTCATTTACTGCCGGCATCTCTCTTTCTAACACCATCACATGATTTAAATCATATAGATTTGCAGATGGTTTTAAGTAAGCCGTCTGTGTAAGACCTACTTCATCAGGTTCGATTTCAATCACTTCACCGATTAACAAGTTGGGAGGAAACACATCCCCTAGACCAGAAGTAATGACTTTTTGTCCCTTTTTAATTTTCGCATCAACTTCAATCTTCTTAAACAATAAAGCTTGACGTTTCGGATCGTATCCTTCTATCGTTCCAAAAATGTTCTTTTCGCCTTGAACGATTGCAGAAAAACGATTTGCCCGATCATTGTCACTAATCAGCTGAACCGTTGATTGAAACAAGGATACATTCGTTACTTTTCCAATAAATCCTTGAGGTGAAATGACGGCCATCTTAGGCTTGATTCCATCTTTTTCCCCTTTATTGATGTAAATAAATTGATTCCATTGATCAGGTGACCGGCCGATAACGGTCGCTTCCCGTACCTTAAAATCAGTCAGATCCTCTTTCTTGTCCAACTGTGCTTTTAACGTTTCATTCGTTTTCTTAACTTCCTCGAACTGTACATATAATTTTGCGTACTCATCTAACCTTGCTTTTAACATCTGATTCTCTTTATAAAGCTGCTTCATCTCAGCTAAATTCTCAAAGAAACCCGCTATAGTATTAGCGGGTTTATAGAAAATCGTTTGTGTTAGTCCTGCAGAATCTTTTAAGAACTGCTCAGGTAAGGTTAGGCTTTCTCTTTTTTTCATCGAAAAACCAATCAGAGCTACTAGAATAATAATACTTACTAGCAGGATGATAAGCCGTTTATTCGAAAAAAAATGTGGCATGAAAATACACCTACTTACTTGGATTTAGATCTAGAAGTAATACCAGCTTTGGATCTGAAAAGGTGCAGATTCTCAAGCGCTCGACCAGTTCCTACTGCTACACAATCCAATGCGTTTTCAGCCACGATAACAGGCATTTTTGTCTCATCACTAATGACTTTATCCAAGTTTCTTAATAAAGCTCCTCCACCAGTAAGGACGATACCACGGTCCATAATGTCAGCTGCAAGTTCTGGCGGGGTTTTTTCAAGAGTCACTTTGACAGCATCCATAATGCTATTCACTGTATCACGCAATGCACTGGAAACTTCTTCCGCCGTAATCGTAATCGTTTTTGGCAGACCTGTCAATAAATCTCGGCCGCGAATATCCATATCTTCGATGCCATCCGGAGTACCTGCAGAACCTATTTCAAGCTTAAGCGTTTCTGCGGTACGCTCACCGATCATTAAGTTGTATGTCTTTTTAATGTACGCAATAATCGCATCATCCATCTCATCTCCCGCGATACGGATGGATTGGCTAGTTACAATTCCACCTAGTGAGATGATAGCAACCTCGGTAGTACCTCCACCAATATCTACAACCATACTTCCAGTTGGTTCCCAAACCGGCAGATCAGCACCAATCGCCGCTGCAAATGGCTCTTCAATCGTATATGCTTCACGAGCACCAGCTTGTTTCGTTGCGTCTTCAACCGCACGTTTTTCAACAGCTGTAATACCTGATGGCACGCAAACCATTACATAAGGTTTACGAGCAAACACAGAACGGTTCTTTTGAGCTTGTTGAATAAAATATTTCATCATCGTTGCAGTTGTTTCAAAGTCTGCAATGACGCCATCTTTCATAGGTCTTACTGCAACGATATTCCCTGGAGTACGACCGATCATATTTTTAGCAGCATTACCTACTGCTTCAATTGAACCTGTGTCAGTACGTAAAGCAACAACGGAAGGTTCACGCACAACAACACCCTTGCCCTTCACGTAAACAAGTGTGTTTGCAGTTCCTAAATCAATTCCTAAATCTCTTGAAAATCCACCAAACATGTATGTAAACTCCTTTCATCAAGCAAAACTCATACGATTGATTATACGCTATAAAAGAATTAAAAGACAATGTTAAACATATCCTTTTTCTTTTAAACTTACGTATTTTTGATCACCTATAATAATATGATCTAACACTTCGATACCAAGCATTTTCCCGCATTCTACTAATCGTTTCGTAACCTCAATATCTTCCCTGCTCGGAGCAGGATCTCCGCTCGGATGATTATGAAAACAAATGATTGATGCACTAGATCGTTTCAGCCCTTCTTTGAATACTTCACGTGGATGAACAATGGACGTATTCAGGCTTCCGATAAAAACCGTTTTTTTATGCAACACTTGATTCTTTGTGTTCAAATACAAACACACAAAATGTTCCTGGTGTAAAAAACGAAGTTCATCCATCAAATATCTTGCACCATCCTCTGGTGAGCGTATCGTGTATCTTTCTTCAAATTGGAGCCGGCTGATTCGTTTCCCGATTTCAATGGCTGCAAGCAGTTCGACTGCTTTAGCAGGACCGATTCCATTGATTTCTTTAAGCTCACCTATCGTAGCATCTTTAAATTGTCGCAGGCCTTCAAAATGCTGAATAATATGATGGGACAATTGAATGGCAGACATCTGCTTTGTGCCTGTTCTTAAAAGAATGGCAAGCAGTTCATAGTTCGAGAGGGATTCTGGCCCATCTTGTAAAAGTCTTTCCCTTGGTCTTTCCTGTAATGGATAATCTTTGATCATAAGCGGCTTTGTTACCACTTACGTTCCTCCCTCGTTTTTTCAGTCTACTTGACTGACCCGGTGAAAGAATATCCGAAATCACTAAGTGTTCTTACAACTTTGGATATCGGTAACCCTACAACATTAAAGTAATCACCATGAATTTTTTCAACCAGCAATGATCCTGAACCTTGAATTCCATAGCTGCCTGCCTTGTCAAAAGGCTCTTCTGTGCTGATATACCAGTCAATGATTTCCTCATCAAGAGTATAAAAGGTTACACTCGTTTTAACCGAAAAGACCCGTTTTTTTTCTTGGTCCATAATGCAAACACCCGTGTATACATCATGCGTCTGTCCGGATAACATCTTTAGCATATCAGCTGCTTCTCGCTTACTTTTCGGTTTACCAAGACGCTTGTTTTGAAAGGAGACAATAGTATCTGCACCCAAAATAACGTCATTTGGCTTTGATTGAAGAACATCAGACGCTTTTTGTTCAGCAAGTGATTCTACCAATTCACTTGGAGTAAGATTCATATCCATTTTTTCTTCAAGCAAACTAGGATAAGTTTCAAAAGGAAGAAGCGTTAATGACAGAAGTTCATATCTTCGAGGTGAAGAAGAGGCTAATATGAGGTGTTTCATGTAATCACCTTTCATCTCATTCATAGTTGTTGATACCATTTACAATAACAAACTTGTTAAAAATAGACAAACAACGCCAAAAACTTACTTCTTTTAGTTTTTCGGTCATTTTGCGTTTTTTATGTGGGCAAATGGAAAGATTTACAGACGATATTTGACAAAGTTCTCGAAACATACAAAAAAGGTGCTTTGGGCACCTTTTTTTAAAAATCAAGTCTATCGTAATGTTTGAAGCAATTGGTTATAGGATTTAAAACTATCCATCGCCTTTTGTTGAAACGCCCAGTTCATTTTCCCTTTTTTCGTGTCTTTTAATGCAAGAAAAGCGCCTTCTAACTGTTTTTCAAAGTCTTTTGCAGCTTTCGCCGTTTCTTTCTTCCAATTTCCTTGTTGTTTCTTTCCATATTCTTTCCACTTGTTAAAATCACTTAAGGTTTGATCGAGCCCTGTTTCACTCGTTGCTGGAAGCTGGGAGAGAGTCAGTACATTTTGAAGAAGTATTTTCCCATTACTAAAATAGGTCTCATCAAGGTTATTTGGTGTTGTTAGATCTTCAAAGGAGTATGTCAGCATTTTTGCATGTGGCTTTTCCATCTCTTTTTGATAGTTGTTACTGTATCGCTCTAGCTGGTGCGGTTCGTTAGCTATTCCAACAATAACAGAAAACTTCTCCTCAGAAGGAAGAATAATGGCAGAAAAGCCCTTACTTTCAATTGATGTTGCTACATCTTTGGCTCTTTCTTCGGAAGAAAATACCCCTGCTTGTAATGCTGAAAACTCAAGCTTAATCGGGGGCAACTTTACAAGTTTACTTGCGGGTTCAGACTTCTTCTTTTGGACAGCAGCATTTTCTGGCTGCGTATTACCCGCTTCTGTAATATCTGATGAAAAAACCATCAATACAAGTAGGCCAAAAACCGTTCCAGTAGCTACTGCAGCCATAATCGCCGCAAGAATTTGCTTTGAAAGAGGTTTTCCTTTTCCTTTTTGGTGAAAAGTAAAGCCTGTCCTATTGTTTGGCAATAGGGTCATTTTCTTTCTCTTAATTGATAGCTCGTTTTTCTTTAAAGGTACAGAAAGCAGCGTATAACCTTCTTGCCTAACTTCTTCAATCGTTGCTGCAATTTCAGTAGAGGGCAGAGGGGCCTCTTTATTTTCTTTACAATCACTATATCGCCTTTCTTTACCATTTATGAGAATAGAAATTTCCGGTTTCATCTGTTATCCGCTCCTCTCTAGTATCTACTAAATCATATGCAACTTCATTTTTTAGTAGAACTTAAAAAGAAGACAAACCCATGTAAACAGAAGGGGAATTCAAAAGAAAAAGACTCCGTAAGTTTTACGAAGTCCCTTTACCATTTATCCAATGTAAGCCGCTACTTTATTTCTCCCTTGTTGCTTGGCACCGGTATACATGGCTCGATCGGCATTCCTAACTAACGTTAATGGATCTTCTCCCTGATGGGGTGCAGTCGCAATGCCAATACTTGCGGTTATGTATATTAACTTTTTTTGCTGGTCTGTTAAATCATTTTGAATTTCGAACCCTTTGTTAGAGATAACAGAACGAAGCTGTTCAGCTATTTCTAAACATTCTTGCTCACCCGATTCTGGCAACAGAATAATAAATTCTTCACCGCCATATCGGGCAACGGTTCCACGGTCATGAACAAATTCCTCGAGTCGGCGAGCAAGGAGAATAAGTACATCGTTTCCGCTTTGATGGCCATAGGTATCGTTAACGGCCTTAAAGTGATCGATATCGAGCAAAATAACTGAGAATTTTTTTCTGAAATATTCGTAATTGTTATACATATTCGTAAGCAAATCTTCAAAATAACGATAATTATACAACCCTGTTAAAGGGCATTGCTCACTCTTCAGCTTTGTGGATTCATAGTTTCTAGCATTATCAATGGCTACTGCCAAATAGTTTGCGAGAATCTCCAAAATAATTAAATGGTGCTTTTGATAGGCATATTCTTCTTTAGAAGCGAACGTTATGATGCCTACGATTTTTTGGTTTCTTATCATAGGCACAGAAAGAACAGATTCTGCTTTCCCTTGAAAAAACGTCTCTGATATCCCATGCCAATGTTTTGATTTTGAATATCTGATACTTTTACCCGTAGACCATACTCTGCCGCTTATTGCTTCTTGTTTCTTAATCGGTACAGCTGCCAATATCCCTTCTTCACTCTCATACTTTCGTATAATTTTCAAATGTTCGCCTGCATCAGCATCATATATGAAAGCAAAATCAACCTTCATAAAAGCAATAAGTTTCTCAATGAATATATCGATTATAGGATTTACTTTTAGGTGCTCAGAAAGCTGCTGCCCTATTTCACTTGCTTTCTGCAAAGAATCATTAATCTGTTTGCTCGAATGATAGAGATTAATAATAATAGAGAGCGATAAGAATGGAACGCCCACATAAAAGATCGCTGGTCGACCCATCTGTGAATAAAGCATGTAAAGCATAAGTCCCACTGGTATAACAAGAAGCTCTGATACGACGTCCCAGAAAGCATCACGGTCAATAAACGGAACATCTTCTTCATAAAGAACGGTAACAATGAAATAAAGCCCAACGTGGTTTAAGACCAGTCCTGTAATAAAATAACCGATAATGGGTATTAAATTTATGGACTCATTTAGGTCAAAAGCACCTGTTTCGCCACCAAGAAGTTTAAAAACTGCTCCTTCAATGATGATAATCCAGGAAAACATAAGAATATTAGCCATATATCTGTAATATTCCTTAAAGATGTTAATCCTCAATGAAATAAACATGGCGATTAAAGATAAAACGGTCATGTACAATGCGGCAGTCAGTCCAAAATATAAGAAAACCGCTAAATTTATTCCCGACATAAAGGATATGTTTGTATCAAGTACTTTTATAGGGAAAAAGGAAACAATAATGGCTAAAAGAGATATGATTCCTAAGTCAATAAAATTGATATCAGGCTGGTTACTAGTCAATCGAACAGCAGTCCAAACGGCAAGAGGGAAAAATAGTACCCACGCAATCACAACATACATACGTTTATTTCTGTTCCTCATGAGCTCCATTAGCTTTCTCCTTCCCTATAACGTAAAGTACACGATAAAACACATCTATTTTACTAGTACAATTCTATTATCTTTTTATTTTATCAAAAGTTCAAAAAATTACAATAAATGTTATTCCGATTTTATAAATGTTTTTCTAATTTCTGAAATAAAGTAGAGAGATCCTGTAATAATTAAGATATCTTCCTTATGCAATTTTTCTCTGACTGCTTGAAGTGCACTTTCCCATGATGTAAATGACTGTGATTTTAAGAACGGGCTTTCTGCTAGTAATTGATCTGCTGATGCTGCTCTAGGAAAATCAAACGTCGTAAAATAGACTTCATAAACAATTTCCTTTAATTCATCCATCATGTTTCCATATGCTTTGTCATGCAACGCGGCAAATAACAGGTAGATTCTCCTGCCTTTATAATGCTTGATCAAAGTTTCCTTTAAAGCTTGTATTCCCTGAAGATTGTGCGCGCCATCTATAATAATATCGGGTGAAGAAGAGACTTTTTCAAATCTGCCTGCCCAGTTTGCTTGAACTAACCCCCTCTTTATTTCTGTAGGTGTTATAACATAATCGCCTGATTCTATTAAGTACTCAATCGCAGCGAGTGCAAGTCCAGCATTTTTCACTTGATGAACACCTTTCATGGAGATTTGAACTTCTATCTCTACTCCATTCAGACCTGTATAAGTGAATAATTCGCCCTTATCTGAACTGGTTTTATGCTGAACCGAAAAGTGAGCATTGAGAAGATAAGCTGTTGAATTCATGTCTTTCGCTTTTTTTGTTATAACATCTACTGCTTCTTTTTGTTCTGCAGTGGAAATGACAGGAATTGTGTTTTTAATTATTCCCGCTTTTTGGAAGGAGATCGCTTCTATCGATTCGCCTAGTATAGCCATATGATCGAATCCAACGTTCGTGATCAGACTTAAAATAGGTGTAATAACATTAGTAGAATCATATAAACCCCCTAGTCCCGCTTCATATAAAACAACATCTGGCTTTTGATCTGCAAAATAAAGCAACGATATAACCGTGATCACTTCAAATTCTGTCGGACTTCCTAACGATGTTTTAGACAGCTCCTCTACAAGTGGTCTTAATAATCTTGCATATTGGAGAAATTCAATATTTTCTATCGGCTTACCATTTATAGAAATTCTTTCATTGAATGAAATTAAGTAAGGGGATGTAAAGGTTCCTACCTGATAATCTGCTTCAAGAAAGACGCTCCGCAAATACTCTACTGTGGACCCTTTGCCATTTGTTCCTGCAATGTGAATACACTTTACTTTTTTTTCTGGATGTCCTGTCCGTTGTAATAGCCATTCCACTCTTTTTAATCCTGGCTTAATTCCGAACTTCAATAATCCATGTATCCATGATAATGCTTCGTCGTACGATTTCAAATCTCTCCCGCCTTTCATAACGTAAAAAGAAGACGAACCCTGCTTAAAAAGGATTCGCCCTCGTACTCTTAAAGAATGGTGTTAGCTTTGAAGCTCTTTAATGCGAGCCTGAACGTTATCAAATTTCTCTTGATAATCGCTTTCTTTTGCTCGTTCTTCAGCAATCACTTTTTCTGGTGCTTTTTTCATGAAACCTTCGTTACTTAACTTTTTCTGAACGCGTTCTACTTCTTTGGCAAATTTTTCTGCTTCTTTTTCTAGTCGCTTAATTTCTTCATCAATGTTAAGCAGCCCTTCAAGTGGAAGGTACATTTCTAAACCAGTTAAAACCGTACTCATGCTTTTTTCTGGTGCAGAGATCTCATCAGAAATTAAAAGTTCGCTTGGATTACAGAAACGAGTTAAATATGATCGGTTTGCTTCCAATGCATGTAAGATCTCTTTCGTTTTTGGTTTGATCTGCAGCTCGATCGGTTTGCTTGGCGCAACATTCATTTCAGATCGAATATTTCGAACAGATCGAATCACTTCGGTAACGAGTGCAAACTCTTTTGCTGCTTCAGGGAAATGGTAATCTTCTCGTTTCACAGGCCAAGCTGCGACAGTGATCGACTCACCTTCATGAGGCAGATGCTGCCAAATTTCTTCTGTAATAAACGGCATAAACGGATGAAGCAATCTTAGTGTATGATCTAACACGTAAGCAAGCACTGAGCGCGTTGTTTTCTTTGCTTCTTCATCCTCGCCATACAATGGAAGCTTCGCCATCTCAATGTACCAATCACAAAGATCATCCCAAATAAAGTTATACAGAATGCGTCCTACTTCGCCAAACTCATAGGCATCAATCAAACGAGTAACGTTTTCAGATGTTTCATTTAATCGTGTTAGGATCCATTGATCAGCAAGAGACTTCTTACCAGAAAGATCGATTTCATCATATTTTATCCCCTCCATGTTCATGAGGGCAAAACGTGAAGCATTCCAGATCTTATTAGCAAAGTTCCAAGTAGACTCTACTTTTTCCCAATAAAAACGCAAATCGTTCCCTGGTGAACTTCCTGTTGATAAGAAGAATCGTAGCGCATCTGCACCATACTTTTCAATGACATCCATTGGATCTACACCATTGCCAAGTGATTTGCTCATCTTACGGCCTTCTGAATCCCGAACAAGACCATGGATTAACACATCATTAAACGGCTTTTGATCAGTAAATTCCAGCGACTGGAAAATCATTCTTGAAACCCAGAACGTAATAATGTCATATCCGGTTACGAGAACATTTCCAGGGAAGTAACGCTTTAAATCTTCTGATCCATTATCGGGCCAGCCCATTGTCGAAAATGGCCATAGTGCGGATGAGAACCATGTATCAAGTACATCCGTATCCTGCTCCCAATTTTCGGGATCTTTTGGTTCTGTTTTTCCTACGTAGATTTCCCCTGTTTCTTTATGGAACCAAGCAGGAATTCTGTGACCCCACCATAGCTGACGAGAAATACACCAATCACGAATATTTTCAATCCAGCGCATATACGTATTCTCAAAACGATCCGGAACAAAGTTCACTTTGTTTTCACCGTTCTGCAGCTTTATCGCTTCTTCAGCTAGTGGCTTCATTTTAATAAACCACTGTGTTGATAAGTACGGTTCTACTACTGCTCCACTTCTTTCAGAATGTCCAACAGAATGCACATGTTCTTCAATCTTAAAGAGTACCCCTTGTTCCTGCAGGTCTTTTACGATTTCTTTTCGACATTCAAAACGGTCCATCCCTTGATATTTTCCGGCGTTATCGTTCATCTTTCCGCCTTCATCCATAACGAGTATGCGCTCCAGGTTGTGACGGTTTCCGATCTCAAAATCGTTTGGATCATGAGCAGGGGTAATTTTAACCGCACCTGAACCGAATTCCATATCTACATAATCATCGCCAACGATTTCGATCTCACGGCCAACGATTGGTAGAATGGCTTTCTTTCCTATTAGGTGTTGATACCTTTCATCTTTCGGATGAACCGCTATTGCTGTATCACCAAGCATCGTTTCAGGACGAGTTGTAGCCACCTCGATAGAACCAGTACCATCTGCAAGTGGGTATTTCATGTGATAGAAAGCACCTTGAACGTCTTGATGAATCACTTCAATGTCCGAAAGAGCTGTTTTTGTATTAGGATCCCAGTTGATGATATACTCACCGCGATAAATAAGGCCTTTTTCATACAGCTTAACAAATACCTCTTTTACAGCATCTGAAAGCCCTTCATCTAATGTGAATCGTTCTCGAGAATAATCTAGTCCTAAGCCGAGCTTTGCCCATTGCTGACGAATAAACTGAGCATACTCATCCTTCCATTCCCATGACTTTTCTAAGAACTTCTCACGGCCAAGATCATAACGTGAGATGCCTTCTTCCCGCAGCTTCCCTTCAACTTTTGCTTGTGTTGCTATTCCAGCATGGTCCATACCAGGAAGCCATAAAACATCGAAGCCTTGCATACGTTTTGTTCGCGTTAAAATATCCTGAAGTGTCGTATCCCAAGCATGACCAAGATGAAGTTTCCCCGTTACGTTTGGAGGGGGAATCACAATGGTGTAGGGCTGTTTTTCTTTCTCGCTTTTTGCTTCAAAAAACTTTCCCTTTAGCCAAAATTCATATCGATTTTCTTCTGTAGCTTTTGAATCATATTTAGTAGGCATTGTTAGTTCTTTCTGTTCGTTCGTCATAGTACATCCTCCTTTATGTTCTTAAAAAACAAAAAAGCCCCATCGTCAAAAAGGACGAAAGGACTGCTCCGCGGTACCACCTTAATTTACAACAAGCACAAATAGACTTGCTGTACACTTCATCGATAACGGATGGACCGTCTTCTTCTACTTCATATTTCAAAGAAAATGCTCAAGGGCGACTTCCAACCAACTCTCCTTAAGGAATCTTTCAGCTTATGATTCCTCTCTCTAAAAGGCGCTGCATTTGTACTATTCCCTGTCTACGCAACAATATAGATTCTGATTATATTTTATACAAGTAGTGTAATTGTCGTCAATAGGATAACCGAAACTTGTAAAAGTTATTCTATGCACGTACATCAAAATCGGTGATGCCCGTCTTTCACAGGCTTATTGTGAGCTGCATAGTGTATAAAAAATAAGCAAATGGGGGGGCTTCTTCTTGGCTCGCAAATATTTTAGGAAAGCCCGCTTTCCAGGCTGGTTAATTACGGTGAAAAATGCAATTGGTCAACTGACGGTACCACTTATTATCTTTCAGTTTATCCGTACGCTGTTATTTCCTTCAGCAGTTGATTTTTTTATTATCCTGATCTTGCTAACATTGCATTTTTGTTTTGCCTACGAGATTTTATAAAAAAAAGCAGCTTTCGAAATAAACGATTTAATAAACAACAATCTCTAAAACATCCAAACAAAAGATCACATATATGAGCTATATGTGATCTTCTTCATCATTTATGTGAATTTTTTTCGGCTCATTTTCCATTGAAGCAGGTGGTGGAGCTATCATAATCGCATCACAAAAATCTCTTATTTTCTTCATGCCCCGTATCCTGCTTTCCAGCCTGTGCACCATTTCAATTTGAGAGAATTGATTCCGTTTGTTGCAGTATAAATCGACTGCATTGAATACGGGTTCTGGATAAGATAAATAACTAATGAATAATCCACGTTCTTCATTTAACAAAGGTACATGTTTTTCGTATAAATCCAATAATAACTTTCCTTCTTCAATCGACCACTCTCTCTGATGAGCTGCTCTTCGAAAATAAACAGCTAAGTCTCTTATCGGTGTATCCAGAACAGCTTTTTCAAAATTAAGCAAATGTCCCTCACCAGTTGGGTTGAAAATGAGATGGTTGCGCGAAACTTTTCCATGACATAGGACACTGCGATAGCGTTTTTCCCGCTGACACGTTTCATACCATTCTTTTAACCTTCTTTTTGCTTCTTCCGTCATCCTCATTATTTGGTGGAAGTGACTTAAATAAGTTAATTCAAAAGGCGACATATACGCTTTTTGTTCTGCTTCCTCCGTAAAACGTTCCATTTCATACTGCCTATTTTCCCATCTGTTCATCAAATACTGATATGAATGTTCCACGACTTCATTAGAAAAATCCTGTTCTTTAATGGTTAAAGCATGTATTTTGCCAAGATGATCAAGTAAAACCTCATCTTTGCTTTTTTCATTTCGGTCATCGGATGCAAACCAAGGCATTAAATAATAGGTTTTTGAACCAATCTGGACAGTATAATCTCCAAATTTAGTAGGATACAGTGGTACGACCTGATGAAAACCAATCTCAGAAAGCCTTTGGATTACATGGGTAAACCAGTTTCGTTCTTCCTCGTTCATTTCTGCTTCTTTTAGTGCAAATGTACCTCTTTTCGTTATGACCTTTTGTACTTTTCCATGTCGTTCCAGCTTTTCAGGAAAAAGATCATAATGAAAAAGGACGGGCCCGTAATTTAATGTTTCTTTTTCCGTTGTCATAGGGCCACCTTCCTTCTGTTTTCATCAAACCATTGGGTTACGGTTTTAAGAAAAATTCGGTGCTCTTCCCAAGTGGCTTCATACTTTTGCATTCCTTCAATCATTTTCTCTAAGTTCTCGTTATCCAGTAGGATTAAACAGTCTCTCAGTTCCCAAGGTACAGTGATCTCGGCTAACAACAACAATCCATGTTCTCCATTTAACGGGAAAACCTTATTCACTTCGGTTAAAAGCATTCGTAAAGATAAAGGTGAAGTATGGCTCAGCCATTCGAATAAAAATTTACGGATGGGAAGATAGCCTTTCTCTGGCCAAGAATCACCACCTTGATAAAATAAAAAATGGAAAATTCTTTTTCCGTTAGAGATACTAATATCTTTTTCTAAGATCGGCAATACAGGTTTCCTTACTTTTCTCTTTAAAGCTTCAGCAAATTTCAGACGCTGACGCGCCTCATATATGCTCGTATTTATACATTTAAAATTACCTTCCATGTATTTCTCAGATTGTGCTAAACAGCTATCGAAATCAAAAACGGACTCCGTGACTTTGCACTCATGATTTTCATGAGACGCCTTTATGGACGCCAAGAGTAAATGACCAATAAACTGTCCCCACCGCTCTACTTCTTCACAACCAAACGGGGTGTCGGCAGAATCATGAAGTGATATCCAATGCTTACCATCAAAAACTGCAATTTCCCCGTCTCTGGTTCGAATCATACGGTCTGGCACGGCGCCCGAGCCTTTAGCAGACTCGTCGCGCCATTTCATATGCCATTTTAACCGTTCTTCATCAGTCCAATAACGTAAACGCTTTTCTCCAAAATCCGTCATAATCAGGTGAGGTTCTTGTTTCCACTCCACTCCATATAGATCATATTCATTTTCTAAGAGGTTAATGAGCCCCATAACAGCACCTCATCTTAACGGGAACTTACAGGAATATAGATAATTTGCCCCTCAGATACATCTTCTTTTTGTATTTGGTTCATTCGCATCAGCGTATTTAATGAGACGTCATATCGCTCACAAATATGTTCTAGAGAATCTCCTCGTTGAAGGATATACATTCTCATTTTCGAAAAGCCATCTTCTTTTCCAGATAGCATCTTCGTTAGATACAAGGCATTTTCATCTTTTGGTTCATCATCATCACGTTCTTCCTGATGTTCTTCTGCTTCTTCATAATGCTGACTTTCTGGATTGTACCCATAATGCTGAGAATCATCTTCTGTCTGATGATCACTCTGAGCTTCATATGAAGGATCATCATTATAATTTTGATCTTCGTGCTGCTCTTCGTTAAAGGGGCGTTGAGCATAATTCTGAGGATGATAGCCTGCGTAATGATTTTCTTGCTGTTGATATGGATTATTGTATTCGTATGGTCTATTAGGCTGTTGATAGGGATGGTGATTTTGAAACCCTGGCGATTGATAGTTATACCCATTTTGCCCATCATAATTTTGAACAGATTGAGGCTCTTCATGCTCATAATCTTGAACAGTTTGAACATGCTCCTGATTTGAATACGATTCGTTTGGATGTTCAACATTTTCATCGGATTGTTCCTCGACAGGTTCATCAGCTGAGTAATCGTCTTCTTCTGTTTCGAGTTCACTTTCATTTCTAGTATCATCGTTTGAGAACGCCATGGATTTTAATGAATCAAACGTAGCTTCCATCGTATGATCATCCAACGCTTCATGATGTGCTTTAAACTCATAGGCTGTTTTCTTTTCAGAACGAACCTCTGCTGCCTCTTCATTAAAATTCGCATTCCAATCGTTCTGTTGTGGCTGAGCGGGTACTCCTCCGCTTTGACGCGCTTCAAACTGAAACGGTGTGAAAATTTCAGACTTTTCTTCTGTTTCTGCTGACCGATGTTCAGCAGCCAAAGTGTTCTCCGCTTCTTTTGGCATTTCAAAGGAGTGACTTTCCTGGCGTTGCTTCTCATCTTTTATTCCGTAGATACAGATAGATGCCGAAAGCTCAAAACAAGTGGAATTTGGAAGCTCGTATTCAAATGATTCTACTTCGACCTTTACTTGATTAGCGTCTTCTACCCTATAGGAGGGAATGGTAATGTCGACAGGGAATCGATGCACGAGTTCTGTTACTCCATCCTCAGTAACGTTCAACTGAGTAAGAGAGCGATAGGAACTTCCTTCAGATAAAGGATTTCCATCTACACTGTCGTTTCCGTCTTGGTTCTCTGTACAATATTTTCCTCTTAAAATAAGAGCTCCCTTGATATAAACCTGTCCGGCTACCTCATTGATGCTAATTTCAGGATCAAGTGACATCGACAAAACTTCAGCTACTTCCTGTCCTTTCTTAAGCCAAACAGACTCCTCAATGGAGAAACGCAGCTTTGATTGACTCATGCCCTTCTCCTCCTTTCAATTGCATATAGTTATACAATATAGGTGTATGAGAGAACAGGACGAAATATGATTCAGACTTACAATTCAACAAAATAAAAAGCATCCGCTATCAAGAGCGAATGCTTTAAAGGTATTTATTTTAATTGGGAAAATGCTTTTTTAAACGCATCTATTGTTTTATGAATATCATCTTCTGTATGAGCTGTCGATAAGAACAATCCTTCAAATTGAGATGGAGGCAGAGATATCCCTTCTTGAAGCATCGTTCGGAAACAAGAGCTAAAATGATCCAAGTTTGATAATTTTGCAGTTTCATAATTCTTGACATCCTCATTTGTAAAGAAGAAGCCAATCATACTTCCTGCACGATTAATCGTATGCTCAATTCCATAATGTTCGGCTGCCTCTGAAATTCCTGATGCTAATAGATCACCTAGCTTTTGAAAACCAGTATAGCTTTCCTTTGTTAACTGAGAAAGCGTAGCATAACCAGCTGCCATCGCTAATGGATTTCCAGATAATGTTCCTGCTTGATAAATCGGACCGCTTGGTGCGATCTGTTCCATGATTTCCCGTTTGCCTCCGTACGCTCCAACAGGGAGTCCACCGCCGATAACTTTTCCTAAACACGTCAAATCAGGTGTTACTCCAAAATATCCTTGTGCACAGTCGTAATCTACACGAAATCCTGTCATGACTTCATCAAATACTAATAACGATCCGTGCTGTTGTGTGATTTTGCGTAATCCTTCAAGAAATCCTTTTTGAGGGGGAACGACACCCATGTTCCCTGCTACAGGTTCAACAATAACACACGCGATATCTTCACCGAATTGATTGAATGCCACTTGCAGACTTTCAAGATCATTGTACGGAACAGTAATCGTATTTTGAGCAATACCTTCAGGGACACCTGGGGAATCAGGAAGTCCAAGTGTTGCAACACCAGATCCTGCTTTAATCAGCAAAGAATCTCCGTGTCCATGATAACAGCCTTCAAATTTTACAATCTTGCTTCTTCCTGTGTATCCTCTTGCTAACCGTAATGCACTCATCGTAGCTTCTGTTCCAGAGTTAACCATACGAACAACTTCGATTGATGGAACACGATCAATCACTAACTTTGCAAGCTTCGTCTCCATTTCATTAGGAGCACCGAAACTCGTCCCTCGCTCAGCCGTCTCTTTTAGTACTCTTACAACTTCATCATCAGCATGTCCTAGAATAAGAGGGCCCCATGAAAGCACGTAATCAATATATTCGTTGCCATCGATATCGTAAATCTTAGAACCTTTTCCACGCTCCATAAAAACGGGATCCATATTAACAGATTTAAACGCCCTTACTGGACTATTGACCCCGCCTGGCATGACTCTCTTTGCTTCATTAAATGCTTCAACGGACTTATCAAAGCTTCTCATACCAACACCCTTTCTTTTTTTATTTGTTAAGTTTAAGCCATCTTGCTGCATCTTTTGCAAAATAAGTAATAATTAAATCCGCGCCTGCTCGTTTCATCGAGATCAACTTTTCAAGTACGATACTTTTTTCATCGACCCAGCCATTAAGAGCTGCAGCCTTTATCATGGAATATTCCCCACTCACGTTATAAGCAACTAGTGGCAGCGGATATCGGTCTTTTAACTCTCGTATAATATCAAGATAGGAAAGTGCCGGTTTTACCATTAGGAAGTCTGCACCTTCTGCAATGTCCGATTCTGCCTCCCGAATAGCTTCGAGACGGTTTGCAGGGTCCATCTGATACGTTTTTCTATCACCAAACTGCGGTGTACTATGCGCTGCATCACGGAATGGTCCGTAAAAGGATGAGGCGTATTTAACAGCATAAGACATAATCGGAACGTCATAATAGCCTGCTTCGTCTAACCCATGTCTAATCGCTGCAACGAAACCATCCATCATGTTTGATGGTGCAATGATGTCAGCTCCAGCTTCTGCTTGAGAAACAGCTGTTCTTGCCAATAAAGAAAGTGTTTCATCGTTAAGAACTTCACCATTCTCAATAATTCCACAATGTCCGTGATCCGTAAACTGACAAAGACACGTATCTGCGATCACAGTTAAGTCAGGAGCGATATCTTTAATTTTCCGAATGGCTTCTTGTACAATTCCGTTATGATCGTAGGCAGAGCTTCCGCAGTCGTCTTTTTCATTCGGAACGCCAAACACGATAAGAGACTCTATTCCTAAACCTTCTATTTCTTTCACTTCTTCCTCTAATAAATCTAATGAGAGGTGATAAACACCGGGCATAGAAGGCACTTCTTTTTTTATATTTTCCCCTTCTACGAAAAATAAAGGATATATAAAATCTGAAACATGAAGATGTGTTTCACGAACAAGAGAACGCAAAGATGCAGTTTTTCTTAAACGACGATGACGCTGAAAATTCATATTAGCTTCCTCCTTGATGATAATAAGATCTAGCCATTTTAACCATAGCTTCAGCTGTATAGCACTCCGGCATGAGTACATGTCGGAATCCGGCGTCTAAAGCAGCTTTTTTCGTTGAAGGTCCGATACAAAATGCAGGAACCTCTAAGATGCTGCTTTTCATTTCATGTACATAGCCCTGCATCATAAATGATACCGCTGATGGACTTAAGAAAAAGTAACCGTCTGCTTTCTTCATTAAATTCCAATCCAAGTTTTCAGTTGGTCTCGTTTCATAGACAATTCGTTCTTCTACTTCAGCATAGCCCTCTAATTCCCTTTTAATAAAAGAGGGAGCAAGATTACCTTTTGGAAACAGCAATTTTTCTCCGGTTCTAACGTTTTGCTTTAACAACGCAACCAGTGCAGGAGCATCGTACCGTTCAGGAAACTGAATAGAGGAGATTCCCCATTCTTGAAGGGCATGTGCCGTTTTTTCCCCAACTGCAGCAAATTTATGATTCTTTAAAGACTTATTGCCATCCTTAAGCATCTTAAAAAAATAGTCAACACCATTTTTACTTGTAAAAATGATCCACGAAAAGCGTGATAGATCATTCATATAATAAGAAGATGCTGTCTCTGTAATCGTAACTACTGGAAAAGGAAGCGGATTTCCCCCTTCCTTTTTGATAAGGGTGAGGAGAGGTTCAGCCTGTTCAATAGGCCTTGTAACAAGTATCGTTTTACCTGTCAGGGGACCTTCTGCGGTATTCATTACAGATCAAGATCCTTTTTTACATCATCAAGAATATTTTTGGCCCCAAGCTGTTTTAATTCTTCAGCAAGTTCTACACCAACAGTATGTGGGTGATGCCCTGTTTTACTTTGCTTTAGTACCTTTTTTCCAGAAGGATCTGCTACTAGACCCGTCAAAGTTACCATGTCTTCGTTCAAAGTGGCATATGCTGCAATCGGAACTTGACAGCCTCCTTCAAGAGAATGTAAGAAAGCTCGTTCAGCTTTTACAGTTTGAAACGTATATTCATCATTTAAGGTTGCCAGAAGTTCTTTAACTTCCTCATCTTCGCTGCGGCATTCTATGGCAAGTGACCCTTGACCAACTGCAGGTAGACAGAGATCTATGTTTAAATACTCTGTAACTACATCCTTAGACCAACCCATTCGTTCTAAGCCTGCGGCTGCTAAGATGATAGCATCAAATTCCCCTGACTTGAGTTTCTCTAAACGGGTATCAATATTTCCTCGGATTGATTTTATAGATAAATCAGGACGGTTATTTAGAAGCTGTGCTGCTCTTCTTAAGGAACTTGTTCCCACAACAGCACCCTCAGGCAATTGTTCTAATGAATCATACTTTTCCGATATTAAAACGTCCCTCGGGTCTACTCTTTTTGGTGTACAAGCGATCTGAAGCCCATCAGGCAGAGACGAAGGCATATCCTTCATACTATGAACTGCTATATCAATCTCTTTATCTAACATCGCCTGTTCAATTTCTTTAACAAAAAGTCCTTTTCCACCAACTTTTGATAAAGTAACATCTAAAATCACATCGCCTTTTGTTACGATTTCTTTTACTTCAAAATCAAAAGGCAGTTTTGATTTTCTCAATTGGTCGATAACCCAGTTCGTTTGAGTTAGAGCCAGTTTACTTCTTCTAGAGCCTACTATTATTTTTCTCATTTATTAATCTCCTATCCTTTTACTACTTGTACCAAAGGTGAAATTCAGTAAATGTTGATGCCAAAAAGTAGTTAATGAGGACAACAAGGAATGCTGCCACATTCCATAAAGCAAGTGTCTTTCCTTGAACACCTCTAGCCACTTTTTGATATAGATACGTGCTGTATACAAGAAGCACGATAAACGATGAGATTACTTTAACATCCATTAGTGTAAAGTCATTTATTTTCCAGAATGCCCATATGACTCCTAAGATTAAACTAAGCAGCAGCAAAGGAACACCTATCGTGTTTAATCTGAATGATAATTTTTCCAAATGTGAAAGGCTTCCGAATCGCTGTAGGCGTTTGCTCCACTTTTTCTTTTTCAGCATGCTGTGTTGAAGCAAATACATGAACGAAAATATAAAAGACAGCGAAAACGCACCGTAAGAAATAAATGCCATCGTAATATGAATAATCAATAATTCAGAAATCAACTGCGTTTCAATAACAGCACTCGCTTGTCCTGTCGGTGCGAATAAATGAATCGAAACAAGCAGAAAACCGAGTACGTTCGTGAAAAAAACTAAAAAGTCCACTCGAAAAAAACGGCTCATTACGACGGAGAAGGTAACGAGTATCCATGCATAAAAAAACAAGCCTTCCGTCGGTGTTAGAATAGGGAACCGCTGATCTTTCAGCATCCGTAACACAAAAAAGACCGTTTGTAAGATCCAGACAATAGAAAGCAACCAGAAAGCAAATCGATTCGCTTTCCGGTTGTTTTGTAGAAAATCTATAAAATAGCCTGTGATGCTTAAGGCATATAAGACAATTGTGAGATCGTATATCCAATTCATTTTGCTCACACTCCATGAGCTCGAGGGAAACGAGAAATTTACGTTCTTGCGGTATACGGATTGACAGATTCTTCCGATAATGAAGGCGATCTATCTTCTCTGTATCCAGCAAGATCTGTTTCCAACTGCTTTTGTTTATCTATGAATTCATCTAAAGCAAAAATTTCTGTGAATAACTGTAACTGCTCGTCAGCACCAGGCTGTCCGGCCATTTCTTTCGCTCTTGTTACAGGATCGCGAAGGAGCTGGTTAACAATACTTTTTGTATGTTTGCTTAATATCTTTCTTTCGCGGTCTGTCAAATCTGGCAGCTTCCGTTCAATGCTTTGCATCGTCTCAGCTTGGATCGTTAAAGCCTTTTCACGCAGAGCAGAAATAAGAGGGACAACACCCAGCATTGAGATCCAAGACTGGAAAGAAACAATCTCTGCTTCAATCATGATTTCAATCTTTTCCGCTTCTTTTTTCCGTTCTGCTAAATTTGATTCAACAATTCCCTCTAAATCATCAATGTCATATAGAAAAACACTGTCAAGATCATGTAAAGAGGGATCTAAGTCTCTCGGGACTGCGATGTCGACCATAAACAACGGAAGCCCTTTTCTTTTCTTAATGGCGGGTGCAGCCATTTCTTTTGTAATGACAAAGTCAGTTGCTCCTGTTGATGAGATGACAATATCCGCTTTCACAAGTAGTCGCTCCAGCTGTTCAAAAGGGTAAGCGATTCCATGGAATTTTTCCGCGACTTCTTTTGCTTTCTCAAAAGTACGGTTGATTACTAGAACCTCATTCCCTCCACTGGCATGAAGATGTTTAGCAGTCAATTCTCCCATTTTTCCTGCTCCAACAATCAAGATCGTCTTGTTTTGAAGCCCGCCAAATATTTTTTTTGCAAGTTCAACAGCAGCATAGCTGACGGAAACTGCATTTTCGCCAATATCTGTTTCGGAATGGCATTTTTTCGCAAATGTAATGGCTTGTTTCATTAACTTATTAAAAATGGTACCTGTAGCCGAAAGTTTCTGTGACTCAAGAAAGCTGTCTTTCACTTGACCAAGTATTTGAGTCTCACCAATAACCATAGAATCTAATCCAGCTGTAACACGGAACAGATGCTCAACAGCGCTTTCTCCGTCTCTAAGACTTAAAAAAGGAGAAAGTTCTTCCTTTTCTATGTTAAACCAATCCGCTAAAAATGATTTAATATAGTATCTCCCTGTATGAAGCTGATCTGCCACTGCATAGATTTCTGTACGGTTACATGTTGAAACAATTACACATTCTAGAATACTTTTTTGCTTTCGGAGAGTTGAGATCGCATCAGACATCTCAGCAGGCTGAAACGAAACTTTTTCCCGGATTTCTACAGGAGCCGTTTTGTAATTAAGACCTACCACTAATATATGCATGCGATCACCTCCTTCTAATTATGTATGATTCTAAGTTCATTATAACATGGACAAAAACACGAATTGTCCGCATATTGTGAACAGAATTTAAACGTTTATGCTATGATAAGAGTAATACATATTTAACATATAGCAGTTTTAGGATTTCCTAAATGTTATAACTTTAGCACCATTATTTAAAATAACAAATTTCGACCGATTTAGCAAAGGTTCTACTTAATAATGGAGGAATTATGAAACAACAGAACAAATTTAGCGGTATTATCTTACTTGGTTTTGGTTTGTTTTTCTTCGCTATGAGGATGGACATCGCCCTGATGCAGCCTTATTTAACTTGGCCTACATTGGTAATCGTCATCGGTATCGCGCTTCTTATGCAAGCGGGTTCCGGAAAGGATCTCGTTAGTTTATTTTCGGGTGTGTTCCTCGTGGGTCTTGGCATACACTTCCATGCAATATCAAAAATTGCTTCATGGCCGAATCCACTGCAAATGATTACCCTACTAACCGGAATTGCCTTTTTGGTTCAATATAAAAAAGCGAAAGATGGACTCATTCCAGGTCTTCTTTTAACTTTATTATCACTGTGGTTTATCTTTTTTAACAGCAATACTCCTTCTATGCAAAATATCTTTGCTAAAGTTGAAGATTTTTGGCCAATTATACTCATGGTTTTAGGTGCATATCTTATATTCTTTCGAAAAAAATAAAAAAACAGCGTTCAATAATATGAACGCTGTTTTTTATTTGGCTATTTTCGCAAACTCTTGAAAGTTGTTGATCTCCGATGCTCGCTTTCACTTGCACTCCAATCAAATGACCAGAAGAGAATGAACAAAATGAGCCGAAAGCAACAATCCTTTTAGCAAAAAAACCTTTATTTAGATAGATATGAGTTTAAAACTCCCCATGCTTCATCTTTCCCGTGCCCTGTTTCAGATGAAAACAAGACAATCCTATCGTTCGGATCCATATTAAGCGTTTCTTTCACGATTTTTTTATGTTTGTCCCATTTTCCTTTTGGGATTTTATCACTTTTTGTAGCGACGATAATAACAGAAAGATTGTGATATTTAAGCCAGTCGTACATTAAACAATCTTCTTTTGAAGGCGGATGTCTGAGATCGACGAGTTGAACGACTGCTTTAAGCTGCTCACGTTCTACAAGATATTCTTCAATCATCTTACCCCAAGCTTCTCTTTCTGTTTTAGACACTTTTGCAAACCCATAGCCAGGGACATCCACAAAATAAAAACTTTCATTTAAAATATAAAAATTCAGTGTTTGCGTTTTTCCAGGTTTGGATGATGTGCGCGCTAAATTTTTACGATGAATCATTTTATTAATAAATGACGATTTTCCTACATTCGACCTTCCAGCCAGTGCAATTTCCGGAAGATTACCTTCCGGATACTGCTTTGGACCAACGGCCGATATAACGATTTCTGCTGTGTTTACCTTCACTTTTCATCACCTGCTAATGCTACTTTTAATACTTCATCAAGATGGGATACAAGGATAAAAGAAAGTCCTTCTTTTACGGTCTCAGGAATTTCTTCTATATCCTTTTCGTTTTCTTTTGGAAGTATGATTGTTTTAATACCCGCTCGATGAGCGCTTAATGATTTTTCTTTCAGACCGCCTATTGGCAATACACGGCCTCTTAATGTTATTTCTCCTGTCATTCCCACATCTCTTCTAACAGGACGCTTCGTTAAAGCCGATACAAGAGCTGTTGCAATCGTAATTCCAGCAGATGGCCCATCTTTTGGAGTCGCTCCTTCAGGGACGTGGATATGGATATCCGTCTTCTCGTAAAAGTCAGGAGCGATGCCTAGATCTTCTACTTTCGTACGTACATAGCTTAACGCTGCTTGTGCAGACTCTTTCATCACATCACCAAGTTTACCTGTTAAGATCAATTTCCCTTTTCCAGGTGAAAGAGCTACTTCAATAGAAAGCGTGTCACCGCCTGCTGTCGTATACGCAAGACCTGTAGCGGCACCAATCTGGTCTTCGAGTTCTGCTTGACCGTATCGGAAACGTGGTTTACCTAGAAACTCTTCAAGATTTTTTGCTGTAATAACCACTTTTTTCTTTTCAGTAGAAACGATTTGTTTAGCTGCTTTTCGGCAAAGTCCTGCAATTTGGCGTTCAAGGTTACGCACACCTGCTTCACGCGTATAATTGCGAACGAGCTTCAAGATACAATCGTCCTTAAACTGAATTTGACTTTTCTTAAGGCCATGCTCTTTTAATTGCTTCGGAATAAGATGATTGCGGGAAATGTGCAGTTTCTCCACTTCTGTATAACCTGCGATCGATATCACTTCCATTCGGTCTAAAAGTGGCCCAGGAATCGTTGAAAGTGAGTTTGCAGTCGTAACAAACATTACCTTTGACAAGTTGTATGCTTCTTCAATGTAATGATCACTAAATGTACTGTTCTGCTCAGGATCTAACACTTCAAGCATCGCAGATGATGGGTCTCCTCTAAAATCACTCGACATCTTATCAATCTCATCGAGTAAAAATACAGGATTTATCGTACCCGCTTTTTTCATCCCCTGAATTAATCGCCCTGGCATAGCTCCTACATATGTCCTTCTATGGCCTCTAATTTCCGCTTCATCTCTTACTCCACCTAGAGAAATTCTGACGAAGTTTCTTCCGATCGCCCTAGCAATAGAACGAGCTAGCGAAGTTTTACCAACACCTGGAGGCCCTACTAAACAAAGAATAGGTCCTTTTAAGGAATTCGTTAACTTTTGAACAGCCAAATATTCCAACACTCTGTCTTTTACTTTTTCAAGCCCATAATGATCTTCGTTTAAAACGGTCTCCGCGTGAGGAATATCCAAGTTATCTACCGTCTCTTGTTTCCAAGGTAGATTAACGAGCCATTCAATATACGTTCGAATCACTGAGCTTTCTGCAGAAGAATTAGGCATTTTTTCATAACGATCTAACTCTTTTTGAGCTAGTTCCAAGATGTGATCCGGCATATCAGAAGCTTCGATCCGCTCTTTAAGAGAGGTTACTTCGCCCATCTTGCCTTCTTTATCTCCCAGTTCCTTCTGTATGGCTTTCATCTGTTCACGCAAGTAATACTCTTTTTGCGTTTTTTCCATCGCCTTTTTAACACGCTGACCGATTTTCTTTTCTAACCCGAGTACTTCTTTTTCGTTGTTTAAAAGGGCTAGTAAATGTTCGAGTCTTTCTTTAATATCAAAAATTTCTAGAATTTTTTGTTTTTCTTTAATCTTAAGAGAAAGATGCGATGAAATGACATCAGCTAATCTTCCAGGCTCAGATATATCCTGTACAGACGCCAGCGTTTCAGGCGTAACTTTTTTAGACAGATTTATGTATTGTTCGAACTGCGCAAGCACTGCTCTCATTAGTGCTTCTGTTTCTGCTTTTTTCTCTTCCACATCTTCTGTAAGTTCTATTTCCACTTCAACATGTGTCTTTTCATCTTTAAAGGATGTAATTTTCCCACGTTGAATTCCTTCTACTAATACGCGTATCGTACCATTAGGCAACTTGAGCATTTGGTTGACTTTCGATAATGTCCCTACATCGTAAATTTCCTCTATTGCTGGGTCTTCAATCGAAACTTCTTTTTGGGTAGATAGAAAAATCATTTGGTCATCAAGCATTACTTTTTCTAGGGCTTGAATAGATTTCTCTCTTCCAACATCCAAATGAAGAACCATTGTTGGATAAACCAACAATCCGCGTAGAGGGAGGAGCGGAAGAACTCGTTTTTCCCCCATTAAAAACACCTCCGAAAACTGCTGTGTAATCATAATGTATATGCATAGTCTTTGTACAATTCTACCGATAATGCTTAACTTTGTCTAATGTAAGCTATTTGGCAAACTTTAATTAAATAAAAAAGAAACCCCTGCTTCTCCTTAAACTGAAGAAGGAGGGGAATTAAGGGCGGCAGATGCAGGTATTGATGCTTCTTCGCTCTCTTCTAAGAATACGTATTGAAACACTTCGGATAGTTTTTTCACCGGGATGATCTCGACATCTTCAATACTTTCAAATATCTTTTGGTTGTTCTCAAAAGGAATGAGTACCCGTTTTGCACCAGCGTCTTTTGCAGCCAATATTTTAGCCATTACGCCGCCTACTGGTTTAACTTTACCATGAATACTGATTTCTCCCGTCATCGCTACTTCGTGATCAACACGTATTTTATGGATGGCAGAATAGATGGAAGATGCGATAGCAATTCCAGCAGAAGGTCCATCCACTGGCCCTCCGCCAGGGAAGTTCACATGGATATCATACATGGATGCATCAACCCCCATGAAGCGAAGAACCGTAATTACGTTTTCAACCGATCCTTTTGCCATACTTTTTCTTCGGATGGATTTTGACTGATTTCCGATACTCTCTTCTTCAGCAATACCTGTAATGGTAATTGATCCTTGTTTTTTCGCTGGCAGTACCGTCGTCTCGATCTCAAGCAACGCACCGCTCGTTGGTCCGTAGACAGCTAATCCGTTCACGAGTCCGATCTTCGGTTTGTTTCCGATTTTTCGTTCTGGTCGAGGCGCCATGCGACTTGAATGGGTCACCCACTCTACGTCGCCTTTTGTAATCGTGCTTCGTTGTTCGGTAATCGCTAATCCAGCCGCAATCTGAACCATATTCACAGCTTCACGGCCATTTTTTGCGTATTGTGCCATATATTTTAAAGACTCATCATCAATTCCCAGCTGTATCTTATCCGCAGCCCGTTTAGCGATCAGCTCAATTTCAGCAGGCTGTAACTCTCTGAAGAAGACTTCAAGACACCTTGAACGAATCGCTGGCGGAATCTCATCGGGCATACGAGTAGTCGCTCCGATCATACGAAAGTCTGCCGGAAGTCCATTTTGGAATATATCATGGATATGATGTGGAATATTTGCATTTTCCTCAGAATAATAAGCACTTTCGAGAAATACTTTCCGATCTTCCAACACTTTTAAGAGTTTATTCATTTGTATAGGGTGAAGCTCACCAATCTCATCAATAAATAAAACTCCACCATGCGCATTCGTCACCGCACCCTGCTTAGGCTGCGGAATCCCTGCCTGACCCATCGCACCAGCTCCTTGGTAGATAGGATCATGAACAGAACCTATTAACGGATCCGCGATTCCCCGTTCATCAAAACGAGCAGTTGTTGCATCCAACTCAACGAATATGGCAGTTGATCGAAATGGAGATGTTTTATTTCTTTTTGCTTCTTCCAATACTAAGCGAGCTGCCGCTGTCTTACCGACCCCTGGAGGACCATACACAATAACATGCTGCGGGTTTGGACCACATAATGCTGCTTTCAATGCTTTTATACCGTCTTCTTGACCGATAATATCTTCAAATTTACCAGGCCGTACCCGTTCAGACAAAGGCTCTGATAACGAAATCGATCGAAGTTTCCTTAAATGCTCCATCTCTTTTCTTGACTCTTTATCCACACTTACTTTTTGTGAACGTTGGTTCTTTAGTAAGTTCCAAAAATATAATCCGATTACAATCCCAAAAAACAATTGAATGATTAACGCTATCCCTGTCCAGTTCATGGTTTTCCTCCCGATACTTATGTAGTGATACCCATAGTATCTCCCTGGAGGTGATGACCTAAACGAAATAAATGTCAAAAAGAATTTTGGTAATTCGGAAGTAAGAAGAACATAAAGATACCGAAACTAAAGATAGAGTTCTTCGTTATCAATCAAAAAAAAACCAGCATATGCTGGTTTTTTAAGCACTCTCTTTAGGTGTTTCTTTTGATTGCTCAATAACTGTACCATCTTCAAGCTCTAAAGTTGGAGGTACTTTATCAGAAATCGTTTCTTTAGTAACCACACATTTTGCAACATCTTCACGAGAAGGAAGCTCGAACATCACATCAAGCATTACACCTTCAATGATAGAACGAAGACCACGTGCACCCGTTTTACGTTCGATCGCTTGTGCAGAAATTTCACGAAGTGCTTCATCTGTAAACTCGAGTTCAACTCCATCAATATCTAATAACTTTTGATATTGTTTAACAAGAGCATTTTTAGGTTTAGTTAAGATTTCGATCAGTGCATCTTCATCTAAAGGATTTAGGTTAGAAATTACCGGTAAACGTCCGATAAATTCTGGAATTAATCCAAATCGAAGCAAGTCTTCAGGAAGTACTTTAGATAAGTATTCGCCCGCCTTCAACTCTGCTTGTTTAGAGTCGGAACTAAATCCAATAACCTTTTTGCCTAGACGGCGTTTAATGATTTGTTCGATACCATCAAATGCTCCACCACAAATAAATAGAATATTCGTCGTGTCGATTTGAATAAACTCCTGATGCGGATGCTTTCTTCCACCTTGAGGAGGAACGCTAGCTACAGTACCCTCTAGTATTTTAAGAAGGGCTTGCTGAACGCCTTCACCGGAAACATCTCGAGTTATGGAAGGATTTTCAGATTTACGTGCGATCTTATCAATTTCATCAATGTAGATGATTCCTTTTTCCGCTTTTTCTACATCATAATCAGCTGATTGAATGAGCTTTAGCAAAATATTTTCTACGTCTTCACCAACATAACCTGCTTCTGTTAGTGATGTAGCATCAGCAATTGCGAAAGGCACATTTAAAATACGAGCCAAAGTTTGCGCAAGAAGAGTTTTACCGCTTCCTGTCGGTCCAATCATTGCGATATTACTCTTTGCAAGTTCAACTTCATCCGATTTTTGTGACGAATTAATTCGCTTATAATGATTATAAACCGCAACAGATAAAGACTTTTTAGCTTGATCCTGTCCAATAACATACTCATCAAGGATCTTACGGATTTCTACTGGTTTTGGTACTTCTTTTAATTCTACATCCTCTTCTGTACCAAGTTCTTCTTCTACGATTTCTGTACAAAGTTCGATACATTCATCACAGATATATACACCTGGTCCAGCAACCAGTTTTCTTACTTGATCTTGTGTCTTACCACAGAAAGAACACTTCAATTGCCCTTTTTCATCATTAAATTTAAACAATGATATCACCCCTAAAACAATAATATGGATGAAACGCTTGACCTGTTTTCATAAATTTAAAAGCAGGCACTTTTTGATTTATTTCTACTATTTAAGCATTCCGTTGATTATGATATGGATTGTATCATACTTCCATAATAAAACGGAAATAAAAACCCTTATTCAATATGTATGGTATGGCTCTATATAAGTATGAACAATCCTGCGTGTTTTAAAACCTATTTTTCAAAGAGCAGGAGAATTTACCTAAATAATGTTATGTATTGCAAAACAAGGCACGATAAATAAGGATCGCGCCTTGTTTCTATTTGTTCTGATTCAATTAGAAATGATTAAGCCGTTTTGCTATTTTCTAGAAGGAAATCAATTGCTTTGCGTACTTTTAAGTCAGCAGCAACTGCATCGTTTCCACCTTGCATAGCAAGCATTTGCTTGATTTGTTCAACATCCATCTTGTACATTTCTGACATTTTTGCCAGTTCTGCATCAATCTCTTCTTCTGAAACTTGAATGTTTTCAGCTTCAACGATTGCTTCAAGAACTAGATTAGTGCGAACACGTTTGCCAGCATCTTCTTTCATCTGTTCACGAAGCGCTTCTTCGCTTGTTCCAGAGAACTGATAGTATAGGTCTAGGTTCATACCTTGCATTTGAAGACGTTGACCGAACTCTTGCACCATGCGGTCTAGCTCAGTATTAACCATCGCTTCTGGAATATCGATTTCTGCATTTTCAGAAGCTTTTTCGATAACCGTTTCGCGTGACTTGTTTTCAGCTTCTTGCTTCTTGCTTTCTTCAAGCTTTGCACGAAGGTCCTTCTTTAAGTCTTCAAGTGTTTCAGCATCGCCTTCAGCTTCTTTAGCAAACTCATCATTTAGTTCTGGAAGCTGTTTAGACTTGATGTCATGAATTTTAACTTTAAATACAGCAGGCTTTCCAGCTAACTCTTCAGCATGGTACTCTTCAGGGAAAGTTACGTTAACGTCCTTTTCCGCTCCTGCTTTTTCACCTACAAGCTGCTCTTCAAAACCTGGAATGAATGAACCTGATCCGATTTCTAGGGAATAGTTTTCCGCTTTTCCGCCTTCAAAAGGTTCTCCATCTACAAAGCCTTCAAAATCGATGTTTACTGTATCGCCGTTCTCAATTGCACCATCTTCTTTAACAACAAGTTCAGCTTGCTGTTCTTGTAAAGAAGTAAGTTCGTTTTGAACATCTTCATCTGTTACTTCTGTTTCAACTTTCTCAACTTCGAGACCTTTGTAATCACCAAGTTTTACTTCTGGCTTAACAATGACTTTAGCTGTGAAAACAAGGTTGCTTCCTTGTTCCATTTTTTCAATATCTACTTCTGGACGGTCAACAGGTTCGATTCCTGCTTCTGTAACCGCGTCACCATATGCTTTTGGCAATAAAATATCCAAAGCATCTTGGTAAAGAGACTCTACACCAAAACGTTGTTCAAAAAGTCTACGCGGCATTTTCCCTTTACGGAATCCTGGTACGTTAACTGTTTTTACAACCTTTTTAAAAGCTTGATCTAGAGCTGTATCTACTTCAGAAGCCTCAACCTCTACCGTTAAGACACCTTGATTACCTTCTAACTTTTCCCATTTAGCACTCATTAAATGTTCCCTCCAACATCGGTATTTCCATAACTATCATATAGATTACAACCATTCCATTATAGCATAGACATTGTGTATTTCAACAAGTTACAACACTTTCTGTTAACTCTGCAAATAAAATCTTTCCAATTCGACTAGAAGCTTTACCGCTTTTTGCAATTCTTCTTCTTCATTTTCCATTTCTTCTTCAATTCCACATAGTATGGATGCGGCTAATACAGAAGCTTCATACCATAACAGTTTATTTTCAGGCTTTGGCGAAAAAGGATAAAGAGCAAGCGTGTAATCCTTCCATACAGCAAGTGCAATGTCTAGTAATGAAGGGTTTTCTTGTTCGAGCTCGTCTTGGATTAACGTTTTTACTTCCTTATAAAAAGGATGTTCGTTTAATTCTGTAAGTTTAGCTATGTCGATTTCATCGGTCTGTCCATATTTTTCAATTTTAACGATTTTATTTATTTGGTTTTCTTTAAAATATTGAAGAATAAGACTCTTTACAGCAGGATGCTTTTTCTCATCTACTAAGAAAGATTCAAACATCGGAACGGTTATTTCAGGTCCCAGCCGTTTTAACTGTTGAACCGCAATCCACTGCGAGTCTGCTTTCTCACTTGACAGCATCTCTTTTAAAGCTAGAAAATCCGGATTAGGATTAGTCGTTGATTCCGGATCTTTTTTAACTTCTGGAACTCCCTCCTGTTCGATTACTTTTCTGCTGAATTGAAGGAGTTGGTAAAACGATTCAGCTTTGTCAGCAGGAATCTTCTGCTCTTCTAAGACTGCTTCAATTACGGAGACTACCGTTATGTATTCAGATAACTGTACTAAGATGCTTAAATAAATCTGAAGAACATCGTAATATTCCCCGATTCCTTCTTTGAGCATCCGGTCGCATCTCATTTTTGCTTCATGTAATCTTCCTAACTCAACCAAACTTAATACTAGCCCAAGGTTGCCTTGTGAATGCAAAGGATCAGAATGAAGCAATTGTTCAAAACAAGAGAGGGATTCATCGTATTTTTTGTTTTTTAATGAATCCATACCTTTTTCCAGAAGCCGTCCATTTAAATTAGGAAACCGAATGATATTGTTTTTGTTGCTCTTATCGTTTGTCATCACAACTCTCCGCTTCCGTTAATGTTTGACTAAAGAATAGCAGGTTCGTGAGGGGAACTCAAGACAGCCTAATTGCCATGTGCTCTATCAAGCGGAAATGAATATCTTTTCTAAGTGAAATAAACCTATTGTCTTAACAGATTTTCTTTATCACATAAAAAGTGGTCGACATCACATAAAAAACATCTATCATCACATAAAAAATGACTGCCATCACATAAAAATGGCACGTCATCATATAAAAAAATTTCCGTTACATGAAGAGACAGTACCCTTAAGAAAAACCCTTAAAGAAGAAAGATTCTTCTTTAAGGGCATTTTGACCTAACTTATTCTCTTCAAATTCAGCTTATCTGCCATCCCCTTGTACAAGGACCACTTTACAGGATCGACATTTCCTCCACTTACAATAATCCCTGTTTTTTGATCAAGTACAAGGTGGCTGTAAAACAGGACTGCCGCAAGACTTGCTGCGCCTGCTCCCTCCACGACCACTTTTTCTCGTTCAAGCATAAACATCATGGCGTATGCGATTTGTTCTTCAGTAACAGTGACCATTTCATCTACATATTTTGAAATCAAAGGAACCGTAATCTCTCCAGGTTTAACAACCGCGATCCCATCCGCAATCGAACTGCAGCGAGATAATGATTTTTTAGAAGTACCTGTGAAGGCTTGAAATACAGCACTGGCGTTAACAGATTGCACACCGACTACTCTCACGTCTGGTCTTACTGATTTCACTGCCAAAGCGATGCCTGCTAATAGCCCTCCACCTCCGACAGGTACGACAATCGTTTTTAGTTCTGGGTTTTGCTGAAGCATTTCTAGCGCAACAGTACTTTGCCCTGCAATCACGTCATAATCGTCAAATGGATGAACAAATACACCCTCGTTCATCGCTTTTTCTCTTTTAGCGGCTTCATATGCTGCTTGATAATTGTCACCTTCTAAGACAATATTTGCGCCATATGATTTTACTGCTTCGATCTTGGAAAGTGGTGCATTTTCCGGCATAAAGATTTTTGATTTGATGCCACGCAGTGAACAGGAAAGTGCCAATCCTTGTGCATGGTTGCCTGCTGAAGCAGCAATAACACCTCTCGCACATTCTATTTCATTTAGTGTTGAAATCTTATAATAAGCTCCTCTTAGTTTGAAAGAGCCCGTTTTCTGCATGTTCTCAAGCTTCATATACACCTTTCCACCCGTCCACTTGTTTAACGTTGTGGATTGTTTGAGCGGTGTACGGTGCGCAATCTTAGACACTTCCTCCATCGCGTGGAATAAACGTTCCCCTGTGATTGTTAAATTCCCATTGTCCGTTCACAATCCTCTCATCTTCATATTTTTTTATGTTCGCTTCCTGTTGAAGGGTTACAGATATTTCATCCCATCCGTTCAGAAGCATCTTCTTCCAATACGGGTCAAAATCAAAACGGAATATTTCTCCGTCCGCTTTCGCCACAAACTGTTCTTTCAAATCTACTTTCAGATTTTCAATAACCTGTTTTGAAGAATCTTTACCAAGCTGTTGAATTTCATTTTGCGATAGCCTGATCGGCAATATTCCATTTTTTACACAGTTGTTAAAAAATATATCAGCAAAACTTTCTGCGATAATTACTTGAAAACCATAGTCCTTTAGTGCCCATGGTGCATGCTCTCTTGACGAACCGCACCCGAAGTTTTTACCTGTAACTAAGATGGAAGCTCCTTTTGTTTCTTCTTGATTTAATTCAAAAGCCGCGTCTTCCCTCCCATCAGGGAGGTATCTCCAGTCATAAAACAAAAATTCACCGTATCCTGCTTTATCAATTTTTTTTAAAAATTGCTTTGGGATGATTTGATCGGTATCTACATGATTGCGGTCAAGGACTGCCGCACTACCAGAATGTGATTTAAACCCCGGCATAACGGTTCACCTCCAGTTGCTGATCAGAGAGGAGAGAACGAACATCTGTAAATTTACCTTTCAAAGCAGCGGCAGCGGCCATAATTGGACTAACTAAGTGCGTTCTGGCCCCTTTTCCCTGCCTGCCGGCAAAATTTCGGTTTGAAGTGGATGCACATCTTTCACCTTCTGGAACGATATCATCATTCATCCCTAGGCACATCGAACACCCTGATTCACGCCATTGAAATCCTGCATCCAAAAAGATCTTATGCAAGCCAAGTTTCTCTGCTTCTCTTTTAACCGACTGTGAACCGGGTACAACGATTGCATGAACATCTGGGTGAACTTTCGAACCCTCTACTACTTTAGAAGCTTCGATTAAATCACTGAGTCTTGAGTTTGTACAAGACCCGATAAATACATGTTGAACAGATATCTCATCTATTCTTTCATTGCCTTTAAAACCCATATAAGTGAGAGCATTATGCAAAGATTGTTTTTCTTCGCTAGAGGATGAAGGATTCTCTGCTGGTATGTGTCCACTGACCGGAAGACACATAGACGGAGTCGTACCCCATGTGACCATCGGTTCGATCTCTGAAGCATTGATTTCGATGGTATGATCAAACGTTGCTTCCGGCTCACTTGCAAGCTTACTCCAGCTCTCACATTTCTGTTTAAAATCTTGATTTTTCGGGGCAAAGCGCTTACCGGCAATATATTCATAAGAAATATCATCAGGAGAGATAACCGATGCTTTAGCACCTGCCTCAATTGACATATTACAAAGTGTCATTCTTTCTTCCATTGAGAAACTTCGGACTGTACTTCCAGAAAACTCGATGATATATCCGGTGCCCACATTGGTTCCATACTTTGCAATAAACCATAAAATCACATCTTTTGCTGTGACGCCAAAACCTAATTCCCCTTCAATTCTGACGTTCATCTGTTTCGGTTTATTCTGCCATAGAGTTTGAGTAGCAAGTACATGCTCCACTTCACTCGTGCCGATTCCAAATGCCAGTGCTCCAAAAGCGCCATGTGTGGATGTGTGGCTGTCTCCACACACGATCGTTTTACCTGGCAGAGTCAATCCCAGTTCAGGTCCAATAACGTGAACGATTCCTTGCTGTTCAGAATTTAGTCCTTCGAGCTGGATACCAAATTCTTCACAGTTTTTTTCAAGTGTTTCTACCTGCAAGCGGGATGTCTCATCTTTTATATTGAAACGGTCTACTGTCGGGATGTTATGATCCATCGTGGCAAAACATAAATCCGGTCTTCTAACTGTTCTGTCTTTTTCTCTTAATCCAGCAAACGCTTGAGGCGATGTCACTTCATGAATTAAATGCAGATCAATGTAAAGAAGGTCTGGTTTATTTTCTTCTTTTACAACAACATGGCTATCCCAAAGTTTATCTATTATTGTTTTACTCAAAGAAATTCCTCCTTACACATAAACCTCTAGAAGTGTTGCGCTTGTTGAATCCTCAAGCATTCTAAAATGTATTTGATTAACCATTTCTTTTGTCGTAACGAGAGTGCCCGTTCCATCATAAATATCCTGTGTGCGATAACCCGCTTGAAGAGTTTCAAACACAGCCAATTCTACAGCTGTCGCTTCTTTTTCTAATCCAAAGGAATGGCGAAGCATCATCCCAACACTTAGAATCATTCCAATAGGATTTGCTTTTCCCGTTCCTGCAATATCAGGTGCTGAACCATGGATCGGTTCATAAAGGCCTGGACCGTTCTCACTAAGAGAAGCAGAAGGCATCATGCCTAGGGATCCGGTAATTACAGAAGCTTCATCAGACAAAATATCTCCGAACATGTTTTCCGTAACGATTACATCGAAACTTGAAGGATCACTTATCATTCTCATAGCAGCATAGTCTACCAGCACGTGCTCTGTTTCTACATTTGGAAATTTTTTCGCCGTTTCTTCAACGATCTCTCTCCACAACTTGCTTGTTTCAAGAACGTTTGCTTTATCGACAGATGTTACTTTCCTTCTTCTCTTAGCAGCCAGTTGATACGCTTTTTCTACGATCCTCGTAATTTCTTCTCGTGTATAAGATAATGTATCAACTGCCCCGCCCACGTTCCTAGTCTTTGGTTCCGAGAAATAAATTCCGCCTGTTAGTTCTCTAACAAAAACAAAATCCGCTCCTTTTACCCTGCTCGATTTAAGAGGAGATAGATGTTCAAGACCAGGAAAGACTTGAACAGGTCTTACGTTCGCATAAACATTTAATGCTTTTCTTAATGCTAATAACCCCTGTTCTGGACGGACATTCCCTTTATCCCATTTCGGACCGCCGACTGCTCCTAGCAGAACAGCATCACTTCCTTTACAGAATTCCAATGTGTCGTTCGGCAAAGGTGTCCCTTCCTGGTCAATAGCAGCACCACCAAATACTTTAACAGTTGTATCAAATTGATGATTAAACCTCGTTCCTACACCTTCCAGCACTTGTAAGGCACTCTTGACCACTTCTGGTCCGATACCGTCACCAGGCAAAACTGCTATCTTCTTCTTCATCTAACATCCCTCCTAAATTTTAAATGCTTATTCTTTCGTAACTCTTCTTCTCTGAATGTAGCTGCAGTTTATTAAAAGCATGCACATAGGCTTTTGCCGAAGCTTCCAAAACATCTTGAGCAGTACCACTGCCATTAATTTCATGACCGTCACTTATGATCTGAACAAACACTTGTGCAAGTGCATCTCTTCCTGCACCAACAGATTGAATTCTATAGTCGGTTAGCTTGAGGGTCGAAGGCAGCATCTTGCTAAGCGTATTGTAGATAGCCTCAACACTTCCAGAGCCCGTTGCCGCGTCTTGAATTAACGTGCCATCTGGTGTTAACAGCCTTAATGTAGCTGTTGGAATTTGATTCGTTCCGTAGTTTACTTGAATATCTTTTAACTGATACAACGGCACTTCCGGCTGAATTTTATGATCGATCAACAATGCGAAGATGTCTTCTTCTGTCATCTCTTTTTTTCGATCAGCTAACTGTTTGAAATCTTCAAATAGTACTTTTAGTTTGCTGTCATCAGGATGAAATCCTAGTTTGTGCAAGTAATCCTTAAAAGCATGCCTTCCTGAATGTTTACCGAGTACTAGCTGATTTGACGGAACTCCAACAAGCTCTGGTGTAATAATCTCATACGTTGATTTTTCCTTTAATACACCATCTTGATGAATACCTGACTCATGAGCAAAAGCATTCTTTCCAACAACTGCTTTATTTGGAGGAACCGCAATACCAGTCAGTCTGCTTACAAGCTGGCTCGTGCGACTGATCTCATTTAATTTGAGGTTCGTTTTTGCTTTATAAAAATCCTCACGAATGGCTAGTGCTACTGCGATCTCCTCTAGAGAAGCATTTCCAGCTCTCTCACCGATTCCGTTAATCGTACATTCAACCTGATTAGCTCCGTTCTCGATTGCCGACAATGAGTTAGCTACTGCCATTCCAAGATCGTCATGACAATGAGCTGACAGAATAGCGTTTTCTATATTTGGAACGTTATTTAAAAGATAGCGGAAGATTTTTCCGTATTCTTCAGGATTCGTAAAACCAACTGTATCGGGTATATTAATGACCTTTGCTCCTGCTTCAATGACCTTTTCAACGATGCGAGCTAGAAACACGAGATCTGATCGACAAGCATCTTCAGCTGACCATTGAACGACCGGAAATTTTTGCAGAGCATATTTTACAGCTTCAACCGCCGTCTCTACTACTTGATCAGGTGTTTTCTTTAATTTATAGGTCATATGGATAGGAGATGTTGCAAGAAAAACATGCACTCTTGGTTCGGCAGCGTTTTTTAGAGCTTCCCATGCATAATCAATATCAGCTCTGTTGGATCTCGCTAAACCAGTAACTCTTGAGTTTTTTACAGTAGAAGCTATTTTTTTAACAGCTTCTAGATCTCCTTTTGAAGCAGCAGGAAATCCCGCCTCCATTACATCGACACCTAGTCGTTCGAGCCTTTTAGCAATTTCGAGTTTTTCAGCTGTATTCAGATTGACACCAGCTGTTTGCTCCCCATCACGCAATGTTGTATCAAAGATTTCAATTTTTCGCACTTAGGGCAGCCTCCTTCTTTCGTTTGGCTTTAACGAATGGCATCATTGCTCGTAATTCCCTCCCTACCTTTTCAATAGGATGGTTTTTCTCCTGGTTGTTCACAACATGGAATACAGGTCGGTTAGCCTGGTTCTCTAAGATCCATCCCTTGGCAAACTCACCAGATTGAACGTCCTTTAATACTTCTTTCATAGACTCTTTTACTCTTTCGTCAATTACGCGTGGTCCTGATTGGAAGTCACCCCACTGTGCCGTATCTGAAATGGAGTATCTCATACCCTCTAATCCGCCTTCATACATGAGGTCAACAATTAGTTTAAGTTCATGTAAGCATTCAAAGTAAGCAACTTCCGGCTGATAACCAGCTTCTGTAAGTGTTTCAAATCCTGCTTTTACTAGAGAAGATAACCCACCACAAAGGACAGCCTGTTCACCGAAAAGGTCTGTTTCTGTTTCTTCCTGAAAGCTCGTTTCAAGCACACCCGCTCTAGCAGATCCAATTCCTTTTGCATAGCTGAGAGCTGTTTCACGAGCAGTGCCTGTAGCATCTTGGTAAACCGCAAAGAGTGCCGGAACCCCTTCTCCCGCTTCAAATGTACGTCGCACTAGATGTCCCGGGCCTTTTGGAGCGACTAAGAAAACATCTACATTCTCAGGTGGTACCACTTGGTGATAATGAACATTGAATCCATGAGCAAATACGAGGGCATTACCTGCTGCTAGTTCTGGAAGGATCTCATTTTTGTATACTTCTGGCTGCCTTTCATCAGGAAGTAAAACCATAACAACGTCTGCAAGCCTGGCTGCTTCACGAACTGGATATACGTCAAAACCGTCTTTCACAGCTTCATCAAATGATCTACCTTCACGCACACCGACAACAACATCATATCCGCTGTCTTTTAAGTTCAATGCATGTGCATGACCTTGTGATCCGTAGCCAACTACCGCTACCTTCTTATTCTTTAACACATCATTTGTTAGTTCGTTTTCGTAATAAACTTTAGCCATTTTAATGAGTCTCCTTTACATAATAGAATAGGGGTGAAGTTCAAGTACTTTCTTTTGTGTTCCACGAGGTATAGCCGTAAGACCAGTTCTTGAAATTTCTTTGATGCCATAGGGTCGAAGCAATTCAATCAGTGCATCTATCTTTTCACTGTCACCTGTCACTTCTAAAGTGACGTTCTCTAACGAAACATCAAGAACTGTTGCCCTGAAAGGTTCGATGAGCATTTTTATTTCACTCCTAGTATCAGGAGTCGTTAATACTTTAATAAGTGCAAGCTCCCTTGAAACAAGAGCCATATTCGTTAAATCTCGAACTTTTAATATATTGATCTGCTTATGAAGTTGTTTCACGAGCTGTTCTGCTTTTCTGTCATCTTCTACCCAAACTGTCAGAGTCACTTTTGAGACAGCTGGGTCTTCTGTATGGCCTACTGTAATGTTCTCAATGTTAAATTGGCGTTTTGTCAGCAACCCGGTTAAACGGTTCAATACACCGCTTTCGTTTAGTACCGTTGCTGAAATGATGCGTCTCATCCTCTCACTCCAATCATTTCATGAAGTCCTTTTCCTGGAGCAATCATCGGATACACATTCTCGTCTGCGGTAACGATGCAATCCAGAACAAAAGGTTTCTTTGATGCAAGAGCAGAAGTTAAAGCTTCTTTTACTTCATCTTCAGTTTCAGCAAGTTTCCCATCAATTCCATAAGCAGAAGCTAACTTTACGAAGTCAGGTTGAATATCAAGAAGAGAATGTGAGAATCGTTTCTCATAAAAAATTTCCTGCCACTGTCTTACCATGCCGAGAGATTTATTATTGACAATCACGACGATTACAGGCAGCCCCCAATCTTGGAGTACACCCAGTTCCTGAAGTGTCATCTGAAATCCGCCGTCCCCAACAACTGCGATGACCGGCAGTTCTGGTTTCCCTACTTTTGCACCGATTGCTGCTGGAAAACCGAAGCCCATCGTTCCTAAACCACCTGATGTAATCCATCTGTTCGGGTCAGAAAACCTATAATATTGTGCAGCCCACATTTGGTGCTGTCCTACATCAGTTGAAACGATTGCTCCTCCTTGTGTAACTTCGTGCAGAATTTGCATTAATTTCTGTGGTTTCAGCTCTGACTCATTTGTTTTGTAAGTTAGCGGGTATTCACTTTTAAATTGCGAAAGCTGTATGACCCAATCGTTATAGTCCCCCTTTTCGTCTGCGATCTGATTTATAGCTGACAGCGTTTCTTTAGCACAACCTACAATTGGAATTTCCGTTGGAACATTCTTTCCGATTTCAGCAGGGTCAATATCAATATGAGCAATCACCGCTTTTTTGGCAAAATGATCAAGATTTCCTGTTAACCTATCATCAAATCTTGCACCCACACCTATTAAAAGATCACAATCGTAAAGGGCCATATTGGCGGCATATGTGCCATGCATGCCTGCCATACCTAAGCACAGCGGATGTTCTGCAGCAAAGCCTCCCAACCCTAAAAGTGTTTGAGCAACTGGAATCTGATGATACTCAGCAAATGCTGCTAATTCTTTTTCTGCCTTTGCTGCTAATACCCCAGCTCCTGTTAAAAGAACAGGGTTTTTAGCTTGTAGGAGCGCTTCATTTAACCTCTTAACTTGAAGGATATTAGGCTTTAACGTCGGCTGGTATCCCGGGAGATGAATGCAAGCAGTTTCTTTTATTTCAGCTGTTTTTACCGCAACATCTTTCGGTATGTCGATTAATACAGGACCTTTCCGCCCTGTATTTGCGATATGGAATGCTTCTTTCATGATTCTTGGTAAGTCCTCCGCTCGTTGGACTTGATAATTATGCTTTGTGATCGGCATCGTAATCCCGACAATATCAGCTTCTTGAAAAGCGTCAGTCCCAATTACATTCGTTGCTACCTGGCCTGTAAAGATAACAAGAGGAATCGAATCAATCATTGCGTCAGCGATACCTGTGACTAAGTTGGTCGCACCTGGTCCTGATGTAGCAAGGACAACTCCTGGTTTTCCTGTCACTCTCGCATATCCTTGCGCTGCATGAATTGCTCCTTGCTCATGTCTTGTTAGTACATGCTTCATTTCAGCTTTGTAAAGCGCATCGTAGATTGGGAGTACTGCGCCTCCCGGATAACCAAACAATACGTCTACTTCTTCATTCTGTAATCCTTGTATAAATAGTTCAGCACCAGAGACTAATGAAGTTTCAACTGAATTTTTTTCAGCCACCCAACTGGCCTTCATTTTCATTCCTCCTTTAACTTAGAACCTTTGTTATATAAAGGCTGTTTTCGCAAACATTGTTATTCCTGGAAGTAGTTGATTTCCGTTCCAGGATGCTCGCTTTCCGCGGGGCGTGCGGTGAGCCTCCTGGACGCTTTGCGCCCATAGGAGTCTCACCTGTCCCGCTGATCCCGCAGGAGTCTCGCACCTTGCTCTCCAATCAACTTTGCATTGAAGAGAATGAACCGATTCAAAAGCAACAATCTTTTTGAAAAAAACCAAATAAAAAAACTTCCCCACCCAATTGGACAGGTTAATCCTATCCAAAGGGGTGAAAAAGTTTAATTTTTTCCACGGTACCACCCTTTTTCACGGCACATGTTGTCGTTTCATATACGTGCCGCCTCGTGACGGACGAGCCGTCATTTGATAACAAGCGATAAAAATGGAGTATCGCTTGGCCCTTCCTACTTAAGATTCTTTCAAAAGGACACTCAGGAGGGATGTCCTGGTATTAGGAATAACCGGTTCACAGCAACCCCGGCTCTCTGAGTATTCCACATCTACCATTATTCTCCGTCATCGTTTTATTGTATTAAATTTTCAAGATTCCTCCAGTATTAGCAGATGTTACGAGGGCTGCATACCGAGCAAGATAACCTTTCTTGATCTTCGGCTCAGGTTTCACCCAGCTTTCTTTTCTTTCTTTCCAATCTTCTTCAGTTAATAAAACTTGGATGGATCTATTTACAAGATTGATCAAGATCGGATCTCCATTGTTTACAAAAGCGATTGGTCCGCCTTGCGCGGCCTCTGGTGATATATGACCGATAGAGATTCCTCTGGAAGCACCAGAAAATCTGCCATCCGTTATTAACGCTACTTTAGTGCTTAACCCTCTTCCTGCTATAGCTGATGTAGGAGAAAGCATCTCCGGCATTCCCGGGCCGCCCTTTGGTCCTTCATATCGAATGACCACGACATGGCCTTCTCTAACTTCTCCGTTATTGATTCCCTGTATCGCCTCTTCTTGGGATTCATAGACGATCGCTTCACCTTGAAAAGTTTTTATGGAAGGATCAACAGCTCCGACCTTAATGACACAGCCATCTGGTGCAATGTTTCCGTAAAGAATAGATAAGCCGCCAACTGGTGAATAAGCGTTCTCTTTTCTCCGAATAACATCATCATCTAAAATTTCAGCGTGACGCACTCGTTCCTCCAGCGTTTTCCCAGTAATCGTTAATCGATCGTTATGAATAGCACCTTCCATTTTGCAAAGTTCATTGATGATAGCACTTACACCACCTGCCCTATGAACATCTTGCATCGAATAATCTGAAGCTGGGCTGATTTTTGATAGATAAGGTATTCTCTCTGCGATTACATTAATTTGAGATAAGTCGTACTCAATCTCAGCTTCATTCGCTATTGCAAGCATATGAAGTACGGTATTGGTTGAGCCTCCCATCGCCATATCCAATGCAAAAGCGTCATCAATCGCCTCTTTTGTGATAATATCTCTAGGCTTAATGTCATTCTTCACAAGATCCATTAATGAAATTGCAGCCTCTTTAATCAATTTTTTCCTTTCATCTGATGTAGCTACAATTGTGCCGTTTCCTGGCAATGTAATTCCGAGCATCTCCATAATGGAATTCATACTGTTCGCGGTAAACATACCCGAACATGACCCGCAAGTCGGACAAGCACTCGTTTCAAGTTCCAGCAGTTCTTCGCGAGTCATCTTTCCGGCAAGATGAGATCCTACCCCTTCAAAGACTGAGGCAAGGGAAAGCGATTTACCAGCCATGGATTTTCCAGCTTCCATCGGACCTCCTGAAACAAATACGGCTGGTACATTCGTACGAACAGCTGCCATCAGCATACCAGGGGTGATCTTATCGCAATTTGGTATATAAAACACACCGTCAAACCAGTGGGCGTTAATCACGGTTTCTGCTGCGTCTGCAATGACTTCTCTGCTTGGGAGTGAATACCTCATTCCTATATGCCCCATCGCAATACCGTCATCTACGCCGATCGTATTAAATTCAAAAGGTATTCCGCCTGCTTCCCTAATGGCTTCTTTTACCCATTCACCTACTTTGTTGAGGTGCATATGACCCGGAATAATATCAACATAGGAATTACAAACACCGATAAATGGTTTATCCATATCCTCAGGTGCAACTCCCGCTGCGTGGAGAAGACTTCTGTGCGGGGCTCTATCGATTCCTTGTTTGATCATATTGCTGCGCATATCTGTAACACTCCTATACTTCTTTTATCCCGCTTGTACGGTTTGATTGGAATAAACTTTCACACCTTCTTCTACTACTTTTTCTCTAAAGGTTTTTAAAAGTTTATTTGTATGATTACCTGGAGTACCGGTGCCGATAACTCTGCCATCCACTTTTACAACTGCAATGACCTCAGCAGCCGTACCGGTTAGGAAAACTTCATCTGCTACATAAACATCGTGTCTCGTAAATGGCTCTTCCACCATGTTGTAGCCTTGGTCACGTGCAATCTCTACAATCGCGTTTCGCGTGATTCCTTCAAGAGCTCCTAAGTAACCGGGAGGTGTCTTAATGGTAGTTCCTTTTATAATAAATACATTGTCAGCTGAACCTTCCGCGACATAGCCTTGATCGTTTAGCATAAGTGCTTCACTTACACCTGCAAGACTCGCTTCGATCTTGACTAAAATATTGTTTAAGTAATTTAGTGATTTTACTTTAGGACTTAATACATCCGGACGATTTCTTCTGCTTGCAACTGTTATGATTTCTAAACCAGTCTCATAAAGTTTCTTTGGAAATAGAGCCAGTTGCTCTGCAATTACGATGACACCTGGTTGGCCGCATGTGAAAGGATCCAGTCCTAAATTCCCTTTTCCTCGTGAAATAACTAACCGAATATAAGCATCACGATATTTATTTTTCTGGAGCGTTTCGACAATGATGTCTGTTAACTCTTCTTTAGTGTGTGGAATTTTCAGCATAATGGATTGAGCAGATTCGTATAAACGCTGAAGATGTTCGTCTAATCGATATACATTTCCGTTGTAAACACGAATCCCTTCAAACACCCCATCTCCATATAAAAATCCATGATCATAAACTGAGACTTTTGCGTCATCCTTTAATACGTACTCACCATTAACGTAAACCCATTGCTCCTGCATCGTGATCCTCCTTTTCTTTACATTTTGAATTATTAGAATTTTTTAAATATAAGGTAATAATTGTTGACAATATTACGCCCATATTTGTGGTGGGTCAACCATGAATTTTTATGAAAACACCCAATTCTGATTTTTCTGATTATTTGTATACGCTTTCATTCCCATGGATAAGCACAATAAGAAAAATTCACCGCTTAATGTAAACATTTTTAAAGCGCTTACAATAATGTTTTTAAAAACACACAAAAAAACACGCTTCATGTCCTATAAGGGAGAACATAAAACGTGTTGAGTTATGTAGTAATTAAAAGTTATATGGCGTCCCAGGAGAGATTCGAACTCCCGACCGTACGCTTAGAAGGCGTATGCTCTATCCGGCTGAGCTACTGGGACATATGTATTTGAGCCCATTTCGCATAGCAATGGCGCTTTCCGCAATTACCATGCGCTGCGGGCACACAGTGATTTGCTCCACCTGTCGACCGTGGATACAAATATGTTTATAACATGCATTTTAAATGTAAGATCTGTTAACTTCAGATGTAACTCTTTTGTGCCATTTGAACGTGAGAAAAACAAATGGAGCGGGTGATGAGAATCGAACTCACGACCAGAGCTTGGAAGGCTCTTGTTTTACCACTAAACTACACCCGCAGACATAAAGACCTTGTCGCGACGACATAACTAAATATACACAATATCCCGACACAAGTCAACCCATTTCTTATTTTTTCTTATATTTTCTCAAGTTTGCAGCGTAAATTGCTTTGAAAGCTGCTCTATACGTCTGCCATCTAATGAGTAAAAAGAAACGTTTACTTCCTTATCATCAACTTCTAATAAAGCATATGTCTTTTCAAACGTCCCTCTCGGCAATCGTATATTGCCTGGATTAATGAACACCATACCTTCACGTTCATATGCTTCAGCTATGTGCGAATGCCCAAAGCAGGCAATGCTGGCTCCTGTTTCTTCAGCTCTATAGCCAAGAGCAAGATGTGACATTTTCACGTCATATAAGTGGCCATGTGTGATATATATACAGGTAGTATCTAACATTTCAATAGCTTCTGTTGGAAAATCTTGACCGAGATAATCCATATTTCCTTTTACAGTAACAAAACCGGACAATTCAGGGGCAGATGTTTGCAGTTCAGAATCCCCGCAATGGATCATTAAGCCAACTTCTTGTTCATGTCGCTCTTTCAGCTGAATTAATTCTTTTTTTAATCCATGGCTGTCACTAACGATCAAGGCTTTTGCCATAGCATGTCCTCCTCGCTGATATAGTCTTTCAATTTTCGTAACGCGAGTGCTCTGTGACTGATTTTATTTTTCTCTTCTTTCGATAATTCCGCCATTGATCGATTTAGATGTGGAAGAAAGAAGATCGGATCATATCCGAACCCTTCTGAGCCGCGTCTTTCTAATAAGATTTCACCCTCACATTCCCCTCTTATGACAAATGTTTCACACTCAGGTCTCGCAAACGCAAGTGCACAGACAAACCGTGCAGTTCTATTCGGTTGGGCAACTTGTTTTAATTCATCCAATACTTTATCCATATTCTGTTCATCACTCTTTTGGCTTCCCGCATATCTGGCAGAATAAACACCAGGTCTTCCTTCCAATGCATCGATTTCAAGCCCGGAGTCATCTGCAATGACGGGTATATTCATTCTTGTACTAATGGTTTCAGCTTTTAATATGGCGTTTTGTTCGAACGTTGTTCCAGTTTCTTCAACTTCCGGGCAATCTTCAATATCTAATAAGGATAATACCTCAATCCCAAATTCTTTGAACATAGATTGAAATTCATTTACTTTTCCTTTGTTTTGCGTAGCAATCAATATTTTCATTATGTAAACCTCACTTTCACATCATAAAAAAGAGACGAATCCTCGTCTCTTCACTTTATCATAAAGATATACTTATTTAAAATTCACCCGTGTTCACTTCTTTAGGACGTGAAACTGGGGCTGTAAGTTCTTTTCCCTTTTCAGTGAAGATTTTTGACTTCCCATCCACCTGAATGGCTACTTTCTTTACCTCTGATAGCTCTGTTAAGGAAAGAACAATTGAATTTAATACTTCATCCGCAATCATACTTTCTTCTTTGTTGTCTATTAAAGCACCATTGAAATTCAATGTTACTACGCCATCCTTCACAACTGGTGTGCTTAACAGCCTTACATCCGTTCTAAAATCAGTAAGAAGATTACTCTCTGCTGAAGGACCATCAATAAGATGTTCGATCGTTGCTGTAACCTTATCCGTGCTCTCTTTCGCTACACGTCTCGTTACAGGTACATAATAGGTTTGGTCTTGTGTTTGTGCTAAAAAGTAAAGAGTGACAAACTCACTGTTTGTAATATCCGCAACATTTCCGTTCTCTAGATTGATGCCATCGACCCTGCTGACCCCTTCACCTACTGGCGTGTTGTTAACAGGCATTGAATTTTGATTCTTTCCTTCAATCTGTATTTTAACCTTCTTAATATTATCAAACTGCGTAAGCGTGAACGTTATCGCTTGAAGAATCTTAAGTTCATCTTTAGCATGATATTCTGTAAATTCTTTCGAAAAGTTCGCTACAGCTGTTCCTTTTTTTATATTCACCGATAAAACTTCCGTATCTGCAGGCAGTACTGCTTGAAAGCCATTTGGAATAATATTTGTGACAGGTCCATCCTTCACGAGATATTGTAAAACCTGTTTTGCCGTCTCATCGTTTTTCGGAAGAGCTAAAACTTGAGGTACAACCATACCGTTGCTGTCAAATAGAAATAGCTGACGCTTTTGAGTCTTTTGGGCATTTACAGCCTTTTCTTTTTTATTAAGGGACTTCCCTTCTTTTACATAGTTCACCTTTGGGGGATCCAGCTCTGTTCCTGCTTTCTCTCCCCCTAATCCACACCCTGATACCAGTAATGAAACTGATAACAAAAGCAGTGGCGCTCCTGATCTTATTGTTTTGCGCATACTTTCCCTCCTCAAGTGGTTTGTACAATTATGTATACGAGCTATCCTCCTCTGTTAGACCACTTGTACAAAAATAAAAAGGAACAGAATCGTTAAAACGATTCTGCTCCCTTTTTATAATGTGATGCATTCTACTCTGTCTATTTTTCGATTGAGCCAATGGTTCGCGATCTCTAAGAAATGGCTGCTTTCTGCTGTTGCTAAAAACCTATGGTTCGGTCTGGTGATTCCTGTATTTAACAAACCACTATGATCTAATATGACAGAAACTTCACGAGCTGTTTCCGCGCCCGAACAAATGAGTGTAATATGCTTCCCCATGACCTGCTGGATAATCGGCCGTAATAAAGGGTAATGGGTACAGCCTAATATTAACGTATCGATTGAAACATCTCTTAATGGATGGAGCGTTTCTGAAACGGCATTTAAGGTTTCCTCACCTGATAGCTTTCCTTGTTCGACAAGCGGCACAAATAGCGGACATGCCAAACTTTCCACGATTACATCATTTCGAATCTGCTGTAACGCGTATTTGTATGCACCGCTAGTAATCGTTCCAACTGTGCCGATTACAGCAACATGGTTATTTCTTGTTACCTTTAATGCTGACCTCGCTCCAGGATGAATGACTCCTAAAACGGGAATATCCAGCTTCTTTTTCGCTTCTTCTAAAACTGCAGCAGTAGCCGTATTACAAGCTATTACGAGCATTTTTATATCGAGTTCCAGCAGAAAATGAATCATATCCCACGTGTACTTTCTTACTTCTTCAAAAGGTCTTGGTCCATAAGGACACCGTTTCGTGTCGCCTAAATATATAATTTCTTCTTTCGGGAGCTGCTTCATAATCTCTCTGGCAACCGTTAAGCCCCCAACTCCAGAATCTATTACTCCTATCGGTCTATTCAAAACATCGCCTCATCTCTATATACATGCTGAAAAACAAAAGGCGTTTATCATTGTTTCTATTCTGCTAATATTTTTATGAAATTGCAATGAAAATCGTTCAAAAGTCATGAGTTTTTGTGAAGATTTTGACTGCAAACGCCCTATAAAATGAAATAAAAAACGTAACGACAACGACAATTTATTTCAACATTCGACATCTAGAGGGTATGGAAAAGGACTATGGATATACCCCATAGTCCACTTTATTACGTATTAAAAGTTTGTTTCAACAAACTTTATTACGTCTTCCATTGTATCCATTTCAAGAATTTCATTGATATGCGTACTAATCTTCTCTTTAGATAGCCCTCGAATCTGGCTTCGTGCAGGGAGAACAGAAGTTGCACTCATTGAGAATTCATCCAATCCTAAGCCTAAAAGAATCGGAATGGCAATTGGATCTCCTGCCATCTCACCACACATACCTGCCCACTTACCTTCTTTATGAGCGGCATCAATCACCATTTTCACAAGTCTTAAGATAGCAGGATTGTATGGTTGATAAAGATAGGATACCTGCTCATTCATTCGGTCAGCGGCCATAGTATATTGGATCAAATCATTTGTACCGATGCTGAAGAAATCTACTTCCTTAGCAAAAGTATCGGCCATTACAGCTGTTGATGGAATTTCAACCATGATTCCTACTTCAATATTATCTGATACTTCAGTTCCCGAATTGATAAGTTTATCTTTTTCGTCCATTAAGATATTTTTAGCTGATCGGAACTCTTCAAGGGTTGCAATCATCGGGAACATGATTTTTAAGTTACCATGTTTACTTGCACGCAGCAAAGCTCTAAGCTGTGTACGGAAAATTTCTTGTTCTTCCAAGCAAAGGCGTATGGCACGGAAACCTAAGAAGGGATTGAGTTCTTTAGGGAGATTCAAATAAGGAAGCTCTTTGTCCCCGCCTATATCTAACGTACGAATAACGACAGGTTTACCTTCCATCTTTTCAAGAACCTCTTTATAAGCGCTGAATTGTTCCTCTTCTGTTGGAAGCTGGTCGCGGCCCATATACAAAAATTCTGTACGGTATAAGCCAACACCTTCAGCACCGTTTGCTAAAACACCTTTAACATCAGCTGGAGTACCGATATTTGCAGCAAGCTCTACTTGAACATCATCTGAAGAGAATGTCTTTTCGTTTACAAGCTTAGCCCATTCTTCTTTTTGTTTTTCATATTGCGCCTTTTTTTCTTGATAGGTTGCAATCTCATCTTGAGATGGATCAATGATAACATGTCCATCTAATCCATCAATGATGACCATCACACCATTTTCAATTTTTTCAGTAATAATCTTTGTTCCAACAACGGCTGGAATCTCCATAGAACGAGACATGATCGCAGAATGCGATGTTCTGCCTCCAATATCTGTTGCGAACCCTTTTACAAATTGACGATTCAACTGAGCTGTATCTGAAGGAGTTAAATCTTCTGCAAGAATGACAACCTCTTCAGAAATACTCGCAGGAGTTGTAAACTGAACGTCCAATAAATGAGCTAATACACGTTTAGATACGTCCCGGATATCTGCTGCTCGCTCTTTCATGTATTCATTGTCCATCTGTTCAAACATATTAATAAACGTTGAGGAAACGTCATTCATCGCTGATTCGGCGTTTACTTGTTCGTTTTCAATCTTTTGTTTTACAGCATCAACAAGCTCTGGATCACTAAGAACAAGAAGATGGGCAGCAAAAATAGCTGCCTTATCTTCACCAAGTTCTTCATTAGCTTTATCTTTAATAACAGAAAGTTCTTCCTTCGACGTGTCAAGCGCTGCCTGAAAACGTTCTATTTCCTTTGAAGTATCCTTGATCGATTTTTTATCAATCGTTAGTTCGGGATTTTGAAGAACGAACGCCTTTGCGATTGCAATGCCGGCTGATGCTGCAATACCTGAAATTTTTTCAGACATTACTCACCAAGTCCTTCCTTTTTCATAACATCTTCTAAAGAAGTTAAAGCCTCTTCTGCATCAGAACCTTCTGCTTTGATCGTAATTTCTGCTCCAGATTGAATCCCTAAGCTCATCACACCCATGATGGACTTCAAGTTAACGCTTTTCCCATTATAATCAAGCGTGATATCTGAGCTGAACTGGCCTGCTTGATTTACTAAAGTTGTTGCCGGGCGTGCGTGGATTCCTGATTCACTTGTTACTTTAAATGTTTTTTCTGCCATTGTTTTTTACCCCTTTATTTTTTGAATGTAATAATATTTTCTTCTTCTATGGTGACTGTTCCTGTTTTTTCAACTGAAACCGTTTCGCCAGATAAGTTTGTAAAAACAATTGGTGTAATTACAGAAGGTGCATTTTCTTTCACATAGTTTAAATCAACCTTCAATAACTTCTGACCAGCTTTCACCTTGTCCCCTTCAGAAACAAAGCTTTCAAACCCTTCACCTTTTAGTTTGACAGTGTCAATTCCAAAATGGATTAGAATTTCTTTTCCGCTATCTGACAGAATACCGATCGCATGCTTAGTCGGGAATACATTGATTATCTTTCCATTAACAGGAGATACGACTAGACCTTCTGATGGTTCGATCGCAAAGCCATCACCCATCATTTTGCCTGAGAACACTTGATCAGGTACTTCTGTTATCGGAATTATTTTCCCTTTAATAGGTGATACGAAACGTTCTTCTGAAGTAATTGAAGAAGTTGGATTAGCAACAGACTTGTCTTCTGTATCAGCTAACTCACCTTGTTCAGGAATCTTTTCACTGTTTTTAGGTTTAGCGACCGTTTTGCCTTTCATAATATCCTGTATTTCACTCTTGATCGTATCAGAGCGGGTCCCAAAAATGGCTTGAATATTGTTCCCCATCTCAAGAACACCGGATGCTCCTAATTTTTTCAACCGTGCTTTATCAACTTCTTTTGGATCATTTACAGATACACGAAGTCGTGTGATACAAGCATCAAGATTAGATATGTTAGACTCTCCGCCCAAACCTTCTAAAATATTCGCTGCTAAAGAATCTTTATTTGACGGTCCGACGTTTGTTTCAACTTCGTCATCAACGATCTCACGTCCAGGTGTTTTTAAGTTCCACTTACGTATCGCAAATCGGAAACCAAAGTAGTAGATAACAGAGAAAACTAAACCTACTGGGATAACTAGCCACCAATCCGTACGATTCGGTAGTACTCCGAACAATAAGTAGTCAATGACTCCACCTGAGAAAGTCATACCTATTTTAACATTAAGCAAATGCATAGTCATAAAAGAAAGTCCTGCGAAAATAGCATGAATACCGAAAAGTACTGGTGCTACAAAAAGGAACGTAAATTCAATCGGTTCTGTTATCCCTGTAAGGAATGATGTTAATGCCGCAGAACCCATGATACCTGCTACTACTTTCTTTTGTTCCGGACGTGCTTCATGATACATAGCAAGCGCCGCTGCAGGAAGTCCGAACATCATGAATGGAAACTTACCTGTCATGAATGTCCCGGCTGTTAATTCTGCATTGTCTTTTAATTGTGCAAAGAAAATCGCCTGATCTCCACGTACAAGTCCTTCTGCTGCTGACTTATAAGAACCAAACTCAAACCAGAAAGGTGAGTAAAAGATATGATGAAGACCAAATGGGATAAGTGATCTTTCAATTACACCAAAGATAAATGCTGCAATTGTAAGATTTGAATTAATCATACTTTCAGAGAAAGCGTTTAGCCCATTCTGAACAGGCGGCCAAATGAACGTCATTGCAATACCAAGAGCTAATGCTGATACAGCTGTAATAATCGGTACAAAACGTTTACCGGCAAAAAAGCCTAAATATTGAGGAAGCTCTATGTTATAAAACCGCTTATACAAATACGACGCCAGAATACCTACAATAATACCCCCAAACACACCTGTTTGAAGTGTCGGAATTCCAAGCACCATCGCATAGGATGGATCAGCTTCAATCATTTCAGGTTTTACACCTTCAATTACACTCATCGTAACGTTCATGATTAAGTAACCGATAATGGCTGCAAGACCTGCTACACCTTCACCGCCAGCAAGTCCAACGGCAACACCTACCGCGAATAACAACGACAGGTTTCCGAAGACGATTCCACCTGATTGTTCCATTACATCAGCTACGAGTTGGAACCAGTTCGCATCTAAAGCTGGAATTAGCTTAATCAACGCTTCGTTTTTAAACGCATTACCAAAAGCTAGCAACAAACCAGCTGCTGGCAGAATGGCTACCGGCAGCATTAGTGCCTTACCAACGCGTTGAAGTACACCAAACAATTTTTTCAACATGGGAAGTCCTCCTTTTTTTATGATAACCCTTCCATTTACTTCCGCAAAAAACAAAAAAGACATAAATAAAGAACATGCGCATAGTACCTAATCAGATATTAATATATCCTAATTAAGCAATTGCTACACTTTTGTTCCATACTTATGCCTGATCGAATCAGTAACACGTAAAAACGGTGTATCTATATTTAATTACTCGTTACGTTTTGTTTAATTGTCATATCGCGAAAGCCTTTGCAAATGCATTGTTAAATAAACTGCTTCTGCATGTGGCACGGGTTTGCTCAAGGTATTCTGCATGACCTTGATTAACTTCCACGCCAAATTGTAGCATACCGGATATTCTTCTTTCAACACTTTTGCCAACTTTTCTTGTTCTTCCATTATATCTCCAGCTGATATGCGTTCGATAGCATGCCTCAAATGCCTCACTAACCGTAAATAATTAATACTTTTCGTATCAATCGTGATGTCGAGAGAGTGCCGAATCATTTCCATTAGTGTGTTGATGAGCTGTGAATGTTTTTTTATATCTCTCACACTTTTATTCGTAATCGCACTATGAATATGAAGGGCTACGAATCCGACTTCCCCTTCTGGGAGATGAATTTGAAGCGATTTATTGATTACCTCGATCACTTCTTCGGCGACAGTATATTCTTTAGGATACAGTGTCTGTGTTTCAGTTAAAAACGGATTTTTTATATCTAAACCTTGTTGTAGCCGTTTTATAGCAAAGGCGATATGATCCGTCAACGCCACATGGATATGCTCATTTAGATCATTCTCAAAGCGGTTGCCGATATGGACAATCACATCATTGATTAGTTCAACTGTATCCTCTTCTATATAACTTAATAAAGTTTTATATTGTTCCTGCTCGTTTTCATTTTTTAAAACAAATAGCTTGTCCACTTGTTCATGGGAAATCGATTCGCCCTGTTTTTTAGCGAATCCGATACCTTTACCGATTACAATTCGTTCGTTACCCGAAAAATCGGTTACGATTACAACATTATTATTAAGTACTTTTTTAACTTGAAGGCTTTCATTCATGATTTTTCACCTTTTTCATTAGCTGGGAAAGAAACGATTAACATCGTAACTTTCATCATATCTGAAAAAAGGTATAAAAATCAATTACACTTTTTTACTGTGAAAAAACTTGGCTGACGTAAAGCACAATATAGTCAGCCATACTTGCACATATTACATATTAAATCGCCTTGTACTAGTTAAGCAGCGAAAACTTGAGAAATTTCTACATTTTAGTTTGCATACTGAAAACGGCTTTCATTTTTGAAAGCCGCTTTCTGACTAAATCTCGAGTTCTCCAAGCCTCAATAACTCTACAACGGCTTGAGAGCGTCCTTTAACCCCAAGCTTTTGCATGGTATTCGAAATATGGTTTCGAACTGTTTTCTCACTAATAAATAATTGTTCCGCAATTTCTTTTGTAGTCTTGTCTTGGACTAGTAGTTCGAAAACTTCTCTCTCTCTTTTTGTAAGTAGAGGCTTCGGTCGGTAGTGTTTATCTTTCAATGAATTCACCCCTCCTTGCTAGGGTTTAGGAACCGCCAACGAATATTGGAAGTATTTAGTCAACATATAGTATGTAAAAACACAGATGTAAGTGACTTGGTTAACTTAAAAAGTATTAATTATATGAAGGAAACAATTAAAAAAAAAGCCCATTTTTTAAATGAAGGCTTTTTGACTAAAATTTGAGAATGCCATTTTCAGATCTTCACTCCACTTTGATGGTCGCCCGGTTTGCTTAGATATTTGAACAATTGCTCCTCTACCGGTAAAAACTGGCAACTTTTCTTTATTCAAACCTAAATAATGCAAGTCAATGGAAGAAGATCCTACTTCATTCATTTTAACAAAAATTGTTAATTTCTCGTCATATCTTATTTGCGAAAGATAATCACATTGCAGATCGGCCACAACCGGGATCTCAGTGGCATCTTGCGCTCCCCAGGACTTCATGAGGTCTAATTCTTTAAAAAGTGCAATCCTTGCTTCTTCCATATAAACAAAGACATTTGTGTTGTTTACATGTCCAAACCCGTCGATTTCACCAAACCTCACATGCAGCTCATGAAAAAAGTGAAAGCCTGCTTTCCATTCATCCAAATCTAAAATATAATCTTGCCTTGCCATGAATGCACCACCTTTTTTTGAAGGCTATTTTCGTAAACTTTGTTGCTTTGAAGGAAGTTGATTTACGCTCTAAAATGCTTGCTTTCCACGGGGCGTGCGGTGAGCCTCCTTGGCGCATTGCTCCATTAGGAGTCTCACCTGTCCTGCTTATCCCGCAGTAGTCTCGCACTTTGCACTCCAATCAACTTGTCAAAGAAGAGAATAAAAAATATCACCATCAGAAACATTCTTGTAGAAAAACAGCCTTTATGAAAAAGACTCCCCCCTTATTTGAGAGAAGCCTTTTTTACTTTATTTATCGATCACTGCCAAAGAAATTTTTAAATGCTTGGAAAGTCGTGTCACGATTAAGTGCTGCAATTGATGTTGTTAATGGAATCCCCTTCGGACAAGACTGAACACAGTTTTGTGAATTCCCGCAAGATGCAAGTCCTCCGTCATCCATGATTGCATTTAAACGTTCTTCTTTATTCATTTCTCCTGTCGGATGTGCGTTAAATAAGCGTACTTGAGACAGTGGTGCTGGTCCAATGAAATCTGATTTGCTGTTTACGTTTGGACAAGCTTCCAAACAAACACCGCAAGTCATACATTTAGAAAGTTCGTACGCCCACTGACGTTTTGTTTCTGGCATGCGGGGTCCAGGACCAAGATCATACGTACCATCAATCGGTATCCACGCTTTCACGCGTTTAAGCGCATCAAACATTCTGCTTCTATCAATCGCCAGGTCACGAACAACCGGGAACGTCTTCATTGGCTCAAGACGAATAGGCTGTTCTAATTGGTCAACAAGGGCTGTACAAGATTGTCTAGGTTTCCCATTGATAACCATTGAACACGCACCGCAAACTTCTTCTAAACATCCCATCTCCCACGTTACAGGAGTCGTAGCTTCCCCTTTTGCATTAACAGGGTTTCTTCGAATTTCCATAAGAGCTGATATAACATTCATATTTGGACGGTGCGGAATCTCAAACTCTTCTAAATATGGGGCAGTTTCAGGGTTATCCTGTCTTGAGATGATGAATTTCACCATTTTTGTGCTCATACTTACACCCCTGCCTTCTTCTTAGAATAGTCACGTTTACGCGGTTGAATAAGCGAAACATCTACATCATCATACTCAAAATCCGGTCCATTTGTTGCAGGATTAAATTTCGCTCGTGTTGTTTTTAAATATTTTTCATCATTACGTTCAGGGAATTCAGGTTTATAATGCGCGCCACGGCTTTCGTCACGGTTTAGTGCACCAAGTGTAATGACGCGAGCGAGCTGCAACATATGCCAAAGCTGGCGAGTAAAGGATGCACCTTGATTGCTCCATTTAGATGTATCATTGATGTTGATGTTTTTGTAACGCTGCATCAATTCCTGAATCTTTTCATCCGTTTGCTTTAATTTATCATTGTATCTTACAACTGTAACATTATCAGTCATCCATTCTCCTAGTTCCTTATGGATGACGTAAGCATTTTCTGTTCCATCCATCGAAAGAATGTTGTTGTAAACTTCTTGATCTTTTTTCACTTGATTATCAAAGACCACAGAAGATACATCTTCAACTGTTTTTTCTAAACCTTTGATGTACTTAACTGCAGATGGACCAGCTACCATACCGCCAAAGATAGCAGATAGAAGCGAGTTGGCTCCTAATCTATTCGCTCCGTGGTATTGGTACTCACACTCTCCTGCTGCAAAAAGCCCTGGAATATTAGTCATTTGATCGTAATCTACCCACATGCCACCCATTGAATAGTGAACAGCAGGGAAAATTTTCATCGGAACTTTACGAGGGTCATCCCCCATAAATTTCTCATAAATCTCAATGATTCCACCAAGCTTAATATCGAGTTCCTTAGGATCTTTATGAGATAGATCCAGGTATACCATGTTCTCTCCGTTTATTCCAAGCTTGAGATCTACACAAACGTGGAAGATTTCTCGTGTTGCAATATCACGAGGAACAAGGTTACCATATGCAGGATATTTTTCTTCAAGGAAATACCAAGGTTTCCCGTCTTTATACGTCCATACACGCCCACCTTCACCGCGAGCGGATTCACTCATTAATCGAAGCTTATCGTCTCCAGGAATGGCCGTTGGGTGAATTTGAATAAACTCCCCATTTGCGTAATGAACACCTTGCTGATAAAGTGCGGAAGCCGCTCCACCGGTATTAATAACAGAGTTCGTTGATTTACCAAAAATGATTCCAGGTCCACCAGTTGCCATAATTACGGCATCTGCAGGGAAACTTACGATCTCCATCGTTTTTAAGTTTTGTGCGGTTACTCCGCGACATTGGCCTTCATCGTCTAAAATAGCAGATAAAAACTCCCAGCCTTCATATTTTGTAACCAGTCCAGCCACTTCATGACGACGCACTTGCTCGTCAAGTGCATATAAAAGCTGCTGACCAGTTGTCGCACCAGCAAACGCCGTTCGGTGATGTTGAGTTCCTCCGAAGCGGCGGAAATCAAGTAATCCCTCTGGTGTTCTATTGAACATTACACCCATACGGTCCATTAAGTGAATGATTCCAGGTGCGGCATCACACATTGCTTTTACTGGAGGCTGATTTGCTAAAAAGTCACCGCCATAAACTGAATCATCAAAGTGTTCCCATGGTGAATCCCCTTCACCCTTCGTGTTTACAGCACCGTTTATACCGCCTTGTGCACAAACAGAATGCGAACGTTTTACAGGAACAACTGAAAAGAGGTCAACATTAACACCAGCTTCAGCTGCTTTAATCGTAGCCATTAATCCGGCGAGACCTCCGCCAACAACAATAATTTTCTGATTACTCAATTCGTCTCACCCCTTTTAGATAAATGCAAAAATTGTACGTACACTAACAATGGCTAAAAGAACAAATACACCCAGTGTTACGTAAGTAGAAATCTTCTGTGAACGAGGCGAAACAGTGAGGCCCCAGCTGACAAAAAACGACCATAATCCATTTGCAAAATGAAAAACCGCGGACAATACACCTACTAAATAAAACGCAACCATAAATGGAGAACTTAAGATGTCTTGCATCATAGAGAAGTTAACATCAGCGCCCAATGCTGCTTGTACACGTGTTTCCCAAACATGCCATGCTATGAAAATCAAAGTGATAACACCTGTTATACGCTGAACAAGGAACATCATGTTACGGAAATACCCATAGCTGCTTACATTGTTTCTAGCCTGGAATGTAATATAAAGTCCAAACACCGCATGAAACAATAATGGTAGATAGATAACAAACGTTTCTAAAAAGAAACGAAACGGTAAATTTTCCATAAAATGTGCTGCGGCATTAAAATCATCCACACCTTTTGTTGCAAAATGGTTTACAACTAAATGCTGAACGAGAAAAAGCCCAATAGGAATAACTCCTAATAGTGAATGAATCCTTCTGTTAATAAAATCTTTACTGCCAGCCATTCTCTTGCCCCCTTTAATTTTAGCCTCTCTGGCTGCTAATCTTCTGTTTCTCTCCATCTCTCGTGTAAGCGTTTTAAGTTTCCTCTTTAAGAGGATGAGTGTTAAACAAGTAGTTTAATCAACTAGCAACATGTCCATTTTACTCCCATCGTTTGACACCGTCAAGAAAACGCTAACAAGTTAATTTAGATATCTTATTGGTACATCAACGTTTTTTGTAAGGAACATTTTCGACAAATACTGATTGTGCTATAGAGTTTGCCATGTATAGCCGTTATAATAAAAAATAGAAAGAAGGGATGCAGAATGTTTAAACAAAAGACAAAAGAAGAAAACGCCCCTGCCGAAAAGCCTTCTGTTTCAGCTTTTGGGTATGAGATTCTTCGCAGCGATCTATTACCTGAACTTCTTGGGAAACAAGAACGACATATTTTATATTGGGCAGGCAGACATCTAGCCAGAAAATACCCTTTACATACGATGGAAGAAGTACATGCTTTTTTCAATGAAGCTGGCTGGGGTAACCTTGAAATGATAGAAGCCTCTAAAACAGAAATGGTTTTTTCCTTGCATTCTATACTTATTGAACAAAGAATCGAAAATTTTCGTCACCATACCTTCAGCTTAGAGGCAGGTTTTCTCGCAGAACAAATCCAACTTCAAAAAAAATGTACAACGGAAGCGCTAGAGTCGGTAAAACGCAATAAAGTTTCCATAACCGTTCAATGGGACAAAAAGGATACCATTGAATAAGTAAAAGCCGGTATCAACCGGCTTTTTTTCTTTTGAAGAACTTATTTACTTTGCACAGGAACACGAGCATCCAACTCGAAAACATCGTGCAGCGTTTCGATTGATTTAATCATGTCGTCTTGTTTTACGACAGTTGAAACTTTAATTTCTGAGGTGCTTACCATTTTAATCATTACATCTTGATCAGATAAGGCTTTGAACATTTTAGCTGCTACTCCTGGATTGGAGATCATTCCTGAACCAACAATTGAAACTTTAGCAAGATCTCCTTCATAGCTTATAGATTCAAACCCTAGCTGATGTTGATGAGCGGCAAGTACTTCTTGTGTTTCACTTAGAGAACTTGATTCGATGGAAAATGAAATGTTTGTCTTTTCCTGGTTCATCACATTCTGAATGATGATATCTACGTTTATTCCATTACTTGCTAGTATCGTGAATAGATCCGATAAAGCATTTATTTCGTTTGGTATGTTAGAAACTGTGATTTTTGTAATATTTCCTTCAAAGGCTAATCCTCTTACCATTAAATTCTGTTCCATCGTTGCTTCCTCCTCAACTAATGTTCCCCGCTCTTCACTCATACTTGATCTGACTTCTAAAATAATCGAATAATTTTTTGCGAACTCAACAGCACGCGGATGCAGGACACCGGCTCCTAGATTGGCCATTTCAAGCATTTCGTCGTAGGAGATTGAAGGGATCTTTCTTGCTTTAGTCACTACACGAGGATCTGTCGTATAGACTCCTGTTACATCTGTATAAATATCACAGCGATCTGCTTTTAGCGCTGCTGCTAATGCCACTGCAGTTGTATCAGACCCACCTCTGCCAAGTGTGGCGATATCGTTTGTTTCTGTTATCAAGCCCTGAAAACCGGCTACCACCACGATATTTCCTTCTGCAAGCAAACTGTTAACCCGGTCTGACTGTATATTTAGAATCCGTGCATTAGCATGATTATTTTCAGTCTCAATTCCAGCCTGCCAGCCTGTTAATGAGAGTGCTTTATAGCCCTCTTGCTGCAAAGCTAACGTTAATAAGGCAATGGTGACTTGTTCGCCAGTTGTTAAGAGCATATCCATTTCTCGTTTTGATGGATTTTTACTGATCTGGCCTGCCAGTTTAACGAGTTCATCCGTCGTTTTCCCCATGGCGGATACTACTACTACGACCTCATTGTTATTTTCAACTTCTTTAATAATCTTTTTTGCAACGTTTTGAATCCGTTCTACAGAACCAACGCTTGTACCGCCAAATTTTTGTACGATTCTCCCCATGTTCTCTCTTTCCTTTCCTGATGCTATTTTTCTATCTCTCTTTTAAAACAAAAAGCAACAATAAGGAAAAAACCCTATTGTTGCTATATCCGCAGCAAGCCAAGTTTGTTTTCCCCGAGTGAGATAGTCCTCCACACAAACCCTGGGGGGATTTGAGTGACAGCTCTGTATTTATTCAATACAGGTCCAGCATAAAAAATCAGAAGTTTTTTTACACTTCGGCAAAAATCCCCTTTCCTCCATCTTCATAAGAGCTTCTTCTCTTCAGATGGTCTACTATTGGTTTTTGCTCCTCTACCATCACTTCAAATGAAGCATGGCATTTTTATAAAGTTGGGTTCATTTTAACAAAGTTGTTTCATAACTGCAACTACTCTTCAGATAAAAAAGCTTGTGTGATTTTTTCAGCTACTGTTTTGGGAACACCCGCTCCTTGAATTTCATCAACTGTCGCTTCTTTTAATTTCTTTAAAGAACCAAAATGACGGAGAAGCATTTTCTTTCTTTTATCCCCGATCCCTTCAATTCCATCCAAAGTAGATTCAAACATACTTTTGGAGCGAACTTTTCGATGAAAAGAAATCGCAAATCGGTGTACCTCATCTTGTACCCTTTGAAGCAGATAAAATTCTTGGCTGTTCCTTGGTAAATGTATCATCTTAGGTGGATCTCCAAGCCATAATTGAGAGGTACGATGTTTCTCATCTTTAGCTAGTCCTGCAACGGGAATAAATAAATTAAGTTCGTTCTCTAAAACATCTTGAGCCGCTGAAACCTGCCCTTTTCCCCCATCAATAAGGATTAAGCTTGGAAGCTCTCCTTCTTCTTTAAGCATCCTTGTATATCTTCTGCGGACTACCTCTTTCATTGACGCATAATCATCAGGTCCGTCTACAGATTTAATCTTATACTTTCTGTAATCTTTTTTATACGGTTTTCCATCTATAAATACGACCATTGCAGAAACTGGATCCGTTCCATGAATGTTTGAGTTATCAAATGCTTCGATCCGATATGGAGATGCGATTCCCATTCGTTCGCCTAAATTCTCGACCGCTTTAATTGTTCTCGCCTCGTCCTGCTCAATTAAAGCAAACTTCTCATTTAAAGCAAGTGTTGCATTTTTCGTTGCTAATTCTACAAGTTCTTTCTTTTGCCCCTTTTTCGGCTGAAGGACCTTCACTTGCAAAAGTTCTTGAACCATATGTGCATCTACCTGCTGCGGCAAAAGGATTTCTTTTGGAAGTAGATGATTTTTTTGCAAATAAAATTGTCCGATAAACGTAAGCAGGTCCTCATGGGCTTCACCGTAAAACGGAAAAACGGAAATATCCCTCGCTATGACTTTTCCTTGACGAATAAAAAAGACTTGGACACACATCCACCCTTTATCAAAGTAGTATCCGAATACATCGCGATCCACTAGATCAGATGTCATCATCTTCTGTTTTTCCATTACAGCTTCTATATGTTGAATTTGATCACGCAGCTCTTTTGCACGTTCGAAGTTAAGTGCCTCAGATGCTTCTATCATTTTTTCAGAAAGCTGACTCTTTACTTCTTGATAACCGCCATTTAAAAATTTTATAATACCTTCTACCAGTTTTTTATTTTGTTCGTCCGTTACATCATACACACAAGGTCCTAAACATTGTCCGATATGATAATAAAGACATACTCTCTTTGGCATGGTGTCGCATTTTCTAAGAGGGAATATACGATCTAAAAGTTTTTTCGTCTCTTGGGCAGCATATGCGTTTACAAAGGGGCCGAAGTACTTTCCGCCATCTTTTTTTATTTTCCTCGTATAGAGAAGTCGAGGCTGTTTTTCAGAAGTTACTTTCAAATAGGGATAGCTTTTATCGTCTTTAAGCATGACATTGTAACGTGGATCATGTTTTTTAATTAAATTCATCTCAAGAACGAGGGCTTCCATCTCTGTAGAAGTAACAATATATTCAAAATCTCTGATCTCACTGACTAATCGCTGTGTTTTCCCGTCATGTGATCCAGAAAAATATGATTTAACCCTGTTTTTTAATACTTTCGCTTTTCCGACATAGATTACTTTTCCGAATTCGTTTTTCATTAGATAGCAACCAGGCTGGTCAGGAAGCAGCATCAGTTTTTGTTTGATCGAGGTCAATGAACATCCCCCCTTTTTTGTTATCATTTTCCTCTCATCATACCATGAACGTCAACATGATTACTCCATAACAAACATCATAGCGATTATGTCTAGGATAGAAAAGGATTTCGACATTATTTCCTAGAAAATAGTTTTAAAAGCTTTTTTTACATTCTTTCTCTCGACAAATTATATTACTCTTCTCCTATCATGTCGTCATTTTCGCATCATTATAGGCTAGGTTTGCAATAAAAAAAACCTGCACATGCAGGCTTTTTTTTCTTATTCATTTATTTCATAGGTTGGATGACTTGACTGTTTTTTTACCGGCCGTCTCATTTCTTTTAAGATGCCTGGAAGTACATTGCCTAAATATTTTTTAAATGTGATAAATGAAGTTCCTGTTGTTCTTACCTTATAGGTAATTGGAACTTCTATCATTCGAAAGCCTTTACGGACAAGATTAAGCGTTAAGACTTGTGCGTAATTATAATCATGAATGATTTCGGCATCTCGCATAGCCTCTCGATTAAACGCACGCATACCTGATTGTCCATCGCGGATCCATCTTCTTAATAATACACATTGCAAAAGAGTAAAAACGTAATTTCCTAGACGACGATGAAGTTTCATACCAGAGATTGTCCCTAAAAACCGTGACCCCATTGCATAATCTGCTTTATCTCCCAACAATGGCTGAATCAATTCAGGAATTTCATCTGCTGGATACTCATTATCGGCATCTATCATGACAGCGATATCTGCTCCGTTTACATAGCAGGATTGCAATCCGGTTCGGACAGCCGCTCCTAATCCTCTGTTTTCAGAGTGGGAAACATAATGATCTGCACCAGCTTTTAGTGCAATTTCTCTCGTCTGATCCGTACATCCGTCATCAATGACCATCACTTCGACATCGACCGCAGAATGGAAGTTCCGTGGGATCTTTTGGATAACCTCTCCAATCGATTCTTCTTCATTAAAAGCAGGTAAAAAAACAATCACTTTTGTTGACTTTATCATTGTCTCATCAATCCCTGCTTTCTTTAATGGCTTGTTTTAATACAGGACCTCTGCTGTTCTTCGGAAAAGGGGCTCCTAGCAAGTGAGCAATTGTTGGAGCAAGTGACACTAAACTGTGTTTTTCATTAACGGCAATACCTTTACGTATATGCGGACCATGCATGATGAATGGAACAAAGCGTTCTCCTTCATCTAGATGTCCATGACCCCCAATACCATCAGCTTGTCCATGATCTGCACATATGATTAAAGTTGTATTCTTCATATGGCCTTCTTCATTCAGGTAATCCACAAAATCTTCAATCAGCTGATCAGCTTCATTGATCTTTTGAAGATATTCGTCATAGAAGACACCTCTGCTGTGTCCTGTTTGATCAGTTGCTATCATTTGTACAATGAGTAAGTCTGGATTCTCATTTTCCATAATTCCCTTGGCGCGCTTCATGATAGATGGATCTGCCACATCATTATTCATAACAGCGGTTACGGTTTCTACATCATTGCCCATCGCGTCAACCAAATGAGCGATTCCTAACAATTTCCCTTTTTTACCGACTTTTCGCAACGAATCAAAGATACTTTCTACTTTAATTCCTAACCTCCAAACCATATTGGATGTGATCCCATGCTCACGCGGATATGTCCCCGTAAACATGGATGAAAAGCATACGACTGTTCTTGCTGGGTAGACGGTTTCCATCTGTCTGTATTCGGTACCTTCTTCTCTTAACTTATCCAAATAAGGGGTTTTTGCTTTTTCAAAACGATCTTTTCTCATACCGTCAACTACGATTACAACCACTTTATCTGATTTTGCTTGAATTTCTTCTTTTGCAGTAAATTCTTCATACTCTGATGGTTTCCAGTCAAACAAATAACGGTGCAAAATCCATGCGAATATAGCAAATCCAATTGTAACGTATAATACCGGCGTATAATCAGAGAAAGTGAAACCGAAAGCTCCAACTTGTTGAAAAAGATAGTGCCATACGGTAAGCAACATAAATACTTTCGGCAGCTGTTCTTGTGCATTTCCACTTGTAGAATCACTGTTCTTTAGTACAAGTTTCCAAAATCTTGTGAAGTTTAGCCACGTTGTTCCAATTCTTAAATGATAATAAAGAGTTCCCCAAAAAAATACAGTGAAAAAGAAATAAAGTCCGGCAGCCAACATCCATAACGATAATGGCGGAGCATTAAGAAGCAAGAGACTTGCGATTAAAGGAATAAAAAGATAATTTCTTAAAAACAGCGGAAAATCATACACAAAACAGAGAGCGAATAATGGAAGTGTTCCCCCTAAACTTAATAAAAAGGAAAACCAAAAAGAGGTTTCATTCCATTCACCAATCGTGAACATCAAGAATACCCCCGTAGTAAAGATAGGAGTAAAGGGCTTTCCTTCGTTCAAGAGATTCCAGCAGCGAGCTGCGACTTTTTCAAATTTTGATGCTTTCTTCATGATTGTTTAACCTCTTTCTTTTGTTTCAAGCCACACTTTACGAAAAGATACAGGCGCTTTCATTAGCGTATAAGCCCCTGCGAAATATGAGAACACAAATTTAAATAAATGGCTGATGATTGCAACCTGAAGGGCGAGTTTAGGAGTAACCCCTGTCGCAGTTAAAGCGGAGGACATGGTCGCCTCGTAAGTCCCTATTCCTCCAGGAGTGAAATGAAAAACTTGACCGGCAATCGTGATTGCATTTATCCATATACTTTGCCAAACAGGTCCATCAATTGAAAACGAAAGCAATGTTCCGTAAACAACGATACTTTCAAGAATCCAGCTAAGAGCTACTATAAGGATGATGAAAGCGGATCTAACCGAAATAAATCTCAGTACTAATTTTCCCGACAACGGCTTTACTCTTAAAATCCTTGTCCTCAAAAGAAACGCAACAAAGAGAGTAAAGCAGATTACACTTACAAATATATAAAAATACTTGGGAGCTAATGCCACTCCGATCAAAGATCCAAACACCAAAGAAATGGTACCCAACACTAGCAAATCATATATCCTCATCACGATGACGGACTCAATGATTTCTTTTCTGCTTACGTTTGTCTTTAGATTGCTTAGATAACCTATTCTAAACAAATCTCCAGCTTTAACTGGCAACAGATGATTAAAGAACAAACTGTAAAACAAACCGTAGATATAATGTTTAATACTAATTTCTCTCGATAAATACATTCTCCAACTAACAGCTCTTAACCAAAAAGCTGTAAAGTAACCACCAGCCATAGTTATTAAAAGAATAGGAGATGTCGCGAGATTCATTAACCCATGTAGGAACAAATCGTAACTAAAGTAGTTCATGGTTAACCAGAAGAATAACAATAAAAGACTAATAGAAACAATCATTCTTATTGCTTTAAAACCTCTCATACCGTTTAGCCCACTCAATCGTCCGTCCGATTCCTTCTGCAAAAGAAATGGAAGGCTGGTAATCTAATTCTTCATTAGCTTTTTTTATATCAGCCCATGTCGTTTGTACATCACCTAAACGATGGGGGAAATGGATGGTTTCAAACTGAGGAAAGAACAGGCGGAACGTTTCAACAAGTTCTTCGATGGTTACAGGATTTCCACTGCCTAAGTTATACACCTGATGACCATTCGGATGCTGTATAACCGATTGAATGCCTCTTATAATATCGTCAACATACGTATAATCACGTGCAGTTTTTTTTGAGAAAATGGTAAGCGGCTCATCATTCAACAGTTTTTTTACGAATAACGGTATAGCCATGTCTGGTCTTCCCCACGGTCCATATACAGTAAAAAACCGAAGGATGCTTAAATGATAACCGTATAGATGACGATAAGCATGACAGAAGGATTCAGCTGACCATTTAGAAGCCGCGTAAGGTGATGCAACAAATCCTCTTGCATCACTCTCTTTTACAGGATGATAGCCTTGATTCCCATACACAGAAGAAGACGAAGCAAAAATAACGTGTTCAACCTTTGTAAGTCCGGAAGCTTTTAAAATGTTTACTGTGGCTTTAATATCAAGATCTATATATTCATGTGGATTTTCAATAGACTTTGGAACTCCTGGAATTGCGGCTAAGTGGATAACGGTGTGAAATTGCTTTTGTTCAAAAAGCTGAATGACTCTTTTTTCCTCCAAAAGGTCGAGCTCTATAAATTCAAAACCATCTCCAGCCATCTTTAACTGATCCATCTTCCTTTGACGGCTATAATAACCGTGAAAGGAGTCGATGCTAATGATGTGTAACTTTTTATTTTCGTTTAGGGAACGAAGCAATTGACTTCCAATAAAACCTGCTCCTCCTGTTACCAGTATATTCACGCTGGTCAATCCTCCCTAAAACTTTTTAATGATAATGATTTTCATTACCGTTGTATTATATCGATAATCCCTATTATCGTCAACTTGATGAAACAGAAAAAAGCCCGGTAGCCCGGGCTTTATAGATAGCTTACTTATGCTTGTTTAAGAGTTCTACTAACGCTTCTTTTGGTTGGAAACCTACAACTTGATCAACTACTTGACCATCTTTGAATACAAGCAATGTAGGAATACTCATAACTCCATATTTGCCAGCTGTTTCTTGGTTTTCATCAACATCCAATTTAACAACCTTTACTTCTTCAACCTCTTGATCGAGCTCTTCAAGAACAGGAGCGATCATTTTACAAGGTCCGCACCACGGCGCCCAAAAATCAGCAAGTACTAACCCTTCACCTGTTTCTGTATTAAATGTTTGATCTGATGCATTTACAATAGCCATTTATTGGCCCTCCTTTTTAATTAACAAAGTGTAAACAAAGTATATCACCACAAAATACACAGTTGCTAATAGTTTGCTCAACTTTATCGTACCCAAGTTTTATAACTGACAAACGTTAAATGGTTTGCGCTCCATCTAAATGCTTTTGACAGTTGAATAATTCGCATGACCACCGGATATGGTTATGTTTAAAAACGGATAAAGAAGTGTTATTCAATCCATACCATCTATCCGTTTTATCCTCTAAAAGATCCTTATAGATCCTCACAAGGAGTGCACCGTGTGTGACAATCAATACTTTTTGATTCTCATGGTTCAAAACGATCTCTTGAAGAACAGATTTCCAGCGATGATCAGCCTCTTCATTTCGTTCCCTGCCTAACTCCAGCTTATTCCAATCCTTTCCCCATCGCTCCACCCGCTCTTCTTCTGTTGTACCCTCAGTCTCACCAAATGAGATCTCACGGAGCCTTTCATCAGTAATCACAGATAACCCTGTAGCTTTTTCTATCGCTGTTGCAGTTTGATGGGCTCTTGATAATGGACTAGAATAGATAACATCCCATTTTTCAGCTCTAAATCTCTTAGCTAACAAATTGGCCTGATTCAAACCTTGTTCATTTAATGGAATATCCATACACCCTTGAGCTCTTTTTTGAATGTTCCAATCTGTTTCTCCATGACGGATAAAAGCAACAGTTGTCATTAATTCTCCCCCTGCATCCTTATGTAAAAAAACGTCCAGTAGATGAATGAACTGGACGTTTTAGATTCTTTAATTATACTAACACCTTTTTGAATTCTTCTGTTAACAGCGGTACAACCTCAAACAAGTCTCCTACAATTCCGTAATCTGCTACAGAGAAGATGCTTGCTTCCGGGTCTTTGTTAATTGCGACAATGACTTTCGAATTGGACATACCTGCTAAATGCTGAATTGCACCCGAAATTCCGCATGCAATATACAAATCAGGTGTTACAACTTTACCTGTTTGTCCGATCTGAAGAGAATAATCACAATAATCCGCATCACAGGCACCTCTTGAAGCACCTACTGCTGCTCCTAAAACGTCTGCGAGTTCTTGCAATGGCTTAAATCCATCTTCAGATTTCACACCACGACCACCAGCTACAATGATTTTTGCTTCTGAAAGATCTACCCCAGTAGATGCTTTTCGAACAACTTCTTTTACAATGGTTCGTAAGTCTTTAATTTCAACGGAAACCGATTTAACTTCCCCCGTACGAGACTCGTCTTTTTCTAGAGGTGCGATATTGTTTGGTCTGACGGTTACAAAAACAAGACCATCCGAAATCAGCTTTTTCTCAAACGCTTTCCCAGAAAACACTGGACGTGTAAATACTGTATTCTCACCTGCTTGCTCAAGTCCCGTCACATCTGAGATGAGGCCAGATTCTAATCGTGCCGCCAGTCTTGGGGAAAGATCTTTTCCTAATGAAGTATGACCGAAAACAATCGCTTCAGGCTTCTCTTCATCGATGATTTGTTTCAAAGTTTGAAAGTAACCATCTGTGGTATAGTTTTTGAGTTTTTCATTTTCCGCTACTAACACGCGGTCAGCTCCATAATGGATCAGATCGCTTGCAAGAGAATGTACCGAGTCACCACACAAAACAGCGAAAACTTCTCCTCCACCAGATATTTCTTTTGCTGCAGCGATTGCTTCAAATGAAACGTTACGCAGTGCACCGTCACGAGATTCTGCGAGTACTAAAACTTTTTTAGCCATGATGTCTCCTCCTTATATTACCTTTGCTTCGTTTCTTAAAAGGGATACAAGTTCTTTTACTTGGTCAGCCTTTTCACCAGATAAGATTTTGCCCGCTTCCTTTTTAGGTGGAAGATAGACTTCTACCGTTTTTGTTTTAGCTTCAACATCATCTTCATCGATATCAAGATCATCGAGTTCCAATGTTTCCAACGGCTTTTTCTTCGCTTTCATGATTCCCGGAAGAGATGGATAACGCGGTTCGTTCAAACCTTGCTGAGCTGTCACTAAAAGGGGCAGAGAAGTCTCAATTTTTTCAAGATCTCCTTCTACGTCACGTTCAATATTTACAGTCGTTCCATTCACTTCTATTTTCGTGATCGTCGTTACATGTGGGATATCAAGCAGCTCAGCTAAGCGTGGACCTACTTGACCTGTTCCATTATCAATTGCAACGTTTCCGCCTAAAATAATGTCATATTCTTTATCTTTAAAATAAGCTGCCAGAACAGATGACGTAGTAAACTGATCTTGGCTGTCCAAATCTTCATTTGAAATAAGTACGGCTTGATCCGCACCCATTGCTAAAGCGGTCCTTAGCTCTTTTTCAGAGTCTTCATCTCCTACGGTCACAACCGTAACGGTCCCGCCATGTGCATCTTTCAATGTGATCGCTTCTTCAATTGCGTACTCATCATAAGGGTTGATGATGAATTCCGCACTGTCTTCTGAAATTTTGTTGTTGGTAACTGCAATCTTTTCTTCTGTATCAAAGGTACGTTTTAAAATCACATAAATATTCATTGGTTTTCCCTCCTAATTTATCGGTCCTGAAATACAGGTTTTCTTTTTTCAATAAAAGCTTGGATGCCTTCTTGGCCATCATGGCTCTTAAACGCTTTACCGAACAGTTCTTGCTCTTTCTCTGCACCTTGTTCATATAGACCGTTTCGAGCGTAATTCAAAAGTTCTAACGTATATTTAAGGGATACAGCACTTTTCTCAGAAAAGCTTTCAGCCATTTTGTAAGCCCTTTCAAAGAGTTCTTCAGCTGGAAAAGAGTCGTTTGCTAATCCAAGGGTTACCGCTTCTTTTCCTGAAATTGGTTTACTCGTTAGAAGCATCTCACATGCTTTTGGTACTCCTACAAGTTGAGGAAGCCTTTGTGTTCCTGCAAAACCTGGTACAAGACCGAGAGTAAGCTCTGGAAGACCAAGCTTTGCATCTTCTGCAACAAGACGGACGTGGCAGCTCATCGCAAGCTCCAACCCACCACCTAATGCAGCCCCATGTATCGCAGCGATTACAGGCTTAGAAAATTGTTCTATTCGATTGAAAACATCCTGGCCTTTTTTTCCTAATAGCGCAAAACCTTTTTCATCTGGTACTTCAGTGAATTCTTTAATATCTGCTCCTGCTGAGAAGAAGCGCCCTTCACCTAAAATAACGACTGTTTTAATGGTGTTATCCTGTTCAATCTGATCAAGCGCTTGGTCGATCTCCTCGATTACGCCGGTCGAGAGGGCGTTTGCAGGTGCTCGATTTAATTTAATCGTTGCAATCTTATCCTGGATAACCACTTGCAAATTTTTCACTTTCTAGCCTCCTCTTTATAAAAATCAATCTGGATGCTGCCGCCTGACTGACAGACCGTTTACAAGCATTTGATGGATAGGCCCTGCAAGCGAAGGCAAATCATATCGATGATCATTCATCACCCAGTTTGTAGCGGTCTCATCAATTGTTCCAAATATCATTTGTCTTGCCAGCCTGTAGTCCATATCGCTTACAAACACACCTTCATTCATGCCATCCTTTAAAATGGTATCGATTAAATTTAAATATCTCTTTAATACTTCACCAATTTTAGCACGAAGCTGCCGGTTTGTTTGACGCAGCTCTAATTGAGTTACGATAGATAGTTCATAGTCAGCTGTTAATTGTTTAAAATGCATCTCAACAAGTGTTTTAAGTTTATCAATCGCTGTATCACTGCTTTTAAGCTCGCTTTCTGTTTTTGCAATAAAGGTCCCCATTTTTTCATTAAAAACAGAAACGAGCAAATCTTCTTTGTTCTTAAAATAAAGATAAATGGTACCATCAGCGACACCTGCTTCTTTAGCAATCTTTGAAACTTGGGATTGATGATAACCATGTTCCGCGATTACATTTACAGCTGCATCAATGATTTTTTCATACTTTGGACCTTTACGTTTCATAACCATCGCCTCATTTGTGTATAACACAATCGAACATTACCGAAAATGAATGATTGTTCATTCATAATTGTAAAACAAATCTTTCTTTTCTGTCAATTTCATTATGTCATTTTTTTATCAATATTGACAAGCTTTAACGTATTTTTATTATTGAGAAAGGAAAAAAACCGCATAATGGCGGTTTTTTTAGATCATTGTTTTGCTTTTTCTCTTTCCTCTTCAAGAAGTACTCTTCTTAAAATCTTTCCTACCATCGTTTTTGGAAGCTCATCTCTGAACTCATACAGTTTAGGAACTTTAAAAGATGCTAGGTGCTCTCGGCAATATGCGTTCAGTTCCTCTTCCGTGCACTCTGCTCCTTCTTTCAGGACAAGAAAGGCCTTTACTGTTTCCCCGCGATATTTATCAGGAACTCCAACGACAACAGCTTCTTTCACCTTTTCATGCTCGTATAATACCTCTTCTACTTCTCGCGGGTATATGTTAAACCCGCTTGCGATAATAAGGTCCTTTTTACGATCAACAATGTAAAAATACCCTTTTTCATCCATGTAGCCCATGTCCCCTGTAATGAGCCAATCATCTCGAAAAACAGATGCCGTTTCTTCAGGCTGATTCCAATAGCCTCTCATCACTTGTGGTCCGCGAACAGCTAACTCCCCTATCTCGCCAGGTAGAGCCCACTCACCTGTTTCTTGAGAGATAATAGCGGCTTCGGTGTTTGGCCATGGCAGCCCAATACTGCCTTTAACTTGATTACCATAGATTAAATTGGCATGGGTAACAGGAGATGCTTCCGTTAATCCGTATCCCTCAACTAACGATCCTGAAATGACAGCCTGAAACTTTTCTTGGACTTCTAATGGTAAAGCTGCCGACCCGCTGATACATGCCTGAATGGAAGACAAATCATATTTCTTAAGATCAGGATGGTTAAGGAGAGCGATGTACATAGTTGGTGCTCCTGGAAAAAGCGTAGGACGTTCTTTATGGATCGTCTTTAACACTTGAACAGGATCGAATTTAGGAAGAATAATCATTTGGGCTCTTGTGATTATGCCGAGGTTCATCACACAAGTCATCCCGTAAACATGGAAAAAAGGCAATGCTCCAAGGATTTTTTCTTCACCCTCTCGATTCTTGAACATCCATGCATTACATTGCAAAGCATTGATTACGAGATTTTGGTGTGTCAGCATTACCCCTTTAGCTGGGCCTGTCGTTCCTCCTGTATACTGCAATAAAGCAAGATCTTCATCTGGAGATATACTTACTTGCGGTTTTATAGGCTGTGAACGCTTAAGAAGCTGTGAAAAGGAATGTACCTCGTGATTATAAGAGATGTCAACAACCACAGTAGGGTTTTGCCGTTTTTGAATAAATGGATAAATCAGGTTTTTGGGAAATGGCAAATAATCCTTAATGGAAGTCATAATTACATGCTCTAATGAGGTATCCTTACGTACTGCAGAAATTCTTCCAAACAATAAATCCAATCCAACAAGCACGGTTGCACCGCTGTCAGAGAGTTGATGGCGTAACTCTCTTTCGGTATATAGCGGATTCGTCTGTACAACGATACCTCCCAAGAGCAAGGTACCATAGTATGCAATTACTGCCTGTGGACAGTTTGGCAGCATGATTGCTACCCGATCTCCTTTTTCCACTCCCAGTTGTGATAGGGAATGAGCAAACCGTAAGCTGCTTTCATATAGCTCACCGAATGTTAATGTTTTGCCTAAAAAATGTACAGCAGTATTGTCTCTTTTCTCTTCTGCTGCTGATTCTAAATACGCGAATAAAGGTTTGCTGTCGTAATCAAGATGTCCCGGAATTTCACTTGGGTAACTGTTAAGCCACCTTCTTTCCACTTGCATCTCCTCCTTTAATTCACGCCTTCCTTCAAAAATTCTATATCTTTATTCCTATTATATTGAAAACGCATACAATATTATATACTTTTTTAAAAATTTTAAATTATCGGTTAAATATGAATGCAAAAAACCAGATCTCTTTTTGTGAGATCTGGTTCATTCTAAGTAAAGAAAAGTAAATAAACGAAGCCTGCAGCAATAAATACGCCACTTAAAACAAATAATACTTTAAATAATGTTTCCATATCTTATCCCTTCAATTATTCGATTCCTTCGCCAATTACAAAAGAAAGGCCGATTGAGATAATCATGGATATAAATCCTACCGCTCTGTTATCATTTTCAATTTCTTTATCGATCTGAAATTTCGGTGTCAAAAATTCAAATATAAAATAACCGATAAGAAGCAGGATAAATCCATAAATACCCCACGTAATCATCATAAGTAAAGAATCATTTTGCGCAATGGAATAACGAAAAATATTGGCGATTCCAAAAATTTTCCCTCCAGTTGCTAAAGCTACTGACAGATTCCCCTTTTTTATTTCAACCCAGTTCTTATACCGAGTTACAATTTCAAATACTGCCAAAAACAAAACGAGGCACAGTACTACCACACTGTAGTTTGCTGCTGTTTTCAAAAAAGCATTTCCCATAAAATCCATCAACAGTTCCCCTTTATCTAAAGTAAACTTTGATTATTTTAACACAGCTACTGTTACTCCGCCTCCACCTTCACCAGCAGCCCCCATCCGAGTAGACTTCACATTTCTGTGCGATTTCAGAAGTTCTTGAACACCTTTTCTGAGAGCACCTGTTCCTTTACCATGAATAATATATACCTGATTAAAACCTGCCATCAATGCCTCATCTAAATAACGGTCAACCTCAAGCATAGCATCCTCATACCTTTTTCCTCTCAGATCCAGTTCAGGACGCGATGAATCGGTTGAACCTGTTACCTTTACGAACGATCGAGGCTCATGTTTTGCTTTAGATTCTTTTACCCATTCTAAGTCCCTTTCAGAAACATTCATCTTGAGAATGCCAATTTGAACTTGATACTCTTTATTGCTCACTTTTTCAACGATATGTCCTTTTTGCCCTACACTTAAGACCCTCACTTCATCACCAGGCACATATTCTGTTTTTGTAGAGACAGCTTTCGGCTTCTTATTCTTAGCTTTCGTTTTCGGAACTGCTTGTTCAAGTCTTTTTTTCGCTTCGATTAATTTATGCTCTTTAATTTGACCGCCTGCTTTTTGAAGTTCACGAATTTCAACAATAATTTCCTCTGCTGTTATACGTGCATTTTCAACTACCTTATCTGCTTCTTGTTTTGCTTTATCGTATAATCGTTCTTTTTCATTTTGGAAAAGCTCCATCTCACGTTCTAATTCTTCTTTAATCGCTTCTGCTTCTCGTCTTTTTAATTGGGCTTCTTCCATTTCTTTCTCTGCTTCTTTTCTGTTGTCTTCTAGCGATCTGATCATGTTGTCTATCTTGTTTTCATCTTCGCTGATTTGTGAACGTGCAGAGTCAATGATATCTTGACGAAGACCAAGTCTCTTTGATATTTCAAAGGCGTTGCTTCGACCCGGTACACCGACTAAAAGACGGTACGTTGGGCGGAGCGTCTGGATATCAAATTCAACCGAAGCATTCATAACCCCGTCACGATTATAAGCATATGCTTTTAGCTCACTATAATGGGTTGTAGCTACAACACGTGCACCTCTTGCAAAAACAAAATCTAGAATGGAGATCGCAAGCGCTGCTCCTTCTTGAGGATCTGTACCTGCACCAAGTTCATCAAAGAGAACGAGTGATTCATGGTCCATCTTGTTCAAAATATCTACAATATTAACCATGTGAGACGAAAACGTACTCAAGGATTGCTCGATTGATTGCTCATCCCCAATGTCTGCAAAAATAGTTTTAAATACAGCCATTTCAGATTCTTCCTGTGCCGGTATCTGCAATCCACATTGAGCCATTAATGTAAGAAGACCGATTGTTTTTAATGTAACAGTTTTCCCCCCGGTGTTTGGGCCGGTAATAACGAGAGATTGATATTCTCCGCCAAGCTTAACACTGATCGGAACAACCGAGTCTTGTTCAAGTAAGGGGTGTCTGCCATAGTGAAGAGATATATAGCCTTTATCGTTCATGATAGGTCTTGTACATTTTAGTTCATTCGCAAATCTAGCTTTTGCTAATATAAAATCAACCTCTGCTAAAATATCAACATTCAATAGGATATCATCAGCACTCTGTGCAACTTGCACTGTAAGTTCTCTTAAAATCTTTTCTATTTCACGCGTTTCCTTCGCCTTTGTCTCTTTTACTTGGTTGTTTATCGATACGACAGATTGAGGTTCAATAAACAATGTCGCCCCACTAGCTGACTGGTCGTGAACCATTCCGCCAAAGTTGCCTCTGTACTCCTGTTTAACAGGTATAACAAATCTGTCATTACGTATCGTGATGATAGAATCAGATAACATTTTTTGATAACTTGAAGATCTGACGATAGATTCTAGCTTTTCTCTTACTCTCGCTTCAAACGTTCGAAGCTGCTGACGGATTGCTCTAAGTTCATTGCTTGCACTATCCATCATGTGGCCGTTATCATCAACACAGCTCTTAATAGATTGTTCAAGTTCATGAAAGGGAATGATTCCTCCGGCAGCATCCTTCAGTATTTCTAGCTCAATGCCATCATCAACCAATCCCTCAATAAATCTCTTAAATCTTCTTCCGCCGTAAAGGGTAGAAGCAATATCCAAAAGGTCTTCTTCATTAAGGAGACTTCCTATTTTAGAGCGTTTGACATTTGATCGAATGTCAAAAATACCCCCAAAGGGGACTTGCCCTTTTAACCGAAGAATCTTTACGCCTTCATCTGTCGCTTCCTGTGCATCGTTCACTTCTTCTAAAGTTGTAGATGGTACAAGTGCATCGATCTTATTCATTCCTAACGTACAGCTCGCGTGTTTTTTTAATCGTTCTATTACCTTTTTTAATTCCAAGACACGTAACATTTTTTCTTGCATGTTCTTCCTCCTGATCCGAGGATATAGAGCTATTTTTTACGGTTTAAGTAGGCTTCCAATTCATCTAGTGTCATTGTGTTTAACACGGATCCTTTTTTTATAAAACCTTTACGTGCTACCGCTGCCCCAATCTCCATATGTTTCATCGTTTCTTTATAATGTGCATCCGTATTAATGCAAATTTTCACACCAAGGTCTTGCGCTTTTCTTAACCATTCATGCGAAAGGTCTAACCGGTTAGGATTTGCGTTAAGCTCGATTGCTGTATCTGTTTCATAGGCAAGCTGCAGCAATAAATCTACATCAACGTCATAACCTTTCCGTCGGCCAATCAGCCTGCCTGTCGGATGAGCAATTAAATCTACTTTTTTATGATGAAGCGCTGTTTTCATCCGCTCCATGATCTTGCTTTGATCTTGTGAAAACGCCGAATGAATACTTGCTATAACAAAATCCATTTCTTCCAAAACATCATCATCATAATCTAGTGTACCATCAGGCAGAATGTCCATCTCAATTCCTGCCAATATTTTAAAATTGCTGTACGTTTTGTTAAGCCGGTCAATCTCTTTTCTTTGCATACGAATTCTCTCAGGTGTAAGGCCATTTGCCACCTTCAGGTACTGAGAATGGTCTGTGATAGCCATATATTGATAACCGCGGTTTCTTGCTTCTTCAGCCATTTCCTCAATAGAGAAGGCCCCATCACTCCACGTAGAATGCAGGTGAAGATCTCCCTTTATATCTGATAATTGAACAAACTCATACGCTTCTTTTAACAGATCAAGTTCTTCTCCTGTTTCTCTTGCTTCTGGGGGTATAAAATTCAAGCCGAAATCATTGTAAAATTCCTCTTCAGATTGAAAGGTCCGTATTTCACCTGTCTCTGTATTTTCTACACCATACTCACTAATTTTTTCACCTCGCGCTTTAGCAAGCTGCCGCATTTTAACATTGTGCTCCATTGAACCTGTAAAATGATGCAGTGTTGTTGCAAAATGGTGAGGCTCTACAATTCTAAAATCCACAGAGACTGATATTTTTTCACCTAGCACGAGAGATACCTTTGTTTCTCCGCTGGCAATAATATCTGTCACTCCCTGCAGTTTTAATAATTGTTCTTTTACTTTACCAGGAGATTTAGTAGAAATAATAAAATCCAAATCTTTAATCGTTTCTCGATAGCGTCTAAGACTTCCCGCTCTTGAAAAGGATTCAACGTATTTCATTTTTTTGAGTTGTTGTTCAATTTCCTCTGCTATTGGAAGCATATAAGCGATTGGAAGTCTTTCGGGTCTTTTTCCTAAATCCTTTAAAGAAGCCAAGATTTTTTCCTCTGTCTTTACGCCAAAGCCAGCAAGTTCCCTGACCTTTCCTGCTTCACATGCTTCTTTTAATGATTCTATATTCGTTACGCCTAACTCTGAATAAAGTTTCGATATCTTTTTGCCGCCTAGATTTGGAACCTGCAGTAAAGGAATAAGTTCAGAAGGCACCTTTTCCTTCAGTTCAATGAGAAGATCTGACTCACCTTTATCCATCATTTCGATAATAACTGTTGCTGTTCCTTTACCGATTCCTTTTATTTTAGAAACATCGCCTATCTCATCCATCGTGTGTTCATTACTTTCAAGAGCATTAGCCGCTTTTCGATAAGCGGATACTTTGAAAGAATTTTCTCCTAAGATTTCGAGATAAAGAGCAATTTGTTCCAGTGTATGGACAATTTCTTTTTTATTAGCCATTCTATACTCCCCTCCAAAGTGCTAAGTAAAAAAACTTCTCCAAAAAGGGAGAAGTTTACGCCATATGTTTCATCCACATTTCCTTTACGGACTCAGAAAATACGGGGGTGTTTTTGACCATTCCCTGTGCGATCCATGAATTTTCATAATGCGCCTGAAAAGCCTCAAGTGGCACAAGTGTTGAAACATAAAGAAGAAGAAAAACGATTAGATACACTTCTACAAAACCTAATAGCCCACCAAGCCATCTGTTCACCGTGTGCAGAATTGGCAGATGTGCCAAAAAATCCAGCATTGAACCTATAATCTGCAGGATAATCTTTGTTGCGAAGAACAATATCGCAAAAGCAATCGCATTGTAATAAGCTTGTTCCATCGAGATGCTATTTAGCAAAAAGGAAACAGAACTATCATTAGATGAAGGATACGGCACCCATAATTCAAGCTTTGGTGCTAAATCATCATAATAGAGATATGCAACGATATAAGCTGCTATAAATCCTATCAAATGCACAAGCTGCATGATAAATCCGCGCTTTAACCCTATGAAAAAACCACCCAGTAATAAGACAAACAAAATGAAATCCAGCATGTTAACTTTCCTCTTTTCCAATTCTTTGTTGCAATTTTTTCAGCTCTTCTTTAATCTTTAAATATTCACTCATCGTATTTACTGCTGTAAGTACAGCAAGTTGTTTAGTATCAAGAGTACGGTTATGAGATTGAATTTCTCTCATCTTTAAATCTACTTTATCAGCTACTAAATGAATGTGGCTGGAAGTTTCGGTCCCTGCAACTACATAACGCTGTCCATAGATCTCGACCGTCGTACGGTTTTTATTTTTGTCTTCCGCCACGAAATAACCTCCTTATTATGAAAGGATCGTATAAAAGATTAATACTCTATTCTTTATCTTAACAAAAATCGGACATACTTGAAAATGTTTCTGTATTATTCCCATCATTTTTTTGATATTTTTGGAAAATGAATAACTACGCAGGAGGAACACCATATGGCTCATGTTGTTAAAAAAATGACTCCCTCTGAAATTTTAGCGATGAAAAAAGAACTCTCGTATGCCATTTCAGATAAGACTCCTCCAGGAGCAGTGTTTACCGCTAAATTAGTGGAGTGTACGGTGACAGCTTACAATTCGGGAAAAGTATTGTTTCAAGGTAAACAAGCAGAAGAAACTGCTCAAAAATTTGCTGGACAGGTATCTCAGGCAAAAGTAAAAAGTAAAAATACTGTTAAACCACCACATAGCTATGCACCACCTGACAATGTGGCTTCGTTATCGATAATCGGCAGCGACGAAGTAGGGACTGGGGATTATTTTGGCCCAATGACGGTAGCTGCAGCTTATGTATCCGCTAGTCAGCTTCCGCTTATAAAAGAATTAGGAGTAAGAGATTCCAAAAATCTAAATGATAAACAAATTATTCAGATTGCTAAAGAGCTTATCCACACCCTACCTTACAGCCTGCTCGTTTTGCCAAATGAAAAATACAATGAGCTTCAACAAAAAGGAATGACCCAAGGAAAGATTAAAGCGTTGCTTCATAACAGAGCACTGCAAAATGTTAGATCTAAAATTCCGAACGAAAAACTGGATGGCATACTGGTGGACCAATTTTGCGAACCTGGGGTGTATTTTAATTACCTGACAAAGGAAAAAAATCTATTAAAAGAAGGCATTTATTTTGCTACGAAAGGAGAATCTGTTCATCTAGCCGTAGCGGCAGCTTCTATATTAGCAAGATACAGCTTTCTAAAAGAGATGGATAAATTAGGATCACGCTTTCACACCGTTCTTCCAAAAGGTGCAGGGCCACACGTTGACGTTAAAGCAGCTGAGTTGGTTGAAAAATATGGTGAGGGTGTGTTTGATACCGCGACGAAAAAACACTTTGCCAACACGCAAAAAGCCTTGAATCTACTAAAGAAAAAGAGAATTTAATCAAGCTAGCGGCTGACTCGAGGAGCGCATGATTACCTTAGGATGTCAGCTTTTTTTTGTGCACATTTCATACCAAAGTTACGTTGAATCGTGTTCTTTTTCGTTTGAATACTAAAAAAATGGGGGAAACCTTAATAACAATAAAAACCAAATCGAGGAGGAAACAGAATGGTGCAAACTGTTAAAAATCAAAAAGGATACGAAAATGATGGATATGAAATGGAACAAAACAGCAAGCTTTTAAAAGGTATAGTCATTGGCGGCCTCATTGGCGGAGCATTAGCCTTAATTGATTATAATACGAGATCAAAAGTAAAAAATACAGCTGTAGGATTAAAGGATTCTTCGAACAAAATGATAACAGATGTGAGAGAGAATCCAGGTGAGGTTAAAGATCAAATGATCACCCAATTTAAGAGTGCTGCTAGAACTTTAAAAGAAGCGATTAATGATGCACAAGAACTTTACGAGCGCGTGAATGAAGGTGTCTTTGGAAACATTAATACACTTAAAGAAATATCGAATGATGCCTTTTCAACGGTAAAAGAAGCAAGAGGTGAGCTCAGCCATATCAGCTCAAAACTAAAAGAAGCAGGAACAGAATTAACAGAGAATCCCCTCAAAACAAGCCATTCATCACAAAGCAACACATTAAGCAACTATAATACCGGTTTACCTGAAAAGAACGATCAAGATGCGGTTTCAGTCGGCTCCACTTCACAAAATAATCGCAGTAATCTCTAGCATTTACTTGAAGCAGTCCACCAAAAATGCATATGGTAACAAAAAAACTGGCTCCACTAAAGGTCGACTTTTCAACCTTTGTGAGCCAGTTTCACTTTTTTATTTTCTTAATTGTGCTCCAAAGCGTTCTTCTAAACTTTTTAGTACACGGTCGTGTGCGGATACAACTTCATCATCTGTTAAGGTGCGTTCAGGATCAAAGTATTTCAACGAGAAGGCAAGTGATTTTTTTCCTTCTTCTACTTTTTCTCCTTCATACAGATCAAACAAGTTTACTTCTTTTAACAGATCACCGCCTGCAGCTTGAATCACAGTGAACAGATCACCTGCTGGCAGTTCTTGATCGACCACTAATGCAATATCTCTTGTGATCGAAGGATAGCGAGGCAGTGTTTGATAGACCATCTGTTGAATTTCAGAATCAATAAGACGTGTAGCATTTAATTCAAATACAAATGTATCTTTTACATCCAATCCTTTTTGAAGAGCAGGGTGAAGCTGGCCGACAAATCCTACTGGAATCCCATCCAATTTAACAACTGCCGTTCTCCCAGGATGCATGTTTTCGATAATTCCCGATTCATAGGTTATACGTTCAGAAAGATTGAGCTCACTCATGAGTCCTTCCAAAATTCCTTTTAACACGAAGAAATCTGCCGTTTTTCTTTCTCCTTGCCACAAATGTTCGTTGAATACCCCAGTAATAGCACCAGACACAAACACATATTCTTCAGGAAGGTCAGATAATACTTCCTGACGATTAATAAAAACAGAACCCATCTCATAAACAGCCAGATCTTCTAAAGAACGGTTACGGTTATATTGAAGAACTTCGAGCAGTTGAGGCAATAAGCTCATACGCAATGTACTACGCTCTTCACTCATCGGATGCGCGACTGAAATCGGATAGACTTGTTCTTCCCCATTGAATGAAAAATGCGTTGATTTTTCAGGAGTAGTCAAAGCGTAAGTCACCGCTTGATAAAGACCTGCTCCCTCGAGATAATTACGGATTCCACGGCGCTTTGCCTGATTCTGCGTTAAACCTCCAGGACGTGCTTCTGTTAGAAGGTATGTCGTCGGAATACGGTCATAGCCATAGATTCTGCCAACTTCTTCAATCAAATCTGCTTCTATTGTAATATCAGGTCTTCTGGATGGAACAACGACCTCAAACTCTCCATCGGCTTCTTTATAAGAAAACCCTAAACGGTCAAAAATAGCAGACGTTTGTTCTGGTGTGATTGATGTTCCAAGCAAGGCATTCATTCTTGAAACGGCCATACTCACTGTATATGATTTCACTTCACGCTTACCAGCTTCAACGATTCCGGCTGCAACTTTCCCGCCAGCGATTTCTGCCATTAACTGAGCCGCTCTTATTGCAGCAGCATAAACGCGGTTACGGTCGATACCTTTTTCGTACCTTGAGCTTGCTTCGCTTCTCAAGCCTAGATCTTTAGAAGCTGCTCTCACACGAGCTGAAGAAAAATACGCCGCTTCTAATAGAACGTTTGTTGTATCTTCTCCTACTTCACTAGTAGCTCCACCCATTACACCTGCTACAGCGATCGGTGCAGTACCATTCGTGATCACTAAGTGAGTATCTTTCAATATACGATCTTGATCATCCAAGGTTTGAATGTGTTCTCCTTCAGTTGCACGGCGTATAACAATCTCTTTAGAACCTAAACGATTGTAATCAAAGGCGTGCAGCGGCTGTCCGTATTCAAGAAGCACGTAGTTTGTAATATCAACCACGTTATTGATCGGACGAATTCCAGAAGCCATTAAACGATTCTGCATCCATAAAGGTGAAGGACCGATCTTTACATCACGAATAATCATCGCGCCATAATAAGGGTTATCCTCAAATGATTCAATGTTCACGGAAATAAAATCTTCCGCTTTCTCTTCAGTATTTGTGAAAGATGTATCCGGAAGCTTTACTTCTTCCTTTAAAATTGCTGCCACTTCATAGGCAACGCCTAATACATTCAGACAATCTGCACGATTCGGAGTCAGGCCAAGTTCCAGCACATGGTCGTTTAAGTTCAAATATTCTAAAGCATCACTTCCAGGCTCTGCGTCAGAAGGCATTACAAAAATACCAGTTGAATATTCTTTTGGTACAAGCTTCGTATCCACTCCGAGTTCTTGCAGAGAACAAATCATTCCAAGTGATTCTTCGCCGCGAAGTTTCGCTTTTTTAATTTTAAAGTTGCCTGGCAGCACAGCTCCCGGTACAGCAACGGCTACCTTTTGTCCTTGTGCCACATTCGGAGCACCACAGACAATTTGCGAGATTTCACCTTGCCCGATATCAACTTTACAGACTCTAAGCTTATCAGCATTAGGGTGCTGGCTGCATTCTTTTACATGTCCAACCACAACACCACTGATTCCTTTATTTAAAGGTTCGACCATTTCAACTTCTATGCCGCTTTTAGTAATTTTATCCGCTAGTTCAGCAGGACTAATTTCTACATTTACATAATCTTTTAGCCAATTATAAGAAATTAACATCAAATTCCCCTCCCCGATTTAAGCATTTTTGAATTGTTTTAAGAACCGAATATCATTCGCATAAAAATGACGAATATCATCTATGCCGTATTTCAGCATCGCGATACGTTCTGGACCCATCCCAAATGCAAAACCAGTGTATTTCTTTGAATCAAATCCAGCCATTTCAAGCACATTTGGATGTACCATTCCTGCTCCTAATATTTCAATCCAGCCTGTTTGCTTACAGATTGAACAGCCTTTACCACTGCATTTGAAACAAGAAATATCCATTTCTACTGACGGTTCAGTAAAAGGGAAAAAGCTTGGGCGTAAACGTATTTTACGATCTTCTCCAAACATTTTCTTAGCAAATGTTTCTAAAACGCCTTTTAAATCGCTTAAACGAACATTCTGGTCAACAACAAGGCCCTCAATTTGCATAAACTGATGAGAATGTGTGGCATCATCATTATCACGGCGATATACCTTACCTGGTGAGATAATCTTCACAGGACCTTGCCCTTCATGCTTTTCCATTGTACGAGCCTGAACGGGTGATGTTTGCGTTCGAAGTAAGATGTCTTCTGTAATAAAGAAAGAATCTTGCATATCTCGGGCAGGATGACCTTTTGGAAGGTTAAGCGCCTCAAAGTTATAGTAATCCGTTTCAACTTCCGGACCTTCTGCGATCGTAAAGCCCATGCTCAGGAACAGATCTTCAATTTCAGTAACAACAGCTGTTAATGGATGTGGATTGCCTTTTTTTACAGGTCTTCCGGGCAATGAGACATCTAATGTTTCACTCGCTAGCTTCTGAGCAATTGCGGCTTCTTCTAGTTCAGCTTGTTTCTTATCAAGTTCTTGTTGAATGCTGTCTCGAACTTCATTCGCATACGCACCGACAACGGGTCTTTCTTCTGCAGACAATTTACCCATTCCTTTTAACACTTCAGTAATGGGTCCTTTTTTACCTAAATAAGCTACTTTTACAGCTTGAAGATCTTTTAGATCAACACTTTCATTGATTTTATCGATCGCTTCTGATTTCAATGCTTCTAAACGGTCTTTCAACGTATACCCCTCCTTAAAAATATAAAAAACTCCTCATCCAATAAGGGACGAGGAGTTCGCGGTACCACCCAATTTAACAATGAAAAACACACTGTTCACTTCATTTTTAATAACGGCTCTTCACCGGTCAGCCCTACTTCAAATTGTTTCAGGTGACAACTCAGGAGTGAATTCAATAGTACCTACCAAAGAAATGCTCACAGTCCAGGACATTTCCTCCCTTTTTGGCGGAATCATTATTTACTCTTCTCCATCAATGCTTTTTCAATTATTTTCATTTATCTTGTTCCATTATATATGATAAAAATCAAGAATTGCAACGGGTCTCATCGAAAAGTGAATAAAATCCTATCTTTTTCGCTGAAGCTCATATAAAAGAATGCCCGTTGCAACGGAAACATTCAAAGATTCAGCTTGTCCGAAGATCGGAATCTTTACATTCATGGTTGATTCATTCTGTAAAGATTGCCTTACACCTTGTCCTTCATTCCCCACAATTAAGGCAAATCCCTTCATTTCTGGAATTTCTCTCATATCCACGGCGTCTGAAAGAGAGGAAGAAAGGATAGGCACTTCAAATTTTTTGCACATCTCAATAACCGTTTTTAAATCTGCTTTTACAATAGGTAGATGAAAGAGCGAACCTTGAGTGGACCGGACGGTTTTACCATTATAAAGATCTGCCGTTCCTTCACCTAAAAATACACCATCAAGTCCTGCACTGTCTGCCGTTCGAATTATCGTACCAAGATTCCCTGGATCCTGCACTCCGTCGATCAAAAGGAAACGACCATGTTCTGTAAGAATGTTTTCTTGGGTTTCCATCATTTCACATACTGCGATAATTCCTTGAGGTTTTTCCGTTTCAGAAAGCTGTTTCATTAACTTTGCAGGAACGGTCCATAAGGTAAATTTCTCTTTCAGCCATTCCTCTTTTATCTCAAAGTTTTCTTCAACCACAACATGTTGAAGCTTAGCGCCAGACGATATGGCTTCTTCAATCAGATGAGGGCCTTCTAATAGATATGTTCTTGTTTTTTCTCTTTCTTTTTTTGTATGTAATTTTTTCCATTGCTTTAAGGAAGCATTGGATTCTGATTCAATGTATTTCATTTCTGAAGTACTCCTTTAAAATGTTCTTTTTTATTGTCATAAATAATTTATTCATAAAACATGATTAGAACGTACACAATAAAAAAAGAAAAAAATTAGATAGAGGTGCTTATCCCATGAATATGGATCTAAGAAAAGCAGTGCTGCATAATGTTACAGGCAATAATAAAGAACAATTGCAAGATACGATTGTAGATGCGATTGAAAGCGGAGAAGAAAAAATGCTTCCTGGCTTAGGTGTCCTTTTTGAAGTCATATGGAAAAATTCCGATGAGCAAAAAAAGGAAGAAATCTTAACAACTTTATCAAATGGTTTAAAATAAAACCCGGTGCACCGGGTTTTTTGCTTTTTAATACCCTGTATCTTGTCGCTCATGGTTCACAAGATTTTTATCTAAATAGGCACTCTCTATTTCTTTAAAAGTAAACCCGAGCTTTAATCCAAGTCCCAAAAAATCATCAAAGAACTGGATAAAATCTTCATTTAATAAAGCTTTAGAACCCGATTGGTAGAGCGAGAGAAACATTTCGTCTAGCTCTATCTTGTCCATTTTTTGTTTAAATTCAACCTCATTTGGCAACTGAAGGTTTGTAAATCCCATATCCAATCCAATCGACAGTACAAAATGCAAGCCATCTACATATTCTTCAAGAACGATTTCCTTTTCAGAAGGAGGTCGTTTGCTCCAATATTTAAAACATCTTGTTTCGTTGGCAAGCTCCCCAAGTTCTACTAGAAAAGCTAACTTTCGCTGATCTGCTAATGACTCATCTATAAGGTGATGTTCTTTTACAATTCGAGTGTTCAATTCTTTTTGTAAAGCAAAAAGTTTCTCTATTTTCATATGTGATTCCCTGCCTTTCATTCCTAAGCTATTATATCGCATTTAGCAGAATAAAAAAGATAGGGATTAAAAAAAGCATGCTCCTTATGCAGGCATGCGATGCTTCTCTGCTTTTTCCTTCTCTTCAAAAAACTCACTCCATTTCATGACCCATTCTTTCCTTCTTAACAAATAGAACAGAATAGAGAGCATAAGAAGGAGAGCAATAGAAGTCAGGATAGAAAGGGAGAGTAAAACAGAACCGAAAGAAGAGTAGAAAATGGCAATCGGGATGTTTGATACAAAACTCGCTTTCGTATATTCTTTGAAATTCGAGGAAACCTCGATTAAACAAAGGCTTAAAAGGTGGAAATGCATAAAAGGAATCATTTTTAAAATAGCAATCTGACCAACTGAAAATGGCATTTTTTTACCTATCCATTTCCTTTGAAGCCTTTTTACTTTTTTCATTAGCTTTGGCATACTCTTCATTCCCCAATAAAAGAGAAGGCTCGACAACGTAATACCGATGACAGAATAGAGTGTACCTGCAACTGCTCCGAACAAGATTCCACCGGTAAGACAAATCAGACCGACTGGCAAGAAAAAAAATTGTCTGAACGCTTGCAGAAGGATAAAAAGCAAAGGGGCAAAAATTCCACTAAACTTCAAAATGTCCATGTACATACTCGTATGATCTAACATTTCACACCCCCTTTAAGTCAGCATATGACATAAGACGAGCACTGTATGACAATTAGTACGTGAATAAACATGCGTTCTTTATGACACCTTAAACTTAGGTTGTACTTTTTTGTCATTGAAGGGAAAAGGAGGAATCGGCATGGACACAGTCATACTTGCCAGAGCATTTTTTGGCACATCTTTAGGTTTTCATATTATTTTTGCTACCCTTGGTGTTGGACTTCCATTAATGATCGTTATTGCAGAGATCATCCACCAAATAAAAGGGGATAACGACTATAGCATTATGGCCAAACGGTGGACAAAGGCTTTTGCCGTATTATTAGGAGTTGCCATTCCATCTGGAACGATTGTAGGGGTTCAGCTTTCTTTATTATGGCCAGGATTTATGGAGATCGTTGGTAAAGTTATCTCCTTGCCTTTCCAAATCGAGATTTTCGCTTTTTTCATTGAAGCACTCTTTATGTCAATCTATGTGTATGCCGCTGATAGACTTCCCCGCTATTTCAGATTAATCTCTGTTTTTTTTGTCGCTTTTGGTGCCGTTGCATCTGGCATATTGATAACAGCCGTTAACACGTGGATGAACACACCAGATGGCTTTAAAATTAAGCCTGATGGAACGATATACGATGTTCAGCCCTGGGATGCATTCTTTAATCCTAGTTTTGTATCTTCAGCTTTTCATGTTGCCGTAACAGCCTACATGACAGGAGCATTTGCTATTGCATCAGTCGCCGCATTTAAACTATTAAAAAAACGGTCAGATCGAGAACGTGCCTATCATCTCAAAGGCTTGTTCCTATCTCTTACTGTTGCCTTTTTAATGAGTTTCATTTCTGCTCTTTCCGGCCATCATTCAGCACAGATCTTGCATCAATATGCTCCAGAAAAACTTGCCGCTGCAGAAGGTTTGTTCGAAACTCAGAGATACGCACCTCTTGCAATTGGCGGTTATACCGATCCTAAAACAGAAGAAGTAAAATATGGGATTGAAATTCCTTGGGCGCTCAGTTGGCTTGCAGCAGGGAAGTTTGATACAGAAGTAAAAGGGCTTTATGAATTCCCTCGTGAAACATGGCCGCCTTTTTATGTCCATACTTTATTCAATTTAATGGTAGGATTGGGGACTTTATTATTGGGGCTTGCAGCCATCGCTTTACTTTATTGGTGGTTCTTCGTAAAAAAACGAGGCAGGCCGTTTCCAAAATGGCTGCTTTGGTTCCTCGTTTTATCTGGTCCGATGTCCATGCTTTGTATCGAATTCGGATGGGTATTCAGCTGCAGCGGTAGACAGCCATGGACAATTTATAGAGTGCAGACTACAGCTGAAGCAGCTACAAAAAATGAAGATCTTGGTGTACTGTTTCTGCTTTTCTTATTCTTATATGCACTTCTAAGTGTATTAACCATCTTGATTTTAACAGCTTACTTTAAACGCAATCCGGTTTCAAAAGATATGGATAAGATATCTGGGTAAGAGAGGAGGAAATAACAATGAGTGAAGAGGTACTCGCGATTTTAATGATGTGGTCCTTTATCTTTATCTACAGCATTTTTGGTTCGATTGATTTTGGAGCTGGTTTCTGGGCGATGGTCTACAACAATCATAAAACGATGGCTGGGACGATCGCAAACCGTTTCTTATCGCCTACATGGGAAGTAACGAATGTTTTTCTTGTTTTGCTTGTTGTCGCTTTCGTGGGATTTTTCCCAAAAGGTGCTTACACACTTGGAACTGTCATGTTAGTACCCATCAGCTTAATTTTATTTTTCTTAGCCATACGAAGCGCTTTTATGGTATTCTCCTATTCCGTTCAAGGGTATCGGAAAACCATGTTCTTTATATCAGGCATATCCGGTGTTTTAATACCATCATTATTAATCGCGGTTCTTCCAATCAGTCAGGGCGGATTTATTAGTGGCGACGTCTCGAATCAATCTCTATTAATCGCTAAACTGTTTACAAGTCCTACTCTTTATTTGTACGTTTTATTCGGACTGACATCTGAATTGTTTTTGTCCGCTCTTTTTTTAGCCGATTATTCACGCGTGTCAAACAATGAGAAAGCTTACAGCTTATATCGAAGTAATGCTATCTTGCTAGGACCGCTTACATTGTTATCTGCATTGTTCACACTTTTATTTATGGCGCCGGAAGCTAGTTGGCTCGTCGACAACCTAATGGGACAGAAAATTTGGTTCATCCTTTCTCTTTTAGCTTTTTGCATCGCCTATGCTTCACTTTGGTGGCCAAAACAAAACCGCCCAGGAATTGGACGGCCAAGATTTACATTGCTTGTTACGGTATTACAGTACGGACTCGCTAGTGTTGGATATGGGTTGGCCCATTTGCCTTATATCGTATATCCCGATTTAACGATTTATGAAGCATTCACAGCTAAAGAAACATTTTATTCCTTAATGATTATGTATATCGTTGGTCTTGCGATATTAACGCCAGGTTTCTATATTTTCTGGAGGCTTTTCTTAAAAGATAAAAGATATTTACAGCAGGAATAACTTTTATAAAAACCAACCTGCCAAAACGGTAATCAACATACTTAACAAAGGTATGCCGTAACGAAAGGTTTGATGTTTTGTCTTATGTCGGAACTTCTTCATGGCAAGCCACATTCCAGGTGCTCCTCCAAAAATAGCAACGAGCCAAAGCCGTGTTTCAGAAGTTCGCCACTTTCCTTTTTGAGCTAATGATTTATCTTTTTTCATTACAAAATAGGCGAATATGTTTATTACGATCAAATAAAAGATTAACACTTTATACTTTTCCTTTCTAAATGGAAAAAGATCATCTCCATCATATAGGAAATGATCTTTTCTTTTAGACTAATTTAAGCTTTTAGGCTGTCTTTTGCTTTTGAAGCCAATTCAGCGAAAGCTTTTTCGTCTGTGATTGCAATTTCAGAAAGCATTTTACGGTTGATATCGATACCAGCTAGTTTAAGACCGTGCATTAAACGGCTGTAAGAAAGACCGTTTGTACGAGCAGCAGCATTGATACGAGTGATCCAAAGCTTACGGAAATCACGCTTCTTTTGACGACGGTCACGGTAAGCGTACATTAAAGATTTGAATACTTGTTGTTGTGCTACTTTAAATAATTTATGTTTTGAACCAAAATAGCCTTTAGCCAGCTTAAGAACTTTTTTACGACGACGACGTGTTACATAGCCACCTTTTACTCTTGGCATATTAAAAACCTCCTATTTTTAAATCAACTTTACGTATGATTAACGTTTTTTGTAAGTTAGCAATGTGCGGATACGCTTGTAGTCACCGCTGTTAACAAGTTTCGCTTTACGAAGCTTACGCTTAGCTTTAGTAGACTTGTTAGCGAACAAGTGACTTGTATAAGCGCTCGCACGCTTTAATTTACCTGATCCAGTTTTTCTAAAGCGCTTTGCAGCACCTTTATGAGTTTTCATTTTAGGCATAATGGTTACCTCCCTGGTAAAAATTATTTTTCGGCTTTAGGTGCTAGGATAAGAAACATGCTTCGGCCTTCCATTTTAGGTGAAGTCTCCACCGTAGAAAGATCCTCGCATTCTTTCGCTAATTTCTCTAATACCGTTTTTCCGATTTGAGAATGAGTAATTGCACGTCCACGGAAACGAATACTTGCCTTTACTTTGTCGCCTTTTTCAAGGAACTTACGAGCATTTTTAAGCTTTGTATTAAAGTCGTTTTCCTCAATTGTTGGACTAAGACGAATTTCTTTAGTCGTAATGACTTTTTGATTCTTTCTTGCTTCTCTTTCTTTACGCTGTTGCTCGTATTTAAACTTGCCATAATCCATAATTTTGCATACTGGCGGTTTAGCGGCAGGAGCAACGAGAACAAGATCAAGATTTGCGTTTGTCGCAAGGTCTAAAGCTTCTTGTCTTGATTTAATGCCTAGCTGGCTTCCATCTGGACCGATTAAGCGAACCTCACGAGCTCGAATGCCATCATTGACAGACACGTCCTTACTAATAGTAAGTCACCTCCAAATTTTTTCAGTGAGTATTTTTTTCTAACACTGCACTTGTTATATTCATGCAAATAAAAAAAGCGTCGGCGCATATATCACCCACACGTAAACTGGCTATGTACTAGACATGCCTGAATTCCATCTACCCATCAACAGTCAATAGTGACGTCAAATCAGGTGAGAAGCGGGTGCTTCTGCTTGTTTGATGCTTAAGCTTATTTTATTAACCTTACTTACTATAACATATTGGTGTGAATTGTGTCAAATAACGATTTCATAAGCAACGAAATTAATTTTACTTCGTTTTCAAACGTAATGCAAGAGTTTTTTATCGAAAATTAGTTATTGCTGCTCTATTAACTAATTTTAATGGCTTTTCAATATTTATATGTCCACTTTTCACACTAGCATTGAACAAAAAATAGCTCCTGATAATTGTACTTCCACGATAGCTCACCACCAATCACACGGAAAGTGAGCATCGGTAACGAAAAATGACCACTTTCAAAATCAAAACGGTTGTTTCATGCAAGGCCTGTGAACTGTTCCCCGATATGTTGTCTATTGCATAATTCTGCCCAGATTGTCCATATAAACCAATCAACAACAAAAAAAGAGCAGCCGGATTTTTAAAAGGCCGCTCTACTCAATGTTATCTCTTTTCATTAATTTGAGCTAAAATCTTATCTCTGAAATCTTCATAAGAGACAGTTTCTGATTTTTGCTCACCATATTTACGAACGTTTACCGCATTGTCTTCGATCTCTTTGTCACCAAGAACAAGCATGTAAGGGATCTTCTTCATCTGAGCTTCACGAATCTTGTAGCCCATCTTCTCATTTCTAGTGTCGATCTCTACACGAATCGCATGTTCCTTCAGATCTTCTAGAAGTTTATACGCATACTCGTTATGAACATCAGATACCGGAATGAGCTTCACTTGAACTGGTGCTAACCATGTTGGGAACGCTCCAGCAAAATGCTCCACTAAAATTCCTAGGAAACGGTCAATTGATCCATAGATCGCACGGTGAATTACTACCGGACGAACTTTTTGATTGTTTTCATCCACATATGTGAGGTCAAACTTCTCTGGCATTTGGAAATCAAGCTGAATTGTCGCACATTGATGACTTCTCTTAAGCGCGTCTTTAATGTGGAAGTCGATTTTCGGACCGTAGAATGCTCCGTCGCCTTCATTTAGATGATAGTTCATCCCTAGATCTTCTAGTACATTTTTCAATGCACCTTCCGCTTGTTCCCAAAGGTGGTCATCACCCATAGAGTCTTCAGGACGAGTAGAAAGTTCCACTGAATATTCAAAACCGAAAGTGCTGTAAATTTTATCAACCAGCTTGAAGACGTTTTTGATCTCGCTTTCAATCTGCCCTGGTGTTACAAAGATATGGGCATCATCCTGACAGAACGTACGAACACGAATCATACCGTTCAACGCTCCACTATACTCATGGCGATGCACTTGGCCGAACTCAGCCATACGGACTGGAAGGTCTCTGTAAGAATGAAGCTTGTTTTTAAAAATAAGCATGTGTCCTGGACAGTTCATCGGTTTCATCGCAAACTTTGTGTCGTCCACTTCTGAGAAATACATGTTTTCATGATAATGATCCCAGTGACCTGATTGCTCCCATAAGCGCTGATTCATCATAAATGGCGTACGTACTTCATCATAGTCCACTTGACGTTGAAGTTCACGAGAGAAGTTCTCTAGTTCTGTACGAATCGTTTGACCATTTGGAAGATAGAACGGCATACCAGGTGCTTCTTCCGAGAACATGAACAGCTCTAACTCTTTTCCAAGTTTACGGTGATCACGCTTTTGTGCTTCTTCAATAAAATGCAAGTATTCATCCAGGTCTTTTTGGCTTAAGAAGGCTGAACCATAAATACGTTGAAGCATTTGGTTATCACTGTCACCGCGCCAATAAGCTCCTGAAATACTCATCAGCTTATATGCTTTAATCTTTCCTGTTGAAGGAATATGAGGTCCTCGACAAAGATCAAAGAATTCACCTTGCTCATAGATCGTAATCTTTTCACCTTCTGGTAGGTCGCGGATCAGCTCAAGCTTCAGATGATCATCTAATTTTTCATAAATATCAAGAGCTTCTTCACGACTTACTTCTTTACGTACGATTGGAAGATTTTCATTAACAATCTTCTTCATTTCTTTTTCAATGGCTGGAAGATCTTCAGGTGTTAAATTATGTTCCATATCCACATCATAATAAAATCCGTTATCGATTACAGGACCAATTCCTAGCTTCACATCTGGATACAAACGTTTTAAAGCTTGAGCTAGCAAGTGAGCATTTGAATGTCTTGTCATTTCAAGCCCTTCTTTAGAATCCTGCATCACGATTTCTATGGATGCATTTTCTTCGATCGGACGAGAAAAATCATATAATTGTCCGTTTACTTTTCCTGCAACAGCTTTTTTCTTAAGGCTAGGACTAATACTTTCTGCGACTTGTTCAGAAGTAACCCCCTTCGGAAACTCCTTGACTGAACCGTCTGGGAATGTGATTGAAATTGACATAAGAAACATCTCCTTTAATTTGGTATAAAACAAAAAACACCCGTCCCTATAGAAGGGACGAGTGATAATCTCGTGGTTCCACCCTTGTTCCGCCTTGTATACATACATAAGCGGCACTCGGACAGGATAACGGACTGTAGCCGTCAACGATTACTAAAGCGTTCACCGTTGAAGTTCCAAGGTGGTAAAGCAGTTTTCCGTGTTAGGAAGTTTTCAGCCGGAGACTTCCCTCTCTAAGAACCGTAAAAATTTGCTTCATGTCCTTATCAATACAGATAAAATGATAAATTTATAAGCTTATTATATGCAGTCATTTTTCAAAAAGCAAGAGGACGTTAACAGTTTATGACTTTTTTTTCCGAAAACACCTATTCTGTTTAAATGTCATCCTTTCAAGTGGAGCAATAGAGACGTGTTCTTGAAAAATATTTTTAACGGTTTGTAAAAGTGGATGGTCCATATCATAGGAGTAGATTTTAGCAGATCCAGGCGCCAGTCCAATCAGAGGCCCAAGAAGGCGTTCATCTAAGTTCACGACATTCGTTAATTTCAAAGCTTTTTCATGAAGCTGCTTTAATTGGGATGTGGATAAAGGATTCTGATGCTCATCAAAAATAACAACATCTTCACAGTCAAAAATAACAATAACATGGTTCTTTATAAAAGATTTTTGCTTTGTTAAACAATTTCGTAATTGGTCTACGAACATCTGATATTCAAGCTCGAGTTTATATTCGTCGATTGCGCACTCTACTACTTTGAGCAAAGTTGCTACATATTCTTTCATTCGAAACTTTAAAAAAGCTTCAAACTCAATACATTCTGTTGTTTCATGAAGAATGGACGCCCACTGACTTCTGATGAGTTCATTCAGATCCGTCAGGTTTTTAACTTCAGGTATCCCTTCAAGCTCACCAGAAATAATGCTTTTTGTAATTAAGAATATTTCCTTTTGTTCTGCAGCATCATCATAAAAAAAGGCATGTTCAATCATTTCCTTTAAACAAACATCTTCAACCTTATTTCGTGTAAATTCTGTTAACACATCCAATATGAATCCTTTATCTTCCTGTATGTGCAATTCAAGAATTTTTGAAGAAGCTTCAGATAATTTGGCAAAGGAAGGGTTAATTTTATGTTTTGCTGCTGTCCTAATCATATTTTTACGGACAGCAATCCCATCAGATGGGTGTGAAAAAGCTATCGTGAACAAACGAGTCCCCCCCATATAAAATCTCAATAATACAATATATGGGACCTGGTCATAAAAAATGTTACCGCAATAAAAAAACAACCCGGATATCAGGTTGTTTAATCATATACAAATTTGCGCTCGATTTTAGAAAGGATGAATGCCATGCCAAGAGTTAAAATTAAATACATAAGAGCTGCAGTCATATAAGGCTCCCAAGGACGATAATATTGGCCCATCATAGCTCTTGCATAATACATCAATTCTGGTGTCGCTATAATAGACACGAGAGATGAATCTTTTATTAATACAATAAATTCATTTCCAAGAGGCGGAATCATCCTTCTTGAGGCTTGTGGCAGTATCACATGTCTCATTGCTTGAACATGTGTCATCCCTACTGATCGTGCAGCTTCCATCTGTCCTTTGTCGATCGACTGAATTCCTGCTCTAAATATTTCAGAGATGTACGCCGCGGCATTTAAAGATAATGCGAGTACACTTGAAATAAAAACATTAGGCGGTTTCATAATAAGCGGCATTAAAGCGGAGTGAATCAATAAAATTTGAACAAGTAAAGGTGTGCCGCGAAAAAAACTTATGTACCAAACGCAGGGTAAACTGATTAATGGCTGTTTTACCATCTTTCCTAACCCAATAAACAAGCCCAGAATCGTTCCAAATAGAATAGCTAAAAAAGAAAGCTGTATTGTAACCCATGTACCTTTTAGGAACAAGGGCATGTAATCACCTATGATTTGTAAAGAATATTCCATGCAGACCTCCAAAAAATTATTGTTTCAGCACATCTACATTCGGCTCTTCCCCAAACCATTTTTTATAGATTTCTGCGTATTTCCCATCATCGATTACTTTTTTAAGAGCTTTGTTGATTTCTTCCTGATGATCTGCACCTTTAGGAAAAGCAATTCCATAAAATTCACTCTCAAAGTTCTCCTTATCACTGATTGCTACCAGCTTTTTGTCAGGATTATTTTTAGCATATTCCTGCACAACTGCATTGTCAGCAACAACAGCTTCTACCTCACCATTCAATAATGCTTGTATAGCAAGAGTATTATTATCGTATTTCTTAATATTCTCTGTGGCACCAAACATTTTCTCAAGTGCTTCTTGCCCGGTCGTTCCGTTTTGAACACTTACCTTCTTGCCCTCTAAGTCTTGAGCCGTTTTAATAGATGTTCCCTCTTTTGCTAGAATCATATTAATGGATTCAAAATAAGGAGAGGAAAAATCATAACTTTTCTTTCGCTTTTCATTGATCGTCATAGCAGATATCCCGGCATTCACTTCGTCATTTTGAAGAGCAATCAATAAAGGATCCCATCCTAAATTTTTCAGTTCGTATTCTAAACCCGCTTCCTTCATGACGGCATCGAGCAGGTCCACATCAAAGCCAACGATTTTGTCACCATCCAAAGACTCAAAAGGAGCATAGGCTGCATCTGTTCCTATTGTTAATTTTTCATCTGACCCTGTACTGCTGCAGGCTACCAAAAACGCTGCAGATAATCCGATAACTCCCATTTTCAACATCTGTTTCACATTCATTTTCCATTTCCCCCTTATGTTTAATATCCTTATATTATACACAATATTTTAAATATAAGGAAAATTCTAATTATTATTTTTAAAATAAAAAGATCCCTATTAAAGGGATCTTAAGAGTATCTGTTTATTGTGTTATTGTCAGATTTAATTTTGCATCACAAAATCTTTTTCAGCTTTTTCCTCGTCCTCAAACACACGAAGAACTTCATATTTTGTATTACGTTGTGCAGGAATTTTCCCAGCCTCACGAATTAAACGCAAAGTTAAATTCGTATTTACTTTATGAGTTGTACCTGCTGCAGAAACAACATTTTCCTCCATCATCGTACTTCCAAAATCATTGCATCCATAATGAAGAGATTTCTTGCCGACTTCAGGTCCCATGGTTACCCATGAGGATTGGAAATTTGGGATGTTGTCTAAGAAAATACGGGAAATGGCAACATTCTTTAAGTATTCTCTAGGAGTTGTTTTCTCAGCTTTCATATTCGTATTGTCAGGCTGGAACGTCCAAGAAATAAAGGCAAGAAAACAATTGGTTTCATCTTGTGCATCACGAACTCGTTTTAAGTGAAGAGCTCTTTCTTCAAAACTCTCCCCAAATCCAATAACCATTGTAGCAGTTGAATGAAGACCTACTTTTTTAGCAGTCTTCATACATTCAATCCACTCAGTCCAGGAACCTTTAAGTTTACTGATTTTTTTCCGCGTGCGATCATCTAGAATTTCTGCTCCCCCGCCTGGTAAAGAATCTAAACCAGCTTCTTTCAATTCACGAAGAACTTCCTCCAGGGATAATCCGGATACTTCAACCATTTTCCATATTTCAGCAGGTGAAAATGAATGCATCGTTATTGAGAAGCGTTTCTTAATCTCACGCAATAAATCTGTATAATAGCTAAAAGGCAGATTCGGATTCGTTCCACCTTGCATTAAGATTTCTGTTCCGCCCACATCTACCGTTTCCTGGATTTTTTGAAAAATAACCTCATCCTCTAAAACGTATCCCTCTTCACTTCCAGGCGGTCTATAAAAGGCACAAAATCTGCAATATGTATCACAAAAATTAGTATAGTTAACGTTACGGCCGATTACAAAAGAGGTGATCGGTTCTGGATGCCACCTTTTCATAATAACGTCAGCAACTTCCCCCATTCGTTCGACTTCATCACTTTCATAAAGTTTAACAGCATCTTCTACCGATAAACGTTCGCCATCCAATGCTTTCTGCAAAATCGATTCAATACTCATCGGTAACCTCCGAATCCAATTTCTTATAGACTTATCCTAACATATTTTAATAGAAGAGACAGCTATGAGTGTTAAGAAAGAATAAAATCAGTAAAAAAACTCCTGCTCACAAAGAGCAGAAGTTTTTTATCATTCTTCTCTGAAATTTTTACTGCCACCCATAAACACGGGTGAACTTAAGTGTTTAATTCGTTCCATAATCCTAAGTGCTTTTACTTCATCAAGCCCGCCTTTTTGCGAGTAGGAAAGGTGCTGCAAAAGCATATCAAAATCACAATTTGAAGTATAGAGTGTAGGAAGCTTTTCCATCATTCTGTATTGAAGAATGACTCCAAGAATTTCATCACGGACCCAATTCGTCATATTTTCTGCGCCAATATCATCAAGCATCAAAACAGGTATCGTTTTTAACAATTCCATTTTTGAATCAAAGCTGCCATCTGACAAAGAATTTTTCATTTCACGTAAAAACTCTGGTGTGTGAACCATGAGAGAATTGATTCCTTTTTCGGCTAAACCATTTGCGATCGCGCCAAGCAAGTATGTCTTGCCGACTCCAAATTTCCCATAAAAGTATATCCCTTTTACTTGTTGGTCTGTACCAGCCATTTGAACAAATTCATACGCTTTTGATATAGCATTTCGTCTCGAGTCATCGATACTATGTTTATAAAGCCGCTCGAATGTAGCGCCAAGGATTTCTTTCGGAATAAAATAGCTCTTAATCAACGTGGCCATCGATTTTTTCTGTTCATCTCTTATTTTGAGATCACAAGGTTTGTACCTCAGCTCTACAGTTTGTCTCACTCTTGTAAGTTCTGAACGGTATCCTTGCATGATATTCGGGCATTTTTCCAAACCAGGACAGTTTCTGCACGCTTGTTGTTCGTTTTTAAAGGTATAAAAACTCGACAATAATTTATCGGCATGGGTATCTGAAATGTCAGGATTTTCTCTTAAAAAACGCATTACTTTTGGATCTGTTAGAACTTGCTGTTTCATAAGTTCGTATTTTTCCTGAAATTTATCAAATCCCGGCATATGCTTAACAGATTCCTTGATTGATTCCATGTTAATCCCCCCTTTATTTCGAATTGTTCAACAAGCTTTCTAACCATTTTCTGTTTTCGTCTTCCATTGCATCGTTGTCCTTGTTCTGGACACCTGTATTCGTTTCAGGCTTTAACCAATCTGGCACGGCCACGTTCGGCTGTTGTTGTTTACCATTATAAAACCCTGGCTTCATCGTCTTTTTATCTTGCCACTCTTTGTATTTTCTTTTTTCATCACGTGCGAGTGCCATAGCTTCTGAAACGGTTTGCACTTTTTTCCTTGCCCAATGGGATGAAATACGTTCAACGAGTCCTTTTGCAAGTTTCATATCATTAGTAGTGAGCACATAGTCTAAAAGAACATTTGTTACGCCTGGGGTAAGGTTCTGATCGAGCATACAGTAAGCAACGAGTTTCAGATCAACCTCTGCCGGAGTCGCACCGCTATAATCTTCTAGCAGCCTATACGGTGAAACTTCTTCAAAGAATTTAATCTGTTCTTCTTCTTTTGTTTGGGGCTCCATCCCATGCAGAGCTTTTAAAGGTACAGGCTGTGTTCTTAATGACAACACGGGCAGTCCTTCTTCATGTTCAAAACGATACCATTTTTGGATTTCACGCCGAAGATTCTCACTCGTAATCTCACCTGTAGAGTAATATACATTTTGAATCTGTCTGCTCATATCCATTGGTTCAAGCTGATAGATATAAGCAAGTTTATAGATTGCTTCCTTTAGCTTTGGTGTTAACACTTCTTTAGGAACAATAAAGGTTGAAATCTGGTTAACCATTGCCTCAAAGTCGAACGTTTCATCCCCTAAGGTAACTCTTCCCTGTACACCTTTTTCAACAAGCGTTGTATTCTCCGAGTCCACTGCTCTTTCGGTGATCTCCGAATAACTTTTAGCAGTCATCTCTGACGGATGAAGTGAAGTAAACACATCACTAAACGAGGCTGTGACATCTTTAAAGCCATCAGAGTCCTTCTGCGGAACTAGGAATGTCTCCCGTACTTCCTGAAACCTCTTTTGTCCCAAACGGTTAAACAAATAAATGCTTAAAAAGCCATCCGTAAAAAAGGCTTTAGGTGAAAGGGGCAGCTGAAGCTCGTATAAATATTCTCTTGCGTTATCCTGATCCTGTTTAAACGTTTTTAAAAGCCCGATCGCTTCTAACTTTTTTCTTCCAGATAATATATCTTTTAAAGAAAATTGCGTTAGGTTCATAAGGTGTTGATGTTTTTTTGTTTGTTGGTTCATATTCGATTCACACCATAAAGTCATATACAAACTGTATGCAAAAGCTCCAACCAATGGCTGATACAGTAATGTAAGCACTTTTTGATCGATTTCATGCAACAAACCCTTACTCTGGACGGAATACGTATCAACGGGCACTACTTCCTGAAAATGTACCGTCATCGTTTTCACCCTTTATCTATTAAAAATACTGTTTATATCGTACAAAAAGAGCGTTATAGCCGTTATACTGACGCTTTAACGCTCCTCTTTTTTGATCAGTTCTTTCAGTTCCTGAATAAAAACGTTAATATCTTTAAATTGACGATATACAGAGGCAAATCTGACATAAGCTACCTCATCTGTTTTTGAAAGATGTTCCATCACCTGTTCACCAACAGCTGTGCTTGAAATTTCTGATGCTCCGCTATTTCGCAATTCTTTTTCAATGTTATCTACTATATTTTCTAGTGTTTCTAAAGGGACAGGCCTCTTTTCACAAGCCTTTATTAGCCCTCTAAGAATTTTTTCGCGGCTGAATTCTTCTCTTTCTCCGCCTTTTTTAACAATGATAAGCGGTGTTTGTTCTACCGTTTCAAATGTAGTAAATCGATAACTGCATGATTCACATTCCCGTCTTCGGCGAATGGATCGTCCACTATGTACAGGTCGAGAATCAAGCACTTTTGTTCCATTGTGCTGGCAAGAAGGACACCTCATTGTAATCATCCCCAAAAAATTTTCTATTCTACTCTATCTTAAAGAAAAGGGAGGTATGTGACAAGCTATTCCTATAATTTTTCAGCCAATGATGTTCCGAGATAAGGTAGTCTCTGTTTTAAATCTTCATAGAGACTGCTAATCAGGCGCTGGTTATTTCCAAAATTAAAAGGGAGGGCAGACTCCGTTGTAACATTAATATCTACAGCCGTATTGTATGCTTTAACAGTCACTACACTCATCACAACAAAAGCATTTTTCGGTTGTCTTACTTCGAACGTCACTTCTCCCCTTTCTTCTGAAAACCCAAGTTCCCGAAAATTGGTGTCTTCATCAAGGATATTTTTAATCACATTGAGCACTTCTGCTTTATTAACTTTAAAATAATGGGTTCGGAGTCTTTCGTCCACATGCAGTTCACTCGTTTCCGCATGATTTTCCATAAGGTTTTGCAGCTTTCTAAACATAACAGACCTCCAAATCAAAATAATTGAATCGTATTATTCCCCATTCTATATAAAATAAAAAAGAGGTGTGAAATTCACACCCCGCTTACATTCTGTTTTAAATTATTGAGCTGTAACTTTCGATTTGGCAACGGAAATTGGACCCATTCCACGAGGAACTTCCAGATTTTCGCGTTTTTTAGCGCCTAATGCTTCTGAAATATAATCAGCAGCAACGTTAGGATCGATTCGATCTCCACACGTATATACATCAATACTTGCATAACCATGCTCAGGAAAACTGTGAATAGTTAGATGAGATTCAGAAATAATAACAACACCACTCACACCATGTGGAGCAAATTTATGAAAAGCTACCTCACGAATCTCCGCACCAGCTTTAAGTGCAGCATCAACGAAAGTCTCTTCAATAAATTTCATGTCATTTAGTTTTTCAGAATCACAACCCCATAACTCAGCAATTACGTGTCTTCCCATTGTATCCATTAGCATAGTCCCCCTTTTAAAAATAATCATGCCTTCAAGCATGCGGAATCGAACATCTACCACGGGGGCAAGTTAGTCCAAAGAGGTCCTAACCCTTTAAGTAGCATTCAATGCCTTTGTTTGCTTTATTTGAAGTTCACGAATCATAGTATACTTCTTTTAAAATTTATTTGCAATAACTATAATGAATTTTTTTTAATGGTTTTTTTAAAAAAACTAGTTATTTTTTGTCAAACAAAAAAAGCCGGGATTTTCCCCAGCTTTGAACTTTTATAAAAAAATAACATTAAGACACGGAAGCGTTCTTTTCTAAAGAAGTACTAGCGTTTAATGCGACTGCAACATGCTTCGCTAGATCGACCACTCGGCAAGAATAGCCCCACTCATTGTCATACCAAGCTAATACTTTTACTTTGTTTCCGTCCATAACCATTGTTGAAAGACCGTCTACAATGGATGAGTTCTCATTACCATTATAATCGATCGAAACTAAAGGAAGATCGCTATAACCTAAAATGCCTTGTAAAGAGCCTTCAGCCGCAGATTGGAACGCATGGTTAACTTGATCTTTTGAAACAGAAGTCTTAAGTTCCACTACCACATCAACTAACGAAACGTTTGGAGTCGGAACTCTAAGTGACATCCCATTTAATTTGCCTTCTAGATGCGGAAGAACTTTTGCAATCGCTTTTGCTGCACCTGTAGATGTTGGAATAATAGACTGTCCGCATGCACGAGCACGTCTTAAATCTTTATGTGGATTATCAATATTTTTTTGATCATTCGTATAAGCATGAACCGTTGTCATCATTCCAGATTGTACACCGAACTGATCATCAAGCACCTTTATAACGGGAGCTAAACAATTTGTCGTACACGATGCATTTGAAATAATATGGTGTTCTGAAGGAATGTAATCGCTGTCATTTACACCCATAACAATTGTAATATCTTCGTTTTTACCAGGAGCTGTAATGATAACCTTTTTAGCACCAGCTTCGATATGAAGCCCAGCGGTTTCCTGTGATACAAATTTTCCTGTTGCTTCAATCACGATATCGATTCCAAGTGTTTTCCACGGTAATTCGAGTGGATCTCGAGAATTAACTAATGTAACTTTTTTTCCGTTAATAAAAAGGGCATCTTCTGCAGCTATAACATCTCCAGGAAAAGTGCCATGTATGGAATCGTATTTAACCATATGTGCCAATGTTTCTGCCGGATAGCTGGCATTAACAGCTACAACCTCGAAATCATCATTCTCCATCATTTTACGGAAGACCATTCTTCCGATTCTCCCCAAGCCATTAATTGCAATTTTTGCTTTCATGAAGCTGCTCCTTCCAATGTGTTATACTCTTTATCGTTTCTATCTGTAATTAGTATATCATAATAGGTCTTGAAAAGAACATACTTTTCTATAAAATAGGCAAAAAAGAGGCTATATCATTAAAAAAAACAGAACCTCATTTAAAGGATCTGTTTTCTCAAGTTTTGAATCTGTAAGGTTAGTTTTTCTTCTAATTCTTTTTTTGTTCCATTATTAACAATCACAATATCGGACAGTTCTTTTTTTTCATCGATCGGAAGTTGCGAGTGAATTCTAGATAACGCTTGCTTTTCAGTAAAATCATCCCGTTCCATTAATCGCTTCAGTTGAATATCAGGGGATGCATAAATAAGCCATGTTACGTCTACCATGTGTGTCAGTTTGCTCTCAAATAGTAGAGGAATATCCATGATTACGGGATTTTGACCAGCGTCCAAATGATGTTTTGCCTGATTTTTCATTTCCATCCTCACTGCTGGATGCACGATCGCATTGAGCTTTTCTCTTTTTTTTACATCATTAAAAATAATTTCACCCAGAAGTGTGCGATTCAATGTATGGTCAGAATTTATGATTTGAGAACCAAAGTAAGAGACTATTTTCTGATAAGCCTCTTTTCCCGGCATAACGACTTCTCTTGCGATAATATCAGCATCAATGACAGGTATGCCCTGTTGGCTCAAGATAAGACTTGCTGTTGTCTTTCCGGTGGCTATACCACCCGTTAATCCGATAATCAAAATGGTTCCTCCTGTTACATCTTTAATAATCCCATTACGATCAGTAATAATCCGGGAAGTATAGATAAACGCTTCATCCACGCTGCTTTGTTTACGCTAAATAACCCGACCACCATTCCGCCCCATAAAAATAGAGCACTCATACAAGCAATTGTCATAGTAGTTAATAAAGGAGGTAAGTGAACAAGTGCAGCACCAATCCCTGCTCCAAATGCATCAAGTGAAAGAGCGATGCCAAGTAAAACAGCTTCCCATCCTGTAATGGATCCTGACTTATCGATATCTGCCATGACGGGCTTTTTTAAAATATGGATGACAATCCCTAATGATTTAATTTCAAAAAGCACGATATCTTTTGTTTCTTTTTCCATGTATTCTTTTTCTGGTAAGAATACTTGCCATAGTGAGTAGATTCCAATTCCTAAAAGAATCATGCCCCCTAAAACTTCACCTGTTTTTTTGGAAATAAACTGCTCTAAAGTGAATCCTAATAACATGGAAATTAAGAAAGTAACAGCTGAACATATGGCAATAATCAATATGGAGCGAAAAGGTATTTTTATGGATTTCATTCCATACGTTAATCCGGCTCCAAAACTGTCCAGGCTGACGGCTAATGCCAGTAAAACAAATGAGTAAGCCACCATATTCCTGTACTCCTTTCAGTTAACGGTAAAGTAGTATATGAAAGGAGTAAAGAATTGGTTTATTTTTGGCAACCTTTACAAACGTGAGTGCCTCTGCCAGCTACGACCATTCTTTCAATCTCTGTACCACATATTCGGCATGCTTCATTTTTTCTTCCATAAACAAATAATTTCATCTGAAATCCGCCTGTTTCTCCTACAGAATTCGTGTATGAACGAATGGTGCTGCCGCCATGTTTGACTGCTTCGCTTAAAATTTCAGTAATCGCTCTTTTTAATTTTTTTATACGATGTAAAGATATTTTATTCGTAGGAGTTTCAGGATGAATTCTTGCCTGAAACAGTACTTCGTCTACATATATATTTCCTAATCCCGCTATTATTGTCTGATCGAGAAGCACCGCTTTTATGTTTCGCTTCGTTTTAGCGAATAATTTCTTTAGAAGTCCAGCTGTTAGTGATTCTGACAATGGCTCTACCCCTAATGTTTTTAAAGGAAGGTGGTTCTCTTCCGTTCCTTTTGGATACACATGCATCGTGCCGAACTTGCGTACATCTTGATATCGAAGTTCTGTCTCATCTGTGAATCTAAAGATCACATGTGTATGTTTATCAACAGGAGCATCCGTGTTGAAAAGACCATACTTCCCTTCCATCCTTAAATGGGAAACGAGGGAATCTTCATCGAGATGAAGAATTAAGAACTTCCCTCTGCGGTACACCTGATCGAACGTCTGTCCTTTTAACTTTAGAATGAATTCTTCCGTTTCAGGGTATTTCACAATATTTTTCCAATGGACTTCTACGTCTGCTATTACTTTTCCAGGAAGAAAACGATTTAGCGTATTTTTAACATTTTCAACTTCAGGTAATTCTGGCATATTTTCCACCACTCTTATTATGAAAAACAGCACCCCTATTATATGGGAATGCTGTCATCTTATTATTTAGCCTCAAACCAGGAATCTCCCCAGCTTACGTCCACTTTTAAAGGAACATCTAGTTGAACGGCTTGTTCCATTACCTCACAAACCAATTTCTTTAACTTTGCAATCTCTTGTTCTGGCGCTTCGAAAATTAATTCGTCATGCACCGTTAATAGCATTTTCGCTTCAAGTTTTTCTTCAATCAAGCGTTGGTCCATATCAACCATGGCTTTTTTTATAATATCTGCAGCCGTACCTTGAATAGGAGTATTCATCGCCGTTCGTTCTGCAAAACTTCGAAGGTTAAAGTTTCTGCTGTTGATCTCTGGTAGATAACGGCGTCTATGCAGAAGTGTTGATACATAGCCATTTTGCTTCGCTTCTGTAATACTGTCCTTCATGTATTGTTGCACGCCTGGAAAACTTTCCAAGTATGTTTTAATGAACTCACCCGCTTCTTTTCTCGTTATCCCTAAGCTTTGTGATAATCCATAATCACTTATGCCATAGACGATTCCAAAATTAACTGCTTTAGCGTGTCTTCGCATTTCAGAAGTAACTTCTTGTTCATCAACATGGAACACGTCCATCGCTGTTTTCGTATGAACATCCATCTCCTTTTGGAAGGCTTCCATCAAGTTATCATCTTGTGAAATATGGGCTAATACGCGAAGTTCAATTTGAGAATAATCAGCTGCAAGTATTTTCCATTCAGGATTGGATGCAACAAAGGCATGTCTGATTTTCCTACCTGCTTCAAGCCGAATTGGAATATTTTGCAGATTAGGATCTATGGAACTTAATCGGCCAGTCTGAGCGAGCACTTGATTAAACCGAGTATGAATCTTATCCGTATCCTCATGAACCACCTTTAACAAGCCTTCGATATAAGTTGATCTTAATTTCCCAAGCTGACGATATATTAAGATTTTATTGATGATCTCGTGTTTTCCTTCTAACTTTTCTAATACATCGACAGACGTTGAATAACCGGTCTTTGTCTTTTTAACGGCAGGTAAACTTAATTTTTCAAACAAAATCTCACCTAGTTGTTTAGGAGAATTGATATTAAACGTAACGCCTGCCAGTTCATGTATCTCTTTTTCGAGCGTAGTTAACTGTCCTTCTAAATCTGTACCCATTTTTTTTAGGGTATCGACTTTTACTTTTACGCCAGTCTCTTCCATTTTTGCAAGCACGAGTGATAAAGGCAGTTCAAGGTCATAAAAAAGATTGCTTTGTTCATTCTCTTGGAGTTTTTCAGCCATTACATCTTTTAACGTGAATGTAGTATAGGCCTTTCTGCTAAGATGTTCTGCTAAAACATCGTCTTCAGGCAGTTTTTTCTTTGCACCTTTACCATATACTTTTTCGTTTGAATCAACAGTTAAGGTTCCATACTGCTTAGCGATATCAGCAATCTCGTCTAATGATTCTGAAGGATTCAGCAAATAAGAAGCAAGCTGGAGATCAAATTCGATTCCATTTAAGTCTAAACCTTGTCCCTTTAAGGCGACATGAGCTCTTTTGGCATCAAACATTATTTTCTTTTGATCTTTATCCTGCAGCCAATTCTTAAATGTTTCCGATTCTTTCGCAATATCATAAGGCACATAATACGTACCACTTTCATTGCTAAGAGCAACCCCGTGTATGTCTGCTTTATGATAATCTTCCGTTAACGTCTCAATAACTAACGATGATGGATTCTTTAACATATTTGGTTCAATAATAGAAACGCGTTGAAAGCTAAGTTCTTCTTTCTCTGTATCTGGAAGGGCCGCTTCATCTCCCCCTAAACGATCAAGCAAAGATTGAAAGCCGAGTTCTTTAAATAACGGAAAAACAGAAGCAGTCTCAAAGCCTTCATATGTTGTATCATCAATACCAAGATCAATAGGAGCTTCTTTCGTAATGGTAGCAAGATCTTTACTCATTAACGCCTGCTCTTTATTCTCGCTTAAACGTTCTTTTAACTTTGCGCCTGATATCTCCCCGATCGCTTCAAGCACATTTTCCACTGATCCATATTGTTTAATAAGCTTTATGGCTGTTTTTTCTCCAACTCCAGGTACACCAGGAATGTTATCAGAAGGGTCTCCCATCAGGCCCTTCATATCTATAATTTGCTCTGGTGTTATACCATATCGCTCATTTACTTGTTCAACCGTATATGCTTCTACTTCTGTAATACCTTTTCGCGTAAGAACTACTTCAACATCAGGTGTTACAAGCTGCAATAAATCTTTATCACCGGTAAAGACTTTTACATCCCATTCGCCTTCAGCTGCTTGTGATGCAAGCGTTCCGATAATATCATCCGCTTCATAATTTTCTAGTTCATAACGTTTAATTTTAAACGCATCGAGTAACTGTCTAATAAAAGGAAACTGTTCAGAAAGTTCAGGTGGCGTTTTTTGTCGCCCTCCTTTGTATTCAACAAACGTTTTATGACGAAACGTTGTCTTTCCAGCATCAAATGCAACGAGCATATGAGTCGGTTTTTCATCTTCTAAGATCTTTAACAGCATTTGTGTGAATCCATAGACTGCGTTTGTATAGATTCCTTTATCGTTGTTTAACAGTGGCAATGCAAAAAAAGCTCGATAAGCAATACTGTTTCCATCTATTAAAACTAATTTTTTTGTTTTATTTCCCAAGTCTGTTACCTCCCAAGGGCATTTCTTCTACATACTATTGTATCATGCTCTCTTACAGAAACAAAAAAGAAGCAATGATAAATAAACGAAGACATAAAAAAAGGCGAGAATCATTGGATTCTCGCTAAGGGGGTACTGAAAAAGGATACTTTAAATATAAATCCTCACTATTAATTAATGAAAACAGTGGTGTAAAGGATTTGTAAATCTTATAACTTAAATCTTTTTGGGAAACAAGATGATAAACTCAGAACCTTCACCAAGCTTACTTTTCACATTAATGGTACCATGATGGGCTTCAACGAGATGTTTCACGATCGCAAGTCCTAGACCTGTACCTCCAGAATTTCTGCTTCTAGCTTTATCAACACGATAAAAACGTTCGAAAATTCGGGGAATCTCGTCTTCTTTTATCCCTATACCTGTATCTTTTACTCTCAACTGCACATGCTCTTCCAGTTCTGTGACATCTACAGTTACAGCTCCATTAACTGGTGTGTAGGTGAGACTATTTGAAACAAGATTAATGATGATCTGTTTTAAACGCGGTGGGTCACCATCCATAACAGGGTCTCCTGAAACAGAAACAGACAATGAAATATTTTTATTCTCGGCCTTGTTCTGCAAAATTTCAATGGTTTCATTTACTAGAGATTCTAGGTTAACAGGCTGTGCTTCTAAGTGAAACCCTTGCTCACTTTTTGATAAATCAAGGAGATCTTGGATTAAAGCTTGCAATCGGTCACTTTCATTCAAAATAATAGTAAGAAATTTATTTCGAAATTCTTTATTATCTCCTGCTCCATCCAATAGTGTTTCAGCAAACCCTTTTAAGGATGTAATAGGCGTCTTCAGTTCATGAGATACATTAGCGACAAAATCTTTACGAACTTGCTCAAGCTTTTTTAATTCACTAATATCATGGAATACAAGTACTATTCCTCTTAGTTTACCTTTTACATCTAACACAGGTGCACTATATACATCAAAATGTTTTCGCTCAATATGGATAGGGATGACAACGCTTTTTCTAACGTTTTTTTCAGTGAGATAGGTTTCTTTTACTATGTCTTTAATTGCAGCATGAGGAAATACTTCGTAGAACAAATGGCCTGTCCACTGGTCTGCATGCTCTTTAAACAATTCCTTGAACGCTTTATTTACTAAATTGATGTAGCCATTTGAATCAATTAATATCAAGCCGCTTCCCATATTTTCAATCAACGTTATTAAACGATCATGCTGTGACTCTTGTGATTTTGTCATTTTTTCAAGATTTCGCGCCAAAACATTCAGAGAATAATTCAACTCTCCGATATCTTCGCGATAATATTCATACGTCCTCGCTTTGAAATTACCCTTCGCCAGTTCTTTAGCGGTTTGTGTTGCTTCTTCTACAGGGCGTACGATTTTTTGGATCACTTTCACGGAAACATAAAGAATTATGACAAAACAAATAAGAAATCCAGCTGACATCATGATCCAGATCGATCTTTCTGCTGATTCAGCTGCATCTTCAGAGATCGCTAACTGTATGTAGCCACGCTTATTTTCTTTGTTGCGTTCCCACGTATAATATATTTTTCCGTTCTCATTTCTATGAATTAGTTCGTGATCAGATGGAGCTCCTTTTTTTTCCGGAAAAAAAGAAGACATGTTTCTAGGGCTATTACGATCCGTCGTATACTTTACATTCCAATTTGAGTCTAGAATATAAATGTCCCCTTTTAAATCCTTTGAAGCGTGTTTTATTAAATCATTAATTGCGGCTGATTGATCTTCAGTGATCAAAACCTGCTCGATCAAGCTGAGTTCTCCCGCGTAAAACTCCATTCTTTTTTCTTTTACACTATGATGAACAATGTTTCCCATAATGAGTGCAAGTAGAATAAATACGAGTAAAATCCCGAGTAAAAAAAGCGTAAGAACCCGGTTTTTAAATTCGTTCATTATTGAGGCTCCTCGAGCTTGTAACCAAGTCCTCTAATGGTTTTGATATAGAGAGGCTTTCTCGTATTGGTTTCTATTTTTTCTCGCAAGTGACTAATATGAACGTCTACAATTCTTGTGTCACCTACAAAATCGTAATTCCAAACAGCTGAAAGAAGCTGCTCTCTTGAAAGGACGCGGCTTTTATGTCTTGCTAAATAAACAAGTAGTTCAAATTCTTTCGGTGTCAGTTCAAGTGCTTTTTCTTTAAAATAGGCTTCATAGTTTTCAGGATAAATATCTACTTCACCTATTCTTAAATGCTCAATATCTTCTTTTTGTCTAGCAGAATCTGTACTCATCACAGTCGTTCTACGGAGTATTGCTTTTACTCTTGCAACAACTTCTCTTGGGCTGAACGGTTTTGTCATATAATCATCCGCGCCTAATTCAAGACCCAGTACTTTATCAAATTCATCATCTTTAGCCGTCAACATAAGAATAGGAATATTTAGCTTTCTTAGGCGAAGCTCTTTGCAGACTTCTATTCCATCCATTTCAGGAAGCATAAGGTCTAAAATAATTAGGTCTGGAGCTTCATTTTCTGCTTTTTCTAATCCACTTTTCCCATCCATTGCCGTTATCACCTGAAAACCTGCTTGTTCTAAATTAAATTGCAGCAATGTTGAGATTGATAGTTCATCTTCTACTACGAGTAACTTTTGGCTCATTTATATTCCCACCTTTATAACGACTTGTACAAATTCATCATACTATTTTTTTATTAGTGTGTACAAAAAACGAAAAATCTTCACACTCGCTTAACAGTAGCTTTACATAAATTTAATATCCTTTAAAAATAAAACCCTTTCATAGAGAAAGGGTTTTAGAAATTTTCCATAGTATGAGAAGTGATGGGCTTTGGCGGATAAGGAGGACAAACGTTAAGGTTTGCATGCAAGACTTCCGTTCCCTCTTCATTATTCGCTAATACAGTCATACCTATTGAATGGTTGTCCCGATTTACTTCTGTAATCTCAAAGTAAAACGTGAGCTTTGAATAATGATAGACCGGTTTATGAAACGTAAATTGTGAATGTGTAATAGAACTACCTGGTCCTGGCAAGTACTTGGATACGGCAGAAGTAACCATCCCCATCAGCATAATTTGTGGCACGACCGGTTTCTTAAAAGGTGTTAATGATGCATAATCATGCTGAATAAAAAGAGGATTGTTGTCATTTGTTAAACCTAAATACAACAATAGGTCCTTGTCTTCGATCGTCTCTTGCATTTCAAGTTTTTCGCCTATTTGTATCTCATTGATCTTGCGTCCTAGTTTTCTCTTTTTTCCTATTAGCAATTTGTTCCCCCCTTTTTATGATACCGCTTTCATTGTAAATAGGAGAAAAGATTCGGAAATAATCCCGAATCTTTTTAACCTTATGCTAAAACATTCATTACTGATTTTACAGATTCAGCAGAACGGTCTAACTCCTTTTTTTCTTGCTCTGTAAGTTCAAGTTCAATGATCTCTTCTAGTCCGTTTCCTCCAATAATGGTTGGAACTCCCAGACAAATGCCGTTGTAGCCATATTCACCTTCTAAATAAGCAATAGTAGGGAGAACTCGGCGTTGATCTTTAACAATCGCTTCCACCATTTCAACTAAAGATGCCGCCGGTGCATAATAAGCAGAACCATTTCCTAAAAGGTTAACAATCTCTCCTCCACCTTTACGAGTACGCTCTACAATCGCATCGAGACGGTCTTTAGAGATTAATTTCTCCAATGGAATTCCACCAGCATATGAATAGCGTACTAACGGAACCATATCGTCTCCATGCCCGCCAAGAACAAAACCAGTAACATCTTTTACAGAAAGATTTAATTCCATAGCAACAAATGTACGGAAACGAGCGGTATCTAGAATACCAGACTGTCCGATTACACGGCTCTTAGGGAAACCTGACTCTTTTAAAACGGTATAAGTCATAGCATCAACTGGATTTGTTAGAACGATGATTGTACATTCAGGAGAATGTTTCACAATTTCTTTTGTTACACTCTTCATGATTCCTGCATTCGTATTTACTAAGTCATCACGGCTCATGCCTGGCTTACGAGCAATACCAGCAGTAATGACCACTACGTCAGATCCTGCTGTATCTGCATAATCACTGGTACCTGTAATTTGAGCATCAAACCCTTGGACCGGGCTTGCTTCCATCATGTCTAACGCTTTACCTTTTGTAGGGTTTTCCATTTGAGGTATATCAACTAGTACAACATCCCCAACTTCCTTTTGTCCTAAAATGAAAGCTGTTGTTGCTCCGGTAAATCCTCCGCCAATCACTGAAATCTTTTTACGTTTGTTAGCCATGTCATTCCCTCCAAAAACAGTATAGAAAACGTTATAATTTCATCGTCTTTTGAGAAGACCCCTCGTGAAAGGGGCCAACAAAGCTTACATATTTTTAATTAGTTCGTCTGCAAACTCAGAACACTTAACTTCAGTTGCACCGTCCATTAGACGAGCAAAATCATAGGTTACTACTTTGCTTGCAATCGTGCTTTCCATAGATGATAGAACAAGCTTCGCTGCTTCTCCCCAACCTAAGTGCTCTAGCATCAATACTCCCGAAAGGATAACAGAAGATGGATTTACTTTATCAAGACCCGCATATTTTGGAGCTGTACCATGAGTAGCTTCAAAGATCGCATGTCCTGTTTCGTAGTTGATGTTTGCTCCAGGAGCAATTCCGATACCACCAACTTGTGCAGCAAGTGCATCAGAAATATAATCACCGTTTAAATTCATTGTTGCAACAACATCAAATTCTGCAGGACGAGTTAAGATCTGTTGAAGGAAAATATCAGCAATAGAGTCCTTTACGATAATTTTCCCTGCTGCTTCGGCATCAGCTTGTGCTTTGTTCGCAGCATCTTTACCGCTTTCTTCAACGATGCGGTCATATTGTGCCCATGTGAATACTTTATCGCCAAATTCCGCTTCAGCAAGCTCATAACCCCAGTTCTTGAAAGCACCTTCTGTATACTTCATGATGTTGCCTTTATGAACAAGTGTTACACTCTTGCGTCCTTCGTTGATTGCGTACTGAATCGCTGCTCTTACTAAACGCTGTGTACCTTCAGAAGAAACCGGCTTAATTCCAATACCTGAAGTTTCAGGGAAACGAATCTTGTTAGCTCCCATTTCATCTTGAAGGAATTGAATCAGCTTTTTCACTTCATCAGAACCGCTTGCATACTCGATACCTGCATAAATATCTTCCGTATTCTCACGGAAAATAACCATGTTTGTATCTTCAGGACGTTTTACCGGTGAAGGAACACCCTTAAAATACTGTACAGGACGAAGGCAAGTAAATAGATCTAGTTCTTGTCGTAAAGCAACGTTCAATGAACGGATTCCTCCACCAACAGGAGTTGTAAGAGGTCCTTTAATCGCAATTATGTAATCGCGGATCGCATCTAAAGTTTCTGAAGGCAACCACTCACCTGTTTGGTTAAAGGCTTTTTCACCTGCAAGAACTTCTTTCCAAACGATCTTTTTCTCACCGTTATAAGCTTTCGCAACACTAGCTTCTAAAACACGTGAAGCTGCAGCCCAAATATCAGGACCAGTTCCGTCACCCTCGATATATGGGATAATTGGTTGGTTTGGTACGTTCAACACTCCGTTGTCAACTGTAATACGTTCTCCGTTAGACATAATAAAATTCCTCCTATTTCTGCAATTGCATCTTCATAACTAGTCTACTAAAAAACATAGGGAAAAGAGAAGAAGAATCCCTTCTCTTTTTAAAAAGTGTTCCTTATCTTTGCTCTAATGCAACAAATTGCTGCATATCAGGACCGATATACTCCGCACGAGGACGAATCAGTCGGTTGTTATCGTACTGTTCCAAAATGTGTGCGATCCAGCCAGAAACACGGCTTACTGCAAAGATTGGTGTGAATAGGTCGTGATCGATACCTAAACTGTGATAAACACTTGCAGAATAGAAGTCAACATTTGGAAGCAACCCTTTTTTCTGCTTTAACATATCATCAATCTTGACACTCATCGTGTACCATTTCTCTTCACCAGTGATAGAAGTAAGTTGTTTGGACATTTCACGAAGATGTTTCGCGCGAGGATCACCATTTTTGTATACGCGGTGTCCGAAGCCCATGATTTTTTGCTTGTTCTCAATCGCATTATCCAAGTATGATTCAACGTTCGATTCTTCACCAATCTCAGAAAGCATCTTCATTACTTGTTCGTTTGCACCACCATGAAGAGGTCCTTTTAGAGCTCCGATGGCAGCTGTAATTCCTGAATAAATATCAGAAAGGGTTGCTACACAAACACGCGCAGTAAATGTGGAAGCGTTCAATTCATGGTCTGCATGCAATACAAGTGCTTTATTTAAAGCAGTCTCAGAAATTTCATCAGGCTCATTACCTGTTAACATATATAAGAAATTAGCCGCATAGCTCAGATCTTTTTTAGGAGATACAGGATCTTTTCCTTCTCTGATACGCGCAAATGCCGTTACTAGAGATGCTAATTGTGCTTGAAGACGAATGGCTTTTTTATAATTGCCCTCTGTAGACATGTCCTCTGCATCTTTATCATACATCGCAAGCGTCGAAACAATTGTACGTAAAACTGTCATTGGATGAGCATCCTTCAAAGGAAGCGATTTCATTTGTTCCAACAATGCTTCAGGAAGCTCACTCGCTTCAGCAAGCTCTGTTTTAAACTTTTCCAATTCCGTTAGGTTAGGCAGTTTACCATTCCAAAGCAAGTATACAACTTCCTCAAAAGTTGCATGTTCAGCTAAGTCATCAATGCTATATCCTCTATAGGTTAAAACATCATCGATGATAGAGCTGACAGAAGATGTTGTTGCAACAATTCCTTCTAATCCTCTTGTAGCTGTCATGGCTATCTCTCCTTTTTTTCTGTTATTCTCTCTTCTCCTTTAATAATTTCATTTTTTAAAAAATAGAAAGAGCTTACATTTTTCTTCTTTTAAAAAAGACGGAGAAATAAGATGTAATTCCGACTTCTTTATTCTCAAAAAAGAGACATGAAAAATGAAAGACTATTTAAAGGAAACGGGACATACACATCAATTATAAACAATAATCTGATTTTTGTGAACGAATATCGCTTAATTCATGCGTTATAAGGTTATCACGTTGTGAACAATTCGACAATCTTCATCGCCATATATGCAATTCCTGCACCGATTAAAGGACCTACTGCAACCCCTTTAAAAATGGCCACTGCAAGAATTGTTCCAAATACGAGAGCAGCAGTAATATGTGGATCGTTCTGAAGCAAGTGCAAGCCTCTGCTAGCAATAACTGCCACGAAGATTCCGGATAATAAAGCTATCCACGCATATGAAGATTTAAGCGATTCTTGAAGTTGTTTAAAGCCGATATCACCAGTTGCAATTGGAATTAATACGGCTATGGTGATAATCGTAACTCCCCAATTTATACCCTTATGTTGAATAACAGAAAACCATTTTTCTCCTAGACCTGAAAATTTTAACACTAATAAAAAAGCGACAGCTATCATGAGTGATTGATTTTTCGCTATAACTCCAATCACTAATAAGCCGATTAAAAAAAGAGTTGGCTCCATAATGAATTCCCTTCTTACTTAAGATCTGTAGAAAGCAGGTGATACACCTTGCATCCAGAAATTACACAGCGAATCATTCGCTTCAGTTGCATAGTAATTATAGCGATTGCCATTATTACTTTCGGATATTATGTTTCCGGCATCCTATACCCTTTTATTGCAGGAGCAGTCATAGCTCTTATTATTAATCCATTAGTAGGATTTTTGGCGAACAAATTTAAGATTAACAGAACACTTGCGGTTATTATATCCATTTTAGCTCTTCTCGGGTTTCTCGTCTTATTAATAACCCTGCTTATCCAGGAAATGATGACAGGTTTCGCCTATATCGCCCATGAGATTCCTGCTTATATTCAAGAGCTCGTCACTTACTTTGAGAATTACTTCAAAACAAATGTCCTACCGCTCTACCATGACCTGCTGACTATATACAGCAAGCTAGGAACTGATCAAAAAGAAACCGTCATGGACAACATTGAGAAGATCGGAACGGGTATTACCACGAATGTTACGGGAATTACCCAAGCCATTATTAATGGTGTTTCACTTATGATTGTTAGTCTTCCCACTTTTTTAACTGTTTTTATTTTTTCTTTGCTAGCCGCGTTTTTTATAAGTAAAGACTGGTACCGAATAACTGGATTTTTAACTGCCATCTTCCCAGAAAAACTGACTCAAACCGTGAAAACCGTTTATGTTGAGTTGCGAAAAGCATTATTCGGTTTTTTAAAAGCTCAGCTAACATTGATTTCAATAACTGCATTTATTGTATTGATTGGCCTTCTTATTCTGAGAATTGATTATGCAGTCACAATATCTGTATTAATAGGTGCCATAGACCTTCTTCCATATTTAGGAACAGGAGCTGTGTTCTTACCTTGGATTGCTTATTGTTTCTTAACTGGGAACTACACCCTAACAATCGGGTTATCGATTTTATACGGCGTTGTGGTCATTCAAAGACAGATCATGGAACCAAAACTATTATCCTCAACAATCGGGCTTGATCCGTTAGCAACGCTTGTTGCATTGTTCGCCGGATTTCAATTATTTGGATTCGTCGGGTTAATTATCGGTCCTGTTATACTTGTTGTCATCCGTGCTTTATATGAAGCAAAATTTTTTCATGAAATCTATCACTTTATCATGAAGCCTGTTAAATAAAACGGCTTTAGAAAGACCAATCAAAAAAGAACGCCTGCTCTTTTGGCAGCGTTCTTCAATTTTGACCATTAACGTTTTTTTATTACATAAAATTGACCATTCTTCATTTTTTCGTACAATTTTGCTTTTAGCCAAAACTTCACGATTTTTCTAAATGGAGGAAAGAGCAACGAAAACCCGATAAAGTCTGTTAAGAACCCTGGTGTCAAGAGCAGAGCACCTCCAACGAGAATGCAAGCTCCATCTAAGACTGCATCACCTGGCATCTGGCCGTTATCAAGCTGCTCTCTTACTCTTTTTATCGTTTCGGTACCTTCTCTTTTAGCTAAGAATGCTCCCATGATCCCCGTTAAGAATATACTGGCAATCGTCGCTGGTATTCCAATATATTGACCAGCTAAAATAAATATCCCCACTTCTAATGCAGGCACAAGTATGAATATAAACAATAACAACCGAAACATAAGATTCCTCACTTTCTCCAACTAACATCATATGAATACTTTTACGAATAAAAAAAGAGAAGGTTTCGTTTCCTTCTCTTTTCATTTATTAGATTACGTTTTTTCTTCCGTCATAAATATATCCAACAGAAGCATCAATCGTGATTTCTTGACCATCTGTAAAAATTTCAGTTGCATTCTGGAGTCCTACGATAACAGGGATGCTCATTGACACACCACATACGGCTGCATGGCTTGTTAAACCGCCTTCTTCTGTGATAACAGCTGCTGCTTTTTCAAATGCCGAGATCATATCACGGTCTGTGCCTACTGTTACAAGGATTGCTCCTTCTGTCATCTTATCCATCGCTTCTTGGGCAGTTTTTGCAACTACCACTTTACCTGATGCTGAAGATTGTCCGATTCCCTGCGCTTTAGCAAGAACGTCACCAATGATATGAACTTTCATCAAATTGGTTGATCCTGATTCACCAACAGGAACACCTGCAGTAATGACAACAAGGTTTCCATGCTGAACTGCATCTGCTTTAATAGCTGAATCAATCGCAATTTGGAACATCTCGTCAGTTGTTTTTGCTTTTTCCCCTTTAACCGGAGTAACTCCCCACACAAGAGCAAGCTTACGGCAAACATCTTCATTACTTGTTACTGCAATAATCGGAGCTTTAGGACGGTATTTGGAAATCATACGGGCTGTTTGTCCTTTTTCAGTAGCTGTAATAACGGCATCCGCTTCTAAGTTTAGAGCAGTAAACGAAACAGATTGAGAGATCGCATCTGTAATCGTCGTTTTACTCTCTTTGCTTCTAGAGGATAAGATCGTTTTATAATTTAAAGAGCTCTCAGCTCGGCTGGCAATTTTGTGCATCGTAAGAACGGATTCAACAGGATAGTTACCTGCAGCTGTTTCACCAGACAACATGATTGCATCTGTTCCGTCAAAGATTGCATTAGCTACGTCACTCGCTTCTGCACGTGTTGGACGGGGATTACGCTGCATGGAATCTAGCATCTGTGTTGCTGTAATAACTGGTTTTCCTAGCTCATTACATTTTTTAATAAGCATTTTTTGTACGAGCGGTACTTCTTCAGCTGGAATCTCTACACCAAGATCCCCACGGGCTACCATCAGTCCATCAGACACAGCAAGAATTTCGTCGATATTATCAACGCCTTCTTGGTTTTCAATCTTAGGGATGATCTGGATATGGTTTGCATTGTGATTATCTAAAATTTCGCGAATCTCAAGCACATCTGTCGCACGGCGAACAAATGAGGCCGCGATAAAATCTACACCTTGCTGTATTCCAAACTCGATGTCTTTCGCATCTTTATCCGTGATCCCAGGAAGCTTTACGCTAACATTCGGCACGTTTACACCTTTTTTGTTTTTTAGAGTACCAGAGTTCAAGATTTTCGTTATTAATTCTTTCTTTCCGATCTCAATGACTTCAAGTTCAATCAAACCATCATCAAGTAATATTCTAGATCCTACTTCTACATCTTCAACAAGGCCCGGGTATGATACAGATATTTTCTTTTCGTTTCCGATCACTTCTTCCATAGAAATGATCAGCTCATTACCAGCTTCGAGCTCAGCTACACCGCCTTCAAGTGTTTGAGTACGGATTTCCGGACCTTTCGTATCTAGAAGAATAGCTACGGTTTTTCCGAGTTCTTTTGAAGCTTCACGAATATTAATGATTCGTTGACCATGTTCTTCAAAATCACCATGTGAGAAATTAAGGCGGGAAACATTCATCCCTGCATTCATCAATTCTTTTAATTTATCTATGCTTTCGCTTGCCGGACCTATCGTACAAACGATTTTTGTTTTACGCATCATGTAAATGGCCTCCTGGTTTCTTTTTTCGCAAGAAGGCATCGTACAGACTGAAAGTTATGCAGCCATACGATGCATCATGCTTGTTATATAGATAATTCTTGGGATAATCGGTACATGTCTCTATCAATTAAGTGCTTTTTAGATAAAACCTCTGTAATGTCATAATCCACAAGTTTGTTATTTTCAATACCTACTGTTCGTCCAGCTTTGCCTTGTAAAAGAAGTTCAACTGCCTGAGCTCCTAGTCGGCTTGCTAAAACACGGTCAAAAGCAGTTGGTGAGCCACCACGCTGAATATGACCCAGAACTGTTACTCTCGTCTCAAATCCAGTTAGCGTTTCAATTTCCTTTGCAACATCAACACCACTTCCACAACCTTCTGCTACGATGATAATACTATGCTTCTTTCCGCGTTCGTGTCCTCTTTGCAGCTTTTGTACGACCTGTTCCATCTTATGTGCTACTTCTGGAATAAGAATGGTCTCAGCACCGTCTGCTAATCCTGCCCAAAGCGCTAGGTCACCAGCATCTCGTCCCATTACCTCAATAATATAAGTACGCTCATGAGAAGTCGCCGTATCACGAATTTTATCAATTGCATCAATGATTGTGTTAAGTGCCGTATCAAAACCAATTGTGAAATCAGTTCCAGGAATATCGTTGTCAATCGTCCCAGGAACACCTATAGTAGGGTATCCTTGTTCTGATAATTTCTTAGCCCCTTGGAATGAGCCATCGCCCCCTATGACCACTAAGCCTTCTATCCCAAATTTCTTTAATTGGTCAATTCCTTTTTGCTGACCTTCAGGTGTTTTGAATTCTAGGCAGCGTGCTGAATGAAGCATCGTACCACCACGGTGAATGATATCACCAACAGAACCTAGTTCCAATTTTTTAATATTACCAGAAATTAATCCTGCATAACCATTGTATATCCCGTACACTTCTAAATCATGATAGATTCCTTTTCTGACTACCGCTCGAATCGCAGCATTCATGCCCGGAGAATCGCCACCACTTGTTAGAACTCCTATCCGTTTCATGAAACATTCACCTCTCTAGTTCTCTCGTCTTATTAAAATATCATGTTCAAATGTTGAACACAATAGACAACAATAGGCAAAAAAATGCGCCTTCCCAATGGCGGAAAGGCACATTCCCTATTTAACAACAATGGAATCGTTTACAAACCCAAATTGTCCGATTTTTTTATATTTTTCATAACGCTGTTCAATGAGGTCTTCTTCCGACATGGTTAGAAGTGTATTTAGTGAAGAATCTAAAACATCATCAATGAGTTCTGATTGTCGTTTAGCATCTTTATGAGCTCCACCTTTTACTTCTTCAATAATCTCGTCGATGATTCCAAGTTCTTTTAGATCAGGTGCTGTAATTCTCATAGACTCGGCTGCTTTTTTTGCAAGTGAGGCGTCTTTCCAAAGGATAGCGGCAGCACCTTCTGGTGAAATAACAGAATAGGTCGAGTTCTCAAGCATATAAACGTAATTACCTACACCAAGTGCAAGAGCACCGCCACTGCCGCCCTCTCCAATAACGATACATATAACAGGAACGGTCAGCCCTGCCATTTCAACGAGGTTACGGGCGATCGCTTCACTCTGCCCTCTTTCTTCTGCAGATTTTCCTGGGTATGCACCTTTTGTATCAATAAAACAGATGATTGGGCGGTTAAATTTCTCCGCCTGTTTCATTAAACGTAAAGCTTTCCGATATCCTTCTGGATGAGGCATACCGAAATTACGACGTACATTTTCTTTCGTATCTTTTCCTCTTTGGTGGCCAATAACGGTAACTGGAGTACCTTTATAAAACGCAACTCCACCTACAATGGCTTCATCATCACCAAACAGTCTGTCTCCATGAAGTTCTATGAAATCAGTAAATAAGTATCCAATATAGTCAAGAGTAGTGGGACGTTCGGCATGTCTGGCAATCTGAACACGATCCCATGGCTTCATTTCTGAATACGTACTATATTCCAAGTTCGAAAGCTTTTCTTCAAGTCGTTTAATCTCGTCAGTGAGATCAATGTTTTTTTCATCCATAAAGGATTTTAATTCCGCTATTTTTTTTTCAAGCTCATGTATCGGTTTTTCAAATTCTAGCTCAGCGGCCATGCTTAACGCCCCCCTTCTGAATGAATTTTTAATAGAGTCCCTAACGTTTTTTTCATCTGGCTGCGATGAATAACTCCATCAAGCTGACCATGCTTTAATAAAAATTCTGCCGTTTGAAAATCGTCAGGAAGCTCCTGTCTTATCGTTTGTTCGATAATTCTTCTTCCCGCAAATCCAATGAGTGCACGCGGTTCAGCGAAGTTATAATCCCCTACTGAAGCAAAACTTGCAGAGACTCCTCCAGTAGTAGGATGAGTCATAACGGAGATAAACAATAGGCCCTTATCACTTAATCTTTTTAGAGCAACGCTCGTCTTCGCCATCTGCATGAGACTTAGAACACCTTCTTGCATACGCGCTCCACCTGATGCTGTAAAGATAATAAACGGACATTTTTTCTCTATCGCTTTTTCGATCGCTCGAGTAATTTTTTCCCCTACTACAGAACCCATGCTTCCCATTCTAAAACGTGAATCCATAACGGCAATTGTTATAGAGACACCGTTGATCTTCCCTTCACCAGTGACTACCGCTTCATTAATTTTTGTTTTCTTGCGGTCACTCTCCAGTTTTTCAACATAATTAGGGAACTCCAGTGGATTTTTTGAAATCATATCTGCGTTATATTCAGTAAAAGTGCCGTCATCCAACAAACTCGCTATTCGTTCCTGTGAAGACATGGAATAGTGATACTGACATGATTGGCAGACAAGTAAGTTTTTCCTTAACTCTTTTGTCACCATGATGTGCTTACATTCCGGGCATTTACTCATAATCCCTTCAGGAACATCTTGCTTCACTTTACCTGTAGGTATTGTGGCATACTTTTTCTTTTTTACGAACAATCCTTTAATCATGAATGAATAACACCACCTATTCGATTGCGTTTAGGGCATCGTTTTGTTTTGATAACAGATCCGTTAGCTCTTTAGCATTTTTCTGTTCCAGAAGTGTAAGGACTTCCGAGCATAACTCTGGAGACCAGTTCGAATCTGCTTTTTGTAATGATGATCCATAACCCGTTAGTTCTACATATAAACGATAAAGAAGATGATTGCCGCATGTCTGAATGACATTTTTTTCAAATTGTTTACATAATACTTGTAGCTGCTCATTTGAGCTTCTCTTTATTTCTTTAATTAACTCATGCAGATTACTCAATTCGGAAGAAGTGCATCTCATAATCGCCAGACCTACACAATCTTTTATGACAATATGACGTGTTTCACGCAAGTCTTCCCGAGCTTTCACATCGTTAAGAATAAAAGAAGCTAACACCTCTACAAGACGGTGACCTGTTGCTTCTCGTATAAATGTCCCCTCTCCCCTTCTTGTTTCAATCAACCCAAGAAGTTCAAGAGAGCGTAACGCTTCGCGAACAGAGGACCTTCCCGCATGGAGCCGATCGCTAAGTTCCCGCTCCGAAGGAAGTTTGTCACCCGCTTGAAGACCGTCTTCAACAATAATAGCTTTAATTTTTTTTAATATTTCTATATATACTTTTTCGGTAGGCTGGACAGACATTCCTCTCTCCTTTACCGGTTTCATTCATCTTTTCCGATGAGGGCAAGTTTCTTTGTCTTTTCAGCGATTTCTTCTGGGTTCACTCGAATTCTTGCAACACCCGTTTCCATTGCAGCAGTGGCTACTGCCGCTGCAACCATTGGCGCTACTCTTGGGTCAAAAGGAGCGGGAATAACATACTCTGCATGCAGTTCTTGTGGATTGACAAGATTTGCAATGGCATGAACAGCCGCAATCTTCATTTCTTCATTAATGTGTGTTGCTCTAACATCTAGTGCTCCACGGAAAATGCCCGGGAACGCCAAGACGTTGTTCACTTGGTTGGGGAAATCTGAACGTCCCGTCCCAATAACCATAGCTCCTGCTTCTTTTGCTTCATGCGGCATAATCTCTGGATTAGGATTAGCCATAGCGAAAATAATCGGCTCTGGGTTCATAGATTCAACCATTGCCTTTGTAAGAGCACCTTCAACAGAAACACCAATGAAAACGTCAGTACCGCTAATAACATCAGCAAGGGTACCTTCTTGTTTTGTACGGTTTGTAAAGCTGGCAACTTCTGATTTCACACTGTTCATACCATACGGGCGGCCTTCATAAATCGCCCCCTTTGTGTCACACATAATGATGTCTTTTACTCCAAAGCGGTCTAACAGTTTAATAATTGCGATACCAGCAGCTCCAGCACCATTTACAACTACTTTGATCTTAGACATTTCCCGCCCCGTTAATTTCAATGCGTTCACTAATCCAGCTAGTGTAACAATAGCTGTTCCATGTTGATCATCATGAAAGATTGGGATATTTGTTTCTTTTTTCAATCGTTCTTCAATTACGAAACAGTTAGGTGCTGCGATATCTTCCAGATTCACTCCACCAAACGTAGGTTCAAGCAGTTTAACGGTTTCAACAATTTTGTCTACATCCGTCGTGTTCAAACAAATAGGAAAGGCATCAACACCTGCAAAACTTTTAAACAATACAGCTTTTCCTTCCATAACTGGGAGAGCCGCTTCTGGTCCGATATTTCCTAGCCCTAAAACTGCTGTTCCATCAGAAACTACCGCTACTGTATTGCCTTTCATCGTATAATCATAGACTTTTGATTTGTCATCATAAATATCTTTGCAAGGTTCAGCAACACCAGGAGAATATGCAAGGCTAAGATCCTTTGCATTTCGAACGGGCACCTTTGATTTTGACTCTAATTTACCTTGATGTATTCTGTGCATGTGTAGTGCTTCTTCTCGTAATGTAGACATCTTTTCATCTCCAAATAAATTAAAATTTTAAGGGTCGATGAGTCAATAATAGTGGTCAGACCACTATTATTGACTCACTTATTATATCAAATGTAAACAAACTGTAAAGTTATTAATTTCTTTTAAGTACGACATTGCCTTCTCCAACTACAGATTGGAGTTCTAATAACAAATCTTCAGAAACGCTTATTGTCTTTGTGACTTGGACTTTTTGCCTTGTTTCTTCATAGATTAAAACAACAGGAACACTTCCTTGAGATTGATAGAGTATTTGCTTGACCGCATTTAGATGATCAGGTGAGGCATGTTCTTTATCAATTTTAATAAATAAAGCAGAATGGTCTTTCGGTTTAAGTTCATGTAAAGGGATGCATTTATTAATTAATACTTGTAATGCGTCATTACGTTGTTCAACACTTCCCTCCAGAAATAGCTGCTCTCCTTTTTGCAGAAGTCCATGATGTCCCTCGTACACTTTTGGAAACACTACAGCCTCTATTTCTCCACTCTCATCACTTATTGAAAGAAAAGCCATAAGCTCTCCTTTTTTTGTTTTAATGACACGCACTTTGTCTACTAATACGCCCAGGCGAACGGAAGAATTCTTGCCTTTTATGTCAGCGATGCTCGTTGCGGCCCAGCTTCTTAAAGCTGTTCGAAAGCGTTCTAATGGATGGGAAGAAAAGAAAAAGCCTAAAGATTCTTTTTCGAATTTCAGTTTCTCGCTTTCCTGAAAGGGCTGAACATGAACATAAGAAGGCTTTGGGAGATTAATGTCGTCATCAAAAAAATACATTTGATTTTTTCTTGAAATTTCTTGAACCTCTTCCCCATATTCGATAGCAGTCTCAAGAGAAGCTAACAGAACAGCTCTGTCCTTTCCAAGATCATCCAACGCTCCTGCAAATATTAAGGATTCAAGTGTTCGTTTATTGACTACTTTTTGCGGACACCGTGCACAAACGTCAAACAGATCGCTAAATGCTTCTTTTTCATTTTCTTCCGTTAAGTAACGTATCGCATTGATACCGACATTTTTTACAGCTAACAAACCGAATCGAATACCTTTTCCTTCAGTTGTAAAATAAGCACTGCTCTTCTGAATAGATGGCGGAAAAACGAAAATGTCCTTTTGTAACGATTCCTTAATGTATTGATTCACTTTATCATGATTGCCAATAACACTAGAAAGTAATGCTGCCATGAAATATGTAGGATAATTTGCTTTTAAATATGCTAGCTGATAGGCAATAACACTATATGCCACGGCATGGCTTCTCGGAAAACCATAATCGGCAAAACGAACGATCAGATCATATAATGCGTCTGCAGACTTCTCATCATAGCCTTGCTTTAAACAGCCTGCAACAAAATGATTCCGTTCTCTCATGAGAATATCTCTTTTTTTCTTACCGACCGCTCTTCTTAACAGATCAGCTTCTCCAAGCGTAAAACCCGCTGCTTTTGTAGCGATCTGCATGATCTGCTCCTGGTACACGATTACTCCATATGTACTTTTTAAAATAGGTTCTAGATCAGGATGCATATAAGCAACTGTTTTTTGACCGTTTTTACCTGCGATGTAATCCGGAATATTCTGCATAGGACCTGGTCTGTACAGGGCATTCACTGCAACGATATCTTCAAATTCAGTTGGTTTAAGCTGCTGAAGAACTTTTCTCATTCCGTCTGATTCTAATTGAAATACACCTGTTGTATCCCCTTGTGAAAGGAGACGGAATGTTTTTGCATCTGTAAATGGTATCGCATGTAAATCAATTTTTACCTTTTCACTTTTTTCAATGGAAAGAAGAATATTTTCAATTAAAGATAGATTACGAAGCCCGAGAAAATCCATCTTCAAAAGACCTGCCGCTTCTAACCACTCCATACTATACTGGGTTAACGGAATGCCGTCATGACCTTTCTGCAACGGTACTGTCTGAACAAGAGGGGTTCTGGATAAAACAACACCTGCCGCATGAGTCGAAACATGTCTTGGAAGCCCCTCTAAAGTCATAGCAATATCAATCAGCCTTTTCACATTCTTATCTGTTTGACAAGCTTCCTGTAGCCCAGCAGATTCTTTTAAAGCGTTCTCTAAGCTAATCCCTGGCCTTGAAGGGATGTTTTTAGCCGTTTGGTCTATTAGAGAGGGAGGGAGATCCATCACTCTTCCGGCATCCCTAACTGCCGCTCTTGCTGCTAATGTTCCAAATGTAATGATTTGAGCCACATAGTCTGTCCCATACTTATTAGCAACATATTGTAAAACCTCATCTCTCCTGTTATCTGGAAAGTCAATATCAATATCCGGCATCGTAACACGTTCAGGATTTAAGAACCGTTCAAAAATCAGATGATGATGAATCGGATCTACATTTGTGATTTTTAGAACATACGCCACTAAAGATCCTGCCGCTGAACCCCTGCCAGGTCCTGTAATCATTTTTTGGTCATGTGCATATTTCATAAAATCCCAGACAATAAGAAAATAATCTTCAAAATTCATACTTTGAATGACCTGTAATTCATAATCAAGTCTTTTTTCAATTTCTGGTGTTACTGTTTCATACCTGTCCTGTACCCCTTTTTTACATAGCATCGCCAAGTAATCAAAGCTACTGCTATCACCCGGAACCGGATATTTCGGAAGGGATATTTCTCCTAATGTAAGCTCTAGATCGCACCGGTCAGCTAGTATTTTTGTCTCGCTGACAGCCTCTGGCACAAAAGAAAACAAATCTTCCATTTCTGACGTAGATTTCAAATAATAATCTCCAGTAGCTAATTTATAGCGGTCAGGATTGTTCATCTTCTCTCCATGCTTAATACACACTAGAATATCATGTGCACTTGCATCTTTTGCATCGAGATAATACGTTTCATGTGCACAAAGAAGAGGAATGTGAAATTCTCTCGAAAGGGATTGAACCTCAAGATTCAGCGTTTTCTCAAACCCTGTACCATGATCTTCAAGACCTAGATAAAAACGGTCAGGAAAGTACTGTTGATAAAAGTGAATGCTTTTATTTACTAAATGGCCTGCACCTTTATCATGGGACAGGTGCTGCTGTATTTCACCTTCTGCTCCTGATGAAAGCGCAATCAGCCCATTTGAGTGGTTTGAGAGGTCCTCATGTGAAAGTGGCGTGATTTCTCCATCTTGCTTCGTTTGCATAATCGTTGTCAGTTTTAGCAGGTTCTGATATCCTTCTATATTCATTGCGTACAAAAGAATCTTATAAGCTGATTTTCTTATTGAATGATCGTTCTCATGCAACTCACCTAGATCTGCCTCTAATCCCAAAATAGGCTTTATTCCCACTTTTTTACAAGCTGAATAAAATTTTAACGCTCCGTACATATTTGCTTTATCCGTCAGAGCAAGCGCAGGAAAACCTGATTCTGCTGCACGCTTAACTAGCTCATCAATTCTGCATGAACTTTCAAGAAGAGAGTATTCACTATGTACATGAAGAGGAACAAATCCCATTTGAGTCACTTCCTTTTTGCAGCTATTTCCACTTCCATTATAGTACATCTGATCGTATGTGTTAATGAAACAGGTTATTAAAAGTCAAGTTCTTCGTAATTATCAAGTAAACAAGCATACTCTCTTTTTTTGTCCATACATTAAGTAGGAGGGGAGGATTCGTATGGTACGCGATTTCTTTGCAAATATGATATTGGATTTTGCCATTGCATTTGGAGTACTTTTAGGTGGTGCACTCATCGGTGGACTTGCAGCATTTTTAGTTGGAAAAGCTCCTATATATGAGATGATGGAGCTGGCTAAAAGACTTAAGATATGGGCAATCGTCGCTGCTATAGGAGGGACTTTTGATACCATCACTAACTTTGAACGCAGTTTTGAAAATGGAGCTACGGTTGAGATTTTCAAGCAGTTAACATATATTTTCGTTGCGATTGCTGGCGCAAATACCGCTATGCAGCTCATTCAATGGCTAAGCCAGGAGAACATCAACTGATGAGAATTCCACCGCTGTATCAACGAAAAGGCTACCAGCGTTTTTTTGCTGGAATGGCGATTGGATTTATCATCGGATGGGTGTTTTTTTTAATTCAAGGTGGTTTAGCTCATGAAAGACTGATTCATAAAATAAAAGAGCAAAATTCTATCATTATAGATTATAAGAAAAAAAACGAGATTTTGACTTCAGATGACAAGAGAGCAAATGAAGAACTGGCCAAAAAATTCAAGCTGCATGAGATTAACGTGAGATTTTCCAATGAAGGGTCTCAGAAACTATCAAATCTGACAAAGATGCACTTAAAACAAGCGGTTGAAGATGACCTGGAACATTTAATAGGTGAAGATACGGAAACTATCGCAAAAAGTAATACACTGCTTTTTCAAGCTATAGAAAATAAACCTTATCGGATTGATGATGACGAACAAGTTTATCGAATTACGATTGACCACCTCTATTTATATACAGGCGTTCTTAGGATATATATATCTGCAACCCCAAATGAATGATTATGCATGAATAATAAACAAAATATTACGTTTTAATGAAACTTTGGGCAATGAAATGGCATTTTCCCTTTAATTTGTATACAATATGTATAAAAGAAGTGAATTATGGGGGGAAACTGAATGATTATCAATCGAAAAGAACTTGCACGCGAAAAAGTGAAAGAATTACAAAATGGTTTCTCTGCTTTCGCAGAAACAAAAGAAGTGGCAGAACTTATTAAAAGAGAGCTTTCCAAATTAAACTTAAACGTACATGAAGATGTAACAGATGTTGGCTCTTGGTTTATACCAGAAAAAAAGTAACACGAAGAACATACTAACATTCTTTACGTGTAAAAAGGCCCCCCAATGAGGCCTTTTTTATTTGGACTTGTATTCGAGACAAGCGTTTCTTAGTTCTTTTAAAACATCTTCTGTTTCACTTTTATTGTAAACAGTAGCTCCTGATGCTCTCGGGTGTCCCCCTCCATTAAATTTAGCGGCAATGCTATTTACGACAGGTCCTTTAGAACGAAGTCTCACTCGAATTTGATCAGGCTCATCCACAAAGAAAACCCAGCTTAGTAATCCTTCGACGTGCGCGAATGAATTTACTAAGAGCGATGCTTCACTTGGACTCGCATTAAATTCTTTTAAGGTTTCCGCTGTTAGATGAATATAACCTACACAATCATCTAAGATAGAAAAGTGCTGAAGTACATAACCATTTAATCGTACAAGTTTTTCTGAAATTTTATATAGACTTTCATGAATCTCAGAAGGCGAAAACCCAGTATCTAATAAATGTGCTGCAAAACGGTGTGTCTTTTCTGTTGTATTTGAAAATAAAAAACGACCTGTATCACCGATTATACCCGCATATAAAAGTCTAGCGGCTTGCGCGTCAAGCATCAGACCTTTATCCTTGCCAAATAAGTAAAAATCCATGATCATCTCACTTGTTGAACTAGCGGTTGTATCCACCCATATGACATCTCCATACGGATCTTCATTTGGATGATGATCTATTTTGATGACCCTCTTTCCTAATGAGTACCGTTGATCACTAATACGAGGAGAATTGGCCGTATCACAAATAATTACTAATGCACCTTCATACATAAAGTCTTCAATCGTATCCATCTTATTTAAAAAAACAAGGCTTGGATCTTCTTCACCAACGGTATAGACCTCTTTATCAGGAAAACTTGCACGTATAATACGAGCTAATCCTCCTTGAGAACCTAACGCATCTGGATCTGGCCTAACATGGCGATGAATAATAATTCGTTCATGTTCTTTTATTTTATTTAAAATTTCCTCTTTCATAATAGACTCCTTTTGATCATCGTTGTGGCAATTCTAATTTTAAACGTTTACAATATAGTGGAGTAAATACTTGGGGGAATTTTGTAATGCCGATTTTTATTATCATTATTATACTTTCTTTTGCTCTTTATGTGTTTTATAAAGTTCGTGAAGTACGTGCGAAAGAGCCTTTTTATAAACGCTGGACAGGAACAAAAGCAAAGATGGCTCTCGGAGCATTCTTGGCTTCTTTTGGGTTAAATGAACTATCTACAGTCGAAGGGCGAGTACAGCTCTGGGTTGGAATTATCTTTTTAGCGTACGGCATCGTTTTATTATGGATGGGATGGAAGATGTATAAGCACTTCCTTACTCTAGCAAGAGACGAAGCCCATAAAAACGAATAGGCAGTGATAAAAAGTCCCTAAACGGGACTTTTCTTCGTTTATGATCGGTGATCAATCAATTGCGCCATCATCATCGCTTTACCAACAATTTTTCCATCATGATGTATTTCTACATCTACTTTTCCAAATTTACGGCTTACTTCTAATACTCTTGGAACGAACTCAATCTCACTTTCGATTTGAACAGGCTTTATATAATAAAAAGTTACGTTTTCAACGACAAGATCGCCTTTTTTAATTCTTCGTAAAGCTTTGCGTGCCGTTTCTGTGACTAGAGTCATCAGTACGCCATATGAAACAGTTCCAAGATGATTCGTCATTTGTGGTGTAATTTTACAAGAAAATGTTATCTCGTTTTCAGCCTTCTGTTCTTTAAGTTCAGTTGTTATAAGATCATCAAAGGTTGCCCCAACTTGAGGCTGCTTCTGCATCATCTGCATAGCCTTCAATACATCTTGTCTTGTTAAAATGCCGATTAACTTATGAGATGAGCCTATTACAGGAAGCAGTTCGATTCCTTCCCATATCATCATATGTGCGCACGCAGCAACGGATGTTCTTTCTGTTGCCGTAAGCGGTGAACGGGTCATCACTTTTTCAACTTGCGTATTAACCGGAACTCCAATAATATCTTTGGACGTCACAACACCTGTAACACGATTTGACTGGTCGACTACAGGATATCGGCTATGCATCGTCTCTTGATTTAAATCGTGCCACCTTTTTACTGAATCGTTCTGAAAAAGGTAGTGGGTTTCATCTATAGGTATAAGAATATCTGAAGCTAGTACAATATCTTTTTTGATCAATCTGTCATGAATAGCTTTATTAATCATTGTTGCTACCGTGAATGTATCGTAGCTTGTAGAAATAACCGGAAGCTCCAGTTCATCTGCTAACCGCTTAACTTCTTCTTCTGTATCAAATCCACCAGTAACGAGGATTGCACTTCCTGCTTTTAATCCTAACTCATGAGCATTTACACGGTTTCCGACAATTAATAAACTTCCTGCATCAACATAACGCATCATTGCTTCAAGTTTCATTGCGCCGATTACGAATTTATGGAGAGTCTTATGAAGTCCCGCTCGTCCGCCAAGTACTTGTCCTTCCACGATATTAACGACTTCAGCAAATGTAAGCTTCTCAATATTACTCTTCGCTTGTCTTTCTATACGTATCGTTCCCACACGTTCAATCGTGCTGACAATTCCTTGGTTTTCGGCCTCTTTAATCGCTCGATAAGCGGTTCCTTCACTAACGGTCAAGTCTTTAGCTATTTGACGGACGGATATTTTGGATCCGACTTCAAGCTCTATAATGTGCTTTAATATTTGTTCATGTTTCGTTAGCATTATACTCACCGTTCCTTTTGCCTGTATCTATCTGTTTCAGTTATTTGACTAATACAGATTATACAGGCATTGAAACAGAAACTCAACTCTCCATGTGCACGCTCTTTTTGGATTTCTAACCGACAGAGAAAGATTGTTTCTTTACTTTTTTCGTTCTTACTTCATTTTTTCTAACTAATAATCCAATCATTAACAACCCAGCAAACCCCGCCCAGGCAATCGTAAATAGGCTTTGCATAATGGAACCTTCCAAAGATAGAACGGGTAATGCTACATAAAACAAAACGATCAGCATTAACATTTTAGCGATTTTTTCCTGACTCATAAAAATACAACCTCCCTTACTATCATTGGTATGCATAGAAAGAGAGGTTAGAATCATTTATATGTTTAAGCTTTCACCGCTATGAAGCACTTTTCCTTTATTGCCTAGTTTTGATGTAAAAGCGAGTTCTGGATCTTGTTCGATAACTGGAAATGTATTGTAATGAATCGGGATATTTATAGACGCACCAATCCATTTTGCTGCGATTAGCGCATCATCAGGTCCCATTGTAAAATTATCTCCAATCGGCAAAAATGCTGCATCTGGTTTTTCAAGTTCACCAATCATTTTCATATCTGAAAACAGAGCGGTATCTCCAGCATGATAAAGCGTCTTTCCATCTACCGTTAACAAAATACCGCTTGGCATCCCTGTATATATGACTTTTCCATCTTCTTCAGTATAGCTCGAACCATGAAACGCTTGTGTGAACTTCACTCTTCCCCAAGAAAATGTATGACTTCCTCCTATATGCATAGGATGAGTTTCGACATCATAAGTACCGATATACTCTGCGAGTTCAAAAGGTGCAACAACTAAACTGTTGTTTTTTTTCGCAATTTCTACCGTATCCCCTACATGATCATTATGACCATGGGTGAGCAGGATAACATCTGCCTTTACATCTTTCACTTCCATTTTGCATTGGTTATTGCCATTGATAAACGGGTCAATCCAAACTGAATGTTCCTCCGTTTGAATTTCCAGTACTGAATGTCCATGGTAAGTCACTTTCATATACCAAACTCCCTTCTCATGTGGGTAAGATTTCATTTCCTATATCTTTTTCATACCCTATTATAGAACATAAAAAAAGTCCGATTCCAGCGAGAAGGAACTTAGGACTTTTTCATTTCTGTATTTATTGCTGTTTTTGAGCAAGAATGGTACCCGCATCTTTATAATCTAAATCATGTGCTTCGGCAACAGCTCTGTATGTTACAAAACCGTCTAATGTATTGATTCCCTTAAATAAAGCCTCATTGTCTAAACACGCTTTAACATATCCTTTATTTGCAATTTGAAGAGCATAAGGAACGGTTACATTTGTTAATCCGATCGTTGATGTTCGTGGGACGGCACCTGGCATGTTCGCAACGGCATAATGCAGAACACCATGTTTTTCATAAGTAGGGTTATCGTGAGTGGTTATTCGATCAACTGTTTCAAAAATACCGCCTTGATCGATCGCAACATCCACAATGACAGAGCCAGGCTGCATACCTTTTATCATTTCCTCTGTTACTAATTTCGGCGCTCTTGCTCCTGGAATTAAAACGGCTCCTATGACTAGCGCTGATTCTTGAACGGCAAGCGCGATATTTAAAGGATTCGAAATTAACGTATTGATCTCAACACCAAAAATATCATCAAGCTGGCGAAGACGCTCAGGATTCAAATCAATAATCGTTACATCTGCACCAAGCCCCATAGCAATCTTGGCAGCATTCGTGCCAACAACTCCGCCCCCGATAATCGTAACCTTGCCGCGCCTCACGCCAGGAATACCACTTAACAATATTCCAAGGCCACCTTTTGGCTTTTCAAGAAATTGCGCTCCGATTTGAGCCGCCATCCTTCCAGCAACTTCACTCATTGGAGTTAAAAGAGGTAAAGTTCCGTTTGCTAATTGAACCGTTTCATAAGCAATTCCAATCACTTTATTCTCGGTTAACGCTTTTGTTAGTTCTGGTTCTGGAGCCAGATGTAAATAAGTGAACAGTATCAAACCTTCACGAAAGAAACAATACTCTTCTGGTAATGGCTCTTTTACTTTCATTACCATGTCCATGGACCAGGCTTGAGTCGGAGTTTCAACGATTACTCCGCCTGCACCTTCGTATTCTTCATCTGTAAACCCCGAGCCGATCCCCGCCCCTTTTTGTATAAATACTTCGTGACCAGACGCCACTAGATTTAATACCCCGGCAGGTGTCATCGCTACCCGGTTTTCATTATTTTTAATTTCGGTCGGTACACCTATTTTCACTGTATTCCCTCCCAAAGCAGTATTGGAAATTTTTTCTTCATCTATATTGTTACCATACCATCAAAAAATGAAAATAAAAAGTCAGTTTTATTTCTGATTCGTAAGACCGCTCTTAAGATTCCCGTATAGGGTAAATAGCATTCATACAGGAGATAATTTCGTTTAGATTTTGATGAGTGAAATTGTCGTATTTAATGTGGATTTACAACTATGCATAGTAAAAGGATGACCCTACAGGAGTCATCCTTTAAAATCCTCTATTGAAGACTTTCTTCTTCGTCTAACTTTGTGCGCTGTTCACCTTGATCCACTTTATCTACAACACCGCTTTGATATGCTTCGGTAATCTGCTGATGAACAGTCATTTCGCCTTCTTGATCAAATTCAAGCTGCTCATTCGGACGCTTTTTCTTTTCCATTTAACTTCCTCCTTCAGAATAAAACCATACGTTTAGTTTCTGTCTTAGAAGAAAAGTTCATGCGGCTAAATGCTGGAAATAGCCAAGAGGGATTGGGCGGCTTCAAGCTGGTTCCTTACTGCTTGAAATCCTGTTCCACCTTCAGAGTTTCTTCTTTCCACTGCATGCTTTGGTGAGAGGACTTTGAAAAGATCATTTTCGATTAAGCTACACCACTGTTTATATTCGTCAAGACTTACATCAAGAAGAAAACATCCGTTGTGGATGCAGTGTAGAACGATCTGTCCAACTAATTCATGTGCTTCTCTAAATGGAACACCCTTTTTCGCTAGATAATCTGCCAGTTCTGTTGCATTTGAAAAATCTTTGTTAACTGCTTCTTGCATACGTTCTTCATTTACCTTTAATTCATTAACCATCCCTGTCATGATACTCAAACAACCTTTAACTGTTTTTACTGTATCAAAAACAGGTTCTTTATCTTCTTGCATGTCTTTGTTGTATGCTAACGGTAATCCTTTCATTAGCGTAATCAAAGAGACGAGAGACCCATAAACTCTACCAGTCTTCCCTCTAACTAATTCAGCCATATCTGGGTTCTTTTTTTGAGGCATCATGCTGCTACCGGTCGTAAAACTGTCACTAATCTCAATAAAGGCAAATTCTTCTGAAGACCAAAGGATCAGTTCTTCACAAAAACGGGACAAGTGCATCATAAGAATAGAAGCAATGCTGCAGCACTCGATTGCAAAATCTCTGTCACTTACTGCATCAAGACTGTTCAAATACTTTTTGGAAAAACCAAGTTCCTCCATTGTCATCATTCGATCGATCGGAAAAGTCGTTCCGGCTAATGCACCTGCACCAAGTGGCATGATATCTGTTCTTTTCAAACTGTCTGTTAACCTCTCTTTGTCTCTTTCAAGCATCCAAAAATAAGCTAGCAGATGATGAGCCAATGAAACAGGCTGTGCCCGCTGCAGATGCGTATATCCAGGAAGTATGGTTTGTATATGTTTTTCAGCCAGAGTTAGCAGCGATTTTTGCAGCTCTTCCACATGTTCAATGATCTGAATGGTTTCCTCTTTTACAAAAAGATGAAAATCTGTTGCAACTTGATCGTTTCTGCTTCTTGCCGTATGAATCTTCCCGCCATCAGCACCGATTTTGTCAGTAAGTAATTTCTCAAGGTTTAAATGAATGTCCTCGTATTCTGCAGAATAATGAAGCTCACCTGCGTGCTCTTGCCTTTGGAGGTCAATCAATCCATTTTTTATATTCTCATAGCTGCTTTTCTCTATAATCCCGCATTGAAACAGCATTTTCGCATGAGCAAGACTGCCTTTAATGTCTTGACTCGCTAATTGCTGATCAAAGGGAATGGATGCACCAAATTCATCAACCCAATCTTCAGGTTGTTTTGAAAAACGGCCTCCCCATAATTTTTTCACACTTTCACCCCATCTTTTTGAATCAAACTGCTTACTTTTGTCGGAAGTCCCCATAGAGAGATGAATCCTTTCGCCGCAGCATGATCGAACATATCTTCTGACGTATAAGTTGCCAGTTTTTCATCATAAAGAGAAAACGGTGATTTTCTGCCTTCTACGATGGCATGCCCCTTAAAGAGCTTAACTCGTACAGTTCCCGTAACATAGATTTGAGTCTCTTGTAAAAATGCTTTTAGCGAAGCATTTAAAGGTGAGAACCAAAGTCCTTCATAAATTAATTCAGTTAGCTTTTTTTCGATAACTGGTTTGAAATGAGCTACCTCTTTTACAAGAGTAAGATCTTCCAGTTCTTTATGTGCTTTTATTAATGTCATCGCAGCCGGACATTCATAAACCTCACGTGATTTTATTCCTACAAGGCGGTTCTCTACATGATCAATTCGCCCAACACCATGTGTTCCTCCCCATTCATTTAGAGTATCAATGAGTTTGTCGAGTGACATATTCTCCCCATTAAGTGAAACAGGAACCCCGCACTCAAAACCAATTTCAACGATTTGAGGAGCATGAGGTGCAGCTTCTAATGATGCTGTCATCTCATAAGCTTCTTCTGGAGGTGCAGCCCATGGGTCTTCTAAAATCCCACACTCGTTACTTCTTCCCCATAAATTCTGATCGATTGAAAAAGGATTATCCTCATTTACAGGAACTGGAATATCGTGCTGTTTCGCATAATGTATTTCTTCCTCTCGTGACCATCTCCATTCACGGACAGGCGCTAAAACTTCTAATTCAGGTGCTAGCGCAGCAACCGATACTTCAAAACGTACTTGATCGTTCCCTTTCCCAGTACATCCATGGGCAACTGCTGAAGCTCCGTAACGTTTAGCCGTCTCAACTAATTTCTTGGCGATTAATGGTCTGCTAAGTGCGGAGATTAAAGGATATTTCCCTTCATACAATGCATGTGACTGCAAAGCAATTAAGGCATATTCTTCGGCGTATTCTTGTTTAACATCTAGTACGATGGATTTTGAAGCACCGATCGACATGGCTTTTGATTGTATAAAGGGTAAGTCTTTCCCTTCTCCAACATCCAAGCATAATGCAATAACTTCATAACCCTTTTCTGCTAACCACGGAATAGCTACCGATGTATCTAAGCCTCCAGAGTACGCCAATACTACCTTTTTCCCCATATAAATTCTCCCCTTCTGTACGTGGTGAAATTTGCAATATATTTATTTTTATACATAATAATTAATAAAAATTCTATTTGCAATAAATCATACTATAACAAGAAGCACGAAAGAATTGCAAGGATATTCTGCAAAATGAATAAAAATAATATCAGTGATTCAACTGGCTTCATCTGGAAACGTTTTGTACAATAAAGCTAAGAGGTGGTTTTACATGCAAAGAAGTTTCATTATGGATGAAAGACTGGGGATTGCTATTCCAAACCTTTATCAATCATGGGAAGATTACGAAAAGGATGAACAAGCTTACCTTTTATTGCAATGGGAAAAGATTAGAGGAACGATACCAGATCGAATTGCAGAAATTGAAAGACAGATTAATACGCTTCAAGATCAGCTGTCTGTTGAAGATAATTTTGAAGTATCTTGTGAGCTTAATTTTAAAATTTCAAGCTTAGCTTCCGTAATTAATGATCTATGGTTATGGTACAGACTAAATCAACATGTGACTTCTAAGATACACGGATAATAAAAAAGAGACTGCCAAAGCAGCCTCTTTCTCATTTTTGCATTTGTTGAACGATATGCGTAAGTTCGGGCAAAATTAACTTGTTCATAGCAAGCTTTACAGCACCGGACGACCCAGGCAGAGCGAAGATGGTTGTTTGTCCTTTCACACCTGCTGCTGCTCTGCTTAACATAGCACCCGACCCAATATCTTCTGTATAGCTTAACATGCGAAACAGTTCGCCAAACCCCGTGATCTCTTTTTCAAATAAGGGAGCTAATGCTTCAATCGTTACATCTCTTGTGGCTATTCCAGTACCTCCATTAAATATTATTACATCAATCTCTTCATTCTCTATCGCAAACAGTGCTGCTTTTTTTATCAAGTGGATGTCGTCACGGATAATTTGGTACTCATTAATTTGATGATGATGTTCAGTAAGGAAGGAATGAATCAAGTAACCGCTCTTATCGGTCTCTTTATTTCTTGTATCACTTACGGTTACAATCATACATCTTGCATAATCAGGAGCAGTTGCTTTATGTTCTTGAATACTCATCGTCTAACACCTATCTCTTGTATTTTTCAGAAAGATACCGTTTCTTATAAAACTTATGTGCAATGTCTGTAATTTTTCTGGATTGCTGATAGTTCATAACCGCACCAAGCGCCATTCCAAATATAGGTAACCCTTGCATCAATTTTTTTCTAAGAAGCAAGATCGCCATCATTTTTACGATTTGTTGGATGGGGTGGGACATCCATGATATATCTGCTACTACATCTGTTCCTGCATAAAAAATCGGATCTTCTTCTTCACGAAGTTCCTCCATCAGCTCGTCCCATTTTTCTTGCTGAAACCGTTTCGGCATGGTAGCTGCATGATACACTTTTAATGATCGCATCATTTCAGAAGGTCTTTGAATATCATAGCCATAATGCATCGCTATCGACTGAACCGAACGAATTCCGAGCGCGACCATGGCTGGAAAGTCTGTGCCTAAAAAGAGCAATCCTCCTGTTCCAGCCAGCCCCCCTTGAGTAAAGGACAGTAATCGATTACGCGCGATTTGCTGATCAGCCATATAAGATAATTGATCAATGGAGCATCTTTTCAAATCTTCTATTTCAAAAATATCATCCCTGAAAACTCTTGCTTCAGAAAGAAGTCTTTGTTTCATATCAAGCTGAAACTGTGAATTTTGAATGAGCGCATGAATGTGGAACAATACAGAATCTACATACTCCCCTATTTTTCCTTGCAAGTCTTCTGGCAAAAGATCCATCTGGCTCGTTGCCCATTTCTCATAAGTCCTTCCAAAATCCGTCGGTTCATATGTAAAAAAAACTTTTTCCCAAGCGTGTATCTCCTGCAAGATCTGTTCTTCTCGCTCTGTTAATGGCATATTTCTCCTCCTTTAATCTTTATTAGTTAGTTTAAACGGATTTTTCCATTCCATCAACATGGCATTATGATGAGATTCCTCATCCTCTAAATAATGAGGAGCAAGTACAACTGGAGTCCTTCCACAACGCAGTAAAAACGATAAAACAGGATCTTGGATTCCACCTTTTATTACTTCTTCTACGTATTCGTCTGGTGTAAGCTCAGCTGCAAATCGATGGTACCCAGGCATTCTCCCCCCGCCTAACAAACGCTGCAGCTTTAACTGAACAACTACTTCATACAATGATTGCATCAGTAGCTTTCCAAGATCTAACTTTCTAAATACAGGCCTGACACATATATCAACAACATAAAGCGTATTCCCGCTTTTTTCATGGTTTCTGATATAACCATTATCTGTTACTTCTTCCCAAGTATGCAAAGGATGAGCAGGATTAAAATTCACTAAAAGACTCGTAATTGATCCAGCAAGAACTCCGTCTATTTCTACACAAAGAGACCCATCAGGAAAAAGAGTTATATGATTCATAAGCTGCTCTTCGTTCCACCACAAATCTGAAGGAAACGGTGGTGGAAAACTTTCTTTCTGAATTTGAATCAGTTCTTTAAAATCTTCAAAACCGTAATTTCTGACTACTGCTTTGACATTTTTATCATGCTTAAATAAGTATTGTTCTTTTTTGTACATGGAAGTCTCTCCCTTGCTATGATGAGCCGACTTTTAAAAAACGTATCATAGGGTAGTATTATGCAATTACGGTGCGTTTTCCTTCATAAAAAAACAAACGTACGTATAAAAAGGCTGTTTTCTTAAAACTATGTTGTTTTTGAAAGTTATTCTCTTTCCACGCGGGGCGTGTGGTGATAGATGGATATTCAAGGAAGTATACTTGCTCCTGTGTCTACAAGCAATTGCTATTGAAGTGGGCTTCCTCGTCGCATGCCTTACAAGAGTTTCTCATGTGGTAGGCACACACCTTGCACTACAATCAACTGTCTAAGAAGAGAAAAATGACCATTAGTAACAATCTTTTAGAAAAAGCTTTAGAAAAGAGCCAAAAAAAACAACCTCTTTTCAGCTTAGAAAACATGAAAAAAGGTTGTTTTTTTATTTATAAATTACATAGTAAGACGCAATGTATCTCTAGCGATCATAACTTCCTCGTTTGTTGGAATTACTATAACTTTTACAGGAGAATGTGGATAGCTGATGAACGCTTCTTTACCGCGAACTTGATTTAGAGCTGGATCCCAATAAACTCCCATAAATTCAAGACCACGCAATACACGTTCACGCACGGCTGTACTGTTTTCGCCAATTCCCGCAGTGAAAATAATTGCATCTATTCCTGCCATTCTTGCTGCGTAAGAGCCGATATATTTATGAATACGGCTTGCAAAAACTTCAAGAGCCAATTCTGCTCTTTCATTTCCGCTCTCTGCTTCACTCTCGATATCGCGAAGGTCAGATGAGAAACCAGAAACACCAAGCATACCACTCTTGTTGTTCAATACGTTCAACACTTCTTCGACGCTCTGACCTGTTTTTTGCATAATGTAAGGAATCAGTGCAGGGTCAATGTTCCCTGAACGAGTTCCCATTGTAACACCGGCAAGCGGTGTGAATCCCATAGATGTATCAATGGATTTTCCGCCTTCAATGGCAGCAATGCTTGCTCCATTACCAAGGTGACAAGATAGAAGACGTAATTGCTCCACTGGACGGCCAAGCAATTCAGCAGCACGCTCAGACACATATTTATGACTCGTTCCATGGAAACCATATTTTCTTATGCCATATTCTTCGTAATACTCATATGGCAAGCTATATAAAAATGATTTTTCCGGCATCGATTGATGGAATGCAGTATCAAAAACGGCAACGGCTGGAACATTTGGCAACACTTTATTAAATGCCTTAATTCCTACAACGTTAGCTGGGTTGTGCAAGGGAGCAAGATATGAGATATCTTCAATTTCTTTTAAAATTTCATTAGTAATCAAAACAGAATCGTTAAATTTTTCTCCTCCGTGTACAACACGGTGACCGATTCCTTCGATCTCATCTAATGATGCAATAACTTCATGTTTAATCAATTTATCTAAAAGCATAGAAACAGCTTCAGCATGATCTGAAATATTTTTTATTTCTTTAATTTTTTCACCTTTCACTTCAATCGTGAAAACTGAATCGTTTAATCCTATTCGTTCCACAAGTCCTTTAGTCAGTACTTCTTCTTCTGGCATTTGAAGAAGCTGAAATTTTAAGGACGAGCTTCCAGCATTAATTGCAATTATGTTAGCCAAAATAGCCATCTCCTTCATTATCGATGAAAAAAAAGGGCGCAAATGCACACTTCTATCCCAATTAAAACTATAATCCTTCCCTATTTAAACATTGCCTATTGTTATAATCAAGGTTGTAAAACGCTTACACGCCATATTCATGCAATTCAGACTTGAATGCGTTTGCAACTGTACATAAAAAAACAGCATAGGTTTAATCCCACGCTGTTATTTTTCACGTTCCCATTCAGTTTTAAACCATTGATCCATCTGTTCCATCACATTTGCTAACCCCGATTTATTCGAAAAGGAAGGCAGCTGAGCTAACATCGCTTGCTTCGGCTTTCTTGCCTGCTCACCATTCTTTTGTATGATCAGGATGCTTTTAGCATGTGCTGTTGATTTGAAAAGATTATCTGGAAGCTGCAGCAAGCTTAAAATCGTTACGTTCTCTTTTAACCAAGATTGAAGCAATGCTGATTGCTCACTATCAAAGATATTGTTTGGAACAATAAAAATTCCTATCCCAGCATCTTTTAAATAGTGGACAGCTTGCTCGATGATTAAATGATGTGCGTATGTGTGTCCTTCTTTCACAGAAACCTTAAACTCTTTTACAGCATCATCGTCTGGATAATAGCCGACGGGAAGATCCGCTAACACTAAATCAACTGGTTCCACATAAAGAGGTTTTATGACATCTTGATGGAAGAGCTCCACTTTATGTTTTTGTATATTTGCATTTATCCACGCTAAGCGTAGCAACGTTTCATCAACTTCAACACCAAACGCTTCGCACTCTTTGTTTTTAAGTTGATTAAGAACTGCAGTTAACAAGTTTCCAGACCCTGCCACTGGTTCTAAAATAGTGAGATGTTCACTTTTTTTCATGAACTTTTGAACAAGATACCCTGTAAATAAAGCAACAGCATCCGGAGTCATTGCATGATGAGGCTGAACTGCTTCTTTCATACCCTTTAAAACGGCCAACTGAAAGGCTTTTCTTAATTCTTCTTTCCCATATTCAGTAAGGTTAACCTTTTTATATTCATCCGATATCACGCTTATTAACTCTTTTGGATATTCTTTAGGAATTTCTTGAAAGAATAAATTTTCTCCTGTTTCAACAAGAGCATCTAAATAAGGCAAATCAAGACTCTCTTTAATTGCCTTAGTTGAGTTATCCATAATAATAAACAGTTTTTCTACATCTTTAAAAGAACTCATTTTTTAGCTTCCTCCTAAGTTTTCACAGGAAACATTTTAACAAATGAAGTGCATGATACACAATGATTAAACGTTTCTATTTAATTCCGTTTTGTTTCGTATTACAAAAAAATCTCCGGTATCATGAGAAATACCGGAGATGTGAATTTCTTATCTAGCCGCTTTTGCAGCTTCAATCGCAGCCTCATAATTAGGATGACTTGTTACTTCATCTACATATTCAACATACGTAATCTTATCTGAACTATCGATAACGAAAACAGAACGTGCAAGAAGACGCAGTTCTTCGATGGCAACACCATAGGCTTTACCGAAAGAAAGATCTCTGTGATCAGAAAGTGTCTGTACATTTTCTACGCCTGCAGCAGCACACCATCTCTTTTGAGCAAAAGGCAAGTCAACGGAAATTGTTAAAACTTTAACGTTATCAAGGCTTGATGCTTCTTCATTAAAACGACGAACTTCTGCATCACATACACCTGTATCTACAGAAGGGACAGCTGTAACTAATCGAACGCTGCCTTTAGAATCAGCCAATGTAACTTCAGACATGTCATTTGCTAAAACTTTGAAATCTGGAGCCTGATCTCCTGCTTTTAACTGATTACCAATCAAAGTTACCGGTTTTTCTTTAAATGTTACGCTCATGGTCTATATTCCTCCTCAAAATGTTTATGTACTTTCCTATTCATCTTAAAACATCACAAAAGAAAAAGCTAACAAGATGTTAGCTTCGCTGTTAAAACTCATGAGTTTCTTTGTTTGTACCTTGGTTTGTGTTTGAAGAGTCTTTTGGTTTGTTTTTGTTCATGAGGTGCTGCAATTTATCAATTACACCAGGAGCCAGGTCCAAAATTCTCTCGTACAAATGTGTGCTGTTGTCTAAGTGTATCGTTTTAATTCCGGTATTGCTAACGACTAGAAATGCGATTGGCGTTATAGAAACTCCGCCACCACTTCCACCGCCAAACGGCATCTCTTTTGAATCACTTGAAGATGATTGTTGAGATTGTTGGGAAGATTGATTGCGTTGCTGCTGGGCTCCAAATTCACTGCCGCCTGCTGCAAATCCAAAACCTACTTTTGATACGGTTAAAATTACACTTCCATCAGGAGTTTCAACCGGGTCACCAATAATCGTATTTACATCGATCATTTCTTTTAAATTTTCCATTGCGGTTTTCATTAAACCCTGGATTGGATGCTCACTCATTATTACACTCCTCCAGTCATATATTCAGTGTTTACCTGAGATGAACGCTTCGACTTTCGCCATGCCTTCACTATTTTTAACATAACGACAATAGCATGCCCGATTTTAAAAGAAACCATACAAGAAAATCGGGTTTCACTGTGCAACGCTTGAAATACCGGAACAACTGAAATGGATGGAACTCCCTGCAACTGAAAAAAAGAATTCATGACCTGCAGAACAATCCCTTTTACACCCCATGCTGCTCCAGCTGCAACGGCAGACGAAGAAGCGTCGCCAAGTCCTATCGCACTATGCCATTGAAGGTCGGATAGTTTCATTTTACTTAGAAAGTGTCTAATTATATGAAAAAGATTTTGAACATGTAATAAAGTTTTGTTAAATAACGTATACTGATTATTTAGTTGGTCGAACGTGATTCTTTTCTTTTTATCTTTCTTCTGGCCTAGACTAGCCTTCTTTTCCTCTTTGATCTTTATAGCGTGATCTTCTGCATCAACCTGAACGAGTGGGATATGAAGGGTATACTTTACAAAACGATATATGCGCAATGTGATTCGAATATCACTGTTGTCATTGCGATGAAAAAGATGAAAATGAATATGTAACGTTGAAAACATCAATAGGATAAATGAAAGACAAAAAATAACGAAAACCAATATAATCCATTGCATCATGCTCTTCCTTTCTGTTCACAGTATAGGCAACACCCTTTTTTTATAAACGTGAAGAATCTCTGCTACAATGTACTTAGCAATTTCAATTCCAAAAAAATCGTTGAATGATTTCGAAGGAGGCGTGTTGGATGGCTGAACGAAATAAGATTTTCTTTTTTTACAAGAGAGAGGATACCATTCTTGAAAAAATAGAAGAACTTAAATTCCTTGCGAGTCAAGAAGGTTTTGAAGTAGTAGAGAATGAAAAAGAAGCGAATATCATCGCAAGTGTAGGTGGCGACGGTTCTTTCTTGCAGGCAGTAAGGAAAACTGGTTTTCGGGAAGATTGTCTTTATGTAGGAGTAAGCGTATTTGATCTGGGGTTTTATTGTGATTTTCATATTGATGATCGTGCAGGGATGATTGAGGCGATGAAAAATGAACAGATAGAAGTTAGGAAATACCCTGCTCTTTCCGTAACCATTGATGGACAAGGTTCTTTTTATTGTCTGAATGAATGTTCATTACGCTCTTCTATTATTAGAACACTTGAGATTGATGTTTTTATCGATGAGTTTTACTTTGAGACATTCCGCGGTGATGGGATGATCATATCTACACCAACTGGAAGTACCGCTTACAACAAATCCGTTAATGGTGCAGTTGTCGACCCGATGCTCGCATGCTATCAAATCAGCGAACTTGCATCACTCAACAACAATCAATATCGTACACTTGGTTCTTCTTTTATACTTAGCGACAAACGAAAAATGACACTTAAGATTAAACATGACAATAGCCATTATCCAATAATCGGTATGGATAATGAGGCGATGAGTATCAAGCATTGTGAAAAGTTAAGTTTTGAGCTTACAGAAAAGAGAATCAAAACGGTTAAGCTTAAAGATAATTCGTTCTGGCATAAAGTGAAAAGAAGTTTTCTATAAACAAGAAAACAGCCTGCAAATCGTGCAGGCTGTTTTTTGGTGATCAACAAGAATGGGTATTTTCTTTTGTAGAAGCTTGGTAGATAACCTCTCCATCAACGATCGTAAATTGAACATTGGCTTTAAGTATTTCGTCTACCGGTATGGTGAATAGATCTCGATCGTATACCGTAAAGTCAGCAGCATAGCCCTCTTTAATATATCCTCTGACATGCTCTTGCCCGATAGCAGCAGCACTGCCATATGTGTACAGACCCACTGCTTCATGTCTTGAAATCTTTTGTTCAGGAACATATCCATCATGTGTTTCACCAGGTTTTCTACGCGATACAGCCGCATAAATACCTAATAATGGGTCCACAGGTTCGATTGGTGCATCAGATCCTCCCGCACAAATCAACCCTTCATCCAGTAGTGTACGAAACGCAAACGCATAAGGAATTCGGTCAGTCCCTAACCGTTCAATCAGCCATGGGAAATCAGACGCCACAAATCCAGGCTGTATGTCTAATACGACCGAGAGCTGCTTCATCTCTTCTATAATGGAGTCAGACACTAAACCAGCATGAATCAGTCGATCTACGCCTCTTTTTGGCGGGCATTTTTTAATAGCTGAGATCGTCTTTTGGAGTGCCATATCACCAATCGTATGTACAGCAATATTCATTTCAGCTTGTCTTGCTTTCTCGAGGAGTGTTAGTAGTTCATCATCTTCATGAATATAAACACCTGACGTTTCAGGAGCATCATTATAAGGTTGTGAAAGCCATGCTGTACGGCCTCCAAAAGCTCCATCGGCGAAAATTTTCATGGCACCAAACTCAACAAATGGGTGCTGATAGTCGTTTTTTATCATCTTAAAATCATCCAACACTTCATGATGAACTAGCAGATGCGCTTTAAATTTCAAGTTTTCGTTTTTAAAAGCCGTTTGATACGCTTTAAGCGGACGTTCCACTCTTCCGTAATAGCTTAAATCTTCGGAATGACCTCCGGTTAGCCCTAGAGAAAGAAGATTTTCTATCGAGGTGCGTAATGCACGATTTAAATACTCTTGAGATTCTTCGGGTACTATTTTTTTTACAAGCTCTGCTGCACTATCATGCAAAAGCCCTGTTGGTTCACCATTCGCATCTTTTTTTATAATACCGCCGGCGGGATCTGGTGTTTCACTCGTAATTCCAGCCAACTCCAGTGCCTTTGAATTCACTAAAAAAGCATGTCTGCATACTCTTGATAATAGAACAGGGCGTCCTCCAGAGATGTCATCAAGTTCATGTTTATGAAAAATTTTACGATCGATAAAGTTGTTTTCGTTCCATCCTTCTCCAATAAGCCACTCGTCATCCTGTAAGTCTGCCGCTTTTTCTCTTAAAGCTTTTTCCATCTCTTCGGCAGAATCCATATTGGAAAGGTCTAATCTAATCAGTTTCTCACCATGACCGATCAGATGCAAGTGGCTGTCAACAAATCCGGGGAACATCACATTTTGTTCTAAATCCACCGTTTGAGTAATCGTTTCGCGAAAACTTTCCATCAGTTCCTTTTCAGTACCCGTTTTTATGATAGTTCCATTTTCTACATATACAGCTTCACAAAAGTCACCGTCACTCACCATCGTATATATCGTTCCATTATGAAATAAAATTCCCACTCTAAAACCCACCTTTTTGTTACTTTACGTTTTCTGTAGTATAGCAATTTTTCATCATAAAAAGCAGACCATAGCCTGCTTTTTATGATCTTTATCTTGTTTTCGATGCTTCCAATTGCCGAAGCTCGATGCGGCGAATCTTACCAGAAGTTGTTTTCGGAAGATCACTCACATATTCAATCAAACGAGGATATTTATAAGGAGCCGTTAATTGTTTCACATGATCCTGCAATTCTGTCGTCAAGTCAGCTTTATCAATTAAGGATTCTTCTCTCAAAACAACAAATGCTTTTACAATATGTCCTCTGATCTCGTCTGGACTAGCGACAACGGCACATTCTTTAACAGCGGGGTGTTTAACAAGAGCATCTTCTACTTCGAAAGGACCGATGGTATAACCCGAGCTGATGATAATATCATCCCCTCTGCCTTCAAACCATAAATACCCATCCTCATCCTTTTTTGCTTTATCACCCGTGATGTAATAATCACCTCTAAAAGCCATAAGTGTTCGATCTTGATCTTTGTAATATTCTTTAAAAAGGGCGGGGCAGTTTTTGTGTACAGCAATGTCTCCAACTTCCCCAACGTTTACAGGATGACCTTCTTCGTTTATTACTTCAACATCGTTTCCTGGTGTTGGTTTCCCCATGGAGCCAGGTCTGATCTCCATCCCTTCCATCGTTCCAACCAGCAAGGTATTCTCGGTTTGTCCATAACCATCCCTGACATTGATATGGAAGTATTTTTTAAATAAATCAATCACTTCTCTATTTAAAGGTTCTCCAGCTGAGACAGCACTCCTTAACTGTGGTAATCGGTATTGGTCCAAATTATCAACTTTAGCCATCAATCGGTACTCTGTTGGTGTACAGCATAATACTGAGATCTTTTGATCTTCAAGAAGAGACAAATATGTTTTAGGGTCAAATTTCCCTTGGTAAACAAAGCCTGTTGCACCAGTACCAAGCGTAGAAACAAAAGGACTCCATATCCACTTTTGCCATCCAGGACCTGCTGTCGCCCATACTTTGTCGTTTTCACATATATTCAACCAGCTCTTTGCGGCAGTACGAATATGTGCATATCCCCATCCATGGGTGTGTACGACACCTTTAGGCTGGCCGGTTGTTCCAGATGTATAAGAAAGAAACGCCATGTCATCTTTATGAGTTACAGGTGCTTTATAGGAAACGCTTACATTTTCTGTTATCGCTTTTAAGCTTAACCAGTTTTCTGTTTCACCGTTTGCACTGATCTTATATGTAAGTGTAGGCAAGTGATCTTTTATTTCATTTACTTGTGCTGTATATTGATAATCTGCAATAATAGCCTTTGCTTCACTATGCTGTACTCGGTAGCTCAAATCTTTTGCTCTTAGCATCTCTGAACATGGAATGACCGTAACTCCTGCTTTTAAACATGCAATGTATACAGCGTATGTTTCGATCAGGCGTGGCATTATAATTAAAATTCGATCTCCTTTTAGAATTCCTAGTTCTTCTAATGAATTTGCGATTTGATTTGCTCGTTCCATCAATCTTTTGTATGTAATGGTTTTTGTTTCTTTTTTTTCGTTCATCCAAATCAAAGCTTGTTTCTCCGGGTTTCTGGAGTACTGTTCCATTTCTTCTGTAAGGTTATACATGTCTGGAGCTGTTAAATTCATTTTCATCATCCACCCTTTCGTTTTTCATGTTGACTACATATTCCATTATAATATAGTTTAGAATATTTTTAAAATTTAGTCTTCATATGAACGACGAAAAAGGAGCGGGGACAACCCGCTCCGTTAGCCATTTAATATTTATTTTTTGTATCCACCTAGAGCTTGAGCTACTAGACGCTTAGTGATTTCTCCACCTACAGATCCGTTAGCACGAGAAGTTGAATCTGGTCCAAGGTTTACACCGAATTCAGAAGCGATTTCATACTTCATTTGGTCAACAGCTTGTTGAGCACCTGGTACTACTAATTGGTTTGTGTTTGCCATTTTGTTTCACCTCCTTTGTACTAATAATGTGCGACTAAAACGCCAATTCAATTCTTGGAAATTGTTGTGAGTGCTTCCATTTCAATAAATTATTTAGAAAAGCCATGTATTTTGAGCGTATTCCATTGATTTTAAATAAAAATAAGAAGAGTGAACTCAAAAGTAAATCATACTTTTGAGTCACTCTTCTTAAAATAAATCTTCAAACGTGTTTTCGGTTGATTTTCCTTCTTCAATGAAAATGCTTTCTACACTTTGAACTGCTTCTTCTATAAGCTCTGCTAAATTTTCAATTTTTTTCTCAAACCTAATTGCTTTTTCGCGTTTGGGCTTTGTTTTCGGAGCTGAAGGCAAGAAAATCGTACAGCAGTCTTCATATGGACGGATAGATATGTCATATGTTCCGATCCTTTGAGATATATCCATGATCTCTAATTTGTCCATCGTAATTACAGGGCGAAGGATCGGCAAGTTTGTTACTTCGTTAATGGCATACATACTATGCATCGTCTGACTTGCAACTTGCCCTAGATTTTCGCCATTGGCAATCGCCATCGCATTATTTTCTTCAGCTAACCTTTCCGTGATCTTCAACATGACACGTCTCATAATCGTCATGCTATAGCTGGCAGGGATCTTATCTTTTATCGCTTGTTGTATTTGTGTGAATGGAACAACATGCAGCTTGATCTTCCCTCCGCTATAACGAGTTAGCTCCTGTGTTAAGTCTACAACTTTCTGTTTCGCACGTTCACTTGTAAATGGCGGACTGTGAAAGTGAACACCTTCAATACGAACGCCGCGTTTCATTGTTAAATAACCAGCGACAGGACTATCGATCCCACCTGAAAGCATCAGCATCGCTTTACCGCCGACACCTATTGGCAACCCGCCTGCTCCTGCGAATGATTGGCAGCTAATATAGGTACCAGTATCCTTAACTTCAACTTTAACGTTTACATCTGGGTTATGAACATCAACTGTAATATCTTCCGTGTGTTGTAAAAGATAACCACCTATTTCATGGTTCAATTGCATGGAATTAACAGGAAAGGATTTTAATGAACGTTTTCCAGTTACTTTAAATGTACCTCTCTTTACCATAGCATCTTGTAAAGCAAGCAAAGCGGTCTTTTTTATTTCTTCAAGATTGTTTTCCGTTCGTAACGCTGGACTGATAGAATGTATTCCAAAAATATCCTGAAGCGATTTTATAACCGGCTCAAATGGTTGTCCATTTAATTCCACCACGATACGGTCAAACAATTTCGCCATTTTGAGGTTATCGTATGGACGCAGTTTTCGTTTAACCGTCTCAAATAATTGTGATTCAAAATGTCTTCTGTTTTTCCCTTTTAACGATAATTCACCATAACGAACGACTAAATGATCATAAAGCATTGTATATTACCTCATTATCCCTTTAAAATTTATAAGCTCTTCTTCTAATACTTTTAATGTTTTTTTTGCTTCTTCTTCTGAGTTTTGATATGACGTACTAATACGTATCGCTGTTGAAGCTCTTTTTTCACCTAGCCCCATTTCAAGCAGAATCCGGCTTGCTCCTCCTTGTTTTGAAGAACATGCTGACCTTGTTGAAACATATATACCTTGTTTATCAAGAGCGTGTATCAATACTTCCGGTTTCATTCCGTTAACCGAAAAATTTATGATATGAGGAGCTGAACAGTCCAAAGGAGTATTGATATCAATTCCTCCTATGTTATCTAGACCTTTCAGAAAAATCTCTTTTACTCGAAGCATTTTGTCTTTATTGATCGTACTCTGTTCCAGTGTTAAGCGCAGCGCTTTTGCCATGGAAGCAATTCCAGCTACATTTTCAGTTCCAGCTCTTTTACGATATTCTTGCTCTCCACCGGTAAACAAAGCGGAAAGGGATACACCACTCCTCACGTATAGTGCACCCGTTCCTTTTAAACCATGAATTTTATGTGCAGAGACTGTACATAGATCAATTCCAAAGTCCCTTAAGGATAGGGGGACCTTGCCAACTCCTTGTACATCATCTACGTGGAAAAAGATTTTGGGATGATGTTTTAATATTTCACCTATTCCTTTTATCGGTTGTACTGCACCGGTCTCATTATTAACATGAAGCATGGAGACAAGTATGGTATCAGGACGAATCGCTTTCTTTAATTCCTCTAACGAAACAATCCCTTTTTCATTTACCTTTAAGAAACTTATTTCGAATCCTTGACGCTCTAGAAATTGAAAGGATTCATACGATGAAGCATGTTCAACTGATGTTGTAATAAGATGTTTTCCTCGATTTTGGTGTTGAATGGCAATCCCTTTAATGGCTATATTGTTTCCTTCAGTGCCTCCTGAAGTAAAGACGATTTCTGTAGGAGCTACTTCCAATAATTGAGCGATTGATTTCCTTGCTTGAGTTAACAAATGCTCTGCTTCTCCACCTTTAGCATGAAGAGATGAAGGGTTAGCAAAGTATTTCTCAGAAACAGTAACAAATGTATCAAGCACTTCTTTATATGGTTTTGTTGTGGCACTATTGTCCAAGTAAATCATAAGTCCGAATCCTCCAATTACACAATCCGTTCAAAATACACATTTCATTATCATACCATAATATACAAACCGTGACATCTTATCTATTTTAATAAATAGTCTTTGCAACTGGATAAATTTCACTCCGTTTTAGGACAGCAAAAAAACTGCAGGAAAAATCCTGGCAGCTTTTATACGTGTAACTTCATATTAATTTCCATCTCTTTTAATATTCCAGGCTGTACGCTTTCAATGGCTGATGCTGCGATTTGAAGAGCATCCTCATATTGATAATTTCTAAAAGCGATCTCTGCTTCAATCAGTCGAATCGAAACTGATTGATACGAACTTCTGAATCTGTTTCCATACTGGATAAGCTTTTCAGCTAAAAACGCATTTTCGATCATTTGTGAAGTTTCTTCATAGCCTTCATTTACAGCACCATGTGCTTTATTAAGGACGTAAGATACATCAGACATTTCTAACGGCTTTTCATCAAGCTTTTTCGAAACTTCAATAATGTATTCTTCCGCTTTTCCAATTGTTATTAAATAATGCTCTGGAAGACCAGGAAGGTTACTTTTTTGAACCATACGCCTTGCTTCTAGAAGCTTTCTTCTTAATTCCTTTAAACTTTGTTTTGTATCAAGTTCATCTTTTCTTAAGTTATGAAGCATCTCTTCATATATTTTCTGAGAACGCTGCAGTTCTTCCATTTGCTTTTGCATCTCTTCCATCATTTCACGAATAACAGAAAAGGACTCTCTTTTTTCATCAATCGATTCTTCAATGATCATAAACCTGCTTTGAAGCTTGTGAAAAAGTTTTTCTATTTTCTTTTGCATTTCTGCTTCATTCTGTTCAATCAGATAAGTAGATGAGACCACTTCAGTCTCCATTTTTAGATTATCAATACGGTCTTTGAGATTTTGAATGTTAGAAGAGAATACTTCCCTCTCTTGAAGAACAAATTGTTTTGAATGCACTTCATTTTCAAGCATCTCATAGAGCTGATCCATCTTCTGTATGAGCTCGTCCATATCTTTTTGTGCAGTATCCAGTTCTAACTCGAAGACTTTATTTAATGCTTGTTCATTTAGTTCCTTTAAGGACGAAATCTCCTTCTCGATTCCAATATGATGAAGGACATATCCTTGTTGTTCCATTTCAGTGAAACCAGCACTTAATTCTTTTAAAGATCCAGACACATCTGACTGTAAGATAACAAGTAATTCAGGAACGCTTTGCATCTTCGTTTTACAAACAGATATACGGTTCAAACTTTCAACAAGCTTTTGTCTAGCTTCAAGGTGACTTCCTTGTACCGTGAGCGCTTCAAACGTTTCAAATAAGAATTTAATTTCATCCAATTCCTTATCAAAAAGTGGCGCTGTTTGTCCTAAAGCTCGTATATGTGTTAAATAATACTTTTTCGTTTCTTGTAATTTTTCTTTTGCTTCAACGATTTCTTCACGGTTAAGTTCTTCGCTTGTTACAAGTTCATTGATTTCAGAAGTTATCTCTTTCATACGAGTATCCATTCGTTCCAATGCTTTCATAACACCCGATAAAATAGTGCGTGCTTTTTTGAAGCGGTATTTATCTGTATACTCTTCTGCATCAAACAAATCTTCCTCTAAATTAGGAAGGTGGGTTGTAACCATTTCGTCCCACTCTTGACGCCACAATTCAAATTTTTCTTCCGTTTCACCAATCATGATCATGCCTTTAACTTTAGATATTTCTTCTGTTAATGGCCGGTTCATAATTTGCATTTTCCATGCTTCGAGTCGGTCAATTTCTTTATAAATTCTCCGGCGTGATATGGCGCCATATAGGATCAATGCTAGGAATGTAACAATGGCAATGACTATGTATATCATTGGAGGCACCCCTTCTACTTGTTCGATTTCTCTATATTCTTGTATTATGTAAATGAATGTGAATTAACCTATTTTTCATAAAGATCAAGTTAATCTACGTATAAAATTGCAGTTTAATGCTTTTATGATAACATGTAAACACACATTTGGCGCAAAAAAAATGCATAATCTGATAATTTTTTTCCAATTTAATGAAAATTAACAAGAAACTTGTCGAAAGTAGGAGGTAAAAAGGATGTATTATGATGGACATGTGCATACTCCATTTTGTCCGCATGGGACTTCTGACCCTTTTGAGATGTATATTGAAAAAGCCATTTCCCTAGGTATTAAAGGAATAACCTTTACTGAACATGCTCCATTGCCAAAAAACTTTCAGGATCCTGCTCCTACAAAAGACAGTGCAATGAAATATGAACACTTAAACAGCTACTTTCAAAAGTTGCAAGATATGAAAAAATCGTACAACAAATATATCAAAATTCAAACAGGACTAGAGATTGATTTTATTGAAGGTTTTGAAGAAGAGACAGGAAAATTGCTTAGAGAAGTTTGGCCAGAACTTGATGACGCTATCCTTTCTGTCCATTTTTTGCAGATTGAAAATCGATTTTATTGCATGGATTTTGACGAAAACGTATTTGAAGAGATGATCCAAAAGTCTGGAGGATTATTAGCTGTTTATCAAAACTATTTTAATGCAGTAAAAAAATCTGTTAACCATTCCTTTAAAAAGACGCAGCCGACTAGAATCGGACACATCACACTTGCAACAAAATTTCAGAAGCTTTTCCCAGCGAATTTTAGCTTTAAACAAGACATACTTGAACTACTGCAAGAGATTTCCATAAAGAAAATGTCTCTTGATTATAACGGGGCTGGAGCAGTGAAACCATTTTGTCAGGAACCCTACCCGTCAGGCTGGATCATAAAAGAAGCACAAAAAAGAAAAATCCCTCTCGTATACGGGTCTGATGCCCATAGCACTAAGGGACTTGGTCAAGGGTATGATCAGCTTGAACCCTCTGCAAGATTAACTTCCCCACTTCTCCTGAATAGCGCCAAATAAAGGCGTCTGTACAGCAGACAGGAGGGGATTTTTTCTTTCGTTTTGACACACGCATTTATCAAACCAATTAACCATCCACTTTTTATACGGTTTAATAAAGGTCTCGTTCTCGGTTGTTATTTGATAGACTTCCGATAAATACAATGGATGTAAAAATGGAAGCATCATCATATCTTTAAATTGGATGGTTAAAAAATCTACAGGCTGTTTTCTAAATTCCTTTTTCTTCATACCCTTTTCAAACATAGTTTGGAGAAAATATTTTTCTTTTGTAAGATACGTTGACATCAACTCACGGACAAGAGTAGAATCTAATGTCATTTCTCGATATACAAAACGGGCAAGCGGAAGGTTTTTTTGTTGATAGATCAGTAATTTTTCTACAACTTCAATAAAGCTTCCCTTTACCGTAGGAGAGCAGGACGTATGATAAATAACCTCGATTCTTCTAATATATCCTTCAAAAAATGAAGTGATCAGTTCTTCGAGAAGCCCTTTTTTTCCTCCAAAGTGATAGGAAATCAATGCAACATTTACACCTGCTTTCTTGGCAATCTGTCTAACGGTTGTCCCTTTATATCCTTGGCTAGTAAACAGAGAGATCGCTGCATCAGCAATTATAAGCTTTGTTTCAGCTTTATCTGCCTTCATTTTTTCCACCACCCTTCCTTCATCTATAAAATTCTTGGGCTAGAGACATAAACCTTTATGAATCGCTCGACAAATAAGGGCTTATCGGTGTATAGTTCAACATAATTTGATAGGATGGAATAAATAAATTATCAGGTTTGGAGGAATCATGATGTTTTCCGTACAACAGTATAGTGCAGATCGAAATAAAGCATACTCTCTTTTAAGCAAGCAGCTGGAGGCTTTGCTAGAAGGTGAAACAAATGAGACCGCTAATCTTGCCAACGCTTCAGCGTTATTGAATCAATTTTTGGATCGAGTAAATTGGGTTGGTTTTTATACATTAGAACAGGAATCCAATCAGCTTGTATTGGGTCCATTTCAAGGGCTTCCCGCTTGTGTTAGAATTCCTTTAGGCAAAGGGGTTTGTGGCACGTCTGCTCAAAATCAAGAAACACTTGTAGTCGAGGATGTCCACCAGTTCCCAGGACATATTGCATGTGATGCAGCCTCACAATCTGAAATTGTTATTCCCTTAGTGAAAAACGGAAAGCTTCTAGGTGTCCTTGATATTGATAGTCCTGAAAAAGGAAGATTTGATAATGTGGACCGAGAGAATTTAGAGAAATATTGTGAAGTATTGCTTCAATATATATAAAGAATAAAGGATTCTCTCTTCCGAATTAATTAAACTTAAAAAGACTGGCTCATTTTTATGAACCAGTCTTTTTTTTATATTCTACTCAAACCACGTTCGATGTCACTCCAAATATCTTCCCATGCTTCTAATCCTACGGATATACGCAGAAGCCGGTCGTTAATCCCCATCTGTTTACGTTTTTCTTCTGGAACGACAGCATGGGTCATCGTTGCAGGATGTTGGATGAGCGTTTCTGCATCCCCAAGACTAACTGCGATTTTGATTAGTTCAAGAGAATTCATAAACGCTTGAGCTTCTCCCTTACCTCCTTTAATCTCAAAACTTATAAGTCCGCCTGCATTTTTCATCTGTTTATTGGCAAGTTCGAATTGAGGAAAATCTGAGTCACCCGGAAATAAGACTTTTTCAACTGCAGGATGTTCTTTTAACAAACGTGCAATTTTTTTTGCATTTTCACAATGACGATCCATCCGAACAGGCAGTGTTTTTATGCCGCGCAATAATAACCACGCATCAAATGGGGACATGATGCCGCCAATATCTTTCTGAGTGGTCATTGCCAAGTGACTCATCAGATCTTTGCTTCCTACAGCAAGGCCCCCAACTACATCCCCATGACCGCATAAATATTTAGTTGCACTATGGATAACCACTTCGCATCCCAGTTCAAGGGGACGCTGCAAATACGGTGAAGAAAACGTGTTATCAACAACAACTGGGATTCCGTACTCTTTTGCAATGGAAGCGACCATTTCTAAATCAACAAGCTTCATCGTCGGGTTGATTGGTGACTCAATATAGATAACAGTCGTATGATCTGTAATAGCAGATCGAATAGATTCTTCATCATTCATAGAGTGAAAATCATGTGTGATATGATATTTTTCTTCCATTAGCTGCAACAGACCAAATGTACATCCATATACACCTTCAGAACATAAAACATGGTCTCCTGTTTTCGTTAATCCAAGCAAGATAGCAGATACAGCTGCCATCCCTGAACCGAAAGCAAGACCTTTTTCCCCATTTTCCATAATTGCAATTCTTTCTTCCAGCATTGCAACAGTTGGATTACTCAATCTTGAGTAAATATATCCATCTTCTTCACCTGCAAAACGATTAGCACCTGTTTCAGCTTTATCAAAAACAAACGTAGAAGTCTGAAAAATCGGCGGTGATAAGCTTCCGTGATGTTGAAGAGCATGATAGCCTCTGTGAATAACTTCTGTTTCAAAGCGTTTTGTGTCCATTTTTACTTCTCCTTTAGGGCGATTTAAAATGTAAGCGCTTTCTCAATACTATCATATATAATTTAGTTGAGTTTTACAATTTGTCCTATAAAAATGTTTTCATCCTTATGGGCTAGTTGACATGACGATAGAAAAAAGCTTATACTATTCTTTGTGTAAAATAAGTAGCACTATGCCCATCATGGGTCATTATTTTGTACCTGAATATTAGTATTCAGGAACATCTCGTAGCTTCATGGCTGCTGAAGTGAAGATGTTTTTCATACAAAATAAGCTGATGAAAAGGTCATGGTCACTGTATTGTTTTAACACAAAACAAACAAGTGAAGGAGGAGTCAATTATGGCTCGATATACAGGCTCAACATGGAAAGTTTCCCGTCGTCTTGGAATCTCTCTTAGCGGAACAGGAAAAGAACTTTCAAAGCGTCCATACGCACCAGGACAACACGGTCCTACTCAACGTAAAAAAATCTCAGAATACGGTTTGCAACTACAGGAGAAGCAAAAGCTTCGTTTCATGTATGGTGTAAACGAACGTCAATTCCGTCGTATTTTTAACGATGCTGGAAAAATGCCTGGTATCCACGGTGAAAACTTCATGGCACTTTTAGAAGCTCGTTTAGATAACGTAGTTTACCGTTTAGGACTTGCTCGTACTCGTCGTGCATCTCGTCAATTGGTAAACCACGGTCACATCACAGTAAACGGCAAGCGTGTTGATATCGCTTCTTACCGTTTATCTGCTGGAGATGTAGTCGGTGTTCGTGAAAAATCACGCAACTTGTCAGCTGTTAAAGAAGCGATCGAAGTAAACAACTTCGTACCAGATTTCTTGACTTTTGACGAAAACAAATTGGAAGGTACATTCACTCGTTTACCTGAGCGTTCTGAACTTCCAGCTGAGATCACTGAACAACTTATCGTTGAATACTACTCTCGTTAAGAGAACTCAAAAAACCCTAGTATGCCTTTTTCCAAAGGCTCTAGGGTTTTTTATTTTTATTTTTTTGCCTCAATGAGAGCATAACCTATAACGGGTGGCTTTTACACTTCCATAAGACTTGATCCATGCTTTTCAGAATATCAATCGACTTCTTTTCCCATGCTTTCTTGAAGGATATAAAACCATTGTTCACGGGATAGCTGAATTTTTGTGGCGTGTATCGCTGATTGTATACGATTCATCTGACCACTCCCTACGATTGGCATTATTCCAGCAGGATGAGCGAGCAGCCATGCATAGGCAACCTCGTCGATCGATGAGGCACCAACCTCTTTGGCAACTTCTTTAAGAGCCTTCTTCACCCTCAAACTTTTCTGATCTTCGCCTTTAAAAAGTTTTCCTCCTGCTAATGGTGACCATGCCATCGGGCAAACATTTTCTTTTTGCAAATAATTAACCGTTCCATCAAGAAAAGGCTGTTCATTCAATACAGACAATTCGATCTGATTTGTTACAAGTGGACCGTTGTATTCACGTTGCAGCATTTCCATCTGTGCAGGAGTAAAGTTTGAAACCCCAAAATGCCTAACTTTTCCTTGTTCTTTTAAAGTATGAAATGCTTCTGCAGTCTCGGCTGGATCCATGAACGGATCCGGTCGGTGAATTAATAGAACATCAATATAATCGGTGTTCATTTTTTGTAAGGAGTTTTCTGCCGACTTCATAATATGCTCTTTACTTGTGTCATATGATTTTAGTTTATGGTCAGGTCTGTTTTGTGATACAAGCTTAATGCCGCACTTCGTCACGATTTCGATATCTTTTCGCAAAGACGGTTTTAATGCCAGGGCCTGTCCAAATCTTTCTTCACACATATAATTTCCATAGATGTCTGCATGATCAAAGGTCGTTATTCCAGAATCTATGCATTGTTCCATAAAATAAAGCAATTCTTGTGAGGTTAAGTTCCACTCCGTTAAACGCCAGTGGCCATGAATGATTTGTGAGAAATGTAAATCTTTTGCAATCTGAATTCTTTTCATGTTGCACATCCTTTTTAAAATAGAGAAGAACCCTCCTGTCTTAAAGGGTTCTCTATATGATTAGTATCGAATTAATGTGTATTTCTTTTTCCCTCTTCTGAATATAACGAAACGATTTTCAATTCTGTCTTTTGCATCAATGGTATAGGCAAGATCTAAAACCTTTTCTCCATTTACAGAGACTGCTCCATTTGTTACATCTTCTCTTGCTTGACGTTTTGAAGGAGAGATGTTTGCTTCAACTAAAAGATCGACAATATTTATGTCTGCTCCGTTTTCTACAGAAAAAGATGGTACATCCTTAAATCCTTGTTCGATCTCGTCAGCAGTTAATTCTGTAAGGTTGCCACTGAATAATGCTTCTGTAATCTTAACGGCCTGCTTGTAAGCTTTTTCTCCGTGAACAAGAGTCGTTACTTCACGGCCTAACGCTTTTTGAGCCTCACGCTTCTCAGGTGATTCAGCCAGCGATTGTTCAAGGGACTGAATTTCTTCCTGTGATAAGAAGGTGAAGTACTTTAACCAGTTGATTACATCAGCATCTGCTGCGTTCACCCAAAATTGGTAAAACTCGTATGGTGTTGTTTTTTCTTCATCTAGCCAGATTGTGCCAGAGGCTGTTTTCCCAAATTTAGTACCATCGGCTTTCGTGATTAATGGAATGGTTAACCCATACGCTTTATCTTCTTCACCTGAACGTCGAATCAGTTCCATCCCTGCAGTAATATTACCCCATTGGTCACTTCCGCCTATCTGAAGTTTGCATCCCTCTTGTTTATAGAGATTTAAGAAATCGTAAGACTGAAGAATCATGTATGAGAATTCAGTAAATGAAATACCACCTTCTAAACGGGAATCAACGGAATCCTTTGCGAGCATGTAGTTGATTGAGAAGTTTTTACCAACATCTCTTAAGAATTCGATAACCGTAAGTTCACTTAGCCACTCGTAGTTATTCACTGTTTTAGCAGGATTTGTTTTAGATTCAAAATCCAATAGCTTGGATAGCTGATGTTTAATTTTTTCTGTCCATTGACCAACGATTTCAGCTTCATTCAATGTACGTTCTGATTGTCTCCCACTAGGGTCCCCGATCAAACCAGTACCTCCACCAACCAGAGCTAGAGGTTGATGGCCAGCTTCCTGGAATCTTTTTAACGTAATAATAACTAATAAGTTTCCGATGTGAAGACTATCTGCCGTCGGGTCAAAGCCACAGTATAACGTTACCTTTCCACTTTCAAGCTCTTTAGTGAGTCCTTCCTGGTCAGTAACTTGATGAAGCAGTCCTCTAAACTCTAAGTCCTGTAAAATGTTCATCTCTTTCTTTCCTTTCTCTCGTTTGATGGCAATAAAAAAAGTCCCTTTCAAATTGAAAGGGACGTGATCACAAATCTCGCGGTACCACCCTAATTAAAAGCTCAACATACAGCTTTCCACTTCATTTCGTAACGGTTTTATCCGTTCCTTGCTACTTATATGTTCACAAGGACAGCTCCTGGAGGTAATTCACAAAATGCCTTTGTACTGGTTTGCATCAACCACCAGCTTTCTGAATACAGGGAGACACCTGCTACTTATTCCTATCTTCGCTTTAGCACTATTTTATTCTCTTATTTTTACCACATGGACGAATTTCATGTCAATCATCATAATTAAAAAACTGCATATTTTCACAATTCGACCTTATGTTATACTTATACACGGGGGGGGGAGTACCAAATGATGTCTCATTTTGATGGACTTAAACAAAAATGGGAGAAATTTGTCCACTTTTTGAATGAAAAACGGATTATACGAACAGCAAGAATTACATATAACGTTACTTGGAATATGTTTTTGATTGTTTCAGTACTAATAGTTTTAGGCGGTGTTTTTGTTGCAGGCGTAGGAGCAGGGTTTTTTGCTTCACTTGTAAAAGATGAACCTGTACGAGCTTTTTCTTCTATGAGAGAAGACATTTATAATTATGAAGAAACGAGCACCGTCTATTTCGACAATAATCAATACATGGGTAAACTTCAATCGGATTTGGACAGACAAGAAGTGAAATTAAAAAATGTTTCTCCATACGTAATAAAGGCAGTAATCTCTACTGAAGATCAATACTTTTATGAACATGACGGTATCGTACCTAAAGCGATCATGCGCGCTATGTATGAGGAATTTTCAGGTGCTGCTATTGTAACAGGCGGCAGTACACTAACTCAACAGCTCATAAAAAATCAAATCCTAACGAACGAAGTTTCTTTCGATCGAAAAGCAAAAGAAATTCTTCTTGCAATGCGCCTTGAAAAGCATTTTAAAAAAGATGAGATTCTTGAAGCCTATTTGAATATCGTGCCTTTTGGCCGTAATTCATCAGGAAGAAATATTGCCGGCATCCAAGCAGCTTCAGAAGGAATATTCGGAGTTGATGCTTCTAAGCTTAACCTAGCTCAAGCTGCATATATCGCAGGTCTTCCAAAGAACCCGTTTGTTTATACACCATTTAATAATGGCGGTGAACCGAAAAAAGACCTGTCTGCTGGATTAAAGCGGATGCAGACCGTGCTTAGCCGGATGCTGTCTGCAGGATCGATCACACAAGCAGAATATGACGAAGCGATCAAATATGATATTCAGAAAAATTTAACGAAGAAAAAACAGTCCTCTTTTGAAAAATATCCATTTTTAACTGTTGAAGTTCAACGAAGAACAGTAGAGGTACTAACAAAGGTTCAGGCTGAAAAAGATGGAAAGAAATTAGGGGATCTTACACCAGAAGAGTTAAAAGAGTATCAGGATAATGCACGTACTCAAATCAGACAAAAAGGAATTAGAATTCACACGACAATTAATCAAAAAATTTATGATGAAATGCAGCTTGTCGTTAAAAATGGTGACTTATTTGGACCAGCAAATCAATCTATTAAAGGGAAAAAACTTGATAAGCCAGAACCCGAAGAAGTTGGTGCAACATTAATTGATAATAAAACTGGAAAGATTATCAGTTTTGTAGGGGGACGAGACTTTAACAGGGAACAGACGAACCATGCTACTTATATGACAAGACAAAACGGGTCAACGATGAAGCCGCTTCTCGCTTACTCTCTTGCCCTAGAAACGGGTAAAGTTCAGCCTGGTTCTATTGTTCCTGATACACCTTTTCAAGTGGGAAGCCATTCAGTTGGAAACTGGGACGGAAAATATGAAGGGCTTGTATCTGTAAGACATTCAATGAAAATGTCTAGGAACACACCTGCTATCAGAAGTTATATGCGTGTTAGCACAGATGAAGCTTTAGACAGACTAGCTAAAATGGGCTTTACTTCATTAAGCCCTAATGATAGAGGAGCTCCTACTCTCGCTATCGGTGGAATGACGAATGGTGTTACTGTCGAAGAAAATACAAATGCATTTGCAACTTTCGCAAATGGTGGTGAATTTGTAGATGCATATATGATAGAAAAAATCGAATCAAACGATGGTGAATTAATCTATCAGCATAAATCAGAATCTGTGCAAGTCTACTCACCGCAAACATCATACTTGTTAGTAGATATGATGCGTGATGTAATAAATGGCGGCACCGGAAGTTATGTAAACAGATATCTAACTTTTAATTCTGATTGGGCAGGAAAATCTGGTACAACTAACGATGATATCGATTCATGGTTTGTAGGTACAAATCCAAATGTATCATTAGGTGTATGGATTGGATATGACACTCCTGACTCTCTTGCAAGAGGAAATGGCGGAACAGGAAAGAGAAATCAGAGAATTTGGGCGCTCCTTGCTAATGCAGCCTATAAGCACGAACCACAGCTGATGGATCCTGAAAAAAGATTCGCAATGCCATCAGGAATTGTACGTCGTGAAATATGCGGAATTTCAGGCAAATTGCCTTCAGACCTTTGCCGAAGCGCTGGTCTTGTAACAACTGACTTGTTTAATGCTAAATTCTCTCCAAAAGAAGTAGATGACACGTTAACAAAAGGGCGTTATGTGCTTGTTGGAGACGCTAAGTATAAAGCATTGCCAAGCACACCGGATGAATTTACAAAAGAAGGTGTCCTTATTAAAGAAGAGTTTTTAAAAGAGCTCGGGTTAGAAACATTGAATAAACTCACACAGAAAAGTGATTTATTGAACAACATCGTGCCTGAAAAGGAACTAAAAGAAAATGGCAGAGCACCTTCGCCTGTTGCCGGAACCAAAATGTCCGATGGAATTTTGTCTTGGTCTACTCATGGTGAAAATGATGTAATCGGGTATCGAATTTATCACTCGGCAGATGGTAAATCGTTTAAAAAGATCGGATCAGTTACTGCTGATAAAACTTCTGCAAAAGTCCCGAACGGAGTAGTCTATGTAACTGCCGTTGATATTGCAGGAAAAGAATCCTCAGCTCAAACAAAGGTCCAGGTTGGAAAGAAGAAGCCGCCAGCTGAACCACCGACTCCCCCGCCACCTAATGATGGAGATGGAGAAAAACCGGATAAGCCAAAGGATCCGCCACCACCAGTTGAACCTCCGCCGCCAACAGATCCTGGCACTGGTGATCCACCACCAGCAACAACAGAAGAGAATAAAAAGAAAGACAAAAAACCCTCGAATTGATTCGAGGGTTTTTACCTTTTTGCTTCTAGTCTTCCATCGTGGAAAGATCTCCAGTAGGAAGATCAAGCTCCCACGCTTTAAGCACACGACGCATGATTTTACCGCTTCGTGTTTTTGGCAGCTTTTCACTAAATTCAATTTCGCGAGGTGCTGCATGTGCTGCAAGTCCTGATTTTACAAAACTGCGAATCTCTTCAATTAGTTCATCATTTGGCTCAAAGCCTGAACGTAATGCGATAAAAGCTTTAATAATTTCGCCGCGAACAGGATCTGGCTTACCGATAACACCAGCTTCTGCAACTGCAGGATGTTCAACGAGCTTACTCTCCACTTCAAATGGTCCAACACGTTCACCCGAAGTCATGATAACGTCATCAATTCTCCCTTGGAACCAGAAATACCCCTCTTCATCCATGTATGCGGAATCTCCAGATACATACCAACCTCCTGGAGTAAAATAAGAGTCATATTTTTCAGGATTGTTCCAAATGGAACGCATCATAGATGGCCAGCCCTTTTTAATCGCAAGGTTCCCCATACGATAAGGCGGCAAAATGTTATCTTGATCATCAATAATTGCTGCTTCAACACCCGGAAAAGGTTTCCCCATCGAACCTGGCTTAATTTCCATAGCCGGGTAATTGCTGATCAATTGACCGCCTGTTTCAGTCATCCACCAGTTGTCATGTATGCGAAGATTAAAGACCTTCATGCCCCATCGAACGACTTCAGGATTAAGAGGTTCACCCACACTTAAGATGTGACGAAGCGACGATAGATCAAAGTTTTTTACCACTTCATCTCCTGCTCCCATCAGCATACGAAAAGCTGTTGGAGCACTATACCAAACGGTCACTCCATACTTCGCAACCGTTCCATACCAATCTTCCGGTGAGAAACGTCCGCCCCGAACAACGCTTGAGGCACCGTTTAGCCAAGGACCAAAGATACCATAAGATGTACCCGTTACCCATCCAGGATCGGCGGTACACCAATAAACATCTTCTTCTTTAAGATCAAGAACCCATTTTGAGGTTTGGTAATGCTGAAGCATCGCATTATGGACATGCAGGACACCTTTTGGTTTCCCAGTTGAACCAGAGGTATAATGAAGAATCATTCCGTCTTCACGGTCAACCCACTCCATATCAAGATCTTTAGAAGCTTTACTCATTCGATCATAATAGTTCACAAAAGGTCCTTCTTCTTTCACGTTTTCTCCTACAAGAATGATCTTCTTTAAGTGAGACAACTCATCTACGGGAACACGTTCGAGGAGTGAAGGTGTCGTTACAAGCACTTTAGCTTCACTATCTTGGAGTCTGTCTTTAACAGCTCCTTCCATAAATGCTTCGAAAAGGGGTCCAACAATTGCACCCAGCTTTATCGCCCCAAGGAATGTGAAATATAACTCAGGTGAACGCGGCATGAATATAAAAACACGATCGCCTTTTTCTACGTCTAGCTGACGAAGCATGTTTCCTGCTTTATCTGACATTTCTTTCATTTCTTTAAACGTGTACTTTTCGTCTCTTTTTTGATCCGAAAAATAGAGAGCTACTTTATTCTTTCGATGGGATGCAGCATGACGGTCAATTGCTTCGTAAGCCATGTTCACTCGACCTGTCTTATGCCAGGAGAATTCTTTTTCAATGTCTTTCCAATCAAATGCTCCATATGCTGCCTCATAATCTTGTAAATTAAAATCACCTTTTATAATCGGAAGCGCTTCCAGTTTCATTGCTAAATCTCCTTTCCCAAATGAATATCTCTTAAAGTATAACATATTATCTAAATTTTTTAACTTATTAGAACTCTCTATAAAAACAGGTTTGAAAACCCTTACAAAATAGCGATATCATGTATAATAGTAGATGGAAACAAACCTAGGTGGTGTAAACATGAAACATTCAAAAACATATAACTGTATAGCTCTGAAAACATCTCATGGCACGTTAACCGTGGAAGGACCTGTGTCCGCTGAAACATTGGACAGCCTCCACTTTCATGAAGATCTTAAAGCATTCCGACCTGCGATGGAACAAAAAAAAGCTGTAACTGAAATTGCGAAACTAGACGAAGGCAGAATTATCATTGCACGAAGTAAAGATACCGTCGTGGGATATGTTACGTACGTATACCCAGATCCGCTCGAACGGTGGTCTGAAGGGAATATGGAAAATCTATTAGAGCTTGGTGCCATTGAAGTCATTCCTGAATATCGAAACTTTAAAGTTGGAAAAAACCTATTAAAAGTATCCATGATGGATGACAGTATGGAAGATTACATTATTATCACAACCGAATACTACTGGCATTGGGATCTAAAAGGTACAAAACTATCCGTTTGGGATTATAGAAAAGTTATGGAAAAAATGATGAATGCAGGTGATTTAGAATACATGGCTACCGACGATCCTGAGATCAGTTCGCATCCCGCAAATTGCTTAATGGTCCGGATCGGAAAGCGAATTGACCTTGACACCGTTCAACAGTTTGACCGACTTCGATTTAAGAACCGTTTTATGTACTAGATCTGTAAAATAAACAGAGAGAATATAAATGGGAGTGGTACGTTGTGATCGTTCAAAATATGATGCAAAAGAACGTTGTAACTATACATGCTAATGAAACAATCGGTGCAGCATTAAAGCTTATGCTTGAAAAAGATGTCCGAAACCTTCCAGTAACAGATGAAGCAGGCCACTTATTAGGACTCGTAACAGACCGAGAAGTAAAGGATGCAAGTCCATCAATTTTTCACCAAAATGAGCATGTCGAGGATTTTGAAAAACCGGTATCCACTATCATGAAAAGCGCTGTCTTTACAGCTCATCCTTTTGATATAGCAGAAGAGCTTTCTCAAATTTTTTATGAAGAAAACATTAGCTGTATTCCAGTCCTTGATGAAAATAGACTTGTAGGACTCGTAACTGAACGCGATATGCTACATGCCTTTATTCAGCTTACTGGTACTCATCAGCCAGGTTCGCACCTTGAAATCGCTGTGCCGAATCAAGCTGGCCAACTAGCAAAAGTGGCAAGTGTATTAAAAGATTTTCACTTGAATATTAGCTCAGTGCTTGTCTATCCTTCACTTAATGAAAATGAAAAAATAATTGTATTTCGGGTAGGTACGATGAATCCGCTGCCTGTTATCGAACACTTGATTGAATATGGATATGAAGTGAAATGGCCTCCCATTCCAGGTGAGAACCATGAAAAATGATGCCGTTTTCGTTTATTCACCAGACCTATTAAACTATAAGTTTAACGACAATCATCCCTTTAATCAGTTGAGAGTTCAACTTGCCTATGAGCTGTTAAAAGATTCCGGCTGTCTGCATGAAGATCAAATCGTTCTTCCTCGTAAGGCTACAGATGATGAAATCATGCTAATTCATGATAAAGGGTATGTAGATGCTGTTCAAAAAGCTGGAGACGGAAAGTTAAGCAAAGAAATCGCACTTAATTATGGACTCGGTACAGAAGACACCCCTATTTTTACTAACATGCATGAAGCCAGTAGCTGGGTTGTAGGAGCTACATTGACAGCTGTCGATTGGGTGATGGAAGGAAAAGCAAAACATGCCCTTAGTTTAAGCGGAGGTCTTCATCACGGTTTTAGAGGGAAAGCATCTGGTTTTTGTATTTATAATGATAGTTCGATCGCAATTGAATATATGAAGCAAAAATACAAGGCTCGCGTTTTGTATGTTGATACAGACGCCCACCACGGCGATGGTGTTCAATGGGCGTTCTATGACGATCCAGATGTTTGTACATTGTCTATCCATGAAACGGGCAGGTATTTGTTTCCTGGAACTGGATCCATACATGAAAAAGGAGCAGGAAAAGGATATGGTTATTCCTTTAATGTTCCTGTTGACGCTTTTACAGAAGATGAATCTTTTTTAGAATGCTATGAAAAGAGCTTGTGGGAAGTGGCAGACTTTTTTAAACCTGATGTCATCATCACTCAAAATGGTGTTGATGCCCATTATTATGATCCCTTAACTCATTTATCAGTCACGATGAAAACGTATACTGAAATTCCGAAAATAGCCAAAAAAGTCGCTGAAAAATATTGTGAAGGCCGCTGGATTGCTACGGGCGGCGGTGGATATGACATTTGGCGGGTCGTACCGAGAGCGTGGGCATATTTGTGGTGCGTTATGAATAATCATGTTCCTACAGGACAAATTGCTGAAAACTGGCTGTCTCGATGGGATCAAGAAGCTAAACATCCTCTGCCTCGTACGTGGGAAGACGAATCAGGCATCTATAAACCCATTCCCAGAAAAGAAGAGATCACATCAAAAAATCGAGCTACACTAGAAAAAAGCTTATTTTCTATTCGAAAAAGCTCGTAAAAGAAGGAGGACTCCATTCGAGTCCTCCTTTTCAAATGAATTAAGTTTGAATTTCATATGCAAGTCTACTTTATTTTTATATGGAATTCCACGTTATTTCATTTAATTCCACGTTATTTTCATTAATTCCACGTTAAATAAGATTTATCCATTTTTCGACATTTTTCGATAATGAATAACATAAAAAACTGGCTCAAAAAAGATTGAGCCAGTTCCTACTAGTCTTATTAAAGTGCTTCGATAATTGATTCCACCATGTCTGAGGATCGTTTTGCAGCGAGTGCTGTAAATTCCCCAAAGCTCGCAGGTGCTTCGCCGTTTGCTTTGTCCGATATCGAACGGATGATTACGAAAGGAACTTCGTTTAAAAAGGCAGCCTGTGCCACTGCTGATCCTTCCATTTCAATGCAAGTCCCGTTAAAAAGCTTACAATAATTTTCAACAAGCTCACGATCTGCAATGAATTGGTCACCGCTCAATACTTTCCCTACCATCACTTGAGGTCCAGAGAGGTTTTCTGCAGCCACTTCAGCCAGTTTTATTAATTTATCATCTGCTTTAAATTCAGAGTCAAAAGCAAACATGGGTATTGTTCCTTTTGGAAAATCAGGACTTAAAGCAGAAGCATCAATATCATGCTGCATGGCACTTGATGAGATAACGATGTCCCCTACTTCAAGTGATGAGTCAAGTGCACCTGCTACACCTGTAAAAAGAATGTGTGTAACTTGAAATCTGTCGATTAGAATCTGAGTTGTAATCGCTGCGTTTACTTTACCAACACCGGATTTACAAAGGACCACCTCTTTGTTATGGTGTGTGCCTTCAAAAAATTTGTTCTGTGCGTAGATACTCTCTCCGTAGATGTCCAATGAATCTTTCATATATACGATTTCTTCATCCATCGCACCGATAATACCAATTCTCACTTCTCCCACCCCATCATCGTGCTATTTTGTTGAATCTCTAAATTGTATACGATGAGGCAATACGACTGTATGTTCTTCCACCGTTTCTTTGTTCATTAGTTTCGTTAACAATCTCATGGCTACAGCACCGATATCATACATAGGTTGTACAACTGTCGAAAGGGTTGGACGAACCATTGTAGCAAGTCTTGTGTTATCAAATCCGATAACTTCAATATCTTCAGGAACCTTTAGTCCTCTGTCTTGTGCACCATGAATGACACCTAGCGCCATTTCATCCGTACCAACAAAAATAGCAGATGGTTTTTTATCGCTGTCAAGGAATGATTCAACAGCCTCGATACCAGAATCATACGTATATTCACCTACAAAAACTTGGCTCTCGTCTACCTTTTTTCCTTGTTCCTCAAGAGCTTTTCGATATCCGTTGAACTTATAATAACCGTTTATTGGATCCTCGAGTGGACCTGTAACCATTGCTACAGAAGAGTGTCCTTTTTCAAGCAGGTGAGTCACTGCTTCATAGACGGCATTTTCGTAATCAATGTTTACCGATGGAACTTCTTGGTTCATATCAACAGTTGCTGCCATAACAATCGGAACGGAAGCGCGCTTAAATTCTTCAACATGCTCTTCTGTTATTTTGCCGCCCATAAATACAATGCCATCTACTTGCTTGCTGAGCAGTGTATTCATTAAGTGAATTTCTTTTTCTTTATTCTGATCTGAGTTACATAAAATGATATTGTATTTGTACATCGTTGCTATATCTTCAATACCTCTTGCTAGTTCAGCAAAAAAGATACTTGATATATCAGGGATGATAACACCTACAGTCGTTGTTTTTTTGCTTGCTAATCCTCTTGCAACAGCGTTTGGACGATAACCTAATCTCTCAATCGCTTCTAAAACTTTTTTTCTGGTCGATGGCTTAACGTTTGGGTTTCCGTTAACAACGCGTGAAACCGTTGCCATAGAAACACCTGCCTCGCGAGCCACATCATAAATGGTTGTATTCAAACAAAGTCCTCCTTTTTACTGCATATCCGACAGCTATGTAATGCTATTATCATACGATAAAGTAGTAAAGTAGGCAACGAATAGAAGCATGTTTCACGATTTATTCATTTATTGAAATGATTATGAAAAAAAACGTACCTATTTTGCTTATTTTTAGCGAAATGAACGAATATCATACTCTCTATTAAGAACAGGAAACATAAAAAAAGCCAGCAGCATATTTAATGCTTACTGACTTTCGAAAAATAAGGTGCTAGACCATTTGATTCAGTTTCAAATAACCTGATACAACAAGCTCTTTTACAAAATGATTAAATTCACCAATGTCCATCTGTTGGGCAGCATCTGATAGAGCGACTGCAGGATCTGGATGCACCTCTGTCATTACTCCATCAGCTCCGATCGCAAAAGCTGCCTTTGCGGCTGGAAGAAGCAAGTCTTTTCTTCCCGTAGAGTGGGTCACATCCACAAATACCGGTAAGTGGGTTTCTTGTTTTAGAATAGGTACAGCAGTGATATCCAAGGTGTTTCTAGTAGCTCTCTCGTACGTTCTAATTCCTCTTTCACAAAGGATGATTTGCCCGTTGCCTTGAGACATGATGTATTCAGCTGAATGGATAAACTCTTCAATTGTAGCAGATAACCCTCTTTTTAAAAGGATCGGCTTATTTATTTTTCCTGCCGCTTTCAATAATTCATAGTTTTGCATATTTCGTGCCCCAATTTGAATGATATCCAAATATTCACTAGCCATCTGCAGGTCATCGGGATGAACGATCTCACTAATGACAGCACAGTTGAATTCATCTGCTACTCGTTTTAGAATCTTCAGACCTGCAACACCAAGCCCTTGAAAATCATACGGTGAAGTACGTGGTTTGAACGCACCTCCGCGCAATATTTTAAGTCCATTTGTTGTAACGGCATCCGCTACTTCTGCTGTTTGCTCGTAACTTTCAACAGCACAAGGACCGGCAATGAGAACGGGACTGCCGTTTCCAATATCAGTTCCTTTTACTGAAACAATCGTATCTTGTTCTCTTTGCTTCCTTGAAACAAGAAGTGCCTTTTTTTGATCCCCTTCTTGAAGTTTGAGCCCTGCCTTAAATATTTCTTTAAAAAGGTGCTGAAGCGTGCTTGTATCAAATGGTCCTTGATTTTCAGTCGCAATTAGGTTCAACATGTGTCTTTCTCTGACAGGGTCATATTTTTTCATCCCTTGTGAGGTCTTGATCTCCCCTATCTGCTGTACGAGCTCTCCTCGTTCGCTGATTAATTTAAGGAGCTGTCTATTTACGTCGTCGAGTTCATTTCGTAAAGTATCCAATTCTGTATGGTTCATCTATATACACCTCAGTATTTATAAGTTGGCAAAAATGTGATACATTTCTAATAATTAGGCTTTGTTTGTATAGCCGCATTTCTACTAATCCTTTACGTCTATCGTAACAAAAAGAGGTGCCCTCGTGGACAAAAATCTTTTATTTGCACTAGATATCGGCACTCGTTCCGTTGTCGGTATGATTTTAAAGCAACATCAAAATGGAAAATATGAAGTTTTGCATATGAAAGTAATGGAACACGAAGAACGTTCCATGCTAGATGGACAGATTCATCATATCCCAGCAGTTGCCAGAGTTATTAAAAATATAAAAGAGCAGCTCGAAATAGAAACAGGTCCTCTTCATAAAGTCTGTGTTGCTGCAGCTGGTCGTGCACTAAAAACCGTAAAGGGGCGAGCTGAAAAAGATATTTCAGGTACTCCGATTGCATCCAAAGAGGAAGTTTTACATATGGAATTAGCTGCTGTTCAGCAGGCTCAGTTTCAGCTTGCAAGTATGTTACATGATTCAACGAGTCAATTATACGATTGTGTAGGTTATTCTGTCCTTCATTATTACTTGGACAATCATGAAATCGGAAGCTTCATCGGTCAACAAGGGAACGTAGCGTCTACAGATGTAATTGCTACATTCTTGCCAAGAGTGGTCGTTGAATCATTAATTCGGGCATTGCGAGAGGCTGGTCTCGAGATGGAGGCGTTAACTTTAGAACCTATTGCAGCCATTAATGTGTTAATCCCTCCTTCTATGCGGAAATTAAATGTGGCACTTGTTGATATTGGTGCAGGGACTTCTGATATTGCATTAACGGCTGAAGGCACGGTTGTTGCATACGGAATGGTTCCCGTAGCAGGTGACGAGATAACCGAATCCATCAGTTCTGAATTTCTCCTAGATTTTCCTGTTGCTGAAGAAATGAAACGGTCTCTTTGGCAAAACGAAGTTGTAGAATTTACAGATATATTAGGATTTCCTGCAAAAAAAACAAAACAAGAGGTTGTATCCACCATAAATTCTGCAATTGAAAGCCTTGCAGATGGTATCTCCAGAGAAATTTTGCAGTTGAACGGCAAAGCTCCCCAAGCGGTTATGCTTGTAGGAGGCGGCAGCTTAACGCCTGGCCTTCGAGAGAAGATGGCAGAAAAATTATGTCTGCCCATTGAACGAATTGCTATTCGAGGAATAGATGCCATTTCGTCGCTCGTTCCTTCCCTTCAACAAAAGGGTCCTGAATTCGTAACGCCAGTGGGCATTGGAATAGCTGCAAGAGAAAACCCCGTTAAATATGTTACCGTTACTGTGAATCAGAAAACGCTTCGCTTGTTTGAAGTGAAAAAGCTTACGATTGGGGATGCACTCATTGCTGGAGGTGCTGATTTATCTAAACTTTACGGCAAGCCGGGTATGGGTTTAATGGTTCGTATTAATGGAGAAGTGAAAATGTTTAAAGGCGGACTTGGTTCACATCCAACAATCATAATGAACGATAAAGAATCGTCACTTTCACAAGAAATTCATGAGGGGGCAGTGATTCTTTATGAAGCAGGGAAAAATGGCGATTGTGCTTCTCTCACCGTAATGGAAGGCGTACGTAACCATGTTGTAAAAACGCTGAACATCAACGGTACTCCTATTGAAATACAAACACAATATGTAGTAAATCATGAACTTGTTTCCCTTGACACTGTTATAAAAGACAGAGATGAAGTAGTGTCATTTTTTCCATCTAAAATAAGTGAAGTGTTAGAGATGAAGGGTATTGAGATAAATCAAAAGGAATCTTCTATTTCTGTTTTAGTTGATGGCAAACCAATTACACTTTCACGAAGCAGCGACAACGGGTTGTATTTAAATGGAAACCTAATAAGTTCACAATTCCTATGGGACAATGAAGATCATTTCACGTTTGAGCATGAAAGTAATAAACCGATTACTTTAAAAGACTTACTGGTAAAGCTCCAGATAAACCTTCCTCAATCGTGTACGGTAACGTTTAACAACGAAGAAGTAACCCTTATGAAACCGCTATATACCTGTTACCGTAAAGGTCTTTCTCTTGAAGAGGATTCTGTTCTATATCCAAATGACGAACTTCACATGGAAAAAAGAAAACAACATCCGTTTATTCTTCAAGATATATTCACAAAAGTTGATCTTTCCATATATCCTCAATCCGGTGAGACACTTATCATCCTAAAGAATAATGAGAAGGCTGGGTTTCAAACAGAAATTGAATCGGGAGACCATTTAGAAGTGAAATTTGAAGTTCTAATTTGAGCGCATAAAGAAAAAGGGTAGCAGGAGCCTGCTACGCTTTTGTTTTTTCGTTTGCCTCGGTTAATTTTTTGTTAGTGATGTTCCAATGAGAATCGTGCCAAACTACAGTGTTTCCTTGAAAAATCAATACCTGGGGCGATTCATGCTTTACCCCACTTTCTTCAGCAATTAAATTGGACAACGGTCTAGAGTCTTGTACATTTAGGTAATAAAAAGTTTCCTTATCATTTTCTGAAGCAAATTTTTGATATTGTTTGAATGCCTCATGACTAACCGGACAGGTTGTGCTATTTTTCATTAGAACGATGTGTGTTTTTTGCTCTTTTACTAAATTCCAATCTTGCTCATTGTGCAATTGAATAAGTGACATATGTTCTACCTCCATAATAAAAAGACAAGAAAATGAAATCATTCTTTTTCTTATCTTTTCATATTTAATCCTTACTTATCAATATTTTTGCTCTGCAAGTTCTTGCTCTTTTACAGAATCATAATCTTCTTGCATTTCATCTTGAATATCTTCCGTAATTTCACCATAAAGTTCAGATGCATTTTCTTCTTCTTTTAAACGCCACTTATCGATATCTTTTCTCAAGTTCGAGGTTAAATCTTTTACTTTAGTAGCAACCTGGTTGGATTGCTCTGATACGGTACGCACAATATTTGAGGATTTTTCACGAGCCAAATGAGAGAACTCGTTACTCTTATCCTTTAAGATTACAGCCTGGTCATTTAAATCACTGCGTAACTCTTTGCCAGCTTTAGGTGCTAATAATAATGCAGCCGCAGCACCTAGCATACCTCCAACAAGTGCACCGATAATAAAATCTTTGCTGTCAATATTTTGGTTATTGTTATTGTTGTTGTTCATTTACACTCCTCCTCTTGAATATTGGTTTGTGGAAGTCTCAACATTGGATTTTTTGAGTTTCCATTTTTCCCATAGATTTAAAGCTGCATTTCCCCATTGTACCGCTTGCGATATTTGTTTAGACTGTCGCTCCGTTTCAACCGTAATTTGGTCTGTAACTTTGCGAACAGATTTGTTAACCTTTTGAACGGACTGGCCAAAGTCTTGGACAGCAGAGAATACATGGTTTAAAGAATCTGCTTTCTTCTGGACATCCTCGGCTAACTGGTTTGTTTTATGTAACAAATCGGTTGTCTCGCGTGTTACGCCATCTAGTTGTTTCTCCAGATTTTCGAGCGTTACCGCGACATGATCGAGGGTGATTTGCAAAGATTTTAGGGCTCTTGATAAAAAATAAACAAGGACAACAAATGCAACTGCAATTAGAGCTACACTGATAGAAATAATGATTTGCATGAACGAGACACCTCCTGAAAGTATATTATTGCTTTTTCCCGAGTTTTTATCAAAGAAAACGTGTTTTATTAACTATTCTTTGCGAATCCTTCAAAATCCTTTTATTGAACATTACAAATTGTTTAAATTAAGTTAAAATAAAGAAGATGTTAATATATTTAGGGGGCAGATACATGAGAGATCCAAGAATTCAGCAACTTGCAAAAAATCTGATTACATACTCAGTAAACCTACAAAAAGGCGAGAAAGTTCTTATCGAAAACTTCGGTTTGCAAAAAGAATTAGTGAATGCTCTTGTTCAGGAAGCTTATGCTGCTGGAGGATACCCTTTCGTATTACTTAAGGATCATGCCGTTATGCGTACACAGTATACTCAAGCTTCTGAAGAACAAATGGAATTGATTGCAAAGCATGAAGGAGATCTAATGAAAGAAATGGACGCATACATCGGGTTGCGTTCAGGTGACAACATCAACGAGATGTCTGATGTTCCTTCTGAAAAGATGGCACTCTATGAAAAAACCATCTTTGCTATGCATCGCAAAATTCGTATTAAGAAAACAAAATGGTGTGTACTTCGTTATCCAAATGCTTCCATGGCTCAATCTGCAAGTATGAGCACAGAAGCTTTCGAAGACTTTTATTTTGAAGTCTGCAACCTGGACTACGGTAAGATGGATGAAGCCATGACAGGATTAAAAGACTTGATGGATAAAACGGACAAAGTTCGTATTACAGGACCAGGAACAGACTTATCTTTTTCAATAAAAGACATTCCATCAATAAAGTGTTCAGGTCAGAACAACATACCAGATGGAGAAGTATTTACTGCTCCTGTTAAGGATTCAGTAAATGGTACGATCTCATATAATACGCCATCTCCATACAATGGTTTTACCTTTGAAAATGTTCAGTTAACGTTTGAGAACGGAAAAATTGTAAAAGCAACAGCAAATGATTCAGAGCGTATTAACAAAATCTTTGATACGGATGAAGGTTCTCGTTATGTTGGAGAATTTGCAATCGGTGTAAATCCTTTTATCAAGCATCCGATGAAAGACATTTTATTTGATGAAAAGATTGATGGCAGCTTCCACTTCACACCAGGTCAAGCGTATGAGGAAGCATACAACGGTAATGAGTCAAACATTCATTGGGATATGGTTATGATTCAACGTCCTGATTACGGCGGCGGGGAAATTTACTTTGATGATGTTTTGATCCGTAAAGATGGTGTATTCGTATTGCCTGAACTAAAGCAGTTGAATCCTGAAAACTTGAAGTAAACAAAAAAGACTTGCCTAAAACAGGCAAGTCTTTTCCTATGGTGTTGCTGTAAGTGTATCTTCGTAAGCTCTCTGAAACTTTTGGATATCTCCTGCTCCCATAAATAGAAGCACTCCGTTATCAAACTTCTTAAGAACGTTCATTTTATCTTCTGTAATCAATTGCGCATTTGGAATCTTTTCTCTTAGATTCTCTATTGATAGATTTCCTGCATTTTCTCTAGCCGAACCAAATATATCACACAAATACACATGATCGGCTTCACTTAAGCTTTCAGCAAATTCATCTAAGAAGGTTTTTGTCCGCGTAAAGGTATGAGGCTGAAAGATAGCGACTACTTCCCTGTTTTTGTATTTGTATTTGGTCGCTTCAATCGTTGCTTTGATTTCTGTCGGATGATGAGCATAGTCATCAATCAAAATTTGATCTCCAACTGGCTTTTCAGAAAAACGACGTTTAACGCCTGTAAAGTTTTTTAGTTGTTCTTTGATGATATCCATCGGTAACGTTTCATAATGACAGATCGCAATAACGGCAAGTGCGTTTAATACGTTATGCGTTCCGAAACCAGGAATTTGGAACGACCCATAAAAGGTGTTGCGGACAAACACATCAAACGTTGTTCCTTCATCACCACGTTTAATGTTTTTTGCCTGAAAGTCATTATGATCTCCAAGTCCATAGAATACCACTGGAACTTGTGCATGAATTTCTTGAAGATTCGCATCATCCCCACAAGCGATAATCGCTTTTTTCACTTGCATGGCCATTTGTTGAAAAGCACTGATAACATCCTTTAAATCAGAAAAATAGTCTGGATGATCAAAATCGATATTCGTGATGATCGCATAATCTGGTTCATACGACAGGAAATGCCTGCGATATTCACATGCTTCAAACACAAAGTACTCACTATCTTTGCTTCCTTTGCCCGTTCCATCCCCAATAAGGAATGATGTCGGCTTTGCTGCACCTACAACATGCGCAAGCAATCCAGTTGTTGAAGTTTTCCCATGTGATCCAGTAACAGCGATTGAAGTGAAATTCGAAAGGAATTCGCCTAAAAAATGATGATACCTGTGAATCGGTATCTTCTTTTCATTTGCTTCTTGAATCTCTTCATGATGTTCACCAAATGCATTACCAGCGATAATGGTTTGACCTTCTTGGATATTATTTTTGTCAAATGGAAAAACGGAAATGTTTTTCTCTTCTAATGCTGCCTGTGTAAAAATGTATTGAGAAATATCAGATCCTTGTACATCATGACCCATGTCATGAAGGATTTGTGCCAGCGGGCTCATCCCTGTCCCTTTAATTCCAATAAAATGGTATTGTGTCATGTAAAGCCCTCCACAAAAAGAACACCTTCTAAAAGGCCTATTTGTATTATTATATGCCTGATTACTTGAATGGTTATCTGTTACATAAGTACTCAAGACTTGATTTTAAATACTTGAACCATTATAGCAAATATCTAGTCTCATCACCATGATAGGAGAATGATAAAGTTCTATCATAATAAAATAGTGATCATCTTTCCTATTTTGTGCAACTTCTCGAAAAAAATGAATGTCTATTAATTTGGCTATTCTACAAGCTCAAGTCTTGGATTATGGCGATATATTCTTCCTGCCTTTGCTTGATGATTATCATGCATCAGTACATTATCACCTGTAAATCCGATGTTGATTTTTAATAAGTTGCTTCCTACACCATAAATATCTACCGGAACTTTTTGCTCCTCAAATTGTTCTATCCTTTCTTTTTTGAATCCTCCGCTTACTACAATTTTCACATGGTGAAACCCTTCAGCATCTAATGCCTGTCTAAGTGCAAAGATCAATTCTGGGTTAACACCTCTTGGATCAAACGAACCTAATACATCAGGATTTCTAAAGAAATATTGATCGACCATTGTTCGGGAAGTATCAACCCTTACCCCTTTTAGCGTCTCGCCAAACTCTCTTGCTACTTTAAGGGCATCTGTAATTACATCATTATTGTAATCTACAAGAGAGATAAGATCGTCATTAGGATACTTTGCATGATATGCTTTGGTCGCTTCTACAATGTCACCGTTAAATATTTGAATGAGAGCATGAGGCATTGTCCCCATTCCTTTTTTGCCCCACCATTCGTTCATGGCATGTGTCGCTTGAGCAGTGGAACCGCCGATGTATGACGCATACCCATCACCAGCCTGTTGCGCAAAATGGTCATCTCTATCACCCATAAATATAACAGGCTTTTGTATGCCAGATTTACTCGCAGCCTTAACGACATTATAGACGTTCGTAGCAACTGACGTTCTTCTGGCAAGGATTCCATCGATCATGCCTTCTAAAAAACCAAAGTTCTGATAAGGCCCTTTTATCGTAAGTACAGTTTCGAACGGCGAGATTTTATCTCCATCTTTTAACGAGTAGATCTCTAGTGTGTCTGGATCCTTAGCAAATGTTTTAATAAGGGCGATCGCTTCGTCTGTTCCGCACAATACTGCTTCACTTTTTTGAAAAAATTGCATCGTTATTAAATTATCCGGTTTAAATGATTCTACAATCTCACATGTTTTTAAAAAATATACAGCTGAGAACCATCCTTCACCGATTCTTTCATCAAATTTAAACGTTTTATTTGTAAGCCGCTTAATTTTTCCTTGCAGCTTCAATTCTATTTCTTTCATGTATTTACCCCTCATAGCTTTTTCATACATAAAAACTAGGGATCTATTCCCCACACTATAATAGCCGACAAGTCCTAATAACTCAAGAAAAAGCTGATGGATTGACCATCAGCTTAAACTTTTATTATTCTACTTGACTATATAATCGATTCTCTAATTCTTCTTGAGTAAGAAGCACATGTCTTGGCTTACTTCCCATCGCTTCAGACACTAATCCGAAGCCCTCCATCATATCGACAAGTCTTGCTGCCCGGTTGTATCCGATTCTGAATCGGCGCTGAAGACTAGATGAAGACGCCGCTCCTACTTCAATAACATAATAGCAAGCATCCTCAAAAAGTTCATCTTCCACTTCTGTATTTTGCTGATGTTGTATCAAGTCTTCACGGGAAAATAAGTAATCGGTCTTATATTCTTCTTTTACATATCGTGTAACTTCTTCTATTTCTTCATCAGAAACAAAAGTTCCTTGTATCCGTACGGCTTTATTAGAACCGTTCTCCATGAAGAGCATATCACCGCGTCCTAACAGTCTTTCAGCTCCACTCATATCTAAAATAGTACGAGAATCGATAGCCGATGAAACGGCAAACGCAGTTCGTGTAGGAACGTTCGCTTTTATTAATCCTGTAATCACGTCAACGGATGGACGCTGGGTAGCTAAAAGCAGATGGATGCCGCACGCCCTAGCCTTTTGAGCTATCCTGCAAATGGCTTCCTCCACTTCCTGAGGAGACACCATCATCAAATCAGCAAGCTCATCAATCACAACTACGATATATGGCATTTTATTTTGAAAATGTCTTTCTTCTTCCATCTTCTCGTTATATCGTTTGATCTCCCGGACACCTGTTTTAGCAAATTCTTCATATCGTCTTTCCATTTCTTCAACAGCCCATTTTAATGCTGCGGTAGCTTCCTTTGCATCTGTGATTACCGGGGTTACAAGATGCGGAATATGATTGTATGGAGCTAATTCAACCATTTTAGGATCTACTAAAAGCAATCGAACATCCTCAGGTTTCGCTTTATATAATAAGCTGATCAGAATGGAATTGATACACACACTCTTCCCTGACCCTGTTGCACCTGCAATTAATCCATGAGGCATTTTTTGCAGATCAGTCACAACAGGAGCTCCTGAAATATCTAACCCAAGCGCAACCGTTAAAGAAGACGCTGAATCCTTAAAGACGTTTTGTTCGATAATCTCTCGTAAAAAAACAGCCCGGCTATGCTGATTCGGCACTTCAATGCCTATCGCGTTCTTACCCGGAATTGGTGCTTCAATTCGAATATCTCTAGCTGCCAAACTCAGCTTAATATCATCGGTTAAATTCGTGATCTTATTTACTTTTACCCCTGGTGCAGGCTGTACTTCAAACCTTGTTACAGCAGGACCTTTTGTCATGTGTACCACTTTTGCATTCACATTGAAATTTTCGAGTGTCGACTGTAATGTCTCCTTTTGTTCGTTTAGCCAAATATCGTCATCTTCAAGTGATACCTTTGCTTTATTTAAAAAGGATAATGGTACACATAATGATTGTTCTTCATTTCCATTTTTATGCTGTTCTGTAACACCTGTTGGTGATGAAGGCCTCACAGACGGCTGTTCTGTTTTCGGTCGTGCCGATTGGTTCATATTTGTTTGTCTATCTTTCTTAAGCATAAGGACGTTAAACGGAACGTACTGACCGCCACTTTTCATCGGCTCGCGTTTAGTTTGAGGGATGACCTCCTGGATTTGTTGCTTATGTTGCTCTTGTTGATCTTGTTGCTTTTGTGGTTCCTGTGGTTCTCGTTCCTCCGCTACATTTTCATGATGTACGTCAGAGATAATAGGTGGATTATACTCTTCAAAAACGGTATTTTCATTTGATTCCGCTTCTTCTTCTTCTTCGGTGTAACTATCAACATTCTCATCACGTTCAAAAGATCGTTCTTGCTCTGGAATAAGATCAATATTACCTTGTGTTTGGATAGTAGTTGGTTTATCATCACGTACTTCTTGCTCGGTGAAAGCTTGTTCGCATATAGTTTCTTCATTAGTAATCAATGGTTCTTCATTTGTGAAAACACGATCATCTGGTGAAATCATAGCTTCTTGTTCTGGAACTGCAGGCAATGATTTCTCTACACTTTGTAACAGTTCTTCCGCTACGGAATTTGGAGGTGGAATATCTCTGCCGATGAATAAAATACCTTCAGGTTTACGTTTTCCAAAACCATAAACGGGAGATGGCACATCTGTTGGTGTAAACCTCGATTTAACTTCCGGAACTTGATTCTTTGTTTCGTCTGACCTATCTAACAAACTTTTATTTTTCTTCTCATAACCGTATACCGGTGATGGCACATGTGTTGGTTTAAAAGCAGGTCGTTTTGTTTGTTGAGGCTTGGTATCTGGCTTTGTGGTAGATCTTCTCGTTTCATTTTGGATGGGTCGTCTTTCTTCATTTCTTACTTGTACATTTTCATTGTTGCTGGTTCTTGGCTGATATGTATTTCGCTCTCCGGGCGGTTTAATCGTTTTTTGATCAGGTATGACAGGAAAGCGAAAAGGACCGTTCTCAGGGTACTTGTGAAGCATCTTTGCTGGATGCTGGTTATGATTTTGAGCAGGCTTTCTTCCTCCATTTTTTAATGTTGGAGTTCTGGTTGGCTTAGAATCCGTAACCTTCTTATTTTCCGGTGCACTTTGTTTTTTTAAAGGCTTATCGTCTTTTTGTTCGTAAAAGGAGTCATCTTCATTTTCATCATCAAAAAAGGTATTCATTAATTTTTTTATCCAACTCATTTTCTCACCTATTCCTGTTGGTTGTTTCTTTATTGTAGCGAAAATAGAAGAGAAACAATAGTCTAAATATTTCCGAAAAGCACATACAGACTAAGAAAAGAAGATTAAAGCCACTAGATGGTTTCTAGCGGCTCTGCAACTACTCTTTCGTTTCATCTTCTACTGGCTTGTTTTTAGCCAAAATAAACACTGGTTCGAGTTCTTTATTTTCATAGATAAAGGGTAATGCGGTAACGGGTACACGTCCATTCATGAAAAACTGCATCGCCATTTGGGCCAAAATGTCATAACCCTGTTTATTCTGAATGTCCGCAATAATCAACACATCTTGATGGGGAACGGCTACAGCCATTTCACCCGAGATCAGCTTTTTCATTTCTTCTAAGAAATTTGTGTTTAGAATCCTGCTCGCATCATATCCATCATTATGATTTAAAAAGAAAAAGGTATTCCCTGCGACCTTGTCCTGTTTATACGTGGTCAACAATCGCTTAACATTAAATTTAGCTGCATCAACAACCTGAGCCGGCTCAACCTTTAACTCCTTTATTTTAGGATTCGTCAAAAGTTTATACGTTTTGCCTAGGTCTAAAGCATAATATATTCTCGTTTCAGCTGTGTGCTCTTGATAAAAAAGCTTTTCACCCTCTGGCGTTTCAGCAGGAAAGGAAGCAGAGCGAATTACAGGAAAAATACGAGACAATGCATCTCCATCCGTTGTGTGACGAGCAGCTTTTAGTCCTTCTTCAACATAATAGACTAAGTTTCCTAAAAGCTCATCTTTTTCTTTTTCCCACTTAGCACTTAAACCGCCTAAAGAGAGAGAGACCCCTTTTCCAGTTTGTGTATCTGTTATTCTTAACGTTTCTTCTTCTCTTAAATATGTTATTTCACGATCATCATTTGAAAGTCTTCGTTCTAATTCGTTCTTTAGTTTCAATGTATTACTCAAAATGAAGATCCTCCTTTCGCTTGTTTTGAGTACCAATCAACGTGAAAAACCTCCATTTGGAGGTTTTTTCTTTTATTTGCTGCTATCTTCTTTATATTCAACAACTACTTCAGTTCCTAAACCGCCTCGAGCATTCCAGTTACCTGTAACTTTTAAATATTTAGGATTTAAGAGTTTTACCAAGTCTTCTTTAATACGATTGGTTGCATGCTCTTGGTATATTCCTACATTTCGATAAGATGTTAAATAATACTTTAAAGACTTCATTTCTACAAGATCTTTGTTCGGAATATAACTTATGATGATATCCGCAAAATCAGGCAGACCAGACCAAGGACAGACAGATGTAAATTCTGTAGTTGGTATCGTCACCATCGTCTCTTTACCTACATATTCAAAAGGAATCGTTTCTAATATATCGACCAAAATAACATTCTCATCTTGTATATCAAAACGAATTCCTTCGTATTTACTGTGATTTACTTCAACTTTTGCCATTCTCAAATACTTCCTTTCAACTATAAAATGTATCGTTATTTTAGTATTATAACATACACATTTGTCCTATTTTGCTTGAATGTTTAACTCTTCTAGAAAGGATACAATCTGGTCTTTTGTTTTTCTTTCTTTATTAACATAGCGTCCGATCTCACTGCCATCTTTAAAAACCACAAAACTCGGAATACCAAAAATATCAAGCTCCTGACAAAGCTCAATATGTGCATCCCTATCCACGTAAATAAAGTTTAATGAAGAGAATTCTTCTTCAATCTCAGGAAGAATGGGTTTGATGACTACACAATCCGGGCACCAGTCAGCTGAAAACACTGCAACATTGACTCCAGAAGATATCTTTGAATGAAATTGCTCTATTGATTGTATATGTTCCATATTGAGTACTCCTTATTGATTCAGCTTCATATCGCCGAATTTAATATGTCCTGATTTTCTTAGCCACTCAGATACGAGCAAACTAATAAGTATCGGACCAACAAAATGCAAAATAAATATAGCAAGAAATGTTTCAAAGGTAAAGCCCATCGTCCTGAGCGTCATAATCTGCCCAACTAGACCGCTTGTCCCCATCCCAGCACCTGCTGGTATATTTTCCATTTGAAAATACAAGGTTCCGATTGGAGCTAATAGAATTGCTGCAACAGTCGGAGGAATGATGATATAGGGATTTTTCACGACATTTGGAAACTGAAGTTTAGATGTTCCGATTCCTTGAGTTAACCAACCTCCAAACCCGTTTTCTCTAAAACTGCTTGTCGCAAAACCAACCATCTGTGCCGCACAACCTATAGTAGCTGCTCCAGCTGCTATTCCTTCAAGTCCCAGCATCATGGCAATAGCTGCTGATGAAATAGGCCCTGTAAGCGCAAAGCCTAGTAAGACCGCAACTAAAATCCCCATGATCAAGGGTCTTTGCTCTGTAGACCACATAACAAGCTGACCAAATGCTTTCATAAACTGATCAATTCCTGGTCCAATAAAACTTGCAACGGAAAATCCTATTAAGATCGTAACAGCAGGTGTAACTAAAATATCAAACTTTGTTTCACCAGAGACAAGCTTGCCCACTTCAACAGCAATAACAGCAGCAACATAACATCCTGCAACACTGCCAAGTTCAGCACCAGCAGCTCCAGCGATACCTGCTGAAAAAAGAACGAGTGGCGGAGCTTTTAATCCATAAGCGACAGCTGTACCAATAACTGGACCCATGAGTGTCATGGCTAATTGTCCCATCGTTACAAAAAAAGGAACAGAAAGCTGCTCCCCTATTGTTTTAAAAATAAGCCCTATAACAAGAGAAGCCATCAAACCTAAAGCGAAATATTGAAAGCCAGTAATCAGGTAAACCTTAGGCGAAAGACTTACTCCTTTTTTATGTAAAAATTCTCGCATTTTCTTTCTCCTTTTTTTCATGATGTATAACATGTCCCTAAAACATTATATCTTGTTTTTAAAAGGTGTAAAGACACATGTCAATATAAATAAATGATGCGTATTTTCTTTTGTTGCAAAACTATAAAAATTAAAAAAAATGCCGATAAAATAACGGGGGGAATGGAAATGAATATGACGATTCGAAAAAGAGTAAAATTGATGCTCCTTATCAGTTTAGCCGGAATGATCGTATTACTTGCATTTATCGGTTTATTTTTATGGCAGAACACACAGATGGAACAGGAAAAAGAAAGCGTACAGAAAGCGTTTCTATCAAGTAACAACGTTCGAAGTTCATTTAATGAAGTTAGAAAACTCGAACAGGAATATTTGCGAAATCCGAGCGCTGACTCCAAACAGAACGTTCTGACATACTTAAAATCATTGCAGAACGAGACAAGCAAACTAGCAAAAGAAACGGAAAAGCAATCATTTAAAGGGATTGAAAAGGATTTAACGTCGTATCAAACATCCTTTCAATCTGCAACTGCCTTGACTAGCCAGCTCAACTCGTTAAAGCAATTGATGGCAGACACTTCTAATACGTTTGCAGAAACCGTTAAAGCGATGAATGACCAACCTCTACTCATACAGTTGCTGCAAATGCAGACCTATGAAAAAGATATACATATTAAATATGAAAGCAGCACCGTTGTGAAGTTCAAAGAAAGTGCAGCAGCATTTGATAAGATGCTTGATGAGAAAAAATTGCCTCCTGAGCAGCTATCAGATTTTAAAGCAAACCTTTTAAAATATACAAATTCAGCAGATACCATCCAAAACATTACGAAAAGAATCGATGATGATATTAAGAATTTCGAAAAAATTGCAGGCGGTGTAGACAAATCAACCTTAAATGTTCAGAAATCGCTGCAAAAAGAGAGTATCGCACTTTCAGAAAAGCAAAGTTCCGTTAAATTATGGCTTACTCTATTTTTAATCGTTCTTAGTGTCATCATTTTAGTCATTTTGGGTGTGATAGGAGTCTGGTTGTTACGCTCCATTCAATCTTCTATTTCAGTACTAAAAGAAGGAGCTACCATCATTGGTGAAGGAGATCTTTCATACCGCGTACAAACCCAATCTAAAGATGAAATGGCAGAACTTGCACAAACCTTTAATGCAATGGCAGAAAAAATGCAAAAATCTATGAATGAAGTAAGGCAAGCAGCTGAGAAACTAACGGGTTCTTCTCAAAATCTTGCAGCTGTGTCAGAAGAGACAACAGCTCAAAGTGATGAAGTTACAGAAGCCATCACTCAAGTAGCATTAGGTGCACAAAGCCAGGCAAATCATCTCCATGAATGTACTGTGTTGTTGACTGGGGTTACAGAGTCTATCAAAGAAACGGCAAGTATTAGTGATGAAATTTCAGTTGATGCTCAAAAAGCAGAAAACGAAGGAAAAGCTGGATCAGATATCGTTCAGCAACTAAATACACATTCTGAGCAATTCTTACAATTAGCACAAAGTTTAATCTCAGAAATTCAGCATGCAAGTCAGCAATCGAAGCAAATTAACTCAATCGTTGAAACCATTCAAGAAATTGCCGGCAGCACAGATCTACTTGCGCTTAATGCTGCTATTGAATCGGCAAGAGCAGGTGAAGCAGGGAGAGGGTTCTCTGTTGTAGCAAGTGAAGTAAGAAAACTCGCAGAACGCTCAAAGAATGAAGCACTTAGAATTCAGCAGCTTGTAAAATCAATGACAAGCCAGATGGAACTTTTATCAAAAGAAACGGTTCGTTTCGAACAATACAGAAACGACCAACAAATCTCTGTACAGCAAACCGAACAAGCCTTTACAAGTATCATTCATAATGTATCCAAAATAAATGGCAGAATAACTCAAGTTAAAGGTGCTATTGCGAAAGTTGATTCTGCAAACGAGAACTTGACTGAAAAATTATTTGAAGTAAGTGCTATTTCTGAAGAGTCTGTTGCAACAAGCGAACAAGTCAGTGCTTCAAGCATTCATCAGAAAGAAGCTATTCATCAAGTAAATCTAGCAGCAACTGATTTGCAGGAGATTGCACTCATTCTTCAACAGGAAGTGGATCAATTCCATTTAGGTGAACTAGAAATTCCTAACGAAGAAGTCGAGGTATTAAATAATTTTCTGGAAGTGGCCGCCACACTTGATGAAAACGATAGCACAGAAGCCCCTTTCCTCGAAGAAGAAATTCAAGAGGGAACCGAAGAACAAAATGAGGATACAGTTGTACGTTATGACCTAGATGGTGATGATCATTATACGGAGAATGATGAGGATGAAAAAAAATAGGACAACTCTAAAACCCGGTGTTTATACCGGGTTTTAGTAATTCCCGCTTAATCTTGTATACTTTCTGTGTTCTTTATATGTTTTAGAAAAGTAATGACTCCACGTCCCATCCTGTTTGGCTACAAAATAATAATAATCGTGTTTTTCCGGATCTGCAGCCGCTTTTAATGAAACAAGACCGGGACTTGCTATAGGGCCAGGAGGCAATCCAGCATGCAAATATGTATTGTATGGACTCTTTATTTTTAAGTCTTTCCGCCGCAATGATGCTCTTGGTTTATCTAACAAGTATTGGACAGTTGAACATGACTGAAGCTTTTGTCCTTCTTGAATCCTGTTAAAAAAAACACCTGCAACCGTAGGCTTTTCATTATTCAAAAGTGCTTCTTTTTCAATGATTGAAGCAAGTGTGATCCATTCATATGGAGTTTGTCCTGTTTTAATTTTCACTTCATCTGTCTTTTCAATAAAACGATCTGTCATTTGCCGTATAACTTCTATTGCATCCATCTTTTTCTCAAAGTAATAGGTATCCGGAAACAACAAGCCTTCCACCTTAAACTTAATTTCCTTTGTTTGATTTTCATCAGGTATTTTTAATTCTTCTCGCTGATCTTTTGTTAAGTTCATCCAAGATTTGGATTTATCTATAAACACTTCTCTATTTACTATTCCTGCTTCGCTTAATCTGTTCGCAATATCAAGAATCGTGCTGCCCTCAGGAATAATCATTTCCACAGCTGTCGTTTCTTTTTCCAATGTTGAAAGATCTTGAAAAATTTCTTGATAATTTTCACCTTGTTTAATTGTGTGTTCTCCTGCAACGATCCTATCTTTCTTTCCACTAATCTTACCGTACATAAAAAATAGATAGGAGTTCTTTATGACTCCTTCTTTCTCTAGACTTTCAGATAACTTATAGAAATCAACCTTTTGTTTAATCAATATAGGCTTTTCTGCTTTACCTTTTACAGGACCTGTCTCAAACACGATCCAAGAAAGAATAGAAAAGAATAAAACTCCTGCAAGAATTAAAATAGACTTTATAGATAAGTTCACGAATATCCCTCTTACATTTTTGCTTTTAATCTTCCCTACAACTAAAAAATCATGCAAAAAAACATGTCTGACCCTATTGTTTGGTCAAACATGTTTTTTTAAAAGGGTATCACTTATTTCTGATCATATAAATATATTGACCTAAAAGTATAGCAGAGATCTGTGAAAACATTTCGCTTCTTGATAACAAACCGCATGTGAAGACACCTATCGCTCCATCTTTTTTTCTGATTTCTGGATCACTTGTCAACTCACCCATAAGTTTTCCAAGTACTTCACCCTTTTTTAACCCTTGCACGATGTGGTGAGGCAGTAAGATACGAGCTCCTGCCGCAGTAAGCAAAAGGCCGTTTTGGTCACAAACCGCTCCCCAGTTACACAAATAGATGCCATCTTCCATTTCCATCACGCCGCCTTCAAAGCCTAGACCGAGATCGGCACCTTGCCTAACACAATCATCAGCACGGTTTATTGCACCCCTTTTTGTTTCTTCATCCGAAAAAGGTTGTTCAGAAACAAGAGATTCAGCGTGATAACAACTAAGCTCTGAACCTTTAAAATAGTCTAGGAATGGACTAGCAGCTTTTATTTTTGCCGGATTAGCTGACCCGATACCTATTTTCATATGATCATCCTTAACTGTTTTCTAAAATGGTTCGAAGAGTCGATTCGTCAGCGGTTTTTACTAGTTTAATGATAAGTTCTTTTGCAGCTGCGTAATCATCGATATGAACGATTGAAGCATGTGTGTGAATATAGCGAGAGCATATGCCAACGACCGCTGACGGTACACCGTTTCCAGAAATATGAACGCTGCCTGCGTCAGTGCCACCCTGTGAAATGAAATATTGATAAGGAATGTTATGCGTTTCTGCAGTATCTAGAATGTATTCTCTCATTCCGCGGTGCGTAACCATAGTGCGGTCTAAAATTCGAAGTAAAGCTCCTTTTCCAAGCTGGCCAAATTCGCTTTTATCACCCATCATATCATTTGCAGGACTTGCATCGAGCGCAAAGAATAAGTCTGGCTGGATAAGGTTAGCTGCTGTCTTCGACCCTCTAAGACCTACCTCTTCCTGAACAGTAGCACCACTGTATAGTTCGTTTGGTAATGTTTCGTCTTTTAATTCTTTAAGCAACTCTATAGCAAGTCCAACACCATATCGGTTGTCCCAGGCTTTTGCCATGATTTTTTTCGGGTTAGCCATAGGTGTAAACGGACAAATTGGTACGATTTGCTGACCAGGTCTTACTCCCATCTCATGTACTTCTTTATCGTCATCTGCTCCAATATCAATATACATATTTTTTATTCCCATCGGCCTGTTACGCTGATCCTCTGAGAGTAAATGGGGAGGAGTAGAACCGATAATCCCAGTTATGACATCTCCACGATCTGTATATACATTCACCCTTTGTGCAAGCAGAACCTGACTCCACCAACCGCCAAGCTCCTGAAATTTAAGCATTCCGTTCTTCGTTATTTTCGTAACCATAAACCCGACTTCATCCATGTGTCCGGCAACCATAACCTTAGGACCGCTTCCCTTTTTTACGCCGAATATACCACCAAGCCCGTCCTGTATGATCTCATCTGATACCGGTTCAATTTCTTTTCTGACAAAATGACGAATGTCTCTCTCAAATCCAGGAGCACCTGGCAACTCTGTCAACGTCTTAAATAATGCGAGTGTTTCTTTGTTCATAATAAAAACAACCCCTTTAAAGAATCCTATGTACAGTACACTTACATTGTACACTTTATTCAAAGGGGTTTTCTACGTTTTATGAGTTTTCTGATACTTCATAGGGAATCGGATCTGTTGAACCAGCTTCTTTAAATCCTTTTAGCCGAAGCTGGCAGCTGTCACAATGCCCACAAGCTGCTTCTTTGCCATTGTAACATGAAGTTGTTAGCTCATATGGTACTTCTAGCGACAATCCTTTTTCGATGGTTTCCTTTTTAGAGAGGTTGATTAACGGAGTTTTTACATAAATATTCTTTCCCGTTACACCTGCTTTCGTAGCAAGGTTAATCGTTTCCTCCATACTCTTAATGAACTCAGGGCGACAATCAGGATAACCGCTAAAATCGACTGCGGATACACCCGTGAATACCGCTGTTGCTCCAATTACTTCTGCATAGGCACTAGATAAAGCGAGAAAAATCATGTTTCTCGCTGGAACATACGTTACTGGAATACCTTCATCTGCTTCAATTGGTACATCCACTTTCTCATCTGTTAGTGCACTTCCACCGATATCTTTTAAGAATGTCAGGTCTACGATTCGGTGGTCCGGCACATCATAATATTTTCCGACTTCAATCGCCTGTTCTACTTCTCGATTGTGGCGCTGTCCGTAATGAAACGTGATGGGATACAGTTCATAACCTTCTGCTTTTGCTATTCCCATACATGTTGTACTATCAAGGCCGCCGCTCAACACAATGACTGCTTTTTTATTCATGTTAAACACCTCGCTCATCTGGATGCCAGATTACTTTATGCAGTTGTAAACTTATCTTCCCGTTCGGAAGAGGATCTTTTAATAGTAATTCTACCAATCTTCTAGGCGGCATACTCTCCCAGACAGGACTTACGCTAATCTGTCCATTTCGGTAGTGTTCGTTTACTACTTGTTTTGTAATTTCAAAATCTTCTTCTGAACCTACAACAAATTTAATTTCATCCTGATTTTGGAGCTCTTTAAAATTGTCCATATTCATTTTGTCCATTTCACCCGATGCTGGAAGTTTATAGTCCATCACAAACCTCATTTTTCTTTGAAGTTCTGGGTGCGAATTACGAAGGTTCTCAAATGGCATTAAATCAATGGCTCCATTTGTCTCGATATGAATATCTACAATGTGGGATAAATCTGCCATCGCCAAAAGTAATGCCGCAGACTTTTCACGGTGGATGAGCGGCTCTCCGCCCGTAAAACAGATTCGAGTAGAACGAAACGTTTTAATTGTAGTAATAATTTCTTCGATTGTTGCTTCAAATTCAGGTTTAGCAGGAGCATAACTGTAGGTTGTATCACACCATGTACAACGCAAGTTACAATGGAATACCCTTACAAATACCGTAGGATAACCAGCTTGAAGTCCTTCACCTTCTACAGTTTCAAAGATTTCCACCATTGGAAGTTTCCACTTTTTCCAAACGTCTTTAGATGGCAGATTAAAGCTCTTCATTCTCTACCATCCATTCTCTCTTTATTACGGCAAAGCTAGTCGGAGTTTCAAACAGTTTCAACTCTTCAAGACGATGTCCCTGTGCTGATAACCCTCTCTCGTTAAGGTCGTTATCAATTTGTTCCCACATCCACACGATCATATTTTCTGCCGTTGTATTCATGGGTGGGAGAACTTCATTCAAGTATCTATGATCAAGCTTTTCATCAATTGCTTTTTTAAAGATTTCTTTAATCTCTCCAAAATCCACCGCAATACCGATTTCATTTACATATCCACTCATCGTTATCACAAGCTTATACGTGTGACCATGGAGATTTTTGCACTTTCCTTCATAACAGTGTAAATGATGAGCCGCATCAAATGTGAATTCTTTGCATACAGCAACACGTTTATTGTGATATTTTAACTGGTCACTCGTAATATCGCGGCCAAGTAACTGTACATCTTTTGGAATTTTATAGGTCATTCCAATTCATCCTTTCAATGAGGAGAGCACGAAATAAAGAAAACTGGCTGATGCCAGGCTCTTTCTAGCGTTAGTTGCACGATTATTCATGCAAAAAAATCTCTGCAGAAGCAGAGAGTGTAGATTTCACGCTCCCTAGTTTTGTTTTGAGAGGGGTGGGAATCTCGAACCCTCATCTGTATCATGAGTATCTTAACAAAAACAGACGAGAAAAAGAAGGCTTTTCTTTGTTATACTAAAAATTAGAAAAACGATATTATACATAAGGTGGGAATTTAGATGAAATGGAGAACGATACTTTTTGCCGGTCTTGCTGGTGCATTAGCGGGGTACACAGTTAGCAGAAAAAGAAATGAGTGGATATCACCTGAAAAAGCATTAAACCTTTTAAAAGAAAAAGCAAGTGAGCAATATACCATTACTGGTGCATGGATTTTAGTGAACCGTGAAGAAACACGTGTACATAATCTTCCTCATACTGTTTACAAAGGCGGATTCTCTCACTCAAAACAAGGAAGCGCTGTTCATTATGAATTTTTAGTTGATGCAAGTACCGGGACTCTCTTACAGCTAGAGGCAAAATAAAAAAGGCCCCTTATGGAGTCCGTCCATACAGGGGCTTTCAAACTTTAACGGTAAAGTTTCGTTTGATCGTAGAGATTGTTTTCGATTTTAAATTTCGATGTTAGATATTGGCGCTTTTCCCATACGGTTAAAATAAACATTGGCACGATAATCAACAAGAATAACAATGCCGTAATAACAATAAAGTCCATATGTGTTCCGATTTGAGATTCGTATGCTTTTTTATACTTTAAGATATCCGGATTTGCTTTTGCTACAGCGGCTTCTGCTAATACTTCGTTTTTATCAGGATTGAAAAAAACGAATTGAACGCGGTCAAAATAAAAAATATTGTCTCTAACCGTTTCATAGGATGCAATAGCTACGGTAACCTCAGACGCTTCTAACTCAGAATCTTGATTTGGAAATGATTGCACTTCCGATAATGTCAAAGAACCTTCATTATAATCTTTATGCTCTTTTTTCAAACTTTTTTCGACTGTTTTTTTCATTTCATCTGTAGCCTGATCAGCTAATACGAATGATCCCATGGATAAAAACAGTGCTAAAACGGTAAAAACGGCAATTAACTGTTTTTTCATTTTTTAATCCCCTTTCAATTACCTCTTGCTTGTACTTATCATATAATTTCAAACCTATCATATTTTAACATATTCTGTCGTTTTCGACATTCACTTGTACATGGAAAATTCATGACTTTTTATTCACATTTTAGGGGAACGAGCTATTCTTTCAACGATATGACCATCTTTGTCCCACTTAACAGCCCGGCATATACAGTCATGATAGAAGAAATACCATCTATCTGGTTTGATCCATTTTTGCTTTTCGAAGATCGATGTCATCGGATAATCATCATACGCCAATACCCATAATGGATTATGATGTGCATGTGTAGGCATGATATCACCAAGATGATATATTTTTTCTTCGTCATTTATCGAAATCTCCACAATGGAATGTCCATCGCTGTGACCACCAGTATGTATCATTTTTATTCCTTCTAAAGGTACAATTTCCTTTGTAAATGTTCTTACTTGATGCTCAATAGGGACCCAATTTTCTCGCCAATATGTATTTTGAGAGCGAATGTTTGGATTCTTCAACTCGGACCATTCTATTTCAGATGTGTAGATAACCGCATTCTCAAATACAGGAACTAATTGATTGTCTTTCCATTCTGATAATCCACAGGCATGGTCGAAATGCATATGTGTCATTAGAATAATATCAATATCACTTACAGTTAAGCCTTCTTTTTCAAGGCTCTTCACAATAGAAGACTCTTCTTTTACACCGTAATTTCTTTTTTGTTTATCTGTTAATTTCCCTGCCCCAATCCCGGACTCGATGAGAATATTTTTCCCGCCTATTCCTCGTATGAGTATTGGTTCAGTCCTTAATTCAATTTGATTCTTTTCATTCACTGGATACTTTTTTTCCCACAACGGCTTTGGAACAACACCAAACATTGCGCCCCCATCCATATGAGTAACTCCGCCGTCTAACCACGTTAAACTGACATTACCAACGTTCCACTGATCCATATACCTTTCTCCTTTCTCTTTCATTCTTATATAAGTGTATCATAAGAAACCTGTTACAGAATAAAAGAAAAAACTTGAGCAGATGCCCAAGTTTTGAATGTATTTAGGATCGGAATAGTGCTTCCATTCTATATATACGAAATCCTTTTTCAGAGAATTTTTCTTCATATTCAGTCATAACGTTATGACTTATATCGCTTTTATGAAGATCCAGACTGACATCTTGAAAAATCATGCCATATTTAGACATACTGTGAAGCGAATACTCAAATAAACCTTGATTATCTGTTTTAAAATGAATCTCACCTGGATTTTTTAAAATGGTCTCATATTTCTGAAGAAAGCTTTCATGAGTAAGTCTTCTCTTAGCATGTTTTAATTTTGGCCAAGGATCTGAGAAGTTCAAATATACCCGGTCTATTTCACCGTGATCAAAATAATCCAAAAGATGTGTAGCATCAGCACGGATCAACTTAACATTCGATAAACCATTTTCAAGGATCCGATCAAGAGCAGTTATGATGATGCTGTCATAAAGCTCCATCCCTAAGTAGTTTACGGATGGGTTTTGTTTACCCATACCGTTAATAAATTGCCCTTTTCCAGTACCTACTTCAATATGAATCGGATTATCATTCCCAAAAAAAGAATGCCATTTTCCTTTCAATGATTCAGGTTGTATCGATACAATTTCTGGGTTTTCCATTAATTTTTCTTTAGCCCAAGGCTTAAACCGTTGACGCATAACGTTTTTCTCCCCGCCTTACAATCTGTATTTATCCATGATGCGCGTTTCTGACATATCCCTTATATTATAAGGATATTTTTTTCTTAAATCCATAAGCTATGCAATGAAAGGATGTGTAGCATATGCCATTAAATCATAATGATCAATTGAATATCATACGTGACCTTCTTCAAGACCATTATACGGATTGTGCTGGTTCACCATCAGAATGTGCACAAATTGAACGACTTGCTGCACATTTGCTTGAGAATGGTGAAGTACATGAAGATGTAAGAAATATCTTATCCAATATTAATGAGTATAGTCATACAGGCTATTCTCATCAACATTTGGAAGAGCATATTACCAACCATCTTCCACATATTGAGTCTTGGATTAATACCATTCAGACACATCATCCATATTAAGACACTATTCCCTAGGAAATAGTGTCAAGTTTATAACTTATTTGTCAGATAGCACCTGCTAACTTTTTTATCGTTTCTGCAAACTGGGCAGTTTCTTTTAACTGTCCTTTTTCTTTATACCAGAAAAAAGAACTAATCGTTTGTGCTAGGACATACCAGTGCATTCTTCGCTCTAAGCTATCATCTAATGTCTCACCGTAAATTCTTAGCCAGTCCTCCCACTTTTCATAAGGAATATAGCTATATAACAACATTCCAAGATCCAGTGCAGGGTCTGCAATCATAGCTCCATCCCAGTCGATAAGAAATAATTCGTTGGAATCACTTAGCAACCAATTGTTATGGTTTACATCACAATGACACACTACCATCTCTTCTACTTGTATCTCAGAAGCTGTTTCCATTAAGTACGCAAAAGAGTCGTTAATTATTTCTAAATAATCTTTTTCTTTAGGTATTTGCTTTTGGATATCTTTTAACAGATCAATAGGTGTGAGCCGTTTCTTTTCAAGCCGCTTCATCATCCCGAGCAATTCTTGGGATTGATGAATTTTTGCTAATAACTGAGCTACATTTTCACTCATCATATCTGCAGCTTTTAATTCTCTGCCATTAAGCCATTGCTGAGCCGTAATGACATCTCCATTGCCAAGCCTCTTAGTCCATAGTAACTTTGGTACAATGCCTTCAGCTGAAAGGACCGCTAAAAACGGAGAGGAATTACGCTTCAAAAACAGTTTTTGGTTACCATATTCAGCTATATACGCTTCTCCTGTTGCTCCACCAGCAGGTGAAACCTGCCAATCTTCTCCCAAAATCTGTTCCAAATTGTTCACCTTCTTGTCATGTTAAAAAATCCGTTTTCCCATTCAATCATTCAGCTAAAAAATAAATTAAATATTCCGTTTCTAATAAAAATACTGCGAAGTCATTATTTTATCACAAAAAAACAATAAAAGCACTTGAATATTGAGACTCTAACATTCTATTCTTTGTATAACAACGAAAAAGACAAGGGGTTTAAGAAATAAGATTCCGAAGCTTTTTCATTTAGACAACGTTTTTCATCTTCTATTGCAATACTCCAAGTTTCCCCAATAAGCGGTATACGTACCACCTTTAAAGAATGATTAAAAAGCAGCAATACTTTATCCCAATAAGAATTCTTTTCTTTTTTATCGGTTAAAGAAAGTTGAATTTCAACTCCAAAAACTGAATTGGGAAGAGCTCTTTTTTGAAAAAGAGTACATTGAGCGTCTCGGAAAATAAGTTGTTCTCGACGAATTTTAAGGAGTTCCCGAAAATATTGTATTTCCTTCTGATTCTTGTCACACTCATTCCAATTCATCCTGTTAATTTCATCAGGCATATTATAGCTGTTTTCGATCCCTTTTTTCGTTCGAAAAAACTCTTGCCCGGCGTGTATAAATGGAACACCGTGGGAAAGCAGGGTAAATGCTAAAGCAAGCTGTTGCCTCTTTCTTCTAATTTTTTCTGTTTCGTGAGGGTGTCGAATCAATAACAAATCATGAAGCGTATGGTTGTCATGACATTCTGTAAAATTAATGCTTTGCTCGGGCTTTAGAAACGTATCATACTTTCCCGCGAATCCTTTTATGGCATGCATCATCTGATTCATTAGACCATGATCTTCGTTCCCATTAATAAACCCACTAGTACCATTAGGGAAAATACTGCCCTTTACGCAATCACGAAACGAGTCATTGAAAAAAGAATAATCCGGCAGTTTTTTAGCGGAATGTAATGCCGCTTTTTTTTCAGGAGCAAGATACGTGTTTAAATCCCAGCCTTCTCCAAGTAAAAACAATCCAGGATTTAAGGATTTTAGTCTTTTTGCAGCAATACTCATCGTCTCTACATCATGTATTCCCATAAGGTCAAAACGAAAACCGTCTATCTTGTATTCAATCATCCAGAATGTGAGAGCATCAATAATAAACTTTCTCATCATTTTTCTTTCTGATGCCGTATCGTTGCCCACTCCTGTTCCGTTAACGGGGTTGCCGCCTTCATCATAGCGAAAATAATATCCAGGAACCAATTTCTCAAAAGCTGATTCTTCACGTTTGTAGACATGGTTAAACACTACATCTAAAATGACAGAAAGACCGTTTCCTTGAAGACTTTGAATAAGACTTTTAAGCTCTTTAATTCTGCAGACGGGGTCATTTGGGTCAGTAGCATAAGAACCTTCTGGTGCAAAAAAATGAACCGGATCATATCCCCAGTTATACTGTTCATCAGATCTTGACTCATCTACACTTCCAAAATCAGCTACCGGCATTAGTTGCACATGGCTAACGCCTAAGCTTGTTAAATAATCTAATCCTGTAGAATTTCCGAGAGTCGTCTTCGTGTTTTTTTCAGTTAACCCTAAATATTTTCCTTTATGTTTTACGCCGCTATCTTCATGTATGGTAAAATCCCTTATATGAAGCTCATAAATAATGCTATCTGTTTTAGGACGCAGATTCATTTTCTTTTCTGATCGATTCCAAATTTCCGGATCTGTCTCTCTTAAATTAATAACGACTGATTTCTCTCCATTTATTGTTACAGAACGGGCATAAGGATCTGTAGTTTCAACCCATTCATGGTTCACTTTTGCCAGGTATCTATATTGTGTTAAATGATGATTACCCTCTAGAGTAATTCGCCATACTCCCTTTTCCGTTCTTTCCATAGAAGCTTGCATGAGTTCATTCGTATCTGATTTTTGGTATTGAATAAGCATTGCCACAGCTACAGGAGACCACACTTTAAAAGTAGTTGATTCTGGTGAATGGATAGCACCAAGTGAACCTTCCATAAAAAACATGGAATCAAACTGTTCAGTCCTCACAATACTTCCCATCTTTACAGGAATACGATGTCCGCTTGCTGAAACCCAATATTCTTTAGATAAATCAATGGTTACTGACGTATTGCACTTATATATATGTTGCTGATCAAACTCCTCTTGCTTTACGATGGTTAATGGGTACGTGAAACCATCCGCATCAAATAAAGTAAATGCAGGGCTGATGGATAATGATGTCCTAGCAACAATTGTAATCAATGAAAAATCATCTATATAAGCTTCTGCATCAAACTTGTTCAATCCCATCTTTCACACCCCTTATGTTAGCTATTACATCATATTGAACTTAATTTCAAAATGTTATTCGTTAATATGTAAAAAGTGAGAGGGATAACCCGCTCTCACTCATCTTATAAATATTTATTTTTTAAGATTCTTCCCGTAATCACCATAGCCGAATAGATGAGAATCGGTACAAAAATTCCCCACATTAGATGATTATTGGTTATGTCTAAAAGCCATTCCTTAACTCCAGGTTTTTTTTGAATTAACGCAAGCCAAAGCAAGCTAAAAAGAGTAATATTAAAAAAATCGGTCCATTTCATTTTATTCACCACTCAAATTTGTATATTTTACACTTTAATTGGTACTGCAAAAGCATCTACCTCAATGGATACAGGTGTTGTTCCTTTATATTCACCGTCAGCATGAATGGCAACAGGCCGATCTGTAGTAACGGTTATTCTCTTTCCAGTATATTGGGAAACTCCTTTTACCTTTACATGTCCTCCCCAAAAAACGGAAACAAAAAGGATGAGAAGTTTTACTAGTGAAATTTGATGGACTACGCAAATATCGAATTTTCCATCGTTGTGTTTCGCATCTGGACATATTTTCATGCCTCCACCGTAATAAGGCATGTTTCCGATCGCAACAAGCCAGACTGAGTGAAAATGATGGTGATGACCGTCAATTTCCATTTCAAGTGAAACCGGTTTATACGATTTAAGAACTTTAAAAAGCGCAAACACATATGCAAGAGTTCCTAATTTAAGCTTGTGAAGATATTTTTTATAAGGTGCTTCGTTTGTGTATTTTGCTACTTCTCCATCCAAACCAATGCCGACCGCGCTTAAGAATACTTGGCTTATCTTACTTCTTCCTAATAACCGCAAAACTCCAGCATCACTCTTTATCGTCCGGTTTCTCTTTAAGTAGGATATCTGGCTTTTTATATCCTTAACTTGATTCGTCATCACACGGACAATATCATTACCCGAGCCGCCTGAAATAAATCCTAGTTGAATATCTGATTGACCTTTTATCCCATTGAACACTTCATGAATCGTTCCATCGCCGCCAACAGCAATAATAGCTCGAATGGACTCTTTATTTATATATGTAATCTTTTTTGCGATTTCAACAGCATGACCGGCATGCTCCGTGTAAAAGGTCCGATAAGGAATACCTTCATTGTTTAATTCTTTTCCTAACCGTTTAAAGGTTTTTACTGCTTTCTCGTTATTTGCATTAATAATAAAAAAATATCTTTTCATAAGATGAGTCCTCGATTATCTGTTTTGTTACCAATTCGACAAATTCATTCAAATTCCTTCAAAGCTAACTTCAGACTCTTTAGTTAAAGGATCTTTGCGGTAAAGAGAATTCGTCAATCCGTTTTCCAAAATAGCAGACACACACTTAAGCTGTTGACTCTTTACAGGGGCTGGTTCGTGATTGACTTGCGTTTTCCAACCCTTGAATGTTCGTTTATCAATGCAAGTCAATTTTCTCCAATCATTAGGTAAATCTATAAATGCTTCTGGAGCTATTATCGCTTGTCTCAATGTCAGTTGCTGTTGAAAAGGTTGAACCCATTCGCCTATTATATGGCTCATCCTTTCAAGCCGTACGACAGGACTTAACTTTGTTTGAATATGTTCTGGATCAATATTTTTCCAAAAACGCTTATTCTCACATTCATTCCAGATTCCTTCCCCATCCATCCATACTATCAGCCATACACTCGCTGGTCCTACTAAAATAATATCCAATTCAATTGGTGCGCCTTTCACCAATAGTACGGGCTCATAAAATAAAAAATAGTTATCTGGGATCTCTTCCGTAAGAAAGTGCAGCGCTTTACTTTTCATATATTTTGGTTGAAAATTTGATATTTCCTTTACTGTGGATGATACCCATTTTACTTGATGATGAAAAAGTTGTTTTCGAAAATCTTTTTTTAGCGATTTATTCTTTTTTTCCTCGTTCACTTGTAAAAACTCTTTCCATCTATTTTCCTTTATTCGCATAAATAACGATTGATAATGGTAAAGGTTTTTTTCGTATCGTGATACATAATCTTGAATTTTAACTAGTTGAGCCATCCTTTTCTCCCTCCGCTCTGTTATCTATTTAATGAAAAGGATTGTACGGTTCGATACTTTGGGTGTTTCTCAAAATGCGTTTCATATAATATCAGATTTTTGGCCTCAAACTGCAGCTCCTTACCTTCTTTTTTCCACCATTGGTCTCCATCAACTACTTCTTGAGCAGATTCAGTGACAAGCTTTCTTGCTAGTGTAACATGAGGAGTATAAGGTCTTTTCTCTAATGTGAAGCCCGCTTCCTGGCAGGAATACGCAACTTGTTTTTGCAGATTATATAAACGAGGCTGATCCTTTAAACCAGCCCAAAAAATCCTTGGACGGTCGTGGTTGCCGAAAAAACCAAAATGATTAATGGCTAAGGAAAAAACATCATGGTTAGTGACAGTTTCCCTTACCGCTAGAGTTAAAGAATGCAATTGCTCATGAGACGCTTTACCTAAAAAAGCAAGCGTAACATGGTAATCTTCTTGATGCACCCACGTTTTAAAAGAATGACTTTTTTTAATACCCTTACACATTTCAGCTAGCTTTATTTTTACTTGGGCAGGAAGTTGTAAGGCAATAAATAAATGTCTTTCCATAACGTTCACCACTTTCCACTTTTTATTTTATCAGATTTTGAGATAACACCTATCTGCTTTTTTACCGAAACACTTATTTGTTATACTAGTAAAAGCAATTTAAAGGGAGTGCAAATCATGAGAGTCGTTTCAAATATCGCGGATTTGATCGGAGATACACCGATCGTTAAATTAAACCGACTTCCCCATCCTGATGGAGCAGATGTTTATGTGAAGCTTGAATATTACAATCCAAGTAGAAGCTTAAAAGATCGTGCAGCCTTTAATATGATTATTGAAGCTGAGAAAAAGGGTTTGTTAAAAGAGGGCTCAACTATAATTGAGCCCACATCGGGTAATACAGGTATAGGCTTAGCCATGAATGCAGCGGCTAGAGGATATAAATCCATTATTGTCATGCCTGATACGATGACGGAAGAACGAATCAATCTATTAAAAGCGTATGGTGCGAAGGTTGTGCTGACTCCTGGAGATGAAAAAATGCCAGGGGCTATCAAAAAAGCAAGAGAGTTAGTTGAAGAAATTCCAAACAGCTTTATGCCTATGCAATTTGAGAATCCTTCAAATCCAGACGCCCATCGTCACAGTACGGCAATTGAAATTAAAGAAGCGATAGAAGAAATCAACAAGCCATTCACTGCTTTCATTGCTCCCGCTGGAACAGGAGGAACGATAACAGGTACTGGCGAAACATTAAAATCATTCTTTCCAGATCTAACGGTTCATGTAGTTGAGCCTAAAGGATCTCCCGTGCTATCTGGAGGAAAGCCTGGAAAACACAAACTTGTCGGTACAAGCCCAGGATTTATCCCTTCAATATTAAATCAAAACATTTACGATGAGATCGTTCAAGTAAATGATGAGGATGCGTATACAATTACTAGACGCCTCGCTGCGGAAGAAGGAATACTTGTCGGTCCATCTTCAGGTGCAGCCGTTTATGCTGCTTTAACAATCGCAGAAAAACGCAAAAAAGGAGAAATCGTTATATGTATGACCTGTGATTCAGGAGAACGATATCTTTCAAGTGATCTGTTTCAATTTAATTCATAAAAAAACATCCCGGCCATAAATGACCGGGATGTTTTTTATGCCTGTTTTCGCAAACTTTGTTGTTTTTGGAAGGAGTTGTTTTCCGTTTTCCTTGGGCTTAGCACCATTAGGAGTCTCACCTGTCTAGCTTTAGCGGCTAGCCCCTCGAGGTCAAAAGGTAAACGGTCATGAAGGCAAAATGCGCCTTCTTAGCCCATTCCCCTTTTGCTTGTCCGGGCTGAACGAGCCGCTTCCGCTTTTCAATAGTCTAGCTTTAGCGGCTAGCCCCCCGATGTCAAAAGTTATAGAGCCTTTTAGATAGATCTTTGGACTAATATTAATCCCTTCTCTTCCATTCGGGATAAGATAAAGACCATTAAAAGTCCTGCAAACGTTAGGACACCGAAAAACAAGTACGTGTAGAAGATGGAGTACTTATCAAAGATAGCTCCACCTACAAACGTACAAAACCATGAGCCAAGACCATTTCCGACAGCTGTGTACAAGGAGACTGCCGTTGCTCTCACTTCACTTGGTGTATATATTCTTACATATTCCATTGCTGCAGGGATAAATAACCCTACTGAGAACCCTTGTACAATGGTTGTTGCAAGTACAATGGAAAAAGATGGTTCAAAAAAGTAAAATGTCCAACGCACAGCAGAAACTGTCGCTGCAAACATCATAATCGGCATCATGCCCCATTTTTTTATGGTAATACCGGCAAACTTCATGAACGGAGCCTCACTCCCGGCTGCCAGTAAAAAAGCTAAGCCCACACCCGCTAAAGTGCCTCCCGTCTCCTGGATATAAAACCCAAAGTAAAAATTATTAGCAAAGATAGGACCAAACACTAAAAAAGTCGCTGCTAGAAATACCATAAAGGATGGCATTTTTATCAGTTTGTCAACGCCTTTCCTTAAATCCGTTTTTAAGGATTGATTCTCTTTCGGCATATTAAAAACAAATAATACACAGAGAATTAAAACAGCTGAAAACATATAAAATATCACTTGAATGCCATAGATCTCAGCAAGTCTTCCAGCAATATAAACTGCAATTGCAAAGCCGATAGCTCCAAAAAGTCTATAGTTGCCATACTGTTTATTTTCTTTTTGCACATAATTGAGAAGTATGCTGTCAGATACCGGAATCATTGCACTTTGCATAAAAGAAAATAAAATCAACAAAAACAATAGCCATATATATGAATTAAGAAGCAAAATACTGTATCCTAAAACGGCCGTTACTAATAAAGAAAGGCCTAACACCGACCTTGGTCTCCTAGTGAAATCTGTAATCAAGCCCCATAAAGGCTGAGCAAAAATCATGACAACTGGACTTATCGACATGAGAGTACCAATTTCGGTGCCACTTAAGCCCACTTCTTCTTTAAAATAAACACCTAGCAAAGGAAATAAACTTCCCAGACCGAAAAAACAAAGCAAATAAAAACCTTTTAAACTAAATGAGGTTTGATCGAAAGTTTTGTTCATGATGTTTCCCTCTTCTCTATTTGCCTATTTGGCAAGTTCGTAAATCGCTTGAGCATAAATAGCTGCAGCTTGTAGCAAGTCATCTACATGCATGTATTCATCCTTTTGATGAGCCACGTCTTCGCGTCCCGGGAACAATGCACCAAATGCCACACCCGTGGTCAGTGATCTTGCATATGTACCACCGCCGATGGCAATCAGCTCACCCTCTTCACCTGTTTGCTCCTTGTATACTTTTTGCAATGTCTTGATCATAGGATGGTTTTCATCCACGAAGTTTGGTGGATTGTTTTCGATAATCTTTATTTTCCATGTATCTGATTCTGCTTTTTTTGTAAGAACCGCCTCAATTTGTTCACTGTTATGAGTAACAGGATAACGAATATTCATCCCAACCTTGCCGCCTCCTTGACAGCTGTAGTTCATAACACCTACATTCACAGTTAAGCTACCGCTTTCCTTATCTTCAGCAGCAATGCCTAGCTTCTTGCCAGAAAACTCTCCGCTAGCCTGATCTAGCAATGTTAAAAATTTCTTTTCTTGACCTGTGAAAGAAAATCCTTTTAAAAACTCAGCAAGCATTAATCCAGCATTAATGCCAATCTCAGGAGTACTGCCGTGCGCAGACTTTCCTTCCGCTTGAATCGTAAGAACTTCCTCTTCAAGAATGGTACGGCAATCCATGTTTTTCGTCTTTGCAAAAAGCTTAAATTCCTTTTCTAATTCTGCTAAGGATCTGCCGCTTATTTTGGCAATTGCTCGATCAGGTACCATATTTAAGCGTTGACCAGATTGAAATGACACTAACTGGATTTCCCCAATGTCATGATTATTTGAATCAAGTGTAAATTGAACATCAAATATGCCTTTTTCTGCATTAATGATTGGGAAATCTGCATCTGGTGCAAATCCGTAGTCAGGCATTTCTTCTTTATTGAAATAGTGTCTTACACATTGCCAGTTGCTTTCTTCGTCACAACCGATTATCATGCGAACTCGCTTTGATAAAGGAAGTTTCAACTCCTGAATGATCTTCATCGCATAAAAAGCAGCCATCGTTGGCCCTTTATCATCGATCGCTCCTCTGGCGTAAATCTTTCCATCTTTTATCTCAGCTCCAAATGGGTCAAATGACCAGCCCTCACCTGGAGGAACAACATCCACATGACACAGGATGCCGATGAGCTCTTCACCGCTTCCCATTTCTAAGTGCCCAGCATATCCATCTACATTCTTTATGGTCATCCCACTCTTTTCACCAAGGGTGAGCATATAGGACAAGGCTTTTTCAATTTCCGGACCAAATGGCGCGCCTTCTTTTCCGTTTGACTCATCAAGTAAACTTGGAATGGTCAAAAGACCCTTTGTATCTTCTAAAAGCTGCTCTTTTCTTTTCTCTATTTCCTCTTTCCAATGAATAATTGTCAATGGTTACACCCTTTCAGTATTAAAAATCTTATCTTAGCGCTTCATACTCTTCTTTACCGCAAATGATATATAATCTTGCATTCTCTGGTATGGGTTCGTTTAATTTTTTATTAATGCTAAGGTCACTGCCATCAGATATTAAAGTGGCTCCTTCTTGTAATAGAGCTTCGAAAGCATCTTTGTACGTTTTCCAATCCTTTTTCTTTCTGATTTCAAACAGATTTTCTCCTGTTTTATGTGACAGAAGCTGTGTATAAATATCTGTTATTCCTTTTGAGAAAGCTGAACGGACTGCCATGCGTGAAACCGTCTCATGACTCAATACAAACTCATCTACTTTAGCATGCCTAAAATTTTTAATATGCTCTTCTTTTTTTATCTCAACCGTACTATGTATATGTGGATTTAATCTTTCGACAGAAGTTACAATCAACAACGTTTTTCCATCAGTAAGGGCTGCATCTTGTATTGTATCATCTGAAAAGACCAGAACAGAACGCGCCTCTTTTATGTTTCCCTGCAATAGCACAGTCTCACTTGAAGGATCTCCTTGAATGTAATGTACATTTTTATGGGAGATGGGTGTTACTGGTAACAGATCGATTAAAACGATGTTTAGTTCTGGGTGTGTTTCGATAATTTCTGATATCGCATACCTTACTTTTTCAGACCAGCCAATAATAATAAAATGATTTTTCCCTTTAAATTCCAACCTGCCTTCCTCCTTACGTTTTCGTTGAGCACCTAGAGCTTCTACTAGCTTACCGATGGCCAAACCTGCAATGCCAATCCCAATTAAAAAAATAAAAATTGCATACATTCTTCCTGCCAAACTTACTGGATAAAAATCTCCATAACCAACTGTCGTAACGGTAGTCATCACATACCATAATGCATCAAACCAGCCAGGAAAAGTCTGAGGTTCTAAAAAACGCATAACAATTGATGAGAAGATGACGATAAATAAAGTAACAGAGAAAATACCAAGCTTGTCCAAGACGAATATTGAATTGAATAGTTTCCGAAGTATATACACCAAACCACCCCTAATTCTTAACGAATTCTTTTCCGTTATCATTGTACCTTATCTTAAACGTTTTTGTTAACGTCGTTTACTAATGATTGGGAAATGTTAGGTGTTGACATTTTTTAACTTTCGTGTATAATGATGCGTAAATAGGAGGTGTGGTGTGTTTACCTGTACTGACAATATTCCTTATGTGAGGATTATATGTTCGTTACCTAGGTTTTGCTGCATAGCCGCACAGACATCTTTTTGAATGAGGTACAACAACAATGGCTTACGCAGCGAAGAGAACCGATTTGGTTTCTTCGCTTTTTTGTATCCAATGGACAAATTGAAAAAATATTTAAAATATTGCAATTGAACATTCATACTTCATTAACTTTTGATTGGTATCATATAGTATGTTAACAACTAATCTAAACAAGGAGTGGTTTTTTGAGTCCTTCAACTGACAGAATGTTGAATCGTGTAAAAGCACTGTATTTGTTTATTCGCAAGAAAGGTACTGTAACAACACGAGAATTAGTTGAAGAATTTGGAACTACACAGCGGACCATCCAGAGAGATTTGAATGTACTTTCTTATAACAACTTAGTCACAAGTCCTGCCCGCGGAATGTGGGAAACGACTGGAAAAAAAGTAAAAGTTTCTTGATCTAACATATAACGAACAACGGATAAGCTTACACTCAAAAAAATCCCGCCAGTATTTTTGGCGGGGTCTTTTTTTAGGCTTTTTTCGTTAACTATTAAACCAAAAGGATGACAGGGTCTCAGATACTTTGCTTTTAAGCTGTCTATCTGGTCCCCCCAGCCATATTAAACCTTTCACCCAATCAACTTCTTAATCAACGTGGTATCTTCTTTATAATTCTTCTGGGTTATTTCTTAAAAGTAACTCTGGTGTTTGCTGGATTCTCCACTCTCTAGAATTCCAGTTGGGTTCACCAGTTACGGGCATGAATTTTTCATCATGTCCTAACAAGCTTTTCCAAAAACCTTCTGAAAGAACAAAACCAACAACTTGCTGTCGGTTAGCATCCATAACAAGGTCTTTGATCTTACCAATTTTTTCACCGTTTTGATCGATTACATTCCAATCCTTTACAGCCATAAAAGAATAACATTCTGTCGGTTCTTCTTTTTGTCTTTCATTACCAGTAAAAACCAGCTTCTCTTCATCCACGTTCACAACTTGATGCCATGGAATGAAGTACGTTTCTTTTGTCGCGTTTTGATTTCTTTCAGAATAAGCTTTACCAGTCATAGGTGCGTGCTGCGTCCCTATTCCAGATGTTGCAGCGACAACGGTTTCCATATGTTTATCTTCAGGCATATCTTGACCTTTTGCACCATGGTCCTCAACAGAGAAAGTAAAATAGCATAAACGGTGATCATACTTATTAAAAAGAATATCGTTTACTTTATGATCATTAAGAGGAGCAGCATCATGTTCGGCTTTAGCACCAATTAACTTCTCAGCATATAACATCATTTTTTTTCCTCCTTTTTCTTGGAGGATACCCCTTATGTTTTATTCAAAAACATCCTCTGATACAGACAACAGAGAAAGCTCCTCTTCCGTTAATTCACGATATGAACCTAGTGGTAAAGACTCATCAAGTTTTAATCTTCCCATTTGTACTCTTTGAAGATATTCCACTTTCCGACCTACTGCTTCAAACATTCTCTTTACCTGATGAAATTTCCCTTCTGTTATGGTTAAAAGAATTTCGGATTTTTCCCTTTCATCTTTAATAACCTGTAGTTTTGCAGGCTGTGTTTTATATCCATCCTCTAAAATGATACCTTCTTTAAATTTTTCAAACGTGAGCTCTGGAACAGACCCATTTATTTTTGCGAAATAAGTTTTTGGCACATGTTTTTTTGGCGATAATAAGGAATGGGACAGCTGTCCATCGTTCGTTATAATGAGTAATCCTTCTGTATCTTTGTCTAATCTTCCTACAGGAAAGGGTTCAAATACTTGTTCTTCTAAATGTAATAGATCGATAACCGTTTCATGCCGAGAATCTTCTGTCGCTGAAATAACGCCTTGGGGTTTATTCATCATTAAATATACAAATTCCCTATATACAGCTTGTTCACCATGAACCAATACCATGTCTTTATCAGGATCAGCTTTTGTTTTGGGATCTTTTATTACATCTCCATTTACCGTTACCGCTCCAGATTTCAATAATTGTTTTACTTCTTTTCTGCTTCCAAACCCAGTATTTGAAAGCCATTTATCAATTCTCATATAAACTCCACCTTCATGATCTATTTTGCCTATATTATTGTAAAAAATTGATTGATTTTAGTTAAAACGGGGTAATTTAGTACTATGGGAGGAATTGGCATGAAAAGGAAAATAGGTCTTCTAGCTACTGCAAGAAAAAAAGGATCAACCCCATCTGCAGCGATAGATTTATACATAAGTCCATTATTCGTTAAGTCCGTTCAATATGCACAGGAAAATTATGATGATTTCTATTTTTATAGTGCAAAAGAAGGACTTTTAACGAAAGATCAATACATTGAACCGTATAATATTTCCATCAAGAATTTATCTACCTTAGCAAAACGGGAATGGGCAATAAAGGTTGTTTCTGAACTAGAGAAACATGTAAGACCCTCTCAATGTAAGATCTACATCCACGGTGGCTGGGTATATCGTGAATACCTTCAGCCAGCATTAGAACGGGCTGGATATCAATTTGACGTTCCACTTGAGGGCTTTAGTATCGGAAAACAGCTTAAATGGTATGATGAACAGCAAAAAATAAAAAATAAGTAGTCCATCATTGGAAAAGAAGGCTTATTACAGCCTTCTTTTTTCATGCGCATTTAATTCTTTCCTCTTAAAAAAGGGATTCTGTCTCCTAATATGATCTTTAATAATCCAGAACGGTAACTTAAATAAGCGTAAACCGCTCCACCCGTTACAATACCGATAGCTAATTTCATGATAGAGCCCATCCTAGTTTCGGTATCACCCAACAGCATCGTTACTACTGCTACAGCTATTCCCATTATTGCGATAAATACCGTCATTAGCACTGTTCTTCTATATACCCACTTAAATGAAAACCCGCTGTATTTTTTTATGATATACAGGTTAAACAGAATAGAGAGGGTATAACCGATATTTGTTGCAATAACAGACCCTGTTCCACCAAACCCTAATAAGAGGGGTTTATTTAGCAGAAATTTTGCAAGAAAACCAAGACCTAAACTGATAAATGCAAAACGCTGCTGGTTTAAGCCTTGTAATATAGCTGCTGTTACGGTAAACATCGCAAACCATAACCCTGTAGGTGCATACCATTGCAAGTAATAGCCCCCCGTTTTCATATTGTCTATTCCAAATAGTGCACCATAAGCTGGATAAGCCAATACCGTTAAGCCAATCGCTGCTGGAGCTGTTAAGAATAAAACAATCTGAAACGTTTGTGTGATTTGTTTATGCAATAACTCTCCATTATTCTGAGTAAAAGATTTCGTAATAACCGGAATTAATGTTAAAGCTAAAGCAGTTGCTAACGATACAGGAATCATAACAATCTTATGAGCAATCTGAGTAATGATTGCATAAACAGATTCAGCTTCTTTTTGAGTATATTCAATAGTCTTTAGTGTTTTTACAATGGTAAATTGATCGATTAGTTGGTAGAGCGGAATCGCTAAACCAACTGCAACAAAAGGAATGGCATATTTTATTGTTTCTTTATAAATTTCCATTAAGGAAATATCTGATGCAGGCTTACTATTATCGTAAAGTTTTTGCAAGTGCGGTTTCCGTTTTCGCCAATACCATAGAAGGACAATAAAGCCGGCAACAGCACCTAACGTGGCTGCAAAAGTAGCGAGTCCGACAGCAGTTGTAATACTGCCATTTAAAATTTCAACAATAATATAACTGCCTACTAGAATAAATACAATACGGACAATTTGCTCAATAACCTGTGAGACTGCTGTAGGCCCCATGGATTGGTATCCTTGAAAATAACCACGAATTAAGCTCATGGATGGCACGATAATGAGAGCAGTACTCACCATTCTGATTACAAAGGTTATATCTGATATACTATTTCCTTTTCCGCCATACTTTCCAATAATAGAATGAGCGAGAATAGGGGCAAGGTTATATAACAGCAGAAACGCCAAGAAGCCAGTTATGGTCATGATTAAAAGACCTGACCGTAACAACCTTCTGCCTGTAGCATAATCTCCTAGAGCATTATATTTTGATACGAACTTTGAAACGGCAAGTGGTACACCCATTGTGGAAATACTAAGCAATATGGTATACGGTATGTAGGCATATCCATATAGAGCCATGCCTTCTTCATCAACTAGATTTGTAAATGGAATTACATAGATCAGACCGATAAATTTAGAGAAAAATGTTGCGGCCGTTAAGATCAATGTTCCACGAAGTAATCGGGACAAACTTTTCAGCTCCTAGTAATCATCCTAAAACATTATTAGTATTGTATCACATAAAAAGTCCATGTAACCTCATTTAACTTTTTTGCAAATAAGTAAGGAATATGAAAATACATAGCCTTTTTTAGAAAGCTATGCTATTGTATGAAAAGATTTTTAACTGATCGTTAAGAAAGTTGGGATGTTATGAATTATGATTGCGTCGTTATTGGAGGAGGTCCATCAGGATTAATGGCTAGTGTTGGTGCTGCATCAAACGGAGCCAGAGTTCTATTAATTGATAAAGGTGAGAAGCTAGGACGGAAGCTTGCCATTTCAGGCGGAGGCCGCTGCAATGTAACCAATCGATTACCTGTTGAGGAAATTATTAAACACATTCCAGGTAATGGACGTTTTTTATACAGTGCTTTTTCTGTATTCAACAACGAGGACATTATTTCATTTTTTGAGAATCTAGGAATAGAGCTAAAAGAAGAAGATCATGGCCGAATGTTTCCTGTCTCGAATAAAGCAGCTGATGTCGTGACCGCTCTTTTGCAAAAAATTAAACAACTGGGTGTTGAAATTCGAACCAATACTCCTGTGAAAACGATACATTATCACGAAGATGGTCATGAGGTTGTTCTGCAAAACGGACAAATGATTAAAACGAAATCAATCGTTATCGCTGTAGGAGGAAAGTCTGTTCCACATACAGGATCAACTGGTGATGGTTATGCCTGGGCTAAAAAAGCAGGACATACGATAACAGAGTTGTACCCGACAGAAGTTCCCATCACGTCAAACGAACGATTTATTAATCAAAAAACTCTGCAAGGTATCTCTTTGCGTAATGTTGCGCTTTCTGTATGGAATCCTAAAGGCAAACAGATTAAGGCTCATCAAATGGATATGATTTTTACTCATTTTGGTGTTTCGGGGCCAGCGGCATTGCGGTGCAGTCAATATGTTGTAAAAGCGTTAAAACAATTCAATGTCCCAACCATCGAGATGAGGATCGATTCCTTTCCAGATAAAAGTGAAGAAGCCTTACTCTCATCGATTCAAAAAATGATTGAGGGAGAACCGAAAAAGGCGATTAAAAACGTGTTAAAAGGAATGCTGCCAGAAAAGTTTCTGCTGTTTTTAATGGAAAAAGCCGAAGTAGATGGTGATATTTCCGCGGATCAGCTTCAAAAATTAGCACTACGGCAGCTGATTCATCAGATGAAAAACTTTTCTTTCCACGTGAACGGTACTTTATCAATAGAAAAAGCATTTGTAACAGGTGGCGGTGTTTCTGTGAAAGAAATTGCCCCTCAAACGATGGCTTCAAAAAAACAAGAAGGACTTTTCTTTTGTGGTGAAATTTTAGATTTGCATGGCTACACAGGAGGCTACAACATTACCGTTGCTTTCGTTACTGGAAATATTGCAGGAACGAATGCTGCCTATCATGCATTAGGCTAATCATTTTTTATAAATGACCAGGGCTGAAAAAGAAAACATCGTTTCGTTCTCTTCATGAACGTTTTCACAAACGGCGATTTGATACTTTATATCCACAATTCGTTCTTGAGGAATCCCGCTTAAAAATTCATTTAAAGATTCTTCAAGGTCATCTTCGTGATCTTCATCAAATACTTTAACTTGTATCATAATAAACATCCCCTCCTGTTATTTTTCATTTCATCAGGAGAGGGTGTTTTTCCTTTGTAGGACTTTGACTAGTTTTGTCTTACAAATCTTCCAGTGCTGATTTAATCGGTATTTCACCTTCAATCAATTCAAACACTTCATGATATACCTTTTCGTTTCCAAGACATGCAGCAATCGTTCTTGCTACATCTGTTCTCGGGATAGAACCCCGTTCGTTTAATTTCCTCTTTGCCATAATCATACCCATTCCGTCTTCATCGGTTAAAGCACCCGGTCGTAAAATCGTGTAATTTAGTGAACTATCCATTAAGATTTTATCTGCTTTTCCTTTCACTTCAAGATAATGCTGCAAACTTTCAGGTCCTTTTTCAGGGGTATCAGCACCAAGGGAACTCACCATGATAAACTGCTCTATCTCATTTTTTTCGGAAAGCTTAATCGATTTAACAGCTCCTTCATAATCAACAGCCTCTGTCTGCTCAGGCCCAGTATGCCCACCAGACCCTGCTGTAAAAATGACAGCTTCTATCCCTTTAAATGCATGTTGAAAATCTTTTTCAAGATCGCCTAGAACCGCTTCGACGTTTTCATGTTGGAAGTGTTCTTGCTGCTCCTCTTTTCTTACCATCGCTTTTACTGAATGACCTTGCTCTGCCAGAATAGCGCACGTTAATTTTCCAATATTGCCATTTGCCCCGATTACGAGTACATTCACTTTTATCCACTCCTTAATTTGTCTACCTATGTAGTGTTTCACGAATGAGCTTTTATGAAACATACGTGTCTTTTTATTGATCATACACATCACTATTGGATGAGAAGAATGACATAGTCACATAAAAAAACTGACTAAAAAAATCGTTTGTAAACGACTTTTCCAGTCAGCCTGCTAATTGATTACCATATTCTCTTGAAGGATATTCTCTAATTCTTCTGGTTTAAGTGGCTTATAGAAATGATAGCCCTGGCCGAACAAGCATCCTTGTTCCAGTAAGAAATCAATTTGCTCGGAGCTTTCAATCCCCTCTGCAATAACATGAAAATTAAGGTTATGTCCCATATCGATAATCGTTTTAACGATCGCTCCGGCTTTTGTATCTGTAAGGATATCATCAATAAACATCTTATCAATTTTTAATGTATCTACTGGAAGCTTTCTCAAATAAGTTAAAGACGAATACCCTGTGCCAAAATCGTCAATAGAGATTCGTATTCCATTTAATCGTAATCGATGAAGTACTGGTAAAGTCTCATCCATACTTTGCATCGTAGTGCTCTCTGTAATTTCTAATTCTAGAGCTGATGGAGGGAAATGGGTTTCTGCTAATATACTTTCAACTTTCTCAACAAACGATTCTTCTAATAATTGTCTAACAGATATGTTAACAGAAATTAAAAGGTCACTGTATCCTTTTTTATACCATTCTACTCCTTGCAGGCATGCATTTTTTAGCACCCATTCTCCAATCGGTAAAATCATTCCGGTTTCCTCAGCGATTGGAATAAATTCAGCTGGGGAAATCATGCCTTCTTCTTCTTTGTCCCATCGAAGCAATGCTTCCACACCTAATATTTTTTTCGTATGGAATTGAACTTGAGGCTGAAACACAAGAAACAATTCATCATTCTTTAATGCTTTTCGAAGTCCGTGTTCCAGGTTTAACCTTCGTTCCATCTTACCGTCACGCTGCTCTGTAAAAAATTGATACGTGTTTCTTCCTCGTTCCTTAGCTAAATAAAGCGCTGAATCAGCTCTCTTTAATAACGTATCACTATCAGAGCCGTTGCCAGGATATAGACTTATCCCGATACTAGGCGTAGTGAAGACCTCTTGACCACTTAAAAGGAATGGCTTCGTAAACGAAAAGATTATGTCTTCAGCAATCGATTCAACTTCGCTTTCATCGAGAAAATCCAGTAATATGATAAACTCATCACCACTTCTTCGAAAGACTTTCCCTTTATCGCCAATTGTTAATTTTAATAAATTGGCTACTTTTTGTAATAACAAATCTCCAAAACTGTGACCAAGCGTATCATTCAGTACATTAAAACGATCTAAGTCTAAGTATAATAGAGCAATATTTCCTTGCTTAAGGTCCGCTTCTTTCATTTGTTGTTCAATCGTTTCCATAAAACCATTCCGATTTGGCAATCCTGTTAACTCATCGAAATAAGCCATATGTTCAATCGTCATTTCTGCTCGTTTACGTTCTGTGATGTCGATAAGAATGGAATTGAAATCGATCAATTCTTTCTTTTCGTTTAAAAATGGAATCCCACGGTCATGAATCCATCTAATTTCTCCATCCGGGCGCAAGATTCTGTATTCACTTGTTGCCACTACACCATTTTCGATTTCCAGTGCCCTCTTTTCGATAATGTTTAAGTCATCAGGATGAATGACTTTCTTCCAAAGATCCACATCGTCATAAAAAGCTTCCAGCGGATAACCGTAAAGTTTCTCGATTCCTGAAGTGATGAGTAGTTTGTTAGTCTGAAGATTATGAGACCAAATGGCAACATCAATGCTATCAAATACATTTTGGAGCTTTATTTTACTTGCTTCCAACTCTTCGAAAGTTTCCTTATGTTTTCTGATTTCTTGCTCAAGATTAACAGCATGACTATCTGTTTCTTTCAGCATTTTAAAAACAAATACTCCGAAAACGACAGCAACACTAATATTCATGATATATATCATCATATTTTGCACATATAGTAACCCTACAGCGCTCGCTATATGTATGGTAAACAATGTAGAAATTATGATGACCCATTTCTTCATTTTCGAATGTTTTGCTTCCATGAGAGCCTCCAGGGTATTAGATATACCCTTTTTATCGGTTAAATGTTAGCATTTTTCACACCATCTATGAAAATTTAAAATGAACCCTTTTTTTGATGACCTTTACCATAAAAAAACCCTATACTCGTAAGTGAGCATAGGGAAAGTTAATTAATCTTGATTGTACTCAAGCATTCCGCCAGTCATATTCTTTACCTTATATCCTTGATCTTGTAAAAAGAACGCTACATTCTCGCTGCGTCTGCCAGAACGGCAGATAATAATGTGCTCTTCGTTTTTATCAATCTCATTCAAACGGTCAGGAATCTCGCCCATCTTGATATGGGCAGCTTCAGGAATCTTTCCTTCTGCTATCTCCTCATCTTCACGAACATCTATTAAAGATACTTTCTTCCCCTCTTTTAAAAGTTGTTTTACTTCAGATGGGGAAATCTCTTTTAATTCAAATTCCATAAAATGACGGCCTCCTTTAATTAGCTACAATATTTACAAGTTTACCTGGTACAGTAATAACTTTTCGAATGGTTTTACCTTCGATGCTTTGTTGAACGGACTCTTCTTTTAATGCCACTTGTTCCATGTCTGGACCACTACTGTTTGCAGGAATTGTCATCTTCGCTTTTAGTTTGCCATTTACTTGAACAACAATTTCAACTTCATTTTCAACAAGTTGGGCTTCATCCCAAACCGGCCATGATGCATATGCGATGCTGCCTTCTCCACCTAGCATTTCCCAAAGCTCTTCACAAATATGCGGAGCGATTGGGGAAAGCATTTTAACGAATCCTTCCAGTAGATCTTTAGAAAGGACTTCTTGCTTATTTGCTTCATTAATAAACACCATAAGTTGTGAAATGGCTGTGTTAAAGCGCAGCCCTTCATAATCTTCTGTCACTTTTTTAACAGTCAGATGGTATAAACGGTTGAAGGATTCTGATGCCTTTACATCTTTAATCGCAGGGTTTACGCGCTGACCGTCTTCTGAAACAAGCAATCTCCAAACACGGTCCAGGAAGCGTCGAGCACCATCAAGCCCTGTCGTACTCCATGCGATTGAAGCGTCAAGTGGTCCCATAAACATCTCGTATAAACGAAGTGTATCAGCGCCATGACTTAGAACAATCTCATCTGGATTTACGACATTTCCTTTTGACTTACTCATTTTTTCATTGTTTTCACCAAGAATCATCCCTTGGTTGAAAAGTTTTTGGAAAGGCTCTTTTGTTGGAACAATTCCAAGGTCGTACAAGACTTTATGCCAGAAACGAGCGTATAGTAGATGCAACACAGCATGTTCAGCTCCACCAATATACATATCAACTGGAAGCCAGTGCTGTAATTTTTCTGGAGATGCCAATTGCTCGTTGTTTTTAGGGTCGATATATCTTAAGTAATACCAGCAGCTTCCTGCCCATTGAGGCATCGTATTTGTTTCACGACGGCCTTTCTTGCCTGTAACAGGATCAACTACATTTACCCACTCATCTACGTTTGCCAGCGGTGATTCTCCTGTACCTGAAGGTTTAATCTCTTTGACAACCGGCAGTAATAGAGGTAATTCGCCTTCTGAAACAGTTGTCATCGTTCCGTCTTCCCAATGAATGATCGGGATAGGTTCACCCCAATACCTCTGGCGAGAGAACAGCCAATCACGAAGGCGGTAAGTCGTCTTCTTCTCGCCTTTATCGTTTTCAGCTAACCATTCATTCATCTTTGCAATGGCTTCCGTTTTGTGCATGCCGTTTAAGAAGTCAGAGTTCACATGCACACCCTCGCCTGTATAAGCAGCTTCTGAAACATTTCCGCCCTCAACCACTTCAGCAATCGGAAGCTCGAATTTAACTGCAAACTCATGATCTCGTTCATCATGAGCTGGAACTGCCATAATAGCTCCAGTTCCATAGCTTGCTAGAACATAATCTGCGATCCAGATAGGAAGTTTTGCACCTGTTACAGGATGAATAGCGTAACTCCCCGTAAATACACCAGATTTTTCTTTGTTCAGCTCTGTACGCTCTAAGTCTGATTTTGTTTCGACTTGTTTTTGGTAGGAAGTTACTGCCTCAAATTGCTCATTCGTAACGATTTCTTTAACTAGCTTATTTTCAGGAGCAAGAACAAGGTAAGTTGCACCAAACAATGTATCCGGTCTTGTCGTGAAAACAGTAATTTTAGATGAGTGACCTTCTACGTCAAAATGAACCTCTGCACCCTCTGAACGCCCTATCCAGTTTCTCTGCATATCCTTCAAGCTTTCAGGCCAATCCAATTCGTTAAGATCTTCAAGAAGCCTATCTGCATATGCCGTAATTTTAAGCATCCATTGTTTCATAGGTTTGCGAACAACAGGGTGTCCTCCGCGTTCGCTCTTTCCATCGATTACTTCTTCGTTTGCCAGTACTGTTCCAAGTGCTTCACACCAGTTAACTGGTACTTCGTCTACGTATGCAAGACCTTTATTATACAGCTGGATAAAAATCCATTGTGTCCATTTGTAATACTCTGGATCTGTTGTATTTACTTCGCGATCCCAGTCATATGAGAAGCCCAGATCTTTTATTTGTCTTCGGAACGTATTAATGTTTTGTTCTGTAAACAAAGCAGGATCATTGCCCGTATCAAGTGCATATTGTTCGGCCGGAAGACCAAATGCATCCCATCCCATTGGATGAAGAACATTATATCCTTGCATGCGCTTCATCCGAGATAGAATATCTGTTGCTGTATATCCTTCCGGGTGACCAACATGAAGCCCTGCTCCTGATGGATAAGGAAACATATCTAGAGCATAAAACTTCTTTTTGTCATACTCTTCTTTTGTTTGGAACGTTTTGTTTTCCTCCCAAAAATGCTGCCACTTTTTCTCGATTGTTTTGTGGTTATAATACATAACCATTCCTCCTTCATAGACCCTTCTTTTCAAAAACATAAAAAAACCTTCCACCCCTAAAATTACATTAGGGACGAAAGGTTAGATCACATTATCATATGAACCTGCCGCGGTACCACCCTGATTAACGCAAATATCGCGTTCACTCAAAACTTACCATAACGCGGCGGGACGGCAAGTACTACTAGATTCACACTTGCAACTTAAGGGTGAGTTCAAAAAAGTCCGGGTTGACTTGCACCAGCCGTCAACTCTCTATAAACCATTCTTTTTTTACTACTCCCTCTCATCGTTGTTAACAAATAGAGATGTTAATTTGTATTTTATGAATTCTTTTTAAAAATGTCAAGGTTGTTTGAACGAATATAACCTATTTTTTCCTTCTCTAAACAGCCATCTCCTAATCTGTTATTTCACAACTTGACAAACCGTACGTGTCTGATTAAATTTATGTTAACCACAAAAATAAATATGTTAACAATTAAAGAAGGGGTGTATGGCATCGTGTATGCAACCAATGAAAAGTTAAAAATGTCTCTCTATGCCGCTTTAATGGCCGGAATCACTGCGATTCTAGCCCAGATGACGATTCCTTTGCCACTAGTCCCAATCACTGGGCAAACTCTAGCAATCGGATTATGTGCGACTATTTTAGGGAGTCGGTATGGTACTTTAGCCGTAGCCTTATATGTCGCAATGGGCGCAGTGGGACTTCCGGTATTCTCAGAAGCTAAAGGAGGCTTTTCTGTACTCGTTGGGCCTACTGGGGGATATATTTTTGGTTTTATTCTCACAGCTTATATTACAGGACTTATTTTAGAAAAGACACGCTTCACACTTGTCCCAGCAATTATAGCTAATATTATTGGAATGATCCTTACTTTAACACTCGGAGCTGTCCAACTAAAATTTGCAGCTGGACTGACATGGGAGCAAACTTTAGCAGCTGGTGTGACACCTTTTATTCTTGTTGGTGTTATTAAAGCGTTTTTAGCTTCTGTTCTAGGAATCACAATTCGGAAAAGATTATTGGCAGCAAGACTGCTTCCAAAAAACGAATCAAAGGCAGCATAATTTAAAAAAGGGCTGATACAACAGGCACTAAAATGTGCTCGGTGTGTATCAGCCTTTTTTAGTTACATCAAAACGTAAATTACAAAGCTGCTGGCTGCGGAGTTTCTTTTTTAATAGAATGTTTGTTTCGACTGTAAACAATAGTCAACATAAATGAGATAACAATCAACCCAATAATGGTTTGAAACAGCACATTAATATTGAAAAGATCAGCAATCATTCCTCCAAATAAAGGACCGAGCATCCTTCCTCCTGTTGCTGTACTGTTTACAATTCCTTGATAGAACCCAGCTCTTCCTTGCGGAGCCAGCTCAGCTGCAATGGAAGGAACGCCCGGCCATACGAGCATTTCACCAATTGTTAAAACGATCATTGCAATCATAAATCCGCTAAATTCTTTTGCATTTCCAACCACTACAAATGAAATGATAAAAATAACATACCCGACAAGGATTTGAGAGGTTGTAGAGTGCAGCCATTTTTTTAAGAAAAGGTTGACTAATGGCTGTCCGAGCACGATAAACAAACCGTTGACAGTCTATAATAAGCTGTACATCTTTAAGCTGACACCTAAATTTTGAGTGTAAGCTGCAATCGTGGATTGCCACTGAACATAGCCGATCCAAGCCAATAAATAGCCTCCGCACAAAATGAGTAAACCGACAAATGCCTGTTTATTTTGGATACGCTTTTTTTGAGAAAACACAGTCGGAACCGTTCCATCTTGTTTTTCATCTATCCCTTTAAACCCAAACATGACAATCATAAAAAAGATAAACGACAGTGAAGAACAACTAATGAATGAAATAGTAAAAGAATAAGACGCAGCTAACCCGCCTAACGCTGCACCTAATGCAACTCCTACATTTTGTGCGATATAAATTCTGTTGAACGCTTTTCTGCCGCCTTCTTTCCACATCGTTCCGGCAAGTGCATACATAGAAGGGAATACGATACCCATACCGAAGCCCATAAAGACGAGTAAGATGCTGTAAGACCAAAAATCATGAAACCAAATCAATAATAAAGAAGTAGTGAATGAAATAGACACACCTAGCAGGATGGTTACATATCCGCCGAGTCTGTCAAATAATATTCCACCCGTTAAATTTCCTACAATACCTGCACCAGAGTTTAGAAGCAAAACAATTCCGGCTACAGTTAAAGATTTACCTAAATGCTCGTGCATGAAAATTGTATTAATCGGCCAAAGAAAGCTCGAACCTGTTACATTTAACGCCATCCCAATTATAAGAAGCCAAACCTTCGCTGGCATGATGATTCCCCCGCTTACTGATGTTATCTTTCCATTTTCCCTAATGTATTTTAGTCTTTTTTCGAGCTATTTACAATGTACAAGAACTCTAATCCTTTTTTGGCGCTAAAGGCTTGAACATGCTACAATGCTTTATGGTGCTCATCACCGTATAGAAGGGAGTGAAAAGGATGACACACCTTTTAAATAAACCCGATTACTTTGGAGACAAACGATTTTTCTCTTGGAATCAGCATTTAAAATCCCACTTCGGTGAAAAAATAATAAAAATTCCACTCGACGGAGGTTTCGATTGTCCAAATCGGGATGGAAAAGCAGCTCATGGCGGCTGTACATTCTGTTCTCAGAGTGGTTCAGGAGATTTTGCAGGTAACCGTCGAGATGATATTATCACCCAATTTCATGCCGTGAAGAATCGGATGCACACAAAATGGAAAAAAGGGAAGTATATCGGATACTTCCAAGCTTTTACGAATACGTATGCGCCCGTGGAAAAATTAAAAGAACTGTATGAAACGGTCCTAGAACAAGAAGATGTCGTTGGACTGTCTATCGCAACTCGTCCTGATTGCCTTCCTGATGATGTAATTGAATATCTGGCTGACTTAAACAAACGCACCTATCTTTGGATCGAACTTGGTCTTCAGACCGTTCACGAACGAACTGCACTGTTAATTAATCGTGCACACGATTATCCGACTTATATAGAAGGTGTTAAAAAACTTCGTAAGCACAACATTCGAGTTTGTACACATATCATTAACGGGCTGCCGCTTGAAACTCCCGAGATGATGATGGAAACGGTACGTGAAGTCGCAAAACTCGACGTTCAGGGAATGAAGATTCATCTTTTGCACCTGTTGAAGAAAACCCCAATGGTAAAGCAATACGAACAGGGAATGCTAGAATTTCTAGATTTTGATACTTACGTGAAACTTGTATGTGATCAATTAGAAATCATACCACCTGATATGATGATTCACCGTTTAACAGGCGATGGACCTCCTGATTTATTAGTAGGACCTATGTGGAGTTTAAATAAGTGGAAAGTGCTAAACGCCATTGAAAGCGAACTTAAACAAAGAAACAGCTTTCAAGGGAAATTCTATCAGCCTAAGGAGGTACAATCTCTATGAAAATAGAAGGTGTTCTTCCTTTTGCCAGGACGTTGCTGCGTTCTTTTTGTGAGCCAGGTGATATTGTCATTGATGCAACGTGCGGTAACGGTAATGACACGTTGTTCTTATCAAAAATAGTAGGAGCAAATGGGCACGTGTATGCCTTTGATATTCAGAAACAAGCGATTGAGAGATCCAAACAGCGATTGACTGATCACCAATCGTATCCTAATGTAACCTTCATTCACGCTTCTCATGATAAGATGCTGGAACTGATTCCTGACTTTTCTGAAGGAAAAGTAGCAGCTGCCATTTTCAATCTAGGCTATCTGCCGGGCAGCGATAAATCCATCACAACGACAGGCACATCAACCGTCAATGCTATCGAACAGCTATTTCAGTTATTAAAAGTCGAAGGTATCATCGTCCTCGTCATTTACCACGGGCATGAGGAAGGCAAGCGGGAAAAAGAGATCGTCATGAACTATGTAAGTAATCTCGATCAGAAGCGCGCACATGTCTTAAAATATGATTTCATTAATCAAAAAAATGATCCCCCATTCATCGTGGCAATCGAAAAAAGAGGCTGATTCCAACATGTTTAACGTTAAATCAGCCTTTTCTTATGATAGAGACGGTTTCAGTTTTTGATAAACTTTTCGGTTCACATAAAAAAAGTAACTCGTAGCTCCCCCTACTTTAACAAGCTTAGAAGCCATCTTCTTAATAACCGGACAATCTGAGACTTTGCGATCTGCAAGATATATCCCGAGAAGTCCTCTTTGGATGAGCCGATGAAACTTTGAGTTCGGCAATTTTGCACAGCTTTTATCAGCTTTCTTTGCAAAATAGACCATTCGTTCAAGCATATGCTGTTCATTTTTGTAGTACGTACAGAAGTTTAGATCTCCTTCACGTTTATCTTCATTTTGATCAATAAAATAATCGAGCAAAATATGTAAGCCCTGCAACCAAGGAAAATAACCTTTTTTTATATTTATTGCAGATTCTTTTGTAAATTCACTTTCAAAAGCATAGCTCACTAAACAAAAGATTCCTAATGTAGATCCTGCACATGCTGAAAACTCATACCATGTGATATCAGGTAGGACAGATTGATATTCACCAAACCACTGAATAAGTCGAGGTTCCCTTTCCTGGATCACAACATGCTTGTGAACTTGTAGATCACAATAAATTTGGGCTAGTCCAATGAGTTCACTTGCGATATTTGGATAAGCGTTCATCTCTGATAAAACGTTCTGACAGGTCAGGACAAGACTCGCAAGATATCCTCCGTCATCATTTTCACTTCTGTATCTGTAATAATCGGTAGGCTTTGCTCCAGGACTTAAAGCATGAAACATACTTTCATGAAGAGCACGAAAATCCTTTTCATCTAAAGAAGTGCTGCGATCACAAAGGTTATCTAAATAATCACTTATCGTTTGATAAGCCACTACAAATTCCATTGCTTTAGTTTGATGTTTCCCGGCTAGCAATGTTAAGATCGCTCCACCTTCACAGTGAAACATCTTGTCAGAAATGCTGTTTAAAGCTTGTAACCTTAATTCAGGATTCGGTATTTTTTCAGCTTTATCTTTCCATTTTTTAAGCAGCTGGCTAACAGTAGGAAACACATTCGTGTAAACCGAGTACATTAATCCCCATGGGTGAACCGGAACTTTATTCATGTAAAGGCTCCTTTTGATTCAGTCTCTCTTTACCTTTTTCCTATATTGGATTCACTATGCAAAATTAAAAATCTTTTTACATATTCAAATACATTTTCCCGTTCAGGTTCGTTTAAAACTTCATGATAAAGGGAGGGAAATTCCTTATACCATTTTTCATCAAGGTTAACGCCGTTGAACCATTGCTTTACGGCCTCTTTATCTACGATCAAATCATCACCGGCTTGCAATAGCAATAAGGGGAGGTTCGGAAATTTTTTATATTGATCAAAAACATGTTTCATCGAAGCAGCCAATTCTCGATACCATCTAATAGATACTTTCTTTACAATCAATTTATCTTCTTTATCACGAATCCGAATCTCTTCGTTTCTCGTCGCACTGCCTTCTGGTAAGTTAGTTGCCAGCCTGATACCGGGTGCGATTTTATTTAACAAAAACGACATCGCATTTTTCCCTCGTGACGGATAATGAGCCAACCCAAGACAAGGTGAAGATAAAACGACTGCTTGAATGGCTAGCCGCTTTTCCATCAAAGTCCTGATTACAGCCAATCCACCCATACTATGACCTAAGATGTAAACGGGCAGCCTTAATTTTTGCGCCTCAGTGAACCAACTTTCTATCGAGAAAATATACTCATCAAAAGTATCAATGTGTCCTCTTCTTCTTGTTGTCGTACCTTGCCCGGGCAGATCTCCAGATACGCAATGAAAGCCTGAGTTATTAAGTTGTTTGATGACCCAATCATACCTTCCATGATGCTCGTTAGCTCCGTGTACGACTACAACTGTTCCAATGGCTTCTTTATCCGTTTTCCAAGTCCACATTCTAATCACCCTTTTCATATTTAAAAACTTGTTTTTTAACTCAATTACTACCTGAGTCTTCCTCATCTATTCATAAACGATGCGTTTTGCTAAACTATACGTAATGAAAATAAAAACAGGATGTGTATACCATGATTTATCCTTATTACGACAAAAAGCCAGCAATTTCAGAAACTGCATTTATTGCAGATTATGTTACGATCACAGGGGACGTTCAAATCGGTGAATACTCTTCTATTTGGTTCAACACTTCTATACGCGGTGATGTTTCCCCAACTATAATCGGAAATTATGTGAACGTTCAAGATAACTCCGTTTTGCATCAAAGTCCAAATCGTCCACTCCATATAAAAGATGGGGTAACAGTTGGTCATAGTGTTATTCTGCATAGCTGTATGATTGAAGAGAACGCTTTGATTGGCATGGGTTCACTTGTTCTCGATGGTGCACAAATTGGAAAGGGTGCATTCATAGGTGCAGGAAGCCTAGTACCTCCCGGGAAGATAATCCCCCCAAACACTCTTGCTTTTGGAAGACCTGCAAAGGTAATCAGAGAATTAACAGCAGAAGACATTCAAGATATGGATCGAATACGCCGTGAATACTATGAAAAGGGGCAATATTATAAATCACTGCAATCTAAGCGTTAAACTCAATCAGATTACCATCAGGATCACTTATAAAGACTTGGTGCCAATCTGTTTTATTTACTGGTTTATTTACGTATGTAATTCCATGATGGTCTAGTGTTTTTAACAACTCTTTCATATCCTCAACACGGACAGCAAAATGGCCGTCTCTACTATCGATATCAGTCGTGTTCCTTCTAGCCTTCCCTTTTGGATGAACAATTAAATGCAGTTGAGTGTTTCCAATATCATACCAGACGCCCGGAAAATCAAACTGGGGGCGTTTTTTATTTTGTTTAAAACCTAAAATTCCTTCATAAAAATCACTCGATTTCTCTAGATCAGTCACAAGAAGCGAGACATGATGTATGCCTTTATACATAAATTGTTCACCTCACCACAAAATTAGATTTGCACACTATTTTAACATAACTGCTGCCAAATTGATTAATTCGTGCTTAAACGTTTCTTATCTTACATTTCTTTAATAGTAACCATCAACTCCGATCTTTATCAGAAAGAAAATTCATGTACTCTTGGATATTTGTAGAGTTGCAGAAATCTACAAAGAGAAACCAGAACAAAACATTTCTGTTGTTGTAACTTGTCCACTAAAAATAGGTGGTTTGTTTCTTTATAAAAAATTTATATTTACTTCATTTCCCCCTAACAATTGGGATTTATTATTAACTTAACAAAAACAACATTTAGGGAAAAGGTGGTTATGATGACAAAAGTTATAGGCTGGCTATACGAAAAAGAGTGTTCTTATTTCCGTGTTATTAACGGCAGAATGCATCGCAGTTCTATGGACCGTTTTTTTCATGTGTGGACACACCTAGGAGGTGCAACTGCAACCATCACTACTGCAGTGCTTCTTTTACTACTTCTTCCTATGCATCTAAAATCTTGGGGCATCGTTTGTATGCTGTCGCTTATTGTTAGTCATATCCCTGTTGCCATTTCTAAAAAAATGTATCCTCGGCAACGGCCTTACGTAAGTTTGCCTGATACAAACATTGGAGAAAATCCATTAAAAGATCACTCATTTCCATCTGGGCATACAACTGCAATCTTCTCTATCGTAACGCCTTTAATTCTTTTGAACCCTTTTTTGGGTATGTTTTTAATCATTGTTGCACTTCTCGTAGCCATATCTCGTATGTATTTAGGTCTTCACTATCCTTCTGATGTTCTAGCGGGGATGATTTTAGGTATAAGTTCTAGCTTCTTTTCTTTATTTTTAGTGAATGCGTTTATCATGCCATTTTTCTTTTAAAAAAGGAGATGAAGAAGATGAAACTTGCCTTATTTACAGATACATTCGATCCACAGATCAATGGTGTTGCGCGAACTCTCAAAAGGTTAACTATGTATTTAGAAAACCATTCTGTTCCGTATAAAGTGATCATGCCTCATTTTGATGAGATATCTCCTGATTTAAACAACTACTATGCTATGAAGAGCCTGCCCCTTTTCCTTTATCCTGAGTGCAGGCTCGCTATACCTAAATGGCGTGCCCTTGATCAAGAACTAAATTCTTTTAAACCTGATTTACTCCACATAGCTACTCCTTTCAATATTGGTCTATGCGGCTTGCGATATGGCAAAAAAGAAAACATACCTATGGTTGCTTCTTATCACACACACTTTGACAGGTACCTGTCCTACTATCATCTTGATTTTCTTTCTCCCCTACTTTGGCGCTATATGACATGGTTTCATACCCCCTTTCAAAAAATATTTGTTCCTGCTGAGGAAACGAGGCAGACACTTATGAGACATAGTTTCACTAATGTTTCGATCTGGTCGAGAGGGGTGGACTGTGACCAATTCTCCCCACAAAAACGGAATCATCTCCTGCGTGAAAAATACAAAATCAAAGAGAAATATATACTATTATTCGTTGGAAGGTTAGCTCCTGAAAAAGACTTGGATGTACTTCATGAGATGATGCAGAAACTTCCCTCATTGCTTAAAGAGCATATACATCTACTGATCGTGGGAGATGGTCCGAGTCGACCTATAGTAAAGAAGTGGGAGGAAGAATCTCCGAATATAACCTCTGCAGGTTATTTATCTGGAGATGAACTTGCGGGTGTCTATGCTTCATGTGATTTATTTGTCTTTCCTTCTTCAACTGAAACGTTTGGAAATGTTGTATTAGAAGCTCATGCGTCCGGTTTGCCAGCCATCGTCTCAAATAAAGGAGGTGTAACAGAAATTGTGAGAGATGGTGAAACTGGAATGATTGCTGAAGCAGGAAATGCAGATTCATTTATCAAAAAGCTTACTTCTGTCATAGATGACCCTATCCTATTACAAAAAATGAAGCTTCAAGCTAGAAATTATGCCCTTTCTCAATCATGGTCTACCATCTTCGGAAATCTGTTGTTACAATACGAAGAGGAAGCATTTAAAAAAGATAAAAAGAAAACCATTATTGCTTAAAAGGGGGGGAATAGATGAAACTTGGTATTTTTGGCGTCGGTTATGTAGGATTGGTTACTGCAGTCTGTTTTGCAGACAAAGGACATGATGTATACATTCATGATACCGCAAAAGAAAAAATTGCTACTCTTCAATCTGGTGGTTTGCCTATTTTCGAAGAAGGATTAGAACCTTTACTTCAGCAAAATGAATCAAAATTGCATTACACACATAATGCTACAGCGGTCATACATGATTGTGATGTCATTTTCATCTGTGTAGGCACTCCCCAAGATACAGAAGGTAATGCGGATCTCTCACAAGTAGAGAGTGTTGTCGAAATAATTGGCAAAGAAAGCCGGAGAGATAAAGTAATCATCATTAAAAGTACTGTTCCCCCAGGTTCAACTGAAAATATGGAGAAGCTGGCACAGAAACAAAACAAATTCGGAAATCGTTTTACGCTCGTTCACAATCCCGAATTCTTGAGACAAGGAAAAGCGGTTTATGATTTTATGAATCCTTCAAAAATAGTAATAGGTACTTCGGATAGTGAGGCACAAAAACTACTCTGCAGCTTGTATAAAAAATGGAATGCACCCATACTTGTTACAGATACAAAAAGCGCTGAGCTGCTAAAATATGCGGCAAATTCCTTTTTGGCGATGAAAATATCGTACATTAATATGTTTTCACAGTTGAGCGATAAGCTTGGAACGAATATAGACGATGTCGCTTATGGTATGGGATTAGATCCTAGGATAGGCAGTGATTTTCTAAATACGGGGATTGGATTTGGAGGTTCCTGTTTTCCAAAAGACTTAAAAGCACTTGAAAATGTTGCTGCAGGCTTGAATATCGAACTTCCTTTCATCTCCCAGACAACCACGATTAATGAAAAACAAGGTGATCTTTTTTATAAAAAGATAAAGAATTTCTGCAAAAGTCTGCAGAATAGAAAAGTTACATTGTTAGGCCTTTCATTTAAGCCCTTTACCGAAGATACGCGTTCTGCTCCTTCACTTCTGTTATCACAAAAGTTGGTCCAAGAAGGAGCTATCGTAACGGCATATGATCCTTTAGTAAGAGATTTTCCAGTTGAAGGTGTTCACATCGTTTCTTCATTAGAAGCTGCAATAAAAGATTCAGAAATGGTTTGTTTAGTAACGGAATGGCCAGAGTTCAAAAAGCTTTTGCATGGCGATGTCTTGAAGCTAATGAATGAGCCTGTGATCTTCGACGGAAGAAATATGTTTACACTTGAAGAAATAAATCGAGCTAGCTGGTATACACCTCTTCATTATGAATCGATCGGACGGCCGACAGTTACAAGTTACACTGATAATAATCAAGCTGCTAATTTGTTAGTAAAGGAAAAAGACTGATCGTTACATTCAGTCTTTTTTTCTTTGTGCATATGAGTTTTTTCTCATTGATTGAGTTTTTGGTTATAATGAATTTACTTAGATTTTTTAGTCATTTTATTTCCTTTTCATTATTTCCCTCTTTATTGTGTATTCTAAGACATTATTGCAGTCAAATTATTTGAACATAGAAAACATTTAGTGCTAAATAGAAAAGTAAGTAAATGAAAATATTAGGTTAGATTCGTATGAAAATAGATAAAGCAAAGAAGAGGTTTTTTTCAATGGATGAAAAGGTAGATAAACGTAAAAAAAACACATCAGATGCGAAAAAATCTGGAACGGCCATTCTTGCACAAACCGTTAAGACAGGAATAATAAAATCAAATTTAGTTCCGATGTTTGCAGGATTGACATTGGCTTTATATACCTATCAGTTTAGTCTCTTCGAAAAACTTCCGGAAATGGTATATGCTTTAATCGGTTCAATTTTAGTAATGGGAGCTGCAGGTGCATTTAATAATCTGTATGACCGGGATATAGATTCTGTTATGGAGAGAACAAAGAACAGACCTACAGTAACAGGAGAAATAAAACCTAAAACTGTATTATGGCTAGCTATCGTTATGTCGATCAGCGGAATATTAATTCTTTCTTTAGCTACTCCTTTAGCTGCATTCTTAGGTTTTTTAGGTTTATTCTTTTATGTGGTCCCGTATACGATGTGGAGTAAAAGAAGAACTATCTATAATACTGAGATTGGAAGTATTTCCGGAGCTACGCCTCCACTTATTGGGTGGGCTGCTATTTATCCAGATATTACGCACCCTGCAATCCTAGGGCTTTTCGTAATCACAGTTATTTGGCAGATGCCGCATTTCTATGCGATCGCCATTCGTAAGCACGACGAATATAAAGCGGCCAAAGTACCTATGCTGCCTGTCGTTAAAGGAATTAGAAGAACGTATATCCAAACAAATATTTATTTAATTGTATTAATCATGATAAGCTTTCTGTTTATCTCTTTAAGTCTAGGTTTAGTATTAGTCGCACTCCTACTAAGTGTTGCATGGCTCTCTTTAAGTATCATTGGTTACAACAAAATGGACGATTCTGAGAAATGGGCAAAATCCATGTTTATATTCTCCCTATTTCACATGACCATCCTTTTTTCAACGGTGATTCTCTATTCCCTTGTAGGTATCATTTTTGATCTATAAAAGGAAAAGCGAATAAAAAAGCCTAGTGCTAAAACGGTTTGTGCCGTTAGCGCTAGGCTTTTTACTATATTAGATATTTGCTTGTTTTTTTAAGTCTTCTGCTTTATCCGTTTGCTCCCATGGCAGCTGAATATCAGTACGACCAAAGTGACCGTATGCAGCAGTTTGCTTATAAATAGGACGGCGAAGATCAAGCATCTTGATGATTCCAGCAGGTCGAAGATCGAAGTTTTCGCGAACAAGCTCTACAAGAACTTCTTCTGATACTTTTCCAGTTTCGAACGTATTTACTGCAATGGAAACAGGCTGTGCCACACCAATCGCATACGCAAGCTGAACTTCAACTTTATCTGCAAGACCAGATGCTACGATATTTTTTGCAACATAACGTGCAGCATATGCAGCGGAACGGTCAACTTTTGTAGCATCCTTACCAGAGAATGCTCCGCCACCGTGACGAGCATATCCACCGTAAGTATCAACGATAATCTTACGTCCAGTAAGACCTGCATCACCTTGAGGTCCACCGATAACAAAACGGCCTGTTGGATTGATAAAATATTTTGTATTCTCATCGATTAATTCAGCAGGTACAACTGGCTTAATCACTTTTTCTTTGACGTCTTTTTGAATTTCTTCAAGCGTGTTTTCCGGATGATGCTGAGTAGAAATGACAATTGTATCAATACGTACTGGCTTGTCGTTCTCGTCATACTCAACAGTTACTTGAGTTTTTCCATCTGGACGCAAGTAAGGGATTTCTTCACTCTTACGAACTTCAGTTAGACGGCGAGATAATTTATGAGCTAATGAGATCGGAAGAGGCATAAGCTCTTCTGTTTCATTACAAGCAAAACCGAACATTAAACCTTGGTCGCCTGCACCGATCGCTTCAATCTCAGCATCTGTCATAGAACCTTCTCTAGCTTCAAGCGCTTGGTCTACACCCATTGCAATATCAGCAGATTGCTCATCGATAGAAGTTAAGACTGCACAAGTTTCAGAATCGAAACCATATTTAGCACGGTCATAACCGATTTCTTTAATCGTTTCACGTACAACTTTAGGAATATCTACGTAAGTTGACGTTGTAATCTCACCTGCAACAAGAACAAGACCTGTTGTAACAGATGTTTCACAAGCGACACGTGCATTTGGATCATGTGTTAAGATCTCATCTAAGATGGCGTCAGAGATCTGGTCACAAATTTTATCTGGATGCCCTTCTGTAACAGACTCAGAAGTAAATAAACGACGACTAACTTTTTTGGACAAATTAATATCCTCCCTTTAACTACTTTCAGTAAGATACGGTACTTTATTCTTATCTCTATTCGCATAGTTTATGTTCTTAACCTGAAAAAGGCATAAAAAAAGCCCTTCCCTGTTAGCAATGAATCGAGGGAAAAGGTTTTGAAATAAAAATGCCTTCACCTCTTATTGTCCAAGGTCATTCACCTTGCAGGTTAGCACCTTTTCATCTAAGTAGATAATGAATATCCACTTTCATGTCGGTTGCTGGGTTTCATAGGGCCTGTCCCTCCACCTACTCAGAATAAGAGTAGCCGTTCTCGAAATATGATAGCGCAATGAACCAGTGATGTCAACAGAAAACATCGCAAACGTAAATATAAAGAAAGGAATCTATAACCTTTCATTAAAACGCTTTCAATGTGTTGTTGAATTACTCTCAAATATAGCCTATTTTTTTAGAATAAGAACTTTTTTGATACACCTTCATAAAATAGTATACATTATTTAATTTAATGTGTTATACTAATTTTCGAATATATCACTCTAGGATAAAGGATGGTACTGTCTGATATGAATACATTGGAATTTACGACAACCTTACATGAACTTGTAACCCGTGAAACGACTCACCTGAACTTGCCTGTTCCGGTTTTAGTGGAAAAATCATTAACACGTAAAGAAGGCATCCTTACATCTACAGGAGCATTAAGAGCCACTACGGGGAAATACACAGGTCGTTCCCCTGAGGATAAATTTATCGTTGAAGACACCTCCGTAAAAAAAGCAATCGACTGGGGAAAAGTGAACAAACCTTTTTCACCTGAAAATTTTGATAAATTATACAAAAAAGTACTTCAATACTTAGGAAACAAAGAAGAATTGTTCTTATTTAAAGGGTTTGCTGGAGCAGACCGAGAATATCGCCTTCCTATTCAAGTGATTAACGAGTACGCTTGGCATAACTTATTTGCTCATCAAATGTTTGTACGTCCAAATCAAGATGAAATAGCAGCACACCAGTCCCAATTTACAGTTGTTTCTGCACCTGGATTTCAAGCAAACCCAGCTGAGGATGGCACAAACTCAGAAACATTCATCATCATCTCGTTTGAAAAACGAATTGTATTAATCGGTGGAACAGAGTATGCAGGAGAGATAAAAAAATCAGTATTCTCTGTAATGAATTACTTGCTTCCTGAAAAAGGAATTCTCTCCATGCATTGTTCAGCGAACGTTGGCCATGAAGGTGATGTTGCTCTATTCTTCGGACTGTCTGGAACTGGCAAGACAACACTCTCCGCTGATCCGAACCGCCGTCTAATCGGAGACGACGAGCATGGCTGGGCAAACACAGGGGTCTTCAATATTGAAGGCGGTTGCTATGCAAAAACAATCGATCTATCACAGGAAAAAGAGCCTCAGATTTGGAATGCGATTCGTTTTGGCAGTGTTTTAGAAAACGTCATGATTGATGAAGATACGAGGGTGGCAGATTACAAAGATTCCACTCTAACAGAAAACACACGTGCTGCTTACTCTGTTGATGCCATTCCTAATGTTATTCAACCTAGTGTCGCTGGTCATCCTAATACAATTATTTTCTTAACAGCAGATGCATTTGGCGTGTTGCCTCCTATCAGTAGATTAACAAAAGAACAAGCGATGTACCATTTCTTATCAGGATATACGAGTAAGCTTGCTGGAACAGAAAGAGGAGTTACTTCACCGCAAGCAACTTTCTCCACATGCTTTGGAGCTCCGTTCCTGCCATTACCAGCAACCGTATATGCTGAAATGCTAGGTAAAAAGATCGACCAGCATAATGTTCAAGTTTTCCTAGTAAACACTGGCTGGTCAGGCGGTGAGTACGGTATAGGAAGCCGCATGAATTTAAGTTTCACACGTGCTATGGTGCAAGCTGCACTAGAGGGTGAGCTTAATTCTGTAGAAACTGTTGTTGATCCTATTTTCGGTCTTCACATTCCAACTCATTGTCCTGGTGTACCCGATAGCGTGCTTCAACCAAAGAAAACGTGGGAAAATCCAGAACAATACGATATGAAAGCAAAAGAACTGGCATCAAAATTCAAAATAAACTTTGAAAAATTCAAATCAGTTTCACCTGAAATCATGCAGGCTGGACCACTTTCATAAAAAGCTTTAAGGATGACTCATTAATAGAGTTGTCCTTTTTCTTTGTATTTGAATGAAGTTGTTTTCCGTTCTGGGTGAATCTTTTAAACTCAAAAAAGAAGCTGCTGTCAATCAGCTCCTTATCCACGTTCTTTCATCCACTCACATAGTGCATATGTAATCTTTCTGTTTTCTTTTGGCGGAAAATAATGCGTGTATTCGGGATAGACCCATGTTTCACAAGGCTTCTCTAACTCCTGTAATCTTTTCTCGATTTTCAATGTATGCCCTACACTCACATTTTCATCTTTCATTCCGTGTATACATAAAAGCGGAACATTTAACTCACTGCAATAAAATAAAGGGGATCTCCATTCATATTCTTCTGGATATTTATCTGGTGTGCCACCGATAACTCTCTTCATCATTCTCCGCAAATCTTCTCTTTCCTCATACGTAACAGCCATATTCGTTACACCACCCCACGTAACGACCGACCGAATCTCAGGGTATTGGATCGCAGTAAATAATGCCATCGGACCTCCTCGAGAGAAACCGAATACATGAATCTCGTCTTTATTCACTTTCGGAAACTGTTTTAATACCTCAAAAGCGGCAAAGGCATCTGTTCGGTCCTTTCCAGCAAAATCTTCGTTACCCTCTCCTCCTTGGTTTCCTCTGTAATAGGGAGCAAACACAGCAAATCCTTGAGAGGCAAATTGAATAATTCGTGCGATTCTTACCATTCCTACAGACTTTATACCGCCCCTAAGGTAAAGGAACCCTGGGAATGGACCTTCCCCCTCTGGGAGAGCCGCTAGTCCTTTTATTCTCAATCCATCATTTAAATAAGTAACAACATACAACCTTATTGTAGGATGAGGTGATGGAAATCGCTGCCACTCTATCATTTTTGCTCTTATCACTGCCGTCCCTCCTCATCATTTAATAGGCAAACACACATTTACATCAATCACATACATTATTACATAAAAGTCATGACTTCATCCCTATTTTGCAGGAGGATTAAAATGAACCATTTAAAAAGAAAATTAACAGTGCTGTTTGCTTGTCTCCTTGCTTTTTCAACGTTGCTCATCGCGTGTAACAGCTCTAGTTCCAAACAAGAAACCATTCGTATTGCAGAGGTTACTCGCTCCATCTTTTATGCGCCCCAATATGTAGCTATTGAAAAAGGATTTTTTGAAGAAGAAGGCCTGAAGGTAGAATTAACGACCACATGGGGCGGCGACAAAACAATGACTGCACTCCTTTCAGACGGTGCTGATGTCGCTCTTGTAGGTTCTGAGACGACGATCTACGTTCATGCTCAAGAAACGACAGACCCTGTAATTAACTTTGCTCAACTTACCCAGACAGATGGAACGTTTTTAGTGGCGCGGAAAAAACCCGATTTCTTTTCATGGGAACAATTAAAAGGAAGTACTTTCCTTGGTCAGCGTAAAGGGGGGATGCCTCAGATGGCTGGTGAATTTGGCCTAAAAAAACATGGCATCGATCCTAAGAATGATCTAACGATGATTCAAAATATTGATTTTGCAAATATCGCCAACGCCTTTGCATCCGGAACTGGTGATTATGTTCAGTTGTTTGAACCGCAAGCAAGTCTCTTTGAACAAGAAGGAATCGGTCATATTGTTGCTTCATTTGGAGCTGAATCAGGTAAAATTCCTTACACTACGTTTATGTCAAAAGAAAGCTATATAAAAGAAAATAAGGATACATTAGAAAAATTCACAAAGGGCTTATATAAAGCTCAGCTATGGGTAGAAAACCACTCAGCAGCTGAAACTGCAAAAGTGATTGCACCTTATTTTGAGGATACCCCTGTTGAGTTGATTGAAACAGTTGTAGAGCGGTATAAAAGCCAACATAGTTATGCATTGAATCCTATTTTAGATGAAGAAGAGTGGAACAATTTACAAACGATTATGGATGAGGCTGGAGAATTGCCGAAAAAAGTGGATTATAAAGTGCTCGTCGATACAACGTTAGCAAAGCAAGCGATAAAGTAGCATAAGGAGGGATCGTCGTGGCCTTATTACAACTTAAATCAGTCGGTCAAACGTACTTTTCAAAAACATCAGCCACAACGGCCTTGGAAGATATTACGCTTTCCGTAAATGAAGGGGAGTTTGTTTCCATTCTAGGACCGAGCGGATGTGGTAAATCAACTCTTTTATCTATCATTGCGGGTCTTTTGATTCCAACTTCGGGAACGGTGATGGTTAACAATCAACAGGTCAATCATCCTCACCCAAAGATCGGTTATATGCTGCAGCAAGACTATTTGTTTCCTTGGAAAACGATTCATGACAATATCACGCTTGGTCTAAAACTTAGAAATCAACTTTCTCATCAACATGTTCAAACGGCATTCCAGCTTTTAAAAGAAATAGGACTTGAGCATACAATAGGAAAGTATCCGTCTGAGCTATCTGGCGGGATGAGGCAAAGAGTGGCACTTGTTCGTACATTAGCCACACAGCCTAAGATGCTTTTACTTGATGAACCCTTTTCTGCACTCGATTATCAAACCAAATTAAAACTGGAAGATTTGGTATCTTCTACGTTGAAGGAACATGGCAAAACGGCTATTCTTGTTACCCATGATATCGGTGAAGCCATTGCGATGAGTGATCATGTCATTTTGTTATCGAGTAATCCTGGCCGCATTTTTCGAACGTTTAAAATTCCAGAAAGCATAAGAAATCTTCTCCCCTTTGAAGCCAGACAGCATCCTGATTTTTCTTCCACCTTTCAGAAAATATGGGAGGAGTTGGAGCACATTGAACAAAATGATCACGAATAAGAAGCATCTAGAATTTCTTTTAGCGATTAAAAAAGAAAAACGAAACATCCGGATTGTCCAGTTGCTCATTTTTCTAAGTTTCTTCTTATTATGGGAAATTTCTTCACAGTATGGCTGGATCAATCCGTTACTCTTTAGTTCACCTTCTAAAATTTCGCAGCTTTTTCTAGAAAAAATAAGTGATGGTTCTCTTTATATTCATGTTGTTATTACTCTCGGAGAAACCATTCTTGGATTTATTCTTGGAACACTTTTTGGCACCTTATTAGCTGCATTGCTATGGTGGTCTCCTTTTTTATCAAAAGTATTGGATCCTTACCTCGTCGTACTTAATGCAATGCCTAAAGTTGCCCTTGGCCCAATCTTAATTGTTGCGATAGGACCTAATTTCGGTTCTATAATTGCAATGGGTATCCTCATCTCGATTATTATTACAACGCTTGTCGTATACACAGCATTTCAAAATGTTGATGACAACTATATAAAGGTAGTCCGTTCATTTGGAGGAAGTAAAAAACAGTGCTTCAAAGAGGTGATCCTCCCAGCCTGTTTCCCCAGCATCATCTCTTCGTTAAAAGTTAATGTGGGACTGTCGTGGGTAGGTGTCATTGTAGGCGAGTTTTTGGTTTCTAAACAAGGGCTTGGCTATATGATTATTTATGGATTCCAAGTATTCAATTTTACACTTGTATTAATGAGCCTCTTAATTATTGCTGTTATGGCCACCATTATGTATCAAGGAGTAGAATACTTAGAGAGTAAACTGATTAAACACCATATGTAACCCTCTATTAGACCAGAGAGTGCTGGATGGCATATTTCATGCTTTCCCGCAAGACCTGGTCTTTCATCATGAAACTAAACGTCTTGTTCGTTGACACGTCTTCTGGAAGTTCAGTCATCAAAACAGGACCATTCGTTTCAAAGTAGCGATGCTTTAATAATATTTTATCAACAATCACTACATAAATATTTTTTATGATTTTTCCGCCTTTACCATCCACATAATACTGACCAATATATTTAAGGTCAGATACATTCCCGCCAGTTTCCTCAAACACCTCACGAACTGCTGCTTCATCGGCAGTCTCTCCTGGCTCTACTTTTCCTCCAGGAAATTCTATCCCCCGTCTAGGGTGTTCCGTTAGAAGCCACTGATCTTTAAATTTACAAATACACCACACATGTTTGGGGGATTCCGAAAATGGGTGGTCAGCAAACGACAATTGTACGGTGTTGTTATAAAAATCTTTAAATGTAATAATATCCATCGCACTACTCCATCTCGACTATTTCCTCTATTGTAAAGTTCACAAGATTTAAAGTCCAATTTGTTTAATCGTGAAAAAACATGGGTGTCCCCATGTTTAGTCCACAGAAGCAAATGTAATGATCCATTCCTCTTCGATATATTCATAACCTAATGTAATTTCATACGTTCCATATAGATCAGACGTGTTCTTTTGATACACTCTATAAGAAGTATCTGAGAGTTGTTTTACATCAACAGGTTGTTCCTCTTCTAACCAAGGAGGAAGTTCAGTTGGAATAATATAAAGTGAACTTTCCCTCTCCTCAAATAGTCCATCTGTGTAATACACGGCAATATCTTCTGAAACATAGTTTTTTAAATGAGAAATCAATTCCTCTTTTGTGGAATATTTAATCACCTTATAGTTAGCATCTATTTCTTGCTTAAGCGCGTCCATGAAAAGCTTTGCCTTTTCTTTAGCGATGTTTTCATTGAACTGCGGAATCTTTTGTTTTGTATTTTGGCGTTCTTCAGCAGTAACAGGTTGATTTACCATGTTATCCGTCGTTGCTGACGTCTCTTGAATTTTTTCTGAAAGATTTGGAACTAATAAAAATGATAGCATTACAGTAAAACAAAGTGCTACAAACGCTTTCACGTGATTCACCACCTGACATTTGTTTTCTTACTATAATCTATTCACTCAAATCCAAATTCTAAACCCCTTCTTCATAAAACATCAAAGGATTAATGATATTCTTGGAAAAGAATTAACACGCTCTTTTTGATTTTTTACCTTTTTTACCGATTTCATACAGCCCAGTTGCCGCTAAGCCTGCTATGCCTCCAGACCATAACCTCAATTCAGCATTCATCTCCGTAAACGGAGAAGCAATAAAACCAATCAATAATCCAACAAAAAAACTGCTTATTGGGATATATTTCTTTGAAATCGGGAATGTACGTTTTAAAAGCTCCATAATCGCTGTAACTAAAGGAGCCAGAAGTGATGAAAACATGAGTACCTGCTCCACAGGACCACCTCCACTTTCATAGCACGTTCTTCCTTTTATGTATGTTAAAGATTCAAGCTGCATAACTTAAATCCTGCCTATCTAAAAAATTACTTTTTGTCCTAAACAGAATACCACTTCTTGCATAAACTAACTTGCCATGATTTTTTCGGTTATTTTATTTAAATCGGTCCATACTATTGGTAATGAAGGGCAAGACAGGAGTGAGCTTTATGGTAAAAGGTGACGATCTTTTTCTTATACGTCTAGAAGCAAATGAAATCTCATGGTGGGAATATGCTAGGAATGTTTCCCCTGTTTCAAGACCATCTCAATATTTAACCTATTGGTCTTTTTTAAAAAATAGAGGGAAACTGCCTAAAAGATTAGTAAAAGAAGCAGAATGGCGAATGGAAGCCAGAAGAAAAGGTTTGTTAGATACTTAAATAAACAAAAAGCAAAAGACCCCCAATTCCGGGCCTTTTGCTTTATTTTTTAACTATGTAATTTTTTTAATAATACGTTCAATTTTCTCATTTTTGACTCATAACCTGGTTTTAACTCGTATTCTAGATCCGATAATTCTGAATCTACAACCTCGTATGCATATCCCTGACTTAAAAGTGCCTCGATAAGCAATTCTTTTTCTTCGTCAGAGAGGTTATTTATTTTCATTTGAAAGCCCCCTCTCATGTATGTCTACATTATACCGTGGGCTTTCTAGTAGATTCCTTATTAAAAATTTGGAAATTTAAAATTCACTCGCTAACTCGTAATAACAACCCAAGCTATAGCACCAATAATAATAAGGACATTTGCAAAATAATCTATGAAACGATTATCTTTCCCCATCATCACCGTTGCATAATATAGAAAGAGGCCAAAACAAATAATGATTACTAAATAAGAACGAATGACTGACCAGGATAAAAACAATACGTAATTTTCCATATATACCCTCCTCGTTTGTTTCATAAATCGAAGGATAATGATTCGTAAGGTAGCTGGCTGGCATATTGCATGAATGAAGCCCCTATAGCTTTGCGTCCTCACTTTTCAGAGAGTTTGCCTTTATCAAACGATTTATGGCGTATCTTTAGTTATTTTGTCGGAAAAATGAAACTAACTCCCTACCCATAGGGATATTATACCAAACTAGACGACGAGTTGTAATTAATTTTTAAATATTTGCACATTCATTAACTAATATGATCTTCATGTTTGATCATTTGCGCATTCTTCCATTCACTTTCTAATTCCGATAATGTAAACTCAGTCAAGTGTCTATGATCCTCATAACCATATAATCCATTATGGATAAGATGCTGAATTAAACGTTGTTTTCTTCCTTCAACAGCTCTGCGTAACTGTCCTTTATTATGATTCATCTTGGTCTTTTTCTCCTTTTTGTTACCATTTTAACCATATGAAAGAAGATTCAAGCATAAAAAGTAAAAATAAAAAGCTCCTTCCAAAGGAAAGGAACTCATTATATGCACTCGTTTAATGTAAGACAGATTTACTCCATTGTTCATAAACAGCATTAGGCGCATTCCAGCAAAGCCAGGAAACCATCGTTTTAATACCATGTTGGCTTACTTCCCAGTACTCCCAGCGTCGTTTGGAGAGATTCTCGTAAATCCCAGTTTCATTAACCCAACCATCCACATTAAACGCCTCCTATTTATTTTCTTCTTAAAAACTTCTTGTTAACTTTCTTATTTCCTTTATTTTACGTTTGTGAAACTCCGACAAAAGGTAACATAAAACTACAAACCTGTATTATTATTTTCTAGAAACCACTAATGTCATACATGTTAGGAGAAAATAATGGAGCTTTGGAATTTGCCAACATTAATACTTGCTAGAACACTATTAGGCAAGGAACTTATTCATGAGAGTAAAGACGGTACCACCTCAGGATACATCGTTGAAACTGAGGCCTATTTAGGTCCTGAAGACAGGGCTGCACATTCTTTTGGTAATCGAAGAACAGCAAGAACGGAGGTTATGTTTCAAGAAGCTGGAACGATCTATACATATTTTATTTATGGAATGCACACTTGTTTTAACATCGTATCAGGCCCTATCAATAAACCTGAAGCTATTTTAATTAGGGCCATTGAACCTGTACAAGGAATAGAGCGAATGAAAGAAAGAAGAGGCGCGTTGAAAAAAGAGATCATGTTAACAAATGGTCCCGGCAAACTTTCTAAAAGTATGGGATTTTCGCTTAAGCATAGTGGTCAAAAGATGAACAGCAGTTCGATATTGTTACAGGATGGAATCGTTATTTCGGATGATGAGATTTCTGTAGGACCTCGTATAAACATTAATTATGCAGAAGAGGCTGTGCACTATCCTTATCGTTTTTGGATAAAAAACAACCCTTACGTATCTCGTTAATACGAAGGGTTGCTTTCATTCTCCAAGGATACTGTAGCATTTTCATGTATGAGATCCATCGGTAGAGTTCTGTTTGTTTCCTGCATCCAGACAAGATGGTAAAATGTCTGCTTTTTAATAGCCATGTACTTAGTTTGCATGATCAAAAGCCAAACGACTAAAAACAGTGTAGTTTTCACAGTACTTTCTGCTGTAAAGCTTACTTCATTTAACGGTAATACACCTGAAAATATGCTGGAAATCAAACCAACAAAAAGAGCTCCTAGTAAAAATAAAGACTGATTGTTTCGTAAAAATTTTAAGCGATGCTGCAAATAATTTTGAATGAAAAGACGTTCCTGTGAATTAAACTGTAAATAACGGCTTTTAGCTGATTTTGCATTCGCTATTAACCCCTTTGAACGTTCAGATTGCCAAAGAGTTTGCAAAAAAAGAGTAAATTCTATATCTCGAGAAGGCTCTATACTCATTTTGCGATGAATGAAGTTATGTGCCTGATAAAAAGCAATCCCCTTATTTAAAGCACCGAGCAATAGATATCCGCTAAACACAGTTAATGCAAAAACAAACCAAAACGAATTCATTCCTCTTTCAAACAATTCAAGTACCGGTAAAACGACCGTCTGAATTTGAACCCAGATTATTTTACCTGCAAGCAGTAATATTTCTAGCCATTTTTCCAAAGAAATCACTCCGAGACATCATTATGTATCTTCTTATTTTAACACGAAGTTTTAACTCTGCTTACATTTATTTACTCATTTTTTGTAAAACTGAGAATATAAACATACAAAAAGCCGCAGAACATTTCTGCGGCTTCTTTGATTTATCTCTTATGCACTAGCTTCTTGCTCTCTAGTACCAATATGTTTATCTTCACCTTTATCAACGATTACTGCACAAGCAGCATCTCCAGTAATGTTAACAGCCGTTCTTAACATATCAAGAATACGGTCAACACCTAGGATTAAGGCAATACCTTCTACAGGTAATCCAACAGAGTTTAATACCATGGCTAACATGATCAGTCCAACTCCAGGAACACCCGCTGTACCAATACTTGCTAATACCGCTGTTAAGATAACAGTGATCATAGCGCCAATACTTAAGTTAATATCATACACTTGAGCAATGAAAATCGTCGCAACCCCTTGCATAATAGCTGTTCCATCCATGTTGATGGTAGCACCAAGCGGCTGAACAAATCCACTTACCGATTTACGCACGCCAAGGTTTTCTTGAGCCGTTTTCATTGAAATTGGAAGTGTTGCGTTAGAACTAGAAGTACTGAATGCTACCGACATTGCTGGTGAGAAGCCTTTAAAGAACCAAATAGGGTTCTTTTTAGCTAGTAACGCAACGGAACCACCATATGTCACTACAGAGTGAATAGCTAGTGCTAGTATGACGATTGACATATAAAGCCCCATCGCTTTAATGGCTTCAGTTCCTTGACTCCCAATAGCTGAAGCAATCAATGCGAATGCACCATATGGAGCAAACTTCATAACAAGATTTACAAGGTACATCATAATTTCATTACCTTGTTCAATTAAGCTCAACATTCCTTTTGTCTTGCTTCCTAACATCGTTAAGGCGAATCCAACAAAGACTGAAAATGCAATGATTTGAAGCATGTTTCCATCTGCCATTGCTGAAACAGGATTTGTAGGAATAATTCCTAATAATGTATCGGTTACAGCAGGAGCCTCTGTTGCTTCAAATTTAGCTCCTTCGGTTTCAAAGTCACCCACGCCTGGTTTAAAAATAAGTGCTAAAGACATAGCAATAACAATGGCGATAGTAGTAGTGGCTAAGAAGAAACCGATTGTTTTCGCACCAATACGTCCTAATTTTTTAGGATCACCCAGTCCGGCTGTACCAAGTACGATCGAGAAGAACACAATTGGCACTACAAGCATTTTAATTAAGTTTAAGAACAATGTCCCCACTGGTTTTAACACATACTTATCCAGTGTTGTAAATGCATCTGGCATAGCTAAATTTAATATAAGTCCTGCAACTACCCCTAGTGCCAGAGCAATCAAAATTTTCGTTGACAATTTCATAAAACGCATCCCCCTTTTTTAGAAAATTCTTACTATTGTTACTATAGTATGAGGAGTGTGTCCTAATACATGCCTAAATTTTTTGTTTGCATATAAAAACCCACGAAAAAAGAGAGAATTTTTCCGTGAGTGTAATAGCGCAACACATAGACATAGACTTAGACCATGTATAAAGCTCTCTCTCCAAGAACGCTTACGAGGTTAGCTGTCGGATTAGGGAATTGAGAGTTATCCCTTTTGCTTTCACAAATTCATCCCGAGGCTTAATGCCAAAGTTGTGGTTCCCCCGCTTCTGTTATTCAGAATAGAACAATAGAATTCAGCGAATCATATTAATATACTCTAATCTTATCAATATACATAAAAAATTGTCAAGATTTCTGACGTGTATATTTATTCCATTATCGAGATTCTTTATGTATGTTTTGCCATATTCACGCACTTACCCCACAAGCATGAAGAAAACAGCGAATTATTTAGAAGGTTCTATACTTCAGGGAGGTATTAATAATGAAAATTGTATTTTATGAAAAGGGAGAATTAAGCATCATTGTCGGTGCTTCGAAACTAAAAGGGGAATTAACGATCGAACAAATAAAGAACGAGAGTGAAAAAAAAGCTAAAGAACTTGGTGAATTATTAGGCAGAGAAATTGGATTCTTAATTGATATGAACGGTAAACTAGATACTCAATTCAAAAAATAAGTAAAGAGGGTGTCAATACAACTTTTGACACCCCCTTTTTATGGCTTCCATTGACTATATACCCAGTTTCCCATCTTGTAATATCCTCTTCTGTTAGGATGCAGAGTATCTGCAAAGTACATATCTTTTTCTATATTTTCGTACAGCTCAAAGGTAGAAACATATTTAGTTAATGTGCTTTCTTTACTTACTTCTAAAATCACATCATTCCAAGTACGAATGCTTTCTGATGCTGCTGGATCGTACTCTTTCCCAAAATATGGATTATACAAACCTAATACATATAGTTCGGCAAAGGAGTTATTTTCCCTGACTATGTTTAATGTCTTGGTTAGATTGTTCCTTAACTTTTCTTTTCCTAGCATAAGCGGCTGCTGTGGAAGCTGACGGAAGTTCCATCCTGCAGCATGTCTAAAATCGTTCGTACCGATAAAGACAAATACATAATCAGCTTGTTTCAGTGATTTGATAACAACTCCGTTATCCAATTGCCGTAAAAGCTGGTCCGATCTTTGACCACTAATACCAAAATTATTTAGAATGACATTTCTTCCCGTTTGTTGTTGAATATTTTTTCGTACTACTCCAATATATCCAGTTTTTGACGGATCTCCTACACCATACGTTAATGAATCGCCAAGAGCAACAATTCTTATAGGCTGAGTTTCTTTTGTATCTTCTGTTTTCCCAAAAAACTGAAATACTGTGAATAGAAGAAGAGCAAGTCCTATTCCTCCTATTAACCATTTTTTTGAAACATTCCGCACATTATGCCCTCGATTCTAGTTATTGTTTTATTACTTTTTACCATAACGAGGGAAAATATCAAGTAGTGAATGTGCTATTTAATATGATAATCTTCCGACCTGTAAGGGTAATCCTCCCATAAATGCTCTTTGTCGTATTGATACGTATCCTTTTTCACAAAAGAATGTATGAGTAAAGCCACGCCGCCGCATAAAAGGCCTGCCGGTAATAGGGTAACAATAAATCCAATCATAATAAATCCCCTCCTGTACAAAACTATATGAGGAAGAGAAAATTTTTATGAAGCGTGAAAAAGTTAAAGATTTATTTTAATGGGTATAGAAAAGATAGAAAAATAAGTCGGAGGTGCCTTTGTGGGTTTTGTGTTTACCATGCTCTACTTTGCTATTATTGCTGTCGTAATCGAAATTAACGTATTGCTTTTTACATATACAGGACTAAAAAAGGAAATTGCCCGTTTTCAAGTGATTTCAATGTTCACAGCTACAGGCTTTACAACTGGAGAGTCTGAACTAATTCTAGGACATCCTATTAGACGAAGACTCAGTACATTTCTGATCCTATTTGGTGTTTTCTCATTAGCAGTCGTGATTTCTGCAATAAGCAATATTTTGTCTGATGAGTTTCGATCTATTGAACTCGGTGTAACTATTTTGTTTCTAATCGGAACCTATGTCATTTTGAGTACTTCAAGGTTTAAGAGTTATCTGCAGGAATCATTTGAAATGCATCTTCATAAAAAATACAATCTATGTGATTTGCCACTAAGGGATGTCATGTATTTTCATGAAGATGATATTGTAGTAGAACTTCCTATACATGAAAATTCTAAAGTGGTTGGTAAAACGTTACAGGAAGTAATAAAAGCCGAAGACGACTTATTAGTCTTATTTATTAAGCGGGGAGACGTCACATTAAGAAAAGATAGTTATACAACAGAAATCCAAGAAGGAGATATGCTTTTCCTTTATGGAAACAAAGACTCCCTCACTACCGTTTTTAAGGAAGAAATGAAGGAATTAAAGGAAAATAAAGAAGTCAGTGACTAAATAAAAAAGGAGCATGATCGCTCCTTTTTCGTTAAACAGACGTAATTCGTTTCTGAAATTCTTCCATTTGACTAAACAATAATGTTTCCAATTTTTCGGATTCCAATGGCCGACATGTGAAGAATCCTTGGATTTCGTCACATTTATTATGTACTAAATAATTGTATTGTTCTTCCGTCTCGACCCCTTCTGCGACTACATTCATTTTTAAAGCATGAGCTAATGTAATAATGGCTGTTGCTATCGCAGAATCATCTGTTTCAGTCCCAATCCCTCGTATAAACGATTGGTCGATCTTTAATGTATCAATATGGAATTTATTTAAATACCCCATCGAGGAATAACCTGTTCCAAAGTCATCAAGTGCAAATTGAACACCCATTCCCTTCAATTGTTCTATGGAAAATAAAATCGTGTCCTCATACTTCATCAACATACTTTCAGTTATCTCGAGTTCTAACAATTCTGGCGGTAATCCCGTTTTTCTTAATATCCCTTGAATCGAGGAAACAAGATCTCTCTTTAAAAATTGCCGGGCTGACAAGTTCACTGCTATCTTAATTGGAAAAAAACCTTTATTCATCCACTCTCTCATTTGTGTACATGCTGTTTCAATGACCCATGCACCAATTTTAGTGATGAGACCCGTTTCCTCTGCCAACGGAATAAATTCACCGGGAGATACCATCCCCCAGCGAGGATGATTCCAGCGAATCAGTGCTTCTACGGCTAAAATCGTGCTCTGATCAATTGAAAATCTTGGTTGATAGTGAAGTACAAACTCTTTATTTTTGATCGCGTCATGCAGTTCATTTTCCATTAATAGCCGTTCATAGCTGTTGTTTTCAAAAGCACTCTGATAAAAATGATACGTATTTTTGCCATCTTCTTTGGCCCTATACATAGCAAGGTCGGCATTCTTTAATAGAATCTTCGGGTCGTGCCCATCTGATGGGAAAAGAGAAACTCCAATACTCGCTGTAATTCTAATCATTTCATCTTCAATATAGATGGGTTGTTCAAAAAGATCTAACAGCTTGGACATTTTTTGTTTCAGTTTGTTAGCCGTTATATTTTCAAGGATGATTGTAAACTCATCACCACTCATTCTATAAACCCTGCCGTAGCCTGTCGTGAATTGTTTTAACCTCATCGAGACTTCCTTCAGGACAAGATCTCCAAACGTATGGCCTAGGGAGTCGTTAATAAATTTAAAACGATCCATATCCAAAAACAAAACACCAAGCTGTTGATTCTTATTTTCAGCATTTCTTAAATGGCCATCAAATTCTTCTGTAAATGAGCGTCTATTAGGCAGACCGGTTAATTGGTCATGATAGGCCATTTTTTTTACAAGTTCCTCATGTTTGTTACGCTCTGTAATATCTCTTGCTACTACTACTATATTTTCAATCTCGCCAGACTCTTTTAACACAGGCATAGCCCTTGCTTCGATGGTGATATAGTGTCCGTCAGCATGCAGATATCGGAATTGAACTTCATGAGGCTTTTTGTCTTTCAAAAGGTTCATAAATTTTTGAGAAACGACCGTAATGTCATCTGGATGGGTATACGTTAGAAACGAGTTTCCAAGGTTTGCTTTAGCCCCAAAAATAAGCTGGTAAGAAGGTGAAGTATATTTAACCTTTCCAGTTTTATCTAATGTAACGATTAAATCTGTTATGTTTTCAGTCATTGCTCTGAATTTAGCCTCACTTTTTCGGATGGCTTCTTCTTTTTGTTTTTGTTCAATCGCTAAACCTGCTAGATGCGTAAACGCTTCCATTGTTCCCCATTCTTTTTCATCAGGCGCTGAGGGATGGTTAAAGTATACCGCTAATATACCAAGAAGTTGATTGGATGAAGAAAGGATCGGATGACTCCAGCAAGCCCTTACTCCATGGCTAAGAGCTATCTTTTTCTTTTTATTGTTTTTCAAATCCCTCGCTATATCAGAGAGAATAACCGGTCTATAAGTATATGCCGCCCTGCCGCAGCTCTCTTCTTCAGAACTGATCTCTATTTTATGGATGTCCTGGATAAAGGACTGTGGTAATTTGCTTGAAAAAGCATACTCAAGCTTTCTGTCTTTTTCATTAGCCAGATGGATGCACACTTGGGATTGTGATATAGCTGCCTCGAAATTAATAGAAATCGCCTGGAACACATCTCTTAAATTACTGCCTTTTGCAATCATCTCTAGAATTAATTTTTGACCGATAAGGAGTGATTCTGCAATTTTTTGTTCTGCATAAAGAATCTGATATTCTTCTTCAGATTTTTCCAATTTTGCTGCAATTGTTTTTGCCTCGGTAATATCTTTTACAGAAGCTAGTAGATGAGTACACTTCCCATTTTTATTATGTATAGGAGTTACTGTTGTTTGGCTAACTTGTAGCTCTCCATTATTCATCGTTTCAGTATGAAATTGAATAGGCTTTTGCAAAGAAACAGTCTTTTCATAATCCGCCTGCAGTTTTGCTGCTAGTTCTTTAGACAGGACTTCATCCATATGCTTGCCCATTACGTCTCGAGTAAGATTGGCGTAATTTAGGGCAGAGTCATTTGCGGCTACGTATTGAAATTTATTTCCTTCTTTTACTTTCATTAAAAACATCATATCGAGAAATCCATTAAATAGTGTATTCATTTCTATTTGATCTTCTATACGAAACATATCTTAGTCTCCTCGATTTAAAAACTATCAAAAAATTCACACATCTATCTCAAGTATAGTAAACAATCACATTTTTTTCCATAATAAAATCTAAACCCCCATATACACACCCATGTTAACGAAAGCTAAAAAGGATATAAAAAAAGAACCTCTTCTAATAGAGGTCCAATCTGTGGTTACCGTCTTAAGCTTACCCAACTTCCTTAACAGTCATAGGAACGAAAGATAATAATAAAGAGATAATATTATTGATCTGTTCCGGGGTAATATGTATGCCATCATTAGCTAACAATTCTTCTTTAAGACGAATAATCGTATCAACTTCATCAATTTTTGAGTCCATTAAGCAATAATCAATCGTGTTCAACAACTCCAGCAACTGATTATTTTTATTGGTAATGTAATATGTAGTGTTCACCAATAAACACCCCCTACTAACATTATTATCGAAACTGAGGTCATTTTCCTACAAAAACAATTCGTCAAATGACGACATATCTTACTTTTTATGGATTTTAACCCATTATACCTAACGACTTATGTCGAACCTGGTCGATTTAACAGGAACAAAGTCCTATTATGGGTATTTGTGTTATAAGTTATTTTTAACAAACTTAAAAATTTTTATAACAATACTTTAGTTAAATAACTTTGATAAAGAAGCAAATGGGGAAACGTCTTCCTCTGTCTTTGTTTTATAGACTAATTTTTCAGGCTCAAAAAGCTTTGACTCCAAGTACGAGACAGGATTCTTAGTCAGTTCTATCTGATTAAATATTTTTGTTAAAATTCGGGCTGTATTTATCGCATCATCCAATGCACGATGTTTAGAGCCCTCATACGTAAGATCTACAGCTTCTAGAGCACGTGATAATCCATATCTGAATCCTTTTTCACTATCATGAAGGATGCTAAAATGAAATTGTAAATCGTTATGATTAATGATCCACTCAATATCGGTTTGATGATAAGTGGAGTCAGTAATGAGCGCCCATTTATCTTCTGGTCCCCATGAACATAAGCAATACTCTTCCAAACCAATCCAGGACCGAAAGTTTTCAATGGCTTCTGTGTAAGTAGGAGCGGAGATTAAGTCCCTTTTGGTTATACCCGTCAAGTTGGTGATTCGTGTATTTAATTTATCCATTTTTGGTTGTACAAAGGATTGAAATGTATCCAATAGCTTGATTTCTCCATTTACTGCACTCAACCGAATAGCACCAATCTCAATAATTTCAGACAACCTGTTTGTCATTTCTAAATCGTAGACAATATATTGCATCCTCATCACACCTGCCTTTCATCCTTTATGTCTCAATGATGAATGAATGTCTATCCCTTATTGTAGGGTATATGTTAATAAATTGAAATATTTCCATGCGTTTTACCTTTCTAGACCTGTTATACTAGCCTTAAGTCGGTTTAAATGATGCTATGACCATTTTATGTTTATGATCTACTGAGATTCCTTAAATTCAATAACCTAGTTGTTTTTTAATCTGTTAAACTTTGCATTTTCTATTTGTTGTTCATTTGCTAGTATTGTTGTTATCTGTTTTAAAAAATGATTTACATAAAGAGGGATATTACTATGAAAAAACACTTAATTATCATCTTTTCTGCTGCTTCGCTTATCTTATCAGCATGTTCGAAAGAAGACATACAAGAGGAACAAGCCACAGCTCAAGCCGAAGTTAACTCAAGCGACCAAACTACTGAACCCGCAGATGATTCGAAAAAGGATACGCAAGAAACAGCTACGCCCTCAGAAGAGAACACTACTTCTGAACCCCAAACAAATAGCGAAGACCCTCCAGAAGGAGAAGATAAAGAATACATAACAAGTAATCACCAGTTTGTTGCAAGTGAAGTGACAAATCTTAGTGAAAAAGAAGTAAGTACTTTCTGGGGAGAACCCCAGAGATCAGAAGAGATCAAATTTCGTTATTCTGGAACTACTAAATTTGTCCCTGCCGTTGTTCATTATTATATGGATGAGAAATATGCCGTCACGTTTGTAGAGGGTAAAGCGGCTCGCCTCGTTTATTCAGTGATTGATGAAGAAATTTTATTTGATGAAGAGAAAATTCGAGCATTAGAACTTGCTGGACTTCCAATTGATGTCGAAGAAACTACGGATACTGACACTGCTTTTGTATGGACTGAGCTAGGTGACGTTCATCAAGTTACCATGTTTTCAAAAGGTGAATTCGTAGACTATCTGTATATCATTCTTGATGAAGCTTATAAATAAAAACTGGTTTTTTTACAGGACATGTGTCTCTATAATTCCGCGTTCATCACCGTTTCTATGCTTATCCTACTTGCATAAACTGTTTTTGAGGAGAGATATCGGCTTCTCATATGCAAGAAGAGGAGTGAAACCATGTCGTCAGGAAAGTACTGTTCTGATAGCTTCACGCTAATAGTTGTACTATTCGTGCTGCTCATTATTGTCGGAGCCGTTTCCTTTGGCGGAAATTGCTGTGTTTATCCAAACCCATACCCTTATCCGTGCGGTTATGCAGCAAACGTACCAGTTAGTGGTTATTGGAACGCTTAATATAGACAAAAACACCATTCCTATCGGAACGGTGTTTTTTCTACTATTTAAAGCTTTTCTCTCATACTCTCAGCAATCGGTTCAACCTCTGACCCTACGACTACTTGGATATTTTGATTATTAAGTTTAATAAGCCCTTTTGAACCGGCTTTTCTAAGAGCTTCTTCATCTACTAAACCGATATCCTTAATCTGCAGTCTTAATCGGGTGATACAGTTTTCAAGCAAAACAATATTTTCTTTTCCGCCTAACGCTGCCAAGTATGCATTTGCTGCTGTCTCATACTTTTCATTCGTAACTGAACCTGTCGCCGCAGCTTCAGCGATCATCATATCTTCATCTTCTCGACCAGGAGTTTTCAAATCTAATTTAACGATTAGATAGCGGAAGATTACATAATACAAGGCAAAGTAAACGGCGCCAATCGGTAGTAACAGCCAACCGTTCTGAGCAATCCCAATGTTAAGGAAATAATCGATGGCACCTGCTGAGAATGTAAAGCCGTGATGGATATCAAACAAAACGGCAACTGACATAGAAACGGCTGTCAAAAGTGCATGCACAACATAAAGCAGTGGAGATAAGAACATAAAAGCAAACTCGATTGGTTCTGTGATTCCAGTTACGAGCGAAGTGAGTGCCATACCACCCATCATTCCGGCTACTGCTTTTTTACGGTGTTTTTTTGCGGTATGAATCATTGCAAAACATGCTGCTGGCAATCCAAACATCATCACTGGGAAGAATCCAGCCATATAAAATCCTGCTTTTGGATCATTAGCAAAAAACCTTGCTAAATCTCCTGTAACCACTTTACCATTTTCACCAGTAAACTCACCAAAAACGAACCAAAGGAAACTGTTTAACACGTGATGAAGACCTAGTGGTATTAATAAACGGTTAAAGAAACCAAAGATCCCTGCACCAATTGCTCCAGCGCTCGTAATCCATGTTCCTACATTTTCTAACCCCATCTGTATCGTCGGCCAAATCAGTCCAAAAAGCAAACCAAGAACAACCATAGCACCTGCTGTTACAATTGGAACAAACCGCTTTCCGCCAAAGAAAGATAACCACTCTGGAAGTTTAACATCATGATATCGATTATATAAGAGTCCTGCTACTACACCCGCTAATATCCCTCCCAGAACAGACATATCAAACTTACCTTCAAACTCTAAGGCACTTTCTGCAAATGATTTTGCACCTTCAGTTAATACAAAATAACCGATAGCCCCAGCAAGACCTGCTGCACCGCTTCCATCTTTCGCTAACCCAACGGCTACCCCTATTGCAAAAATCAACGCTAGATGGCCAAAAATGGCACCACCTGCTGCGGCTAAAAAAGGAATTCCTAATAAGTCATCCTGACCAAAACGCAGAATTAATCCTGCGGCTGGAAGAACTGCGATAGGCAGCATGAGCGCACGGCCGATTCGTTGTAAAAATCCTAACATACCAATCTACCCCTCTCCATTTAGAGTAAACTTTTTAATGGCTTCTTTTAATCTTCCATTTTGCAGTTCTAGATGCATTTTTGCTTCGTTCACAGAAACACCTGTTACTAGTTGAAAGATGGCTGCTTTCGTGTTTCCATTCTGCTCCTGTAACGCTTGGGCAGCTTCCTTTTCACTTACTCCAGCCGCCTCCATGATAATATTCTTTGCACGCTGTTTCAGCTTGGCGTTTGTTGGTTGAACATCCACCATAAGGTTGCTGTATATTTTCCCCCATTTGATCATACTCGCTGTACTGATCATGTTCAGAACCAGCTTCTGTGCTGTTCCGGCTTTCATTCGCGTTGATCCGGTAACAACTTCAGGACCTGTGACAACGGTTATTCCTAAATCTGAAGCTTTTTCCATGGGAGAATGTTGTGAACATACAAGAGCAGCTGTGAATGCGCCTTGCTTTCTTGCATGCTCCATTGCACCTAAACAATAAGGTGTACGGCCGGATGCGGCAATTGCTAAAACAACATCCTTTTCGGATACATTCACGTTTTCCAGATCGGTCTTTCCAAGGTCAAAATCATCTTCTGCACCTTCGATTGCGTGTTGAAGCGCATATTCCCCGCCTGCGATTAGACCAACAACCAAATTAGGATTCGTTCCATATGTCGGAGGACACTCTGAAGCATCCAGCACCCCTAGCCTGCCACTTGTCCCTGCTCCGATATAGATCAAACGGCCGCCGTTTTCAAATGCACCTACCACTTTTTCTACTACCGTGCTTATTTCCGATAAAACAGGTGTAATACAGCTGGCTACTCTAAGATCCGCTTCGTGAATTTTTTTGACCACTTGTAACGTTGAGAGTTCATCGATGTTTATCGTGTCTGGATTTCTTTTTTCCGTAGCCCATTTTGTTAAGTCCATGGCGTTCCCCTTCCTATGTTTTTCGGATTCCGTTGTTTCGCTCTAAAAATCAAATTCTTTTCTCAAAAATACAAATTTTTGACCGCCTCCAATAAATTTCAGAAGTGGTTTGCTTTCTTCCTGAATAAAACCTGCCACATTTACTTTTTCATTAGCAGGCAAATCATGCAGGCAGATTTGAAGTTCACCTGCATATCTTCCATAAAGCTTATTGTCAACCGTAATCGTACCCATATGATAGCTTGCTTCACTATAACGTACCTGTTCAAGTGGAAAATCTGTTCCTCTCGATTCAACTGACCGTATCACATACTGTGCGGCATCCATTCTATTCGTATGGACCGTATTGTAATAATTTGAATACTCATTTCCAAACTGTGCATAAAGAGGAATTTCCTGTTGTATAAGAGATTTAATCTCTTTAAGGGATTGATCTGATAATCGGATATCACCTACACAAATTTTATCTGTTCCCAATTGTTTTAATTCAAGAGCTGAAAAAAGAGGAGATTTGTTACGATGATCCTCAATTGTTGGAAGTCGTTCCATCAGCGGTCCTCTTAAAACGGCATCACCTGGTATAAAAGCCATCGTTTTTATACCGTACCGATGAAACAGCGCATTTCGTTCTTCTAGTTGTACACTTGAAATTCCGGTAAAAGGTTTTGGGTAAAAATTATGCCAGGCTTCTGCTTGATTTGGTACGAGACCTTCGTTTAATAATTCTTGAAGCTGCTCTTCATTCACTGTACTGGCATTCAGTCCAATTTTTAAAAAAGAGGACAGCCAAGCAATCTGCTTAGCTGTAAACCCATAATCCATCCTTACTCCAGAGATCCCCCATTCTTTTAACTGAGGCAATTCTTTGTAATGAAGTCCTAACCGTTCAAGAGAAGCTGGTGAAATGTCAGCCATCACGTCCATATGTGAAAGTTGAGCGATTTCACCAAGCATCTTTACTTTTTTGAAAAACGAAATACCTTTTTCTTCAGGAATGTGAAGAGAGGTAAAAATATATTGAAATCCATTTTCTGCAGCTTTCTCAATCCAACTTTTAATGAAAGAATCTGACTCACTTAAATAAATGGAAATACCATAACACAAAAGTCTTTCACTCCTAGTTAAATATCTTTTGCCATGCTTTCTTTAAATCCAAACGTCCATGTGAACAAGAAGCCGAAGATGTAAGCGATCACTAATCCTAGTAAGTATAGAACCATCTGATTAGCGTGAACTAAGAAGACGAGTGGAATTCCAGACACACCTATTGCAATCGTCGCGATTTTAAAGAACGCTTGGAATGCACCACCCACTGCTGCACCTAAACAAGCCGTTAAGAATGGGCGTCCAAGTGGCAAGGTAACTCCGAAGATTAAAGGTTCTCCAATCCCTAGCATCCCTACTGGCAGTCCGCCTTTAATAACTTTACGTAAACGTTCGTTACGCGTTTTGAAGTAGATGGCGAATGCAGCACCAACCTGACCTGCTCCACCCATTGCGAGGATAGGCAATAACGGATCATCACCTATCGAATTTATTAGTTCCATGTGAACGGGTGTTAGTCCTTGATGTAGTCCTGTTACAACAAGTGGCAAGAATGTACCTGCTAAAATAAGTCCAGAGAAAATACCGCCAATATCAATTAAGTTCAATAATCCTTTTGTAATAACGTCGGACAAAAATCCGCCAACTGGCTGAAGTATATACAACGTCGCAAATCCTGTTATTAATAATGCAAGAGTAGGTGTAACGATAATGTCAATTGCAGCCGGAACAAACTTTCTAATACGTTTTTCAAGCCATGCGATTAAAACAGCTGCCAGCATAACACCGATAAGTCCACCACGGCCTACAACTAGCGGATCACCAAAAACCGTTATATTAGCTAAGCCTGGGTTAATAATTAAGATCCCTGCCGCTCCACCTAAAGCGGGCGTTCCCCCAAATTCTTTTGCGGTGTTAATCCCTACAAACACAGCAAGATAGCCAAAAACACCCCACCCTATTAAACTCAGCATCTGCATGAATGATGTTTCGGGATCTGCACCCATTCGAATCGCAACGTTTGTAATCCCTGCGATTAAACCTGATGCTACGATTGCTGGAATTAAAGGGATGAAAATACTAGCAATCTTGCGTAAAAACTGTTTAAAAGGAGTAGCGTTCTTTTTGTTAATGGCATCCTTATTCATACGCGCCATCTGTTCAAGATCCATATGATCTGTTTCGTCCACAGAATGAATATTCATCCCCGTTTCTTCACTGATCGCTAAGGTGACACGGTTAACAATTCCTGGTCCAACGATAATTTGCAGTGTATCATCTTCAACAACACCTAACACACCATCCACATCTTTTAAGCCTTTTAGATCCGCTTTTGAAGGGTCGTGCAGATCTACTCGAATTCTCGTCATACAATGCATCAACGTTTGAATGTTGGATGCACCACCAAGCTTCTCAATAATACTGTGAGCCATTTGCTGCTCTTTGCCCATTTTCATTCCCCCTTTTAGTAAACGCTTTCATTTTTATATAAAACGCTTATCGGTTAGCGTTTCATATCAATCATAAATTTATATCTGTCTCCTCTATAGACGGAGTGAACAATCTCGAGGGGTTTACCTGTTGTTAAATACGTTTGTCTTTGAATCAGCAAGACTGGTGCACCTTTAGCGATCTCCAAAATCTCGCTTTCAGCTTCTCTTGCAATGGAAGCTTCTAAACTTTGTGTTGCATAATCGATGTAAAATCCAGCATTCTCTACGTGTGAATATAAAGAACCTTTTTTTAAATGAATCTCTTGTAAATCCAGAAGTTGGACAGGAACAAACGTCGTTTCGATCGCCATCGGTACATCATCGGCTAAGCGCACTCGCTTAATCTCATAAACTTCTTCGCTTGGTTGTATTTCTAGGCTCTTAGCTAATTTATGATTGGCTTGTATTTTTTGGAAGGATACTAACTTTGAAGCAGGTTCCAAACCTCTGGATTTCATATCTTCCGTAAAACTCGTTAAACCCAACAGTTTTTGCTCTATTTTCTTACTAGAAACAAAAGTGCCTTTTCCTTTACTTCTTGTTAAATAGCCATCATTCACAAGGTTGTTGATTGCTTGACGAACTGTCATTCGGCTTACTTCATAGTTTTCAGCAAATTCTCTTTCAGAAGAGATCATGCTGCCAGGTTCCCAATCGCCTTTTTCGATTTTTTGCTTAATTGCCTCTTCTATTTGATAATAAAGTGGCAGAGGTGATGTTTTATCAATCATAAAAATGGGTCAACTCTCCTTATCTAAAAGCGATCTTGCACCCTTGTCAGCAAGTACTGTGACATTCGGGTGAACTTTAAGCGCTGTAGCTGGAATATCTTTATTTATTGATCCTTTAAAAAGCTCTTTAACAGCATTGGCTTTCCTTTCACCAACAGCGAGCAGAAGGATTTCTTTACTCTCTAAAATGGTTCCAATTCCCATTGTTATTGCCTTTTTGGGCTGATTCGTGTCAATAAAATATTTTGCATTAGCCGAAAGAGTGGATTCTGTAAGCTGTACAACATGTGTCCTTGAGTCGAAATTTGTCCCTGGTTCGTTAAAACCGATGTGACCATTCTCCCCGATCCCTAATACTTGCAGATCAATACCACCAAGATTTGAAATGATATCTTCATAGCTCTTGCACTCTACAGTCAAGCTATCGGCTTCACCGTTTGGAAGATGTGTTTGTTCACTAGGTATATCCACATACTGAAAAAAGTGCTCTTTCATATAGGTGTGGTAAGCTTGTGATCCAACATATTCGTCTAAGTTAACAGTGTGTACGTGATCATAAGATTGTTTACTTTCTATACTATATTTCGAAAGATAACGGTACATGCCAAGCGGCGTTTTACCGGTTGCAAGGCCAAGAACCAATCTGTCAGAAGTTTTTATTTTGGAAATTAAAATCTCAGCTGCTATTCTGCTAAGTTCTTCTTCATCTGAAACAGCTATAAGTTTCAAATTTAACCCTCCTTCCGATGATACGCTAATGTCCCTCGGCAAAAAGTCATGAAGACATCGAAGTCTCTTGTGAATACGGTGATATCCGCATCTTTTCCTTTTGAAAGACTTCCTTTTCTATCAAAAATATTAAGTTCTTTTGCTGCGTTAATACTCGTCATTTTTACGATATCTGTTATTGAGCAGTTCGTGTAGTTCATCATGTTTTTCACAGAATCACTCATAGTAAGAATACTACCCGCAAGCGTCCCGTCTTCAAGTTCGGCTTTGTATTGTTTCACTGTTACTTGCTGGCCGCCTAGCGCATACGTACCATCACCTAATCCTTTTGCACGCATTGAATCTGTAATGAGTACAGTTCTGTCAGGTCCTGTAGAATGATAGGCAAGCTGAATCATTTCAGGACATGCATGGACACCATCTACAATCATCTCAACCATCAGTTCATTTTGTATGAGTGCAGCACCTGCCACACCGGGATCTCTATGGTGCATTCCCCTCATTCCATTAAATAAATGGGTGACATGGGAAATGCCTGCTTCAATCCCTTCTTTCACCTCCTTGAACGTGCAGTCACTATGACCAATCGATGCGATAACATTATTTTCTGCTAAATACCGTACAAGTTCATGTCCATCTACCATCTCAGGCGCAAGTGTTACGAGCTTGATATGGTGCTTAGCTTTTTCTTGCCACATTTTAAAAAGTTCAACATTTGGTGTCTGAATAAATTCTCTAGGCTGAGCTCCAGCCCGCTTTGGAGAAATAAAAGGTCCTTCTAAGTGAATTCCAAGCATTTCAGCTGACCCAGGTTTTTGCTTATCTATAAAAGAAGCAGCTTGTGAAAGAGCACTCTCTATCTGCTCCTTACTCTGAGTCATAGTTGTTGCTAAAAATGACGTTGTTCCTTCACCAGGAATTGCTCTTGCTATTTTAAATAGAGCCTCTATATTTTCATCCATCACATCCGCACCAACGCTCCCATGAATATGGACATCAATCATGCCAGGAATCATTATGGAACCACGGGGCATGCCATATGTCTCAATTTCTTCTCCGTTAGTTAGCGGATTTTCTAAACCTGCGTATGCTATTTTTTCATTTCTAATTAAAAGATAGCCGTTTTCTAAAAGAAATCCATTTTCGTCAATAAAATCCCCATGCAAGAGTACACCCGGCTTCATGTCCACTCCCCTTTATCATTTTATGCCAAGCGTATCATGGTTATGACTAGTTGTCTATACCAGTCAGAAAATTCACACAAAAAAGCTAAGGCATGTGATTAGCCTTAGCTTTCTCACCTTAATAAAGCAAATAATTTTTTCTTAATTTTTTAAATTCACTTAATTTCTCATCATACCTGGACACGATCTCTTCTACCGAACTACCAGATTCAATAGCATCCCTTACCCATCCATTTCCAATCAATAGATCAAAAAATGATCGGCCTGCACTATCTTCTGCTCTAAATGCAAAATCTGCTGGATACATATCATGGATCATTTTCACCAGTGTAATACCTGATAGAACAGGTTGAAATAATTTCTTGTCAGTTACGTGAATCTCAACACCATGTGATAGTTTCCCAGCATGCTTTGAAAAGGTAGGTGTAAAGGAAGCAGGACGGAACTTAACTCCCGGAAGTCCTTGTTCATTTAATGCTTTTGCCAAATCATCTCCATTGATGAACGGTGCCCCGATTAATTCAAATGGTTTTGTAGTTCCTCTTCCTTCAGAAACATTCGTTCCTTCAATTAAAGCAGCTCCCGGATACGTGATCGCAGTATCTACTGTTGGCATATTTGGAGAAGGTAGAACCCATTCTAGACGATTGTCTTCATACGTCCACGATCTTTTCCAGCCTTTCATTTTCACCACTTCTAAATCCGCATCAATGTCAAATTCTTGATTGAATAATTGGGCTAATTCACCAACTGTCATACCGTGTCTTAACGGAATTGGATATAGGCCCACAAAAGATGAGTAGGCGGGATCTAATACTGGACCTTCCACTTGCTCCCCTCCAAGAGGATTTGGTCGATCAAGCACAACAAAAGGTATATTATTCTCTTTAGCAGCTTCCATTGCGTATGCCATTGTATAAATGTACGTATAGAAACGTGTTCCAACATCCTGTATGTCAAACACTAATACATCAATACCTTCTAACATTGCAGCTGTAGGTTTTTTCGTTGGACCATACAAGCTATAGACAGGCAGTCCTGTTTTTGGATCGGTATAAGACTCAATATATTGCCCAGCCTGTGCACTTCCTCGTACACCATGTTCAGGTCCATAAAGTGCTTTTAATCCAATATCCGGATGGTTGTACAACACATCTACAATACTGATAAGATTCCGGTCAATCCCTGTAGGATTAGTGATTAACCCTACATTTTTCCCTTTAAGAAGCGAGATTTGATCATGCATAAGCATCTCAAGTCCTGTCTTGAATTTTTGCCTGTGATGATCTTCATCCTTCGAAGCATTTAACATTTGTGCACCTGGAAGTATACTTGTTAACATGAAAAATACCGCTATAAACAATCCCCATTTCTTCATCTTGTTTCTTCCTCCTCTTTATTAGTAGCTCAAACCGTGTCCGAATAGATAAAGAACCGTTTCTGCGTCTTTATATATGGTTACAGGCAGCTTTCCTGATGGGTTATTCGTCCCGAAAATGGTATCAGCAGCTGCTTTAAAACTAGCATCCCTGAAACCGTATTGTGCAAGGTAAGCAGACACCTCAGGAAAAGCCATGATATCGTAAGGATTACGAATTCCGACGGCAACAGTTTTAGCAGGTGCTGTTTCAATCACTTGATTCACCATCTGCATTTGCGAACTTGAAGGAGAACGGCCAGATACATTAAACGTGTATGTCCCTAAAACCACTAAATCTGCCTGTTTAACTTTTAATAACTGTTCTTCATTTAAAGGTTTAGTCGTTTGAATCAACTCAACTGACGAATGGTGTGCTGATAGGGCGTTTTGGAGGGATCCACTAAATGAACTGCCAATTACAACAACGGAATTTACATTATTCTTATCTACCGGTAATAGCCCATTATTTTTTACTAATGTGATGGATTTTTGTGCGACCTCTTTTTCCACTTCTTTATGCGCATTATTTCCGACGACCTTCTCTGCATATGCAATTTTTTCTGCAACTGGTGTTTCTGTTGCTTGTTTATAAATGCCACGCTTCGCTTTTAATGTTAGGAGGCGTTCTACTGATTCGTTTAATCTTTGTTCTTTGATCTCTCCATTTTCAACCGCGGTATATAGACCGTTAGCAACTTCTTCTAATCCTACAGGCATTAATACAATATCAGTGCCAGCATTAACAGCTCTAATAACGGCATCAACCGCTCCAAAATGATCTGCTATAGCTTTCATGTTTAACGCATCTGTTGATATAACACCTTCAAAGCCCATTTCATTTCTCATCAAGTTTGTCAAAACCTCGTGAGATAATGTAGCAGGCAATGCAATCTCTGTTCCGTCCTTTTTAGATATGACTGTAGTCGGATCAATTTTAGGGAAAGTAACATGTGCAGTCATGATTGCATCAATGCCTTGATTCATCGCTTGTTGGAAGGGATAAAGTTCTACTTCCAGTAACCGTTCTTTTTCATGAGGAACGGAAGGTAATCCTAAGTGAGAATCTACTGCCGTATCTCCATGTCCAGGAAAATGTTTCGCTGTAGCTGCCATTCCTGCATTCTGCAACCCTTTTGTATACGCTGTTCCTAATTCGGCAACAAGTTTAGGGTCTTCCCCGAATGACCTTACTCCGATAACAGGATTGTCTGGGTTGTTATTCACATCTAAAACAGGAGCTAAATTCATGTTAATTCCTAACGATTCTAGCTCTGATCCGATTGCATGTCCGACAGATTCCGCCAGTTCTGCTGACCTTGTTGCACCAAGCGCCATATTTCCTGGGAAATCGGTACCACTCTGCAAACGTGTCACAATTCCACCTTCTTGGTCGATTGAAAGAAGCAAACCGTAGTCTTCATTCGCTTTTTTATATTCATCTACCAGTCTTACGGTCTGTTCAGTCGTTACTACATTTTCTCTAAACAAAATGACACCACCAAGGTGGTATTTTTTCACTAATTCTCTTATTTCGTCATTCATTTCTGTCACTGGCTGTCCGTTCCAGTTCCGGAAGTCCGGCATTAACATCTGTCCGATTTTTTCTTTTACTGACATGGATTGAATGGCATTGGATATCAAGTCATATTTTTTCTCTTTTTGCTTTTCAAATGAAGCCTTTCCGTTCTTTACATGAATCGCAATTCTGTCGAAAGAAGTTCCATTTGTGACAAAAATCATTGTTCTTCCATTTTGCCCGCTTAATGTAACGATTCCTTCATCTGACACAGAAGCCACGTTCTTATTTGCCGATTTCCATTTCAGATTTTCTGTTACTTCAACATATTTGCCGTTTTCTATCGGCAATAAAGCTGAAAGTGAAAACGTCTTCCCTTTAATCTCTTCGCTTAGTTGGGGCATGTTTTGAGCAATAATTAAGCTGTTGTTGTCATTTCGGTCTGCATGGACAGCCTTTAGTTGTCCCATTCCTGCAAACATAGGGATGATCAACAAAGCAACTAATGTAAAGGATCGAATCCATTTAAAAACTTTCAATTGATAAACCTCCTCTTTTTTTGTAGCGCTTTCTTTCTTTGACACTTTTCGGTAAAAAGAAGAGGCTTCCTGTCGGATGATGATAAAACAGAACTTAAGTCCTTCATGTGACTAGGACTAGTTGTCTATACCAGATTAAATCGTTTATCAATCTCAGTAAGAAAGCCTTATTTATGTAAAAAAGCTTCATCCTTTTTTGGACAAAGCTTTTATGATTATTGCTGCTGTTCTTCATCTTTTTGCTCTTCTTCCATTTCATTCTCTTTATCGTCTTTGTTAGGTTCGTCATTTTCTTCAGACGGTTCTTCTGTTGGATCTGGCTCTTGCTCGTCTTGTGGTGTTCCACAACCAAACAATAAACCAAGGGAAAGAAACGCAGAAAGTGAACCAAGTACAACTTTTTTGAATTTCAAAGGATTTTCCTCCTTTCTAATATTGCATGAATAACTTTATTTTTCGGAGAAGAGCATTGGATTATACAGAATAAGTAAAAAAAGCTTGCGGCAAGTTCTGTAAACCGATATAATTCTTTTTGTCAGTAACGTAATTGGGGGCTTAGCTCAGCTGGGAGAGCGTTTGGCTGGCAGCCAAAAGGTCAGCGGTTCGATCCCGCTAGTCTCCACCATACATAACAGTTGAAAACCCTTGAGGAATCAAGGGTTTTGTTTTTTTTATAAATCACATTATTTTTAATTAATATTGGACTTTATTTATTTAGTTCACATACGGTTTACCTATTTTCCACTTCACTTCTTAACATCTTGCATAATTAGTCCCCATATATAAATAATATTAGTGGATATTTTTGTTTTCCCAATGGTGAACTTGAGTGCGGAACATATACTACGTGTTTTAAAAAAAGAAAAAAGCCTTAAAAATCAATACTTTTAAAAAACAATAAAACATACTAAAGTTTATTCTTTCGTGGGTAAAATGTGGGTGGTTTTTAGGTGGAATTTTTCCTGAATCACCTGTCTTACTTATTCCACAATCGCACCCGATTCGTAATATAAGGTTAGCCCTTTTGTTCCTTCCCTTCACTATCCTATTTACTCTCTAAATGATAATCCATCTTTACACCACGGTAGGATGATAACGTATATTGTGTTTGATAGATAAAACGGTCTGTATCCGTACTATGCGTGAGAGGATGATAACTTAATGTCCATTTTTTCCGCTTTACATTCCACAACGAAAAGTGGTTTCTTTTCATTTTTCTCATTTTCATAGTTTACAATAATATCTGCACGGTCACTCGTTTTATTACTATATCTACTTAGAGGCACTTCTATTTCGATTATAGAAATAGGGACTTTCATTACTTCAATTAGAAACATTATCATTCTTTGACGGATTTCTTCTTCAGGTTGCTGCATAATAAACTTATTACGAATATAATCCAGAAAATAAGGTGTTTCGTCTAATACAAAGATATCCGATAAAGAATATAAACTATGATCAACTTTCATTTACTACTCCTTAGCTGCAAAATTGCAATAACCTTAAATTTTTATTTATTATTACGTGAAAATCATACCTAGTAATTGAGTGTTAATTCCTGCTTTGGAATATCAATAACATCCCATGTTGTAATAATCCCTAATAAATTTTCGGTTGGCTTTCCATTATGTGTTATAAGTAAGGCATCCAATCTAATTCCTTTTTTGAAGGATTCTTTAAATTTTTCTTCTGCTATATATATTGACTCATTCCTACCAATAAATTGATAATTACCTTCTTCACCTATATGGGGCAAGATCTCACTTAATTTGGTTTGCGAAAATTAAATTAAATCTTCTTCAACATTTTTAGCCATCCAACTAGTGATTCCATTTTCAGTAATTAAGCCTAAATAATTAGCACCATCATATATGGGAAACTGTGAGTTATCTGTTAATAAATTTGAATATGCTAAAGCTATTCTGTCCTTATGACCCCAACTTGCAATTCGCTCAAATTTTTCCGGAATTAACAAGTGAAGTAGTATATGTTGCATTTGTACCCTTTTACCTATATGTTTCCTAATATTTTCTGCCACCCTTTTTAATTCTGTCGATTGATTTAACGTGTTTATACGTTTTTCTAAAGGCTGATTTTTAACACTCTCCGCTACTAAAAACAAGAAAGAAACTTCAAAATATTTACTAGTATTATAAAAAGTACCTGTAGCTCCTAACCCTTGCTTCAATCCCTCAAAAATAGGTAATGTAGAATTAAAATTAATTCCCTTCCATGAAGCAATTGTTTCTAACTTTTTCATTTTAGTATTAAAGCTGATGGAACCTTTATAAGGGAAGAGATAATATATAAACATTAATTCGATAGCTAATTTATATACACCTTCCGCTTCATTTTCTAGCTGTTTTTTTAATTTGTTATCAAAGTTATCACCAACTGCATCATCCGGGCTTTCCACAAAAATTGATCTAAATCTATTAATATTGGTTTGAGTCCATACAGACTCTCCTTCCCAAATCAATGATTTATCATTTAATAAACATTCATTTTTCCATTTTTCCGCGGCATCATAAATTGTTACTCTGTCATATTTTTCTTTTTCATAATAAATAGCCATTTCGCTTCACCCACTTATTAAATCATTAGTTAATAAATTTGTGTTTTGTAAAGAATTTCGACAAAAATTGTTAATTACCTCCAAACTACTCCTTGGCTATGTTTTTTAAGAATATTTAGAAATCCATAATAAAATAAATTGGTATCCAACTAATAAGTCTATTTACATTTTGAAATATTAATTGCATTTGCTCCTGAAAGACAAGAAAACATTTGTTTTTCAGCTAATAATTTTTCGATTAGTAAATTATTAAACAAGTTTAAATCATTACTTTTTAATGTTTGTGATCTTTTTTAATGACAATAGCTTCATTTGTTAAAAGCATAAATTTTCTCCTTAGTAACGGGGTATAGTCTGGTGTATCTGAAAGCACCAATTATCAAGGGTTTAAGTGGTTAATCTGAGATTAACTACTTAAGATTAGCTGGAAAAAATTTTACTATCCACTCATATAAAGGGTCTCTTTCCGTAAAAAAGAAAAATACCCAAACTAACGGCTTATATAAAGGCGTAGCTCGGGTCTTTCCCATCAGATCCATATTTCTTACATTTAACATATATAATAAATGGATTACCCATAACTTCATGTTTGACAATTATATCTCTACTACCATCTCTTGTTGCAGGTGTTAGTTTAACATCATATCCTTTTGCTTTAAAAAATTCAGCTACAACTTCTTCAAATTCTCTTGGTAATATTTGATAGACATAAAGAGGATTCTTTTTTTATTCAAATAATATTTGAATAACTTTCGGTAACTCCTCTTCAACTATTTCATAATCGAAATAGTATTCAAAGTCAACAGAAACAGAAGGTTTTTGGAGATATGTACCTCCTGAAATTTCAAAATCGCTATAATTTAATGCACCGATTGGATATTCCCAGCTATTAATTTTTAAATCAATTTCATTAAAGCATTCTGGACATTTAATGGTTGCATAAAATAAATAACTAATCTCAGATCCCATATTTCTTTCATAAGAATCAGTTTCACAATCAAAATTATCATTAGCTATTTTTAAATTTATTTTTACAATTTTCACAACAGTATGAAAATCATAATTTTAAAAAAGCAAAAGCGTTGGAGGTACCAGTGGAACAGTTATTAAGCTAACTAATCTGATAGAAAGGTAGAGAGTATTACAATATCCAAAAAAGAGAAGCGTTTTATTCTTGTGTAAAGAAGAATGAGACAAAAGTAGGGTTTTACTTTCATAACATGACTTTCGGCTTGTTTATACCAATAATTAGATATTTTAATGGCATATTTTGTATTTATGTGTAACAATTGTAAATAGAAGGAGGTGATATATATGAAGAAAATGAAATCTGTAGTGGCGGCGTGTGTTCTTGCAATGTCGTTTGGTACATCAGCACATGCAACAACTGAATCAACGAACTCATCTACATTAGGAAAAAGTTTCAGTTCTGCATGGTCTAAAACGGTTACCAATACATCAACAAAGACTTTTAAAGTTGGCTATAATACATCTTGGATTAATGAGGATTATACACATACGTACCATAAGAACAACTCTCATACAGCTTATGTTAAAAATACCGGTTCTGCACAGACTCTAAAAGGTAGTTCTGGTAGTTATGCAAAAGCTGAAATTCAGCATCACTCTGGTACAGTTTACTATAGCTTTACGTACTAAGTTTTATTAGACGTAGAGTGGTTACATACCAAGTGTTATCTAACCCGCATCTAAATTCCGGGGTAGAAATTAAGTCAAAAAAACCAAGTTCTAATCGAACTTGGTTTTTTTAGTTTAATAGTTTACTATAACTTTAATCCTTGAAATAACTTTTGGAGCTGTTATATAGTTGCAGCTATGTATATCTACACTAACTCCGCTTATAATTCCGTATTCCATTCTTTTTTTACAACAGATTTTAGTACATCAATAGCATCTTGATTCTGTTTAAGAATTTCTTGATACTCTTTATCAGCTGTTTCAAAATTACCATCTACTTCAATTTCATACGATCTTTCAGCTTCATCATCTGTTACTATTATTCCAGATTTTATATTTCCCCCATAGAGAGGTACCCAAATAATTAAGTCTACCTTATCTTTCGTGTTAGTGACAGAAAGATTGGTGTATGATTGGAATAATGGAGCCTCATATACACACAGAATCATATTAGTATCATTTTTGCAATAATCACCCAATGCATTCTTTTCAAAACCCTCAGCATAATTTTTCTTTATTTTGCCATTGGCATACGTATGAATAGTAAAATAAGAACCAAATACAACTACAAATACAGCGATTATGCCAAGAATAACTCTTTTATAATTCAATCTTATTTCCTCCCAGCTTTTTTAGCTTTTCATCATGTGTGACCATTAATATGGTCTTTCCTGATTCATTTAACTCTTTGATATGCTTCATAATAATGCTAGCGTTATAGCTGTCTAAACTTCCTGTTGGTTCATCCGCCAAAATTATGCTGCATTTTTTCATTAAAAGTCTCGCGATGGCAATTCTCTGTTGTTCACCACCGGACAAGGTGAATACCTTTCTTTTCTCGTAACCGCTTAAACCAACTTTGTCCAAAACCGATGCAACCGTTACATCATTACGATATTTTTTATCGATCATAAGTATATTTTCTTCAACAGTCTTGTATTCTACTAAAGCGAAGTTTTGAAAAAGAAACCCCATTTTTTCTCTGTATAATTTAATAATGTCATTATTAACAGATAAATCTAGGTTATCTACCATTATTTTTCCAGAGTCAACCGGTTCTATTCCACCTATCATATTTAATAGTGTTGTTTTACCACTTCCACTCTTACCGCTAAATACTACAAAATCACCCTGCTTTATAGAACAGGAGAAATTGTTGAATATGGCATGCTCATCAAAACTTTTAGAAATATTATCAATTTGTATCAATTTAAATACCGCCTTTTAATACACGTGGTATACTAATTTTTTCGTATCTGTTTATGAACAATAATAGAATGACACAGATATTGATAAACACAATTAGACTAGCAATAGCTACATATAATAAAGAAAAATTATAAAATAATAATTTTCCTGCCAGAGCAGTAGAAACACCTATAATAAAAGCACTAATTAACAATCTAAATAACCCTTTGTATCTTCTTAACAGAGTTTTCCCGAATATCTTATCAATCGCTATCTCAACTGCTCTTGAATTAAAGTCCATCTTTAAAATTGCAGACAAGGAAATATTAAACAATATCATGATGGTTACACTTAAAATAATATTGATTATTAGTACTAAGATTTTTTCAGCTTGTTTTTCCTTGTACAGATTTTTAATATTATTTTTATAAAACACTTCGTTCTGATATCCGATACTTTCTATAAAGTTATTAAAGTCACTTTCTTTATTAAATTTAACTAATGAATTAAATACATAACCGCTTAATTTTTCACTGGGCAACACACTATGAGTATCCAAGATAATGATCGGGTTTTTCTTGTAATTATCCGCTAAATTTGCCATATTGATATCATGTACCAATAATGTATAAGACTCTTGAATTGTAATTGTTTCAAACATTTCATTGTCTTTATTTAGGAGGAAATCCACTTCATCACTACTTGTTTCATCGTAAATACCATTCTTTTTCAATTCATCCTTTGAATATCTAGAAATTATATAAAATGTGTCCTTTTTGAGATTATCAACCTTAACACCTAATTCATCAAGATCCTTTTTTGCATGTTTATTTAAATACACGATTGATTCTTCGGTGTTCACCATACTTGATGCGATCCCACCATTGTTAGAAAAATCAAAAGATAGGTAAATATGAAATCTATTGAGATTCTCATTGTAAAATTTAACTGCATACTCTTCATCTGTATCCATATTTGTTTCTTTAGTATGTTCTTTAAAAAAGAATAAAACATTATCGTAATTATAAAACTTTTCCCAACTATCTTTTTGATTAATAGTTAGTATTGAATCGTGCATGGTTTTAAAATTGAATGTCAAAATCAGGATTGACATTATGGAAATAATCAATAATACAAAAAAAGCGAATAATTTGTAGCCTGCGGTGTAATAGCTTCTAACGAATGTTTTTTTTACATCTAATTTGAAAAGTAGAAGATAAAGGCTATTTGAGCAAAGTATGATTAATAGGATTGTTAAAACCGAAATGTTTATGAATTTATAGGATTCTGTTATTGTCATTCCAACTATTAATCCTATAATTGCTGCCCATAAAATGGTAATTGAATTTATAACTATTAATGGCATAACTACATTTTTTTTATCAGTGCCATTTAGGTATCTAATTAAAGCTTCTTTTTTATAGTTACTAACTTCAAAAAATGTAAAAATTAATATGATTAAAAAAATGAATATCCAAGCTGCAGCAATCATAAATGGAGCGTCGTTTGAATAGCCATTGTCGAAAGGTTTGCTCATTCCATATTTGTCATTGGTGACAGACCGTAATTTTTCTACATTTGCATTGGTACCAAAGACATAATAGCTTTTTTCGTTTATATCAATAATTTCTTGAAGGGGCTTAAATACAATTTTCCTTTTACCACTTACTAATGAACTGAATTTGGAGTTATCTTTTTTCGTTAGTATTCTGTTTTTAAAAAAATCTTTGTTATTGGGTGAAGCATAGACGGTATATGTAGCAGAGTTCTTTGAAGTAACATCAGAAGAAATAACATAAATTTTCAAATCAAAATCCTTACTGTATTTCTCCAAGTCACGAACATACTCTTGTTTTAATTTCTTATTCTTTACATCTGTTTGATATTTAAAATCACTTTCAAAAACCTTTCCATCTATATAATAAATATATGCGTCCCCAATAATTGTGAAAACAATTAAAAAAAGGAAAGAAAAAAAGGTAAGCTTCTTTTTGTTAATCATATTTACTCCTTGAACTCGAATAGTAATCTGTTACGGAAAAAGCGGTAAAATAGTATATAACTTGTTATTAAAAATGATTTTCATATTATCAACAGTTACTTTATTTTTTTATTGCCCATAGGTTCCTTTTCTTAATAACAGATCACATAATGGGAAACCAATGGAAAGAATATTTTTATTTCTAAGTAACAAATACTTAAACTGACAATGACACCTTATGAAAGATTACGGATATAAGAGAACCCTGGAATTGATATTTTAATCATGCACCCCTTTTCCACTTCCACATTTTCCATTATATTACTTTCACCTATTCCTTGATATGCTTTTTTACAAAAAACAACAAAATTTGAGCAAATAGACCTTCTCAAAAACCCATGCTAGGCATAAGTAACTACAGATTCTTCATCCATCCCTCTTCGATAGAATAATTTTTCTTCAAACTTATACCATCCATTATATTTTTTCCTTCTGTAAAACGAACTTTATATCTTTTCTTAACCCCACAATTCTGAGACCAGCTTCTCTTAGATGCTCAGGTATTGTTATGGTACAAAAAATGTCCATTGTTTCTCACTTGTACAATAATTATCCCCTGAATTCGCAACTCTCTTTGATACTCATTTCTATCATAATTTCTTTCATGTTAATCCATACTATCTTGTAGATTTACAATTTTGTTATACAAATTTACAAAATCTAAATTTCTTATTTATTTTGCTTTTACGTTTGTTTTATAGAATAAAAACAAGAAAAGAAAGGCAAAACAAATACAAAAACAACATGGAGGGTTTCAATTGAAACTAAACTACTTTGTAAAAACATCGATAGCCGGTTTGCTATCCATCTCATTATTAGCTGGATGCGGTCAAGATAATAACCAAGAGAACAATGAAGGAAATAATCAGAATTTAAGTCTTGAACAGATTACAGAAAACGCGAAAAAAGAAGGTCAAGTAGACAGTTTAGGGATGCCTGATTCATGGGCTAACTGGATAGAAACATGGAAAGACATCAAAACAAAGTATGGCATTAACCATAAGGATACGGACATGTCCAGCGCTGAGGAATTGGCAAAATTCCAGTCTGCCGGTGAGGACGGACCAGATATTGGTGATGTAGGATTATCCTTTGGTCCACTCGCAAAAGAAAAAGGACTTACACAACCATACAAAACAACAACATGGGATGATATACCGAATTGGGCGAAAGATAAAGATGGCCATTGGGCTGCAAGCTACCAAGGTTCGATTTCGTTTATTACGGATAAAAATCGTGTAAAAAACCCTCCAAAATCTTGGGCAGATATTGAAAAAGGCAATTACAAGGTAGCTGTTGGAGACGTCATGAAGGCAAATCAGGCACAATTTGCTGTTCTTGCCGCTGCAATGGCAAATGGAGGAGACGAAAACGATATCAATCCAGGAATAAAATATTTTGCTAAGCTCGCGAAAGATAACCGACTTTCTGTTTCTGATGTTACAGTTGCAAACTTAGAAAAAGGAGAAGTTGATGTTGCTATACTTTGGGATTTCAACTCACTTGGTTATCGTGATCAAATCAATAAAGAACGTTTTGAAGTAACGATTCCACAAGATGCATCCGTTGTAAGTGGATACACTTCAATCATCAATAAAAACGCAAAACACCCTAATGCAGCAAAATTAACAAGAGAGTTTATTTTATCAGATGAAGGACAAGCAAACCTTGCGCGAGGATATGCACGTCCAATTCGTGAAAATGTTGAAATCCCTGCAGATGCTAAGAGTAAACTGCTTCCAGAAGACATGTACAAAAATGCAAAGCCTGTAAAAGACATGAAAAAATGGGATGAAACGATGAAATCTCTACCACAGATGTGGCAAGAAGAGGTTTTGATTAATGTCAAATAAATTAGCTTTTATTATGTTAGATGGACTTCAATACAAAACGTCTGTCGAGCAAATGGGCTATTTAGGACATCTTGCAGAAGAAAAAATTGCAGCTCGTTATCTTGTGAAATCTGAAGTGCCCAGTATGTCAAGACCTCTCTATGAGGTCTTGCTTACGGGTACACTGCCTCATAAAAATGGCATCCTATCGAATCAAACTGTTCGTTTATCAAAAGAAGAAAGTCTTTTTCATTTAACGAAGAAGCACGGATTGACCAATGCAACAGCATCTTATTATTGGGTAAGTGAACTTTATAACAAAGCACCTTTTGAGCATTTTATCGATCGTTATCAGCATGATCCTACAAAACCTATTCAACATGGCATTTTTTATTCAGAAGATCATTATCCAGACTCTCACTTGTTTGCGGACGCACATTATCTAATGGAAGCTTATCAACCTGATTTTTTATACGTCCACTCAATGAATATCGATGATATCGGTCATAAGTACACAGCCAATTCTAAAGAGTATAGAGGTTCAGCCATTCGAGCGGACATCATTTTAGCAAATATTTTACCTTTATGGATGGAAAAAGGGTATCAAATTATTATTACTGCCGATCATGGCATGAATGATGACGGTGATCATGGTGGTACGTTAGATGACGTTAGAGATGTTCCTCTCTTCGTTATTTCCGATAAAGTTATCCCTAATAACTACGATACTGTGGTGAGACAGTTACATTTGGCACCACTAGCTTGTCACTTGTTAGGGATTCCCCCATCCAAAGAGATGATTAGCCTAAGCCTTCCTGGTTTAGTGAATAAGTAAGCTAATAAAGGTGGTTAAGACAGATGAAGAAAAAAACAAATGGATTCTTATGGCTATCAGCAACACCTTTTTTTGTTTTAATAATAGGCTTTTTATTCCTTCCGTTCATAGCGATGATCACCTCAAGCTTTAGAAAAACTGGTGAAACCAGTTTTTCTATAGCAAATTATACTGAAGTTTTTTCTAATAAATTTTATTTACAAGCGATAGGAAACTCCTTGTTAATCTCATTTTTAGCTAGTTTAATCGGTATTCTTGTTGCCGTTTTTGTAGCTTATTCGATTACAAAATTTTCGTCAAAAGGGCAAGAGCGACTATTACTGCTTGCCAATATGACTTCAAACTTTGCAGGTGTACCTTTAGCTTTTGCCTATATTGTCCTTTTAGGGACAAGCGGATTATTTACGATTTTGTTTAACGAGCTAAACATAGGCATCTTTCAAGGATTTAATCTGTATTCCTGGTTTGGACTAGTCATCATCTATATTTATTTTCAAATTCCACTTGCGATTATGCTTCTTTATCCTATTTATCTTGGCATCGAAAAAAAATGGAAAGAAGCAGCGACACTATTAGGAGCTTCCCCCATGCAATTTTGGATGAAAATCGGCATTCCATTCATCATGCCTGGAATTGCCGGGACCTTCAGTATCCTTTTTGCAAATGCCATGGGAGCTTATGCGACTGCATACGCCCTTGTAGGAAGTAACTTTAACCTCCTTCCTATACGTATTGGTGCCTTAATATCAGGTGATATATTTGCCCAACCTGAGCTTGGGAGTGCTTTGGCAGTATTCTTAGGTGTATCAATGACTGTTGCTCTTTTGATTAATGAATGGTTAATGCGTCTGGTCAGGAGGGATCTTGCATGAGAGAAAATAAACGTGTGCATCAAATAATCGTTACTATTACGTTGTTGTACTTATTTATTCCATTAGCTGCGACGTTTCTTTATTCCCTTTCAACTACGTGGAACAAGACTATCCTTCCAGAAGGATTAACTCTGAAATGGTTTTCAGAATTATTTCAAGACCCTCGTTTTATAGACGCGCTGATGCGAACTATTCAGCTTACAGTAGGAACTATGGTAGTATCCATTTTAATTATGGTACCTGCTATATTTGCCATTACCGTATATGCACCAAGGTTTGAAAAATGGCTTCAGACCATCGTCCTTTTTCCTTATGCTATGCCAGGGGTTGTAGCAGCAGTTGGTCTATTAAGTATCTATTCAAAAAGTGGCTTGTCTATGGTTCTTGTACTTGGTGGCTCTTACTTCGTTCTTATTCTTCCCTTTATGTATCAAGGTGTACGCAACAGTTTAAGAACAGTAAATGCGAAAACGCTCGTAGAAGCAGCTGAATTGTTAGGTGCATCTCGAAGTACAGCATTTTGGAAAGTTATTGTCCCAAATATCACACCTGGAATCATCGTTAGTTCCCTCTTATCCTTTTCTGTATTGTTTGGTGAATTTGTTCTAGCCAACATCTTAGTCGGAGGGAACTTTGAAACGATACAGATCTATTTATACCGACGTCTAAGAGAATCCGGACATTTATCGAGCGCAATCGTCGTCTCGTACTTCTTATTGCTGCTCGTATTAAGCTGGATTATGGTTAGTTTAAGTCGTAGAGGAACCTTGAAATTGAAGAAAAAGGAGCCAACTGTATGAGCTTTTTAACAATTGATAATCTATCGCTGTCATTTGGTGATGTAAAAGTTTTGAATGAACTCTCCTTATCGATTAAAAAAGGAGAACTCGTTACCTTACTCGGTCCAAGTGGGTGTGGAAAATCTACTCTCCTACGTTCAATTGCAGGTTTAGTTGAAGCTGATAACGGGACAATTGTCATTGATGAAAAAGAGGTGACACATATTAACCCAAAAGACCGGGAAGTAGGAATGGTTTTTCAATCATATGCTCTTTTTCCAAACATGACAGTTGAAGAAAACATTAGCTTTGGTTTAAAAATGAAAAAAATGAGCAATTCCGAGATTCAACAAAAAGTTCAATCCATGATTCAACTTGTAGGCTTAAACGGAAAAGAGCGTTCTTATCCGCGCGAATTATCAGGTGGGCAACAGCAGAGAGCAGCATTAGGAAGAGCACTTGTCGTTGAACCCAAAGTGCTGCTATTAGATGAACCCCTAAGTGCACTGGATGCACAAATTCGTGCCCGACTTCAGACTCAAATTAGAGAAATTCAACAAAAATTAGGGATAACGATGGTTTTTGTAACTCATGACCAAGAAGAAGCTATGGCCATTTCTGATCGCATTTTTCTAATGAATAATGGTGAGATTGCGCAGAGCGGTTCGCCTGTAGAAATCTACACACGTCCAAACAGCGAGTTCGTAGCAAGGTTTATGGGACATTATAACGTACTAAATACAGAAGAACTTCAACAAATTTTGGGATTAGACCACGGTTTAGAAGGCGATTTATTTGGAATTCGCCCGGAAGCTTTTTCAGAAGTAAGTACACATGATGATGAACTCAAGGTAACCGGTGAAGTACAACAAGTCTCATTACTTGGTAACATCGTACGCTATCAGTTAAAGACGGGTACTCAATACTTTTTCGCTGAACACCTGCATAGAAGCCACGAATACACAAAAAGTGGAGATATAAAAACACTCTACCTTTCGAAAAAGGATGTGATTCCACTCACATGAATTTGGTTTCTGAGAATAGACGGATGCAGATTATGAGCCAACTTGAGACAAACGGAAAAATCTTTGTTACACAACTAGCAGAAAGCTTTCACGTAACACCTGAAACAATCAGAAGAGACCTTGATGAATTAGAGCAACAGGGATCTTTAAAACGGGTACATGGTGGCGCGATTAAAATATCAAGCAAACATTTTGAACCACCTTTTGTAAAAAGGCAGAGTACGAATGCTATTGCAAAGAAAAAAATTGGGCAAAAAGCTGCTTCCACTATAGATGATGGCGACACCATTGTACTTGATGCAGGTACGACAACTTTAGAACTTGCAAAAGCCATTGAGGGACGAAAACAACTTACCGTATTAACAAACTCGATCGCTGCGGCGAATGTCCTTAATGACTCTCTTTATACCAGACGATTTGAAGGAAGTGTGATCTTAATCGGTGGAACCTTAAATTTCTCTCAGCAATCCATTTCAGGTTCCATGGCGTTAGCGTTTTTAGGACAATATCGGGTTGATAAGGCTTATATCTCATGTGGAGGAGTATCAACAGATGTTGTCACAGACTACGACGTTGAAGAAGCACAAATATCAAAAAAAATGGTCGAAAGCGCTCAAACCAATTATTTATTAGCAGATCACTCGAAGTTTGACAAACATTCCTTTTCTGTCATAGCTCCTTTAGAAAAGTTTCAGCATATCATTTCAGATGTTCCATACATGGATAAATGGAATACGAGCATCGACGATAAAAAGATCAACTGGATTTTTGCAAAGGAGATGGTAACCATTGAAGGTTGATTATCATTTACATCTCGAAGAAGGACCATACTCATTTCGATGGTTAGATCGTACCAATCAAGCATTAAATCATTTTCATCCACTAGATGAAAAACCTCATACGATTGAATGGATAAAAAAGTCTGAGATCAGGATTAGCAACAGACTGAATAAGGGTTGTTATTCAGAAGAATGGCTAGATCTCTACCTACAAGAATCCCTCACGAAAGGGATTAAAGAGGTCGGAATCGTAGATCACCTTTACCGGTTCCATGAGACAAGATCCTATTACGAAAAATATATGGATGTCACTTCGTCTGACTTAGGTGCCCTTCAACAAAAATGGCTTGATCAAGTGATGACTGAATCCATTTTTGATTTTGTAGAGACAATCAATAAAGCAAAAGAACGATGGCAAAAAAAAGGTGTTGTACTTCGTCTAGGGATTGAGAGTGATTATTTTCCCGGTTGTGAAGAAGATCTTAAGAAACTGTTATCAATGGTTGAATGGGATTATATTATCGGTTCGGTCCATTTCTTAAAGGGATGGGGTTTTGATAATCCTGAAACACAAGATCGCTTTGAATCCATGGATCTTCTTAAAACGTATGAAGATTTTTTTGAGGTAGTAGAGATGGCGATCAGGAGTGAACTCTTCGACTTTGTTGCACATTTAGATAATTTAAAGGTCTTCAACCATCGACCAGACGAGAAAGAATTATTCCCTCTCTATCAAAAGATTGCAAAAGCTTTAGTACAAACAGATACTGCGACAGAAATCAACGCTGGTCTCTTTTACAGATACCCTGTTCAAGAAATGTGTCCAAGTCCCATGTTTTTATCTGTCCTAGCCGATCATGGTGTGGTTTTCACGTTGTCCTCTGATTCACATTTTCCAGATGATTTAGGAAAACATGTTTCAGACAACTTGCTAACATTAAAAAAACTTGGCTATACAGAGCTTGTTACATTTAATAAAAGAAAAAGAGTCATGAAACCCATTCAGTAACATAAAAAACCTGGACAACGTTAAACACATATGTCTGCTTTAGTGACCTATTTACCAACTTTAATCACTTCATTGTAAGAAATATGGTAAGTAATGACGCCAACCCCTATTTTCGTATAATTAGAAGGAAAAACCCTACAATTGCTCTGTAGGGTTTTTTCTTGTAAGATTTATTTCATTTTTGTAAGATTTATTATTACGTGTTTCCTCTGAGGATCAAGGTTTTTTATTTCTTCTTTCTCCCTTTAAATTCATGTTCTTCAGCAATTTCTGTTGCATATCGTAGGCTAGGTCTAAACCTTCTATGTTGTCTTCTTTCTTTTTTCAGGGCAGGCATCTTTTTCAATAGGTATTCATGCACAAAGACTTCTGTTGCTGTAATAATTCCAGCAGAAATGACACTTCCCCATGCGATTTGAAGATAACCATTCAAAAGAATTGACCCAAAAATCCACACGATCAGGTACGCTATAATAAACTCTGCAATCAATGTATTTCTTTTGCCGATTCGTGATAAAAGAATACGGTCTGCAACGAAATAGGTGATAAGAGTGGTTGTGACACCAAATGAGAGGATATCACTGATGGTTGCATCAAAAAATAAATCCAATCCGATCCAAAAAGCGATTAAACTTATTATTAATTTTAAGGCGATTACTTTTACTTGATTAAAAATTTTAAAAACCTCCTTTATCTGTTCATAGTTTGTAACAAATAAAGAGGGTTCATACTTCAGAAGAACAAAACAATCTCCCACATTCAGCGGGAGATCGTTCTTTAATCTGAAACAGCTGGCACGATATCTATATTCTTATTCTGTTTTTGGATCGTGCTACTTTTGTCAAAAAGACTAACGACTATGAATACCGCTGTAGAAAGTGGTAGAGCATAAAAGAGCGGATCAATATGTGTCCATGGGAATGGAAGTAAAGTGATCTTCCCAAATAACGTTTCTGAAAGACCGATGGCAGCTGCTTCTTTTAGATGAAAAAACAAAAAACCAATAATACTCGCTGAAAATCCGACAATCATACTTGATTTTGCAGCTGTTTTCGTTGCTCTCTTCCAATACAGAGCTCCGATTAATGCTGGCAAAAATCCTGCTGCACAAATACCAAACCAAAAAGCGGTGGCTTGCGCAATAATTCCGGCTGGTAGAAGATACGCCAAAATTACAGCAGCAATAACTCCAATCAGGACCCCGATTCGAGAAGGGCTTAATTTTGATCCTAACAATGTGTTTACACCTAGTGTTTTTAAAATATCCTGTCCAAAAGCAGTAGCCTGAACATGAATTAATGAACTGATCGTTGAAATCGTTGCAGAAAGGAGCGTTAAAGTAAATAAATAGATAAACCATTCAGGCATTATCCTGTTAATGAAAATCGGTATGATCAAATCAATATTTCCTTTTGCTACACTTAATGAAATTTCACCCGTGCTGTTATAGAAATATAAGTTACTAAGAGGACCGATTACAAATGCAGCACCTGTCATGAAAAAAATGAAAATTCCTCCTACAAGAACTGAACGATATAGTGCCCTGTCATCCTTAACTGTCATACATCTCATAGCTAGCTGTGGCTGTGCCAGTACTCCGACACCCACTCCCATAATGATCGTACTGACGATTGTCCACCATAGCGGTGAACCAAACGAAGGCATACTCGTCCACCCTTGATGTCCTTGGTCAACAAGCGCTTGGGGAACAAGTGCTTTCATCGCACTTAATCCACTGTGCCCTTCCGTAATACCTCCAACCGCTTGATAAGTAACAAATAAGAAAATAGCCATGCCAATTAGCATAATGACTGCACCAAATGCATCCGTGTACATGACCGCTTTGATGCCGCCCGTTATGACATATATGGCGATAATGGCTGCCAAAATGACAAGGGCAAGATTAAAGTTCATGGACATGGACTCTTGTAAAAATCTCCCTCCGCCAATAAGGACAATGCTTGTATAAGCTGGCATTAGTATAAATATCATTGCGCCGGAAAACACCGTAATGAATTTCGAGTCGTACCTTTTGCCTAAAAGAGTTGGAAATGTAGTGGCATTTAAGTCCAAAGACAGCTTTCTAATTTTTGTACCAAATATCGCAAATGCTACAAAAATACCTAGTACAATATTTAAAAAGGCAAGCCATAGCAAACTTAAGCCATGTACAGCAGACACTCCTCCAAAACCTACGATTGCTGACGTACTGATAAAAGTTGCTCCGTACGAAAGAGCCATAATAGCAGGATGAATATTACGTCCTCCTACTAAATAATCCGATTCTGTTACCGTTTTTTTGTAGCCGTAATAGGCCAGCCAAGACATGATACCCATATAAACGATTAGGACTGGAATCAAAATTGAAAAATTCACTTCGGATCATTGCCTCCTTTATTCCACATAACCCCACCGAACACAACACATCCTACTGCTGAAATCACGGTTGCAATCCATACAAAAGTAATGACACCATCTTCCATTCCAAGCATAACGTTCCCCTCCTATAATACCGACTTAATAACATTGGCAGATTATGTACACAACATCGGAGATAATTGTTAACGCTTACATAAAGTTGTTTTTCACTCTCCGTCTTTATTATTCACCCCTCTTCTTTTGTTTATCTGAATTCTTAATGTGTAGATTTCTGCTTTTGAAGGAATATCCCTTTTAAATTTTTTTCACTTCTTCAGATCGTCTTGTAATAGTATGGAAATATTTCTGTAATATTTGAAACCTTGTTCCGTTCTTTTCCGTCTAATGAGTAACAAAAACTTTAGGGGGATTTACTTTGAAGATAAGAAAACGAGCCATACTTTTTGTTGTATCATCTATCGTAACAATCGGTTTTTTAACTGGTAATGCATTTAATCATAAAACAAATGCCATCGAAGAAAATAAAAAATACAAGCCAAAAACACAATCTTCTGTTCTTGTCGTTAATTCAACGAGTGAGAAAGATCTAAAGACGATGAAGCAAAGTCACATGATTTCAGAATCAAAAAAAATACCGGTAAACCATAAAATATCCCCAGCTAAAATCGAAGAGCATACTCAGAGCAAAGTTGAAAATAAAACAGTGACGAATAGAGTTGAATCAGAAACTAAAATGCCTGATGAAAAGATGATCTATGGCTCTCGATACGTTAATATAATGAGTGATAAGGAAGGAAATCTTTCGGAATTAATCAAAATCTCACAAAAACACGGAGCGACGTTATATGCTATTGATTTTAGTGATTGCTTTGCTATGTTTAAAGGCGTAGAGGAAGAACCTATTATGCTGTTTAGTACGGGTTTTATATCGGTTTCAATTGATCATGTGGGCATACTTTATGACATGCACCCTTTTATTGAAGAACAAATCAAAAGTGTGCTTGATACAGGTAAAGAAATGACAGTAGAGGTTGGGGAATTTGAAAGCTATCACATTTCAAAAAACGATGAAACCTTATTTCTATCTTATTAATGATAACGGTTAGTATCTCTATTAAAAAAAGCCCATAGGAAGGGCTTTTTTTATTACTTCTTCTTCTTAATCTCTTTTAATGCAACAACTTTCAACGCGAGCAATTCTTCATCAGAGAATTTTTCTTGTAATTCTTTATACACCTCTTCTTTTTGCTCGTCGTCTAATCCACTGCTTACTTTTTCTCTTATGTTTGCCAATTCACGAATCGTGTACCTTTCTGAAATTAGCTTCACCGCTTCTTTTTTGGTTGTGAAAATGAGGCTTTCTGAGGGCATATCTCCCGTTTCAATATACTTTCTTATTTCCGGATCTTCCAATAGTTTGTTAATTTCCTCTTCGTTTGAAGACAATTGCTCGGATATTTCTTTCATCGCTGTCTCCGAGGCATAGTCCTGTACAAATATATAGCTGACTACACCAATAAATATGAAAAACATACATACAACACCCAACCACCATTTAATCATGTAAGCACCAACTCATTACATATTTTATCTAATAGATAGCACACTTTCCAAACTTTGGAAAGTGTTATTATGTTTCCTACACACTTTTTTACAACCTTGAACTTTTTTTATTATGCTATTATTTACCTTAAGAGTAACTGTTCCAATCTCATCATTAATCGGAGGTCACTATGTCTCGTCTTACAGATCACTTAATTGTTATTTCGTTTGATTGTCTGTCTTCATTAGATTTTTCTAGACTGGAGGACCTCCCTCATTTTCAAGAAGTTTTGGAGAGAGGTTCTTATTGCAATAATGTTAAAACGATTTATCCTTCTGTCACATATCCATGTCATACATCGATCGTAACGGGTAAATACCCAAAACATCACGGTATCGTGAATAATACGTTCCTTCAGCCTAATAGAAGTTCTCCTGACTGGTATTGGCATCGTAAACATGTAAAAGGGACTACTTTATATGATGAGGCCAAAAAAGCTGGAATGAAAACGGCAGCATTGCTTTGGCCAGTAACGGCTAAAGCAAACATTGACTTCAACATGCCCGAAATTTTTGCGAATCGGCCATGGCATCACCAGATTCCTGTATCACTTTTTAATGGGAGCATTTGTTATCAGTTGGACATGAACCGCCGATTTGGGCATATCCGAAACGGGCTGCACCAGCCTGAACTTGATGATTTCGTCCTAGAATCAGCTGTACATACGATAAAAACGAAAAAGCCTGACCTCTTGCTTGTCCATTTTGTTGATTTAGACACACAGCGTCATTATCATGGTTTTTCTTCTGATGAAGCCATGCAAGCCATTCAACGTCATGATGTCCGTCTTGGACGAATAATGGATGCATTAAAAGAAAGCGGCATATACGAAAACTCAACACTTGTTGCCCTTGGGGACCATAGTGCCCTTGATGAATCGAAGGCCATCAAGCTGAATGTGTTTCTTCACAAACATGGCTTGATAGAAGTAAATAAAAGCGGAAGAATCCTAAGCTGGAAAGCCTATTGCAAAAGTTGTGATGGATCAGCATATATTTACGTAAACGATCATTCAGACATGAATACAAAGAAGGTGGTTGCAGAACTTTTGAAGAATCTAGTAATGAACGAAAACAATGGCATAGAAAAAGTATTGAACCAAGAGGAAGCTGGAGCTATGGGGGCAGATGAAAACTGTGCCTTTATGGTAGAAGCTCGTAAAGGCTACTATATTAAGGAACAGATAGACGATACTTTTATCGATCACATTACAGAAAGAGATGTAGAAGCTAAACGCTATACACTTGCATCTCATGGCTATTCTCCTGAAAAAGAAGAGTACACAACAATGATCATGATGGCAGGTAAAGGTGTTCGTCAACATGTTGGTGTACCTTTGATGCATCTTGTGGATGAAGGACCGACATTTGCAAGATTATTAGGTCTAGAGTTAGGTCACACAGACGGTCAAGTAATAGAGGAACTATTATTGATTTAGGCAATTTTCGTAAACTTTGTTGTTTTTGAAAGTAGTTTTTTTCCGTTTCAGGATGCTCGCTTTCCACGTGGCTTGCAGTGGCTTGAAAAATAATCGTTATAGAGAGGAAAAGGCCAATGAAACAGTTTACGAAAGAAGAGAATAGCTGGATGTTTTATGATTGGGCAAACTCTGCGTATTCCATCATCATTACGACAGCCGTGTTTCCTCTGTTCTATAAAGCAGCAGCAATGAAAGCTGGGGTAAGTGCATCAGACTCTACTGCTTACTTAGGATATACGATTGCTATAGCTACCTTTATTTTAGCCATATTAAGCCCTATTCTAGGGACCATAGCTGATTATAAAGGTCTAAAAAAACGGTTTTTTACTTTCTTTTTCGTTTTAGGTTTGATATCTACCGTTTCACTGGCTTTTATACCAAGTGAACAGTGGCTGCTCTTATTACTATTTTATACTTTAACGGCAATAGGCTCTAGCGGTTCAAACGTATTTTACGACGCTTTTATTACAGATGTCACAACAGAAGAAAGAATGAACCGTGTATCTGCCAGAGGATTTGGTTTAGGCTATATCGGCAGTACCATCCCTTTTATTATCAGCATCGCAATCATTGTATTAGCTCAAAACGAAGTACTTCCGATTTCTACTGTGATAGCAAGTAAGATTGCATTTCTTATTACGGCGGTATGGTGGGGAGTTTTCACCATTCCTATGCTAAAAAATGTTTACCAGCGTTATGGGATTGAACGTGAGCCAAAACCGATTATCAATAGTTTTAAACGTCTTGGCAACACCATGAAGGAAATTCGAAAATATCGTGCTTTATTTTTGTTTCTGCTAGCGTATTTCTTTTATATTGACGGAGTTGGCACGATCATTACGATGTCAACCGCATATGGAACTGACCTTGGAATCAGTTCTACGAATCTTTTAATCATTCTGTTTGTAACCCAAGTCGTTGCAGCTCCTTTTGCCATCCTCTATGGAAGATTAGCAGAAAGATTCACAGGGAAAACTATGCTTTATGTTGGAATCTTTGTTTATATCATCGTTTGTATTTATGCCTATTTTTTAAAAACAACAATGGACTTTTGGATTTTAGCCATGCTTGTCGCTACTTCACAAGGTGGGATCCAAGCATTGAGCCGTGCCTACTTTGCTAAACTTGTTCCGAAACAAAATGCAAACGAATTCTTCGGTTTTTATACGATTTTCGGAAAATTCGCTTCCATCATGGGACCATTACTTGTAGGAATAACAGCACAGATTACGGGCAACTCAGCGAGTGCTGTATTCAGCCTTGTTATCCTTTTCATCATCGGGATAACCATATTAAAATTTGTACCAGAGCCAAAAGTGGATGCTTCCCACACATTTAGTGCGTAGAGAACTACAAAACTGCCTAAGAAAGTTTAGGCAGTTTTTTTATCTATATGTTTTTACACCGTCATTTCCACTTTTTGCTCAGGTGCTCTGCTTTTTTTGATAGTAAAAAAAACGAGTGTCATCAATGTACATACTCCTAAAAAGAGTAAGAGAATCGCCATGTTTGATAGTGCTTCTCCAAAATCATTAAGAGATATGACTGATTTAAAACCTGCTATAGAATAGGTAAACGGCAAGTATTCACTTATATTCCTTAAGTTCTCAGGTAACATCTCAATAGGCAGGTTAGCACCTGTAATAGAGAGCTGCATGATTACTAATGCTAATGCCAAAAAGCGACCAATGTTCCCTCCAACAGCTGCTAAAAAGAGTACGATTGAGGAGAAGACCACACTTGCTGCTAGTGCAAATAAAACGAGACCTAGAGGATTACTCACATTGATCTTGAGACCGAAAAAAACGACCGTTAAAAGCAGAATGGCCTGTATCAAACTAAGCGTAGAGAGTTTTATAAATTTTACCGCAAACCAGTGAAAACTTGAGACTAATGGTGGTCTTTTAAAATCGATAAATAATGACATGATTAGTATCCCTGCAAATAGACCAAGTGTTAGGACATAGGGAGCGGTAGAATCTCGATAATGCTCATATTCATTCACAGACTTACTTTTTAGTTGTACGGGGGAGGCGAACATATTGATATTATCCTTCTCTGTGTTTAGTCCTCCCGTCTTCTCAGCACCCGTTTTAAGACCGGTTGTTAATTTTTCACTTCCAGCATTTATTTTTCCTGCGCCATCATTTAACTTAGCTGCACCTTCAGAAAGTTTTTTCCAACCTTCATCCACCTTCGTATTGCCTTCTGATATTTGTGCCGCTCCAGAATCCAATCTAGCTACCCCTGAAATTAATTCATTCCATCCTTTATTTACTTTATCGTTACCATCAGCAATCTGAGCTGCTCCTCCTTCAAGTTTACTTGCTCCTTGATCCACTTTAATTTGTCCGGCTACAAGCTGATTAAGTCCTTTGTTTAAAGCGTCTGTCCCTGGAGCTACGCTGTTAGCAACTCCATCAGCTACCTTAAGGGCTCCTTCATTTAATGATACGGATTTTACTGACAGATTATCTAATCCACTTGAGATTTCTTTTGCACCATCTATAATTTGTTGGTAGTATGGTCCAACATTAACAGTTGGGTTTGCTTTTTTGTATTCCTCTAATCCTTCTACTAACCTTTGTGCTCCTGCAGCAAGTTTAGCTGATCCATCTTTAAGACGCCCCGTTCCATCCGCTACTTTTCTGCTTCCTGATACCAGCCTTGACTGGACACCTTCATTAAGTGCTTGGCTGCCTTGCTCGGCTTTTTTAAGGCCTGCAAGTATCTGTGAGGTTCCCTCTTTAAGACTTACTGTTCCACCATGCAACTGTTGTGAACCATCCGCTAGCTTTTCAATGTCACCAGATTTTTCATTAAGTTTGTTTAATAATGTTCCCGTTCCATTTTTTAATTCTTTCGTTCCATTGGCGAGCTTTGTAATATCGGTTTGTTTTGACGTTACGGAGTTTGCAAGGTCGCTCGTTCCTTGATGTAACTGAACTGTACCTTCAGACAGCTGTGCTGATCCGTCTGCCGCTTTTCCAAATCCGTCCGAGACTTCACCTAAGCTAGCAAACATGTTTGTCACATATTTTTCAGTTATCGTGTCCGCAAGTTTTTCACGCATTCTTTGTATAGCTGTTTCTGTTACTTTTGAAGCTAAAAAGTTAAGTCCTTCGTTTTGAATGTATTCTAATTCAAGCTTTTCCGGATGAGGTTCCATGACAGTTGTAACCTTTTTTGAGAAGTCTTCTGGAATGATAATTGCCATGTAATAGTTATTTTTCTGAAGCCCTCGCATGGCTTCTGTTGAGTCAACGAATTTCCAGCCTAAATCTCTCCCCTTTTCCATATTGGCTACTAAATCATTTCCGACATTGATTGGCTGGTCTCCTGCAATGGCTCCTTTGTCATTATTGACAACAGCAACGGGTAAGTTTGATAAGTTATCATATGGACCCCACGTTGCAGACAAGAGGATTCCACCATAAACAACAGGAACAAGTAATGCTGTGATAACAGAAAGAAGCACTGCTTTGTTTGCTGCTAATTTCGAAAATTCGGTTGATAGCAGAGTGAAAATTCTCACAGATTCCTCCCAAGTATATGTAAGACATAAAAATGAATGAGTCGCCATTCATTAATTATCATAATATTCAAATAATAAAAGAAAATCCAGTACATTCATAAAAACACATATTTTATACTAGCTGCCCTACCCTTAAAGTAGTATCCCAAAATAGTGAACACTAGGTCTTTATATAGAAAAAGATGACCTCTAAAAGGCCATCTCTATAACGTTATTGGGTTTGTCCATTGTGAGGAAATTGAGTCATATAATTAGAGAACTGTTGGTAGGTTTGCTGTATTTTTTGTGTGTCTGCAGCTTCAAGAGCGTACCATCCTTTTTTAAACATCATGTTGTAAAGTTCTCTTTGCATGTTTTGTGTATCATTATATACGGTAAGCAAGTCTTGATAAAGCGCGTCATGGCTAGCTTCGTTTAACGCAACAGAATAAGAATCTGTCATATATTTTTCATAAGCAAGAACATCATTTATTAAGTCTCTATCATTCATCTGCGGTGTTTTAGGAACAGCAGATTCCGGATTTTGTATTTTATTTGACTCCATTGTTTGAATAGCCCCTTTTAGTTTTGTAAATTTGTTTGTGTCTGATTAATAGTTGATTGATGAGAGGATATATGACGTATGATTTGTTTATAATGGTTTTCATGCATTTGGCAAGCTTTCTCAAGTGTAGCTTTTACTTCTGGATCCTGACATTGAGTAGCCATAAAATGAGCTTTTTTCATTCCAAGCAGATTCCAAGATAACATATCCTTAATATAATTAAGATCCTTACCTGTCACCACTTGAGGCGGTGTTTGAAAAACGGCCTGTTGGTTTTGCAAATTACTTTGATTTTGTTGTTGCATGTACTGTGACCTCCTTCATATTTTTCCCATATTAGCTTGCCTACTCCGCTCGTATTTATTCAAGATTTATGATTTTACAGGTTTTAAATAACAAGAAAAAAGGACAAGAGACGAAAAGGGTAGAAGTATATCAAAGTATTTTGTATGTAAAGTTTTTATTTTTATACTAAGGAGACTTTAATATGCCTGAGTTATTCAAACTAGGTCAGTTACTAATTGATGACAGTTTAACGATTTCAAAAAACATTAATAAGAAGTTAGATACGAGGTATTCAAATTTTATCAAGGAAAGTGATTTGGAGGATGATGAAGTTACAAATTGGAGACGTCAATTAATTATATTAGTAGGTGAAGCTGTATTAGAAGGATCAGATGAGATAATCAAAGATCGGCTTAACGAATGGGCCTATAAAACGGGGGAAGGAGCAGTAGCATACGGCATTGCCATAGATGAACTATTGAAGACCAATAAAGTGTATCGAGAAGTATTTTGGGAATATATCGAAACACATTTAGAAAGTGAAGTTTCCGTTAAGAAATTGTTGTCTATGAACAGAATAATTGATTCCATTTTAGCTCAAACCGCATATATATTTAGTGTTTCTTTTGTGAAATTTCATCAAAAAACATTACAACAAGCTCGAGATGCTCTTCTGGATATATCCACTCCCGTTGTATCCATAACAGAAGATGTTGCGATTTTACCTTTAGTAGGAGATCTAGATACTTATCGAGCCAAATTATTGATGGAAAATTCGTTAAAGCAGTGCATGAAGTTGAATAATCGTTATCTTGTTATTGATTTATCTGGAGTACCAATTGTAGATACATTGGTAGCAAACGAATTGTTTCAAATCAACAAAGCTCTAAACTTAATTGGAGTTAAAACGATATTTACAGGAATACGCCCTGATATTGCACAAACAGTGGTAAGTTTAGGAATCGATTTTAATGATATTGCAGTGTCTAGTAATCTTAAGAATGCACTTTCAACAATATTAAAATGGACAAGCAACATTCATGAGAGTACGGTTTAGCTTGTTTATGTGTTGTATCCATCACCCGCAACGAAACACAGCACTTGTTTTGCATTATAATTAAATTAGTAGATTTTTCTTGAATGGAAAAAAGCACTCTATTTGTGGAGTGCTCTTTTTTATATAAATTTTAAACAAGCAAATGTATTAACGCTTTTTGCCGTTTACAAATTCCTCTTCAAAGAAAAAAGTACTTGGATGTTCACTAACTTTATAGCAATATTTCTTCATGTGTTTGACGTACTGACATTTTGAGATTGTCACACATTCACCCGTTTTTAAAACTGTTACCGTATCTCCACTATTAAATAGGTTACCTGAGCCTTTCAAGCGACCACTTCCCTTCATCTTCTATTTTACCACAAAAGAAGACTAGTTATTTAAATTACATTTTTTTTCCGTTCTTCTCTTAATGGTTTTGCAAGGTCTTGGTTTAGGGAAGAGTATTAAAATAAGAATGACAAAAACTTGAGGGAATGTGAATGAAAAAAAATAGAAAAGCAGATGTTCCAGACCGGCAATATTTCTTCCCAGCACAAATCATCGAATATTTTATCGAAGAAGGAAAAGCTGCCCTTCAGATTACAAACCTGGCACAGTTTATTTTATCTTTTATGGCTGGTTCATTTATCGCCTTTGGTGCTCTAGGTTCTGTCCTTTTATCTATGGAGGTGGATACACCAGGGCCCTTCAATTTACTCTCAGGAGTAGGATTCGCAATAGGTTATGCGATGATCTTTTTATCAGGGTCGATACTCTTTACTGAGATCAACGTACTTCTGCCAAGCTACATCTTGCAGAGCAAATATTGGATCAGTAAAAAGGTATTGCGCTTTTGGGGAATTTGTTATATTGGTAATTTTTTAGGTGCCTTATTTGTAGGCCTTCTTCTAAATTTATCAGGCTCTTTAGATAAAGAATTCTATGAAGGGCTTTTAAAATTCATGGAAAAGAAAATGGCGTTTACCGATCGAGGAACTTGGGGATGGTTTCAGGTTCTTTTTTCAGGAATACTCGCAAACTGGCTGATTGGCATTGCAGCAGTTTTAGCTACAGCGGCAAGAGATGTAATGGGGAAAATTTTTGGCATTCTACTTCCTGTTATTATATTCGAAGCAGGAAATTTCCAGCATGCCGTTGCCAACATGGGGTATTTCAGCATTACGGTATTAGAAGGGTTTAAGTACAGCTGGTGGGAATTTATTTTGCTTAACCTTATTCCTGCTTCTATAGGAAACTTAATTGGCGGAGGGATTTTAGTCTCACTTCTACTTTCTTTTGCTTTTAAAGAAGACATTGATGAGGATGTCTTATTAGAGGAAGAAGATGAGAATCTTATAAAAGAGAACAAATAGTACTTATTTCTCATTATAAATAGGAATGATTTAACCCAATTTTTTTGTAGTCTTTTCGGTCTAGTTGGTGGATATGGTTCTATATTTTACACGGGTAAAAAGACCCGATTAAATCCCACAAATAAATCTGTCTATCGTCCAACATAAGTCTGTTTATTTCATCATAATTGTAGTAGCGTTTGTGTTTTCTCCCGGTCCGGACGGGATTTTCGCAGACGCTACTTTTTTAATTGGAGGGATTTTATTTGAAGAAAGCAAAATGGATTAGTGTACCTTTGATTGCCGCATTACTCGCAGTACCGGTGTATGCAGATGGAAAAGAGAACGCTCCCAGCAAGAAATATGACCCACAAAGACAAACCGAGATTTCCCTAACTGATCAAAATAAGAATAAGCTTTTTGATAACTTGGAAGAAAAAATGAAAGGGATGAAAGATGAAGATAAGGTGGATGTAATCATCCAGTTTGATTCCAAAAAACTATCAGAAAAAGGGAGTAAAGCATTAGATAAAGCTGTCGGCTCCTTTAAAATAAATCATGAATACACCATTTTTGACGGAATTGCCGCCTCTCTTTCAAAAAAACAACTTGCTAAATTAGAGAAGATTCCTTTTATTAAAACAGCTGAACTGGATGTCGAAGTAAAGACAACCATGAGTACGGCGAATCAGTGGTTCGGAACAGACAAAGCAAGGAATGATTTTGGACTAAACGGTGACAGAGACGGAAATTCCAGTGTTTATTCCAAGAACGATATTACCGTAGCTGTCATTGATACTGGAATTGATGCTGCACACAAAGATTTGGATAATGGGAAGGTTATCGGATTTAAAGACTTTGTTAACAATCGAACGACTGCTTATGACGACCAAGGACACGGAACTCACGTCGCTGGCATCATCGCTGGCGAGGGAGAGGTGACTTCAGCCAATAAAGGCGTTGCACCTGGCTCTTCACTTGTTGGAATAAAAGTCTTAGACGCAAATGGCAGCGGAAGCATGAGCAATGTAACAGCTGGAATCGATTGGGCAGTACAAAACAAAGATGTGTACGGTATTCGAATTTTAAATTTAAGTCTCGGTACTAGCCAAAGTTCGGATGGAACAGACTCCACTTCTGTTGCAGTTAATAATGCTGTAAACGCAGGCTTAGTCGTTGCAGTTGCGGCCGGAAACTCTGGACCTGCCAGATATACAATCGGATCCCCAGGTGCAGCTGATAAAGCTATTACAGTTGGAGCCGCCGCTGATCTTGGTGAGAATGGATTCTTCCTTGCAGAGTTCTCAAGCCGCGGTTATACAGCTGACAACCGCATTAAACCAGATATTGTAGCCCCTGGGTACAACATTACAGCACCACAAGCCAATACATCAACAGGCTATGTTACTTACAGCGGTACGAGTATGGCTACTCCATTTACAGCCGGTACGATCGCATTGATGTTAGATGCTAATCCAAACCTTACTCCTTCCCAAATTGCGAGTAAGCTCTATAGTACTGCCATTGATTTTGGGACATCAGGAAAAGACATCGATTACGGTAATGGACGATTAGATGGATATGAAGCAATAAAAAGTGCAGGTGGTTTCACCGGAACAAACATCACGGTGCCAAATCACTTATTTACCTCTGACTCCCTTGCTGGATCAGGGAAAGCTGATGAGTTCTCATTAAATGTGAACACAACCACATATCCGATCGCACTTACAACGATCATGCCAAACTGGACGTCTAGCTGGTTCTCGTCCAGTCCTGATTTTGATGTGTATGTATACAATCCTTCTGGAACACTTGTTGCAAAAGCGGAAGGCACGAAAAGACAAGAGACCATCAGCTTTAAACCTACTGTAACAGGTACGTATAAAATTCGAGTTTCATCGTATAGTGGGTCTGGTAATTACTTCTTTGATGTAAGTGCAGGAGCAACTTCATTAACAAGAACACTCAATCAATAATAAATAGAAAGAATGTTGTGCCTTCCCAGCGCTAGCTGGGGAGGTATTTTTTAGCCATCTCTTTACAATTCATATAAAATAAATGATGATGGATAGAAACATAAAAAAAGGAAGTAGGAATATGTCTTATTATACAAAAATCGCTTTTCTATACATCGCTATCGGAGCATCACTTTGGGGGATCATCGGGTATTTTGTAAAAGAACTTTCTTTACTTGGGTTCACACCCTTACAAATTGTTTTTTTAAGAGCGAGCAGTGCTTTTATCTTTTTTTTCATTTGGATCCTGGCATATCGTCCACATTTGTTAAGAATACATATGAAGGACAGTTGGTATTTTTTCGGTACTGGAGTATTGAGTGTTTCCTTTTTTAACTGGTGTTACTTTACGACCATCCAGCATTCCTCACTGGCTATCGCAGCCATATTATTATACACAGCACCGGCTTTTGTTTTAGTGATTTCAATCTTTGTATTCAAAGAATCTCTGACTCGGCAAAAAATGATAGCGTTATTTCTCACAATTATAGGCTGCACACTCGTTTCAGGTTTGCTTTCTGATAGATCTGCAGAGCTTTCTTGGATTGGTTTGTTGACAGGTCTTGGGGCTGGTTTTGGTTATTCTCTTTATAGCATTTTTGGGAAACTCGCTGGTAAAAAGTATGAAACGTTAACGATTAGTTTTTATACTTTTTTGTTTGCTATGATCGTCCTATTTCCTCTGAGTGGGATCTATGGCTCAGAGATCGTAATTATGGACGTAAACGTTTTACGTTACACAGCTGGTCTTGGCCTATTTCCAACTGTTCTTGCTTACTGGTTTTATACGAATGGTTTGAAGCATCTTGAAGCAAGTAAAGCTTCTATTATTTCTACGGTTGAACCTGTAGTCGCCGTGCTGATGGGTGTATTCCTCTACAATGAATCTGTTTCAGCCCTCCAAACGGTTGGCATACTGTTCGTGTTAGGAGCGGTTTTGATCATACAAGAACGAAAGAAAAACAATATGTTTCTTAATGAAACAGTTAAACGGGGTCATTAAAAAAAGGTGCAGCAAATGCTGCACCTTTCGCTTTTCCTATAAAATCGAACTTAAAAAATTCTTAGTTCGTTCTTCTTTTGGGTGATTAAACAACTCATCTGGTTTTCCTTTTTCCCTGATCTGTCCATCATGCATGTATACAACTTCATCAGCTACTTCTTTCGCAAATCCCATCTCATGCGTAACAACAACCATCGTCATTCCTTCTTGAGCAAGTTCTTTCATAGTAGCTAAAACTTCTCCGACAAGCTCTGGATCAAGTGCAGAGGTAGGCTCATCGAAAAGCATGATATCCGGTTTCATCGCTAATGCTCTTGCAATGGCAACACGTTGTTTCTGGCCGCCTGAGAGCTTTGCTGGATAAACGTTTGCTTTATCTGCTAAACCAACTTTATCAAGCAGAGCCTGTGCTTCTTTTTGGGCTTCTGCTTTGTTTTGGTTTTTTACTCTAACTGGTGCTTCCATCACATTTTCAAGAACGGTCTTATGTGGAAACAAATTAAAGTGCTGAAACACCATCCCCACCTTTTGGCGAACCTCGTTCAAGTTATGGGTTTTTGGGTCAACCTCTTCACCCTCGATAAAGATTTTTCCGCCATTTTTAATTTCAAGGAAATTGATACAGCGCAATAATGTACTTTTTCCTGATCCGCTCGCACCTATTAAAACGACTACATCGCTTTCATGAACTTCTAAATGAACTTCTTTTAATACTTCCAATTCACCAAAACTTTTTTTTAGATTCTCTAGTCGAATCATTTCTTTTTTCATATGTGTCTCCTCCTATTCTCCAGCGGAAAGTTTCTTTTCCAACAAATTGACGAGTAGCGTGAAGAGAAGGACGAGAACTAGATAGTATAATCCTACAATGATTAAATATGTCATCTCATCAAATGTTCGCGATCCTTGTGTGGTGGCAATGCTGAACAGTTCAGATAAGGCAATGAATGATGCCAATGAGGAGTCCTTAAGACCGATAATAAATTGGTTGCCTAGCGGCGGAAGTGCTCTTCTAAACGCTTGAGGCAAGATGATTCTTCGCATCGTTAATCCATATGTCATACCTAATGAACGTCCAGCTTCCGTTTGACCCTTATCAACAGATTGAATTGAACCTCTAAAGATCTCAGCGATATAGGCACCGTTGTGCATGGCAAGACCGAAAGCGGCAGACCAAAAAGCAGAAATACCAAGTTCAGCTAGTCCAAAATAAAAAATGAATATTTGCACGATCAAAGGCGTTCCACGAATGAGTGCTATATAAATATTTGCGATCCAGTTTAGAATCTTTATTCCAGAAATTTTAAATAAGGCGAAAATTAAGCCAATTCCTGTTCCAATCAGTATAGAGACAATCGTTAACTTTAATGTAATCCATAACCCTTTCATGAAGAGCGGATAACTTTCGATCAGAACTTCTAATATATGTGCGATATCAAACATGCTGTTTCTCTCCCCTATTCTTCTTTTTTATTAGAAAAAGAAAGCCACCCTGCACTCTCAACATGCGGGCGGCTCACATAGTGTTATTCAGGCTTTTGTGTGATATCAGCACCGACGTATTCTTCACTCAACTCAGCAAGCTTACCGCTATCTTTCAGTTTCTTTAATGCTTTGTTGATTGCTTTAAGTAATTCTTTATCTTCTTTTTTTACAGCAATCGCTTGTTCACTTGTACCTAATTGCTCTTGCTCTACAATTTTAAACCCTTTTTCGATTGCCTGTTTACCCGTGATAGCATCTGTAATAACTGCATCATGTTTCCCTTCGCTCAGCGCACGTAATGCAGTTGCATCACTGTCATAGTTTTTAATTTGATCTGTAAAATCCTGAGCAGATTTTTCATAGGTAGAACCTTTTGAAACAGCAACTTCTTTTCCTTTTAAATCTTCCTTCGTTTTAATATCACTGTCTGGTCTAGTAAAAATAACTGGACCTGAGTAATAATAGGGCTCACTAAAATTTACTGCCTGTTTACGGTCCTCAGTAATTGTGTGGCTTGCCACTGCTGCGTCAAAACGATCTGCCTTTATTGCAGATACTGCTCCGTGGAATTTAAATTTTTCTGGAACAGCTTTTAATCCAAGTTCATCTGCAATTGCTTTTCCTACTGCAACATCGTAGCCTGTCAGTTCACCATTGCTGTCTACTGAGCTGAATGGGGGAAACTCACCTGATACGATAAAATTAAATTCACCTTCTTTTTTAAGCTCTACTCCACCATCACTCGATTCACTGCTGCTACATGCAGCCAGTACAAACATTGAAAACACTACCGCTAAAATACTAATCTTCTTTTTGAAATCCTTCATTCTTATCCTCCTTGAAATTCCATTTAATAGATTACACGTACATGACAAGGGTAACATGGATTGTAATATTTCTCAATTTTCCGCTAATTCACACTAGAAAAAAACCCTAGTTTCCCTTATGCTCCTTTAGATTGTTACCCTTATCGAAAAGGATATAAACACTGAGTTACCAAGCATAAACGCCTCCCAGCTCTAAAGGCTGAAAGGCGTTTATTGAAATATATTTTTTAAGGAAGAAGTTTAGTAGGTAGCAATATGGTGACAGTCGTTCCAACGTCTACAATACTTTCAAACGTAATATTACCGTGATGATTTTCAATAATTTTCAAACTTACCATTAATCCAAGACCGATTCCTTTTTCCTTGTTCGAGTAAAACGGTTCTCCTAGTCTTGCAAGTCGTTCTTCACTGATTCCAGAGCCTTGATCTGTTACTTTAATATACACATAGCCTTCATCATACGTGCCTGTTTCCACCGAAATCGTACCACCGTTCATCATGGATTCTATGGCGTTTTTAATAACATTGATAATGACTTGTTTAATTTGATTTCCTTCACACAGGATCTGGGGTACATCACGCAAATAGGTATCAAACTGTACATTATTTAAGTTAGCTTCAGAATCTAATAGAGTAATAGTCTGACCAATAAAATCGTTTACGTTTCTTTGTTGGAAAACCGTGTCTTGGTGAGGTTTTGCTAAGACTAGAAATTCAGTGATGATGGATTCAATTCTATCCATCTCAGAAAGAATAATCTCACTGTGCAGATCATCCATATCATTTTTCATTAACTGAACAAATCCTTTAATACTAGTAAGCGGATTGCGGATTTCATGGGCGATGCCCGCAGCAAGTTCTCCAACAACAGTAAGCTTGTCAGATTTTCTTAGCAATTCTTCTTTTTCTTTAAGCTCTGTGATGTCTTCTGTAATACCTGCAATTCGATAAATATCTCCATGGTCATTTGTTATAGGAAAAGCACGTGTTCTAATCCACCGCACTTTTTTATTATTTGTTTGGATGCGGTATTCAATCTGTGACTCTTTGCACGTAATGGAATGAATAAACTCTTTAACATTCATACAATCTTCCGGATGAACATTTGAAAAAACAGATGTAAATACACTCGGTTGAACACCCCATATTTTTTCATAGGCTTTGGATACATAAAGAAGCTTACGTGTCTCAAAGTCTTTCATCCAGAACACATCTTTTGCATTTTCTGCAAACTGCCGGAACCTTTCTTCACTTTCACGAAGGCCGATCTCCATTTTTTTGTTTTGTGTGATATCTCTTGAAACTCCCACTATGCCTTCTACTTGACCTTGTTCGTTTTTAATCGGAGAAAGAATGGCTTGATAATACAAACGTTCACCATTTCTCATATTACTCCATTCATACAGTTGTGATTTCCCTTGAAAGACAATTTCACATGCTTTTTCTTGTCCTTCAGCAATTTGATCACCAAATACTTCACGAACTGTTTTACCAAGAAAGTGTTCTGGCTTCACATTATGTTTTTCCATCCATTTTCCATAGATGCCTGTATGAGCTAACTGATGATCAAGGGTAAAAACGGTGTCTTCCATAGAGTCAACGAGTGATCGAAAGCGTTCTTGACTGCGGCTTAACGCTTGCTCTGTTTCTTTTCTGTTTGTTATATCAACTAACGTAATAACCACCTGATTTATTACATTACCGGAATGAAAGATAGGTTTTGTGCTTGCTAAGATCCAGCGTAATTCTTTATCCTTTGGGTGAATAATGCTGAGTTCACATCCTATTACTTCGTTACCCGTTTGAAAAGTAATCTGAGAGGGCAGCTGATCAAAAGGAAGCTCATCTCTTTTCTGATTAATCACTTCAAACGGCATGTCATATAAAAAGTGATCTTCTAATTCCGCTTTAGACAACCCTAAAATCTCACACGCTTTTTTGTTGGCATGTAATATTTGATTAGACCGTTGAAGTACAATGACACCACTGGAAACGGCTTCGTAAAACATATCCATTATTTCTTTATTTTCTTTTATTTCAAACGAAGTTTCTTCCATAAGCTTCATCCCTATGTATTTTTTTATATTCTTACAAGATTTGTCTTTTCTCTATTTTTCTATTAAATACAATAAATTACAAGACTTTATTTCAACTGTTCATAAATTATATATAAAAAGTACTCAGAATGACTTGTCGAGGTCATTCATACTATATATTTGTAACCGATAATGTTTCCAGAATTTGATAATCAAAAAATTATAGGGTTGACTTTAAGGTTTTCGAGGTAAGAAATAAGTATATTCCATGCGAATGGCGTTTGGCGTTAATCGTTTAAAAAAGATTTGGAGGGATTATGATGCTTCTTTTTGCTCTTATTTGCGCTGTAGGTTTCTATCTATTGACCAAAAGGGATACACTCAAATTTAAACAGATCGCCTGGTCCATCTATGGGGCAATCGTATTAACATGTATCATAGGCTTACTTATACTAAAACCAGACACAACGACATACGTGTTTTGGGGACAGGTTTTCTTTCTCCTTTTAGTTATACCCGTTTTCGGACTTGTTCTCCGTAAATTATGGCATTTAAGCAGGAGTACTCCTAGCTGGGTACAATATGTCATAACCATTCCCGTATCTTTGCTCTTTGTCTTAACAATCTGGGTTTGCTGGAACATGTTCCCGATCGTGATGTATATCTTTTAAGTACTAAAGCAATGAAATATGTACACCTTAAAAAGACAATTTTTTTTATTTGTCTTTTTTTGGGGTCTGTCCCCCCTCCATTAATGAGAGAACTTCTTTGACGATGGTATTGATTTTTTGATCGATAAATTCGTCTCCGAATGTTTCTTTCGCTTTTTTTATTGCATGTATCACTTCTTCTTCATACGCGATCAGGACTACATCATCTTCTGCTTCATTATACAGATCAATCATGCTATCAAGTCCTTCTTGCATACGATCTATTGCTTCACTATACTTTTCACGGTCTTCTTTATTATATTTCACCTTTATCACCCACCTCTTAGTTTTTCCATCTCTCTTTACTATCAAACTCCCTTATCTCTTGAAGCTGTGACTTTTTTCTCTATTTTTTCAAAGAAAAGTGTACTATACTTATTTGGTTATTATTATCTTGAAATATATTATTTTACAAATGTGTAGGAAGGAGGGGGAAATTGTGATTCGCCGGTGGTTTACAAGTAAAAACAAGCCCCCGCAGCCTGTACTTGATACAAGATCTACAGATTCAACGATGAAGGTTTGCCGAAACGATGTGGAAGATCAAGATCCGATAAAAGAAATCTTGCATTTTAAAAGCCGATTACAGGAATTCGGTATCGACTTTAACCACTTAGTATCGAGCACGCCAAAAGAATTTGAAAATCGATTACATGCGATTCAAGTTGCAGAAGAAATTGCGGCAGATTCTGAAATGAGGAACTACTTTTTAACATGGAAACGATTACCCCTTCTTCATGATCAAAAAACTCAGCAACAAAAACTCACCATGAAAAGGCAGCGTGAATACATAACCGCACTCACCCTGATTTTTATTGAAAATTATCAGGTGTTGCTTCAATATTTGCCGGGCACGGGAGGAAAACACTAATGAAGAAAGCGATTATTGTAGAAGTTAGCAACCGTCACCTCATCGTTCTGGCTGAGGGAGGCGAATTTAAGAAGATCAAGAATACAAATACAAAACATACAGTTGGTCAAGAGATTACGATACCAGCATTACAAGATAAGAAAAACTCACTCTTTTCCGTTCTGATTAACTGGAAGACTGGAACGGCAGCAGCTTTAGCTATTTTATTATTGTTCTTTCAAGTACTTTCCCCAATGTCAGGACAAGGTGCATATGCTTTCGTTGGAATGGATATGGATCCCAGCTTAGAATTAAAAATCAATGAAGATATGCAGGTATTAGATATTTATGCATTTAACGATCAAGGACATAAGGTTCTTGAGCATATGGATGAGTGGAAGGAAAAAGACATAGCATATGTGACAAATCTGATATTTGAAACATGTGAAGATCTTGGATATTTAACAACAAAAGAAGAGGTCTTGATTACCACTACCTTGTCTGAAGAAATTCCTGAAGATAAAAAAAATGAAATGAAGGAACGAGTAAATAAGGTCATGAAGAAGACCGCTCAAAAGAAATCTGTTGAAATGACAACCATTGTAATGAGTTCTAAAGAGCGTGATAAAGCAAAGAAGATGAAGATTTCACCTGGTCATTATGCCATATATACTGCAGCAAGAAATTCTGGAATCAAGATATCGAAAAAAGATATTTCAGGTCATACAATAGAAGAAATCTCTGAAAAGGTAGGTCCGATAAAAGAGCTGTTAGAAGAAAATGAAACAGCCATTCTATCTAAGAACGAGAACGAAAAAACTCAAGTATTTGAGCCTCCTCTTCCGATACTAGACAAAAAAACAGAAGAAAAAGCAGCAAAAGAAAAGACAAACTTACCTATTCAAGAAGTGGTAAAGGCTGTCCCTAAGATCAAGATGCAAGAACGAAACGATTCTATTCGTGGGAACGCAACAAAAAAAGAAGAGAAGGTATCGAAACCAGCAAAAAAGGAACAACAAAAAGAAATAAAGGAACCACTGATTGCTGAGGTGCCTGAAAAAGAGGTAAGAGCTACTCCTCCACCAAATGATGTTCCAGCTGTTACCCTTACAAAAGTAGAGCAGCCAAAGGAAGAAAAGCCAAAAGAAATTAAAATGCCTAAAGTTGAGCCTGATATTCCTGTTCAAAGTAAACCCGTACCTTTACCTGAACCAAAAGAAGAAAGTTGGATTTATATTGATATCTTAATTGACGGAATGATCATTACGGTTAAAATCGAAGCAAACACCCAATTATTAAAAGAAGATCTAACAAAAAAAGCTTTAGCACTTATTGATCAAAATCTTATTATAAAACATCAAAAACAAACGATAAACGTCTTGTCTGAAGATATAAAGCAGGAAAAAATAAGTAACTCCTTTATAAATGACCAGACCGAACCACAAATAGAACAAAAGGCTTCATAAAATGATCAACTCCGGAAATTACTCCGGAGTTTTTTTATTTCCTACCAATTCGTATATTTCCCTATCTGATATGGCAATAGTGTTAATAGGAGGAGAATGCAGATGCGTGGAATGTATCATTTCTATTTAAGGTTGCCTATGCTAATCAGACTAGGCCTCATACTTTTATTCATCCTCTCTTTCAGCGCTTATCTTGCACATCTCTTAGAACAAGAGACATTCCCTACTTTTTTTGAAAGCTTTTATTGGGCTGTTATTACAGCAGGCACTGTGGGATATGGAGATTATGCTCCATACTCATTGGAAGTCCGTATTCTTGCTATATTTCTTGTCTTTTTAGGTGGATCGTTTTTAGCCTTTACGACCGTTCATTTTGCAAGTGCTGTAATAAAAACAGAAAACCGTTATTTTGAAGGGAAGAATATGTATAAAAATCAGGATCACATTATTATTGTTGGGTGGAATGAACGATCTCGCAACACGATTCATAGCATTAAGAATCGGGTTCAACCGTACCGCATCGTCCTTATTGATAATTCATTAGAAGCCAATCCCTTATACAAGCAAGGCGTTCATTTTATCCATGGAAAAGCGAGTGAAGATCAGATTTGGCTTAAAGCTCATATACAAAAAGCGAGTTCAATCCTCATTACATCTGATGCGAGCCTGACAGAATCTGATGCGGATATGAATACGATTATATCAATCCTTACAGCACGGGGATTAAACGATAACATTCCCATTCATGCTGAGATCTTAACTTTAGAACAAGCTACAAACGCTAAGCGAGCTGGTGCTGACTTTATAATCCAAACTTCTAATCTGGCTGCTCAAGAAATGGTAAAAAGCTTTAATGGCAGTCTAATACAAGAATAGATAGGCAGTTTTTTGCCTATCTATTCTTATTTTAATAATGCATGTTCAACCTTATTCACAAGTTCTTTTCCAATGTTGATCCATTTTTTATCTACAGACGCATCCGGGTCTTGTGGCTCTGAAAATTGATTGACACTTCCAGATAGATTTCCTGTACTCGCATAGTCATCTAAGCCTACCTGGTATTTATGAGCCAATAAAAAAGGCTCACCAAATTTTATAACCGTGTCTTTTTTATCGAGCTCTCCCTCAACAGCTTCAAAGGGAACTCTTAAGAAGGTATAACCTACTTCATCATCTAATTTGTAGTCAAAATAACCATGGTCATAGTCCCAGTTGCCTCCATAGGAAAAACCCATGCTTTTTAAAACATCTTCTGCTTCGTTCAATGCGATTAATTCGTTCTCCAATTTACTCTTAATGGCTTTCATACTCTGTTCATCCTCCTTTTCTATCCTTTTGATTAGCGTATCCAATTCACAATTAGTTTATTTGGATTCGTTTTTTATGTAGACATATAAAAAAACTGGCTTCACCTGTCTAATTAAGACGATGAGGCCAGTTTCTTCATTTATTTTATAAGCGTTTCTCGAGCTCTTCTTTTTCTTTTTCAAATCCAGGCTTACCAAGAAGGGCAAACATATTCTTCTTATATGCTTCTACTCCAGGCTGATCAAACGGATTTACCCCTAAAAGGTAACCGCTGACTGCACATGCCTTTTCAAAGAAGTACACCATGTAACCGAAATGATAAGCAGTCAACTCGGGAATATTTACGATTAAGTTCGGAACCCCTCCGTCTGTATGTGCAAGCAATGTTCCTTGAAACGCTTTTTTATTCACGAAATCCATCGTTTGACCTGCAAGGAAATTTAGTTTATCCAAGTTAAGGTCATCTTCTTCAATCGTTAATTCTTCACGAGCTTGATCCACATACAAGACGGTTTCAAAAAGATCTCTGCGCCCTTCTTGTACATACTGTCCCATTGAATGAAGGTCTGTCGTGAAATCAACGGATGCAGGGTAAATTCCTTTATAATCTTTTCCTTCACTTTCACCATACAGCTGTTTCCACCATTCAGAAACATAGTGAAGCCCTGGCTCATAATTCACCATGAGCTCAATTGTTTTCCCTTTATTGTATAGCGCATTCCTTACAGCTGCATATTGATACGCATGATTTTCCGAAAGGTTAGGATTGTTAAAATCAACAGAGGCATCCTTTGCACCGCTCATCATTTCTTCAATGTTCACACCACTTACGGCGATCGGCAAGAGACCTACTGCGGTTAGAACAGAATAACGCCCGCCGACATCATCAGGAATAATAAACGACTCATAGCCTTCTTCATCTGCTAAAGTTTTCAAAGCCCCTTGTGCTTTGTCTGTCGTCGCATAGATTCGTTGACGTGCTTCTTCTTTTCCGTACTTTTCTTCTAAAAACTTTCTAAATATCCGAAACGCAATAGCAGGCTCAGTCGTTGTTCCAGACTTTGAAATGACATTCACCGATACGTCTTTGCCCTCTAGTACATCAAAAAGTTCTTTTACATACGTGGATGAAATATTTTGTCCTGCAAAGAAAACTTGAGGAGTTTTTCTATCCTCTTTTGAAAGCAAATTGTAAAAAGAGTGATTTAACATCTCGATTGCAGCACGAGCACCTAAATAAGAACCGCCAATCCCGACAACGATAAGCACATCAGAATCATTTTTAATCTTGTCGGCACTTTTCACGATACGGCTAAACTCTTCACGGTCATAGTTTTGAGGAAGATCCACCCAGCCTAAAAAGTCATTTCCTGCCCCTGTCTTTTCATGAATGGCTTCATGTGCTGTTTTTACAGCTCCAGTAAGGTAATCTACTTCATGTTGCCCGATAAAAGTAAGGGTCTTGCTGTAATCAAAACTCAGCTTTTTCGTCATATGTAAGCCTCCTAACAATCATTATTCTTTCACTTTATACAATGGAACGAAGCAAAGCAAGAATCGCTAAAAATGAAAACGGTTTCCTGCTAATAGACGAAATATTTAAAAAAGAAGGGGCTCCCCTTCTCTTATAATGACATCTCTAAGATTGTTAGAACATCTTCTTTATTTTGTTTGCTAAAATTGCCAAACTCTCCTCTTGCCATCGCTTTTTCAGCTATTACATCAAGCTTAGAGTTATCAATTTTATAGTGAGCTAATGTGTTAGGGGCACCAAGTGAAGTCCAGAATGCCGATAATCGATCGATGCCTTCCAATCCAATTTGTTTATCGGATTTTCCTTCTGTTTCTACATCAAAAACACGAGTCGCAAGCTGTTTAAAACGTTCAACATTTGTATCGATATTATGTCTCATCCAGTTTGGAAAGAGTATAGCTAAACCACCTGCATGAGGAATGTCGTATACAGCAGAAACGGCGTGTTCAATATTGTGACTTCCCCAATCTCCACGAACGCCCATTTGCAGTGTACCGTTTAATGCCATTGTACCGCTATAAAGGATGGTTTCACGCAGTTCGTAGTTCTCAAGGTCTTCTAAAAGCTTTGGCGCTGCATCCATCACTGTCAACAAGATTGATTCAGCAAAACGGTCTTGTAAAGGTGTGTTTTGTGCATTATGAAAGTATTGTTCGAGAACATGAGACATCATGTCTACGATGCCGTAAATCGTCTGATCTTTCGGAACAGAAAACGTATAGGTAGGATCTAATATAGAGAACTTTGGAAAATTAAGCGGACTTCCCCATCCATATTTTTCTTGAGTTTCCCAGTTCGTAATGACAGATCCTGCGTTCATTTCAGATCCTGTCGCTGCTAACGTAAGTATCGCCCCGAAAGGAAGAGCCTCTTCAGGCTGAGCCTTTAACGTGATCAAATCCCAAACGTCACCATCGTATTTTGCCCCAGCTGCAATTGCTTTTGTACAATCGATTACACTGCCTCCTCCTACAGCAAGTAAACATTCGATACCTTCTTCTTTGCAGATGTCAATTCCTCTTTTTACAGTAGAAAGTCTTGGATTAGGTTCTACTCCTGATAGCTCACTGACTTCAGCACCTAAACCCTTTAATTCATTCATCACTTTATCGTATAAACCGTTTCGTTTAATGCTTCCTCCACCATAAACGAGAAGAACTTTTTTACCAAGTGCTCCTAGTTCGTCTTTTAGAGCAGTGATTTGGTCTTTACCAAACACTAATCGAGTTGGATTATAATAGGTATATGCATCCATTCATATCTCTCCTTCTTTTATCAGTTAATCCGTATTATGTGTGACTCGTTAACTGAAGTAAAGCAATACGCTTATTCGTATACTAGCTTTTGTTTTCGTACTTTGTTTCATCCTTAAATATACGGGAATGTATAAATATAGAAAAAAATAGACACCCTAATACGGCATTCTATTCATCAAAAATAAGGAGGGAATACACATGAGTGGATTACAACGATTCGCTTTAGCATTAGTTATTATCGGAGCAATTAATTGGGGTCTGATCGGATTCTTCCAGTTTGACCTTGTAGCAGCCATTTTTGGTGGACAAGATTCGGCACTTGCTCGTATTGTCTACGGTCTTGTTGGGCTTTCAGGTTTGTATTGTCTGACATTATTGTTCAAGCCATCTGAAGAATTGAGCCGCGAAGGGCATACAGAGCATAACAAAGCTTAAAAGCATATAACAACAGCAGAACAGACAAAAAAACCTCTCGATTTAAAAATCGAGAGGTTTTCTTATTATTATTTTTTAAGGCGCTTGTTAAGTTGAGCCTGACGATCTGTAGACTCTTTCAACCAATCTTTAAGCTTAGCTTCAAGTGTGTTGAACCCTTTGTTAGCGTCTTGAGCATTGTTGTTGCTGCTCTTTTTGTTGTTGTTATTGAATCCACCAGGACGGCGTTCCTTTTTTGGTGCTGGTGCTGGAGCTTCTTGTGTTTGTCGGATGGAAAGAGAAATCTTCTTGCTGTCTTCGTCAACAGAAAGAATTTTCACTGACACAACGTCACCAACACTTAATGCGTCATTAATATCTTTAACGAAGCCATGAGAAACTTCAGAAATATGCACAAGACCTTGTACATTATCATTTAATGCAACGAACGCACCAAAAGGCTTAATGCCTGTAACTTTACCTTCAACAATGCTACCTACTTCAAAATTCATGAAAACACTCCTAACTATTTTTTAACCTGTTAAGTATAACATAACAACACAACACAAGCAAAACCAAATAAAAGGAGTGTTATAGGCTTGTAACGGTCATTTTCTCTAGGCTATCCGCATCATCCATCAAGTCTTTACCAAAGTTGTATGTTTTTTCAATATTTATCTGATGCCAAAGCATAAACATGAGCACAGTCCATATTTTTCTACTGTAATCCCCTTTACCTGCTCTATGGTTCTCTAATAGCTGAATGACAACATCTTTGTTCAAATATTGATCTGTATCACTTATTAGAATAAGCTGTTTTGCCCAATCATACATCTCATTCTTCAGCCAATGACGAATCGGAACAGGGAATCCTAATTTTCTGCGATAAAGAACAGATTCAGGCACTATTCCTTTCATCGCCTCTCTTAACGCATACTTTGTAGTACCGTTCGTTACGGTCAGTTCAGGATGCAAACTTGCTGCAACCTTAAAAACTTCTTTGTCCAAGAAAGGAACCCGAAGTTCTAATGAGTGAGCCATCGTCATTTTATCAGCTTTTACAAGAATATCTCCTCGCATCCAAGTATGTAGATCGATGTACTGCATCTTATGGATGTCATGAAAATCTTTTGCTGTCTCGTACAATGGTTTTGTTACATTCTTATAATTAAAAGCAGAACGATAGTCCTTCAATAGATGGCTTTTTTCGAATTCGGTAAACATTTTTGCGTTCCCAATGTAGCGCTCTTCGATCGTCATGCTGCCGCGTTCTAAGAAACTTTTGCCTTTTATGCCTTCAGGAAGCATCTTCGCTATAGCTGCAAGACCTTTTGTAACTCCTTTAGGAAGTGAAGACAGATGTCGCAATGAATGGGGCTCATGGTAGATATTATATCCTCCAAATAGTTCATCCGCACCTTCACCTGAAAGTACTACGGTGACGTGCTTAGCAGCCTCACGAGCAACAAAATATAGAGGTACAGCAGCAGGGTCAGCTACCGGATCGTCCATGTGCCAAATAATCTTAGGAAGTTCTCTCATAAATTCATCCGGCTTAACAAGGTAATGGATATTTTCCACATTTAATGCAGCTGCTGTTTGAACCGCAACGTCTATCTCGCTAAACCCTTCTCTTTCAAAACCGACTGTAAACGTTTTTAAAGAAGGATGAAGTTCACTGGCCAGTGCAACGATCGTGCTTGAATCAATACCACCGGATAGGAAAGCTCCAACAGGTACATCAGAGCGCATATGAACTTTTACTGAATCTCTCATTACAGATCTGATCTCATCTTTTGCTTTTTCAAGTGTCATCTTTTCAGGTGCAAAGCTCGGTTTCCAAAATGGTTTGATTTGGAGAGGTCTTCCTGCTTTTTTAATGAAATAATGGCCGGGTTCAAGTTTTTTAATGTTTTTTGTAAGCGTCATTGGCTCTGGTACGAACTGATACGTCAAATAGTGATGGAGAGCCTCTACGTCTACTTGCTGAGCTTCTTTTGCGAGTGTAATACTCTTCTTTTCTGAGGCACAGTATAACCCTTCTTCATCTTCTAAATAGAAAAAAGGTTTAATTCCAAACGCATCACGAGCACCAAAAAGCTCTTTCGTTTCCTTATCCCAGATTAAGAAACCAAACATCCCACGAAGTTCTTTCATTGCTTCTTCGCGTCTTTCACTGAAAAGAGCTAAGATGACTTCTGTATCCGAATGTGTTTTAAATTCAAATCCCTTTTCTTCTAGCTCTTTTCTTATTTCTACATAGTTATATATTTCACCATTAAAGATGATCCAATAACGATCATCCTCATAGGAAAGAGGTTGTTTACCGCTTTCAATATCTATGATGCTTAAGCGGCGAAAACCAAAACGAACATATTGATCAACAAAATGACCACTATCATCTGGACCTCGATGAGTAATGACATTTGTCATATTTATTAATTTTTGTGTTTCTTGCTGTTCAACCGTTTCAGGCGTGTTTAAAATATATCCAATAAAGCCACACATATATGGTTCCTCCCATAAATCAGTTCAAATTTAACCGTTGTTCCATTTTATTTTATTGATAGCGAGAAAATTAATTTTCCAGAATATTAATTCATTCCCTTTATATGTGAATCAACCTCTCTATTATAACGTGGAATATTAACGTTCACTACATTTTTGTTAAAAAAATGAAAAACAAGGAATCTGTACTATATTTGTCGAGAAAAACAATAAAAAAAGTTACGTAAAACGATTGTTAAATCATCGAATGCGGATCTAAAATGTTATTAGCTTCCTCTATTGAAAATAAACCTTTTTCAACTAAAAGAGCTTTTAACGTTTTCCCTGTTTCAAAGCTTTCCTTTGCCAAAGCTGCTGCTTTTTCATACCCAATATGTGGATTTAATGCCGTTACTAATGAGAGACTCTGATCGAGCCACTCCTGAATTTTTTCTGTATTCGCACGAATGTCTTTTAAACATTTTTCTGTGAAAACATTTATGCCATTGCTTATGATGGTAATAGATTGCAGAACATTATAACCAATGACCGGCATCATCGGATTAATCTCTAGCTGACTCCCTATTGCAGCTGTAGTTACACAGGAATCATTTCCTATTACTTGTGAACAGATCATATAAAGATTCTCTAGGATAACCGGGTTGATTTTCCCTGGCATTATTGAAGAACCCGGCTGAACTGGAGGTAATGTAATTTCAGCAAGGCCTGTTCTTGGTCCGCTGCTCAAAAGTCTAAGATCACTCGATATTTTTATAAGATGAACAGCTAATTCTTTTAAGTGACCGCTAATCCGAATTGCAGCGTTGGTGTTCTGCATAAAACTATACGTATTGTCACTTTGGAAAAAGGGAAGGCCCGTACGGTTTGCTATCTCTTTTATGGCAAGTGCCGCAAAATCTTTATGGGCATTGATTCCCGTACCTACCGCATTTCCACCTAATCCTAACTCATATAACGATTTTTCCGTTTGGGTTATAGCATTTATTACAGACGTAACAGCTCCTTTATATCCTTTAAATTCACTGCCAAGCCTTATTGGAACGGCATCCTGCAGGTGTGTTCTTCCCGCTTTAATGACCGAATGAAATTCCTTTTCTTTTTCTTCAAGTACCTTTATCAAATTATGTAACGCTGGATATAAGGTTTCAAAGAGTTGCGTCGCAATGGATAGCTGTATGGCTGTGGGGATGGTATCGTTTGTAGATTGAGACATGTTCACATCATCGTTGGGGTGAACGAGTGAATAGTCCCCTTTTTTCCCTTGGAGAATTTCAGCTGCTCTTGATGCAAGTACTTCGTTTACATTCATATTTTGCGAAGTTCCGGCACCTGCCTGGTACACATCTACTACAAATTGTTCATTCCACTTTCCACTTATAACTTCTTCTGCAGCTTGAATAATACTTTCTGCTTTTTTTTCATCAAGAACACCGCACTGTTTATTTGCAGATGCAGCACTTGCTTTAATGATGGCCTGAGCTTTTATAAAGGCAAAAGGCAGCCGCATTCCACTAATAGGAAAATTATTTACTGCCCGTTGAGTTTGCGCTCCATAATAAGCATGCTCTGGAACATGCACCTCTCCTAACGTATCTTTTGCAATTCTATAATGCTCCATTATTCTCTCTCTCCTTCCATACACATCCTTATGATTTATATTCCCATACTTAAATTAGATGTAATCCCCTTTTTAGAGAATCGTTCAGCTTCTTAAAACAAAAACCGCCTCTATAGAGACGATTTTAGATTTGAGGCAACGTAATGACTTTAGCCGGTTCTTTCTTTATGAACCTATGCTCAGTCTTATATCCTGCTTTTTTCTGTTTTAAAAAGGTTTTCTTTGATATTGGACGGGGCCTTGACCAGGAAAGGGAGTCAAGATTTTTCCAATTGTCGTGTGTAATGATTTCACTTTTGTAATAATAACAGTTGCCGCTCATGTATTCTTCGCAAATATAGCGGACTGTTTGACGACTATGCATAACATCTCTCCATTTTTTCTTTCATTATCCCCGCATAACCATTCATACATACACAAGTAAAAAAGGCCTGAAGACCCTACCTCCAAGCCTTTTGTTACTAAATTCTGTTGTTGAACCACCACCAGCCACCAAAAATTAATATGAGAATAAACAAGATTATTAATACAGCCCAGATCCAACCGTAACCAAAGCCACCATAACCGTATCCATACCCTCCATAAGGATAAGCATACGGGTAATAGTAAGGATAATATGGGTAAGACATCCTGCTACCTCCTTCTTCTTTATGCGTTCTTACTCCTTATTAAAATATGTACGTAGTGGGTAAAGAGGAATAGAGACAAACGCACAAATTTGTACTGAAATGCTGAAATGACCGGTTTAGCCACGACCAGCACATACTCTTCGGACAACGGATACGCACTTTGTATCCTTGGAGGAAGAGTATGTAACCTCGAGTGGCTGGTCATTGAAGCTGGACAATGAAATGCTGAAGCGGCTCGCTAAAAAGCGAAAGCACAAAAGTTTTTGAGTGCAAACACGCTTTTGGTGTTTCCCGAAAAAACGTTGTGCCTCGAGCTTTTAGCCGCTGAAGCTGGACAATGAAATGCTGAAATGACCGGTTAGATAATCTCTTTTGGACAACAACGTCCTAGTTATTAAAGGAAATAATTGCACCTTGTATCTTTACGGTGTGTTGGAGAAACTACACCTATGAATTTTCGGACGGAGGATGAAATTTCATGGCTATGAATGAGCAGCATACATTTGTACCTGGATATCGGATCAATGTAAGCAATGTAGACATTTTTTATGAGTTTTATGATCATGAGAACTCGGATGCCAAAGTCATCGTTCTCGTACATGGATTTTTATCATCTACTATTAGTTTTAGACAGTTGCTGCCCTTTTTAACAAAAAACTATAAAGTGATTGCTCTTGATTTGCCAGGGTTTGGACAGAGCGAAAAATCCACTAGCTTTATTTATCGGCTATGTAATTATGGGCAGCTAATCATAGATTTTCTAGACAAATTGAACATACAAGACGCTATATTAATTGGCCATTCAATGGGTGGACAAGTGTGCATGCATGCAGCAAAAAAAGCACCTAATCGAATTAATAAACTGATTTTACTCGGTTGCTGTTCTTATGTAAAAAGAGCAAGTCGTTCTCTTATCGCCTGCTCGTATTTGCCTTTATTTACGTGGGGAGTGAGAAGCTGGATCCAAAAAAAAGACATAAAGAAAAATTTATTGGATGTTTTGCATGATTCAAAGCTTGTTACACAAGAACTTATAGATGGCTATAGTAAACCAATCAGTGAGGCTGCTTTTATCAACTCATTAATCAGGTTATTAAGGCACAGGGAGGGAGATATGAGTTCAGAAGAGCTAGAAGACATAAAGCAGCCGATTCTTATGCTCTGGGGGAAGGAAGACAAAGTGATGCCTGTTAAGACCGGATATCGGCTTAAGCATGATCTTCCTCATGCAGAACTAATCGTCTACGAAAAATGCGGCCATCTACTAATGGAGGAAAAACCTCAGGAAATTTCGGCTGAAATTATTTCTTTTATTGAAAAGTCAGAAGGGATAAACCATGAATTTTCTTAAAAGCATACTAACCGCTAAATCCGCTCAAAAAGGAAGCAAGGAAACATCACTTGATACGAACATCCTTTGGGAAGAAACAGGTATTTCCGATTGGAAGACAGGTTATATTCAAACACTAATAAACTTGGAACGCTTTGATCAAGAAGTACTCCCTTTTTTGCAAAAAAATCAATCACTTTCCATTTCTGAAATGTTTCAGCAGCTGCCTATTACAAACAAAAAATGGTGTAAAAATCCGGATAATCAAACCATTAACGAGTTGATCCTGCAAGGAAACATTGCCTTAGTTAAGCGTTCTTCAAAAGACATGATCTTTGTTCCGATTCGAAAAGAGCAAAGCCTCCGTCAGATCTCTGTTCCTGAAGTTGAATTCAGTGTGATCGGACCAAAAGAAGGTTTCATTGAGGATATTGATACCAATCTATTATTGATTCAAAAAAGATTACCTACTTCTTCTCTTCAGATTGACTTTCTGGAAATCGGTACTCGAACAAAATCAAAAGTAGCCATATTGTATCTAAAAGATGTAGCGGATGAAGAAAACGTAAATACGATGAAACAGCGCTTATCTGAAATCGAGTATGACCATATTTTAGACAGTTCATATCTCGTTCAGATGATCGAGGATAATAAGATGTCTATTTTTCCTCAATTCATTGATACGGAACGGCCTGATCGAGTAGTCGCTGCATTAGTGGAAGGAAAAGTAGCCTTCTTAACCAATGGATCTCCACATGGTACATATGGACCTGTTTCATTAGTAGAGTTTTTTGCCGCATTTGATGACTATTTCCTATCGTGGCACATTGCTTCCCTTTTTCGTATCATGCGCATTTTTGCCGTAATCTTTTCGATATTCGCTACACCGCTTTATGTGGCAGTCATCACATATCATCCAGAACTAATACCAGATGATTTAATGTCTACCTTAACGACTTCACGAACCGATATTCCGTTTCCCCCTGTACTAGAAGCTCTGTTCTTAGAGTTGACCATAGAATTGTTACGGGAAGCTGGAGCACGATTACCGACAAAGGTTGGCCAGACGATCGGTATCGTTGGAGGGATCGTAATTGGGACGGCATCGGTTGATGCTGGACTTACGAGTAACGTACTATTAATACTTGTCGCACTGTCTGCTCTCGCTTCTTTTACAACACCTGTGTATCGAATGAGCAATTCCATTCGAATTGTTCGTTTTCCGATGATTATTCTATCCGGAATATGGGGACTCCTAAGTGTAGCTCTTGGTTTAATGACGATTCTTACACACTTACTGGCCTTAACATCATTGGGAAGACCGTATTTAGCTCCGATCTATCCTCCAAGAATAAAAGATTGGAAAGATTCCTTTATCCGCCTTCCCTTTTTCACTCAAAAAGAACGGCCGAAACAATTAAGAGTAAAAGAGAAAGAAAAAATAAACTGGTGGAAGAAGAGGGATATTGATGAATTTGACTAACAGTAAATATCCGCCCAGCGTTCATAAAAATGCACGAATATCACCACAGTTAGTTTTTTTCTTAATTGTTGGTTCACAAGTCGGTGTTGGGATTCTAGGATTTGTAAGGTACATTGCTGAGTTTGTGAACCAGGACAGCTGGATAATTGTGATTGCGGGTGGATTAGGTGTACATCTTATCCTTTGGATGATGTTTTCCATGTTGAATAAACACGGCGGCGATCTATTTTACCTTCACCATAAATTTTTTGGCAAATGGTTAGCGCTTGTTCCAAGTCTCCTATTCATTGTTTATATACTAGTAACGGGGATAGTTGTTTTACGCACTTATATTGAAGCCGTTCAAAATTGGATGTTTCCTGGACTTCCGACGTGGGCAATTTCATTATTTTTTGTAGCACTTACCTACTATATCGTTTCTAAAGGATTTCGTGTGGTAACAGGAATCGCCTATTTTAGTTTTGTATTGTCTGTTTGGCTTATATTTTCTCATTACTTTCCAATAAAATTTGGACACAGCATTAATTTACTTCCTGTATTAAGCTACAGCTTCAAGGATTATTTTGAAGCTTTTAAAATCATGGTATTGAGCTATGTGGGAATAGAATATTTATTTGCTTATTATCCGTTCTTGCATGATCCAAAAAAAGCTCAAAAATGGGCACATATCGGTGCTGCAACTACGACTTTTTTTTATCTCCTCACAACCATATCGACGTTAATGTATTTTAGTCCTAAGCAACTGCAAAGATTAACTTGGCCTACTCTAATGGAATGGAAAATTGTAACCTTGCCATTTATTGAAAGATTTGAATATATCGGGATTACGGTATTCGCTATTGTTATCCTTATCAACTTGGCTCTCTCCTTATGGTCATCAAGCAGGGGGATTCACCGAATGTTTGATATTAAACAACGAACAGCTCTCGTTCTACTATCAATCATTCTTTTTGTAATTCCTGTCCTGTTTACAAATCGAGTTGAAGTTGATGAACTTAACAATATGGTCGGTAAAGTCGGTACTTACTTACTATATGGTTACATCCCCCTTCTCTTTTTAATCAGCTTAGTAAAAAAAGGAGAACAAAAATGAAGAAATCCCTTGTCCTTCTGTTAGCAGTCGTTTTATCGTCTTGTGCCCCAAAAGAAGTGTTAGATGATATTACAATCGTAAAGTCTATTGGATTTGATCTACATCCTAAAAAAGACCATATTACGGGGACCATTTTATTTCCTATTTTTATTAATGAGGAAACCTTTAAAATAAATCATCTAACCGCTACTGGGGAAACAGCACGGGAAGTAGCCTTAGAACTTAACGAAATGACAGCAAAACCCATTTTTGCCGGTAAGGTAAATACCATCATGTTTAGTCAGAAGCTTGCAGAAAAGGGAATCTTGGAAACAATAGACACACTCCAAAGAGATCCGGGCATAGGAAGAGCGATCTTTCTTGCTGTAACGAAAGAAGACGCAAAAAAAATAATGACTCATAATTTTGAGCTTACAAATACAGATGGTAATTACTTTAGCCACATGATTGAACAAAACGAACATTTTAGTAACTTACCTCGGTTAAACTTTCATACATTTTTGTATGCTTATTACCATAATAACATGGATGCAGTTCTTCCCTATTTAACTCTAAAAAAGAACGCGGTTAAAATAAAAGGGCTTGCTCTCTTTAAAGGAGACAAAATGGTCGGCACTGTACACGAGCAACAACTCCTTACCTTTAAAACCTTAATCGAACCAACAAAAGAAGGCAGCTATCAATTTGCAACAAGATCGTACAGAGGAAACCTGGAAGTATTAAAAAGTAAAATCCATTATAAACTTTTCCAAAAGCCTCACCATCATGTTTTGTTAGAAGTAAACGTGAAAGGACGATTAAATGAATATACAAAAATGGACGCAGGTGATCCAAAAGTTATTAAAAGCATCGAAAAAAACATTGAAGCAGATTTAGAAAAAGAAAGTATGAAGCTCATCCGCAAATTCCAACGATTAAATATTGATCCCCTCGGCATAGGAGAAAATGTTCGTGCGAGAACCAGGGCTTTCAATCAAAAAGAATGGAAACGCGACTATAAAGACTTGAAAATCAGTGTGGATTATTCTGTAGAAATTACAGAAGCAGGGATTGCACAGTAAAAAAACCAACAAAAAAAGCCGTTATTTACGGCTTTTTGTCATTTGTTGCCACACGGTTCCTGCAGCTTCTTCTCCGCTTTGAATACGTTCAAGAGCGATCTTGGCTTGTAAAGAGACTTCAAACTCTGAATCATCTTGTGCGGCTTTTAAAGCTGGTATAGCAGAATCATCACCCACTTCAAAAAGAAAACGGGCAGCACGCCAGCGTACGAGCTTATTTTTATCAGATAGCGCATCACACATGACAGGAATCGCTTTAGGATTTCCGATATCCGACAATGCATCACCAGCGGTTCGTCTTACCGACACGTTTTTATCTTGCAGTGCCACGTACAACAGTGGGAGAACCGCTTCGTCTTCAATCATTCCTAAATAAACTACTGCTAACCTTCTGATGGATGGCTTCTCATCTTTCATAGCCTGCTTTAAGACCATAATGTCAGCCACTGTAGGTTTCATACGTTCTAGTGCTGCATATCGAGTCTGCCAATCATCATTTCTAAGTTTTTCGGCCACTTCTGACGTTGAAACGGTTTCCTCTTCACGATTTCCTTCTTTACTGTTAAAGGCTTGTTCTACTAATTGATCAAGGCGTTCTTGAGGATAAACGGCTGAAAGTTCTTCGGCAACCTCATTTCCAACCTGTTCAAATGTTCCATAACGAACACCTTGCTCAACCCATTGACGCTCCATGACAAGATTATCTGAAGCATCTTGAGCTTTTAATGCCGCTTTTGCAAACCGATCAGGTAATCCGACTCTTCTTTCTTCCTTTTCTGTTTTAAGCTTAATTTGCATCGGCAGACCACGGAACATTTGGACAAGGACCATTATTTCGGTAATTTCTTCTTCTTCCGTATTATGCTCGAGAGATGGAGAAGCTTCTTCTTGGCCAAACACTTTTCTAACTCCAGCTAAAACATCTTCCCATTTTGCCCGCGGGTTTCGCTCGAGAGCAATGAAGTCTGCAACATGATAGATACTTTTTACCCCTTCAACTCTCAATATTTCCTTAATAAATTCAGGTGCTGCCTGATCTTTGTCTTTCGTGTAATTGTGCCTCTCTGTGCCTGGGAGCGTTTCATCGAGATTTATTTTCATCGAATTCGGACTTGGAGTTGGTTCTATACCCGTAATTTTCATTTTCACCTTCACTCCTTTTCAAGAATTTGTTTTACATCTACTCCTGATAAATATTTTGTAATTTGTTCTTTTTCTTTATCCGTAAATTTATATTCACAATCCACGCCTTCATCATGAGCAATGATTTCCTGCAGCTCTCCCTCTTGATCAAACACCGCTAGTGCACTCGGCTCAGTTAAACCTTCAGGTAAAATCTCAACATTCTCAATCTGAAATGAAATATACACGTTTATCCATGGACCAACTTGTATAACATCATAGCTTGTAATATTCAGTTTTCCTTCAAAGTAATTTTCAAATCCATACTTATACATGTTAATCCTCCAATAGGTATCTCCTTTTATTATAAGGAACAACGAACAAAATCTCAAAAAATGCTGTTTCACCTAAAAAAACAAACACAGTCATTGTGCTTGTTTTCAAGGTTTTATATGGTTAATTCACGCAAAACGGCACGAACAGGACTTCCATCTCCATCTTTTAAAGGAAGAGGCAAAGCAATTAGTTCATACTCCCCTTCTTGAACATCATCCAATACTAATCCTTCTAAAATATGAATGTTATGATCATGCAAAGCGTGATGTGCGAACAGTCCTTTGCTGTCTAATGGATCCACGGAAGGCATATCGACGCCAATCAATCCTACACCACATTTTTTTAGAAATGGGACAGCTTCAGGGAGAACTGGAACGATACTTTCTGGAAAAGTGGATCGATCTGTCCAGCAGCCCGTCTTGAATAGAACACGTTTTGTATTCGCCTTCACTTTTCCCATAATACTTTCTGGTGTGATTTCTTTAAGACCCGATACATCGATTACACAAACAGGACCGGCATAAAGATCCAATGGAAGATCGATAACACGTTTCCCTTCATTATCAAAATGAAAAGGTGCATCTATATGTGTTCCAGTATGAGTGCTCATTTCTAGTTTTCCAACATTCACTGATCCTGATTGTTCCTTCGTCCATGAAAGCCCAAATTGGTAGGAAGTATCTCCTGGCCAATTCGGAACTCCGTTATAAAGAGGCATAGAAATATCGATTAACTTCAAGTATTCCACTCCTTACGCAATAACTTCCCGCTTGTTTTCATATTTTTCATATTCACGAGTTTTCATAATCTTGGTTAAAATTTCTACTGCATCGTACACATCACGGAATGAATTATAAAGAGCTGCCGGAGCGAGACGAATAACGTTTGGTGCCCGGAAGTCTGGGACGATGCCATTATCTTTAAGAGCCTTGCAAATGCGTGCAGCGTCGTTATGCTTTAAGGCGATATGGCCGCCTCTTCTTCTATCTTCAAGAGGGTTCACAATTTGAAACTCACCATTTAACTCTTGATTCAATAAATCCATTAATAAAGCAGTAAGGTTTAATGATTTCCGGCGTACTTTCTCAATTGTTGCTTCTTCAAATATAGAAAGACTTCCAATCAACGGTGCTGTACTTAACATATGCGGCGTACCGATTTGGAAACCGCCTGCAGATTCTTCTGCATCAAACGTATGATCCATATCAAACTGTGACTCTTTTTTGCTCCCAAACCAGCCTGATAGGCCTGGTGTTTTTTGAAAATGCTTTTTATTTACGTAAATCCCGCCTACTCCACCAGGTCCAGCATTCACATATTTGTAGTTGCACCAAAACGCAAAATCCACACCCCAATGGCTTAAATCGTGAGGTACAGCTCCTATTGAATGACAGAGATCTAAACCAATAGGTATATTTCGCTTATGTGCTTCCTTTGTTAACCTTTCCATATCCAGCAGCTGACCGCTGCGGTAAAGAACGGAAGGCAATACGATCAAAGCAACATCATCTGTCATCGCTTCGATAATATCATCTTCTTCTAACGTCATGCCATCTTTACTCTTTACTTGAATTAAATCTGTTGCAGGGTCTAATCCTCTAAGCTTCAGTTGGCTTTGCAAAGCATAGATATCAGAAGGAAAAGTCAGCTCGTCTGCTAAGATCTTCGTTTTACCAGGCTGTGGCTCGAAAAAGGTTGCCACGAGCTGATGAAGATTAGTTGTCGTTGAACCTGTAACAATTACTTCCTTTGATTCAGCGCCTACTAATGGTGATAATTTTTCCGCCAGCTGTTCACTTAATGTGAACCATGGATATTTTCCACCCATCCATCCGTCGATCCCTTGTTCTTTCCAATCATTCAATACATCTAATAAGGATTGTTCCGCTCTTTTCGATAACAGTCCAAGTGAATTACCGTCTAAATAAATAGAATCATTCTTTACATAAAACTCATTCTTAAAAGAAGCTAATTCATCATTTTGATCTAAAAGTTCTATTGTTTTTTCTGTGATTTGTTTCATAATCATCCATTCCTCCTGCGGCTTACTTTGTAACCGTTTCCACGTCAGGGTAATTAGCCATGTACTTTTCCCCACTTTTTCCATTATGATAGGAAACAGGGGGGTGTTGCGAGTGAAACGCTTATTATGGTTTATTGGAATTGTTGCTGTTTTCTTTATTACCTTTATTCTTGTATATACGTATCATAACGCAGATTTACAAACGGTTGAAGAAAAAAAGAAACCGGACCTGCAAAATCAAGGAGTAAAAGAGCAGAATCAACCTGAACCCGCGGTTAAAAAGCCAATCGAAAAAACAACAAGTCTCACACTAGCAGCCGTTGGTGATATTCTCATTCATGACACCGTTTATAATAAAGCGAGACAGCCATCGGGCCTATATCATTTCAATCCTAATTTTGCTCCAGTCAAATCGTATTTAACCTATCCAGACATTACAATGGCGAATCAGGAAACGATGATTGGCGGTACTAAACACGGCTTATCCTCTTATCCTTCATTTAATTCTCCGCACGAAGTTGGTGATGCTTTAAAAGAAAATGGTATCGATCTCGTAACATTGGCGAACAACCATACACTAGACCGTGGAGAAAAAATAATTTTAAGTGCCTTAAGTTATTGGAATGAGATAGATATGAAGTACACGGGGGCTTATGCTTCAGAGGAAGACCGTCAAGAGATTCGTTTTATCAAAAAAAATGACATTACCGTTTCATTTTTAAGCTATACATATGGGACAAACGGAATTCCTGTGCCGGCAGGTAAAAAACACCTTGTTAATGTCATTGAAGCAGAAAAAATAAAACGTGAGATCACGCAAGCAAAACATCTTTCAGATATTGTCACCGTCTCCCTTCATTTTGGAAATGAATATGAAAGAATGCCGAATGATTTTCAAAAAGAAATGGTACAGCTCGTAACAGAAGCAGGAGGAGATATTATCATCGGCCATCATCCACACGTGCTGCAACCCGTTAAATGGGAAACAGCAAGTGATGGGTCAAAAACATTTGTTGCATATTCTTTAGGCAACTTCTTGTCTGGACAGAGAAGGGATTACAAAGATATTGGCGGAATCGTTCAATTGACCATAGTTAAACACATAAAAGGGGATGAAACAACGATTCATCTCAAAGAACCTAAATTTTTGCCAACATATGTAGACCAATCGTTTATCATACATCCAATGAAAGACCTTCCAGAAATGAAACAATCGTATGAAGGAATCAAAACTCATATGAAACAATGGGTTCCAGAATTAAATTTTTTCGAATAAAAAAGCTGCCTCCTCATTTGATATGCTCCCCTTTAGGTAGACAGATGAAATAAAAAATCTGTTTTACCTTAAGGGGAGTTTTATTTATGGGGTATTCTAAAGAGTTTAAGTATAATGTGTTGCTCACTTATGAACAT